>NZ_PXNQ02000001.1 GCF_003007735.2 Paracoccus methylarcula
GAGGAATTCGCGGGTTACGAAAAATCGGCCTATGGCAAGGGTTTCCTGATGGTTTCGGCCACGCCATTGACCCGCTCCTCCTATCACGCAGGGGATGATTTCGCCCGGTTGCGCTCTGCGCGGCTGGAGAAGCTTGGCCGGGCGTGAGATTGTGCGGCGTTTGCTATGAAAATATTCAGCGGTTTTGCATGTCGAATGCGTTGGTTGAGCTGAGTTTGCGATCGACGCGGATCGATAAGCAATCCCGGATGGGCTCGTTGATGAGACTGCACCCAGCCCCGCTCGATGATCTAGAAAATGCTGGAGTTGGTTTGCAGCATTTCGTTGCGGCGCTTGGTCTTGTGATTGAATTCATCGGCCCTTTTGACCACTGCAAAGGCTGGGCCCATGATCAGATCGTGCGCCTGGCTGAATGGTTTGAGTACCTGCAGGAGCCCTCCACGTTCTGTCTGACGATCTTGAACTGGCATTGACTGAAGTAAAGAAACTACTTTATATATATTATACAATAACTTGCAGCGAATGTTGGTATCGGTGGTTGTGGCCCCCCCCGAAACCAATGCCAGCATAACTCGCTGATAATCACTATATAACAATGCATTAAGCCGAAATCGGAAAGCCCCGACTTCGAAAGGGGCGGGGCTTTCGCATTTCCAAATCTCGAAACGCTTGGTCTGGTCATTCACCGCGCCTGGATCCACGATACCCAGGTTTTATCGTAAGCGTTGCATCTGACCCCAATCTTGAGACCTTCCCACGGGGCTTTTCTCATTGTATATTGGCGCTACGCGCCAATATGACGATTTTGATTTATTATTATTTTTCTGCGCAAACAGCCGAGTCGTAAGCGTTGCATCTGACCCCCGTCACAGACTCTGAAAGACTGGTCTGTGTTCATGCTAAGCTGCCTCGAACCCGGAGGACAGCATGACCAAAGACACCCCATCCTTCCAGCCATTCGGCTTTACGATCCCTATCAGTTCAACCGGACGCCGCATCTGGTCGTCCGGCTTCAAGAAATTCATCATCGAGAAGCTGAATACCGGCGAGGTGACTATCCAGCAGGTCGAGCAAGAGGGTCAGGTTGCGAGAGCCCTCATCTACAAATGGCAGGTGTTCCCCGTTAGCGCCCATGCCCATCCGGCCATGAAGTTCCACCGGGCTCCGCCCGAGGTTTTCGGATTCGGGGTGATCACCTCGACATCGTGCCGGGCCAGGTCACCCCAATTCTCGATCCCTTTCGGATTCCCCTCGCGGACCAGAAACACGATGGTCGAGGTATAAGGCGAGGAATTATGCGGCAGGCGGGATTGCCAATCCTCGGGAATCTTTCCGGTCCTTTCCGCGATGGCCGAGATATCCGCCGACAACGCCAGGGTGACCACCGTCGCCTCAAGCCCGTCGATCACGGCACATGCCTGTCCGCCCGATCCGCCATGGGATTGCCGCAAGGTGACGGGATCATGGCCCTGGGATTTCCGCCAATCATTGAACAGTTGTAAGCGTTGCAACTGATCCCGATCTTGAGACCTTCCCACGGGACTGCTCTCCTTGTATATTGGCGCTACGCGCCAATATGAAGATTTTGATTTATCATGATTTTCCTGCGCAAACAGCCGAATCCGCATACTCGATCAATGATCGCGGAGCTTAAATGGCCGATCTTCACAGCGCTTGATCAACTCCAGTCATACGGAACGCCAGGACCCACTGGTCAATATCCAACTGGTCGAACGTTAACCATTCCAGAATGGCGCTAAAGCAGTCGGAAAATGACTTGGATTATTCAGTCTGGCTCACTGTATCTTGCGGTCGAGGCAGGAAAGGACAATCCATGAGAAAGATAATCCTCGCGACCGTCGCATTGATTGTGCTCAGTTTTTCGGCGGCGGCAAAAGAGCGCGTGATCTGCACTGTCGCAATCGAAATCGGGTCGGACAAAACTGTCTTGCAGGAGGGCGAATGCAACAAACGCATTTCTTCGGCCTCAACCTTCAAGGTTGCGATCAGCCTCATGGGTTTCGACAGTGGGATCTTCACCTCGCTGTCAGAGCCCAAATGGCCGTTCAAAGAAGGATATGTCGATTGGAACCCGAAATGGCGGCAGGTGACCACACCACAAAGCTGGATGCGGGATTCTGTTGTGTGGTTTTCGCAACTCACAACCGAACGTCTCGGAGCCAAAACATTCGAAGCTTATGTCGATGCCTTCGATTACGGCAATGGAGACGTCTCGGGTGATGTGGACAAAGACAACGGGCTAACTCATGCATGGCTCAGTTCGTCTTTGCAGATTTCCCCGAGGGAGCAGGTCGATTTTCTGACACGCATGATCGAAGGCAAACTTCCGGTCGACCCCACCGCTGTCGAGCAAACCAAGCGGCTTATGCAACTCGACCAGCAGCCGAGGGGCTGGCACATCTACGGCAAGACAGGTGCTGGCCTGCCGTTCAGCGATGACGGGGAGTTGTTGAAGGGACAGCCATTCGGCTGGTATGTCGGATGGGCAGAAAAGGACGATCGCACAGTCGTTTTCGCCCGATTGCTGCGGTTCAGCGAGCGCCCGGAAAATACACCGGGGGCGATTGCCCGCGACGGATTACTGAGCGTGCTGTTCGGCTCGGATGGTGCATTGAAGTGAAGTTGCTTGACGGAACACCTTCCGCAGGTGCTTGCTGTAAGCAAACTCACCGACGGCAGGCATATGAATATTGAGCAATTGCGTGATTTTCTGTGCGTTGCGGAAACGCTGAACATGACGTTGGCAGCTGACCGGCGGAACACTACACAATCCAACCTGAGCAAGCGCCTGCGCGGTCTAGAGGAATATCTCGGCCGATTATTGATCAACCGGCGCAGCGTCCGCTTTCGCTGACCAAGGCAGGAGAAGATTTCCTTCCCAAGGCGCGGCAAATCCTTTCGGAAATCGAGATATTCCGCGGACAATCGTCTCCCTGGAGTCCTGACGAAGGGGGCGTGTCCATCGTCATGCCGCATAGTGCGACGGTAGCGGTGTTTCCACAGTTCAAGGAATGGCTCTCGCATAGGTTTTCCAGCATCCATTTCGCGCCTCGGATTGCCAATCATGATATGGCGGCGCGAATGTTGGCGCGATCAGAGATTGATCTTGCCCTCGTCACGCGTCACCCGAAGGTACAGATAGACGAAGACTTCAGAGTGTTTCGATCTGCCGACATTGCGACTGAACGGCTGGTAATCGTGGAACCGCCTGACACGCCACGTCATACCGCGCTGCCTTTGCATATCTCGCATCCGCTAACTTATATTGGACAAATATGGCAGGTTTGTCGCTGCGAACTGCCGGTCACGGAAGAAATACCACATGGCATGGCCGCGTATATACGGGCACATTGCCTGGCCGGACCGGCCCGAGGTGTCCTGCCCGAGACATTGGTCGAAGCAGACATCGCGTCAGGTCGGTTGGTGGTGCGGCAGGAGCAAAAGGAACTGGCTTATGCCGTATCCCTGTTCTGTGCCCCCGGTGCCTCGCGACGAGCGAAACAAGTTTGGACAATAACTGCCGAAAACAGTCCACCGGATGCCGGTTGAGGCGATACGTTTGGGAATGCCTGTTCAACGGCAAACGGGTCAAATTTCTCCTAGTTTTGTCAACGTGCTAAACCCCAAGTGCTGACAGGGTCACGGTGGCCGGCCGTTGTGCCGACCTTTCGGGCAATGCCACGGTAATAGTTTGTCATATTGTGATCGTGGCAACTTGTTCGCGACCTGCTCGAAGACCCATGTGAAATAAGCATGCGGTTCGATGCAATTCAGCTTACAGGTTCCAAGCAAGCTGCACACGATCGCCCAGACTTCGCCGCCAAACTCCGACCCCGCGAAGAGCGCGTTCTTTCGCAGAAGTGCGAGCGGCCGGATCGTGTTTTCCACCGGATTGTTGTCGATCTCCACCCGGCCATCAGACAGAAGAACACGCAGCCCGTCACGCAGCTTCAACGTGTAGCTGATCGCCTCGCCAAGCTTGGATTTCATCAGGATCTGGCTGCTAAGTTCTTCGAGATACCGGAACAATTCATCGATGATCGGCGCGCTGCGAGTGGCGCGAACCGTTTGCCGCACAAGTGCGGGTTGCCCTTTCAGCTCTTTTTCGATCACATATAACTTGCCGATCATTTCTAGGACCTTGCGGGCTTCGACAGACTTCGTGCTTTGCGATATATCCCAGAACTTGCGCCTGGCATGGGCCCAGCAATAGGCCAGTGTTAACGGTCCACCGGGATAATCGGCACGTGTCAGACGGTTATAGCCGCCATAGGCGTCGACCTGTAGGATGCCGTGGAAGCCAACTAAGAAATCCTCGCCATGTTTTCCCTCTCTGGACTGGGCAAAATGAAAAGTAACAGCCGGCGGCAGGTTACCCTTCCAACGTCGATCGTCCCGGCACATGGCCCACGCGTAGCAGTTCTTGGTTCTGCCCAAACCCGGGACCAGCAAGGGGATGGCCGTCTCGTCCGCGAACAACTTGGGGCCGGACTTCAGATCGGCGATCAGTGCGTCATAAATCGGCCTAAGGACGTCGCCAGCCCTCATGGTTAATCGACCGAGGGTTGCCCGGTTTAGTTGAACACCTGAACGACCGAAGATCTGCTCGAGTCGGTACAGGGGTAAAAAATCAGCATATTTTGCGACCAGAATCGCAACGACCAAGCTGGTGTCGAAACGTGAATAGTCGATCGCGCGATCCGGGGTTTGCGCCTGCACGAAACGATCGCAGTTCCGGCAAGTGTATTTGGGGTACCGTTCTTCAATCACATAGATTTCGGCGGGTTTATGCGCCAGTTTCTCGATGATTTGCTCACCCATACGTACGGTCTTGCAACCGCAGGAGCAGAATTGCGACGGATCGGGCTCGATGACGATCACCTGCAAGCGCCGCAAACAGCCCGCCTCGCCAATAGCCCGTGCCGAACAGACGCGTGACGGCATTGCCAGGCCCGGTGTTGTCATCGGTATCGATGGGCAGGCCGATGACATGCCTGTCGCCAAGGTTGATCTCGATCCTGCCATCGCTGTGACGGCGGACGAATGTTCCCTGCGCAAGCACATGGGTTCCAGTCTTGACTGTGCGATACATCGGGACCTCCTCTTCTGACCCCATATGAGTTCATGTCGAAGGAGATGCGGACCCGCAGGATATGTGCTCTGCCGTTGGTTCGCGCATTGAACCCCTTCAACACGATAATTACGACAGATATAATCGTGTATTGCAACAGAAAAATCACGCCTATTTTTGTCGTGATTATTATCGTTGATCTTCAATATATTGCTATGGCTCGATCAACTGTTCCAGTTGGTGCACATCACGTTGAAGATCCGCCAGCGTCAGTGATTCGATCATCAGGACATAGGCCGAATAGAAGCCGCCGAAGACTTCCCGGACCCGGCATGTCTCTTCGTCAATGCAGTCTTCGCATCTCCGATAGGCATTGCGCGACAAGCAAGGCAGTGGTGCCATGGGACCGTCTATCAGCCGCAGCACGACTGCCAGCGAGATCGTTCGGGCATCCTTGATCAACTCGTAGCCGCCCCTGCGCCCCCGCCGGCTGCCGATCAAGCCCGCCCGTTTCAAATCCAGAAGGATGTGCTCAAGAAATCGCTTTGGGGCTCCCGAGCGCTCGGCGATTTCCTCGATCCGCAACGATTCCCCGTTTCCGGCCTTTTCGTCGGCCAGAACCGTCAGAGCCTTCAACGCATATTTGGTCTTCGAGGTTATCATCGGCAGTCAGGCAGGCACCAAGATGGCTATTACGATAAACATAATCGATAATCAGAATAGTAGCGAGAAGCATACAGAAAAAAAGTGACGCATCGGGAGCATCAACGGAGACGCACAGCTTCTCCGTGGTTAGCGAGGCCCCGCAACCGGCTACACCATCTGGAAGGGGCTGGAGCGCCGCCCCATCATGGCCCTGGCTACATCGCACGTTCCAACGATACACCGCAGCTCTCGGCAAGGTAAACACGATCACGACCGCCCGTCTTGGCCTGAAAAAGGGCAGCGTCGGCACGTTTCAGAACATCCCCGATCGTATCGCCCGGCTGCAGGGTGGCGATCCCGATGCTGGCCGTCAAGGGGAGCGACTGCCCATCTATGTGGAGAGGAGTATTTCTGAGGACATTCAGTATCGTATCCGCGATTGAAATGGCCGCGGGGGAACTTGCCCGAAGCAGGATCCCGAACTCCTCGCCACCTAACCGGCCAAATTTTGCCTGCAAAGGCAGAACCTTCGATACGACCTCGACGAAATGTCTGAGCGCCCTGTCTCCCGCCTCGTGACCATAGCGATCGTTGAGCTGCTTGAAGTGGTCGAGATCGAGGAAAAGCAACACCGCGTCGCCGGGATACGCACGACCGTGATCGAGTTGGGGAGCGACGGCGTCGAAAAATGCCCGCCGTGACAATGCACCCGTCAAATCATCATATGTCAGTGACCGTTCCTGTCTCGTGATAGTTCTGCCGAGGACGAGCAGGATCGCGGACAGGTACAAGATCGGGAACGCCAGGATGCGGATCGAGGAGGTGGCAAGGTTCCAGGGCGTCGGGTCGGTGAAATGGGTAGCGCCGTCGATACCCGTTACAGCCGTCACGCAGCGCAGCAAGAAGAGCACCGAGACGGCCGCACTGGAAATGATTGCAAACAGTATAAACGTTTTTGGCGCATTGGCTTCCCGCCATCCATGCAGCATTGTCCAGGCGATGGCGGCAAGGATGACGGCAGCCGAACCGGCGGCAACGAACGTCCTTCGCACGAAGCTTTCCTGCACCACGCTGAATACGGTATTGAAACCCGCAACCACCAGGACAACACCAATGACGGCAAGCGGATGGAGCGCGGGCCTTGAAACAAACTTCCGAAATCCCGACAGCAGCAAAAGCACCGCCAGAATCATCGGAGGTGTGGACAGGAGGGGCACCAGATTACTCTGGATCAGTTCTCCGCCTGCACTGAGTGCTATGGTGATCGAAGCCAGCGCGGCCGAGGCGGAAAAATACGACAGACCCGGCACTCCGGAAGTACGCAGGCAAAGCAAAATGGGCAGCATGATGGCAATGGCGACCGCAGAGGCGGAAAGAATGAAGATCATAGCAATATCCTGTTCTGCCAATCATCCCCATCTCATTGAAAAAATATACTTTGCACCTGTAAATCGCGATACGAAATGATTGTTCTTTGACGTGTCCGGCGCCGCTCCCTTCGCTGCTCAATTCTTTGCCGGAACAGGTATCACTTTACAGCGTGGAAAAGGTAATTGCGACTCCGTTTCGATCGCTTGTGTTGGATAATATGAAACGCTCCATCCGCATTCTTGATCTGGGCATCGATATTTTCGGAATCCCGGGTCATCGTAAGTAGTCAGTGCTGCGAAAATCCGGATCGTCCCTTCGCCGTATGTCAGGGAAGATTTGCACGTAACGCAAAGGTCATCTTTGCAATTTCTTTCCACCCGGGCGATCAATTTATCAGGTGTTAGAACGTGGAGTTCGCCGCCTTAAAATCGCGCCATTCAATCTGCCAGATACCCATATGGCTGACAACTTCGACAAAATCATCGCCCCGCCGCCATCCCGCGTCTGCCCATGGCGGCAGCGATCTCCACCACGAGTTCCGGCGTCACGTCTTCAAATGCATGATGGCTTTTGGCGCCCCGATATAGAATCCCTGCGCGTAATCTATTTCAAACTCCCGAACGATCGCCATTTGCCTTTCGGTCTCCACACCCTCGACGAGGATATTCGTCCCACGATTTTTCACCAGCTGGACAATATCGCGAAACATCTTCCTTCCTTCACGGGTTTCACAGTCACGAAGGAATATTTTATCTATCTTCACTGTATCGAATTCGATAAAACGAAGCCAGGAAAGACCAGAAAATCCTGTTCCAAAGTCATCCAGCCAGAAACGGATGCCAAGTAACTTGAGATCATTTATACAGGCGGCGACATCCTCTTCCGACTCCATCTCCAATCGCTCGGTAAGCTCGAAAACGAGCCTGTCGCCGGGCACTTCCATTTCCCGGAGAATAGCCGTAACGGAATTCGCAAACTCAGGTGCCATGAGCTGCACCGGTGAAACATTAATACTAACGGTCAATGAGTCCGGCTCTCTGGTCAAAATTTCCTCGCATGCCCTTCGGATCACCCAGTAACCCAATTCCAGGATTGCCCCCGTGCGCTCCGCTATCGGTATGAAGACATATGGCGGAACAGAGGTGCCATCGGGCGCAGTCAGACGCATCAATGCCTCAAATGCTTCTATCCGGCCCGATGCGACATTTTTTACGGGTTGGTATACGAGCGACACGAGGTCCCGACCGACAGCCACTCGCAGCAGCGAGGCTATATTCTTGCTGAAATCAATATTTTCGCGATTTTCCGGATCGAATATGCGGACGCTATTTCCACCGCCCGCCTTGGCCATGTATAGAGCGTGACCTGCTTCGTCGATTACCCTCTCCAGCCTCTCATCGCTCCCTGCCCTGGAATATGAGACGCCGACACTGACCGTCACAGCAGCAGGTTGGTCTGATTGATTCCGGTACTGCATACCCATGCCTTCCACCCTTCTGCGCAATTCCTCTGACAGGGCGGAGATCCGTTTACACTCCTGTTTCGGCATGACTACAATAAATTCGTCTCCACTATACCGGCCAATTGTTGCCTCGTATGGGCTCATCAGCTCCCTCAACGTATCGGCGATAAAACGCAGGCACTGATCACCCTGCTGACTCCCGCAGGCATCATTGAAGCTCCTGAAAAAATCGATATTGATCAGGATTATCGAGAACTTTCTTTTCGATATCAGCCAATCATTCCAATATTTTCGCAGCACCCCATCTACAGCGCGGCGATTATCCAGCCCCGTAAGGGAGTCCGTTTTCGACAACCTCAATAGCGCTCGTCTAAGCTCGCTGGCCCTTCTCTTCGCCTCCACGGACTTGAGAAACGCGTTATAGCGTTCCCTGTTTAGTCTCCAATTTATGTATGATGCAAAAACATAACACGAGAAAAAGTATACAGGCATGGAAATCCCGTAGGAAGTAGAATGCGACACGATCTGTGAAACGATAATGAGAGAGATCAAAATGATGAAAGAAGACACAACGGACAAAGCAATCCCGAAGGTAAAGAATACATTAGCTCCGATCAGAAACAGAGCGCCGTAGGCGATATAATACGATAAATTATCGACATGCCCCGTCGCAACAGACGGAACAAGCCATGCCAAGTGGCCAAAAACAACCGCAGAAGCACAAGTAAGATCCAGCCAATACCTGTCAATGTCAGATCGAAACTGTACCTCCAAAACAATTACCGAAAAAACAGCAACAAAAAACCTGGCTGCTATAGTGTAGCTGGCAATATCAGGAATCATGATGATATCCATGATCGAGAACAGCAGATAGACGACTACTGCCAGCCAAAGCCCACGTCTCGTCGCCACTCTTTGAGACGACTCACTATCTTTCCTCCAGAGAACATGAAGATCTCGACTGGCCTGACCTTCATGTCGAGCGCCGCGATCTATGTTCTTCGTTGCTGCCGGCGCGCGATCTGACTGCTGATCCGTCATCTTTCCACCGCCAATCCGGTTGACACGCTCAACCGAGTCATCCGGATTACATGCCCGCCTTCCGGAGCGGAAAGCCGGAACGTTCCACAGAACCCGGATCGCGAATCATTGAGAAAGGAGTATGCAACATCTGCGATCAAGGAAAACGGCCAACTCGGTTTCGAACCAGCCATCCGGTTCATCACAGATTCAGTAGATGTAGTTAAACCCGATACGCAGCGCAGCCAAGCATATCCGCCCCCGCAACGTTCCTGGTGACTGAAACGACCGCAGCGGTCTATCTCCACTGCCCTTCTTGCGCAGCAATTCGGAACCGGAAACTCCGTGCGAACCAAGTCATTTCTCCCGATCTCCTCTCCTGGCCCAGAGATGTGGCGATACCGTTCATCATCACCGCCGGAATTATTCCGTGACATATCGGATTATCCCGCACCAGCATCAAGCACCTGCAATGTGATTTCCGGCGTGACTCTGCCGATCCACATATACAGATATCACCATCAAAATAAACATACTCTCGCGGCATTCACTCAATGCCTTAGCGATAAGCGAGCACCCTTTCTTGCCTCGTTACTGTCTTCGATCTCAGTTATTTCCGACAGGTAATTTTCCTGCACCCAGTTTCTGAGGATGTGCCGGATAAGTTCATCTTTTTCGATTTTCTTCTCGAACGCCACTTCGGCAAGCGCGAAATCGACATCCGCATCAATCATGACTGTGTTGCTATTACGAATTCTGATTGCCGCACGCCGCAACAAAGCAGCAATCTCATGATCCACAACGTCACCGGTTCGTTCGGAAGCAATATTCAATGCACTGGCAAGGGAATGACGGGTCATTTGGTCATCTTCATCCATCTTCAATGGAGCTGTTCGGAACTATCGGCACCCAATCCAGGGCAGAAGTTCTCGAAACATGGATCACAACAAGAACATTAGATCACTGAACAGAAGCTACGCGCAAGGATTCCTCGCGAAAGCAACGTGAATTGTTGATGCGACCACCCACCGCCACCGGAGGGTGGCCGCAGTGCAAGATCACCTGTCGCAGCATGTGGTTTTCGGCTCATCAGTTTCTCCCCCTATGTCCTCGTCCGAAAAAACCAATCAATGGTTTGTTTTCATTGAATTTTATTGTCTCTCCGAATCCACGCTCCAGCATGATCTCGAGCAGTCGCATGAAAAGGCCACTACTGAGAAAATGGAATCGGGCAGTGCACCGATGTTGCGGGACACATGTGAAATCGACGGGAAAGCTGTGCCCCCTCACGCGAACTGTACGTCCGCAAGGGGTCAGAAAGACCTAATCTACTAAGTAAATGTGATCGAATCACCTCCGGCTCGCAAGAATCCGCCTATTGCTGCCATGCAGTCCCGTATGTTGCGGCGGAATAGCGGGTTCTGCAAGGGGGGAGTGACCCGTGTCTGTTGACAGAAGAGCGAGGCTGCTAGAAAAGGCTCTATGAACCGGTGCCCTGCGACACAATCACAGTGCATGTACTGCATGGCTTGCAAACCAGGAATAATTGAGGAAACTGTATGGCGTTCAGGAAATCCACTTCAATGGCCCTTAACATTAATCGAAGATGGATAGCCGGGGTTGCTGTCGGGATTATGGCCCTCACGACTTTTTCCTCAATCGCCCATGCCGAAGGTGATCATGGTGCCAAAGAAAGGGTGCGTTCAGTATATCTGGTCAAATACTGGGTCAACGACCAGGTCCGCTATAATAAAGCCTCCTCGGGGAAAATTGTAAAAATCCCTGCCAGCAAATATTTGAGCAGCAACCCTTATACCTGCACACCAAGCGGTTTCGGTCAGAAATCCCGGTGTTATTCCACTCACTCCAAACATTGATTTCCACCTTCCATGGTTTCCGCATAATATTCTGGAATTGCTGCCCCTCATCCTCCTTCACCCGGTGGATGGGAGGGTTCGACCGTCTGGCGACGAGCGAGCCACTCCCTTGATGTCTGGGGATCAGTCAAGCGGGTGATTTGCGACACGCCAGTCGGGGTGTCCTACATCTCTGGGCCAAGGATAAGTCTCGCGATCATTGAAATAGACTACCGCAGTCATCGCGGGAAACTCTTCGTGCGGCTTGTTCGCTTCTGCGGCCCAGGCCCGCACGTAATCGTCGTTTCCTTCATAGCCGAGTTCGGCGATCACGATCGGCTTTCCGAAACCCGCGACGCGATCATAACTTGGCTTCGTACGCTCGGCGAAGGTCATATCGCGCCCGAACTCAAGCTCATCATAGGGCTGATACCCGAATACCGACAGGCCGATGACATCCAGATAGTCATCCCCGGGATAATAGGCTTCCAACCCCTCCATCCCTTTTGGCGACCACATGTATTTGGCGGATGGCAGATGTTCGCGGCAAATGTCGATGACGTGCCGATAGGCCTTCACATAGCCTTGCGGGTTCCAATATGCCCAGGTGAAGTTCCCTTCCTCACGATCCTCCATTTCCTGCGCCCAACGGATCGTAACAGGGCTTTCAAGTTTGGCAGCCGATGAACAGATCGCGGCCATGTTGGAATCGTAGCGCCCGGCCAGGATTCCATTCAAGAGATCATCGGGGCTGACGCGCCAGTCTCGCGCCCATGACCACGGCTCGACCGTGATCAGCAAAGAGCGGCCGCGTTCTTGGGCATAGGTATCCGCAGCTTCGAGAGTCGTCAGATCCACATCTTCCCACGGTAGAAACAGATGCTCGATCTTTGAGCTGGCGTCGCTGGCATAGTCCCCGTGCGGATCATATGCTCCGGGTGTCACGGGTTCCGATGCAACTATGGGGCGCTTGTCGTGAAACTGGCTGCGACGGTCCACACTCGCCCCTGAAACACCGCTTTGTGCGTAAGCGCCGCCTGAAACGGCGATGCTTCCTAGCAGAGCGACAATTGGTTTAGAAAGATTTTCCATGATCTTACCTTCCTCGTTGTTCGGATGACCGAGCCGAGGCGAGTGCGGCTTTCACGCCCTCAAGCTCCTCGGATACCAGGTCATCGGGGATCAGTTTGCTGGCTTCGTCTTCCGCGCGGGGTGGAGCATGACGGAAAATATACCATTCGCCATCGGGTTCACGCTTTTGATAGACGGTGCCTTCGTGAACCCGATGCGAAAAGCAGGTCCTGTCGGGAAATGTGCCGTCCCGCACATGCCACGTTGCGTCAAAGCACATGCGGCTGGAATTGGTGGCGAGCCAGCGGCCTTCGGCCCAGGTTTTCCCGGCCTCATCTTCGCTCCATGCGCTGAATAGTTGCGGCGACCCCTTCATATATCCGACGCCATTATCCCACTGCCAGCTCTTGTCCTTGTAGATGTCCTGGATTTCAGCAACGGTCATGAACCGTGCCGTGGGATATTTTGCGGTATCGCGTGGCGGATTGGTGGAAGACGGTTCGGCACAGCCGGCAGCGATCAAAACGATCGGCATCAACATGCGAGGCCGAAGCAAGACGCGAACCAGTCGAGTTTCAGAGATGTTCATTGAAGCCTCCCATCGGTTCAAGATAAGCAGACCGCCCCAATTGATCGTGACGGATCTGCCGCCGCATATTTGGCATTTCTCTCATGGCATCGATCTCGCTCCGGCCCACCGCCGCACGGCCAATGGCCGACACGCGGAAACCGATTTTTTCTGCAAGGCCGGGTTCAAAGGCGTTTCTGAGATCGATAAGAACAGCGCGGCGCATGACCCGCTTGAGACGCGTCAGGTCAAGCTCGCGAATATTGTCCCAATCGGTCATGATGACGACGGCGTCGGCATCGCGCGCGCATTCATAAGCATCGTCATGGAACTTGACATCCGGCATGAGCTGCCTGGCATTTTCGTTGCCGACCGGGTCATAGGCACGAATACGGGCACCGAACCGCTGCAATGTCTCAATAAGCGGCAGGGAAGGCGCGTCGCGCATATCATCCGTATCGGGTTTGAAGGTCAGGCCGAGAACCGCTATCGTCCGGCCGTCCACATCCCCGTTCAGGGCGTCCGTCACTTTCAGCGCCATGCGACGCTTTCGCGCCTCGTTGGCGCTTACCGTTTCCTCGACGATCCGCAACGCGACGCCATAATCCTGGGCGGTTCTCAACAGCGCCATCGTGTCCTTCGGGAAGCAGGATCCTCCATAGCCCGGGCCGGCGTTGAGGAAACTTGTTCCGATGCGCTTATCAAGACCAATCCCCAACGCCAGTTCGCCCACATCACAGCCCACCTGTTCACAGACATCGGCCAATTCGTTGATGAAGGTGATCTTGGTCGCCAGAAACGCATTCGCGGCATATTTGATGAGTTCCGAAGTGCGCCGCCGGGTCACGACGATGGGCGTATTGCTTGCCGCGAGTGGTGGAGTGTAAAGTTGAGTCAGCACCCTGCGCGAGCGTTCATCCTCGGCACCGATGACGACCCGATCCGGTTCCCGAAAGTCGCGAATTGCCGAGCCTTCGCGTAGAAATTCGGGGTTGGAGGCCACCGAAAACGATCCGGCCTTGCGGGCCGAGTCGATTATTTTCTGCACGACATCGCCCGTCCCGACCGGGACGGTGGATTTCACCACCACAACGGTATCATCCTCTATCAGTGGCGCGATCTCGCGAATGGCCGCGAATACAAATGACAGATCCGCGTCCCCGTGTTCGGCCCGTGGCGGGGTGCCAACAGCGATAAACACGATCGCGGCCCCTTTCAGGGCTTCGGTCAGATTGCATGTGAAGTTCAGGCGGCCGATCGCGGAGTTACGCTCGATCAACTCATCCAGGCCGGGTTCATATATCGGCACGACACCGCGCTCCAGGCTGCGGATCTTCTGTATATCCTTGTCGACACAAAAGACGTCATGTCCCCAGGAGGCAAAACAGGTTCCGCTGACCAATCCGACATAGCCGGTTCCAATAACTGCGATCTTCATGCATCTACTCCCTTTTTGTTACTGGTTGGATTGACTGGCGGGGTTCGCTCGCCAGCGCGGATGGAAAACGGTTCTGTAAAGGTCCCGCCCTCCGACTCCCGCACCGGCCACCGAATAGCGATAATCGAAAAGCGAAAAGCTCTCGGCCCCCCAGGAAAGCGCCTCGACACCGTCACGGCCCCGCTCGAACACCGCGAATCCCGGCAGGATGGCCAGAACAAGCAGGCTGACTGCAAGCGCGGGGCGATAAAGCCATGATCGGCAACGAACCGCGTTCTCGCGGGCATGCTGAATAACAATGACGAACAGGAGCAGCGTATAAATGAGGGCGTTGGCAATAGCGAAAACGTAGAAGCCTCGGCTGTTGATGCTGGCATCCGCAACGAGCAGAACCGGCAAGGCAGAGATGATTGCCAGAACACCGTAAGGGGCCAGGACCCGCCCCGGCAGCGGATCCACGTCGGACGCGCCCTTTGGGGTGACACGGAAATCCACGAAGGAACCTGTCAGCCGGTCGCGTAGCGCAGCCAGAGCTCCCGCGAGCGCCCAAGGCCAGCGCGCGAACAGGAACAACGTCATTTCGAAACTGAGTATCTTCGCGTCATGCGGCCGGAATGTGCCGCTGGCCCGCCAGCGATAGGCCAGCAGGATCAGCAGGATGGCCTGCGGCAGAAAATGCTCGAGGAAATCGGGATAGGTGACGGCAACGAAATTCTCGCCACTCGTCAGCGCGATAATGGGCAGGGCGAACATCAGCGCCATGAACAGGGAGAACAGCGGATACCAGAGCTGCGAGAACAGGAACTGGAACTTCAACCGCAAAGGCAGTTTGCCGATCAGCCTGGGCGTATATTGCAGCAGGATCGTCACCAGGCTGCGGGACCACTGGAATTCCTGCGTTACGAGATCAGAGAAACTGCATGGCCCGTCGCCGTGAGCAATTGCATCGAGCGCGTGCGCCCCACGCCACCCGCCCGCATTCATCATCAGCGTGGTGGAATGATCTTCCGCCAGTTCGGGACCAAGGCCGCCGATCTGTTTCAGTGCCGCCGTGCGGGCGGCATAATGCGAACCGATACACAGCGGAGCCAGCCCATTGTTATAACCGGCCTGCAGAGCACCGTGCATGCTGGCTTCCGCATAAAGGCGTCCACGCGCTGACCAGCTTGCTGCCGCATTGCGATCACAAATGCTGGGTGCGGAAACGTAGCCTACCGCGGGATCGGCAAACGGCCGCAGCATCTGGAACAGGTAGCCCGGGTCCGGCACATGATCCGCATCGAGCTGCACCACATAGTCGTAACGCTCGTAACCGTAATGGTCGTAGAAGAAGGCCAGATTGCCTTCCTTGCAGCGCGTCCGGCGCGGCCAGGTCCTGAGGTGATAATCGGGCCTTCCCCTGCGCGTGGAAACAAATACGCCGTTCTCCCGGCACCACGCGAGCGTGTCCAGCGACGGATCCTCATCGGCAAGCCATGTGTCATGGGGCACATCCTGCGCGAGCATGGCCCGCAGCGTCTCGGCCACAACCTCGAAAGGTTCGGACGGAGCCTTCGTCACGACCATCGCGACACGGCTATTCGCAGGTAGTTTGAGCGGCCCATCCGGACGGCGTGCCCGGAAGAAGATCACGATGAAATATATCGGCAGCAAGGTAACCCAGGCCAACACCACCGTAATCACGACGGAGCCGGTCAATTGCACGTGATTGGCCGGTTCAATCCACCAGGACCAGAAATAGATCAGGGCAGCGGCCCACGCTCCGGCCCCAAGCAGATATTCCAGCCGCCGCGATCCGGCAAAGACCGGCGACATGAGGGAAGCATCCCGGGTTCTCCTGCTTGTCATTCGAGGCAGTTTCATGTCCGCGGCTCCAGTCCGAAAAACGGGGCTGCGGTGCGAATGATCGTGTCGAGGTCGGAACAGGCCGTTTCGAAGCCCAGCGTTTTTGCCGCAAGCGCGGGATCGGCATAGAGCACGGGGGGATCGCCCTCACGGCGATCCCGCATCACGAAAGGAACAGCGCGGCCTGTCAGGCGGCCGATCGCCCGGAGAATTTCCCTCACCGATGTGCCATGACCTGTGCCGAGATTGACAGACAAGTTGCTGCCGCCACCGGCAAGCCATTCAACCGCCAGCACATGGGCGCGTGCCAGATCGACAACATGTATGTAGTCGCGAATGCAGGTCCCATCCGGCGTGTCATAATCGCCGCCATAGATCTCAAGCGAATGGATGGTGCCTGCCGCGGCCATCAAGGCTCGTGGAATGAGATGCGTTTCCGGGTCATGTGTTTCGCCCAATTCTCCATCGAGATCGGCGCCGCATGCGTTGAAATACCTTAGCGAGACGTAACGGAGATCATACGCCGCCCAATAATCGGCCAGCATCTGCTCGGCGATCAGTTTCGTACGGCCATAGGGGTTAATGGGACATTGCGCATCCTGCTCGCGGACAGGAAGATGATCTGGGATGCCGTAGGTGGCGCAGCTCGACGAGAAGATGACCCTGGGGATCCCTGCCATGCGGCAGGCGTCCAGCAAGGACAGCGTCCCCTCGACATTGTTGCGATAATATTTCCCCGGCTCTTTCACGGATTCACCGACATACGCGGATGCAGCGAAGTGAACGACCGCAACCGGGCGATATTCTTCAAGCGCATCGATCAGCTTGGGCGTATCGAGAATGTCACCCTCGATGAGGTCGCCCCAACGAACAGCCGCCCGATGTCCGGTTGAAAGATTGTCATACACGACAGGTTGGAACCCCCGCCCGGCAAGCAGCTTGGCAGTATGGCTGCCGATAAAGCCGGCGCCTCCAGTGACAATGACTGCATTTCCGATCATGGTAGATAGCTTCCCTGTTGTGCGCGAATCCACCGCACATTCCCGAATGCACGGAACTCGCGTCAATTTTCCCGTTCGGGCTGTCTGGAACCTTCGAATGGCGTCAACGGCTGCCCGAACAGAGCCGTTCGACCACGACCTATGCGACCTCTGCGAGTTCCTCCGCCGGCTTCATGAGCTGACGCTCGAAAAAGGCGATGGTTGCCTTCAGCCCATCATCGAGCACGACCCTTGGCTCCCATCCGAGTTCGCGCTTGGCCACAGTGATGTCGGGTCTGCGCTGCCGCGGATCATCCACAGGCAATGGCCGATGGACGATCCGCGAGGACGAACCGGTTATATCCATGACTCGTTCAGCCAGCTCACGCACCGTGAATTCATTCGGATTGCCCATGTTGACCGGGGCATGAATGACATGCGGGCTGTACATGAGCCGATGGAAACCTTCGATCAGGTCATCCACATAACAGAAGGAGCGGGTCTGTGATCCGTCGCCGTAAACGGTGATATCTTCGTTCCTGAGAGCCTGGACGACGAAATTGGACACGACCCGGCCATCATCCGGCCGCATGCGGGGACCATAAGTGTTGAAGATGCGCGCGATACGAATATCCGTGCCGTATTGGTTGTGGAAATCGTGAAAGAGCGTCTCGGCAGCTCTCTTGCCCTCGTCATAGCAGGAGCGCGGTCCGAACGGATTTACATTGCCCCAATAGGTCTCGGCCTGTGGATGCATCAGGGGATCGCCATAAACCTCCGAAGTGGAGGCCTGGAAAATACGTGCCTGATAGCGTACCGCGAGTTCCAGCAGATTGAGCGAGCCAAACATGCTGGTCTTCAGCGTATGGACCGGATCGGCCTGATAATGCGGCGGCGAGGCGGGGCAAGCAAGATTGTAAATTTCGTCAACGGGCAGATCAAGCGGCTCGGTCACATCGTGGCGAACGAAGCTGAAGGTATCGAATTGCAGTAAATACCGCAGATTTTTCATCTGCCCGGTGGTGAAATTGTCCACGCAAATCACGAAATGCCCCTCGCACAAGAGGCGCATGCAAAGATGAGTTCCAAGAAAACCCGCCCCTCCCGCCACGAGAATGCGACGCTTTGATTTACCGACCGATCTGGGGTTCGAAGGCGGAAATGCCATGCTCATAAGGACCTCCAAGCTGTAAAGAAGCGCCCTATTACCACCCGCCGCCTTATATGCGGCGGCGATCAAATCAAAACGACACCTGAAAACGCGGGTCTTCTTGCGAATATTAATTCTATTGAAGGTTGATAACTCTCATTAACCCTGCATGGCGATATCAGGGAATCCGGAAACTTTTCAAAGCGTCCATTTCCAAAAGAAACTATGGATTTTCGATCCCGCATGGGTGTTTATAAGTAGAGAATCATTGTTGACGCTGAAAGGCGATGACCATGCTGCAACTTGACTTTCTTACACTCTACATAGTTATAATCCTGAATTCCTTAACTGTTTGCGTAATTTGGACTGGTGTCGTCGCGACTTACAGCAACTTCACGCCTTCCAGGATTTGGCTTGCCTCGGTCATCCTGTCTTGCATCGGCGGAGCGATTTTATCGCTTCAGGGAAATGAGGGAGCATTCTGGCCAGCCACAATTGGAAACACTATCATTATTTATTCATTCTGCCTTTTGTGGATTGGTATACGGTATTTTTACGACGAAAAATCCGGCTGGAAGAATGCACTAATCATTTCACTTGCAAGTTTTTTCTTCATGGCGATTTTTCACACGATCTGGCAGGGCAGAAATGTTGTTTATGCCGTGGGCCAGTCCGTGCCTATGGCATTGACGGCGATCTTCCTGTTCAGACAGCGTCGCATTGGCTTCGGCGGCCAGATAGCCATGATCGCCATTCTTCTTGGCATCGGAGGTCATGCGATCGAGACAGCTCTGAACCTTGCGGCATGGTCGGGCCGGTACGATCAGGATCTTTACTTTGCCGTAGAAAGCTATGCGCTGGTTTGCGTGATCTACGGCGGCATCATCTGGCATTTCGGCTTTATCGTGATGGCGGTCAATCGCTTGCATGGCGACATCGTCAAGGTCGCGGAAACGGACGAGTTGACCGATCTCCCCAATCGCCGGCATTTCATGGGGCAGTTGGCCCAGTCCGAGGAAAGATTCCTGCATGACGGAATGCCCTATTCGGTCATGATGATCGACATCGATCACTTCAAGCAATGGAATGACAAATATGGCCACAAGCTAGGCGACCTTGCTCTCATGCATTTCGCCAGGGTGGCATCTACCACCATACGCAATGACGACATTCTGGCACGGACCGGGGGCGATGAATTCGCGTTGCTCATGCCTCTTGCGGGAGAAGCGGAGGCAACGGAACTGGCGCGCCGGCTCATCATTCGTCTCCGATGCTCCCCATTGCGGCATGCAGATCTGTCTGTCACAATATCGGCAAGTATCGGCATTGCGGCACGTGCTGCCAACAACATCTGGGCGGACATTGATGTCTTGGCCCGGGCCGACATGGCGCTCTACAATGTCAAGAAGGCAGGGAGAGACGGCTATGCGACGACCAGCGTGACCGCTGTCAAAGACGATGTCCCCGCATTTCGAGTGGTGGCGGGAGGTTCCAGCCATGCCCAATGAACACAACCAGCCCCCTTCTGAACCCGCATTCGCGGAACGTCGGCGGTGGCCACGAGTGTCGCGCGCCCCTTTGGGTGATGATACCGTCAAAAACCCCGGCCTGACACCTCTTCGCTTCGATACGAGAGACTTGCCCCCCTGTCAGCAGTTTCTCGCATGGCAGGATCACATGGCGGCAATATGGCAAACACGCTTGCCGGATGATACCCGTTCCGAAGACGGATTTGCCGTTCGACAAACCGTATGGGACTTGCGCGGTGCGATCATTGTGCAGCAACTCACCCCAGCTTTCAGCTATGACCGTTCACCGGACATGGTGCGCTTCAGTCCGATCGATCACTGGTCGATCACCTTCCTTCGCACTGGCCGTAGCTGGACAGGCGTCGAAGGATGTGTGGTTCAGAACGAACCCGGCATGATTGAGGTTCGTTCGCTTGCCCGCCCGTTCAGCGGGCGAACCCTGGCGGCAGAGTCCGTCAGCCTGATCGTTCCGATCGACCTGTTCTCCGATCACGGCGGACTGCCATCCGCAAGCGATAATGTCGCCATCAGCGGTCATCGAGCCAGGTTGTTCATCGATTATCTATCGAGCATCGAAACTCAGTTGGCTTATCTTACGCAAGATGAACTGCCCTGCATCAGAGATCGCTTGCGGGCAATGATATACGACACGGTTGTGCCCCTGGTGGATCGCGACGATAGCAACAGCACGACTTTGCAAACCGGGCTGATGGCACGAGCAAGACGCTTCATTTCGAACAATATCGCATCGCCCGATCTGACCCCGGAGGCGCTCAGTCGGGAACTGGCGATCTCACGGACGCGACTCTATGAACTGTTTGAAGCATCTGGTGGTGTTGCGAATTATATTCGCCAACGAAAGTTGCTCGCCGCCCGTGCCATATTGGCAGACCCGTCCGATACCCGAAAAATATCCGAGGTCGGAATGGCGGTAGGCTTTGAATCTGCCGCAAATTTCAGCCGCGCCTTCACGCAGCAATTCGGGTATAGCCCAAGCAATATACGCAAGCAAATGCCCGGGAACGGCTCGCATCCGGATACGGAATCTCATGGAAAGCAGCAGGTTACATTCGAAGATCTGCTGAGAACGCTTAGTTCATGTTAATTTCGACACCTGGCCGAATGGCATCATGGGAGTGGCTGATGACACGTTTCTCGATCAAATGACATCCACCACTCGATTCCCGAGGGACTTGAGCGATTTTCAGCCACACGGGATATGCTTTCTTGCCTATTTGGTTGTCCATGATACCATTTTTCCATGATGGGTAAAATAACCTCAAGGTGCTGGGCAACCATTCAAAATAGCGCGCATTTGCTGGAGGAACAGCATGACAACGAAATTTTAGCGCCCTTCTGGTTGCATCGGTGAATCGAAAAGGAATTGGAAACTGGTTTATGAAAGAAGCCATACACCAAGGCAATAGGTTTGGCGCCATATGTATCGCCTCATGTTGACGGCAGGTCACCACTCAGATCGACCGAGCCATATGATATAGAGCACGCAAGAAGCCAGATCGGAAACTCCGAAACAACCAGGCTATATGCTCTTAATGCAAGGAGACTAGAAATGAGGAACGTAACGCTCGACAATCAAAGCCTTATAACTCCATTATTAATTTCAAACGAACTTACCAAAGGGGGTATTGCGTCTTCTGCACCCGAGATAGTCAAGGCGCAGGAAATACTCGACGAAACACTTGACGATGCGGAAAAAAAATTCCGATCGTCGATGAATGTTGACGACATAGTCGGGGACACTTCAAGACGGCTTCACGAACTTCGTTCGAGTCTGGATTATGACACGTGGAAAAATTTGATCCCGATAGCGCAAGAACATCCGGTTGCCGAGTTCTTTCTTCAAGATCCGTTCACGAACTGGTCTTTCACGAAGCCTCGCGGCTATTCAGGTGATGCGCATTTGCTCGATTTCATCTATGAGCATCCCAATGTCAGGTCGGAAGTTCAAAAAGCTTCTTCGATTGGACGAAAGATTTACGCCTACACAAAGGACGCCTCGTCGTCGATAGCGGTACGAGAACGGCGCGATCTATTGACCCGATATATCGATGAAATTGCATCTACTCGGGGGAAAGATACGGAAATCCTGACGATCGCAGCGGGCCATCTGCGGGAGGCCAGCCGGTCTAACGCTCTTCGAGATAAAAAGATCAGGCGCTGGATTGCACTCGATCAGGATCCACTGAGTGTTGAGTCAATTGATCGGGACTTCAAGGCAACTTGTGTCGAGGCCGTAGAGGGCTCCGTTCGCAGTCTCCTGAGAAATGCCCACGGGTTTGGAAAGTTCGATTTCATTTATGCGGCTGGTTTATACGATTATCTTCCTGACAAGGTCGCGGTGAAACTCACCCAGCACTGCCTGAACATGCTGAAACCAAACGGCGTCTTTCTCTTCGCCAATTTTGCACGCGATATTATGGTCGACGGCTATATGGAGGCTTTCATGAACTGGGCGTTGTTACTGCGCACGGAGATCGACATGTCAAATATCATCACGGCAAGTGCAACGCATGGAAGCGCGAAGTCGGATGTGTATTTTGGCAACAATAGAAATATCGTTTACGGAGTCATTAAGTCATGCTGACAACAAGTGTCATTGAAGGGGCTCCACTCCTCCCGCCTTCACTACCGTTGAAGTTGTGATCCCACCGAATGGGATTTATTGTTGATGAGAATGCTGCTGGGCGCTGATTTGTCTGAGAACCAGCATCATAGCCATATTCAAGCACGACGCTTGCCGAGAAGTTCTGTGCCTTATGCTGTTGACCCGCCCCATCCGATTGGTCCGATCTATCGAGACGATGGTTTCCGGTGCCGGCGGGCGATAGCCCAGAGCACTTTGCGGTCGTTCCGTGTTGTAGTGCTTCCTCCATTGTTCGATCAGGATTTGTGCTTCTCGCAGGCTGTAAAAGATCTCGCCGTCGAGCAGCTCATCCCTGAACCAGGCATTGAAGCTCTCGCAATAGCCGTTCTCCCAAGGTGAGCCGGGCTCGATATCGGCCGTTCTGGCACCGACGGCCCTGATCCAGTCCTGAACAGCCGGGGCCACGAACTCGGGACCATTGTCGGAGCGAATGAACCCCGGCACGCCGCGCATGATGAACAGGTCGCTCAACGCATTGATCACGTCATTCTAGCTCCACTTGCGCCTGCCTCTGATCGTCAGGCATTCTGGGCCGTGTTCATCCAGGATGTTTACTGTTCGGAACATCTCGGCATCATCGGTGCGGCCAAGAACGAAGTAATAGGACCAGACATGATCACGATATTCCGGCTGGAGCCAGATGCATGATCTGCCGTTCAGCCATGCCATTGGGAGCAGTGGCAATCCATGCCTCATTTCCTCAGGATCAGCTTGTCCAGCGCCAGATCCGACACGGCCTTTCTGAGCCGTTCATTTTCCATCTGAAGCCGCTTGAGTTCTTTCAGTTGGTCGCTTCCTATACCGCCAGACTGCTTGCGCCAGCGGTCATAGGTCTGTTCGGTCATGCGCGCCAAAGCGGCGCATCTCGGACTGCGCCGCCTCGATCCGACTTTGGTTGAATGCCAGCAACTCCTCATCCGGCGCGGCAAAGCGCTTGGCGGGGATGTCGAGCCCCAACTCGGCCAGAAGAGCGGCGATCACAGGCGCGTCGCCATTGTCACGCCCTTCGAGGTAGCGGGCGCGCTGGATGGCTTTCAGGGCGTCGAGCTCCCGGTCGGGCGCTGTCAGATGCACAGCGCTCAGCGCCAGGGTCGCAGGGCCGGAATCGACATTGCCTGCGCCGCTTTCCAGAATATTCCGGCGATAGTCTTCGCTGAATACCTGGCCGGTGAGTTCGGCGATGCGCTGATCGGCTTCCCATGCATGGGCGGCAAAACCGGCATCCATCGGGAACGCACCGGCACCGGCGAACAGGCCGGAGGGCAGGGCGGTGGCGACGATGCCGTCCTGCTGCTTGAGCTGTTCAATCGTCGGCGATGCGCCGTAGCACCAGCCGCAGAGCGGATCGAAAAGATAGATCAGGCGGATTGTGTCGGGCATGGAGGGCTCGTGCTTATGGGAGCGGGGCGACGGCTGGACCGCCGCCGGGTCAGGCTCAGTAGCCGACGGTGAAACGTTGGCGGATATGTTTGGGGTTATCGATTTCGTCCACCATGGCGATGGCATAATCCTCGAAGGAGATGCTCGACCCGTTCTCGCCCGTCAGCAATTCGTCCTTGCCGAGCCGGAATTTGCTGGTGCGCTCGCCGGGCACGAACATCGCGGAGGGCGACAGGAAGGTCCATTCCAGATCGTCGAGCCTGCGCAGGTAGTCCAGCGTGGCGGTGCCATGGCTGGCCTCTTCCTTATAGGCTTCGGGGAAATCGGGCTGGTCGAGCAGGCGCTGACCGGGGGCGACCTCTAGGCTGGCGGCGCCACCGACCACCAGATAGCGCATGATACCGGTCTCGCGCAGTGCATTGACGATGATCGAAAAATCGGTGCCGGTGAAGCGCAGCGAACTGACCACGGCGTCATGCCCCCGGAGCAACTCGGCCAGCGCTGCCCCGTCCTGTGCATCGCCGGCGACAGGGGTAACGCCCGGCAACTCGGCGATTTTTTCGGGGCTGCGGGCGATGGCGGTCACCTCATGGCCACGGTCCGACAGTTCCTTGAGAATGCGCGAACCGGCATTGCCAGAGGCCCCGATGAGAGCAATTCTTGCCATTGTTCTATCCTTCCGTTCAGATTCGAGATCAAGTCTATGTTCTAGACCTTGTCTGTCATTTATCGTACCGAACACATCTCGCAAGACGTCATCTTGCGGTGATCAGGTCAGCCTGTGCTGACCTCCCGGCCACCAAAGCAAGGAGTGCTCAGAGTGGAGCAAGACAACCTCATCCCGATTCCCTTCGTCTTTGAACAGCCCTGTCCGATCCGTGATGTTCTCGACCGGATCGGCGATCAATGGAGCTTGTTGATCCTGCAAGTGCTGGAGCACGGCACCATGCGGTTTAGCGCGATCAACCGCGCGATCGGCGACATCTCCAAGCAGATGCTCTCCAAGACGTTGAAGCGCTTGGAGGAGGACGGGTTCATCTGGCGCACGCTTTACCCGGAAGTGCCGCCGCGCGTCGAATACGAATTGACAGATCTCGGCCGCTCTTTCCTTGTGCCGATGAAGGGGCTCATTGCCTGGGCGGATGTACATCACCGTGCAATCTGTGAGGCGCGGGCGAAGCATGCCGCCCGGGCCGAATGATGAAGGACGCGCAGGTGCAGCGCACCGCGCTTGGAGCGGTCAGTCAATATTGCGAATGTGGCCAAAACCAACGCCGCCGGTCCGGCACCGAAACAGGTGAGAAGCAGAGCGAAGACGGGTGCGCCAGAGGTTTGCCCCATTTCGGCTTAGTCGCTTCAAGGTTCGCTAAAGCAAAGAGCGAAGAGGTTAGATATTGATGTCCTCAAACCCGACGAAATGATTATCTTCCGCAGTACCATGCGAAAGGTCACCGGATGGCTTCAAACACGCTATTTGCGAAGCCGTGAATTTCGTTGAGCAACGGATCAACGAAGGCCCGCTTCCTCGAAATAGCGTTCGGCTCCTGGGTGCATGGGAACCCCGTAGTCCTTGGCTCCCAACTCGGGCGTGATTCCCGCGAAGCTCGAGTTCTGTTCCTGCAGTGCTTCGAGATTTTCCCAGAAGTTCTTCGTGAAGCCGTAGATCATCTCTTCATCGGCATTCGCATCGGCAAACACGACCTGTGCCAACCCGAATGTCTGGACCACCTCGTCTTGCCCTTTGTATGTTCCGGCGGGGATCTCGAATGGTACCAGAAGTCCGTCATAGGCCTCGTTCATAGCGTCGATGACAGATTTCGGGATATCTAGATACCTGATGGGCGTGGTTGCAGAAAGCCTTTGCGCATTTCCAAGCCCAAGCTGGAATACATGACTACCGCCAACAAAGATCCCGTTCTGAATCTCGTCGAATACCTGGCCCGTCGGGACATTTCCGGGCAGAAAGTCGGTCATGGAGATCCCGGCGGCCTTGAGGAGCTCGACATTGAGGCCATGGGTGAAGCTCGCGGGAACGTTGATATTGAAGGACTGGCCCTTGATACCGTCAATTGATGTGATGCCGCTGTCGTCACGGACAAAGAAATTCTCCGGAACGATGCCGAAGGTGAAGAGCATGCGCAGATCCTTGAACTGCTCCTTGATCGGAACGTCGGCAAAATCGCCTTTTTGCTGATAGGCGAAGCTCAGATCGATCAGGGTATTGAGGCCAATATCGACATCATCGTTCAGGACAAGGCCGAGATTATCCTTGTAGCCACCGGTTGTCTGAACCGAAAACCTGTAATCACTCTGTGCCTTGTTGGCGACATCGGCCATCAATGCCCCGTTTACGTAGGGGCCTGAACCGGATGAGCTCGATCCGATCGAGACCTGGTCTTGCGCGAATGCGGGGCTTGACAGAAAGGTGATGCCGGTCAAGACCGTTGCCAGTGATGTCACGAGTTTCATGAGTTTCTCCTCTGTTGGATTTTCAGCTTGCTAAGCATGCTTTCTGGGGGTTTTGCGGGCGAGCCGAAGGGTCAAGATAGCTCCGACGGCAGCAAGACCGGCGAGATCCGTTATGGAACCGGAATCGATCAACGCAATCGCAGCGGCCACCAGTGCCGCCCGCTCTGGCCAACCGATCCAGTCACCGCACCAGCCCTGGATGCCAGCCGCCATTGCAAAAACTCCAACGCCCGCCGTGACTGCTGCCATCGCGATCTGAACCGCGTTGCCCTGCAACAAAAGTGCGTCGGAATACAGGAACATGAAGGCCACGATGAAGCCCGGCAGGGAATGCACGAAAGCGGTGACGGCCGTTTTCCACCAGTTCGCATTCGCGATACCAGCGGCAACAACCGCGACCAGCGCGACCGGAGGAGTCGAGCCGGATTTGATCGCGAAGTAGAACAGGAACAGATGCGCTCCGAGCTTCGGCGCGCCCGCGGTGATCAGGGCCGGTGCGGCGAACATCGCCAGTAGCAGGTAAGCGATGGGCGTGGGCATGCCCATGCCCAGAAGAGTCGCGGCAATGACCGCCAGGAATGCTGTGACAAGCAGTGAGCCGTCACTCACGGCCAGAATGATTTCGGTTAGGCGAGGGCCCAGCCCCGTGGAGACAATCCCCGCCTGCAATATGCCGATTGAAACGATGAGTGCGGTAATCCCGGCCGCCTGACGGATACCTATGTCGAACTGGTTCAGTAATTCCGTCAAGGATATGCGTGTCGACGCACGAGCCATGCCTGCGACCAGAGCCACAGCCAGGGAAATGAGGCTGGCATAGGCAGGCGTGAAACTCTCCACGATCAGTAGCCAGAACAGCAATGCCGGGGCGATAAGCAGATGCCAGCCGTCGCGCATTGCCTGACGGGCTGAAGGAATTTCGCTTTCCGGCATGCCATGCAGCCCTTCCTTCAGGGCTTCGATATGGATTACCCAGTACAGGGAGAGGTAATACAGGATCGCCGGCAATATCGCGGCCATGGCGATGGTCGCATAAGAGATACCGGTGATCTGCGCCATGATGAAGGCGGCCGCCCCCATGATCGGTGGAACCAGTTGGGCGCCTTCCGAGGTGTTGGTCTCGATCGCGGCGGCGACATGGCGGCGGAATCCGGTCTTGATCATGAGCGGAATGGTAAAGGTGCCGGTGGCAACGACATTCCCGACGGAACTGCCCACCATGGTGCCAAGCCCGGCACTGGCAGCCATGGCGCCCTTTGCCGCGCCGCCGGTTTGCCGTCCGAGTGCGGCATTCGCGAGATTGATGATGAAATCGCCGGTTTTCGTGGCCTGCAGGGTTGCCCCGAACAGCATGAACATGAAGAGATAGGTGGCGGCGACCTGCAGGCCGGTGCCGAACAATCCCTCATTGGTATAGGACACGAGATAGGTGAAGCGCTGGATATCCATTCCGGCGTGCGAAAATACACCCGGTAGATGATTGCCCCAGAGCATATAGGCAACGCTTGCCAGTCCGAGCAGGGCCAGAACCACCGATTGCGACGGGCTGCCTCTAGGGCGACAGCAACCATCGCAAGACCCATCCAGACATCCAGTGGAGTAAGATAGTTTGCGCCCCAGAGGTTCAGAAGCCGTTCATATTCGATGACCAGATAGACCATGCTGGTAACGGCTATTGCCGCGGCAAGGATATCCAGCCCCCATTGACCATTCCGCAACAAGGGTTTCCGGGATCTCGAGCGGGCAAGAAATGCGATGAACAAGGTGGCGCCCGCGAAGATCGCGAGATGAACCACCGTCGTCTTGTAGGGTCCGAACAGGGTCGCGTAGGCCATATATGAGAAAAGCCCGAGGCCGACTGTTCGCAAGGCAAAACCCAGTAGGATCGGTGTTTCCTGTTCCGTTTCAGCCGTCATTGGACACTTCCTCATCTGGTTGAATTTCCGTCGGGTTTGTTTGGCCGCGAAGGAAGTCCAGTATCGGGGATATGAAAAGATCGGGCTTTTCCACGAGCCCGAGATGCTTGAGCCCAGGAACCACGTGTAACCGGGAATTCGGCATTTCCGATTTCATGACCCTGGCCATTGCCGGCGTGCTGCCGATGTCGTGTTCAGAGGTGATTATCAGCGTCGGCGTGTCCAGGGTTGGCTGCGGTGCGATCAGTTCCCTGATGCCAAATGCCAGAACCCGGCGGGCCTGCGCATAGCTGTCGGCATTACAGGAAAGAACCCATTCCCTGATCTTTTCCATTGATTCGGGGCTGCTATTCCGGAATTCCTCCGTGAACCAGCGTGAAAGCGCCGCGTCTATGGTCGCCGCAGGTCCACCATCAGCGCTTTGCTTGGCTTGTGCTTCGACCTTGCGCTGCAAATCCGGATCGCGTGTATGTGGCGAATTCATGATGATCAGCGCATCCGTCATCTCGGGATATGCCATCGCGAAACGGCGGTTGATCATCCCTCCAAGTGAAAAGCCTGCTATCGTGGCCGACGAAATCCCGGCGTGGCTCATCAGCCCATGCAATTGCTCTGAATAAAGGTCGAGCGAGGTAGTTGTAGGTGAGGCACCGCTCTTGCCGTGCCCGTAAAGATCGTAGGTCAGGACATGATAGCGCGCCGATAATGCAGGCAAAAATCTTCGCCACAGCCCCCGATGAAGTCCAAGCCCATGAATCAGCACAAGCGATGGTGCATTCGCGGAGCCATGAAGATCGTATGCGGTCTGATCCCATCGGGCATCAAGCATTTACGGCCTCATTATTGTGTGACGGTATTATTGTCATACAATCTGTCGAAATGCAAGCAAGAAGACGGATGCGACTTGGTGTAGGGTCTGACAGGCTCAGGCGTGGGCCTCGATATATCCGGTCAGTCCTGCGGAAAATCGCGAAGGCGTATCAGCGCGGATTCAGCAGCAGCGGCAATATGTGTCTCACTGGCGATACGCGCTGCATCAACATCGCGTGCCTTGATTGCCTCGACGATCTTTCCGATTTCCGCCACGCTCTGACCAAGCCGCCCCGGTCGTGTCATCGACTGCGTGCGCAGGAAGGCGATGCGGTCGAGAACCGGCTCGAGCACCGTTCGGATTTCCGGGTTGCCGCATCGATCCATGAGGATAGCGTAAAAGGCGGATGTGGCGGCCCGGACACTGCTTAATTCCGGCTTGTCGATGAGCGCGTAAAGTTCGCCGAACCGGGCTTTCAACGATGCGATATCTGCCTCGGTGCCGCGTTCCGCAAAGAACTGTGCCGCAAGCCCTTCCAAGGCACTGCGAAGCTCGTAAAGCGCGGCAACGCGATCGATGGATGGCTGCGCGACCACGAAACCACGAGCGGGAATCCGATCGATCAGGCCACGCGCCTCGAGATGAACAAGCGCCTCACGCAAAAGAGGCCGGCTTACCCCCATCGCCTCGCAAAGTTCCCGCTCGACGAGATGTTCTCCCAATTGAAACTCTCCGTTGAGAATCGAGCTGCGCAGCGTCTCCTGGACATGATCCCGAAGGCTGGTGGGGCGTGGAACACGCAAACGCTGTCCCTTGGCCGAGGAGGAAATCGTCATATGACTACCTATGTTACGAACTCTTGCGCTTCCACAATATGCTGGTCTACCCGCCAAATCGCGAGCAGACATTCATATTGATAGACAATATGGCAGGCATTCCGATCTACCATATTCAAAGAAACATCGAAATGACGCAGTGGCAGGCTCGGACCGGATCACATCCCGTCAATGATGGCTATATCGGCGATGCAGGCGTCTCTTCGGGCATCCCTCGCGGCGCTGTATTCAGGAGAGTTGTAACAGGCGTTGGCTTGTTCCCTGCTGTCGAACTCGATCACCACGTGACGCTCCCACGCGGTTCCTTCGAGTGTTTCTGCAAGACCGCTGCGAACCAGGAAACGCGCCCCGTATTTGCTGAAGGCTTTCACGGCGAGGGCCTGGTAGCTCGCGTATCTTTCGGGATCGGTCACCGTGACATTGGCGATCCAATAGGCTTTTGCCATCGATGTCACTTCTCCAGGTCTTCGGCTGCAAGCAGGTGTTCGGCGATCGTGGTTACGTCGTCCAAATGGCGGTTGACTGCGTGGCGGGCGGCTTCCGGCTCACCGCTGACGATAGCGTCGCAGATCGCCTTCATATGCGCTTGCCCGGGTTGTTTGCGGTCGGAACTCGACAGGGTCATCATCCGCAGCCGCGAGATACGCCCATTGAGCCGCTGCACGATTTCCCAGGCGACGCTGTGCCCGGCGCCTTCGAAAATGACCTGGTAGAAACGCGCGGTTGCCCTGAACAATGTGCCGGGAGATTTTTCACCGTAGCTTTGTTTCAGTTCCGCCAGTGTCGCCTGCAGCTGTCCGGCAAGCTGTGGCGTCATGTTGGAGGCGCAGGTCGTGGCGGCCGCCGTTTCGAGCATGCGTCGGATATCATAGATCTGACGCGCTTCGTTCCAACTCATCCGGGCTATGATCGGACCTTTATGGGGCAAGTATTCCACCAGCCCTTCCGCTTCCAGATAGCGAATCGTTTCTCGAATCACGGTGCGGCTGACGCCAAGCTGCTCGCACATGACCCGTTCGATCAGCCGCTCACCGGGCTTGAAGTGACCGTCGATGATCGCTTCGCGCATGCGCTCCTGAACCATATCTCGCAGGGTTGCGGGGGGCTTGTCGATCTTGCTGAGAGGGGCGTTTTCCATGCTCGTCGGATACCAGCACAGGGCGAAGTAAACAAGTATTGATTGACAGACGATATGATTGTATACCATCATACAGTAATGTCAAAAATAGAGGTGTGATCATGTCCGCCAGGATCCGTAAAACGCTGCTGCATGTCGAAGAGACCCTGATCGAAGGTGGCAAGACCGCGCCGGTACCGCTGAAGATGATCGCGCTATCGCCGTCATCGAGAACCCGTGGGCGGGGCAGGGCTTTGTCGAGGACCTTCGGCCCGGGATCCTTGATTGTGCTCCGGGGCTGGGCGAATTGCTGACTGGCATGATCCTCGGGACCGCCGGTGGTGGAGAGAAGGTCGAGGGATATGGAAAATCGGCCATAGTCGGTGTGAATGGCGAGGTGGAGCATGCCTCCGCGCTGATCCATACGCTGCGTTTCGGCAATCACTATCGCGAGGCGGTCGGGGCGAAATCCTACCTTGCCTTCACCAATACGCGTGGTCCAGCGAATGCTCCGCTGCAAATCCCGCTGATGGACAAGAACGATGGCGGCCGTCGCAGCCATTACCTGACGATCCAGCTTTCGGTGGCGGATGCTCCCGGACCGGATGAGATCGTGGTTGCCCTTGGCGCATCAGTGGGCGGGCGGCCGCATCACCGGATCGGCGACCGTTATCAGGATCTGAAGGAGCTGGGTCACGATGTCGAAAACCCTGCATCTGTCTGATTCATACGGCCGGCTTTCCTGGCGCGAGGCCGGGCAAGGAGCGCCAGTGGTGCTGATCCACGGGGTCGGGATGCAATCGGCGGCGTGGGAGCCGCAGATTGCCGCCCTGTCGGACAGGTATCGCGTGATCGCACTGGATATGCCGGGGCATGGAGGCAGCGGGCGTTTGCGCGGGGTTGCCGCTTTGCCGGATTTCGTGGATTGGCTGCACGTTGCGCTGACGGCGCTCGATCTGGGACCGGTCAGCCTTGCCGGGCATTCCATGGGGGCGCTGATCGCAGCCGGTTATACAGTTACGCATCAGAAGATGGTTGTCCGGGTGGCACTGTTGAACGGAGTTTTCCGGCGTGACGCATCTGCCCGTGCCGCCGTCGAAGCGCGTGCCGCCGAGATACGGGCGGGGGTGGTGGATATGGAGGCGCCACTGGCCCGCTGGTTCGGAGACGACGCGGCTGATCGCCCAGTGCGTGAAAAAGTCTCCCACTGGTTGCGGGCGGTCGATCTGCAAGGCTATGCGACAGCCTATGCGGCCTTCGCTTGCGGAGACCGGACCTATGCCGACAGGTTCGGAGACATCGCTTGTCCGCTGCTGGCCATGACCGGCGAAGGCGATCCGAATTCGACTCCCGAGATGTCCCGATCCATGGCCGCCGCCGCGCAATATGGGCGGGCCGTGGTCCTGAAAGGGCATCGGCACATGATCAACCTCACCGCTGCGGAAGAGGTCAATCGCGAATTGCTGCACTGGTTGAACAGGTCGGCGACACAGGAGGAGATGACATGAGCGCAATCGATCCGCGCGCGCTGCGCAACGCCTTTGGAACCTTCATGACCGGTGTAACCGTTGTCACGACCAGGGATCCCGAGGGGAAACCGGTAGGGTTTACTGCGAATTCCTTTACCTCGGTGTCGCTCGATCCACCACTGGTGCTGGTTTGCCTGGCGAACTCTTCGCGCAACCGGGCGGTTTTCGCCGAAACGCCGGGCTTTGCGGTCAATGTCCTCTCGGAGGGGCAAAAACACATTTCCAATACCTTTGCCCGCCCGGTCGAGGATCGTTTCGAGGCCGTAACCTGGCGCGATGGCCCCTTTGGCGCACCGGTTCTCGACGACGTGTCGGCGTGGTTCGACTGCTCCCGGCACAAGCTTGTCGAAGCGGGTGATCATGTCATCCTCATCGGCAAGGTCGAAGCTTTCGACGATTCCCCCGCGCCCGGATTGGGTTATGCGCGCGGGGCTTATGTCACCCCGGCGATGGAAGCGCGGGCATTGGCGTCGCGGGCGGATCTGATGGTGTCTGCCCTGATCGAGCATCAGGGGGAGGTGCTTCTGGTCCCGAATGACGACGATAGTCTTGCCCTGCCGGTGGCCAGGGTCGGCAAGGAGGGCGTTTCAGCGGCCCTGGCGCAACTGATCGCGGAACATGGTGCAGGGATCGAGCCGGGTTTCATCTATGCCGTCTATGAAGACGACGATGCGGGCTGCCAGCACATTTCCTTCCTGTGTCAGGCAGCCGGGCCCGTATCCAGGCACGGGGTCTTCAAGGCACTGGTCCCCTCGGTGCTGGCGAAAATCGAGGACCCGGCCATGCGCACCATGTTGGAGCGTTTCGCGGCGGAAAGCCGGATCGGCAATTTCGGCGTCTATTACGGAAATCAGGTCAGCGGCAAGATTCGTCCCATCGCCGCAGGGAGTGGATCGCAATGAAGTTTTCCCTTTTCGCGCATATGGAACGTATCTCGCCCGAACAGGATCAGCGGCAACTCTACGAGGAATTCATCGAACTGTGCAGGATCGCAGATGAGGGTGGCATGCATGCGATCTGGACGGGCGAGCATCACGCGATGAATTTCACCATTGCGCCGAACCCGATGCTGAACCTGGTCGATCTCGCGCGGCGCACGAATAACGTCCGCCTTGGCACCGGCACGGTGATCGCGCCCTTCTGGCACCCGATCCGGCTGGCGGGCGAGGCGGCGATGACCGACATCCTCACCGGCGGACGGCTGGAACTGGGCATCGCCCGTGGTGCCTATACCTTCGAATACGAACGCCTGATGCCCGGCATGGACGCGTGGGAGGCCGGGCAGCGTATGCGGGAGCTGGTTCCGGCGGTGAAGGCCTTGTGGAAAGGTGATCACGCTCAGGAGGGGGAGTTCCATTCATTCCCCAAGACCACCTCCTCGCCGCAGCCGGTGCAGCCGGATGGCCCGCCGATCTGGGTGGCTGCCCGCGATCCCAACAGCCACGAATTCGCCGTCTCGCAAGGCTGCAACGTGCAGGTCACGCCGCTGTGGAGAGGCGACGGGGAAATCACCGAACTGATGGACAAGTTCAACGAGGCTTGCGCGAAATTTGCTGACCGTCCCCGCCCGAGGATCATGCTTTTGCTGCATACTTACGTTGCCGATAGCGAGGCGGATGTGCAGAGAGCCGCCGAGGAGCTCAACCGTTTCTATTGCTATTTCGGTGCCTGGTTCATGAACAAGCGTGACACCAGCCAGGGCCTGATCGCGCCCCTGTCGGACGACGAGATCGCGGCGCATCCCTTTTATACGCCTGACGCGATGGAACGCGACCTGGTGATAGGTCAACCCGATCAGGTCATCGAACGGCTCAAGGGCTACGAGGCGCTCGGTTATGACGAATATGCGTTCTGGATCGATTCCGGCATGTCCTTCGAACGCAAGAAGGCATCGCTTGAACGCTTCATCGCCGAGGTGATGCCAGCTTTTCGATAGGAGGTCGAAATGCAGAAATTCCAGCAGTATATCGGCGGCGAGTTTTCCGGCGGCGGCGCCCAGTTCGAAAGCATTGATCCCGCGACAGGGCGCCCGTGGGCGCTGATGCCGGAGGCCCGTGTTGATGACGTGAACCGCGCGGTCGAGGCGGCGGAGCATGCCCTGTTCTCACCCGAATGGTCGGGAATGGCGGCAAGTCAGCGTGGCAGGTTGCTGTATCGTCTGGCGGAACTGGTGGCCGAGAATGCCGGGCGACTGGCAGAGCTTGAAACCCGCGACACCGGCAAGATCATTCGCGAGACCAGTGCCCAGATTGCTTATGTCGCGGAATATTACCGCTATTATGCCGGTCTCGCCGACAAGATCGAAGGGGCGCATCTGCCCGTGGACAAACCCGACATGGAGGTCTGGCTGCGCCGCGAACCGATTGGTGTTGTTGCCGCCATTGTGCCGTGGAATTCGCAGCTATTTCTTTCCGCCGTGAAGATCGGCCCGGCATTGGCCGCGGGATGCACCGTGGTGCTGAAAGCCTCGGAGGACGCTCCAGCGCCAATGCTGGAATTTGCCCGCATCTTCGATCAGGCGGGATTTCCCAAGGGGGTGCTCAATGTCATCACCGGCTTCGGTGATCAATGTGGTTCGGTGCTGACCAGTCATCCCAAGGTGAACCATGTCGCCTTTACCGGCGGACCCTCGACCGCCCGCCATATCGTGAGAAATTCGGCGGAAAACCTTGCTTCGACCTCGCTGGAACTGGGCGGGAAGTCGCCCTTCATCGTCTTCGAGGATGCCGATCTGGAAAGCGCCGTGAACGCCCAGATCGCGGGCATCTTCGCGGCGACCGGGCAAAGCTGTGTCGCGGGGTCGCGCCTCGTGGTGCAGAATTCGATCAAGGAAGAATTCCTGGCCCGGTTGAAGGAAAAAGCTGAAAAGATCGTGATCGGTGCGCCGGATGATATGGCGACCGAGATCGGCCCGCTTTGCACGCAGCGTCAACGCGATCATGCTGCGGAACTGATCGCGGCATCGGTGAGGCAAGGTGCCCGGATCGTGGCCGGTGGGGTGGTATCGGAGGGCGAGGGATTTTATTTCCCGCCGACGATTCTGGATTGCTCGGATGCCCCCGAAACGCCCGCCGTGACCTGCGAGTTCTTTGCGCCCATTCTCTCGGTTCTCGGATTCGATACCGAGGCCGAGGCGCTCGAGATTGCCAACAACACCGAATTCGGGCTGGCCTCGGGTTTATTCACCCGCGATCTGGCCCGCGCGCATCGGATGATCCGGGGCATTCGCGCAGGTATCGTCTGGGTCAACACCTATCGCGCAGTAAGTCCCATCGTCCCCTTCGGTGGGCACGGCCTGTCCGGGCATGGCCGCGAAGGTGGTTTGCAGGCGGCACTCGATTACACCCGCGTCAAATCCGTCTGGCTGCGGACCAGCGACGAGCCGATCCCGGATCCATTCATCATGCGCTGAACCTCACCGCGTCCACGGCCGTGGTCCGGCGCCTCCCGCACCGTGCCCGGTCCCATAACAGGGAGACAAGAAATGGCACAGGACACCGGGGCTCCGCCCGAAGACCGGATGGTTTCGGACAAGGGACCCTTCAAAGGCTTGCACAATGGCATGAGCATCGCATCCAAGGCGATGGTCGCGGCATTCGTCGTTTTCACCGTCCTCAATGTCGAACTGGCGGGAAAGCTTTACGGCTCGATCCGCTCCTGGGTCGAGAGCGCGCTAAGTTGGTATTATATCAGTTCGGTTGTCGTGCTGTTCTTCGTCTGCCTGTTCCTGATGTTCAGCCGCTTTGGCTCGATCCGGCTGGGCGATGACGACAGCCGCCCCGAGTTCAGCAATTTTTCATGGTTCGCGATGCTGTTTTCCGCCTCGGTGTCGATCGGCATCATGTTCTTCGGCGTGGCCGAGCCACTGTTCTATTTCGACAATTCGGCAGGTTGGGGCTATCCCAACAATCCCTTCGCGGACAGGCTTGGCCATACCGGGCTGACACCCGAGCGCGCGGTTGACGCGGTAAGGGTAACCAATTTCCACTGGGGTCTGCATGGCTGGGCGATCTATACGATCACCGGGCTGTGTCTGGGCTACTTCGCCTTTCGCAAGAAACTGCCGCTGACCTTCCGCTCTGCGCTCTACCCGATCCTTGGAGACCGGATCTATGGCCCGGCCGGACATGCGGTGGATCTGCTGGCGATTTTCGGCACCGTTTTCGGTATCGCGACCTCTCTGGGCCTGGGTGCAACCCAGATGGCGCAGGGCATGAACGTGCTGTTTGGTGTCGATTCGGGAATCCTGACACAGGTCCTGCTGGTCCTGGGAGTTTCCGTCGTGGCCACCCTGAGCGCGGTGTCCGGCATCGGTCGTGGCGTCAAGATCCTGTCGGAATGGAACATCATCCTGACCATCGTGCTGATCCTGTTCTTCCTGTTCGCAGGACCCACGCAATGGCTTGTCGGGTTCTTCCTGAACTCTCTAGGAGCCTATGTGACGCATTTCGTGCCGATGGGGTTCTGGACCGCTTCCGAGCCCGGCGATGTCGCATGGCAGGGGGGCTGGACCATCTTCTACTGGGGATGGTGGCTGAGCTGGGCGCCTTTCGTCGGCATGTTCATCGCCCGGATCTCGAAGGGGCGTACCATCCGCGAGTTCATGTTCGGCGCTATGCTGGTCCCAACCGCGATGGCCTTCATCTGGATATCGATCTTCGGCGGCAACGCGCTGCATATCGAGATGAATGCGGTAGATGGCGTCGGTTCTGCCGGGTTGATCGAGATGGTCAACAACTGGAACCTGGGTGGCACGCTGTTCGGGACCATCGATGGGCTGGCGGGCGGAGGAGCCCTGACATGGATCATATCCGCGCTTGCGACCTTCCTGCTGGCAACATGGTTCATCACCAGCTCGGATTCCGGAACGCTCGTTGTGACGACGATACTTTCCATGGGCAATCCGCATCCGCCAAAGCGGTACCGCATCATCTGGGGAGGGGCGCAGGCACTTGTCGCTGCCGTACTGCTGATGGCCGGCGGATTGGGAGCGTTGCAAACGGCATCCATTGCCGCAGCTTTGCCAACATCGATCCTCGTTGTGCTTATGGCCGTCGGGGTTCTGAAATCATTGATGGAAGATCCGCGTGCCGAGATCGCTCATGGTGGTTTTGCCCCGGATGGTACGGTGCTTGATGACGATCTGCGTGGTTGAAACACTTTGAAAACGACATGCAAGGGCGGATCGCTTCCGCCCTTGTTTCATGCCTTCCGGAGAAAGCAAATGCTGCACCTGTCCCGTGCCGATCTGCTGATCGATGACGCCTTTATCGCAGGCGAATGGATCAGCTTGTCAAATCGCTTTGCCGTAACGAATCCTTCGACCGGAGAGGTGCTAGCGGATGTGGCCGATTGCACCAGGGAGCATGCTCGGCATGCAATTGACGTGGCCGCTGCGGCACAAAAGGAATGGGCCGCTCGGACCGGCAAGGAGCGGGCAGACATTTTGCGCCGCTGGTTCGATCTGTTGATTGCTCACGCCGACGATCTCGCGGCAATTCTGACTGCAGAGATGGGAAAGCCCCTGCCTGAAGCCAAGGGCGAAGTTCTTTACGGCGCCAACTTCATCGAATGGTTCGCGGAGGAGGCAAAGCGCGTTTACGGTGAAACAATCCCCGGACACCAGCGTGACAAGCGCATCATGGTTATCAGGCAGCCAGTTGGCGTTGTCGGGGCCATCACACCCTGGAACTTTCCAAATGCCATGATAGCCCGAAAGGCTGCGCCCGCTTTGGCCGCAGGTTGTGCCATGGTGGTGAAACCGGCAGCAGAGACGCCGCTTTCGGCACTGGCACTGGCCAAGCTTGGACAGGAAGCCGGGCTTCCTTCCGGCATTCTTTCGGTATTACCCGCAACGGACAGCGCCGGTATCGGATTGGAGTTCAGCGAAAACCCCTCGGTGCGCAAGATCAGTTTTACCGGCTCGACAAATGTCGGCCGCATTCTGATGCGTCAGGGGGCGGATCAGATCAAGAAGCTTTCCCTGGAACTGGGCGGGAATGCGCCATTCATCGTGTTTGACGATGCGGATTTGGATGCGGCAGTTGAGGGAGCGATCCTGTCCAAGTTCCGCAATGCCGGCCAGACCTGCGTCTGCACCAACCGGATTTACGTGCAGGACACGATCTACGAAGCCTTCATCGACAGGTTGGCTGCCGCAGTGGGGGCGCTTTCGGTTGGTGACGGTTTTGCCGAAGGCACCGCGATTGGGCCGCTCATCAGCGATACCGCCATGGACAAGGTTTGCCATCATATCGCTGATGCCGTGTCCAAGGGCGCAAAGGCAATTACTGGCGGTAACCCGCATGCACTTGGTGGAACCTTCTTTCAACCCACCGTGCTGCGAGATGTTACCACCGATATGATGGTTGCCCGCGAGGAAACTTTCGGCCCTCTCGCTCCGGTGTTTCGCTTCTCTACCGAGGAAGAGGTGCTGGCTGCGGCGAATGACACGGAATTCGGACTGGCGTCCTATTTCTATAGCCGGGATCTGTCTCGTATCTGGCGAATGATGGAAGGGCTCGAATACGGCATGGTGGGAGTCAATACCGGGCTGATTTCGACAGAGGTCGCGCCTTTTGGCGGGATCAAGCAATCCGGCCTTGGGCGTGAGGGATCGCGTCATGGTATTGAGGACTATGTCGAGCTCAAATATTGCTGCCTATCTGTCTGAGGGCAGAAATTATGCTCTGGATACTGGCCCTGCGGATAAAAACTGCCCGAGATCGCATGGACACGACATTTTGTCATGGATGTGCAGAAGAATATCGACCGCCATTTTCCAATCACATCACCAACCCGAGAAGGGATATCCCATGTCTGACATTCCGGAAGTCGGCTCCAGCCAGGATCGAGAAGAAGCACAGGAATATATCGACAAGATTGCCCAAGCCCGCGGATATGTGCTGCCATATCACAAGCTGATGGCAAATGCCGATCTGCCGGTGCTGAAGGCCGCAAACAACCTTGTGGCCGCAGCCTATACGGATCAGCGTCATCTGAGCAGGGCTACGAAAGAGTTGATTTTTGTCAATAGCCTGACCGCTCTACGCGCACCCAAGGGGCAAATCGCAAGCCATATACGTGTGGCTCTGGATCTGGGTGTTTCGCCGATAGAGATTCTTGAGGCCATAGAGATCGTTTTGCCGGAAGCTGGCATCGTCGCGTTTCAGCATGGGTTCGAGGTTTGGGCGGAAATCGTGGGGGCGGAAGCCATTGAGCCGACAGTCTCAGTTCATGACACAGCAGAATAGATTGCGGCTGGTCTTGGGCACATTGTTTCGACGCCGATAGGCACAAAAAATTCTTGAGATTCCAGGTGCGGAGAGGGGATGGCTTCTCGCCTTAGGCAAGCTGATGGTGCGTGCGTCCCGGGACCGATGCTTCCCTACTGGATTGGTCCACCGTTATGTTTAGGAAAGCGGAGGACCAGAGATGGCGAACAAGCGTTACAAGCCCGAAGAAATTGTCACCAAGTTGCGGCAGGTTGAGGTCCTTGTCGGCCAACCCACGCCGATTGGCGTAAATGGCAACCGGACTCCAGGTGTCGCTGGATGAAAACTCAGGGGCAGGTCAGCGCGAATCACGTAAGGCGCTGGTTTTAAAAATTATAGGGACTATCCCTGCTGGTGGATCGATGTTCCTTCGAACGCGCCGACACGGCATGTGACCGGGCTTTGCTGTGCAGCGATAAGTGACAAGCGCCGGCCACGCTACAGGCACAACGCTTGCCACAATTGTCCCCCGATCTGTCATCAGATCAGGCCGTATTGCCTTGCCTTCATCTTCAGAAAGCTCAGGCCATCGGTGAGCACCTCTTCACGCGAGGGCGCAACCTCGCGCCAGACCGACAGGCCTGCGGCGATCTGCGGTGGGACGGTGATGAAGCTTTCCATCGCCATACCACCCTTGAACTGAATGGCCGCCAACGCGCTGAAAACCTCATCCCACTGGATCGTGTCCATGCCCGGTGTGCCGCGATCCGAGGCCGAGAGATGGATGTATTTCAGATGTTCGCGCGCGCGCAGGATGCCGTTCGCCAGCCCCTTTTCTTCGATATTCATGTGATAGGTGTCGAGATGGACAAAGATATTGTCCGCCCCGATCCTTTCGCACAGCCGCACCGCCTGATCGGCCGAATTCAGCAGGTGATTTTCATAGCGGTTCACGGCCTCCAGCCCGTAATCCAGCCCCTTCGTGCGCGCATAGGCGGCGGCCTTTTCGACGACGCGGGCGGTCATGTCGTATTCTTCCTCGGTCGGGCGGGTCCCGGTCCGCTGGCCGATACCGCCATAGATCACCCCACTCAACGCCTTTGCTCCGATCGCCTCGGTGACATCCAGCGCCTTTTTCAGGAAATCCAGCGCCCCCTCGGGGTTATTGGTGGGCAGCTTGTCCAACGGCAGCCCCAGCGAGGCGACGCAATCAACCTCATGCTTTTCCAGCAGGCCGCGCGTATGGGCGATGTCGAGATGCTCTGGATCCAGCATGGTGATTTCGAGAAAATCGATGTCGTATTTCACTGCCTCGGGGATGGCGAATTCCGCCGCCTCGCGGTTCCATTCCATCGCCCACATCGCGGTATGCACACCAAAGCCGCTGACACTCATATTTCTGTTCCTTGTCATGAGAGGGAAGGGATCAGGTGCGTCCGATCCGGATCGCGAACCTGCTCCAGACGAAGCGGGCCACCATCACCATGATGAGAATGCCGCCCCAAAGCGCGGTCGCGAGATGCTGATTTGTGCCCAGCAGGTTCAGGCCCGAGCCGATCACCTGCAGGATCACAAGCGCGAGGATTACCGGCGCGACGCGGCCGAAACCGCCGAACGGGTCCACCCGGCCCAGAAAGCAGGCCAGAACGGTGATCAGCAGATAAGCCTCGCCATGGCCCACCCGGACCGAGTTGAAGCGGCTGGCCATCACGATGCCGGCCACAGCGCACATGATGCCCGACAGCACATAAACCATGGTCAGCGCCCATTTGGTGTTGATGCCGGAATAGCGCGTCGCCTCGGTGTTCGAGCCGATCTGGTAGATGCAGAACCCAAGTCGGGTCCGGTTCAGGATCACCGTCCAGATCAGGGCACAAATCGCGAAGATCAGCAATGGGACCGGGATGCCGGCGATCTGGCCCTGACCCAGCCAGACCAGTTCCGGCGGAAAGCCCGAGATGCTGCCGCCACGGGTCAGGAATTCGCCCAGCCCGCGCAGGAAGATCATCATCGCCAGCGAGGCGAGGATGGGATGCGCGCCGGTATAGGCGACCACCGCCCCCAGCAGCCAGCCGATGGCTGCGCCGCTGGCAAGCGCCAGCAGGATGGCTATCAGCAGCACCCCCGGCCCGGCCTCTGCGCCGCCGCCCCATATCAGCACCCAGGCCAGCACGAGACCCGAGATATTCGCCGAGAAGGTGGTAGCAAGGTTAAGCCCACCCGACAGGATCGGGATCAGCATGGCCAGCGTCAACAGCCCCATTTCCGGCAGCTGATAAGCGATCGACGAAAAGGTCGCCCCGGTCAGGAAGCGGTCGCTGATCGCCGAAAACAGCGCGATCAGTGCCAGCAGAACGCCGATCAGGGCAAGGTTTTCGCGCGCCGCCGGAACCGAGGCTTTACCTGCCCCGCCCGCGGTCATTTTGGCAAGAAGGTCCCTCATTTGCGGGCTCCGTCGGTCAGGTTATGGGGCGGGCGGGGGCGGCGCAGCCGCTCGGACAGGAAGCCGAGCGTTTCGCCGGACATGCTGATCGCCACGAGGATGATGAACCCCACGATCATGCGGAACGCATAGGGCGAGACGCCCAGCAGGTTCAATCCGTTCTGGGTGACGGCGACAAGCGCGAGGCCAAGGATCGCCCCCAGCAGAGTACCGCGCCCGCCGCCCAGCCGGGCGCGCCCAGAACGACGGCGGCCAGCACCTCCAGTTCGCGGCCGTAAAGGGCGTTCGGCACCACCTCTTGCGCGTGATGCGCCTGCATCAGCCCGGCGATCCCGGCGCAGGCTCCCAGCCAACCATAGGCGAGGTAATGCATCGCGCCGATATTGATGCCGAGACGCCGGGCGCCTTCGACATTGTCGCCCATGGCGAAAAGCTGGCGGCCATAGCTCAGCTTGCGCAGCAGGAACCAGGTTGCCAAGACCACCACGGCCATGACCAGAACCGGCAGCGTGATCTCGGCCCAGCCGGCCGCGGTTTCATGTTCGAACAGGATCACCCGCCGCGTCATCCAGTCGGGCAGCAAATAGATCGACACCCCGCCAGAGAAGAACATCAGCAGGCCGAAGAACAGGTTGAAGGTGGCGATGGTCACCACGATCGAGATCAGCCGGAACCGATAGATCAGCGTCGCATTGATCGCCCCCAGGCAGAAACCGAGAAAGGCCGACAGGATAAAGCCAAGCGCCCAGTTCCCGCCGCCGATCTGCATCAGCAGCGTAACCGCCAGATATTGCACGACCGAGGCGCCGACCGCGAACGAAATGTCGATTCCGCCGGCGACCAGTACCACAAGCAGGCCGGCCGCGAAGATGACGTTGACCGCCGAATAGTTCAGCAGATCGAAGGCGTTGACGAGGGTGAAGAACGTGTCCGTCGTCAGCGCAAGCCCCGCGCAGATGCAGGCGATGACGATGATCAGCCAGCGTTCGGTGGGGCCGATAAAGGAAAGCAGCTTAGGCATGGACGGCCTCTTCGACATGGTCGAGTGTGGTGCGGGCGGGAACGAATTCCTCGATCAGGCGCCCGTCGCGCATGTGCAGGATCCGGTCCGCGTTGAAATAGACCTCCGGCGCCTCGTCCGAGATCAGCAGGATCGCCAGCCCCTCTTTGGCAAGCTGGTCGATGACGGCGAAGATCCCGGCGCGGGCGCGACATCGACACCGACGGTCGGGCTGTCGAGGATCAGCAGCCGCGGTTCGGTCGCCAGCCATTTCGACAGCACGATGCGCTGCTGATTGCCGCCCGACAGGGTTGAGACGGGATCTTCCGGCGCCCCGACCTTGACCCGAAGCCGCTGGATCCAGTGATCCACGAGGCGTTGTTTTTTCGTCGGGGACAGAAGCTTGCCGGCCCCCAGCAGCCGGTCCAGCACCGTCACGACGGTGTTGTCGGCGATGGATTGCGGCTGGACCAACCCCAGCGACAGCCGGTCTTCGGACACATAGGCGATGCCCGCGCGGATGGCGTCGCGGTTCGACCGCATCCGCAACGGCGCGCCCTGCCAGGTGATGCGCCCCGCATCGGGCCGGGTCATGCCGAACAGCGACAGCGCCAGTTCCGTCCGCCCGGATCCGAGCCGCCCGGTCAGGCCGACGATCTCTCCCGGTGCGATGGCAAAACTGACATCTTCATATTCGCCGCTGCGCGACAGGTTCTCGACCGACAGGATCGGGGAGGGCTCCTCCGTCTTTTCGGGTCGAGCGGCATAGTCGAAATTGCTGCCGGTCATCAATTCGGTCAGCCGCGCCTGTGTCATCCCCTTAGTCGGATAAGTGCCGACATAGCGGCCATCGCGCAGCACGGTCACGCGCGACGAGATGTCCAGCACCTCTTTCAGCCGGTGCGAGACAAAGACCACGGCAATATTCTGTTCGCTCAGCCGCCGTACGATCTCGATCAGCGCGTCGGTTTCCTTCTGCGACAGGCTGGCGGTGGGTTCGTCCATGAAGACCAATCTCGCATCGGCGACAAGAGCGCGGGCAATGGCGACCAGCTGGCGATTGGCGATGGAGAGGCTGCGGACAGGCGCATCAAGCGGAATGTTCACGCCCAGACGGTCGAGGATCGCCCCCGCCTCGGCCCGCATGGCGCGGTTGTCGACCAATGCGGGTCGGGCGCCCAGATTGCGCTCGAAGGCGATGTTCTCGGCGACCGACATTTCCGGGAACAGCGCCAAATCCTGCCAGATGACCTGAATCCCCAGCGCGCGCGCCTTGGCTGGGTCGAGGCCGGTCATATCGGTGCCGTCCCATTCCATGACCGCGCCCGCCTCGGGCCGGTGCACGCCGCTGATTGTCTTGATCAGCGTCGATTTTCCGCAGCCGTTTTCACCGGCAAGGCACAGCACCTCGCCGGGATAGATATTGAAGGTGATGTCATCCAGCGCCTGAACGCCACCAAACCTTTTGGATACATGTTCGAGCCGCAGAAGATAGGCGCCGTTGCCGGTCGCGGTGTTGGTCATGACAGGATTCTCCTCGCGCGGCCCGGAGGAACCGGCGTCGATGTTGTGCTGGAGAGAATGAGGAGATGGGGCTGGCGGGGAGGGCGCCAGCCCCTCCCGGGGCCGTCCTGTTTCAGAGGCCCATGGCCGCAAGATCGTCGACGGTCTCGTCGTTGATCTCGACCAGCTGGTCGACGATGATGTCCTTGTTCTCGACATCCGGCTGGACGACGCCCAGCCCCTCGATCTCCATCCCGGCCTCGACGCTTCGCCATTGGCGATCATGTTGCCGAGCGTCACGAAGACCTCGCCCGCCTGTTTGGGGTTCCACATATAGCCGCCGGTCAGGATGCCGTCATGCATGAGACTGCGACCTTGACCGGGCGAGAACGGCCCCATCACCAGAACCTCGCCACCCTTGCGGCGCTCCTCGACCGCGCGGGCCGCACCGATCGGGCCCTGGCTGCCGAAGGCGAGGAAACCTTTCAGGTCGTCATGCGCGCGCATGAGGTCAAGCGCGGTGCGGCGCGAGGCGTCCACATCCTCGGCCACGCCATAGCGGTCGCCTGCGGGTTCCATATCGGGGTAATTCGCTTCGATATAGGCGATGGCGGCGTCGGCCCAGGCATTGTGCAGGGGCACGGTGAGACCACCGACGAAGACGGCATATTTGCCCTGACCGTTCAGCATCTCGCCGAGCTGCTTGCCATAGGCCTCGCCAAAACCTTGCGCCGAGGCGAGCTCGAAGTTCCAGTCGACATTTTCCTGATCGGGCGATTCATGGGTCAGGACATGGATGCCCTGTTCCCTGGCGCGGGCCAGCACGGGTTCCAGCACTGCGGCATCGTTCGGCACCACGCCGATCACATCGACGCCCTGTGCGATCAGATCTTCTATGGCGCGGACCTGCAAGGCGGGGTCGGCACTGGTCGGCCCGACCATGAAGGCGTTCACGCCCAGTTCCTCGGCGCGTTCCTTGATCCCGGCTTCCATCGCGTTGAACCATGGAATGCCGCCGATCTTCACCACCACGCCGATGGTCGTCTGGTCGTCCTGCGCAAAGGCACCCCCGGCCAGAAGCGTGCTGGCGACAGCGGCCCCGATCAGGCTGCGGCGGGTAAGGCCGAATTTGATCATCTGTTCCTCCCTTCGTGATGGACGGCGCCTGCCGGTCGTGGCGGGCCCGATGGCTGCTAAAAGGTTTTAGCTTTCCAGTTTGCTAAAACCTTTTAGCTGGTGTGTCAACGAGAAATCGTGATAGTGACGACATGTGGCGGGGCGCCCCAGGTCGGATGGCAAGGTGCGCTGCCTGCAAGAAAGGGCGCGAACCTTATGCGAGAGTCAAAAAAGCGGCATACGATCAGAGACCTGGCTCAGGCGGCGGGGACCTCGGTTGCGACCGTCAGCCTGGTGATGAATGGGGGCTGGAAGGCCCATCGCATCAATCCTGAGACCGCCGAACGGGTCAGGGAACAGGCAAAAATTATGGGTTATCGGCCGAATCAAAGGGCGCAGGCATTGCGGCTGAACCGGTCATCACTGTCCGGGCTGATGATTCCCCATCATCGCAACCGCTTCTTTGCCGGCTTGACCGAGAATTTCGAACGCGAATCGCTGAACCGAAACCTTGTCCCGATTATCGGCAGCACCCAGCGTGATCCGCGGATAGAGGATAAAATCGCGGATTCGATGATCGCGCAGGAGGTCGAACTTCTGGTACTTGCCGGCGTCGAAAACCCGTCGCGTATAAATGCCATCTGCCGTGAGGCTGGCGTTCGATGCGCGAATGTCGACTTGCCGGGAAAGGATACATTCTCGGTGGTGACGGACAATATGAACGGGGCGTATCAGCTGACCCGCCGCCTGTTGTCCGGGCTGTCCGGGAATGTGCCGGTCATGTTTCTCGGCGGGCGCAGGCAGGAATACGCGACCGAATTGCGACTCGACGGGTTTCGGAAGGCGCTGATAGAGATGGGCCGGGACGGGGAAGCCGCGACCGTGATGTGCTGCGGCTATAGTCCGCAGGCTGCCTATGAGGCGCTTGAACATGTTGTTGGATCCGGCGAGGCGCTGCCTTGCGCATTGCTGGTAAACTCGATTTCTGCGTTTGAGGGGTTCGCGGCCTTCTGGCGCATCAATCCCAGCTTGTTCGAAGGTGCTCGGATCGCAAGTTTCGACTGGGATCCGTTCGCCGCTTGCCTGCCGATCGACGCGGTCATGCTGCGGCAGGATGTCGAAGGATTGATCGCTCGGTGCTTCGAATGGTTCGACGCCAGCGAAGAACGCGCCGGCGAAATGGTCTTCGTAACGCCGCGTCTGATGGTCGATGATCTTGCTGATGACGGAAAAACCGGTTCAGATGTCGATGGGGAGTAATTACCCAGAACTGCTTGACAGCCTGAGCGAAATGGTTGCCGGACTGTTGAGTTTGAGCGGATCTGTGCTGTGGCGGGCAACAGTCCACCAAGCCTCGCTGCGTCCATCTGGAATAGTATGGAGTGAAAGGTGAAGGCGAAATTTAACAGTTATTTATGTCGGTGAGGAGCTTTTCCGGTTTTGGGCTTGGTTCATATCGGACCGCGAAGGTGCTGCGGCGATCGGAAAGCTATTAGTCTCAATGAAGGCGCGCAACCGGGAGCGCATGGCGATCGTCGTCATGCGCCGCCTGATCTGTTAGCGCGAAAGTGTCGTTGAAGAGCGCCAGTAGAATCATCTTTGTCGTGGGCCAATATCAATAATCCTGGGTGTCCATGCTAATGTTTTTATTAATTATTCATGTTGTGTCTGAGATCACCGGCCGTAGCTGTTTGTATGGGGCTCTTCTCGATTGCCACCTCAATCATACGCAGGCCCTACAGAATCCTTCACGGAACAGGTAAAGTAACAGCAATGGCCGCGCTAAATGTCGGACCGGTGTATAACGGTCTTGAGGTTGTCGAGTTGGTGGTTTCGCGTTCCTCCCACTCCAGACCGCGCCGGACTTCAAGGTCATCAACAGCTTGTCGCCTTTCTGCCGCAAGCGGATCTCGACCGAATCCGAAGGGGGGCAGATAGCCTTGCCGCACAGGAGTGGCCTCCGCCCCGTCCAGATCAGGCATCCAGGAATTCGGGCTCGATTTCGGTTGTGTATGCCCATCACAATCGCTCCCTCATATTCTGGCAGAGTGTGTCATATGCCTACCCGGCAACACGCCCGCCGTATAGCTGGCGGCCGGTGCAGGATGCCCGCCCTCCTGATGAGCTTACCGAACTCGATCAGTTGCCTTGAGGCTTGGAAGCATCTGAGGAGTATCTGGGTGCCCGACCTCCTCATTACAGGCAATCGCGATCATCGGTGGCCGGTTCAGGCGCGTTTGGGCCGCGTGTTGAGCCATTGACAGCATGGAGGCCATAAAGCCCCTCATGTCCGTGGTCCCCCTGCCAAACAGCATTTCGTCGTGACATCTCAGGCGAAAGGGATCCCCCATCCATTCCTGCCCGGCTACCGGAACCACATTGCTATGAGCCGAAAGTAATCCCCCCTGGGCCATCATCGACCAATCATGCCAGCAGACCGGCCTTCGTGCCGGTGGGATCGGGCAATCGCTCGGTCCGAAAGCCCGTTCCGTCAGCAGGCTCCCGACCTGTCCGATCAGTTCAAGATTGCTCTCAGCACTGATGATCGGAAAAGCAACCAGCTGTTCAAGTATGTCCAGCGTAGCAGTCTGGGGCTGGCTGTCGTCATTCTGCAGCGAGCTCGGTGATTTCCCGACGGAAGGGCAATGCGTCTCCCAGCGGTGCACAGTCCAGTTCGCGAGCATAGCGGTGGCCGGCGTAGGTCGCCCAGGCAATCGGTCCTGCGGCTTCGGCGTCGCCAAAGAGTTTCACCGACCTGATGCCCGCATCGCTCCAATCTTCCTGCCGCGCCAGCAGTTCCTGGTACAACAGATCATCGCCGACACGTGAGGTCACCACCACGACCGCATCCGCCGCGTAGCTGCAGGTCTTGCCGGTATAAACGCAATTGCTGAGCACGTGATCGGCGGCGATTTCGGTTATCCCCCGGTTCAGCACGATTTCGACACCCATCTCGTCAAGCCGGGCGTGGATTGTTGCCTGTTCCAACGTGTTGTTGGTCCAGTCCGAGACATAGGCCGAGGGCGTGATCAGCGTAACCCTGGCCCCTTTCCGAACCAGAAGTTCGGCAAGGACGCCCCCCATGTAGTAATGATCGTCGTCAAAGATCACCACGTTGCCGCCGGGAATCCTGCCCTCCATCAGATCGTCCGGGGTATAGATTGCAGCTTTGTCAGAAATCATCATCGGAACGACATGCTGCCGCGCGACGCCGTCCCGGCGCCAGGTCGCGCCGGTGGCGATGGCAATGTTCTGAAAACCGAATTCCATGATATTCTCGGCGGTCAGTTGACTGTCGAGATAGGTCTCCACATTTGCCCGCTGGCTCAATTGGTATGCGCGGTAATCCCTGACGCGCCCCCATGCGCTCAGCCCCGGCAGCCTGCATTCACGTGCTACTCGCCCGCCGATCTCGGTCCGGGCCTCGGCGATCGCGACATCATAGCCGCGCCGGCACAATGCCCATGCCGCCTCCAGTCCTGCTGGACCGGAGCCGACGATCAGCACGTTTTCGCTGTCGCCCTTGGCGTTCATATGCTCGGGATGCCAGCCCTTGCGCCATTCTTCCATGAAGGTCGGGTTCTGCGTGCAGCGGCTGATCGACATGGTCATATCGCCGGTGATGCAGATATTGCAGCCGATGCATTCGCGAATATCCTCGATCCGGCCTTCCTCGACCTTTTTCGGCAGGAAGGGATCGGCGATGGACGGTCGGGCGCAGCCGATGAAATCCAGCGTGCCGGACTTGATCATCTTCACCATCACATCCGGCGAGGTAAAACGACCGACCCCGACCACAGGCTTGCCGGAGAGTTCGCGGATGCCGCGTACCAGTTGCTCTTGCGCGGCTTCTTCCTTGAAGCGTGATGGCCCCGAACAATCTTCCCATGTGCCATGCGCCAGATCCCATAAATCCGGCAGGTCACGATTCATCTCGATGAATTCGCGCAGTTCCGAGTTGGAGAAGCCCAGCTCTCCGATGGATTCGTCCAGACTGACCCGCAGGGTCAGCCCCATCGTATCGCCCACGGCGTCGCGAATATCGGCAATCACTTCGTTCACGAAGCGGGCGCGGTTCTCCAGCGAGCCGCCATATTCGTCGGTTCGCTGATTGGTCGCACGGCTCAGGAAATGCTGAAAGATGCCAAAGCCATGCGCGCCGTAAAGACAGATCAGGTCGAAACCGGCCAGTTTCGAGCGTTTTGCGGCGTTCACGAACCAGCGGCGAAGATCGCGTATTTCGGATTTCGACAGCGCGCGGGCCTGAACCGGGTCATTGGTAAAGGTTCTGATCGGCAGGGGCGAGGGGGCCAGCGGAACCTCCTTGGTATAGAGGTTCGGGCCGTTGATCCCGGAATAGGCCAACTGGATACCGGCCAATGCGCCATGGGTTTTCATCTTCTCGGACATTCGGCGCAGTTGCGGGATGTCCTTGTCCTCCCATAGCCGCAACTCGATGAAAGGGGTGATCTCCGAGCTATGATGCATTTCGCATTGTTCAGTGAAGATGACGCCCCAGCCACCTTCCGCCTTGGTCCCGCGCATCTCGGCGGCGGCAGAGGGATCGCGGTATCCCCCGCCATTGCAATGCGGGACTTGGTAAAAGCGGTTCTTTGCGATGACAGGACCGATCCGCATCGGCTCGAACAGCACATCGTAGCGAGGGTCGCGCAATCTATTCTCCATCTCGGTTTCCCGTCACCATAGCTGGCGGCAAGGCAAAGAAAATTCGTGCTTGCATAACTCTCGCTTCGGCAGAAGCTAATCCGGCTGCGGCCTTACCCCCAGCAACCGGTTGGTCTGGGCCTCGATCCAGCTTTGGGCATGGGTCACGAAGGCCTTGTGAAGCTGGGTCCGGTCAGTGGCCGCGCCCATCAGCAATCCCAGTTTCATCGGCCGCTGATCGCCGGACAGGGGAACGAAACGCAATGGCTTTCCGTCCGGGGCTTGATCGTAGATCGGGCGAACATTGACGATCGAATAGCCGAAACCGTTAGCGACAAGGCCGCGCATCACCGCCATGTCGCGGGTCCTCTCGGTGATATTTGCCCGCAAACCGGCCTTGGAGAAGAAGGACAGAAAATAATCCGCGCTATGAGGTAAATCCAGAAGCACCATGGAATGCGGCGCAAGTTCCTGGATCGAGACAGAGGATTGCCGCGCCAGTGGATGATCGTCGCCCATCGCGACAACGGGCGGCAATTCGATGATAGGAAAGAACCGCAGATCGCGCGGCAAATCCAGATCATAGGTCAGCGCCATGTCGATCTTGGCTTGCCGCAGCAAACTGAACAGTTCGGACTGATCGGCCTCGACCTGCGATATCCTGACCTCGTCATGCGCTTCCAGAAAGCTGCGTCTGAGCCCCGGCAGCACGATCTGCGCGAAGGTGCTCAGGCACCCGATCGCCAGTGGCCCACGGATCGAGCCGGACAGGTCTCCCGCCAGATCGCGCAGCGCCGCCGCCTGCCGCAACACCATCTGCGCGTGATCCAGCAACTTGCGCCCCGGCAATGTTGGCGTCAGGCCCTGCGCATGATGGCGAACGAAGAGCTGGACCCCCAGTTCCTCTTCAAGCTGCGAGATACCTGCCGAAATCGACGGGGACGAAACATTCACCTGCTGTGAGGCAGCGGCAATGCTGCCCGTTTCGCCAACAGCAACGAAATATTCCAGTTGCCGCAGCGTGTAACGAAGGGGCATTCCTGACCTCGCTTCCGTCGTAATTCCGGAACGCCCGCAATTCCGGTTCCTTCCTGCCTGGCGCGTTTGCTCCGTGACGGGTGATCGCGGATGAATGTTCCGGACCCTCCGGGGTGAGCGACGCAAACTTGCCAAGGGCAATATCGCCCAAACCATCGCGCCTCACAAGAGAACCTGCGTCGGAGCAATCGGTTCGGCAACAGTCCGGTATCGGGTAAAACCGGCGGATCGATCCTGCCCGTTCGATATGCATGGCTGAGCACAGGGTAGGCAGAGCCGTTCGAAGACGCCGGGGAATTTAGCTATTCTTGCAATGATTTCTGTACTTTAGTTTCATCCTAACCAGAGGTTCCGAAAGTCCTCATTTACTGAACGGATCGTTTCACCATTCAATGCAGGACTATGGACATGGTAATCGACAGCCTCAAGAAACCCAGCCGAACGGTATTCTCCCCGTTCTCGAACTTCGTCGCCCGGTTCGGGCGGGAGCAAACCGCCGAGATTTCGACGCCACAGCCAGTCCCATGCCAGGATGAAAGCCGCCAGATGAATCAACAAAATGCGATCGAGGTCGTAGGAGTTTCCAAGCATTTCGGCACCTTCCGGGCATTGAAGTCCATCAGTTTCGAGATCCGGAACAATGAATTCTTTACCATGCTGGGACCATCGGGTTGCGGAAAGACGACCTTGCTGCGAATGCTTGCGGGTTTCGAAAACCCCAACGAAGGCACGATCCTGTTGAAGGGACGGAACCTGGTGGATGTCCCGCCTCACAAGCGGCGCGTGAATACCGTTTTTCAGAGCTATGCGCTTTTTCCACATATGACGCTGGAACAGAATGTCGCCTTCGGGCTCGAGAATCTGGGATGGGACAAATCCCGTATCCGTAACCGCGTCGGCGAAATGCTGGAACGGGTGCATATGTCCGATTTCGCCAGGCGGAAACCGGCGCAATTGTCAGGTGGCCAGCGTCAACGGGTGGCACTGGCCCGTGCTCTTGCTCCCGAACCCGAGGTCTTGCTTCTGGACGAGCCCCTGTCGGCCCTCGATCTCAAATTGCGGCAGGCAATGCGGAACGAATTACGCAATCTTCAGCGGGATACCGGGATCACCTTCGTTTTCGTGACGCATGATCAGGAAGAGGCCCTCGACATGTCGGACCGTATAGCCGTGCTGGGCGACGGAGAGGTGCAGCAACTCGGCTCGCCGACACAAATCTACGAGGAACCGGTCAATCGTTTCGTGGCGGATTTCGTGGGCGAGACGAATTTCGTCGAGATCGAGGTCCTCGAAAGCCGGGATGGCTGGGCCACGATCCGCACGCCGTTCGGGCAGGTCATGACCGTGCCGACACCCGGACAGGTGCAACCCGGCATGGCGACGCTTTCAGTTCGCCCGGAAAAAATCAATCTCGGCAATCAGGCCCAAGGAAACACCTTCAACGCCACGGTGATCGGCAAGAATTACATGGGCGGCTACACCCATTACATTTTGGAGGCCAACGGAATCGAGTTCCGGGCTTCGCGCCGCAATGCGTCGCGCGAAGGTGACACGATCCCGGTGAACAGCACTGTTTCGGTCGATTTTGTCCAGGCCGCCGTGCGGGTGCTTGCATCATGAGCGACATCGCTCATCACGATCCCGTATTACCCTCGGTGGCCGCCGAGCCGTCACGCGGGGGAATCTGGCGAAACCTCGCTGTTTGGGGATTGCTGCCATCCTGGCTGCTGATGGGCTTTGCGCTGCTAGTTCCCATTATCATCATCGCCGCGGTCTCATTTGCGACGCGTGGTGCCTATGGGGGTTTCGATTGGGGCTTCAACCTCGCCGGCTATCGTCAGATCCTGTTCAACGAAGGGTGGACGGGCGAACTGGAGTTCACCCCGCAATACATGGTTATCATCCTGCGCACATTGCTGCTTGCGGGGACCACGACCCTTTTGTGCCTGCTGATGGCTGTGCCGGTCGCTTATTACATTGCCAATCAGCCACGGCACCTGAAAACGATCTTGGTCTATCTGGTTACCCTGCCATTCTGGATCTCGATGATCCTGCGCATCTATGCCTGGATGATTATCCTTGGCCGCCATGGCCCGATGCCGCGTCTGCTGGAATTGTTCGGAGCGCCGGGCGGGCTGAGCTTCATGTATAATGACGGTGCCACGCTTGCGGCCATGGTCTACACCTATATGCCGCTGATGGTGCTGCCTGTCTTTGCCTCCATCGAAAAGCTGGACGGCACGCTGATCGAGGCGGCCCACGATCTTTACGGGAACCGCTGGATCACCTTGCGCCGGGTCATCCTGCCGCTGACGGCACCCGGCATCGCGGCAGGTGCGATCCTTGTCTTTGTTCCCGCGCTCGGTGCGGTATTGGAGCCGACGCTGATGGGCGGCGGGAAGCAGATGATGATGGGCTCTCTGATCCAGCTTCAATTCGGCGGCGGCCGTAACTGGCCCTTCGGCGCGGCCATCGCGATGACGCTTCTGATCTTCGTGACCATCGTGCTGATCCTGATCGCTCGTCGTGCCGCCATGAGGGAGGTCACCACATGAGCGACCGCAACGACGTCAAACGCTATCCCGGTCTCGGTGCGCTGAGCTTGCTGTTCTTCGTCTATCTCTACGCGCCTCTGGCCGTTGTCGTGGTTTACTCCTTCAACGAGAACCGCATCACAGGCGTCTGGACGCAGTTCTCGACGAAATGGTATGCATCCGCGCTGCAGAACGATGCACTGATGGACGCGTTGAAAACCTCGTTGATCGTCGCGGTAACCGCGACGGTGATCGCGACGACCATTGCGCTATCGGCGGCCCTCGCGATCATTCGCGGCAGGGATCTCCGCTTCCGCAGGGTTTCCGAGACGGTCGTGAACCTGCCTTTGCTGCTGCCCGAGATCGTGCTGGCCGTGGCGACGCTGATCCTGTTTTCGCTGATCGGCCTGCAAAACGGCATGTTGAAGCTGATCATTGCTCATTCGGCTTTCTGCACGCCCTTTGCCTTCCTGCCCATCCGCGCGAGATTGCAAGGCATGTCGCTGGATTTCGAGGAGGCGGCAAGCGATCTTTACGCGTCGCGGCTGACGGTGTTTCGCCGGGTCACGCTGCCGTTGATCCTGCCGGGACTGTTTTCGGGAGCGATGCTGGCTTTCCTGATCTCGATGGACGATTTCATCACCTCGAATATGCTCAGTTCCGGCGGAACGACCACCTTGCCGGTCTATATCTTCTCGCTGATCCGCGCCGGCACCTCGCCTGAACTGAACGCCATCGCGACCATGCTGATCCTGGCCTCTTTGATCCTCGCAACAATCGCGCTGCTTGTCGCGTCCCGCGGCGAGCGCGACCACGAATAATACTAACAAGACGTCCAACAGGAGAATAATCATGACAAAATATCTCGTTGCCACGGCCCTTGGGCTTTGCCTTGCGTCAACCGCGCAGGCCGAAGGGAAGCTCAACCTGTATGTGTGGTCCGAGTCGATATCGCCCGATCTCATCGAAAAATTCTCCGAAGAGCATGATGTCGATGTCAGCGTGGATGGTTATACCTCGAACGAGGACCTGCTGACCAAGCTGCAGGCCGGCGCATCGGGTTACGATATCTCGACCCCATCCCAGCATTTTCTGCGCATCATGATCGATGAGGGGCTGATCGAGGATTACGATGCCAACAAGCTGGAAGCCTATGAAAACATAGATGAGCGCTGGCGCAACCAGTGGTGGGACGAGACTCAGGAATACTCGATCCCGATCGCCTATGGCACGGCCGGGTTCGCGGTGAATACCGAAAGTTATGACGGTCCCCTGGACAGCCTCGAATATTTTTTCGAACCCGGTGAGGAACTGACGGGCAAGATCGCGATGCTATCCTATCCCGACGAGGTGATTGGCGCCGCCCAGCTTTATCTCGGTGTTCCCTTCTGCTCGGAAAATCCGGACGAGATGAAGAAGGTGCTTGACCTGCTGATGGCGCAAAAACCCGATGTCGCCGTCTATTCGTCGGACAATATCGACAGTCGCTTGGGGTCCGGTGAGGTCGCGGCGCATTTCTGGTGGGACGGTGAGGAATTGAAGGCCCGCACAAATGGCGCGCCCCTCGCCTATGCGATGCCGAAAGAGGGACTGGTCGGCTGGATCGACAGCATGGTGATCCCGAAGGGTGCGCCGAACCGAGACAACGCGATCGAGTTCATCGAATTCATGTCCACGCCCGAGAACGCGACCGAGCAGATGAACTTCTATGCCCATTCTTCGCCGATGAAGCTGATCCAGGAGGACGTGGTCTACACCAAGGAGAAAGCGCCTGAGCTGTATCCCGAAGTTCCTGTCGAATTCTCCCGCACCTGTTCGCCTCAGGCACAGGATCTCGTCACGCGCGTCTGGACCCAGTTGCTGCAATAACGTCCTGGCATGGGCGGCTTGCCGTCCATGTGGAATGCCGGAGGAAACATGTCGGCCAGTATTGTCATTCTGAACGCACGCATTCGTGCGCTGTTCGCACCTGCCGGAACCACTGCGATCGCCATCAAGGGCGATCGCATCATGGCACTTGGCGACGTTTCCACCATGCGGGCACATATCGGACCGGAAACCCATGTGATCGATGCCGGGGGGCGCGAACTGATGCCCGGCTTCATCGAAAGTCACCTGCACCTGTTCATGGGCGGGGCGACGCTTTCGATGCTGAACCTGGGCTCGGTTTTCGGGTTCGAGGCCGTGCAGGCCGCTTTCGCCGCTTTCATCCGGGACAATCCGGGCGATGACATTCTGTTCGGATATGCCGTCAATTACGTGATCTTCGGCGAGGATCGCCGCCCGGACCGGCATATCCTTGACCGGATCGTAGTTGACCGACCGCTATGCCTGTTGGCGACCGATCTGCATTGCGCATGGGCAAACACACGCGCGCTGGAAATGGCGGGCATCCTGCATGGCGCGGATGTCGGACCGGGCGCGAGGTGGTGATGGGGGAGGACGGGACGGCCACGGGCGAGTTGCGCGAATTCGCCGCGATGAATCGGGTCAAGATGCTGTCCCGGCTGAAGGGGCGGGACGGGCTCGATTACAAGGGGGATGAAGCTCTGCCCGAAGAGGATCGCGCTCATGATCGTGGGCTTATCCGCCTTGCCGGGGAATACTGCGCCCGGCACGGGATAACCACCGCGGTCAATATGGACGGCAATCCGTATCAGGCCGGCCTGATGCGTGATCTTGCGCGGGCAGGCGAAATGCCGGTGCGGGTCAGCCTGCCGCTACGATTGGTTGAGGGTGACGGTCCCGAAGGTGTTTCGCGCATCGATGATTTTGGCGAAGAGGTGCCGGGCTGGCTGCGTTTCGGGCGGATCAAGCTGTTCATGGATGGGGTATATGACACCTGGACGGCCCTGACCGTCAGCGACTATCCCGACAAACCCGGTTTCCGCTCGGAACCGCTGATCGCGCAGGAGACCTTTGACGCGATCTGCATCGAGGCCGACCGGCGCGGTTTCCAGATCGCCACCCATGCCGTGGGGGACGGAGCCGTGCGCGCCGCGATCAACGGATATGAGGCTGCCGCAAAGGCGAATGGTCCGCGTGATGCCCGTCACAGGATCGAGCATATCGATACGGTCACGCCCGAGGCTCTGGATCGTCTCAAGCCGCTCGGGATCGTGGCCTCCATGCAGCCGGTCCATCCGCCGGGCTCGGCCGGATTACCGCTGGAGCCGACGATCTCGATCATGGGAAAGATGCGTTGGGCGACGGCTTTCCCTTGGCGGATGATCCATGACCGTGGCGTTCCGCTTGCCTTCGGAACCGACTGGCCGGTTTCACCGATTTCGCCGCTATATGCGATCCATTGCGCGTTGACGCGGCACCCATGGTCGGATGACATGCCCGATCAACGCCTTGCATTGGATGAATGTCTGACCGCCTATACCAGCGGCGGTGCCTATGCCGATTTCGCCGAGGATCGCAGGGGAGCGTTGCGGGTTGGTTACGACGCCGATCTCGTGCTGATCGACGGGTCGCTCGAAGATCTTGCGCAAGCGCCCGATGCGGCTGAGGTGGCTCTGACGATCTGCGGCGGCCGGATCACTTATATGCAGGGGCAATTCCGAGAATAGCGGCACATGCTCCAATCAGGTCTTGTACTTGATCCAGGTCGTTTTCAGCGCCGTATATTTATCCAGCGAGTGCAGGGACAGGTCGCGCCCGAAACCGGATTGCTTCATTCCCCCAAAGGGGGTCTGGGCGGATAGCGCGTCAACGGTATTCACCGAAACCGTGCCGACGTGAAGATTTTCTGACACGCGGCAGGCCCGGCTCAGATTGTCGGTCCAGACTGACGCGGCCAGGCCATAGATGGAGTCGTTGGCCATCGAGACCGCTTCCGCCTCGCTGTCGAACGGCAGCACCGATAGAACCGGGCCGAAGATTTCATCCTTCGCCAGCGGATCGTCCTGTCTGACATCGTCGAATATGGTCGGCTGCACGAAACATCCCTTGCCATCGATGCGGACGCGTTCGCCGCCAGTGACCAGCTTGGCGGTAGCCTGTCCCGCTTCGACAAAACGCATGATGGCTTGGGTCTGCCTTTCATCCACGATCGCGCCCATCTTCGATGCCGGGTCGAGCGGATCGCCAGGTTGCATCGCCCGCGCCCGCGCGATCAGCTTTTCCACGAAGGCATCCTTGATCGAGCGTTCGACATATAGCCGCGAATTGGCCGAGCAGACCTCGCCCTGATTGAAGAAGATGCCGAAGGCTGCCATGTCCGCCGCGGCATCGAGATCCTCGCAATCGGCAAAGACGATATTCGGACTTTTGCCGCCGGTTTCGGGCCAGACCTGCTTCAGGTTCGACTGGCCCGAATATTGCATGAACATCTTGCCGGTCGCGGTCGAGCCGGTAAATGCAAGGCAGTCTACATCCATATGCAGCCCCAGTGCCTTGCCGGCGGTTTCGCCAAATCCCGGCACGACATTGAAGACACCGTCGGGAATGCCCGCCTCAGTGGCCAGTTCCGCCAGCCGCAGGGCGGACAGGGGCGATTGTTCGGCTGGCTTGAGGACCACCGAATTGCCCGCGGCCAATGCTGCGGCGGCCTTCCATGTCGCCATGTCCAGCGGAAAATTCCATGGCACCACCGCACCAACGACGCCCACCGGAACGCGACGCACCAGGGCCAGGTCGCCGGGGCCGGTCGGGGCGACCTCGTCGTAAAGCTTGTCGATGGCCTCGGCATACCATTGGAAGAAATGGGCCGATCCGGGCGCGTCGATGGTTGCCGCGTCGGTCACCAGCTTGCCCATGTCGAGGCTGTCCAGCAGCGCCATCTCTTCCAGATTGGTGCGGATCAACTCGGCCAGCTTCAACAGCACGGTCTTGCGGTCGCCGGGGGCCATCCGCGACCAGCGCCCGTCCTCGAAAGCGCGGCGTCCGGCGGCCACCGCCAGGTCGATATCGGCAGAGGCGCACTCGGCCACGGCCGTCAGCACCTCACCCGTAGCCGGGTTGATACTGTCGAAAGTCCTGCCCGATCTGGCATCGACGAATTTTCCGTCGATAAATGCCTGCCCCCGGAAAGAAAGCTGCGCCGCGCGCGATTTCCAGTCCTGATAGCTGAGTTCCTGCATGGCGTTTCCCTTCCTTCTATTCGTCTCCGGGGACGCCATATGACGGAGCGTCGCGCGGATCGAGCGCGCGCTGCACGTAGGCGTCAAGCTGGGGCTTGTAGATCTCCCACGCGGTGGCGACGGCCTCGATGGGGCAATCCTCGGTCCAGTCGCAGCGCAGATCCGCAACTGGCCAACTCACTTTATCGACGATTTTCATTCCTGCCGAATGCACGGGTCCGGCTTCCCCGCCGGCAACCAGCCCGGCGCGCATTGCGGCGATCAGCCGGTCGCCCAGATGACCTGACGAGGAAAGGAAACCCTCGACAATCGCCAGCGGCACGCCGTCATTGGCCAGAAGATTACCGCCCGAAGCGACATTCTCGGCCTGCGCCTGCGTCCATATCCCCAGAGAATTGGGTCCGGAATGGATCGCGGTTCTTCCGTTACGGTCCACGGCCAGAACCTGCCGATATTCGATGAAGCGGCCACGCCTCTGGACCTCGGCGATGGCCGCCTCGGCATCCAGACCATGTTCCATCAGGTCAAGTGCCAGCGGCCCGAGTGTCGGATCGGTGACATTTTGCGAGGCGACGGCGCCCACTCCGGCACGCGCATAAGAGCACCGGGCCGCAACCGCCGGCGAGGAAGACGATATAGCGACGCCGAACATGCCGGTATCGGGACAGCGGGCAACGAGCGAGAAGGTCATCGTCTCACTCCGGGATCACTGCGGTGCCGTCTATCTCGACCAGCCATTCCGGGCGGGCGAGAGCTTGGACCACCAACCCCGTCGAAACCGGATGCACGCCCTTCAGATATTCTCCCATGGTGCGGTAGACGGCTTCGCGGTGGCGCACATCGGTGATGTAGACCACGACCTTGACCAGATGCTCGATGCTGCCACCGGCTTCCTCGATCAGCTGCCTGATATTCTGCATGACCTTGTGCGTCTGTTCGACCGGATCGTGGCTTTCGATGTTCTGCGCGGTGTCCAGATCCTGCGGGCATTGGCCTCGTAACCAGACGATCCTGCCGCCGCTGGTCACGACCGCCTGGCACAGATCATTGTCCAGCGCCTGCTCGGGATAAGTATCCCTGGTGTTGAACTTGCGAATGCGGGTATGGGTCATTCCGATTTCCATTGGTTCTGGCGCGGTGATCGAGATCAGAGTTTCACGGCGCGGGGAATATTCGAAAGTAAAGTCCGACTTGTTCTGACAAGGATGGGCATGATGTCATTTTGCCAGGGCTTGCGCCTCCAGGAATTCTCTTTTGGAGGCGTGATACTCCATGTAGTTTCGTCGGATCGCGATCTGATCCGCCACATGCCTTGCGTCATGCCAGACGCCCCAGATAAAGCTCGAACCGCGTCTCGACTGCCAGGGCAGGCCCAGGAAGTAGACGCCCGGTTCGACCGACACCCCGCGCTGATGCCGGGGCCGGCCTTTGCCGTCGAAGGCATCGATCTTCAACCAGCTGTAATCGGTGACGAAACCCGTGGCCCAGATAATCGAGGTGATACCGGCCGCGGCAAGGTCGAGCTCGCGGATAGGCCGGATCACGCAATCCGGGTCGGGCGCCATTCGGCGGGCTTGGGGCTCTTCGGGCAGGTCGAGGCCGTTACGTTTCACATAGGCGTCGGCCTCATCCAGCAGTGACAGGTAATTGGCGTCGCCATTCGTCAGATTCTCGACCAGATCGGGGGCGAATTTCGCGAGCCCGTCACTATATCCTTCGGTACGGCCCAGCAGGATCATCCCCTGATTGCCCAACTGCCGGAAATCGACGGTATGGCCGCCACGCGCCCCGCTGACCGCGATGGTCACGTGCTCGGTTCCCGGTTGCGGGGCCGGCATGTCCCATTTGCCGAGAACCCCCAGCCACCAGCAGAAATCCCGTCCGCGATAGGCTCTGGGTGGGCGGTCGTGGGGGCCGACCGATAGGTAGGTCTTCTTGCCGGACCGCATCAATTCCTCGGCGATCTGGACCCCGGACGATCCCGCGCCGATGACCAGAACCGCACCTTCGGGAAGCTGTTCCGGGTTGCGATAGGCACTGGAATGCATTTGCGGAATGCCCGGATCCACCGAGAACAGATTCGGGATGACAGGTTTCTGAAAGGGGCCGGTCGCCGCAACGATATTGTTCGCTTCGATCATGCCCTCCGAGGTGGTGGCAGAGAAGCCGGGACGGCCGTCAATCCGGCGAACCTCGGTGACCTCCACGCCACAGCGGATCGGTGCGCCGAATTTTTCCGCATAGGCGACGAAGTAATCGGCGACATCCTCCTTGGCAGCAAAGCCATCGGGATCAATATTCCCGAATGTCATACCGGGGAAACGGTCATGCCAGGCAGGACCGTTGGCGACCAGGGAATCCCACCGTTCCGAACGCCAGCGTTCGGCAATCCTGTAGCGCTCAAGGACGATGTGAGGAATGCCCGCCCGGGTCAGATGTTCGCTCATCGCCACGCCGGCCTGGCCGCCGCCCACGACGAGCGTATCCGTTTTCTCTACTGGCATTTCTGCGTCCTTCTCTGGCTGTTAAAGGACTTCGTCGTGTTCGTCAGAAGTCGTATTCTGGTGTTAAGCTGAAGGTCGCATTACGAAAATTACGATTTCATGCAGCAATGCTTAGGCTGGCCCTAAACGTCCTGAAGGCCTGTTCTAGTGGTTGATTTATAGGCCGGTGCTGTGAATCGGCGTGGAATCCCGACGCGGATAGGCACTACAAGCGTGTTGAAATAACACACGTGACCAGGGCTGCTCTTGGAAGCCGATCCACACCCGGACCTCGTATTCCGGCATGCCGATCTCCCGCGCTTGCTCGAAAGTATGCTGGCAGGTCATGGAACGGGCCTTGCAGGGGAAGAAATGGGGTCAGAGGCAAACGCTTACGGCAATATCGGCTACAAGATCGCAGAGTGCCTTGGCGAGCTGACGGCGCTGGGGCCGATCCTGAAAGAGCTTGCGAAACCGGCAAACGATCTGCTGCGCGGTTGCATCGTTGGGGAAGGCCTCGCCGCAGCCGCGATCACCGCGTTGCAGGCCGGATAACCGGATAGCGCGGGAGGTTCAGGAAACGGGCCTCACCGCTGCTTCAGCATCAGACATTGCGCGATTCAGTCGGGCAGGGTCGAGCCTGCCCTTCAACCCGATACATACCACTCCGACCGGATGATCGCCTGTCGCGGCTTCGACGGAATTGCGATGGCCTACGACATGGAGCAGGGCAAGTCCGGTCCGGGTCGGGACGAAACCCTTGGCGCGGGTAATATCCGGGTCCCCGGCCAGGGCTTGCGCAAGCCCTTCGGCATCCACGAGTCCGTCAGGGGTCAGCAGCAGGCTGGCGAACTGGCCGTGCGGGGCCGGGGTTGGCACATGGCCTCGGGCAGGGACGGGCAAGCGCGATCAGGGCAGAGATCGGCAAGTTCCCGTGTTGCACCGGCAGGATCCGCGCTTTCGGAGCTTTGCCGCGCAACCAGCCGCGCAGATCGTCCAGTTCTTCTTTCGGGGCGAGGTCGGATTTGGTCAGTAATATGATATCGGCCTGCGAAAACTGCCGATGGATCGTGTCACCCAGATAGGGATCCGCTGCGTTCCGGCGGATCTGTTCGGCATCGGCCAGAACAATAACGGCATCGGCCCGCAGACCGTCGACAAGACCCACCGTCGCGATGATCGATGCAGGCAATGCCACACCCGACGCTTCGACAAGTACGTGATCCACGGGCGGATTCATGGATTTGATATCGTCCAATGCTCCGATCAGGTCGCTGCCGAATGCGCAGCAGACACAGCCGCCCGAGATCGAGATCAACCCATCCTCCTGCGCCTCGATCAGTTCCGAGTCGATGGACAATTCGCCGAATTCGTTCACCAGAACGGCAAGGCGCAGGCCATCGTTGTTGCGCAGCAAGTGATTGATAAGCGTGGTTTTACCTGCGCCCAGATAACCGCCGATAACGGTGACGGGAAGTTTCATCAGATATCGGCCGCCGCAAAGACGCGCCCGCCCTGAACGGTTCCCCATACGGATATATCCTTCAGTGCCTCTGCGGGAACCTCTGTCGGATCATCTTCGAGTACCGCGAAATCCGCACGTTTGCCGACCTCGACCGAGCCGATCAGGTGATCCATCTTCATCGTGATCGCCGCGCCTAGCGTGATTGCATGCAGGGCCTGCGCGACCTCTATCCGCTCTTTCTCGCCCTGCACCCGGCCCGAGGCCGTCAATCGGTTGACGGCAGCCCATGCGGTGAACAGGGGGCCAAGCGGCGTCACCGGGGCATCGGAATGGATTGTCATCGGCACATTCGCCTCCAATGCGCTTTTGCAGGCATTCATGCGCTCGGCGCGTTCCGGGCCGACGGTCAGTGCATAATGTTCATCGCCCCAGTAAAAGTGATGGTTGGCGAACAGGTTCACGCACATCCCCAACCGGCCCATCTTGCGGAACTGGGCGGCGGAAGCCAGTTGGCAATGTTGCAGCGTGAAGCGGTGATCGAAATCCGGATGCTTCCGCAGCGCGGCCTCCAGCGTTTCGATGGCCAACTGGGTGGCCTGATCCCCGTTGGTATGGGTATGAACCTGTACCCCGGCGGCCAGAGCCCGTTCGTAGATTTCTGCCAGTTGATCGGGCGCGACATACCACAAGCCGTTCTCCGAGCCGTTGTAATAGCCGGGCCATTGCAGCCGTGCCGAGAAACCCTGAATTGACCCATCGGCGATGACCTTGATCCGGCCCAGGTCAAGCCGCTCGGTGCTGAGCTTTCGCAGCGAAGCCGTGTAATCGACCAGTTCGGCGGGCGACATGCCGAAATTGATCCGGAAAGCGGCAAGACAGACCGGAAAATCCTCTGCATTGGTGACATCGGTAAACAGTTTCACCAGATCATCATTCAGTTGCTGTCCGAGATCCGACGAGGTGGTGACCCCGGCACGGACACAGAGCCTGCCGTAATTCCTCAATCCGTTCGCATCGGCGGCAAGAAAGGCGCGATCCATTCCGACATGCTTGCCTGCTGGCATCATGATCTCGGGACTTTTCAACTCGCCCGTGGGCAGCCCGTCACCGGCCAGCGGGATCCCGGGATGGTCGTTCCCCTGTTTCAGCAGGCCGGCCAGTTCCAGCCCCTTGGTATTGACGTTGAGGATATGACCCGAGGCGTGCATGATCCCCACGGGCCGCGTGGATGATACCCGGTCCAGATCCGCCCGTGTCATGCGCAGGTTATCCATATAGATCGGATCCAGCCCCCAGCCCAGCAGCGGTGCGTCGGGATCGTCCATTCGCGTTTCGGCTTCCTTCAGCCGCGCAACGACCTCGTCGATGGATTTTGCCCCCGGCCAGACCTTGCCGTCAGGATCCATGCGATCGAACCAGCCGACATAGGTGAACTGCCACAATGCGCCTTCCATGCTATGCGCATGCCCCTCGATCAGACCCGGCATCAGGACCTTGTCGGCGAAACGGGTGTCGAGTTCGTATGGCCCCCAGCCTTGCAGCTGTTCGAGCGTACCGGCACCCAGGATACGGCCGTTACGTATCGCGACATGCGAAACAACGGGCTGGTTCGGATTCATCGTGATGATCTTCTTCGCGGCATAAATCTTGGTATTCATCTGCCCTCCCGTCCGGCGATATTTCGAGTCGCAGGAATCGTAGGGCGCTTTCTTATTTCAAAAAAATAGATTTAACTAAGGATAAACCTCTTTTTTATGGTGGAATGAAGCGCATGCTTAATTACACTTTGAAACAGTTGCGCTATGTCGAGGCGGCGGGACGATTGGGGTCCATCTCGAACGCCGCGATCGAACAGGCCATATCGCAAAGCTCGATCACTGCGGCGATTGACGCGCTCGAGGATGGGCTGGGTTACGATCTGTTCATCCGTACGCCCGCAAAAGGGATCCGCACCACGCCCCAGGGGGCCGAAGCCCTGACATTGATCCGGCGCTTCCTGCATCAGAACCGGCACTTCGAGGCCGAGATGCAGTCGGTTTCAGGCGTGACTCGAGGCGCGCTCCGCATCGCATGTTATGCCACTGCCGCCCCTGCTTTCCTGCCAATCATCCTGCGCAGCGTGACGGAAACCTTTCCCGAGATTTCCATCACGGTGCTGGAAGGATCGCTTCACCAGATCATGGATTACGTGAATGACGGCGAAGCCGACCTGGCATTCACCTATGAGCAATATGTCGATCAACGGCACAGGTTCGAACCGCTATTCGATGCTCCGCCCTATGCGATCGTGCCAAGTGACGATCCGATTGCCGGGGCAGGGGTCACGACCCTGAGCGAACTGGCGAAACGCCGATTGGTCTTGCTGGATTTACCGGGAGCGCGGGACTATTACATGAGGCTGTTCGAAGCGGCGGGCCTCAAGCTCGACGTGGCGCATTCGACACGATCTTCAGAGATACTCAGGGCACTGGTCGCGGGTGGTTTCGGCGCGTCGTTCCTCAATATCCGGCCGCTTGATTATCGTGCGGGAGAATCGGGTTACTGTATCGTGCCAATCGCCGATGGCGGGAAGCCACCCACATTCGGTATCGCGACGACCGCTTCGTCCAGCCCGCCGAGATTCGTCAGTGCGTTTATTCAGAACTGCCTTGAACTCAAAGAAAAAAATGCTTTCGCTAATCTCGTGGTCGGTCAATCCACTAAATAATGCAGTATATCCGCTCAATTTATCAATTTTTTGACACAATCTACCTGCGTTAGTCTCCCTCGCAATAACAGATCGCGAATATCGCGACAGTTCATGCAACTGGGAGAACTCGACGTGAATCTGAAACTGAGAAGCTATCTGGCCGCCGCAATGGTCACGGTGCTGGCTTGCGCGCCCGCCATGGCACAGGATGCCCCGAAGCAGGGCGGCACCCTTGTGGTCTCGCTGCCCGGCGGAACACCCCGCTCCTTGAACCCCGCAGTCCAGTCCGGCGTGGCGACCGGCTTTCCGGGGACGCAGCTTTTTGCCGCCCCGCTGCGCTACGATGAGGACTGGACGCCGCAGCCCTACCTGGCCAAAAGCTGGGAGATCAGCGAGGACGGGCTGAAAGTCACCCTGCATCTGCAAGAGAACGCGACCTTCCATGACGGGGAACCGATCACCTCGGAAGATGTGGCCTTCTCGGTCGAGGTCATCAAGGAACATCATCCGTTCAAATCCATGTTCGAACCGGTGACCAGCGTCGATACGCCCGACGAACACACTGCCGTCCTGAACCTGGCGCACCCGCATCCGGCCTTGATGCTGGCGATGTCAGGGCAGCTCATGGCGATCATCCCGAAACATATCTACGGCGACGGGCAGGATCCCAAGAGCCATCCCCGGAACAATCAGGACGTGGTCGGATCCGGACCGTTCAAGCTGGTCGAGTTCAAGCCTGGTGAGCACGTGGTTCTTGAACGTTACGAGGGCTACTGGGAAGAAGGGTTGCCCTATCTGGACCGGATCGTCGCCCGGATCATCAATGACAGCTCGGCGCGCGCCATCGCGCTGCAGAATGGCGAAATCCAGATGGCCACCTTCGAGAATGAGCCGACGATACTGTCCCGCTTGCAGGACGCGGAAGGTCTCAACCTGACAACCGATGGTTATGGCGGCGTCGGACCTATCGATTGGCTGGCCATGAATACCACGCGGGGGCCGCTGAAAGATGTCAAGGTGCGGCAGGCCATCGCCTACGCCATCGACAAGAATTTCATTCTCAATGCGCTTTTGCGCGGAACCGCGACAGAGGCGAGAACCGGTATCCATCCTGACAGCCCGCTCTATAATCCCGATGTGAATGCCTATGAGCTCGACCTCGACAAGGCCAATGCGCTTCTGGACGAGGCGGGGTATCCACTGGAGGGTGGCAAGCGGTTCGAACTGAATATCGAACTGCCCGGTTTCCCCGGCTACAAGGCGCAGACCGAATATGTGAAGGCGGCACTGGCCAAGGTGGGGATCGCGGTGAATGTGCGCTCGCATCCGGATTTCCCGAGCTGGGCCGAGAAAGTGGGCTCGATGGAGTTCGACCTGTCCTTCGACAGCGTCTATAATTGGGGCGATCCGGTGATCGGCGTCAATCGGACCTACCTGTCCTCGAATATCGACAAGGGTATCTGGTCGAATACGCAGGGCTACTCGAACGAGCGCGTGGACGAGCTGCTGAATACCGCCGCGACCGAGAGCGATCCCGAAAAGCGCAAGGCGCTCTACAAGGAGTTCCAGGAGATCGTCGCCGAGGAAGTGCCGATCTACGTCACCAATGCCGTGCCGATGCACACGATCTATGCCGACAAGGTGGGCAATCCGCCCATGGGCATCTGGGCCTCGAGCTCGCCTTACGACAAGGTCTATCTCAAGGACTGACCCGCAATACCAACCCGCCGCGGCCTTCGGGCCGCGGATCGTCCCAGGGCTGTGGCCAACCAGACGGAGGTAGGTAATTTGAACCTGTTGCGTATCACGACGATCCGGCTTTTCTATGCTGTCATCCTGTTGATGGCGGTTCTGCTTCTCAACTTCACCATGATGCATCTCGCGCCCGGAGACGTGGCCGATACCATCGCCCAATCGATGGGAGGTGCGGATGAAGAGGTTCTCGCGCAAATCCGCACCGATTACGGGCTTGATCAGCCATTCCTGGTGCAGCTTGCCCGCTACATGGGCGGCGTGCTGAGCTTTGATCTCGGATATTCCTATTATCACAATGCCCCGGTCACCGATCTGATCCTGCAACGTTTGCCAGCGACATTGCTGTTGGTGTTCACCGCGCAGATATTCGCGTTGCTTCTGGGTGTGGTGCTGGGCGTGATCTCGGCGCGCAAACCGAACGGCATCCTGTCGCATTTCGTGACCTTCTTCGCATTATTCGGATATTCCGCGCCGGTTTTCTGGACCGGGATCCTGTTGCTCATCGCGTTCTCGCTGAAAATCCAGTGGTTCCCGGTGTCCGGAATGCGCGATGTGACGATCAGCGGTGGTTTCTGGGTCCATGCGGTGGATGTCGCCCGGCATATGGTGCTGCCGACACTGACGCTCAGTTCCATCTTCCTGGCGCTCTATTCACGGCTTTCACGGGCAACCATGATGGAAACGCTCGGGTCGGATTACGTGCGCACGGCCAAGGCCAAGGGGCTGACCCAGAGGCAGGTGGTCTACAAGCACGCGCTGAAGAATGCGCTCTCGCCCGTCATCACGCTGGCCGGTCTGCAATTCAGCGCTGTCGTCTCGGGCGCTGTGCTGGTCGAAACGGTCTTTGCATGGCCCGGCCTTGGCACGCTGGCATTCGAGTCGATCCTTGTCCGCGATACTCCGACGATCCTGGGCATCCTGTTCTTTTCGGCACTGATGGTGATCGTCGGCAACCTGCTGACCGATTTCGTCCTGCGCCTTGTCGATCCGAGATTGAGGGCACGCGCATGAGTGACGAAACCTTTCACACACCCGTCGAGAAAGCTCGTTCGCCGCTTGCAGAAGCATGGGAGATGTTTCGGCAGAACCATCTGGCCATGGTTGGGCTGGGTTTGCTGATCCTGATCGTGCTGGGCGCGATATTCGGACCGATCCTTTATCCGACCGATCCATATGAAATGGTTTGGGCGCCGTTCTCGCCACCCGGGGCAGAGGGCTTCCTTCTGGGCACCGATTACCTGGGCCGCGATATCCTCGCGCAGCTTCTGAACGGTGCCCGGGTAACGCTTATCATCGGTCTGGCCGCAGCCTTCGTTACCGTGGTGATCGGCATAACCATCGGCGCGATGGCCGGGTTTTACGGCGGTGCCGTCGAAGAGTTCCTGATGCGCTTCACCGAGTTCTTCCAGGTGCTGCCTACGCTGTTGTTCTCGATGGTGATCGTATCGCTGTTCGGGGCCAGCCTGCCGATGATCACCTTTGCCATCGGCGTGGTCAGCTGGACCGCCGTCGCCCGGATCACCCGCGCCGAGTTCCTGCGGATCCGCGAGATGGACTACGTGATGGCCAGCCGCGCGTCGGGGGCTCCGGGCCTTAAACTGATGTTCACCGTGATCCTGCCCAATTCCCTGCCGCCGATCATCGTGCAATCGGCGCTGATGGTGGGCTCGGCCATCCTGTTCGAAGCCGGGTTGAGCTTTCTCGGTCTGACCGATCCGAATGTTGTCAGCTGGGGGCAGATCATCGGCTCGAACCGGCAATATATCCTCGAAGCGGGATATACCGTCACCATTCCGGGGTTGGCGATCTTCATCACCGTTCTCGCCATCAGTCTTGTTGGTGACGGGTTGAACGATGCGCTGAACCCCAAGCTGAGGAAACGCTGATGGAACCGCTGCTGAAAGTCGAGAATCTTCGCATCGAACTGAAGACCCGAGCCGGAGTCGCGCCGGTGATCGACGATCTGAGCTTCGAGCTGGGGCATGGCGAAAGCATTAGTTTCGTCGGCGAATCCGGCTGCGGTAAATCCATGACTGCGCTCGCTATCATGGGACTGCTGCCCGAGGGGATCGGACGCGTGGCATCGGGCCGGATCCTGTTCGACGGCGAGGATTTGACCGTGGTGTCTGACCGGCGTCTGCGCGATATTCGCGGCAACGAGATCAGCATGATCTTTCAGGAGCCGATGACCTCGCTCAACCCGGTTTACACCGTTGGCGAACAGATCGCCGAGGTGCTGCGCGCGCATCAGAACCTGGGCCAGAAGGCCGCATGGGCCATGGCGACCGAATTGCTGGACGCGGTGCGTATCCCCAATCCCGGACGGCGGATCAATGATTACCCGTTCCAGATGTCCGGTGGTCAGCGTCAGCGGGTCATGATTGCCATCGCGCTTGCCTGCAAACCCAAGATCCTGATCGCGGACGAGCCGACCACCGCGCTTGATGTCACGGTGCAGGCGCAGATCTTTGATCTGCTCCGCGATCTTCGCAGGCAGACCGGCACGTCTATCATCATGATTACCCACGATATGGGCGCCGTCGCCGAAATGGCCGAAAGGATGATCGTGATGTATGCCGGGCGCAAGGCCGAGGAAGGGCCGGTCGCGGATATCATTGCCCATGCGCGGCATCCATATACCCGCGGGCTGATAAGCTGCGTTCCGCATATCGTCGCGAACCTGACCGATGCGCGAGAGGAACTCACCGAGATACCCGGAATCGTGCCGGGACTCGGCGAGTTCGGGCAGGACAGATGCCTGTTCTCGGCACGTTGCCCGCAGGTCACCGACAAATGCCGCAAGGCCCGGCCGGAAACGGCGATATTCGGCGGCCGTCAGGCTTCGGCCTGCTGGCACGCGGAGGAGGTATGATGTCCCAGCTACTCGATGTTCGGAACCTGTCCGTGCGCTTCCCGGTTGGTCGCAAGGGTGCCGGCTGGGGGCAGGTAAGCTACCTGACCGCCGTAGACGATATTTCCTTTACCGTCCGGAAGGGCGAAACGCTTGCCATCGTCGGCGAATCCGGCTCGGGCAAGACCACCGCCGCGCTTGCGATCGCGCAGTTGGTGGGGGGCGAAACCTCTGGCCGGGTGATGCTTGACGGGCAGGACATCATGCCTGCCAATCGCGATCAGCTGCGGGCGATGCGGCGCAGGGTGCAGGTGATCTTTCAGGATCCCTATTCCTCGCTGAACCCCCGCAAGCGCGCCGAGGAGATCGTGCGCGAGCCCTTGGACAACCTGACCGACAAACCTGCGGCGGAAAAGCAGGAGATCGTCGACCGGCTGTTCGAGGCCGTGGGGCTGAGGCCCGAACAGAAACGCCTTTTCCCGCATCAGTTCTCGGGCGGTCAACGCCAGCGTATCGGCATCGCCCGCGCCCTGAGCACTCAGCCGGACGTTATCATCTGCGACGAGCCTGTTTCCGCGCTTGATGTTGCCGTGCAGGCGCAGATCCTGAATCTGCTTCGTCGCTTGCAGTCGGAATTCGGGCTGACCTATGTGTTCATCAGCCATGATCTGGGTGTGGTGCAACATATGTGTGATAGCGTCGCGGTCATGTATATGGGAAAAATCGTCGAACATACCGACCGGCTGTCGCTGTTCAACAATCCGCTGCACCCCTATACCACGGCGCTGCTGTCGGCCGTGCCTTCTGTCGATCCGACCCTGCGCGACCAGAGCAGGCGCATTCTGATTCCGGGCGATCCGCCCGATCCCCTGAACCTGCCGGCGGGCTGCCGTTTCGTATCGCGCTGCCCGGTCGCACAGACCCGCTGTCGGGAACTTGCGCCGGAGCTGACCGGAAACGGCACGGATCATCGCACAGCCTGTCATCTGGTTGACGCGAACCTTGTCTCACCTATGCAATCGGTGAGGGAAGCGGGATTGTAGCCCGTGGTTACTCGCGGGACATCTGGGCTAGCCGCTGGATTGCCGGGCAAGAAGCGTAACCTCGGGCGCATCGATCAGGCTGTCGCGCCCTTCGATGCGGGCGAAAATCATCTCCACGGCGATACTGGCGATCTTGTCCAGATGCAGGTCCACCGCCGTCAGGGGAGGCTGGGCCAGGCGTGCACGCAGCCCGTCATAGCGCGTGGCAAGCCGGATATCCTGCGGCACGCGCCGCCCAAGCCCGGCCAGTGCAGTCAGCGCGCCGGTGGCAAAGGCGTCAACGGTGACCAGCAGACCGTCGAGTTCCTTATGGTCGCGCAGCAACCGGGCGGTCTCGGTTTCGGCCAGTCCCTCGCCACCGCTTTCATCCAGACGCAGCGTGACCGGCTGCATGCCGTGGCCTGCCGCAAAACCGGCATAGGCGGCCTCGGTTTCCTCGTAGGAGGTGCGGCGGCGCTCGCCGGTGATCAACCCGATCCTCCGGCTTCCCGCCTGATGCAGATGGTCCAGAAGCAGCAGGGCGGTTTGCGCCGAGCGTAGATCGACGGCGGGGATATCGTCGCGCCCCGGCACCTTGCCGATCGAGACGATGGGGGTGTAGCGCGCCTCGAAATGAGAGATCAGCGGATCGTCGCGAGTTGGCTCGACGACGATCACCCCGTCGAGGGCGAGGCTGTCGAGATTGCTGCCGGGCGCCAGCGGGGGAACCAGGCACAGCGCCATGTTGCGGGTCAGCGCGGTCATCGCAGCCGAGGCCGCGATCTCCATCAAGAAGCCGAACCGCGAGGCCCCGGCGGCCACCGCGAAGGGCATCGACGAGGCCAGGGCGATGGTGCCGGTGCGGCCGCTGCGCAGCCTCTGGGCGGCCTGGTTGGGGCGATAGCCCATTTCTTCCGCCAGTGCGATGATCCGTTCGCGCGTTGCCGGATCGACTTTTCTCCGCCCACTGAAGGCATGAGAGATGGTCGTCGGCGACACCCCCGCCGCCTTGGCCAGATCGATGATCGTCGGTTTGCGCATGCCTGCCCCTGTTCTGCCCGGCCTTTGCCCAAGCTTTACCGCTCTGCCCGGAAAATCAACAGGCGGGAGAAGATTTCACCAAAACGTTTTGTGCGAATCGGTTTCCGTGCTAGATACAGTCAATGCAAAACGTTTTGCTGCCAATGTGCCGCAAGACGGATTGCATTGGCGGCGCCGGTTGGGTCGGTCAAACTTTCCCGATCGGTGACGTCCAACAAAAACGACGCAACAGGGAATGTTTCGGATGTCTTCAATGGAAACCTCGATTCGGGAAGGCGATCCCGTTGACCAAGTCCTGCCGATGCGCAGCCTGGTTCTTTTCGGGCTCCAGCATGTGCTGGTCATGGCCGCCTCGCCCATCACCGCCGTCTTTCTGGTCGCGCAGACGCTGGGCTTCGATGCCGCTCTGACGGCCAGCGTCATCAGCGCCACCTTCCTGATCTGCGGGCTGGGCTCGATCTTGCAGAGCTTCGGCCCTGGCGGGTTCGGAGCAAAGCTGCCCTTCATCATGGTGCCGGGAGGCGCGCCCATCGCGATCTTCCTCGCCATCGCGACCCAGACCGATATCCAGACCGCGGTGGGCGCGGTGCTGATGACCTCGGTCTTCTATTTCGTCGCGCTGCCGGTCTTTCGGCGGTTGCTGCGTTATTTTCCGCCGATCGTCGTGGGCACCATGCTGCTGCTGGTCGCGGTCAACCTGGTGCGCATCTATGGCGGCACCATCACCGGCAAGCCCGGCGCTGAAAATTTCGCGGCTCCGCTGAATGTCGGGCTGGCACTCGCGACCATCGCGCTGACGGTGCTGTTTGCATGGGGCTTTACCGGCACGTTACGTCGCATCTCGGTGATGCTGGGTCTGGTTGCGGGAACGGTTCTGGCGGCGATATTCGGGCAGATCGACATCTCGAATGTCGCTGACGGGCCGCTGATCGCGGTGCCACAGCTGTTTCCCTTCGGCATGCCCAAATTCGATGTGATCGCCGCGCTGCCCCTGATCGTCTTCTCGATCATCTCGATGGCCGAGGCGACGGGACAGACCATCGCCACCGCCGAGATCGTCGGCCGCCGCGAGAATGCCCATGGCATCGTGCCGAGGACGATCCGAGGCGATGCGGTTGCTTCGCTATTGGGCGGGATGCTGGGCACCTCGCTGATCATCACCTCGGGCGAGAATGTCGGCATCGTTAGGGCAACGAATGTCAAATCGCGTTACGTCACCGCGGCCGCCGGGGTGATCCTGGTCCTGATCGCACTGCTGGCCCCGGTTTCGAGGCTTGCCACGGCTCTGCCCGGACCGGTGATCGGCGGCACGGCGGTAATCGTCTTCGCCATCATCGGCGTGATCGGTATCGACCTGCTGCGCCGGACAGATCTGCGCGAACATGGCGCGATGTTCACGCTGGCCGCCGGGTTGTCGATGGGAATGCTGCCGATCCTCGTGCCCGGCATCTACAGCCAGTTTCCGCAATGGTCGCAGATGATCATCGGCAACGGCCTGGCCGCCGGAACCATCACTGCGGTGCTCGTCAACGCGCTGTTCCAGCATGTCCGCCCGGTCGCGGAACCCACCCCGCAGGAGAACCACTGATGAATGAGCTGCGCGACCTTCTCGCCCGATCCGGCGATCTGCTGGTCTGTCCCGGGCAGATGCTGCTTGAGGAAGGGCCCGCTCCCGGCATGGCGGCGCTGATCCGGGACGGCCGGTTCGCCGAAATCGGCACGGCAGGCGAACTGATCGCCCGGCACCCCGAGGCGCGCCGCGCCGATCTGCCCGGGCATCTGATGATGCCGGGCTTCATCGACAGCCATACGCACCTGACCCAGTCACTCGGCAAATCGCTGGTCTTTGGCGAGCCGTCCGAGATTTTCCGCCGCATCTGGGTGCCGCTGGAAGGCAGCCTGGATCAGCGCATGGTCTATCTGTCCTCCAAACTGGCAGCCCTGGAATGCCTGCGGGGCGGCTTTACCACCGCGGTCGATGCGGGCACCCGTTCGGCGGGGCATCTGGATGCCCTGACGCAGGCGGCGCGGGAAACCGGGATGCGCTCGGTCATCGGGTTGATCTGCAACGATCTGGGCGGCGCGGCGGAGGTTCCGCCGCCCGACCGGATCATCGCCCGCGCGCAGGAACATCTGGCGCGTTTCAACGCTGATCCGCTGATTCACCCGTCGTTGGCGATCTCGATCCCCGAGGCGGGCAGCGACGAGATGCTGGCGCGTATTTCCCGGATGGCTGGCGAGGCGGGGGCGATCTTCCAGACCCATGTGAACGAGCATCTGGTGGCGGTCGAACGGTCGCTGGTCGCCCATGGCCGCCGCCCATTGGAACATCTGGCCGATATCGGGGCACTTGGGCCGCATGTGCTGATCGCGCATGCGACGCTGGTCACGCCGTCCGAACTGAACATCCTGCGCGACACCGGCACGGCGGTTGCCTATAACCCGGTCGCGTCGGTCTGGAAGGGCAATGCCATCGCACCGGCCCTGCAAATGGCGGCCTTGGGCGTTCGTTTCGGACTGGGGACCGACGGCACCCGCGCGGATGGTTTCAGGTTGATGGACGCGGCCGAGACGTTGCAGCGTGCCGGTTGTGGGCTTGCTTCGGGCGACAGTTCCTGCGGTGGCGGCTGGTTGTGGCTGGCGGCCGCGACTGGCATGGCCGCCGATGTCAGCGGGCTCGGTGCTGTTACGGGGTGCATCGCGCCGGGACTGGCCGCCGATTTCCTGCTGATCGATCTGGACCGGCCGGAATTCACTCCTTCGCATGACCTGACCTGGGAACTGGTCCGCTACGGCAATCGCGACCAGATCGACGCGGTTTTCACGGCGGGGCAGTTGCGGTTGTGGCAGGGCTGGCCCATCGGTTGGGACGCCCGCGCATTGCTGGCCGAGATCCGCGAGACCACCGCCGAGGCCATCGCCCGCGCACCGATCACCCGCATTCATCCCACCGCAGAGCGCCACCGCGCCCTGACCAGCCCAAAGGCCGCCTCGTGACATTCAGCCTGTTCCTGCTTCTCTCCAGCGTCGTGTTCGTGGCAGCCTTCATCCAGGGCGCCATCGGCATCGGCTTTGCCCTGATCGTGGCGCCGGTCTTCGGTATCCTGCAACCGGAATTCCTGCCGGTCACACTGCTTATCCTGATGCTGCCGCTGAACTTCCACGTCGCATGGCGGGAGCGCGTGGCGATCGACCGGCCGGGCACCGGCTGGATCACGCTGGGGCGTTTTTTCGGCACATTCGCCGGGCTGTGGATGCTGGCCGCGCTCAGCACTCAGCAGTTGGGGCTGGCGGTCGGCTGGTTCACTATCATCGCCGCCGCCGCCGCATTGGCTGCCCCGCCATTCGATCCGAACCGTCACGCCGCGCTTGGCGTCGGGCTGTTCACCGGCGTTACCGAAACCGCAACCGGTATCGGCGGGCCGCCGCTGGCGCTGCTGTATCAGCATGCGCCGGGGCCGGTGCTGCGCTCGACCGTTGCGACCTGCTTTTTTGTCGGCGAGGTATTCTCGCTGGTCATTCTTGCCGCGATGGGCATGTTCCAGGCCGGTCAGGCCACCGCCGCGCTGATGCTGATGCCTGCCGTGCTGATTGGCAGCGGTCTCTCACGGATGACCCACGCCCATATCAGTGGCCGCGCCCTGCGCTTTGGCGTGCTGATCTTCGCGATCCTCAGCGGCGCCTTCCTGATCCTGAAATCCTGACCTGGGACCCGAACGGTATGTATTTGGTGGTCCAGAATTGGTAGGCACAGCAATAGCAACCGGGCTCCAGCCGCCGCTGGATGAAGGCTCAGGGGCAGGTCAATCGAAGTGAAGGGGCTATGAACCCCTGAATTGTTCACTATAGCCTCGGCTCGACTTTATGATCAATATGCGATCCATCCGGATGCCGATCATCAGGGGATTTATCTGTTGCTATGGTTCGGTGTGGGAGAGGCGATTGCTGATCGCAAGGACGAAACTGCGATGTCTGCACAGGCACTCAAGACTAAAATCAGAGGCCTCCATTCCTGAATATTAGCAGGGTCTTATTGATGCTTTCGTGCTCGACCTGTCGAAATTATCAGTGCAAAATGAAACTTCATCTTGCGCGTAGCGCCGAGATAGGTCCCTGCGTATTCAAGAGGAAGACCGATTTGCAGGGGGGGCAGATGCAACGCTTACGAATTGTCGTAATCAAATTTCAGCCAGCCGATTGTCGCATCAAACGGTTCCTTCCCGAAGTTTCACTAATATTGTCGCATTATAACCGGAACCAATATATTATTAAGAAACGCCGCCCGAGATGAATTCTGACACGAGCCGCCGATAACTGTCGGCGATTCAGGAGGTGTTTCAAATGACCGCACGCGGATCGCAGGCCACCATCAAACGCAAAGAGCTTGTCGGCAAGCTGAATCCGATCTGCCTGAAGGCCTTTTCAGAGGCCGCGCAGGCCGCGAAACGGCGCGGCAATCCCTATGTCGAACTGGTGCATTTCATCACCGCGCTGGCCGATACCGAACGTTCGGATGTGGCGATCCTGCTGGAAGCGGCGGGGGTGGACCGGCACAGGTTCGATGGCGACCTGATGCGGGCCACGGATGCTTTACCGCACGGCGCGGGCTCGGTCGAGGAGTTTTCCGACCATATTTTCCGCGCGATTCAGGAGGCGTGGAATTTCGGTTCGCTGGAATTCGGCGACGACACGGTGCGGTCGGCCTATGTACTGCTCGGGGCATTGCAGGTGCCGGTGCTGGAAGGGCTGTTGTTCAAGATCTGCCTGGAATTCGACAAGCTGGACCCGGCTGCCATGTCGGCGCAACTGGACGATCTGCTGGCGGAATCGCTGGAACGGACCGGCACGGCCAATGACGCGCCGGACAAGCCCGCCAAACCGCGGCCGGGCGGAAAATCGGCGCTGGATCAGTTCGCCACCAACCTGACGGCTCGTGCGCGTGACGGCAAGATGGACCCGGTGGTCGGGCGCGACGCGGAAATCCGGCAGATCGTCGATATCCTGCTGCGCCGCAAGCAGAACAATCCGATCCTGACCGGCGAGGCCGGCGTGGGCAAGACGGCGGTGGTCGAGGGTTTCGCGCAGCGACTGGCCAGGGGCGACGTGCCGCCGCAACTGCGCAATGTCGAATTGCAGATGCTGGATATCGGGCTGATGCAGGCCGGGGCCAGCGTGAAGGGCGAGTTCGAAAAGCGACTGAAATCGGTGATCCAGGAGGTGCAGTCATCCGATGTGCCGATCATCCTGTTCATCGACGAGGCCCATACCCTGATCGGGGCAGGAGGCGCGGCGGGCACGGGCGATGCGGCGAACCTGCTGAAACCGCCCCTGGCACGGGGCGAATTGCGGACCATCGCGGCGACGACATGGGCCGAATACAAGCAGCATATCGAATCCGACCCGGCGCTGACCCGGCGTTTCCAGACGGTAAAGGTCGAGGAACCCGACGAGGCCAAGGCCGTGTTGATGTGCCGGGGCATCGCGGGGGTTCTGGAAAAGCACCACAAGGTCGAATTGCTGGATGAAAGCATCGAGGCGGCGGTCAAGCTGTCGCATCGCTATATTCCCTCGCGGCAATTGCCCGACAAGGCGATCAGCCTGCTGGATACGGCCTGTGCGCGTGTGGCGGTATCGCAGCATGCCACCCCCGCCGAGGTCGAGGATCTGGAACGCCGCGTGGCCGCGTTGCAGATCGAACAGGGCATCATCGAACGCGAGGAGGCCATCGGCATCGAGGTGGCCGAGCGGCAGGCCGAGGTCGTGGCCGCACTGGCAGAGGCGCATCGGGCGCTGGATGCCGCTCGCGAACGGTGGGAGACCGAGAAGGCCCTGGTCGGTGAAATCCTGAACCTGCGGGCGCAATTGCGCAGCGCAGGTGCGCGGGTGGACGAGACCGGCGATATCGGCGATGCAGACGGGATACCGACTGACGGGATCGATGCCGCCGGGGAAGGGGAACCTGCCGAGGGATCGCCCTTTGATCGCGCGGGGGCGCTGGCCGCGCTGAAGGACAAGATGGCCGAACTGATCGCCGCGCAGGGTGAAACGCCGCTGATCCTGCCGGCGGTGGACAAGGCCGCGGTGGCCTCGGTCGTGCAGGACTGGACCGGTATTCCCATGGGCCGGATGCTGGCCAGCCAGACCGAAAAGGCGCTGTCGCTGGCCGCCAACCTGGCCGAGCGCGTCGTCGGTCAGGATCACGCGATGCAGATGATTGCCAACCGTATCCAGACCTCGGCCGCCGGGCTGAAATCGCCCGAAAAGCCGGTGGGCGTCTTCATGCTGTGTGGCCCGTCCGGTGTCGGCAAGACCGAAACCGCGCTGGCCTTGGCCGAACTGATGTATGGCGGTGAGGATAACGTCATCTCGATCAACATGTCCGAGTTCCAGGAGGCTCATACCGTCAGCACGCTGAAGGGCGCGCCGCCGGGCTATGTCGGCTATGGCAAGGGCGGCATCCTGACCGAGGCGGTGCGGCGGCGGCCCTATTCGGTGGTGCTGCTGGACGAGGTCGAAAAGGCGCATCCGGATGTGCACGAGATTTTCTTCCAGGTCTTCGACAAGGGGATGATGGATGACAGCGAGGGCCGCCGGATCGATTTCAAGAACACGCTGATCCTGCTGACGTCGAATGTCGGGTCCGAGGAAATCATGGCAATGACCGACGACGGCAGGACCGCCGCCGATACCGAGGAACTGAACGCGGCGCTGCGCTCGCCCCTGCTTCGGGTCTTTCCGGCGGCACTGCTGGGCCGCGTGGTGACGATCCCCTATTACCCGCTGTCGGATTCCATGATCGAGGCAATTGCCGGGCATAAGCTGCGTGGTTTGGCGCGGCGCCTGGGCGAAGGCTATGGCGCCGAACTGGTCATCGGCGATGGCGCCATGCAGGTCATCAAGGACCGCTGCACCGAAATCGAGTCGGGCGGCCGCATGATCGACGCGATCCTGACCAACACGCTGATGCCGGAATTGAGCCGGCGGATACTGGGCTATCGGCTGGAGGGGAAAGAGTTGCGGAAGGTGGTGGTAAATGGTGGGGAGGGCGGGTTCGAATATATGTTCGAATAGCGCGGCTGCCGCGTCATGGCGACCGTCGGCGCGAAAACAAGGTGAAGGACCTGCAAGGCTTCAGATGCTTCGCCGATGATTGCCCAATACGATATTGCGTACAGGGCAGGTCGTGGAGAAAAGGCGTCGTTCCGTGTCCCGATATTCCGGCAAACATGAATAATGTCGAGAATGTGTATCGCGCCGGTCGCGGTTGCCTTGTCCTATTGATGTGTCAGCACGTCTGATTGAAACCCGCCATTGCGCCAGCCGTTCAGGGCTGTGGTGAAATTCGGGCCGGGCTTGCCGTCGACATCGCTGGTGTAAAGCCCCGCCGCCGCCAGTCGCAACTGTACCTGCGTGATGGTCTCGCCGGACCATTGCCCGGCACCGTCGGTCAGTTCGGTGACGATCTGACCGCTATCCTCGGCGGCTCCGCGCAGGAGCATGTTGGCCGCCTGCGCCGGGTCGCGGGGGACGAAATCGCCGCCCTTGTCCAGCATGATCGCGGCGGCGCGATAGCCCTGATACTCGCCGTCCCGCGCGGCGCGGCGGAAATAGTCGAGCGCGTCGGCGGGTTCGCCAATCACGCCGTCCAGCGCCAGGACGCCCAGGTTGAAGGTGGCCTTGGCCGAGCCCTCGGCCGAGGCGCGTTCCAGCAGGGCGATGGCGCGGTCGTCGTCCTTGGGCAGCAATTCGCCCTGGAACAGGGTGATGGCGAGGTTGATCATGGCGTCCTCGCTGCCGCCCTCGGCGGCCTGTTCATACAGTTCCATCGCGCCGGGAATGTCCTGCGCCATGCCGTTGCCGTTTTCCTTCAGCTGGGCAAGGCTGACCATGGCGCGCAGATCGCCGCGCTCGGCGGCGATCTCATATAGCGCAATCGCCCGGCTCAGATCGCCCGAGGCTGCAGTCGCGCGGGCCAGAAGGGCGACGTAATGCGGCAGGTTCGGCGATTGCGTGACCGCGGCCGAGCAGGCCTGAATGGCGGCAACGGCGTTTTGCTGCAGCCGCTCGAAGGGCACGCCGGATGTGCCTGCGGTGGCGTCGCGCGGATGGGTGGCCAGCCGGTCGCACAGCGCGGCAGGGGTCATGTCCTGCAAATCCGGCAACAGCGCCATAAGCTGCCGGGCCTGCGCCGCATGGGCGCCATCTGGGTAGCGATCCAGATAGAATTGCAGCAGCGGCCGCACACGGCTGCGCTGTGCCAGTGTCCACAGCTGTTCGGCCTGTTCGTCGGGCTCTCTGCGATCGATCGAACGGGTGCGCGTGCCGGTTTCCAGCCAGGCCAGTGCCTCGCCAACATGCGCACCCTGAGGGTAAAGATCGACGTAAAGCCGCATCAGCGCATCGTCCCGCGCGCTGGTCGCGACCTGGTAGAACATCGTTTCCTCGGACATGTCGGGCGGGCCGGTGTCGAAGGCGAATTGCCGCGTCAGCGAGGAATTCTCCCACGGGATCTGCTGGCCGCCGGTCGCGGTGATCACGTCGCGGCGAACGGCGATCATCATGTCGGAAATCACCTGGCCGGGAGTATAGAGATGATGCAGCAGCGCCTCGGTGAAAAAGCTGTTCCGCCCGGTGCCGTCATAGGCGACATTGCCGGGCTGGGTGGCGTAGGCGAACATGAAATCGGCCTCGGTGCCGATGCGGGCAAGGCCGTTCTCCGCCTCCGGCAGCGAAGTGCCGAAGGGATTGTCGCGGCAGGCATCCAGAACGACCAGTTTCAGCCCCGGCGAGCCCTCCAAGGCGCGCAGGATCTCGGTGACGGCCAGGATCTGTCCGGTCGCATCCCCGGTTCCGGCGATCCGCGCGTCGATCGGCACCAGATAGTTCTCTCCCCCGATCTGGAAACCGTGTCCCGCGTAATAGAACAGCGCCACATCGGCATCCCGCGCGGCGTCGGCGAAATCGGCGGTCGATTGCCGCATGCCCTCACGCGTCAGGTCGCGGCCAAGGATCACATCGAAGCCCAGCCCCTCCAGCGCGACCGAGATATCCAGCGCGTCATTGCTCGGATTGTCCAGTGATGCGACCGAGGCATAATCCGAATTGCCGATGACCAGTGCGACCCGACCCTCGGCCAGCGCGGCGCCTGCCCAGATGATCGTCAGCGCGATCAGCAGGACATGACGCAGGGCCGCCATCAAAGACCCACGGCGCGGGACAGTTCGACGCCGACGCTGTCCACCGCCTCGGCCACGCGGTTGATCGTTGCCGTCTGCACGCCGGCCAGTTCCGGATCCTCCGCGCGCACGAAGTTGATCGCGCTGCGGATTTCGGCCGAGGCGGTGGCGATGGCCACGCGGGCCTCGCCGATGGCATCCTGACGGATGGCCTCGCGTTCGGCGGCAGTGGTCGCGGTGGCAAGGCGCTGTTCGGCGCGGGTGCGGGCCGTGTCGATATTGCGCCGCGCGTCGCGCACGATCTCGGCCACGTTTTCCATGCCGGGCGGCAGGTCGGTCGCGATCTCGTCCAGCTTGTTGGCGAAATCATCCAGCGCGTCGGACAGGCAGGCGAGGTAACGGCTGACATCCGTATCGTTCTGCGAGCAGCTTTCGGCGGCGATTTCCAGAACGGCGGCGATCTCGTCGATGCGCGCCAGCGTTGCCTCGGCGCTGCTGCGCGGGATGAGGACCGTGGGCTGCCCGCTCGGGCCAAGCGGGGCAGTTGCCCAAGGCGGGATCAGTTCGGTATCGTCGTCATCCCCGGGTTCCGGCAGGTCGAAGAAGGGTGGATCGGGGCGCGGCAGATTGTCCTCGGGCGTTGCCGTGACCGTCAATTCGCCGGGCTGGTAGTCGATGATATAATTTTCCAGCCCGCTGCCCTGCGCATTGGCCGCCGTGATCGTGTAGGGGCTGCCATCGATACCTGCCGTGCCCGCGGCACCGTCGCTGGCCAGATCGACACTGTCGATGCTGTCCCATGCGAAAACACCGGTCGAGGTGAACTCGGTTCCGTTGAAGGTGAAGGTCTCTCCCTGTGGTTTCGTCTGGTTGTTGGCCGTGACCGTCAGCGAGGCCGGGTCCACCGTCATGAGGCCATCGGCATAGGTGATGTCATAATTCGACAGGCCTGACCCAGTCGCACTCGACCCGGTGATGGCGTATTCGCCGACATTCGCGCGGTTGTCGGCGCCGTCGCTGGCCAGATCGATGCTGTCGACGGTGTCGTCGTTGAACAGGGTCGAGGTGGTGAATTCCTGCCCGAGGAAGGCGAAGCCCTGACCATAGGTCTTGACCTGATCATTGGCGGTGATGACTAGCGGAGCAGGGGTGATCTCATAATCGGCGGGCAGATCGACGACCCGGTAGTTTTGGCCGGCCGTGCTGGTCAGCGAGGTGGCTGTCAGAGTGAACTGGCCGGTGCCCACGTTACGACTGGGGAAGGTCAAGCTGTCAAAAACTGTGGCCGTCGCCGCCGTATCGCCCGTGGGCGCAAAGACATAGACCGAGGGGCCGCCGAATGTGGTACCGGTGGTGCCGGTCGTCTCGGCCTGGCCATATTGCAGGGTTACGTCATCGGGCACGGCGAAGATCACCCGGTCGATGGTATAGATCTCCGGATGCCCGGCGCTGTCGCCGGGCGCCCAGACATTGGCGAAATCCCAGCCCTGCGCCCCGGCCTGCGCCAGAAAGGCGGCGGTGTCGCGGAAACTCGCGGTGCTGATGCCCTGACCATAGGCCGTGGCTGCCCCGCCCGCCGTCTGCCCGGTTCTGTCCCGGTCAAAGAAGGATGCGGTAACGGTGGTCGAGGGCGATCCCACGCTTCCGATACCGGCGTTGGTGCCGATCAGCCCGTGAACCGAAATCGTGCCCGTACTGCTGGTATCGACCGTACCGCTGGCATCGACTGCGCCGCTGGCATAGGTGTTCGTGACATTGCCTTGCCATGTATAGCCGATCAGCCCGCCGACTTGCTGTGTGCTGTTCGATGACGATGTGACATCGCCATCGGCATAGCTGTCGATGATATCGCCAAAGAAATTCGTGCCGGTATGGCCACCGGCACGTATCTCGATGCCGCCGCCGTCGACACGCACATCGCCATGGGCGGCGGTTCGGATCATCGTGCCCGGGGACGGGGCGGTGTCATGCAATCCGGCAAAGCCGCCAATCGAGATCTGGCCGCTCCCTTCTCCGGGAGCCTCCTGGTTGAAGCTGACATCGCCGCTGCTATAGGCGTCGGTGATCGTGCCACCCAACATGCCGACGAAACCGCCGATACTGGCCTCGATATAAGACGGCACATCCGCGCTGACCGTCACGTTCCCGGTCGAGAAAGAGCGGGATATCGTGCTGCCTGCCGCGACCGAACCCGCCAGCCCGCCCGCGATGATCGTATATTCATTCGGCTCGCCGAGCCCGACGTGAATATTCGTTCCGGCAGATGAATCGGTTATGCTGCCGCCATCGGACATCGTGCCTACGATCCCGCCCGCGCGCCTTGAGCTGTTGTCTCCGTCCAGCCTGACCTGGCCCGTGGTGTGAATGTTTTCCATCGTGGTGTCATGGGCGTTCGCGACAAGACCGCCTGCGGTTCCCTGGGCGTTGATCCGCAGCCCTGTCAGGTGCAGGTTGCGGATCGCCGCGCCGTCGGTCGTATCGAACAGGCCACCACGGAACCTGCTTGTCCCGACATATAGTCCGTTGATACTGCGTTCGCGGCCGTCAAGGCCGCCCGTGAATGCGCCTTCCCCTCCCTCGCCGAGATAGCCGATCGGATCGAAGCCGCCATAGCCCTCGCCGAAATTGTCCCAGGTCGCGGTCCCGCTGGCGTCGATGTCATTCGCCAGGGCGAAGTGGGATCCGCTCAGTTCGGATGAATCCATGCCCTGAAGCCCGTAGACATCGGCCAGCAGATAGGGGTCGCCGGCCCCACCGCTTCCGCCCAGAACACGGAGGAAGGTGGCGTCGAAGCCGTTCAGACGGAAATCGGTTACGTCGAAGGGAGAGAGATCGCTTCCGCCTTGGGTCCATGTACCGCTGGACATGATGAAGGTATCGGCGCTGACCTGGCCTCGGGCGGAATTCCCGATCACGGATGAGTCGGTTATACCGATAGTCGCGGCATTCATGGTCAGGCCCGAAACGGTTATATCGGCACCGCGAAGCGTGATGTCGCCGTCAGCCTCAAGGTTCAGCCGACCATTCTCGCCCATTATCGAACTGGTGATCAGGATGTCGTTATCCGCGATCAACCGAAACCTCGTGTCCGCGGTCCAGCTGATGTCGCCTCCATCGAGCGAGTCGTCCCCGATGAAAATATTTCCCGCCTGATCATCGGGCGACGACGTATCCAGCGTGAGGTTCCCAACTGCGAGGGCGGTCTCGATCATGTCTTCGCTGTGAGTTCCCGGCACCGATATGTCCGTGGGATCGATCAGCAGGGTCCCCCAATGGCCATTCGGCGCGCGCAGATCGGTGCGCCCGTCATAGTTGACCTGCCCGGCGCTCGAGACCTCGACAAAGCCGCCATTGCCGCCCTCGCTGCCGCCGCGCGCGGACATGTTGCCCACAAAGCTGGTGCGGCGTTGCGACCACAGGACGATCCGGCCGCCATCGCCCTGGCTCATGCCATTGGCCAGGATGCGCGTATCGGCATCGCCGCTGACGGTCTCGGCATGGGGGAGCGATCCCTTGCCGCCGAAGCTGCCGCCAATCCGGATGCGTCCGCCGCCTGCCGCGCCGCTGGCATCCAGACGGGCGCCGTTCAGCGCGATGCGCGCGCCGGTGATGTCGATATTCCCGCCACGTTGCCGTGGCGGGCGTTCCGATGCGGCTAGCGTCAGGTCGGGGCGTGGCGCACGTGTTCTGACCGTGCCGCTGACGCGAACGGTGCCGCCACCGCCGCCGCCCAGCACGATGGCGCCGTTCCGCATCGAGACCGAGCGCGCCTCGGCCACGCCGGACAGGTTGATCGCGTTGCGTGCGGCATTCCGGGCGGTCGCGGCCTTCATCTCGATCCGGCCGCCATCGGCGGAAATCCGGCCCGAATTCCGGATCAGCGCGCGATCCTCGCCATCATCTTCAGAGGGCAGGGCGACCTGCAGGAAGCCGTCGCCCGACAGATCCAGCGTGACCCGTTCACCGGCCCCAAGCCCGATCCTGCCAAGCGGCGCCACGATGGTGCCGCTGTTATTGACCCGCCCGCCGATCAGCGCGGCATAGCCGCCACGCTGAATTGCGATGGTGCCGTGGTTCGCGACCTCGGCCGAACGGCCATTGCCGCCGAAACGCAACCGGCCCTCGTTGAAATCCTGGTCCGAGATATCCAGCGTCGAGGCAACGAAACCGCCGCCGGTGCTGACTACGCCATCTGTGCCGATCACGATGCCGTTCGGATTGACGATGAAGACCCGGCCATTCGCCGTCAGCGAGCCGTGGATACCGCTGGTGGCCTCGCCGGTCACTCGGTTCAGGATGGCGCTGCTACGGCCCGGCTGGTCGATATTGACCGAGGCGTCCCGGCCAATCGAGAAGCCGTTCCAGTTGACCACCGCCCGGTCCGAGCGCTGGTGGATCAGCATGTCGGCCGCGCCCGGTGTGCTGATCGAGACATCGCCGCTGGCGACGGTGCCGCCCGATGGCAGCTCCTGGGCTGGTGCAAGGGCCGGCACTGCGATCAGCAGCGTGCTGGTATAAAGCGCGGCCCGCAGGCGCTTGTGGCGTTCAGAACCGAAAATTCCCGGAAAGGCTGACACGCGTGTTGTCCGAGCCATTATCCCGCTCTCCTCTGCCATATTCGATTCTCAGGGAATTCGACCGGAAACGTGATCCGGTCCGTGATATCAGGTCGATCCCGATGCCAAAGGCATGGGCCGATTCGTCGGCGGTCTCCAATGCGGTAGGCTGTGCGATCCTGACCTCCCCGGCGCCCGCAAACAGATAGGGGCTGAAGGTCAGCGGTGTGCCCCTGACCTCGATATCGCGCGGGCTGGACAATTCGGCCCGGATGACCCAGCCGCTGTCTCCGCGCAGATCGCCGGTATCGAAGGCCGACAATTCGCCGGGTCCGGCAATGCTGAACTGTTCCGAGGTCACCAGCGGATCGCCGAAAGAAGTCTGGAACCGGCCGGTCAGGTCAAGCGCGAACCGCTCGCCGATGGCGCGCTGATGCGTGGCCGATACGACAAGCTTGGTAAAGGTCGCATCCGCGCCCTGCCGTGACAGCGGCACGCCGTCGGCGGCGGCATCGGCGGCCGTGCGCGCGCCCAGGGCATCGATGCCGCGCGACAGGGTCAGCCCGGCTTCGGACAGGCTGCCGTCATCATGCGGATAGGACAGGCTGGCACCAAGGCGCAGCGCGGTGATCTGGTCGCGGAATACGGGATCGAGCCCGGTATCCAGCAGGGTCAGCCGGTCCTTCTGGCGGTCCAGCATAAGCTGCGTTGTCAGGTTCAATTTGCGCGTCCGGATCCATGGATAGATCAGGCGGAAGGATTGGCGGTCGAAATCGGAGCGCGTCGCGATCCCGTCGGTATCGGGGGTCGTGTCGCTCGTGGTGACTTCGACATTCAGCGCCAGACCCGAGGGGCCGACCGGCATGACCGCGCCGACCGCGAGGACGCGGTAGCGGGGATCGCTGGTGAACAGGCCCTTGGGTGACGCCGACAGCCGCCCATAGAAGGTTTCGCCATAGCTGAGCAGGCTGTTCAGCTCGAATCCCGAATTGACGACCAGCCCGTTCAGATCGTCAGGCGCGATGCTGCCCAGACCCGAAGGGGCGAAATTGTCAAAGCCGATAAAGCCCGTCACCTTGCGGAATTGCGGATCCAGCGCGATGACCGTGCCGCCGGGACGCTGCCCGGCTGCCAGCGCCGAACCCAGGGCCACACCGGTCACATCGCCCGCCAGCAGAAGCTGACGTTCAAGCTGGGTCATGGTCAGGCCCCGGCGATTGACCAGCGGATCGGTCAGCGTCTCGATCCGGCTGCGGATTTCGGGCGGCGTCTGCGAGGTATCGACCGCCTCGACAAAACCGTCCACGACCGTGATCCGCAGCACGCCGCCATCGCGCAGAGTCTGCTGTGGCAGAACCACCCGGGCCAGCACATAACCGGCCTCGGCATAGGCGGCCTCAAGATCGGAGCTGGCCTCGAACAGTTCCGAAACCGGAATCCGCCCGCGGGTCAGCCGCTGTTCGAAGGCGATATTGGCGGCAGCCATCTGGGGAAAGGCGCCTTGCAGATCGACGCCTGCCAGCGTGATCCCGATCTGGTCGGACCCGGCAGGCGCCTGCGTGCCGGTATTGCCCGAGAACACCACGGAGCCCGACAGATCGCGCAGCGATGGCTGGAAGCTTTCCGGGGTGACCGAGCTTGCCGTCTGGGTCTGAGCCGGCGGCGCCAGCAGACACAGCGTCGCGGCAGAGATCACCAGAACCCGCTGCCAGATTGCGACGGGGCCAGCCGGGGTGGTATCAGTTTTAGCCATACTGAATCCCTCCGAGACGATTTTATTTGAGTAATTATAATACAGGATAACCGGAAGTTTCTTTATGTCCAGAGCGGTTCCATTTCATATCGAGATGCAGGGAATCCCTTGGCTGCCAGTTAGGCTGAAACGCGAACTGGAAACGCTTTGGTCGGGCGTAAAATTAATTTTCCGATCCGCTGCCGGAAAATATTTCATTATCTGCAAACACTGCGGGGATGATGCGGTTAAAAATCGGGTGGCTGCCACTATTTCTCACTCGTTTGGAAAATCCGAATGATGACAGGCGGTTTCAAAATTCCGCAAATGATCTGGGGTGCCGTATATTCATAAGCACATGGTTGCAGTCAACAATGGCCGCTTTTCGGGAACTCCCTCGTTTTCGGGAGATTTGCACACAATATGCCTGTTTCAGGTCAGCTGAGTGCCTGAAACTCGACCCGGCGGTTTTCATCCGCCTGCGGGTCTTGTTCGTTGAAAGGAAAGCGCTCGCCCATGCCCATGGTTTCCAGCCGCGCGGCCGGGATGCCACAATCCTCGACCAGATGGCGCACGACCTCTTTCGCGCGCAATACAGACAGGCGTTCGTTATATTCGTCCGTTCCGGCGGTATCGGTATGGCCGACGATGCGGAACAGTTGCACCTTGCTTTGCTGCATGGCCTGGCAGATTTTCTGCAGTTTCGGCTTTTCTGTATCGGCCAGCGCGGCGCTGTCAAAGCCGAAATTGATCTGCAGGTTCACCTGCAGATCGGGGTCGAGCTGGCCGAAAACGACCGGCTGAACGGTTTCCCCGGTGGCGGCCAGCGGCTCGTTGGGATCGGTCGGGGAAGGCTGTGCCGTTGCCGTGACCGAGGCGCCGGTTTCGGCGGCTCCGGTCTCGTCTATGGTGATCAGTTCCAATCCGCGGGTTTTGCCAAGCCCGTTCGATTGCGCTTCGTGAAAGACTTCTTTCTGTTTGTTCCATATTTCGACCAGATCCTGGACCGACAGATCCTCTTGCGCCGCGGCGGGCAGGGCCGTCATGGCGCAGAAAAGCAGGGAAAGCAGGGATCGCGTGAAGCACATTTCGACACCGGGGGGAAAAGTTTTGATATGATCGAACACTAGGGTATCATTATTCAAAGCGAAATTCAGCCACTTTCCGAGGCCCGCGATGACGCCCGCGCCCAAAAAGGAAGGCAAGCGCCGGTAATGTCTGCGCCCATCACCCGCCAGCCGCCGATTTTTCCGGGCAATAGGCCCCTGGTTTTCCGGGGCAGCGGCTTGACCCATGTCGGCCGCGTGCGTGCGCGGAACGAGGACGCGATCCTGACCGATCCCGACGGGGTGCTCTGGGCGGTGGCGGATGGCATGGGCGGCTATGGCAATGGCGAGGTGGCGGCCGATATCGTCGTCGACCGCATTTCCCGCCTGGCCGATGACATACCCGCCGAATCGGGCCTGCGCAGCATGATCCAGGATGCCAATCATGCCATTCGGGAACACGCTCGCGCGCAGGGGATAGCACAGATGGGTGCCACGGTGGTGGCGGCAATGATCCAGAACAATATCGCGACGATTGCCTGGGTCGGGGATTGCCGCGCCTATCTGTGGCGGGGCGGCCAGTTGCGGCTGGTGACCTGCGATCATTCGGTGGTGCAGGAACTGGTGGATTCGGGCCTGCTGCGCGACGACGAGCGCGAGTCCCACCCCGAACGCCATATCGTCACGCGCGCCGTTGGCGCGGCATCGCATGTCGAGGTCGATATATCCTTGCTGCAACTGGTGCTGAAGGACCGGCTGATCCTGTGTTCGGACGGCCTGGCTGCTTGCGTCAGCGAGGACGAGATCGCCCGGATCATGACCCGGCCAGCCGATCCGCGCAGCCTGTGCCGCTCGCTGGCGATGCAGGCGCTGGATAACGGGGCGCCGGACAATGTGTCGGTGGTCAGCGTCTTTGCTCAAGAGGCCGATTGATGCGGCAGGGTGCGCTGATCGGACCCATCATCGTGGCAATCGGGTTGGTGATTGCCGCGATTTCCTTTGCCGTGGTCGGGGCGCTGCTGGAAACGGCTGATGGCAGCGCCGAGTTGCGGCTGAACCGGAACGAGGCGGAACTGGCCGCGCAGCGCGGCGATATCGAGACATTGCGGGCCGAGTTGCGCGATGCCCAGGTCGAGATCGACCGGCTGTCCGAGGAACTGGCCTTGCAGGCCGCTCAGCCACGCCATGCCCCGCAGCCGCAGATACCCGATGTGACGATCACCGCGCCGGAAGTGACCGGCGAGGACGAGATAGAGGATCACGGCGGCACGGCGGCGATGACCGAGGTGATGCGGCTGGCCAAGGCGCGGTTCAATCAGGGAATCACCCAGCCCGGCAACCGCGTCATGCTGGAGATACTGGGTCATCCGCGCGACAGTTATTCGAACGATTGCCAGTCGGTGACGCAGCCGTATCTGCGCTCGCTTCTGGAAACGCGGCAGATCGGGCCGATCCGGGTGACGATGATCAAACCGGCGCTGGACAGTCTGGAAAGTATCCTGGCCGAATTGCAGCAAAGCGAGCCCGATATCCATGCCGCGCTTGGCACAGCTGGCGCGATCTGCGCGCGGCTGATCCGGGGTTCGCGCAAGTCGGTCTCGAATCATTCCTGGGGCACGGCGATCGACCTGAAACTGGAAGGCAAGCTGGACGGTTTCGGCGATGGCGGCACGCAGTTCGGGCTGCTGCTGCTGGCCGAGCTGTTCAACAAGGAAGGCTGGTATTGGGGCGCCACCTATAGCCGCGAAGATTCGATGCATTTCGAGGTCGGCGTCGAGACCATGCGCAAATGGCAGGCCGAGGGGCTGCTTTAGCCCATGCCCGCCGGACGCGCGCCGCCTTCACCCTTTGATCCCGCCGCTGCGCCGGTCCTGCAGATGATCGACGATCTGGACCTGCGCGCCGGACGCGGGGCCGCGCGGCTGATCGACGAGGCGAAGGAACTGCTGGACCGGTTCGAGGGCGATGCCCTGCGGGCCGGGGCGCCGAAACAGGCGGTGAAACCGGCGCGTTATGGTCTGGCGGTGCTGCTGGATCGCCGGGCACGGACCCTGCCGCAGGTCGATCTGGGTACCTGGTCGGTTCTGGCGCGGCGGCAACTATTTGACGGGCGCGACATGTCGCTGGCACGGATCCGCGATTTTCAGCACACCGCTGCCGCGCAGGGCGCAGATTATGCCGATCTGGGCCGGTTCCTGCTCGGGTTGCTCGAACGCGCCGATTCCGACCGTGATGCGCATCGGCACCGCAAAAGCGGTGGCTGGGGCCTGAAGGTGGCGGGCTTTGTGCTGCTGCTGCTGCTGGGGCTGGCCGGCTATGCCGGTTTTCTGGAATACCGCTATCATCAGCGCATTAATGCCAATTTCGAGGCCGAGATGCGGGCCATCGGTCTGGATCGCCCGCGCAGCGGTGACGATCTGGTGCGCCGGCTGGACGATCTGCGCGCGGCGGTGGATCGGGTCGCGGACGCGGCCGGGCAGGCACCGCTGAAACGCATGATCCGCCTGCCCGTCCTTGACAGCGAGGCACGGGCCAGGGCGGTCTATGCCAAGGCCGTGCGGAGCTATGTGCCCACCGCCATCGCCGACGGGATCGAACTGACCATCGCGACACAGGGCGACGGGCTGGTGCTGTATGATGCACTGAGGGCGTGGTCGGTTCTGACGGGGCAGGATAGTTGGACCCCGGGATACCTGGCGGGCTGGCTGGAAGATAACGGCGCCCGTGTCGGACTGGCCGGGCTCGAGGCCCATGTCGGCCCGCTGACCGGCCCGGACAAGACCATCGCACCGCGCGATACCGAATTGCGCGATCAGGCCCGGGCCTTCGCCGCCGAAATTCCCGAGGCCGACCGCGCCTGGCTGGAACTGCTGCGCGCCGATCGGGCGCGCGCCTTGCCGCCATGGCAGCCCGAGGACCGGGTCCCGGGCCTGTCACAGGTGCTGATGCGCCGGTCGGGCCTGCAGCTGCACACGCCCCTGCCGGGGCTGTTCACGCAGGATGGCTGGAACTATGCGCGCGATTACGGCGTGGGTGTCGCCGTGCAGAAGGCGCGGGCGATCGCGCCCGTGGTGATCGGCCAGGCTCTGGCGGCTGAAAACCGGACGCCGGATCTGCTGATGGACCGGCTGTTGGATCAGACCGTCGTGACATGGGATGACTGGCTGGCCGATTTGCGCGTGCGGCCCTTTGCTCAGCGCGAGACCGCGATCGTCGTCTCGGGTGCGCTGGCGCGGCCCGAGAACCCGCTGACCCGTCTTCTGCACGAGGTCTGGGCGCAGGTCGGCGGTCAGGACCGGCAGCGCAGCCATGAGCAGCAGCTTCGGCTTGCGCGCGAATTCGGACCGGCGATCCAATATGTCGAACAGGGCCGCATGGCGGAAATCGAGGCGCTGTTTGCCCAGCTGAACGTGGCGCTCGGTGCGGTGGACCTGGATCAGCGTTACGGCACGGACCGGCTGATGAGCATCGGCGACCGCGCGCGCTCGATCACCGCGCTGCAGGCCGCGCCGCGCATCGTCGTGCAGATCGCCGAGGATGTGCTGGCGCAATCGGCCTTGCCGCAAAACGCATTGGCCGAGGGCAACGCCCTGACCCGACAATGGCAACAACAGGTCTTTCCGGCCTGCCAACAGATCGTGCAGGGGCGCTATCCCTTCGCCGAGGGACCGGATACCGACATGGCCGGACTGGCCGGGCTGCTGGGGCCGCAGGGCACGCTGAGCGTTTTCATGGCCAATAACGCGCTGCCGCTGCTGGAGGCCGATGAAACCCCTTGGCGCTGGAAACCCGAGGCCCGGTTCGAGGGGCTCAGCCCGGAAAGCGCGGCCTTCTTTGAACGCGCGGCGCAGATATCGCAGGGGCTTTTCGCCCAATCCGGCACGCTGGACAGGCCGCTGACCCTGGCCGCGCTGGCCGAGCGGGGGCAGACGCTGGTTGCCATCGGTGGCGAGGCCAGGCCCGTGCTGGCGACCGGCGCGCCGGTGCAGCTGTCCTGGCCCGGTCCCGCGCCCGATTCAGGCGTCGAGGTCAGCTTTCGCGAGGGCTCGGATGCGGGGCGGCTGATCCATCCCGGCCCCTGGGGGCTGTTGCATCTGATGGACACGCTGCGCCTGCGGCTGCGCGATGACGGCGCGCGGGTGTTGCTGGATATGCGTAGCGATACCGGCCGCGTCTTTCTGGAAATGACATTCGCGGATAAACTGAACCCGGTCTCCGTGCGCGGCGTAATGCAGGGATTTGATTGCCCGCCAAGTTTATAGCACGGATATTTCCAGGATTTGCCTTTTCGCGGTATAATCAATTGGCGAAGATTTACCGCCCCGATATTCCGCGACCTTTTTGGAAAGAGCAGCCATGCCCGCCGATCGCTTCGCCTTGCTGAAAACGCCTCTGCCTACAGAGGCCGCGCTGGACACGACGCCGATGGCGGATTTCAAGGGGCTGGCTTTCATGGCGCTCAGCGGCCATGATTCGCTGAGCCGCTGCTTTGAATTCGATATCAGCGCGATCAGCGGCACGCCCGACCTCAAGTCCAACGATCTGCTGGGGCAGGAGGTCGGCCTGAAGCTGACGGCGGATCGTGACAATCCCGATGTGGCGCGCTTTTTCCATGGCATAGTCGACGGGTTCCGCTTTGCGGGATCGGATGACGAAGGGCACTGGCTTTACCATCTGATCCTGCGGCCGCGGCTTTGGCTGCTGGGCAAGACGACCGATAATCGCATTTTTCAGGAAATGACGGTGGTCGATATTGTCAGTGAGATCCTGGATCAGCATGGCTGCACCGATTACGAATGGAACCTGCTGTCCAAGCCGCCGCAGCGCGATTACTGCGTTCAATATGACGAAAGCGACCTGAATTTCGTCCAGCGGCTGCTGGAGCATGAGGGCATATTCTATTTCTTCCGCTTCGAGGACGGCAAGCATGCGCTGGTTTTGTGCGATGATGTCGACAAGCTGAAACCGGCCGCGCCTTACGGCACGCTGGAATTCAGGGACAGCCGGGCGGATCGGCATACCGGCACTGGGCGGATCACCCGGTTCAGCCGGGTGGACAGCATCGTGCCCGGCAGTCACAGCCTGACTGATTACGATTTCGAGAAACCATCCGCCGACCTGACGGCGCGGTCGGAGAATGCACTGGATCACAGCGAAAGCGGCGGTGCGCGATACAGCTATCCGGGGAATTACATCGAACATGGCCGCGGCGACGATCTGGCCCGGATCCGCAACAGGCAGGACCAGTCCCATGCCTGCGTGATTACGGCGCTGTCGACGGCAGCCGGCCCGTCTTCGGGCAATATGTTCAAGCTGACCGGGTTTCCCCGCAGCGCCGAAAATGACGCCTATGTCATCGAGCGGGCGGTCTATGACATTCGTGGCAGCCGCTATCGCACGCGCGGGCGCGACGTGAGTGACGCGACCAGCCGCGCGCTGTCGATCGAGGACGACCTGGCGCGGACAGCCGATGGGGGCGGCTTTTCCGCGATCTATACGCTGGTGCCGCAGGGCGGGCGTATCGTCCGTTGCGCAAGACGCCGAGGCCGGCGATGAAGGGCCCGCAAACCGCTATTGTCGTGGGGCCGGGCGGCGAAGAGATCTATACCGACGAATACAGCCGCGTGAAGGTTCAGTTCCACTGGGACCGCGCGGGTAAGAAGGACGAAAACACCACCTGTTTCATTCGCGTCAGCAGTGCCTGGGCGGGTTCGGGCTGGGGTTTCATCCAGATCCCGCGCATCGGGCAGGAGGTGATCGTCGATTTTCTGGAAGGCGACCCCGATCAGCCGATCATCACCGGCCGTGTCTATAATGCCGAGCAGATGCCCCCTTACGGCCTGCCCGGCAGCGCCACGCAATCGGGCTGGAAATCGAATTCCAGCCCCGGCGGCGGTGGCTGGAACGAGTTGCGCTTCGAGGACAAGGCCGGCAGCGAAGAGGTCTATTTCCAGGCCCAGAAAGACCATAACGAACTGGTCAAGAACAACGAATCCCGTCATATCGGCAATGACTTCTCGGAAGAGGTCGTGAATGACGCGACGCAATGGGTGGGCCATGACCGCACGGAAGCGGTCGACAACAATAAATCGACCACGGTCGGCGTCGACCGGACCGTCAATATCGGCAATAACGACGACGAGACGGTGGGCACGAACCGCGCGTTGAAGGTTGGCGTTGATGAAACCATCGACATCGGCAGCAACTCGACCGAAAATATCGGCTCCAATCACAGCCAGACCGTTGGCTTGAACCAGACCATCACCGTCAAGGCCGCTCGAACCGATACGGTTGGTGCGGTCGAGACGCGGCTGGTCGGTGCCGCCCAGACAAACACCATCGGGGCCGAACGCTCGGTGACGGTGGCGGCGGAACAGCAGCATTTCATCGGCAAGGATGACAGCTGGACCATCGGCGGCAATGAAAGCACCACGATCGGCAAGGACCGTTCGCTGGATGTCGGCAAGAACAGCAGCATCACCGTGGGCGAGGCCAGCACGATCTCGGTCGGGAAATCGGCCAGCGAACAGATCGGGGAAGATCTTGCCATCAGCGCGGGCAAGACCATCGTGATCGAGGCGGCGGATCAGATTGTCCTGAAATGCGGCAAGGCGGCGCTGACGATGAAAAAGGACGGCACGGTCACCATGGAAGGCAAGGATATCACGACAAAGGGATCGGGCAAGATCAACGTCAAGGCCGACAGCGAAGTCACCATCAAGGGCAGCAAGATCAACCAGAACTGACGGGCCGTCAGGCGCCTGCCATCTGCGCGACAAAGGTTGCCGGATCCTGGGGCGCACCGTTTTCGGCCCAAAGCAGCGGCGGGCTTGACGCAGTGCCGCCCGCAGGCAATGTCAGATCGGCCAGCAGCGCGATCAGATTGTTTGCGTCCAGATCGCCCTCGACCGCGCGGGTCAGCGCGGGCAGCACCTGTTCAGCCCATGCATCGACCTGTGCCTGTCCGGTGCCGTTTGACGGGACGACGGCGGCAAGCATGAAGTGGCGCCCGGCAGCGTCGCGGCTTGGCAGGATCAGCAGGGCCAGCGCACCCTCGCCATGGGCGATCAGGCCGCGCAATCCGCCTCCGGGCCAGCATTCGGGCCGGCGGGCCATGGGCGACAGAACACGGGTCAGCCAGCGATCCACGACCGGGCGCGCGCCGGACGGCAGGCCCCGGGCCACGAAATCGCCGCGCACGGGCAGCTTGCCAAAGAAACCCGTTGCCACCGTTCAGAACCCGGACGGGCAGTTGAAGCCCGAGAACATGGTCAGATCAAAGGGGTTCTCGACCGAATTGGCGCGCAGGTCGAAGCTGGACGAAAATCCCTGTGCCGACAGCCGCAGGGCAAAGACATCGGGCTGCGCCGTCTTGGACAGCGCCCCGCCGCGGATCAGGCGCAGGAATGCCCAACTGCCGCTTTCCGAGGTGATGACCTCGGCCGCGCCATCGATGGGCGCAAAGCTGAGCGTGATCATGTTGGTCCCGTCACTGCCGGGCCATGTCATCGGCTCGGGCCGGGTGGCGGCGTTGAAATAGGTCAGCGCCTGCCCGTCCACGTTCAGCGTCACCCGGCTGGCATTGGCCGACAGGTCGGTCGCCTGCAGCGTGAAAGCCATGACCGGACCGGAGCCGCCAGGGAACAGCGCGTCGCGCATGGACCGGGCGCGCTCGAACGGGGCCAGCAGGCCCGCGTCCAGCCCGAAATCGGCGCGCCATTGCCAGGGCCTGACGGTGCTGTCCACATAGGCCGCCAGATTGTCGTTGACGAATGTGTCGATCAGCCCGCCCGGTCCGAACAGGCGCTGGAAATCCTGCGTGTTCACATCGATGGCCGAACTTTGGTCAAAGGGATAGCGCCCACCTGTCGCGGACCGGCAGAAAGGCAGCACATCGGCCCGCCAGCGCGCGTTCAGCTGGGCGATCACCGCCTCGCGCGTAACGCTGATCGTATCGCCCGCAATGCCAGCGACCCATTTGTCGATCGGGTCGGGCAGGAGGGCGGCCTCGTTCGCGATTGTGCCGGTCAGTTCCGGCAGGCCGCCCCGCGCCAGCAGCGCCGATTGCGGATCGGGGCTGGCGGCGACGGTCTGCAATTCGCTCGACAGCGCGGCCAGCGCGGCCACGGCGTCGTCCAGCAGCGGCGGTTGGCCATCGACCTCTTGCACGGTGCTGCGGATGGTCAAGAAATGATCCGAGACCGGCTGGCCCGGCGGGGGCGGCGGTTCGGCCTCCGACCCGCCGGCGCCGGTCTTTCTGGCGATCTTGGTGCCGGCTTTCACCAGCTTGCCAAGCTTGCCCAGTTTCGATGCCGCCTTCGTTCCGCCCTTTTGCAGCGCGGCGTTGTCGCCGCCGCCTTCTTCCTCTGTGGGGCGGGCGAGATCGGTTTCCGCCACCACCGATTCCAGCAGCCGTTTCAGCGCGCTGTCGGCCGAGGACAGGTCTTTCAGGTTGCGCTGCGCCTCGGCCAGATCGGTGATCGGGGTCAGGCGGATATCTCGCAGGAATCCATCCCATTGCGCGATGAAATCATCGTAATAGAGCTTGAGGATATCGGCCTCCAGGGTCTCTTCCGAGGCTTCGGCGTTTTCGTTGCAGCCCCCGGCAAAGACGGCGCGATCCAGTGCCGCCTGCGCCGCAACCTCGGGGATCAGGGGCAGTACGGAGTTGTGGAACCCGTCATAGGTGAAGGCACCGGGCAATCCGACGCGCAGCGATTTTTCCGACAACCGGGTCAGGACGCGGGCGCCGTTCGGCCCGGTATTTTCGGCGGGCACCCAATCCGGCAGGCCCGCCACCAACGGATCCGAGCGCAGGCTGCGATAGGCCCGGACCGCCAGGGGAATGGTGCAGATGCTTTGCAGCGCGGCCGAGATCAGTTGCGGATCGGGTGCGATCTTGTTTTCCTCGGACCGCATCCGGTCCAGCGCGGCAAGCTGATGATCCAGGCTTTCCTCGGTCGGGAAAGGGTCGATAGGGGCATATTCCGGCAGTGCGCCTTGCCACCAGGCGCCCAGGAAATCGGCGTCATAGGGTGCCTGCCCAGTCAGCATCTGATAGGCTTTCAGCGCGTCCAGCAGGAATTCCGGGTCACGGCTGTGGCGCCACATGGTCGCCTCGGTCATCGCCACCATGCGGGGCTCGAGGATATTCCTCAGCGTCCGGTCATAGGCGATGCGATGCACCTGCTCCAGTTCCGGCGCGGCACCGGGGCCTGCCAAGGTTAGCGGGCCCCCGGGGGTGGGTGTTGCCGCCAGCGCGGTGGAATTCGCGGCATCCAGCGCCAGGTTCAGGTCCAGGGGATCGGTCGGGGCCTCGCGCGCGGCGACATTGGCCAGCCGTGCAGTCAGATCGGCAAGCTGGCGTTCCTGATCGTCAAGCGCGCCGTTCCATCGCAGATAGGAAAACAGGAACAAGGTACCCAGCAGCACGACCGCAATCGCCGACGCGGCCAGCGAGCCGCGCCAGATCCAGCGGCGGCGTTCCTCGGCCCGGGGATCGAACGTGCCAAGACCGGCTTCGGGGAAGATGAGGTCGGTCAGCAGGTTGCGCAGGAAGAAGCTGCGCTTGTCGCCATGGCGGCGCTGTTCGGGCTGTGGCGCGGAGAGGCCAAGTGACCCGGCAATGCCGCCCAGCATCTGATCGATGGGGGAGCCTTCCTGCGTGGCCGATGTGAAATAGACCCCGCGCAGCCATGGGCTTTCTTCGTAACGGCTTTCGCCGAACGCCGCCTCGACCAGTACTTTCAGCGGGCCGGTCAGCCGGTCCAGTTGCGAGGGGAAGCGGAACACCAGCGCGCGTTCGGACAGCGGCAGATCGTCATTGATGCGGTCGATCAGGCGGTTTTCCAGCGATTCCTGCAAGACCTTCATTTCGCGTTCGACCGTCAGCCCGTCGACACGGTCGGCGGTGCCCAGGGTCGCGCCCCAGACCTGTTCGCGCTCGCGCGTGTTCAGATCGCCGAAAAACGCCTCGAATCCGGGGATCAGGTCGGATTTCGTGATCATCAGATAAACCGGCAGCTTCAGCCCGGTCTGTTCGCGCAGCTCGGCCAGCCGTTTCCTGATCTCGCGCCCGTAATCGCGGATCGTGGCGTCATCGGCGGTCAGTTCCTGCACCGACAGGGTCAGGATCACGCCGTTCACGCCCGCCGCCCGCGATGCTTGACCAGCAGATCCATGAAGCCCTTCCACTCGGCCGCGTCGGCCTCGGGGTCGGATTGCTGCTCGACATAGCGTCCGGCGGTGTCGATCAGCACGGCGTCCTCGGTAAAGAACCAATCGCAATTGCGCGTGCCGCCGACGCCTTTCAGATCGTCGGACAGGTCGATGGGGAAATGCAGGCCCGACTGGCGCAGCGCCGTGGTCTTGCCGGTGCCGGGCGGGCCGATGATGACATACCAGGGCATGTCGCGCAGGAATTTGCGGCTGCCCAGTTTCGAGCGTTTCATCTGTTCCAGAACACCCTGGAACTTGCTTTGCACCTCGGCCAGGTTCTCGTCGCCCGGACCGCGCTCGATCTCGGGCGGGGGGGCGGCCAGTTCCTGCACGAAGACGCGGTTGGCCCTGGCCGCGCGCATCTGGCGGATCAGCATCGATAGCAGCCACAGGATGATGATGATCCCGATCACGATGATCCGCGTCAGGTCCGATGCCAGCGGCTGGCTGTTGCCGAACGAGATCAGCGGACCGTAAAACCAGATCAGCGCACACAGGATGGCAACCCCGATCAGCGTCCACAGGAAGCGCGAGAAGAGGAAGCCGAAGATCTTCTTGAGCACCGTCATCGCCTAGACCTTCTTCTGCAGGATGATCTCGACCCGGCGATTGCGGGCCCGGCCTTCCCGGGTTCCGTTATCGGCGATGGGTTCCGTCGCGGCCTTGCCTTCGGATGTGACCAGCCCTGCCGGCACGCCCGCCGCGACCAGCAGGTCGGCGATGGTCCTGGCGCGCGCCTCGCTGAGCCCCTGATTGGACCGGAACGGGTTCGAGGTCTGAACCGGCACGCTGTCGGTATGCCCGGCCACGCGGACCGAGCCGATCAGGTCCGCATTGTCGATGATGACCGCGGCAATCGAGGTGATCAGCGGGCCATAGGCATCGTTGATATCGGCCTTGGCCGAGCGGAATACCTCGGGGTCGCTGGCCTGCACCACGACCACGGCAAGCGACACATCCTCGCGCCCGGTCAGCGCGGCTGCGGTGTCGGCGGGAGCGGCTTCGGCAAACAGTGGCAGCAATTCGAACAACAGCGGGTTCGCGGTCAACTGCGGCTGTTCCTCGGTCTCGATCACCGGACGATAGATTGCCGCGCGTTCGGGCGGTGGCAGCACGCCCGCCAGCGTGAACAGATCCTCGCCACGACCCGACAGGCGGATGCCGAGACCCACATAGATCGCCGTGACCAGCGCAATGGCCATCAGCGCCAGCGACCAGATCGGCACGATGAACTTGCGGTCCTCATCCTCGGCCACCACGCCCTGCCAATGCGGCGACAGCGGCGCATCGGCCGCATCGCGATCATGCAGCACGCGCGCCATCTGGGCGCGCAGGCGGGCGATCTCGGCCTCGCCCGCCGGGCCGCTGATGCGGTATTTGCCGCGAAAGCCAAGCGACAGGCACAGGAAGACCAGTTCCAGCAGTTGCGGATCGCGTTCGGGATAGCGCAGCAATTCCTCGGCCAGATCATAGAAACGCTCGCCGGCATCGACATTACCATACATCGAGGCGACCAGCGGCTGACGCGGCCAGCCGCTGGAGCCGCCCCAGGGCGTGTTGATCGCCACATCGTCCAGCAATGCGCCCACGAACCAGGCACCCTGATCGGCGCGGGTCAGCGGCACGCCCATCGTCACCGCCGCATCGCGGGCATGGGTCAGATTGTCCTGCAGCCGGTTACGCAACAGGTCGGGATTTTCGGGCGCGACCGCGCGTTCCAGTTCGGGCGCGATCCCCAGCAGGGCGGCAAATGCGCGGATAAGGGGGTTGTCGCTGGCCCTGGCATCCCTCAGCGGCGCGCTGCGCGCAGGCGCAGGCGCAGGCGCAGGCGCGGGTGCGGGCTGCCGCGCATCGCCCGAACGCCGTGGCCGGACGCGGGTTCGCGCCGCGTCGTCTTCCAGCCCGAAGGGATCGTCATTGGTCATCTTGGTCCTATCGGTTCACCGCATAGCAATCGATTTCCGGTTCTCGTTCCAGCTTGCCGGCCACGCCCAGCACGAAGCCCGGCGCATCGGACAGAGCGGCGTAATGTTCGGATGCGCGGTCAAGTTCCAGGCACAGCCGGTCGCCGTCATAGGGGATCTCGCGCGGCTGCGAGTTCAGCGGTTTCAGCGGAATGCCCGGCAGCTTGGATTTCCACAGCTTGTCGAAATCGCCCGCCGCGCCGACCGTCGCCTGATCGACGAAGATCTTGCGCAGCATCGCCTCGGACATGTCACCGCCGATGCGCAGCACGATGCGGTTGGATTTCAGGATCTCGGGATTGTCGATCCGCACGGTCCAGATGTTTTCCGAATGATGCGAGACACGCAGCGCCCGTGATTTCGGTTCGACATGGCGCAGGGACAGCATCAGCGAACGCAGCGTATCTGCCAGGGTGGTAAAGGCCGCCTGCGGATCCGCATGGTCATAGATCGGCAGTTCCGTCATCCGCCGGGACGAGGCGCCGTAGGTCGCCATCTGTCCGGCCAGCCCGGCCAGTTCGCACAGCAATTCGGACGGATGGCAATCGTTCTGTGCCATCAGATGCGCCAGTCTCGGCCGCGCGCGATTGGCCAGTTCCAGGATCAACAGGTTCTCCATCGAGGCACCCGCGCCGCCCAGCACCATCGAGCCATGCGCGTCGGCGATCCGGTCGATGCCGGTGACCAGCTCCTTCAGGAATTGCCCGTACCACGGCACTGCCGAGATATTCGGCGATGGCGCCAGAAATCCATCGTCCAGCGCCACGGCGCCTTCGGATGTCAGGCCGGTCAACCGGGCCAGCGGCAGCGTCGTATAGCCGCGCGTTTCCTGCCCCGGCAGCAGCAGTTTCGGCGCCAGCCGCGCAACCTCGATCTCGGTCGGTTCGGCGCCAGCGGCGATGGCATCGCGGATCGTGATGTAATCGCCGCGATAACGCATGCCCGAAGGCTCGGCATGGGCCGGGTCGATCTCGGCCCCGCCGGTGGTTTCAGAGGGAACCGCAAGATGGATCAGCCCGGCTTCGGTCTTTGAGGTGACCGGCAGCGGCTCGATCGGCAGGCAGCTTGCGCTTGCCGAAAAGACGGTGCCATCGGGCATCACCCCATCGGCGACGCTCAGCGCCACCTGCCCGGCATCCAGCGCAGCGCCGTCCAGTTCCAGCGCGACAAAGCCAAAGCTTTGCAGCGGCGTTGCCCGGAGGGCCTGCCGCACCAGCCAGCCCAGATGCCGGTCCTGCTGTTGCAGATGCTGGGTCCTGAGATACAGCCCCTCGGACCAGACAACCTTGTTTCTATCCGTCATTCGCTTCCCGTTGCTAAAGACTAGCCGCCGCTGACGGCGATGCCGCTGGATCCGACGGTGATCGTCACCGGGGCCGATTTTGCCGGAACCGGGATCCGTTGGCGCAGGGTTCGCCCGGTTGGATCGCGGAAGCCTGCCGTGACGCCGATGGCGGTGGTGCCCGCCTGCACGGTAATGGCTTTCGACACCGTGGCGCCCGGCCCCAACACCAGTTGATCGGCCTTGACCAGATCGCCGCCAAGCGCCGCCGCAGGATCCTGCAGGGCCAGGTAGTCGGCGGAATCGAACGCGCCGGTGCCGGAAAGCTGCAGCACCTGCACCGTCACCGGGCGGTCCGCCCCATCCGAGCCGGGGTTCATGCCCGCCGATCCCGTCGCCGTGACGGCAAGAACCGTCGGCGGCGTTTCCCCCCCGCAGCCCGCCAGCAGCAGCGCGGCACTCGCTCCGGCGGCCAGCAGGAGCCTTCTGTTAAGACCGCTTGTCATCTTGCGTCCTCCTTCCACTTTCATACGCATCGCGAAAATCGGCGCGACCTCGCCCAGGAACTGATCCTCGGCCGAACGGGCGATCTCGCGATAGCGTTCTTCGTAAAGGCGCCACAGCTTGGCGCTGCGGCCCCCGGCGATCAGGCTTTCCAGAAGGCCGACATCCGCCATCGCCTTCTCGATTTCCTCGGGGTCGAACCTGTCGATCATCCGCCGCAGCGCGGCCTGCAGCGCGGTCCATATGCGCAACTGGTGATCGGTCAGGTCACGAAAGGCCTGTTCCAGCGCCTCCTCGGGGTCCAGATAGCCCCGCCCGCGCGGCCGGACAAAGCTGGCGAGCACATCCTCGGGCGTGGCCAGGAATTTCAGCGGGTTCACATCGGAACTGGCGATGATCGTTTGCGCCACCCGTGCCTTCTGCTTGGCCTGCGCACGGGTCCGAAGCTGCTGCATCAACCCATCGACCAGAAGGCGCATGGCGCGCCCGATCCGCTCGGCCTGCTGAGCCGGATCGCCGGTGAATTGCGACGGGTCCAGCCCCATGCCACGCAGCAGGGCTGCGTGAATGTCGCGCTCGGCGCCCTCTGGCAAAGGCGCGGGTGGTTCCGGCTCGGGCGGGGGCGGTGGTGGCGGTTCCGGCGCGGGCGACACCTGCCCGGCGGCGGGTTCTTCCGCCGGGGGCGCCGGCCTGGCCTCTGGCCCGTCCCAATCGGCGAAGATATCGGATTTGGGCGCTGATGCCGGTGCGGGTGTGTCGTCGGGTGGCGGGGCAGGAGGCGTGGGCGTGTCGGTGAAATACCCGCCCCGCTTCTGGGCCGGTCCGGATTGGGGCGTTGTCGCCTCTTCGGGCCGGTCAAAGGGTTTGCGCAGATCGAGACCAAAGGCATCCTCTTGATCCAGCGGCTTTGGCGGTGCGGGTGCGCGCGGCCGTTCGTGGCTGCGGGCCTTGCTGGACAGGCCGAACGGATCGGGCAGGTCCTTGGGCCGCGGCAAGGGTTCGGGCGGGGGCGGTTCGCCCTCGTTGCGGTCAAAGTCAAAGACCAGACCGCCAGCCGTTTCAGGCTTGCGGGGTTCGGTTTCGGTGCCCGACAACGCCTCGACCCGCATAACGATATCGCCCATGCGCAGCCGCATGCCGGGTTCGATCGGTACGGCCTTGCCGGCGCCCACCGGATTGGCGGCATTGTCGATGAACAACCCGCTGCTGATGCATCCGTGACCATGACCCGGTCATCGGCCTCGGTCAGGATGCAGTGCTGGCGCGAGACATACATGTCGGGATCGTGCAGCGGCCAATCGGCATCGTCGCTGCGCCCGATCACCATGCGTCCGCCGGTAAAGACGCGCTCGGTTTCGGGCTGCGCATGGGGGGCAGATTCGATGACTAGTCTTACATTCATGCCGCGCCCCTTTCTGCACCGGCGGTCACGGGCCTGCGATTGATCCGAGTATAGCAGAGATCATCGGCATCGTGGCCTGTCTTGGGCTCGATCCAGCTTGTCAGGCCCACGCGGCAGGCGCCAAGCCTTGCCTGCGGCACCTCGTCGGCGGCCAGAACCAGACGCACATCGAAATCGATATCGTTGCCCTGCGCAAAGAGCAGCGCGTGACGCAGCCGCCCGCGGCTGAGCGGATCGTCGGTGAAGCGGTCGAATTCCGCACGCGATAGCGGACCAAGCCGTATCTCGGCGCGGGATTGCCGGTCAAAGCGGCGCGCTCCGACCATGGCCCCGGTGCCCAGGCCGGTATGCTGAACGCCGATGCGGGTTTGCAGATTTTCGGGAATATCCAGCCAGACCCCCACGAATTCCGACAGCGTCACCGGCATGCCCAGCACCGATTCCAGAAACGAGGTCAGCCGCCCCGGCCCCCGCACCACTTGCGCCAGTGAGGTGGCGTGGTGCAGTTTCGATCCGTCGATGCGCGGATCGTCGCTGCGGCTGCCGGGCAGGCCGATACCGGCCAGCGCCCGCATCATCGCCATGACCTGGCCTCCTTCGCCATGGGCGATCTGCACGCCTGCCCGCGCATCGGCCCAGGCCCGCCAGTACAGCGCCATCATCCGGTGTTGCAGCATGTTGAGGAAGTCGAGGAAGGAGGTGTCCGAGGTCGCGCCGCTATGGCTGCCGCCGGCGAACCAGCGGCTGGACTGGCGCGCGATGATCCAGCGTGTCAGATGCAGTGGCATCGGACCTTCGGGCCCGATCAGGCCCAGCACATTCACGCATACCTGCGGCTTGCCGGTTTCCGTGCCTGGCGTGAACTCGGCCAGGTCGCCGACCGCAAAACCCTGCCGGGGCTGCTGGGCCAGCCGTGCGGGCTCGGCATCGGCGCCGCCGCACCGGCCAAAGCGCATGGTTTCGGTTTCGAGCTGCCGCAGCAATTCGAAGAAATCCATATTGGCGATGTCGGGCACTGGCGCGGCCGTCAGATCAGGGCGCGGGTGCCGGTTGTCATCGGCCATACCACCTCCGTTTGTGACTGAACCAGCCGCGCCTTGGTGCGGACAAAGGAATTGATGGCTGCCTGCCGGTTGAACAGACGCGCCAGCAGCGCAGAAAGCAGCAACTGGCTGCCGCCGGACAGCAGGGCCTCGTTGATGTCCAGCGTGATCTCGGTGCCATGTGCAAAGCATAGCGGGCCGGGGATCTGCAGCCGGTCCACGACAGCACGCGACATCACCCGGCCAAGCGCATCGCCATGCTGGGTCAGCGCCGGATCGCCCCGATCAGCATAAAGCCGGATCAGCGCACGCAGCGGCTCGGCATCCTTTTCATCGACGGCCAGCGAGATGTGATTGAGGCTGAGCTGCGAAATCCAGCGCCAGGTCAGATCGTCCATCTGCCTGTCATTGGTGGCTCCCGACGGCAACGCGGCCCGCAACGAGGCGCGCGGGCGCCGCATCGCCCCAAGCAGCCTGACCTGCTGGACCGGATCGCCGGTTTCCAGTGTCAGCGTCGGGCGGTCATCCAGGATCGGCAGATCGCGGTTCGTGCACAGCGCCCGGATATCAAGCTGCGTGATCGGCGGAATCGCACGGGCATCGGCGGGGCGTGAGACCGAGATATAGAAATCATCACCCGAATAGCTGGAGCGCGTCTGGCCGCGCCGCACCTCTTCGGTGTCGGGACGGCGGGGGCGGCGCTCGGTCGTGTAGACATGGCCGCTTTCGGCCCGCGCCTCGACCGAGATGAGCGGCGCGACCCGGGCCTGCGGTCCCTCGACGGCGGCGTCATCGACGCGCAGCAGGCGGTAGATCTCGAAATCCTTGGGCCGGGTCCGGTCGGCGTGAACCGGATGTGCCGCGCGGCCCGGGCGCAGTTCGACGATATTGCATTCATGTTCGAACAGGTTGACCAGCGGCGTCGCGAACAGCCGGAAATCGCCGGCCGATATGCCCGCAAGCTCGGCACGCTGGCGCGAGAGGGGGATAATCACCTCAAGCGCCGCCTGCACCGTGGTGCAGGCACGGACCATGGGAGACAGCCCGCTCAGGTGGACGAAATGGAACCGCTCGGGCATCAGGAAATATTCGCGTAGCAGCCGATAGCCCTCGAATGAATGCCGCACCCGGGGCAGCAGGGCTTCGTCATCCCCGATCCCGACCATGGCAGGCCGACCGATCTGCCGGAAGGGCAGGCTACCGTCAGCAGGCCGTGCCAGCGCCCCCTCGCCAAAACCGAAAATGGCATCGAAGATCGCACCGCCCCGCTGGCCCGCGCCGAAAAAGACGGGCAGCGCATCCAGCGACAACTCGGACAGGGATCCGGCGCCCCGACGGCCGATCTTCAGCCGAAGGCCGGCCGAGGCATTGCGGGTCGCGCGCTCGGACAGCCCGGCCTGCACCAGCGCGCCCTTGTCCTGCAGGTAATCTCCCGACAGCAGCCGCAGCGGCCACATGCTGACATCCTGCGCGGTGGTATAGGTGCAGCGTGTCCGCGTCCCTTCGCGCAGTGACGAGACCAGCCGCGTGCCGCGCCGCACGATATGGCCATCCAGCATCACGTCGACCTGCGGGCCGGGTGCCAGTTCGGCGATGGTCATCGCCGGGGCCGGCCCGGCAAGATCGGGATACAGCGTGTCGAGCATGTCGCGGACATAGCGGCTGGATTCCGCGTCCACCTTCAGCCGCGTGCGGGCCGCCAGAAAGGCCACGCCCTCCAGCAGACGCTCGACATAAGGGTCTGGACAGGGCACCGAATCCAGCGACAGGTTGCGCGCGACATTGGGATGCAGCGCCGAAAACTCGGTCGCCAGCGTACGGATATGCTGCAACTCTTCTTCGTAGTAATCGAGGAAGACCCGGTCCATCAACGATCCTCCATCGAGGTGATCGCGCGGCCATTATCCAGGTCGATCATCGTGGACAGGCGCAACCGCTCGGGAACCGGGGTCAGCATCAACAGCGCGTCGATCTCGATCCGCAGGCCGGTCTTGTCGCTGGTCGAGACCTTGACGCGGATCGTTTCGCCTTTCAGGCGCGGCTCGAATATGCGCAGCACCTCGGTCAATTCGCGTGACAGCACATCAGGATCGAAGTCGGAACCGTGCCGGCCGGAAAAGGATGGCACCCCGTAATTCAGGACCGAACGGCGGATCTCGGGGTAATCGGCCAGCAGTTCACCGGGGCTGCTGGTGCTGGTCATTTCGCGTTCGCTCAGCAGGTAATCCGCTTCGAGCCGCTCGATATTGAACAGCATCTCGATATCTCGCCGGACGGCCTCGCGCAGAAGATCCGGGGTGACGATGACGCCGCCTTCCTCAAGCCGCCGCTGGCGCCGCAAAAGCCCGGCCAGCCTGTGGGCCAGCCGCCGTGTTTCGTCGTCGAGGCTTTCGTCCCGCTCGATCGACCTGGCGCCCTCGGCCAGCAGCATCCCGACCGCCTGATCGCCGCCCAGTTTCCTGGCCAACTCTCGTCTCAGTGCGGCCGTTTCGGCGCCCAGACCATGCAATTCGTCCACAAGGCGGTCCCATAAGGAGGGCTGAACCGCCTCGCGGATGGATGGCTGCATGTCGGTCTGCTCGGCCACCTGTCACGCCAACCCGCAGGCTGCAGTCATGTCGCGGCCACCATGTCGTATTCGACCTCGTGCTCGTCGCCCGCAGTCAGATCGTCGGCATCCTGGATGTATTTTATCTTGAACGTGTCGAAGCTGAGGTTCAGGCTGTCGATCGGGTTGCCGCTGTCGCCGCCCGAGGTCTGATAGCTTTCTACGATGGTGTTGGTCATCGTGATGGTCAGATAGTCCGAATGCTCGTCGCCCTGGTCCTTGCGCAACGTCAGCACGGCTTCGCCAAGGTTCTTGGCCTTGATGCAGGCCAGCGCCAGATAGGGCGAGGACGCATCGAAATCCTTGATCAGCGACATGGCCTGAATTTCGGCCAGACCGCTTTCGCGCTGCCCTCCGGAATTGCGGAAGGCCGAACGGGATGCGCCCCAGGAAAAGCCGGAGACGACAATCTCGTCCTCGTGGCCCGAACGCTTGCTTTCGCCCGGGATGTCCTCAATCGCCAGATAACCACTGAATGCCATTGGATTGTCCTTTCATCGCCTTGTTGCGGGTTTCATCACCCAATGCCGGCGGCCAGGGGCTGCCGGTGAAATGTCAGGTCGGGTTCCGGCCTGTTATCCGTTGTCAGGCGGCGCGGGCATCTTGCGCCGCGCTGTCAGCCCTTGACCGACGGCAGTTCCGAGACCAGCCGCAGGCTCGCATTGATGCCTTCCAGCTGGTAATGCGGGCGCAGGAAGAAGCGGGCATTGTAATAGCCCGGCCGCCCTTCGACGCTGTCCACCTGAACCTCTGCCGCCGCCAAGGGCCGCTTTGCCTTGGCCCGGTCGTCGGCCATCGAGGGGTTCGCCAGCACATAGCGGTTGATCCATTCCGACAACCATTTCTGCATGTCCGAACGTTCCTTGAACGTGCCGACCTTGTCGCGTGCGATGGCCTTGAGGTAATGGGCAAAGCGCGAGACCGGGAACAGATAGGGCAGGTTCGCCGACAGCCGTTCATTCGCCTGCGCGTCGGGATCGACCAGCCGCCCGGCCCGCGCATCATCGTCCTGCAGGCTATGCGCGCCGATGAAGGCCGCGACATCGGTATTCTTGCGGTGCAGGATCGGCATCATGCCCAGCTTGGCCAGTTCCGCCTCGCGCCGGTCGTCGATGGCGATTTCGGTCGGGCATTTCATCGCCACGCTGCCATCGTCGGTCGGGAAGGTATGGACCGGCAGGTTCAGCACCGTGCCACCCGATTCCACGCCCCTGATCTGCGTGCCCCAGCCATACAGCTTGTGACTGCGGTTGATGTTCACGCCCATCGCGAAGGACGCGTTCATCCAGACATAATTGTCATGCTTGCCGTCGATGACCTCTTCGAAGTCAAAGCCTTTCACCGGCACCGTTTCCGCGCCATAGGGCAGACGCCCCAGCACGCGCGGCATGGCCAGCCCGATATAGCGGGCATCCTCGCTTTCGCGCAGCGATTGCCAGCTTGCAAATTCCGGCCCCGACACGATCTGCTGCAGATCCTGCGGGTTGGGCAGTTCCTGCCAGCTTTCCATGCGGAACAATTGCGGCGCGGCAGCCGCGATGAAGGGCGCATGGGCCGAGGCGCAGACGCCCGACAGATTGCGCAACAGGCCGACATCCTTGGGCTTGTGGCCGAATTCGTAATCGCCCAGGATGCAGCCGATCGGTTCGCCGCCGAACATCGAATATTCGTCGGTATAGACCTTCTTGAAGATCGGCGACTGGTCCCACATCTGGCCTTCATAATCTTCAAGAATATCGGCCAGCTCGTCCTTCTTGATGTTCAGGACGCGGATTTTCAGCTTGGAATCGGTCTCGGTATTGTTGACCAGATAATGCAGTCCGCGCCAGGTGCCCTCGATCCTGCGGACCTTTTCGTCATGCAGGATCACGTTCATCTGCTTGGACAGCATCTGGTCGATCCCGGCAATCAGCGACTTGATCGACTTGATCGCATTGCCCGAGATCGTGGCCGTGCCCGAACGTTCTTTCGCGGCGATGGCCAGATTCGAGACCAGCGCCTTCAGCTTTTCGCTCTCGCTGTCCTTGACCCTGAAATCCTTTTCCAGCAGGTCGCTGAATTCGGCCAGATCGATGGCTTCCGCTTCGGCCGCGCCGGTGGCGGCTTCCTGTTTCTCTTCAGCCATGTTCAGCCCTCCTCATCGGTCTTGCCCGCGGCGATGGCCGCCTCGGCGGCCTGCTGCAGCAAGGGCTCGTTGTTCAGCAATTGCGCGATACGCTTTTCGGCATCGACCTTGCCGTCCATATAGCTGAGCAACTGCTCCAGCTGCTGCCGCATCTTCAGCAGCTCGTTCAGGGCGGGCACCTGCTGGGCGATCCTGTCGGGGGCGAAATCGCTCATGCTCTTGAAGCTGAGATCGACGAACAGCTCTTCCTCGGTCTCTTCGCCCTCGGCGGCGGGCAGCGCGTTGGGAACCCGTGTCTTCACCCGTGGCGCCAGCGATTCCATGAACTTGTTGAAACGGCCCGCATCGGTTTCGACGAATTTTCGGTCGCCAACCGGTTTCCGGGCCTCGGCCGTCTCGGATTCGCCTGCAAGGTCGGCCATGACACCCATGACAAAGGGCAGTTCGATGGTGGTCGGGCTGCCATAATGTTCGACGTCGTAAGCGATCTGGACGCGCGGCGCCCTGTTTCGTTCGATTACCTTCTGTTTGCTTTCGCTCATCCGGGGCCCTTTCTAGTTTCCCGTGCTCTATATTAATGTTTACTTTTTATTTTCATTAATACCAGCAATGTTGTGAAATTCTTTCAAGCCAGACGGTGCGACTTCTTGCATCAATTGCAAAAAATCCATTGCAACCATACGCCTCAGGCGCCGCGCAACATGGGGAATCGGGCTTGACGGTTCGGTCCGTTCGTAAAACGCGACGATCCGGTCCAGCGCGGCCTCGACATCTTCACGCGAATTGATTGCACCATTGTCGCTGCCGGTGTTTTTTTTACCGGCCGGTGCGGCTGCGGGCGGTGCTGCGGCGCGCTCATTTTCGGGTTCGGATTCAAGGCTGATTTCCGTGGTCTCGGCCTCGGTTTCGGCAATCGCCTTTTCCAACGATTTTCGGCAATTGGACAGAAACTCGGTCAATTCGGGCAGCCTCAGACCGGTCGTGCCGTCAAAGCCGCCTTTCTCTCCAAAAGTCTTGCACAGCGTCTCCAGCCCGGTCAGACAGGCCCCCATATCCGCGACCATTGCCGCAATCTCTGCGCCTTCTTCGGTGGCCATCGCGCGGCACGCGCCCCTGGTGCGGCTAGCCCGGCTCTGATGCCGCGCGACGATCGCGTCTTTCTCGTCCTTGCTCAGCCCCGTGGCTGTCTTGGCCAGAACATCGTAATCCGACTGGAGCATGACCGACATATCGTCGAAAGAGACCGGCCCGATGCCGCGTGGGCTGAAGGCGATGCCAAAGCGCAGATCGCCCAGCAGCCCGTTATCGTCATTGTCCAGCTGCCGCAGCGCGTTGCTGCGCGCCATCGCCGCCATTTGCGGATCGTCACGGTCGCGCAATGCAGGATGCAGGCTGTCCCAGTAATCGCCGACGCTGCGCGTCAACAGGCCAATTCCCCGGGACAGGCCCTTGAAACCCTCGGTCGCGTAAAGCCCGCGCAACAGGATCACCAGCAATCGCAGATCCCGGCCATCTGCTGCCAGTGCTTCGCCTTTGGACAGGATTGCGGACCAGTCGACCGGCGGCGCGGACTCGTTGACCGAGCCATCCGCCTTTACCCGATGCTCGCGTGCGGCGGGTGCAAGCAATCGTTCGATCGAATGGAACCTCGCATCGTTCCTCAATTCAACGCCCGAGGCTGGTCGCCACCGAGTGGGGAGAGGAGGCCTTCCAGATTCATACCGCCATCCATACCGCCCTGCCTTCACCTTCCGAAAAAGACAATCGGTTAATAACAAGCTTACCGGGAATTATCGCATTGTTGCAGACAGTTGTGATTCTTGCAACGTTCTTGGAAAATGCGCCGATATTTCGGATATTCGAAAAGCCGAAATCGCAGGCCGGATTCGCGAAAAACCAAATCCGGGACTTGGTGAAATAGGCGCACTGTGAAATACTGGTGATCGCGATATTTCACGGATTGCGAGGCGGCTTATGGACGTCAAGGACCGTTTGGACGGTGTTGTCATCGGACTTCTGATGGGGTTTCAGGACGGTATGCCATTGGTGGTATTTCCGTCCAATACCAGGGATCATGCGATCCCGGCCCGCAGCCTGACCCCGCTTTCCGCCGAGGAGACGGGATCCGAGGTCGCGCTGCTTTTCGAGGATGGCGATCTTGCGCGCCCCCTGATCATCGGCCGCATCGTCGACCCCCCGCGCCGCGACATGGCCGGGGCGCCGAAAGTGGTCAGTGATGGCGAGACGGTAAAGGTCAAGGCCGAACAGCGCCTCGAACTGCGCGTCGGCCGCGCCTCGATCATCATGGAAAAGGACGGCCATATCACCATTCGCGGAACCAATCTCGTCAGCCACGCCTCGGCCTCGAACCGCATCCGGGGCGGCTCTATCAACCTGAACTGATGCCCTACCGCGCCCCCGTCATCGAGGAAATGCTGCGCCAGCACGCCGAGCAGGCGGCGTTCCTGTGGACGCTCTACGACTACAACCTGCTGCATCCCGACGAGAATCCCGAGATGGACGAGGAACGCATGTCCCGCCTGATCGAACGCCTCGACGCGCATATCGACGGGTTGCGGGTGGCGGGCGCGGACGGGTTGCGCGTGGCGGAAGAACGCTACGCCGAATATCCCGAGGCGGGCGAGTTGTTCGTGGTTCGGATGCTGCAGCCGGGGGCGGCGGGGATGTGTGTGGCGGATCTTGATCCGGCTCACGTGCGGCTTGCGCTGACGCGGATGTTGGAGCGCGCGTCCTAATCGAACCTCGTGCCGAACCAAAGACTGCCGTCAAATCGCGCAGCCAATTGATCGCCCGAGCTTGCAAGGAAATTCTTGTTCGAGGAAAGCTTGTAGGATGTGAGTCCTTTCACAGGTTCAAGACTGTCATCCCGCAGCCGGAAAATTCCTGAGGCGGCGCCAGCTACGTAAATGCCCTTTTGGAAACGCACCAAGGAGAAAAGGTGGCCAATAGGCTGGCTGATATCGCGCCAGTTTGTGCCGTCGCCCCGATACAGGACGCCACCGTTGCCGCAAACCAGTGTATCGTTCGGCGCCATCACGAGCAGCCCCAATAGCCGCTGATTGGTCGGTAGTTCGATCCGTGTCCAGTCCGTTCCGTCATAGTGAAAAAAGGCGCCACGCTCGCCACATGCATACAGATTCCTATCACTTGTTCCGCGGACGCAGAAGATTGTCGTGCCCAGTGCCGCGCTAATAGGGGTCCAAACCCGCCCGTCCCAACGATAGACAATGCCGGCGTCGCCCGCAGTGAAGACCGTGTGCTCGTCAATCCCCCATATGCAAGTCAGCGCGTTTCCCGAGACTTCGAGCACGCTCCAATCGGCGCCGTCAAAATGACGGGCATTTCCCGACGCATCTACGACAACGAGCTTCTTATCGCGGGAGCGCCAGATATCTGTAAGCCATTCCTGCACATCCAACAGTTCAGTCTGCCTGTTCTCGGCTCCCAATGCGACATCGGAAGAGTGATAGACGTATGAATTGAAGCCTTCGCCATCGGTGTAAACAGCCAAGCTGTAAAGACCGCCGGCTTCATCCAAGGCGACGCCGTCGCAACTCACGCTGTAATTTGCCATGGTTCGGCTCCTTATTTCAGATCGACGGTCGTGGAACTGGCTTGCTGTTTGAATTTACCAGTCCGCGGGCACCGACATTGGGTTTGCTCCTTGGCGGAGTCATCATCTCCCGCGACCAAGGGTTTGTAATGTTGATCACAGATCATTCTCAGGCATCCTATCGCAGGATGCTCTTTTCCGTCAGGTCCATCATCCATCGCCGGAGCCTTGGCCTTTTTCATTGCATCAAGGTTTGCCTCTCGGACTTCCGCGTAGGTCGGATTCTTTCCTGTCGCCTTCTGCGTGGATGTCCAAGCATTCTGCGCAGCCGTCTTTTCGCCGTGCTCCGTGCCACGTGTCGTCTTGTCGTCCAGGCATACGCATGGCGCCCGGCCGATCTTGTAGTCCGGCATCGTCGAAATGGCCTGCCCACCACGTGAGTTCTGGAAACACGCATTCTGCAGGATGTGGTCTGACTGCTGGCTAGAGCTGCAATGCTTGCTGGCTTGGTTATAGGGATGCACCACCATCCCAAGCTCAAGCAGGATTTTTGCGCATTCGGCCATCGAGAGATTTGCACCGCCGGTCACCACCATCGGCGGGCTGTCCCCCGGATTGGAAGAATGGTTCGAGGTCGCCATATCGCTGAAGCGCACCACGCCCTTGCCTTCGAACTTCACATCCATCGACCATTTCTGGGCATAGACCGCGCCGGTATTCTTGGATGTGATGATCCCCTTCTTCGGCGCTGATCCGGCCTCGTCGCCCGAGCATTTGCTGTATTTGCTGGAATTCTCCTGGCTGACCGGCTCGCCGCCGATCTTGACCGTGCCGGTGCCCGAGGTCAGGTCGGAATCCTTGCCGAAATCGGGATAGGGGATCGGCACCCCAGGTGGTGTCGCCGGGGTTTGCGGTGGCGTAAAGCAGGTGTCGGGGAAGGCCGCGATAACCTTGCAGCCCTGTTTCTTCGATGAAATCTCCAGCCCGTTGGCGAAAACCGTCATGCTGCCTCCGCCACGGCTGCGGCGCAGGCACCGTCATCGGCGGATGCTTCGACGAGGATGGGTCCCGCTCCGCCATAGCCCTTGGGTTTGGCCTCAAGCGCCCAGCCCAGCATCAGGGGCACCACGGCTGCGCCGATATTCCCGAGGCTGGCGGCGACCGGCCAGATCGGCTGGACCTCGCTGCGTTCGCGTTGTGTGCGCAGCATGGCCAGCGCCGTCTGCTTGAACCAGAATGCCTCGCCGATCAGGTCGCCGATCTTGATGCCTATATCGGAATGCCGGCGTCCGGATTCCGCGAATGCCGCCTGATAGGCCGCTGTCATGCCGTCCGCGCGCAGGGGCAGATCCAGCCCGTCTTCGCCCAGCTTGTTATAGGTGAATGCCTTCTCGCGGCTCAGCCCCAGCCCTGTCAGCTTCAAGGGACCATCGCGTGAACACAGCACGGCGGCGGCAGCCTCGCCGGGGATGAAGCCATTGGCGTTTTCAGGGGTCTGGATGCGCGACTCGGCAAGGTAATGCGCGACCGACAAGGTGGTCAGATAGCTGTCGACACCCGCGATCAGCACATTCGCCGCTTTGCCCTCGGACAGGATGCGGCGGGCGCGCTCCAGCGCGACGAAGCCCGAGGGGCGGCCATGGGCGACGATCCGGGTTTTCAGGCCGCGAGGCAATTCGGCGCAGTCCAGCACCTGCCGGGCAAAGGCGGTGTCGTCGCGGATGGGGCGGCCGGGGCGGTCAGTCTCGGGCAGGCACAGGATCAGGGCGCAGTCGGTTTGCGCATCGGGCGCCTGGCTTAGGGTATCGACAATGGCGCCGGCGGCCAGATGGGCCAGGCGCTTTTCGCCGATCCAGTTGCGGGGCAGGGGCACGGGCGCGCCGATCAGCCATTCGCCACCCGCGCCGATGAAGCGGGTTTCTTGGAAGCCATCCAGCCGGGCGCGCATCGCGGCGGCGGCCGAGGCGCAGTCCAGCCCTACCGCCGTCACCATGCCGGCCGCACGGATATGCAGCGGCGTGCTCATGCGGATTCCGCCGAGAAGCTGCGGATATAGCGCTTGCCGGTCGCGAAGGCACGTTTCATCGCGGGTGTCGGCGGGCCGATCCAGGCCTGGGTGAATTCGGTGATGACTCTCTGCATCGGCACCGAGACCCGCCAGACCATCATGAAAACCCGCGCCTCGGGGTCGAAGATCAGCGTGTCGGGGCGGGGCGCGGCATCAAGGCAGGTCTCGCGTCCGCGGAAGATGCGGATGGGCAGCGCGGTCTCGGGCAGGCGAAAAGCCTCGCGGCCCTTTGGCGTCAGGTTCACCAGCGTGATCGGCGTGCCGGTTTCGGGAAAGGGGATCTGCTGGTCCTCGGGCGCCATCTGGAAATAGCGCTCGTCGAAATCCGGGGGCAGGAAGGGAAAGACATTGTCGATCCAGATCTGGTCATAGGTCCCCGCATGGCGCAGCCGTTCGGGAAAACCGCGTCCGATCGGGCCAAATGCCATGGGCCGGTAATCGCCATAGGGAGAGGTGACGGGCTTGCCCACCTCTTCGGTATTGGGCAGGGGGGCGCCGGTCAGCCGGGACTGGGAGTGGACGCTTGCAAAGCCTATGCCCACGGGGTTCCCGGCATAGCAGGGCGGGGCCTGATCCTCGGGATTGGTGCGGTCGGGGCCGCCAAAGGCCGTGCCGTAGGAAAACGCCTGCCTCTGGAACGGCCAGGGCTTCGTCGCCGTGACCGCCGGGCCGATCACCCGCCATTCGCGCGGCCCGACCACATCGAACTGCTTGGACCATTGACCGACCTTCAGCCCGACGCGCACACGCTCGGCCGCCTTGCCGCCCGGGGCATAGGCCGCACCCTGCAGCACCACGTCGCAGCGGGATTTTCGGAAGGCGAAATCCGTTTCCCACAAGGTCGCCGAGTGCCCCGGCTCCCCGAAAAATTCATCGGCCATGACCAGTGGCCGCTGCACCGCCGCGGGGCGGGGCCTGTCGGTCGCGCTGTCGGGAAAGGCAAAGCTGCCCTTGACCACGAAGGACAGATATTCGCGGCCCGACTTGTCCATGCCCATGGTGAACTGGTGGAGGAAAGGCGTCTGGTTCAGAACTCGCATCCGTGCCTCGTCTTGCCGCATGCTGGCCCCGGGACCTGTGCGATCCGGCTGACCGATAATCTTGTCGCCATGAACCGTTTTTCGCGACCTGGCTGCATGATCTGAAAACCTCCGGCAAGAAACAACATATATTTCCAGTGGGTAGGGTATTTTACCCGCAAGCACCGTTCTTTGTTATGATAGACTATTTTCCGGTTCGGTGCGACAATATTGAAGAACAGCCGATAACGCCGTCTGGTCAGGGATCCCATGCAGTCCGATATTTTCAGCCCCGGTCAGATTCTCAACAACACCTATGAAATCATTCGGGTTCTGGGGCGCGGGGGAACTGGAGAGGTTTATCTGGCACATAATCTGGTGGTCGAACGCAACGTTGCCATCAAGGCGCTGAATGCGCGCTTTTCCGGAAATTCGGATTATGTCGAACTGATTAAGCGCGAAGAACAGATGCGCAATATCGTCAATGACGCAGTGGTGCGCTATTCGGAATGTTCGCGCTCGGATGCCGGGCATGTGTTCCTGGTGATGGACTATATCGAGGGGGAGTCGCTGAACCAGCTCATGCTGGACCGGCGGCTGGACGATCACGCGCTGATGATCGTCGCCCATCGGGTGCTGGAAGGGCTGGTCGCCACCCATGGCCGCGGCATCGTGCATCGCGATCTGTCGCCCGACAATATCATCCTGCGCGACGGCCTGCCCGAGCGCGCGACGATCATCGATTTCGGCATCGCCAAGGACACGGCGGCAGGTGCGCGCACGATCGTCGGGAACGAGTTCGCCGGCAAATACGAATATGCCGCACCCGAGCAGCTGGACGGCAAGGCCGATGCGCGCTCTGATCTTTATGGGCTGGGATCGCTGTTGCTGGCGGCGGCACGCGGGGATATTCCGCAGGTCGGCACGAGCCCGGGCGAGGTCGTTCGCTTCAAGCGCAATCCGCTGGATAGCACAGGGATCAAGCCGCCGCTGAAGGATCTGATCGACTGGCTGGCCCGGCCCGATCCCGCCGATCGCCCGCAAAGCGCGGCCGAGGCGCTGAACCGGCTGGAGGGTTGGCTGAAACCGGACACGGCGCGTGACAGCGCCCCGAAGAAGCCGGGCAGGGCGCGCGCTCCGCTGGTTCTGGCTACGCTTCTTGCGTTGCTGACCGGGACCGGGATCTGGCTTTGGGCCTCTGGCAGGTTTTCCCCGGCCTTGCCCGAGGCGGTGCCCTATCGGCTGAATGCCAGCCTGGATGCCGATGGCCATGGCACGCTGTCGGGCAATGCTCCGGACGCCGGGATCGCTAACGCCCTGCGCACCGCCTTCCGCGAAGTCTCGGACGTGATGCCGCCCGAGGATGCGCTGAGCCTGGCGCGCGGGATGCCTGACGAAACCTGGCCCGATGACGTGGCCGATCTCTTGGTGCTCGCCTCTGCGCTTGCCAATTGGGAGCTTGCGGTCAGCGACAGCAGCGCGAGACTGTCCGGGCTGGCGCCCGATATGGCGACGCGCGATGCGCTGACCGAGACGCTCACCGGATGGCAGGCGCAATCGGGCATGTCCGTCGTGACCGATTTGGCGGCGGGTCCCGAAAACCTGAGCTGGGCGGCGCTGCAACCCTATCTGGACCAGATGGCGACTTGCGGGGCGCTGCGCGCGCCTGCCGATCAGCCGACGGATTTCGCGCTGCATGATCGCATCACGGTGATCGGCGACCTTGCCAGCGCCGGGGATGCGGACATCATCCGCAACACGCTTGCGCCGGTGATCGGTGATCGTGAACTCAGGCTCGAAACGACGGTCTTGAACGAGGATCTGTGCAAGATCCGCGCGGTTCTCCCGGTTGCGGCCTCGGGTGGCATGTCGCTGTGGCTGGGGCGTGGCGCGACCGGCGAGGCGGTGCTGAACGGTGTTTTCCAGACCGGCGAGAATCCGGTGGTAGATGTGCAACTGCCCGCCACGGTCACGGGGGCATCGCTTTGGGTCATGGTGGTCGACAATACCGGCAAGGTCTTTCACATCCTGCCCAATATCAACCAGCCCGTTTCGCTGGTTGATGATCTGGGCACGGTTGACAGCGGCGTGCGGCGGGTGCGCGTCCTGTGGTCGCTGGACCAGATGCGCGGGAATGCCGAGCGCATTGGCATCCGGGTGACCGAGGACAATTTCGGCAAGTCCGAGATCATCGCGATCCTGTCCACGACCCCGCTTTTCGACCTGCGCCGCCCGCGTGACGAAAGCGTAAGCTCGGTGGCCGAGGCGCTGGCGGAAACGCTGGCGGGCCGCGATGATCAGATCATCGGCGTTGCCTCGCGCATCATCGACGCCCGGCCATAGCCTGTGCGCCCTGCAGCGACCACAGATACCGATAATTTTATTGCCTGATGTGAACTTCCTGTCCCGCGGCGCTGTTGTGGAACTCGGCTTCGGGAGGCATTTGCCTTGCGAATTCCGTAGGTTCAGAGACCCGGTGTGACCCTGCTCTGACTGGTCCCAATCTCCGAACTTGCCTCTTTATCGCAAGTTTGATGGCTTTTCCCGGGCGATCCATCCCGAGAATTGTGCCATCGCCGATACACTGTGAGACTTCCCCGGCTGCAATGCCAGGTTCGCAACAGATTTCCAGAACCCGGATGCCGGGCCTCAAGGGGCAGCGCGACACGAAACTTGCGCTTTGGGGCAAGATTTTCTTTGGCATAGCTGCAGATTTCCTTAATTTGCGCAGAAAATTAAGGATGGTGGTCGAGGCTTGGCCCTTCACCCGGCCGAAGTGAGTTTCGTAGCCCGGGCGGGATTGGCCATATCCTCGGCAGGCTTCGGATCATCCCGGGAGCAGTTGGACCGCGGGCGCGATCCTCGAAGCGTTTCAACGGTTGCCGATATATCATAACAGCCAAGCCACACGGATTACTGGTCTTTTCCGTTTGATCGCGTCACGATGACACAAGGAGGAAACGGGATCTCGAATGGATAGCGGAGAGCAGCAACTGACCGGGCATCTGGCGCGCGCCAGCGTGCTGGTCGTGGATGACGAGCCGGGCATGCGGAATTTCCTGGTCAAGACGCTGGCCCCGCATTGCCTGTCGGTTGCCGAGGCCGGGAACACGGCAGAGGCGGAGGTCGAGCTTGCCCGGCGGCATTTCGACGTCATGATCCTTGACAACATGATGCCGGGCAGGCGCGGTCTGGACTGGCTGGCCGAGCAGCGCGGCAAGGGCGGTTTCACGGATACGATCATGGTCACCGCCTATGCCGACCTGGAAACAGCGATCGAGGCGATGCGGGCGGGCGCCGCCGATTTCGTGCTGAAACCTTTCCGCTCGAACCAGTTGCTCAACGCCGTGGGGCGATGCATCCAGATGGCGCAGCTGCGGCGCGAGAACATGCTGCTCCGGCGCGAACTGGACGGGCAGGATATCGGTCAGCAACGCCGCGAACTGATCGGATCGTCGCCCGCCATCGCCGCCACGCGCGACATGCTGGCCCGTATCCGCGACGTGACCACGCCGGTGCTGATCACGGGTGCGTCGGGAACCGGCAAGGAGGTCGCGGCGCGGCATATGCACATGACCTCGCATCGTTCAACGGCGCCATTCGTGCCGATCAATTGCTCTGCCATACCTGCCGAGATGATCGAAAGCGAGTTGTTCGGCCATGTGGCGGGGGCGTTTCCCGGCGCGGGGGCGGCACGGGAAGGCCTGCTGCCATCGGCCCAGGGGGGCACGGTCTTTCTCGACGATGTCGCCGGGCTCAGCCCTTCGGCGCAGTCGGCGTTGCGGCGGGTGCTTGAGGACGGGACGGTCCGTCCTGTTGGCGCGGAGCGTGAGACGCAGCTTGACCTGCGCTTCGTTCTGGCCACCAGCAGGGCATTGGACCGGGAAGTCGCCGAAGGCCGCTTCCGCGAGGACCTGTTCTTTCGCATCAATGTCATCGAGCTGCGAATGCCGGCTCTGGCGGAACGCGAAGGGGACATCGTAGAACTGGCGGCATTGTTCCTGCGCGAAATCGCTGCTCGTCTCGACCTTCCCCGATTGGAGATCGACAACACTACCCGCGCCGCCATGCTGCGCCACGACTGGCCAGGCAATATCCGCGAATTGCGGAACTTCATCGAAAGATCGCTGATTTTCGGGCGGTTTCCGCTCGAAACCCTGGCGCCGCCCACGGATCAAGGCCCTATCGAGCCCTTGACGCAGGTCGAGAGGCGGGAAATCCTGCGCGCCCTCGATGTGACCGGTGGCAACCGTTCGGAAGCGGCTCGGCGTCTTGGCGTCTCGCGCAAGACCATCGACCGCAAATGTGCGGCCTGGGGGCTGTGAGGCATGCCGGATCCGGGACGCCTCCTGCGCTCCGTCCGGGTGCGCCTGCTGGTCATCGCCCTGTTGCCAATGCTGGTGCTGTTCCCGGTCTTGCTGGGCGGCGCGATGCTGCGCTGGTCGAACAAGATGGACAACCTGCTGATCGTCAAGGTCAACAGCGACCTGACCATCGCCGATCAATATCTGCAGCACCTGCTGGGAAACTCTGTAGAACGGCTTGACGCGCTGGCCGGTTCGGTCGCCTTCGAAGAGGCGCTGCAAAGGGGCGGGACCAAGGCCTATATCGCGGCACGCAAGGAGGAGCTCGGGCTGGATTTCCTCTATCTGTCGGACGGACGCCCGTTACCCCGGGGCTTTGTCCCGAGGGATTGGCCCGTCATCGAGGACGCGCTGGCCGGACAGCCCCGCAGCGCCATCGATATCCTGAGCGCTGGCCAGCTTGAGGCGCTGTCGCCCGGCCTGCCGGAACGGGCCGCGATCCGGCTTGTGCCGACCCGCGCCGCCCGGCCAACCGAGCGCATGACGGAAGATCGCGGCATGATCATCCACTCTGCCGCCCCGGTCGCCATGCCCGACGGCTCGCGCCGGGCATTGGTCGGCGGGGTGCTTCTGAACCGCAATCTCGATTTCATCGATACGATCAATGCGCTGGTCTATCGCGAACGCTCCTTGCCCGAGGGCAGCCAGGGCACGGCGACGCTGTTCCTGGACGATGTGCGTATCTCGACCAATGTGCGGCTGTTCGAGAATGTCCGCGCCCTTGGCACCCGGGTCTCTGCCGAGGTGCGTCAGCAGGTGCTGGGCGATGGGGCGACATGGCTGGATCGCGCCTTCGTGGTCAATGACTGGTATATCTCTGCCTATCAGCCGATCACCGACAGCAAGGGCGAGAATGTCGGCATGCTCTATGTCGGCTTTCTCGAAGCACCGTTCCAGCGCCAGAAAATCAACACGATCGTGGCGCTGTCGCTGATCTTTTTGTTCGTTGCCGCGATTTCGGTCCCGATCTTCCTGCGTTGGGCAGGGCGGATTTTCCGGCCGTTGGAACGGATGACCCAGACCATCGCGGAGGTCGAAGCCGGGAACCTGGAGGCGCGGAACGGTTCGCAGGGCGAAAGCGGTGAGATTGCGCAGGTCGCGCAGCATCTCGACGGGCTGCTGAACGCCGTGCAAGAGCGTGATCGGCAACTGCGCGATTGGGGTGAAAGCCTGGAGCAGAAGGTCGAGGAGCGCACCCGTGACCTGCAAGAGGCCAACAGCAAGCTGGAACGCGCGACCGAACGCCTGATCATGTCCGAGAAACTGGCCGCGGTGGGCGAGATCACCGCCGGTGTCGCGCATGAGATCAACAATCCCATCGCGGTGATTCAGGGCAATCTGGAGGTCGCGCGCGACTTGCTGGGGAAGGATGCAGAAAAAGTGGAGACGGAGTTCCGGCTGATCGACGACCAGGTTTATCGCGTCGGCGTGATCGTCTCGAAGCTGCTGCAATTCGCGCGCCCGGCTGAATACTCGGGCGCCGCCAACCTGATCGTTCCGGCAGAGGTCGCGCGCGACTGCCTGGTTTTGACCCGTCAACAGATCGAGAAGGCCCGGGTCGAGATCCGCACGAACTTCGCTACAACGCGCGCGGTGCTGATGGAACGGACCGAGCTTCAGCAGGTGGTCGTCAACCTGATCCTCAATGCCGTTCACGCCATGCCGGAAGGAGGTATCCTGACGGTGAGCGTCATGGATGAGGACGATCATGTCGTCATCCGGATCGAGGACACGGGATCCGGCATCCCGCCAGAGACGCTGAAGCGCATCTTCGATCCGTTCTTCACCACCAAGCAGGCGCAGGGCACCGGGCTTGGCCTGTCCATCAGCCAACAGCTGACCGGACGAATCGGCGGGCGCATCGTGGCGGCGTCCGAGCCCGGTCAGGGCAGCCGTTTCGACATTATTCTGCCTGCCGCCGAAAATTCCTGAAAAGGACAAAATGTCCCAATTCCGGCCGGTTTGCGAGTGAGGCGGCGGACAGATTGTCACGATTATCGGCGCTGCTGCTGCTTCCGTTGGTCAGAATGTCTATTAACATATTGATATTATTATAAAAATAAATTGACGCGCGACATCGGCATGACCACAATCCCTTGGCATGAACTGTGGGGGACGTCGAGTGGAACCGGCGCGAACCACGACCTTGGGAGGAGGATTCATGGAAAACGCCAAGCCCGGCGGCGCGCTCGCATTCCTGCGCAAAGAGAACATCGTCGCCAAGCCCGGTTTCAATCGCTGGCTCGTGCCGCCCGCATCCATTGCCATTCATCTCTGCATCGGCTCGGTCTATGCGTGGTCGGTGTTCAACCCGCCGCTGACCCGCGAACTCGGTGTCGTGGCGTCGAGCGCGAGGACTGGAGCCTCGGCTCGGTCGTCTGGATTTTCTCGGTGGCGATCGTGTTTCTCGGCCTTGCCGCCGCCTTTGCCGGCAAATGGCTGGAAGAGGTCGGCCCGCGCATGGTCGGAGTGCTGGCGGCCTTCCTGTGGGGCGGGGGCTTTCTCATCGGCTCGGTCGGTATCGCGCTGCATCAGCTCTGGCTGATCTACCTGGGTTACGGGGTGCTGGGCGGCTGCGGGCTGGGGCTGGGATATGTCTCGCCGGTCTCGACCCTGCTGCGCTGGTTCCCCGACCGTCGCGGCATGGCGACAGGCATGGCCATCATGGGCTTTGGCGGCGGCGCGATGATCGGCGCGCCGGTCAATGGCTGGCTGCTGAACCTGTATCAGAAGGCGCCGGATTACCTGGGCGCGCAGGGCACGGTGCAGACCATCGTCGAGAACGGCCGGGTATTTGCCGAAACCGCTGCCGGCAAGGTCGAGGTGGTGATCGCCAATGCCGCCCAGGCTGCCGAGATCGGGGGCGAGGCCGGGTTGTATGTCGTCGGCACCGGCAATACGGGCGCTGCGCAGACCTTCATGACGCTCGGGATCGTCTATTTCTGCGTGATGATCTTCGCCTCCTTCATGTATCGCGTGCCTGCCAAGGACTGGAAGCCCGAGGGCTGGGTGCCCAAACCCGCCAAATCCGGACTGGTCACGCAGAACAACGTGCATATCGACCAGGCGCTGAAGACGCCGCAATTCTGGCAGATGTGGCTGATGCTGTGCTTCAATGTCACTGCCGGGATCGGGGTGATCGGCGTCGCCAAGACGATGATGTCCGAGATCTATGGCACCACCATGCCGGGCATCGTCACCGCGGCCTTCGCCTCGACCTATGTGCTGATGATCTCGGTCTTCAACATGTGCGGGCGGTTCTTCTGGGCCTCGACCTCGGATTTCATCGGCCGCAAGATGACCTATCACTGCTTCTTCGTGCTGGGCACGCTGCTGTACCTGTCGATTCCGTTCTTCGCCTCGGCGGGGGCAGAGAGCCCGAACGTGATCTACCTGGTCGGCTTCTATGTCGCCACGATGATCATCTTCTCGATGTATGGCGGCGGGTTCGCGACCATCCCGGCCTACCTGGCGGACATGTTCGGCACCATGCATGTGGGCGGCATCCACGGGCGTCTGTTGACCGCGTGGTCGGCGGCGGGCGTGCTGGGACCGCTGGCGATCACCTCTCTGCGCGACATGTCGGTGGGCCGGGCGATCTCGGATTTGACCGGCAGGATCGATCCGGCAGCCTTCGCCGAGAAGTTCGGCGCACCTATCGGGCAGCTCGACCAGCTTGTCGCGGCCAAGACCGTGACCATCGCCAAGCTGATGGAGATCGCGCCCGAGGGCACTATCGATCCAACCTCGAGCCTGTACAACACCACCATGTATGCCATGGCGGGCCTGCTGGTGATCGCGTTCTTTGCCAATCTGATGATGCGTCCGGTGAAAGAGCATCATCACCACGACGAGCCGGAATTGCAGGCCATACCGGTCGAATGACTCGCTCCTGCCCCCGCTGAGACCGGGTCACATGTGACCTCGGTCAATCATCGGGGGCAGCCCACCGGGGCTGATGTCGCCGCGATCCACATTTCGCCAATCAACGGCCAGTGCGGCCCGTGACAGCCATGCGGCTGCATGGTGGCGCGCGACATCACGACAGGAAACCAGACGGGGAATAGCCGTGGTACATATGACCGACATCGACATCGCGCGCGGCGCCAGCAAGAAACCGATACGGGAGATCGGCGAGAAGCTCGGAATCCCGTATGAAGCCCTGCTGCCTTACGGCCATGACAAGGCCAAGGTCAGCCAGGAGTTCATCAACTCTGTTCAGGATCGCGGCAATGGCGGGCTGATCCTGGTGACCGCGATCAACCCGACACCTGCCGGCGAAGGCAAGACGACCACGACGGTGGGCCTTGGCGACGGGCTGAACAGGATCGGCAAGAAGGCAGCGATCTGCATCCGCGAGGCATCGCTTGGCCCCAATTTCGGGATGAAGGGTGGTGCCGCGGGCGGCGGTCATGCGCAGGTCGTGCCGATGGAGGAGATGAATCTCCACTTCACCGGTGATTTCCATGCCATCACCACCGCGCATAACCTGCTGGCTGCCATCATCGACAACCATATCTACTGGGGCAACGAGTTGGGGATCGACATCCGCCGGGTCGTCTGGCGCCGGGTGATGGACATGAACGACCGGGCGCTGCGGCAGATAAACGCCTCGCTTGGCGGTGTCGCGAACGGCTTCCCGCGCGAAACCGGGTTCGACATCACGGTCGCCTCGGAAGTCATGGCGATCCTGTGCCTGTCGAAAGACCTTGCCGATCTGCAGAACCGGCTTGGCGACATGATCGTCGCCTACAGGCGCGACAAGTCCCCGGTTTATGCCCGCGATCTCAAGGCGGACGGGGCGATGACGGTACTTCTGCGGGACGCGATGCAGCCGAACCTTGTGCAGACGCTGGAAAACAACCCGGCCTTCGTGCATGGCGGCCCGTTTGCGAACATCGCCCATGGCTGCAATTCTGTCATCGCGACCACGACCGCGTTGAAACTTGCGGATTACGTGGTGACCGAGGCAGGCTTCGGCGCCGATCTGGGGGCCGAGAAGTTCTTTGACATCAAGTGCCGCAAGGCAGGGCTCAAGCCTGCGGTCGCGGTCATCGTCGCGACGGTGCGGGCGATGAAGATGAATGGCGGAGTGACCAAGGACGCCCTTGGGGCCGAGGATGTGGCGGCGGTGAAACGGGGTTGCCCGAATCTCGGACGCCACATCGCCAATGTGAAGGGGTTTGGTGTCCCGGTGGTGGTGGCGATCAACCATTTCCATTCCGATGCGCAGGCCGAGATCCAGGCGGTCAGGGATTACGTGGCCGAGCAGGGTGCCGAGGCGATCCTTTGCAGGCATTGGGCCGAGGGATCGGAAGGGGCGGTCGATCTGGCCACCAAGGTCGTGCAGCTCGCGGAATCCGGCCAGGCGGAATTTGCTCCGCTCTATCCCGACGACATGCCACTGTTCGAGAAGATCGAGACCATCGCCAAGCGGATCTACTATGCCGACAAGGTTCTGGCCGACAAGAAAATCCGCGACCAATTGCATGAATGGGAACAGCAGGGATACGGCAACCTGCCGATCTGCATGGCCAAGACCCAGTATAGCTTCACCACCGATCCGAACATGCGCGGTGCGCCGGTGAACCATTCGGTGCCGATCCGGGAAGTGCGGCTGGCGGCGGGGGCAGGCTTCATCGTGGCCATCTGCGGCGAGATCATGACCATGCCGGGCCTGCCCAGAAAGCCGGCGGCCGAAGCCATCAGGCTGAGCGAAACCGGCGAAGTCGAGGGGCTTTTCTGACACGGGTCACAGGGAAGAGGGGGCGCGAGGAAGTCGAACAAAACCGGCCAGTCCCCGGAAATCGGCACAACGTTCAGGGAGAGCAGAGATGAGCCCCAATATAATCGACGGCAAGGCATTCGCGGCAAAGGTCCGGGAGAAGGTGGCCGAACATACGGCGCGTCTCAAGAGCGAGCACGGGATCACGCCGGGTCTCGCGGTCGTGCTCGTCGGTGAGGATCCGGCAAGCGAAGTCTATGTGCGCTCGAAGGGCAAGGCGACGGTCGAGGCGGGGATGAACTCCTACGAGCATAATCTTCCGGCGGACAGCTCGGAAGAGACGCTTCTCGAACTCATAGACCGGCTGAACAACGATCCGGATGTTCACGGCATTCTCGTGCAATTGCCGCTTCCGGATCATCTCGACTCCGATCTCGTGATCAATGCGCTCGATCCCGCGAAGGATGTCGACGGCTTTCATATCTCGAATGTCGGCCTGCTTGGGACGGGACAGAAATCCATGGTGCCCTGCACGCCGCTTGGTTGCCTGATGATGCTGCGTGAGCATCACGGTTCCTTGTCCGGTCTGAACGCGGTCGTCCTTGGCAGGTCCAATATCGTGGGCAAACCGATGGCGCAGCTTCTCTTGGGAGACAGCTGCACCGTCACCATCGCCCATTCCCGTACCAGGGACCTCGACCAGGTCTGCCGCAGCGCCGATATCCTCGTGGCTGCCGTCGGACGGCCCGAAATGGTTCCCGGAGACTGGGTGAAACCGGGCGCGACGGTCATCGATGTCGGTATCAACCGCATCCCGCATCCGGAAAAAGAGGGCAAGACCAGGCTCGTGGGCGATGTGGATTTCGAATCTGCGGCGAAGGCCGCGGGTGCGATCACCCCGGTGCCGGGCGGCGTCGGGCCCATGACGATAGCCTGTCTGCTGGCCAATACGCTCACCGCCTGCTCGCGCGCGCATGGTCTTGCCGAACCGGAAGGGCTGACGGTCTGAAACACCTCTGAAACGACAATACAGAAAGGAACTTTCCATGAGTTTTCATCCTGTCGAACAAGCCCCGGCGCGCCTTAACCGCAGCGAGCTTGCGGTGCCGGGAAGCGCCCCGCAAATGTTCGAGAAAGCGGCGCAATCGGATGTGGACGTGATTTTCTTCGATCTCGAGGATGCCGTTGCGCCCGACGAGAAGGCCGAGGCCCGCAAGAACATCATCAGGGCGTTGAACGAGATCGATTGGGGGAGCAAGACCATGTCGGTCCGGATCAACGGCCTTGATACCCACTACATGTATCGCGATGTGGTCGATGTGGTAGAGCAGGCAGGCGAACGGCTTGACCTGATCATGATACCAAAGGTCGGCACGGCGGCGGATGTTTATGCCGTGGACATGATGGTCACCCAGATCGAGGACGCGAAGGGCTACAAGAAACGCATCGGCTTCGAGCATATCATCGAGACTGCGCTCGGCATGCAGAATGTCTCCGAAATCGCGGCTGCCTCGAAGCGCAATGAAAGCCTGCATTTCGGCGTTGCCGATTATGCCGCCTCGACTCGGGCGCGGACGACGATCATCGGCGGCGTCAATCCCGATTACTCGGTGCTGACCGATCCCGCCGATGACGGGACGCGCGAAACGCATTGGGGCGATATGTGGCATTATGCGATTGCCCGAATGGTGGTTGCCGCCCGGGCAAATGGGCTGCGCCCCATCGATGGTCCCTTCGGTGATTTCGGAGACAAGGAGGGGTATCTCGCCGCCTGCCGCCGCGCAGCGGTTCTGGGCTGCGAAGGGAAATGGGCGATCCACCCGAGCCAGATCGCGCTTGCCAACGAGGTCATGAGCCCGTCGGAGGCCGAGGTGACCAAGGCAAAGCGTATTCTCGATGCCATGGCAGAGGCCGAAGCCTCGGGGCAGGGGGCGGTTTCGCTCGATGGGCGCCTGATCGATTATGCGTCGATCCGTCAGGCCGAGGTGCTGGTCGAAAAGGCCCGGCAGATAGCAGGAGCCTGATTGCAATGGGCACGCTCGGACGCATTGCCAGGACACTTTTCGCGATGGCCTGCGAAGCCGCCGATCCGGTGAATGCGCTGCGTGCCGCGATGGCGAGGAATCCACCACCTGCCTTGGGGGAGAACGGCCGTTACATCATTGTTGCCGTCGGCAAGGCTGCTGTTCCGATGGCCAGGGAAACGCTCGCGCAACTTGCAACCTATCCAACCCGGGCGGTGGTGGTCACGAATCGCGAGAACATCCGCCAGCTGCCCGGGGCGACGGTCATGGAGGCCGGCCATCCGATCCCTGACGAGAACGGTGTCCGGGCCGCTGACGCAATTACCTCGCTTCTGGCCGGCTGCACGGCAGGTGACCGGGTGATTGCCCTGATTTCCGGCGGTGGTTCAGCTCTTCTTGCGGCACCGGCAGGTGATCTGACACTGGACGACAAGGCGGAAGTCAACCGTCTCATGCTTGAGAACGGCTTCGAGATCGCCGCGATGAATCTCGTTCGTCAACAGCTATCGCGGCTGAAAGGCGGCGGGATGCTCTACTTTGCTGATCCGGCTCCTGTCACCGCGTATATCCTGTCCGACGTCGTCAGCGACGAACTTGAAATTATCGCGTCCGGCCCGACGGTGTCACCGATCGGGACACGAGAGGACGCCCGGTCCCTGCTTGAAGCGCGGGGGATGTGGCTGCTCTTGCCCGAAGCGGTCCGCGAGCATCTCGGCCGTGGAACGGTTGAAGGGGCGCCTCCTCCGGCTGCCCAAAATCACCTGATCGGCTCGAATTGCCAAAGCCTCGAGGCGGTCGCGGCAGCCGCCGCGGGGCTCAACCCGGTGATCGTCGATAGCCAACTGACCGGAGATGTGTCCGATGCGGCCGCCTCTATCGTCGATGCCGCATGCGCCGTGCCGCAGGGCCATCCGGCCTGCCTGATTTTCGGTGGTGAAACCACGGTGACGCTTGCTGGCAAAGGGCTTGGGGGGCGGAACCAGGAACTTGCACTTCGCGTGGCGCTGGCGATGCCCGATCTTGGACGGGACTGGGTTTTCCTATCAGGCGGTACAGATGGCCGTGATGGCCCGACCGATGCTGCCGGTGGGCTCGTCGATGCAGGGACTGCGGACCGGATTCGCGCCCAAGGGGCCAATCCCGAAGCACTTCTTGCCGACAATGACAGTTACACGGCGCTCAGGCTGGCCGATGACCTTCTGATTACCGGAGGAACCGGCACGAATGTCGCCGATGTTCAAATCCTGCTGCTCGGCCGGTGATTGGGCGGCGACGCATTCAACTGAATGGCGAATATTGCCGGTTGCCGCGTGGTCATTGAGGCCGTGGATGCCTGGTAGAAGAACAGCCCGTTCGGCGAGAAATACGCTCATGCCGTGCGTGAGCCGGTCTTGAACCCGGAACTTCCAGCACCGACCTTGCGTCGAAAATCATGCAGATGGCGGACGGGAACATGCCTCGCCCGCCATCTGCATCGGCTGAAGGGAGGTCAGCCGATCCAGCTCACCGCTTGTGCATAGATCAGGAACAGTGCGGAAATCGCGATCCAGATGCCGAAGAGCGGCAGGAAGAAGCGCACCCAACGATCCCATGTCACACCTGCCAAAGCCAGCGTTGCCATGAAATAGCCCGATGTCGGATAAAGGATGTTCGAAAGTCCGTCGCCCAGTTGATAGGCGAGGACCGAGCTTTGCCGCGTCACGCCGATCAGGTCGGACAATGGTGCCATGATCGGCATGGTAACCAGAGCCTGGCCGCTGCCCGAAGGCACGACGAAGTTGAAGCCGAGTTGCGAGACGAACATTCCCAGGGCCGAGAAGGTCGAAGGCAGTCCGCCGACCAGGTTGCCAAGCCCGTGGACCAGGGTGTCCATGACCTGGCCTTGCTCCAGCATCACGGCAACGGCGCGGGCGAGACCGACGATGATGGCGCCGACCAGCACATCCTGAAAGCCCTCGTTGAAAGCCTCGCAGATCTTTCCGGTGCGAAGACCGGCGATCAGGCCCACGCTGATTCCCATGACCACGAACAGCCCAGCCATCTCGGTCATGAACCAGCCGCGCGTCAGAACGCCCCAGACCATGATCGCGAAAAATCCGATGGCCGCGATGCCGCCCCATTTCTGGCGGTTGCTGAAGCTCATCGCGGGTGTGTCGAGATCATGGACGTAAACGCGGCGCTTTTCCTGTTCGAGCGAACTATCCGCCATCAGGCTGAACTCGGGATTGGCGCGGACCTTCAGGGCGTAGCGTATCAGGTAGAGGATGGCCGCGCCGGTCAACGCAACGAACAGCAATGCCCGCAAGCCAAAGCCTGAATAGAGCGGCAGTTCGGCGATGGTCTGGCCCAGCCCGGTATTGATCGGGTTCAGGACTCCGGCAGAGAATCCCGCCGTCGTCGCCAGCAAGGCGGTGCCCACGGCAACAACCGAATCGAAGCGCAGGGCGATCATCAGGGGCAGGATCACGGGCACATAGACCAATGCCAGTTCCTGCGTGCCGATAAGCGTGGCAATGATCGCGAAAACGATCATCAGGGTCGGGATCATCAACACGCTGCGCCCGGCAAAGCGTCGGGTCAGCTTGTCCACGGCCACATCGATGATGCCGGTGCGCCGGATCACCATGAACATGCCACCGATGATGAGCGTGAAGAAGACAACCTGGGCGGCATCGATCAACCCGCGCGGCACGGCCATCATGAATTGCTCCAGCCCGACCGGAGAGGCGTCGATATAACGGAAGGTCTCGGGATCGACTGCGGCGCGGCCATTCGGCAGTGTGATCCGGTCATATTGCCCTGCAGGAATCACATGGGTCAGCAAGGCGGCGATTGCCGTGAATACGAACAGGATCACATAGATATGCGGCATCCGGAAGCGGCCGCCGGTTTCTTCCTCGCAGTTGTCGGTTACACCATCTGACATCGTCGTCTCCCATATGGTCGCGCGCTTGGCGCTGATTGGTTGCGTCAGTTGTCTGACATCTGTTCTTATATCTCTTGTAAAATGTTACATGATATAGCAGCATGACGACTATGCCGGAATCCGGAAATCATTCTTCTGGATTTCTTGAAAGTCTATCTTCGGTGGTCAAGGGTATCTGCGATGAAGGCGACACGGGAACTGCAATCGAACCAGGCGTTCGAGGCACTTCTGGCGACGTTGCGCAGCGGCAGGCTGCGTAGTAGCGAGTTTCTGACCATGCCGGCGCTGGCCGAAACGATCGATTTTCCGCTGGCCGCCACGCGTGAGGCGATCAAACGTGCCGAGGAACAATCCTTGCTGAGCGTTCTGCCCAAGCGCGGCGTGATCATCATGGAGACTGGACCGGAAACCACCCGCGCCTGCATGGATATGCGCGCCGCATTGGAGAAGGAAGGCGTGCGACGCCTGCTTGGTGCGGGCAGGCCGGAAATGTCGGAACTGCGCGCGACGCATGAGGCCTTGCTGGCCGTGGCCCGGCGCGAGCCTGCCGCCGATCTCTCGCGCCGCGCGATCGCGACGGATCTGTCCCTGCATGATTTCATGGCCTCGGGCCTCGACAATCCGTTCCTGCAACAGGCCTATGCGGCCAATCGCAACCGTATCTCGATCATTCAGAACGCCCGCAGCTTCCTTGCTGACCGAGTGGTGCCTGCCATGCAGGAACATCTGGAGATCATTGCGGCGCTGGAAAGTGGTGACGCCGATGTAGCGGTCGAGCGGATCGAATGTCATCTTCAGTTGACGCTTCGCTGGTGGGGCGTGGGCACGGCTGCCTGAAGAAATTGCAGCAGTGCTTGACCATCTGTTCGGGGCCGATGTGATCGGGCATGGGGTGATCCGGGTCTTCCCGAATGGCTCTTTACATCCATGGGAATTGGGTGGCATATATTCCCTATCAAAATTGTAAGATAAAGCAAGGTCGGGACAGCAGCCGGTCCATCCTAGCCAAAGCCAAAGTGGTTCACGTGACCGCTGGATGTTTTGCGCGAAAGGACGGCACATGTCCCAGACCCCGCCTGACTGGCAATCCCTTTGCCCATTCTGGCCCGCCGCAACCGCCCAAGGTTATCGCGCGGCGGGAATTTGGCAGGCGGAGACCTTTTTTGACGTCCTCGACGGCCTGGTGGCGGCTCATGGTGACCGGCTGGCGGTGATCGACGGGGCGCGCCGCCTTGGCTATGCCGAACTGCGCAACCGCGCTCTGGCCCTAGCTCATGGGCTTCGGGTTCTCGGCCTGCGCCGCGGCGACCGGGTCATCGTCCAGCTTCCCAATTGTGCTGAATTCGTCGAGCTTTGCTTTGCGTTGTTCCGTCTCGGAGTGGTGCCGGTGTTGGCCCTTCCCGCCCATCGTGATCTGGAAATAGGTCAGTTCGCCGCGTTTTCCGAGGCGAAGGCATGTTTCATCCCGGCGACGGTCGAAGGCTTCGACATGGTTGCGATGGCCCGGCGGGTTCAGAAAGCCACGGCCTCGATGCGCCATGTCATCGTGTTGGGAGAAGGGTTCGAGGCACTCTACCAGCCTGACGGCCCCGCTGATTGGGAGGGCCCGGTTGCCGAGGATGTCGCCTGCTTCCAGATCTCGGGCGGCACGACCGGGATTCCCAAGCTGATCCCGCGCCGGCATATGGAATATATCTATAACGTGCGCTGCGCGGCGAAGGTCAGCGGCTTCACGCAGGCGACCCGTTACCTCTGCGCCCTACCGATGTCGCATAATTTCCCGATGGCCTGTCCCGGGTTTCTCGGGGCGCTGATGTCCGGAGGCTGCGTGGTGATCGCGCCCAATCCCTCTCCCGATACTTGCTTTGCGCTGATCGCGGAACATGGCGTCACCGTCACCGCCCTGGTCCCGCCATTGGCGGTGCTATGGCTGGAAACGGCGCGCGAGCCTCTGTCGCTGGAACTGTTGCAGGTCGGGGGCGCCAAGATCAACCCTGCAACAGCGCGGAGGATCGGTCCGGAACTGGGATGCCGCCTGCAGCAGGTTCTGGGCATGGCCGAGGGACTGATCTGCTACACCCGGCTGGACGACCCGGAACAGCGCATCATCCATACGCAGGGCAGGCCGATGTCCGAATATGACGAGGTTCGGGTCGTCCGGTCCGACGGAGTCGAGGCCGCTCCCGGCGAAACCGGTGAGTTGCAGACGCGCGGCCCCTATACCATCCGGGGCTATTTCAATCGCCCCGATGTCGATGCGGATGCCTTCACGGCGGATGGGTTCTACCGCAGCGGCGATATCGTCAGCCGCGACAGCGACGGTTACCTGACCGTCGAGGGCCGCGACAAGGACCAGATCAATTGCGGCGGAGAAAAGATCGGTGTGGACGAGGTCGAGGATCTGTTGCTTTACCACCCATCGGTTGTGGATGCCGCTGTCGTGGCGCGTCCGGATGACAGGATGGGCGAGCGTGCCTGCGCCATCGTCATTCCGCGCGATCCACGCCCCTCGGCGCTGTCGCTGCGCCGGCATTTGCGCGATGCGGGCCTTGCCGGGTTCAAGATCCCCGACGAGGTGATCTTTGTCGATGCCTTCCCGCAAACCGGCGTCGGCAAGGTCAACAAGCGGCAATTGCGCGAGATGTTGCAGCGGCAGCATTTCGGCGGGGATGTCCCAGCATGACCCGTCCAGGACGCGACGAAACCGGCCTGCACCCGGTTCCTCCGGGGGAAGCGCGTTCCCTCGACGATATCCGCGCGGGGATCGACGGCATCGACCGCCGGATCATCGAATTGCTGGCGCTGCGCCTCGCTTACGTTCACCGTGCGGCGGATTTCAAATCCGATCTCGGCTCGGTTCCCGCGCCCGAGCGCGTCCGTGCAATGCTGGACGACCGTGCCGAATGGGCCGGGTTTGTCGGCCTGTCCCCCGATTTCATCGCGCCATTGTTCGCGCAGATCAGCGAGTGGTTCATCCGCCAGCAGATCGCGCATTGGCCCGACCGCAACCCCGTCGCCAGCGAGAGCAAGCCCGACCCGACCCCTGCGCCCGGCGCAGATAACCGAAGGGATGCTCCATGACCTCGATGCTGCAGGATTTCGCGCCCGACAGGGCGGAAACCGCTGTACCCTGTTTCGCCTTTGGCGGCGCGCGCGGATTTATCACCGGCCGTGGCGTCGCATGCCCGGTCGCGCGCGGTCCGGCCGCAACGCTGGAAGAGCGTGTGGCGACGGTATGGCGCTCGGCCGGCACGGATGCGGCGATTGGCGGGGCGCTGCCCTTCGACCGCGATGCCGACGATTACCTGTGGCTGACCGAGCATCTCGGCTACGAGACTTCGTCCGCCGCCACCGGCATGGCGATTGCGCCGACAGTGGGTGTCCGTGCCGAACCCTCGGCGCAAGAATACGCGGATGCCGTTGCCGAGGCGCTGCGGATCATGGATGCGGAAAAGGGCGCCGAAGGTCTGCGCAAGATCGTGCTGGCCCGCACGCTGGCGGTTCAGGCCGAACGTCCGATCTCTCCGGCGGCGCTGTTGTCGCGGCTGACCGAGGATCCGGCGGCCACCGCCTACCGGGTGGCCTTGCCCGACAGCGCCGGGCGACAGGGAAGGTCCCTTGTCGGGGCGACACCGGAACTGCTGGTGGAAAAAGCCGGGCGGCGGGTATCGTCCTTTCCCCTTGCCGGATCGGCACGGCGCAGCCGCGATCCCCGGGCGGATGCGGCGGCGGCCAGCAGCCTGGCTGCATCCGAAAAGGATCGGCGGGAACATGCGATGGTGGTCGAATATATCCTCGACACGCTTGCTCCCTGGTGCCGCGAACTCGGTGCACCCGAGGGCACCGGCCTGACCTCGACCCGCAGCATGTGGCACCTGGGCACCCGTATCGAGGGGCAGTTGAAGGACGGTGATATCCCCTCGGTGGTCCTGGCGGGAAGCCTGCATCCCACCCCTGCCGTCTGTGGCTTGCCGCGCGACCGTGCCGCCGGGTTGATCCGCAGGCTGGAACCGGTGGCGCGCGGCTTCTACGCCGGAGCGGTAGGCTGGAGCGCGGCAAATGGCGACGGTGCCTGGTATGTGGCCATCCGCTGCGCCGAGCTTTGCGGCAGCGAAGCCCGTCTTTACGCGGCGCGGGTATCGTCCCCGGTTCGGACCCGGAGGCCGAGGCGGCCGAGACCGCTGCCAAGTTCGAGGCGCTGCTGAGGGCCTTTGGCCTGCCTTCCGCAACCGGCGTTGCCCGAGAACACTGATCCGGAGAACCCTTGATGTCTCTTCCTTCCATCGCCGCCTATGATCTGCCGGTCCCGCACGAACTGCCCCCTTCGAAGGCGCCGTGGCAGGCGGATCGCGGGCGGATGGCCCTGCTGGTGCATGACATGCAGCGGTATTTCTGCGCCGCCTTCGCGCAGGGCACCGGCCCGCTTGCCGAGGTGGTCGCCAATATCTCCTGTCTGTTGCAGTCCGCGCGGCAGTTGGATGTGCCGGTCTTCTACACCGCGCAGAAGGGCGGCCAGCTTCGCGAGGATCGCGGCTTGCAGGCCGATCTGTGGGGGCCGGGAATGAAGGCCGTTCCCGAACATGAAGACATTCTGGCCGAACTGGCGCCGATGCCCGGCGATATCGTCCTGGTCAAGCATCGCTACAGCGCCTTCCAGCGCTCGAATCTGGAACATCTGATGCGTGCCCGTGGGCGGGATCAGCTGGCGATTGCCGGGATCTATGCGCATATCGGCTGTTTCGCCACCGCGGTCGAGGCGTTCCAGCGTGATATCCAGCCTTTCGTCCTTGCCGATGCGCAGGCCGATTTCGACCGGAGCGGGCATGATATGGCGATGTCGATGGCGGCTCGTTACAGCGGCGTGGTTACCGGAACAGGCAGTTTTATCAAGGCTCTGGAGGCGACATCATGAAACTGGAAGGTTTTTCCGGCCATGCCGCTTTCGTGACCGGCGCGGCGGGCGGGATCGGTCTGGCCGTGGTCAGGATGCTGTCCGAGGCCGGGGCCAGGGTATTCGCGACCGACATCCCTGCGGCATTGGAGCGGTTGCCGCAACAGGACGGCAGCACGGTTCACTGGCACCCGCTGGATGTCAGCGATCCCGACGCGGTGGCGGGCTGTATCGGATTGGCCGAGGAAAGCGTCGGCCCGCTGGCGCTTGCCGTTCATGCGGCGGGGGTGCTGTCCACGACGCCAGCCCTCGACCTGACGCCTGACGAATGGGACCGGGTGATGGGGGTCAATGCCGGGGGCAGCTTCAATATTCTTCAGGCTCTGGGCAGGGTGATGGTTCCGCAGGGCAGGGGGGCGATCGTGGTGATCGGCTCGAACGCGGCGGGGATCCCCCGGCAGCACATGGCGGCCTATGCGGCCTCGAAGGCGGCGGTGGCGATGCTGACGCGCTGCGTGGGGTTGGAACTGGCGGCGCATGGAATCCGCTGCAATATCCTTGCGCCGGGTTCGACGCTGACGCCGATGCAGACCGGGATGTGGGCCGATGACAATGGTGCCGAAAGGGTGATTGCCGGCGATCCGGCCGGTTTCCGCACCGGCATCCCGTTGGGCAAGCTGGCCACGCCCGAGGATATCGCTGCCGCCGCGATGTTCCTGTTGTCCGATCAGGCCGGGCAGATCACCATGGCGGATCTATATGTCGATGGCGGGGCGACATTGCGCGCCTGAAGCGCGACCCATGTCAGCACCCGCCCGTGCCCGATCCGGCAATTGACCGTAAAGCGGCGTCCCGCTGGCCAGTCGGGTGACAAGTCCCGCGTAAGCACCAGCGCGCAGGGGGGATCGAAGCGCGCATCCTCGAAGCCGAAAAAGCCGACATGCGGATAAAGCGCTTTGAACAGGCTTTCCTTGGCCGAGAAGGCAAGTGTCAGGTTCAGCGGATCCTCCGCCCCGACCGGGCCGAGCACCGGGAGGACCTCGCGCGCCGTGACGGCATCCATCAGCGTTTCGATATCGACCCCGACCGCATGGTAGCGCCGGGCGCAGGCGGCCAGGGCGACGGCGTTCTGCCGGTTGTGACTGATCGAGCCGATGATGCCTTCGGGCCATACCGGCAACCGGTCGGGGCCCATGCCGACAAGGGCGGCTTGCCCGGTCAGCCGATGCAGGGCTACCTGCGCCGCCATCCTGCCGGCCACATATTCCACCCGTCTCGGGGGGCGGGCAGCGGCGATTGCCGCGGGCAAGGGCATCCCCGTCTCGCCGCCCACCTGCCGCAGCGCAAGGGTAAGGCCGGTCACCCGGCGCGGCGTTCGCGGATCAGGGCCGACCATGCGTTCAGGGTTGGAGTGCGGGCCAGTTCCTCGAAGCTGACCTGGATGCCACGCTCTTTCAACTCCCCGGCCAGGGTCATGACGCGGATCGAATCGAGACCGTAGAAGATCAGGCTTTCGTCGGGATCGATGCTGTCCTCATCCTCGATCAGCTCGGTGACACGGGCTTGCAGCCAATCGAGATCGGAAAGTGTCTCGGTCATTCTGGAAAATCCTTTCATTTTCATGATTTCATGCGCATGCGATATCTTCCCGCATCAGCATCTCGCGCAGTCTCACCTTGTCGGTCTTGCCCACCGGGGTCAGCGGCATCTGCTCGATGAAGCGGACCCTGTCCGGCAGCTTGTATTCGGCGATCCCCTGCGCGATCAGGTGCCGCCGCAAATCCGCCGCCTTGATGTTGTCACGGGCGACAATGAAGGCGCAGCTGCGCTCTCCCAAACGCGCATCGCCCATCGCCACGAGAGCGGCGGCGTGCACGGCGGGGTGGCGTTGAAGAAGGTGCTCGATTTCCTCGGCGGCGATCTTTTCGCCGCCGCGATTGATCTGGTCCTTGACCCGCCCGACGACGCGCAGATAGCCATCGGCTGTGCGTTCGACGATATCGCCGGTGAAATAGAAACCGTCGGCATCGAAGCTGCGGGCGTTGTGCTCGGGGCTGCGATAATAGCCGCGGAAGGTATAAGGCCCCCGCACCGCCAGCAATCCGGCCTTGCCATCCGGCAGGTCGTGCCCGTCCGGGCCAATGACCCGAACTTCATCATCGGGACTGATCGGGCGGCCCTGCGTGGTAAAGATGCGCTCGGCAGGATCGTCCAGGCGGGTGTAGTTCACCAGCCCCTCGGCCATGCCGAATACCTGTTGCAACGTGCAGCCCAGTGTTCCGGGCACCCGGCGGGCGGTCGCCTCGGCAAAGCTCGCACCGCCCACCTGCACCAGTTGCAGCGAGGCCAGGGCGGAATTGTCGCGCTCGGCGGCCTCCAGCCACAGCAGCACCGCCGAGGGCACCAATGCGGCCATCGTCACCCGATGCCGCCGGATCAGGTCGAAGCACGGCGCCGGATCGGGGTTGGCCGCCAGGACGACGGTTCCACCCGCATGGAAAACACCAAGCGCGCCGGGCGAACTCATCAGGTAGTTATGCGGCGCGGGCATGGCGCAGAGATAGCGGGTTTCCGGCGTCAATCCGCAGATCGCAGCGCTTTCGCGGATGCTGTAGTCATAATCGTCATGGGTGCGGGGGATCAGCTTTGGCGTGCCGGTGCTGCCTCCGGAAAGCTGGAAGAAGGCCACGCTATCCGGGCAGGTAGGGGTTTCGTCAAAACCCTGCGGCACTGGACCCGCGAGCCAGTGTTGCAGCGAATGACCGGTATCGAGCTCGCCGTGGAACAGGGTCAGCATGTCCGGTGAGAATCGCCGCAATTCCTTTGCGAAACGATCATCTCGGAACAGCTCATGCTCTCGTGCGGCGATCAGCAGGCGAGGCCGGATCTGTTCGGCGTAGGCCGAAAGCTCGGTCCGGCGATGGGTGAACAGCGCGTTCAGCGGCACGATCCCGGCTTTCATCAGTGCCGTGAACACCATGTAGAATTCCGCGACATTCGGCAGCTGCACCAATGCGGTATCCCCGGGACGCAACCCGGCCGCCTGCAATCGTGCGGCCAATGCGGAGGATGCCCGGTGCAATTCCCCGTAATCGATCCGGCGATCGCCGCAGATCACTGCAATCGCCTTGGGGCGCTCCTGCGCCTGCCGGGTCACGGCATGATGCAGGGGGCGCCCGATCCAATAGCCCAGCTCGCGATAGCGATCGGCCAGCGCCTCCGGCCAGGGGGTAAACTCAACCATAAGTCACCTGATGCGATTGTCGTTCGATGTCTGGCTGAGGGCTGAAATCTGCCCGTGGCTTCGGTGCGTGTTGACCGCCGATTATAACTGAGTATTTTTATCATGATTTGTCAACCATCCCGACAGGACATCATGCAGGACTTGACCGCGATGCAAGCCGCCTACTGGGTCTGGGGGCATTCCCCCCGCGCGACCGAGGGCGTTTCGGCGCATCTCTATGCCGAATTCGACACCGGATCGCTGGATCCGCAGCGGCTGCAGGACGCCATTGGGCGGCTTTTCGCCGCTCATCCAGCCCTGTCCGTCGCGGTGGATGCCGACGGGATGCCCTTTCACGCCGCGCCTCCGTCGCTGGAGGTCGAAGACCTGCGCGATCTGCCTCTTGCCGGGCAAGAGCGCAGACTCGAGATGATTCGGCAGCGGAAATCCCATCAGCGGCTGGCCCTGGATCAGGGGGCGGGGATGCAGCTGTCGCTTAGCCTGCTGGGGCCGGAGCGCGCGCGCCTGCATCTCGATCTGGACATGATCACGGCGGATCCGTCCTGTTTCGGGCAGATCGTCGAAGATCTGGCGCTAGCTTATGAGGGCGAAGAACCGTCACGCCGGGCAACCCCGCCGCTGCGTCAAACCAGCCCGGAGGATCGGGACTGGTGGCGTGATCGATTGGCAACATTGTTCGAGGCGCCTGCCCTGCCCGAAGGCACCGGTGGCCAGCCTGCGAGTTTGCGGCTTTTCTCATTGCTGACCACCGCCGAAGCACAGGCGCTGCGGCAGGTGGCCCGGCGCAGCCGCGTCACCTTCTCGGCGCTGATGATGACGCTGTTCGCGGCGCATCTGGGCAAGGCTATCGGGCAGGAAAGGTTTCGGCTGAACCTACCGACCTTCCTGCGTGACGGTGGTGATCCGGCGGCGGTGGGCGATATTTCCGATCTGCTCGTGCTGGGAATCGAGATTGCCGATCTGCCCTTTGCCTCGCTGTGCCGGAGGCAGCAGGAGGACCTGTTCGCCGCGCTCTCGCATCGAGGCTATTCCGGCACTTCGGTGCTGCGTGACCTGTCACGGCTGCGAGGCACGATCGAGACTGCGCCGGTGGTGTTCACTGCCGGGCTGGACCTGTCGGGGCGGGTGATCCTGGGGCCGGTGGCGTCACGGTTGTTCGGGCCGATGGTCTGGGTGATGTCGCAGGCACCGCAGGTTGCCCTGGACGTGCAGCTAGGCATGCTGCCCGAGGGGCTGCTGGTCAACTGGGACCTGCGGACAGATCGGGTCAGCGAAGCCTGGGCGCGCGAACTGTTTGACCGTTTTGTTGCCTCGGCCCGCTATCTAGCGGCCAATCCCGAGGCAGCGGAGCTGCCTCTTGCGGCATGGCAGGATACCGCCCGGCGGCCGTTGACGATGCTGCAACAGGCCTATCTGATGGGGCGCGAGGCGCATCTGCCACTGGGCGGCGTGGCGATGCAGAAATTCCGCGAGTACCGTGGCGAACTGAGGATAGCCGATCTGCGCGCGCGGCTGGCGGAGCTGATGTCGGTCAATCCGGCCCTGCGTACCCGGATCGACCCGGTTGGCCTGACCTGCCAAGAGGTTGGGATGGAGTTGCCATTCGAGGTGACGGATCTGCGTCATCTACCGCTTGCCGAGGCCAAGGCGCAGGTTGACGGGCTGCGCGACGAATATGCCCATGCCCTGTTCGAGCTCGACGGTCCGCTTTGGCATGTGCGGGCCTTCCTGATGCCCGATGACCGCGATCCGGTGGTGGTTTTCGCGCGCTTCGACGCGCTGATCCTGGATGGGCAGTCGATCTGTTCGCTGCTGGCGCGGATGTTCGACGCTGCGCCGCTGAAGGCACAGCCTTCCGCTGCCCGGCCACGTCTGGATCCCGCCGCCCGCCGCAGGGCCGCCGCTTACTGGCGCGATTACCTGGCCGGGCTCGAAACCCCGCCGCGCCTGCCATGGCTTGCTCCGCTGGAAGGGATCGACAGCTCCCGCTATCGCCGTCAGAGCCTGCGTTTGCCTCGGGATGTGCTGGGGCAGTTGCGCCGTATCGGCGCCGGGCAGGGATTGTTCCTGAACTCAGTCCTGACCGCAATCCTGCTTGACGTGCTGGCGCGTTGGACGACTGACGGGCAGCTATGCGTCGCGGTGCCCGTGACTCCGCCGGATGCCACAGCCGGAGGGGCGGGAACGCAGAATGCTTCGACCTTCATTCCGCTGCGTTTCGACGCGACACGGGGCACGCTGTCTGAACGGGCCGCAGCATGCCAGGCCGACATGATGGCCGGGCTGGAACAGACCGCGTTCAGCGGGCCCGAGATCGGGCGGCTGCTGATGAACGCAGGGAGCGGCGCGCTGCCCCTGCCAGTGGTGCTGACCAACGGGATGGGGTGGGAACGTCCCGCCCCTGGCCCGATGCGGCTGATCCGTGGCCTGACCCAGACACCGCAGGTGGCCCTGGATCTGAGGCTGGCCCTGGATGCCGAAGGTGGGCTGGAGCTGAATATCGACCATGCCGCACGGGCGATTGACGAGGCACTCGCACAAGAGATGCTTGCCGCCATGGGCCGGGCGATCCGGGCTGTCTGCGGCAGGGGCGCGTTGGAGCTTGCCGCGCATGAGGTGCTGGCACTGGATCATTATCGCTACAACGCCATGCAGGACATGCTGGCCGAACCGGAGGTGGATTTCCTGTCGGCCATCGCCCGGAACCTCTTTGACGGCGACTGCGCGCAAACGGCGCTGCATTACGGGACGCAATCTGTCAGCTATGCGCAGCTTGGCCGCATGGTGGCATCGGCAATCGGCGGATTGCGGGTTCGGGGACTGGCAGAGGGCGATGTGGTGGCGATCTGCCTGCCGCGCGGTCCGCAGCATCTTGCGCTGCAACTGGCCTGTGCCCTGGAGGGGCTGATCTGGGTGCCGATCGACGCCTCCGCGCCGGTGGAACGCCGCCGCTATCTGCTGGAAAACTGCGATCCGGCCCTGATCGTCGCCTCGGACGAGGTTGACGATTTTCCCTCGATTTTAGCCGAGACGCTGCTGACGATACCGTCGGATGCGCGCCCGGCCGACCCGGATACCCTGCTCCGCCGCAGCCTCTCGCAGGAACCCGCCTATTACCTTTATACCTCCGGCACGACGGGGCGGCCGAAATGCGTGGTGCTGACCAATCGCGCCACTGCCAATACTATCGCCGCCACGCGGAAAAATTGGCAAATCGGACCCAAAGACGTGACAATTTCGGTCACCCCGCTGCATCACGACATGTCGGTGTTCGACCTCTTCGGCACTCTCTCTGCCGGTGCGACACTGGTCATGCCCGACCGCGAGAAGGACGCAATCCACTGGTGCCGCCTGATCCGGCGGCATGGGGTGACGATCTGGTGCTCGGTTCCGGCGATTCTCGAAATGCTGCTGGCTTGCCGCCAGCCCGGGGAGCTGGACAGTCTGAGGCTGGTCGCACAGGGTGGCGACTACATCAAGCCTGCCACGATCTCGACCCTGCGCGGGCTGCTGCCGCAGACGCGGATGGTCTCGCTCGGCGGCCCGACCGAAACCACGATCTGGAGCATCTGGCACGAGATCGGCGCGGATGACACCGGCACTATCCCCTATGGCCGCGCATTGCCGGGCAACAGCTATTTCATCTGCACCGATACGGGGGAGCATTGCCCGGCAGGTGTTGTCGGTCGCATCCATACGGCAGGGGTGAATCTCGCGCTCGGCTATCTGTCGGGCGGGCGGATCGGGGGCGAGGATTTCGTCACCCTGAACGATGATCGGGGCCTGCCGGTCCGTGCCTTCCGCACCGGTGACCTGGGATATTACCGCGATGATGGCAGCATCGTCTTTGCCGGGCGCGTGGGCGGCTATGTCAAGATCCGGGGTGTTCGCCTGTCGCTTGCCGATGTCGAGATCGGCCTGATCGGTCATCCCTCCATCCGTCACGTCATGGCGGTGGATTGCGGCGAGGGTGCGGATGTCACGTTGGCGGCCCTCTATGTCGCGGATGCTGCGATTCCCGTCGCCGATCTGCGCATCTATGCCCGCGAGCATTTGCCGGAATCGCATATTCCTTCGCATTTCCAACTGGTCGAGACGCTGCCCCTGTCGGCCAATGGCAAGTCCGACCGTCACCGGGCGCGGCAGATGCTGAGCGAATCCGCACCGCCCGCCACGATGGCGCTGCCCGCCCCGGCAGCGGGCAACGCGGCCCAGCAAGTTCTGGATATCTGCCTTGGCGTCATCGGCCCAGCCCAGGATGCCAATCCTGATCAGCCGCTGCTGTCACTGGGACTGCGGCCCGTGCATCTCAAACCCATCGCCGAGGGTCTCTCCATCGCATATGGCAAGCAAGTTCGGCCGACCCAGCTCAGCCGGTGCCGCACGGCGCGCGATATGTCGCGGCTATGCCTTGAGACGGCCTGACGGCAAAACCCACCCGCCAGCCGCGCGCCAGCATCGCAATCGCAAAGGATCCCCGATGCCCGACCAGAATGACGGCTGGATGCCGCTGACCCTCGCGCAACTCGATTTCTGGGAGGAGTTCTGCTTTCACCCCGACAAGCCGGTCTCGACCGTTGCCCATTACGTGACCATCGAAGGCCCTGCCGACCCTGCGGCTTTGGCCGAGGCCATTACCCGCACCGCAGCCGAGGCCGATGCGCTGACCTTGCGTTTCCGGGAAATGCCGGATGGCAGCATTCGCCAGAGGCACGAGCCCGCCCATGCGCCCCGCCTGCTGGAGCTGGACCTGCGCGGCGAGCCCGACCCGGAGTGTGCGGCCATGGCGCGGATGCGCGGAGACTTCGAGACGGTCCTGGACCTGCGCCGCGATCCGCTGTCGGCGCAATGGCTGATCCGCACGGGCGAAACCCGCTGGACCTGGTACAATCGCGGGCATCACTCGGTGCTGGACGGCTACAGCATGCTGCTTTTGGAACAGCGCTGCGCCCGGCTCTATCACCATCTCATCGGCAAGGGACCGGCGGGCGAGTCCTTCCTGCCCTTCGCCCGCTTCATCGAGGAAGACCGGGCCTATGCCCAAAGTCCAGGTTTCCGGACCGACCGGGATTACTGGGCCGCCTATCTCGACGGTGACCTGCCGCTGCCGGTTCTGCAAAAGGGCGGCGAGGATTACGGCACCGAGGGCCTGGCGGCGGATTGCGCCTTGCCCGGCGATTTCCCGCAGCGAATGAAGGGTTGCGCCGAGCGGCTGAAGATCGGCTGGCCCGACCTGCTGGTGCTGCTGTCTGGCGCCTATCTCGCGCGGCGGCTGCCCTTTTCCGGCGCCACCCTGCCATTATGGCTGCCTTTCATGAGCCGGATGGGCAGTGTCGCCGCCGCGATTCCGGCGCTTGCGGTGAATATCCTGCCGCTGCTGGTCGATATCCCGGATGGCGAGACGCTGGCGGATCATGTCGCGCGCCTGTCGGGCGACCTGCGCCGGATGCGGAAACATGGGCGCTACCGGGTTGAACAACTCGCCGCCGACCGCGGTGTCTGTGGGGGCAGCCGGTTCTTCTTTTCGCCATTGGTCAATGTGCTGCCCTTTGATCCGCCGGAATTCGACGGCTGCATCTGCGAGCGTCACGTCCTGTCGAACGGCCCGGCGGACGGGTTCAACATCACCTTCCGTTCCGGCGTGGACGGCTCTGGCATGTCGCTCTATCTCGAAGCAGACCCGGCGATGACTTCCTCTGCCGAATTCGAGCGGCATTGCCGGGAGCTTCCCGCCTTCCTGCTGCATGCGCTCGATCCGGAGAAGGCCGGCTACAGCGTCGAGGCATTGTTGGACAAGGAAACCGTGGCGGCTTGACGCCAACCGATGCGCGATACGGCTCTTCGTTCTTTATCCAGGGGGCATACAAGCCTGGCGCATGAGCGGTCTCACCCTGCAGGAAGCGCGCAGTGTCCTGCAGGGTGCCGATCCCGCGTGTCGAGACGGGTTTCAGGCCCGGCCTTCCGGATTGCCGCGGCGCTGGCGAAAGGCGGCGAACGCGCCTCCCAAGGCGCCGATGCCCGCACCGATCAGCGCATAGGGCAGGAAAGTTCCGATAAGGCCGCCATTGGCGGATGAGATCGCCTCTGCCGCTTCCTCGGCGCCAAGGTTATTTGCCCTGGCATCCATCATGGCCACCATTCCCGGCTGGTCGCATTGCCCGGCAAGCGACGTGGCCGCTTCTTCGCTATCCCCGTAGATATCCGCGACAATCCCTTCGCATCGCTGCTGATCGGCAGCAGGGACCATAGAACCCGCGAAGTGCAAATAGGAGCCGGCGGCCAGTAGAATCGCAGCTATGCATAGAAATAAAATGGGTTTCATCAATGAGCTCTCTTGGATGACTTGTTTCATCGGCTCCGGATCTGGAAACCATTTTCCGGGAACCGGATGCAGGCTTAAAGCAGCGGCAGATCATATGGTAGGGACAATGTCGGGGGGATAACGAGCCATTCGTTCCGATCGCAAGCAGGGCATTTCCATATCCTGCCCTCGGAACGTCACGATGGTGGCGCGGGCGTCACGCCGAGCCTGCCTTTCCCGGTCACCTGTTTGACCGGGCGCTGTCTCCGGTTGCGTCCATGGCCGGAGCGGCATAGGCATGAACGGAACCGGATTGCGGCGGCTGGACGAGGGCTGGCATGAAAATCATCATATGCGGCGCAGGTCAGGTCGGCTGGCAGATCGCCCGTCACCTGTCGGGAGAGCGCAACGACGTCACCGTCATCGACAACAAGGCAGAGCTGATCCGCCGCGCGACGGATGCGCTGGATGTCCAGGGGGTGACCGGTTTTGCAAGCCATCCCGACGTGCTGGACCGGGCGGGCGCGCGCGATGCCGACCTGATCATCGCCGCGACCTATTCCGACGAGGTGAACATGGTCACCTGCCAGGTCGCCCATTCGGTCTTCCAGGTTCCGCGCAAGATTGCCCGGCTGCGCTCCAGCGCCTATCTGGACGCGATCTATTCGGATCTCTACCGCACCGACCACCTGCCCATCGATGTGGTCATCAGCCCCGAGCGCGAGGTCGCCAAGGCCGCCCTTCAGCGCCTCGATGCTCCCTCGACCTTCGATGTCGAGACCTTCCTTGACGGGAAGATGCAACTTCTCGGTATCGTCCTGGAAGAGGATTGCCCGGCCTTGAACACGCCGCTGCGGCAGTTGAACGAGATTTTCTCCAGCCTGCGGGCCATCGTCGCCGGTGTACGCCGTGACCGGCGGCTCTTTGCGCCGGATGCGGGGGACCAGCTTTTCGCCGGTGACCAGATCTATGTCTTCTCCCATATCGACGATGTGGCCCGCACCCTGGAAATATTCGGAAAGCCTGCGCGAAAGCAGGAACGCGTGGCGATTATCGGTGCCGGAAACGTGGGTCTTTCCGTTGCCCGCGCGCTCGAGGCGCGGCCCGACCGGATCCGCGCCAAGGTCATCGAACTTGATCGGGCACGCGCGGAATTCGCCGCCGACCGGTTGGAGCGCACCATCGTCCTGCATGGCGACGGCCTGTCGGCCGAGCTGCTCGAAGAGGCCTCGGTGCCGATCACCGACGCGGTCCTGGCGGTGACGGATGACGACAAGACCAACATCCTCGCCTCGATCCGGGCCAAGCAGGCAGGCACCAAGATGGCCATCGCGCTGATCAACGATCCCACGCTGGTGCCGCTGATGGGGGCGCTGGATATCGACGCATATATCAATCCGCGCAGCACCACCGTCTCGACGATCCTGCGTCATATCCGCCATGGCCGGGTCCGCGACATCTATTCCATCGGCGATGCCGAGGCCGAGGTGATGGAGGCGCAGGTGCTGTCGACCTCGCCCATGTCGGGCCGGGCGATCCGCGATATCGAATTCCCCGAAGGCGTCCTGATCGGCGCGGTGCAAAAGGGCGACAGGATCGTCAAGCCCTCGTCGGACACGCGGATCGAAGAGGGCGATATCGTGCTGATCTTTGCCCTGACCCATGACGTGCCCGAGGTCGAGCGCCTGTTGCAGGTCTCGATCGACTTCTTCTGAGGGCGTGGCGGTGTCGATCCTCCTGCGCTTGCATATCCTGATCCTGCTGACCCTGATCGCGGCGCTGGCGATGCTGGTCCCGGCGGTTTACGCCTCGTCCATCGACGAAGACGCCATCGCCCGGAATTTCTTCTACGCGGCGCTTCTGTGCCTGACATTCTCCGGCATGGTGGGGCTGGCGACTGCCGCCAATCCCAAGCGACAGCAGGCACGCAACATGTTGCTGACCAGCGTTGCTGCGGTGGCGCTGCTGCCGGTGATCCTTGCCTTTCCCTTTGCCGAAAGCCTGCCCGATACGGGGCTTTTCAATGCCTGGTGGGAGATGGTGTCATCGCTGACAACCACCGGTGCGTCGCTTTACTCCGCCGATCTGCTGCCGGCGCCGCTGCATCTGTGGCGGGCCCTGGTCGGCTGGATGGGAGGGTTGTTCATGCTGGTCGCGGCGATTGCCATCCTTGCGCCGCTGCGGGTCGGCGGGTTCGAGATCATGTCTTCGCCCTATGGCCGCAGCGAACAATTCGAACGCCTGCCCGAAAGCGCCAATCCGCGTCAGCCGGTATCGCATCTGTCCTCGCCGGCCTTCCAGACCGAGCTGACCGATCCCGCCTATCGCCTGATCCGGGCGGGGCGTGACGTGTTCCCGGTCTATGCCGGGCTGACCCTGGTGTTGTGGCTGGTGCTTTTGCTGCTGGGGGACGATTCGCTGGTGGCGCTGTGCCGGGCCCTGGGAACCCTGTCGACCAGCGGCATCACCCCGACGCTCGGTCCGGCCGGGGAAAGTTCCGGCGTGCCTGGCGAGATGGCGGTGTTCCTGTTCCTGATCCCGGCGCTGTCCCGCAGGTTCTGGCCCGGGGGCGGCGAATTGCGGGCGACCGAGCGCATGATCCGCGACCCCGAGCTGAGGCTTGCCGCAGGGGTCGTGATCCTGGTCGCCCTGGTCCTGTTCGCCAGGCATTTCTTTGCGGCCATCGAAATCGGTGCGGAGGATCCGGACACCCCGCTCTTGCTGGCCGATATCCAGATGGGATTGTCGGCCTTGTGGGGCGGCCTGTTCAGCGCGCTGAGCTATCTGACGACCACTGGGTGGGGTTCGACCGACTGGCAGGGCGCGCGGGCCTGGTCGGGATTGTCGAGCCCGGGCCTCATCCTTGCCGGGCTTGCGATCATGGGCGGAGGGGTCGCAACCACCGCCGGGGGCGTCAAGCTGTTGCGCATCTATGCGCTGGCGCGTCACGGCGAACGCGAGATGGAACGGATCATCCATCCCAGCTCCGTTGCCGGAGGGGGGCGGATGGCACGGCGGCTGCGCCGCGAGGGGGCGTATCTGGCCTTCATCTTCTTCATGCTGTTCGCGGCCTCGATCGCGGTGACAGTGATTCTGGTGTCGATCCAGCAGATCGAGTTCGAGACCGCGACGATCCTGTCGATCGCGGCCCTGACCAATACCGGGCCGCTGGCATCGGCGATTCCGCTGACGCCCGTTTTCGAGGGAACCGCGGGCGTCGCATCGGCCCCGTGGGAGGGCTGGTCGGGGCTTTCCGTCATGACGAAAACGGTTCTGGCCGGTGCGATGGTTGTCGGACGGCTGGAAACCCTGGCGATTCTGGCGCTGTTCACGCCGGATTTCTGGCGGCGTTGATCCGTTCCTGCCGGATGTGTGCCAGCCAGAGTTGCAGTTCGGTCGCGCGGGTCCTGCCGATGACGCGCCGTGCTTGCAAGGTCGGCGGCACTCGCATAGATGTTGCTTGATGCCCGACAGCAAGAAAACGGACAAGAAAACAAATGGCCAACGATAAGCAAAACCTGCAGGACGCCTTTCTCAATCACGTCCGCAAGGCCAAGGTGCCGGTGACGGTCTTCCTGATCAACGGTGTCAAGTTGCAGGGCGTGATCACCTGGTTCGACAATTTCTGCGTGCTTTTGCGCCGCGACGGGCAGTCTCAGCTTGTCTACAAGCATGCGATCAGCACGATCATGCCGGGCCAGCCGATTTCGCTCTATGAAGGCGAGGATTGATTGGCCGAACCGACCTCGACCGAGGCCAGCCCGACCCGCGCCTATGTGATCCATCCCGATCTGGGCCATGCCCGCACGCAGCGGCGTGAGCCCGAGCATGCGCTGGCCGAAGCCGTGGCGCTGGCACATGCCCTGCCGGGGATCGAGATCATCGGCGAAGAGGTCGCCCGGCTGCGTGAACCCAATCCCGGCACCCTGTTCGGCAAGGGCAAGCTGGCGGAAATCGGAGAGCGCCTTGAAGCCGCCGAAGCGGATCTGGTGCTGGTCGATGGTCCGGTCAGTCCCGTGCAGCAACGTAACCTGGAGCAGGCCTGGGACGTCAAGCTGCTGGACCGGACCGGGCTGATCCTGGAAATCTTCGCCGACCGGGCGCGGACGCGCGAGGGTGTGCTGCAGGTGGAACTTGCCGCGTTGTCCTATCAGCGGACACGGCTGGTGCGCGCCTGGACCCACCTGGAACGACAGCGCGGTGGGCTTGGATTCGTCGGTGGCCCCGGTGAGACGCAGATCGAGGCCGACCGCCGCGCCATCGACGAGCAAATGACCCGGCTCCGGCGACAGCTTGAACGTGTCGTCAAGACCCGGACGCTCCACCGTGCGGCGCGGGCCAAGGTGCCTTACCCGATCGTGGCCCTGGTCGGCTATACCAATGCGGGGAAATCGACGCTGTTCAACCGGATGACCGGGGCCGAGGTGATGGCAAAGGACATGCTTTTCGCCACGCTGGACCCGACCATGCGGGCGATACGGTTGCCGGATGCGGGCGGCGGCAGCTCCGGGCGCAAGATCATCCTGTCGGACACGGTGGGGTTCATCTCGGATTTGCCGACCGAACTGGTCGCGGCGTTCCGCGCCACGCTGGAAGAGGTGCTCGAGGCCGATCTGATCCTCCATGTCCGCGACATCAGCCACCCGGAAACCGAAGAGCAGGCGGCGGATGTGGCCGAGATCCTCGGTAGCCTCGGCGTGGACGAGGATGTCGAACTGATCGAGGTCTGGAACAAGATCGATGCCTTGTCGGAGGATACCCGCTCGGCCTTGCGGCGCACCGATGCCCGGACCGAAGGGGTTCAGGCGGTCAGCGCGCTGAGCGGCGAGGGGCTGGACGATCTGGTTATCGCCATAGATGCGCATCTGACACGGGCGTTGGACGAGGCCCGCGGCACCGATATCGTCACCCTGCCTTTCAGTGATGGCCGCCGCCGCGCATGGTTGCACGAGGCGGGCGTGGTCGAGCGAGAAGAGGCGACCGAGACCGGCCTGCGGCTGCATCTCAGCTGGACCGCGCGTCAAAAGGCGGGGTTTGCGGCGCTGGATGGCTCTTCGGACGGCGGCAAGTGACCGACAGGTCAGGTCGCGCGACCGGCAATTCCGGCCATGCCGATTGATCCCCCTCCCTCCCTTCATGCGATAGGCCACAAGCATCGGCAGTCCCGCCGCGAGCCGTGGGACTGGCGGACCGCCTTGGTCACCGGGCGTAATTAAGGCCTGATTTTCACTATCTTGCATAAGATCCGGTCCTGCTCTGCCCATCTGGTGGGCAAGGGCCGTCTTCTCATGCCGTATTCACTACCATGTCCGCTGGTCATCGCGTCCGAGACGGCGCCGCCGAATTTTCTTGTTGACCGAATCGACCGTCTGGCACATGAAGTTGCATGAATCGGAACATTGGTTCCATTTTATGGAACATCGTGCGGGGAGGCCATGTCCATACTTCAGAATGCCGCGGATGTGTTGAGATGTTTCAGCAAGGAATGTCCCGACCTGACGGTGACCGAGGTCGTGCGCAGGCTGGGCATTCCCAAGGCCAATGCCTCGCGGCTTTTGAAGGCCATGCGCGAAGCCGGGTTGCTGGAGACCATTGGCGACAGTTATCGGCATCGTCCGGGCCGGCTGATGCTGGATCTCGGCACCGCCTATCGCAGTTCGTCGAACCTGATCGCCCGCGCCGGCGAGGCCGTGGGCGAGGTGTCGCAGCGTTTCGGCCATACCGGCTATGTCTCGATACGCGAGGGGCTGGAGGTCACCGGCGTCGCCGATTTTCCCGGCACCAATGCGTTGCGTGTCGTGGGTGCGATCGGTCGCCGGCTGACGGCGCATGAGAGCGCGACGGGACGCTCGCTGCTGGCCCGACTGACGGGTGACGAAGTGCGGGCACTGTTTGCCGGGCGGGATATGCCGGCGGAACTTGACGAAAAGCTCGCCGATATTCGCCGCGACGGTTTCGCGCTGTCCAGCCAGGAGGCCACGCCCGGCGTCGACGCGATTGCCATCGCGGTGGGCGATCCGGCCACCGAAGAGGCGGTCAGTCTGTGCATCGTCTATCCCCATTCCCTCGTCGATGACAAAGGCCGCGACGAGATGATCGCCGCCCTCTCCGAAGGGGCCGCAAGAATCGCGGGCGAGTTGGGCGATACCGCCTTCGTCCCGCCCAGGATCTGAGAAAGAGGAAGACCCGGATGAATGCTTCATCACATCGCTGGCGCGTCGGTTTCGATATCGGCGGCACATTCACCGATTTCGTGCTGTATGACGGCGAGCAGGCCTCGGTCAAACTGCACAAGCGCCTGACGACGCCGCATGATCCCTCGGAGGCGGCGCTTTTGGGATTACAGGAACTGCTGGACATGGAAGGGATCGGGCACGCCGATGTGTCAGAGATCGTGCATGGCACCACGCTGGTCACCAATGCGGTGATCGAACGCAAGGGGGCCCCGGTCGGGCTGATCACGACGCGGGGCTTCCGTGATATCCTGGAGATGGGCACCGAGCAGCGTTACGATATCTATGACCTGTTCGTGAGCTTCCCCGATCCGATGGTCAGCCGCGATCTGCGGCTTGAGGTGGACGAGCGGATGACGGCGCAGGGCAAGGTGGTGACGCCTCTGGACGAGGGCGCGGTCCTGACCGCCGCCGAAAAGCTGGTGGCCGAGGGTTGCGAGGCCATCGCGCTGGTTTTCCTGCATTCCTACATCAACCCCGCGCATGAGCAGCGCGCGGCCGAAATCGTCCGGGCCGCCTTCCCGGAACTCTTGGTTTCGCTGTCCTCCGAGGTGGTGGCCGAGATGGGCGAATATCAGCGCGCGGTGACAACCTGCGCCAACGCTTTCGTGCAGCCGCTGATGAACCGCTACCTGACCAAGATGGAAGGCGCCCTGCGCGAATCGGGCTTTGACGGGGCGCTGCGTCTTATGCATTCTGCGGGCGGCTTGGTGTCGCTGGAGACGGCGCGCGACTTCCCGATCCGGTTGCTGGAGAGTGGACCGGCCGGTGGCGGGCTGGCGACGGCGCTGTTCGGGCAGGCGGCGGGACAGAAGGACGTCATTTCCTTCGACATGGGCGGCACAACTGCCAAGGCCTGCATGATCGAGGATGGCCGGGCCGAGATTTCGCCGATGATGGAGGCGGCACGGGTTCACCGTTTCACCAAGGGCTCGGGCCTGCCGATCAAGGCACCGGTGATCGAGATGATCGAGATCGGTGCCGGTGGCGGCTCGATCGCGGCAATCGACGAGGTCGGGCTGCTGAAAGTCGGGCCGCATTCGGCGGGCTCGGATCCCGGCCCTGCCTGCTACGGCATGGGTGGTGAACAGCCGACGGTGACCGATGCCAACCTGGTGCTGGGCTATTACGATCCGGGCTTTTTCCTGGGCGGACGGATGAAGCTGGACCTTAAGGCGGCACGGACAGCCATCGCGCGTGTGGCGGAGCCGCTTGGCCTGGGTGTCGAAAAGGCAGCCCTGGGCATTCACAAGGTTGTCGTGGAAAGCATGGCCGCTGCCGCGCGGGTGCATCTGGTCGAGCGTGGCAAGGATCCGCGCGCCTATTCCATGGTCGGCTTCGGCGGCGCCGGCCCTGCCCATGCCACGGATGTGGCGCGGGCGATGGGGATTTCCTCGGTGCTGATCCCGCCCGCATCCGGTGCGGCCTCGGCGCTCGGGTTCCTTGCGGCGCCACTGTCCTATGACGGGGTGCGCTCGATGCGGATCGAACTGGCGCCGGGTTTCGATGCGGCGGCATTGAACGGGTTGCTGCGGGATCTGGAAGAGGAAGGGTTGCACCACCTGACCCGCGCCGGGATCGCACGCGAGGACGCGGTGATCGAACGCAGCGCGGATATGCGGCTCGTGGGGCAGATGCATGACATCTCGGTCGATCTGCCCGATGGCGAGATCGGCGAGGCTGAACTGCCTGCCATCCGCGAGGCTTTCACCCGCGCCTATTCCGCCCGCTATGCCGAGCCTTTCGAGGGCGCGCGCTTCGAGACGGTGAATTTCCGTGTCCGGGTAGCCGGGCCGACGCCGCAGCTTGCGCTGACAGGGGCCGCGGGCGGCGGAGACATGGAGGCCAAGATCAAGGGGCATCGTCAGTGCTGGTTCGACGAGGGCGAGTTCAGCACGGCTGTCTATGACCGTTATTCCCTTGGCGCAGGCGATGTCATCAACGGTCCCGCGATCATCGAGGAACGTGAATCGACCACGGTGGTCGGACCGGCGGATAGCGTGACCATTGACGCGGGCCTGAACCTTTGCGTGCAGATCGGAGCCGTGAAGGCTGGCGAAGCGCTGGTCACGCCCGAGATGTCGCGGGCCGAGGCCGTGGCACGGATCGAGGCCGATCCGATCGGGCTGGAGATCATGTGGTCGCGGCTCGTCAATGTCGTCGAGGAGATGTGGCTGACGGTCTGCCGCACGGCCTTTTCGCTGGTCATCGCCGAGGCTCAGGATTTCGCCTGCGAATTGCTGGACCGCGATGGCGAGACGCTGGCGCATAGCCCGCGCGCCATGCCGGTCTTCAACCTGACCCTGCCGCGTGCGGTCAAGGCGCTGCTCAAGCGTTATCCGGCCGAAACGCTGAAACCCGGCGACGTGCTGATCACCAATGATCCGTGGCTTTGCGCGGGCCACCTGTTCGACATCGCCATCGTCACGCCAGCCTTCCGCGATGGGCGGCTGGTCGGGCTGATGGGAACGGTCGGGCATGTCTCGGATATCGGCGGCACCAAGGATTCGCTGCATGCGCGCGAGATCTACGAGGAAGGCTTGCAGATCCCGCCGATGAAACTGTTCGAGGCCGGGCGTCCGAACGAGACGCTGGTCGAGATGATCCGCCAGAATGTCCGCAATGGCGAGCAGGTCCTGGGTGACATCTTTTCCTTTGTCGCGGCCAACAAGCTGGGGGCCGAGCGGCTGGACTCGTTCATGCGCGATTACGGCATGCATGATTTGGGCGCATTGGCCGAGGTGGTGCAGGGCCTGTCGGAAAAGGCGATGCGCGACGCGATCCGGGCCTTGCCCGATGGCGATTACCGCTCGGAAATCACCAACAACCCGTTGGGCGAGAAGATCAGCTATCCGGTCCTGGTCAAGGTCGAGGACGACCGGATCACGGTCGATTTCGACGGGGTGCCACCGCAATTGCCGCAAGGTGGGCTGAACTCGACGCTGAACTACACCGCGGCGCATGCCACCTATCCGTTGAAATGCATGCTGACACCGACGGTGCGCGGCAATGCGGGATGCTATCGGCCCTTTACCGTGACGGCGCCCGAAGGCTCGATCCTGAACCCGACCTATCCGGCCTCGGTGAACCTGCGCACGCGCACCGGCTGGTATCTGGCGCCGAATATCTTCCGCGCCATTGCGGACGCCGCGCCCGATCAGGTGCAATCCTTCACCGGGCTTTGCGTGGCGGCGAATATCTATGGCCAGGACCGGGATGGCCGGTTCTATTCCGACATGCTGTTCTGTGGCGGCGGTCAGGGCGGATCCGAGCGGGGCGACGGCAAATCCGCCCTGCTCTGGCCGACTTCGGCGGCAAATACCTCGATCGAGCTGATGGAAAGCCGGGTGCCGGTGCTTGTGCTGGAGAAGTCACTGCTGCCGGACAGCGGCGGTCCGGGCAAGCATCGCGGCGGCTTGGGCCAGATCGTCCGTTTCTGCAAGCGTGATGCCGACGGGTTGTCGGCGCTGGTCTCGGTCTATCCTGAAGGCGTGGACAACCCCATCGATGGCTTGTTCGGCGGCCTGCCCGGCATGGGCGCGGTCGGGCGGGTGTTGTCCTCGGATGGCAGGTTGCTGCGTGATTGCGGTGCGGGTGAATTGGTGTCGGTCTCGTCGCCAGATGAGATCGTGGAGATCGTGCTTGCGGGCGGGTCCGGCTATGGCGACCCGGTCGAGCGTGACCCGGCGCTGATCTCGCGCGATCTGGCATTGGGCTTCGTGACGCCCGAACATGTCAGCCGCCACTATCGCCACATCCCCGAAGCGGCGGCTGCCGAAGCCAGCCCGCTTGATGCATGACATGCGGGCGGCGCGGCAGAGAAACCGTGCCGCCATTCAACCAGAATGACAAATGATCCAGCACGGAGACCATCCATGAACAGCTCCTCCTCTTTTTCCCTGTCCCGCCGCGGCCTGTTGGCGATGGCGGGCATCGGTCTGGCCAGCACGGTCTTTCCGCGCAAGATATTTGCCCAAGCGGGTGGTGGCGTGCTCGTCATCGCTTCCGGGCAGGATATCCCGAATTTCGATCCCCACACCGCCACGGGCTATTCGGCCTCGTTCTTCATGCGCAATGTCTATGATCCGCTGGTGCGGGTCTCGGGCAACCCGCCCGAACCCCAGCCCGCCCTTGCCGAAAGCTGGGAGGTCAACGAGGACGGCACCGAGTTCATCTTCAAGCTGAACCCGGCGGCGAAGTTCCACAGCGGGAACCCGGTGACCGCCGAAGATGTCGTCTATTCCTTTGGCCGGGCGCTGAGGCTTGCCAAGGGCAATTCATGGATGATCCGCGATATCGTGACACCCGAGGGTGTGACGGCCATCGATCCCGCCACGGTGAAATTCTCGCTGACCGCACCCTATGCGCCGTTCCTGCAGGTCCTGCCCTGGATATTCGTCGTCGAGAAGGCGGTGGTGGAAGAAAACCTCGGCTCGGATGATGGCGAAACCTACCTGATGACGAATACTGCTGGATCGGGTCCGTTCGACGTGGCGCGGGTCGAGATCGGCACGCTCTACCACCTGGCCCGCGCACCCGAAGCGTGGCAGGCGGGCGGCGGCAATCTTGATGGCGTCGTCTGGCAGATCGTGCGCGAAACCGCGACCCAACGCCTGATGATCGAGCGGGGCGAGGCGCATATCGCCGTCGATCTGACCAGCGAAGACATGGATTCGCTGGAAGATGCGCCGGGCGTGGTCCGGGTGATCGAGCCGGAATACCGGACCTTCTCGATCAAGATGAACACCGAACATGGCCCCTGTGCGGATGTGAACCTGCGCAAGGCGATCTCCTATGCCACGAATTACGATGCCATCCTGGATGCGGCGGGTTACGCGGATCTGATGATCGGGCCGCTGCCGCATGGTATCCTTGGCCATGACCCCGAGCTTGAAGTCTATCGCACCGATCTGGACAAGGCCAAGGAATACATGGCCAAGACCGAGACTCCCGAGGGCGGCTTCACGCTGAAGATGATGCATGTCTCGGGGCTGGAGCAGCAGCGGCGTTGGGCGCTGATCATGCTGGACAGTCTCAAGCAGTTGAATATCGGCCTCGAGATCGTGCCGATGAACTGGCCCGACATGGTCGCGGCCTGCCGTTCGCCCGAGACCTTCCCCGACATGTTCCCGGTCTACCAGACGGCGAATTACGGCGACACGGACAATATCGCCTATGCGGCCTATCATTCCTCGCGCAATGGAAACTGGCAGAACGCGGTCTATAACGACCCGGATACCGATGCGCTGATCGAAGCCGCCCGGACCGAGATCGATCCGGAGAAGCGGGTGGAGATCTATGGAAAGTTCCAGCGCAAACTGGTCGAGGACGCCCCCGACATCTTTGGCGTGCTGGAACGGCGCAAGCTGGCGATGCGCGATGCGGTGAAAGGCTATCAGTTCACCCCGGTCGCGTCGAACGCCATCGAAGCCTGGCCACTGTCGCTCGGCTGATGCGATTGCCCGGCGGGCAAGAAAGCCGGCCCGCCGGGTTTCGAAGGAAGGAAACGGACCATGCTGCAATTCATCGTCAGGCGCGTCCTGCTGCTGATCCCGGTCCTGGTCGGGCTGACCGTCATCATGTTCGCCATCGCCCGGATCCTGCCGGGCGATCCGGTGGCGCTGGCGGCCGGACCCAACGCGACGCAGGCCGAGATCGAAGCGCTGACCGTGGAATATGGCCTCGATCAGCCTGTCTGGGTTCAGTATGGTCACTATGTCTCGGGGCTGCTGCAAGGGGATCTGGGCACCTCGTTGCTGACCCGACGGCCTGTCGCGGCTGATATCGCAGCCTATCTGCCTGCCACGCTGGAACTGGTCTTCGCGGCCATGGCAATCGCGGTCCTGCTCGGCATTCCGCTTGGCCTCGTGACTGCTGTCTGGCGCAACCGCTGGCCCGATTACCTCTCGCAGGTGGCAGCTATCGGGGCGATCTCGATGCCGCGCTTCTTCCTCGGGTTGCTGCTGCAATTATGTTTCGCGATGTGGCTGGCTTGGCTGCCCCTGGGCGGGCGGTTGCCGATCATCGTGATCCCGCCACCCAGTGTCACCGGTTTCCTGACCATCGATGCACTGATCGCGGGAGACTGGACGGCTTTCACCACCGCCCTGAGTCACCTGGCCATGCCGGCCATCGCCATGTCGCTGTCCCCCTTGGCCACGATCATGCGGATGATGCGGTCCTCTACCATCGAGGTGATGCAGCAGGATTACGTGATGACCGCCCGCGCGCTTGGCCTGCCCCGCCGCCAGATCATCACCAAATATGTCGCCCGCAACGCGGTCTCGGCCACGTTGACGGTGATCGGGCTCTATTTCGGCTGGTTGCTCGGCGGCACGGTGCTGGTCGAGACGGTTTTCGACTGGCCCGGCCTTGGCCTTTACGCCACCAAGGCCATCGTCTCGCAGGACATGATGCCGGTGATCGGCGTCGCGCTGGTGATCGGCCTGCTATTCGTCCTCGCCAATCTCGTCATCGACCTGCTCTATGGCGTCATCAACCCGAAGGTCCGTTACTCATGACCGATACCGCAGAACATATCGCGACCGAGCCGGAACTGCCCAAGCAGGACAAGCTGCAACGCGCGCTGTTCCGGTTCCGGCAAAGCAGGCTGTCGATGCTGGGGGCGGTAATGGTGGCGCTGGTGGTGTTCTTCACCGCCTTTGGCACGCTGCTGGCCCCCTTCCCCGAGCATATCGCCGGTGGCGTAGATACCGCCGCCCGTTTCCAGCCGCCGTCATGGGCGCATCCCTTCGGCACCAACGAGCTTGGGCAGGACGTGTTGTCGCTGGTGATGGCGGGCACGACGGTGTCAGTGCTGGCCGGGCTGAGCGTGGTGCTGATCGGCACGGTCATCGGCACGCTGGTCGGCGCAATCGCCGGTTTCGCGGGCGGCTGGATCGACGAGATCCTGATGCGCCTGACCGACCTGACTCTGACCATTCCCGGGCTGATCCTCGCCATGGCGGTGGCGGCGGCGCTCGGCCCGGGCTTCACCAACATGATCATCGCCATCTCGCTGTCATGGTGGCCCGGCTATGCACGGCTGGTGCGGGGCGAGGTCCTGGCCGTGCGCGAGGAATCCTATGTCAATGCCGCCCGCGCCATCGGTGCCAGCCCGTCGCGCATCCTGCTGCGGCATATCCTGCCCAACACCGTCTCTCCGATCATCGTCAAGATGTCGCTGGACATGGGGTTCGCGATCCTGATGGTCGCCGGGCTGGGCTTTATCGGCATCGGTATCCGCCCGCCCACGCCGGAATGGGGCACGCTGCTCTCGGTTTCGCGCTCCTACATGCCGGATTACTGGTGGACGGCGATGGCGCCCGGCATGGCGATGTTCTTTGCGGTGTTCGGTTTCAACCTGCTGGGCGACGGGCTGCGCGACATTCTCGACCCGAAAGCGAGGCGCTGAGATGACTGCTCCACTCCTGTCGATCCGCGATCTGCATCTGTCGATGTCCAGCTATGACGGCAAGGCGCATGTGCTGAACGGCATCGACCTGACCGTGAACCGGGGCGAGATCTGGGGGCTGGTCGGCGAAAGCGGCTGCGGCAAGTCGCTGACCGGGCTGTCGATCTCGCAGCTTCTGCCATCGCCGCCGGCGGATTACATGGCCGGAGAGATCATGCTGGAGGGGCGCGATATGCTGAAACTGCCCCGGCCTGAGCTGCAGAAACTGCGCGGCAACCGCATCGGCATGATCTTTCAGGATCCGACCACCAACCTGAACCCGGCTTTCCGGATCGGCGATCAGCTTGTCGACGTGGCGCTCGCGGCGGCGCGTTGGAAACCCGGCATCCTCGATTGCCCGCCCGGAGCGGGCAGATCGGAGCGCAAGCGCGCCGCCCGCAAGCTGGCCCGAGACATGCTGGAGCGGGTCGGCATTCCCGATGCGGGGATGCGCCTCGACAGCTATCCGCACCAGTTCTCGGGCGGGATGCGGCAGCGGGTGCTGATCGCCATGGCGCTGATCGGACGTCCGGACCTGTTGATCGCGGACGAGCCGACCACGGCGCTGGATGTGTCCGTGCAGGCGCAGATCCTGAAACTGCTGAAAGGATGCGTCGCCGATTACGACATGGGCGTGATCCTGATCACCCATAACCTTGGCGTGGTGGCCGAAACCTGTAGCCATGTTGCCGTGATGTATGCGGGCAATATCGTCGAAAGCGGCCCGGTTGCGGCGGTGATCGAGCGGCCCGAGCATCCCTATACCCGCGCCCTGATGGCCTCGATCCCGACGCGGGACACCAGGCGCGGAATGCTGCGGGGCCTGGCCGGGTCGGTTCCGAACCTGATCACGCCGCCGCCCGGCTGCCGTTTCGCACCACGCTGCCCTCATGCCACGGCGGCCTGCATGACCGGCGTTCCCGCGCCGGTGCGGGTCGGCAGGGATCACGCCGCCGCCTGCATCCATGCCAAGGAGCCGGAGACCGCCCATGTCTGAGATCATGCTGGAAATCGATGACGTCTCGAAAATCTATGCGGGCAAGCGTGGCATGTTCGGCCGCTCGCATATGGTGGAAGCGCTGAAACATGTGTCGCTGTCGGTTCGGCGCGGCGAAAGCTTTGGACTCGTGGGGGAAAGCGGCTCGGGCAAGACCACGCTGACCCGCTCGATCCTGCAACTGGAGCGACCGACATCCGGCAGGGTCCTGTTTGAGGGCATGGATCTGGGGCAGCTCTCGACAGCCGAGATGCGGTGGCTGCGCGCGCGTATCCAGATCGTGTTCCAGGACCCCTATGCCTCGCTGAATCCGCGTATGTCCGTGCATGACATCGTCACCGAACCGATGCTGATCCACCGCGAGACGCTTGGCCTGAACCGCCGCCAACGGACCGAGCGTGCCGTCGAGCTTCTGTCCCTGGTCGGGTTGGGGGCGCAGCATCTGTATCGCCATCCGCATGAATTCTCGGGCGGGCAGCGCCAGCGTATCTGTATCGCCCGGGCGCTTGCCCCGGGTCCCGACCTGCTGGTGCTGGATGAGCCGACCTCGGCGCTGGATGTCTCGGTGCAGGCGCAGGTGCTGAACCTGCTCTGCGAATTGCAGGACAAGCTGGGGCTGACCTATTTCTTCATCAGTCATGACCTTGGCGTGGTGCGCTATCTCTGTGACCGGCTGGCGCTGATCTATCGCGGCGAGATTGTCGAGCAGGGGGATTGCGCGTCGGTCTTCGATGCGCCGGAAACCGAATATGCCCGCGCGTTGATCGGCGCGATGCCCGAAGTCAAGGTCCCGCCAGCGGCCTGATCGGCTCATCATCCGCTTGACGCGATGCGCGGCCTGCCTGCTACTGGGTGACATGTTCGATTTTCGCGACATCGAGGTGATCCGCGCCATCGTGCGCCAGGGCGGCTTTCGGGCAGCCTCCGACGCGACCGGGATCGCGCAATCGGCCATCTCCCGTCGGGTGCGGCATCTCGAGGATCGGATGAAGATCAAGATTTTCGAGCGTGACGGGCGCGGAGTCCGGCTCACTGCGGCGGGGCGGAGGCTCTGCGACGAGGCCGAAGTGCTGGTTGCCCAACGCGACCATATCCTCGAAGAACTGACGCAGGGCGTGATGGCCGGCGTCGTCCGTCTCGGCGTCGCCGAGACCATGACGCATACCATCCTGCCCCGGATGCTGACCAGCCTGCGGGCGCGGCATCCGCAGCTTCGCTTCGAGATCTCGGTCGATACCTCTGGGCAGATGGGACAGGAGCTTGCCGATGACGGGCTGGACGTGGTCATCATGCTGCGCGATCAGGCGCCACGCGGCATCAACCTGACGGCGTTGCCCCCGGTTGGTCTGGGCTGGTATGTGGCACCGGCGCATTTCACGCTGCCTTGCCCCGCCAGTGTCGATGATCTGGCCGCGCTTCCCATCGTGTCCTTTCCGAAAGGCACGATTCCGCATCGCCGGGTAATCGAGCTCTTGTCTCCGGGCCGCAAGCAGGCCGTGGTGGTGCATGGTTCGGCATCGTTGGCTACGGTGCTGCATCTCGTGGGACAGGGATTCGGGATTGGCACGATTCCTCATGATATCGTGGCGGCATGGCCGCATGCGGGGCTGGAGGAAATCACGGTCCTGCCTGAAGCCCGGCTGCCGGATCTGGAATTCGCCATCTGCTACATGCCTGAGCGCAATGCGGAAATCGGCCGGGAAGTTGCCCGGGCCGCGGTCGAGACAGCGCAAGACTGATCTCATAAAGTGATCATAACTGGTGATAACTGAACTGTTGATTTCATCGGCCTGCCCGCGGATTCTTGCATATGCAGATTGAAGGAACCGCCGATGAGCAAGTCGCACCCGGTATTGTCCGACCCCGCCCGCCTGCGCGCTGAAATTCGTGCCGGTCGTTTCGAGGGGCCGACGGCAGGGCAGGGGGGCGACGCGCTACAGGCCAATCTGGTGATCCTCGGAGCCGAGGATGCCATCGATTTCCTGCGCTTCTGCCAGATGAACCCGCGTCCCTGCCCCGTGCTGGCCGTTGGTGAGGCCGGAGATCCCGGACTGCCGCTATTGGGCCGGGGGATCGATCTGCGACATGACCTTCCCCGCTATCGGGTCTGGCGAGATGGCGAGCTTGCCGGGGAGCCCACCGATATCGCGGCGCTGTGGCGGGACGACATGGTTGCCTTCGCGCTTGGCTGTTCGTTCAGCTTCGAGGATGCACTATGCCAAGCCGGGATCCCTGTGCGTCATCAGCAGGCCGGGCGAAACGTGGCGATGTATCGCACTGATATCGCAACTCGCCCGGCAGGTCGTTTCTCTGGCCCGCTGGTTGTCAGCATGCGGGCCATGCCTGCGGCCGATGCGATCGAAGCGGTCAAGATATGCGACCGGTTTCCGCTCGCGCATGGCGCACCGGTGCATCTTGGGGATCCAGCGCAGATCGGCATCGCCGATATCATGCGCCCGGATTACGGCGATGCCCCGATCATCGAGCCCGGAGATATTCCGGTCTTCTGGGCCTGCGGAGTGACTCCGCAGGCGCGATCGCCGCCGCTCGTCCGGCTTTGGCGATCACCCATGCGCCCGGTCATATGCTGGTGACCGATATCCCCTCGGCGCGGGCAACCCGTGTTTTGGCGGGGTTGGGCGAATTCACGAAATAGCAGCACGCAACCAACAGGAAAGAAACATGAAAAAACTTACGATTATTTGCCTCATGGCAGGGACTTCGCTGTCGGCCCCGGCAATTGCCGAGGAGCTGGCCGTGGTCGGAAGCTGGAGCAACCTGCCCCTGTACCAGGATTTCGAGACCCCGTTCTGGACCGAGAAACTGCCCGAACTGACAGCGGGAGAGTTCACGGCACAGCTGACCAGCTTCGATCAGATGGGCGTCGCCGGAGCGGATGTCTACCGGATGCTTGGTGACGGGGTCTTTGATGTCGGGGCTACCGTGGCCGATTACACCGTGGGCGATGCGCCGGAACTCGAAGGGCTGGATGTGCCATTGCTGGCCACCACTGCGGAAGAGGCCAGAGCGATGGTCGATGCCGCCCGCCCGATGGTCGAAGACATCATGCGCGACCGGTTCGGCGCGCAAGTGCTGGGCATCGCGCCCTATCCTCCGCAGGTGGTTTTCTGCAAGGGCGAGATATCCTCGCTGGCCGATCTGCAGGGCAAGAAGGTGCGCGGCTCGGGCCGGATGACCACGAAATTCCTTGAAGCCCTGGGGGCGGAGGGCGTCAATATCGCGTTCTCCGAGGTTCCGGGATCGCTGGAACGCAGCGTGATCGACTGCGCCGTGACCGGAGCCGGTTCCGGTTATTCCGCCGGATGGTGGGAGGTGTCCGATCACCTGATGACATTGCCGCTTGGAGGTTGGGACCCTGTTGTAATCGCGATGAACGCGGATCGTTTCGATGACCTGTCCACCGAGCAGCAGGAAATGTTGAGCAAGGCCGTCGTCGAGGGGCTGGAAGCTCCTGCATGGGATGCAGCCCAAGGTGGGCTGGCGAATGACATCGCCTGCCTGACCGGTAGCGGGGAATGCGCCTCTGGCGAGTCCGCCTCGATGACATTGGTCGAGCCTTCCGAGGAAGATGTCGAGGCCGCGCGCAAGATCCTGGCCGAGGAAGTGCTTCCCGATTGGGCCAGCCGTGCCGGGGACGAATGGGCGACGCGATGGAACGACACGGTCGGCCAGGCGGTCGGCATGTCGGTCGGTCAATAGAGCGCGGAAGAGAGGCTTGCCGCCATGATCGAGAATCTGCATGGCGCGCTTGTGCGCGCCAATCGCCTGATCGCCCTGATCCTCGGCATCACCTTGGGGCTGACGGTTCTGTTCATTGTCACCGACGTCGTCATGCGCAAATTCGGATGGGGATCGCTTGGAGGCTCGGACGAGATCTCGGGCTATGTCATGGCGGCGGTCGCCAGTTGGGGCCTTGCTTGCGGGCTGGTCGAACGCGCCCATGTCCGCATCGACGTGATCCGGCAGAAACTGCCGAGACCCGGGCAGGCATTGATGGATATCTTCGCGATGATCGTGACCTCGGGGATCGTGTTGTTGATCGCCTGGTATTGCTGGCCGGTGCTGCAAAAGACGATCGAGCGGGGATCGCGTGCGAACACCGCCCTGGAAACGCCATTGTGGATACCGCAGGGGATCTGGTTTGGCGGGTGGCTGTGGTTTGCCTTCAGCGCGACTGCGCTGACGCTGATCGGCCTGGTCTATTTCCTTCGCGGGCAACGTGATGCCTTCGATGCATTTTTGGGGATCGGATCGGAGTTGGACACATGATCTGGACCATCGCGGCTTCTCTGTTGGGCCTGATGGCCCTGTCGATCCCGGTCGGCATCGTGCTGTTCATCCTGGGTATCGGTGTCGGTGAATTCTACTCGGCCTTCCCGCTGCTTCGCGGCCTCGGCCAGGTGGTCTGGTCCTCTTCGGCCTCCTCGACGCTGATCGCCATCCCGCTATTCGTCCTTCTGGGCGAGATCCTTGTCCGGGGTGGCGTGGCCGAGCGGACCTATGCCGCGCTGGACAAGTGGCTGTCATGGCTGCCGGGTGGCTTGATCCATGCCAATATCGCCACCGCGACGATGTTTTCCGCCACCTCCGGTTCGTCGGTGGCGACGGCTGCCACGGTGGCCACCGTGGCCATGCCGCAAGCCGAAAAGCTGCGTTACGATCCGCGCCTGTTTTCCGGCGCGATCGCGGCGGGGGGCACGTTGGGCATCCTGATTCCGCCCTCGATCAATCTGATTGTCTATGGGTTCCTGACCGAAACCTCGATCCCGAAGCTGTTCTCGGCCGGGCTTTTGCCGGGGTTCCTGATGGCACTGGCCTTCGTCGTGGTGACCGCGGTGATCTGCAGTATCCGCCCTGCGCTTGGCGGTGCCTCGCGCAGCTTTGGCTGGGGGGAGAGGCTGCGCAGCCTGATCCAGCTTGTGCCGATCCTGATCCTTTTCGCGGTCGTCATCGGATCGATCTATGCGGGCTGGGCCACGCCCACGGAATCCGCGGCGATCGGCGTGATGATGGCCGTATTGATCGCGGTGTTCCTGGGCGACGGGCTTGGGCGCGGTGCCATCGCCGAGGCAATGCACGGCACGATCCGGATCTCGGCGATGATCATGCTGGTCGTCGCAGGCGCTTCATTTCTGAATTTCGCCATGACATCCGCCGGTCTTGGTCGTCAGCTGAGCCAGATGATCGAAGGCTCGGGTTTGTCGCCATTCGGGACCTTGATGCTGGTGATCCTTTTGTACCTGGTGCTGGGCTTCTTCATCGAGACGCTTTCGCTGATGGTCGCGACCATTCCCATTGTCGTGCCAATCATGGCGGGGCTGGGTTATGACAAGATCTGGCTTGGCGTGCTGATGATCGTGCTGATCGAGATGGCCCTCATCACCCCGCCGGTCGGGCTCAACCTGTTCGTGGTTCAGGGCGCGCGCAAATCGGGCTCGATGAACGAGGTGATCGTGGGCGCCATTCCATATGTCCTGGTCATGATCGCGATGATCGCGGCGCTTATCGCAATGCCCGGCCTCGCCTTGTGGCTCCCTTCGATCCTGTGAGAGGAATGCAAATGAACTTTATCGTCGGCGGCACTGCGTTGAATGCCGAATTGTCGCATCTGGTCATCGCGGGGTGGACCGGCCGCGATCCCGAAGCGATCAGCCATCACATCGAGGAACTGGCGGCATTGGGTGTCGAGCCGCCATCCGCAACTCCGCTTTATTACCGTGTATCAGCGTCGCTGCTGACCTTGGCGCCGCATGTCGAGGTCGTGGGCAGCAGTTCCTCGGGCGAGGTCGAGCCGATGATCGTCCAGCTTGGCGACCGGCGGTTTCTCGGCCTTGGCTCGGACCATACTGACCGGGCGCTCGAGGCGCATTCGGTTGCGCTGTCGAAACAGGTATGCGCCAAGCCCTGTGCAGCCGAGCTATGGGCCTGGGACGAGGTGGCCGATCACCTGGAACAGATCGCCCTCGAAAGCTGGATCGAGGAAAATGGCGAATGGGTTCCCTATCAACAGGGAACGCTCGCCTCGATCCGGCCGCTGGTGGAACTGATCGCCGGAGCCGGGCTTGACAGGCTGGCGGCGGATGGTGCGGCGGCGATGATGTGCGGCACTTTCGGAGCCAAGGGTGGGGTGCGCCCGGCTTCGCGCTTTCGGATGCGGATGACCGATACCCTGCGCGGCCGCGAGATCGCCCACGAATACGCGGTCACGACCTTGCCGGAGGTCGCATGACCGCCGCTTTCCGAAACAAGGTGGATGCCGCCATTGCCCGTGTAGGGGCCTTGCCCGAGGCCACCCGCCGCGCGATCTTTACCGAGTTCACCCCCGAGCGCATCCGGGCCGAGGCCGATGGGCTGATCGCGCGGCACGAAGCGGGGGAGGAACTGCCCCTGTTCGGCAGGCTGGTCTCGGTCAAGGATCTTTACGATGAGGCGGGGCAGGTTACCGGGGCGGGATCGCGCCTGCTCGCCTCTCGCGTGCCCGCCTCTCGCGATGCGGTTGCCGTTGCCCGGCTGCGCAAGGCGGGAGCGCTGATGTTCGGCAGGACCTCGATGTCGGAATTCGCCTATTCCGGTGTCGGGCTGAACCCGCATCACGGCACGCCGTCAAGTGTTTTGGCGGATGGCGTCATTCCCGGAGGCTCCAGTTCGGGTGGGGCGGTGACCGTGGCGATGGGGCTGACGGATGCGGCGATCGGCACGGATACCGGCGGCTCGCTGCGGATACCGGCGGCTGCGAACGGGATCTGGGGGATCAAGCCGAGCCAGACATTGGTGGATTCGACCGGTGTGCATCCGCTTGCGCCAAGCTTCGATACAGCCGGGCCGATGGCATGCGATGCGGCTCTGCTGCGGCAGATGCTGGAGGTGATGGGGGCGACGGAGCTGTCTGCCCCGTCCCCGCGCCAACTGAGATTGGCGATACCGGAGGGTGCGTTCACCGATGGGTTGTCACGGGATGTGGAGGCGCTGTTTGCCGCCGAGACGGCCCGGCTGCGTGATGCCGGCCATCGGTTGGAGCCTGTCGATATGCATGAGGTCGGCGAAGGGATCGGGCTGAACCGGATCATTGTTTCGGTCGAGGCGCATCGAATTTACTGCGACGACCTGGAAAAATTGGCGGAGATCGGCGATCCGCGTGTCCTTGCCCGTATTCGCTTCGCCGAAACTCTTTCCGAAGAGCAGATCGCCGAGGCCTTTGCCAGGCGGGCCGAGATCGTGGCGGCATTCGATCGGTCAATGGCCGGGTTCGACGCGGCGCTGGCGCCGGCATTGATGCAATTGCCGCCCAGCATTACCGAGGTGGAAGCGGATTTCGACCGGCTCAATGCGGCGATGCTGCGCAATACGTCCCTGGTGAACCTGGTGAATGGCTGCGCCGTGGTCATGCCGACAGCCGATCTGACACCGGAATGGTCGATGACGATGCTGATCGGGAAAAACCGGGCGGATGCCGCGCTCTTCGCTGCTGTCGACTCGTTGAAGGGCGCGTAAGGCGCGATATGATACGGGTGCCGGTTGGAATCGCGATCCGGGAGGGCGTGAAGCCAGCAGCATGAGGTCGCGTCAGCACCCGCCGGATAGGTAGGGCAAAGGCCGCCGAGAGGCGGCCTTTCGCGGCTTGGGAGCCGGTCTTTGCGAGATTACTTAACCTCGTGGCGGTCTTGCGCGGGCCAGGGTGCCTCGGTGACCGACAGGCTACGATCCGAGGTTTCGCGCATGAAAGCGGCGACAGCCTTGCCGAAATTGTTCAGCCAGCCTTGGGATTTCGGGGCGGCGTCGGAAGTGATGTAGGTCATTTGCTCTCTCCTTGCTTTTCAGATCGACATATTTCTCGCTTCTGCGGGCTATGTAGGGGATCTTTCTGCAATTAGATATACCAGGGCGCGCATACCGCCTTTGCATTTGCAGCATAGCTTTCTGCATGCGCGAAGGGAGCGGTTTCCTTGTGCACTATCCATCGTGATTTCCCGGCCGGGTAAGCGTGAGCGGGACGGTCTCGTCGGCCTGCGATCATGAGTCGATGCCTGCTATTGCGCTGATCTTAATGATCAAAGTTAACTTCTCTCCCTCTTGTTCGCCTGCCCGGGAAACTTTGGGTTGACATGACAGGTATCTGGCATTCATCATTCGTAATGCCAGAAAAGGGCGAATGGCACGGATAATCGAACCCGCGCGATTCGAAGAGGAAATGGCCGTCAGAGAGGGGAATCATGCTCGACAAGACCAATGTCCGGAAAACGCTGGAAACAGTAAAGGCCGAAGGCCGTACGGCGCTGACCGCGCCCGAGGGCAAGCTGTTGTGCGATGCCTATGGTATCGCCGTCCCCGACGAGGGGCTGGCTACAAGTGCTGACGAGGCCGTGAAACTGGCCTCCGACATGGGATTCCCCGTGGTGATGAAGATCGTCTCGCAGGATATTCTTCACAAGACCGATGCAGGCGGGGTGATCGTCGGCGTCGAATCGGCCGAGGACGCGCGCGCGGCCTATGCCACGATCATCGCCAATGCAAAGCGCTACAAGCCCGATGCCGATATCAGCGGTGTCCAGGTCCAGCAGATGGTGCCCGCGGGGCAGGAAGTCATTATCGGCGCCGTGACCGATGGCAGTTTCGGCAAGCTGGTGGCGTTCGGCCTTGGCGGCGTGCTGGTCGAGGTCCTGAAGGACATCACATTCCGGCTCGCGCCTGTCGACAAGGACGAGGCGCTGTCGATGCTCGACGGCATCCAGGCGTCCGAAATGCTCAAGGGGGTCCGTGGCGGCGAACCCGTCAACCGCGAGGCGCTGGCCGACATGATCGTGCGCGTCTCGCAATTGATCAGCGATCATCCGGAAATCTCGGAGCTCGACCTGAACCCGGTCTTCGCGACGAAGGATGGCGCCATTGCCGCGGATGTGCGGATCGTGCTCGACCATGATCAGCCCGAGCCTCGTCACCGGCCCAGCCAGGAAGAGATCGTCACGGCGATGAACAAGGTGATGCGTCCGCGTGCGGTTGCGGTCATCGGAGCCTCGAACGAGCAGGGCAAGATCGGCAACTCGGTGATGCGCAACCTGATCGACGGGGGATATAACGGCGATATCTATCCGATTCACCCGAAGGCTGACGATATCCTTGGCTACAAGGCCTATAGAAGCGTCAAGGACGTGCCGGGCGAGATCGATACAGCCGTCTTTGCCATCCCCGCCAAGCTCGTGGCCGGTGCGCTGACGGAATGCGGCGAGAAGGGCATTCCCGGTGCGGTGCTGATTCCCTCGGGGTTCGCCGAGGCGGGCGCGCCGGAACTGCAGGAAGAGATCGTCAAGATCGGCCGCAAATACAATATCCGCATGATGGGGCCGAATATCTATGGCTTCTATTATACCCCGGACAATCTATGCGCGACATTCTGCACCGCCTACGATGTGAAGGGCTCGGCCGCGCTGTCGTCGCAATCCGGCGGGATCGGCATGGCGATCATCGGTTTCTCGCGTTCGGCGAAGATGGGCGTGTCCGCGATCGTCGGGTTGGGCAACAAGTCCGATATCGACGAGGACGACCTGCTGACCTTCTTCGAGCAGGACGAGAACACCAAGATCATCGCCCAGCATTGCGAGGATCTGAAGGACGGGCGTGCCTTTGCGGAAGTCGCCAAGCGCGTCTCGAAAACCAAGCCGGTGGTGGTGCTGAAGGCCGGACGCACTTCGGCTGGCGCAAAGGCGGCCTCGTCGCATACCGGGGCACTGGCCGGGAACGACAAGATCTACGAGGATGTGTTCAAGCAATCCGGCGTGATCCGCGCCCGGTCGCTCAAGCAGCTTCTGGAATTCGCGCGAGGCATTCCGGTCATGCCCACGCCAAAGGGCGAAAACGTGGTGATCATCACCGGGGCAGGCGGATCCGGCGTGCTTCTGTCGGATGCCTGCGTCGATAATGATCTGAACCTGATGTCGATGCCGGATGATCTGGACGCGGCGTTCCGCAAGTTCATTCCGCCTTTCGGCGCGGCGGGCAACCCGGTGGACATCACCGGCGGCGAGCCTCCCGAGACTTACAAGAACACCGTCCGCCTCGGGCTGGAGGATGACCGCATCCATTCGCTCATCCTTGGTTACTGGCACACCATCGTCACGCCGCCCATGGTCTTTGCCAAGCTTATGGTCGAGGTGAAGGAGGAAATGGCGGCCAAGGGGATCGAGAAGCCGATGGTTGCCTCGCTTGCCGGTGATGTCGAGGTCGAGGAGGCGGCGGAATATCTCTACCAGCATGGCATTCCCGCCTATGCCTATTCCACGGAACTGCCGGTCGAGGTGCTGGGCGCCAAGTATAAATGGGCGCGCGGCGCGGGCCTGCTCTGATTTTCCTACCCGGTCTGGCTCCGGTTTTGTGCCGGGGCCGGGCCGCATTGAAATTCTGGCGGTCCGAGAGAGGAAAACTACATAATGCATATACATGAATATCAGGCCAAGGATGTCCTGAGATCCTATGGCGTGCCGGTTCCCGACGGGTTCGCGGCGATGGATGCCGATGCCGCAGGGGATGCGGCGGACAAGCTTCCCGGTCCGGTCTACGTCGTCAAGGCGCAGATCCATGCCGGGGGGCGCGGCAAGGGCAGTTTCAAGGAACTCGGCGCAGATGCCGGGGGTGGCGTGCGGTTGGCGCGGTCGGCAAGTGAAGTGCGCGAGCATGCCGTGCAAATGCTGAACAATACGCTGGTCACGGTGCAGACCGGACCGGATGGCAAGCAGGTGAACCGGCTTTATGTCGAGGCGGGATCAGAGATCGACAAGGAATTCTACCTGTCCCTGCTGGTCGACCGTGCGACGGGTTACACATCCTTTGTCGTTTCGACCGAGGGCGGCATGGATATCGAGGCGGTGGCGGAGGAAACGCCCGACAAGATCCTGACGCTTGGCGTCGATCCGGCGACGGGCTTCATGCCGCATCACGGACGCGCGGTGGCAAAGGCGTTGGGCCTGACCGGCGATCTTGCGAAACAGGCCGAGGCGCTGGCGGCCAAGCTTTATGCCGCCTTTACCGCCCGCGATATGGAAATGCTGGAGATCAATCCGCTGGTGCTGACCGGCGACGGTGAGCTGCGTTGCCTGGATGCGAAGATCGGTTTCGATTCCAACGCGCTGCCCCGCCACCCGGATATCGCGGAGATGCGCGACGAGACCGAAGAGGACGCCAAGGAGATCGAGGCCTCGCGCCACGACCTGTCCTATATCGCGCTTGATGGAGATATCGGCTGCATGGTCAATGGCGCCGGTCTTGCCATGGGCACGATGGATATCATCAAGTATCACGGCGGCACGCCCGCCAATTTCCTTGATGTCGGCGGCGGTGCGACGACAGAGAAGGTCGCGGCCGCGTTCAAGATCATCACCGCCGATCCGAATGTGAAAGGCATTCTCGTCAATATCTTCGGCGGGATCATGCGCTGCGACGTGATCGCCGAGGGGATCGTCTCGGCGGTCAGGGAGGTCGGGCTCTCCGTGCCGCTGGTGGTGCGTCTTGAAGGCACCAATGTCGCCGAGGGCAAGCAGATCATCGAAGGGTCGGGGTTGAACGTCATTTCCGCCGACGATCTCGACGATGCAGCGCAAAAGATAGTCAAGGCGGTCGGAGGCTCCAACTGATGTCCATTCTCATCGACAAGGATACCCGTGTCCTTTGCCAGGGCATGACGGGCAAGACAGCCACTTTTCACACCAGGGCCGCACTCGAATACGGCACGAAGATGGTCGGTGGCGTGGCACCCGGAAAGGGTGGATCTTCGCATCTGGATCTGCCGGTTTTCGACACGGTGATGGAAGCGCGTCAAGCGACTGATGCTGATGCGACTGTCATCTATGTGCCGCCGCTTGGCGCCGCCGATGCCATCTGCGAAGCCATTCATGCCGAGATTCCACTGATCGTCTGCATTACCGAGGGGATTCCGGTTCTCGACATGCAGCGGGTAAATCGTGCGCTGACGGGCTCTAAGTCCCGCCTGCTCGGGCCGAACTGCCCGGGACTGATCACCACGGATGAATGCAAGATCGGCATCATGCCCACGTCGATCTTTCGCAAGGGTTCGGTCGGGATTGTCTCGCGCTCGGGGACGCTGACCTACGAGGCTGTGTTCCAGACATCGCAGCAGGGCTTGGGCCAGACCACGGCGGTCGGGATCGGGGGGGATCCGATCAAGGGGACCGAGTTCATCGACGTGCTCGAGATGTTCCTGGCCGATCCCGCGACCGAATCCATCGTCATGATCGGCGAGATCGGCGGTCAGGCCGAAGAGGACGCCGCCCAGTTCCTTGCCGACGAGGCGCGGCGCGGACGCTCCAAGCCGACGGTCGGGTTCATTGCGGGACGCACGGCACCTCCGGGACGGCGCATGGGTCATGCCGGGGCTGTCATCTCGGGCGGCAAGGGTGGGGCCGAGGACAAGATCGCGGCGATGCGGGAAGCGGGGATCCGGGTTTCACCCACGCCTGCACGGATCGGTGAGACGCTGGTAGGGCTGCTCGACGGACGGTCCGAGGACGCGCAGATCGCCGCTGCGGAATAGCCCTTCGTGAAGGGCTGTTCCCGGCCGGGGATCGTTCGCGACGGCTTTCCCCGGCCGTGCCAAACAGTCTGCAACCCTTGCATTATCCGGTGATCTGTTCCAGTTGAGATATGTTATTATGGATTCCACCCGTTGATTGCAGGAGGCATTTGTGAGTTCCAAATCCCAGACACGTTGGCCGGTTTCCGACAAGACAGGGCCAGACCTTGTCCTGGAGCCTTTTGCGGCGGAGCCGAATTTCAAGACGCGGATCTACGCGATGCTGAAACAGGCGATCACCGGGATGGATATCTATGGCGTGTCCGAGGATACCTGGCTGGACGAGCGGCATCTGGCCGAACGCCTGGGCGTCAGCCGCACCCCGATCCGCGAGGCATTGGCCATGCTGGAGCAGCAGGGCTTCGTGAAATCCGTTCCGCGGCGGGGGATCATCGTTTTGCGCAAGACCAAGCGCGAGGTGATCGAGATGATCCAGATCTGGGCGGCCCTGGAAAGCATGGCTGCCCGGCTGATCACGCTGAATGCCGGTAATCGCGATATCGGGCGCCTGCGGAAGATTTTCGAGAAGTTCCATGACGGACATGCGCCCGAGGATTACCTGAGCGAATATTCCGAGGCCAATCTGCTGTTTCACCAGACGCTGATCCAGATGACCGGATCGCCGACCCTGCAAGAGATGATCGAGGATATCGTGCTGCATGTACGCGGTATCCGCAAGATGACCATTGGCCGTCACGACCGTGCCAAGCAATCGATCAACGATCACCTGGCGATCATCGACGCTCTCGAAAAGCGCGATACCGAGCGGGCGGAGAAGCTCTGCCGCGATCATACGCTTGGCCTGGCCGATTATGTCGAAAAACACAGCGAGGACCTGTTCGACTGACGCAGTTGCCCTGCGATATGGGCGTGCCGAATAGGTCTGTCTGCAAGCAACCCACGGAGAGGCTGCGGAATGGATATTCCTGAAAGCATGACTGCCATAGGCATTTCTGCGCCTGGCGGACCGGAGATGCTGAAGCCCGAGCAACGGCCGGTTCCGCGTCCAGGTGACGGCGAAATCCTGATCCGGGTCATGGCCGCCGGGGTGAACCGTCCCGATGTCCTGCAACGCTCCGGGGTCTATCCGCCTCCGAAGGGGGCGTCGGATATTCCGGGACTCGAGGTCGCGGGACGGGTTGCGGCTGTCGGCACCGGGGTCACGCGATGGAAGCCGGGTGACGCGGTCTGCGCCTTGACGCCGGGCGGCGGTTACGCGGAATATGTTCTGGTCGATGGCAGTAACACCCTGCCGATACCCGCAGGCGTATCGGATTTGCAGGCTGCCGCCATACCTGAAACCTTCTTCACCGTCTGGCACAATGTCTTTGACCGCGCGGCATTGCAGCCGGGTGAGACATTGCTGCTGCACGGAGGGGCGTCGGGCATCGGAACGACGGCGACGATGCTTGCCAAGCTTTCGGCGCCACGGTCGCGGTTACCGCGGGATCGGACGAGAAATGTGCCGCCTGCCGGAAACTGGGGGCGGATATCGCGATCAACTATCGCGATGAGGACTGGGTTGCCGCCATCAAGGAAGCAACATCCGGCCGGGGTGCGGATGTGATCCTCGACATCGTCGGTGGCCCCTATCTGCAAAAGAATTACCAGGCCGCAGCCGTCGGAGGACGGATCGTCAGCATCGCCTTCCTGCAGGGATCGCGCGGGGAGGTGGATTTCATGCGGCTGATGATGAAACGGCTGACCCATACCGGATCGACCCTGCGGGCCCAACCGATCGAGGTGAAGGCCGGGATCGCGGCCCGGTTGGAAGCACAGGTGTGGCCATTACTGGAAAGGGGGCAATGCCTGCCATTGATTCATGCCCGCTTCCCGTTTGCCGAGGCGTTCCGAGCGCATGAATTGATGGAATCCAACGCGCATATCGGCAAGATCGTGCTGGAGGTCGGCGGGGCCTGAACCGCACCGAGTGCCACCAATGTCGGCAAGAGCTTCCGACCCGCTACCTAGCGCGGGCCGGGTTTCGATATCGGCTCGGCTATTGGGTGAACCTGTTCGACAGGGTTCCGATTCCGTCTATCGTGACCGTGACGGAATTGCTCGCCTCCTTGATTGAACCGACCCCGAGCGAGGTACCGCAGCAGATCAGGTCGCCCGGAAGCAGGGTCATGTCCCGCGACAGGGCGCTGATCAGGCGCGCAGGCGGAAAGATCATGTCGTCGAGCGGGTAGTTTTGCCGCTCCGCCCCGTTGAGCTCGGTCCGGACATGCAGCCCCCTGGGATCGAGGCCGGTGGCGATCACCGGGCCGAACGGGCCGAAACCGTCGAAGCTCTTGGCGCGTGCCCATTGGGCGAATGTCTTGTCGCGGCCAATGATCTCGGCGGCCGTGATGTCGTTGACGCAGGTATAGCCGAAAATCCCGGCCTCGGCCTCTGCCTCGGTTGCGTTGCCGAGGGGGCGTCCGATGACGATGCCCAACTCGCCCTCATAGACGACTTTGCCGCTATAGCTGGACGGGCGGGTGATTGTGGCTCCCGGTGCGGCGATGCTGGACACGGCCTTGAGCAGGTAAAGCGGCTCATCGGGTTCGGGCACGTCCAGCTTTGCGGCCAACTGACGGAAATTGTTCCACAGGGCGATGACTTTCGACGGGCGGCAAGGCGGCAAGAGCCGGACCGCGCCGAGCGGGCGCCGGATATCCGTCGGCGCCGGGCTGTCGAACAGGTCCCCGGTATGGGCGATGATGGTTTCGCCCTCCAGCAGACCGATCCGTTCCTGGCCCTCATCCTCGAAACATACCCATTTTGCCATTGTCTCCTCCTCATATTCTCGCGTTGTTGCGTGCTGTTCGCCATGCATGCCGATGCGCAACGGCATCGCGATCTTGCGTGCCGTTTTTCCGGGCTTTGGAGCCTCGCCCATTCCGAATCGGAAGGGGCTCAGGATGCGCGTCGAGCCTGAATCGTTTCGCTGTCCGGGAATGTGGGATAGATTCCTTTCACACGCCCCATTTGCTGAGCCAGCGCCAGCACGCTGTCGATGAACGGCGTTTCGAAATTGGCGAGCCGCCCCATCTCCTGGACCGAGGTCAGCAGCGCGTCCAGCTCGATCGGCCTGCCGCGCGAGACATCCTGCAACATGGATGTGCGATGTGCGCCCACCTTGGCGGCACCGTTGATGCGGCGGTCCACGTCGACGCGGAAACTGGCGCCGAAATGTTCGGCGATTTCCTGTGCCTCGAGCATCATTCCGCGGGCAAGAGCGCGGGTGCCCGGCTCTGTCGCCACGACATCGAGCGTCGCACCTGTCAGGGCGGAAATGGGATTGAAGCAGAGATTGCCCCACAGCTTGAGCCAGATATCGTCGCGAATATCGTCATAGATCCGCGCTTTCAGCCCGCCCGCCTCCAATGCCGCAGCCAGTTCCGCGATCCGCGCGCTGTTGCTGCGATCAGGCTCGCCCAGGCCAAACTGATTGCCATAGATATGCTGGATGATGCCGGGCTCGACGATTTCGGCTGCGGGATACACGGTGCAGCCGATGACCCGCTCCGGTCCGATCGCGTTCCATTGACGGTTGTCGGGATCGACGCTTTTCAGGCGCAGATCGGCATAGGCCGGATCGAGCCCGTGGAAATACCACCACGGAAGCCCGTTTTGCGCCGTCACCACCGCTGTCCGATCATGCAATAGCGGAGAGAGTGCCCTTGCGGTCTCCCAGGCCTGATGCGCCTTGAGCGCGACAATTACATGATCCTGCGGACCGATTGCCGCCGGATCGTCGCTGGCGGTCATATGTTCAACGATCTCCTCGCCATCGATTCGCAGGGTGAGGCCGTGATCCCGAATCGCCTGAAGATGCGGCCCGCGGGCAATGAGCGAGACATCAGCGCCACCGCGCTTCAACATCACCGCCATGTAACCGCCGATGGCACCTGCGCCGTAGATGCAGATTTTCATTGTTCCTCCCTGGTCTGGAAACGGAGCGCGCACAGAATGCGCCGAATAGTTGTGGAATATGTAATGCCAGAAAATATGCAAGTCAAACCCTGTCCTTTCCCATGGACATCCGCTGGCAACGTCATGGGGGCGGAAAAGGCGTGTTTGGCTGGGGATTAAAGCGGTCGGAAATCTTGCGTTTCCGGATTCGTCCTATTTCCGATCAGACGAATTCAGCCGTTGATTGCGGCATTTGATCAATGTTGTTGCATGTATGAGAAATTGGTAATACGTTATGCCAGATGGTTTTGCCAGAAGACAAGAGGTGATGAACGAGTCGGCCTGCAAGCGGGTCAATAGCAAGTTGTAGAAAACATCAAACGGGGGAGGGATGCCGTGAGTACAGCATCGGACTTGGAAACAGACAACCTGACGGATCCGTTGGTTCGGGAAGAGGAGACCGAACTGGCCGGAAAAGGCAAGGTCATAACGCTGGACGCGCCGGGAACAGGCGCAAGGGATACATGGAGGGCGATGGGGCCCGGTATCGCGGCGGCGATGACCGGTATCGGCGCAAGCCACATCATGCATGGGCCCACAGCGGGGGCGCAATACGAATATGCCCTGCTATGGATCATTCCATTCGCATATCTCATGAAATACTGCGCCTTCGAGTTCGCGCATCGTTACACATTGGTTCGTGGCGAAAGCATCATGGAGGCCTATGGCCGGGTCGGCAAATGGCCGTTCTGGTATTTGGGCTTCCAGTCTCTCGTGAACACCTTCGGAATCGCCGGCCGCGCCCTTGGATGCGCGGCGCTTCTTTGGGCGGCATTCCCGTTCCTGCCACTGGAAATCTGGGCGCTGGTCATCCTTGTGGCCTGTGTCGGCATTCTCTGGGCAGGGAAATACGCGGCCCTGGAAGGAGCCGTGAAGATCGCGATCATCGTCTTTGCCGGTGCATCGCTGATCGCATTCCTTCTGCAGATGCCGTCGCCTTCGGAATATATGGGGCGGTTGCTGCCGACGCTGCCGCCGATCGGCGCGGCGATACTGTTCGGTGCGATGTTCGGCTATTTCCCGACCACGGTCGAGGTGTCGCCGATGCAATCCAACTGGGCCGTCGACAAGAAGACGGGCATGGTGAAGGTGCGTGAACTGGAGCGCCAGGGCTACAAGGTGGATCTCGCGCCGAACTACATGCGCAACTACTTCACCCTGTTCAAGCGCGACATGAATATCAGCTATATCATCTCGATGCTGACCGGTATCGCGTTCCTCATCGTCGGGGCCGTCGTGCTGTTCCCCAAGGGGATCGTTCCGGCGAAGGCCGAAATGGGAACGACCATCGCGTTCATGTACACGGAAACCTTCGGTGCATGGATCTTCCCGGTCATCATCGCCGGCGGCGTTTCGGCATTGTTCTCGACCGTGTTCACCTATTTCGACGGGCAGGCGCGGATTTTCGAGGAATGCTGTGTCCGCCTGAACAGTGTCTGGGACGAGCCCCGCATGCGAAAGCTGCTGTATCGTGGCTTCCAGGTTCTGTGGGTGATTGCCGGTGCGGCGATCATCTACGGGCTGCCGCGCCCGATTTTCGTGGTGCAGATCGCTTCGGTTCTCGCCTTGCTGTTCTCGCCGGTGATCTACTGGCTGAATATCAGGGCCGTGAAGGAGAACTTCACCGAGCAGGATGCGGAGTTCCTGCCCTCCAAGCTCATGTTCACCTGGGCGTGGTGCGGAACGATCGGGCTGGGCATTATCAGCCTTTACGTCCTCTACCTGCAATTTCTGAGCTGACCGCCTCTGAACATATTGGTATCAAGATGAAAAGGGGCCGTAAGGCCCCTTTTTTCAATGATCGCCCGGGACGCGGGCACGAATCGCGAAGATGGCTTCGACGAAAGGCGGGCATCCCGCCTTGCCGGATGTGCGGGGTGGGCCTATGTGAGACGGCATGCATATTCCATTTCTCAACAGAATCCTGAACCGTGGGCCGCTCGTATCCGTGCTTCGCATGCAGGGCGCCATCGGCATGGCGGGGCGTGGTGGTGGGCTGAACGATGCGGCGCTTGCTCCGCTGGTCGAGCGGGCCTTCCGCCGGGGCAAACCCGTTGCAGTGGCCCTGGCGATCAACTCTCCCGGGGGCTCGCCGGTGCAGTCCTCGCTCATCGCGGCGCGAATCCGGCGGCTGGCGGATGAGACCGGGATTCCCGTCCACGCCTTCGTCGAGGATGTTGCGGCCTCGGGCGGCTATTGGCTGGCCTGCGCGGCCGATGACATCTGGGCGGATGACAGTTCCGTCCTGGGCTCGATCGGGGTGATCTCGGCGGGGTTCGGTTTTCACGAGTTGATCGGGCGTTGGGGCGTGGAGCGGCGGGTGCATACCGCCGGGCACTCGAAATCGACGCTGGATCCGTTCCGCCCCGAGAACCCCGAGGATGTAGAGCGCCTGCGCAATGTGCTGGAGCCGATCCATGCCGCCTTCAAGGCGCATGTCACCTCCCGCCGAGGCGACCGCCTGCCCGAGGGGCGGGACCTGTTCACCGGCGAGTTCTGGGCGGGGCGTGAGGCCGTCGAACTGGGGCTCGCGGACGGGATCGGCCACCTGGTGCCGAGGATGAAGGCGCTGTATGGCGAAAAGGTCCGGTTCTCGGTTCACAGCCCGCGCCGGCCACTGTTCCGCCGTCTTGGATTATCTGCCGACGCGGTGCTGGATGCGGCCGAGGAACGGGCGGCCTTCGCCAGTTTCGGTGCAAGGGGATGAGTGTCCGTTTCGTTATCGTATTCCTGCTGATCATGGTGATCCTGGCATTGGTCAGTGGCCCGGGTTTCCGCAAATTCCTGTTGAAATTGTTGGGGATAAATCGACGTGGTCGTTGATCTGTTGCTGGTGCTTGCCGGGTTGCTGCTGTTGGTTCTGGGTGGTGATCTGTTGGTCAAGGGAGCGGTGAACCTGTCGCTGAGATTGGGTGTGGCGCCGATCGTTGTCGGGTTGACGGTCGTGGCTTTCGGCACCTCTGCGCCCGAATTGCTGGTCTCGCTCTCGGCGGCACTGAGGGGATCGACAGATATCGCGCTTGGTAATGTCGTTGGTTCGAATATCGCGAATGTGCTGATCATCCTGGGTGCCTCCGCCGTCGTTTCGGGGATCGTCACGAAGGGGCATGACCTGCGCGAAAGCTGGGTCATGATGATTGCGGCCTCTGCGCTGGTGATCGCGCTGGCTTTCACCGGCGAGATCGGGCGGATCGAGGGCTTCGTGCTGCTGGCGGCGCTGGTCCTGGTGCTGTGGCGGCAGATATCGGGAGCCAGGGCCAAAAGGCCGGAGCAGATCGAGGGCGCCGAGCCGGGCGCGACGGGGCGGCAGATCGGCTTCTGGCTGATCGGCGGGCTGGTCGCCCTTCCTGCGGGAGCGCATCTGCTGGTTACCGGGGCAAGCGATATCGCCCGGCTGATGGGGATAAGCGAGGCGGTGATCGGGCTGACTCTGGTTGCCATCGGCACCTCGCTGCCCGAGATGGCGGCCTCGGTCGCTTCGGCGGTGCGCGGGCGGGCGGATCTGGCGCTTGGCAATGTGGTCGGGTCGAATATCTTCAATATCCTGGCCATTCTTGGTATCACATCCGTGGTCGCGCCATTGCCGGTTCCGTCGCAGATGCTGCATTTCGACCTGTGGGTGATGCTGGGCAGCTCCTTGCTGCTTGCGCCGTTCCTGTTTCGCGGCATCCCGATGACACGACAGGTGGGAGCGGCGTTTCTGGCCGCTTATGCGGCTTATGTCTGGGTGCTGCTATGAGCGTCGCATTGGTGACCGGAGGAGCAAGGCGGTTGGGGCGCGCGATGGTGTTATGCCTCGCCGGGCGTGGTCATGACGTGGCAATCCATTACGATCGCTCTGCCGACGCGGCCGAAGCCACCGCGGCCGAAGCGCGTGCCATGGGGGTATCGGCGGAGGCATTCCGGGTCGATCTGCTGGACGAGGCGGCAACGGCGGCCCTGATCCCGCAAGTGGCCGAGCGGATGGGCCGTCTGGAGGTGCTGGTGAACAATGCCTCGATCTTCGACTACGACAATATCCACAATGCCACGATGGCGGGTTGGGATCGTCATATCGGATCGAATCTGCGGGCGCCGTTCCAGTTGATACAGGCGTTTGCCGCGCAGGCAGCCCCTGCCGGGACCGATGAAGGGGGCGAGCCTGTCGCGACCGGCCTGGTGGTCAACATGGTCGATCAGCGGGTGCTCAAGCCGACGCCGGAATTCATGACCTATTCGCTGGCCAAGGCGGGGCTGTGGGCGCTGACCCGCACCGCTGCGCAGGCGCTGGCGCCGGGGATCAGGGTGAATGCGATCGGGCCGGGGCCGACCATGATCGGCGCCCGGCAGAGCCAGGAGCATTTCGCCGCGCAGCGTGCCGCGACGATTTTGCAGCGCGGTGCGAACCCGGGTGATGTGACTGATGCGCTGGCATATTTCCTGGATGCGAAGGCGGTGACCGGGCAGTTGATCTGCGTCGATGGGGGGCAGCATCTGGGCTGGCGGACGCCGGATATCAGGGGGCTGGAATAACCGCGAGGGAGCGCTTGACGCCGCGTCTTGTCCACCGAGAACATTTTTGTTCACGCCGGTTGCGGATTCTTGCCGTTTTTTCAGCCTATTGGCGAGCTAAGGTAAAAAACTATTTGTTTTCAGTCGCCTCAATATTTGCTTAACTTTTAGGCATGGTAACAAAACCGTAACAATTGCAGGACAAAGCCTTGCTCCCCAACAGCCCCTCCACAGAGTTATCCACAGATTCCGTGGAAAGGTTAAAGCTTGCATTTGGCTGCGGGAACTTGCAGCCCGGGGCGGGAATCACCAATCTGATGCCATGACCCAAAAGACCGGCCACGCGCTGATCCAGGATTATCTTCGCACGCTCGAGCGCAGCCCCGGGGTTTACCGGATGCTGGATGCGCAGGGGGCGGTGCTTTACGTCGGCAAGGCGCGCGACCTGCGGGCGCGGGTGTCGAATTATGCACGTCCTTCGGGGCATTCGGCGCGGATTGCGCGGATGATCCGCGAAACCTGCTCGATGATGTTCCTGACCACGCGGACCGAGACCGAGGCGCTGCTGCTGGAGCAGAACCTGATCAAGCAGCTCAAGCCGCGCTACAACGTGCTGCTGCGCGACGACAAGTCCTTTCCCAACATCCTGGTCGCCAAGTCGCATGCCTTCCCGCAGATCAAGAAACATCGCGGCGCCAAGTCCGAGAAGGGCGACTATTACGGGCCTTTCGCCAGCGCGGGGGCCGTGAACCGGACGCTGAACCAGTTACAGCGGGTGTTCCTGCTGCGCAATTGCACGGACTCGGTATTCGAGTCCCGCACCCGCCCGTGCCTGCTTTTTCAGATCAAGCGTTGCAGTGCGCCCTGCGTGGGCCGGATCTCGGAAGAGGATTATGCCGGGCTGGTCTCGGATGCCGAACGGTTCCTGCAGGGCAAATCCACCGATATCCAGGCGACGCTGGCCCGCGAGATGACCGAGGCCGCCGAGGCGATGGAATATGAGCGTGCCGCCGCCCTGCGTGACCGGATCAAGGCGCTGACCGCCGTGCAATCTGTACAGGCCATCAACCCGCGCGGCGTGCCCGAGGCCGATATCGTCGCGCTGCATATGGAAAGCGGGCAGGCCTGCGTGCAGGTGTTCTTCATCCGCGGCAATCAAAGCTGGGGGAACCGCGATTTCTACCCGCGTCTTGGCGGTGCGGAAGCGCCGGACGAGGTGATGCAGGCTTTCCTGATGCAGTTCTATGACGACAAGCCGCCTCCCCGGATGATCCTGCTGTCGCATCCGCCCGAGGATCCGGAGCTGACCGCCGAGGTGCTGGGCCAGCGGGCGGGGCGCCGGGTCGAGGTTCTAGCACCGCAGCGGGGCGAGAAATTCGAACTGGTAACCAATGCCCTGCGCAATGCCCGCGAAAGCCTTGCCCGCCGCATGTCGGAAAGCGCGGCACAGCAAAAATTGCTGACCGGGATCGCCGAGGCCTTCGACCTGCCAGCCGCGCCGCGCCGGATCGAGGTCTATGACAACAGCCATATCCAGGGCAGCAATGCCGTGGGCGGCATGGTCGTCGCCGGACCGGAGGGCTATGTCAAAAGCCAGTATCGCAAGTTCAATATCAAGGGCACCGAGATCACGCCGGGCGACGATTTCGGGATGATGAAAGAGGTTCTCACCCGCCGGTTCCAGCGCTTGCTGAAAGAGGATCCCGACCGGCAGACCGAGGCATGGCCAGATCTGCTGCTGATCGATGGTGGGGCGGGGCAGGTCTCGGCGGTCGAAAGCATCCTGACCGAACTGGGCGTCAACGACGTTCCCATCATCGGCGTCGCCAAGGGGGTGGATCGGGATCACGGCAAGGAAGAATTCCACCGCCCCGGCAGACGGCCCTTCGCATTGCGGATGAACGATCCGGTTCTGTATTTCGTCCAGCGGCTGCGCGATGAGGCGCATCGATGGGCGATCGGCACGCATCGGGCACGGCGGGCCAAATCGGTGATGGCCAATCCGCTGGACGAGATCGCCGGGGTGGGCGCGGCCCGCAAACGCGCGCTCCTGGCGCATTTCGGCAGCGCCAAGGCGGTCAGCCGGGCGGGATTGCCGGATCTGCAGGCGGTCGAGGGGATCTCGGCGGCGCTGGCGCAGAAGGTCTATGACCATTTCCACGCCAAGGGTTGAAGGATAGGCGGCTTCTTGCCGATCTCCTTGGTGGCCTGCTTTCGTTCAACTTTCCGGCATTCCTTCAACTAAAGCCTTGCAATGTCCGGGGCAGCAGCGGGGTGGGTGCTATGCTACCGCTCGAATATGCCAGAATCAGGCTAAGGTTTCCCCCTGCTCACCCATATCGCAGAAGGAGGCTGCCATGCCCCGATTTCCATGCCTTGGCATCAGTGCCACCCCCACGCGCCTGTTCGCGCCCGACGATGCGCTGTCGCATGACCGCTGGTCGGATTTCGAGGATGACCTGACCCGGCTGGATGCCACGATCACCGATATCAATATCTCGGGCAGCGACCCGACGCTGCAGGTTCGCGCCAGCGATGGCGTCAACTGGACCATTGAACTGGGCGGTCACGGCCGCAACCGCGAGGCGGGACTGGAGGATGCGCCCGCAATACCGGGCGATCCGGTCCTGGTCGTCGGCCGCCGCACGCATCACTTTGGCGAGAACCGTATCAAGGCGGTCAAACTGACCATCGGTGATCGCGATTACCAGCTTTATCCCGAAGAACCGAACGGCGCCTCCTGACCGGGGGGCTCCGTGCCCGGCCCTGCGCCGGCCGCGATCCCCGTGGCGCGTTCCGTTGTCATTTTGCTGTCATCGCGGCGAAGCTGCCCCTTTCCAAGCGCGCCGGCAAAGACTAGCTTGCCGGCATGCATTGGACCGTCCCGAATATCCTGACCCTGCTGAGGCTGATCGCGGCGCCTGCCGTGCCGCTGATGTTCCTGTATTTCCATCGGCCATGGGCGGATTGGGCGGCGCTGGCGCTGTTCCTGCTGGCGGCCGTTACGGACTGGTTCGATGGCTATCTGGCCCGCGCCTGGCAGCAGGAAAGCCGGTTCGGTGCGGCGATGGACCCGATCGCAGACAAGGCCATGGTGGTGATCGCCCTCGTGGTCATCACCGGCTATTCGGGGATGAATCCCTGGCTGATCCTGCCCGCGGCGGTGATCCTGTTCCGCGAGGTCTTCGTGTCGGGCCTGCGCGAATTCCTGGGCGCGAATGCCAGGCTGCTGAAAGTCACCCGGCTGGCGAAATGGAAAACCACCTTCCAGATGGTCGCCATCGCCGTTCTGTTCCTGGGCACCGGCCTCGCCTATGTCGAGCACGGCCGCCCGCCGCTGGTCGGCGAGGGGGAATTGCCATGGTCCGACAGCTGGTCCGATCTTGCCACCCAGCTTGGCCTGCTGCTGATCTGGATGGCGGCGGCGCTGACCGGCTGGACCGGATGGGAATATTTCACCAAGCGCTGCCCTACCTGCGGGAGCCGAGAGATGACGCTTGATATCCTCTATTTCGCCTGGTTGCGCGAACGCATCGGCCAGCCCCGCGAACGCGTCGAGACCGGGGCCACCACGATCCGCGACCTGGTGGCGGAACTGGCCGCCCGCGATGAATGGCATGCCGCCGCCTTTGCCGACATGTCGGCGGTGCGCTGCGCCGTCGATCAGCAACTGGCCGATCTGGACACGCCGCTGGCGGGAAGCCGTGAGGTGGCCTTCTTCCCGCCCATGACGGGAGGCTGAGCCATGAGCGCCCGCGTCCAGACCGCTCCGTTCGATCTGGCCGCCGAGCTGCGCGGCTTTGGCGAGGGTGCGGGTGCCGTCGTCACCTTCTCCGGCATCGTGCGCGACGATAACGGCCGGATGACCGCGCTGGAGATCGAGCATTATCCCGGCATGACCGAACGGGCCCTGAACGATTACGGGCAGGAAGCCGCACGGCGCTTCGATCTCGCCGATTGGCGGATTATCCATCGCCACGGGCGTCTCGCCGTGGGCGAGCAGATCATGATGGTCGCCACCGCCGCCCGCCACCGCCGCGCGGCATTCGACGCCGCCGATTACCTGATGGACTGGCTGAAATCCCGCGCCCCCTTCTGGAAGCGCGAGATCGCCCGCGACGGCAGCGGGAAATGGGTCGAAGCCAGGACCAGCGATGAAGAGGCCCTGACCAGGTGGTGAGCTTCTTCTTTGTCCAAATACCTGCCCATGGCCGCCAGCCCGCCCATATGCCCGCGCCTATGCCGCCTTGGGTTTCCAGCCGGCAGGCCGGATGAGGCTCATCATCCATGAAAACCCGGTCGAGATCCGGTCATGATACGTCCTGAACTGCGCATATGGTTGTCCCGCTGGTCCGAAGCATTGGTCGCCGCCGCCGTGACGCTGGCCGGTCTCTGGCTGATCCTGCGGGGTGGCTGGTTCTTCGCATTGGTCGGGGCGCTGGTCGTTCTGGTTGGGGCTGCGCTGCTGATTGGCGCATGGCGGCGTCTGCCCTTTCGCCGACAGGTCCGGGCGCAAGGTGTGGTCGAGATCGATGAAGGCGCGATCCGCTATTACGGTGCAACCGTTCTGGGGGGTGAGGTCGCCCTGCGTGACCTGACCGAGATCCGGTTGCTGCGCCTGAAGGGGCGCGGTTACTGGTGGCTGCGCTCAAGCAGTCAGGAGGCTTTGCTGGTGCCGGTTGATGCGGCCGGGGCCGATGGGCTGGCACATGCCTTCACCGCTCTGCCGGGGCTGGATATGGGGGCGCTTTCAGCGGCACTGGAGCATGTCGCGGAACAGAGCGATGCGGTCCGCACGGTCTGGCGAAGACCGGATTGATGGCGGCTTTCACGCCCGGAATTCGCTCCACCCTTTATCCTCATGCAAATATCATCCGGGATCTCCGATGGGTGCGCCACCAGTTCTAGAACCACCCGGTGGCGGGCCGTCAGCCCCCGGCTATCGCGGGATGCGATGAAACGGCTCCGACCAAAAGCGGAAACGGTCCACGGCGGGTTGACTTGGGCTCCGCCTGTTGCCACCTGTGACCGACCGGTAACCTTGGAGAGGCCCCGTTCCCATGTCCATTCCCCAACAGGGCGGAGGCCCGATCGAAAGCCGCGATCAACTGGCCGCTTATCTTGCCGCCGGAGAAAAGCCCCGCGATGCGTGGCGGATCGGCACCGAGCACGAGAAATTCGGCTATTGCAAGGACAAGCGACTGCCGCTCCCCTATGAGGGGGCATGTTCGATCAAGGCGATGCTGACCGGCCTGCAGGAGCGGTTCGGTTGGAGCCCGGTCCTTGAGCAGGGCAACATCATCGGGCTGGAACGCGATGGCGCCAATGTCAGCCTGGAACCCGGCGGGCAGCTTGAACTTTCCGGCGCGCCGCTTGAGACGATCCACCAGACATGCGACGAGGTGAACCAGCATCTGGCCGAGGTGAAAACCGTCGCCGACGAGATCGGCGCGGGCTTTATCGGCCTGGGCGCCGCGCCGATCTGGACGCAGGATCAGATGCCGATGATGCCAAAGGGGCGTTACCGGCTGATGACCGATTACATGGATCGCGTCGGCACCCTGGGCAAGCAGATGATGTATCGCACCTGCACCGTGCAGGTGAACCTGGATTTTGCCTCTGAACCCGACATGGTGCAGAAACTGCGCGTGGCGCTGTCGCTGCAGCCGGTGGCAACGGCACTGTTTGCCAATTCTCCCTTCCTCGACGGCAAGCCCAACGGCATGAAAAGCTGGCGCGCGCATATCTGGCAGAATCTGGACGATGCGCGGACCGGGATGCTGCCCTTCGTCTTCGAGGACGGCTTCGGATATGATGCCTGGGTGGATTACGTCCTCGATGTGCCGATGTATTTCGTCTATCGCGATGGGCGCTATATCGACGCGCTTGGCCAGAGCTTCCGCGACTTCCTGCAGGGCAGGCTGCCCGCCTTGCCGGGCGAGATCCCGACGCTGTCGGACTGGGCCGATCACCTGACCACGGTGTTTCCCGAGGCGCGGGTCAAGAAATTCATCGAGATGCGCGGCGCCGATGGCGGTCCGTGGCGCAGGCTATGCGCCTTGCCGGCGCTTTGGGTCGGGCTGACCTATGACCAGGAGGCGCTGGATGCCGCATGGGACCTGGTCAAGGGTTGGGACCACGAGACCCGCGAGGGGCTGCGGCGCGCGGCGGGCAAGCATGCCCTGGCCGGAGAGGCGGGCGGGATCCGCTTGCATGATCTCGCGCGCGAGGTGCTGGCAATCGCCGAACAGGGGCTAAAGAACCGCCGCCGCGAGGGTGCAGGCGGCCTTGTGCCGGACGAGACGCATTTCCTGAACGCGCTCAGGGAAAGCGTCGATACCGGCAAGGTGCCCGCCGACGAGTTGCTGGACCGATATCACGGCGACTGGCACGGCGATCTGTCGAAAATCTATGGTGAATATTCCTACTGAACTTGCGCTCCGATAGTCGCCATGACAGCCTCACGGTATCGTGAGAATTTATGGAGATTATTGGATGCGTGACTTTTTCATTCTGTGGATGGAGCGGATCATCAATGTGGTGATCGTCCTCGGTGCGATTGTCGTGGTGATTGCGGCTTCGCCACCATGTTCAACGCCCAGGGCGGTTTCCTGCAGGGCCTGTTGGTCTGGGCCATCGGTGCGATCTACCTGGTCCTGATGGGTGGCATGATCTATCTCGGGCTGGGGATTTATAACAACACCCGTCGCACCGCCGACGCGATCGAACAGTTGAACGCGCGTTCGTGATCTCTTCGATCTGGACCTGCCAGACAACGCACGACAAGGTGACCGCACGCATCGTCCTGCCCGCTTGAAAAGGGCGGCCTCCGGTGGCACCCGAAGGAAAGCGGATATGTGACCGAGGATGAGATGCGGGCGGATCTGATGGGCTGGGTGCAGCGATTGGTGGCTATGGTATTCGTGATCGGGCTGGTGGCCCTGGTTGCGGCAATAACGACGCTTGTCCGTCAGGCCGAGGGCGTGCCGCCACTGCCGATCTATGCCGGTCTGGTCGGGGCCGTGGCGCTGATATTGCTGGCCGGGGCCTGCCTGGCGCTGATCTCCATCGCGGTATCGGCACGGCGTGGGGCGGATGCATTGCGGCGCATGGCCGCTCAGGGCGGGGTGGCCGCTCCGGTCGCGGCTCCGGCACGTCCCTTCTCCTCCAGCCCGATCCGCGAAGCCGCGAAAGAGCCCGAGCCCGAACCTGACGCAATCACGGCACCCTCGCGTCCCTCCCGTCCCGAAGGCAAGCGCCTGGTCGCGCAGCGTTAAGCGTTATTTCCTGCCGATCCGGGGCTCCGATCCGTCCAGAAGCCGGGTGATATTGGTCTTGTGGCGGATAAAGATCAGCGCCGCGATGAACAGGCAGACAAGGACCAGGTCGCTCCGGCCCATTGCCCATGCCAGCACCGGTGCAAAGGCGGCAGCCATCAATGCCGAAAGACTGCTGATACGGCTGATGATCGCGGTCAGCAGCCAGATGGCGCAGGCGCCGAGCCCCAGGGGCCAGTGCAACGCGATCAGGGTGCCAAGGAACGTGGCCACGCCCTTGCCGCCCCTGAAACCAAGCCAGACGGGGAAGCAATGGCCCAGAAAGGCAGCTCCGCCTGCCAGCATGGCCGCGAGGTCGCCGGCAAAACAGCGCGCCAGCAGCACGGCAGCAGCCCCCTTGCCGGAATCCAGCAGCAGCGTGGCCAATGCGGCGGGCTTGTTGCCGGTGCGCAGCACATTGGTCGCCCCGATATTGCCCGAGCCGATCTGGCGCAGATCGCCCAGCCCCATGAGCCGCGCGATGACCATGCCGAAGGGGATCGAACCAAGCAGGTAGCCAAGCACCGTCCACAGGATCAGGCTCATTTCTCGCCTCCGAATACCCGCTTGCCCGCGACCCAGGTGCCCAGCACGCGTCCCTCCATCCGGGCGCCGTCAAAGGGGGTGTTCTTGGATTTGGACAGCAGCTTGAAACGGTCCAGCACAAAGGGTGCATCGGGATCGAACAGGACCAGGTCGGCGGGGGCGCTCTTGCTCAGCCGCCCGGCTTCCAGCCCCAGCCTGCGGGCCGGGTTCAGCGCCAGCGCCCGCCAAAGCTGCGGCAGCGACAACCCGCCCTGATGGTAAAGCCGCATCGCCGCGGGTAGCAATGTCTGCAACCCGACAGCACCCGGCGCGGCGGCTTCGAAGGGCAGGCGCTTGGATTCCTCGTCCTGCGGGGTGTGGAAACTGGCGATCACGTCGATCACCCCATCCGCCACCGCCTGCACCATCGCCAGCCGGTCCTCTTCCGAGCGCAGCGGCGGGGTGAAGCGAAAGAATGTGCGGTAATCGCCGACGTCATATTCGTTCAGCGTCAGGTGGTGGATCGAGATCCCCGCCGTCACGTCCAGCCCGGCATCACGAGCGCGGGCCAGCGCGGGCAGGGCGCGCGCCGTGGTGATCTGGTCGGCATGCCAGCGGCAGCCTGTCATGGCGACCAGCGACAGGTCGCGGTCCAGCCCCATCACCTCGGCCATGGGCGACACCGAGGGGATCCCGTAGAGTGAGGCGAATTTGCCGCTGGTCGCCGCCGCACCTTTCGACAGTCCCGCGTCCTGCGGATGGCCGACGATCAGCGCGCCGGTGCCTCGGGCATAGCTCATGCAGCGCGACAGCAGCTTGGTATCGGTGACTGCGCGAACGCCATCGGTGAAGGCCACGGCGCCAAGATCGGTCAGAAAGCCGATCTCGACCATCTCGCGGCCCTCGCGCGCCTTGGTCAGCGCTGCCATGTGACGGATGTTCACCGGCGCGTCCAGGGCGCGGCGGGTCACGAATTCCAGTGACTCCGGCGTGTCGATGGGCGGCAATGTGTCGGGCCGGGCGATCAGGGTGGTCACGCCGCCCGCCGCCGCCGCAAGGCCGGCGCTGCGGAAGCTTTCCTTGTGCCGCTCTCCCGGTTCGCCGATCTTGACGCCCCAATCGACCAAGCCGGGGGCCAGCGCGCGGCCGCCGCAATCGATCACACTCGCACCTTCGGGGGCGGCCTCGTCCGGGGCGCCGGTCCCCTCGATCCGGCCATTCCTGACCAGAAGGCTGCCCGGCATGTCGCTCTGCGCCTCGGGGTCGATCAGGCGGGCATTGGCGAAGAGAATGGTCGCATCCGCGCTCATACCGTCACCTCCGCCGCCGCGCGTCCCCGTTCGGCGCGCAGGTTCCGGGCCAGCAGGTCCAGCGCCGCCATGCGCACGGCCACGCCCATCTCGACCTGGTCCTGGATGACGCTGCGATTGATGTCATCGGCGATGGTGCCATCGATCTCGACGCCGCGATTCATCGGGCCGGGATGCATGACGATGGCATCATCCGCTGCCAGCGCCAGCTTCTCGGCATCCAGCCCCCAACGGTGGTAATATTCCCGTTCCGACGGGATGAAGCCGCCATCCATGCGTTCACGCTGAAGGCGCAGCATCATGACGACATCGGCCCCCTTCAGCCCCTCGCGCATGTCCTCGTAGAGCTCGACCCCCATCTCCTCCACGCCCGAGGGCATCAGCGTCGAAGGCCCGATCAGGCGGATCCGGTTCTCCATCTTGCCCAGCAGGATCAGGTTCGAGCGCGCCACCCGGCTATGGGCGATATCGCCGCAGATGGCGATGGTCAGCCGTTGCAGCCTGCCCTTGGCGCGGCGGATGGTCAGCGCGTCAAGCAATGCCTGGGTAGGATGCTCATGCCGCCCGTCCCCGGCGTTGATGACGGCGCAGTTCACCTTTTCGGCCAGGAGGTTCACCGCGCCGGAATGGTCATGGCGCACGACCAGCAGGTCGGGATGCATGGCGTTCAGCGTCAGCGCGGTGTCGATCAGCGTCTCACCTTTCTTCACGCTGGACTGTGCCACGGCCATGTTCATCACATCCGCCCCGAGCCGCTTTCCGGCCAGTTCGAAACTGGCCTGCGTGCGGGTCGAATTCTCGAAGAACATGTTGATCTGGGTCATCCCCGCCAACGCGTCGGAATGTTTCACCGTGCGCTGGTTCAGGGCGACATATTCCTCGGCCAGATCCAGCAGGGTGGTGATTTCCACAGGGGCGAGGTGGTCGATGCCCAGAAGATGACGGGCGCGGAATGTCATGGGCGGCCTCTGATCGGGACGGGATCGGGTCTTCTATCGCAGATGGCGGACGGTGCGGCAAGCGGCGGTCTTTCTACAAGCTGAACAGCAAAGGATCCGAGGTGGCCTCGTCACCCTATTTCACCGTCCCCAAACCACCGGCCGAGATGGCGGCCATGTTCAGGATGTCGTTCACCGTCGAGGTGGTCGAGCAGATCTGGATCGGCTGCGGCACCCCGGTCAGGATCGGCCCGATCACCGTCGCGCCGCCCATCTCTTGCAGCAGCTTGACCGAGATCGAGGCCGAATGCCTTGCAGGCATCACCAGGATATTGGCAGGCCCGGTCAGGCGGCTGAAGGGATAGCGCGCCGCCGATTCCGGGTTCAGGGCGACATCCACCGTCATCTCGCCCTCATATTCGAAATCCACCTTGCGCGCGTCCAGCACCATCGGCGCCTGTGCCATCTTGGTGGCCCGCTCGCTGACCGGATACCCGAAATTCGAGAATGACAGGAAGGCGACACGCGGATCCAGCCCCAACCCCCGCGCCACGACCGCGCCGCGCGTGGCGATGTCGGCCAGATCCTCGGCCTCGGGCCATTCATGCACCAGCGTATCGCCGATCAGCACGATCCGGCCCTTGTGCAGAACCGCGGTGATCCCCACCGCCCCGTCCTGTGGGCGCAGATCGAAGACCTGGCCCATCTGGTCGAGCACATGCGCGCTCTTGCGCGTAGCCCCCGTGACAAGCCCGTCGCCATGCCCATGCGCCAGCATCAGGGCGGCAAAGACATGCCGGTCACGATTGGCCAGCCGGTTGGTGTCCTCGCGGTCCATGCCCTTGCGCTGAAGCCGGGCATAGAGGAAATCGTGATAGGCTTCGAGATGGCGGGTATTTGCGGCGTTGACCACCGCGATCTCGCGGACGGCATCGGCAAGTCCCGCTGCCTCCAGCTTTTCCTTTACGTCATTCTCGCGGCCCACAACCAGAGCCTGTCCCATGCCGCCACGTTGCCATGCCACGGCTGCGCGCAGCACGCGCGGATCGTCGCCCTCGGCAAAGATCATCCGGGCCTGAGTCTTGCGCGCGCGGGCATGCATGCCCTGAAGGATGGCGGCGGTGGGATCCATCCGGGCCTTCAGCGACTGGATGTAGCCCTCCATGTCGATGATCGGGCGGCGGGCGACCCCGGTATCCATCCCGGCCCTGGCCACCGCCGGGGGCACCACATGGATCAGCCGGGGGTCGAATGGGGCGGGGATGATGTAATCGCGGCCGAATTGCAGCTTGCGGCCATAGGCGGCGGCGACCTCGTCGGGGACATCCTCGCGCGCCAGTTCCGCCAGGGCGCGGGCGCAGGCGATCTTCATCTCGTCATTGATGGCGCGGGCATGGATGTCCAATGCGCCCCTGAACAGATAGGGAAAGCCCAGCACATTGTTGACCTGGTTGGGGTAATCGCTGCGCCCCGTGGCCACGATGGCGTCGGCGCGCACGGCATGGGCATCCTCTGGGGTGATCTCGGGATCGGGATTGGCCATGGCGAAGATGACCGGGTTGTCGGCCATGGATTGCACCATGTCCTGTGTCACCGCCCCCTTGACGGACACGCCCAGGAACACGTCGGCACCCTTCATCGCGTCTTCGAGGCTGCGCGCCTCGGTCGTCACTGCATGGGCCGATTTCCACTGGTTCATGCCCTCGGTCCGGCCCTGGTAGATCACGCCCTTGGTGTCGCACATGATGCAGTTGTCATGCTGCGCGCCCATGGATTTCAGCAACTCCAGGCAGGCGATCCCCGCAGCCCCGGCGCCGTTGAGCACGATCTTCACATCCTCGATCTTCTTGCCCGACAGCTCCAGCGCGTTGATCAGCCCGGCGGCGCAGATCACGGCGGTGCCATGCTGGTCGTCATGGAAGACCGGGATGTCCATCAATTCCTTCAGGCGCTGTTCGATGATGAAACATTCCGGCGCCTTGATGTCCTCGAGATTGATCCCGCCGAATGTCGGACCCATCAGGCGGACGGCATTGATGATCTCTTCGGCGTCCTCGCTGTCCAGTTCGATATCGATGGCGTTGACATCGGCAAAGCGCTTGAACAGCACTGCCTTGCCCTCCATCACCGGCTTGGAGGCCAGCGCGCCCAGATTGCCGAGCCCCAGGATGGCCGTGCCATTCGAGATGACCGCGACCATGTTGCCCTTGGTGGTGTAGTCATATGCGGTCTCGGGCTGGTCGGCGATGGCCTGCACCGGCACCGCGACGCCGGGAGAATAGGCCAGCGAAAGGTCGCGCTGCGTGGTCATCGGGGTCGAGGCGACGATGTCGAATTTCCCCGGCCGCGGCTCCATGTGATAGGCCAGCGCCTCTTCGGGCGTGATGCGTGACTTGCTGCGGTTCTTATCGACCATACTGGTTCCCCCCGGACTGCGTCTGACCTGCTTAGCGTGCTGCGACGGGGGCCTCAACGGATTTCAAATGAACGGCCAAGGAAACGCCAGTAAAGCAGGGTGATCGTGGCGAAAGTGGCCACCGCCAGCCAGAACGGCACGGTCAGCGCGAGTTCCCGCCCGAAGATGTTTCCGGCACCGCGGGTCAAGAGGCCCGCCACCAGCATCCCGAAAGGAGCCATGCCGATGGCGAATAACCGATAGGCAGAGTTCACCCGCCCCAGCAGTTTGCGCGGGATATGCCGCTGGCGGTACGAGACCGAAACCGTGTTCCACAGGATTCCCCAGAACTCGCTGACGAGAAAACCCGCACAGATCAGGATCAGCGCACCGTAGCCGCTGCCCGACAGCAGGACCGTCAGTGGAAAGGCAAAGGTCGAGATCATCGCCGCTTGCAGCACGCGGCCCCGGCCAAAGCAGGTCACGATGCGGTCATTGACCAGCCCGGCCGCGACCCCGCCCACCGCTCCCGAGGCCATGATCGCCGAAAGGGCCAGCGGGCCGAGTTGCAGCCGTTCCTGCACGATCAGGACCAGCGTGACCATCATCGCCTCGAAACCGAAATTGAAGAAGCCGGTCAAGATTGCCAGCCCACGCAGGATCGGCTGGCCGAGCAGGAAGGCGATACCCTCGCGCAACTCGACGCGCCAGTTGCGGTCCTGCGTTGCCTCGCCCGAGATATCAGCGCGGAAATCGCCCTGCAGGCAGAAGACCAGCCCCACGGCCAGCGCCATGGCGGCGGCGTTGACGGCGAATGGCAGCGCCAGCGAGACGCCGATCAGAACCCCGGCCAGTGCCGTGCCGACGAAAAGATTCATCACCATCTCGACCGACCAGAGCCGGCCATTCGCGCGCTCCAGCCCTTCCTCGGGGATCAGCGCGGGCAGGATGGTCTGGGCGGCATTGTCGCGCAGGACCTCGGCCGCGCCGACGGTGATGGCGCAGATCGCGATCAGGGTGAAGATGGCAGGCCGGTCGGTGCCGCGCAGCGGCGGCGGATCGAAGGGCAGTGCCAGCCAGACGGCAAGGGCGGCGCTGGCATAGGCGATGACGCGGACCAAATCGGCGGCAAGGATCGCCCGGCGCCGGTCCATCCGGTCGATCAGCAGCCCCGCAGGCAGCGAGAATACGAACCACGGCGCCTTGAGCGCCACGGGCACCAGGGCGATCAGCAACGGGTCGCGGGTCAGTTGCGTGGCCAGCCATGCCCATGCGACCAAGGCGATTCCGTCGCCCAGATTGGTGAGGCCGGAAGCTGCGATGAAACGGGCAAGGGGGCTGCGCATCAGCGGAAGCTAGCGCCGCGCATCATGACCCGCAAGCGGCGGTTATTCGTCCTGGCGTCCGAGCGAGACCTTGGCAAAGCTGTCGCGCAGGGCGGCGGACCATGCGGCGCTCATCTGCATGAAATCCGGATCACCTTCTTCGATCCGGCGCCTCATAGTGATGGCGCAGGCATCCTTTTCGATCACCGCCAGGTCCAGCGGCATCCCTACCGACAGGTTGGAACGCAGAGTCGAATCCATCGACAGAAGCACGGCCTTCTGCGCATCGGCCAGGCTGGTCTCGGGGCGGACCACCCGGTCGAGGATCGGCTTGCCGTATTTATGCTCGCCGATCTGCAGGAAGGGCGTGTCCTCGGTCGCCTCGATGAAATTGCCCTCCGGGTAGATCAGGAACATCCGCATATCCCCGCCCTTGCGCTGCCCGGCAACGATCATGCTGGCCGTCGCCTGCTGGCTGAGTTCGCGATGCTGCTCGACGATCTCGCGCCGTGTGCGGGCCAGCGTATCCCCGATGATCGAGGCGACGCGCAGCATCGAAGGGGCCTTGAGGATCGAGCTGGTCTCGTCCGCCTCCTCTCCCTCGGTGGCTTCCTCCAGCCGCGCAAGCGTGGTCTGGGTCAGCGACAGCGAGCCGGCGGTCATGATCGCGATCACGCGCTCTCCCGGCTGCTGGAAGAAGAACATCTTGCGATAACTGGCGATATTGTCGAGCCCGGCATTGGTGCGCGTGTCAGACAACAGCACAAGCCCGGCATTCAGTTTCAGACCGACGCAATAGGTCATTGTAAAAGTGTTCCGATTTAACCGCCCGACACGGGAGGGCCGGGATTTCCGAGCGTAATTTCTGCTCTATGATCTGTTTTGGCAAGAGTGTTTCGGCCTGATGAGGCCTCGCGCCCGGAACACGGTCCCGCCCTGTCCTCGCCAGAGCACCTGCTTCTGCGCCTTCATCCCCGGATGGCAAGATTCAGGCGGCGACCCAATCCTCGGGGATACGTGGCATCGCCCTGATCAGGCTTTGCGTATAGGGATGGGCTGGCGTCTCGATCACCTGCCCGGCGGGGCCGTCCTCGACGATCCGGCCCTTTTCCATCACCAGGACCCGGTCGGCCACGCCCCGCACCACCGACAGGTCATGGCTGATGAAGAGATAGGAAAGCCCGTGGCTCTGCCTCAGATCGGCCAGCAAATCGAGCACTTGTGACCGGACCCGCACATCCAGCGCGCTGACCGCCTCGTCCAGAACGATAAGATCGGGACGGATGATCAGCGCGCGGGCGATTGCGATTCGCTGGCGTTGCCCACCCGAGAATTCATGGATGTATTTCCGACTGTCCGCCGCTGATAAACCAACCTCTTCCAAAGCCGCGCCGACCCGGTCGCGCCAGTCGGAGGGGCGGCCGGTCAGGTGGAATGGCTCGGCCACCAGCCGGTCCACCCGCCAGCGCGGGTTGAAGCTGCCGAACGGATCCTGAAAGACCACCTGCACCTTGGCCCGCAACTCTCGTGGCATCGAACGGCCTGCCGTGACCTCTTGCCCTGAAATGCGGATCCTTCCCCCTTGCAGAGGGTCGAGCCCAAGGATCGCCCGTGTCAGCGTGGATTTTCCGCAGCCGGATTCCCCCACCAGCCCGACGCTTTCGCCGCGCCCGATTGTCAGGCTGACGCCATCCACCGCCCGCAGGACACCTGCCTTGCCCGGTAGCCGGTATTCCCGCACCGCGTTCTCGACCTGCAGCAGCGGTTCTTGCTCGGCTATCTGGCCGCCACCTGCCGGAACATGGCGCGAGGCTGCGAAAAGTTCGCGCGTATAGGGATGCGCCTGCCTGCGGAACAGCATCTCGGTCGGGCCTTCCTCGACGATCTCTCCGGCCTTCATCACCGCCACCCGGTCGGCGATGCCCGCCACCACCGCCAGATCATGGGTGATCAGCAGCAGCGCCATGCCTTCGTCACGGACCAGGCCTGCCAGCAAGTCAAGGATTTGCGCCTGTGTCGTCACGTCCAGCGCGGTGGTCGGCTCATCCGCGATCAGCAGGTCGGGACGCTCGGCGATGGCCAGCGCGATGGCGACCCGCTGACGTTGCCCGCCCGACAGTTCATGCGGGAAGAGGGTCAGGGGAAAACGCGGCTCTGGCAGGCCGACGCGGTCCAGTTTCTCACGCGCACGGGCCAGCGCCTCCGTCCGGTCCATACGATGATGGATGCGCAGAACCTCGGCCACCTGGTCGCCGATATTCATCAACGGATTCAAGGCGGTCATCGGTTCCTGGAAAATCATTCCGATCCGGTTGCCGCGAATCTTGCACATCTGCGGCTCGGGCGTGGTCAGCAGGTCCTGCCCATCCAGTGTGACCTGCCCCGATGTCCTTGCCCCGCGCGGCAATAGCCCCATAATCGCCAGCGATGTCATGGACTTGCCGCTGCCGGATTCACCCACCAACCCGGTGATCGTGCCGGGGGTGAGCTGCAGATCGACCTTTTGCAGGATCGCGGTGCCGTTGATCGATACGGATAATTCCTGAGTCTCGATCACCGCATCACCTTCAGTCTCGGGTCGAGCGCGTCCCGCAGCCCGTCGCCCAGCAGGTTCAGCCCCAGCACCGTCAGCAGGATGCAGAGCCCCGGGATGATCGCGACATGCGGGGCCAGCGTCACCATGGTCTGCGCCTCGGCCAGCATCCGGCCCCAGCTTGGGGTGGGCGGCTGCGCGCCAAGGCCGACATAGGACAGCCCGGCCTCGGCCAGGATGCCGAGGCTGAACTGGATGGTGCCCTGCACGATCAGCAGGTTGGCTATATTGGGCAGGATATACTGCAGGCTGATCAAGGCCGCCCCCTTGCCCGAGACCTCGGCGGCGCGGATATAGTCCAGCGTCCATAAGGGCAGGGCGCCGCCCCTTGTGACACGGGCGAAGACGGGGATGTTGAAGATGCCGATGGCGATGATGGCATTGACCGCCGACGGCCCGAAAATCGCCGTGATCAGGATCGCGATGACCAACGAGGGAAAGGCGAAGATCAGGTCATTGCCCCGCATGATCGTCTCTTCCAGCCAACTGCCGCGCCGCGCTGCCGCGATCAACCCCAGGGGCACGCCCAACCCCATGCCGATCCCGACTGCGACCAGCGCCACGGCGATGGACACCCTTGCGCCGACCATGATCATCGACAGGATGTCCCGCCCGAAATGATCGGTGCCCAGCCAATGCCCGGCATTTGGCGGCATCAGCTTGTCCGCGATGGCCATCTGCGTCACGTCATAGGGCGTCCACAGGAACGAGACCGCCGCCGCCAGCACCGCCAAACCGGCAAGCAGGGCGCCAAGGATCGTGCCGGGCCTCATCGCCGCCTCAATCGCGGATCGACCAGCGCATAGGCGAGATCGACGATGAAGGTCACGGTGATGACTGCCGCCACCAATACCAGGACGGCGGATTGCACGACGATCAGGTCGCGCTGGTTGATCGCCTGGAATATCAGCCGCCCCAGCCCCGGCAAGTAGAAGACATTCTCGATGATGATCGCCCCGGCCAGCAGGAAGGAAAACTGCATCCCCATGATCGTCAGCACCGGGATCAGCGCGTTGCGCAGTGCGTGCCGACGCAGCACCTGCCCGGCACTCAGCCCCTTGGCGCGGGCGGTGCGGATATAATCCTGTCCCTGCGTCTCGATCAGCGCGGATCGCAGCACCCGGGCAAGGATCGCGGCCTGCGGCAGGGCCAGCGCCACGGCGGGCAGGATCAGCGCCTTCAGCCCGGCCAGCGGATCGGACCAGCCGGGGAAACCACCGGCAGGCAGCCATCGCAGCTTGACCGCGAAAAGCAGCACCAGCAGCATCGCGAACCAGAAATTCGGCAGCGCGATCCCAAGCTGCGTGCCTCCCATCACCGCCGCATCTCCGGCCTGCCCCCGGCGGGCGGCGGCATAGACGCCCACCGGCAGCGCGATGGCAACCGCCAGGAGCAAGGCCAGAACCGCCAGCGCCAGCGACACTTGCAACCGGTCGCCGATCAGTTCGGAAATGGGGGCCTTGTAGGTGAAGCTTTGCCCGAAATCGCCCTGCAGCAGCGCCCCCAGCCAGTTCGCGTAGCGCAGCGGCAGGGGCTGGTCCAACCCCATCTGCTCGCGCAATGCGGCGATGGTCTCGGGCTGCGCGCCGGTTCCCAGCATGAAGCTTGCCGGGTCTCCGGGCACCAGTTCGACCACCGAAAAGATCACCGCCGAGGCGACCAGCAGGCTCAGCCCCAACGACAATATCCGGCGGAAGGAATAACGCAGCATGACAGGACGTTAATCCGCGCATCGGGCGCGGTAAAGTGGCTTGCGGCGGCGGCTCACTCTGCGATCATGCCGGCAAAGGATGGAGGCGAAGATGAGATTGCAGGACAAGACGGCGATCGTCACCGGAGGCGGTTCGGGCTTTGGCGCGGGCATCGCCCGTAAATTCGCGGCGGAGGGCGCGCGGGTCATGGTGGCCGACATCAATGGCGAAGCCGCCGCGCGGATCGCCGATGAGATCGGCGGTCAGGCCGTTCGCGCGGATGTGGCCGACGCCCGGAGCGTGGCCGAACTGGCACGAGAGACGCGGGCAAGGCTGGGCGGGATCGATATCGTCGTGAACAATGCCGGGGTGACGCATCTGCCCGCCCTTATGGAAGAGGTCAGCGAGGCGGATTTCGACCGGGTGATGTCGGTCAATTGCAAGTCGGTCTACCTGATGTCGCGAGAGATCGTGCCGATCATGAAAGAGGCGGGGCGGGGCGCGATCGTCAATATCGCCTCGACCGCGGGGGTCTCTCCGCGCCCGCGGTTGAACTGGTACAATGCCTCGAAGGGCTGGCTGATCACCGCGACCAAGGCCATGGCGGTGGAACTCGCGCCTTTCGGCATCCGCGTGAACGCGCTCAACCCTGTCGCGGGCGAAACGCCCCTGCTGAAACGTTTCATGGGCGAGGATACGCCGGAAATGCGGGCGAAATTCCTGTCGACGATCCCGCTCGGCCGTTTCTCGACGCCCGAGGACCTGGGCAATGCCGCCTGTTTCCTGGCCTCGGACGAAGCCTCGATGATCACCGGGGTCGCGATGGAGGTCGATGGCGGGCGCTGCATCTAGGCGGGACATGCCGCTTGCCCGGCCATCGTCCCGGCTCGTTATCCCGCTTGCCGCCGCAAAAGCCTCTGGTGTTCGGCACAAGCGAACGCGGAGTTCCGGCCTCCTTGTCTGGATCGGAACGGCTCGAATGGGCATTGTCCTTGCGATGCGTGACATGAAAGGCCCGTGCAACCGGCACCGGCCAAGGCGAAAATCAGGAGAGGTTTCAGATGGGACAGCTTGTCGACGGCGTCTGGCATGACATCTGGTATGACACGAAAAGCACCGGCGGGCGGTTCCAGCGCAGCACGACCTCGTGGCGCAACTGGATCACCGCCGACGGGGCGAAGGGACCATCCGGCGAGGGCGGGTTTCCCGCCGAAAGCGGGCGTTACCATCTCTATGTCAGCCTTGCCTGTCCCTGGGCGCACCGGACGCTGATCTTTCGCGAACTCAAGGGGTTGGCGTCCCATATCGGCGTTTCTGTCGTCCATCCGGACATGATGTCCGACGGGTGGGAGTTTCGCACCGATTTCCCGGGTGCGACAGGTGACGACCTGTTCGGCAAGAAATTCCTGCGCGACATCTATCTGCGCGCCGATCCCAAGGCCTCGGGGCGCGTGACCGTTCCGGTGCTGTGGGACAAGCAGCGCGGCACGATCGTCAGCAATGAAAGCGCCGAGATCATCCGAATGTTCAACTCGGCATTCGACGGGATGACCGGAAACACGGATGATTATTACCCCGCCGATCTGCGCCCCGAGATCGACACGCTGAACGAGCGAATTTACGACAACGTCAATAACGGCGTCTACAAGGCCGGTTTCGCCACCAGCCAGCAGGCCTATGACGAGGCGGTGGTTCCGCTATTCGACAGCCTCGACTGGTTGGAGGAACTCCTGAGCACGCGCCGCTACCTGACCGGTGATCGGCTGACCGAGGCCGATTGGCGGCTGTTCACCACATTGGTGCGTTTCGATCCGGTCTATCACACGCATTTCAAATGCAATCGGGCGTGGTTGCGGGAATACCCCAATCTCTGGGGCTGGACGCGGGAACTATACCAGGTGCCGGGAATTGCCGGGACGGTGAATTTCGATCATATCGTGCGGCATTACCATTACAGCCATGACACGATAAACCCGAACCGGATCATCCCGGTCAATCCGGTGATCGACTGGACCGCGCCACATGGCCGCGGCTGAACTGCCGATCCAGCAGGGCTGACTGTCGGAAACGGATGAGGAATGCTTTCCGACAGGCCGGGGGATCATCCGGCCTGTCGGATCGTCACGTTCGGTTCACCTATTCGGGGATCTTGGCGGTGATCCCTTCGACGAAGAAGTTCATGCCTGAAAGTTCCTCATCCGTCGCGACCTGCCCCTCGGCCAGCCATTCGCTGCCGTCCTGCCTGTTCAACGGCCCCGTGAAAGGATGATATTCGCCCGAGGCGATGCTGTCCTTCAGCGCCAGCGCCTCTTCCTTCACCTCGGCGGGAACGGCTTCGGTGATTTCGCCGATCTCGACCTCGCCACCGGCGATCCCCGCCCATGTGCCCTTGGATTCCCAGGTGCCGTCAAGAACCTGGCCGACGCGCTCGATATAATAGGGCGCCCAGTTGTCGATGATCGATGACACCCGGGGCGAGGGCGCGAAATTCGACATGTCGCTGGCCTGGCCAAAACCGATGGCGCCGGCTTCCTGCGCCTTGGCCAAGGGGGCGGTCGAGTCGGTATGTTGCAGGATCACGTCCACGCCCTCGGCGATCAGGGCCGAGGCCGCGTCGGCCTCTTTCGCGGGATCGAACCAGCTATAGGCCCAGACCACCTTCATCTCGACATCGGGGTTCACCTTGCGGGCATGGATGAAGCTGCTGTTGATCCCCTGGATCACCTCGGGGATGGGGAAAGAGCCGATATAGCCGATCTTGTTCGACTCGGTCATCCGGCCGGCGATGGTCCCCATCACGGCGCGGCCCTCGTAGAAGCGGGCGTCATAGGTGGCGACATTCTCGGCGCGCTTGTAGCCGGTGGCGTGCTCGAATTTCACATCGGGGAACTTGGCGGCGACATTGATCACCGGATCCATGAAGCCGAAACTGGTGGCAAAGATCAATTCGTTGCCCGCCAGCGCGAGCTGGCTGAGCGCACGTTCGGCATCGGCACCTTCGGGAACGCTTTCGATGAATGTCGTTTCGACCCTGTCGCCGAACTCCTCCTCGATGGCCTGGCGGCCCAGGTCATGCTGATAGGTCCAGCCGCCATCGCCTACCGGGCCGACATAGATGAAGCCGACCTTCAGCGGCTCTTCCTGTGCGAATACAGGGGTGGCGAGGCCGATTGCCGGGATCACGGCAAGGCTTGCCATCAGTTTTCTGCGATTCATGATTACTCTCCTGCTGGGTTGTCGCCACGTCTCAGCGCAGCGCATAAAAGTTTTGTCCAAGCGAACCGGGCGCGGCGCGGCCAGACCGCCTGCTGTATTTTTGCTGTGCCGATATCAGCACGAGCACGATGATCGTGGCAAGATAGGGCGCCATCGACAGGAACTGCACCGGCACCGCCACCCCTGCCGCCTGCAATCGCAATTGCAGCACGGTGACGCCGCCAAACAGCCAGGCCCCGGCAAGAACGCCGAGCGCGGTCCAGTTGGAAAACACAACGATGGCCAGCGCGATCCAGCCCGCGCCCGCGGTCATGCCCTCGGTCCATTGCAGCACGATCGCGATCGAGAGAAAGGCCCCGCCGACACCCGCCATCGCGCCGCCGAAGCCGATTGCCGTGATCCGCACAATGCGCACCGGGTAGCCGAGGGCATGGGCCGCGTCGTGATTCTCGCCCACGCCGCGCAGGATCAATCCTGCCCGGGACCGGTTCAGGAACCACCAGATCAGCGGCACCATCGCGATCCCCAGCCAGACGATCCAGTTGATGCGCAGCGGTCCGGGGACCATCGCAGGGGCCTTGATCCCCTCCAGCGGCTTGCCGAACAGTGCCGCCAGCCCCAGCCCGAACAGGGTCAACGCAAGGCCCGAGGCCACCTGGTTGGCCAGCAGGAATTGCGTCAGCATCGCGAATGTCATCGAGACCGCGGCACCGGCGAGTGCGGCCACCACGAAGCCGATGAACGGGCTGCCGGTCGCATGGGCCGCCGCGAACCCGGCCAGCGCCCCGACGATCATCATCCCTTCGACCCCGAGGTTCAGCACACCGGCGCGCTCGGTAACCAACTCGCCCAGGGCGGCGAACACGATCGGGGTCGAGGCGGACAGGAGCAGCAGGAAAACGGAAAGCGGGTCGATCATGCGGTAATCCTCCGCTGGAGACGGAAACGGGTCAGCAAGTCGAAGCCAAGCAGGAAGAACAGCAGCATCCCCTGGAATACCTGCACCGTTGCGGCGGGCAGTTGCAGGGTCAGTTGCGCCAACTCGCCTCCGATATAGGTCAGCGCCAGCAGCAGGCCCGCCAGCAGGATGCCCACCGGGTGCAGACGGCCAAGAAAGGCCACGATGATTGCGGTGAAGCCGTAGCCCGAGCCGAAACTGTCGGTGATCTGACCGGCGGGGCCGGATACTTCGAACAGCCCTGCCATCCCGGCACAGGCGCCCGACAGGCCAAGACAGAAAGCGACAAGGGTTTCGGGCCGGACCCCTGCGAAACGTGCCGCACGAGGGGCGAGGCCAGCCGCGCGGATATGAAAGCCGCGGATATGGCGGCTGATCAGGAACCACGTGGCCAGCACCGCGAGCGCAGCCGCGACCACCCCCCAATGCGCCCCGGTTCCGGCGATCAGTTCGGGGTTCGAGGCGGCCGGGTATTGCTGCAGGTTGCGGGAGCCGGGAAAGCCGAATCCCTCGGGGTTCTTCATCGGGCCAAAGGCCATCCAGGCGGCTACCTTCTGCGCGACATAGACCAGCATCAGCGAGACCAGGATCTCGGATGCCCCGAACCAGTTGCGCAGCATCGCGGGGATCATGCCCCAGGCCCAACCGCCCAAGGCCCCGGCCAGCACCATCGCCGGGAAGATCCACATCCCATCGGCGGGATAGCGGCCAGCGCCACCGCCGCGCCGGTGATGCCGCCGATGATATATTGCCCCTCGGCGCCGATATTCCAGATACCGGCGCGGAACCCCATGGCCAGTCCCGAGGCGATCAGGATCAGCGGCGCGGCCTTGACCAGAAGTTGCGGCCGTGAATAGGAGGCTGCCGATCCGAACAACGGATCCCAGAAGATCGTGCGGATCGCGGCGACCGGGTCATAGCCCATTACCGCGAACAGGAACCCTCCGGCGATCATGGTGGCCAGGACGGCCAGCAGCGGAGTCGCGATCTGCCAGCCCGCAGAGATTTCGTCGCGTGGGATCAGCCGGATCATATCTGCGCATCCTCCATGCCATGCGCGCCGCCCAGCATCAGCCCGATCTCGTCGAGGCTGAGAGACGCGGTCATGCGCGGCTCGGACAGGCGCCCTTCGTTCAGGGCGCAGAAGCGGTCGGACAGTTCCATGAGTTCATCCAGGTCCTGGCTGATGACGATGACGCCCGCGCCGTCCCGCGCCAGGTCCAGCAGCGATTGCCGGACCGCAGCGGCGGCCCCGGCATCGACGCCCCAAGTCGGCTGATTCACGACCAGCACGCGGGGGGCTTGCATGACCTCCCGCCCGATCACGAATTTCTGCAGATTGCCGCCGGACAGCGCCCGGGCAGCGGTGTCGGGGCCGGGGGTCCGCACATCGAAAGCGCGGATCACGTCCTCGGTAAAGGCGCGCGCGCCCGCATGGTCGATCAGCCCGTGCCGGACCAGCCCCTTGCGCGGACCGGCGGTCAGCAGGCTGTTCTCGGTCAGGCTGAAATCGGGGACCGCGGCATGTCCCAACCGATCCTCCGGCGCGGCCAGAAGCCCCGCTGCCCGCCTTTGCTGCGGGCCGAGCGTGCCCATGCTGTGGCCTTCGAATGTGATCGCGCCGGGGGCGCTCGGATGCTCGCCGGACAGGGCCGCCAGCAATTCCTCTTGCCCATTGCCGGCCACACCGCCGATTCCAAGGATTTCCCCCGCCTTCAGGGAAAGCGAGACATTCTTCAGTGCCGTGCCCTCGGCGCTCACGGCAGGCAGGGACAGCCCTGCGACCCGCAGCAATTCCTCGCCCGCCTGCCGTCCGCTCCGGTCGATCAGCCGCATCTCGCCGCCGACCATCATCGCGGCGAGTTCCCGGGCGGAATGGGCGCGGGGATCGCAGCTTGCCACGACCTTGCCGTTACGCAGGATGGTGGCCCGGTCGCAATGGCTGCGGATTTCCTCGAGCTTGTGGCTGATATAGAGGATCGATCTGCCCATATCCGCCAGTTTGCGCAGGGTCGCGAACAGGAGTTCCGCCTCTTGCGGGGTCAGCACGCTGGTTGGCTCGTCCATGATCAGAAGGCGAGGATCCTGCAGCAGGCAACGGATGATCTCGACCCGCTGCCGTTCCCCGGCCGAGAGGGTGGCGACGCGGCGCGAAGGATCAAGCGGCAGGCCATATTCCTGGCTGACACGGGAGATCCGGGCTTTCAGCTCGCGCCGCGGAGGCGGGTTCTCCATCCCGAGCGAGATGTTTTCCGCCACGCTCAGGGCATCGAAAAGCGAGAAATGCTGGAACACCATCGCGACACCGGCATTGCGGGCGGCACGTGGATCGGTCGGGGCATGGGGGCGGTCATTCAGGAACATCCGCCCGTCATCGGGCCGCACAAGCCCGTATATCATCTTGACCAGCGTGGATTTTCCTGCCCCGTTCTCTCCCAGCAGCGCATGAATTTCGCCCCGCGTCACTGTGAAGGACAGGTCGTCATTGGCGCGCACGCCGGGATAGCTCTTGCCGATCCCTTCGGCCCGGAACACTGCGGCCTCGGTCAATCTTGTCCCTCCGGTCAATTTTTCCTTTCATAACCCGGCATCATCCATGCGGGCAATCGTGGGCTGCGACATGCTTGCGGATTTGTCCCGATATGTCTTTAGAAAACTTCCGGTTTTTTCCGGCATGCACATTTCGCGGGCATGCCGGGTCTGCGGGGGCTATAACTCGGTCCGCAATTCCCACAGGTCGGGGAACAGGACGACATCCAGCATCCGGCGCAAATAGTTCACCCCCGAGGTGCCGCCAGAGCCGCGCTTGAAGCCGATGATGCGCTCTACCGTGGTGACGTGGTTGAAACGCCAGCGGCGGAAGTAGTCCTCGAAATCGACCAGCTTCTCGGCCAGTTCATAGAGTTCCCACCACTGCGCCGGATCACGATAGACGGCAGCCCATGCGGCGCGGGCGGCCGGATCGGGGCGGTGCGGCTGGTCCAGTCTTTCGCGTTCGGGCACATCGAAACCCGCCGCCCGCAGCCGTGCCAGCACCTCGTCGTAAAGCGAGGGTCGCGTGGCCTCGGTGCGCAAGGGGGCGATCAGTTCCTCGCGATGTTCGTGCGGGCGGAGCATCGCCATGTTGCGGTTTCCGGCGACGAATTCGATCATCCGATATTGGTAGGACTGGAACCCGCTGCTTTCGCCAAGGCTTTCGCGGAACTCGGTATATTCGGACGGGGTCATGGTGCGCAGCACATCCCATGCCGAGTTGAGCTGCTCCATGATCCGCGCCACCCGGGTCAGCATCTTGAAGGCGGGTTGCAGGTTGCCCGCTGCGATGGCCTCGCGTGCGGCGTTCATCTCGTGCAGTGCCAGCTTCATCCACAGCTCGGATGTCTGGTGCTGGATGATGAACAGCATCTCGTCATGGGCCTTGGACAGCGGATGCTGCGCAGTCAGGATCCGGTCGAGCCCCAGGTAATCGCCATAGGACATCCTGCCGTCAAAGGACATGCGGGCGCCGTCGTCAGAGGGATCATAGCTCATTGCCGCAACCTGAAACGCTGGATCTTGCCGGTCTGTGTCTTTGGCAGCGAGGTGCAAAAGACCACGCTGCGCGGGTATTTATAGGGCGCGATCGTGTCCTTGACATGCTGTTGCAGCCGCAGGACCGTCGCCTCGTCGGCGGAAACGCCCTCGGCCAGCACGACATGGGCCTGCACGATCTGGCCGCGTTCCTCGTCGGGGATGCCGATGACTGCGCATTCCAGCACCTCGTCATGCGCGAGAAGCGCGGCTTCGACATCGGGACCGGCGATATTGTAGCCCGAGGACAGGATGATGTCGTCCGAGCGGGCGGCGAAGTGAAAGCGCCCGTCCTCGTCCTGCCAGAAGCTGTCGCCGGTCAGGTTCCAGCCGTCCTTCACATATTCGGCCTGCCGCTCATCGTTGAGGTAGCGGCAGCCGGTCGGGCCGATCACCGCGAGCCGCCCGGTCTCGCCGCGCTGCACCTCCTTGCCGTCCTCGTCCACGATGCGGGCGCGGTAGCCGCCGACGGGGCGACCGGTGCAGCCGGGATGGCTGTCGTCGAAGCGGTTGGTGATGAAGATATGCAGCATCTCTGTTGCGCCGATGCCGTCCAGCATCGGCTTGCCGGTCTTTTGTTGCCATTCCTCCCATATCGGTGCGGGCAGGGTCTCGCCCGCGCTGATCGCGGCGCGAAGGCTGGACAGGTCGGCACCGTCATCCATCGCCCGCAGCATGACGCGATAGGCGGTGGGGGCGGTGAAGCAGATGGTGGCGCGGTGTTTCTCGATGATCTCGATCATGTTCGGAGGCGAGGCGTTCTCCAGCAGCACCGCCGAGGCGCCGAAGCGCAGCGGAAACACCGCCAACCCGCCAAGGCCGAAGGTAAAGGCCAGTGGCGGCGAGCGACAAAGACATCCTCGGGGGTGACGCCCAGCACCTCCCTGGCATAGCCGTCGGCGATGATCAGCAGGTCGCGATGAAAATGCATGGTCGCCTTGGGCTCGCCCGTGCTGCCCGAGGTGAACCCGAGCAGTGCCACGTCGTCGCGGCCGGTGCGGATGGCGTCGAAACGCACCGGCTTGGTCAATGCGGCGCGATCCAGTTCGGCATCGTGATTGGCGGTGCCGTCGAAACCGATCACGGTGTTCAGGTGTTTCGAGCCCTTGGCGGCCGAGACCAGTTCGTCCATCAGCCTTGTGTCGCAAAGCGCGTGGCTGATTTCCGCCTTGTCGATGATCTTGGTCAGTTCCCCCGCCCGCAGCATCGGCATGGAGTTGACCACCACCGCCCCGGCCTTGGTCGCAGCCAGCCAGCAGGCCACCATGGCGGGATTGTTAGCCGAGCGGATCAGGACGCGGTTGCCCGGCTTGACCCCGTAATCCTCGACCAGCGCATGGGCGAGGCGGTTGGTCCAGTCGGACAGTTCCTTGTAGGTTCGCGCCCGGCCATTGCCGACCAGCGCGTTGCGGTCGCCAAAGCCGCGCTCGACCATGTGATCGGTCAGCTCTGCCCCGGCATTGATCCAGTCGGGATAGTCAAAGCCCGACAACTCGATCTGCGGCCATTCCCCGGGCTTCGGCAAATTGTCGCGGGTGAAGCTGTCGATATGCCCGCTTGGTCCCAGATTTGCCATTTTCCTCTCCTGTCGGTTTTCTTCTTGTTCAGTCAGGCACGACCGCCGTTGCCTCGATTTCCACCTTGGCGCGGTCCTCGACCAGCGCGACGACCTGCACCAGTGCCATGGCCGGGAAATGCCGCCCGATCACCTCGCGATAGGCCGTGCCGATCTCGCGCAGGGCGTCAAGGTATTCCCGCTTGTCGGTCACATACCATGTCAGCCGCACCAGGTGCTCGGGCCCGGCCCCGCCTTCGGCCAGCACCGCCACGATATTTTCCAGCACCTGCCGGGTCTGGGCGGCGAAATCATCGCTCTGGAACTGCTGATCCGCGTCCCACCCGACAAGACCGCCGGTAAAGATCATCCGGCCACGGGCCGAGATACCGTTCGCGTAGCCCACGGCACGTTTCCAGTTCGCGGGGTGAAGCTGTTCATGCATGATGCGCCTCCAATGTTTGACGGATATGGTCGGGCCATGGCGAAGGGGTGAAGTCGCGATCCATCCAGACCACGGTGCTGCGCGCCTCCAGCCGGTCTCCGGCATTCACAAGGAAGCGGACAGAGCTGCGCCCGACATGTTCGACCCGGAGTTGCCATTCCAGCCGGTCGCCAAGGCGCGAAGGCTTGCGGAAGTCGATCTCCAGCCGGACGGTCGGCATGCCCTGGCCTGCCGCCATCATCCGCGCGAAAGGATATTCGACCTCATCGATGAAAAAATTTTCCACCATCGAATTCACCATCTCGGCATAGCGGGGATAAAAGACGATGCCCGCCGGGTCGCAATGGCAGAATTCGATGGGGATGATGCGCGAATAGCTCATGACGTCCTGTCCCGATCCGCAAGGAAATCGCCCAGGGCGGCCCGCGCGATGATCAGCTTCTGCACGTCCGAGGCCCCCTCGTAGATGCGCAGCGCCCGGATCTCGCGATAGAGGCTTTCGACCGGAGTGCCGCTGCGCACGCCATCGCCGCCGAAAAGCTGCACGGCCTGATCGATCACCTGCTGCGCGGCCTCGGTCGCATGCAGCTTGGCCATCGCCGCCTCGCGGGTGATCCGAGCCGCGCCCTGATCCTTGGCCCATGCTGCACGATAGACCAGCAACGCGCTTGCATCGACCTTCAGCGCCATGTCCGCGATATGGCCCTGGACCATCTGCAATTCCGACATCGGCGCGCCGAACAATTGCCGCTCGGTGACCCGCGCCATCGCCTCGTCCAGCGCGCGGCGGGCAAAGCCCAGTGCCGCAGCCCCGACCGTGGGGCGGAAATGGTCAAGCACCGTCATGGCGATGCGGAAACCCGCCCCCGCCTCTCCGATCAGGGCGTCTTCGGGCAGCCGAACCCCGTCCAGCCGCAGATGCGCCAGCGGATGCGGCGCGATCACCTCGATGCGGCTGACGACCCCAAGCCCCGGCGTGTCGGCGGGCAACAGGAAAGCCGAGAGGCCCCTGGCGCCTTCCGCCTCGCCGGTGCGAGCGAAGATCACGTAGATATCGGCGATGCCGCCATTCGAGATATAGGTCTTTTCGCCATCCAGCACCCATTCGCCGCCTTCGCGCCGCGCCGTGGTCGAAGTGCGGGCCACGTCCGACCCTGATCCCGGCTCGGTCAGGGCAAAGGCGGAAATCGCCCGCCCCGCCCGCGTGCGATCCAGCCATTCCCGCTGCGCTGGTGTTCCGAACAGGCTCACTGCCCCCATGCCAAGCCCCTGCATCGCAAAGGCGAAATCCGCCAGCCCGTCATGCCGTGCCAATGTCTCGCGGATTAGGCAGAGGCTGCGGATATCCAGCTTCTCGCCCCCCGAATGGCGCAACCATCCGCCATCGCCCAGGGCCGCGACCAGCCCGCGACAGGCGGCATCGACATCGTCATGACCCACTGGCAAGGCGGTTTGCGCCCATCCGTCCAGCCCCGCCGCCAACTCGCGATGACGATCCTCGAAAAACGGCCAATCCAGAAAGCTTCGATCCATCTTCTTCATCCAAATATCCCGGGGGAGTCGCGCTATCGGCGCGACGGGGGCAGCGCCCCCGATCCCTCAGTTTCCCTCGAAAACCGGCGTCTCCTTGGCGACGAAGGCCCGATAGGCGCGCTCGAAATCACGGGTCTGCATGCAGATCGCCTGTGCCTGCGCCTCGGCCTCGATCGCCTGGTCCAGCCCCATGTTCCATTCCTGGTTCAGCTGGGTCTTGGTGATGCCATGCGCCCAGACAGGCCCTGCCGCGATCTGCCGCGCCAGATCAAGTGCCGCCGCCTCGACATCCTCGTGCAGGCTGTTCCAGAAGCCCCAACGCTCGCCTTCCTCGGCGCGCAGCACCCGGCCCGTGTAAAGCAGCTCCGCCGCCCGGCCCTGTCCGACGATCCGGGGCAGCATCGCGCAAGCGCCCATGTCGCAGCCCGCCAGACCGACCCGGGTGAACAGGAAGGCTGCCTTGGCCGAAGGCGCGGCCAGCCGCAGGTCCGATGCCATCGCCATGATCGCGCCCGCGCCGACGCAGACACCCTCGACCGAGGCGATGATCGGCTTGCCGCAATGAATCATTGCACGCACCAGATCGCCCGTCATGCGGGTGAAGGCCAGCAGCTCCGGCATTTCCATCGCGACCAGCGGGCCGATGATGTCATGCACATCCCCGCCCGAGCAGAAATTGCCGCCATTCGAGGCCAGCACGACAGCATCCACGTCATCGGCTTGGGCCAGCGCGCGAAACGTGTCGCGCAACTCGGAATAGCTGTCGAAGGTCAGGGGGTTCTTGCGTTCGGGGATGTTCAGCCTGATCACCGCGATGCGGTCCGTGATCTCCCACAGGAAATGTTCGGGTTTCAGCCCGGCCATCTGGGTTTTCTTCATTCGGCCCTCCTGCCTGCGCGCGCCAGTATCTCGCGCATCGTATCAAGATCGGTTTCGGTCAGATCGGCGAAGATCGCATCGACCTCGGCCTCGTGGCCCACGGCCATCGCCTCGAAAGCGGCCAGCCCTTCGGGCGTCAGTCGCACGCGGACCCGGCGACGGTCGCCATCCTCGGATTCGCGCTTGGCCAACCCGTCCGCCTCCAGCCGATCCATCACCGCCGTGGCATTGCCGTTCGAGACCAGCAGCATCCGCGACAGTTCCGACATGGTCACGCCCTCGCGCCGCCGCCACAGGGCGGCCATCACGTCGAAACGGGGCAGGGTGGTATTATGCTCGCGCCGCAGGTAGTCGCGCAAGCGGTTCTCGGCGGCGCGGGTGACGCCCAGCATCCTGATCCACAGCTTGAGACGGCGTTTCGACAACTCGCTCATGCGCTTTCCCCTCCGTCCAGCAGGATCGCCTGCCCGTTGACGCTGGCCGCGCCTTCCGAGGCCAGCCAAAGCGCCGCTGCCGTCACCTCCCCCGGCGCGACTAACCGCCCCTGCGGGTTCTTGGCGGTCAGCGAGGCCAGCGCCTCGTCCCGGCTGCGCCCGGTCTTCTCGGTAATGTTGGAGAGCGTCCGCTGCGTCATCTCGGTATCCAGGTAACCCGGGCAGATGGCATTGACGGTGATGCCCTTGCGCGCGACTTCCAGCGCGAGCGAGCGGACCAGCCCCATCACCCCATGCTTGCTGGCCGCATAGGGCGCGGCATAGGCAGCACCGCGGATGCCCGCGATGGAGGAGATGGCGATCAGCCGCCCGCCCTCGGACATCTGTGCCAGACCATGCTGGAAGGTCAGGAAAACGCCGGTCAGGTTGGTGGCGATCATCCGGTGCCAGTGATCCGCCGTGACCTTTTGGAAGGGCGCGGCCTCGGCCATCCCCGCATTGGCGATGATGATCTGGCAGGGGCCTGCGGCCTCGAAGATGCTGCGAAGCTGATCCGGTTCGGTGACGTCGCCTTGCACGGCGCGAATACCGTCCCCCGCCACCTCTTGCAGCTTGTCCATGCTGCGGCCGGTGATGACGACCTCATGCCCCTGCGCGGCAAAGGCCCGGGCCATGTCCGCGCCGGTGCCGCTGCCGCCGCCGGTGATGAGGACGCGGGGGCTCATGCCCGGATCTCCTCGGCTTCGCGCTCGGCCAGCCGGCGGGCCTGGTCGCGGCCCGCCAGATAGGGCAGCGGCCATTCGCTGGCGGTATCTCCCAGCTTCACCGCCGCATGCAGCGTCCAGTAGGGATCGGCCAGGTGCGGGCGGGCAAGGCAGACCAGATCGGCGCGGCCCGCCATGAGGATCGAGTTCACATGGTCGGTTTCATAGATATTGCCGACGGCCATGGTCGCGATCCCGGCCTCGTTGCGGATGCGGTCCGAAAAGGGGGTCTGGAACATGCGGCCATAGACCGGGCGGGCCTCGGTCGTGGTCTGCCCGGCCGAGACGTCGATGATATCGGCCCCCGCCTCGCGGAACATCCGGGCGATCTCGACCGCTTCCTGCGGGGTGACGCCATCCTCGCCGATCCAGTCATTGGCCGAGATCCTGACCGACATCGGCTTGTTCCCGGGCCATGCCGCACGCATCGCCCGCAAGACCTCCAGCGGCCAGCGCATCCGGTTTTCCAGCGAGCCGCCATATTCGTCGCCGCGCTGGTTCGAGACGGGCGAGATGAAGCCGCTGACCAGATAGCCATGGGCGGCGTGCAACTCTATCATGTCGAAGCCCGCCCGCTCGGCCATCCTTGTAGCAGTAACGAATTGGTCCGTGACCTCGGTCATCTGCGCCCGCGTCATCTCCTGCGGCACGGCATTTTCCGGCGACCAGGGAATGGGCGAGGCCGAGATCACAGGCCAGTTGCCATCCTTGAGCGACTTGTCCATGCCTTCCCAACCGATATTCGTGCTGCCCTTGCGGCCCGAATGGCCGATCTGGCAACAGATTTTCGCATCGGTCTCGCCATGCACGAAATCCACGATCTCGGTCCATGCGGCCTCATGCTCGGGCGTATAGAGGCCGGGGCAGCCGGGGGTGATGCGGCCCTCGGGCGAGACGCAGGTCATCTCGGTATAGACCAGCCCGGCGCCGCCCTTGGCGCGCTCGCCGTAATGCACGAGGTGCCAGTTGGTCGGCTTGCCGTCGACCGCCTTGTATTGCGCCATGGGCGAAACGACGACGCGGTTCTTCAGCGTCATTTCTCGCAGCTTGAAGGGCGCGAACATCGGCGCGCGTCCCGTTTGCCCGCCTGCCTGCTCCTGGAACCAGTCCTCGGCGCGGCGCACCCATTCGGGATCGCGCAGGCGCAGGTTTTCATGGCTGATGCGCTGCGAACGGGTGAGCAGCGAATAGGTGAACTGGATCGGGTGCAGGTCGAAATAACGCTCGACATCCTCGAACCATTCCAGCGAGTTGCGGGCCGCCGATTGCAGGCGCAGGACCTCCAGCCGCCGCTCTTCCTGGTAGCGTTCGAAGGCGGCCTGCAATGTCGGCTCGCTATGCAGGTAATCGGCCAGCGCGATGGCGCTGTCGAATGCCAGCCGCGTGCCCGATCCGATCGAGAAATGCCCGGTCGCCGCCGCATCCCCCATCAGCACGACATTGTCGTGATACCAGCGCTCGCAGATCACCCGGGGGAAGTTCATCCAGACCGCCGAGCCGCGCAGATGGGCGGCGTTCGACATCAGTTCATGCCCGTCCAGATGATTTTCGAAGACCCTACGGCAGGTCTCGACGATCTCTTCCTTGGACATGAATTCAAAGCCGAAATTGTCCCATGTCTGCTGGCTGCATTCGACGATGAAGGTCGCAGTCTCATCATCGAACTGGTAGACATGCGCCCACATCCAGCCATGTTCGGTCCGCTCGAAGATGAAGGTGAAGGCGTCGTTGAATTTCTGATGCGTGCCAAGCCAGATGAACTTGCACAGCCTTGTGTCGATATCGGGTTTGAACACATCCTGATATTCGCCCCGGATCCTGCTGTTCAGCCCATCCGAAGCAACCACCAGATCGTAATCCGCGCGATAGGATTCGGCGCTGTCGAACTCTGTCTCGAAGCGCATTTCGATGCCCAGCTCGCGGGCACGTTCCTGCAGCAAGGTCAGCATCTTCTTGCGCCCGATGCCTGCAAAGCCGTGCCCGCCTGAAACATCCCGCCGCCCGTCGCGAATGACGGCGATGTCGTCCCAGTAGATGAAACTGTCGCGGATCGCGTCGGTCGATTTGGGATCGTTGTTCTGCATCCGCGACAGCGCGTCATCCGACAGCACCACGCCCCAACCGAAGGTATCATTGGCGCGGTTGCGTTCGATCACCGTCACCTCATGCGCCGGATCGCGCAGCTTCATGGAAATCGCGAAATACAAACCTGCAGGGCCGCCGCCGAGGCAAAGAATCTTCATGCTGGACTACCTCCTGCGCAGAAGCTGGCACAGGAGCAAAATTATTTCAAGTTTGAAATTTCTTGACGGATGGCGGCGGCGATCAACCCGGGCACCTCGGGGGCAAGCCCGATGGGGGGAAGGCGGGGGCCGGTGAAGCCAGCCTCGTCCAGCGCTGAGGGCAGGTCGTCCAGCACATGCTCTGCCCTGAGCGCGAATAGCGGCAGGCTGACGGCTTGCCCGAGGCCGCTTGCGGCCTTGGCGATGAAGGGTTCCTGTTCGACAAAGCCGGTGACAACGCAGGCAAAACGGGGTGCGATCAGGTCGGCCAGCGCTTGGGTGATATGAAAGCTGGCCTGCGAGCGTTGCGAGCCATGCGCGGTCAGCAGAAGCGTGGTTTCCTGCGGATGCCAACCCATCGAGCTGCCGCCTCATGTGCCTTGGCCACGATCAGCGCGGGCAGGGCGGGATCGGTCCCGAAGGGGCGCATGACATGCGCATTCGCCGCCCCTGCGGCAGTCAGCCGGCGTGGGAGCTCGCTGCCGGTGAACCAGCCCTCGGCCATGAACATCGGGTAGATCAGGCTATCATTGTCGCAGGTTCCGTTCAGCGCGCCGGGCATGGCAAGCGTTGCGCCAAGAACCGGGCAGCCGGGGTCGTGATCGGCCACCCGTGCCGCCAATTCCTCGATGGCGCGCTGCTGTGGCCCCGGATCTCCGGGTTGTCCGTGGGAAACGATGACGGCGCGCCTCATCCCGCGCCCGTCAATCGCGGAAATATGGCGCGAATGCGTCGGGGATGTCGAATTCCTCCAGCGCCTTCGCGCGGGACTCGGCGGACATCTTGCGGGCAGTCTTTTCGATGATGCGGGGTATTTTTTCGTCCGGTTGCTCGGCGGCGAAATCGCCCAGATACCAGCGGATGAAGGTGAAGCAGATCACGTCCTCCAGCGCCTGCACATCCGCGTCACGCTTGAGCCCCTGTTTCATCAGCATCTTGCGGGTATGGTCGATATCATCGTCGCCATAGCCCGCCTCGGTCATGATCCCGGCGATCCGCTCGGCATGGCGGCGGCCCTGTTCCTGTCGCCATTGCAGGTAGCCCGACCGGTCCATCGGATAGTTGCTGCGCGGCAGGAGCCAGCGTTCGATATGCTGGCCACGGCAGGCGATACGCAGCGGCTCGGATGCGTCGGGAAAGAGCCGCTGCTGTTCGGCGGTCATCCTTTGCCCGTACAGCAGGGCTGCGGGCTGGTCGCCTTCCAGCGTGGGATCCTTGGCATTGGCGGCGTCGATGGCGGTAAAGACGTGATCTAGCTGTGTGGTCATGGCTTGTTCCGATCTGCTGCCCCAGTGTCGCCCGACCGGACCCCATGCTGCAAGCCGTTATTCGCCCTCTCTGCTGAACGCCCAGTCCCCTTCCCCCAATGCGGGCGAGGCGCGTTCGGCCACGGTATCGCTGCGTGAAAAGCGGATCGGGCTGCGCAGGCCGGGAATACCTTCGGGGGCGACCTGCAACCCGCGCGCCATGATCTGCGGGTCGGCCAGGGCCTCGGCCACGTCATTGACCGGCCCGGCGGGAACACCGGCACCTTCCAGCATCGATATCAGATCGGAGCGGGTGAAGCGTTCCGTGGTTTGTGCAAGTAGCGGGGTCAGGCGCGCCCGGTTGGCCACGCGGGCGGGGTTGGTCGCGTAATCGGGATCCTCGGGCAGGGACGGCAGCTCCAGCACGCGGCAGAGGGCGGCGAATTGCCGGTCATTCCCGCAGGCGATGATCGCATGGCCGTCGGATGCCGGAAACAACTGGTAAGGCACGATATTCGGATGGGCATTCCCAAGCCGATGCGGCACGGCCCCGCCCAGCAGGTAATTCGTGGCCTGGTTGGCCAGCACCGCCACACCGCAATCCAGCAGCGACAGGTCGATCTGCTGACCGCGCCCCGAGCCTTCGCGCTCGGTCAGCGCCGCCTGCACCGCAATGACGCCATAGAGGCCGGTGAAGATGTCGATCCAGGCGACGCCGACCTTTTGCGGCTCCCCTCCCGGTTCGCCGGTCAGGTCCATGATGCCGCTCATTCCCTGGATCAGGAAATCATAGCCCGGCTGCGCCGCGCGCGGCCCGTCCTGTCCGAAACCGGTGATCGAGGCATAGACGAGGCGCGGGTTGCGCGCGGCGAGGCTGTCGTAATCCAGCCCGAAACGGCGCAAGCCGCCCAGCTTGAAATTCTCGATCACCACATCGGCACTGTCGATCAACCGCTTGAGCCGTTCCAGGTCGTCGGGATTCTTGAAATCGCAGGTGACCGAGCGTTTGCCGCGATTGGCGGCGTGGAAATAGGCGGCGACCCTTTCGGTGGTGCCGTCGGCGCGGGGGCGGTCGATGAAGGGCGGACCCCATCGGCGGGTGTCGTCGCCCTCGGGGGCTTCGACCTTGATCACCTCGGCGCCCAGATCGGCCAAGGTCTGGCCGATCCATGGCCCGGCGAGAATCCGGGCCAATTCGACGACCTTCAGCCCCTTCAGCGGTGCGTCGGACATTTCAACCGAATGCCTGCAGGCCGGTTTGCGCACGGCCAAGGATCAGCGCATGGACATCATGCGTGCCCTCGTAGGTGTTCACGGTTTCCAGGTTCTGGGCGTGGCGCATCACGTGATATTCGATCTGGATGCCGTTGCCGCCATGCATGTCGCGGGCCATGCGGGCGATGTCCAGCGCCTTGCCGCAATTGTTGCGCTTGACGATCGAGATCATCTCGGGCGCGAACTTGCCCTCGTCGAACAGCCGGCCCACGCGCAGGCTGGCTTGCAGGCCAAGGGCGATCTCGGTCTGCATGTCGGCCAGCTTCTTCTGCCAAAGCTGCGTCGCGGCAAGCGGGCGGTTGAACTGGTGCCGGTCCAGCCCGTATTGGCGGGCGCGGAACCAGCAATCCTCGGCTGCGCCCATCGCGCCCCAGCTGATGCCGTAGCGGGCCCGGTTGAGACAGCCGAAGGGACCGCCCATGCCCTCGATATTGGGCAGGAGCGCATCCTCGCCGACCTCGACATTATCCATGACGATCTCGCCGGTAATCGAGGCGCGCAGGGACAGCTTGCCCCCGATCTTGGGCGCAGACAGGCCCTTCATGCCCTTTTCCAGGACGAAGCCGCGGACCTTGCCGCCATGCGCCTCGGATTTCGCCCATACCACGAAGACATCCGCGATGGGCGCGTTCGAGATCCACATCTTGGCGCCGGTCAGCCGGTAACCGCCATCGGTCTTGACCGCGCGGGTGCGCATTCCGGCGGGGTCCGAGCCCGCATCGGGTTCGGTCAGGCCGAAACAGCCGATATATTCGCCGCTGGCGAGTTTCGGCAGGTATTTCTGCTTCTGCTCTTCGCTGCCATAGGCCTCGATCGGGAACATCACCAGCGAGGACTGCACCGAGGCCATCGAACGATAGCCTGAATCGATCCGCTCGATCTCGCGGGCGACGAGGCCATAGGAGACGTAGGAGGCGCCGACACCACCATATTCCTCGGCCACCGTCACGCCCAGCATGCCCGCCGCGCCCATCTCGCGGAAGATTTCCGGGTCGGTATGTTCGTTCATGTAGGCGTCCTGCACGCGCGGCGCGAGGCTTTCCGCGGCGAAGGCGGCGGCGGAATCGCGGATCATCCGCTCTTCCTCGGTCAACTGCTCATCCAGCAGGAACGGATCGGACCACGAGAAGGGCGCACCCTTATGCGATTTGGTGGACATCGGAATTCTCCCTCTTGGGCGGCAGCTTGCCGCGCCTGATATTCTGGCGGCAACAGATAACGCTTTGCAAGCCGCACGGAAATCGGATAATCCGTATCAGTTCATGCATGGAATGAATGAAGTTGCGACAACGGCGCTTTCTTCCCAATCTCAGCCTGCTGATGGCGTTCGATGCGGTTATGCGCAACGGATCGGTCACCGGCGCGGCGCAGGATCTGAGCCTGACGCAAAGCACGGTCAGCCGCCTGGTCCAGTCGCTGGAGGCGCAGCTGGGGCAGCCGCTGTTCATCCGCCATCGCAAGCGGCTGGTTCCGACCGAGGCCGCGCATCGCTATTTCCGCGAGATCTCGCAGGCATTGGACCAGATCCAGCGCTCTAGCATGTCGCTAATCGCCAATCCCGATGGCGGCAGCCTTGATCTGGCGGTTTTGCCGACCTTCGCCACCCGTTGGCTCGCGCCCCGGCTGCCTGCTTTCCTTTCTGCCAACCCGGGAGTGTCGATCAACCTGGCGACGCGCTTCAAGGCCTTCAGCTTCGATGCCGAGCGGTTCGACGCGGTGATCTATTTCGGTCATGACGACTGGCCGGGCGCGGTGCATGTCAAGCTGTTCGATGAGCGCGTCACGGCCTGCGCCTCGCCCGAATTCCTGCGCCAGCACCCGGTGGAGCGGGCCGAGGATCTGCATGACCTGGTGCTGCTGCAACTCGAGACCCGGTTGAGCGCATGGACGGATTGGTTCGCGGGGCAGGGGGCCGCGGCGCCGCCGGTCCGCAACGGGATGCTGATGGACCAGTTCTCGATGATGATACAGGCGGCGATTTCGGGGCTGGGGGTGGCGCTGCTGCCGGATTACCTCGCCCGAATCGAGATCGCCGAGGGTCGCTTGCGGCCGATCCTGCGGACGGCGGTGCCGGGGACGGGGGCCTATTGGCTGGCCTGGCCGGCGGCCCGGCAGGGGTTGAAGCCGCTGGAGGCGTTCCGGGGCTGGATCACCGCCCGGATCGCGGATGAATTCAGCGACGCCATTCCCGGCGCAGAAGGATGAAACTGGCTATGGCCAGTCCCGCCGCGAGCGCGAACCAGGTCAGCGCATAGCCCAGATGAGGATTGCGGAACCTGACCACCGTCAATCCGCCGATCGGAAGCTCGCTTTCGTCATTGCGGGCCGCGTCGATGAAATAGGGGGCGACCTCGCCAATATCGCGCGAAAGGGCCAGCGCCCCGGTATCGCGCGAAAACCAGCGGTCGGCGGCGGGATCGTTGCCTCGCAGGAAGGCGCCGCCTGGCTGGCTCATGCGCAAGAGACCGGTGATCTGCTGTTGTCTGGCGGGCAGGGGGCGGTTCGGCTCGGCGCTTCGCTCCTGCGGGACGAAGCCGCGATTGATCCAGACGGTCCAGCCTTCGGGCGTGCTCAGCGGCGACATGACCCAGAAACCGGCCCCATACTCGGTGACCGCCTTCACCAGCGCCTCGCTCTCTGGCAGGTAGGCGCCGGTCACCGTGACGCGGCGATATTCGTCCTCGCGCGCATTCAGATCGGGCCAGCCGGGCGGGGCGGGGGCCTCGACGACCGGGGCGGCAACACGTTCCTCGACCCGGGCGATCAGGTCGGTTTTCCAGCCAAGGCGCTGGACCTGCCAGATGCCAAGCCCCATCAGCACCACGACCAGCACCAACACCAGAAACCCGGTCAGGGCTTTCCGGCGATGGGGCGTGGCGGATGTCACCGCAACTGCTCGGGCAGCAGGTCGTGGTTCATCTGCGGCATCATGTTCGTATTCAGGTGATACATGACCCATAGCGAGCCTGCGATCATGATGACCACGATGATGACGGTGAACAGGGTCGAAAGTAGCGTCCAGCCCTCTTCCGCGCGGCTGTTCATATGCAGGAAATACACCATGTGGACCAGAACCTGCACGATCGCGCAGCCGACCACCATGCCGACGGTCAGCAGATGGCTTTCAAATCCTCCGGCCATGACCAGCCCGAAGGGGATCGCGGTCAGGACCACCGACAGCAGGAAGCCGGTGATATAGCCGCGGTAGCTGCCGTGGTCATGGTTGTTGTCATAATGCGTATGTGCCGACATCAGATCATCCCCAGCAGATAGACAAGCGTGAATACCCCGATCCAGATCACGTCGAGGAAATGCCAGAACAGGCTGAGACACATCAGCCGCCGCCGGTTCGCGGCGATCAGCCCGTGTTTCGAGACCTGCACCATCAGCGTCACCAGCCAGACCGAACCGAAGGTGACATGCAGCCCATGCGTGCCGACCAGCGTGAAGAAGGCCGAGAGAAAGGCCGAACGCTGCGGTCCCGCACCCTCGTGGATCATGTGGCGGAACTCGTAAAGCTCGATGCCCAGGAAACACAGCCCGAAGACCAGCGTGATCCCCAGCCAGCGAAGCGTCCCGGCCCGGTTGTCCTGCATCATGGCCAGCATTGCGAAACCATAGGTGATCGAGGACAGCAGCAGCATTGCCGTGTTCACCGCGACCAGTTTCAGGTCGAACAGGTCCTTGGGGCCGGGGCCCGCGGCGTAATTGCCGTGCAGCACGCCGAATGTCGCGAAAAGGACCGCGAACATCAGGCAATCGCTCATCAGGTAGACCCAGAAGCCGATATTGGTCGAGGCGCCTTCCTCGTGGTGATGCGGCTCGGTCTGCCAGAAATCTCGCGTGGTCATGCTCATCGGTTCAGGCTCCCTGTGCCAGAAGGCGCGATCGGGTTTCCTCGGTGCGGCGCACCTCGTCGGCGGGGATGTGGTAATCGCGGTGATAGTTGAAGCTATGCGCAATGGCCGTAGCTATCAGCGCGACAAAGGACAGCGCCGCCAGCCACCAGATATACCAGATAAGCGCCATGCCGCAGATGGTGGAGAGCGCCGCGAGGATCACCCCCGCCCCGGTGTTGCGCGGCATGTGGATGGGCAGGTGAGCGGCCTCGGGCCGCGCGGCGCCATGCGCCTTGATCTCGGCCCATGCGTCCAGCCCCCGCACCACCGGCGTGAAGGCGAAATTATAGGCTGCGGGCGGCGAGGAGGTCGCCCATTCCAATGTCCGCCCGTCCCATGGATCGCCGGTCAGGTCGCGGTTGCGGTCCCGTCGCCAGATCGAGACTCCGAACTGGACGAACATGGCTGCGATGCCGCAGGCGATCAGGACCGCGCCGAAGCCCGCTATGACGAACCAGATCTGCAGCCCGGGGTCGTCGAAGACGCGCATGCGCCGGGTCACGCCCATCAGGCCGAGGATGTAAAGCGGCATGAAGGCGGCCCAGAAGCCGATGACCCAGAACCAGAAGGACACCTTCCCCCAGAAAACGTCCAGCTTGTAGCCGAAGGCCTTGGGCCACCAGAAATTGATCGCCGCGAAGATGCCGAACAGCACGCCGCCGATGATCACGTTATGGAAATGCGCCACCAGGAACAGCGAGTTGTGCAGCACGAAATCCGCCGGCGGAACGGCCAGCAGCACCCCGGTCATGCCGCCGACAACGAAGGTCAGCATGAAGGCGATGGTCCACATCAGCGGCAGTTCGAAGCGCAACCGTCCCTGGTACATGGTGAACAGCCAGTTGAAGATCTTGGCGCCGGTCGGGATCGAGATAATCATCGTTGTGATCCCGAAGAAGGAGTTCACCGAAGCGCCCGACCCCATGGTAAAGAAATGGTGCAGCCAGACGACATAGCTGAGGATGGTGATGCAGACCGTCGCATAGACCATCGAGGTATAGCCGAACAGTTTCTTGCCCGAGAAGGTCGAGGTGACCTCGGAAAAGACCCCGAAGAGCGGCAGGATCAGGATATAGACCTCGGGATGGCCCCAAATCCAGATGAGGTTGATATACATCATCGAATTGCCGCCAAGGTCATTGGTGAAGAAATTCGTCCCGACATAACGGTCCAGCGTCAGCAGCACGAGGGTCGCGGTCAGCACCGGGAAAGAGGCGACGATCAGGATATTCGTGCAAAAGGATGTCCAGGTGAACACCGGCATCCGCATCATGGTCATGCCCGGCGCGCGCATCTTGAGGATCGTCACCAAGAGGTTGATCCCCGACAATGTCGTGCCGACGCCCGCGACCTGCAGGCCCCAGATATAGTAATCGACGCCGACCCAAGGGCTGTAGGACAAGCCCGAAAGCGGCGGAAAGGCCAGCCAGCCGGTCTGCGCGAACTCGCCCACGAAAAGCGAGGCCATCACGATCACCGCGCCGCCCACGGTCATCCAGAACGAGAAATTGTTGAGGAAGGGAAAGGACACGTCGCGCGCGCCGATCTGCAGGGGCACGATATAATTCATCAGCCCGGTGACGAATGGCATCGCCACGAAGAAGATCATGATCACGCCATGGGCGGTGAAAATCTGGTCGTAGTGATGCGCGTTCAGGTAACCTTCGGAGCCGTTGAAGGCCATCGCCTGCTGCAGCCGCATCATGATGGCATCGGCAAAGCCTCGGACGAACATGATCAGGCCAAGGATCATGTACATGATCCCGATCTTCTTGTGATCGACCGAGGTGAACCATTCGCGCCACAAATATCCCCAGAGCCGGTATCGGGTCAAAGCCGCGAGCATTGCGATGCCCCCGACCGCGACGACCACGAAGGTGGCGATCACGATGGGCTCCTTTGGAATGGCGTCCCAGTTCAGGCGGCCAAGCAGGAAGGTGGTCTCGACATTGGCAGGGATGGCCATCGCGAATATCCGTTCAAAGTTTCTGTTCTGGGGTGCCGGCGCTCGTCCGGGCATCGCGGATCACCGGCGCGTTCAGTCGCTCGAAGATCCCGGTGGGCACGGGCAGGGCATGACCGCGCATCGGGGTCCGGTCGACGCGCCTGGCCGGCCCTTCGTCGATACCGGCCAGCATTATCGCGGTGTCCTGCGGCGTGCAGATGGACGAGACCATGAAAGGCGTCTTGCCCAGCACCGGCTCGCCGGAGCCGCGGCGGATATGCTTGTCATGGGTCAGGGCCTGGATATTGACCGTGCCTTCCAGCCCCAGCCCGCCCCGGTCATCTATGTCCATCATTTCGGCCATGCACATCTTGCCCGGCTCCACGCACAGGTTCACCACGCGGTTGAACAATTCCGGATCGACCTCGGCATAGAGACGGGGCGGGACGTTCTGGCTGGGCGCCTCGAGATCCAGGTATTCTTCCCGACTCAGCTCACCGCCCGCTTCGCGGGCCTTGGCCAGCCATTCCTCGAAACCCGCCTGGTCGGTGGCATGGGCCTTGAAGCGCATGCCCGAAAAGCCCCAGCCCGAATAATGCGAGGCAAGCCCCTGGTAGCTGCCGGGATTGTTGAACACGCCGTGCAGCTTGGTTTCCATCCCCGGCATGGCATAGATCATCCCCGCCATCGCCGGGATATAGAAGGCGTTCATCACCGAGGAGGAGGTCAGGCTGAATTCGACCTCGCGGTTGACCGGGACGGCCAGTTCGTTGACCGAGGCGACACCCTGTTCCGGGTAGATGAACAGCCATTTCCAATCCAGGGCGACGACCTGGACCTTCAACGGTTCATGATCCCCGGCGATCTCTTCGGTGGCGCTCAGCCGGTCCAGCGGGCGATAGGGATCGAGCAGATGCGTGCCGACCCAGGTCAGGGCGCCCAGGCAGATGATGATCAGCAGCGGAGCGGCCCAGATCACCAGTTCGAACTTGGTCGAATGGTCCCAATCAGGGCTGTAGACCGCCTTTTTCGATGCCCGGTATTTCCACGCGAAGAAGACGGTCAGTGCCATGACGGGAATGATGATGATGAGCATCAGGCCGGTTGCCGCCAGCAAGAGATCCTTCTGCCGCTCGGCAATGTCGCCGGCGGGGGAAAGAACGACGGCTTTGCAGGCCGAGAGCGATGAGGAGGCAAGAACCAGTGCGGCGAGTCGAGCAGTGCCTGATAATCTGGACATGAAAATCTGTGTCCTCTCATGACGAGGGAAGCGGAACGTGATCGATGCGGTTTCTAGTTTGTACGACATCCGTCCGATATTGGACAATTTGACACATACAATTCGATGCACATTCTTGGCTAGGAACGGTCTGAACTGCGATAAGGTCGGGATCAGCACAACGGGATCACCGCCGAGCGATGAAGGAGTTCATCTGATATGAGCAATAGATCAATCTCCGAACCTGCTCACAATAGTTCGGGTGATGCGGGCGACTCGGGACATGCCGTGTCACCGTCGGATATCGCCGTCGGCGTCATCATCGGGCGGACCTCCGAGTTCTTCGATTTCTTCGTTTTCGCGATCGCCTCGGTGATCGTCTTCCCGCTGCGATACTTCCCGTTCGAAGAGCCGCTGAGGGCGACGCTTTGGTCTTTCGCGATCTTTGCGCTCGCGTTTCTCGCCCGCCCCTTGGGAACGGCGATCTTCACCGCAATCGACCGCGTCTACGGGAAGGGGGTCAAACTGACCATCGCCCTGCTTTTGCTGGGAACTTCGACCGTCGCGATGGGGTTGGTGCCATCCTATGAAAATATCGGCGCAGCCGCGATCGTCTTCCTGTGCATTTTGCGAATCGGGCAGGGCGTGGCGCTCGGCGGCGCATGGGACGGGCTGCCCGCCCTGCTGGCGGTAACCGCGCCGAAGGATCAAAGGGGGTTTTACGCGATGGTGCCGCAGCTCGGCGCCCCGCTTGGCCTGATCGTGGCGAGCCTCCTGTTCGCCTATCTCGTCGCCCAGCTTCCGCAAGAGGATTTCCTCGATTGGGGATGGCGCTACCCGTTCTTCGTCGCCTTCGCGATCAACGTGGTGGCCCTGTTCGCCCGGCTGCGAATCGTGGTGACGCCGGAATATGAACGGATGTTCCATGCCCGGGAATTGGAGCCCTCGACCCTGCGCGAGGCGGTCGCCAATGACGGAATGACGATCCTGGTCGGCGCTTTCGTGCCGCTGGCAACCTTCGCCCTGTTCCACATGGTCACGGTGTTCCCGCTGTCCTGGGTGTTTCTTTACACCGATGAAAGCCTGACCCGCTTCCTGCTGATCGAATCCCTGGCCGCAGTGTTCGGCATCGCGGCCATCTTCTTCTCGGGTTTGCTCGCCGACCGGATGGGGCACCGGAAGTTCCTGTTTCAGGGGGCGGTCTATATCGCAGGCTACGCCATCCTCGCGCCGCTGCTCCTGGCACAGGGGGATCTGGGTGAGGCGATCTACATGATCATGGGTTTCGTCATTCTGGGCCTGAATTTCGGCCAGTCCTCCGGCGCGGTCGCCTCGCTGTTCGAGAGGCGCCGCCGCTATACCGGCTCGGCCATCGTGTCGGACCTGGCATGGCTGTTCGGGGCGGGATTTGCACCCCTGGCTGCGCTGGCCCTGTCGGCATGGGGCGGCTTGCCTGCCTCGGGACTTTACCTGCTGTCGGGCGCGATATGCACGTTCCTGGCCCTGTGGCTGGCGCGCAGGCTGGAATTCGGCAAATCCTGATCCATCCCGTCCCGTGACCGGCACATGGGCGGCGCGGCTTTGCGCCGCCCGGATTTCTGCGGCAGATGGCATCTTCATTTTCCATGCCGTCCGGGACAGAGTGGGGCCAGGACATGGATAGGGAGGATTCGATGAATCCGAATACGCTCGAAAACTACTGGATGCCGTTTACCGCGAATCGCGATTTCAAGGCCGATCCGCGCATGGTCGTGTCGGCCGAGGGGATGTATTATACCTCGGAGGACGGGCGGCAGATCATGGATGGCTCCGCGGGCCTGTGGTGCGCCAATGCCGGGCACAGCCACCCGCTGATCGTCGAGGCGATTTCCAGCACTGCCAAGACGCTGGATTTCGCGCCGATGTTCAATTTCGGCCATCCCGAGGCGTTCCGGCTGGCGGCCCAGCTTGCGACGCTGTTTCCCGATCCGTTGAACCGCATCTTCTTTGCCAATTCCGGCTCGGAGGCGGTGGATACGGCGCTGAAGATTTCGCTGGCCTATCACAAGGCGCGGGGCAAGGCCGGAAAGACCCGTTTCATCGGGCGCGAGCGGGGTTATCACGGGGTGGGATTCGGCGGCATCTCGGTCGGCGGCATCGTGGCGAATCGCAAGCAGTTCAACACCCATCTGCCCGGCGTCGATCACATGCGCCACACCCATGACCCGGATCGGAACCGTTTCACCCGCGGTGCGGTGTCGCATGGCGCCGAGCTGGCCGATGACCTGGAGCGTCTGGTGGCGTTGCATGGCGCGGAAACCATCGCCGCCGTGATCGTCGAGCCGGTGGCGGGCTCGACCGGCGTTCTGCCGCCTCCGCAGGGTTACCTTGAGCGCCTGCGCGAGATCGCGACGAAACATGACATCCTGCTGATCTTCGACGAGGTGATCACTGGCTTCGGTCGCTTGGGCCGTGCGACCGCCTCGGAATATTTCGGCGTGACACCCGACCTGATCACCTTCGCCAAGGGGGTGACCAGCGGCACGATCCCGATGGGGGGCGTGGCGGCGGCGCAATTCATCTATGATGCGGTGGTCGAGAATTCCGAGACTCCGATCGAACTGTTCCACGGCTATACCTATTCGGCCCACCCGGTCGCCACGGCGGCGGCATTGGCGACCCTGCGTGCCTATACCGAAGAGGGGATGTTCGAGAACGCCGCCAATCTGGAGCAGGCCTGGGGCGATGCGTTCCATGCGCTGAAGGATGCCGCATATGTTACCGATATCCGCACCATCGGGCTGGTTGCGGGGGTGGAGCTTGCCAGCCGTGACGGCGCCCCCGGTGCACGGGCCTATGAGGTGATGAAACGGGCCTGGGCCAAGGGGCTCATGGTCCGCGTGACCGGAGACATCATCGCCCTGTCGCCGCCGCTGATCCTGTCGGAAGCCGATATCGGCTTCATGACCGATACGCTGCGCGGGGTCCTGGCCGAAACGGCCTGATCCTCGCGTCGTCGAATAGGCAGGCCGCGGCGATGCTCCGCGGCCTGCCGTCTCCTGCAGGGTGAAATGGTTGCGCAGGCCGCCGGCCTGGCCCGGGCCGGATGCGTTTTCCACTCCAAGTCAATTGCTTCTCGCGCTATAGACGGCTGAAACCAGCAGAAAAATTCCGATGGCCACAGAAAGACGCAAGAAATCCGATCATGTCGCGCAGACCCTTGCGATGGAGATCGTCAGGGGCAGGTTCGCGCCCGGCGAAAAGCTGCGCCAGGATCGGATCTCACAGGAATTCGGGACCAGCCATGTACCGGTGCGGGAGGCGCTCTTGCAGCTTGTCGCGCAGGGACTTGCCATCAGCCTGCCGCGCCGTGGTATCTGCGTGGCGCCGATGGATCAGACCGCCATTCACGAACTCAAGGTGATGCGGCAGGCGCTGGAGCCGACCGCCTTGCTGCATTCGGTGCCGAACCTGACCGGCGAGCAGATCGAGGCGGCCGATGAGGCGCGGCTGAGATGCGATGCGGCGCAGGCCGTCTTCGAATGGGAGGAGGCCAACAGGTCCTTCCATAACCTGGTGATCGCAGGCTGCGGGATGCCGCGGCTGATCGAGGAGATCGGCAAGCTGCAACTCCTCTATGCGCGGCATTTCCTGGCCCATCACACGGCCCGCTGGCGGCAGCGCGATGACACGGATCACCAGGCGATCATGTCCGCGATCCGCGCCCGTGACGCCCGCCGGGCATCCGTGGTCCTGCAACGTCACCTGTCGCGGTTGACCTGATCGCGCCGGTTCCTGCGCGCGATGATCCATATCGGATGATAGGTCAGCGGCACGCCGCCGGGACCGCCGAATTGCCGGATATAATCCCGCGAGAACCTGTTCAGATCTCCCCTGGTCCAGTTGCGTGAGGAACCCGCATTCACCCCCGTCGCGCGAAGATGACGCAGCACATCCATGGGCGTATCGAAGGTCAGGCGATGAAGCCTCTCCCCGGTTTCGACAATGGTGACGCCGGTATCGCAAAGCGCATCGGCCAGCGTTTCCGGACGACAGAGGCCCGGTGCCTGCGGCTCAAAACCCAGCCCGGAGAGTTCGCGATATTGCGACGGCCCGAAGCCGGAAATCGCCAGCCACCCGCCGGGCCTCAGCCTTTCCGCAGCACGTCTTGCCAGCGACGCCGGATCGTCCAGCCATTGGATGGTCGAGGCCGAAAGGATCAGGTCCGGCGCCTCCGGCCAGGCGATATCGCGCAGATCGCCGCAGATGAATTCCGCATTGAATGTTGCGGCGGTTTCTGCGGCCGGCATGGCCAGATCGTTGAGCGAGAGCCTCGTGACCTGAAAGCTGCGGCGCAAGGCCTGTGTCAGGTGCCCGGTGCCGCATCCGAACTCGAAGACATTCTCGAACTTGTCGGGTGCACCCTTGGCTGCCAGGCGCGCGATCAGAAACCGGGCGATCGCGGCCTGCTGGGTGGCGCATCGGTGATAGCTGTCGAAGCTGCGCTCGAAACTGCGCCGGATCCGCGGCGCCGCGATGGCGCTCATGTCAGCCAATCCTCCCATCTCTGCCCCGCCGCGAAAGGCTGATGCGCAGCGGACAGGAAGCGAACCGCATCAGCCTGTGCGGACCAGGCGGCGATCTGCGCCCGGGGCGGGATGATCCGGTCCCGTTCCGCGATCCAGATCCTGTCAAATGACCGTTCAGGCGCGGATCCCCGCTGGATGATGGCGCGCAGTTCCTGCTGCCTTGCATCGGGATCGATTGCGGGAAGTGAAGCGGAATGCCCGCAGCGCCGGGCGAAGCCGGCAAAACTGGCGGGGGACAAGCTGCGCGCCGTTGCCTCTATGATCTCGGGTGCAATGCCCATGTCCCTGCTCGCGGGATGGGCGGTCCCGTTCACGGCGACAAGCCGGGCCGGATGCCAGCCGGTCCCGTGAAGCCAATGCAGCATCGAGGCCACCCCGAAGGAATATCCCAGCAGGCTGCTTTGCTCGTAAGAAGCTGCAATCATCGGATCGAGATCGAGTTGCCGGTAATCCTCGACGACCAGCAGATCCGCCCTGCTTTGCATGCCCGCGAAGATCCCTGGCCCGAGGCCCCAGCCCCCGAAAACGATCAGCAGATGACGCGCCCCGTTCCGTTGCAGCCAGTGTCGTTTCATGACGCGCCAGCGGCCAGCGAAACCATTTCGGCGGTCACGCGCGAGAGTTGTTCGGGGGTGATGATGAAAGGCGGCATGCAATAGATGTTCCGGCCAAAGGGACGCAGCCAGATTCCGGTTCGGGATGCCCGGGCATGGGCGATGCGCGGGTCCACCCTGTCCTTCATCTCGATCACGCCGATCGCGCCGAGAGTGCGGATATCCGCCACGCCGGGCAAGTTGCGCGCCGCTTCCAGTTCCTCGCGCATCTGGGTTTCGATCTGCGCCACCCGGTCCCGCCACGCGCCGTCTTCCAAAAGGGAGAGGCTGGCGGCTCCGGCAGCGCAGGCCAGCGGATTGGCCATATAGGTCGGCCCGTGCATGAACACGCCCGCCGCATCATTTCCGATTTCCGCGGCAATATGCGCCGTCGCTACCGTGGCGGCGAGTGAGATATGTCCACCGGTCAACGCCTTCCCCAGGCACAGGATGTCTGGCGTGATGCCTGCATGATCCATCGCGAACATTCGCCCGCTACGCCCGAAACCCGTGGCGATCTCGTCGAAGATCAGCAGGACGTCATGAGCCGCGCAAAGCGCCTTGGCACCGCGAAGCCATTCGGGATGGTAGAAATACATCCCGCCCGCGCCCTGCACCACGGGCTCAAGGATCAGCGCGGCAATTCCGTTACCTTTCGCGGCCAGCAATGCCTCCAGCCCGGCAAGGCCGTTGCGGTCGGGGGCATCCGGCCATGCCTCTCCGAACCTGACCGGCGGGCGTGGCAGGAAATTCTGGATCGAAAGCGCGCCGCGAAACAGCCCGTGCATGCCGTTGACCGGATCGCAGACGCTCATCGCTTTCCACGAGTCGCCATGATAGCCGCCGCGAATGGTGGCGAAGCCGGTTTTGTTCCCGCGCCCCATTGCCATCTGGTACTGAACCGCCATTTTCAACGCGACTTCGACCGAAACCGAGCCGCTGTCGCAAAAGAAGATGCGGTCGAGCCCTTGGGGAAGAAGGCGCGTCAGACTGCGTCCCATGTCGATGGCCGGCTGATGCGTCAGTCCGCCGAACATCACATGCGGCATCCGTCGAAGCTGCGCCTCCATCGCGGCGACAATCACCGGATGTCGGTGGCCATGGCTGGCGCACCACCAGGACGACATGGCGTCGATCATCCGCGTCCCGTCCGGGCGGATCAGCCAGACACCCTCGGCCTCGGCAATCATATGCGTCGGACCGGGATCGGAGAGGCTGCTATAGGGGTGCCACAGATGGCAAGCGTCGAATTCCGTCGGAGTCATGGCGCTTTCCGGATGGTGTCGAGATCGATGGCCTTGAAGGCTTCCAGCAGGGCCGGGCGGCTCAGTTCCGGCAAGGGATCGAGGCGCCCGAGATGGCGCGTATCGCAAATGTCGACGATGCTCTGTTCCACTTCGGGCTCCGGGGGGCCGTTGAAAACTACGCCAAGCACCGGGCAACCCGCCCGGCGCAGGGCCGCAAGCGACAGGGCGGTATGGTTGATCGTCCCGAGAGCGGTGAGCGCGACAAGGATGACCGGGGCCTGCCAGCGGGTAAAGAGATCAAGATAGAAACTCTGGCGATTGAGCGGCACCATCACCCCGCCGGCGCCCTCGACGATCAGCAGGCCATCAGTCTGTGGCAGCGAAAGCGCGTCGAGATCAATGGTCAATCCCAAGTCTTCCGCCGCGAGATGTGGCGAGGCCGGGAGGCGAAGCCGGTAGCGCTCGGGGAGAACCCGGCAATTGGTAAGGGCGCTGACGGTTTCGGTATCGGTTGCCTCTTCCAGCCCGGCCTGAACGGGTTTCCAGTAGCTGGCCCTCAGAGCCGCCGCCAATCCGGCGGCGAAAACGGTTTTCCCGACGCCGGTGCCCGTGCCGGTGATCACGAGGGTACTCATGACCCTCCCCTTCTGCATGCCGCGATGGCCTGGAACAGCGCGGAGATCTCCGGCTCGGTCACCTGCCCGGTGATCGATATGCGCAACCGCGATGTACCGCGCGGAACGGTTGGCGGGCGGATGCCGCGAATGTCGAAACCTTGCGTTTGCAGGCTTGCCGCCAAGCCCATCGCGGTGCTGTCCGATCCCAGAATGACCGGGATGATCTGGCTGTGCAGCCCCTCAAGCCCGCATGAGTGGAAAGCCATGTCATGAGCGTGACGGATGCGTTTGCGGGCGGCGGCTTGCAGGCCCGGCCCGGCCTGTAATGCCCTCAGCGAAGCGCGGACAAGCGCGGCATCCAGCGGTGACGGGGCGGTGGCGAAGATGAAGGGCCGGGCGCGGTTGATCAGCATATCCACCATGACCCGCGCGCCGCAGATCAACCCGCCCGCGACACCAAGCCCCTTGCCGCAGGTATGCAGGCTCAGCACTTCCGCCCGCAATCCATGTGCAAGCCCTCGCCCTTCCGTGCCGAAGACGCCGGTGGCATGCGCTTCATCCACCACCAGGATCGCGCCGGTCTCGCAGGCAAGCGCATCCAGATCGGCGAGCGGCGCGAGATCTCCTTCCATGGAATACACGCTCTCAACGGCAAGCCAGACCTGCCCTTGCCCACCAGCGGCACGCCATGCGCGCAATTCGTCCCGCGCCGCATCCGCGTCATTATGGGCAAAGCTGCGCGTATCCGCCCGGCCAAGGCGCATGCCTTCATGGGCGCTCGCATGGATCAGCGCATCATGCAGCACCAGATCCCCCTGTGCGGGAAGCGTCGAAAACAGCGCCTGGTTGGCCTGGAATCCCCCGCCAAGGTAAAGCGCGGCCTCACTGCCGAAGAACGCCGCCGCCTCGGCTTCGAGCGCCTCGTGCTCGGGGTGATTGCCGCGCAGCAGGCGCGAGCCGCCCGATCCCACCGGCACGCCGCGATCGATCGCCTCCCGTGCCGCCCTGCGCAGAAGCGCGGAATCCGCCAGCCCGAGATAGTCGTTCGAAGCGAAATCCAGACCCCGCCGCGGCAAAAGCCTGCGCAGCCGGTGCCGAGCGGCCAGCCCCTCCAGCACCCCGTCAAAACGCGTCAGCGCCGTCATTCAGCGGCTTTCCCCGCCGTGTCGCATTCGGCGGTCATCGGCTGGATGCCAAGCCTTTCGAACAGCGCCATATCCTTGTCTTCCCCGGGATTCCCGGCTGTCAGCAGCCTGTCGCCGACGAAGATCGAATTCGCCCCGGCAAAGAAGCACATGGCCTGCATCTCGTCGCTCATCCCGCTGCGCCCGGCCGAGAGGCGCACATGCGAGCGCGGCATCATGATGCGGGCCACGGCGATGACGCGGATGAATGCAATCGGGTCCAGCGGTTCGATATCCGCAAGCGGTGTGCCGGCCTGCGGCATCAGCATGTTGATCGGCACGGATTCCGGCGGCTCCGGCAGGTTGGCCAAAGTGACCAGCATGTCGATACGGTCCTGCGCCTCTTCGCCCATGCCGAGAATGCCACCCGAACACAGCTTGATATCCGCCTCGCGCACCCGGTTCAGCGTATCGATCCTCTCCGCAAAGCTCCGGGTGGTGATGACCTCGGGATAGTAACGCTCGGATGTGTCGATATTGTGGTTGTAGTAATCAAGCCCCGCATCGCGCAGCCGGATGACCTGATCGTCGTCAAGCATCCCCAGGGTCATGCAGCTTTCCATGCCCAGTGCCTTGACGCCTTCGATCATCGCAACCAGGGCGTCCATGTCGCGCGGCTTCGGCTCTCTCCAGGCCGCGCCCATGCAGAACCGGGTCGCTCCGGCAGCACGGGCCTTTCTCGCCTCGCTCAGCACGCGCTCCACCTCGATCAGTTTCGAAGCCGGGAGGCCGGAGCCGTTGCGTGCCGATTGCGAGCAATAGGCGCAATCCTCGGCGCAGCCGCCGGTCTTGATCGAGAGCAGCTTGGACATCTGGACCCGGTTCGGGTCGAAATGCCTGCGATGCGTGCCTTGCGCCTGAAACAGCAGGTCCATCAGGGGCTGGTCATGCAGCTTTTGCGCGTCTTGTCTGGTCCAGCAGGTCATTTTATAGATAATTTATCCGGATTCTTATGATTGACATAGTTTTTATCTATTAATTGAGTGCTGTCAAACCCTGAATATGTCGCCACTTGCCACAGACATCTGCTGGAATGGGTGGGGGCGTGTCGGACAGGGCAGAACAAGCCATCTCACTTGGCCTGAGGCGGATCACCCTCGCTGCCGAGAATGATGGTCTGCCCATTGGCTGCCCGTGCATCATCGGGATCATGCGTGACCATCAAAGCCGGGATTTGCCGGGCCCGCACATGGGCGAATGCAAAACTGCGGATCTCGGCGCGCAGTTCTGCATCCAGCTTGGAGAACGGCTCGTCCAGCAGCAATGCCTCCGGATCGGCCAGCAATGTCCGCATCAATGCCGCGCGTGCCTTCTGGCCTCCTGACAGCGTCGCTGGGTCACGTTCATACAGCCCCGATAGCCCGGCCTGCTCCAACGCCTGCTCCACGGCGGCGCGGCGTGCAACGCGGCCTCTGACATTGCGGGCCAGCCCAAAGGACAGGTTGTCGCCCACCGACAGATGCGGAAACAGCACCGCGTCCTGGAACATCAGCCCGATGCGCCGCGCCTCGGCAGGCAATACCAGCATGTCGCGCCCGTTCAGCCTCACCTGTCCCGAGACCGTGAAACCGTGTTCGAGATGCCCGCCGATGGCGCTAAGCAGGGTGGATTTCCCAATCCCTGACGGCCCCATCAGGGTCGCGACCTCTCCGGCTCGGACGCGCAGGTTCAGCGGTGGAAACAGCGGTTGTGTTCCGCCGGGACCGACGCTCAGATCGACAAGCTCAAGGGTCATATCCGACTGCCTCCTTGCAGGGCGCGACGGTTGCGATGCGCGATGGCGGGCAACAGGAAGGCCAGCAGATAGCCGAGCATCGGCAGCATGGCCTGCAGCGTGGCATAGACCCCGGTGACTCGACGGTCGGAGGAGGATGACAAGGTCACCGCCTCGGTGGTCAATGTCGAGATCCGGCCCGCCCCCATGAACAGCGCTGGCAGATATTGCGCCACCGACACCGCCATGCCGATGGCTGCGGCGGTCAGGATCGGGGCCAGCAGGACCGGCAGCTTGACGGCGATCAGCCTGCGCCACGGCCCGGCACCAAGCGAGGCTGCGGCCTGCGTAAGCCGTGGGTCCAGCGCGCGCCACGGATCCGACAGGGCGATCATGACATAGGGAAAGACGAACAGTGCCTGCGCCCAGATGACCGCCCCCATCCCGCCGCTGATCCCGGCTCGCAAAAACAGCAGGTTCAGCCCGTAGAGAAAGGCGATCTGCGGCACAAGAAGCGGCAGGTAGATCAACGCCTCGGCCCAACGGGCGCGCGCCATTCGGGCGCGGTCCTCGCCCTCCAGCCAGGCGATCGCCAGTGCCAGCGACAGCATTGTCGTCGTCACCGCCAGCGTGAAGGTCGTGACGAAGGCCTGCCCCCAGCCTGCGCCCGGTCTGCTCCAGAACCGCCATGACCAGCTTTCCGGCAGGATCCCGGGCCAGTGCCAGCGCCATGCGAATGACCAGATCACCAGCGACAGCATCGCCAGCGCGCCCAGGACCAACAGTGTCGAGGCGATCATCGTGGCAAGCCACAATCCCGGCTCGGCCGATGAACCGCGCCCCCCTCACGCAGCCACCAAAACCCGATCCGGCGCATCAGCCTTTCTGCACCCCAAAGCACCGCAAAACCCAGCATCACCATTCCCGCTTGGACGAGCCCGCCTGCACTGGCAGGCAGGATCATGGCGATATCCGGGTCCGAGAACAGCCGCGTCAGCAGCACGGCAAGAGTGGGTGGGTTCGATGGCCCGAGGATGATCGCCATATCCACCACCGACAGGGAATAGGCGATCACCACGAGGACCGGCAGGCGGATCAGCGGCCAGACCTGCGGCATGATCAGTTTGATCCAGACGATCCCGCGCCCATAGCCCAAGGCGCGGCCGGCCGCCATATGGACGCGCACCGGGATCTGGGTCAGCGCCGACAGGATCACCAGCAGCAGGAAGGGCATTTCCTTGACGGTCAGCCCGATGATCAGCGCTATTCCCCACGGGTCGTTCACGATGGCCAGACCGGGCGGTTGGTCCAACCCGAGGACCGGGGCGAGCAGGCGCGCCACCCAACCCGATGGCGCCAGGACGAAGGCAAGCCCGATGGCCATGGCTGCATGTGGCGCGGCGAGAAAGGGTGCAAGCATCCGGCCGCCGCTGCGCCGATCCATCCGGTCGTGAACGGTCGCGCAGAATCCGATGGCCAGGACCAGCGACAGCAGGCTCGCCCCCAGCCCGGTGACAAGGCTCAACCGCAGGCTGGTCGCAACCCCCGGCAGGTCGAGGAAATGCCGCCACGGCGCCAATCCGAATTCGGCCGCCCCGATGACCGGCATCACCCCGAAGGCGGCGCGTCCGGTTTCCCGGAACCCGGCGGCGATCGGTATCACCAGCCCGAGCATGACGATGGCAAGCACCACCATGCGCAGCGCACGCCCGTCTGTCGTCTCGCGGATCACCTGGTGTAACGCCTCGCCCATTCTTCGCTCAGGCGATCCATCCAGCTGGCATGGGGTTCGAGCAGGGTCGGCCCCAGATCCTCCAGTGCAGGAAGGGCCGGGTCAGAGGGCAATGCCTCGAAAGCGGCCTGCGCCTCGGCGTGGAGCCTGGACGGATCCAGCACCGAGAACGAGCCGAGAACCTCGATATTCTGCATATGTGCCTGGACATGCGGGGCCAGCAGGAAATTCGCCACGACCTCGGCGCCTTGGCGGTTGGCCGCATTATAGGGGATGGCCACGAAGCTGACATTGCCGATGCTGCCGCCTTCGGGGACGAAGACGCGGGTGCTGTCGGGCAGCAGGCCCTGCCGGATCGCCGCGGCGGCGCTGGCCGGATCGAAGGACATCGAGATGTCCAGCACCCCGTCATTCATCATCTGCTGCTGGATGAATTCGTTTTCGGGGAAAGCCTCTCCCTGCCGCCACAGATGCGGCCGCAACGCATCATACCATTCCCATAGCGGGGCCGTGGCGGCGTCGAAATCGGCATCACTGGCGGGCTCCTGCAGGACCGCCTTGTCCGGTGCGAGTTCGATCAGCGCCTGCTTGAGGAATGTCGCGCCTATGAAATTCGACGGGTCGGGATGGGTGAAGCGCCCCGGATTGGCCTTGGCCCAATCCCCGAGGGCGGCCATGGTGCGGGGAGGCTCCCCGATCCGGGCGGAATCGTAGTTGAACACGAATCTCGCCAGCCGCCACGGACTTTCCATCCCCTCGACCGGAACCGTGAAATCCACAGAACTGGCCGATCCGGGCGACAGATCCAGGTATCGCGCGTTGGGCAGGTCGGCGACGAAGGGACCGTGCAGCAGGCCCTGTTCCTTCATGGCCAGGAAATTCGGCCCGTTGATCCAGATCAGATCTACCGATCCGCCCCGGTCCTTTCCAGCGGCCTTTTCCGAGATCACCCGTGTCACCGCCTCGGCGGTATCGGTCAGCTTGACCTGCCGCACCGAGACGTCATGGCGCCTGGACAGCTCTTCATTCACCCAGGAGATGAAGGCATTGGTGCGCTCGTCCCCGCCCCATGCGTTCCAATAGACGGTCTGGCCACGTGCCGCATCAAGCGTGTCCTGCCAGTCATCGGCAAGCGCGGGCAGGGCGAAAATCGTGGTGAGAAGGATCGCCGGAATGGTCGGTCGCATGAATGCTCCTTGTTACGAATCGGATTGCGGCGCGAAAGCGGTCCAGCCCTGGTGCCACCGGGTCAGGGTTGTCACCGCGCAGGCGGCCGCGAAGACATAGGCGAATACCGGGAAGTAATCGGCAAACAGGCACATCAGCACGAAAAGCACGATGGTCTCGAAACCTTCGGTCAGGCCGCCAAGGTAATAGATGCCCTTGCTGGGGTAATCATATGAGGACAATCCGCGTTTTTCGGCGATGACCGAGAAGGCCAGGAACGAACTGCCGGTGCCGACGAAAGCCGCGATCAGCACGGCGGCGGGCAGGGCGTTCTGGGCGGGATCGTGCATTGCAAACCCAAGGGGCACCATCGCGTAAAAGACGAAATCCAGCGCGATATCCAGAAACGCCCCCCGTTCGGTCGGTTTTGTCTGCCGTGCGACGGCTCCGTCCAGCCCGTCCAGCAGCCGGTTCAGCAGGATCAGGACCAGCCCGAGGGCGAATTGCCCGAAACACAGGGAGAGACAGCCCAGCAACCCAATGCCGAACCCGGCCAGCGTGATCTGGTCGGCATGGATGCCGCGTTCCGCGGCGACCGAGGCGACAGGCGACAATGCACGGCGCTGCAGGGGCAAGAGAGTGGCATCGATCATTTGCGCCTCCAGTCATGTATCTTCTCAAGCAGTGCCAGCAGGCGCGGATTCACATGCGCCCGCCGCCACTCGCCGGCGGCGTATTTGTTGGCCTCGGCCAGTGTCGGATAGATGTGGATCGTGCCGAGGATCTTGTTCAGCCCCAGCCCGTGTTTCATCGCCAGCACGAATTCCGCGATCAGATCGCCCGCATGTTCGCCGGTAATGGTGACGCCCAGGATCCGGTCCTTGCCCGGCCGGGTCAGCACTTTGACGAACCCATGCGCGGCTCCATCGGCAATGGCACGGTCAAGATCACCGATGTCATAGCGCGTGACCTCATAGGCGATGCCCTTCTCGCGGGCCTCCGCCTCAGACAGGCCGACGCGCGCGACCTCGGGATCGGTAAAGGTGGCCCAGGGAACCACCCGGTAATCCACCTTGAACCGCCTGATCCAGCCGAACAGCGCGTTGACGCTGGCAAACCATGCCTGGTGGCCTGCCACATGGGTGAACTGATAGGGGCCAGCCACGTCGCCGGCGGCAAGGATATTGGGAAACAGCGTTTCCAGATAGTCATTGGTCTCGACCACCCGCTCGGCCTTGATCCCCAGCTCTTCGAGTCCGAAGCCCGTCAGGCGCGGCTTGCGGCCCACCGCGACGATGATATCGTCGAAAGCGATCCGTCGCGTCTCGCCCGCATGCTCGACCTCGATCCATTTCCCCTCATCACTGGTCCCGCAGGCGACCGCCTTGTGATTGGTCAGCAGGTTGACACCATCGCGCTCCAAAGACGCCTTGACCAGTTCGGACACCTCTTCATCCTCGCGGAGCATGATGCGTGAGGCCATCTCGACCTGCGTGACCTGCGATCCAAGCCGGGCAAAGCTCTGCGCCAATTCGCAGCCGATCGGCCCGCCGCCCAGGACCACCAGCCGCCGCGGAGCCTCCGGCCGATCGCGAAGCACTTCCCATAGCGTATCCGAGGTCAGGTAGCCGACATCCTCGATCCCCGGCAGGGGCGGCACGAAGGGTTCCGCCCCGGTGGCGATGATGATGGCGCGGCTGGTCAGGCGCCGCCTGCCGCCATCACCCTGCGTGATCTCGACCGTCCATGGATCGATGATCTTCGCGTGACCCCGGATCACCTCGACCCCAAGTTCGGTATATCGCTCCACGCTGTCATGTGGCGCGATATTGGCGATCACGCGATGCACCCGCCCTATCACCTTGGCAAAGGGGATTTGCGGTGTGACCGGCTCAAGCCCGTAATGATCGGCCTGGTGCATCCGGTGAGCCAGTTTGGCGCTTTTGATCAGGGCTTTCGACGGCACGCAGCCGTAATTCAGACAATCGCCGCCCATCTTGCCGCTTTCGACCAATGTGACCTTGGCCTTGGTCGCGGCGGCGATATAGCTGGAAACCAGCCCTGCAGCACCCGCGCCGATCACGATCAGGTTGCGGTCGAAACCGGCCGGACGTTTCCAGCGGGCATAGGCCTTGCGCCGCCTGAGGATGTTGACGAACATGCGGGCAATCCATGGAAAAATTCCCAAAAGGGCGAATGACAGAAGCAGCGCGGGCGAAACGATTTCCGACAAGCTGTCGATCTGCGCCAATTGTGTGCCGGCATTCACATAGACGGCGGTGCCGGCCAGCATCCCGGCCTGGCTGACCAGCCAGAAGGTCGTCACCCGCATCGGCGACAGCCCCATTATCAGGTTGATGGCAAAGAACGGCACGATCGGGATCAGCCGCAGGGTGAACAGGTAGAAGGCCCCGTCCCGCTTTAGCCCCGTATCGATGGTGGCGGCGCGCTCGCCCAGCTTTGCCCTCACCCAGTTCCGCAGCAGATAGCGCGCTGCCAGAAAGGCCAGGCTCGCACCGATGGCCGAGGCGAAGGAGGCCAGCAGCAGCCCCTGCCAGAAGCCGAACAGCGCCCCGGCGCCGAGCGTCATCCAGAGCGCCACGGGCAACGACAAGGCGGTCACCGTGACATAGGCCAGAAAGAACAGCGCAAACAATGTCCAGGCGTTGGATTGCCGCCAGGTTTGCAGCGCATCCAGGTGAGCCCGGACGCTGTCCAGGTCGAGCGAGTAATTGCGCAGGATGACAAGGCCCGTCGCAATCAATGCGAGGATGGCGACAAGGAGGACTGGTTTCTTCACGGAGGATCCTTCATTCTTCCCGATCAAGAGGCTGTCAGGATACAGGACGCTCAAACCCCCGGATCGTTACAGGTCCCGTCGAAATTTCTGCCTTTCGCCGCCGGATCAGGCACGCAATCGCATGACGCTTTCGATTCCCGCCGCTGCAATCGGCGCCAATTCATCCTTGCCCGCACCAGAGCGGGCGCGCAGCATGATCCCGCGCGCAATCGCTGCCAGCATCCTGGCTGCGGAACGCATATCCGTAGTGGCGTCAGACCATGTATCGGCGTGAAGGCGCGCCTCGATCCGCGCTTCAAGCGCGGTGAAACTCTTGTCCAATTCGCTGCGGAATGTCGCATTGGTTCCTGCCGCATCGGCCAGGACACAGGAAATGAGACAACCCGGAGTGGCGGGATCGCAGGTCGCGAGGGATATGACCTCATCGAAAAACGCGGTCAAATCCTGTCGCAGGCTACCGGAAGGGCCAAGGGCGGTGGCCAGCGGGGCAATTCGCGTTGCGACGTAATGCGCGACAGCGGCCAGGAACAGCCCCTCTTTCCCGCCATAAGCCTGGTAGAGGCTCGCCCGTGGCATCCGGGTTTCCCGGCACAGCCTGTCGATGGAGGCCGCCTCATAGCCTTCAGCCCAGAAGATCCGCATCGCGGTCTCCAGGGACTCGTCCTTCCTGAAACCTCTCGGACGCCCTCGGGGGCGGGGCTGTGGCCGGTTATCGGGCAATGCTTCACCATTTTTTGAACTGATCATTCTGAAAATATGTGGCGCGGCCGATCAATGCAAATTAAAAAATGACTGTTCTGTAAATAAATGGAGTTTCCGATGCCGCATACACCGCTTCTTGAGATGGAGCCGACAACGCTTGAGCAGGCCAGCGGAGAGGTGAAAGAACTCTTGTCAGGCGCCAAGGCAAAGCTTGGTTTCGTTCCGAACATGTATGGCTATATGGCCAATCTCCCCGGTATTCTGGCCGGATATCTTGGCAGCTATCAGGCGTTTCGCGAAGCCACCGGTTTCACGCCGGCGGAACAGGAAACGATCTTCCTGACGATCAGCCGCATCAATGGTTGCAATTATTGCATGGCCGCGCATTCCATGATCGCCGACAAGAAATCGGGCGTGCCCGCAGACAGCTTGACCGCGCTGCGTGAAGGTGGCCAACTTCCCGATGCCCGGCTGAATGCCGTCGCCAGGTTTACAGAGGCCATGGTCGATTCACGCGGCAACCCGGGCAAGCAGGCCGTGGATGATTTCCTGGCTGCCGGTTATGGCCAGCAGCAGGTCCTCGGTGTGGTGCTGGCCATCGCGTGCAAGACCTTCTCGAATTACGTCAATCATCTTGCGGGAACCCCGGTGGACGAGATCTTTGCCGCCTACAAGGTGGACTGAGATCAGGACATTCCCGCCGGTATTACGCTGGCGGGAATACCGTTGGTCGTTTTTCGTATGCTGAATCATCCAAGTGATTTCAATTGGCTGGCCGCCATATCAAGCGCCTTGAACGCGGCATCCAGCGCATGGCGGCGTTTCATCCAGTTTCCGACGGACCATCGCCCTTCGGCCTTGTCCAGCAGGATGCAATGGACGTTGTGGCTGGCGATCCGCAATGCGCCCGATGTTGGCGGTGTGATCCTTGAGCCACGCGAATTCCGGATCTGGGCGGCAAGCAGCATGGCAAGAGGGCCGAATAAACCGATCGCCCAGGATGAGCGCAATCTGCGCATCAGGATGCCAGCGCCTCCAGGACAGGACATTCCGGGACATCCGTGCCCGAGCATCTGGCGGCGGTCTTCGCCAGGATATTCTCGATGCGCTTCAGATCGGCGATCTTCTCGCGTATGTCGGCCAGATGCCGTTCGGTTCGCTCCTTGATCTCGGCACAGGTCTGGGTGCCGCCATCCACGAGGTCCAACAAGCCCCTGATGTCATCGATGCTGAACCCCAGCTCCCGCGCGCGCAGGATGAACCGCAACCGCCTGGCATGCGCTTGCGCATAGATTCGATAGCCGCCCGCGGTGCGCGGCGGATCCGGCATCATGCCGATCTTTTCATAGTAGCGGATGGTTTCAAGATTGCAGCCGGTCTCTCGGGCCAGTTGCCCGCGGGTGAAACTCGTCGCGGCCTCGTGATCGGACATGGCGGAAATCCTTCTTGAGCCTGTAGTAGCTACAGAGAGTAAACGAAAGAATGGATAGGTTCGAGAGGCTGCGCATTCCGTGGAAATCGCTTGCCGAGGCAGGCATGACCAAAGACCCCGGCGACAGGTCCGCGGCGCCAGCCATCCGTGACGACCCGATGGGCGGCACCGGCGAGTGCAAGGCACCGCGCCAGATAAGCAGGGAGAGGCGGAAATGACCGAAAAGACCGACAACAAGCTTATCTCCACCGGCCTGATTGGCACGGTTGTCGCGGCGCTATGCTGCTTCACGCCAATCCTGGCGGTCCTCCTGGGGGCCGTTGGCCTCTCGGCGGTGCTGGGCTGGATCGATTATGTGCTTCTTCCCGCTCTCGCCTTCTTCATCATGTTGACGCTCTATGCGGTCTGGCGACGCCAGAGGCGCATGCGGGATCACTGAAGGGATGACCAGATGAATGACCTCTGCTGCGGGCGGCGAGGCGAATACGACCTGGTGGTGATCGGTGCCGGTTCGGCGGGCTTTTCCGCCGCGATCACGGCAGCCGAATCCGGGAAACGGGTGGCACTGATCGGACATGGCACCATCGGCGGAACCTGTGTGAACAATGGCTGCGTGCCGTCCAAGACGATGATCCGGGCGGCCGAGGCGATCCATGGCGCAACCGCGGCGCACCGTTTTCCGGGCCTGTCCGGTATGGCGCGGGTCGATGACTGGGCAAAACTGGTGGCGGCCAAGTCCGATCTGGTCTCGACGCTTCGGCAAAAGAAATACGCGGGGCTTTTGCCGGGCTATGAGAGCATTACCTATATCGATGAAGGGGCCGCCAGGCTGGTCGAAGGCGGTGTGCAGACGGGCACGCGCATGATCCGTGCCCCCCGAATCGTCATTGCGACCGGCGGGCGTCCTGCCCTGCCACCGATCCCCGGCATCGCGGAAGTGCCGAGGCTCGACAGCACCTCATTGCTGGAACTGGAAAAGCTGCCAGAGAGTCTCCTGTTCCTTGGCGGTGGTTATATCGGTGCGGAACTGGCGCAGATGATGGCCCGGATGGGAGTGAAGGTGACGGTGGTCTGCCGCAGCCGCTTGCTGCCCCGGGCAGAGCCGGAAATATCGGAGACGCTTTCACGGGTCTTTTGTGACGAAGGTATCACCCTGCATTGCGGCGTGACCTATGACAGCTGCCATCGCGAGGGTGAGCGGGCGGTGCTCCGTGTCGAGAACAGCGAAGAGCGGCTGGAACTGTCTGCCGATCACCTGGTGATAACTGCCGGGCGCAGTCCCAATACCGAGGGGCTGGGATTGGCCGGAATGGGGATCGAGACCGACAGGCGCGGTGCTATCATCGTCGGCGATGACATGGCCACGACCCGGCCCGGTATCTTCGCTGCTGGTGACGTCACCAACCGCGATCAATTCGTTTACATGGCCGCCTATGGCGCGAAACTGGCCGCGCGCAATGCCCTCTCGGGCGAAACGCACCGCTACGACAATGCCGCAATGCCCTGGGTCGTGTTCACCGATCCGCAGGTTGCAGGCGTCGGTTTGACCGAAGCGGACGCGAAATTGGCGGGTCATAAGGTGAAAACGTCGGTTCTCGGTCTCGACAACCTGCCGCGTGCGCTGGCCGCCCGGGACACACGCGGCGTCATCAAGCTGGTGGCGGATGCGCAAACCGATCGCCTCCTCGGCGGCGTCGTCATGGCACCCGAAGGTTCCGACAGCGTGCAGACGCTGGCCATGGCGCTGAAATTCGGCATGACCGCGAAAGCCCTGGGCGAGACGATCTTCCCCTATCTGACAACGGTCGAGGGATTGAAGCTCGCGGCACAGACCTTCGACAAGGATGTCGCAAGGCTGTCCTGCTGCGGGGGGTAAGGCTGTCCGCCCATCCGGCCTCGGTCGCGCGCGGCCGGACGTCCCGTCGGTTTACTCGCCCTGTGACCGGGCCTCGACATCGCTCCAATAGATACCGGACAATTCTCGGGTCAGCCGGCCGGGCTTGCCATCGCCGATCCGGTGGCCGTCTATCGAAGAGACCGGCGTGATACCGCCAAGCGTTCCGGTGACGAAGGCTTCATCCGCGGAATAGCACTGCGCCAAGGTGAAATCCTTTTCCACGGCCGATCCCAGATGCTCGCCGAACAGCCGGAATACATGCCCGCGCGTGATCCCGTTGAAACTGTAAAGCCCGCGCGAGGTCCATAGCTGCCCCTTGCGGATGATGAAGAAATTCGTGGAATTGCAGCTTGCAACGAAGCCCATCGGATCCAGCATCAGCGCCTCGTCCGCGCCTGCCGCGATAGCCTGCGTCAGCGCCCGGATCAGGTTCAGCCGTGAATGCGAGTTCAGGTGCAGGTCGAAGACATCCGGGGTCGAGCAGCGGAAGGTCGAGGTGAACAGCCGCAGCCCTCTATCGGCCAACTCGCTGCGCGGGCGCTTGATCTCGGCGACGATGACCACGGTCGCGCCGCCGATGGTGAAGCGGGGGTCCTGGTTGGGCGTGGATTTTCGCCCGCGCGTGATCATCAGCCGGATATGGGTATCGGTGGTAAAGCCGTTCTTGGCGCAGGTTTCCATGATCGCCTGCGCGACCTCGTCCCGGCTCATGCCGATATCGAGGCTGATCGAGCGCGCGCCCTCGAACAGCCGGTCAAGATGCGCATCCAGCGACAGCAGCCTGCCATTGACCAGCCGTAATCCCTCCCACACGCCATCGCCAAGCACGAAGCCCGCGTCGAAGACCGAGACCATGGCGCGGTCGCGATGGACGAAATCGCCGTTCACATAGATCAGCGCATCATCGTTGCGTGGATCGCCGTCATAGCTTTGTGCGCTGGTAGGGGCCATTTCCGTCGCTTTCCTTCTTTCGCGTTTCCGACCGGGTCATCTTACGAAATCCGGACAGCCAATCCAGTGCATCGAAACCGGAAGGAGGTAAAGCCGCGTAGAGCTGCCGGTCGAGTTCGGAAAATCCCCGGACAGGCAGGCCCAGCCAGCGCATCGGCGCGCGCTGCCATAGCATCAGCCACAAGCCGCAAGCGATGGCCGATCAGCGTGGCGCCGACCTCGGCTCCCAATCGCGCGACGGCGTGGGCTTTATGCGATAATTCGTTCATCGCCTCCTCCCAGGGGTGAACATGCACAGTCTGCAAGGAGTCGCGTCGCGGCGCCACCCCGTCTAAAGTCGGAGATGGAAACCGCCCCTGTCGCGCAAAACCCGCCGATCGGGTGGTTTTGACTGGATTGCCGCGGCAGTTTCTGGTCTGTGGGGCCAAAAGTTTTGATGCAGATATCAGGCAGAAGAAGCGATGAGTATACATCTTTATCAGAATGATCTTCCCGATGACGTCGATCTCGGGCCGGTGGTGGCCATCGACACCGAAACTATGGGGCTGGACCCGCGCCGCGACAGGCTGTGCCTGGTGCAAATGTCGTCGGGCGATGGCGATGCGCATCTGGTCCAGATCGAGCGGGGCCAGACCGAGGCCCCCAACCTGGCCCGCATGCTGACCGATCCCAAGGTGCTGAAACTGTTCCACTTCGGACGCTTCGACATCGCCGCGCTGGAAAACGCCTTTGGAATTGTCACCTCGCCCGTCTGGTGCACCAAGATCGCCTCCAAGCTGGTGCGGACCTTTACCGACCGGCATGGGCTGAAATACCTGCTGAACGAACTGGTCGATGTCGATATCAGCAAGCAGCAGCAGACCAGTGACTGGGGTGCCGAGGATCTCTCCGACGCGCAGCTGGAATATGCCGCCTCGGACGTTCTTTACCTGCACAAGCTGAAAGAGGCGCTGGAGGAACGTTTGCGGCGCGAGAATCGTTTGGGACTTGCGCAAGCCTGTTTCGATTTCCTTCCGGCGCGGGCCCATCTGGATTTGCTGGGCTGGGGGGATGAAAAAGACATCTTCCACCATTAGATGACCGCAATGAACGCATATCTCGATACCGCCGCCCGGGTGATCCGCACCGAGGCAGAGGCGCTTGAACTTCTGGCGGCAAGCCTCGGGCCGGAATTCCGGCAGGCCATCGACCTGATCCTCGGAGCATCGGGGCGGGTGATCGTGTCCGGCATGGGCAAGTCCGGCCATATCGCCCGCAAGATCGCGGCGACATTGGCCTCGACCGGGACGCCCGCGCAATTCGTCCACCCCGCCGAGGCCAGCCATGGTGACCTGGGGATGGTGACCAAGGCCGATGTGGCGCTAGTGCTTTCGAACAGTGGCGAGACGCCGGAGCTCGCCGATCTGATCGCCCATACCCGCCGCTTCCGGATCCCCCTGATCGGGGTGGCGTCGCGTCCGGGTTCGACCCTGCTGCGGCAGGCGGATGTCGCCCTGGTCCTGCCCGCCGCCGAGGAAGCCTGTGGCAGCGGCATCGTGCCCACCACCTCGACGACGATGACGCTGGCGCTTGGCGATGCGCTGGCCATCGCCCTGATGGAGCATCGCGAATTCACTCCCGAGCATTTCCGGACCTTCCACCCGGGCGGCAAGCTGGGCGCGCGGCTGGCGAAGGTCGGTGACCTGATGCATGCCGACATGCCGCTGGTGCTGGAAAGCGATCCGATGACCGAGGCGCTGCTGGTCATCAGCCAGAAGGGCTATGGCGTGACCGGCGTGACCGATTCCGACGGGCGGCTGATCGGGATCATCACCGATGGCGATTTGCGGCGGCATATGGACGGGCTGCTGGATCACAAGGCGGCCGAGGTGATGACCGGCAATCCGCGGGTCATCGAACCTGACGCGCTGGCCGAAGCGGCGCTGGCCGAGATGCAGTCGCGCAAGATCACCTGCCTGTTCGCGGTGGCAGATGACAGGCCGCAAGGGATCCTGCATATCCATGACTGCCTGCGCGCCGGCATGGTCTGAGCAGATGAGCCGCACCCGCATCGTCCGCTGGCTGCGCGTGCTCCTGCCGCTGCTTGCACTGGCGATCCTGTCGACGATGTTCCTGTTTTCGAGCAGGCCCGGCACCGATCCCGAGATCCCCTATGCCGAGGTCGATGCCGAGCGGATGGCGCGCGAGCCGCGCATGGTCGCCCCGGAATATTCGGGTGTGACCGATGACGGGGCCGAATTATCGCTTCGCGCCGCCGAAGCCCGCCCCAGGCAGGGCGAGGGCGGGACGGCCAGCCAGCTGCGACTGGACTGGCGCCGCCAGGACGGCTTGACGGCGCAGTTGACCGCCCCGTCCGGAGGGGTGGAGGATGGCGGGATCACGTTGCAGGGCGGGGTTCGCCTGACCACATCCACCGGCTGGACCATGGAAGCGGCGCGCATCGATGCGGCGACCGACCGGTCCCGTCTTTTTGCGCCGGAAGGTGTGGACGCCGCCGCGCCTTTCGGCGAGATTACCGCGGGTGGGATGGAACTGCGCGCCGGGCCTGACAAGGACGGCGCTGCGGTCCTGGATTTTACCGATGGCGTCCGTCTGATATACCAGCCCTGATTTCTGCGAAGGAATATCCACATGCCGCGTCTCCTGATCATTGCACTGACCTTGCTGGCTATGCCGGCAATGGCGCAGGAGATTGGATTCGGCGGGCTTCAGGCGGATGTTTCGGCCCCGGTCGAGGTGGCGGCCGACAGCCTCTCGGTCGAACAGGAGAGCGGGCGGGCCATCTTTACCGGAAATGTCGTGATCGGGCAGGGGGAGATGCGGCTGTCGGCGCGGGAGGTGACGGTCGAATATGCAGATGGCGGGCAAAGCCGGATCAAGTCGCTGCATGCCAGGGGCGAGGTGACGCTGGTCAGCGGCGAGGACGCCGCCGAAGCCGCCGAGGCGACTTATGACGTCGAATCCGGGCATGTGACATTGATCGGCGATGTGGTCATGACGCGGGGCGGCAATGTCCTGACCGGGGACCGGATGCAGGTCGATCTGGCTACGGGCACGGCCAGGGTCGATGGCCGGGTGCGCTCGGTGTTTCAGCCGGGCGAGAACTGATGCAAGAGGCCGAGATGCAAGCGGGTGACGGCCTGACGGTCAGGAACCTGCGCAAATCCTATCGCAACCGCCTGGTGATCCGGGATGTCTCGGTCAGGCTGAAACGTGGCGAGGTCGTCGCCCTGCTGGGGCCGAACGGGTCGGGGAAGACGACCTGTTTCTATTGCATCGCGGGGCTGGTCTCGCCCGATGCCGGGCAGGTGACCATCGACGGGCAGGACGCGACGCGCCTGCCGATGTTCCGGCGCGCGCGCATGGGAATCGGCTATCTGCCGCAGGAGATGTCGATCTTCCGCGGCCTCACGGTCGAACAGAACATCATGGCGGTGCTGGAGGTGGCGCTGGACGATCCGCGCCATCGCCGCGACCGGCTCGAGGAATTGCTGGCCGATTTCTCGATCACGCATCTGCGCGGTGCGCCGGCGCTGGCCCTGTCGGGCGGTGAGCGCCGCCGGGTGGAGATCGCCCGCTGCCTGGCCTCGGCCCCGAGCTTCCTGCTGCTGGACGAGCCATTCGCGGGCGTGGACCCCATCGCCGTGGGCGATATACGCGAATTGGTGCATGACCTGAAATCGCGCGGTATCGGGGTGCTGATCACCGATCACAACGTGCGCGAGACGCTGGCGATCGTCGATCGCGCCTATATCCTGCATGATGGTCATGTGCTCATGTCCGGCACCACCTCGGAAATCATCGCCGATGCGAAAGTCCGCGAGGTTTACCTTGGCGACAGCTTTCATGTCGGCTGAAACCGGCCATGCCGGATGCCGGCGGCGGGACATCGCGGGAAATTGGATCGGATCGTGCGCTTTCCGTTGACAGGGACGATCCACTGTCACCAAATTGAGATATGCGGGTACGGGATCGACCGTGCCCTGCCATCCCCGTTTTCCGCCGCGCGCCGGTGCTTGAACGGATCGGCGCAGGCGAAAACGGGCAACCGAAGAGGAAAAACGATGCGCTATACCATCAGCGGAAAACAAATTGATATCGGCGATGCTCTCAGCACGCATGTCGAGACGGAACTGGGCGATACGGTTATCAAGTATTCGCAGCGCCCGACCGATGCGACAGTCACCTTTTCCCGCGATGCGCATCAGTTCCTGTGTGATACGGTTGTGCATCTCTCCACCGGCCTGACCGTGCAGGCGCGCGGCGCCGCGAACGAGATCTATGCCGCGTTCGAAGCCTGCCGCGAAAAGATGGACAAACAGCTTCGACGCTACAAGCGGCGGTTGAAGGATCATCACAAGGATCGCACGGGGCCTGTTGAATTCGGAGAGGCCGGGATGTATGTCCTTTCCGCTGACGAGGATGCCTGGGAATCGCATGGCAGTGGCCTGCAACCCATCATCATCGCGGAAATGGAGAGCCGTGTCCCGACCTTGTCGGTTGGTGATGCGGTGATGCAGATGGAATTGGCCGGAGCGCCTTTGCTGGTGTTCCGAAACGAAAAACATGGCGGCGTCAACGTCGTCCACCGCCGGGAAGACGGCAATGTGGGCTGGATTGATCCGCGTGGCAACGGGTAATCCGTCGCGCACCGCCTTTTGGACGGAACCGTCCCCGACCGATGGCTGGCGGGGGCGGTCAGCGCAGGAAAGATACGACTGAATGCAACTCAGTGAGATTCTCGGGCCGGGAGCTGTCCGCTCCCTCGGGCAAGTGACATCCAAGAAGAGGCTGTTTCAGGAACTGGCCGATCTGGCCCATGCCGAATACCGGCTGAACGCATCCGAGGTGCTGGACGCCTTGCAGGAACGCGAAAGCCTGGGCCCGACCGGAGTCGGGCAGGGCGTGGCCTTGCCGCATGCGCGGCTGCACGGGCTGGACAGGGTCGTGGGACTGTTCCTGCGGCTGGACAAGCCGATGGATTTCGACGCGGTGGACCGCAAGCCCGTCGATCTGGTCTTTGCCCTGCTCGCGCCGGAATCCGGCGGGGTCGATCATCTCAAGGCCCTTGCCCTGGTGTCGCGCACATTGCGGGATTCCGATCTGAGGGCCAAGCTGCGGGCCAATGACAGCCCGACGGCGCTGCATGCCGTTCTGGCCGCCGCGCAGGGGATCAAGGCGGCCTGATTTTGAAATGGGGCGATTCGGCCCTATAGTGACGGCTCATCCACCTGAGGAGGGGCCGAAGATGAACAAGCACATCAGCGACCAACCCCGCGGCCACAGCCACCAGCGGTTGCGTGAATATACAAGGCAGGAACGCGAGGCGGGCATGCATCCATCCGTTGCGACACTGCATAGCCGCCCGCTGACGCGCGGCGCCGAAAGCCGCAAGACCGCAGAATACCTGCGCATCGAACGCGGCAGGGAAGTGTAACTCCGCCGGGCGCGTTACCGTGTCTTACTCGGCCCTGGGACGCTCGATCAGGTCCCAGAGATTGCCATACAGGTCTTCGAACACTGCGACCGTGCCGTAATCGGCGGTTTTCGGTTCGCGGACGATCCGGACCCCGTTCTCGCGCAATCTGGCCAGATCGGCCGACAGGTCGCCGGTGTCCAGAAAAAGAAACACGCGGCCACCGGATTGCGCTCCGATGGCCGCGCGCTGGATGTCATTCGTGGCGCGGGCCAGCAGGATCGAGGCGCCTCCGCCGGAAGGCTGCACCAGCACCCATCTCTTGTCCTGCTCCGGCTGATAGATATCCTCCAGCAGCCGGAAGCCCAGCACATCCACGTAGAACCGGATCGCCTCGTCGTAATCGCGCACTACCAGCGCGACATGGGCGAGGCGATGGCTCATGCCCGGACCAGCTTCTCGTAATCCTCGGCGATGCCGCGCGTGGCCTGGCCGACCTGGAAGTGCCAGTCGCCGATCTGCCCGACCGGAGTGATCTCGGCAGCCGTGCCGGTCAGGAAGCATTCCTGGAAGCCTTCCAGTTCCTCGGGCTTGATGCGGCGCTCATGCACCGTGACGCCCTTGTCCTTCAGCATCTGGATGACGGTCTGCCGGGTAAGCCCGTTCAGGAAACGGTCGGCCAGCGGCGTATGCACCTCGTCATCCTTGACGAAGAAGATATTCGCGCCGGTTGCCTCGGCCACGTAACCCTCCCAATCCATGAACAGCGCGTCCGAGCAGCCCTTGGCCTCGGCGGCATGCTTGGACATGGTGCAGATCATGTAGAGACCGGCGGCCTTGGCTGCGGTCGGGATGGTTTCCGGGCTGGGACGCTTCCACTTGGCGACGTCCAGCTTGGCGCCCTGCCATTTCGCATCGCCGTAATAGCTGCCCCATTCCCATGCGCAGACCGCCATGCGGACCGGGTTGCGCTTGGCCGATACGCCCATATCCTCGCCCGATCCCCGCCATGCGACCACGCGCACATAGGCGTTCTCGAAACCGTTCGCCTTCAGCACGGCCTCCTTGGCGGCGTCGATCTCATCGGCGGAATAGGGGATCGGCATGTCCAGCAAGCGGCCCGATTCGATCAGCCGCAGCGAATGCTCGTGTCCCTTGAAGATCTTGCCGTCATAGCAGCGCTCGCCCTCGAAGACCGAGCTGGCGTAATGCAGCGCGTGGGTCAGGATATGCACCTTTGCGTCGCGCCAGTCGATGAGCTCGCCATCCATCCAGATCTTGCCGTCGCGATCGTCGTAAGCCGCCGTCATTTTTCTCTCCATCAATCCCGGACTTTACGGATCTTGCGCAAAATAGCCCGGAATCGGCTAATTTCTTGCGTAAGATGCTTGACGGCTAGCAATCGAATCTTGGAAAGTCAACAAGGCTGTCCTATCAAGCCGGGAAATGCAGAGAGAGGAACGGGGATGCAGCAGAAAGTGCGGGTGCCGGGAATGATCGGTGAAGATTTGCTGTTCCTGACCGATGATCAGCTTCGCCGGGGGATCGAGGCGATGTTCTTCGCCTATCGCGCCTTTACCGCCGATCCCGACCTGATCCTGGCCGAGCTGGATTATGGCCGCGCCCATCACCGCGCCCTGCATTTCATCAACCGCGATCCGGGGCTGACCGTGACATCGCTGCTGGCGGTGCTTGGCGTGACCAAGCAATCCCTGAACCGAGTGCTGCGGACCCTGATCGAGGACGGGCTGGTCGAAAGCCGGATCGGCCGCCGCGACCGGCGCGAGCGGCAGCTTTACCTCACCGAGGAGGGAACCCGGCTGGAACGCCGCCTGTCCGAGGCTCAGCGTGCCCGGATGCGGGCCGCCTATCGCAATGCCGGCCCGCAGGCGGTGGCGGGTTTCCGGCAAGTTCTGGAAGCGATGATGGACCCCGAGACGCGGGCGCAGTATCAGGCGATGACGGACCCGCCGGAAGATCGGAAAGAACCCGCCAATGAGCAGCCAAGATACACATATTCTGATCGTCGATGACGACGAACGCATCCGCAGCCTGCTAAGCCGGTTCCTGCGCAAGAACGGGTTTCTCGTAAGCTGCGCCCGTGACGCGGCGCAGGCCCGCAGATTGCTGAAGGGGCTGGATTTCGACCTGGCCGTTCTGGATGTGATGATGCCCGGCGAGGATGGTTTCTCCCTGACCCGGTTCCTGCGCGAACGCACGGATATGCCGATCCTGCTGCTGACCGCGAAGGGCGAGACCGAGGATCGTATCACGGGGCTGGAAAGCGGTGCCGACGATTACCTGCCCAAGCCCTTCGAGCCGCGCGAATTGCTGCTGCGGATCGCGGCGATCCTGCGGCGGGTTCCGGTGACCGAACTGGCGCAGCCCAAGTTCCTGACAATGGGAATCCTGCGCTACGATACCGAGAAGGCAGAACTGTGGCAGGGCGACGCGCCCCTGCGCCTGACCGGGACCGAACAGGCGCTGCTGCGGCGCTTGGCCGCCAGCCCCGGTCAGCCGGTCAGCCGGACCGAATTGATCGAGGATTTGGGCAGGGGTAGCGGCGAGGAATCCGAGAACTCGGAACGCGCCATCGATGTGCAGATGACCCGCCTGCGCCGCAAGATCGAACCCGATCCGAAGGAACCTCGCTTCCTGCAGACCGTCCGCGGCGCCGGATATATGCTGGTGATCGACTGATGCTTGCTTGCGCGTGGCAGCGGGCCTAGCTTGACGGCATGGACGGCACGCTCACATATCAGGGAATTGAACTGGATGCCGTGACAGCGCTTGCGCTGCTCGAATGGCAGGCCGAGATGGGGGCCGACGAGCCGATCTCCGACGATACGGTGGATCGCTTCGAACTGGCGGCGCGGCCCAAGCCAGCGATGCCGCAGATGCCCGTGTCGCAGCCGCAGACCAAGACTCCACCGGCACCCGCCGATGCTCCCGATGATCCGTCGGCGCTGGTCGCCGAGGCCGAAGCATTGGCGGCTTCGGCAGACAGTCTCGCGGCGCTGGCGGCCGTCCAGGAGGGTTTCGATGGGCTTGAACTGAAGAAAGGCGCGCGCAATTTCTGCTTCAGCGACGGCAATCCCAAGGCGCGGGTGCTGATCCTTGGCGAAGCTCCGGGAGATCAGGAGGATCGCGAAGGGCGGCCCTTTGTCGGCCGCGCGGGGCAATTGCTGAACCGGATGTTCGAGGCCATAGGGCTGGCACGCGATGCGGTCGATGCCGAAAAGGCGCTCTACATCGTCAATGTACTGACCTGGCGCCCGCCGGGAAACCGCGATCCGAGCCCCGAGGAAATCGCCGTCAGCCTGCCTTTCGTGCGGCGGCATATCGAACTCGCCTCACCGGACCTGATCGTGCTGATGGGCAATATTCCCTGTCAGGCGGCCCTGGGACGGCGCGGCATCCTGCGCCTGCGCGGGCAATGGACAGAGGCGTTCGGCCGTCCGGCCCTGCCAATGACGCATCCGGCCTATCTGCTGCGCAACCCGGCGGCCAAGCGCGAGGCATGGGCCGACCTGCTGTCCATCGCGGCCCGGCTTGACTCCGGCGCGGGCTGAACCCGGCTTCGGCTTACCCGGCAGAGGCGGTGCCTTGCAGATCGCAGCCCCGCATCTCGACCGTGCCATCCGCTCCGATCAGGGTGATCCGCAGGTCGGTGACATCCAGGTCGAACGCCTTGCCCGAGGGAGGCACGAAATCCGCGGTGGCGCGGGTGCCCGTGCCTTCGGGATCGAGCGTTGCCGTGGATACCCAGATCTCGGGGTGATCTTCCAGCTCCATCGCGGCGACGTCGATATCCTGCCGGGGCAATAGCACGTCGAGCTGAATTCCGTCGGATATATCCCGCCTGGTGCAGCTGGGGCGGAGCGAGAGCGGTTCGGGCACCCTGGCCAGGGCCGCTTCGATTTCGGGATCGGGATCCACCGCGGCGGCGGGGGCTTGCAGGTCCAGGTGGGCCGGGACGCAGATCTTCTCGCAGACGCCAAGATCGATGCTTGCGGCCAGTTCGACGGGATGGGCGGGATCGACCGGTTCAGCGGTAAAGGGCAGGACCAGGAGGTTGTGATAGCCAAGCGTCAGTTCATCGCCCGATCGGATCGCTTCGGGGGCGGGCCAGTGAAAACTGATCTTGGCCAGGTTGTCCGATTCCTGCCACTCGAAGCTGGGCGGCAGGCCGCTATCGCCGGGATTGCGCCAATAGGTCTTCCAGCCCGGTTCGAGCCGCAATTCGAGTGCCGAGATGCGGTTGCCATCGGCATCCGTCCAGCCGGGCAGCAGCCGGGCCGATTCCACGCCGGGGGGCAATTGCTGCGCGGCGGCGGGAAGGGCGGCGAATATGGCACAAAGGGAAATCAGCGTGGCTCGGATCATCATGGGGTGGGTTTAGCCGCTGTTGCGGGATGGATGAAATCACTTTCACGCGGGGATCTTGCAACATCGCCCCGAAGCGCCGATCTTGGGGAGACAAGGAGACCAGATGAGCAGCAGCCGCGAACAGTCCGAATCCGAGAACCTCACCGGCAAGGTCCTGATTGCCATGCCGGGGATGAGCGATCCACGCTTTCAGCGCTCGGTCGTACTGATATGCGCGCATTCCGATGACGGGGCGATGGGGCTGGTGCTGAACCGGCCATTGCCCGAGATCGATTTCGGCGACCTGCTGGAGCAGCTGGAGATCGAGGCCGATAACGGCGCCCGCCTGATCGAGGTCCGCTTTGGCGGGCCGGTCGAACCCGGAAGGGGCTTCGTGCTGCACAACGTGCCCGAACATGGTAGCGATCCCGAGGGGCGTTTGCGTATCGGGCAGGACCTGGCAATGACCACCACCCGCGACATTCTCGAGGATCTGGCGCATGGGGGCGGTCCGGAATCGGCCGTTCTGGTCCTTGGATATGCGGGCTGGGGGCCGGGGCAGCTCGAGGACGAGATGCTGCAGAATGGCTGGCTGGTGGGCGATAGCGCCGAAGAGCTGGTCTTCGGCGGCGATCACGATGTGAAATGGCAAACGGCGCTGCGGGCGCAGGGCATCGACCCGTCGCTCCTGTCGGCTGCGGCGGGGCGCGCCTGACCGGCGGCGCCCGGGCGCGGCCCGATGCGGTTGCGCGAAAAGGACCTTAACGGAATTCCGGGAAGAACAGATCCGAGGGCGTGAAGATCTCGAAACCGTCCGAGGTGACGCCGATCGAATGCTCGAACTGGGCCGAAAGGGATTTGTCGCGGGTGACGGCGGTCCAGTCATCGGCCAGCGTCTTGGTCTCGGCCCGGCCGAGATTGATCATCGGCTCGATGGTGAAGAACATGCCTTCCTCCAGCACCGGGCCTTTGCCGGCTCGCCCGAAATGCAGGACGTTGGGCGGTGCATGGAACACCCGCCCCAGCCCGTGACCGCAAAAATCCCGCACCACCGACATCCGGTGCCCCTCGGCATAGGTCTGGATGGCGGCGCCGATATCGCCAAAGGTCGCGCCGGGACGAACCGCCTCGATCCCCTTCATCAGTGAATCATGGGTCACCTGGATCAGCCGCTGCGCCTTGATCGACGGCTTTCCCGCCACATACATGCGGCTGGTGTCGCCATACCAGCCATCGACGATCACGGTCACGTCGATATTCAGGATATCGCCGTTCTTCAGGCTTTTCTCGCCCGGGATGCCGTGGCAGACGACATGGTTCACGCTGATGCAGCTTGCGTGCTGATAGCCGCGATAGCCGATCGTTGCCGAGGTGGCGCCAAGCTCCTCGACCCGGTTGCGGATGAAGTCGTCGAGCGTCGCCGTTGTCACGCCCGGCTCCACCAATGGGCCTACCTCGTCGAGAATCCTGGCGGCCACGGCGCCCGCCTTGCGCATGCCTGCGAAATCCTGCGGCGCATGGATGCGGATGCCTTCCTTGGTGATGCGGCTTTCTTCGTCCATCGGTTGTCCTTTCCTATGGGCGCATAGATAGTCGCAGCGGCCCACTTGTTCCAGCCCCATGCGCAGGCATAGAAGGGGATGGTAAAAGCAAGGGGCAGGACCATGCAATCAGACAATCCCACGGCAGCCATCCTGGTGATCGGCGATGAAATCCTGTCGGGGCGCACGCGCGAGGGGAATGCGCATCATCTGGCGGGGGTGCTGACGGCCACCGGGTTCGACCTGCGCGAGATGCGGATCGTCGCGGATGACCATGACCAGATCGTGGCTGCGATCCGGGCCCTGGACAGCTCTCTGGGCGGTGCCTATGACCTGCTGTTCACCTCGGGCGGGATCGGGCCGACGCATGACGACATCACCGCCGATGCGGTGGCCGCCGCGCATGGCACCACGGTCGAGATCAACGACGAGGCGCGGGCGCTTCTGCAGGCGCGCTGCGACCGGATGGGGGTGGAACTGACGCCGAACCGGCTGCGGATGGCGCGGGTGCCGGTCGGGGCGACGCTCATCGACAATGCGGTCTCGGCGGCGCCGGGTTTCTCCATCGGCAGGACCCATGTGATGGCCGGCGTGCCCGAGGTGTTCCGCGGCATGGTCGATTGGCTGATCCCGCGATTGCCGGGTGGGCAGCCCGCGCAATCGCTGAGCGTCGAGGTGCGGCGTGGCGAAAGCGAGGTGGCCGAGGAATTGCAGGCCTTGGCCGCAGAATTCCCCGATCTGTCGATGGGGTCCTATCCTTTCCACGACGAGCGTGGCTGGGGCACCAACCTGGTCGTGCGCGGGCTGGACGGCGAGCGGGTGGCCTTCGCGATGTCGGAACTCAAGCGGTTGCTGAAGCTGTGATGGACGCGGCATTGGCACAGGCCTTCGAGGCGACATGGCCCGCCGCGGAATATGCGGATGCGGGCGGATTCCGCGTCGGCAGAGGTTTGGGCGCAGGTGGTCGCGTCAGCTCGGCCAGGGCTTTGACCGGCTGGAAAGACAGCGATATTCCGGAAGCCGTCAGGCTCCATGAGCAGTGGGGGCAACCGCCGCTGTTCCGCGCGCTGGACGATGATGCGAAGCTGATCGCGGCGCTGGAGGCACAGGGTTTCCGGCGCGAGAACCCGACCGCGATCATGGAGATCGAAACCGCCGCGCTGACGGATCGGGATTTGCCGCCGGTGACGGCCTTCGCAGTCTGGCCTCCCATGGCGATTCAGCGCGAGATCTGGAGCGCGGGCAATATCGGACCGGCGCGGCAGGCGGTGATGGAACGGGTGGAGGAGCCCGTCACATCGATCCTCGGGCGGGTCGCGGATCGTGCCGCCGGGGCCGCATTCGTCGCGATTCATCAAGGCGTCGCCATGGTCCACTGCGTCGAGATCCTGCCGGGTTTGCGGCGCAAGGGTCTGGCGGGCTGGATGATGCGGCAGGCGGCCTTCTGGGCGGCGGAGAACGGGGCGGATCGGATCGGACTGGCGGTCAGCCGGGGGAATGAGGGGGCGGTGGCGCTGTATCGCAGGCTCGGTTTCCGCGAGATGGCCGGATACAGCTATTACGCAAGGTCCGCAGGATAGGCCACGCAACACGCGTTCTGCGTTGCATCATGTCTGGGTGTGCAACGGGGATTGATTCCGTTCACGTCGCAATTGACGGGTATTTCCGCGCATTGCTTCCATAATGGAATCAATGATCGCCCTGTTGTGCGGGCGGTGGCAGGCTCAGCCCGGCCGGACCGGTCTTGCCCGTCCCTGATCGTCGAGGGCAACGAAGGTGAAGGTCGCTTCGGTGACCTTTTCGCTCTGATTGCGGTCCCGTTCCCGTTCCCGCCGCCATGCCTCGACATGGATATGCATCGAGCTTCGGCCCACCCGGACAAGATCGGCGAAGAGCGAAACCTCGTCTCCTACCTTGACGGGACGCAGGAACTTCATTCCCTCGACCGCGATGGTCGCGCTGCGGCCCTGCGCTGTCAGCGCGGCGACGGTGCCGGCGGCAAGGTCCATCTGGCTCATCAGCCAGCCGCCGAAGATGTCTCCGGCCGGATTGGTGTCGGCGGGCATCGCGATGGTGCGGATGGTCGGGTTCGCAGAGGGTGCAGAGATGGGGTCTGACATGGGAAAGCCTTCCTCGTGAAAACTGAATGGTTGGATTTTATCCGGTTGCTTCAAGGATATAGCGCGCGGTCATCAGGTCGAGATGCGCGCCGCCGCCATTCTTGGCGAGGGTGATCTCGGCATCGGATTGGCGCGCGTAGCGGCCCGAGGGCAGATCGTAGAAATCGGCGACGATATCTTCTTCGGTGATCGCGCCGCTATCCAGCGGCATCTGGATTTCGCCGATATGGCCGATGGTTGTGCTGCGGCTGTCAACGAAGAGACGGGCGCGGCGGATGGCCTCGTCATCGATTTCGCGCATGTCGGGGCGATAGGCGCCGATCAGGTCCAGATGCGTGCCGGGTTGCAGCCATTCGCCGCGCAGAACCGGCTCTTTCGCCATGGTGGTGGTGGCGATCAGATCGGCGTCGCGGGTGGCCGCCGCAAGATCCTCGACCGCCGTGGCATCCACGCGTTCGGCCAGGTCGCGGGCGGCGCTTGCGGTGCGATTCCAGATGGTTATGCGGATATCGGGAAATAGCGCGCGATAGGCCTCGACCATCGAGGCCGCGACATTACCCGCGCCGACGATCAGCGCCTGCCGGCTGTCCTTGCGGGCGAGGCGGCGGGCGGACAAGAGGCTGTCTCCCGCGGTTTTCCACTTGGTCACAAGGTGAAAATCGACGATCGCCTGCAACTGGCCGGTGGTGTCGTCGAACAGGTTTACCGCGCCGTTGATCATCGGCAGGCCATTCGCGGGGTTGCCCGGGAAGACCGCCGCCGGCTTGACCGCCAGCCCCAGCCCGTCGATCCAGGCGGAGCGGGTCAGAAGCGTATCCTCGCCGCGATAAAGGAAACTGTCGGCAACCTCGGCCCGTGGCAGGCTGTGACCACGCGCCAGCGCGTCGGTCAGGGCGATCCAGTCCAGCCGGGACTCGGCGTCGGAAGTGATGATCTGCATGCTCGTATCCTCGTCTTTGGCATTCAGCTAGAGCAGAACCGGACGGGATGGAAAGCATTGCGCAACAGCCTCGATTGCCAGGACGCCATCCGCCATTGTAAAAATCCTGTCTATCCGATGGCAGAGGAGGCGCGTCATGGAGCAATTCACCGGAGGCTGTCTGTGCGGCGATCTCCGGATCACGGCCTCGGGCCCGCCATCCCGTGTCGGCATCTGCCATTGCCTCGACTGCCGCAAGCATCACGGGGCGCTTTTCTACGCCGCCGCGATATTTCCCCGGGACGCGGTGAGCATCGAGGGCGAGACACGCGATTATGCGGGGCGGTGTTTCTGCCCTCGCTGTGGATCGTCGGTTTTCGCGCGCAGCGGGGATGAGATCGAACTGCATCTGGGCGCACTGGATTCCCCGAACCAATTGGCGCCTAGCTATGAAAGCTGGATCATCCGGCGCGAATCCTGGTTGCCGGAATTTCCGCTTGCCAGACGGTATGACCGGGATCGCGATGGAGAATAGCGGAGGTCTTGTTGCACGCATGCCGGGAATTGCCAGCCGCAAGGAGGTGAACTAACCTCACCCCGGCAGCGTGCTGCAAGGAACCTCAGGGGGATAGCAAGAAGATGATTCAGGAGTTCAAGGAATTTATCGCCAAGGGCAATGTCATGGACATGGCCGTGGGGATCATCATTGGCGCGGCTTTCACGGCGATCGTGACATCGCTGGTTGATGACCTGATCAACCCGATTATCGGGCTGGTGACCGGCGGCGTCGATTTCACCAATAAATATATTATCCTGTCGGGCGAAGTTGCCGATGGCACCAGCTTGGCCGCAGCGCGCGAGTCGGGTGCGGCGGTCTTTGCCTATGGTTCGTTCCTGATGGCGGTGCTGAACTTCCTCATCATCGCATGGGTGGTGTTCCTGCTGGTCAAGGCCGTGAACCGCGCCAAATCCGCCGCAGAGAAAGAGGAGGCGGCAGCAGAGGAGGCGTCCGCAGGTCCGTCGCAGGAAGAATTGCTGGCCCAGATCCGCGACTTGCTGGCGGCGAAGGGTTAAGCCTCGAATGGCGCGCCCGGTCCCGGGCGCGCCGGTTTTTCTCATGCGCTCAGCAATTGCTCGGGCGTGATCGCCGGCAGGCCCAATGCCTCGCCCACGGGCAGCGATGTCAGCTTGCCCTGATGGGTGGAGAGCCCGGCCCGCAGATGCGGATCATCGGTGACCGCCTGCCGCCAGCCCTTGTCGGCCAGCGCCAGCAGGAATGGCAGGGTGACATTGCCCAGGGCCTGGGTCGAGGTTCGCGCAACCGCGCCCGGCATGTTCGCCACGCAGTAATGCACCACCCCATCCACCTCGTAGATTGGATCCTGGTGCGTCGTGGCGCGCGAGGTCTCGAAGCAGCCGCCCTGGTCGATGGCGACATCCACCAGGACCGAGCCCTGCGGCATGGTCGAAAGCTGTTCGCGCGAGATCAGCTTGGGCGCGGCCGCGCCGGGGATCAGCACCGCGCCGATCACCATGTCGGCGGTCTGGATCAGTTCGGCGGTGGTGGCGGCATTGGCATATTGGGTGGTCAGCTTGCCCATGAACACGTCGTCCAGATAGGACAGCCGCGGCACGGAGCGGTCCATGACCGTCACATTCGCCCCCATGCCCACCGCAACGCGCGCGGCCGCGGCACCGACCACGCCGCCGCCGATGATGATGACATTGGCCGGACGGACGCCCGGCACGCCGCCCATCAGCACGCCGCGCCCGCCATTGGCCTTTTGCATTGCCCATGATCCGACCTGCGGCGCGAGGCGTCCCGCCACTTCGGACATCGGCGCCAGAAGCGGCAGGCCGCCGCGCGCATCCGTCACGGTTTCATAGGCGATCGAGGTGACGCCGGAATCCAGCAGGTCACGGGTCTGGTCCGGGTCCGGTGCAAGATGCAGATAGGTGAACAGAACCTGCCCTTCGCGCAGGAGCTTGCGCTCGACCGCCTGCGGCTCCTTGACCTTGATGACCAGATCGGACCTGTCAAAGATCGCCGCCGCATCCGGGGCGATCTCGGCGCCGATGGCCTGGTAATCCTCGTCGGTGAAGCCTGCGCCAATGCCCGCGCCGGTCTCGATCAGCACGTCATGGCCGCGCAGGATCGCCTCGGCGGCATTGGCGGGGGTCAGGCCCACGCGGAATTCCTGCGGTTTGATCTCCTTCGGGCAACCGATTTTCATGAAGCTGCTCCTCCCTTCGTGTGGAACCATTCACAATAACATTGCGGACAGATTGCCAGAAAATCGCCGCAAGGTGCTGCGAAGCTGTGGCTACGGGGCAGGGGGTTTCGGTAGAAAGCATTGCAATTGTCGAAAATATTCGAAGAATATCCCATCATGTCCGAGATTGACGCAATAGACCGCCGAATCCTTGCCCTGTTGCAGAAGCAGGGCCGAATCAGCAATGCCGAGCTGGCCTTGCGGGTGCATCTGTCGCCAAGCGCCTGTCACCGGCGGGTGCAACGGCTGGAGGAGGCGGGCGTGATACAGGATTACGTCGCCCTGCTGAACGCGCGGAAATTGCAGCGGCAGACCACGGTTTTCGTCGAGATCACCCTGTCGGGGCAGGCGGACGAGTTGCTGGACGCGTTCGAACGGGCGGTGCGGGCGATTCCCGATGTGCTGGAATGCCACCTGATGGCGGGCACGGCCGATTACCTGCTGAAGATCGTGGTCGAGGATACCGACGATTTCGCCCGTATCCATCGGCAACATCTTGCCCGCCTGCCGGGTGTGGCGCAGATGCATTCGTCCTTTGCGCTGCGTACGGTGTTTCGGACGACCGCGATCCCGGTGTGACCGGAGCCCTTTGACAAGCGGGCTGCCGCGTGGTCATCATCCGGCAAATCCATCAAATGGGGCTGTCATGACCAAGCATTCCACCGATCTTCGGACTCTTCTGCGCGATCCGTCGCTTTTGGAAACACGGGCCTTCCTGGCCGGGGAATGGGTCGATGCCGGCGATGGCGCGACATTCGACGTGATCAATCCGGCGCGTGGCGACGTGATCGCGCAGGTCGCCGATCTGAGCCGGGCCGAGGTGGCGCAGGCCATCGCGGCGGCGGGCGAGGCGATGAAGGGCTGGGCGGCGCGCACCGCCAAGGAGCGCGCGCAGGTGATGCGCAAATGGTTCGACCTGATGATGGCCAATCAGGATGATCTGGGCCTGATCCTGACCGCCGAGATGGGCAAGCCCCTGCCCGAGGCCAAGGGCGAGATCGCCTATGGCGCAAGTTTCATCGAGTGGTTCGGCGAGGAGGCCAAGCGCGTTTACGGCGAAACCATCCCCGGCCATCAGCCCGACAAGCGGCTGAGCGTGATCCGCCAGCCGATCGGGGTGGTGGCCTCGATCACGCCGTGGAACTTCCCCAACGCGATGATCGCCCGCAAGGCTGCGCCCGCGCTGGCCGTGGGCTGCGGTTTCGTTGCGCGGCCGGCTGCCGAAACGCCGCTTTCGGCGCTGGCCATGGCGGTGCTGGGCGAGCGGGCGGGACTGCCCAAGGGTATCCTGTCGGTCGTCACCTCGTCGCGTTCGAGCGAGATCGGCAAGGAGTTCTGCGAGAACCCGCTGGTGCGCAAGCTGACCTTCACCGGCTCGACCGAGGTGGGCCGCATCCTGCTGCGCCAGGCCGCCGACCAGGTGCTGAAATGCAGCATGGAACTGGGCGGCAACGCACCCTTCATCGTGTTTGACGATGCCGACCTGGATGCCGCGGTCGAGGGCGCGATGGCCTCGAAATTCCGCAATAACGGCCAGACCTGCGTCTGCGCCAACCGCATCTACGTGCAGGCCGGGGTTTATGACGAATTCGCCCGCAAACTGGCCGAGGCGGTGGACAAGCTGACGGTCGGCGACGGGCTGGAGGACGGTGTCACAACCGGTCCGCTGATCAACGAAGCCGCCGCGCTGAAGGTGGAAGAGCATATCAAGGATGTGCTGGATCACGGCGGCGCGGTCGCTACCGGCGGCGAGCGCATTGACGGGCTGTTCTTCAAGCCGACGGTGGTGACCGGCGTGACCGACAGCATGAAGGTCACGACCGAGGAAACCTTCGGCCCGCTGGCCCCGCTGTTCAAGTTCGAGACCGAGGAGGAGGTGGTCGCCAAGGCCAATGACACGATCTTCGGGCTGGCCTCGTATTTCTATGCCCGCGATATCGGCCGGATCACGCGGGTCCAGGAGGCACTGGAATATGGCATCGTCGGCGTGAACACGGGCATCATCTCGACCGAGGTCGCGCCCTTTGGCGGTGTCAAGCAATCCGGGCTGGGGCGAGAGGGCAGCCGCCACGGCATGGATGACTTCCTCGAGATGAAATATATCTGCCTGTCGATCTGAACGATCAATGAATATGGAACGAAATCGCCCGGTTAAGCATTCCTTGGGACGAGGGGCCTACCGGGTCGCCATCAACCAAGAGGGGAGAACCTGAATATGGAAGGAATTGGCTGGATCCTGACGATCATTCTGGGCGGGCTTGCCGGGTGGATCGCCGAGAAAGTCATGAAATCGGATCATGGTCTGCTGACGAATGTCATCTTGGGTGTCGTCGGCGCGCTTGTCGGCAACTGGCTGCTGCGCACGCTGCTGGGATCGACGCTTGGCGGGACCTTCGGGCAATTGGTGGTCGCCGCTGCCGGTGCCTGCCTGCTGATCTGGGCCTATCGCGCCATCCGCAGCAAGACCTGACCGGTTCGACCTGCAAGAACAGAAAGGCCGGCGCGATTGCCTCGCACCGGCCTTTTGCAATTCCTCGATCCGGACGGAATCAACGCTTGTCGTCTTCGTCCTCGTCATCCTCGTCCTGCTCGGGCAGGTTGAAGAAACTGTCGGCATCCAGTTCCTGTTCGCGCGGCCGTTCGCTTTCGTCATCCTTCGACAGCGAGAAATTCTCGAGCCCGGCGATTGCTGTCGGCAGGCGCGCCTCGTCATCCTCCATCGCCAGCGAGGTCTCGGTGCTGACCAGCTTGCGGCGTTCGTCATCGGTCATCACGTCGCCGTCGGTGCCGCGCTTCTTGGCGGCCTTCTGCACGGCGGCATCCAGTTCGGTCTGCTTGCACAGGCCAAGCGCGACCGGATCGATCGGCTGGATGTTCTGGATGTTCCAATGCGTCCGCTCGCGGATCGCGGTGATCGTGGGCTTGGTGGTGCCGACCAGCCGGGAGATTTGCGAATCCGCAAGTTCTGGATGGAACTTGACCAGCCACAGGATCGCCGCCGGACGGTCCTGGCGCTTGGAAAGCGGCGTGTAGCGCGGCCCCCGGCGCTTTTCCTCGCCCTCGGCGGCGGGATTGTGCTTCAGGCGCAGCCTGTAGGCCGGATCGGCCTCGCCCCGCTTGATCTCTTCGGGGGAAAGCTGGTTCGAGGCGATCGGGTCATAGCCCTTGACCCCGGCCGCCACATCGCCATCGGCGATTCCCTGCACCTCGAGCTCGTGCAGACCGCAGAAATCACCGATCTGCTTGAAGCTGAGCGTCGTATTGTCGACCAGCCAGACGGCGGTGGCCTTGGCCATCAGTGGCTTGTTCATGTCAATCTCCTTCGCGTCTCTACCCCGAAGCCATGGCCTGCTTGGGCCGGGAATCGGCTTTTGGCGGGCGCCATTCCTCGGAATCGGGGGAATTGAGGGCGGATATAGCGATTCAGATGCGAAGAGAAAAGAGGATTCGCGCGATGAGGGGTGGACGGCGCCCGCAACCCGGCTAGTTTGACCATCATGAGAGACCTGTTTCGCGCCGCCCTGATCGCCCTGTTGCCATTCACCGCCCATGCCGAAGATGTCGCGGGCGAGTTCGACTATTACGTGCTGGCGCTCAGTTGGTCGCCGACATGGTGCAGCCTGACCGGCGATGGGCGCGATGCCGCGCAATGCGACCCGGAGCGGGATACGGATTTCGTCGTGCATGGGCTGTGGCCGCAATACGAGGATGGCTGGCCGCAGGATTGCCGCACGCGGGAACGCGATCCGTCCCGGCGGGAAAGCGCCGCCATGGCCGATATCATGGGCTCGGGCGGGCTGGCCTGGTATCAGTGGCAGAAGCACGGGCGTTGCTCGGGCCTGTCGGCGCATGGCTATTACGACGCGATCCGCGAGGCAGCCGCGCGCGCACCCATCCCCGAGGTGTTCGACGATCTTGCCCGGGATATTACCCTGCCGCCCTCGGTCGTCGAGGATGCCTTCATCGAGGCCAACCCGGATCTGACCCGCGACGGCATCACCGTCACCTGCCGCGATGAGGCGCTGCAGGAGGTGCGCATCTGCCTGACCCGCGACCTGGAACCCCGCGATTGTGCGCCGGATGCGCGCGAGGATTGTTCGATGCCGAAAATCCTGATGGAGCAGGTGCGCTGATCTTGACCCGTCGTCACACCGGGTCTAACCCGGCGACAAGACATCGAGGAGACATGCATGACCCCCCCCTATTCGCTGCTCATCCTGCCCGGAGACGGGATCGGTCCCGAAGTCATGGCCGAGGTGGTCAAGGTGATCGACTGGTTCCAGGCCAATCGCGGCATGCGTTTCGATGTCAGCCACGACCTGGTCGGAGGCGCGGCCTATGACAAGCACGGCACACCGCTGGCCGACGAGACGATGGCCCGCGCGCAACAGGCCGATGCGGTGCTGCTGGGCGCGGTGGGTGGACCCAAATACGATGATCTCGATTTCAGCGTGAAACCCGAGCGGGGCTTGCTGCGTCTGCGCAAGGAGATGGATCTCTTCGCCAATCTGCGCCCGGCGCAATGTTTCGATGCGCTTGCCGATTTCTCGTCGCTCAAGCGCGAGGTGGTGGCGGGGCTGGATATCCTGATCGTCCGCGAATTGACCTCGGGCGCTATTTCGGCGAACCGCGCGGCATCCATGACGATAACAACAATCCCGAGAACGAGGGTGGCCGCGTCGGCATCAACACGCAGCGCTATACCAGCGGCGAGATCCGGCGCGTGGCGCGCTCGGCCTTTGAGCTGGCGAAGCGGCGCAGCAACAAGGTCTGCTCGATGGAGAAGGCCAATGTCATGGAATCCGGCATCCTCTGGCGCGAAGAGGTGCAATGGGTCCACGACAACGAATACCCGGATGTCGAGCTGTCGCATATGTATGCCGATAACGGCGCGATGCAGCTTGTCCGCAAGCCGCAGCAATTCGACGTGATCGTGACCGACAACCTGTTCGGTGACATCCTGTCGGACGCGGCGGCGATGCTGACCGGCAGCTTGGCATGCTGCCCTCGGCCAGCCTGGGGGCGCCGATGGCGAATGGCCGGCCCAAGGCATTGTATGAACCCGTGCATGGCAGCGCGCCCGACATCGCCGGACAGGGCAAGGCCAATCCCATCGCCTGCATCCTCAGCTTCGCCATGGCGCTGCGCTACAGTTTCGACCAGGGCGATGCCGCGGCGGAGCTTGAGGCCGCGGTCGAGCAGGTGCTGGCCGATGGTGTCCGCACCCCCGACCTGATGGGTCCCGAAGGGGGCACGCCGGTCAGCACCGCCGAGATGGGCGACAGGATCGTCGCGGCTCTTGCAGCCGGGAAATAGGTGCAACTGACCGGAAATGTTCGGGGCGTATTGCTGCAACTCGCGGCGATGGGCCTGTTCGCGACCCATGACGCCGTCATCAAGACGCTTGGCGGCAGCTATCCCTCGCATCAGATCCTGTTCTTCGCCTCGCTTCTGTCATTTCCGCTGGTCTCGATCATCCTGCTGCGTGATCCCACCTCGGGCACGCTGCGTCCCAACAACCCGGGCTGGCTGATCCTGCGCACCGCCTGCGCGATCTTGGCCGGGCTTGCGGGGTTCTTTGCCTTCTCGACCCTGCCGCTGACACAGGTCTACGCGATCCTGTTCACCACGCCGCTGCTGATCACCGTCCTGTCGATCCCGGTTCTCGGGGAAAAGGTGGGCCTGCATCGTTGGGGCGCGGTGATCGTCGGGCTATGCGGGGTGCTGATCGTCTTGCGGCCCGGCACCCATCCGCTGCAACCCGGCCATTTCGCCGCGATGATCGGGGCTTCGGCCAGTGCCATGGTCGCGGTCGTCACCCGCAAGCTTGGCAATCGCGAGCGGCCGCTGGTGCTGATGATGTGGCCGATGCTGGGCAATTTCGTCGTGACCGGCGGAGCGCTGACACTGCAATACCAGCCGATGCCGCTGCAGGATCTTGCACTGGCCGGGCTGATCTCGGTCTTCGGGCTGGCGGGCGGATTGCTTGTCATCGCCGCCTATCGCGCCGGAGAGGCCGCCATCGTCGCGCCGATGCAATATTCGCAGATCATCTGGGCCAGCCTGTATGGCTGGTTCCTGTTCAACGAGATGCTGGACCTGCCGACATTGATCGGGGCATTAGTGATCATTGCCTCGGGTCTTTACATCGTTTGGCGCGAAGGCAGCGGCGGAAATTCTGTGAACCGCCCGGCAACTGCGGCGCGCCTGCGAAACGAGTCGGTCACTGCACCGAAAGCGGCCATATTGCAAAGATTGTTGCATCCGCGCCGCTGACAGGTCTTGCATTCCACCCCGGCTCGCGCTACCTGCCCACCCTACGGTCGGAGCGTAGCGCAGCCTGGTAGCGCACCTGCTTCGGGAGCAGGGGGTCGGAGGTTCGAATCCTCTCGCTCCGACCAGTTTAAACTTGTGTGGATTGCCACAATAGTCGTCCCTTTTTGCCACTATGCTTCCTTTGCGGCAGCAGTACTGACCAACATCACAAGCTCAGGCTCCGTGACAGCCAGGCTTCATTGCAGCAGTCGGTGATTTGAAGGTGGAAGTAGGAATTCGAGAATCTCGGCCCACAGCGGACTTTAGGCCATCGCCTCTATCGAGCCTACTTCGGGTCAAAGCGGCTGTGCGAAATCGTCGCCGAACGTCCCTTTCTTCTAGGCAGCGTCGAGGGCCTCGAACTCCGTCTATCGGCGCCGTTTAGCCATCATTCTACACCAAGTCCACCGCTCTTCGGCCTCGTTGAACCAATCGGCATAGGCAGTCAGGATGAACTCGCTTATCGGACCGTGCTAGGAGCCGAGCTACGGATACTTTGGCCATTCTAGGGTGCATTGAGCGATTTAGATGGTGAAGTTCTTCATCCTCCGATCGTCGATCTCCTACTACAGGCCGAGTACAAACACATAGCGCTCATGAAGCTTCTAAGAACTAGACTACTCGACAAGAATGATTAGACTAACGAGCATACGGATGGGAAAAAATTTTGCTTGATTCAGACAAAGTTACCACCGCCAGTCATAGCGGTATTTCGGTGTTTCGACAACTTAAGGTCGGCCCCGAAGCAGTTCTGCAAGCTTCAGTAGAGAAAAACATTGCAAAATTGCTGCCCCTTTCTGCCGAGATTTCTTGGACAGGCAGTACCGTCCCGGTTGGTGCAGGTGTCCCGGACTTACTCCGGGCGAGTGTGCTGCCGGAGGCTGTCAAGCTTGCGGATGCTGATAGCGCGTCTCTGGCGATCCTTGGATATTTGCGCGCGGCTCGACGTGCTCGCCTGGAAACCATCGCCGAACGTCTAGGTCTGAACGAAAGGTCTACTCTCAAGAAGCTTGATCTACTCCAGACGCATGGCGTCATCGAGCAAACCCGGAAAACCTTTAACTTGGCGCAGCGCTGGCAGAATATCTTGGGTGACGTTTCGGCAATCGAGGTGAAGGTTTCAGATTGGAAAAGAGCTGTTGCGCAAGCGTCGCGGAATAGGATTTTTGCACACCGTTCCTTTGTTGCTCTGCCGGAAGGTGTTGCAAAGCGTGTGAAGGACGAATTAGCTTTTTCTTCGTTGGGCTTGGGGCTTATTTCAATCGACGACGATGGCGTTAGCTGCGTGATAAAGCGCGCAAGGAAGTCCACCCCAAAATCTTGGACATACTACTATACTGTCGCAGCGAGAGCTGCAGGAGACTTAAAGGCTTCAGGTAATGATGTTCCAGGTTAATATAAACGACGCGAGTCAACAGCATCCTGACTACGAATTTGTCACCGCCCTTACTCCAAGCGCGCAAAAGGCCGCCTTCCACGTTAGGCGCAATGGCGAAGATTTTTGCTTGAAGATTATTGCCCCGACGCAGTCTCTTGAAAGAGTTCAGCGTGAAGTGCTGGCGATGCAAACCCTTAACCATCCTAACGTGGCAAGAGTCGTTGAGTACGAGTATAGTGCACGCGGCGGAGAAACGCGACACTACTTGGTAGAAGAGTTTGTGGCTGGGACTGACCTCTCACACTTCCTCGCAGCTCGCGGGAACCTGAGCCTGGAGCAGATTAAGAATATTTTCGTTCCTCTTTGCAGTGGTCTTAATGCGCTGGCTGAAAATAGCATAGTGCACAGAGATCTGAAGCCTAGTAACATTAGGGTAGATAATAATGAAAATCCTGTAATAATAGATTTTGGCTTGGCCCGTCTTCTGGATATGGAAAGCCTTACAGCAACCGTTGAAGGTGCTATGTTGGGCACCCCTAAATATTTCGCACCAGAACAGTTGAGAGGTACGAAGAGAGACATCGACCCACGAACCGATCTTTATGCCTTAGGTGTGATCCTGTATGAGGCGGCCGTTGGGAAACACCCGTCAGTAGCAGATAGTCCAATGACATTTGATGAGCTGGACGAGGCAATTTGCACTTCGGAAGACTTTAAATCCGATCCGAATTATTTAGGGCTCAATCCCACTTTGAAACTTGTTCTGCAGCGACTGCTGGAAAAGGAAAGAGCGCGTAGACCGGCTAGTGCGGCGATGGTCGGAAATATCTTGAACGGTTTGGGGGCACAGCAATGAGACGCGGCGCTTGGCATCAATGTGGTGCTCGAAATCAAAAATTTATCCTCGAAATGCTTCAAGCTGGAACTGGTGTAGGTGTTATTCTAAGCCCCAAAGACCTAGCATATGAAAAGGCTCAAGAGTACGCCGGTGAGTATAGAAATACCGGAGGCGAAGTTCTACTTGACCCTCAGTTCTATGAGCCTGACTTTTCAGATGGAAAGCTTTCGAGCTACCCCATCGCGCAGTTTCGACAGTCGATCGCATCGCTAGGGGCACTGTCGGCCCCATCTTTTGCCAGCTTAACAGCCGCGCTCCGAGACGAAAACCAAGCCCTGGGCGCTAGTGCGGTTATTGCTCCCGCGATCCCCTACGAGGCTGCTCGGCCTGACATCGCACAGCTAAATGCTCGTCTCTTTGCGGCATCTAAAGCTGCCGGTGACACGCTCGGCATTCCCACCTACGCGACTGTCGTGATGGGAGTTAGCATCACGACTGCCCAAGTTGCGCAAACTATTTTGTCGCAGGCCACCGCCTTAAACGCTGATGGATGGTACTACGCTGTTGAATTCGACAGCGCGGAGCGTCTTCCCACAGATGTCGAAGCAGTATATCGGTATTGTTCTGCAGGTTTGACACTCGCTTGTACCGGGAAGCCAGTGCTGCACGCATACGCAGGACCTTTGGCCGGGCTGGCCTTCGGCGCCGGTGCGAGAGCAGCGGCGGTTGGCTTCTGGCAAAACTTATGGGGCTTTACGCGATCTCGGTTTCAGCCCTCAACCGGCCCGGGTGGCGGTGGTGATGCTCCGCCTCGCTTCTTTTCAACTCCCCTCTGGGGCACGATTGTATACCCCGACGAAGTGCTCCAATTACCGGCCGCTCTTCAGGCGACTGTTTTGGTGCAATCCCCATACTCAGCTTCAGTATCTCCGGTGACCGCCGCAGCTTGGCAAAAGTGGGATTCTTATCGGCATATGGTGTATCAGATGGTCGATTACATTAATCCGCTCGCTGCTTCAGTAAACGCTCGGCAGGCGATGCAGACAGTTGTCTCAGATCTGGCGAGTGCAAACGCCCTCCATCATCAGATTCACAGCGCAGGCTTGTTTCTTCGCGATGGAAGTAATTCTTATCAACCGGCTTGGGCTTCTGCCGGAACTAGGATGCTTGCAGACATGGCAAGCGACTACGTCTGGCTCCAATTACAAGGTGGCCCATAAAGCATGATGCGATTCAGTGCCATCCTTGACGGTCTTCCCAAAAATCGCATCGAGGAGCTTGTGCCCTAGCGCTTCCCAAAGCCGTCAACCTGCACCACATAGGTGATCAGCATCGCGCTTACGAGAATCTGGCTGCCCCAGAATTTATAACGTAAGTCATTTACGGGTCTCTCTGCCGCGTCGAGCTTTGGGTGCGGCGCGTTCTGCGCGGATGCGGGCAAGGAGGATTTCGGCGGGTTCGTCATTCGGATCTTGGGGGACAAGTTCACCGGCGAAGGCTTTGGCCAGAATGCGCTGATCGAGGCGGTCGGTGTGTTTCAGGGCTTTTTTTGCCTCCGCGGCAAGACGGTCGATCTTGGCGAAGGCGGTTTCGATCCGGCGGACAATTTCGTGTTGTTCGTCGATTTCGCACCAAGGGACTGGGGCTGCGTTTAGTTGCTTCATGTTGATCTTGGGAAGGACGGTCCTTCCATCGCTGAGCGAAGTAAAGTAAGAAAAATCTTCACTTAAAAGCCAATAAAACAGATACTTGAGAGCGCAGTTTGATTTTACCGATATAGGGTACATATCCGCGCTGCATGCTCCGTCAAAAACCGACAGTACCGCTTTACGTAGATATGGGCGGATTTTTGAGTATACTATCTGGCCTTTGAAAAATTTATGCTTAGCACTGATGACACCATCTTCGCCAATCGTTCGGTAATCAAGCAGCTTTCCAGTATTCTTCTCGATGTTATCAGGGGCGATGTGCGGCAGATCCTGAATTTCGGAAACGGGCGTCAAACATGGCTGAATCTCTGCTACATCTCCAATAGTTTGCCACTGCCATTGATCTGGAATATCCCAAAGCCCTTCCTTGTCGCTCGCAACATATTCTCTATCAGGCCGAGTTAATCTCCCGGAGTAAGCCTTCACAATCATACGATTCTTATACCGCTCCACCAGCTTTTTGATAGCGGTGAGGTGGGTTCGGGCGGTGGTGGTGCGGGCGGTGAGGGTGTCAAGCTTCCGCACAATCCGCCTCTGCTCGGGGAGTGGGGGAAGGGGGAATAATGTGGGAGCGAGTGTCTGTCGTGTTATCTGAGGTTGTGCTGATCCTGAGATGATCGCTGAATAGTCTGCGGCACCACGAAAAAAGTACTCTGCAAACTTTAGCTCGGCACAGTTTTTATTGGGCTGAACGACCATTGCATTGCCGTTAATCCATGACTTCGGTTCGGATATGTTGACTGACCCACAGGTTGCACCACGGCAAGTAATTAAAAGCTGCGAATCTTCGTGATTGTATTCGTCATATCGACCAATCACGCCATTCGCGCCGTATACTGGGTAGAGACCATTCGAAGAGAGCTGTGATTTTGAGATAGTAGGCGGCTGATACACTTCGCAAAAATCTGCGAGCCTCGCCGAAACCCACCCCGACGGCAACTCCCTCATTCCGCCGCCTCCACGACCGGCGTGGGGTCGAGTTCCTCACTCAGCGCCTCAATCTCCTCCAGCGCCGCCCGCAAATGGCCCATGATCGTGGCGGCGATCTCGTCGGGTTCGGTCATCTCATCCTCGGGATCGCCGCTTTCGTCGCGCAGCCATGTCCAGTCGAGGTTGTCGCCACGCTCTGCGATCTGTTCGCGGGTCAGCTTGCGCCAGCGGCTGGCCTCTCCCTGATCCTCACGCTCTGACCCGCCCAGGGGATCGGGGCCGAACAGCGTTTCGAATTCCTCGAAATGCGCCGCCGTCAAAGCGTTGGTTTTGCCGAAAGAGGGCATGTTGGTGCGCAGGTCATAGAACCAGACAGCTTCAGTCGCCTGCGTGCTGTGATTGGCGGGATAGACCTTATCCGTCACGCGGGTGAAGAACAGCACATTCGTCTTGACGCCCTGGGCATAGAAAATCCCGGTGGGCAGGCGCAGGATGGTGTGCAGGTTGCAGTTTACCATCAGGAAACGGCGCAACTCGGTCCCGGTACCGTCGCCGAACAGGATATTGTCGGGCATGACAATGGCACAGCGTCCGCCCGGCTTCAGCATACGGATGGCGTGTTCGAGAAACGGCATCGGGCCGACACGTTCGCCCGCTGTCAGGGTGAAATCGGGGCGGTTCACATTGCCCGACATCTTGTTGAAAGGCGGATTGGTCAGGATCACATCGGCGCGGCCGAGGCTTTCGCCTGACGGGGAGCAGCTATCCTCGCAGCCGACAAGGCTTTCAATGCCGTGGAGCAGCATATTCATGACGCAGAGGCGGTGCGTGTCCGGCACCCATTCATGCCCCCTGAACGCTTGTTTTCGCTGAAAATCTCCTTGGCTGTCCGGCAGTTTGAACAGATCGTCGGTGGCGGCTTTGATATATTGGTCAGCGGCGATCAAAAAACCTGCGGTTCCGGCGGCAGGGTCCTGAATGACCTTGCCCGGTTGCGGTTTGATCAGGCGAATGATGCTGTCGATCAATGCGCGTGGGGTGAAATACTGACCCGCCTTTGATTTCGTGGCCGAGGTGGTCTTTTCCAGCAGCCCTTCATACATATCGCCCAGCCCATCCTCACGCGCGGAAAACCAGTCGAGCTTGTCGATATTGGTGGTCAGAATCTTGAGGTCTTTGGGCAGGCGAATGTGGGTCGTCGCATCGGTAAAGATCGCGAGCGTCACCGGATCTTGTGTCTTCCTGGGATTGCCGAGCTCCAACAGCATGGTCTTGTAATATTCCAGTTGTTCGCCACCCTCGGTGGTGGCCAGCTTGCGCCAGCTATGGCCGTTCGACAGGCGGTGTTCCTGCTGGGTTTCCTCCAGCATCTTGAGAAACAGCAGATATGTCAGCTCATTCACGTAGTTCGCATAGGAAACGCCTGCAGATTGCAGGGTTTTGCATTCGCGCCAGAGCTTGTTAACGATATCGGCGGTATTCGGATTCATGCGCTCACTTTCCAGAGTTCTTCGTTGAAGTCGTGCAGGATGGTTTCCAGCTGACCGTTAAACACCTTGTTGAGCCGGTTAAAGCCCCCGTGATGCCTGAAGGTGCCTTCGTCGATAGAGGCGCGGTCGAGCACGATTTCCTGTGTGATCTGATCGGCGATCCGGCGCAGCCATTGTTTCTGCGGGTCGGTCCATTTTGCCTTCGCCAGTATAGCTTTGGTGGCGTTTTGCACGCGGGTTTCGAACGGAATCAAAGCATCGCCAAGTGCGGCTTGACGGATGAAACCGATGATCGAGGCGGCGATATCTTCATTCGAGGCGTCGTTCCATGCGCGGCGCAAGCTGGTTTCGGAAAAGCCCAGTTTGTCGAGTTCAAGGCGCAGGCTGCGCAGTTCGGCGCGGGTCAGATCACGCGGCCTTTGGACCACAACGGAAAGCGCGGCAATGCGATTCTGGTTTTCTTTGACGAATGAGGTAAAGGTTTCGAGGAAGTCCTCGGGTTTATCGTGCTCGCCATAACCGGTGGTGATGGCATGCATGCTATCTTCGTGATGTGAAATCGGCAGGAGGTTCGGTCCCGAGCCATCGGGGTTCCAGTCGAGGATTTTCCCCAATTCCCTGAATTTTCTGGCATGTGCTGCCGCATTCCCGGGCGACGCATTCTTGAGATGGTCGCGCAGTTGCTCGGCGGTTTCGCCGGTCAGGTCTTCAATGGATTGCGCTACCTTGCTTGGCAGTTTCCGTAATTTCCGGTGCAACTTGGCAAGGATTTGATCGCGGATCAAAGCCTGTTGATCTTCCTCGGTCACGGTCGCCAACTCGTCGAAAAGCTGCTCAAATGTCAGCTTCGGATTGCTGGCGACCGGTTTCATCTGCGTCAGGTCCTGTAGCGTGGCATACAGATCGACGGCATCGAAAATGCGGAACACTTCCTTGCCGATATCGTCACAACGGCGGGTCGCGCGGCCTAGCATCTGCTCATAAAGGATGCGGCTGTTGACGCGGCGGATGAAGACGAGATTGGTGATTTTCGGCACGTCGATGCCCGTGGTAAGCAAATCGACGGTCACGGCGATCTGGGGAAAGGCATCATTACGGAATGACCGGATCAGGGTGCCGACCTTGTCGACGCTCCCGGTGATCTTGCGGATGGCGGAATCCTCAATTGATCCATATTGTGCGGCAAAGGCTTTTTTCAACTCGTTTACGACGATATCGGCATGCGCGTCGGTCGCGGCGAAGATCAGGGTTTTGCCTTCAAGACCCGGATCAATGTGCTTGGCGAGCTCTTCGGCGACCACCTGATTGAATGATTGCGTGATGACTTTGCGATTGAAGGATTCGACCTGAAAATTCAGTTCATCCGGAGCAGGTGCCGTCTGGACTTCCCCTGTCTGGCTGTCCAGCAACTCGATATCCTCACCTGCGTCAAACGTAATCCCTGCTTTGGCTAGAACCGTTAGGAAGCGGACCGGAGGTTCGTGGTCGATCAGCCAGCCATCTATGACTGCTTCGCGGTAGCTGTAGGTATAAATCGGATCACCGAAAATCTGCGAGGTGTGCAGTGCAGGCGTTGCCGTGAGGCCGATCTTGACCGCGTCGAAATACTCAAGGACACGCCGATATTTGGAGATATAATCTTCCTGATTCCGAAAGCTCAGTTCCGCATCCGACATTTCCCGGTCCAGCAGATAGCCTCGGTGACATTCATCAATCACCATCAGATCATATTGACCGATTGGCGGCACATCGGCGGGATCGTTATTATAGAGGACCCGTTTCACCAGCCCCTGAATGGTGCAGATGTGAAAGCGGGTTTCCGGATCGGGTTTGATATCCTCCAGCCCCATGATGCCGAATAACTGGCCGAAGGTTTTCGGTCCTTCAATCGCGGTGCTCATGAATTCATCGCTGGTCTGTGTGCCGAGGGCCGAGCGGTCCACGACAAAGCAGATACGGCGGAATCTTTTCGTTGCCAGCAAGCGGTAGAGCATCGCGATGGCGAGTTTGGTCTTGCCGGTACCGGTGGCCATCGCCACCAGCATTTCCCGCTTTTCGGTGGAAAGGGTCTGTTCTACGGCTTCAATTGCTGCCCTTTGATATGGGCGCAGTTGAAAGCCGAAATCGAAAGGTCGCGCTTTCAGGGCAGCTTGCGCTTTTTCCTTTTCGACCTCAAGCATTGACAGCAACTCTTCGGGCCTGAACCAGCTGACTACGGCACGCCGGAGATTGTGCGCGCGCCGGACATCGCGAAACCAGATGCCGCTCTCTGTTTCGACTTGCTTCAGATAGGGCCGCCCGTTGGTGGCAAATACGAAGGGCACCGAATAGCCATTGTCCCAGCTATCTGAATTTGACGGCCACTCAAAACCCTTGGAATATCTTTCGGCTTGGTCGATAGCTGCTGAAACATTCTTGCGGTACCGCTTGGCCTCGACGATGCCGACGCAGGTCTCTCCCGCGAAAAGCGCATAATCCGCTGGACCGGATGCTGTCGGCCATTCGGCAATTGCCAGATTGCGTCCCTTGGCCGGCCGAACCCCCTTGCTGTGTCTAATGTCGGTGCTGTTGGCTTCCCATCCACTGTCCCGGAGCTGCTGATCAATCAACGCACGGGTCGCCTGTTCATCCGGATTGATGACATTGGCCGCATCATGACCGGCTTTCGCTATTGATGCCTTAAATGCCGGGGCCTGATGCTGCGCCTTGGAGACGAATTGCTGAAGTTGACGATCTGCGTCCTGAGCGAGCGCTTCCCAGGTTTTGCGTTCTTCGACCTCCCGCCGATGCCGCGCCTCGGCCGTTTCTGCCGCGAGAATGGCCTGCTGCCGCTCTTCCTCGGCCTTTTGCGCTGCTGTCAGAGCCTCATTTCGCTCGGCGCGAAGACGGTCCAGCTCTTGCTGCAATTCCGTGTTGCTGTCGGATGGCGGTTGCGGTGGAATGAAAGGCCCTGTCGAGAACTCATGGTCCGGGGTGCTCGCACGAACATGCCAAACACCAAGCTGCACGGACATCTTGAGACAGGTGAGCGCATCCCGATGATTGCCCTTTCCTTCGTGAACCGCCGTATTTCCCCGCTTGCGGATATAGTGAAGGACATCCAGAACCTGCTCTGGGACCGCCCGCTCATATTTTAGCCGTCGTAGAAGGTCGGATTGGCTGCCAAAATGTTGCTGCTCTATCCCGACAAGCGCAGCATGTCGCTGCGTGAGGCGTTCGGCAAACTGCCTGAGTTTTATGATGCTCGTACTCGGATCGTCCTGAAAATAACTCTCGGCCAATCGCCCCAGATTGGCGAGCTCGCCATCGAGGTGATCCAGGAAACCGAAATTACCGACCGACTGTCCCATAATGCAATTGTTGCGTTTGTTATCCTGCAAATGCAACGAGATAGTGGAGCAATAACTTGGATCTTCGTCGCGGCGCTTTGCAGAAAGCGTTCCGCGGATCATAATATACTCTGGACCGATTTGAGAATGAAGGTGGCCGCATGGAGTAAGATAATCGGAACGACAAGCCCGCGGTGACGCACCACGCGGATGATTTGCGGATTCGGGTGCGCCAACTCCAGAAACGTGCCGAGGCGGAAGGTTTTCGGGCGAGGTTCTCCCCTTCAGAGAGAAAGGCCTTCATGGACGAGAGCTGGGAGGACGCAGATGAAACACGCTGAGCCAGCCGGTAGATGGTGACCGCCCGGTCGTCATGGGTTGCATCGGATGCGAGGACCGCGTCGCGGGATCAAGATGACGCGGCAGGCGGGACATCGACCTGGGGCTACAGCAACCGGTCTCTCACCGAGTTCACCGTTACGCAGGATCTTCGCCGACGCCAAAGCTTGTCAACTGGCTGAAATCCGGCTTTTCGCCTGGCACCCGGGTCAATTGGTTCCAGATCATCGGGCCGCGGTAATCGAGAACCGGATGGCCACCTCTGGTTTTCGCCTGCCGGTAGAATTCCCGCAGCAGGATCAGGTAATCAGCGAGGAAAGTGACGGCATCGAACAGGCTCTGGCATTCCGCATCACTCAGATGCCGGATTTCGTCCAGATTGATCACCTCGCGCAGTGCGTTGATGAATTCCGCCTCGCTGAACTCTTCCGGTAGGTGTCGCGCGAATTCCAGCAAATTCATATCGGTCTCTCCCTGGTCCTGATTGCATTCTGGGATGCAAAATCCCTTTACAGAACACGTGTTTTGTAAAGTATCTGTGCTGACAATTCTTACTTATAATTTTGCGTGACGAGCTGTCGCGCGAGCATTTCCCAATCCTTCCTGTTCTGAGTGGCCCGCAAATCGACGAGCCAAATTTCTATCTGTCGATCTGTGGCTGTATATTGCCACACCGTTGGCTGCCGATCCTGTGCAGTTCCTGGATACAGAAGTATGACGCGGCTGGCGTCATAAACCGCTCCATAGGATGCGAGCTGATAGAGGTCGGCTTGGCTGACTTTGGAGACTGATCCGATTGGGTCGCCAAGATCCTTCCACTTGGTATCAACGATCAGCGGTCCGGCATCGGTTTCGATCACGATGTCGGGGATCAATGGATAAGCCCCGTGCTGCAGCAATGTGTACGTCCGGCGCTGCACCGACACCGTTCCTGCAGGCAGCACCCTTTGCAGCCAGCGCGATACATAGCGCTCGAACAACAGGTTCATTGGAAACAACAGGGCCACCCCAGTGAAGGTGCCGTATGTCGTATTTTGCCACACCGCCTCAAGCAACATGCGTGCCAAAGTATGAGTGTCGCGGAAGCGTTCATTCAACCTATTCCAGACGATCCGCTCCTTTAACGGTGCGCGACTTTGCGGGATTCCCGCAAACCGTTCCGTTAGGCTGGTAATACGCCGACGAAGTGGTTCAGTCCGCGCGAAGGAACCGACGTGCAAAAGGCACGTCTTGAACAGGCGGTTCAAAGGCGTGTTCTCGGAAAATTCTTCGAAACGGCAATGCAGCCGGGAAGGATCAATCGCACGGCGCAGTATCTGTTGCCGCAGATCAAGATTCCCACGCAATTTGGGCAACAATTCCTCTTTCGGGACATAAGCCCGCATGAGTCCAGTCTGCACCTGTTGCGCGAGACGCGTCACAAACAAGTCGATGAATACTTCAAGGAGATCGTTGTCCTGTGTGCTCAAGCCAGTAATTTGGCCCTCCGAAAGCGGAACATCAAAAGCCAAGGTCAGCATCCGGATTAGGGTCGCGCGCAACGCGCCATCGTCATCCTTCAGCTTGGGCAGGATTTCTAGAGAGATCCCCGGCGCAGCGATGATCCCGCAGACTTGCCGTGTTTCCAACCGCCGGAAGCCCCTCGCCAATACACCGTTTTCGGGAACACCAAGTCGTCTGGCCGCTGAAATCGCAGCAAGATGGAGTTGCTCGGCCTGTAGTTCAGTTATGCCCTCGGGTCCGACGGGCAGGAACGACCATTCCGGCACCGTATAGTGGTGACGGCCAGGCCACATCAGGATCGACCCAGAAGCATGATGTAAGCTTCTTCCGGATAGGCCCCCTCTTCGCGATAAATGTCCGAATAACGATACCGATCCTCCGCATAACCTTCTGCCCCGCTGGGGACAGGCAGCTGCGACCGTGATAGAAATCCGTCGCCACCTCCCAGAACGATCCGTACTCGTTCGAGATCATCATGAAAATACTCGCGCAGCAGAGGGATGACCTTGAAGGCCATGATCCGGTCGAGATCGGCTTTCGTCTTCACCTCCATAAACCATGCGTGGCCAATCTGAGCGTCCTCACCGAGGAAATAAATCAGCCGCTGGTTGATGCTTGTTAGGACGGCCGCCAGATCGAGCGCACTGTCATCGAGTTCGATATCCAAGAGCATCGACATATCAGGTGGCAGCTCTTCAAAGACGAATCGGCGTCGTAACGCAGTATCCAGCAACGAGATCGAGCGATCCGCGGTATTCATGGTGCCAAGGATGTAAAGGTTTCGCGGCAAGCAAAAGGCCGATTTCGAATAAGGCAATGTCACCGTTGTCGCTGCTGATGCCCCCATTCTCTTATCGCTCTCGAGCAGCGTGATGAGTTCGCCCAAGACCTTGGAAATGTTCGCGCGGTTGATTTCGTCGATGATGAGAACATGATTGCCTTGTTGTTCCGACGCACGCTCTGCCATTATTTTGAAGATTCCGGCTTCCGGCTCCAGGGTGAAACCCGCGCCTGACGCCATCGGGCGAGGTCGCAGTCCCTCGACAAAGTCCTCATAGGTATAGCTCTGATGGAAAGTGACGAAGCCGATGCGTTCGTCCTCGACCAATTGGTTGTATGCTTGACGCATAGCGATCGGGTCTTCCGACGCCCGCCCCAGACAAATCTCGACAGCACGTCTCGCGGTGCTGAATGTTTTTCCTGTACCTGGTGGGCCGTAGAAAATCGTATTCAATTCATGGTCGGTCCGGGGTGGAACGACCTCATCCTCGTTCGTTTCCTGTGCAGAAGTTTTCTTTTTCTTTTTCGGTTTCTGCCAGACGGTCCTGAAATCCCCTTCGTAAAAATCGACCCGCGAACCATGTTTTGCCTCAAGTTCCTTTCGCAGTGTTACGAGCGCCGCATCGAGCTCGATAAAACTCATGGTTCGCACTTCCGCCGGCGAAGCTGCGCCAAAGCCTACAAGGATGTCACGCTTATTCGATGCAGCACTGATGCGCTCATAGTCGTCAGGGAAAAATAGAAACGGCAGGATGTGCCGCAATTGACGGTTATCACCTTCGACATGCACGTCCATCCATGAAGCGAATGCTTCTCCGTCAGAGACTAAATGACGACGCTCGTTCTCGGGTTTCGCTTTCAGATCCTGCATGGCCGTTATCAACAGGACGAGTTCGCGCCATTTATTGTTATTATATCCCTGTCCGGCGCGCCCGACGCCTTGAAGTATTGGGTCGGTAAGTGCCGCAACCTCTGGCGGCAGTTCTCCACCGGACCATGACCAGACTTCACGAACCTTTTGATCTTTGGTTGAGGGGGCGACATCAGAGCGCTGGAACGCGTAGAGTAACCAGATCAACTCGGCCATCAGACAGCGGCCATCGCTCGTGGAATCAGAAAGCTGAGCTTTGAGTTTCTCGAAAAAATTTCCGTCGCCGGCGTCAAGGTTTTGGACATAGGTTTGCTGGAGCCCGGCAAAGTTATCAGCGGTCCAAAGCGACCGCCCTGGTGATAGAAGCGATCCATCATTGATCAGACAATCGGTGCGAAGGCGATCCATCGTTTCATAAAGCGGCGAAAGGTCGGCGCTTGGATTGTATCGAGCCATGGTAAATCCCAGTGCAAAAGCGGCGATTGCCTCAGCATACGAGTGCCAGGGCGAGGCCGGCAATCCCGCTTCTGCACCACCCTCTTGATCTCGCTGAAAAATCTACGCCTTTGAGAAGTGGCGCTAACTTTCACTGCCTCAAGGTTCGTCATCCGTGACGTTTCGCGGTAGGTTGAACAGGGCGTAAACTCTTTACAGGAGGTTCGTTTCGTTAAGAGCTGACGGAGGCAGTCCAGCTGGCATGGCATGAGCGACCCGCATCCCAACCGGCCTTTTGCTAAGAGTGACGACAAAGAACCGGTCTATGCGGTTCGGCGCGGCCGGGATTACCTGACCCCGGCCGAGATGCCGCACCTGCTGGCGGCGGCGAAATTCCCACCATACCGCTCCCTACACCTGCACTGCGGCGGCATGTATAGCAGTTCAAGGGTTGTTTGCTCGTAAAATCTTCCACTGACAAAGGGTTATGACACACAGCGGGGATGTTCCCACTAGCATGGCTGTTATCAGACCCGATGATCTGGCTCGGTACCCATTTCAACTTGACGCAACACCTCACCGGCGTCAGCCCCAAGAGCACGGGATAGCACGACAAGCTCCACCACATCGATTCGGCGCTCGCCGCTTTCGATGCGCGCCACCAATGACTGATGACACCGAAGGCGTTGAGCCAATTCGGTCTGCGTCAAACCTGCCGCTTGTCTTGCGTCGATGAGAGCTCGGCATAGCGCCTCATGACCGCTGCTTCTGATTGTTTTGGCCACGTCGCCGCGATCCCCCTGCGCGGCGGCGATAATCTACTTGTCAGATAATCTAAAATTTAGATAATTACTGTACTTCAACGGAGAGGATTCATGCATTACTTTGGGAAGATCAGTTCAATAGCAGTGCTTGCGCTACTGTCACTATCAGGATGTGGTGACGATGGACCGACCGCCGCCGATATCGAGGAGGCATATGAGAGCCGACAAGAAGAATGGCGAGCAAATCTGATCGACGAGTATGGATCTGAGGAGAATGTCCCCGGTGTTGAATGGGGCTTTGCAAGTGTCAGCCACGAGGTTGACCTGACGTCTTGCGAAAAGAACAGCGATGATCGAGGCTGGCTATGCGTTTACGACCTTCGCGCATTCGCGATTAACGGTAATGAGTTACCTGTTTCGCCGATCAAGGATGTCGAGGCAAGGGTGTTTGAAGTATCGAGTGGCTGGGCCGTCGAGGAATCCGAACGGGAGTGAATGCCGGAACGTGCTTCGAAATCGGGGCTGAAGGGTAATTGCGATGACCGATGACGAGATAATCGACCTTCAACTCTTGGCGGCACAAACCCACGGTGCCATCGAAATCGAGCCAAATGGCTTCTTCCTGCTTCATGGTCCCAAGTCTGACCGGGAATTCCTTGGCGCAACATTGACTATGGCACGGAAAACCCTGCTGGAACGCGCGCAGCGACAGATGCTTGTCACAGATCGCTTTAACGAGATTATTGCCCGTCGCGGTGAACTGCCAAGCGAAGATGAGTTGCAAGCGGTCTCAAATTGGTTGGTCGACTATTTTTCGCGCACGCGCCATGGCGGAGAAATCGAGGGTTGGGCGGCCAGACTAGGTGTGACGGTTGTGGAACTAGGCGAACGGTTCGATGAACTGATGCGAGAGATTCCTGACTATCCATCTTCATGATACCCCGCCGATCGGAAGGGAGTATGGGCCTTGCCGAATTATCTAAAAAATGGATAATCTGTGTGAGTATCTGCCTTGCATCCGCCTGCGGGCACTGTCTGGCCAGATGCAGAGGCCTACGAAGGTAACACGTCATGGACCGATCCACCGATTTTCTGATCCTGTATGATCTCGCTCCAATCAAATTGCGTCCCCAACTGCTTGATACATACTTCGAAGATCCGGCCTGCCGCCAAAGCTTCGAACATATCGTGCACGACAGGGTGCTGCGAGCACAGTTCGAGTTCGAATACAATGGGGCGGTACCTTTCGAAGATTTCCGTTTGCTGGAAGCCCAAGGATACCTTCGACACGAAGGTGAATTCCGCTCTCATGTACAGTCCGATCACGGGCGTGAATTTCCATCCGTCGTGACAACTGACAAGGGCCGAAATATCGCAATCACCCTGCCAGACGGTTTGGATCCGCATGTTTTCTTTCCTATCTATGCCGGCATTTCGGCAGGGGCATCGTGGCCAAGCGCGAAGTATTTGAAATCGCACTTGATATAGAAGATGATGATTTTCTCGCTTTGATCGTTGACCCTGTTTTCGGCAACCCGGTTTTTCCGGAGTTCGCGGACGCCTACCAGTTAGATACGCATCGCTATTTGCGGGATCTGCATACCGGAGGGAACGCAGCTCGCTGGCCCAACCACGGGGAGATAGAAGTCAAACGAAGGGAGAGGGTCGAATGGTGGTCGACTGACGATCGCGGGTTCATTATTCATGACCTCACGATCCCGCATGTCGGGATCGAACAGATTCTGCGCGGATTGCCGCGTGATCAGGCTGCCCTGCGTTGTTTCGCTCAGGGCGATAGGATTCCAGATGATCGGCAGTGCGCGAAATAGGTCGGGTACATGAAGAAACACGATGATCGCGACACCGAGGCATTTCGGTATTCTCACCTTTTCAGGCTGGGGGATTCGGTTGCGCTGGCGATTCCAGCCGCCATCATGAAGCAGCTGGCGCTGGCAGAAGGCGAGCAAGTTGAGTTGACCATCGATAATGAGCGCTTGATCATCGCGCTGCGTCACCGTCCCAAACATGATCTCGATGCCCTGCTGAAACAACTCGATTCTGATATCGAGTGGGATAACGAAGACAGAGCTTGGATAGACGCCGCACCCATGGGCAAAGAAATGCTTTGATGCAGCGAACAAATCACCGGGAGGGCAGCGGTGCGTCGATTTTCAATTATCGAGTTTGTGAACAAGACCGAACAGGTGCTGGACGCAGCGATTGCCCCTGCGGCCCCGGGCGCAAATACAAGCAATGCTGCGGGAAGCACTGACAAGTCCCGACTGATCCGGAATTCGGCATCTTTGCTTGCGTGACAATGGCTGTGGAGGCCTCATTCTGGCCCTTGTTCAGAACGCCATATGCTGCGCCACGACCTTCCCCGAAGAAATAATTCTGGTCAGAAGTTTTGCAGATTGGCTCACTCAAAAATTCCGGGCATTCTTTTCAGCATGGCGTTTGGCGTATTCATCCACCGGTCGGATTCGATCTATGATGACATCCCATCGGAACGATATCAGTTCCCGAAACAATACCTTACACGTGTACAGCAATTCGAGGATGACTGGATCGTTTACCTCGAACCCAGCAAGATCAGAGATTCCAAGGGCTATTTCGCGGTCGCCAAAGTACAAGAGATTATTGCGGACCCAAGAAGCGCAGACATGTACTTGGCCATCATTGAGCCAGGTTCATATCTCGATTTTGGTGATCCGGTCCCATTCCGCGATGCTGACGATGTCGTTGAGCAAGGCCTATTGAATGACCGTGGAAAACTTTCCGGTCGAGCTCGTTCGGCCGTTCGGGCGCTTTCACCTGAAGATTTCGCGAGGATTGTTGGACGTGGCCTCGGACAAGATGACAATATTCTGCCACGGACCGATAGAGACTGGCGGATCTCCGGCTTCGAGGAAGCACGCCCTGAATTTCAACGCCTATCTGTTCGCGAACGTGTCAACCAGTTGACCAACCGTATCATTCGTGACCGCAACTTCAGAAAGAATGTGCTCCGCGCCTACGGTGAACGCTGCGCGATAACAGGACTGCGCCTCATCAATGGTGGTGGGCGTGCAGAGGTCGAAGCAGCGCATATCAGACCAGTGGAACACGACGGCCCAGACATCGTGAGCAATGGCCTGGCGTTATCCGGGACCGCGCATTGGTTGTTCGATCGCGGGCTGGTCGGACTATCCAACGACCTGAACATACTCATTTCACGGCAGAGCAACGACCCAAATGCCGTGAGAGCGATGATCAATTCTTCGGCCAGGCTCTTGATGCCTGAGCGACTGGCTAATCGGCCCAGGCCGGAATTTTTAACCTGGCACAGAGAAAATTGCTTCAAGCATTAAACGGCCCTCTGCGGTCATTGAAGGGCGTACAGGTCGCTGCGACGCAGCTTCCCCGAACCCTTTCGTGACGTCGTGCAGCGATTTCGGATGGGTGAAGGTCGGGGTGTCAGTTCCAGATGGCCTCGTGTTCCCAGTCCTCCGGGAACCCGGCGGTCTGCGGGCGGATCTCGTAAGGGAGGTCCTGAGTCAAGATCATGTCGCGCAGACGGACGTGCCACTCCGTGCGCGGATAGTACTGCCGCAGCATGAAGATCATGATGACGATCGCGCTGTAGATCTTTTTCGTGGGCGCATCGTCCCCTATCCTGGGCTGGCGGAGGTGGTCGAGCTGTCCAAATGTCGTTTTTGGTGGGACGCCCGGGCTGTTGACCAGGGGCTTGTTCCACGTCCGGGCGTGATGTGCGCAGCTGTTGCGGACATCGTTGAGCGCTGTGATCCATGAGGCGAAGGTCTTCATGGGGAGGTCCGGGTGGATGCGCGCCGCGATTGCCATTTTGTTTTTGTCGGACAGGTGGGCGATGATGTGGGTCAGGTTGCCCCAGGTCCATGTCCCTGCTTCGATCCAGATCGGGGGAGGGCCGAAGTATTTCATCGAGAAGTGCTTGGCGAAGTCTTCTTTTGAGCTCCTGAAGTGCTGATCCAAGCCATCTATGAAGAGGCCGAGCGGCGTATTGCCTTCAGCATCTTCTTCGCTGAAGCGGTCTTTGTATGAGCGCCTGTCGCGATGTGCATGTGGGCCCAGCTCCCCAAGGACCTCAATCATCGCGGTTCTGACTGCAATCTCGATGCGCTCGATCGCGTCCAGGAGCTCTATGCGGAGGGCTTTGTCGAAGAGATAGAAATTGATCGCATGATCGAACGTCATGCCCTCTTTGAACTTGTCGCATCGAACCTTCTGCTCCGCCTCGCCCTCTGGCGTCGGAATCGGGCAGAAGTCACGGTACGGATACCCAAACGCGCTGAGCCGGTAGTATCCGATGCGGTGCAGGGAGCGCTCGGCATGGCCCCGATCAGGGATGTCCATACCTCTCATCAACATGATGTCGATGCATTCATCGATCGACTTGTGCTGCTTGAGATACTTCAATGTTGATGCGGCAATGTCCAGAAATTAGAAGACCGGGCTGTAACGAGGCGACTGAGGCCAAGTCAGGGAGCACCGGTCATAAGGCAATAACGGATAATAGTGTCGGGGCCGACAATGTCAACATTGGAGATGGGGCACCGAACGGTGGGGCAACGCGGGAGGTCAGTTCGGTGAGTCCGGAGTTGATCGTGGCTACGCTTCGCGATCATTCGTGGAAGGCGCAGCAAAAGTCCGCTTCCCCATAGCCGACTTTCGTCATAAAATCTCATGCTGCGGCGCGGCTTTCAAAAGGCGGCCATAGTCGGAAGAGGTTGAGCTTTGGGTAGTTGGCGTCCAGCAAGACGCAATCAGCCGATCAACAGTTCTGTCGCGTTTTGTCTGATCCGATCCTTAACATCTGGCAAACCCGCGCCATACGCTTTAGCGATCAATCGGATTGCACCAAGCACGTCACCTGGGGTCTTATCAGACTGAAAAGGGGCATCCGTTTCGGTTAGGATTCGTTCAATGGGAACGGTTTCAAGTAAGTTTTGCCCCCGTGGAACCAGCAACATCTGTTCGTTAACAGAAAAGTAACAGCCTAGGTCCAGAGCCCTTCTGATCTCTGATCCCGAGGCATTAAACCAATGCAATACCGGAACACATGTGCGATGTGCGCCCGTTCGTTCTATAACGTCAAGAACCTGTCTGGCAGTCCGAACACTGTGAATGCTGATCACCTTATCGCCGAGCTTTGCACATAGCATCATCACGCGTTCGAACACCAATTTCTGGCGTTCGAATGAAGGGTAGAACCGGCGCCCCGCATCCAGACCGACCTCACCAACATATCTGGTCGAGTGAACGAGTTCTTCGAATAGAGAGAGCTCCGGCGCGCGCTGCGCGACAAGCTGCGGGTGCATTCCAAGGGCTGCATGCGCAAAGCGCCTAGTACGGGCCATCTCGGCGTTTCGGGCAAACGCCTTGGGTGTCGTCGTTACCGCCAGGGTCAGGCACCGCTCGGCCTCGCAGCGAGCATACTCTGCCTCCATGTTTTGATAGAGGTCGAGGTGACAATGAAAGTCGACAGGACCGGTTCGACTCTCATCCCACATGCTTCGCTCTCACGCCCCTGAGGATCTCCGACACTTCTTCCATCCCTCGCCGATAAACGCCTACGTACGCGTCCAGATCGTCATGGTTGAGAGGGCCAGGCTTTTGCACCAGAAACCGCGCACGCCCGGGGTTTTGCCGCAAATTCTCGGCGGCAAACATGAAGGATCTGATATTCTTCCCGTCGGCCGACTTCGAGTCCAGAACACTTCCCTTCAGATCATCCAGAAAGTACTGTGTGGTGTCCGTTTCAACCAGTCCTGCTGCGAGTGATGCGCGACGGATCAGGCAAGGGACGCAACGCCCACAATGCTGGGGCTGCGCCCCCTCGAAACGGACCTGCGCGGGGTGAGAACAAGACATTGAAGCCGGGGCCAATTCGGCCAGAAGGTCGCGATCTTTGCACTCTCTGGCCATCTCTCCCTTCGTCTTGAAGCGATAGGGGTTTTCCAGCGTCACGTCGATGCCCAGTGCGTTGACCAGTTCTGACATTGACCGGATAAAGTGGGGGTGGGCCGTTCGTGTGCTAAGCGATCCGAGCCTGTGCGCGTCCATAGGTACGTTCAGAGCGATTAAACCATTTTCGGGGATTAGCACCTTGTTTGTCGAGGCGACGGCATCCGCCGCAACCACGGCAAGACTATAGAACAGGAAGGAACGCGCCCTCTGATTGTTGTCACTTCCAGCTTCGGCAAAATCCAATTTTCGAAAACCAATATAGGCCCGGACGGATTCGAACGCATCGCCGTGTCGTTCCTTCAATACCTCGAGTAGCTGCCGTTGCGCGCTGGATGCCTCCCCGTCCCAGTAGTGGCTGACCAAGAGCGGGCGCTGTCCAGAGGCGAGCAGGTCGATCGCACCAATGAGACTATCCAATCCGCCTGAGAACAGGCTTACTTGCGTGAAGTCTGTAAGATCCATCTTCTCGGGTTGTTTCGTGAAGGTTTGGAAATTATTGGGCCGATGCCGAAACGTGAAGCTCCAATGATCGCCGGTCAAGAATTTCAGCATTTGGGACAGATGATCTTGCTGGTTCTTCCAGAACCCTGCCTCCGCCACAGGAACGTTGAGGTCGATCATTCGTGTCCAGCCGTCGTCCGCGTACCGTTCGCGTGAGACCCCGGTGTCGGCGGCGTAAACCGCAGCCGCCAAGATCATGAGGTCGACCGCGGCTTCGCTCGGTTTCGCTCCTAGCTTGAAAAGCCGGTCGAGCAACTGGCCTAGTCCCCTATCGAGAGCGCCGAAATTATCGATCATATCAATGGTGATGTCAGCGGCGTCATAAGCAGGCTTTACATCGTCGCGCCCCAAACGGACGAAGATCTTTCGTTTCATTGCATAGTCTCCAGGACGGCTCCGAGCATGTCGAAGGTATCGGTATAAACTTCAGAAATGCTTCGGTCGATTTCGGTTTGTGTAGGACGCGAACCAACATCGAACCTGCTGCCAAGCGCGTCCCTGACCCTCCCTTGCGTGAAGTCTCGCGTGATCCGCTCCGCCTCCCGAAAATCGGCATCGGAGGCGGAACCGTGCAAAGCATTCGTGCCAATCTCGTTTAAGACTTTGGTCACCACGCTTCTGGTGATCACGTCACATAAAAACTCATCAAGTTGATCCATTGAAAGTTCATCGAATGCGCCCGGGTCATCTTCCGCGACCTCTGCGATCGCTTCGAGCATCGCATCACGGGCGATCGATTCATCGATTGTTCCGCCATCAGGGCAGATTACTTCCGCGACGGCTTCGAGGACCTCCGCGGCCGGTCGACCCGCCAGCTCTTGAAGATTGAAGCGTGCAAGAGCCGCCTCGGCTCCTTCGTTCGCGACTGCGCTCGCGAGCCCCGCGATACCTGACGCCACCCGAGTGGAATGAGGCATTCGTCGTGCAGCACCAGCCCCCCCGCCAGCGGCTTTGACGTAGCCCTTTAACGCCCGTCCGAGCGATTTGTTGCCGCCGCCGTTCGTAAAACGGGTAAACTGTCCGCGTGGATAGGATAATGCGCCGCCAGCGGCTGCGGCCACTGGTGGTTGTTGCGCTTCTCCGCTATTTTCGCCCTCGCTCCCGTTTGAGGTTTCGGTGTCAGACCCGTCGTTTCCACCCTGATTGGAGTCGTCTTCACCTCCGCCCGCGCCCGGCTCGACATCGTCGACCCAATCTGGAACGAGCCCGGATGCGGGCCCACCGTACGAACTCGAAGTTCCCATTACCCCGTCTTCTTCCCGTGGCTACGCCGCCCGCCACCCGCGGCGAGCTGGAGCGGTTTGTTTTCATCGAGAGTGGCCCAATCCGCCTTCAGCTTGGTGAACTCTCGCTTGGCTTCCGTTCCGGTAAACACCTTATCCCAACCCGTGGCTGCCCACGGTCCTAGCTGACCGCTTGGCAGGTCAGCTAGTAGGCGAACGGTCGGTGTCTGGAGATGGGCGGAAATCTTGCAAAGTTCGGCAAGGCCTTCGATACCACCCGGCCGTTTTTTCAGATCCGTTGCAGCACGGATCCTTGCGGCCACCACATCAAAAATCTGTTCGATCTCCCCGGGCGTGAGTTTTGCGATTTCGACCGCGGCTGCTCGCGCGCCCAATGTGCTGCCACATAGCTTCTCTATCCAGTCTTCTTTCAAAGCAAGATTGGATCCTGCTGTGAAGAGCGCTTTGCGATCTCGAGACACGAACAAATACGGACGCAAATCCTCATCGGCGAGAGAGGGTGTTACCTGAGCCCATCGTCTAACCCATTCGCTATTGAGAAATTCGTCCTCCGGAGCCTTTGCGGTTTGACCCACGTCCTTGGCGGCGCTCGGTTTCTCCGGCTTTTCAGACTCTTCTTCATCTTTGCGCAACGCCTTCTCCAAAACTGCTATGGTTTTGGAGGAGCCGCTCACCGCCGCCTCGGCCTCGAGGCGTTCGAAAAACTCGACTTTGAATCGTTCTGCGAGCATCAGCTTGGCGAGGACGGCGGAGTTCACGTCGTCTCCGATCCCGCGTGCGTCCGCGATCGCAAGACGGAGGTTTAGCGTGTTTAGAAACCTCTTGATTTGCCTCGGATTGCCTTGAGCTCCTTCGGCCAGTGGCTGCGCCAGTTGATCGGCGAGAATGAGCGCATTTTCCAGTTCCGCCGAGACCGCTCCGATATGCTTCTCGATCACGCCACGGCTTAGTCCGATCCCATCCCATGGGCGTCTCAACGCTTCGCGCCCCAATTCGAGAAGAGCCTCGAACTCGGTTGAATTGGTGTCGAGGGAGCTTCCGGCCACGAGGAGTGTCAGGTAAATCTTGGTTTCGAGGTATCCCAGCGGAGGCAGGCGGAACGGAACCTGAATGAGCTTTTCAAGGTAGTTGCGGGCGTAGGTGGAAGGGCCCGACGAGAGTGGCAGGTCTGGGAAGTGGGACCTGACGGCGTATTCGATCATCCCCTCGTCGGCGGCAATTACGAAGGCGGCGCCAGGGACAAACAGAAACAGTCGTATTGCCTCAAGGGTTTCGATCGCGGTTGCTGGAAGGCAGCGGTCCAGATCGTCAACGACAACGACGAGGCGATCTATATCTGCGGCCACGAGCAGCTCCGCGAACTCTGACCTGAACGCATGTATGTGAGCGGGCAATGTTTCAGCCTCAGGATCGCTTAGACAGTCTGTGACATCTTTGACGTACCCTGTCATGTCTCCAACGGTCAGATCTGTACCGCCGGCGAGAAGTTTCTTCCCCTGTTCCACGAGGCCGCCGAGCATGTCCGGGGATGGAATACCAGTGAGCCCGGTGAGGGCTAGGCCACCCGCCTTGGAAGCAACCTTCATCAGATCGACGCGCTTCAACAGTTTTTTGGATGCGTCTTTCAGCTTTGTCGTGAGCGCCCGATCCTGCAACAACTGTTCGACGATCGTTTCGATGACGACTGTCTTGGCATCTTCGAGGCCCTGAAATAGCCAGCCGTTGAACCGAACGACTGATGTGCGATCATCCTCGGAGAACGCATCTTCCAGCATTAGCAATACGCTCGACTTTCCCGCGCCCCAATCCCCGTGAACGCCGACCGTCAGAGGTTCGTCCCCCGAGTCTCTGATCACTTTCGCGACCGTTGCGGAGACGGCTTCGGAGTAGATCATGTCAATGGCGGTCTCGTTATCAGGAATAATCATGAAAGTATTTTTCTATGTTATTGGGCGAATTCGAATTAGTTACTGCAAGATTACCCCAGATTGAGTGATTTGAAAGGTGCAACTTAAGACTGCACTTTCTGAAGCCAGCACTTAGTGAGGCGAATGGCCGCAAACCATAATTAACCTGATCTGGTCGTTTGTGCAGCGAAAGTCGGCTTTCCACCCGTTGAACCGCGAAGGCGGGAAACGCTGCGATAATTGATGTCTCCGCGCTTCCCGCCTTCGCTACCGTGGATAACGTTGTCGGGCGCCTCGCAGATTCTCATCTTAGTTGTCGCGGCGTTCTCAAGTGAGCTGTCGCGCTATATTTGACAGGATGTGGGGTGAGGAATGACGAACAGAACATATTTTGGCCTTCCGGCAGCTGATTAACATCCTAATCCGGCAGCGCATGTCATTCATTGGATTTCAGGATGTTACAGGATGCTGTCCTGATCTCATCGCAGGAATTGGATTCGGTTCAGGGAATCAGTTCTCCGGGCTGCGCCGCCGCCTCGGGATTGTCATGGTTCCACAACAACCAACCTTGTATCGTCGCAGGACTGAATCGATGCGTGCCAAGCGCAGCCTCGAATTCAGCGGCTGCGGCGAGGTGATCGGGGAAAAACCGATCAAACAAGGCGCGAGCAGCGCTTGCTCCGACCAGCCCCAGCTCCACATGCATATCAGCACGACCGGGACGGATCAGCGCGGGATCCAATCTTTCGAAGTGATTGGTGGTCATGACCAGGGCCCGCCCTTCTTGAGAGCCGACCCCGTCAATTGCGTTCAGAAGGCCTGAGAAACTGACACCGTGTCGCCGCTCTCCCGCGTCTCGTCCCGTGAACACCGAGTCCACATCTTCGATACTGATCAGGCAACGGCGAGGCGCGGACATCAACCCTTCACGCAGGTCCTCATCGGTGATGTTGCTGCGACTGATGTCGAGGGCCGCAATATCGAGATCGAGCTCCGAAGCCAAAGCCCGTATCAAACTGGATTTCCCAGTGCCGGGCGGGCCATGGAAGAGATAGCCGCGCCGCCACGGGACACCGCGTACCGAATACCATTCACTGGCATCATAGAACCAGCGCATGTCATCGAGAACACGTTGTGCCTGGTCATCTTCGACGATCACGGCGGCGATGGATCGACGGGGGATTTCGCCAACATCATCCCAATACCCTTCTTTGAAAACATGAAGCATTGGGCCTCGACGGTCGCGCGTTGCGGCGATGTGTGCACCTTCCGCGATCCAGTCTTGGATGGTGGAAAGGGCCCCGAACAGCATGCCGATTTCCAGTGTTTCCATCGGACGTTGACGACTGGCTCCACCCACGCGGGATTTCTCGTCTATCTCGCGGCGCAGATAGCAGAGGCTGCCGCCAAAGACGAACCAGTGACGGCCGGGCGCAGGAGCGTAGTCAAGGGTGCCATTGCTCCATTCGTTATCGGTGGCCCGCACATGCTTAACCTCGGTCAAAACTCTGTTCGTTTCCATCCACAGGCAGAGGTGACGATAGGCTGCGGACCGGTTGTCGATGGTCAGCCGGACCCAGGCACGGCGCGATACCAATCGCCCCACCAGCATCATGATAACGCGCGCCGCAGCCATGACGATCCCGATGCTGCCAAGTGCGATGCCGCCGACGAAGATATCATTCAGCATCATTTCACCCAGCCATATTTGAAAGCTATCAAACATGGTGCCCCTCAAAGCCGTATCGGGTATTGAAATCAGCCGACCGAAGAGCCGAGATCGATTTCAACGCGCATTCGTGGGTCGGGCCGAAAGCGACGAACAAAATCGTCGTTTCTCGCGCGCATAGGCGTCCGGTTGCGACCGGATGTTCAATTAGGAAGCGGACCACTTCCCCCGGGCGGTTTGCGTTGGAGAAGAGGTCCATGGAAAGTTTGTCCATGGTGATATCTCAAAGTCGGGGGCGATTGGGCCGATTTCTTGCCGGACCGAAATTCACCCTGCTTGCAGCGAATTATGCGGGAAGCTGCCCGAGGAGGGTGAAGCTGATGATTGTCATGTACTTTTACCCTCCTTTCCTTTGAGGTATTTCAATGTGGCCTTTGTGAACCAAGCAAGCCAGATAACGGCCTCAGACGATTCGATCCAACTGAGAATTGACTTGTAGGTCAGGAGCGTTGCAAACAAGCAACAATTGAATCTATTGCGGCGCCAGACTGAATCCGTTGATACAGCACCTCAATGAAAATCCCGGCTCGGGAACAGCTTCTTCGCTTGCTCCCTGGGATGTCGGGCGGATAACCGAACACCGCCACCGGTTCTGTGCCGTAAGCTACCCGCATTGCGGATATTGGTCACGCCCTTGTCGGTGCGCCTGCCCTCCAGGAACTTCGCCGGCGTCGGCATACCCCATCGCGCCATCGCAAGCTGCCAGCCGCCAGAAGTGCCATGCCGGAGGATCGGCGCGGAATAATCCGGTTAGATGCCCGGCTCTGGCGGCAGGTCGCCGGTGACATCCTCGACCTCGTCGTCCAGCACGTCATCGACGAAGACGCGACGCATTGCGTCTTGGCTCTTGGTCTGGGAGTAAAGATTGTACATCGGCGGCACTCGCGAAGAATCGGGGGCAGGTTCGGATGGGAAGGAACAATGCCAGAACGAGGCGGGCGTAGGAAGTGGGGTGCTTGGGCGACGTTCAGCATGATGGCTTGTTCGGATTTTGGGAGGAGCCTCGCAGCAAAACATCGAGCCGCCGCGAAAACCGGCATCAGTGCGAGGGAATTTCTGCATGATCATTCGACCAGACCCCGTAAATGAGCGATTTTTCGCCTATCTTATCGCGCTGAATTTGAGGGTTCCGCCACAGACAGCAGGTGAAGTAAAAGGACACCACTGAACCCCTAAATTTCGGGCAATTGGGTCGGTCGAATCAGAAAGTCTTTGATAAGTATGGACTTGCCTGTCTAATCTAAGCTACGGATTTTACGGGATATTGTTTGGGAGTATTCTATTGGTGGTATTCAAGGCGCAACAGTCCGGCGCGCGATCACATTCCCCGGTCCGACATATCCGAATCGTGCGCTTGACTTGGTGATTCGCGTGCGGCAGCGTGGTGGTGAGCTTACAATAAAGCTGTAACACAGGCGTTTTCAAATGAGGATCAACCGCATTTTCGACATGCACGATCCCGTGGATCGAGCAGACCTGATCCGGCTCAAGCTTCGAGACGCAGGGTTTACAGCAGCGCAAATCGCAGAAGAACTTGACGTTTCACGAACAACGGTAGGTGATGTCATTTGCTCGCGACGATCAAGCCGGAGAATCCGGCAATTCATCGCAGACCAAGTCGATCATCAAGTCGATGTTCTGTGGCCCCGACATAGGAAAAATAAAAATGAAGAACTGATCTAAAAAGGCTGACGAGCCCCGACTAAGTCGGTCAAAGCCCCAGATGTTCAGTATCAGTGATCCCTGACATAGTGAACATCTTCCCAACAACCGTTATCTCAATTCGCCGTCTGAGCTACAGACGACGGAACAGAGGAATATTATCGGAGAAGCTCCAGCAAAGCCAGAAGGCCCGCCTTGCGTGCCGCCGGAACCTGCACTTATGCCAGCGGAAACCGCTTCTCCACAACTCTTTCCAGTTCAACTTATGAGGGGGCACAGCAGATGAGCTAGCAGAATAAGAAACGACCCCGAAAGCTGTCGCTTACGAGGCCGCCAATCGATTGGATCTCGATGGTTCATCCTCCTGCGACAGTTCCTGAAAGTCAAGACCGAGCGCCGCTCTTTGCGGCCTTCGCTCCCTTTTTGTTCTCACAAAGGAGAAGCGCCCTTGGGCGAATGCCTAAACTTGCGCCATTCGTCGGGCCAGCACAGCATGAACTATCCATCCTATATTCGGCCGCTGCCGAGCCGGGCAACAAGGAAACCTGCCGCGAGATCCAAAGCCAGCTCGCGCGGCCATATCCCGGGCCAGACACGACAAGATGGTCATCTCCGGTTGCGCTATTTTGAAAGCAAACAAGAACAGAACGTTCTTTTTCAACTTCTTGCGCATCAAGATGTAATGGACATCTGGGACCAGCCACCACCCGTGCATTTTCGGGACGCCGAGGGCCGGCGCAAGACGCATACGTTCGACTACTTGATCACGCTTACAGGTGGCCGTCGCATTGCGATAGCTGTCAAACCTGCAGCCGTAGCTGAGCGTCAAGGTTTTCGCGAAACTCTGCAACGGGTCCGGGCTGCGACGCCGCTCAGATTCGCCGATGAGGTCGTGCTAATTACGGAGCAGAATTACTGCCCCTCTGCTGCACGCAACGCTCAGAAGCTGCACGACTTTCGCCGAACCCCGGATCCCGAAGCCGACAAGATCGTTACGGAACTGGTCCATGACATGTCTAGCCCAACCTCGATTGCCGAGCTTGTTCAGCGATCGGGACTCGGTGGCCGTGCCTTCCGTGCAATCTTTCGCGCCATCTTCGCCGGCATCCTCCGTACAGTCGATAGCGGCGACATTCTTCCTTCCACGCTTATTATGCAGGAGATTGGCCAATGACCCGTCATTTCCGTGTTAGCGAAATCGATAGCCTTTTAATCGCTGGTGCCGAACACCGGCTTCTGAAAAGTGACCGTAACGGTTCGATCTGGACTCGGCTCGACGATCCGTCGATTTGCCTGTCCTTCAGTGGCGACGAGTTTCTGAAATTGCTTTCGCGACCCGATGTTCGGCTCCGGCGGGGTGCCTTCTCTGATCAGACCGCATTCCGCAAACTGCGTTGCGATATCAATTATCTGCACACGCTACCGGCGCAAGACCGTTCTCGGATTCTCTGGCAGACCACTTGCGCCAACGTTTTTCTCGAAGCAGAGGCCCGAGGTGAAACAACGCGCTCCGAACGGGCAGTCCAAACTATCCTACCCTCTCTGGAAGATCGGGTGCGTGAAATTGAAGAAAGCGGCCAGGATGTTGGTCGCACCCCGCGTGCTGGTCAAAAATTTGAACGGCGCCGTTTCCCATGTGCTCGTTGGCTTTTGCAATGGGTCAGGATGTATGAAGCTGGCGGGCGCAGCCTCTTGTCTTTTTACGCAAGCGGCGCCCTGATATTTCTGTTCGAAAACTGTTCGCCGAAGCAGAAGCCATCCTCGCCGAATGCGTAGCCGGTTATCTTGATCGCAACCAGCCCACCCAGCAAAAGATCATCGAAAACGTTGGGGATCGCTTTGCAGAAATCAATTCCGGACGGGTCGCGGCCGGAAAACCGCCACTGCCTGTACCGTCGGCCCGTACAGTTCGACGCCGTATTCAGGCCCTGGATCCGTTCGAAACTGTGGCACAACGCAGAGGAATCGATGCTGCAAGGCGGAAATTTGGCTTTTACGAAAACGGGCTCGCCGCCGACTATCCGCTTCAGCGTGTCGAAATGGATGAGTGGCAAGTTGATATTTGCTCGTTGTTTAACGAGAGTGGCGCGTTGGACGGGCTGTCGCATGAGGACCGGGCAAAGTTCGAGGTTGGTCGCCGCTGGATCTATGCCGCCGTAGACTGCGCCACTCGGGTGGTGCTTGGCTTTCGCATTGTCGCAAATCCAAACGCCGACGACGCGATCAGGACCCTACACCTTGTCACGCAGGATAAAACTCCCATAGCTGAAGCTGCGGGTTGTCAATCCTCGTGGCACCAATGCGGCGGCATTGGCGTTTTGGTAACCGATCAAGGATCCGCCTTCGCATCCGATCGATTTCGCTCCGCAGTTGTGGACCTCGGAACTACCTACGAAGCGCCCCCCGCCGGGGTTCCAAAACTTCGCGGCCGAATCGAACGTCTGTTTCGAACCTTTGGTCAACAACTCGCTCCTATGTTGATTGGTCGCACCTTTAGCAACCCGACGCAGCGCGGCGACTATCCATCGGAACATTGGGCAGCTCTGACTGATGACGAATTGGCGCAGATTCTCACATTGTTCATTGTTGATGTGTATCACAATACGCCGCACAGCGGACTCAAGGGCGAAACGCCGGCAAATGCGTGGAAAAGGCTTTCTGCGGAACAGGGAGTAACGCCGCCTCCCGATGCCAATCATCGCCGTGCGATCTTCGGTATCCCGCTCGACCGCAAGCTTGATCGACATGGAATTCGAGCATTCGGAATCAACTATACCTGTCCGCAAATGCAGGAGGCACTACTGCGCGGTGCGAGCGGCAAGCTTCCCATTCGAGTCGATCCGGAAGATCTGACGCATGTTTCGGTCTGTATCGGCCATGAATGGTTCAGTGCGGCGGCGGTCTCGCGGTCCGTGTGGGGGCTGAGCCTTGGTGAATGGCTAGAAATCGCGCGCAATCTTCGGCTGCGTTTCCGAGAAGAGGCGACGCTTTCGGAAGGCATAATACGAGAAGCGCGAAAAAAGATTCGAGAGATTGACGCTCGTGCCCGACAGCTCAGGAAAGTGCAGCCGCACCATTTCACCGCCGAGGCCCTCGACAAGTATGAGAAGCAGCTTTTCACCGGTCTCCGCATCGGTCCGGAAGGCTCGGCGGCATCGGGCGATCTCGAGCGGCCGGTTGGCCGAAAGCGGCCCGGTCCCGACGATCTCCTTGCTGACGTTATCGAGACCGACAAGCCGCTGCCGGAATACCGAGTTGGAGGAACCGACAGCGAATCGAACGATGAGGATGGCGAAGATTGGACTTTCGATGACTGATCAATTGCCCACCAATATCCCGCGGCGCATTCTTGCGCTGCGGGCCATATTCTCAACCAATCGAGCTTATCGGCAGTTTGAGGAGCGTTTCCGCTACTTGCTCGAGCGGCGGCGTGCCGAAATTGCGGCTGGCGTAATCGCGGAGGCGCGCTGCGTCGCATTGATCGGGGCATCGGGTAGTGGCAAGACCACTGCTGTGCGACACTTGATCACGACGCAGACAGACCTGATTTCAAATGATCCGGAAACTGGACGAATGGATGTTGCGAGTCTGTCCGTACCTACACCGGCAACCTTGAAATTCGTCGGCCAGACCACGCTTGCGGCACTTGGTTTCCCCTTGCGAAGGGAGAAAACTGCCCAAACAATCTGGGACATGGTGAAGGATCACCTCGCTGCCCGCCGGACGCTGTTCCTACATTATGACGAAGCCCAGGATTTGTCCCGGCATCAGACCCCAAAAGAATTAAATTCGGTAGTCACGACCTTGAAATCCCTAATGCAGCACCCAGTTTGGCCGGTCGGTCTGATCTTGACTGGGACCGAGGAACTCAAAACAATCGTCAATCATGATGCCCAACTGGCGCGTCGCGTTTACCCGGTCGAGTTTCCACGGCTCAATCCGCTACTCGACACAGACCGCGTCATTCACCTGTTAAGTCACTATACCGAACGGGCCGGCATGTCGGTAGGTGATGATGTCGCAACCACCGAATTCGCCGCGAGACTGATTCATGCAGCAGATCGAGAATTCGGGCTGTTGATCGAATTGGCCATCTCTGCATTGGAAGAAGCTATGCGAGCCGAGGCCGAAAAGCCGGAGGTTATTCATTTCACGCACATGTTTCGCAAACGTGCGGGTTGCATTGACGGCTTAAATCCATTTGTCGCAGGGGATTTTGAACGCATCGACTGCCGACGACTTCTCGATCGTGGAGGAGAGACATGACTCACTTGGCGCTGACCTTTCCGTCTTCGCCACTGGAGATGCCAACCTCATATCTATCCAGGCTGGCTGATCGCAATCTATCTCCAGACCTTTGGACCTTTTGCCTTGACCTCGGGTTGGATTTTCCGGCGATTTCTAGAGGCGATCCGGCTTCCGTTACCGACATCTGTGCTTTGGCGAACATTCCTGCAGAAAGTTTCGAGGGTCGCACGGTCATCAAAACCTCAAGCATGAAGTATCAACTTGGCAACGAGGTGATGAACACCGAAACACTGGCGCGTGGAGAAATCAGATACTGTCCGGTTTGCATTTCCGATTCACTCGAAGGAGGGGGTTGCTCCTGGGAAGTTATTCACGAATTGCATTGGCAATTCATTCATATCCGAAGGTGCTGGCGCCATGGCGTTGCATTGCAAAGCCACCGTACAATGGTGGATGCGTCATCGCGATATGATTTCACGGCCTTTGTTCGTGACGCCGGATATGACTTCTGGCAGCTACCAAAGCCGACTCCCGCCGAAGCGGATGAACTTGATACTTATCTGACCAAGCGTGCTTACGGCACCCATGAAGAAAACTGGTGCAACCGCCTGGAGATTCCCGCATTGATCAAAGCATGCGAAGCCTTCGGTGTGCTAATTGATCACGGGCGGGATATGCACGTCTCTGCTCTCGAAACTGATCAGCGGCGTAACGCGATGCTGACGGGGTTCCGGATTCTCAACCAGGGTTCCGACGGAATTTGCCAAGCACTCGACCGCTTCAACCGGCGAACACCGTCGCGTGGCGGGAACCAACCGCATCCCAGCAATGGTGCGGTTCAACGGTTGCTCGGTTCTCACGCCAAGCAGCGTGCGGATCTCAACCCTATTCGTGATGTCGTGCGCGAATACTTCCTCGACCACTACCCTTTCCGATCGGGCACGACGGTCCTTGGCCAGAAAATCACTGAAACTCGGGTATTCTCAATTCGCGGAGCCTGTCGCGAGATCGGCATCCGGCGGTCGCTACTGGAAGAAATCCTGATCCGTCGTGGCCTCGCATATCGTGATGACGCAGGACAATTTAATCTTGAAACCGTCCTGAAGCGGACGCTCATCGAAGAAATCAAACGTGATAAGCATGATTATCTCGACCAGAACCAGACTGCAGATTTACTCGGATGCAGCTATGTCATGATCAAGAAACTCCAGCGCGCAGGGATTCTGCGCCCGGCGGAAGGTGAAAATCGTCGGAGGCCGAAGGGATTCTATCGCCCTGCTGTGCTGGATTTCCTGACCCGATTGGGTGTCAATGCTGAACGTACTGAAGCAACAGACCCACGACGCTGTACCCTTGAATTGGTGGCGCGGAAGCTCAATTGCGGCGTGCCGGATGTCGTGCAGTTAATGCTGGAGGGCAAGATACAAGCGGTAGGTCGTTTGACTGATGAGCTACGTTTGGACTCGCTCGTAGTTTCGATCAAGGATGTAGCACAAGCTCTCAATTTTACAGAGCCAAACGGTTTTTCCATGAAAGAGGTAAGGCGCCGTCTGTTCATCAACGCCCGGACACTCGATTATCTTGTGGAAAATCACTTCCTGGAAGTGAAGCGGATGCGCCACAGCGTCACGCGTGCAACTCGAGACTATATAACGGCAGACTCGATGTCATCATTCACGGCGTCTTTCATTACGGCTGGCATGTTCGCTCGAGAAAATGGTCTCAACGGGAAGCACGGCGCCAATTTGCTCCGAAAGTGGGGTCCCAAACCAATCAATTCCGATCCTGGCCTTCGCTCAATATTTCGTCGTGAAGAACTGCAGACCATCTCCTTCAAACGCGAGGAATGAACGATAATGAGCGTCCGTCGTCCCCGCTCTGCCGCTGCGAAGCAGTGAGAGATAGTGATGGGATTTGAAGGATCACTCGATGTCGTCGGCGGTTTTGGTCGGAGGAGGAGAAACGGTGGTTCGGTACGCAGACCCGGCATCAGCTTGGACGACGTGCAGAGCCACCTCCCGATCTCTGTCGTCTGAGGGCTTCAAATGCGCCCATCGCTCTTGCGATCGCTACTTCTGCCGCGTGCAAATCGAACCCTAATCTCGCTTCCGGATGGTCGGTGAAATCGAGCAAAACTTCAAATACCGCGTCGCATTCGCGGGCGAGGCGCAGGAGATGATAACCGCTAGGGCTTCCTGAACCGTTCATCCAGGTCCTGGCGCTGCGGTCACTAACACCTGTCCAACGCATAATTGTCTTTACAGCCATACCAGTTCCGCCCAACTCGCCGCGCAGCGCATTGCTGATCTGCACGATATACTCGGCCTCTGTTGGTGCACGCTGCATTTTAGGAAGTTTTCTACCGCTATTGGGAAGCATTCTTCTGCTCCTTTCGGGTTAATGCTGTTCTGCGGATTAAGCGGCGCAGCCACCAGGGCCGGCGATGATCATTAAGTGGAACAACGGCAGTGACGAGCACCCTGCGACCGAGCCGCAGGGCATACCGGCTGCCGAATATGTCCGTATGTCAACCGAACATCAGCGGTATTCGACCGATAATCAGACTGCGGTTATTCGTAGATATGCTGACGAACGCGGATTCCGCATCGTGCGTACTTACGCTGACGAGGGACGGAGTGGCCTCACCACTGGCGGCCGGCCCGCTCTACAGAAGATCTTCGATGACATTGACAACGACCGCGTCGACTATCGTGCTTTGCTTGTCTACGATGTTAGCAGGTTGGGCCGATGGCAAGATACCGATGAGGCAGCCAGTAACGAACTTCGTTGCCGGCGTGCAGGCATCGCGGTCCATTACTGTGCCGAGCAGTTCGAAAATGACGGCAGCGTCGGCTCCTCAATTATCAAGACCGTTAAGCGCGCAATGGCAGGCGAATACAGTCGGGAGTTGTCGGTCAAAGTCTTCGCAGGGCAATCAAACCTTATTCGTTTGGGTTTTCGTCAGGGCGGCACTGCGGGTTTCGGGTTGCGACGCCTCCTAGTGGATCAGCATGGGGCGGAAAAAGAGCAACTCGAACAGGGACAACAAAAGAGCATTGCCACCGATCGCGTGATCCTCGTTCCCGGCCCCGAGGCCGAGGTGCAAGTCGTGCAGGAAGTTTACCAATTATTCGTTGAGGGTTGCAGAGAATCTGACATCGCCGGCGTGCTGAATGCCCGTGGTATACTTACCGATTTCGGTCGACCGTGGACGCGCGGGACAGTTCATCAGCTTCTGACGAACGAAAAGTATATCGGTAACAATGTTTGGGCGCGGACCTCGTTCAAATTAAAGAATCAACATGTGTCCAACCCTCGTGAGGCTTGGGTCCGCGCGGACGGTGTGTTCACGCCTGTTGTCGATCAAGAATTGTTCGATAGGGCGCAGGCGATCATCACAGCGCGTGCACAGCATATGAGTGATGGAGCCATGCTGGAGATCCTGCGAGAAATCTTCGAACGCAACGGAATGTTGTCCGGATTGATCATCGACGAGTTCGAAGGAGCGCCTTCAAGCAGCTCTTACCGTACCCGCTTCGGCGGACTGCTCCGGGCTTACGCTTTGGTCGGGTTCTCACCCGACCGGGATTATCGTTATATCGAGATCAACCGGAAGCTGCGCGCACTTCATCCGACGGTAGTTGACGAAGTTCTTGCCGGTTTGCGCCAGGCAGGGGGAACGGTCACTCAGGATCCCCTAACAGACATCCTGACGATCAATGACGAATTCACCGCAACGATCGTTATTGCCCGGTGTTTTCATACGTCAGCGGGCTCCTTGCGGTGGAAGCTGCGGCTCGACACCGCGTTGAAACCTGATCTGACCGTCGCTGTGCGCATGGATGCGGACAATCATGAACCCCATGATTTTTATTTGCTACCGAGGTTGGACATGAGAACCGCGCTGCTCAGGTTGAGCGAACACAACGGTTTATCGCTCGACGCGTATCGCTTCGCTTCATTGGATAGTTTTTACGCGATGGCCGCGCGGCGGCCGTTTCCGAGGGCGGCATGATGGGTGCCCGGCCTGCACAGCGCGTCGAGTGGATCCCAATTGAGCGCATCAATGTCCTCAACCCTCGCCTTCGGAACAAGCGAGTATTCAAGGAAATTGTTGAAAATATTTCAAAAATTGGTCTGAAGCGGCCAATTACGGTGACCCGTCGGATGGAAGCTGGCGGTCCCTATTATGATCTCGTTTGTGGACAAGGGCGGCTTGAAGCCTATCAGGCACTTGGCCAGCAGGATGTACCTGCGCTCGTGGTTACTGCGGATGCCGAAGATTGCATGATAGCGAGTCTGGTCGAAAACTGTGCCCGCCGTCAGCATAAGGCAATCGACTTGCTGCGAGATATTGGTGCCATGCGCGAGCGCGGTTATTCGTCAGCTGATATTGCCAGAAAAACCGGCTTGTCGACGGAATATGTCAATGGTGTGGCTCATTTGCTCGAAAAAGGAGAGCAACGCCTCCTGAGTTCGGTGGAAGCCCGAACGGTTCCTATTAGCGTGGCCGTGGAAATCGCGGAGTCTGGCGACCACGATGTCCAGCGAGTGTTGCAGGACGCCTATGACAAGGGGCTTCTGCGAGGCAAGCGTTTGCTGGCAGCCAAGAAATTGGTCGAGACTCGTCGTCGTCGGGGTAAGGGCCTTACTGCACAAAAATCTTCGGCAACAAAGCGCTTGTCCACCGCTGCTTTGATGAAGGCTTATCAGGAGGAAGCCGAGCGCAAGCGCGACATGATCCGGCGAGCCAACGCTGCCCGCGACAGATTGGTTCTGATCATCGAAGCCTTCAGGCGGCTTTCACATGACGAGACCTTCATAGGAATACTTGAGGATGAAGGGCTTGCGATCATGCCTGAGCGCATCGCCACACGCTTGGCGGAGGCCCGGGAGACACGGATATGACAAGGAAACAATCCGCACCTCAGGTGAAAATCGGCTTTGAGGAAACCAGCCTGCGGATATCGATTGATGCCATACTTCCGCTGCACGAAATCTCTGAAAGAGTTCGAAAGTCGGTCAAATATAGTCAAATCGCCGCGTCGATTGCGGAGGTCGGCATTATCGAGCCTCCAGTTATCGTTCGTGACCGCGATGATAGGGATCGGTTCCATCTCCTCGACGGTCATTTACGTATCGACATCCTTAAAAGTCGCGGTGAGACCGAGGTTGTCTGCCTGATTGCACTTGACGATGAGGCTTTCACTTACAACAAGCGTGTCAGCCGGATCGCGATCATCCAAGAGCATAAGATGATTTTGAATGCGATCCGCAAGGGAGTTTCCGAGGAACGGCTGGCGCGAGCGCTAAATGTCAATATCGCGAATATCCGCATGAAGCGGAACCTGCTTGTTGGTATTTGTCCCGAAGCAGCCGAACTTCTACGCGATAAGCACGTTCCGATTAGCGTGTTCACAGAGTTGCGCTACCTGAAGCCCATGCGGCAGATAGAGGCGGCGCAATCGATGATTACGATGAACCGCTACTCCACAGGCTATGCCCGCTCTCTCGTTGCGTCGACACCAGAAGACCAGTTGGTTGAAGGTCGCGAGCGACGCCCGCGCGGCCTAACCGAAGAGCAAATCGCGGTAATGCAGCGCGAATCGGAGAATCTAGACCGAGAGTTCAAATTGGTCGAGCAGAGCTATGGCGCAGACCAACTCGACCTGGTTCAGGCTGTTGGTTATGTGAACCATTTGCTGGGAAACGCTCGCATCGTCAGGCATCTTGCGCAGCATCATGCTGATATCCTCACTGAACTACAGAAGATTGTAGACATGTTGGAGGCCGCATGAGGTGGCCCAAAGTGATATTTCTCCTCCGAATAAGGATTTCACTCTGCACTTTGTTGGACCGGTTTTCATGTGTCAGGATTACCGGAAATTCCGCAGCGGCAGCCCACTCCGTGTTTTGCCCTGGCGGTAGCTGACAGCACATAGCCTCAAGACGGATCAGCTTCCACCACTATACCAACTCGATACTGGCCAGGAAAGACAGGCGGCGTATCTCTGCCTTGTCATCCGCTTCGCTACGGCTTTTCGGAATGGCAAAGGAAGTTTTTCTTGGCAAAAAAGGAAGAAATGGTGAGCAGCATCCCGGCTAACTATTTGATTCTTCTTGTTCTGTAAGGAAGAATTACGTGGCAATCCACAACTTGGGGGGCAGCGCAGTTGTGGGATCGGCTGCGGGGGGAGCCCGCGCGGTCACGGCTGCCCGGAATGTCCGCTCAAAAGGTGGAAAGCGGCATCCATATCGATACGACAAGAGCGCCTTGAACGCTGTGCGGCCTGGTCCGGTGACGGGTTCCTTCCGGTCCCGGACCAGGCCTGGATGTCTCGGCTCAGCCGATCGTCGCGCCGTCTTCGCGCCAGACCGCAATCACGGAAGAGCGGGGTTTGCCTTCGCCATCCGGCCAGGAACCGCCGGGATGCTGGATGCCGACGAATGCAACCTTGCGGTCCGGCGACCAGGTCAGACCGGTCACTTCGGCACCATTCGGCGCGGTCAGGAAGCGGGCGATTTCACCCGTCTCGGGGTTGCCGACAAGCATCTGGTTGTTGCCCATGCCCGCGAAGTCACCCTCGTTGCTGTCATCGCCATCGGTCTGAATCCACAGCATCCCGTCCGAGGAAAATGCCATGCCGTCCGGCGAGTTGAACATATTGCCGGAGGTTACATTGTCGGAGCCGCCATAGGTGTTGTCATAGACCTCGGGATTGCCGGCCATGACGTATAGATCCCAGGTGAAGGTATCGGCGCCGTGATCCTCGTTCGCGGGGCGCCAGCGCAGGATCTGGCCGTATTCGTTGGTCTCTCGCGGGTTGGGCCCATTCACCGGCATCGCCTCGCCGCCTCGCTTCGAGTTGTTGGTCAGGGCACAATAGGCCTCGACCCGTAGCGGGTTGGCGGCAATCCACTCGGGACGGTCCATGGAGGTGGCGCCCGCAGCCGAAGCGGCCAGCCGGGAGAAGACCAGGACTTCCTCGATGGTCATGCCGGTGGTTTCCGGCGTCAGCGGAAGCCATTCCCCGGTCAGGTCCTCGTTGAACCTGGCGGCGTAAAGCGTGCCGTCGGACATCAGCCCGTCGGTCGGCTGTCCCTCGGACCAGGTGCCGTTCGAGACATAACGATACATGAATTCACCGCGTTCGTCGTCGCCCATATAGACCACGATACGACCATCCGTCGCCTGCACCATCTCGGCGTTTTCGTGCTTGAAGCGGCCAAGGGCAGTGTGCTTGACTGGAGTGCTTTCGGGGTCCGTCGGGTCGATCTCGGTCACCCAGCCATGGCGGTGAGGCTCGTTCGGTTCCTTCGACAGATCGTAGCGCTCGTCGTATTTCTCGTAGGCATAGCGGCTTTCGCCACCGATGCCGTAGCGGACGAACCCATCGGTCTCCTCGAATTCACCGGTGGCGCCGAAATAGCCATTGAAGTTTTCTTCGCAGGTCAGGTAGGTGCCCCAAAGCGTCTTGCCGGAACCACAATTGTTCATGGTGCCCTTGGGGGACATGCCCTCGGGATCGGCATTGGTCTTGACCAGATCGGAACCGGCCGCCGGGCCGTCCATTGTCATCTGGGTTTCGTGGGTGATACGGCGGTTATAGGGGCTGTCGAGAACGACCTGCCAGCCGTTATCATCATTCGCGATTTCCAGAACGGTGACACCCTGCATGTTCTTGAGCAGCATCACCTCATCCGCGTTTTGCGGCACACCTTCCGAAGCGGCAGGCAGGTTGGTCTCGGGGTTCACATATTCCGAGTTGATGGCGAGCAGCACATGGCCTTCATCCTCGAAGGTTTCCATCCCGTCGGTATTCTCTCCGAACACCTTGTCCGACATGGCGACCGGAACCCCGGTTTCGGGAGAATAGGCACCCTCGGCTTCGGAAAACAGCGCCTGCCCCCATTTGACGAGCGGCTGCCACTGGTAGCCTTGCGGGACATGGACATCGAAATCGGTAGAGATGCTGATCGGTTCGAACGCAAAGGCAGCAGCCTGGGCCCGCGCCGAGCTTGCCGAGCCGAGCACGCCGGAGCCGAACACCATCGCACCCGACCCGAATGCAAGCGCACCACCGAGGAAGCCCCGGCGCGAGATGGCCGCCTCGACCACGCGGTCAAAATCGTTTTCGGCAGAGCGCGGGTTGCGCAATTCATCGAACTCGTCCCAGGACAGGTGCACGGTCGATTTAGGGTCCATCTTGAAGTTCCTCGCTTGATCCGGTTGGCTTGGTCCCGAATTGGATATTCGGATGTGGTGTCGTTACAAATTCTGCATCTCATTTGTGTGACAATGCCTGGATATTCGCCTCACCATCGCCCTGGCTTGCGGCGCGGCGACGAAAACGGGACCTTGCAGATCCCGGGCTATGTGACGGAGTGAACCGGACGGAAAGGCGGCCTTCAATCTGTGCCCGGACCGCGTTCGTCGGGCGGGCAGGGCGTGAAAGCGATCGCCAGCCTGCCTTGCGATCATCGCGTCGGTACATATGTCCCAGCCTGTCGGATCAGGCCACGTCCCCGGAAGGGCATTCCACAATCAGCGCGGGTTCCAGCACCAGCCCGGCAAGATCGGAGCCAAGGGGCCGTGTTCCCGGCACATGGGGCAGACCCGCCCGCCGACGCAATCGCCCCGAGACTCCGCCCGGCCCAAAATCGGGCAGACTGTCAGCCAAGCGCGTAGCCGGTGCCGCGCACGGTGCGCACCGGATTGTCACCGCCATTGGTCATCAGCGCCTTGCGCAGCCGCCCCACATGCACGTCGATGGTGCGGGTATCGACATAGATGTCGCGCCCCCAGACCCGGTCCAGCAACTGCTCGCGCGTCCAGACCCGGCCCGGCTTTTCCATCAGCGTGGACAGCAGCCGGAACTCCGTCGGTCCCAGATGCAGCGGTTGTCCCGCACGAAAGACCCGGTGCTCGGCCGCATCAAGGATGATGTCGCCGAAACTCAGCCTCTCGCCCATGGTCGCAGGGCGGGTGCGGCGCAGTTGCGTGCGCAGCCGGGCCATCAACTCGACCACGGAATAAGGCTTGACGACGTAGTCATCGGCGCCGGTTTCCAGGCCGCGCACCCGGTCGGTTTCCTCGCTGCGCGCCGACAGCATGATGATGGGTATCCCGCGGGTCGCCGGATCAGCCTTGACCTGGCGGCAGACCTCGATCCCCGAGACCTTGGGCAGCATCCAGTCCAGCACCAGCAGATCGGGCTGCTCCTCCTGCACCAGCAGCAGGGCGTCCTCGCCATTATCGGCGACCACGACCTCGAAGCCCTCGGCCTCGAGATTGTATTGCAGGACCTCGCGCTGCGCGTTCTCGTCTTCGACAACCAATACGCAAGGGGCCTGTGTCGTCATCTCTTATCCCTCACTTCTCGCAATGCCCGCATCGGCAGACACGCTGCTGGCCTTGGGCCGGCTGTCATCCGGCAATTCTCCGGTCACCAGGTAGATCACCTGCTCGGCAATCGAGGTCGCATGATCGCCCATCCGCTCGACATTCTTGGCGATGAAATGCAGATGCATGCAGGCGGTGATGTTGCGCGGGTCCTCCATCATATGGGTCAGGAACTCGCGGAACAGCGCGTTATACATCTGGTCCACCTCAAGGTCGCGCTGGCGGACATCCTCGGCCAGTTCACCATCGCGGCGGATATAGCTGTCCAGCGCATCCTGCAGCATCTTGCTGACCGCCTGCGACATGCGGCGGATCGCCATGCCCGAGCCCTCGATCACCGGCATCTGCGTCAGCACATCGGTCCGCTTGGCCATGTTCTTGGCGTAATCGCCCACGCGCTCCAGCGAGGCGGCGATCTTCATCACCGCCAGCACCATGCGCAGATCGGTGGCCGTGGGCGCGCGCAGGGCGATCAGCCGCGCGGCCTCCTCGTTGATCTGCAATTCCAGCGTGTCGATGGCCTTGTCGCGGCGGCGAACCTCATCGGCCAGGTCCTCGTCCCGGGCTTCCAGCGCTGTCGCGGCGTCCGAGATGGCCACCTCGACCATGCCGCCCATCTTGACGACCTGCGCCTGGATCGTCTCCAGGTCGCGGTCGAACGCGGAGGATATATGCTTGTCGCGGTTGATCATTCCTGTCTCCTCCGGGGTCAGCCGATGCGGCCCGAGATATAGGCCTCGGTGCGTGAATCCTGTGGCTTGGTAAAGATATCGTCGGTCTCGCCATATTCCACCAGGTTGCCCAGGTGGAAAAAGGCGGTCTTCTGGCTGACGCGGGCGGCCTGCTGCATCGAGTGCGTCACGATGACGACCGAATATTCCGAGCGCAGCTGGTCGATCAGTTCCTCGACCTGGCCGGTGGCAATCGGATCAAGCGCAGAGCAGGGTTCGTCCATCAGCAACACCTCGGGCGCGGTGGCCACGGCGCGGGCGATGCACAGACGCTGCTGCTGACCGCCCGAAAGGCCGGTGCCCGGCTCATCCAGCCGGTCCTTGACCTCGTTCCACAAAGCGGATCCGCGCAGCGATTTCTCGACGATCTCGTCCAGTTCGGTCTTGTTGCGGGCGAGGCCATGGATGCGCGGGCCATAGGCGACATTGTCATAGATCGATTTCGGGAAGGGGTTCGGTTTCTGGAACACCATGCCGACCTTGGCGCGAAGCTGCACGGGATCGACGCGGCGATCGTAGATATCCTCTCCGTCCAGCCGGATCTGGCCCTCGATACGCGCGATATCGATGGTGTCGTTCATCCGGTTGATGCAGCGCAGGAAGGTCGATTTGCCGCAGCCCGAAGGTCCGATGAAGGCCGTCACGGTCTTGTCGAGGATCTCGACATTCACATCCTTGATGGCATGCGTGTCACCGTAATAGACCTGCACATTCCTGGCCGAGATCTTGATATCCTGCTGGGTCACGGCGCTCTCCGCTCGGTTGATGTCGTACATTATTCTAGGCTCCTCTCGCCGATATTACCAACGGCGCTCGAACCGGCGGCGCAGGAAAATGGCCAGCAAGTTCATGCAGAAAAGGAAAATCAGCAGCACGATGATTGCCCCGGAGGCCCGCTCGACGAATGCCGGGTCGGCGCGCTGCGTCCAGTTATAGACCTGCACCGGCAGGGCCGAGGCGGGATCGAACAGCCCCTCGGGCGGGGCGGCGGGGAATTCGCGGACGAAGGCCACCATGCCGATCAGCAGCAGCGGCGCGGTTTCGCCCAGGGCCTGCGCCAGCCCGATGATCGTGCCGGTCAGGATGCCGGGCATGGCCAGCGGCAGGACATGGTGAAACACCGATTGCATCCTGGAGGCGCCGACACCAAGCGCCGCGTCACGGATCGAGGGCGGCACCGCCTTCAGCGCGGCACGGGTCGAGATGATGATCGTCGGCAATGTCATCAGTGTCAGGACCAGCCCGCCAACGACAGGTGCCGATTGCGGCAAGCCGGCGAAATTGATGAAGGCGGCGAGCCCGAGGATACCGAACACGATGGACGGCACGGCGGCGAGGTTCGAGATATTCACCTCGATCACGTCGGTCCAGCGGTTCTTCGGCGCGAATTCCTCAAGATAGATCGACGCTGCCACACCGATGGGCACGGCAAGCAACAGCACCACCAGCATCATGTAGAACGAGCCAAGGATCGCCACGCCAACGCCTGCCGCCTCGGGTCGCTGGTCCGAGGCATCGGGATTGGTGATGAAGTTCCAGTTGAAGCGCGTGACCAGCATGCCCTGCTCTTTCAGCGCATCGGCCAGCATCAGTTGCTGGGGCGAGGTATTGGCATCGGCGGCCGCGCTTTCCATCGTCACGCGGCCCTTGAAATAACCGTCGATCCGGCCATTCACCAGCACGTTTACGTCAACCGTCTGCCCGACCAGTTCGGGATCCGCCAGCACCCGGTTGCGCAGTTGCGCCGAGGCCTCTTTCGACACCAGGCTGCTGATGTCCTTTTCGGACAGGTCCGTGATCTCGATCTCCGACGAGCCCACGGCGGCATCGACCGCGCGGTCCAGCACCTTGCCATAGGACAGGGTCAGCACCTTGGACATCTCGTCCGGGTTGCGGTTGCCCTTGGGGTCCAGCGTCTCGGCATCCAGCGCGACGGGGATCGACAGATAAGTCTGCCGGAACGCCCCAGCCCCGCCCCCGATGATCGAGGTCAGCAGCACGACCAGCGCGATCAGCGCGACCCCGATGGCACCGGCTCCATAAAGGCGAAAGCGCTTCTCGGCGGCGTTGCGGCGGCGGGTGCGTGTATCCGCGACCATCAGCGAGGATTTCGGTACCGGCGCGGCGCCGGATTGCGGCATCGGAAGATCGGTCATTCGTACTGCTCGCGATATTTGCGCACGATATAGAGCGCGACAATGTTCAGACCCAGGGTGATGACAAACAGCGTCAATCCGAGGGCAAAGGCAACCAGCGTCTCGGGCGCGGCGAAATCATTGTCGCCGGTCAACTGGCTGACAATCTTGACGGTGATCGTGGTCATCGCCTCGAAGGGATTGAGCCCCAGCTTCGCGGCGGCTCCGGCCCCCAGCACCACGATCATCGTCTCGCCGATGGCCCGGCTGGCGGCCAGCAGCACCGCCCCTACGACGCCGGGCAAGGCGGCGGGCAGTACCACCTGGCGGATCGTCTCGGACGGAGTCGAGCCCAGGCCGAGCGCGCCGTCACGCATGCTTTGCGGCACCGCGTTGATGATGTCGTCGGACAGCGAACTGACAAAGGGGATCAGCATGATGCCCATCACCAGGCCGGCGGTAAGTACGGATGACCCGGAATTTCCCAGCCCCAGAGGCTGTGCGAAGTAATCCCGCAGCATCGGGCCGACGGTGATCAGGGCGAAAAGACCATAGACGATGGTCGGGATCCCGGCGAGCACCTCGATCGCGGGCTTGGCGATGCCGCGCACGCGCTTGCTGGCATATTCCGACATGTAGATCGCGGCGAACATCCCGATCGGCACGGCGACCAGCAGCGCGATCAGGCTGATATAGAGCGTGCCCCAAAGCAGCGGCAGGATGCCCAATGCGGAATTGCCCTGGAAGCGCGGTGTCCACTCGGTTCCAAGGAAGAAGTCCAGCCAATTGTATTTCTGGAAAAAATGCCCGGTTTCGAAAATCAGTGACAGCACGATCCCGGCGGTTGTCAGAATGGCGATGGAAGAGCAGAAGATCAGCACCCCCATCACGATCCGCTCGACCACGTTACGCGCCTGGTATCCGGCCCCGATACGGGTGATACCCCAGCCCAGGCCGGCGATACCTGCTGCCAATGCGAGCAATCCGACAAGCCCCACGGCTTCGGGAGAAAGCGCCTTCGCCATGCGCAGAAGCGATGCGGCGATCATCACGATGATGGCAGGGGTCAGTGTCATCAGCGCCACGCTGGCACCGTGATAGATGGGGCGGCTATGCAGGCTGCGGATATCGGAACCGGCAACGGCGAAAGCCCGGCTGCGTCCGATCAGGTAACCGGCAACGGCCAATAGCAGGCTGGCAAGCAATGCCCAGGACAGCGGCATCTGACGTTTCCTTGCGTAATGGCAATTAGCGTAAAGACAGGGTGGCGCGAAAACCCGCGCCACCCGGATACGGGTTACTTCGACATGACCGTTTCGTTGACCACGGCTTCCTGCGTCGCGGCCAGTTCGGGATCCGCGACCAGGCCATATTCGGCCAGCGGGCCATCGGGACCGGCCAGTTCATCGGCGACGAAGAACTCGGCATATTCCTTCAGGCCCTGGATTTCGCCGATATGCTGTTTCTTGACATAGAAGAACAGCGGGCGCGAAACCGGGTATTCGCCCGAGGCGATGCTCTCGGTCGAGGGGGTTACACCGGACATGGTCGCCACTTTCAGCTTGTCGGTGTTGTTCTCGTAGAAGGACAGGCCGAATACGCCGATACCGTTGGGATCGCTTTCGATGCGGGCCAGCGTCTCGGTATAGTCGCCGTCGATATCGACCGACTTGCCATCGGTGCGCAGCGTCATGCAGGCTTCTTCAGCCTTGTCCTCGTCGCCCATCTCGGCGGCAAAGACTTCCATCGCGCCCGATTCCTCGCAGCCGGCCAGGATGACCTTTTCCTCGAAGACTTCACGGGTGCCGTGCTTGGTGCCGGGAACGAAGGCCAGGATCGGCTGTTCCGGCAGATCCGGGTTCACCTCGTTCCAGTTGGCCGCGGCGTTGTCGACAATCGCACCGTCCTTGACGACCTTGGCGGACAGGGCGTTGAACCAGTCGGCCGGGGTAAAGACGAAATCCGGACCGCTGGAGGCATTGGCGAAGACGATCCCGTCATAGCCGATGCGAACCTCGATGATATCGGTCACGCCATTGGCGGCGCAGGTCTCGATCTCGCTGTCCTTGATGGCGCGGCTGGCATTGGCGATATCGACGGTGTTCTCGCCCACGCCTTCGCAGAATTTCTTGAGACCGGCCGACGAGCCGCCCGATTCCACGACCGGGGTCGGGAAGTCGGTGTTCTCGCCAAAGGCTTCGGCGACGATGGTGGCATAGGGAAGCACGGTCGAGGAACCGGCGATCTGGATCTGGTCACGAGCTGCGGCAGCGGTCGCGGACAATGCAATCACGGAAATGGCCGTTGCCGTGAGGCCGATGGATTTCATAGGGATGCTCCCTGAGTTGGGTGTGAAAACTAGCGAGTCGCTGACTACGCTCGAATTGTGACGCTTACGCGACTGAATTATGTCACTCTTGTGACATCGCCCCGCACCGATCCTTCCGGCCTATCTGCGGCGATCGGATGTTTCGCGCGCTGCTATGCTTGGACGCCACAACAGGGCAGGGCCGGGCTTTTCCGGTTCAATTGCCGGAGCGCAGGTCGAGAAATCCGTGATCCGCCTTGGGGATCGATCGTTGGGCCCGATAACCGGCGCTCGTCGAAACGCCGGATTTTGGGTGTCGAGTGACGGTTGCGAAAGCCATGGCGATCCCGGAAGGACTTGAACCCTCAACCTGCCGATTAGAAGTCGGCTGCTCTATCCAGTTGAGCTACGGGACCGCGATCCTCGCTTCATGCGTGATCGAGCCGATTTGCGCAAGCCGGTCGTCGATTCGGACGGGACCGCACCAGGATGGTCTGACTATTACTCAAGGGATCATGGTAAATTCAATTGCATATCGGTCGGAACTGGTCCGATATGGGACAGAAGCTACCCGATCTGGTCCATAATGCGACAATTCGGGTGGGCTGGTTGCACGATGTATTGAACGAGTGATCCGGTAGGAAGAATGTTGAAGCGTTTGTTTAAATATGTATTGATTCTCGTGGTTGTGGCACTGGCCTTTGTCGTCGTTGGCCGACAAATCTGGCCGCTTCCCGATATATCGGAACGCCCCGCCGATCTGGCGGCCCATATGGATCCCGAAACCGGATTGGGGAAGCTTGCTGCCGACGGCATGGCCGCGCATCCGGGAACATCCGGCGTGCTCGCCCTGGCAGGAGGGGCGGATGCGTTGGCCAGCCGTTTGGCCCTGATCGAACGGGCCGAAGACTCTATCGATGCGCAATATTATATCTGGCATGATGACAGTTCGGGCATCCTGCTTCTCGATGCGTTGCGTCGTGCGGGGGCTCGCGGCGTGCGCGTCCGGCTGCTGCTGGATGACAATGGCGTGCCCGGGCTGGACCAGATCATGGCAACATTGAACGCGCAGCCAAATATCCAGATCCGACTGTTCAATCCCTCGACCATCCGTCAACCGAAGCTGCTTGGCTACGCGCTGGATTTCTTCCGCATGAACAGGCGGATGCATAACAAGGCGATGATCGTCGACAATGCGGTGGCGATCATCGGAGGGCGTAATATCGGCGATGAATATTTCCAGGTCGGGAGGGAATTCTATGTCGATCTTGACGTGTTGGCCGTCGGCCCGATCGTGTCGGAGACCAGCGATGCGTTCGATCGATACTGGAACAGCGCCTCGGTGTTCGAACTGGAGCGGATCATCGATCTTGCCGCCGATCTGGACGCGTTCCACGCACATGTCACCGCGCAGGAGGGTGGTGAGCGATTGAAGGAGATCATCACCGAAACGCAGACCAGCGCAGAAAGCTTCGTAAAAGGTCAGATCAGGCCCGAATGGACGGATGTCGATCTGGTTGTCGACGATCCGGCCAAGGGTCAGGGGCAGGCGCGTCGTGACCAGTTGATGATCGTCAGGCTTGGGCGGATTCTGGGTGATGTCCGGCAAGGGGTGGACCTGGTTTCGGCCTATTTCGTTCCGGGCCAGGCGGGGACGGCCTATTTCGAAGGACTCGCGCAATCCGGCAAGCGGGTCCGGATCCTGACCAATGCGCTGAACACGACCGACGTTCTTCTGGTCCATGGCGGCTATGCGAAATATCGCCGCGAGCTTTTGCAGGCAGGTGTCGAACTGTTCGAACTCAAGCTGCGAGGCGCTCAGTCGAACGAGGAGGGGCTTCAGGTCAAGCCGCTTGGCCTGTCGGGTGCCAGCCTGCATGCCAAGACATTCTCGGTCGATCATGAACGCGTTTTCATCGGCTCGTTCAACTTTGATCCCCGTTCGGCCCTGTTGAACTGCGAAATGGGTTTCCTGATCCGCAGCCCGTCGATGGCCCGAAAGATCAGTGATGCATTCGATAACGGGCTTGCGCAGGTCAGTTATCGTCCGGCGCTGACGCCGGAGGGCAAAATGATATGGCGCGAGGATGTCGGACCCGATGATTCCCGGGTTTATCAGGAGGAACCCGGCGCGACATGGATGCAGCAGGTGATGCTGACAGTGATCGGTCTGCTGCCCGTCGAATGGTTGCTGTGAACCGGAACCCGAAGGGAGACACGCGATGAGACCAATACAGGATCTTTGGCTTGGGTTGCGGGTGGCGCTAAGGGACGGGCAGGTGCGCGGGCTGATGGCGCTGACCTTCAGCCTGATCGCCGGTGCGGCATTTTTCTATAGCTGGGCCGAGGGATGGGGGCTGCTCGACGCTTTCTACTTTTCGGTCATCACCATCTCGACGATAGGCTACGGGGATCTGGTCCCGCAGACCGTTCCAGGCAAGTTGTTCACCATGGGTTATGTGCTGGTAGGGTTGGGGCTGTTCGTTGCTTCGGCCAGCGCTATTGCCGATGCCATCATCTCCTCGCGACGCGGTGGCCGCGGGAAACGGGGTCAGCAGTGATCAGGGGGGTGATTGCCGTTTCCTATGGTTTCATTGCGGGGATGACTGCGGCGTCGGTCTTGTGGGGCATGGGGTTGGTATCGCATCTGGTCTGGTCCGGACCTGAAACCCCGTGGTATATCTTCGTCGTGATCCTTGCCGGCGGCGGCATCATCGCGCTGCTTCGCAGCCGCAGCGACGGGATCGGCCTGTCGAGGCAGATCGCCCTGGCGCATCAGCCTGCCGCCACGCAGATCCGCAAGACCGGAATTCTGGCGCTGACCGCAGTCATCGCGGTAGGCTTCGGCGGCGCGGTCGGTCCCGAGGCTGGAATCCTGGCTGTCGTGGCGGAATTATCGGTGCTGGTTACCGCTTTGCTGGCGCGGCTGCATCATCCCGTTGACATGGTTGGCGAAATCGGCGCGGCCGGTGCCCTTGGCGGGCTTTATGGATCGCCCCCTGGCGGAGCATGTTGCTGGGAGAGGAGCAGCAAGCCCCGAAATGGCAGCTATTTGCCGCTGCGCTGGCCGGACTCGCAGGCTTCCTGATGGTGGCGCGGCGGATTTTACCCGAGGATGCATTGCATGTGGATTTGCCCACCCATGTCGCGGCAGGAGACGGCAGCGAGATCATTCTTGCGGTGCTGCCGGGTATATTTGGGGCTGCCATGGGCTGGCTGTTTCATGGATCGCTGATCGCGATACGGGGCGGTTTGTCGCGATTCGGGACGATATGGCAGCAGACGCTGATCGGAACCGTCCTGTTCGCGCTGTTGGCAAGCGCCTTCCCGATCCTGCGGTTTTCCGGCCATCACGAATTGCAGGAGATGCTGCTTCTGGGGCAGGAGAATGGAATGATCGCCTTGCTGGCACTGGCAGCCCTGAAGATCTTGGCTCTTGCTTTGTGCTTGGCGTCTGGATGGCGTGGTGGAGCCGTGTTCCCGCTGATCTTTGCCGGCGCGGCGGCGGGTGGTGCGGCGGTCTGGATGTTGCCCCAGATCCCGGTGACTGTCGCCCTGGTGGCGGGGATCGGCGGTGCCCTGACCGTGGGTATGGGCAAGCCGCTGGCTGCGATGTTGATCGCATTGCTGCTGATCGGGCCGACCGCCATGGGTCCGCTTTGCACCGGGCTCTTGATCGGCTGGCTGGCCTCGCAGCAATTGCCTAAGGCGGAATTGCACTAGGCGGGGCCCGGGATCTCCAGATCACCGACGGGTGTTCGACCTTCCCGTATGGTTGAGGCATATCAGGCAAGCCGCGCTGTCTTTAGACCATGTCATTCCGGGTCAGGAGTTTCGAATGCCGGATGACTGAATCCCGTAACCGTAATGCCAGCGGCGATAGAGGGCGACGGCGCAGGCTGAGCAGATAATAGGGCGAAACGCGGATCTCATGCGGCATGGGCAGGGTTGTCAGCCCCGCACTGATCGGCGGGCGCAGCAGCAATTGCGCGACCTCGTCCGACATTGCCGATACCGCGTCGCTTTGCGCCAGATAGGCGATGGTCAGCAAGAGCGAGGGGCTGCTCACGATATTGCGGGGATCGGGCAGCCCGACACTGGCAAAGGCAGCCAGCGTGGCCTCGCGGATCGGGGCGCCGCGTTGCTGCATGATCCATTCGTAATCGATCAATTCGGTCAGTGTGACCGAGGCCGCACGCGAGAGAGGGTGGCTGGCCCGCGCCAGGAAGCTGACCTTCTCGTCGCGCATGGGCAGGATGTTGAAATCCCGGCTGTCGAACTCGGGCAGGATCCGGGCCAGCACGAAATCCATGTCCCCGGCCGCCAGATGCGTCAGCAGATCGCGTGACGGCAGGACATCGACGGTGATATCGGCCTCGGGCGCCTGTGCCTTGATCTCGCGGATGGCCGAGACGAGGTAGCCGACCGCCGGTCCGGTCACCGCACCGACCCGCACCGACCCGGCAATCCCGCCCTGCATTTCCTGGACGTCGGTTGCCATGCTGAACATCTCCCGCAGGATGACCCGGGCGCGGCGCAGGACGGTCTGGCCGATCTCGGTCGGCTCCATGCCCTTGGGTTGACGCAGGAACAGCCGCGCATCCACCAGTCGCTCGATCTCGGCCAGCATGCGCGAGGCGGCGGGTTGCGTCATCGCGCAGCTTTCGGCGGCCATCTGGAGTTGCCCGTGCCGGGCGATCTCGTGGATCAGCCGGAGCTGCGCAGGCTTGAGCATCAGGCGAGATGGAGGCTTTGACATATCAGTTTCGCTATGCAGATGGCGGAAGATGTCATTTTACCATCATGTTGTCGGCTTGGTAAGCGTTTCGCGGATGCCGCTCCGGCGAAGGGGTGGTCATTTGGGCAGGACGAAAGGGTTCTGCCGCTCAGAGGGAGGTTTACGATGAAATTCACCACTGCCGCTATCGCGCTTGCGATCGGCGTTTCCGGGCTTGCCTTTGGCGCCATGGCTGAAACCGTCGGCATCTCGATGCCAACGAAATCCTCGGCCCGCTGGATCGATGATGGCAACAACATGGTCAAGCAGTTCCAGGAAGCGGGTTACGAGACCGATCTGCAATATGCCGAGGACGATATCCCGAACCAGCTTGCCCAGGTCGAGAACATGATCACCAAGGGCGTCAATGTCCTGGTGATCGCGGCCATCGACGGCACCACGCTGTCGAACGCGCTGGCCAATGCCAAGGCCGCCGATATCAAGGTGATCGCCTATGACCGCCTGATCCGCGACACGCCGGATGTCGATTACTATGCCACTTTCGACAATTTCAAGGTCGGCGTGCAGCAGGCGAACACGCTGGTCCAGGGGTTGGAAGAGCGTTTCCCCGACGAGAAGCCCTGGAATGTCGAATTGTTCGGTGGCAGCCCCGACGACAACAACGCCTATTTCTTCTATGATGGCGCGATGTCGGTTTTGCAGCCGTTGATCGACGCGGGCGATGTCGTGATTCCGTCGGGCCAGATGGGCATGGATACGGTCGGCACGCTGCGTTGGGATCCGGCGACCGCGCAATCGCGGATGGATAACCTGCTTTCGGCAAATTACACCGACAAGACCCTGCATGGCGTGCTGTCGCCCTATGACGGCTTGTCCATCGGTATCCTGTCCTCGCTGAAGGGCGTGGGATACGGCTCGGGCGATCTGGCCATGCCGATCGTTTCGGGGCAGGACGCCGAGGTGCAGTCGGTCAAGTCGATCGTCGCAGGCGAACAATATGCGACGATCTTCAAGGATACGCGCGAACTGGCCAAGGTCACCGTCGGCATGGTCGATGCGATGCTGAAGGGCGAGGAGCCCGAGATCAACGATACCGAAACCTATGACAATGGCGTCAAGGTCGTGCCCTCCTATCTGTTGGAGCCGCTGCCGGTGGATTCCTCGAACTGGGAAGAGGTGCTGATCGGATCGGGTTATTACAGTGAAGATCAGCTGAAATAACCGGTATCTGCGTCCCGTGATCGTCGGGGGCTGTCTGCCCCCCGCCGCCGGCTGGTTCTCGGACCAGTGGCGCCGCAACCGACGGCCCCCCGAAGGTATTTCGGTAAAGAAGAAGGGGGGTATCCGCAGCCGTTACAGGGGAAGTTGCATGACCGCGCTTTTGGAGATGCGTAATATCACCAAGACATTTCCGGGCGTGAAAGCCCTGGACAATGTCAGTCTCTCGGTGCGCGAGGGCGAGATCCACGCGATTTGCGGCGAGAATGGTGCAGGCAAATCCACCCTGATGAAGGTGCTGTCAGGCGTCTATCCCGCCGGCAGCTACGAGGGCGAGATCGTCTATGACGGCCAGACCGCCGAGTTCGGCGGCATCCGCGACAGCGAGGATCGCGGCATCATCATCATCCACCAGGAACTGGCGCTGGTGCCGCTCTTGTCGATTGCCGAGAATATCTTCCTGGGCAATGAACGCGCCAGCAACGGTGTCGTCAACTGGCGCGAGACCTTCCGCCAGACCGAGGGCCTGCTGGCCAAGGTTGGGCTGCGCGAGGCTCCGGGGATCAAGGTGGACGGTCTTGGCGTCGGCAAGCAGCAACTGGTCGAGATCGCCAAGGCGCTCTCCAAGGATGTCCGCCTGCTGATCCTTGATGAGCCCACCGCGGCCCTGTCCGAGGCCGACAGCCAGGCACTGTTGGATTTGTTGCTGGAACTGAAGGGGCAGGGGGTCACCTCGATCATCATCAGCCACAAGCTGAACGAGGTTCGCCGGGTTGCCGACAGCGTCACGGTGATCCGCGACGGGGCGACCATCTCGACCATCGACGCGCGCGGCGGCGACCTGACCGAGGATCGCATCGTGCGCGACATGGTCGGGCGCGACATGGCGCATCGCTATCCGGATCGCGAGCGGCGGGCGGGTGACGTGGTGTTCGAGGTCAAGGATTGGAATGTCTGGCATCCCGAGCATGCCGACCGGCAGGTGATCCGTGACCTGTCGATGAATGTCCGTGCCGGAGAGGTCGTGGGCATCGCCGGGCTGATGGGCTCGGGGCGCACCGAGCTTGCGATGAGCATCTTCGGCCGCAGCTATGGCCGCAATATCTCGGGTCAGGCATCGATGCGCGGCCAGCCGGTCGATTTGTCGGCGGTGGACAAGGCGATCGCGGCGGGGCTTGCCTATGTGACCGAGGACCGCAAGACGCTTGGCCTGATCCTGGACGAGACGATCCGCCGCAACACCATCCTGGCGAATCTCGATGGGGTCGCCAATCGCGGCGTGGTCGATGAGAACCGCGAGACCGAGGTGGCCGAGAAATACCGCAAGGTGATGAATATCCGCACGCCGAGCGTGTTCCAGAAGGTGATGAACCTGTCGGGCGGCAATCAGCAGAAGGTGGTGCTGGCCAAATGGCTGTTCACCGAGCCCGAGGTGCTGATCCTGGACGAGCCGACACGTGGCATCGATGTCGGCGCGAAATACGAAATATACAATATCATCAACGATCTCAGCGCGGCCGGAAAGGCCGTCATCATGATCTCGTCCGAGATGCCCGAACTGCTGGGCATGTGCGACCGGATCTATGTCATGAACGAGGGCAGTTTCGTGGGCGAATTGCAGGCAGAGGACGCCTCGCAGGAAAGCATCATGTCGCTGATCGTCAGGGAGTAGGACAGCATGGAACAGACCGAACGCGCGCCGGGTCTCGGGATCGGCGCATATATCGCCAAGCATATCCGAGAATACGGGCTGTTATTCGCGCTGATCGCGATCATGGCGTTTTTCCAGATCGTGACCGGCGGCACGCTTCTGCGGCCGGTGAACATCACCAACCTGTTCCTGCAGAACAGCTATATCATCATCATGGCGCTTGGCATGCTGCTGGTGATCGTCGGCGGCAATATCGATCTGTCGGTGGGATCCGTCATGGGCTTCATCGGCGCGCTGGCCGCGGTGATGATCGTATCGTGGAAACTGCCTGTCGGCGTTGCGATGGCGATCTGCCTGATCGTCGGCATGCTGATCGGGGCGGTTCAGGGCTATTTCGTCGCCTATTGGAAAATCCCCTCCTTCATCGTGACACTGGCCGGGATGCTGGTGTTCCGGGGCTTGTCTCTGTGGCTTCTGGCCGGGCAGTCCATCGGTCCGTTCCCGGGCAATTTCCAGTCGCTCTCCACCGGCTTCATCCCCGACCTGTTCGGTGCGGACAAGCCGAACATGGTGGCACTGGCGGTCGGAGTGGCGGCGGTGCTGGTGCTGGTCTGGCTGGCCCTGCGCAACCGCTCCCGCAACATGCGTTATGGTATCGAGGACGAGCCATGGGGGCTGTTCGTGGCACGCAACGCCGTCGTCGCCTTCGCGCTTCTGTTCGTGACATGGAAGCTGGCATGGTTCCGTGGCCTGCCCAATGTGCTGCTGTCGATGGTGATCCTGACGGTGATCTATGTCTTCATCACCGAGCGCACGACGCTTGGACGCCGCATCTATGCCGTGGGCGGCAATGCCAAGGCCGCCAAGCTGTCCGGCATCCGGACCGAGCGGCTGACTTTCCTGACCTTCGTGAATATGGGGCTTCTGGCGGCGCTGGCCGGGCTGGTCTTTGCGGCGCGGCTGAACACCGCCACCCCGAAAGCGGGCTTCGCGGTCGAGCTGGACGTGATCGCCGCCGTCTTCATCGGTGGGGCATCGATGGCGGGCGGTTCCGGCAAGATCGTCGGCGCGGTCGTGGGTGCCTTCATCATGGGGGTGATGAATAACGGCATGTCGATCCTTGGGATCGGCATCGACTACCAACAGGTCATCAAGGGCCTGGTGCTTCTCGCCGCCGTGTTTTTCGACGTCTACAACAAGAACAAGGAAGGCTGACCCATGCTTCTGTCGCAAATCCGATTGCCCGATGGCAGCCGTGCCGTCGCCATGCGTGAAGGAGAGGAGGCCCGGGTCGTTTCCGGCGCTGCAAGCACGCTCGACCTGGCGCTGGCCGCGATCGCGGCTGGTCGCAAGCTGGGCGATGAGATCGCTGCGCGCGGGCTGGGCGAGACGGTCGATCTGGCGGCGGCCTTGGCCGAGGGACGGATGCTCTTGCCGCTGGATCATCCTGATCCGGCGCATCTGCACCTGACCGGGACGGGCCTGACGCATCTGGGATCCGCTTCGACGCGGGATTCCATGCACCAGAAAGCCGATCCCGAGGACATGACCGACAGCATGAAGATGTTCCGGATGGGGCTGGAAGGCGGCAAGCCGCGTGCGGGTGAGGCCGGCGTGCAGCCCGAATGGTTCTACAAGGGCAACGGTCATGCCGCCGTTGCACCGGGAGCGGCGCTGACCTCGCCCCCCTTCGCGCTGGATGCCGGAGAGGAGCCCGAGATCGCGGGGCTCTACGTGATCGGTCCGGATGGGCGGCCCTTCCGCCTTGGCTTCGCGCTTGCCAACGAGTTCTCGGACCATGTGACCGAGCGCGGCAATTACCTGTGGCTCGCCCATTCCAAGCTGCGCCCCGCAAGCTACGGCCCCGAGATGCTGCTGGGTGATCTGCCGCAGCATGTCGAAGGCGCCAGCCGGGTCCTTCGCGACGGCAAGACCGTTTGGGAAAAGCCGTTCCTGTCGGGCGAAGGGAACATGTCCCACAGCCTTGCCAACCTGGAACATCACCATTTCAAATACGAGCTGTTCCGCCAGCCCGGTGACGTGCATGTGCATTTCTTCGGCACCGCGACCCTGTCATTCGCCGATGGGGTAACCGTCCAGCCGGGCGACGAATTCGAGATTGCCTGCGACGCCTTCGGGCACGCGCTGCGTAATCCCCTGGAACAGCAGGCGGCCGGGTCGGAACCCGTCTCCGTCCAAGCACTCTGAGGCCCTGAATGTCCTTCACTCCCGCACCCTGGCCCCGCAAGCTGCGTTCGCAGGAATGGTATGGCGGCAATTCGCGCGATACGATCTATCATCGCGGCTGGCTGAAAAATCAGGGCTATCCGCATGACCTGTTCGATGGGCGCCCGATCATCGGCATCCTGAACACATGGTCGGACCTGACCCCCTGCAACGGCCATCTGCGGGAGCTGGCCGAAAAGGTGAAGGCGGGTGTGTGGGAGGCCGGGGGTTTTCCCGTCGAGGTGCCGGTATTCTCGGCCTCGGAAAACACCTTCCGCCCCTCGGCGATGATGTTCCGCAACCTCGCCGCGCTGGCCATCGAGGAAACCATTCGCGGCCAGCCGATGGATGGCGCGGTGCTGCTGGTCGGCTGCGACAAGACCACGCCTTCGCTGATGATGGCGGCGGCATCGACCGATATCCCCTCCATCGTCGTCACCGGCGGGCCGATGCTGAACGGCTATTTCCGGGGTGAGCGGGTCGGTTCGGGCACCCATCTGTGGAAGTTCTCGGAAGCCGTGAAGGCGGGCGAGATGACGCAGGAAGAATTCCTGGAGGCCGAGCAATCCATGTCGCGGTCATCCGGCACCTGCAACACGATGGGCACGGCATCGACGATGGCCAGCATGGCCGAGGCCCTGGGCATGGCGCTTTCGGGCAATGCCGCGATTCCGGCTGTGGACTCGCGCCGCCGCGTGATGGCGCAGCTTTCCGGGCGGCGGATCGTGCAGATGGTCAAGGACGATCTGAAACCCTCGGACATCCTGACCAAGCAGGCGTTCGAGAACGCGATCCGCACCAATGGCGCCATCGGCGGTTCGACCAATGCGGTGGTGCATCTGCTGGCGCTTGCGGGCCGGGTGGGGGTTGACGTGACGCTGGATGACTGGGACCGCTGCGGGCGCGACGTGCCGACCATCGTCAACCTGATGCCCTCGGGCGAATACCTGATGGAAGAGTTCTTCTATGCGGGCGGTCTGCCCGTCGTCATCAAGCGCTTGGGCGAGGCGGGCCTGCTGAACCGCGATGCGCTGACGGTTTCGGGCCGGGCGATATGGGACGAGGTCAAGGACGTCATCAACCACAACGATGATGTCATCCGGCCCACCGAGAAGGCACTGACGCAGCAAGGCGGCATTGCCGTTCTGCGCGGCAATCTTGCCCCGAACGGCGCGGTGCTGAAACCTTCCGCCGCCAGCCCGCATCTTTTGACCCATCGGGGCAGGGCGGTCGTGTTCGAGGATATCGACGACTACAAGGCGCGGATCAACGGTGACGCGCTGGATATCGACGAGACCTGCGTGATGGTGCTGAAGAATTGCGGGCCAAAGGGCTATCCGGGCATGGCCGAGGTCGGCAATATGGGCCTGCCGCCCAAGGTGCTGAAAAAGGGCATCACCGACATGGTTCGGATCTCGGATGCGCGCATGTCGGGCACGGCCTATGGCACCGTCATTCTGCATACCTCCCCCGAAGCTGCGGCGGGCGGTCCCTTGGCCGTGGTGCGGGATGGCGACATGATCGAGCTGGATGTGCCGAACCGCCGCCTGCATCTTGAAATCAGCGACGAGGATCTCGCCGCCCGTTTGGCCGAGTGGCAACCAAGGCATGAGCAGGCCGAAAGCGGTTATGCATGGCTGCATCAGCAACATGTCGGCGGCGCGGATACCGGCGCCGATCTGGACTTCCTGAAAGGCTGCCGGGGCAATCCGGTCGGAAAGGACAGCCATTGATGAAGCTTGCACTTGTCGGCATCGGAAAGATCGCACTCGATCAGCATGTCCCCGCGATCGCGGCCAGCCCGGATTGGGAACTGGCCGCCACGGTCTCGCGCAGTGGCACCGTCGAGGGTGTCGAGGCGTTCACCCGGATCGAGGACATGCTGGAAGCGCGTCCCGACATCGAACTCGTCAGCCTTTGCCTACCGCCGGTGCCGCGCTTTGCCGCGGCGCAGGCGGCGCTGCGGGCGGGGCGGCACCTGATGCTGGAAAAGCCTCCCGGTGCGACCCTGTCCGAGGTTCATGCTTTGGCCGATCTGGCACAGGCGCAAGGCGTCAGCCTGTTCGCGACATGGCATTCGCGCATGGCTCATGCGGTCGCCGGGGCCAAGGCGTGGCTGGCGGGCAAGACGATCCGCGAAGGCCGCATCACCTGGCGCGAGGATGTGCGTAAATGGCATCCCGGGCAAGACTGGATTTTCGAGCCCGGTGGCATGGGCGTGTTCGATCCCGGCATCAACGCACTGTCGATCCTGACCGAAATCCTGCCCGATCCGGTGCATCTGACAGGCGCCGAACTGGATTTCCCGGCCAATCGCCAGGCACCCATCGCTGCCCGGTTGGCATTCACGCAGAACATCTCGGCCGATTTCGATTTCCGGCAGGAAGGCCCGCAGACCTGGGACATGGAATTTTTCACCGATGCCGGGAAATTGGCGCTGCGCATGGGTGGTAATGTGATCGAGATCGACGGCCAGCCCGCCGGGGGCGAGGACAGCATCATGGGCGAGTATCCCGCGCTTTATGCCCGGATGGCGGAACTGGTCCGGGGCGGGGTCTCGGATGTCGATCTGTCGCCGATGGTGCAGGTCTCGGACGCCTTCACATTGGGTCGCCGCAACATTGTCGAAGATTTTGAATTCTAGAAGGAAACGCAATGACTTTCACACCGCATGGCAAACATCTGGTCGCAGGCGAATGGGTCGGGGCGGATCACAGCTTTTCCTCGACTCCCGCGCATGGGCCAGTGCATGAGTTCAGCACCGGGACCGTCGATCTGGTGAACCGCGCTGTCGAGGCCGCCGAAGAGGCCTTCTGGTCCTATGGCTATACGACCCGAGAGGAGCGCGCCGCTTTCCTGGACGCGATAGCAGACGAGATCGAGGCGCGAGCCGATGCGATCACCGAGATCGGCACGCAGGAAACCGGCTTGCCCGAGGCACGGCTGCAGGGCGAGCGCGGGCGCACCACCGGCCAGCTTCGCCTGTTCGCGGAACATATCCGCAAGGGCGACTATCTCGACCGCCGCCATGACAAGGCCTTGCCTGACCGCCAGCCTTTGCCGCGCCCCGATCTGCGAATGATCCAGCGGCCCATTGGCCCGGTCGCGGTGTTTGGTGCCTCGAATTTCCCGCTCGCCTTCTCGACCGCCGGGGGGGATACCGCCTCGGCGCTGGCCGCAGGCTGTCCGGTGGTGGTCAAGGGCCATCCCGCCCATCCCGGCACCGGCGAGATCGTGGCCGAGGCGATCCATGCCGCCATCGCCCGAACCGGCATGCCCAAGGGCGTGTTTTCATTCATCCATGGCGACAGCCACGAGGTTGGAGCGGCATTGGTCCAGCACCCGCTGATCAAGGCGGTAGGCTTCACCGGCAGTCTGCGTGGCGGCCGGGCGCTGTTCGATCTTTGCGCCGCGCGGCCCGAGCCGATCCCGTTTTTCGGGGAACTGGGCAGCATCAATCCCTGCTTCGTCCTGCCGCAGGCCCTGGCGGCTCGCGGCAAGGCGATTGCCGAGGGCTGGACGGGCAGCCTGACGATGGGGGCGGGGCAGTTCTGCACCAATCCGGGACTGGTGATCCTGCCAGAGGGCGATACGGCCGAAAGCTTTACCGAGGCCGCCCGTGCCGCACTGGCCGATCCGGCAGGGCAGGTGATGCTGACCGACGGTATCGCAGAGGCTTACCGTCAGGGGGCTGGGCGCGTGGCCGCACTGGCCTCGGCGGTGGTCGAGACCGAAAGCCCCGGCCGCAATGCCTTGCCGAATATCTACAAGACCAGCGCCGATGATTTCCTGCGCGACCATGCGCTTGGCGAGGAAGTCTTCGGCCCGCTCGGCCTGATCGTCACCACCCGCGACGAGGACCAGATGCTGGAGCTGGCACGCGGACTGGAGGGGCAGTTGACCGCGACCCTGCAGATGGACGAAGGGGACACGCCGCTTGCCCGCCGCCTGATGCCGGTACTCGAACGCAAGGCGGGACGGGTCATGGCCAATGGCTGGCCCACCGGGGTCGAGGTTTGCGATGCGATGGTGCATGGCGGCCCCTATCCCGCATCGACGAATTTCGGAGCCACCAGCGTCGGCACCCTGGCGATCCGCCGCTTCCTGCGGCTGGTCTGTTTCCAGAACCTGCCCGAGGCGCTGTTGCCCGAAGACCTGCGAGGCTGAAAAGAAACGGTTTCGCGAGAATTTCAAAACCCGGAGGGAGGGGAAAAGATGAAGATCAGGACTTTGCTGGGAAGCGCCGCCATATTGGCGGTGACGGCAGCTTCGGCGCTGGCCGAGGGTGAAACGGTGGGCTTTGCCCAGATCGGCTCGGAATCGGGCTGGCGGGCGGCGGAAACCACGCTGACCAAGCAGCAGGCCGAAGAGCGAGGCATCGATCTGCGCTTCTCGGACGCGCAGCAGAAGCAGGAGAACCAGATCGCCGCGATCCGGTCCTTCATCGCGCAAGGCGTGGATGCGATCCTACTGGCCCCGGTCGTGGCCACGGGTTGGGACTCGGTGCTGGAAGAGGCGCAGGAGGCCGAGATCCCGGTGGTCCTGCTCGACCGGCAGGTGGACAGCTCTGATGAACTGTATCTGACCGCAGTGGGTTCGAACCTTGTCCACGAGGGCGAGGTCGCGGGCGAATGGCTGGTGAATGCGGTCGGCGACGAGGAATGCCGTATCGTCGAGTTGCAGGGAACGACAGGCTCGACCCCGGCCATCGACCGCAAGACCGGCTTCGAGAACGCCATCGAGGGTCATGACAACATGGAGATCGTCCGCAGCCAGACCGGCGATTTTACCCGCGCCCAGGGCAAGGAGGTGATGGAAAGCTTCCTGCAGGCCGAGAATGGCGGCAAGGATATCTGCGCGCTTTACGCCCATAATGACGACATGGCGGTGGGCGCGATCCAGGCGATCAAGGAGGCCGGGCTGGCGCCGGGCGAGGATATCCTGGTCGTGTCGATCGATGCCGTGCCAGATATCTTCAAGGCCATGGCGGATGGCGAGGCCAATGCCACGGTCGAGCTGACGCCCAACATGGCGGGTCCGGCCTTTGACGTGCTGGAGGCCTATTGGGCCGATGGCACCGCGCCCGAGAAATTCATCCAGACCGAGTCCAGGCTGTTCACGCAGGACGACGATCCGACGGGTGAATACGAGGCCCGCAAGGGTCTGGGTTATTGATGACCATGGCCGGACCGCGCCTGTCGCGGCCCGGCCGTTCCGGCAGGGAATGACGCCATGCTGCTTTCCATCCGTTCGCTGACCAAGACATTTCCCGGCACGCTTGCGCTCGACGGGGTCGATTTCGACCTGGCCGCGGGCGAGGTCCATGCGCTGCTGGGCGAGAACGGCGCGGGCAAATCAACACTGATCAAATGCCTGACCGGCGCCTATCACCGCGATGGCGGGACGGTTGCGCTGGACGGAGCGCAGATCGCACCCCGCTCCACCGTCGAGGCGCAGGAACTGGGTATCGGAACGGTCTACCAGGAAGTGAACCTGCTGCCGAACCTGACCGTGGCGCAGAACCTGATGTTCGGGCGCGAGCCACGCCGTTTCGGCCTAATCGATACCCGCGCCATGCGGGCCGAGGCGCGCGAGATGCTGCGTCAATACGGGCTGGAACTCGATGTCGATCGCGACCTTGGCAATTATTCCGTCGCCATCCAGCAGATCATCGCCATCGCCCGCGCGGTTGCCTTGTCGGGCAAGGTGCTGATCCTCGACGAGCCCACCGCCAGCCTCGACGCGCGCGAGGTCGAGATGGTTTTCGATGTCGTGCGCGGATTGCGCGAGCGCGGGTTGGGGATCGTCTTCGTATCGCATTTCCTCGATCAGGTGTTCGAACTGACCGACCGCGTCACCGTGCTGCGCAATGGCCGCAAGATCGTGACCGAACGCACCGCCGATCTGGACCGGATGGGCCTGATCGAGCATATGCTGGGCCGGGCGCTGGAAAACGAGGTCGAGCAGCAAAGCGCCGAGGGGGCCGACACGACCCACCCCGACTTACTGCATTTCAATGGTGTCGGCCGTCGCGGCGTGATCGAGCCTTTCGATCTGACCATCGGACAGGGCGAGGTCGTGGGGCTGGCCGGCTTGCTGGGCTCGGGCCGCACCGAAAGCGCCGAACTGATGTTCGGCATCCGCCCCGCCCAAACCGGTAGCATCCGCGATGACAAGGGGCCTCTGGACCTGAAAAATCCCCGCGCTGCCATTGCCGCGGGTTTCGGCTTCGCCCCCGAGGATCGCAAGACCGACGGCATCGTTGCCGATCTGTCCATCCGCGAGAATATCGTCCTTGGCCTGCAGGCACGGCGCGGATGGGCGCGGCCCATCCCACGGGCCGAGCAGAACCGGCTGGCCGAGGATTACATCAAGCGTCTCGATATCCGCACGTCGGGCCGTGAGAAACCTGTCGGGGACCTGTCAGGCGGCAACCAGCAAAAGGTCGTTCTGGCCCGCTGGCTGGCAATGAATCCGCGCTTCCTGATCCTGGACGAACCGACGCGCGGCATCGATGTCGGTGCGCATGCCGAGATCCTGCGGCTGATCCACGACCTGACCGATGCGGGCATGTCGGTGCTGGTCATCAGTTCCGAGATCGAGGAACTGGTGGCGGCGTCGGATCGCGTCATCGTCCTGCGCGACCGCCGTCACGTGGCCGAGTTGAGCGGCTCGCGCGTCGTCCCCGACACGATCATGCGCGCCATCGCCGGTGGCGGCGCCAAGGGCGGGGAGGCTGCCTGATGCTGCTGAAACGGATTGCTCCGCAACTGATTGCACTCGCTGCCCTGATCCTGCTGGTGACACTGGTCTATCCCGATTTCCTCGACATTTCCTTCAGGGACGGCCGTCTCGTCGGCCCGGTGATCGACGTGCTCAAGCGCGGCGCGCCGGTGGCCCTGCTGGCTGTGGGCATGACGCTGGTCATCGCCACCCGCGGCATCGATCTGTCGGTCGGCACCGTCATGGCGATCTGCGGTGCCGTGGCGGCATGGGCCATCGCCTCTGGCTGGGGACTTGCACCGGCGTTGCTGCTGGCGCTGGCAGCAGGCGCGGCGGCAGGCCTGTGGAACGGGTTGCTGGTCGCCGTGGTCGGCATCCAGCCCTTCGTCGCCACGCTGATCCTGATGACCATGGGGCGCGGCATCGCCCAGTTGATCACCGAGGGGCGTATCCTGACCTTCAACCATCCGGGCTTCGCGTTCTTCGGCTCGGGCACGGTTCTTGGCCTGCCGGTTCCGGCATGGCTGTGGCTGCTGACCGGGGTGGGGGTGGCGCTGCTGATGCGGCGCAGCGCTCTTGGCATGCTGATCGAGGCCACCGGTATCAACCGGCGGGCCAGTGCCCTGGCCGGGGTCAACGCGACCGTTCTTCTGATCGCGGTCTACATGGCCTCGGGGCTTTGCGCCGCCCTGGCCGGGATCGTCGTGACCGCCGATATTCGCGGGGCGGATGCCAATAATGCCGGGCTGTGGCTGGAACTGGACGCGATCCTCGCGGTGGTGATCGGCGGCAATTCCCTGCTGGGCGGGCGGTTCTCGATCCTCGCGGCGCTTTTGGGCGCGCTGATCATCCAGACCATCGATACAGGGATCCTGCTGGCCGGGTTCCCCTCGGAATACAATCTCGTCATCAAGGCGGCGCTGGTGCTGGTGATCCTCGTGCTGCAATCGCCCCGTATCGCTGCCGAGTGGCGGATATGGCGCGAAAGCCAGCGCGCCAGCCGCGAAGCGCTGGCCGAAAGGAGCCGGACATGAATACCCGCGCCCTGCCGCTTTACGCGACCATCGTGATCTTCCTGCTGGCCTATGCGATCTGCTGGCTGCAGTTTCCGGCGATACTGTCCACCCGTGTGATCGCCAACCTGTTGACCGACAATGCCTATCTGGGGATCGTCGCGGTCGGCATGACGCTGGTGATCCTGTCGGGCGGGATCGATCTGTCGGTGGGCTCGGTCATCGCCTTCTCGGGCGTGTTCATCGCGGTGCTGCTGCGCGACAGTTCGCTGCATCCGCTGGTGGTATTCGCGATGCTCCTGGCGCTGACCACGGCCTTCGGCGCGGCGATGGGTTTCCTGATCCACCGATTGGCGATGCCCGCCTTCATCGTCACGCTGGCCGGGATGTTCCTGGCGCGTGGCGCGGCCTATATGCTGTCCATCGACTCGGTCCCGATCACGCATCCGTTCTATGACATGATCCAGAACGCCTATTGGCTGATGCCCGGCAAGGGCCGGCTGAGACTGATCGGCGTGCTGATGCTGCTGATCGTGCTCGCAGGCATGATCATCGCCCACAAGACCCGTTTCGGCGCCAGCGTCTACGCGCTTGGCGGAGGAGAGGCCACGGCGCGGCTGATGGGGGTGCGGCAGGGGCGCACGACGATCCTCGTCTATGCCTTTTCGGGATGCATGGCGGGCCTGTCGGGGATCGTCTTCTCGATCTATACCGGCTCGGGCTATTCGCTGGCGACCGTCGGCACCGAACTGACCGCCATCGCCGCCGTGGTGATCGGGGGCACGCTGCTGACCGGAGGGGCGGGCTACATGTTCGGCACCTTGATCGGTGTTCTGACCATGGGGCTGATCCAGACCTATATCGTCTTTGACGGCACGCTTTCGAGCTGGTGGACCAAGATCGTGATCGGCGTCTTGCTGCTGGTCTTCATCCTGTTGCAGAAAGGGCTGCTGAAATTGTCGCAATCCCGTTTGGCCGGAGGCGTTTCATGACCGCAACCATCTTTGACGACCGTATCTGCCAGTTGGGAGAGGGGCCGCTATGGCATTCGGAACGCGGGCAATTCTTCTGGTTCGACATCACCGGGCGCAGGCTCTTGTCGCGCGATGCGGAGGGGCCGCGGGAGTGGGGGTTCGACCGCATGGCCTCGGCGGCGGGTTGGGTTGATCGCGACCGCCTGCTGATCGGGACCGAGACGGGGCTGGCCCTGCTCGACCTTCGGGACAGAGCGCTGGAGCCTGTCGCCGAAATCGAGGCGGACAACCCGATAACCCGCTCGAATGACGGGCAGGCGGACCGGCAGGGCGGCTTCTGGATCGGAACCATGGGCAAACAGGCCGAGACCGGGCAGGGCGCGATCTACCGCTATTATCGGGGCGAGGTCCGGCAATTGGTCGAAGGAATCTCCATCCCCAATGCCATCTGCTTTTCGCGCGATGGCGGGCTGCTTATTACGCCGATACGCCAGAGGCGAAGATCTGGGCGCAACCTCTGGACCGGGACGGCTGGCCGCAGGGAGAGCCTCGGCTGTTCCTGGAGCTGCGATCCGAAGGGCTGAGACCCGACGGTGCCGTGATCGACAGCGAAGGCGCGCTATGCGTGGCCTGCTGGGGGGCGGGCGCGGTGGTCCGCTTCGCGCCAGACGGGCGGCTGCTGAACCGGATCGAGGTTGGCGGACGGCATAGCAGTTGCCCGCCTTCGGCGGCGCGGATCTGCGCGACCTGCTGGTGACGACCGCGCGACAGGGGATCGAGGCGCCTGACGCGGCGCAGGGCCTGACCTATCTGGCCCGCGCCGAGGTGGCGGGCCTGCCGGAATCGCGGGTGATCCTGTGAGCAAGACGCTGTTAGGGAACCTGCCGGACGGGCGCGAGGTGCATTGCCTTTCCCTGCAATCCGGCCGGCTGAGCGCCAAGGTCCTGACCCTCGGCGCTATCCTGCAGGATCTGCGGATGGAGGGCGTCGGCTACCCCCTGGTGCTGGGCGCTCCCGATGTGGCGGATTATCTGGGCTCGGCGCGCTATTTCGGAGCCATCGTTGGACGTTTCGCGAACCGGATCGGAGAGGGGCGCTTCACGCTCGATGGGAAGACATACCGCACCGACCTGAATTTCCGGGACCGCCACACTCTGCATGGAGGGGGTGAGGGGACCGATGCGCAGATATGGCAGGTCCAGTCACTCTCGCCGGATCGCGCAACTCTGACGATGGAACTGCCCGACGGCCATATGGGCTTTCCCGGCAGGATACGGATCGCCGCCGAGATAGGCCTTGCCGGGGATGGGCTGAGTTTCACCCTTTCCGCCGGGGCGGATGCACCGACGGTTTGCAGCTTGGCGCATCACGGTTTCTTCGATCTGGACGGGCGGGGCGACATCCGCAACCATTCGCTGATGATCGATGCCGGGCATTACCTGCCCGTCGATGACGACCTGATCCCGACCGGTGAAATCAGGCCGGTCGCCGACACCGATTTCGACTTCCGCAGTCTCCGCCGGATCGGCTCGGCCGGTTATGACCATAATTTCTGCCTTTCGGAAGGTCAGCGCCCCCTGCGCCCGGTCGCCCGGCTGACCGGCGAAAGCGGCTTGTCGATGCAGGTGGAAACCACCGCCTGCGGGCTGCAATTCTATGACGGAACCTATATGCGGGATGTGCCGGGGCTGGATGGCCAAAGCTATGGCCCCCATGCCGGACTGGCGCTGGAAACGCAGCACTGGCCCGATGCGCCGAACCGGCCCGGATTTCCGGATGCCGTTCTGCGCCCCGGTCAGGTCTATTCGGAAACCACGATCTACAGGTTCATCGCGTGATGCCGGAATTGATCGCCATTGACTGGGGAACCTCTTCCTTCCGCGCGTGGCTGCTGGGTGCGGGCGGCGCGGTGCTGGACGAGATCCCCTCTGGCCCCGGCATCCTCTCCGTGCCCGACGGCGATTTCGATGCCGCGTTCGAGACGGCTCTTGGCCACTGGCTGTCCGCGAATCCGGACCTGCCGGTGATCGCCTCGGGCATGATCACCAGCCGCAATGGCTGGGTCGAGACACCCTACCTGCCGCTGCCGCTCGATGCGCGGACGCTGGCGCATGCCCTGACCGCGCATGTCACCAAGCGGGGAAGGCGCGTGCATTTTGTCACTGGCGCGGTGCGCAATCCCGACCATGGGCTGCCCGATGTGATGCGCGGCGAAGAGACCGAGATCATCGGTCATCTCGCAGCCAGCGGCGCGCGCGAGGGTCTGTTCGTCCTGCCCGGCACCCACAGCAAATGGGCCCGGGTCGAGGGCGGGCGGCTGACGGGTTTCAACACTTGCATGACCGGCGAGGTCTTTGCCATCCTGCGCGATCATTCGATCCTCGGAAAGCTGGCTGGTGACGGCCCGCTTTCGCCGGATGCGTTCCTGCGCGGATTGGAGACCGGCCGTGCCAATGGGGCCTTGCTGGCACGGATTTTCTCGGCGCGGTCACTGGCTCTGATGGACAGGTTGGAGGGGGGAGAGGTCGCGGATTACCTTTCCGGCCTGCTGATCGGGGACGAGGTCGCGGCGGCGCTGGCCTCTGCACGGGGGGCAGTCACGGTCATCGGGCGGGGCGATCTGGCCGAGCGCTATCGGGTGGCACTGTCCCATGCCGGGGCAGAGGCGGCACTGGCGGCGCCGGGGATGGCGCGTGCCGGGCTTTGGGAAATCGCGAAACTGGCCGGAGTGATCGGATGATGGACTGGAATACTGGCTTCAAGACCTGCTCGCTGGTGGCGATCCTTCGCGGCGTGAAGCCCGATGAGGTCGAGGGCATCGCGGAAGAGTTGATCGAGGCGGGCTTCGCGCTGATCGAGGTGCCGCTGAACTCGCCGCAGCCCTATGACAGCATCAGCCGGCTTACCCGGCGGTTCGCGGACCAGGCGGTGATCGGCGCCGGCACGGTACTGACCGCCGAGCAGGTTGCAAGGGTCGAAGACGCGGGTGGCCGCCTGATCATCGCGCCGAATTTCGATCCCCGGGTGGCCCGGGCGGCCTCTGATCGCGGGTTGATCTACGGCCCCGGCATTGGCACCGTCAGCGAGGCTTTCGCGGCGCTGGATGCAGGGGCAGCTTTCCTCAAGCTGTTCCCGGCCGAGATGATCCCGCCCGTGGCCGTCAAGGCAATGCGGGCCGTCCTGCCGCGCGAGGCGCAGCTCTTGCCGGTGGGGGGCATCCAGCCCGACAACATGGCCGGTTATCGCGCAGCCGGGGCGGATGGTTTCGGGCTCGGCTCGGCATTGTATAAGGCCGGAATGACATCGGAAGAGGTGGCAAAGCGTGCAGCCGGTTTCATGGTGGCACTGCGAGCTAGGTGAAACGTGAAATGGTGGGTGGTTTACGGGTTAAGCCCCGTGGCAACCATAACGTGACGACTTTGAAATGATCAGGTCTTCCTGCCGCTATACCTTCGCAGGAGAAGGCATGATCATTCTCAGGTCGTCAGAAGTATGCCAAGGGAGACCGTTACAAGCTCCGCCCCCTCTTCAGACCCTTCCCGATTTCTTCTTCACCGAAATATCCTCTGGGGGTCCGGGGGGCGAAGCGCCCCGGCCATCGCGGGACGCAGACACTTTCAGCGCCCAATGAATTTCAGCGCCCGCGCGACATTCGCGTCCAGCCCTTCCGACATCTCCAGCATGATCGCCTTTTCGTCGGGCGTCGGAGTCTCCAGCGCCTCGATCTGCGAATCCAGCAATTCGGCGGGCATGAAATGCTGCCTCGCTATCATGCGTTGCCGGATCAGGTCGCGCGGGGCGGACAGGCAGAGCAGGCGCATCCCGCCGATCCCCTCGCGCAGCAGGTCGCGATAGCTGCGCTTGAGGGCCGAGCAGGTGAAGACCGTGTCTTGTGTCACCCGTGATTGCCGGACAGCCTCGGCCAGTGCGGACAGCCATGGCATGCGCATCTCGTCGGTCAATGGACGGCCCGCGCTCATCGCGGCGCGGTTTTCCGGCGTGTGATAATCGTCGCCCTCGATGAAACACGCCCCCAGTTCTTTGGATAGCGCTTGGGCGAAGGTGGATTTTCCCACGCCGCTCGGGCCCATCACCAGAATACATAACCGGGGCGGATTTGCGGGGCTCGTCATCGTGGTCCTGCCTTGGTTCATGATTGCCCGCCGCCGGAAAGGCGGCGGGAAGGATCAGCGTCCGGTAATGCCGGGGAAAGCGATCAGCAATCCCACCGCCAGTATTTGCAGCGCGATGAAGGGCAACAGGGAACGGAAGATGACGCCAAGCGAGATATCGGGCGGTGCCACCGATTTGAGGTAGAATGCGGCGGGACCGAAAGGCGGAGACAGGAAACTGACCTGCATGTTCATGCAGAACAGCACCCCGAACCAGACCGGGTCCATACCCAGTTCGGTGATGATCGGCACGAAGATCGGCATCGTCAGCAATGCGATACCGACCCAGTCCAGGAAGGCGCCGAGGAAGAACAGGATCGCCATCATCACCAGCACGATCACCGTCGGGTTGTCCGAGATGCCCGTGATCATGGCCGAGACGAAATCGACCCCGCCCATCAGGTTGTAGACGCCGACGATCGCGGTCGCGCCGATCCCGATCCAGACGATCATGCCCACCGTCGCCAGCGTTTGCATCGCCGCATCCCGCAGCAGCTTGTAAGAGAACTCACCTCGCAGCACCGTGGATAGCAGCACCCCGCCCACGCCGATGGCCGAGGCCTCGGTTACCGAAGCGATGCCGCCATAAATCGAGCCCAGCACCATGAAGACGACCAGGATCGGCAGCGCCAGGCCTTTCAGCAACCGCAGCTTTTCTTCGCGCGGGACCGGGGTGGGGTCGATATCGGGCACCGCGCCGGGAGTCAGATAGGCGCGGGCAAGGATATAGGCACAATAGAACATCGCCAGCATGAAGCCGGGCAGGAACGAGGCCGTGAACAGATCCCCGATCGAGACATTGGCGGTCAGGCCGTAGATGATCAGCACGATCGACGGTGGGATCATGGTGCCAAGGGAACCGCCCGCGCAGACCACACCGATGGCGAGGTTGCGGTCATAGCCGAGCCGCAGCATTTGCGGCAGTGCCAGCAGGCCGAGCAGCACGATTTCTCCGCCGATGATGCCGGACATGGCGGCAAGGATGACCGAGACGAACACCGTCTGGATCGCCACGCTGCCCCGCACCCGCCCTGCGAACAGCTTCATCGCGTCGAAGAGGTCGCGGGCGATGCCGGATCGGTCGAGGATCGCCGCCATCAGTACGAACATCGGCACCGAGACGAAGACGAAATTCATCACGAAGGAATAGACGCGGCTGGTGATCAGCGGGATCGACATCGGTCCGAACCAGCCAAGCGCGAATATCAGCGCGACCAGAAGTGTCACGAAGGCCAGCGGCATGCCGGTCAGCAGCAGCACGATCAGCATGCCGAACATCAGCGCCGTGCCCCATTCGATCCCGAGCGCTTGCAGATTGAAGCCAAGATCCATCATCGGCGTTATCCTTTCGCCCGGCGGGCATAGTTCACGGCAAGTATCAGGAACTGCAGAACCAGCAGGATCATGATGACGAAGACGAATATCTTGATCAGCGCGGGGGTGGGTGGGCTCCAGGCGCTGCCGGTGGTCTCCAGCCGGATTCCGCCCGAGGGTGCGAATACCGCACGCGTCACCATGTGCCAGGCCGCATAGGCAAAGAAAGCCGAGGCGATGGCACTGACGATCGATATGATCACGTTGAACACGCGCCGCACGCCTCCGGGCAGCCAGTCATATAGCAGCACGACCCGGATATGGCTGTTGCGGCTGGTGCAGTAGAGACCGCCAAAGGTAAAGGCCAGCCCGCACAGGAACACCGTCGTCTCATGCGCCCAGATGGTCGGGCGGTTCAGGATGTAGCGCAGGAACACCTCCATCAGCAGGATGGCGGCGGCGATGACGATCCCGGCGGCGAAAATATAGGCGGCACGGTCCACGAGGCGTCCCATCAGCCCGGCCTCCGGGGCCATGTGGCTTGTGCCCTCGGTTATGGCGGCGAGGTCGATCTCGCCCTCGCGTTGATCCTCGGTCATGCGGTGATCTCCCTGAAAATGCGGCTGCCCCACGCGGGCGGGGCAGCCCTGGCAGCCTTAGTTCAGCATGCCCTTTTCCTGCATGTAGGCGGTCAGAGTGTCGAAGACCTTCTGTGCCATCGGCGATTGGCTGGCGGTCTTTTCCCACTCGGCCACGCCCAGCTTGCGGAACTTGGCGCGCTCGTCCTCGGACCAGTTGTGGACGGTGATGTTCGGATCCGCCTCGGCCTCGGCCAGCGCGGCCTCGTCGGCCTCGCGATTGCCCTTGATCTGCGTCTGCTGGAATTCCTTCACGGTTTCCTCGAGCAGCGCCTTCATGTCATCGGGCAGCGCGTCCCATTTCGCCTGGTTCATCGACACTTCCACCAGTGGCAGCGAATGGAAGCCCGGATAGACCGGATGCGGTGCGACCTCGTTCAGGCCCTGCTGCTGGTTCACGGACAACACCGAGTAATCGGCGGCATCGACCACGCCCTTGTCCAGCGAGGTATAGACCTCGGATGACGGCAGGTTGACCGGCGAGGCACCCGCAGCGGCGAAGACATTCGCGATCGGTCCCTCGGGCGAGCGCATCTTGACGCCCTTCAGGTCGTCTACCCCGTCCAGCGGAACGCGCGACACGAAGGCCTCCAGCCCCGGAGTGGAAACGCCGATGAAATGCAGACCATAACTGCCCAGCAATTCCTGCATCAGCTCCTTGCCGCCGCCATTCTCGACGAAATCGATCATCTGTTCGGGATCCGACCAGGCACCGACCGGGTTCGAGATCAGCCCGAAAGCCGGATCCTTGCCCGCCCAGTAGGAGCTGTCGCAGATCTGTCCGTCCAGGATGCCGGCGGCGACCGCGTCCAGCGTTTCGTTATATTCGACGACCGAGCCGACCGGCAGAAGCTCGATCTTGATCGCGCCTTCCGATTTTTCGGCGACCAGATCGGCCCAGCCTTGCTGGAACTCGAAATTCGGGTTCCCGGCGGGGTCGGATGACTGGAACTTGAAGCTGTATTCCTGCGCTCCGGCAGCGCCGGTCATCAGGAACATGGCCGTCACGGCCGTTTGGATCAGTTTCATCTGGGTCCTCCCTAAAGCAGTCAGATTGTCCGATTGGTTCAAGGCATGTCGCGTCAATCATCGACGGTTCTCATGCCGGTTGCGGGCTATATCGCCCGTCCTCCTTCACCTCCTTCGAGGCCGAAGCTGATATCCAGCAAAGCCGGATCGATATTCCTTTCAAGCCGTGTAAGCATGACGAGGCCGAATTCCACCAGGTCGTCCGACATGGCCCGGGCGCGGATCACATCGCACTCCAATACCGCCTGCATGATGGCCAGGTGATGGCCGACAGTCTCGTCCAGCCCCTGCTGGCCGCTGACATGGCTGATATCCAGGTAGCCGGCGCGCGTCCCAATGCCTTGAGCGGGCGCAGGCAGCGTTCAAGGAAGCGTTCGCCCGACGCCTGGATCATCAGCATGTCGAAAGCCTTGTCGAGCACGTTGAACTGATCGAGCGTGATCGCCGGGCGCTCTGTTTCCAGGCGCCGCATGATATGGGACAGCCGGGCGCGCTCGTTTCCCTCCATCCCCGCGATGGCGGTGGTGAAGACGAAACGGTCCATGTCGCGGCGCAGATCGGTCAGCCGCCGTTCGCGCTCCAGATCGATGGGGGCGATGCGCAACCCGTTGCGGGGCTGGACGTCCAGCAGCGTCTCTGCGGCAAGGCGGCGCACGGCCTGATGCACGGGGGTGCGCCCCAGCCCGGTCATGCCCTGCAGATCCTGTGTGCGCAATGTAGCGCCGGGAGCGAGCTTCATCGAGATGAACAATTCCTCGATCCGCTCATAGGCGGCGCTGGTCAGATCGCCCGCCGGCGGCATCACCGCAGAATCGGTCCGCCCGGTTGCGGAACTCGCAATCCCGTCAGGCTTGTCCGATGTTTCGGCTTGCGGCGCCATCTGCTCCCCCTTATTGATGTTTTCTGATATTTCACGACATATCGTAAAAGTCAACGCGATTCGCAACATTGCCGCACCATGCCCGGAGGAGCAGACAAATGAAGATCACCGCGATAGAAACGCTGCGGACAGAAGAGTTCTCGAATGTCCTGTGGGTCCGGTTGCACAGCGACGATGGCAGCATCGGACTGGGCGAGACCTTCTACGGCGCCGAGGCCGTCGAGGCGCATATCCACAACACGCTGGCCGGAAGGCTGCTGGGGCGCGATCCCACCCGGATCGAGGCGTTGAACCGGGCGATGACCGACCTGCCCATGGCGCAAAGCTCGACCGGGGTGGAATACCGTGCCGCATCTGCCATCGATATCGCACTATGGGATCTGTTCGGCAAGATATGCAATCAGCCGGTCCATAACCTGCTGGGTGGACTGAATTGCGACAAGCTACGGATCTACAATACCTGTGCGGGTTACGGCTATGTGCGCAGCAACAATATCCGCCCGGTCGACACCTGGAATATCGGCGATGCCGAGGGGCCGTATGAAGACCTGAACGCCTTCATGACCGATGCCGGCGCGTTGGCCGAGAACCTGCTGGAAAGCGGCATCACGGCGATGAAGATCTGGCCCTTCGATCCGCCCGCGCAGGAAAATCGCGGCATGTATATCACCGCCGAGCAGATGCGAACCGCGCTGGACCCCTTCGAGAAGATCCGCAAACGCGTCGGCGACAAGATGGATATCATGGTAGAGTTCCATTCGCTGTGGAACCTGCCCGCCGCCAAGCAGATCGCCCGCGCGCTGGAGCCTTACAACCCCTTCTGGTTCGAGGACCCGATCCGCATGAACTCTCCGCAGGCATTGGCGGAATACGCGGATTCAACCGATGTCTGGGTCTGTGCCAGCGAAACCCTGGGTTCGCGCTTTCCCTACAAGGACATGCTGGACCGCGGCGCCACCCATATCGCCATGGTCGATCTGTGCTGGACCGGCGGGTTGACCGAAGGGCGCAAGATCGCCGCGCTGGCCGATACCTATCACCGCCCCTTCGCGCCGCATGACTGCACGGGCCCGGTCGGGTTCGTCGCCGCCATCCATGCCTCGTTCAGCCAGCCCAACACGCTGATCCAGGAAAGCGTCCGGGCCTTCTATGACGGCTGGTATCGCGAGCTTGTCACCGAGATGCCGGTGATCCGCGACGGCCATGCCCTGCCGATGGAGGGGCCGGGCCTCGGCACCGACCTGCTGTCTGCCGTGTTCGAGCGCAGCGACCTGACCACCCGCAAGACGGAGCTTTGATCATGACCGCAACCAGGCTTTTCGACCTTACCGGGCGCACGGCGCTGATCACCGGCTCGACCCGTGGGTTGGGCCGCGCCATTGCCGAGGGTATGGGGCAGGCGGGGGCGGCCCTGATCGTCAATGGCCGCGACCCGCAGGCGACCGAGGCGGCGGCGCAGGAATTGCGCGATGCGGGGCTGAGCGCCCGTGCCGCATCATTCGATGTCACCGACGAGGCTGCGGTCGAGGCGGCTTTCCACGAGCTGGATGCCGACGGGGTCGAGGTCGATATCCTGGTGAACAACGCGGGCATCCAGCATCGCCAGCCGATGGTCGAACTGAGCCTCGCCGATTGGCAGCGTGTCATCGACACCAACCTGACCAGCGCCTTCCTGCTTGGGCGCGAGGCGGCGCGGCGGATGATTCCGCGCAAGCGGGGCAAGATCATCAATATCGGCTCGCTGACCAGCGATCTGGCACGGGCAACGGTCACGCCCTATACGGTGGCCAAGGGCGGGATCAAGATGCTGACCAAGGGCATGGCCGCCGAATGGGGCGCGCATGGCATCCAGGCCAATGCCATCGGGCCGGGCTACATGCTGACTGACATGAACGAGGCGCTGGTCTCGAACCCGGAATTCGACGCATGGGTCAAGGGGCGCACCCCGGCGGGACGTTGGGGACGCCCCGACGAGTTGGTCGGCACCGCGATCTACCTGGCCTCGGATGCCTCGAATTATGTCAATGGCCAGTTGATCTTCGTCGATGGCGGGATGATCTCGGTCTTGTAGGCGCGCCGCTGGCAATGGCGTATTGCCGATAAAAACAGTTTGATATAGCGTCACCCGCGAAACGCCCATCGGGCAGGAGAGGCGGAGAGGCAGCGTGTCCCATATCAGACATCACCGTAGCACCGGGATCATACCACAGGCCTCGGGCGCGGCCGTGGCGGCGCTCAAGGCGCGGGCGGCGGCATGGGATGTGCCGCTGGTCGAGACGCCCGAACAGCTCAGCATGTTCGTTTGGGATTGCGAGTTGCGGCTGAAGATCGAAGCGGACAGCCTTCGGATCGATCTGAGCGGCCCCGAGGCGCGGCTCATCGGCATCCTGCGCGACAGCGCGACCGAGTTGTTCGCCGAGGTTGGGCTGAGCGCGAAATGGGATCAGCTCGATGTCGGCGCACTTGCCCCCGGCCTGTCGCTGATGCGGGTCGAGGCCGTCACTCCGCTGACGCCCGGTTTCATCCGCGTGCGGCTGTCGGGTGCCGATGCGCCGAGATTCGGTGAAAGAAGCCTGCATTTCCGCCTTCTGTTGCCTCCGGAGGGCCGTGTCCCCGTCTGGCCCCGGATCGCGGAGACCGGGCGCACCGCATGGCCCGAAGGCGAGGATGCGCTGCATCGCCCGGTCTATACGGTTGCCGCGCAATCCGGGAACTGGCTCGATTTCGATATCTTCCGGCACGAGAACAGCCCGACCTGCGATTGGGCCATGTCGAATCCGGTCGGCCAGGAGGTCGGCATTCTCGGTCCCGGCGGCGGCTGGTGCCCCGAAGCCGATCGCCTGTGGCTGTTCGGCGACGAGACCGCCTTGCCCGCGATCGCCCGGATGCTGGACCTTGCCCGGGGACAGGTGCGGGCGACCCTTTGCGTTCAGCCCGAGGACATGGGGGCGTTGGCTGGTGATGCCCGCGTTGGAAGGACGGATGACCTGCTGGCGGCGCTGTCCGGTTTGCCGGAACCGGGAGAGGGCGATTTCGTCTGGTTCGCCGGTCCCGCGGAACAGGTCCGTGCCGCGCGTAAGCATCTGTTGTCGCTTGGTGTGGCGAAGAAGGATTTCATGTCAGCCGCTTACTGGGGCTGAGGCGGAGGGGCGCTGCCCCCATCCGGCTATGCCGGATTCCCCCGGGATATTTTCGTGAAGAAGAAAATGCATGCCTTCAGGCCGCCAGCGCGGCATAGATGCCGCCTTGCGCGATCAGTTCGGCATGTGTGCCGATCTCGGCGATGCGGCCTTTCTTCATGACCACGATACGGTCGGCATTGCGGATCGTGCCGAGGCGATGGGCGATGATCAGCGTCGTGCGTCCGACTGCCAGTGCGTCCAGCGCGGACTGGATTTCGCGCTCGGTCTGGCTGTCCAATGCGCTGGTCGCCTCGTCCAGGATCAGGATCGGCGGGTTCTTCAGGAAGGCGCGGGCGATGGCGACACGCTGTTTCTGGCCTCCGGAGAGCATTACGCCACGTTCACCGACGATGGTCTCCAACCCCTCGGGCAGGGTCTCGATAAGCGAGGTCAGTAGCGCCTGCCGGGCGGCGTCGCGGATTTCCTGTTCCGAGGCGTTCAGGCGGCCATAGGCGATATTCTCGCGCAGCGTGCCGCCAAAGAGGAACACGTCCTGGCTGACCAGCCCGATCTGGCGGCGCAATCCTGTCAGTCGCATTTGCGGCAATTCGAGACCGTCGATGGAGATCCGCCCCTCGGTCGGGTCGTAGAAGCGGGGCAACAGCGCCAGCAATGTCGTCTTGCCCGCGCCCGACGGGCCGACGAAGGCGATGGTTTCACCGGCGCGGATCGTGAGGTCGATGTCTTGCAGGATCGGGCGCCTTCGTCATAGGCAAAACCGATCTTGTCGAAGCGGATGTCGCCTTTCAGCGCGGGCGCTTCGACCGCATCCGGCGCATCGGCGATTTCGGGCTCGGTCGCCAGCAATTCCTGGTAGCGGCGAAAGCCTGCGATGCCACGGGGATAGGTCTCGATCACGGCGGCGATCTTTTCCAACGGGCGGTAGAATACCCCGACCAGCAGCAGGAAGCCCACGAAGCCGCCGGTGCTGAGATCGCCCGACAGCACGAACCCCGCCCCCAGCACCATCACCACGACCTGCACCAGCCGCAGCCCGATATATTGCAGCGCCGACGAGGCGGCCATGACGCGATAGGCATCCAGCTTGGCCTGTCGGTAACGGGCATTGTCGCCCGCGAAAAGATGGTTTTCATGGGCCTCGTTGCCGAATGCCTGCACCACCCGGACGCCGCCGAGCGCCTCTTCCAGGCGGACGTTGAAATCGCCGACACGGGAATAGATCGCTCGCCATGTCCGGGTCATGCGACCGCCACAGACGATCACCAGCGCCAGCATCGCGGGCACGATCAGGGCCATGACCAGCGCCAGTTGCGGATGGATCCAGAACATCAGCAGGAAGGCGCCGACAAAGGTCATGATCGCGATGAAGGCGTCCTCGGGACCGTGATGGGCGACCTCGCCGATCTCTTCGAGATCGCGGGTGACGCGGGCGACCAGCTTGCCGGTCCGGGCGCGGTCATACCAGCGCCATGACAGGCGGGTCAGGTGGTCGAAGGCGCGGGCGCGCATCTCGGTCTCGATATTGATGCCCAGCTTGTGGCCCCAATAGATCACCACGGTCAGCAAACCGGCATTGATCGCGTAGAGCAGCAGCAACCCCGCCGCCGCGGCCAGCGTCAGCGTCCAATCGCCGCGCGGCAGGAGCACGTCGATGAAGCCGGTAATTGCCAGCGGGAAGGCAAGTTCGAACAGGCCCGACAGGACCGCGCAGCCGAAATCCAGCCAGAACAGGCCGAGCCATGGGCGATAATAGGCAAAGAACTTGCGCAGCATCCGGTTTCTTTCAGGCGGGGATCGCGACGGGCTGGCCGTCGGGCCGGGTCAGCACCTGCATAGGCAAGCCGTAGATGGCCTGCAATGCCTCGGGCCGCATCAGGTCCGAGGGGCTGCCCTGCATCGCCAGTCGGCCGCCCTTGAGCGCAACGATATGATCGCAGAAGCGTGCGGCCATGTTGACCTCGTGCAGCACGATCACCGCGCTGCGGCTCTGGGCGTGGCACATGCGGCGGACCAGCGCCAGCACCTCGACCTGGTGGGCGATGTCGAGCGCCGAGATGGGTTCGTCCAGCAGCAGGGTTCCGGCCTCTTGCGCGATCATCATGGCGAGCCACGCGCGTTGCCGCTCGCCCCCGGACAGGGTGTCCACCAGCCGGTCGGCGAAATCCGCCACGCCGCATTCGTTAAGCGCCCTTTCGACGGCGGCATGATCGGCGGGGCCGAAGCGGCCAAGCGCGCCATGCCATGGATAACGGCCAAGCGCGACCAGTTCCCGCACGGTCATGCCTTCGGCGGGCGGGGTGGTCTGCGGCAGGAAGGCGAGCCGCCGCGCGTAATCGCGGGAGGCCCAGTCTTCGAGTCTGCGGTTCTCGAAGGTGACGCGGCCCAAGGCTGGAATTTGCCGGGCCAGCACCTTGAGTAGCGTCGATTTGCCCGAGCCGTTATGCCCGATCAGCGCGACCATCTGCCCGGCGGGCAGTTGCAGGGTTATACCGTCCAGAAGGCGGCGAGTGGGGACCTCAACGGACAGGTTCTCGATCCCGAACAGCGTATGGGTCATGTTCTCGACCTCGTCATCAGCCAGATCAGCCATGGCGCCCCGATCAGGGACGCGAACAGGCCAAGCGGCAATTCATAGGGAAATCCGGCCATCCGGGCGCCGAAATCGGCGGCCAGCATCAGGATCGCGCCGATCAGCGCCGCGCCGGTGACGTGATCCGTGGCGCGGGCCAGCCCGATCCGGCGGGCCAGATGCGGGGCCATCAGCCCGACGAAGCTGAGCGGGCCGACCAGCATCGTCGCCGCGCCCGTGGCGATACCAGCCAGCCCGATCAGCGACAATCGCGCAAGGCGCAGGGGCAGGCCAAGACCGCCTGCGGTCTCCGCCCCCAGGGGCAGGGTCGCCAGCCAGCGCCGCGATGCCATCGCCATGATCCAGACCGACAGGGCCAGTGCCAGCAGCGGCAATGCTCCGCCCATGCCGATGGCCGAGGAAGAGCCGCTCAGCCAGCCGAGGATCATCCATGCCTGCGGACTGCCCGTTGCCATGATCGCCAGCAACACCGACGATGCCAGGGCCGAGACCGCGATTCCGGCCAGCAATACCCGCTCGGCGGGCATGTCGCGATGGCTGACGAAAGCGGCGACCAGCGCAAGCGACAATGCTGCGCCGGTCATCGCACCGGTGCTGAGCGCCGCCGCCGTCGGGGCGGCCAGCGCGAATGTGACGGCGGCATAGCCCAGAGATGCGCCTCCGGACACGCCCAGCACCTCGGGCGAGGCGAGCGGGTTTGCCGTCAGCCGTTGCAGCAACGCCCCTGCCAGCGCCAGTGCCGCCCCGGCCGAGGCTGCGGCGATCAGACGCGGCAGGCGCAGCGGCAGGAAGGCGTTGAAGCTGGACCAGTCCAGCACCGCCCATCCATCCGGCACGCGCCCGATCCAGACCAGCACCAGCGCGGCTGCGATCAGCAGCATCCCCAACCCGAGCAGGATCCGACGAGGGCGGGCAAGGCGCGGGGCGGGGCCTTCGGCGCGCTCTGTTCCCGGCGGTGTGGAGCCGCGCAGGCGTGGCAGCAGCCAGATCAGCAGCGGTCCGCCGATCAGACCGGTCAGGGCGCCGGTCGGGAACATCTCTCCGGTCGTACCAGCCACGGTCAGAACCAGCCCGTCGCAGACCGACAGGATCAACGCGCCGACCAGCGGCGACAGGGCAAGCAGCGGCCCGATCCCGCGTGCCCCCATCGTCCGCACCAGTGCCGGGGCGGCGAGGCCTACGAAGGCGATCAGCCCCAACTCGGCCGAGACGCAGGCCGCGATCCACACCGCAAGCGCCGCCGCCGCCAGCCGCACCAGCGCGACATTCATCCCAGCCCCGCAGCCCCCTCTGCCCCGAGCGACAGCACACGCAGGGGGCGTGCCAGCAGCGCCGCGCCAAGACCGCCAAGCACAAGAACCAGTGCCAGCGATTGCACGCCCGACCAGTCCTGCTGGACCAATGCGCCGCCGTTCCAGATCACCAGCGACAGCAGGTATTGCCCTTGGGCAAGCGTGACGGCGGTTGCGATGGCGCTGGCGGTCATGCCGACGAGCATCCCGGCGATGACCATGGTGACGGGGGCAAAGGCCCGCTGCGCTCCGATCAGCAGGACCAGTCCGGCGGCCAGCCCCGCCCCGGTCATGGCGACGGGCCAGCGCCCGACCTCCAGCAAATCGGGGGCGATGATCGTTGCCAGCACCAACGCCAATTGTGCCCCGGACGAGATGCCAAGCGTGGTGGGATCTGCCACCGGGTTACGCAGCACCGCCTGCAGGATTGCCCCCGACAACCCGAGCGCAGCCCCGGCCAGCAGCGCGATCATTCCGCGCGGCATCAGGCCGAACGCCAGCAGGATCTGCTGAAGGCTCATCCCGCCGGGCCGGAAGGGCAGGGCGGGCCATTCCGCCAAGGGCAACAGCCTGATGGCCGCCAGCCACCACAGGCCGAATGCCAGGAATGCCGCAAGCGGCAGCCATATGCGGATGCCGCGGCTCATATGTCGGTTGCCGGTCCGTCGCGAAATGCCTGCTCCAGCAGCCGGGCAAAGCGTAGCGCCGATGGAATCCCGCCAAAGGCATTCATATCGGGCAGCCTGTAAAGCCGTCCCTGCCTGACCGGCGGCAGGGCCCGCCACAAGACGCTGCGCGACAGCCCCCGCTGCGCCTCGGCGGGGATTTCTCCGATGATGACCAGCCGCGCCTCGGGCATTGTTGCCAGCCGCTCGATGGGCACCGGGGCCATGAAGCTGAACTTGGTTTCCCCGCTCCAGGCATTGCGCAGGCCAAGCCGGTTCAAGGTGCTGCCGAACAGGCTGTCGAAACCGAAGGCGCGCAGATGCCGGGCATCGCCGATATTGACCAGGCAGACGGGCCGGTCGGCGAACCCGGCCAGCTCCTTCGCGTGCCGGTCGAGCGTGGCTTCGGCATCGCTCCGGGCCTGCTTGCCTGCCTGCGGATCGTCCACCACTTCGGCGAGCGCATCCAGCGCGGCCAAGGTCTTGGGCAAGGGAGCTTCGCCGGGCGTATAGAAGGGCAGCGACAGGACCGGGGCCAGCGCCTTCAGCCGCCCTTCGTAATGGGTGTAATAGGGCGAACTCAGGATCAGGTCGGGGCGGGTGAGTTGCAGCAGTTCGTAATTCGGCGCCCCGCGCAGGCCCAGATCGACGACATCATCGGGGACCACCGGCTCGACCGCATCGGCGCGGAAGCGGATCAGTTCACAGGCCGCAACCGGCATATGCCCGATGGCGATGGCGGTTTCCAGCATCGCCCAATCGATTGCGGCCAGCCGGGGGCGCACTGACGCCGCCCGCAAAGGCAGGCCCGCCGCCAGCATCATGCCGGCGGCGGTCAGGAAGGCGCGACGATCAGGCCGCAGGGACACGGCCCGGCCTGTTACCACTTGTAGCTGACCTTGGCCGACACGGTGCGGCCCTCGCCATAAGAGCAGTAGGAGAAGCCGCAGCTTGCCACATAGGTCTCGTCGGTGAGGTTGCTGACATTCAGCGAAGTCTCGATATTGCCGCGGGTATAGCTTGCCGCGAGATCGACCAGTGTGACGCTGTCCAGTTCAATCGTATTCGCGGTGTCGGTGAAACGCGAGCCGATATAGCGCACACCCCCGCCGACACGCCAGCCGTTGCCGAAATCGCGGTCGAGCCAGATGCTGGCCAGATGCCGGGGGGCGTTTATCATGCATTGCCATGAGTGGCTTCGCCTTTGGCAACCTGTTCGGTCTTGTTATAGGCATAGCCGGCGCGCAGGTCCCAGCCATCTGCGATCTCGGCTGTGGCTTCCAGCTCGAAGCCACGGGATTTCACCTCGCCGATCTGTTGATAGCGGGTTGGGGTGGTCTTCGGGATGGCGTATTTCACGTTGGTCTGGCGCAGATCATAGACCGAGGCCGTGATCAGGCCGTCAAATACGGTTGGCTGATACTTGACGCCGATTTCCCACTGCCTGCCTTCGGTGGGCTTCAGCATGTTGCCGTCGAGATCGAGCCCGGTTTCAGGATCATAGGATGTCGCATAGCTGACATAGGGCATCACGCCATTCGCAAGGACATAGGACAGTCCGGCGCGGCCGGTCAGTTCGTTATCCTTGAACTCGGCGGGATTGCCGTATTGGCTGCCGGCCTGTTCGACCCAATCATAGCGAAGGCCAAATGACCCGCGCCAGTTGTTATAGGCAATCTCGTCCTGCACATACAGCCCGACCTGTTTGAAGGTGATGCTTCCGGCGCTCGGTTCTCCGGTGAAGACCGGAGCCGTGCCGTAATAGTCCGGATCGCGCCAGTTCAGATCAGAGGCGGAGCCGAAATGGCTGCTCTCGTCGGCTTCATATTTCAGCACGTCCACGCCGACCAGGATCTGGTGGGTGGCCTGGCCCGTCACCACCTCGCCGGACAGGCGGGTATCAAGGCTGATGGCGTCGCTTTCCTCGATCTGGTGGCTCGAGCCGCGGGTAAAGGCGTCGGGGTTACCCTCGACCATGCTTCCGGCATAGGTGCCCTTGTATTCCCAGTCCAGTTTTTCGTAGCGGAAGCCCTGGCTGAGCGTCCAGCCATTGTCCAGCTCATGACTGACCTCAACGCCGAGGTTCCACATCGTGCGGTCGCTGTCATCCCAGTTCTTCTGGCCGGTATAAAGCTCGCGCAGATAGTCGTGATCTACATCGGGGTTCTGCGCCAGTGCGACTGGTACACCCGTTGGCGAAATGGGTGAATCATTCGTGTAGGATGCGAGGAAGTCGATCGTGGTCCCATCGCCGGGATTCCAGCGGGCTGCACCGGCGAGATAACCCCGCTTGTTGGTCAGATCCTCGATCTGGGTGCTGTCGTCGCGGGTAATGCCGGTCAGGCGCCAGGACAGATCCTCCGTGACGGTGCGGTTGACGTCAAAAAACAGCTGCGCGCTCTGATTGCTGTCATAGCCGATACCGACTTCTCCGAAATCGGTCGATTGCGCACGTTTCTGCACCTGGTTGATGATCCCGGCGGGGGAGCCGGCGCCATACAGGGACGAGGATGGACCACGCAGAACCTCGACCTGCTGCATGCCATAGGTTTCATATGACAGCGCCCCGAAATAACGGAACTGCCGAAGCCCGTTCACATATTGCGCGCTCTCGGCCGAAAAGCCCCGGAAGGTGGGGTTGTTGAAGCGAGGGTCTTCGCCGAAGGGTTGGCCCAGCACACCCGAGGTGTATGACAGGGCCTGCCCCAGGTTCTCGGCCCCCTGATCCCTGATCTGCTGGTTGGTCACGACCGAAACGCTTTGCTGGGTTTCCGCCAGCGGCGTGTCGGACTTCGTTGCAATCTGCCCGTAGCTGGCGACATAACCCTCGGACGCGGCGGCCGTATCGGTGGTTGCCGTCAGGACGATCGGGTCCAGGACGATGACATTCTGATCGTCCTGCGCCAGTGCTGCCGTGGCAAGGGCGATACTGCTGACGCCGGCAAGGCGGAGGATACGGAAGCTGGGAGACATACGGGACCTGCCTGAAGGAAGAGGAACTGATATGCCGACAAATCGACTAAAACACTAAGGAATGTCAAATCGATCAGCCAAGTTTTCCGGTTCGCGGCCCGGGATATTCACTGATTGTGACCGAATCACAACGATCGGTCCGGCAGGATCGCGATCCCTGGGCCGGATCAAGGATAGGTTATCTCGGCATGCCTGGTCTCGACATCGCGGCCATCCCGCCTATCTGTCGCCGGAGCGGGATAGGGAAGACAGAGACGTGACAATCGCCAATCCAGAGGGATCACTGGGTCCCGCATTGTATTTCCGCAGCCATGCCGACGGAATCACGCGGCTGGCCGCCTTGGTCATTCGTCCTCATGGCATGGAGGCTCCGGGCGGATTGCGGGCCGGGAACACAGTGTTCGAAGCCACCCTGCTGGCCGAACCGGCCGGGATCTCGGTCTGGCGCTACGATTTCCAGCTTGGCCCCGATGACGACGGTTATGAGTTCGAGGGCCGTTTCCACCCCGTCAATACCGATGTGACCGGCGATATGCGGATCGCGTTCGTTTCCTGCAATGGCGAGGAAGAGGGCGATCTGGAACGTGATGGTGCAGAACGCAACGCCATGTGGGCGCGCCTTGCCGCCCAGCATGAGGCGGCGCCCTTTGCCTTGATGCTGCAGGGGGGTGACCAGATCTATGCCGATGAGGTCACAAGGGGCCATCCGTTGAGCGATGACTGGCCCGACAGGGTCCCGCGCGATGCTTCTGCGTCGGAAATCGAGGAATTGCGCCATTACCTGCGTGAGCGCTTTGTGCGCCGCTATCTCGAGGTGATGGGAGCGGCGGAATATGCCGGGCTGGCGGCCTCGGTTCCCAGCCTGTCGGTCTGGGACGATCACGATATCTGCGATGGCTGGGGATCGCTCAAGGATAACCGGACCAATTCCGCCGTGGGGCGGGCCTTGTTCCAATCCGCGCGTGAAATGTATCTGCTGTTCCAGCATGCCGCGACCGAGGCGGATATCCCCGATCTCTTCATGGATCAGCAGGGCGCCAGCCTGGGCTGGTGGCGAAGCTTGCCGGGCCTGACGATCATCGCGCCGGATCTGCGCTCGGAACGTACGCGCCACCGGGTCATGGGAGAGGCGGGATGGCACGGTCTGCGCCAGGTCCGGCCGGTCGAGGGGCAGGTCATGCTGGTCTCCAGCGTGCCGTTGCTCGGTCCCCGCCTCTCGCTGGTCGAGATGCTGATGATGGCGATCCCCCGCATGCAGCATTACGAGGACGATCTGCGCGACCAGTGGCAGAGCCGCGCCCATCGCGCCGAATGGCGCGAGATGCTGCGCGAGGTGCTGAAACTGCGCCAGGCCGGTCCGCTCACGGTGATCTCGGGCGAGATTCACCTGGCGACACGGGCCGAAATGGGCGTGGGGGAAGAGCATATCCACCAGCTGGTGGCCTCGGGCATCTCGCACCGTGCTCCGCCCAAGGGCTATGCGAAGGGCTTGGGCTGGCTGGCCGGGTTGGGCGAGGGGCCGTTGCCGGATCGTCAGATTCGCATCCTGCCGCTGCCGGGGCAAAGGCAGCGCTATGTCGCCGAACGGAATTTCCTGGTGCTGGAGCGGCAAGGCGGGGCCTGGCAAGCCGTCTGGCACCTGGAAGAAAGCGGCCCGACGCCGCCATTGCCGATATCGGACTGATCCAACCCGTGACCTGTTGCGCGTTGCAAGGGCCGGGGCAGCGCAGTCTAGCTATGTTCCTCGGCGGCGGTTTCGGCCAATGCCTGGTTCAGTGCGCGCAGGGCGTCGATATGATACACGACGCCGATGATCTCGGGACCCGGAAGATCGCTTGCCGCTTCCCCGGTCTCCGAAGGTTCCGGAGGGCGGATCACCGGCAGGAAGGCCGCTCCGGTCCGGTCGAATTCACGCAGCGCCTGGTCGAACCTGGTCCCTTCGGTCAGTGCCTGGCCGGCGGCCAGCAGGTTGCGGGTCAGGTCGGGCGATGGGGTGTTCTCGGCATCCATCGGGCGAATGATGGCGGTTATGCGCATCTTATGCGGCAGCCATACCTGCGGCCCCTCGGCGACATGGACATGGCGGTTTTCAAGCTGCGTCAGGAAGAACGAGCGATGCACCAGCCGTGACGCGAGGGCGGAACTGAGCGATATGGCGGTCATCACCGCAATGCCGGTTTGCCAGTCCCCGGTCATTTCGAATACGATCAGGGCAGTCGAGATCGGTGCACCCAGGATCGCCGCTCCGACAGCGCCCATGCCCGCGAAAGCATAGAGATTGACCGAGCCCGAGACATCGGGCAGCACCGCCGTCGCGACGATGCCGAAGGCCAGCCCGGTCAGCGATCCCATGACCAGCGCGGGTGAGAATATGCCGCCACCCATCCGCCCGCCAAAGGTGATCGCCACGGCGATGGCCTTGACCACGGCAAAGATGATCGCGGCGGCGAACCCGATCTGGCCTGCCAGCGCCGCCGCCGTGGTCTCGTAGCCGACGCCGATGATATGCGGGAAGGGGATGGCGATCAGCCCGAGCAGCAATCCGGCGATGGCCGGGCGCGACCAGCGCGGCCAGCCGATCCGGCCCATGACCCGGTCACCGATCTTCTCGGCCCGGAAGATCGCCTTCATCATCGCCGCCGCCACCAGTGCCGAGACGAGGCCCAGCAGCATGAAGGCGGGCAATTCGACATAGAATGCGAGGCCGATTTCCTGCTGCAGATCGAATTCGGTCAGCCCGCCGAATTGCAGGCGGTTGATCACGGTTCCCGCCACGGCAGAGATGGCGATGGGCGCGAATGCGTGCAGGGCGAAATGGCGCAGCACCACCTCATGCGCGAAAAGTGCACCGGCGATGGGAGCGTTGAAGCTGGCGGCGACCGCGCCCGCGACGGCGCAGCCCAGCAGGTCGCGGCCGGTCATCGGGCTGGCCTTGATACGCCCGGCGATGGCGGTCGAAATCACCCCGGCCAGATGCACCACCGGTCCCTCGCGGCCGGAACTGCCGCCCGTTCCGAGGGTGATCAGCGAGGCCGCCGCCGATGCCAGCCCCTCGCGCGTTTCGACCCGCCCGCCTTCCAGCGCCGCGCCTTCGATGACATCGGCCACGGCGCGGACGCGTCCGTCGGGGGTGAAGCGATCCAGGATCAGCCCCACGATCAACCCGCCGGTCACTGGCACGATCAGCACCCAGTACCAGGGAAGCCGCTCGGCCATGGTGGCCAGGGTCAGGTCGTCGGCACCGTAGACGAGATGCTCCAACGCGCTGATACTCAGGCGAAATCCCAGGGCAGCAAAGCCAGCCGCGATACCGATCAGCAGCGCCAGCAGCCAGAACTGTATCTGGCTTGGCCCATTGTCGCGCATGATACGAACCGCCCGGCAGCAATGACCGTGAAGGCCCTGCCAGCCTGATGCAAACCATCTATGCAAGTTGTCACCACTTACAGGGGGCATATCACTCATTCCGCTTTCACAGTAATTTTCCGATAGTTCCAGCGGATCACAAATCCCATGCCCGGTCGAGCATTTCGGGTATAGTTTTATGTAGTTTCTCAAATCCCCCGGGCCGCCAGCCCATCGCCGTGAGCCGGTCGCATTTCAGGACCCGCAGCGTCGCGGTATCCGCGCGCGGAGGCAGGGGCGAGGTGCTGCCGGTCACGCGCCGGACCTCTGCCAGCAGGTCATGCCGGTCAAGCACCAGGTCGCTGGCATTCACGCTGGACGGCGGCGCCTTCTGCCCCAGCAAAAGCAGCATCGCATCGGCAAGATCACCGCCATGCAGCTCGGTTCCGACACGCGGGGTGATTGTCCTGCCGGCGAGGTAATCCGCAAACAGGTCGCGCCATTTATGCGCGGGCCCGGGGCCATAGATGCCGGTGGCCCGGATCGAGGTGCCATGCAGGCCAAGGCTGCGCAGATGCTCTTCGGCCCTGGCCTTGACCTCGCCATAGAGATTTGCCGGGCGGGTGGGCAAATCCTCGGTCAGTTCGATATCCGGGGGATGGCCGTCGTGAACGGCGCGGGATGAGAGAAACAGGATGCGCCCCACACCGGAACCCGCCGCGGCATCGAACAGCCGGATCGTGCCGTCCAGATTCGCCCGGCGGAAAGTTTCGGGATCGTCTCCTTCGCCGCCGCGATAGCGGCCGGGTCGATGGGCGAAGGCGCAATGGATCAACGCGTCATGCCCCGACAGGTCGGGGGCATGGCCAAGCATGTAGCCGCCGCGGCGATCAAGGACCGTGACCTCATGTCCGGCAGACCGCGCGGCCCGCAATGCGAAGCCGCCGACGATCCCGCCCGCACCGGTCAGGGCGATCCGCATCACGCGGCGGGACGGGCCTGGGCGGAGAGATCCGGGACCGGCTTGCCGGAGGCGATGGCGCGCCAAAGCTCGATCAGGGGGCGCAGCAAATGCAGCTTGTCGTGATCCTGCCAAGGTTTCTCATATTGGAAATGGAGGATGCGGATATCGTCCCAGCTCCACAATTCGGGCATGTTGAACCAGACATATTGCAGCATGTTGTGATGGATCGACAGCCCGTGCCAGTCGGGGAAGTAATCCTGCAGGAAGGTCTGGTCGGTCCTGCGCCAGAAGACTCCCGGCTGGTCCAGCCGCGCCAGCATGTCGCGATAGGTGCGGATATCGGGACGGGCGGTGAATACGCCGGAATTCATCCTGTGGAACCCGTCCAGCCCGTCATAGACATTGGGCGCGGCGCAGAACTCCGGCAGTTCGAACAGCTTGTCGACCGGGCGCAGGACCACGGCATCGGCGTCGATGAAGACGCAGCGCTCGTAATCGAGCTGCCACAGGCGCAGCTTGACGAAATTGTCCAGCGGGGTGTGAAAATCGGGTTTTCCGCCACGGGTGAAGGCGGCGCGCTTGTGCAAGGCGTCGCGGGCATGCGTGGCGTCGAAAGCACCGGATGTCGGCAGCAATTCGGCGGCGATCAGCCGCGCGCCATGCCCCCGCAGCCGTGCCAGATGCGCCGGGGAAAGGCCCCGATGCATCACCACCAGGTCGGCCCTTGTCCCGGTCAGTCTCAGGGATCGCAGCAAGGCCTCGGCCCCGGGCAGGTAGTCGGGATTGCTGACCAATGTCACATAGGCATGATCGGACTGCCGGGCCGTCTCGGCGACAAGGCCCTCGGGCAATGCCCGGCTTGCATCCTGCGACCGGGTCGGGCGAAAAGAAGAAATGCGGGTGGTATCCATATAGAACTGCGTCCTGCCTTCGATCCTGCAAATGCGAGCGCCATGCTATGGCAATTCCGTGACCAGTAAATGACAGAAGATATGGGGGTTTGCCAAGTTTGATGATGCGGCTAACCTCCCGGCGACAAGCGGAGGATTGCCGATGACATTGCCACCCGATCTCGTTCAGCAGCTGGAAAAGCTTTTGGGCCCGCGCCTGTCGCAGGGCGCTGCCGATCGCGATCACCACGCGGAATCGGCGAGCTTTCACCGCGCGCCGCCTCCCGATGCGGTCGTCTGGCCCGAGAGCGCCGAGGAGGTGTCCGAAATCGTCCGGGCCTGCGCGGATGCGGGCGTGCCGGTTATCCCATGGGGCACCGGAACCTCGCTGGAGGGTCATGCGCTGGCGACGCGGGGCGGTGTGACCATCGACCTGACCCGGATGGACAAGGTCACCGATATCCGGGCCGAGGACATGCAGGCCAGCGTCCAGCCCGGCGTCACCCGCGAGGCGCTGAATACCGAGTTGCGGGCGACCGGCCTGTTCTTCCCCGTCGATCCCGGCGCCAATGCCAGTCTTGGCGGCATGGCCGCGACGCGTGCCAGCGGCACCGCCGCAGTGCGCTATGGCACCATGCGGGACAATGTCCTGGGGTTGCAGGTGGTGCTTGCGGACGGGCGCATCATCCGCACCGGCACGCGGGCGGCGAAAACCAGCGCCGGATACGACCTGACCGGGCTGTTCGTGGGCTCGGAAGGCACCCTCGGCATCATCACCGAACTGACCCTGCGCCTGCATGGTCAGCCCGAGGATGTGGCGGCGGCGGTCTGCGCCTTCGACAGCCTGGAACACGCGGTCGAATGCGTCAACGCAACGATCCAGTCGGGAATCCCGATGGCGCGGATCGAGTTCGTCGATGCCGTCGCCGCCCGGGCCTTCAATCTTTATGCCGGCACGACCCTGCCCGAGACCCCGCATCTGATGGTGGAATTCCACGGCTCGCCCTCTGCCGTGCGCGAGGACGCCGAACGGTTCGGCGAACTGGCGCGCGAGTTCGGAGCCCAGGGCTTTGATTGGGCTACCTCTCCCGAGGACCGCACCCGGTTGTGGCGTATGCGGCACGGAGCCTATCACGCCTGCCTTATCCTGCGCCCCGGCGCGACCGGTGTCGTCACCGATGTCTGCGTGCCGATGTCGCATCTGCCCGCAGCGGTGGCCGCCGCCGCCGAGGATATCCGCGAAGCCGGGCTGATCGGGCCGATCGTCGGCCATGTCGGGGACGGCAATTTCCATTCGCAACTGCTGGTCGAGCCGGGCAACGAGGCCGAGATCACGGCGGCCAAGCGCATCGCCACCCGCATGGCCGAGCGCGCATTGGCAGTCGGGGGCACGATCACCGGCGAACATGGCATCGGCATCGGCAAGCGCCCGCTCATGGCGGCGGAACATGGCGAAGGCTGGCAGGTGATGGGAGCGATCAAGGCCGCTCTGGACCCCGGCAATATCCTGAACCCCGGAAAACTGGTCCCGGACCGCAACTGACGCTTTCGTGACCGTCACGGCCCGGTGACTTTATCTCACGGGTTTGCGATAACGGACAAAAGCCGCGGCAAACGCGGCAGGGTAAACGAGGCAGGAGCGAGGGCAGCAATGCGCCATTTTACCAAGGTACTACTGGGTCTCATGCTGGTATTGGCAGTGGCCTGTGCAAGGACGCCGTCAGGCGGCAGATATGGTGCGCCGGGGCCGGGCGCCAATCCGCAGCTTGGCGACAGTGCGCCGCATGACTGGGGCTGGGGGCATCCCTACAAGCATCAGGTGCATGGCATCGACATCTCCCGTTGGCAGGGCGATATCGACTGGCGGCGGGTGCGTGGTGCGGGAATCAGCTTTGCCTTCATCAAATCGACCGAAGGCGGCGATCATATCGACCCCAATTTCCATCGCTACTGGCGCGAGGCCGCCGGTGCACGGATCCCCCGTGGCGCCTATCACTATTATTACTTCTGCCGCAGCGGGGCGGAACAGGCGCGCTGGTTCATCCGCAATGTCCCGCGCGAGCGCGGTTCGCTGCCGCCGGTGCTGGATATCGAATGGACCCATTCCAAGACCTGCCCGCGCCGTCCCCCGGCATCCGAGGTCAAGCGCGAGGCGTCGATCTTCCTCGATATCGTCGGACGCCATTACGGGCAGAGGCCGATCGTCTATACCACCGTCGATTTCTATCGCGACAACAGGCTGGGCGATTTGCGGGCTGAATTCTGGTTGCGTTCGGTCGCCGACCACCCAAGTAAGGTCTATCCGGGTCAGCGTTGGGGCTTCTGGCAATATACTGGCACCGGAACCGTTCCCGGCATTCGGGGGAATGTCGATCTGAACGCCTTTGCAGGCTCTGCTGCGGATTGGTCGCGATGGTTGCAGACACGTCTGACGCGGTAAGACCGCGTTTCTGGCTGATGGCCGAGTTCGCGGCGCTCTATATCGGGGCGCCGCTGGCCATCGCCTTGTTCCTGCCGCCGCAGCGGATGTTCACCGCCCTGTTCGTCTTCAGCGTCGCAGGTCTGCTGCTGCTTTGGCGGACGGGCGGCTTCCGCTGGCGTAACCTTGCCCGTGGCCGGCGCATCCCGTGGTGGGAGGTGCTGGGCATCGCCCTTGCCACGCTGGTCTCGGGCATTGCTATCCTGTCACTGGTCCGTCCCGATGCGCTATTCGCGATCCTGAGGACGAACCCGGGCTTTCTGGCGGTCATCTGGTGTTTTTACCCGCTTCTGTCGGCATTGCCGCAAGACTGATCTTTCGCCCGCTGTTCTTTCACCGCTACGGCTCGCTTTTGCCCGAGGGGCGGGGCGCAATCGCGATCAATGCGCTGATCTTTTCCTTCGCGCATCTGATGTACTGGTCCTGGGTCGTGGCGGCGATGACCTTCGTCGGCGGTTGGATATTCGCCCGCGCCTATCTGCGCCACGGCTTTCCCGCCGCATGGATTTTGCATGCGGTCGCCGGAAATCTGCTGTTCGCGGTGGGCATGGGCTATTATTTCTGGTCCAGCAATGTCGTCCGGCCCTTCTGACCGGTTGACTTCCCGGCTTTCAGGCGGTTCATGCGGGTGCTGAACAACCTGAGGATCGATCATGCACGCCTATCGCAGCCATAACTGCGGCGATCTGACTGCCGCCAATGCCGGGGAAACCGTCCGCCTGTCGGGATGGGTGCACCGCGTTCGCGATCATGGGGGCGTGTTGTTCGTCGATCTGCGCGACCATTACGGCATGACCCAGGTGCTGGCCGACAGCGACAGCCCCGCCTTCGCCGCGATGGAGCGGTTGCGGGCCGAGACCGTCATCCGCATCGACGGCAAGGTAAAACTGCGCGACGCTTCGCTGGTCAATCCCAAGCTGCCCACCGGCGAGATCGAGGTCTACGCGGTGGAGCTCGAGGTGCTCGGCCCCGCCGAGGAATTGCCGCTGCCGGTCTTCGGCGATCAGGAATATCCCGAGGAAACGCGGCTGGCCTATCGGTTCCTCGACCTGCGCCGCGAAAGCCTGCATGACAATATCATGCTGCGCTCCAAGGTGATCCGCAGCTTGCGCAACCGCATGTGGGACCAGGATTTCAACGAATTCCAGACCCCGATCATCACCGCCTCCAGCCCCGAGGGCGCGCGCGACTTCCTGGTGCCGTCGCGGCTGCATCCGGGCAGGTTCTATGCGCTGCCGCAAGCCCCGCAGCAGTTCAAGCAGCTCATCATGGTGGCGGGCTTCGACAAGTATTTCCAGATCGCCCCCTGCTTCCGCGACGAGGATCCCCGCGCCGACCGCTCGCCCACCGATTTCTACCAGCTCGACCTCGAAATGTCTTTCGTCGAGCAGGAGGATGTCTTTGCCGCCATCCAGCCGGTCATCCAGGGCCTGTTCGAGGAATTCGGCAACGGGCGCCCGGTCGATGCCGACTGGCCGCGCATTCCCTTTGCCGAGGCGATGCTGAAATATGGCAGCGACAAGCCCGACCTGCGTAACCCGATCGAGATGCAGGTCGTGTCCGAGCATTTCCGTGGCTCGGGCTTTGCGATCTTCGCCAAACTTCTGGAACAGGACGGCACCGAGATCCGCGCCATTCCTGCGCCCACAGGTGGCAGCCGTAAATTCGCCGACCGGATGAATGCATTCGCGCAGCAACAAGGCCTGCCCGGCATGGGCTATATCTTCTGGCGCAAGGGCGAGGATGGCCAGACAGAGGCCGCCGGTCCGATTGCGAAAAACATCGGTCCCGAACGTACCGAGGCGATCCGCCAACAGCTTGGGCTGGGTGAAGGCGACGCGGCATTCTTCCTTGGCGGCAAGCCGGAAAGTTTCGAGGCGGTGGCTGGCCGTGCCCGCAACGAGATCGGCCGCGAATTGGGGCTGACCGACGAGAACCAGTTCAAATTCGCCTGGATCGTCGATTTCCCGATGTATGAGAAGACCGACGAGGGCAAGATCGATTTCAGCCATAACCCGTTCTCCATGCCGCAGGGCGGGATGGAGGCGCTTGAGGGCGATCCGCTGGCGATCAAGGGTTATCAATACGATCTTGCCTGCAACGGCTACGAGCTGGTCTCGGGCGCGATCCGGAATCACAAGCCGGAAATCATGTTCAAGGCCTTTGAACTGGCTGGCTACCCGGCCTCGGAGGTCGAGAGCCGCTTTGGCGGCATGGTCAAGGCGTTCCGATATGGCGCGCTCCGCATGGCGGTTGTGCGGCGGGGATCGATCGGATCGTGATGCTTTTGGCAGATGAGGCCAATATCCGCGAAGTCATCATGTTCCCGATGAACCAGCGTGCCGAGGACCTGATGATGGGCGCTCCGAGCGAGCCTACGAATGAGCAGCTGCGCGAATTGCGGCTGCGGGTGCTGCCGCAAGAGTGAATGAGAGGGGCGGAATGAGCGGGATGGGAAAAACGCTTTCGGATTTCACGTCACCGCCCGCTCCGGATGTCCCGGACATCGATGGGATCTGGGTGCGGCTGGAACGGCTTGATCCCGAACGCCATGCCGAGCCGATCTTCAACGCGGTGCGGGATGCCGATCATGTCTGGGATTACCTGCCCAACGGCCCCTTTCCCGATCTCGAAGCCTATCGCGATTGGCAGGCACAGGTGGCCGCGCCGTCCGACCCCTGCTTTTACGCCATCATGGATCCGCAGACCGGACAGGCGGCGGGCGTGGCGTCCTTCATACGCATCGACCGTGCCAATGGCGTGATCGAGATCGGCAATATCATGCTGAGCCCGGCCCTGCAGCGCAGTCGGACCGCCAGCGCCGCCCTGATGGCGATGATCCGTTGGGCCTTCGAGGCCGGCTATCGCCGGGTCGAGTGGAAATGCAATGCGCTGAACGCTCCTTCCCGCCGCGCGGCGCTCCGCTTCGGTTTCCGGTTCGAGGGCGAGTTCCGGCAACATATGATCGTGAAGGGCCGCAACCGCGATACGGCGTGGTTCTCGATCATCGATGATGAATGGCCCGCCCTGGACGCTGCCTATAGGCAATGGCTGGCGGCCTCGAATTTCGACGCCGAGGGGCGGCAGCTGCGGAACCTGTCCTCGCTGACCGAACAGGCGCTGCCGGGGCGTAGGGATGATCCAGGCCGGCGGTGAGCGTGCCGGGCGGTTCTAATGTCCTGCGGTCCGGGTGAGCCTGTCCTGCACCATGCCGCTGATTCGCGCCAGATCGGTCGCGACCGCACGATCTGCCCGGTGATCTTCGACCAATGCGGTGGCCGCCGCTTCCAGGGCTTCGTCATGTGCCGACCGGGCAATGCCTTCCAGGAAGCGGGCGATATAGGCGATCCGGGACGTGTCGGTGATGCCGGAGATAATATCCGCCACATGGGCCAGATCTTCGCGCAGGGAAGCAGCGTCGGGCATGATCAGGTCATTGGGAACGGCGATCGGGCTCCACCGCCGCATATTCGCGGGCAGGACCGACAGGATTGCCTGCTGAAAGATCGCGAGATTTTCCAGCGGCTTCGACAAAAAACCGTCCGCACCCGCTGCGATGACCTCTTCGCGTGATCCCGGATCGCCGGAAAGGCCGATGATCACCGGAAGCCGGGGGGTGGCCCTGGCAAGATAGCGGATCAGTTCGGTGCCATCGCCATCGGGCAGGCCGAGATCGATGATCGCCACGTCGGGGCGATAGCTCAGCAGATGCCGATTGGCCGAACGAAGACAATCCGCCCGCCGCATGCGCGCGCCCGAACGCATGCAGAGAAGCCGCAAGGCTTCGCTCGAATAGCGCGAATCCTCCACCGCAAGCACGGTCAATCCGGCGAGTGGGCGTTCAGGCCGTGCCACGATCCGCATCGGCAAGGGAGGCCCGGGTTCCGTCGTGACTACTGATATCATATCTTTCACCCCGCGATTCTCTGGAAACAGGACCAGCTTGCTTGCGGGGTGCTAACGCCAGGTTAATCGTTCCGGTTTTGCTTTCACTCCGGCCGCGCAGGGCCTAGAAACACGGGCAAACGGAGGTTGATATGATCGGACGCCTGAACCATGTTGCCATCGCCGTGCCCGACCTGCAGGCGGCGGCGGCCCAGTATCGAGATACGCTCGGGGCGACCGTCCGCCCTCCGCAGGACGAGCCCGATCACGGTGTGACCGTCGTTTTCATAGAGCTTCCCAATACCAAGATCGAGTTGCTCCATCCCCTGGGCGATGACAGCCCGATCAAGGGTTTTCTCGAGAAGAACCCGTCAGGCGGCATCCATCACATGTGTTACGAGGTCGAGGACATTCTTGCCGCACGGGGCAGGCTCGAAGCTGAGGGCGCGCGGGTCCTGGGCAATGGCGAGCCCAAGATCGGCGCGCATGGCAAGCCGGTGCTGTTCCTGCATCCCAAGGATTTCAATGGCTGCCTGATCGAGTTGGAGCAGATCTGATGAACCTGACAGGCGGAATCGTCCTATACGCGGTCTTGTGGTTCCTGACATTGTTCATCGTCGTGCTGATCGGGCAGAGATCGCAGGCCGATGCCGGTGAGGTCGTTCCCGGCACGCCGGCGGGTGCCCCTGCGGATTTCGTGATCGGGCCCAAGCTGATCTGGACGACGGTGATTGCCGGCGTGATCTGGGCCGTCATTGCCTGGGTGATCCTGGGCGGCGTCATCGGCCGCGAGGAACTGGAGCGCTTTGACCTGATCTTCCGCGGATAAGGTGGAACAGATGGGTGAAGGCCGCGGCGGCAAGAAGCGGCCCAATGATATTCACCACCGGCACCGTCAACAGCACCGCGATCAGCGCCCCTGCCAGGGTGATCCTGCCGCTGTTCTGCTTGCGCAGGGCGGTGGCCTGCGGTCCCTGCAGATGCCGCCTTGCGGCCATCTGGAAGAACTCCCTTCCCAGCAGCCAGCCATTTGCACCGTAAAACAGGATCGGCGCGAGCGGCCCCAGAAAGGGCGTCAGCGCCAGCGACAGGATCGCCACGCCGATCATGGCAACCATCAGGGCCAGCGTTTCCAGCAACCCGTCCAGGAAATCCATCGGCTGGCCCCGGGCCGCCGGATAATGGATATCTTCGACCGCCTCTGACACGCGTTCAGCGAAAATGCCGCAGAAACCGGCGGCAACCGGAGCCATCAGGAAAAAGCCCATCAGCGGAAACAGCGCCAGCGAACTCCACGACAGCGCATTGCCGATATCGATCGCGCCGATCCAGGGCAGGGTGAGACTGCCGGGGGTGAACAGCCGGATCAGCCAGAATGCTCCGGCTTGCAAGGCGATGAACAGCCCGATGGTCAACCCGATCCCCAGCAGCACCAGCGAAAGGATGCGCGGGCGCAGCAAGTCGCCCCATGCACGGAACAAAGCGGTGGTAAGGGTCATTCCAGCCAGCTCGTCTTGGCCGCGATATCGGGGCGGGGGCGTTCCGGCGGCTGACTGCCCCGCGTGCCGATATGAACCAGCCCGGCCACCCGCTCACCATCCCGCAGGCCCAGATGGGTGCGCGCGAAATTCTCGTTCGTCGCTGCGAAACCCGTCAGCCATGCCGCGCCCCAGCCCGAGGCGAGCGCGGCGTTCACCAGGCCCAGGCAGACCGCGCCGGCGGACAGGACCTGCTCCCATCGCGGGATCTTCGCGCTTTCCACGGGTGAGGAGATCACCGCGACGATCACCGGGGAGGCAAAGGCCGAAGCGGCCTTTTCCGCTGCTGCCATGTCCTGTCCTTCGGCCAGCACCTCTTGCCGCAGGACTGGCTGCAAACGATCCAGCGTCGCACGGCCAAGCACGACGAAACGCCAGGGCTCCAGCTTGCCGTGATCAGGTGCCCGGGCAGCCAGCGTGAGCAGTTCCGACAGTTGGTCGCGGTCGGGCGCAGGTTCGTTCAGCAGCTTTGGCGGATGCGAGCGGCGCGCGGTCAGAAATTCCAGCGCCGCCTCGTTGCGGTATTCCATGAAACTCTCCTTTGGCGGGCCACAGATAGGGAGGCGAAGGCGGTTTTCCCAGAGCCCGTGCGGCGATGCAAGCTGTAAGGGATTGCAGGTATACGGGTGGGGCGGCATTCTGGGCGGCATGATCGATCTCAGCCATCTTGCCCGTGAAGGCGCCGAAATCCGGTTGCGGGTGACACCCAGGGCTCGGCGCAATGCGATCAGCCTCGATGAGGATACGATCCGCGTCCATGTGACGGCTCCGCCCGAGGATGGAAAGGCGAATGCCGCGGTTGTCAAGCTGCTCGCGAAATCGATGGGAGTGGCGAAATCGCGGTTGACGCTTTTGCGGGGAGCCACCTCGCGCGACAAGGTATTCCGGTTGGATTAATCTTCTTTTTCTATGCGATAGTTCCCTTCCGGTAGGTTCAGCGCCAGCCGTAATTCGGCAAGCTGATGCATCGTGAAGGTGATCCGGGTGACCTCTTTGCCATCGGGATTCATCTGTTCGACGACCACCCGGTCATCGAATGTCAGGATCACCACATCCTCGTTCAGCGGGCGGGTATGCGGCTCGGTTTCGTCTATGAGGGTTATGACCGTGGCGTCGAACTCGTGCTCGATGGTGAACATCTTGGCCTCCTTGATTCCGCCGACAATCGCGTGAAACAGGGGGGCGGACAAGGGGTGGGGCTTGCGCGGCAACAGTGTCGGGATAAAGTGGCAATCACGCGATGGGTAATCGCGTCAAACGAGACGAGGGAACAAGGCGGGATGAGCAGAACTCCGGGAAAATCGCAGATAGCGGCATTGGTTCTGGCAGGGATGGCCGCCCTGTCCGCTTGCGCACCGCTCCCACCCGCAGGGCAGACGGCGCCGCAGCCGGTCGCGGCGCAGCCCGCCCCGGCGACGAATATCAGCTCTCCCGACGCGGCCGCCCGTACCTTTGTCAGCGTGATGCGCAGGATGGAACCGGCGGTCGAACGCGAATGCCTGCAGCGGCGTACGCAGCCGATCAATTGCGATTTCCAGTTTGTCGTCGATGATCGGCCGGGGCTTGAACCGAACGCCTTCCAGACCATCGATAACAATGGCCGCCCGATCATCGGCTTCACCCTTTCCCTGATCGCCGCAACCCGCAACGCGGATGAGATCGCCTTTGTCGTCGGGCATGAAGCCAGCCATCACATCCTGAACCACCTGGATCGCAAGGCGGGTGCGGCCACGGCGGGCGCGGTGATCCTGGGAAGCATTGCCTCGGTCTATGGCAGCAACGAATCGGCAATCGCGACGGCGCAGAAGATCGGCGCCTCGGTCGGGGCGAGCTATTATTCCAAGGAGTGGGAGCTTCAGGCGGATTATCTGGGCGCGGTCATTACGCTGAACGCCGGCTTTGATCCAAGGAACGGTGCCCGCTTCTTCGAACGGCTGCCCGATCCGGGGAACCGCGTGCTTGGCAGCCATCCTCCCAGGGCCGCGAGGCTTGCTCAGGTTGAACGGGCGATCGCGGATGTGCGTAGCGGAAAAACCCGCTGAACCGCCAGTTTTTACATTCTACTGTCCCCGGAACACGCTGTTCCGAGCGACGGGTGTGTCGCCCGTGAGGTGACGTCGGGTAACTCAATTCTTCTTTAGGTTGTGTTCGCGCCTTTCATCTCCTATCTGCTGCGCTCAGGACGGCGGGGCGCGTGACCGCCCCGATATTCGGTTTTTGTTAAGCGCTCTTTCAGATCCGGCATGCTAGTGGTGATCGCGGGGAATGCGCGAGTAACCCGCTCGCCGGATGGCGGGCGCAGAAAGAAGGAATGCCAATGATCGGCGTGGTCATCTGGGACAGGGAAGAGAGTGAACGTGCCGTGATCTGGTGTGAGGATCAGGCATCGCTGGCCTATCTCGAAGGGCGCGGGCAGTTGCGGGATCCCTCTTACTGGCCCCGCCCCGGCGATCTGGTCGAACTCGAGAATGAACTCGTCGGCACAACACGTCACGCCCGGCGCGTTTCACATGTCCCGCAAGAGAAGGGCACGACGGTCCCCCGGGAATTGCGATGCCCCTATGATCCCAATTGCACGAGTGTTGCCTTTCCGGTCTGCGACTATACCTGTCCGCCCTGCAAGACGCGCTGCGGGTAAGTCCGCGTTTTCGGCGACAACGGGAACCGTCCTCGCCGAAATTCGTTTCAGATGCCCCGCGCCAGGGCTGCGACCCCGGTCCGGGCCAGATCGGACAATCCAAGCGGGCGCATCAGCTCGGCAAAGGCGTCCAGTTTCGAAGGTGTCCCGACAAGCTCGAAGACAAAGCTCTCAAGTGTCGAATCGACGACATTGGCGCGAAAAATCTCGGCGATCCGCAGCGCTTCGACCCGCTTGTCGCCCTGACCGCAGACCTTGAACAGTCCCAGCTCACGCTCGACCGCGGGGCCTTCGACAGTCAGGTCATGCACCTCATGCACCGGCACGATCCGCCCAAGCTGGGCCTTGATCTGCTCGATCACCGCGGGGGTGCCGCTGGTGACCATCGTGATCCGGGATTGATGCCCGGTATGATCCACCTCGGCCACGGTCAGGCTGTCGATATTGTAACCGCGCCCGGAAAACAGCCCGATCACGCGGGCCAGCACGCCGGGTTCGTTCTCGACCAGCACGGCCAGCGTATGGCTCTCCTCGACCTGCGCATTCGGATCGCGCAGATCATAGGCCGAATGACTCGACGCGCCCTTCTGGATGTTCAACGCATTCATGATTCGCCCCTGTTCTTCTTCATGTAAATATCCCGGGGGTGCGGGGGGCTGGCCCCCGCCCGCAGATGATCAGACCAACGCCGCCCCGGCCCCCTGGATCGCCCCCTGCGTTTCGGCATCGCCCAGCAGCATTTCGTTATGCGGCTTGCCCGAGGGGATCATCGGGAAACAATTCTCATGTTTCTCGACCAGCACATCAAGGATGAAGGGCCCGTCATAATCGATCATCTGCTGGATGGCGTCATCCAGGTCCTTCGGATCCTGGACCTGTGCCCCCTTGCAGCCAAAGGCTTCGGCCAGTTTGACGAAATCGGGCAGGCTGTCCGACCAGCTCTGGCTATAGCGCTCGCCATGCAGCAATTGCTGCCATTGCCGCACCATGCCAAGCCGCTCGTTATTCAGGATGAACTGCTTGACCGGCAGGCGGAACTGCACTGCGGTTCCCATCTCCTGCATGTTCATCAGCCAGCTTGCATCGCCCGCAACATTGATGACCAGCGCTTCCGGATGGGCCATCTGCACACCGATCGAGGCGGGCAGGCCGTAACCCATCGTCCCCAGCCCGCCCGAGGTCATCCAGCGGTTGGGTTCGTCGAAATGCAGGAACTGGGCTGCCCACATCTGGTGCTGGCCCACCTCGGTGGCAACGTAGCGGTCACGCCCCTTGGTCAGCGCCTCCAGCCGTTGCAGGGCGAATTGCGGTTTGATGATCGTGTCGCTGTTTCGATAGAACAGGCAGTTCTTGCTCTTCCAGCCCTCGATCTGTTCCCACCATTTGCCAAGCGCCGCCGTATTCACCTTGCGGCCCCGCGATTTCCAGATCTTCAGCAGATCCTCCAGCACATGACCTACATCGCCGATGATCGGAATATCGACATGGATCACCTTGTTGATGCTGGAGGGATCTATATCGATATGCGCCTTGACCGAATCCGGGCTGAATTCGGCGATCCTGCCGGTGATCCGGTCGTCGAAGCGCGCGCCGATATTGATCATCAGGTCGCAACCATGCATCGCCAGGTTGGCCTCGTAGAGACCGTGCATCCCCAGCATCCCGATCCAGTTCTTGCCCGAGGCGGGATAAGCGCCCAGCCCCATCAGCGTCGAGGTGACCGGAATGCCCGTCGCATCGGCCAGTTCACGCAGCAACTGGCTGGCACCGGGACCGGAATTGACGACGCCGCCGCCGGTATACAGGATCGGTCGCTCGGCCTGTTCGATCAGCTCGACCAGCCGGGTGATCGCGGTGACACTCCCCTTGCGCACGGGTTGATAACGCGGCGGATCGATCTGCTTCGGCCCCTGATACGCGTCCTCGGCGAACTGGACATCCTTGGGGATGTCGATCAGCACCGGCCCGGGACGGCCCGAGGTGGCGACATGGAAAGCCTTGTGAATCGTGGCCGACAGATCCGCCGTGTCCTTCACCAGCCAGTTATGCTTGGTGCAGGGACGCGTGATCCCGACCGTATCGGCTTCCTGGAACCCGTCGGTGCCGATCAGGAAGGTCGGAACCTGCCCCGACAGGACGACCAGCGGGATCGAATCCATCAGCGCATCGGTCAGCCCGGTGACGGCATTGGTCGCGCCCGGCCCCGATGTCACCAGGACAACCCCGGGCTTGCCGGTCGAACGGGCATAGCCCTCGGCCATATGCACTGCGCCCTGTTCGTGACGCACCAGCACATGGGTAATGTCGTTCTGCTGGAACAGCTCGTCATAGATGGGTAGTACCGCCCCGCCCGGATAGCCGAATACGGTATCGACGCCCTGATCGCGCAGCGCTTCGATGACCATTCTCGCACCCGTCATGATTCGGGACATCTTCTCTACTCCATCTGACAAAATCTCGCGGCGCACGAGCAGGGCCCGCCGCCGCGTCGGCGCAAATTATGGTCGCCATTCGGAAGGGTCAATGGGATTCGGCGGTAAAAATGACGCCAATCGCCCTGAAATTGAAATTTTCTTTCGCGAGTCGGCAGAAATCTCAGCGATCGAACTGCGGCAGGGCGATACGCGCGACCTGCTCGACGATGGGATCGATGGAAAGGGGATGCGCCTCGTTGGAGTGGTCCTCCGGCCGTCCGAGCGCCTGCCAGACACCGCCCTTGTAGATTTCGAGCGCCGAGAAGCGGGCCTTGTAATCCATCTTGCGGCTGCCGGGCACCCAATAGCCCAGATAGACATAGGGCAGCCCGCTCGCGCGTGCGATCTCGACATGATCGAGAATGATATAGGTGCCAAGCTCGCCGATTGCAGCGCCGGATCATAGAAGCTGTAGACAAGGCTCAGCCCGTCATCCAGCACATCGGTCAGGCAGACCGCCGCCAGGTGATCGTCGCCTTGCACGAGTTTTTCGGGCTCGGCCCCGTCGCAGCGATATTCGATGATACGGGTCTGAACCGGCGTTTCCTCGATCATCGCGGCGAATTCGAACACGTCCATATCCGCCATGCCGCCATCCGCGTGGCGGCGATCCAGATAGCTGCGGAACAGTTCATATTGCTCTTCGGTTGCCCAGGGCGTCATGTTCATGCGGCGCAAACCGGCATTGCGCCGCAGCAGCCGCCGTTGCGTCCGCGAGGGCGTGAAATCGGAGACCCGTATCCGCGCCGACATGCAGGCCACGCAGCTTTCGCAACTGGGCCGGTACAGGACATTCTGCGAACGCCGGAAGCCCTGCCGCGAAAGGGCATTGTTCAGTTCCGTCGCATTCTCGCCCTGAAGGGCGGTGAACAGCTTCCGTTCCGCCCGGCCATGCAGATAGGGGCAGGGTTGCGGAGCCGTCACATAGAACTGGGGCGCCTGTGGCAATGTGTGGCGCATCAGGCCTGTCCGGTATGGTGAATTTGCGTGTCGGTGCCAATCATGCGCATGCGGGCTGAACACCCTGTCAGGATACTGTTACGGGACGAAGCCTAACAATCTTTCCCGGGCAGGCCAAGCGCGGAAAGGCATGGCCTGCGCGATGTTTGCGCGTTGACGGGGCGGGGGCTTCGGATAGTGTGACGGGCATGGATTTCGCAGCCCGTATCACCCGCAAACCATTGCCCCTGGACCGGAACCGCGCAGAGTCGCTGCGTGAATTGTTTGTCAGCTTGCCGCGACCCGTGCAGGAACTGATCGAAGGCGTGGCGGGCACCAGCCCCTATCTCGCAGGCCTGCTGGAACGCGAGGCCGAATGGCTGCCCGGGGCCTTGCGGCATGAAGACGTGGTGGCGCGGGAAACCGCCGGGTTCGAAGATCTCGATGCGGCCGGGCTGGCCGCCGCGCTGCGCCGAGCCAAGCAGAGGGTTGCACTGTTCGCCGCGCTGGCCGATCTGGGCGGGGTCTGGTCGCTGGAGCAGGTCACCGGCGCGCTCTCCGACCTGGCGGATCGTGCTGTCGATCTGGCCTTGCGGGTGCATGTCGCCCATGAAATCCGGCGCGGCAAGCTGCCCGAGACGCAGGCGGATGCGGGCGGTATCTTTGCGCTGGCCATGGGCAAGGGCGGCGCGGGCGAGCTGAATTACAGCTCGGATATCGACCTGATCGTGATCTATGACGATGCGGCCTATGCCGATGACGATCAGCACGAGGCCCGCGCGGCCCTGATCCGCGCCACCCGCAAGATGGCCGCGACATTGTCGGATGTGAACGAGCATGGCTATGTCTTTCGCACCGATCTGCGCCTGCGCCCGGATGCCTCGGTGACGCCGGTCTGCATTTCGGCCTCTGCCGCGCTGGCCTATTACGAGGCGGAAGGGCGCACATGGGAGCGTGCCGCCTTCATCAAGGCCCGTGCGGCGGCGGGCGATATCGCGGCGGGCGAGCGTTTCCTGCAAGAGCTGCGGCCTTTCGTCTGGCGCAAGCATCTCGATTTCGCCGCCATTCAGGATGCCCATGACATGCGGCTGCGCATTCGCGATCACAAGGGGTTGGGCGGGCGGCTGGAGGTTCCCGGCCACAACATCAAGCTGGGCCGGGGCGGCATCCGCGAGATCGAGTTCTTCACCCAGACCCGGCAGTTGATCGCCGGTGGGCGCGATCCCGACCTGCGGCGGCGCGATACGGTGGGCGGGCTGGCGGCGCTGGCGGCGAAGGGTTGGATTCCCGAAGACGTGGCGCGCGAATTGACCGAGCATTACCGCGAGCACCGCGAGATCGAGCATCGCATCCAGATGGTGAACGACGCGCAGACCCACAGCCTGCCCAAGGATCGCGAGGGCCTGGCGGTGATCGCGGCGATGATGGGGGAAAGCGACGTGGACGCCTGGTCCGCCCGGCTGAAATCACGGCTGGCACGGGTGCATGAGCTGACCGAATCCTTCTTTGCCCCCGGTGACAGCCGCGAGCGCCCCGAGCTTTCGCAGGACGCGCAGGCGATCATCGCTCGATGGGCCGGATATCCCGCGATACGCTCGAACCGGGCACGCGAGATTTTCAACCGGGTCGAGCCCGAATTGCTGTCGCGCATGGCCCGCTCGGGTCACATGGACGAGGCTCTTGTGCGGTTCGACAGTTTTCTTGCCGGATTGCCCGCAGGGGTTCAACTGTTCTCGTTATTCGACGCCAATCCGCAACTGATCGAATTGATCGTCGATATTTGCGGTACGGCGCCGGGATTGGCCAACTACCTGGCCCGCCACTCGGCAGTTCTGGATGCGGTTCTCGGAGGGAGTTTCTTCGCGCCATGGCCGGGGGCGCAGGCGTTGCGCGAAGAACTGGCGGGGGCGTTGCAGGGGGCGCTGACCGCTCCGGATGGTGGTTACGAGCGGGCGCTGGACGCGGCCCGGAGATGGGCGCATGAATGGCATTTCCGGATCGGCGTGCACCACCTGCGCGGGCTGATCGATGCGGATGAGGCCGGGATCCAATACGCGGATCTGGCCGATGCCTGCCTTGCGGCGATGATGCCGGTGACGGCCGCCGATTTCGCCCGCCGCCATGGCGCGCCGCCGGGGCGGGGGGCGGTGGTCCTGGGAATGGGTTCACTGGGCGCGCGGCAACTGCATGCCAGCTCGGATCTCGATCTGATCGTGATCTACGATGCCGACGGGGCCGACAGTTCCGATGGCCCGCGCCCATTGGCGCCCCGGCCCTATTATTCGCGGCTGACGCAGGCGATGATCACCGCGATCTCGGCCCCCACCGCCGAGGGACGGCTTTACGAGGTGGATATGCGGCTGCGCCCCTCCGGGCGGCAGGGGCCGGTGGCGACCTCGGTCCAAAGCTTCGAGAACTACCAGATGCACGAGGCCTGGACATGGGAGCATCTGGCCCTGACGCGTGCCCGCGTCGTCGCGATGGCCGGTGAGAAGGCCACCGGGCTGGCCGAGCAGGTCGAGGCGCTGCGCCTGTCGGTGCTGCGGGAACGCGGGCAGGATCCGCGCGTGATGCCCGATCTCGCGGCAATGAGGGAAAGGATTTTCGCGGCCAAATCCGCAAGCGGGGCATGGGAGACGAAGATCGGTCCCGGTCGGCTGCAGGATATCGACCTGATCGCGCAATCCTGCGCATTGCGGGCCGGAGACCCGGCGCGCGGCACCATCGCCCAATTGCGGGCGGGCCGCCGCTCTGGAATACTGGCAGGCGAGGCCGCCGATCGGCTGTCGTCGGTTCACCGCTTCCTGTGGCGTTTGCACGCCTCGGGGCGATTGCTTACCGAGAAGGCGATGAATTTCGATGAAATCGGGCGAGGAGGACAGGAGTTTCTGCTGCGGGAATGTGATTGCGCCGATCCCGGGGAACTCACCTCGTCTCTGAAGGAGGCCACGGACCACGCCGCCGACAGGATCGCGGATGAATTGCGAGGGGTCACCGGCTCGGAGGGCTGATCCAAGGTCCGTCCGGAGCGCGAAATGGGAAAGTCACGCCGCCGTGCCGGTCCGATCCCGGTCCGTGGTGGTCGGCTTTTCCGCCGCGTCCGTGCCGATATGCCCCAGAACCGGCAATGCGACCGTTTCCGGCGGACCCTCTGCCGCGATGTCCGGGGTCGTGGCCGGAAAGATGCCATGGGCGGTCTTGTCCCAGTAGAATGGGCGCCTGAGCAATTCATGGAACGCTTTCCAGGCCGCGATGCATCCCAACGGGAAATACACCTGCATCGTCAGCACCCATGGCCGCAAGTGCCGGTGCGTGTGCTTGCGGACCGCAAACATCCCGACAGCGATATTGAGCATTTCCGAACCAAGCAGGAACCCGAGCAGGAGCGGTATCGCGGAGGCTCCGAACATGGCCTGCAACGGTTCCTGGAGTGGATAGGACAGGCCGAGGCACAAGAGCCAGAAGCCCCAGATCGCCGGAGCCAGCAAATACTGGGTCAGCATGACCAGGAACTGGACCTGGAAACCGATGAAGCGCCATGTCCCGAGATCCCGCCACAATCGCCACGGAGAGCGCATATGAACCCCCCAGGTCATGGCGAAGCCCTTGAGCCAGCGTGAGCGCTGCCTGATCCATGGCAGGGGACGGCAATTGGCCTCTTCTTCGGTGGTGGTGTCGATCATCTCGGTTCGCCAGCCGCGCCGGGCGAGACGCACCCCCAGATCCGCGTCTTCGGTGACGTTCCAGGCATCCCAGGCATCGACATCCTCAAGAGCTTCGCGGCGAAAGAAGCAGGTCGTGCCGCCCAGTGGAAGCACCAGCCCCAGGCGAGCGATCGCGGGCAGCATGACCCGGAACCATGCGGCATATTCGATGGTGAAACATCGAGCCAGCCAGTTGCTGCGGGGATTGTAGTAATCCAGCACCCCCTGAACGCAGCCGAGCTTTCGCGGCGCGTCACGGAAATGCCGGGCGATGCGATGCAACTGATCAGGATCGGGCTGATCCTCGGCATCCCAGATGCCGACAATGCTGCCCTTGCAGAAGTTCAGGGCATAATTCAACGCACGGGGTTTGGTCCGGATCGGACCGTCCGGCACCTCGATCACACGGATCCAGCGGGGCAGGCAGGCAGTGCTCAGCGCGTCCCTGGTGATCTTGTCGCCGGTCTCGACGACCATCAGGATATCCATGAGTTCCCGCGGATAGCGGATTCGCGACAACCGCGCGACAAGGGCGCGTGCCACGTCGCCCTCCTGAAATAACGGCACAAGAACCGATATGGTGGGCAAAGGCGGCGGCTGCTGTCGATCCCCGGTATCGTGGGCGGCGGGAAATCGGCCTCGCCGCCGCTCTTCCCGGGCGGATCGCAAAGCCGTGATAAAGCAGATCAGCTTCAGCCCGGTCTGGGCAAGCAAGCCCAGGGTGCAGATTATCGTCAATGCCGTCAGGGCAGACCGGGGGGCTTGCCAGAAACCCAGTGCCAGCACCGCCATGACCACGACAAGCGCCCAGCCAAACAACCGGTGATTTCGTGTCCGGCAGCTTTCGCGGGCCGGAACTCGGGCCTCGGCCTTGCGGATCAGCTCGCCTCGGCGCAGCGAAAGGATGGCGGCCTCTATCTGGTCTTCCCGGCATAGCAACATGCGTATCCTGCCAAGTTCGGATGGCAGTTCGGCGATCGATTCCATGAAACGCTCGGGATCGCAGGTCGCGATCCAGGTAACACCGCCCATGCGGCGCCAGGGCAGGATATTGCGGGCAAGGCAATGCTCCGCCCCGATGAGATCGATCAGGCGCGGATCCGGGGGGGACTCTTGCGGATCGATTACATCCACGCGCCATTGCCGGGACTGGGCCCGGAGCAGCGCCTCGGCCGTGACCCAGCCATTGATCAGGAGAATACGCTCGAGCGGCACATATTGCCGATGGCGCATCACCGCGGCTTTCAGCAGATGGGCCGGATCAACCGCGCCGTCATCGATCAGGCATTGCCCAAGCGAAGCTGTCGGAGCCGGAGGATGCGACGGCCCCGCCGGGGGCATCGCCTTTGGCGGGGATGTGACGGCAATCGGTGTCGTATGACGGAAACTGGTCATGGTCGGGATGTCCTCTGGGGAACATCCCGTCATCGCACAGCTTCTGTTAAGACGGGGTTAAGCCGCCCGCAGCCGCGAATCAGACCCTGCGCTTGCGCATCGAATCGACGAAGCGGCGGAACAGATACATGCTGTCCTGCGGTCCCGGTGCGGCCTCGGGATGATACTGGACCGAGAAGACCGGCTTGTCGGCGACGCGGATACCGCAATTGCTGCCATCGAACAGGCTGACATGGGTTTCGATCACTTCCTTGGGCAGGCTTTGCGAATCGACCGCGAAACCGTGGTTCATCGAAGTGATCTCGACCTTGCCGGTCTCGTTGTCGCGAACCGGATGGTTGGCGCCGTGATGGCCGTGGCTCATCTTGACCGTCTGTGCGCCCAGGGCCAGCGCCAGCATCTGGTGCCCCAGGCAAATGCCGAAGATCGGCAGGTCGCGGTTCAGCAGTTCCCGGATCATCGGCACGGCGTAACTGCCCGTTGCGGCGGGATCCCCGGGGCCGTTCGACAGAAAGACCCCCTCGGGCTCATGTGCCAGCACCTCTTCGGCGGTAGCCGTCGCGGGCAGGACCGTGACATCGGCCCCATGCGTGACCAGCGAGCGCAGGATGTTCCGCTTGGCGCCATAATCCAGCGCCACGACCTTGAAGGGCTTTTCTTCGAGATTCTTGCCGAAGCCCTCGCCCCATTCCCAGCTTCCCTCGTCCCAGTGATAGCTTTGCGCGCAACTGACCTCCTTGGCCAGGTCGAGCCCGACAAGCCCCTTCCAGTCACGGGCCCGGGCGATCATCGCCTCGAGATCGAAATCGCCATCGGGATCATGGGCAAGCACCACATGCGGTGCGCCCTGCTGCCGGATCGCGCGGGTCAGGCGCCGCGTGTCCACGCCGCCGATACCGATCCGGCCGCGCCGCTCCATCCAGTCGCACAGCTCGCCGGCCGAGCGCCAGTTCGAGGGTGCGGTCGGGTCCCAATGCACGACGATGCCGCTTGCGACCGGATCCTGCGCCTCGTCATCCTCGGGGGTGATCCCGGTATTGCCGATATGGGGGAAGGTGAAGGTGACGACCTGGCTGGCATAGGAAGGATCGGTCATGATCTCCTGGTAGCCGGTCATCGCCGTGTTGAAGACCAGCTCGGCCACGACCTCGCCGGTGGCCCCGAAGCCTCGACCGTAGAAAACGGTCCCGTCGGCGAGCACAAGGCAGGCGGTGGGTTTTGTGGCCATGTCGGCACCTCTGTCGTGAAATCAGCCGGTGAATAGGGGTGGCAGCGGTCGAGGTCAAGCGCTGCCATCCCATTTGAGGACGATGACAGCTTGAATTTTGCGTTCGTTTTGCCTAGATCGCCATCTTTCCGCCTGCCCCGGACCGGGGCGCAAGGCATATGGGATCATCCCGGGAGTGTATCATGGACCTGCGAGCCAAATTGCAAGCTGCCACCAAGGAGGCGATGAAGTCCAAGGACAATGCGCGTCTCTCGACGCTGCGCCTGATTTCCGCCGCCATCAAGGACAGGGAGATCGCCGCACGCGGAGAAGGCGGCGACGAGGCCGGGTTGAGCGATGCCGATCTGATCGCGATCCTGTCGAAGATGGTCAAGCAAAGCCAGGAATCGGCCAAGGCCTATGAAGAGGGCGGCCGCCTGGAGCTTGCGCAGAAGGAAGAGGACGAGATCAAGGTGGTGCAGGAATTCCTGCGCGCCAGCTGAACGATGCAGAGGTCGCGCAGGCCGTGGATGCCGTGGTCTCGGATCTGGGCGCATCCAGCGTCCGCGACATGGGGCGCGTGATGGCCGAACTGCGCGCACGCCATGCCGGGCAGATGGATTTCGGAGCGGTCGGCGCAATGGTCAAGCAGCGCCTGCTGCACTGAGACCCGGTCGGCACCGTATCCTCGCCGGGGATCGGAATGCCGGGGGTATCCCACAAGAGCTGGGGGATTTCGCATCCCCGTCGCCGGGTGGTTCTCGAACCAGTGGCGCACCACCCGACAACCCCCTGCGGGATATTTGCGTGAAGAAGAAGTGCCGGGCCGTCTTTGAAGTAGCAGCGGCCATCCGGAACCGGTTTGGGGATCATTCCGGGAAAAAGCAGGCGGCCCCGTGCGTGACGGCCCCCAGTTCGGGCCTCTCTGCGCGGCAACGCTCCTGCGCCTTCCAGCAGCGCGGCGCGAAGGCGCAGCCGGTGGGAAGGTCCAGGGGTGAGGGCAACTCACCCTCCAGCTTGATCCGGTTGCGCTTGCCTTGCGGATCCGCGACCGGCGTGGCCGAGAGCAGCGCCTTGGTATAGGGGTGGCGCGGATGCGCGAAGATGGCGTCCTTGCTGCCCATTTCCACCGGGCGGCCCAGATACATCACGATGATGTCGTCGGCCATGTGTTTCACCACCGACAAATCATGGCTGATGAACAGGTAGGCAAGGCCGAGCCGTTCCTGCAGATCGACCAGCAGGTTGAGGATCTGGCTCTGGATCGACAGGTCCAGCGCCGAGACAGGCTCGTCCAGCACCAGCAGCTTGGGCTCCAGCATCAGCGCGCGGGCGACCGCGATGCGCTGCCTTTGCCCGCCCGAGAACATATGCGGGTAGCGGTCGTAATGCTCGGGCCGCAGCCCGACCAGCGCCAGCATCTCGCGGGCGCGGCGGGTGCGTTCCCCGGCCGTGATGTCGGGGCGGTTTATCTTGAGCGGCTCGGTCAGGACGGCGCCGATCCTCTGGCGCGGGTTGAGCGAGCCATAGGGGTTCTGGAACACGATCTGCACATCGGTCCGCAACTGCTTGCGATTGGCCGGGCTGGCCTCGACGCCGCCGATCGTGAAACTGCCCGAGGTCGGTTCCTCGATCATGGTGATCAGCCGGGCGAGGGTGGATTTCCCGCAACCGGATTCCCCGACCACCGCCAGTGTCTTTCCGGGCTGCAATTCGAAGCTCGTGTCCGAGACCGCGCGCAGGATACGGGAACCCGAGAACAGCCCGCCCCTGACAGAGTAGTGACGCGACAGGTTCTCTGCCTTGACCACGGGGGCATTCATGCCGAAACCTCCGATCTGGCGTTCAGGGGATAGTGGCACCGCGCGAGGCCCAGCCCGGAGCCCGCCGGGGCCGGAGGCTCGGCCTTGCAGCGATCGTCGGCGAATTTGCAGCGTGGGCTGAACAGGCACCCCCTGGGCCGGTCGAACTGCCCCGGCACCACGCCCGGAATGGTCGGCAAATGGCGCGAGGTGGCGCGCTCGGGCAGGGCGGCCAGCAGAGCGGCGGTATAGGGATGATGCGGTGTCTCGAACAGGTCGGCGACCTTTTGTTCCTCGACCTTCTGGCCGGCATATTGCACCGATACCCGCTCGGCCGTTTCGGCCACCACGCCCATGTCATGGGTGATCAGGATCAGCGCCATGCCACTGTCGCGCTGCAAGCCGGTCAGCAGGTCGAGGATCTGCGCCTGGATCGTCACGTCCAGCGCCGTCGTCGGCTCATCCGCGATCAGCAGCTTGGGACCGCAGGCGATGGCCATGGCGATCATCACCCGCTGGTTCATGCCGCCTGACATCTGGTGCGGAAAGACCTTCAACCGGTCCTCGGGGGCGGGAATGCCGACCATCTCGAACAGTTCCACCGCGCGCCGGTGACGGGCCTTGCGGTCAAGGCCAAGATGCAGGCGCAGCGCCTCCTTGATCTGGAAACCGGTGGTGAAACAGGGATTCAGCGAGGACATCGGCTCCTGGAAGATCATTGCCATGTCCTTGCCGACGATCCGCCGCCGCTGCCGCGGGCCGAGCGCGCGCAGGTCATGGCCGTCAAAGCTCATGACATCGGCGGTGATCGTCGCGGTCCAGGGCAGCAGGCCCATCATCGCCAGCATCGACACGGATTTGCCCGAGCCGCTCTCGCCGACGATGGCCAGCAGCTCGCCCTTGTCCACCGACAGGTCGATTCCGTCCACGGCGCGGAATTGCCCCGAGGAGGTGGCGAAATCGACCGAGAGATTGCGGATTTCAAGCAGGGGCATGGATCAGCTCCGCTTCAGTTTCGGGTCGAGCGCGTCGCGCAGCCCGTCACCCATCAGGTTGATGGCCAGCACCGTGACCAGGATGGCAAGGCCGGGGAAGGTCACCACCCACCATGCGCGCAGGATGAATTCGCGCGCCTCGGCCAGCATGGTGCCCCATTCGGGGGTGGGCGGCTGCGCGCCCATGCCCAGGAAACCCAGGGCCGCCGCATCCAGGATGGCGGTCGAGAACGACAGCGCCGCCTGCACGATGATCGGCGAAAGGCAATTGGGCAGCACGGTGACGAACATCAGCCGCAGCCTGCCCGCACCCGCCACGCGAGCGGCGGTCACGTAATCCTTGCTACGTTCCGACAGCACGCTGGCGCGGGTCAGGCGGACGTAATGGGGCTGCAGGACGATGGCGATGGCGATCATGGCATTGGTCAGCGAAGGGCCGAGGATCGCCACCAGCACCAGCGCCAGCAGCAGCGAGGGAAAGGCCAGGATGATATCCATGATCCGCATGATGATCGCGTCCAGCCAGCGCGGCGCGAAACCGGCGATCAGCCCGATCACGATCCCGCCCGAGGCCGCCACCGTAACCACGACGATACCGACATAGAATGAATATCGCGCCCCGTGCAGCAGCCTTGACAGGATATCCCGCCCGAGCGCGTCGGTGCCCAGGGGAAAGGCGATGCTGCCGCCTTCCTGCCAGAAGGGCGGTTGCAGCAGGTTCTTGCGGAACTGCGCGGTCGGATCATGCGGTGCGATCAGATCCGCGAACAGGGCGACAAGGACGAAGGCCACGAAGATCCACAGGCCCATGACCGCGCCCCGGTTCTCGCGGAAATAATACCAGAATTCGCGCAGCGGACCGGGACGGTCGGTGGCTTGGGATGCTGTTTCGCTCGTTTCGGTCATCAGCGTTTCCGGATCTTGGGGTTGATGAAACCGTAGAGCATGTCCACGATCAGGTTCACGATCATCACCATCACGGCGATCAGCAGCAGCCCGCCCTGCACGACCGGGTAATCCCGGCGGAAGATCGAATCGACCATCCATTTGCCGATGCCGGGCCAGGAAAAGATCGTCTCGGTCAGGATCGCCCCGGCCAGCAATGTGCCGACCGACAGGCCGATCACCGTGATCACCGGGATCAGCGCATTGCGCAGGGCATGCACGCCGTTGACCCGAAAGGGCGCAAGGCCCTTGGCGCGAGCGGTGCGGATGTAATCCTCGGACAGCACCTCGAGCATGGCCGAGCGGGTTTGCCGCGCGATCACGGCCAGCGGGATGGTGCCCAGCACGATCGTCGGCAGGATCAGGTGGTGAACCGCCGACCAGAAGGCGCCATCCTGCCCGGACCGGAGTGAATCGATCAGCATGAAGCCGGTGCCGCTGTCGAAATAATACATCAGGCTGATGCGTCCCGAGACCGGGGTCCAGCCAAGCCAGCCGGAGAACGCGATGATCAGCAAAAGCGCCCACCAGAAGATCGGCATCGAATAGCCGACCAGCGCCGAGGACATCAGCAGCCGGTCAAAGAACTTGCCCCGGTTCACCGCCGCGATCACGCCGGCGGGCAATCCGAGCGCCACCGCGAAGATGATCGCGCAGATCGACAGTTCCAGCGTCGCGGGAAACAGCGTGAAGAACTCGTCCCATACCGGTTTCTTGGTCACCAGGCTTTGCCCGAGATCGCCTTGGACGACGCCCTTGAGATAGTCCCAATACTGGATCAGCATCGGTTGATCGAAGCCGAATTCCGTCATCAGTTCGGCATGGCGCTCGGCCGAGATGCCGCGCTCGCCCGCCAGCACCGTGATCGGATCGCCGGGCAGAAGGCGGATGAAGGCAAACGAGATCAGCGTTACCCCGAAAAAGGTGGGCAGGAAGGTCAGCAGCCGCGAAAGGATGAATTTCAGCATCAGCCTACGATCCTGATATCTCGTGGGAATGTCGTCAGAGAGCGGTTGCCCGAAGGGGTGATCAGCACATCGTCCTCGATCCGGATACCGAAGCTGCCGGTCTTGTAGAGACCCGGTTCGTTGGTGAATACGACGCCCGGCTCCAGCCGCTGATGATTGCCGCGCATGACATAGGGTGCCTCATGGACATCGCGGCCCAGCCCGTGGCCGGTCTTGGTCCGGATCCGGTCGGCATAGGGGGATGCCTCCAGCATCGAGATCACCGCGTCATCGACCTCATGCGCGGTCACGCCGGGTGCGGCGATCTCGTGCCCGCGCCGATTGGCCGCCAGCACGGTTTCATAGACCGAGGCGGCCTCGTCAGTGACATGCCCGACGAAAGCGGTGCGGGTAATATCGGCGCAAAGCCCGCCCCAACGCGCGCCGAAATCGATCAGCAGAGGATCGCCCGCCCGCAAGGCGTAATCGTCCCGCGCATGGGCATGCGAGGCGGCGCTATGCGCCCCGGCGGCAACCAGGGCACCGAAGGCCTGTTCCTCCGCGCCATGGGCGAACAGGGCCTGCACCAGCGTCCGTTCGACATGTTTCTCGGTCTGCCCGATGCGCACCTGGTCCAGCGTTTCGCCAAGCGCGGCCTCGGATATGGCGATGGCGCGCTCCATCGCGGCGATTTCATCCGGTGTCTTGCTGTATCTGAGACCGGTGATCTGCGCCTCGCCATCCACGATGCCCAGGCCCGGATAGGCCTCGCGCAGCGCAAGCTCGACGAAGACCCGCATGGATTGCCCCTCGACCGCGACCGAATCCAGGGGCAGATGCCCGGCCAGGGCGGCGAAGGCACCGGCGTAACCCACCTGGTCGCGCCAGTCGAAAACCTCGCCCTCGAATCCGAGCTCCGCAAAGCTGGACAATTCGAGGTTGGGCACCACCGCCGCCGGAGGTCCGTTGACGGGAATCACCACCACCAACGGGCGCTCATGGCTCATGAACTCATGGCGGTAGAGGCGCGTGAAATTGGCGCCGGGAACCAGCGCGACCGCGTCGGCTCCAAGCTCGGCCGCGATGCGGCGGAAATCTGTGTATCTGTCTGGCATGATCTGGCATCCGGTCCTGAGGGACGCATGAAGGCGCGCCCCTCAGGACCAAAGCTCACTCGGCGATATCGACGCCGTAGAAGATATGGGTGCCGAGCGGATGGACCTTGAAGCCCGTCACCTCCTTGCGCACCGGCTTGTAGGCTACCGAATGGGCGACCGTGACCCATGGGGCCTGTTCCTTGAAGATCACCTGCGCCTCTTCGTAAAGCTTGCTGCGCTCTTCCTGGTCGGAAGATGTCTTGGCCTTCTGGACCAGTTCCTCGAAGGGCTCAAAGCACCATTGCGCGCGGTTCGCACCGCCGACGGCATCGCAGCCCAGCAAGGTCGCGAGGAAATTGTCAGGATCGCCGTTGTCGCCGGTCCAGCCCATCAGCACCGCGCCGTCGCGATCGACATCCTTCGAGCGTTCGAGATATTCGCCCCATTCATAGGACACGATCTCGACATCCACCCCGACCTCGGCGAAGTCGTTCTGGATCAGTTCGGCCATCCGGCGGGCATTGGGGTTATAGGGGCGCTGCACCGGCATCGCCCAGACCTTCATCGACAGATCGGTGATCCCGGCCTCTTCCAGCATCGCCTTGGCGGCTTCCGGATCATAGGGATCGTCCTCGACCGCGTCGTTATAGGACCACATGGTCGGCGGGATCGGATTCTTGGCAATGCTGCCGGCACCCTGGAAGACCGCGTCGATGATGGCTTCCTTGTTGATCGCCATGTTCAGCGCCTTGCGGACCTTGGGATCGTCGAAAGGCTCCATCTGGGTGTTATAGGCCAGGTAGCCGACATTCAGCCCCTCCTGCTCCAGCAGGTTGATATCGGGATCCGAGCTCATCGCCTCGATATCGGCGGGGTTCGGATAGGGCATGACATGGCATTCCCCGGCCTTCAGCTTTTGATAGCGAACCGAGGCGTCGGGGGTGATGGCAAAGACCAGATCGTCGATGGCAGCCTTGCCCCGCCAATAATCCGGGTTGGCCTTGTAGCGGATGACCGCGTCTTTCTGATAGGCGACGAACTGGAACGGCCCGGTTCCGACGGGCGCCTGGTTCAGCATTTCCGGCGTACCCGCCTCGAGCATCTGATCGGCATATTCCTTGGACTGGATCGAGGCGAAATCCATGGCGAGATTCGCGATCATCGGCGCCTCGGGGCGGTTCAGAACGAATTTCACCGTGTAGTCGTCGACCTTCACGATCTCCTTGATCAGGTCGGGCATCGACATGCCATTGAAATATTCCCAGGTTCCGCCCGAGACCTTGAAATAGGGGTTATCCTCCAGCCGCTGCCGGTCGAAGGAGAAGATCACGTCATCGGCGTTGAAGTCGCGCGAAGGGGTGAAGCTGTCATTGGTGTGAAACTTGACGCCCTGCCGCAGGTGAAAGGTATATTCCAGCCCGTCTTCCGAGACGTCCCAGCTTTCCGCCAGGCCCGGGATGACATTGGTGGTGCCGGTTTCGAACTCGACAAGCCGGTTGAAGACCGGCTGCGCCGAGGCGTCAAAGGTCGTTCCCGCCGTGAACAGGGCTGGATCGAAGCCCTCGGGCGAGCCTTCCGAGCAATAGACCAGCGTCTTGGCCGAGGCGGCGGTCCCGCCAAGCAATAGCGCGGCGGCGCCGATGGCGATTTTCTTTTGCAGTGACATGTCAAGCTCCTTGTTGGCTGGCAGTTCCGATTCTCTGCTCGCTTCGTGGCGGCCATTTCAATGCTGGCCTGTTCGGGTGAACTGTGGTCAGTTCATATCGTCGGCGCCTCCTTGCGTGGGGCGCAAGATGCGGGGGATGGGGCATATGTGGAAATCATAGCATTATCCGGGAACCGTCCCAAATGATGCGGATGGCGGGCGCATATGGAATATGCCGCCGCGTCGCGAATGCGCGGACCAATTGCCTTGCAGATGCGGCTTTCCGGACGACGCGCCATTCCCACCCTATCGACCACTGTTTACCGGGGGCTTTCTGCCCCGTTCCGGGCATTACAGAGAGAAAACACCCTGCGGTCAAGAAAAATTTTTATTAATTTCAATTGCTAAGCTGGGAATTAAAGATGCGCAGGAATTGTGCATCGAGTTGTATTGTTGCGGGCGGGCCGGCGGTTGCGATCCGCAGCCCCGGTGGATCAGGGATTGCATCCGATCTCGTAGCCGGTAGCCTCGCCGCCGGTGCGGTTCGGGGGGAGCAGGGGATGGGGCGAGAGGGCAGGCTATTGCTGCGCAAGACTTCGGCGCGCGTTTCCGGGCGCGCGATCGCCCTGTTCGCACGTCTTGTCACGGCCGTTCAGCCATTCTGGCAAGGCATCGACCCGCTCGACCGGCGGCAGCGCATCTATTTCGCCAATCATGCCAGCCATGGCGATTTCATCCTTGTCTGGTCCGTCCTGCCGGCGCCGCTTCGGCAGAAAACCCGTCCCGTTGCGGGGGCGGATTACTGGGGCGGCACCGGGTTGCGCAGCTTTGTCGGCAGGGATGTCTTCAACGCCGTGCTGATCGACCGGCAGCGCAACGGGAACGCGGCGGATCCCGTGTCGGTGATGACCGGGGCGCTCGATGACGGTGCATCGCTGATCCTGTTCCCCGAAGGCACGCGCAACCTGACCGACGCGGAACTGCTGCCCTTCAAGAGCGGGCTTTTCCATCTTGCCGAGGCGCGGCCCGGGATCGACCTGGTTCCGGTCTGGATCGACAATCTTAACAGGGTCTTGCCGAAAGGGAGCTTTATCCCGGTGCCGCTGATGTGCAAGGTGATTTTCGGAGAGGCCCTGCGCCTCGGGCCGGACGAGGGAAAAGAGGCGTTTCTCACCCGCAGCCGCGAGGCCCTGCTGAACCTGCGCCCGGGAAAGGATGGCAATTGATGCTGCAAGCTCGTGACGATCTGTTGACGGTTTTCATGGGTGTGGGGAGCGTCCTGATCCTGGCCTCGCTGGTCGGTTGGGCGCTCCGGCTGCGTTTCTCGCCAGAGGGCGGCAATGCCGCGATCGAGAACCTGAATGACCGAATCCGTGCCTGGTGGATCATGGTCATCGCGCTGGCGCTCGCGTTCCTGGGGGGGCGCATGGGGGTCATGTTGCTGTTCGCGCTCTGCTCCTTCGCGGCACTGCGGGAGTTCATGACGCTCACGAATGCCACCCGCGCCGATCACTGGTCCCTTGTCGGCGCCTTCTTCATCGTGCTTCCGGGCCAGTATTACCTTGTTTGGGCAGAGAGATACGGCATTTTCGCTGTCTTCATCCCGGTCTATGTCTTCCTGCTTCTGCCGATCGTTTCGGCCTTGCGGGGAGAGAGCCGCAATTTCCTGGTCCGTGTCGCCGAGATGCAATGGGCGCTGATGATCTGCGTCTTCTGCGCCTCGCATGTGCCGGCCCTGCTGAACCTGACGATTTCGGGCTATGAGGGGCGCAACCTGCTGCTGATCGCCTTCCTGGTGATCGCCGCGCAGATGAGCGATGTGCTGCAATATGTCTGGGGCAAGCTGGCCGGCAAGCGAAAGATCGCCCCCTCGCTTTCACCCTCGAAAACCGTCGAGGGCTTCCTGGGCGGAGCGGGATCGGCGACATTGCTGGCGGCGGGGTTGTGGTGGATGACGCCCTTCACCCCGTGCAGGCGGGACTGATGGGGGCGATCATCACCGGTTTCGGGTTCCTGGGCGGGCTGGTGATGTCGGCGATCAAGCGTGACCGTGGTGTCAAGGATTGGGGCCACGCCATCGCCGGGCATGGCGGTTTCATAGACCGGCTGGATTCGGTGGTGTTCTCGGCGCCGATCTTCTTTCACCTGACGCGTTATTTCTGGTCAACGACATGATCCTGTCCGATCCTGCGCCGGACCACTGTAACCGGCCAAGCACAGGGTCAGCGGCCATCAGATGAAGGGCTATCGCAGCCCGGCCAATCGCCGGATCAACTCGTCGCATAGCTCCTGCCGTTCCTCCACCGTCAGAAAGGCGCCCAGTTCGATTTCACGTTGCCCGTCGGTCAGCGTCAGGTAGCGCTCGACCGGGCCTTCCCGCAACGCGACCCGGACCCAATAGGGGTTGGTCTGCCATACCCGGTCGGCCCTGCCCGGATCGTGGCGCCATATCTCCAGCCTGTCGCGGCTCAACCGCAGCTCTTCGCGGGTTTCGCCGCTGCGGTAACTGCGTTGCAGAGCGGTCCAGATCGCCCAGATCGCAACCAGCACGAAGGGCAGGAGCCCCCATAACGCCGATGTGCCAAGCACCGCAGCCAGCGGCAATGCCATCAGCACGGCGGTTGCCCCGATGAACCAAACGAAGCCGCGGCGGGGCAGCGACCGATGGGGCCAGAGGATCAGCCGATGTGAAACGGCCCCGGAATCCTCCGGGGCCGTTTCTTGCCATTCATAGGGCATCAGTGGGCGTGGCCGTGATCCCAATCCGAGCGCTTGGGCAACTGCTCGAACGTATGTTCGGGCGGCGGCGAGGACAGGGTCCATTCCAGCGTATCGGCATGCTCGTTCCAGTAGTTCGGCACGTTCACCCGCTGGCCGAAGCGCAGCGTGTAGAACATGACGCCGAAGAAGAACAGGAAGGAGGCAAAGGACAGATAGGCGCCGAGCGAGCTGATATTGTTATAATATGCGAACTCGACCGGGTAATCGATATAACGGCGCGGCATGCCCTGACGGCCCAGGAAATGCTGCGGGAAGAAGGTCAGGTTCGCGCCGATGAACATCATCCAGAAGTGAAGTTTGCCCGCCCATTCGGGATATTGGCGGCCAGTCATCTTGCCGATCCAGTAATAGATACCGGCAAAGATGGCAAAGACCGCGCCAAGCGACATCACATAGTGGAAATGCGCCACCACGTAATAGGTGTCGTGATAGACGCGATCCAGCGGCGCCTGCGACAGCACGACGCCGGTCACGCCGCCGACGGTGAACAGGAACAGGAAGCCGAAGGCCCAGAGCATCGGCGTCTTGAACTCGACCGAACCGCCCCACATCGTCGCGATCCACGAGAAGACCTTGATGCCGGTGGGCACCGCGATGGTCATCGTGGCCAGCATGAAATAGCTCTGCTGGGTCAGCGACATGCCGACGGTATACATGTGGTGCGCCCAGACCACGAAGCCCAGCACCCCGATCGCGGCCATGGCCAGGACCATCGGCAGGTAGCCGAAGATCGGCTTTTTCGAGAAGGTCGAGATGACGTGGCTGATGATGCCAAAGCCCGGCACGACGATGATATACACCTCGGGATGGCCAAAGAACCACAGGATATGCTGATACAGGATCGGGTCGCCGCCGCCCGCCGGGTTGAAGAAATTGGTGCCGAAATTGCGGTCCATCAGCAGCATGGTGATGGCCCCGGCCAGAACCGGCAGCGCCAGCAGGATCAGCCACGCGGTGATAAAGACCGACCAGGCGAAGAGCGGCACCTTGAACAGCGTCATGCCGGGGGCACGCATGTTCAGGAAGGTGGTGATGATATTGATCGCGCCAAGGATCGAGGATGCGCCCGAGACGTGGACGGCGAAGATCGCCAGGTCCATCGAATAGCCGCCCTCGGTCGTGGATAGCGGCGGGTAAAGCACCCAGCCCACGCCGGAACCTGCCTGCTGGTTGCCGCCCGGTGCCAAAAGCGAGGCGACGCCGAGGCAGACGCCGACGACATACATCCAGTAGGACAGGTTGTTCAGGCGCGGAAAGCTCATGTCCGGGGCGCCGATATGCAGCGGCATGAAGTAGTTGCCGAAACCGCCAAACAGCGCCGGAATCACCACGAAGAACATCATCAGCACCCCGTGATAGGTGATCATGACGTTCCACAGATGGCCGTTGGGCGTGCATTCAGCCGTCGAATCGGCGATGAACCGCGCGCCTTCCTGGCACATGTATTGCACGCCGGGATGCTGCAGTTCCATCCGCATGTAGACGGTGAAACAGACCGAAATCAGGCCAACCACCGCGGCCGTCAGAAGGTAAAGGATACCAATGTCCTTATGATTGGTGGACATGAACCAGCGGGTGAAGAACCCGCGTTGGTCGTGATGGTCTTCGTGGCCGTGAGCGGCTGCGTCTGCCATACCCGAACTCCCTCAGATATCGTCGAGCCGGTCTGGCCGACCGGCGGTGTCTCGCGTTCTTCTAGACCAGCCTACGGCACCGGGCAATGCGTTACGCTGACCAAAAATTGATTACCCCCGCAAGAATATCACATTCCGCGGGGGTAAGGTCTTCCTGTCATGCGACGGATTGCCGCAGAACCCGCGCCGTCCTACTCGGCCGCCGGAGCGTCGGGCGAGACGCTGGCCAGATAAGCCGCGATATCGGCCTGCCCCTTGCGCAGCTTGAAGGTCATCTTGGTCTTGGCGCTGGAATCGCCGGTCTTTTCCTGGACGAAGGCGTTCGGGTCGGTGACATACGCGGCCAGATCCTCCTCGGTCCAGACCTCGCCGGTCTCGTTAAGCGCCAGCAGAGCGTCGGAATATTTGAAATCCTCCTGGCTGCCGGCGGGGCGGCCAACGATGTTCCACAGGTTTGGGCCGGTCTTGCCGCCTTTCACGATATCCTCGCCATCGGCGCTCTGGATCATGTGGCAGGCCTTGCATTTGCGGAATTCCTTTTCCCCCGCGGCGACATCGCCCCCTTCCTGGGCGAAGGCGGGCAGGGCAAGGACGACGCTCAGAACGCCGCCGATCATTGCAAGTTTCATTTGGCTCTCCTCACTCACACTAGCTGGGTGTCCGGGAAAGGTTATAGGAAACCGAATCCTGCAAGACCACCCGGCATAAGGTCGCATAGCGGTTTCATGCGAAAAAAGGGAGGGATGAGGGCAGCGATAGCCAATGTTGAGCGGATATCCTTGTGTCATCCCGATTTCGGTGCGGCGATTCGCGCTTTCACCCCGCATCCGCTTGCGCCGCCGCACCGAATTGCGACAGGAAATCGCCGAAACGCTCGCCCTGAATCAGGATATGGTCACGCTGCACCGACTCTGCCGCGGCTTCGTCTCCGGCTTCGATGGCGGCGACAACCTGCGTATGCTCGGCCAGCGATTGCCGCAGCCTGCGCGGCACGCGCAGTTGCTGGCGGCGAAAGGGCGTCAGGCGCAGATGCAGGGCTTCGGCCTGTTCGGCCAGGAAACCGTTGCCCGAGCCGCGATAGATGGTGTGATGGAACTGGCGGTTCGCCTCGTAATAGGCCGAGACATCTTGCGCCGCCGCCGTGGTTTCGCAGGACATCAGCCATGCTTTCAGCGTCCTGATCAGTTCCGCATCCGCCCGGCGGGCACAAAGGCGCGCGCAGACCGCTTCCAGTTCCGCCATGACCTCGAACATCTCGACGATGCGCCCGATCGAGGGGTTCAGAACCCTCGTGCCCCGGCGCGGTTTCAGCTCGACCAGCCCCGAGGCCGACAACCGTTGCAACGCTTCCCGCACCGGGGTGCGCGAGACGCCGAATCGTTCGGCCAGCGCAGGTTCCTCCAGCCGCGTCCCGGGGGGAAGCAGCCCTTCGACGATTTCGGTCTCCAACCTTTCGCTGATGTCATCGGCGACACTGGCCATCCTGCAACCCTCATCAATCTGCATGCATAATTATGACTTGTGTATACACAAAAGTCGAGACAGTATGCATCCGGGAGTATGAGATTCGGTGCGATGCGCCGCAAGGGAGGAAATGACATGACCAGAATAATGACCGCAGCAGCAATCGCCGCAGTCGCCGCCATGCCGCTGACCGCCGGGGCCGAGGTGCTGAAGGCCAGCCACCAGTTTCCGGGCGGCAAGGGCGATGCGCGTGACGAGATGGTGCAACTGATCGCCAAGGAGGTCGCGGATGCCGGTGTGGATCTGGAGATCCGCGTCTATCCGGGGGAATCGCTCTACAAGGCCCGCGAACAATGGAGTGCCGTGACCAGCGGACAACTGGACATGACGTCCTTTCCGCTGGATTACGCCGCCGGGCGGGTGCCGCAGTTCAGCGTCACGCTGATGCCGGGGCTGGTGCGCAACCATGAACGCGCGCAACGCCTGAACGATTCGCCCTTCATGGAGGAAATCTACCGGCTGATCGAGGAAAGCGGCGCGCTGGTCCTGTCGGATGCCTGGCTCGCGGGCGGGTTCGTCAGCAAGAAGAACTGCATCACCGCGCCGGATTCGATCTCGGGGCAGGTGACGCGCGCCGCAGGCCCCGCCTTCGAGCAGATGCTTGTCGGCGCGGGGGCCTCTATCGCCTCGATGCCGTCTTCCGAGATTTACACCGGCATGCAGACCGGGGTTCTGGACGCGGCGAATACCTCGTCCGGCTCGATGGTCAGCTATCGGCTGTTCGAGCAGGCCGAATGCCTGACCGCGCCGGGAGAGAACGCGTTGTGGTTCATGTATGAGCCGGTGCTGATCTCGAAGAAGAAATTCGAACGCCTCAGCGAGGAACAGCAACAGGCGCTGATCGATGCCGGGCAGAAGGCCGAGGACTGGTTCGCCGAGCAGGCCGCCGGGCTGGACAGCAAGATGATCGAGGAGTTCGAGAAAGCCGGAGTGGAAGTCGCCGAGATGAGCCCCGAGGATTACGACGCATGGCTTACCATCGCCAAGGAGACCTCTTACAAGACTTTCGCCGAAGAGGTCGATGGCGGTCAGGAACTGATCGATCAGGCGCTGGCGGTGGAATGATAGGCATGGGCGCGGTCTTGCGGGTTCTGGACGGTCTGGCGCGGCTGAGCGGCATCCTTGCGATGCTGCTCCTGGCCTCGGCGACGGTGGTGGTCACGCAGATGGTCATCTGGCGCTATTTCCTGGGCGCCTCGACCGTCTGGCAGACCGAATACGTCATCTTTTCGACCACGGCGGCGATGATGCTGGGCGCGCCCTATGTGCTGGCGCTGAAGGGTCATGTTGGCGTCGATCTGCTGGTCGAGCGGGCGGGTGGCGGGATGCGCCGGGTGCTGGCGCTGGTCTCGGGGCTGGCGTCGCTTTTCTTTGTCGGCGCGCTGGCGTGGTCGGGGGCGCATTTCCTCTTCGAGGCAACGATGAAGGGCTGGACCACGGACACGATCTGGGCCTTGCCCCTGTGGATCCCGTTCTGGCCGGTGCCGTTTGCGTTCACGCTGATGGCGCTACAGCTGGTTGCGCAACTGGTCGTCACGGTTTTCCCCGAGATGACTCCGGCGGAAGGAGGCTCGTGATGTCGCCAAGCATGGCCGGGCTGGCCGTTCTTGTCACCATGTTGGTGCTGCTGGCGTCGGGCACCCCGATTGCCTTTGCCCTCGGTTTCGTGGCCGTCGCCGCGCTGGTCCTGTCCGAGGGCTGGTTCGCCATCGGCGGCCTGTCCGAGACCTTCTTCGCGGGGCTGGCGAATTTCGGCATGGTCTCGGTGCCGATGTTCATCCTGATGGGTGCGGCGGTGGCGTCGTCGCCTGCGGGCAAGGATCTGTACGAGGCGCTGGATCGCTGGCTCTATCGCGTGCCGGGCGGCATGGTGATGTCGAATATCGGCGCTTGCGCGCTGTTCGCGGCGCTGTCTGGCAGCAGCCCGGCGACCTGCGCCGCCATCGGCAAGATGGGCATCCCCGAGATGACCAAGCGCGGCTATCCCAACTCGCTGGCCGCAGGTTCCATCGCGGCGGGCGGCACGCTTGGCATCCTGATCCCGCCCTCGGTGACGATGATCGTCTATGGCATCGCGACCGAGACCTCGATCGGGCGGCTGTTCCTGGCCGGGCTGATGCCGGGGCTGATGCTGACCGCGCTGTTCATGGCCTGGGCGCTGTTCGATTGCTGGCGGCACGGGCTGGGTCTGTCGGATGTGACGCGCCGCTATTCGTTGGCCGAACGGCTGGAGAAGCTGCCGCGGGTGCTGCCTTTCCTGATCATCGTGGCGCTGATCCTGTTCGTGCTTTACGGCGGCGTCGCCACGCCGTCCGAGGCGGCGGGAACCGGGGCGCTGATCTGCCTGCTGCTGGTCGCGGTGATCTATCGCATGTGGAAGGCCGGGCCGATGGTCGCGATCTTCCGCGACACGATCCGCGAGGCGGTGATGATCATGTTGATCCTCGGTGCGGCGGAGCTGTTCGCCTTCGCGCTGTCCTCGCTGTTCATCACGCAGACGGTGGCGGACGGGATCGCCAGCCTCGAGGTCAACAGGTGGGTGCTGCTGATCGTGATCAACATCTTCCTGCTGGTCGCGGGCTTTTTCCTGCCGCCGGTAGCGATCATCCTGATGACCGCGCCGATCCTGATGCCGATCCTCGATTCGGCCGGGTTCGATCCCTACTGGTTTGCGGTCATGCTGACGATCAACATGGAGATCGGGCTGATCACGCCTCCGGTCGGGCTGAACCTCTATGTCATCAACGGCATCGCGCCGCAGATATCGCTGCGCGACATCCTGATGGGCTCGTTGCCCTTTGTCGGGATGATGGTGCTGGGTATGCTGTTGCTGGCGATCTTCCCGCAGATCGCCCTGTTCCTGCCCGAACTCATCATGGGAGCGGCGCAATGACCCTGACCGCGCAGATCTATGACCGGCTCAGTAGCCTCGTCGTCAGCTCCGGCTGGCGGCGGGGGAAAGAGGCCGCGCCCAGGCCTGAGGCACTGATCGAATCCGCCCGCGCCCTGCCGGGGCTGCGCTCCGAGACGCGGGTGATGGCGCTGGCCGTCGAGGTGCTGGACGGTTACGCGGCGCTGGACGATGCCGGCAAGCAAGTGTTCTTCGATGCGCTGCGCGACGGTTTCGATCCCGACCCCGAGGCGCTGGCAGGCGCCGCACGCGCCTATCTGGACATCGGCGATCCGGCGGCGCTGGAGACATTGTCGCGCCTCGCCGAGCCTCCACGGCAGGAATTGCTCCGGCGGTTGAACATGGCTCCGGGCGGGACGGCGCGGCTGGTGGGGATGCGGGCCGACCTGTTGCGGCTGACCGGGCGCGACAAGGATTTCGCCCGCGTCGATGCCGATTTCCGGCACCTGCTGAAATCATGGTTCAATCGCGGCTTCCTGGAGCTGGTGCGGATTGACTGGCGCAGCCCGGCGCTGCTGCTGGAAAAGCTGATCGAATACGAGGCGGTGCACGAGATCCGAGATTTCCGCGATCTGCAGATGCGGGTGCTGCCGCCCGACCGGCGCTGCTATGCCTATATGCACCCGGCCATGCCGGACGAGCCGCTGATTTTCGTCGAGGTGGCGCTGACCGAAGGCCTGCCGGATTCGGTGCAGCGGCTGATCGACGAGACCCGCGAATTGCTGCCGCCGGAAAAGGCCGATACGGCGGTGTTCTATTCGATCTCGAACTGCCAGGCGGGGCTGGCCGGGATCAGTTTCGGCAACCTGCTGATCAAGAATGTCGTGGCCGAATTGTCGCGGGAACTGCCGGGGCTTTCGGTTTTCGTCACGCTTTCGCCCATTCCCGGCCTGCGGGCATGGATGGAGGAACGCGCCAAGGCGGGAGAGACCGCCATCGCCAAGCTGCTGGACGAGCCTACACCCGCCGCCCTGTCGGCGCAGACCGCCCGCTATCTGCTTCTGGCCAAGGATGGCAGGGGCCGCCCGCGCGATCCGGTGGCGCGGTTCCATCTTGGCAACGGGGCCGAGGCGCATCGGGTGATCCCCGGCGCCGATATATCGAAACGCGGGCAGAAACAGTCGCTTGGGATGATGGTGAATTACCTTTATGACCGCCGCCGGATCGAGGCGCAGCATGACGAGTTCACCGAAAGCGGTACCATAGCAGCGCCGAAGAAATTGCAGGAACTGGCCCGCAAGACCGAGGCCGAGGCAAGGCAGACGGACGGAAAGAAGAAGAAATGACCAACACGCTTTTTGACGCATCGATGGGCCCGCATGAGGGCTCGACCCGTGACTTCCTGATCCTCGGGGACGGCAAGCGGATCAGCTATGACGAGATCCATCGACTGTCCGGGCGCCTGGCCAACCTGCTGCAGGCCGAGGAGGTGAAGCCCGGAGACCGTGTCGCCGCGCAGGTCGAGAAATCGCCCGAGGCGCTGGCGCTCTATTTGGCGACGGTTCGGGCGGGGGGCGTGTTCCTGCCGCTGAATACCGCCTATACCCCCGCCGAGATCGCCTATTTCGTCGGCGATGCCGAGCCTGCACTGGTCGTTTGCGATCCGGCGCGCGAGGCCAAGCGGGCCGATTTCATGCCCGCTGACGGCAAGCTGATGACGCTTGGCGCGGATGGCAGGGGCAGCCTGATGGAAGCCGCTGCCGCCCATGACGAGGCGCATGATCCGGTCGCACGCGAAGGCGGCGACCTGGCGGCGATCCTTTATACCTCGGGCACCACCGGCCGCTCGAAAGGCGCGATGCTGAGCCATGACAACCTGCTCTCCAATGCCCGCACGCTGAAGGATGCCTGGCGCTTCACCTCGGATGACGTGCTGCTGCATGCCTTGCCGATCTTTCATACCCACGGGCTTTTCGTGGCCTCGAACGTGATGATCCTGTCGGGCGGAGCGATGATCTGGCTGCCGAAATTCGACGCCGCGCAGGTGGTCGGATTGCTGCCGCAGGCGACCACGATGATGGGCGTGCCGACCTTCTACACGCGGCTGCTGGATCGTCCCGATTTCGACCGCGAGCTGGTCAGGGACATGCGGCTGTTCACCTCGGGCAGTGCGCCCCTGCTGGCGGAAACCCACCGCGCCTTCGAGGACCGCACCGGGCATCGCATCCTCGAACGCTATGGCATGACCGAGACGAACATGAACACCTCGAACCCCTATGACGGGGAGCGGCGGGCGGGAACCGTCGGCTTCCCCCTGCCGGGGGTGGAACTGCGGATCATCGGCGAGGACGGAGCGGAGGTTCCGCAGGGCGAGATTGGGCAGATCGAGGTGCGTGGCGGCAATGTCTTCCAGGGCTATTGGCGGATGCCGGAAAAGACCGCCGAGGAACTGGGCGCGGATGGCTGGTTCAAGACCGGCGACCTGGGGATGATCGACGCGGATGGTTACGTGACCATCGTCGGGCGCGGCAAGGATCTGATTATCTCGGGCGGATTCAACATCTACCCCAAGGAGGTGGAACTGCTGATCGACGAGATGCCGGGCGTGCTGGAAAGCGCGGTGATCGGCGTTCCGCATCCCGATTTCGGCGAGGGGGTGGTCGCGGTGGTCGCGCGCGCGAAGGATGCCGAGCCCGACCCGCAGGGGATCATCGACGGGCTGGCCGACCGCTTGGCGCGGTTCAAGCAGCCCAAGAAGGTGATCGTGGTGGATGAATTGCCGCGAAACACCATGGGCAAGGTGCAGAAGGCGGCGCTGCAGGCCGAGCATGAGGCTCTGTTCAAGGGCTGAAAGCCGGCCGATATTGCACCTGACGGCGCGGGGGGAGGGGGCGCTCGCGCCCCCTCTTGCGTCCCGGCGGGCCGCAATTCACCCCCGAGGATATTTGCATGAAGAAGAAGGGCTGCGCGGCAGGCTGTCGTCATGTAAGGAGGGCAAAACGGAGGGGATTATGCTGGTCGATCCGAATGCGCCTTTTTTCAGGCCGCTCTGGGTGCGGGTGCTGTGTGTTGCGCTGCCGTTGATCTGGGCTTGGGTCGAATTGTCGAATGACAGTCCTTTCTGGGCGATCCTGTTCGGAGCGGCAGGGCTTTACCTGGGATTCGAACTGTTCTTCCGCCGCAAGGGCGACTGACCGTGCTGACGCTCAGGCCAGGGCGCCTGCAAAGAAATGCGAGATGTCCTGCCAGTTCCGGACCCGGTCATACCGGTTTTCCCGGCGGTTCTTGGGGGCGTCGTAAAGAAGGCCGCGCCCGTCCAGCCTTTCGAAATGATGGGGGGTGTCGTCGATCAGGTAATCGACATTCACGACATGCTTGTGGCCGCAGAACACCAGCCGCAGCGGGTCGAAAAACGGCAGATGCTCACCCACCCATGCAAATTTGTGGCGAAGGCTGCCGGGATGTTCCATCGCGGCCGTGACGATGAAGATATCATGGGCGCGATAGAGTTCGGCCAAGACCTCGACCGCATCATCCATCGGGGCGAGATGCCGGAAGATCGAGCCTTCGTTCAGCATCTCGGCCATGGCGGCATTCTGCGACGAGGTCAGCAGCGTCTCGATCGGCTCATCGGCCCGGTCGCCGAGGGACAGGCCGAATTCCTGCTCGGCCCATCCGATCAGGCTGGCATGGGTGTTGCAGATCACATCGTCCATATCGACGCCGATCCGGTATCTTGTGCTGGTCATGGAATGGTCCTGTCAGGCTTGCAGATCAATGGCGCCGCTCAGCCATGCGAAACCGTTCGCGGGCAGGTCGAGCCTGTCTTCCGACAGTGACGCATGGGTGGGGCCGGATAGTGAGGCACCGCCCGTGACGGTCAGTTGCCGCGGGGTTTGCGACAGGTTGAAGACGCAGGTCAGGGCTTCGCCGTCATGGATCCGGCGGAAGGCAAGGATCGGTTCGGGCAGGCCCAGGAATTCGGTTTGTCCCATGCGCAGCGGGGTCTGCGATTTGCGGAAGGACAGGGTGGCGCGATAGGCAGCCAGCACGCTGTCATTGTCGGCCTGCTGGATCGAGACGGCCCGGCCTGCCTGCGCCGCCTTGACCGGCAGCCATGGATTGGCGGTGCTGAAGCCTGCATTCGGGGCGTCCGCATCCCAGGCCATCGGGGTGCGGCAGCCGTCGCGGCCCTTGACCTCGGGCCAGAAACGCAGGGCGGGCGGGTCGGTGAGTTCCTCATAGACCAGTTCGGTCTCCGTCTGGCCCAGTTCCTCGCCCTGGTAGAGACAGATCGTGCCGGGGAAGGACAGCAGCATCGCCGCCGCCTGCCGGGCGAGCGCATCCGGGTTGCCTGCATGGTCCTGCCAGCGGGTGACATGGCGGATCACGTCATGGTTCGAGAAGCTCCAGCAGGAATGCCCGTCCGGGGCACCCTTTTGCACGCCCTCGATGCAGCGGCGGAAATGCGCGGCGGTGAAATCCGGGCTGAGCATCTCGAAGCTGTAGCACATGTGCAGCCGGTCGCTGCCCGTCGTGTATTCCGCCATGATGTCGATGGCAGTCTGACCGCCATCCCCGACCTCTCCCACCATCATGCGCGCGTCGTATTCGTCGGTCAGGGCCCGCATCCGTTTCAGGAAACCGATATTCTCGGGGCGGTTCTTGGAATGGACATGCTGCTGGAAACCATAGGTTTCCGGCCCGGTATGGTCGGGATTGGGCGGGTTGTCGCGCAGTTCGGCGTCGTGGAAATAATAGTTCACCGTGTCCAGCCGGAAACCGTCCACGCCGCGCTCCAGCCAGAAGCGCATGGTTTCCAGCAGCGCATCCTGCACGGCCGGGTTGTGCATGTTCAGATCCGGCTGTTCGATCAGGAAATTATGCAGGTAATACTGCCTGCGGCGCGGCTCCCATTCCCATGCCGGGCCACCGAAGACCGAGGGCCAGTTGTTCGGGGGCGTGCCATCGGGATTGGGATCGGCCCAGACATACCAGTCGGCGCGCGGGTTGTCGCGGCTCTGGCGGCTCTCGGCGAACCATGGATGCTTGTCGCTGGAATGGCTGATGACTTGGTCGATGATGACCTTCAGCCCCAGTTCATGCGCCCGTGCGACCAGCGCGTCGAAATCCGCGAGCGTGCCGAAAAGCGGGTCGATATCGGTATAATCCGACACGTCATACCCCATGTCCTTCATCGGCGAGGTGAAGATCGGCGACAGCCAGATCGCATCCACGCCAAGGCCGGCGACATGGTCGAGGCGTTGCGTGATGCCCTTCAGATCGCCAAGCCCGTCGCCATCGCTGTCCTGAAAGCTGCGGGGGTAAATCTGGTAGATCACCGCGTCACGCCACCATTCCGCCATCGGCTGCTCCTGTGTCCTCAATGAGATTCGGCCCGAGTAAATCATGACTGTAGCCGGGAGCGAAAGAAATTGTTAGCGTTAACTAACGCATTGCTCGAATCTTTGCGCCGGATAGAGTGGGGTCATGGAACACGTAACGAACACGGCTATGATTGGTGCAGAGGATCTTGCCCTGCTGCTTGATGCGCGGCACGGCCAGCCATTCGATGTGCTGGGACCGCATGAGAGGGGCGGGCGGATATGCGTCGCGGCCCTGGTGCCGGATGTCGCGGCGCTGGTGGCGCTGACCGGCAAGGGCGAGATGCCGCTGGAGCGGATTGGCGGCGATCTCTTCGCGGGGCCGGTCGGTTCCGGCGCGTACCGGCTGAAGGCGCGCTCGGGCGGCGGGGTCGAATGGGAGTTCGACGATCCCTATCGCTTCGGCCCGGTGCTGGGCGAGACGGACCTGTATCTGATCGGCGAGGGTACGCATCGGCGGCTGTGGCAGGCACTCGGCGCGCATGTGATGACGCATGAGGGCGTTCGGGGCACGCATTTCGCGGTCTGGGCGCCGAATGCCCGCCGCGTTTCGGTTGTCGGGGATTTCAACCGGTGGGACGGGCGGCGTCACCCGATGCGGCGCGCAGGCAACGGGTTGTGGGAGATCTTCCTGCCCGATGTGGCGGAGGGCGCGCTGTATAAATACGAGATCCTCGATGCCAGTGATGCCCTGCAACTCAAGGCCGATCCGGTCGGTTTCGGTTCGCAGCACCCGCCGGAACAGGCCAGCGTGGTGCGCGACATCTCGGGCTATGGCTGGCATGACGCGGCCTGGATGAAGGACCGCGCCAAGGCGCATGACCGCCGTGCGCCGATCTCGGTCTACGAGGTGCATCTGGGATCGTGGCGCAGGCGTTGGGATGATGGCGGGCGGCCCCTGTCCTACAAGGAAATGGCGCGCGACCTGGTAAATTACGCCAAGGATATGGGCTTCACCCATCTGGAATTGCTGCCGGTCAGCGAGTTTCCCTTTGACGGTTCATGGGGCTACCAGCCGGTGGGGCTTTACGCACCGACGATCCGTTTTGGCCCGCCGCATGAATTCCGAGATCTGATCGATGCGGCGCATGAGGCCGGGCTGGGCGTGCTGCTGGACTGGGTGCCGGGGCATTTCCCGACCGATGCGCATGGGCTCGCGCATTTCGACGGCACCGCGCTGTATGAGCATGCCGATCCGCGCGAGGGGTTCCATCAGGACTGGAACACGCTGATCTACAATTACGGCCGCACCGAGGTTCAGAACTACCTGATCGCCAACGCCATCTACTGGCTTCAGGAATATCATGTCGACGGGCTGCGCGTGGATGCGGTGGCCTCGATGCTGTATCGCGACTATTCGCGCAAAGAGGGCGAATGGATCCCCAACAAGGATGGCGGACGCGAGAATTACGAGGCCATCGCCTTCCTGCAGAACATGAATATCGCCGCCTATGCCGAGGCCGAGGGCATCATGACCGTGGCCGAGGAGAGCACCTCTTATCCGCAGGTCTCAAGTCCCGTGGATGTCGGCGGGCTGGGTTTCGGCTATAAATGGAACATGGGCTGGATGAACGACACGCTGCGCTACATGCAGCGTGATCCGGTGCATCGGCAGCACCATCACGACCTGATGAGCTTTGGCTTGATGTATGCCTTCTCGGAAAATTTCATCCTGCCGATCAGCCATGACGAGGTCGTGCATGGCAAGGGCAGCATGCTGGGCAAGATGCCCGGCGACGAATGGCAGAAATTCGCGAATCTTCGCGCCTATTACGGCTTCATGTGGGGGCATCCGGGCAAGAAGCTCTTGTTCATGGGTTGCGAATTCGCCCAGCCCGAGGAATGGAACCACAATGCCGAACTGAATTGGCACGCCGCCGAACAGCCCCCGCACAAGGGGGTGCGAACGCTGGTGCGCGACCTGAACTGGCTTTACGCGCATACGCCCGCGCTGCATCGGCGCGATTGCGAGGCCGAGGGGTTTCAGTGGATCGCGACCGATCCCGAGCAATCGACCTATGCCTGGATCAGGTGGGGGGACGAGGGAGATCCCCCCGCCATCGTGATCTGCAATTTCACCCCGGTCCCGCGCGAGAATTTCCGCATCGGGGTCCCGTGCGAGGGATACTGGGCCGAGGCATTGAACACCGATGCGGTGATCTATGGCGGCAGCGGCATGGGCAACCTGGGAGGAGCGGAGGCGGATGGGGGGCCGCAGGACGGGCAGCCCGCCTCGATGGCGATCACCCTGCCGCCCTTGTCCGTCGTGATTTTTACCGCGTCGGAATGATTTTTCATAAAAATGGGAGAGGGGATGACAGATGGCCGAGACAAAGAGACTGACCCGGCGGGCGATGGCCTTCGTTCTGGCCGGCGGGCGTGGCAGCCGGTTGAAGGAACTGACCGACAGGCGCGTGAAACCCGCCGTCTATTTCGGCGGCAAGACCCGGATCATCGATTTTGCGCTGTCCAACGCGATGAACTCGGGCATTCGCAAGATCGCCATCGCCACGCAATACAAGGCGCATAGCCTGATCCGTCATTGCCAGCGCGGCTGGAACTTCTTTCGGGCCGAGCGGGGCGAGTTCCTGGATATCCTGCCCGCCTCTCAGCGGGTAGACGAGGAAAGCTGGTATCGCGGCACGGCGGATGCGGTGACGCAGAATATCGACATCGTGGACAGCTATGGCGTCGATTACGTCGTGATCCTTGCCGGCGATCACATCTACAAGATGGATTACGAGATCATGCTGCGCGAGCATGTCGAGAATGGCGCCGATGTGACCATCGGCTGCCTGACCGTCCCGCGCAAGGAGGCGAGCGCCTTCGGGGTGATGGCGGTGGACGATACCGGCCGGATCACCTCTTTCCTCGAAAAGCCCAAGGATCCGCCCGCCATGCCCGGTCAGCCCGACAAGGCGCTGGCCTCGATGGGGATCTATGTCTTCAACTGGGCTTTCCTGCGCGACCTGCTGCTGCGCGATGCCGAGGATCCGGATTCCAGCCATGATTTCGGCAATGACCTGATCCCCGAAATCGTGAAGAACGGCAAGGCGATGGCGCATCGCTTCGACGATTCCTGCGTGCGGCGCGAAGGGGCGCCCGCCTATTGGAAGGATGTCGGCACGGTCGATGCCTTCTGGCAGGCCAATATCGACCTGACCGATTTTACCCCCGAATTGAACCTGTGGGATCGCGACTGGCCGATCTGGACCTATTCCGAAAGCGTGCCTCCGGCGAAATTCATCCATGACGAAAAGGGACGGCGCGGCTTGGCGGTATCCTCGATGGTGTCCGGCGGCTGCGTCATCTCGGGAACCGAGATCCGCAACTCGCTGCTGTTCACCGAAGTGCATACCAATTCCTATGCCTCGCTGGATCACGTGGTCGCTTTGCCCTATGTGACGGTGCATCGTCATGCGAAACTGTCCCATGCGGTGATCGACCGTGGGGTGGTGATCCCCGAAGGGCTGGTCGTGGGCGAGGATCCGCAGGAGGACGCGAAATGGTTCCGGGTCAGCGAAGGCGGCGTGACGCTGATCACGCAGGACATGCTGGACAAGCGGGCAGCGGCGCTGTGATCCGCGTCCTGTCGGTCACCTCGGAATGCGCACCGCTGGTCAAGACCGGCGGGCTGGCCGATGTGGCCGGCGCCCTGCCTGCGGCGCTGGCGGGGCACGGGGTGCAGATGCGCACCCTGCTGCCCGGTTATCCCGCCGTCATGGCGGCGCTGAAAGGCAAGACCGAGGCCGAGCGGTTCGACGATCTTTTCGGAGGACCGGCCCGGCTGCTTGCCGGTCAGGCGGCGGGGCTCGATCTGCTGGTGATCGATGCGCCGCATCTGTTTGCCCGCGAGGGCAATCCCTATCTGGGGCCGGACGGCCGCGACTGGCCCGACAATCCCGAACGTTTCGCCGCATTGTCATGGGTCGGCGCGCATGTCGGGGCCAAGGGGGCAGGGGGCTGGCGCCCGCAGATCCTGCATGGCCATGACTGGCAGGCGGGCTTCATGACCGAATATCTGCGGCGGATGCAGGCGGATGACCTGCGCACGGTCCTGACCATCCACAATATCGCCTTCAACGGTCCCGCCGATCCAGGGCGGCTGCATTCCCTGCGCCTCGATCCCGGGCGCTTCCACAGCGAGGGATATGAATATTGGGGCGCGATCTCGGCGCTGAAGGCGGGGCTGATCGGGGCGGACCGGCTGACCACTGTGTCGCCGACCTATGCCGAGGAACTGATGACGCCGGAATTCGGCCTTGGCATGGACGGGGTCATGCGCCACCGCCGCGATGCGCTGACAGGAATCCTGAACGGCATCGACGAGACGGTCTGGAATCCTGCCACTGACCCGGCGATCAAGACCTATCGCGATCTCAAGGGCAAACCCGCCAACAAATCCGCCTTGCGGGGCGAGATGGGCCTGCCCGAAAGCGATGGCCCGCTCTGCGTGATCGTCTCGCGCATGACCGAGCAGAAGGGGCTGGACCTCGTGCTGCAGGCCCTGCCTACCTTGCTGGAAGGCGGGGGCCAGCTTGCCCTGCTGGGCTCGGGCGATCCCGCCCTGCAGACCGCCTTCGAGCGCGCCGCGAAGAACCCGCATGTCGCGGTTCGCATCGGCTATGACGAGGCGCTCTCGCATCGCATGATCGCGGGCGGCGACGCGATCCTCGTGCCCTCGCGCTTCGAGCCCTGCGGGCTGACGCAGCTTTACGGGCTGCGCTATGGCACGCTGCCGCTGGTTGGCCTGACCGGGGGGCTGGCCGACACGGTGATCAACGCCTCTCCCGCCGCTCTGGCGCGCGGAGTGGCCACGGGTATCCAGTTCTCGCCGATCACCGCCGAGTCGCTGCGCAATGCGCTGACCCGGCTTTGTGCGCTCTACAGGGACCGCGAAACATGGTCGCGGATGCAGGCGAACGCGATGGCGCAGCCCGTTGGCTGGGATCAATCGGCCAGGGCCTATGCCGCCATGTATGCCGAGTTGATCGGCTGAGCACCGAATGGGCATCCCATTGCAGCTTCGTGCCGATGCGGCTATTTCCAAGCCATCGCGGGACGCGGTTCCCGGATTGGGCCGGATTGGCAACCGGACCTTTACAATTCGCTGATAAGCACCGGGAATGACTGACAGATACGCGATCACCGCAGGACTCCCGACCCCCCTGGGCGCCACGTTTGACGGCGCCGGGGTGAATTTCGCCGTCTTCTCGCAACATGCCGAGCGGGTGGTGCTCTGCCTGTTCGACGCAAAGGGCCGCGAAACCCGTATCGACCTGCCCGAGCGCGAGGGACATGTCTGGCATGGCTATATCCCGGGGCTTCGGCCCGGCCAGAGATACGGCTATCGCGTCCACGGCCCCTATGCCCCGCAAGAGGGCCATCGCTTCAATCCCAACAAGCTGCTGATCGATCCCTATGCCAAGCGCCTCAGCGGCAAGCCCGTCAATCACGATGCGCTTTGCGGTTACCGCGCCGGACATGCGGATGCCGATCTCAGCTTCGACCGGCGGGACAGCGCGGCCTATATGCCGAAATCGCTGGTGGTCGATCCCACCTTTGCCTGGGGAGACGACCGCCCCCTGCGCCATCCCTGGACCGAAACGGTGATCTACGAGGCGCATGTGAAGGGCCTGACCGCCGGACGTCACGGCATCCCCGAACCGGGCACATATCTGGCGATGGCCTCCGACCCGATCCTCGACCACCTGAACGATCTTGGCGTGACCGCGATCGAGCTTTTGCCGGTGCATGCCTTCAAGGACGACCGCTTCCTGACCGAGAAGGGGCTGGTCAATTACTGGGGCTACATGTCCTATGGCTTCTTCGCGCCCGAGCCGCGCTACATGCGCGACGGCGATATAGCCGAGTTCCAGCAGATGGTCGCGCAGTTCCACCGGGCGGGGATCGAGGTGATCCTCGACGTGGTCTACAACCACACCGCCGAGGGCAATGAACTGGGGCCGACCCTGTCTTTTCGCGGCCTCGACAACGCCGCCTATTACCGGCTGACCGAGGATCGGCGCTATTACGTCAATGACGCGGGCACCGGCAATGTGCTGAACATGGACAGCCCCTTCACACTCAGGCTGGTCATGGATTCATTGCGTTACTGGGTCGAGGTGATGCATGTGGACGGTTTCCGCTTCGACCTCTGTTCGGTTCTGGGCCGGACCGGCGGGGCGTTCGACCGCGACGGCCCCTTCTTTCGCGCGGTGCGTCAGGACCCGGTGCTGAACCGGGTCAAGCTGATCGCCGAGCCATGGGATATCGGGCCGGGAGGCTATCAGCTCGGCTCCTATCCCGCGCCCTTCGCGGAATGGAACGACCGTTTCCGCGACCAGATCCGCGGATATTGGAAAGGCGATGCCGGGCTGATCGGCAAGCTGGCCAAGCGCATCGCCGGATCGGCGGCTCGGTTCGATCATGACGGACGGGCGGCAACCTCCTCGGTCAATTTCATCGCCGCGCATGACGGGTTCACGCTGATGGATACGGTCAGCTACAACCAGAAACATAACGAGGCCAATGGCGAGGATAACCGCGACGGCCACGATCACAATGTCTCGGATAATTGCGGTGTCGAGGGGCCGAGCGATGACAGCGAGGTGACAGCCCGCCGCGCCCGCCGCCGCCGCAACCTGATGGCGACGCTGATGCTGTCGCAGGGCACGCCGATGATCCTTGCGGGTGACGAGTTGGGCAATTCGCAGGGCGGCAACAACAATGCCTATTGCCAGGACAATGCAACGGGTTGGGTGGACTGGGACAGCGCCGACCGGGATTTCCTGGAGTTCTGCCGCCGGGTGATCGGCTTCCGCAAGGCCCACCCGATTCTGCGGCAAAGGCGCTTCTTGCACAGCCGCCCGCGCCGCGAGGACGGTCTGCCCGACCTGTTCTGGCGCCGCGCCGATGGCGAGCCGATGCGCGAGGAGGACTGGACCAATCCCGAGTTGCGCCTGCTGGCGGTCGAGATGCGGATGGCCTCGGGCACGCCCCCCTACGCGGCCCTGCCCGGAGCGGTCTTCCTGGTCTTCAACGCCGGGGCGGAGGCGCAGGTGCGCTTGCCCGACATCGCAGATGGCAAGGCATGGCGGCGGCGTCTGGACAGTTCCCGCGACGACGAGACCGATGATCTGGCGGCAGAGGCCGAGACGATCGCGGCCGACAGCGTCACGGCCTTCGTCATGTGCGGGGCCGGGGAAGCGGGATGACCGGAGCAGTGGCAGTCAGGACGTCCCGCCCCTTCTTCATCGTGGAAAATACCTGCTTGGGGTTGCCGCTCGTCAGTCGTTGATATCGCGATCCCAGGTCCGCACCTGTCCCTTGTTGCGCCCGCGACCCGGCGCAGGATCAGCCAGATCACGCCCGACAACACTGCCGTCACGACCAGCGTCAGGGGCAGCTCTGCCGACCAGATGCCGCTGACCAGCAGCAAACCCATCAGCCCCATGGCCGCAGCGATTCCCATGAAGAACCAACCCGGCGCAAAAAGTTCCAGCACCGCCAGGACCAGCCCAATGATGATCCAGAGCCAACCGTTGAGCCAGATCATTACGCCTTGCCTCCCAACAGCTTGAATGCATCACCGAATGATTCCAGCGCGGCGGAGGGAAGGATGACAGTCTGTTTGCCGGCACCCTTGCCGACCTCGGTCAGCGCATCCGCCTGTTTCATCGCGATCTGGTATTGCGCCGCCTGCAATCCGTTCTTCGAGATCGCCTCGGCGATGGTCGAGGTCGCAAAGGCCTCGGCCTCGGCCAATATGCGTCTGGCCTTGGCCTGTTGCTCGGCGGCATAGAGCTCGCCATCGGCGGCCAGTTCGACCGCGCGGCGCCTGCCCTCGGCCTCGGTCACCTGTGCACGGCGGGCGCGTTCGGCATTTAACTGTTGCAGCATGGCCGCCCGCGTCGCCTCGTCCAGGTTGACGTCGAGGATTTCAGCCCGGGTCACCTCGATTCCCCAGTCATCGACGACATTCACCAGCGATTCGCGGATGCGCTGGATCAGTTGCGAGCGGTTCGACTGCACCTGGTCCAGCTCGACCGTGCCGATCTCGGAGCGCACGATCCCCGCGACCGTGGTGGCGATGGCGGGGTCGATGTCGCGGATCCGGTAGACGGTCTTTTCCGGCTCGATGATACGATAGAAGACAGATGTCTCGACCTCCACCAGCACGTTGTCGGCGGTGATGGCGTCCTGGCGATTGGTGGGCAGCTGGCGTTCGAGGATCGAGATCCTGTGCGCCACGCGATCCAGGAACGGCACGGTGAAATTGATGCCCGGCCCCAGCACGGACCGCAGCCGGCCAAAACGTTCCACGACATATTTCTGGGATTGCGGAACGATGCGGACGGCGCGGCTGATCGCCAGGAAGATCACGATTGCGAGAACGATGAGGACCAGGTTCCGGCCAAGCAGATCGCCAAGGATCGTCGTCAAATCTTGCATGAGAAAACCTTTTTATTCCAGATTAATGAATTATTCCGCGGCGATGCTTTCCCCGGAGATCGCACCTGAATCGAAGGCCGAGAGCCTGCGAATCACATTGGCCAGCCGGCCGGAGAAATTGTCGAATTCAGGGAGCGGCGTGATCGTCGACTCGTTCATGTAAAGCGATCGGTCGATCTCGACCTGCACGACATGGATGTTGTGCCCCGGCCGCCCATAGGTCGAGCAGATATAGGCCCCCGAGAAGGGAGAATTCCGGCGGACCCTCCATCCTTCGTCCTCGATTACGCCGGCGATCGCGTCCAGAACCCGGGCGGCCGCCGACAGGCCATAGCGATTGCCCAGAACGAATTCCGGGCGGGGATCATGCAGATGGGACAGGGCGTCATGCGGCATGGAATGCATGTCGATCAGGATTGCCTGGCCGAAACGTGCCTGTGCCTCGGTGATCAGGGCGTTAAGCGCCTGGTGATAGGGGCGCCAATAGGCATCGATTCGACGCTCGGCCTCGGCCCGGTCGATGGGACGGTTGTGGATCGCGCGTCCCTGGGCGACGACACGGGGAATCACCCCCAGCCCGGCAATCGTGCGCTGGTTGAGAGGGTGCCGGGGAATGCCGCGCACCACCAGCGGATCGATCTCGTCCGGCCCCCGGTTCAAGTCGATCAGGCAGCGCGGCATGCGGGCGGAGAGGGCCACCGCGCCATGATCCGGAGCGGAATCGATGAGCCTGTCGACGAAAGCATCCTCGGACGAGCGCAGGGCATTCATCGGCAATGACGTGTTCTCGAGGAACCAGTCGGGATACTCGCTGCCCGAATGGGGTGAGGCGAAAATGACGCCACTCGTCCAGTGATCCGGGCGTTGCAATGAAAACGGCATGTCAGGCCTTGTCAAAAAACCATTCCCCAACCTCCAAGATACAATTACCTTATAGACCAGAGCGCGGCTGTTCCAATAGGTCTTGAAACCTGCTTAAGGCGTCTGTATAGACACGCGGACCGAGGCGGTTGCGCCTGCAATTCTTCATCGATTGCGGCGGAATCACCAGAGGTTCGGGCGGTTAGCTCAGCGGTAGAGCACTACGTTGACATCGTAGTGGCCACTGGTTCGATCCCAGTACCGCCCACCATTATTTCGCCGCCCCCGGCTGGTGTCGGGGGCATTTCGTTTTCCTGGCGGCTGCGACGCGCCGCGATGAAGGAGAAGGCCGATGAAGGTTCGCAACTCGCTCCGCTCGCTCAAGAGCCGGCATCGCGACTGTCGTGTCGTGCGCCGCAAGGGCCGCGTTTACGTGATCAACAAGACCAACCGCCGCTTCAAGGCCCGTCAGGGCTGATCGGCGGGATCACCGCGAAGACGAAATCACCCGCCCTTTCCGGCGGGTTTTTTCATGCGGTTGCGTATTGGTTCGGTTCCAAGGCGACCGGTGCCCATTTTTCCGGCAATGCCTTTTGGGGGAGAGCGATGATCGAGCGTCACCACCAGGATGGCAATATGCGATCCACCGCGCTCTATTCGCAATGCGAGGCCTATCGCTATGCGCTGACCCGGGAATGGGCCGCGGGCGAGCGGCTGCTTTTCGTCATGCTCAACCCTTCGACCGCGGATGAGCAGCGCAACGATCCCACCGTCGAGCGCTGCGAGCGCCGGGCGCGTGCCCTGGGCTTCGGCGCGTTCCGGGTGGTGAATATCTTTGCCTACCGGGCGACCCGCCCGCAGGATTTGAAACGGGCGCCCGAGCCGGTCGGGGCCGAGAATGACCGGATATTGCTTGACAGTGCAGCCTGGGCCGACCGCATCCTTTGCGCATGGGGCGCGCATGGCGATCATCTGGGCCGTGGTCAGGCGGTCGAGCGGATGCTCCGGGCAACCGGGCGCGGCCTGTGGCATCTCGGGCAGACGAGGCATGGCGCGCCGCGGCATCCCTTGTATATCGGTTATGCCGCGCAGCCGGTGCCGTGGCGGTGATTCGACGCGTTCGGCAGCCGGTTGGTGTCATCGTCACAGAACGCTTTTCTTTTGTGGAAAAACCTTCTATACGCCCTCATCCGCATGGCTTCCGCCTGGCGGCGATACTCCATGGGCCAGTGCTGGACGACATCCCGGCCTGCGCCATAACGCTCTGATATGAAAGGGGACCCCGATGTCGATTACTGTTGAGGAAAAGGCCAAGGTCATCAAGGATTACGGCACCAAGGAAGGCGATACCGGTTCGCCCGAGGTGCAGGTCGCGATTCTGACGTCGCGTATCTCGACGCTGACCGAGCATTTCAAGACGCATAAGAAAGACAACCACTCGCGTCGTGGTCTGCTTAAGCTGGTCGCGCAGCGCCGGAAGCTGCTGGACTATCTCAAGCGCAAGGATGAAGCGCGCTACACTGCCCTGATCGGCAAGTTGGGTCTGCGCCGCTGATCTTTTGAAACGCGCCCGCTGGACGGGCGCGTTTTCTTATGGTGCCGGGCAATGGGGCCGGGCGCCGGCATGATGAAGGCGCGGCAGGGGCCGTGCCGGTAAGGAAAACGATGTTTGATGAAGTGAAGAAATCGATCCAGTGGGGCCAGGAAACCCTGACGCTGGAAACGGGCAAGGTCGCCCGTCAGGCCGACGGCTCGGTCATCGCCACCCTGGGCGAGACCAGCGTCATGGCCGCTGTCACCTTCGCGAAGGAACCGAAGCCCGGTCAGGACTTCTTCCCGCTGACGGTGCATTACCAGGAGAAATTCTATGCCGCGGGCAAGGTGCCCGGCGGCTTTTTCAAGCGCGAAGCCCGTCCCTCGGAAAAAGAGACGCTGACCTCGCGCCTGATCGACCGTCCGATCCGCCCGCTCTTCGCGCCGGGCTTCAAGCATGAAGTGCTGGTGATCTGCACGGTGCTCAGCCACGATCTGGTCAATGATCCCGATATCGTCGCCATGATTGCCGCCTCGGCCGCACTGACGATCTCGGGCGTGCCCTTCATGGGGCCGATCGGTGCCGCCCGGGTGGGCTTCGTCGATGGTGAATATGTCCTGAACCCCGAGGTTTCGGACATGGACAACCTGCGTCAGAACCCCGAGCAGCGCCTGGACCTGGTCGTCGCCGGCACCAAGGACGCCGTGATGATGGTCGAGTCGGAAGCCTATGAGCTTTCCGAGGCCGAGATGCTCGGTGCCGTGAAATTCGGCCATGAGCAGATGCAGCCGGTCCTCGACCTGATCATCCAGCTTGCCGAGGCAGCCGCCAAGGAGCCGTTCGACTTCCAGTCGCCGGATTACTCGGTGCTTTACGCCCGCGTGAAGGAACTGGGCGAGGCCGATATGCGCGCCGCTTATGCGATCCGCGACAAGAGCGAGCGCCAGGACGCCATTGCTGCCGCCAAGACCAAGGTCAAGGAAAGCCTGACCGAAGAGGAACTGGCCGATGAGAACCTCGGCTCGGCGCTGAAAAAGCTCGAATCGGGCATCCTGCGCGGCGACATCATCGATGGCGGCGCACGGATCGACGGCCGCGACAACAAGACTGTCCGTCCGATCGATTGCGAAGTGGGCCTGTTGCCGCGCACCCATGGCTCGGCATTGTTCACCCGCGGCGAGACGCAGGGCCTGATCGTGACCACGCTCGGCACCGGCGATGACGAGCAGATCATCGATGCGCTGCACGGCAATTTCCGCTCGAACTTCCTGCTGCATTACAACTTCCCGCCCTATTCGGTCGGCGAGGTTGGGCGTTTCGGCCCTCCGGGCCGCCGCGAGATCGGTCATGGCAAGCTGGCATGGCGCGCGCTTCAGGCGGTGCTGCCGGCGCAGACGGATTTCCCCTATACCATCCGCCTGGTCTCCGAGATCACCGAGTCGAACGGCTCGAGCTCGATGGCAACGGTTTGCGGATCGTCCCTGTCGATGATGGATGCGGGCGTGCCGCTCAAGGCTCCGGTCGCGGGCGTCGCCATGGGGCTGATCCTCGAAGACGACGGGCGTTTCGCCGTCCTCACCGATATCCTGGGCGACGAGGATCACCTCGGCGACATGGACTTCAAGGTTGCCGGGACCGATCAGGGGATCACCTCGCTGCAGATGGATATCAAGGTCGCGGGCATCACGCCCGAGATCATGGAGCAGGCGCTTGCGCAGGCGCGTGATGGCCGGATGCATATCCTGGGCGAGATGGGCAAGGCCCTGACCGAAGGCCGCCGCGAGTTCAGCGCCCATGCCCCGCGCATCGAGACGATGAACATCCCGACCGACAAGATCCGCGAAGTGATCGGCTCGGGCGGCAAGGTCATCCGCGAGATCGTCGAGGTTTCTGGCGCCAAGGTCGATATCAACGACGACGGCGTGATCAAGATCGCCTCGGCCAATGCCGATTCGATCAAGAAGGCCTATGACATGATCCACTCGATCGTGGCCGAACCCGAAGAGGGCCAGGTCTACACCGGCAAGGTGGTGAAACTGGTCGATTTCGGCGCTTTCGTGAACTTCTTCGGCAAGCGCGACGGGCTGGTGCATGTCAGCCAGATCGCCAATCGCCGCCTTGGCCATCCGTCCGAGGTTCTGCAGGAAGGCCAGGAAGTGAAGGTCAAGCTGCTGGGCTTCGACGACCGCGGCAAGGTGCGCCTTGGCATGAAGATGGTCGACCAGGAGACCGGCGAGGAAATCACCGAGAAGAAGGAAGAGACGACCGAAGGGTAAGCTCTTTTCCGTTCCCGGCCCCGATGGTTGCATCGGGGCCGGTTTCCTGTTCCCGACATTCCACGGTGATGCGTGATGTCTGACTGGCCCATCCTTGTTCCGGCACCGCCGGTAATGATGACAGGATTGCGCGACCGAATATTCACGCCCATCGGACGAGCGAAGGAGCCATGATGACGGAACCGGTAAGCGTTATTTGCATGAAATGGGGCACGCTCTACAGTGCCGATGATGTGAACCGGCTTTTTCGGCAGGTTCGCCGCCACCTGTCCCGCCCGCATCGCTTCGTCTGTTTCACCGATGACACTTCGGGGCTCGATTCCGGGATCGAGGCGCAGCCATTGCCGGAACTGGGACTGCCCGAGGGGCATGGGGATACGCGGTGGCGCAAGCTGGCCCTGTTCCGCCGTGATCTGGGCGGGTTGCGGGGAACTGCCCTGTTTCTGGATATCGATCTGGTTGTGGTTGATGACCTGTCGCCGTTTTTCGACCTGCCGGGGGACTTCTTCATCATCCGCGATGACGACCTGTTCCGCCCCAAGCCGCTGCGCAAGATCAATCCCGAGCGTGACGCATTCCTGCACAGTGTCGGCAATTCCAGTGTCTTCCGCTTCGAGATCGGCGCGCATGATTATATCCTCGACGCCTATCTTGCCGATCCTGCCGCCGCGACCGCGCGATACGAGATCAGCCAGCAATTCCAGTCGGCGCAACTGGCGGAGTATGGGTATTTGAGCTATTGGCCAAGGGGCTGGTGCGTCAGTTTCAAGAATGATTGCGTGCCGCGAAACCTGCTCAGCTATGTCAAGGCTCCCGGCCTGCCCGACGGCGCGAAGATCGTCCTTTTCGCGGGCGAGCCGAAAATGGCCGATGTCTTCGCCGGAGGCGGGCATCGCTGGTATCGTCGCATCGGCAATATCGGCTGGCTGCGCCGCGCGTGGGAAGGATGAACTCTATTTTGCAAAGCTGCTCGGCGCGAGTTGCAGCCTCGCCAGCGTGCGAGCCTTGACGCGCCATTTTATGGTGAAATCTTCATCTACCGTCTGTCCGCCGATCCGGCAACGTGCCGCGCGTTCCGGGAAAAACCGATTTGGAATGCGCTGCGTGCCCAGGGTATAGGCAAGCAAGCGTTCGGAATGCAGGCCCCTGCCATATTCGCCTACAAAGCTGGGACCGAATTTCATCCTCGAACCGTAGATGTCAGCCGACCGGCCCGAGGTGGTAATGGCGATTCGGTCGTTGAGGCCCCGGCAAGTCAGCCATGCCGGGGTATGGATCGCAGGTCCGGGACGCGCGAGAGCCCTTGCAAAGACCGGGTGCAGCGAATCGAGATAGACGAGATCGGGGCGAAGAAAGACATAAAGATCGGCCGGATCGGTCAATGCCAGTTTCGTTCCGGCTTGGAGGGACTTTTGCTGATGCAACAGGTTGCGCAACGAGGCGTAATCGTCGTCCCAACGGTCGGGATAACGCTTGTAGAATTCCAGTTCCCCGGCGATTTCATCATCGGCCTGGCTCCGCAGCGAGATATCGGGGAAGCGGTGAATGATCGCATTCGGTTCGGCGATTTGCCCCAATTCACCTGATCGGGAATTTTCTATTTGTCGCGGAAGGTTGAGCTGACCGACCACTTCTACGGCGCCGCCTAGCTCATGTAACGGAGCGAGGATGTTCTCTTCAAAACTATCGACAAAGGAGGGAATGTGGCGTGGCATCCCGAAAAGGATCAATTTCGCGGTAAACTTCGTCATGCATCGTCGCTGTGATTGATATTCGGGCCGACGATATCGCCGGCCCGGTACAATATGCGGGAATGGGGCCGTTGGCCTCTCACGCCGGATCCTTGGCAAAACGCAGATAGGGCAGCTTGAAATCCAGCTTGCCGTATTTTTCCTCGGCTGCCTTGTCGTCCAGCGCCAGCGCGACGATCACGTCCTGACCCGGCACCCAGTTGGCGGGGGTCGCCAGCGGCGCGCCATCGGTTTTCTTCACCGCGTCAAGCGCCCGCAGGATCTCGGCGAAGTTGCGGCCGACCGACATCGGATAGGTCATCGTCAGGCGCACCTTCTTGTCGGGGCCGATGATGAAGACGGTGCGGACCGTGGCCGAATGCTGGGGCGTGCGTCCCTCGGTGGGCAGGTAGTAATCTGCGGGAAGCATGTCATAGGCCTTGGCGACCGTCAGCGTGCTGTCGTCGATGATGGCGAAATTCGCAGGCGTTCCGGCGACCTGCTCGATGTCGCGTTGCCATCTTTCGTGATCTCCGACGGAGTCGACCGAGACGCCGATAACCTTGGTGCCGCGTTTCTCGAACTCGCTCGCCAATTGCGCGACGACGCCGAATTCGGTCGTGCAGACCGGGGTGAAATCGCGCGGATGGCTGAAGACGATGGCATAGCTGTCGCCCAGCCATTCATGAAAGCGGATTTCCCCCTGGGTCGAGTTGGCCGTGAAATCCGGAGCGGTATCATTGATGCGCAGAGACATGGGCGGTCCTTTCGTCTGGTTGCGTTGCCATCAACATAGGTGTCCGGGCGGGGATTGCCAGCCTGTCAGGATGTCGCAGATTGACCGGCCCCCGGGCAGATCGCCCGCCATACGGCCCTTGCGGAGGGCGGGGCGCGATGTCACTTTCTGATCGGCATATCTCAGGAGGACAAGATGGACACGCTGCTTGATAAACGCAAATTCTATATCGACGGTCAATGGGTCGATCCGGCCAGGGCCAATGATCTGGAAGTTGTCGATCCGTCGAACGAGGAAGCGGTGGCCGTGATCAGTCTCGGCGGCCAGGAAGACACGGATGCCGCCGTGGCGGCTGCGAAGGCGGCTTTCCCTGCATGGTCGCGGACTTCCCCGACCGAGCGGTTGGGCTATGTCGAGAAGATCCTCGAGATCTACGAACGCCGAGCTGGTGACATGGCATGGGCGATCAGCCACGAAATGGGCGCGCCGCAGGATATGTCTCTGGCCGCTCAGGTCGGCGCGGGACGTGGGCATATCAAGAACTTCATCAAGGCTTTCAAGGAGTTCGAATTCATTCGACCGCTTGGCGATCACGCCCCCACCACGATGGTGGCCTGGGAGCCGATCGGGGTTGTCGGGCTGATCACGCCCTGGAACTGGCCGATGAACCAGGTGACGCTCAAGGTGATTCCCGCGCTGCTGGCTGGCGATACCGTGGTCCTGAAACCGTCCGAGATCGCGCCCCTGTCCTCGATGGTATTCGCCGAATACCTGGACGAGGCGGGATTGCCGAAAGGTGTCTTCAACCTGGTGAATGGCGATGGCGCGGGCGTGGGCACGCAATTGTCCACCCATGAGGATGTCGAGATGATCAGTTTCACCGGCTCGACCCGCGCCGGGATCGCGATCAGCAAGGCGGCGGCGGACACGCTGAAGAAGGTCGTGCTGGAACTGGGCGGCAAGGGCGCGAATATCGTCTTTGCCGATGCCGACGACAAGGCGGTGATCCGTGGTGCGCAGCATTGCTTCAACAATAGCGGCCAGTCCTGCAACGCGCCGACCCGGATGCTGGTCGAGCGCTCGGCCTATGACCGCGCCGTCGAGACGGCGGCGAAGGTGGCGGAAGAGACATCGGTCGCGACCGCCCATCAATCCGGCAATCATATCGGGCCGGTGGTCAGCAAGCAGCAATGGGACAAGATCCAGGGTCTGATCCAGGCGGGTATCGACGAAGGCGCGCGCCTGGCCGCGGGCGGTCCCGGCCTGCCCGAAGGCGTCAATCGTGGCTATTTCGTGCGTCCGACGGTCTTTGCCGATGTCCGCAACGACATGACCATCGCGCAGCAGGAAATCTTTGGCCCGGTTCTGTCGATCATTCCTTTCGACGACGAGGAACAGGCCGTCGCGATCGCAAATGACACACCTTACGGGCTTACCAATTACGTCCAGACGCAGGACGGCGCCAAGCGCAACCGGGTGGCGCGGCAATTGCGCGCGGGCATGATCGAGATGAATGGCGAATCGCGCGGGGCGGGATCGGCATTCGGCGGGGTCAAGATGTCGGGCCGGGCGCGGGAAGGCGGCGTGATGGGTCTGGAAGAATTCATGGATTCCAAGTTCATCAGCGGTTGGGACCGCGACGCGGGGTAACTTGCCCTGCTGACATCGCCATGAAAAGCAGCCCGATGGGCTGCTTTTCGATCCTGCCGCGAAATCCCGCTATCCGATTTTGCTGGAAATGCTTTACTCTTTCGACACTTTCACCACGGTTCCCTGAGCAGTCGCGCAGAGTGTTTTCCCTTCGCCATCAACGGCAAAGATATCGCATCGGCAGACCGCCTGGCGTCCGGAAACGGATATCGCGCTGGCCTCGGCCCGCAGCAATGCCGCCTCGCCGGCCGCAGGTAGTTTATCTTGAATTCGGATGTGAGGGTGTCGCCCTTCAATGCCATCCCCCCGGCGAATGTGAGCGTATTATCGGCAAGATATGACAACGCTCCGCCATGGGCATATCCGTGCTGCTGCCGAAGCTCGTCGCGCAAGGGCAGTTCTATGACCGCCCCGTTCCCCGGGAGTTCCACCAGCTCTGCGCCCAGATACCGGGTGAAGGCCTGCTGCGTGAAAATCGAACGCGCCAGATCGAGCATCGCATCCTGATTCATGCCGGGCTCCCGAATTCCTTGCAGCGGCAGTATCGATGCCTCTTGATGAGCAGGCCAGCATGACGTCGCGTCCGGTTGACAAGGGGGTGCCTCCGAACGGAATCATGCGGATGGCGGCAATGTCACGTGATCTCCGCGAGGAATATATAGCCCGCACCGTAGATCGTCTTGATCAGGCGCGGATTTTTCGGGTCTTCGCCCAGCTTGGTGCGCAACCGCGAGATGCGGACATCCATGGCCCGGTCGAAGCTGTCTCCCGCCGTGCCGCCTAGCGTGTCGAGCATCTGGCTTCGGGTGATCAGGCGGCGGGGATTGTCGATGAACATGCGCAGGACCTCGGCCTCCGCGTGGCTGAGCGGGGCTTCGGTGCCGTCCGGGGCTGTCAGCATGTAGCGGTCGAAATCGGCGGTCCAATCGGCGAAGCGGACTGTCTGACCGCTGCGGCCCGGTGGCTGGGCGGGGCGGCGCAGGCGGGCGCGGATACGGGCGACGACCTCGGCAGGCTCGAATGGCTTGATGATGTAGTCATCGGCGCCAAGTTCCAGCCCGGTCACCTTGTCCTGCACCTGCGCGCGGCCGGAGATGATGATGATCGCGGCACCCGATTCCGTGGCGAGGCGATGGACCAGTGCCAATCCGTCGCGGTCGGGAAGGCCAAGATCGATCAGGCAGGCATCGGGGGTGATGCGCCGCAATGCCGCTTCGAATTCCAACGCGCGGGCAAAGCTCTGCGTCCGGAACCCGGCCTCTTCCAGTGCCGAGGACAGCAGGCGGCGGATCTCGGGTTCATCATCGAGAATCGCGATCAGTGGGGCATCGGTCATGCGGAATCCTTGCTTGCCTCGGCCAGGGCAGTGGCGAGGCTGGAGGTGGTGAAGGGCTTGGTCAGGACCGGCCCCGGCGCATCGTTGCGGAGCGGATCGCCCGGCGGCATGGAGGTCATCAGCACGACTGGTAGCCGATCGGCCACGAGGTCCAACCCCAACCCGTCGCCAAGCTGGATATCCGACAGGATCATCGTCAGCCCCGGCAGATCGGTCATCGCCTGCGCTTCGCTCAGGCTGGCGGCCTCGATGACCGCGTGCCCCAAACCGGTCAACTGGCTGCGGATATCGGTGCGGATCATGTCGTCATCCTCGACCAGAAGAACCATCTGGCGTGTCACGGGACGGCGGGGCAGGCGCAGGGTGACGCGCGCGCCGTCGGGGCCATTGTCCAGCCGCATCGTGCCGCCGACCAGCTTGGTCTGGTCATAGACCATCGACAGGCCAAGGCCGGAACCCTGGTTCTTCTTGGTGCTGAAGAAGGGCTCGGTCGCGCGGATCAGGGCCTCGTCCGAGAAGCCGGGGCCGGTATCGGCGACGGTGATCTCGATCCACTCGCCGCTGGTGGATGCGGTCAGGGCGATATGCCCCGGGCCGGCCATGGCGGCATTGGCGTTCAGGATCAGGTTCAAAAGCGAATCCTGCAAGGCGCCGGGATCGAGCAGCAGGGACGTTTCCGGCAGTTCGACGGATAATCCAAGCGTCACCCCGTCACCAAGAGATGGCCGGGCGAGCGCCACCACCTCGCGCAGAAGGGGCGGCAGTTCGACGGGTTGCAGCGACATCTCGCGCGGGCCGCTGATCTTGGCCAATCGTTCGAGCAACGCGGCGCCACGGCGGGCGGCGGCAAGGGTGGCCTGCACGTCATCGGCGGCCTCGGCAGGCAGGGGCATCGCGGCCAGCCTCCCCTGCAAGCCGAGGATGATGGTCAGCAGGTTGCCGAAATCATGCGCCATGCCCGAAGTGAGCTGCGCGGCGAGGCTGCGCTTGCTGGCATGGCTCAGTGCCTCGCGGGCCTGCACCTCGGCGCTGACATCGGTCGAGAGCACATAGGCCCCCTTGCCGATCCGATCCGGGGTCAGGGCGATGCGGATACGCCGGCCCGAGGGCTTGTGCGTCATCTCGAAGACCTGCGATTCGCCGGCCAATGCGCGATCGATCCAGGGGCGCAAGGTGGCGAAGGCCTGCGCTCCCAGGGCCTCTTCGACGGTGCTGCCGATGACATCGCCGATGCTGCCGGGGAAGACCATCGGCTGCTGGCGATTGGAGAAGGTATATCGGTAATCGGTGTCCAGATGGGCGATATGCGCGGGAACCATCTCGGTCACCTGCCGCGTGCGGGCCTCGGTGCGCATCAGGACATGCTGTGCCTCTTGCAGGGCGGCATTGGTGGCGGCGAGTTCGCGATTGGCGGCGGCGAGGCGCTCGGCATGGTCGAGCACCTGTTCGGAAAGTTCCTCGGAACGGGCACGCAGCAGCGATTCCTGACGCTTGATCTCGGTAATGTCGGTATAGACGGTGATCCAGCCGCCCTGCGACAGTGGTGCGCCTTCCACGGCGATCCATCTGCCGTTGGCGCGCTGGCGCTCGAAGTAATGTGGCTGAAAGGTGCGGGCCTGTTCCACGCGGGAGGCCACGGCTGCCTCGGGATCGTCCTGCGGCCCGTATTCGCCGCGATGGACGAGTTGGCGGATGGTTTCTTCAAAACTGGTGCCGGGTTGCACCAATTCGTCTGGTAGGGCGAACATCGCCTGGTACTGACGATTCGAGACGGCAAGCCGCAGGTCGGCGTCGAAGATCGACAGCGCCTGCCCGATGAGATTGAGCCCCGAACGCGTCAGATCGGCACGGAGTTCCTCGGGCGTCATGGCCTGCTCCTGCTCCGGTGATCCGTCATCTGCCCTCCTCCGCCCTCTGTTCTCCGATAGCACCGCTTTGCAATTCGCGGAAGTGCTGTAACATTTCGTAGGATTCGCGCAAAACTGCGGCAAAGATTGGCGGCAAATGTGATCGCCATCCGGGACGGAGGAGGTTCCGGGCGACGCGCAAAAGAATCGCGCGCATCAGGGAGGAGACATGACGGAGCAGCACGCGCCCACGGGTGAGTTGCATTCCATTCCGGCGCTGCTGGCGCGGAATGCGGTCCGTTTCGGCGACAGGCCCGCCTATCGCGAGAAGGAATTCGGCATCTGGCAAAGCTGGAGCTGGACAGAGGCGGCCGAAGAGGTCCGCGCCCTGGCGCTCGGGCTTCTGGTTCTGGACCTTAAGCCCGGCGATTACGTCGCGATCATCGGACGCAACCGTCCAGCGCACTACTGGGGCATGATCGCGGCGCAGATGTGCGGCGCCATTCCGGTGCCGCTCTATCAGGACGCGGTGGCCGAAGAGATGGCCTATGTGCTGGAACATTGCGGCGCGCGCTTCGTCCTCTGCGGAGACCAGGAGCAGGTCGATAAGGTCCTCGAGGTCGAGGAGACGGTGAAGGGGATCGAGCAGATCGTCTATACCGACAGGCGCGGCATGCGGAAATACGACCATTCCCGCATGAACGCGCTGGCCGATGTGCAGCAAGAGGGGCGGGCGGCGGCAACGCGGTTGGGGCCTGAACTGGACAGCCGGATTGCCTGGCTGGATTACGACAGCACCTGCGTGATGCTTTATACGTCAGGTACGACCGGCAAGCCCAAGGGCGTGGTGCTGTCGAACCGCAACATCATCGAGACGGCAAAGAACAGCTGCGATTTCGATCGCCTGACGGAAGCCGAGGAGATCGTCGCCTATCTGCCGATGGCTTGGGTCGGCGATTTCATCTTTTCGATGGGGCAGGCGCTCTGGGCGGGCTTTACCGTGAACTGTCCCGAGGGCGCCCATACCATGATGACCGACATGCGCGAGATCGGGCCAAGCTATTTCTTCGCCCCGCCCCGCGTATTCGAGGGCCAGTTGACCACGGTGATGATCCGGATGGAGGATGCGGGCCGGTTCAAGCGCTGGCTGTTCCATCGCTTCATGGCGGTGGCAAGGCGCGTCGGCCCGACGATCCTTGATGGCGAGCAGGTCGGTTTCGGCGACCGGCTGGCCTATGGGCTGGGCCATCTGCTGGTCTACGGACCGCTGAAAAACACCCTTGGCTACAGCCGTATCCGCGTGGCTATACCGCCGGCGAGGCGATCGGTCCCGAGATCTTCGACTTCTACCGCTCGCTCGGGATCAACCTGAAACAGCTTTACGGCCAGACCGAGGCCTCGGTCTTCATCACCCAGCAACCGGACGGGCAGGTGCGTTCCGATACGGTCGGCGTGCCTTCTCCCGGTGTCGAGGTGAAGATCGGCGACAATGGCGAGGTCTTCTATCGCAGCCCCGGCACCTTCGTCGAATATTACAAGAATCCCGACAGCACTGCCTCGACCAAGGACGCGGCAGGTTGGGTGGCCACGGGCGATGCCGGGTTCTTCGAGGAATCCACGGGCCATCTGCGCATCATCGACCGGGCCAAGGATGTCGGCAAGATGGCCGATGGCAGCATGTTCGCGCCCAAATATGTCGAGAACAAGCTGAAATTCTATCCCAATATCCTCGAAGCCGTCGTGCTGGGGAACGGGCGCGACTATTGCACCGCGATGATCAATATCGACTTGAACGCCGTCGGCAACTGGGCCGAGCGGAACAATATCGCCTATGCCTCCTATCAGGAACTGGCCGGCCATCCACAGGTCTACGCGACCATCAAGGCCCATGTCGAAGAGGTCAACCGCTCGGTCGCCGGGGACGAGATGCTGTCGAACTGCCAGATCCATCGTTTCCTCGTGCTGCACAAGGAACTGGACCCGGATGACGGCGAGATGACCCGCACCCGCAAGGTCCGCCGTGCCGTCATCGGCGAGAAATTCGCCGATCTGGTGGATGCGCTCTATGACGGCTCGAACAGTATCTATACCGAGACCGAGGTCACTTACGAGGACGGCCGCAAGGGCAAGATCAAGGCGACGCTGAAGATCGAGGACGTGCAGGTCTTCGGTGCGGCGCAAGCGCAGAAGGTGGCGGCGCAATGAACCAGCAGACGGAAATCACTGCCGATGGCCGCCAGATCGGCGGCACGCTGATGGAGATGAAGAACATCACCCTGCGCTTCGGCGGGGTCGAGGCGATCAAGAATATCAGCTTCGACATCCGCGAGGGCGAGATCCGGGCGATCATCGGCCCCAATGGCGCGGGCAAGTCCTCGATGCTGAACGTGATCTCGGGCTTCTATGTCCCGCAGGAGGGCGAGGTCTGGTTCAAGGGTCAGCGCCGCGGACCGATGAAACCCTACCAGGTCGCGCGCCTCGGCATCGCCCGGACTTTCCAGAACATCGCCCTGTTCGATGGCATGACCGTGCTGGACAATATCATGACCGGGCGGCTGAACCGGATGCGGGCCGGGTTCCTGTCGCAGGCCCTGTGGTGGGGCGCGGCCGAACGCGAGGAGATCGAGAACCGCGAGCGGGTCGAGCGCGTCATCGATTTCCTGGAAATCCAGAATATCCGCAAGACCCCGGTCGGCCGCCTGCCTTACGGGCTGAAAAAACGTGTCGAACTGGCCCGCGCGCTTGCCGCCGAGCCGCAGATCCTGCTGCTGGACGAACCGATGGCGGGAATGAATGTCGAGGAGAAGGAGGACATGTCCCGCTTCGTCCTCGACGTCAACGACGAGTTCGGCACCACCATTGCCCTGATCGAACATGACATGGGCGTGGTCATGGACCTGTCGGACCGGGTGGTGGTGATGGATTACGGCCGCAAGATCGGCGACGGCACGCCCGACGAGGTGCGCAACAACCAGGAGGTCATCGATGCCTATCTGGGGGTGGCCCATGACTGATCTATGCCCATGGGAGGCAACCTGATGGACCAGATGTTTTTCGCCGCCGAAGTGCTCCTGAACGGGCTCATGACCGGGGTCATGTATGCGCTGGTCGCGCTTGGCTTCGTTCTGATCTTCAAGGCCTCGGGCGTGTTCAACTATGCGCAGGGCGTGCTGGCGCTGTTCGCGGCGCTGACATTGGTCGGCATCCAGCAGGGACAGGTGCCCTTCGCCCATATGATCAATGCCATGTTCGGGACACATATCGAGCATTTCGGCTGGACCGTGCCGTCGGTGCTGGCGATCCTCCTGACCGGCGCGGTGATGGTGCTGCTGGCCTTCCTGATCGAGAAACTGGTGCTTCAGCATCTGATCGGACAGGCGCCCATCATCCTTTTCATGGCGACGATCGGGCTGGCCTATTTCCTCGAAGGGCTGGGCGACGTGATGTGGGGAGCCGATATCAAGAACCTGGATGTCGGGCTGCCGCAGGGGATCTCGGAAACCATCGAGACCGCCACGGCGGAATGGTTCGGCTACGGCTTCTTCATCGACCGTCTGGATATCTGGGCGACCCTGATCGCCGCCTTGCTGGTGGCCGCCCTTGTCGGTTTTGCGCAATATACCAAGCAGGGCCGCGCCATGCGGGCGGTTGCCGATGACCATCAGGCGGCGCTGTCGGTGGGCATCTCGCTGCGTTTCATCTGGGTCATGGTCTGGTCAATCGCGGGTTTCGTGGCGCTGGTCGCGGGTGTCATGTGGGGCACCAAGTCGGGCGTACAGTTCAGCCTCTCGCTGATCGCGCTCAAGGCGCTGCCGGTGCTGATGCTGGGCGGCTTCACATCGATCCCCGGCGCCATCGTCGGCGGGCTGGTCATCGGCGTAGGCGAGAAGCTGTTCGAGTTCTTCGTCGGCCCGATGATCGGCGGCGCGACCGAGAACTGGTTCGCTTATGTGCTGGCGCTGCTCTTCCTGGTGTTCCGCCCGCAAGGGCTGTTCGGCGAGCGGATCATCGAGAGGGTCTGATGATGGAGCGATTTCATGCCTCCGGCGGGGATATTTGCATGAAGAAGAGGGATTTCGCGTTTCTTCTTCACGGAAATATCCCGCGGGGGTGCGGGGGCGCGAAGCCCCCGCGGCAAGGCATAGAAGAGGAGCGCCGCGATGCTGTATCGTGAGGCAGGCGATTTCAAGACCAGCTACCGTGATGACGGGCAGACATTCCCGATCCGGCTGGACCGGTGGGCTTATTACGCGGCACTTGCGGTGGCCTTCCTGATCGTGCCGTTCATCATTAACGACTATTGGGCGAATGCGGTGTTCGTGCCCTTCCTGATTTACGCCATCGCGGCATTGGGGCTGAATATCCTGACCGGCTATGCCGGGCAGGTCAGCCTGGGGACCGGGGGATTCATGGCGGTCGGCGCCTATGCCGTCTACAAGCTGATGACCTCTTTCCCCGAGATCAACATCGTCATCCACATCCTGCTGGCCGGCGGAATCACCGCGATCGTGGGAATGCTGTTCGGGCTGCCCTCGCTGCGGATCAAGGGGTTCTACCTGGCCGTCGCCACGCTGGCCGCGCAGTTCTTTCTTGTCTGGCTCTTCAACAAGGTGCCGTGGTTCTACAATTACTCGGCCTCGGGCCAGATCAATGCGCCCGAGCGCACGATCCTCGGCTTTGCCGTCACCGGCCCGGCCACCAGCGCCCCGGCGAAATACCTGATCTGCCTGGTCTTCGCCTTTGCCCTCGCATGGGTGGCGCGGAACCTGACGCGTGGCATGTCGGGGCGTAAATGGATGGCGATCCGGGACATGGATATCGCCGCCGAGATCATCGGGGTGAACCCGCTGACCGCCAAGCTGTCGGCCTTTGCCGTGTCCAGTTTCTTTGTCGGTATTGCCGGCGCGCTGTTGTTCTCGGTCTACCTGGGCGCAGCGGAGGTGGGCGAGGCCTTCGGGATCAACAAGAGCTTCCTGGTCCTGTTCATGATCATCATCGGCGGGCTCGGCAGCATCTTCGGCAGCTTCGCGGGAGCGGCCTTCATGGTGCTGTTGCCGGTCCTGCTGAAAAACCTGCTGGTGGGTGGTTTGGGCTGGCCTACCGATCTGGCCGCCCATATCGAGTTGATGATCGTCGGTGCGCTGATCGTGTTCTTCCTGATCGCCGAGCCGCATGGCCTGGCGCGGCTTTGGGCGCTGACCAAGGAAAAGCTGCGGCTCTGGCCGTTCCCGCACTGATTTCAAATGAAACGGCCGGAGAGCCGGCAATGTTCAACTTTCTGGGGAGGAGACCCGAATGAAACCGAAACTCACAGCACTTGTTGTAGCCGGGATGATGGCGGCGGCACCCGCAATGGCCGACCTTGTGGTGCCGAACATGTCCTATCGCACCGGGGCCTACGGTGCCAACGGCACGCAGTATGCCGATGGTTTCAACGATTATTTCACGCTGCTGAACGAGCGCGACGGCGGCATCGGCGGCGAGAAGATCCAGGTGCCCGAATGCGAGACGGCCTATAATACCGAGAAAGGGGTCGAATGCTACGAGGCGACCAAGGACACCGGCGCGCTGATCTATAACCCGCTGTCCACCGGCATCACCTACCAGCTGATCCCGAAGGTCGCGGTGGACAAGAAGGTGCTGTATACGCCGGGTTACGGACGGACCTCGGGCAAGAACGGCAAGGTGTTCGAATGGGTCTTCAACGCGCCTGCGAATTACTGGGACGGTGCCTCGGTTGCGATCAAATATCTGCTGGACGAGAACGGCGGCGATCTGAGCGGCAAGAAGATCGCGCTGGTCTATCATAACTCGGCCTATGGCAAGGAACCGATCCGGACCTTGCAGGGACTCGCCGAGAAACACGGTTTCAGCCTGTCCGAGATCCCGATCGACGCGCCGGGGCAGGAACAGAAAAGTCAATGGCTGCAGATCCGCCGGGATCGTCCCGATTACGTCATCATGTATGGATGGGGCGTGATGAACCAGGCCGCGATCCAGGAGGCCGCCAATATCCGTTTTCCGATGGAGAATTTCATCGGCATCTGGTGGTCTGGTTCCGAGGTCGATGTGATGCCGGTCGGAGCCAAGGCCGATGGTTACAAGGCGCTGACCTTCCATGGTGTCGGCAAGGATTACCCGGTTTACGACGAGTTGCAGGAATATGTGATCGATCCGGGCAAGGCGTCGCAGGGCGGCGAACATGTCGGCTCGGTGCTGTATTCGCGGGGAATGTATGCGGCGCTGGTAATTTCCGAGGCGATCCGCAAGGCGCAGGAACTGGCCGGGGTGTCGGAGATCACTCCCGAGCAGTTGCGTGACGGCTTCGAACAGCTCGATATAACTCCCGAGCGGCTGGAGGAGCTGGGGCTTCCCGATTTCGGACCCGAGATCAAGCTGAGCTGTGACAACCATGGCGGCAGCGGCATGGCCCGCATGCAGCAATGGGATGCCGAGGCGAAGGCATGGAACCTGATTTCGGAGTTCACCGAGCCGGATCAGGAGATCATCGCTCCGCTGATCGCCGAGGACAGCGAAGCCTATGCCAAGGAAGCCGGGATCACCCCGCGCGACTGCTGATGCCAATCCCGGCGGCGGTTACCGCCGCCGGGCCGAATCGTGGAGAACCGCCATGTTTGACGCCGAAAACAGTGAAACCCTGCTGGAAGTCAACAATATCGAGGTGATCTATAACCATGTCATCCTGGTATTGAAGGGTGTCAGCCTGGCGGTGCCCAAGGGTGGGATCACCGCACTGCTGGGCGGAAACGGGGCCGGCAAGACGACCACGCTGAAGGCGATCTCGAACCTGCTCGCCAGCGAGCGGGGCGAGGTCACCAAGGGCAGCATCCTTTATCGCGGTGAAAAGGTCGCAGCCCGCAATCCCGCCGAACTGGTGACCAGGGGTGTTATCCAGGTGATGGAGGGGCGGCATTGCTTCGAGCACCTGACCGTCGAGGAAAACCTTCTGACCGGCGCCTATACCCGCCGTGACGGGGCTGCGGCCATCAAGCGTGACCTCGAGATGGTCTATGAATATTTCCCGCGCCTGCGCGAGCGGCGGAAATCGCAGGCCGGTTATACCTCGGGCGGGGAACAGCAGATGACGGCGATGGGGCGCGCGCTGATGTCCCGCCCCGAGATGATCCTGCTGGATGAGCCCTCGATGGGACTGGCCCCGCAACTGGTCGAGCAGATTTTCGAGATCGTGAAGGCGGTGAACGAGGGCGAAGGGGTGACCTTCCTGCTGGCCGAGCAGAACACCAATGTCGCCCTGCGATACGCGCATTACGGCTATATCCTTGAAAATGGCCGGGTGGTGATGGACGGCCCCGCCGCCGCATTGCGGGAAAATCCCGATGTGAAGGAATTCTACCTGGGCATGTCGGACGAGGGCCGCAAATCCTTCCGCGACGTGCGAAGCTATCGCCGCCGCAAACGCTGGCTGGCCTGAGGAGCGATTATGACCGGCTATTATGATGATCTGGAAACCCGCGATCCCGGGACGCGGGAGGCCGCGCTGGCCGAGGCTTTGCCGCTCGTGATCGCGCGTGCCAAGACCGCTCCCGCCCTGGCGCGGCTTCTGCGCGATATCGAGCCGGAGGATATCGCCGATCCTGCCGCCCTCGCACGGCTGCCGGTGATCCGGAAGGCTGAACTTTCCGAGGCGCAGAAGAAATCTCCGCCTTTTGGGGGGTATACTACCCGGCCCGCCAATGAGTTCGATCAGATTTTCCAAAGTCCCGGTCCGATCTATGAACCGGGCCGGCATTCCGGGGACTGGTGGCGATTGGGCCGGTTCCTGCATGCGTCGGGGGTCGGACCCGGCGATATCGTGCAGAATTGTTTCGGATATCACCTGACACCTGCCGGGATGATGTTCGAATCCGGGGCGCGGGCCGTGGATGCCGCCGTGCTGCCTGCCGGCACCGGCCAGACCGATCTGCAGGTATCTGCCGCTGTCGATATCGGCACGACCTGCTATGCGGGCACTCCGGATTTCCTGAAGGTCATCCTTGAGCGCGCGGACGAGATGGGCAAACGCCTGTCGATAACCAGGGCCGTTGTCGGAGGGGGGGCCTTGTTCCCTTCCTTGCGGCAGGGCTATGCGGATCGCGGAATCGTCACGCGGCAATGCTATGCCACAGCCGATCTGGGCAATATCGCCTATGAAAGCGATGCGCTTGACGGCATGATCGTCGATGAGGGCGTGATCGTCGAGATCGTCCGTCCCGGCACCGGCGATCCGGTTCCCGCAGGAGAGGTGGGGGAGGTCGTAGTGACGACGCTGAACCCCGATTATCCGCTGCTGCGTTTTGCCACCGGGGATCTGTCGGCTGTGATGCCGGGCCTCTCGCCCTGCGGCCGAACCAATATGCGCATCAGGGGATGGCTGGGCCGTGCCGATCAGACCACGAAGATCAAGGGGATGTTCGTGCGCCCCGAACAGGTGGCGGCCTTCATGGCCCGCCACCCCGAGATCGTCCGCGCCCGCGTGATCGCCGAACGCGACGGAGAGCGGGATGTGATGACCGTGCAGGTTGAATCGCTGGCCGATTCCTCCGAGGCCTATGCGGCTTCAGTCGTGGATATGCTGAAGCTCAGGGGGCGGGTCGAGATCGTGCCGCCGGGGAGCTTGCCCAATGATGGCAAGGTGATCGAGGACAGGCGCAGTTATAAGTGAAGAAATCTTTAAATATTCGTATTTGAGCGGTTAACTTGTCTTAGTGGCATGTTGCCCGGATGTTCTCGTTGATGAAACATTGATCCGGGTGGCGAAATGGCGGCGAACAAGGGGTCCGCAGGGGCCGTACTTATTATCAAGCGCGATGTCGGGGGCGGCGAAGCCGGGCATCATGGTGGTGCATGGAAAGTGGCCTATGCGGATTTCGTCACCGCGATGATGGCCTTTTTCCTGCTGATGTGGCTGCTGAACGCCACAACCGAACAGCAAAGATCCGGCCTCGCCGACTACTTCAACCCGACGATCGTCCACAAATCCGGAGCGGATGGCGACGATATCGAGATAGGCGTCCGGCATGCGATCACTGAAAACCTTCCTGATTCGGAAAAGGCCGGCGATTTCGAACAGGTGGCCAAGCAGGTTCAGGACGCATTGACCGGGACCGGGGCCGAGTCCATGCAGATGAGCAATCTCCTTCGTCATGTCGTGACACGGATGACGGATGAAGGGCTGGTGATCGAGGTAACCGACCTGACGGACGAGCCCCTGTTCGTCGATGACACGGCCCAGGCTCGGCCTGTCCTGAAGGATCTGGCTTCGTTGCTGGCACGTGTCCTGAAAGGGACCCGGAACGATCTGGCAATATCCGGCCATGTCCGTGCCTATCCGGAAACCCTGGTCTCCTCGCCGGTATGGGCGCTGTCGGACGCACGGGCACATACGATGCGTAACCTGCTTGATCAGGCGGGATTGCCGGACCGGCGCGTGCAACGGGTCACGGGCTATGCGGATCGCAAGAACCGTGAAGGCAATCCGATGGCGCCTGCCAATAACCGCATTGAAGTGATTTTATTGAGATAAGCCGAAAGCGTTCCGCGCGTTAGGCTGATCTTAAACTGTCCCTTCGATCCTACCGGCAACATGTCAAGGAAAGGACTCACAACATGTCCATGACTTCAGCAATGGGTGCGGGTGTCGCAGGCCTCATGGCGAACTCGACGCGCATAGCGACCATCTCGGACAATATCGCCAATGCCGGGACCTACGGCTACAAACGGGTAGAGACGGAGTTCGATTCTCTCGTGCTGAGCCAGTCGCAGGGGGGTGCTTATGCTGCGGGGGGTGTCCGGGCATCGTCGAGCCGTGAAATCGATCAGACCAGTACGCTGATTCCAAGCTCGAATCCCTTGGATATTGCCATCGCGGGTGCTGGCATGTTGCCCGTGACCAATATCACCAGCGTGACGGGAGGTTCGTCACAACTGCCGCTGCTGATGACGCGCACGGGTGGCTTCGGTCCCGATGCAAATGGCTACCTGCGCACGGATTCGGGACTGGTGCTGTTGGGATGGCCCGCGTCAAAGGATGGCACCATTCCGTCCTTTTCACGAGATGCGATGAAAGGGCTCGAACCCGTTCGGATTCCGGCTGATCGTACGATCAGTGATCCGACCACCCAGATCAAGCTGGGCATCACCCTGCCTGCAAGTGAAACATCGCCGACGGCATCAGGTGATCCGATTGTTTATCCACTTGAATATTTTGGAAATCTTGGAATCAGCAAGCAGTTGGAGCTGACCTTCACCCCGGATGTCTCGAATCCCGATGGGATGTCGCTCACATGGCAAGTTGATATCCGAGATCTCGACTCGGATCCTGCGGCAAACCTGATCGGTTCATACCGGATCAAATTTGATGGCAGTGCCGAACTTGCCGGGGGAATCTCCGAGGTGACACGGCTATCGGGAGGTGAATATGATCCGGACACCGGGGCACTGGCCCTTCAGGTGGCCGATGGTGATATGGAAATCGAGATTGGCAAACTTGGCAGTCCCGACAGTTACCTCAGGCAGATCGGCAAAGACTACGCGCCTACCAATGTTCAAAAAAACGGGTCCGAGGCGGCCAGGCTGAAGTCGAGAGAAATCGACGAGAACGGCTTCATCAAGGTGACCTATGACACGGGAGCCGTGAAAACGCTGTATCAGATTCCGTTGGTATCCGTTCCGAATGTGAATGGCCTGCAGGCGGGAAGCGCGCAAACCTTCAGCATTTCGCAGAGCTCGGGAAGTTTCTTTCTCTGGAACGCCGGTGATGGACCGACGGGAGAGATTCGGGGCTATGCCCGCGAAGCTTCGACCACGGACATCGCCGAAGAACTTACGCATATGATCGAGACGCAACGCGCCTATTCGTCAAATGCGAAGGTGATCCAGACGGTGGATGAGATGCTTCAGGAAACCACGAATATCAAACGCTGACTGTTGATGCGGCGATACGACCAGATAAGGAATGACAGCGATGAGCCTCGCCAAAGCGCTTTCCAATGCGGCAACCGGATTGTCTGCCGTAGCCCGTGGAACAGGAGTGGTCTCCGACAACCTGGCAAATATCCAGACACCTGGATTTGCTCGCCGCGAGATGGTTCTCCAGGCGCGCAGCTTGGGCGGCAATGGAGGTGGAGTCCGCATCGACAATATCTCGCGCGTGGTGAATGCGGGGCTTCTGGCGGAACAACGCCTCGCCGGCGCGGCAAGGGCCGAGGCGTCGAAGCGTTTGGAGTTCTTGCAGAAGGTGGAAGACGTGATCGGGGTTCCAGGCTCTGTAGGGGGGCTTGGCGAGGCGTTGACGACCTTTCAGACAAGGCTTCTCGATGCGAGCGGACGGCCTGAAGATGAGAACCGGTTGTTGAACCTTGCACAGTCGGCAATTGAATTGACCTCCCGGCTCAATACCGTCTCGGACATCGTTCAAACCGCCAGGACGGATGCGGATGCAGCCATTGCTCTGGACGTGAAGACATTGAACGATGGGCTTGCCCGGGTTGCCTATCTGAACCGCCGGATTTCGAGCGTCGGCAGTCAGGGGAAAGATCCATCGCCATTGATAGATGAGCGTCAGGCGATAATCGATCAGGTCAACGTGATCGTCCCGGTGCAAGAGATTGCACGAGGCGCCGGAAACGTAGCCCTTTTCACGATCAGCGGTGCGCCGCTGCTGGACGGCACGAAGCCCAGTCAGATCGAGTTCGAGCCGGCGCCGCGTCTGTCTGCCGAGCTATCGGTTGAGAACGGATCCATTGGGAGCCTGATCGTTGACGGGAAAGTGCTTCCCGCGTCCCGCATGCATTTTTTCTCTGGTGGCACGCTTTCGGCCAATTTTGAAATTCGTGACCATTTGGGTCCTCAAATCCAGCAGGAACTCGATTCATTCGTGTTGGAGCTGCATGATCGTTTTGCCGATCCCACTGTCGATTCGACAATCGCTGCAGATGCCTTGGGGTTGTTCGTCGATGGCGGTGAACCTGCTACCTCCGAAAAGATGAAGGGGCTGGCCGCCCGCATCGCGCTCAATCCTGTTGTCGATCCGTCCGCTGGTGGCGAACTATGGCGCTTGCGAGACGGGCTGGGCGCCTATGAGGCAGGCCCCACCGGGGATTCGTCTCTTCTCATCGGGTTGGAGAACGCGTTGTCGCGCGGTCGCGTTCCACCTGCTGGAAGTGTGTTTGGAGAGAATGCGTCACTGGGCCGCCGCTTGGCGACGCTCGAGTCGCGCGTGATATCTCGCCGCAATTCGGCCGAGACAGACAGCGCTCTAAAGAACAGTCAGGCAGATGCAATATCCGAACGCTTTTTGTCCGATGGGGTGAACAGCGATGCCGAGCTGCAGCGGCTGCTCGAATATGGGCAAGCCTACGCGGCCAATGCGCGGGTCATCCAGGCGATCGATGAAATGATGGATCAGGTTCTAAGGTGGTAATCATGTTGACAAATTCGATAGGAGATCAGGCTCGGGCCTATGCGATGCGATCGAACAGCGGGCATCTTCGGACAGTATTGCATGTGCTGACCAAAGAGATCGCCAATGGTGAGGTGGCGGATCTTGGTCAACGCTTGCGAGGAAATGCGGGCATATTGCATGATATCGAGGCGCGGCTTACCCTGACCGAGCAATATCAGCAGAATGTGCAGGATGCGGCGACCCAAACCAACGAAGAGCAGGAAGCGCTCGGTGTCGCCCATAAGGTTACGGCCAAACTTGCAGATACAATCCTGGCGCAGCCGATACCGGCAGATGCGAAGATGCTCGATTTACATGCAATTGAGGCCGCGCAGGCGCTGAACACCGTGGTGTCGCGGTTGAACCTTGATTATGGCGGACAATATCTGTTCTCAGGGCAAGCGGTCGACAGGCCTCCCCTGATCTCGGCCAAAGCAATGTTGGAAGAGCTTCAGAGCCTCACGGACGGGCTGACCCTGGCTGAAGATATCGCTCAGGCCGTGACCGACTGGTTTGACGCACCACCGGGAAGCGGCGGGTTTCTCGATGTCGCCTATAAGGGAACCTTGGACAGCATGCGTCAATCCAGAATATCCGGCAGCAGTTTCATAGAACTGGGTGCAAGCGCCGCTGATCCTGCCGTTCGTGATGTGCTGAAGGGCGTGGCGTTGACGGCACTGGCCGGTAGCAGCACCGATGATGATCAACATACCGAAAGGCTTGCACTGGCGCGCAAGGGAGGGGAGATCGTATTCAACAATCAGCCTGCACTTGTCGCTGCGATGGCAAGAATTGGTACCAGGCAAAAAGCACTTGAAACTCAAGGAGCAGAGAATGCGGCCTCTCTCTCGGTGCTGCAAAAGGCGCGCAACGACATCCGGCAGGTCGATCCTTACGAGACAGCGGTCGCATTGATTGAAGCCGAAAGCCAGATGAACACCCTTTATACATTAACAGCGCGGTTGTCTAAGCTGAACCTGACGGAATATCTGCGGTGAAACGGCTTGCGGCCTTGTTGATGTTGATAGTGCTGTCCACCGCATCTGCCGCGGCACCGGTTCGCATCAAGGATATAGCGAATTTCGATGGCGTTCGCGGGAATGATCTGATCGGCTATGGCCTCGTGGTCGGCCTGGATGGGACCGGGGACAGTCTTCGCAACGCTCCGTTTACCGAAGAGATGCTTGCGGGGTTGCTGGAACGATTAGGGGTGAATGTGACGGATGATGCCCTGCGGTCCAAGAATGTTGCGGCCGTCGTCGTGACCGCGGCCTTGCCGCCCTTTGCGCGATCCGGCAGCCGTATCGATGTCGGTGTGTCGGCCATCGGGGATGCACAAAGCCTGCTGGGGGGCACATTGGTCATGACGCCGCTGAAGGCCGCCGATGGCGATATCTATGCAGTTGCCCAGGGATCTATCATTTCCGGCGGCGCGGCCATCGCGGGCGAGGCATCGCGCGTGGTCGAAGGTGTCCCTACGGGAGGGAAAATCCCGGCGGGAGCGCGGGTGGAGCGTGAGGTGGCTTTCGATTTCTCGCAAATCCAGAACATCCGGATCGCCCTGCGCAATGCGGATTTTACCACTGCGGGACGGATCGAGGATGTGATCAATCGTGAGTTCAGCCGCTCTGTCGCGGTGATGCAAGATGGTGGCACCGTGATTGTCGAGTTTCGCAAGCTTGGCCAGATCAACCCCGCCCGGGTCCTGGGAAGAATCGAAAACCTGGAAGTCGAACCCGAAGATCGTGCGAAAGTGGTCATCGATCACAAGGCCGGTACGATCGTCATGGGCGAGCATGTTCGCATTTCACATGTGGCTGTGTCGCAAGGGAATCTGACGTTGCGGGTCAGTGAAGCGCCGCAAGCGTCCCAACCGAACCCCTTCGCGGATGGCGAAACCGTCACCCTGCCAAGGTCATTTGCCGAACTGAGAGAGGAACCCGGTATCGGTTTTGCTGAGGTGGCGGGCGAGGCTTCGCTCAGCGACGTGATTGATGGACTCAATGCGCTCGGGGTGCAGCCACGCGACATGATCGATATTTTGAAATCCATACATGCGGCGGGTGCCTTGCATGCCGATCTGATCGTCGAGTAGGCGAGCCATGATGTCTAGAGCCATGGAACCGCGATGTTGTGGCGGCTAATTATGGTTCGTTTGCAGTCATCATCCTGCGGCGACTTCGGGACTTATCACGAAGCGCCCCGAGATCGAAGCAGGGAGGCTGCGGTTTTCGAGACCGGGAACATGCTTCACGATTTCTTCGGTCAAGACATCCTTCGTTTTGCCGAACGCATGTCGGCGCTCTCTGCAATCGCGACAAGGAAATCAGCTTCGCGCGGCCAGGTTGGGGTTATGCGGCATCCCGACGAGGTGGTCCCTTGTATATGATCGAGATCAGCCAGTCAGTGCGGCTGGTGCTCTGGCCGAGACCATGTCGAGAGCTGTCCAATATGATCCCGGCGTCACTCGATGCATCGCGCGGGAAAGGGAGGCTCAATTCCCTCCCAGGATCCCGTTCAGTGCCCGGCTCAGCGCGTCATCCGAACTGGATGAGGTCGAGGAACCTTCGGTTTGCGGTGCATTTCCGGTGATCTCGGTAGGGGCTGTGACGACTCGTCCTCCCTGGTTTTGCGCCTGCCGCTGGCTTTCGGCATCCTGCATCGCCCCCGCCAGCGCTGCGGCCAGTGGATCATCGGGAGAGCCGGAGGTCACCACCTTGGGCGTGTTCTCTCCGCTGGAGACGATAATGCCGCTGCCATCGGGAGACACGGTCGACAGCGGAAGGACGGGCAGGCCCTCGTGAATATCCGACATGACCGCCTGCCAGATTTCCGCCGGAAGCCCGCCTCCGGTTACGCCGGAAAGCGGCGTGTTGTCGTCATAGCCCATCCAGACGCCGGCGACATATTGTTCGGTAAAACCGACGAACCAGGCATCGCGATAGCTGCTGGTCGTGCCGGTTTTCCCGGCTGTCGGGCGGTCGCCCAGCTTGGCGCGTGTGCCGGTCCCCGACTGGATCACCTGCTGCATCATGTAGATCAGCTGACCTGCCGCCCTCTGGCTGATGACACGTTCGCCGAAACCGCCGAGCTGCCCCATAAGCGGCTGCTCGTCGCCCCGGATATTCAATTCGATCAGGCCATAGGGTGCGACCGAGGTGCCGCCATTGCGGATGCCCGCATAGGCGCCGGTCAGTTCCAGCAGGGTTGCCTCGGACGCTCCGAGACCAAGCGAAGGGCTGGACGTCAGGTTGCTGACAATGCCGAAATCATGTGCCACGCTTCTCACGGCGTCGCGCCCGACCGCTTCTTGCAGGCGAATTGTCGCCGTGTTCAGCGAGCGTTTCAGGGCGTCGGTCAGCGTCACGGAGCCGTAGTAACGGCGGGTGTAGTTCTTGGGAGACCATGGCTTGCCGCCGGGAATGCGAATGGTCAGCGGCCCGTCCTGCACCACATCGGATGGCGAATAACCGGCTTCCAGTGCGGCGGCATAGACAAAGGGCTTGAAGCTGGAACCGGTTTGACGCTTGGCCTGAATGGCCCGGTTAAAGGCGCCATTCACGGTCGTGTCCCGCCCGCCGATCATTGCCCGGACAGCGCCATCGGCCGACATGATCACGACAGCGGCTTCGGCCTTGCTGCCATCCTTGACCTTTTCGTCGAAAACGCGTTTCAGCGCCCGTTCGGCGGCTTTCTGGATGCGCTGGTCGAAGGTGGTCTTGAGCGTGACATCCTCGGTCGTTTCGCTGGTCAGGAAGCCGGGGCCGGTATCCATCACCCAATCCGCGAAATATCCCCCCGCCCGTTCGGCGGCGGCCTGCGACAGCACGGCCGGATGCGCCTTGGCGTCGGCGAATTGCTTGTCGTCCAGGTAACCCTGCTCATGCATGAGGCCCAGGACCAGCCCGGCACGGCCCTGGCTGCGTTCGAGATTCGCCGTGGGGGCGAAATAGCTGGGCGCCTTGAGCAATCCGGCCAGCATTGCCGCCTCTGCCGCATTCACATCCGAAGCGGGCTTGTTGAAATACCGCTGGCTGGCGGCCTCGAAACCGCGCGCCCCGGCACCGAGATAGGAGCGGTTCATATAGATGTTGAGGATATCGTCCTTCGAATATTTCGCTTCGAGCGCGAAAGCGAAGGGAACCTCCTTGACCTTCCGCCACAGGCTGCTGACCCGGCAGCTTTCCTCGAACTCGGCTTCGTTCTTCCACTGGATCGGGTCAAAGGTTTCGCCCAGGCAAAGAAGCTTCGCGACCTGCTGCGTGATGGTCGAGCCGCCATTGCCTTCAAGCGGGCCGCGCCCCTCGGCGAGGTTGATCTTGATGGCGCCTGCAACGCCGCGGGGACTAACACCGAGATGGCCGTAGAAGCGGCGATCCTCGGTTGCGATGACGGCGTGTTTCAGCACCGGGGCGATCTGGTCGCTATTGACCGTGCCGAAGGTTTCGCCACGCCATGCGAAGACCTTGCCGTTGCGGTCCAGCATCGTGACCGAGCCGCGTGCCCGCGCGTCGAAAAGCTCTTCGGGTTCGGGCAGGCCACTGTAATAATAGGCTGTCGCCGCGCCGATAATGAGCGCCATGACCATGGCAAGGCGCCATACGGAACCCCATAGAATCCGCCAGATCAGGCTGACTGTACCGGCAATGCCGCGCAGCAGCACATTCCCCTTGCGAGGTTGACTGCCACGTTTTCCAGTCTTGCGGCGCATCTTTGACGGCGCGCTTGCCGGGGGCTGGTTACGCTTGTCGGCAACCGGGCTGCGGCCCGTGCGCTTTGGAGTGCCGGTCGGTCTTTTCATGCCTGCTTTTGCCTGCTCGTTACCTGGCCGATGGGGTATGGCCAATTAAACCCGCAGCATACATGAGAAGTTTTGAACATGGAATTGCGCTGACCAATCCGTGATCGATCACCTTTTGCTTGATCGACCCAGAGTTCGGGATTGCTGCAAAGAGATCGGGCAGAATAGCAGGCTCCGCAACTGAATCCTGCGTAATTTGAGCGCATATCGGGTCAAATATGCCTATCAAACAGGCATTTCCTGTATCCGCTGGCCATAAAATGCCCACAGCCTTGTCGAAACGACATCCGATTGCCGATCACGAAGCGGAAGGCAGCCGGTCCGGCGGCTTGAAACGCAGACAGGTGAATGACATGAGAAAGACTTCCCCGTTAATCGCGGCATTGGCACTGTCGATTGCCCTGCCAGCCGTCGCGCAGGAGACCGCCGCAGCGGATGCAGCCCCCGCGGTCAGCGCGGACGTGGCCTATATTTTCAACACGTTGCTGTTCCTGATCGGGGGTTTCCTCGTGATGTGGATGGCGGCGGGTTTCGCCATGCTGGAGGCCGGGCTCGTCCGGTCCCGGAACGTGACGACGCAGCTTTTCAAGAATGTTTCGTTGTTCGCCATCGCGGGTCTCATGTATTGGCTGATCGGCTACAACCTGATGTATCCGGGGGACGGCTGGACCGTGACCGGGGTGATCGGGGCGATCTTCAATCCGGCGACGCTTGATCCGGTCGGTGCGGGTGATGTGTCCGCCGGCTATTCCGCCGGGTCCGATTTCCTCTTTCAGTTGATGTTCTGCGCAACCACGGCCTCGATCGTGTCGGGCACGCTGGCCGAGCGGGTGAAACTATGGCCCTTCATGATCTTCACCGCATTGTTGACGGGTGTGATCTATCCCATCGAGGCTAGCTGGCAGTGGGGCGGGGGTTTCCTCAGCGAGATGGGCTTCTCGGATTTCGCGGGCTCCACCCTGGTTCACGCCACCGGCGGTTTTGCCGCGCTGGCGGGCGCAATCATCCTGGGTGCCCGTGACGGAAAATACCGTGCCGATGGACGCATGCAACCGATGCCGGGCTCGAACCTTGCCCTTGCCACCCTGGGGGCGTTCATCCTGTGGCTTGGCTGGTTCGGCTTCAATGGCGGCTCCCAACTGGCCCTGGGCACGGTCAATGACGCAGCGGATGTCAGCCGTATCTTCGTCAATACCAATATGGCTGCCTCGGCCGGTGCGCTCGCCGCAATTGCCGTGACGCAGATCATGTATCGCAAGATCGATCTTACGATGGTGCTCAACGGCGCCCTGGCCGGGCTGGTCGCGATCACCGCCGAGCCGCTTTTCCCGTCGATCTTCGGATCGGTCCTGATCGGAGCCGTGGGTGGCGCGATCGCGGTTCTGGTGGTGCCGATGCTGGACAGGTTCAAGATCGAGACGTGGTCGGTGCCATCCCGGTCCACCTGGTCGCCGGTGTCTGGGGCACGCTGATCGTGCCGGCCTCGAATCCCGATGCGAGCTATGTCACCCAGCTTATCGGCATCGTCGTGATCGGGGTCTTCACCTTCGTGGTCAGCTTCGCGATCTGGACGATCCTCAAGATGACGATGGGGATTCGCGTGGATCGGGAAGCCGAAATCACCGGGCTGGATATCTCGGAAATGGGGATGGAAGCCTATCCGGACTTCGTGCAGGCAAAATAAAGAGTATCGACAGTCTCTTCCCGGAGAGGGGCGGGCCGAGTGATCGGCCCGCCTTTCCGTTTGGATAAGATGGTCGGAAGATCAGGCGACCCGGCTGACGACAAAATCGGTCAGGTCCGACAGCATCTCGCGAATCGGGTGTTTCGGCAGCGTGGAGAGTGCGGATTTGGCGCGTCCGGCCCAATCCAGCGCATCCGCCCGAGCCGCTTCCATCGCGCCATGCCGGGCAAGCAGGGTCAGCGCATGTTCCAGGTCCCCATCGCGCTGATCCCCGGCCTCGATGACGCGCGACCAGAAGGCGCGTTCCTCGGCATCGGCTTTCGCGACCGCCTTGATGACCGGCAACGTCAGTTTCCGCTCGCGGAAATCGTCACCGATATTCTTCCCGATGGTCTCGGTCGCACCGCCATAATCCAGCAGGTCATCGACGATCTGGAAGGCGATTCCCAAAGCATCGCCATAATCGAACAGCGCCTGCACCTGCTCTGCCGGAGCACCGGCGATGACGCCGCCGACCTCGGTCGCGGCGGAAAACAACGCCGCCGTCTTGCCCCGGACCACCTGCAGATAGACATTCTCATCCGTAGCCAGATCCTGGGCGGCGGTCAGTTGCAGCACCTCGCCCTCGGCAATCGTGGCGCTGGCATTGGCCAGGATCTCCAGCGTCCGCAAGTTTCCCGGTTCGACCATCAACTGAAAGCTGCGAGCGAACAGGTAATCGCCGACCAGCACCGAGGACTTGTTGTCCCATAGCAGGTTGGCGGTGGGGCGCCCGCGCCGCTGCCGGCTTTCATCGACGACATCGTCATGCAGCAGCGTGGCGGTATGGATGAACTCGACCGTCGCGGCGAGATGGATGTGATACTCGCCCGGATAATCCAGCATTTTCGCCGCCGCCAGCGTTAGCATCGGGCGCAAGCGTTTACCCCCGGCTTCGATAAGATGCGCGGTGACTTCGGGAATGCGCGGCGCATGGCGGCTGGACATCCGCTTGCGGATCAGCGCGTTGACCGCGTCCATCTCGGCCGACAATGTCGACGCAAGCCGGTCCAGCGGCTTCAGAACGTTTTCGTTCACACCCATGGCCATACCCCATTTCTGGCCCAACGCATTGCCATGCCATCGACAATTGCGCAACCGCCACATATCCTTTTCCCGATGAAAGAACTGTTTCGCAGCACAGATCCCGTCAGGATATCCAGTGCCGTCAGCCTGCTGGAGCAGGAGGGCATCGCCGTCTTCGAGATGGACCGGCATATGAGCATCCTGGATGGGTCGATCGGTATCCTGCCGCGGCGGCTGATGGTCGCGGATCGCGATGCATTCATGGCCCGCAGCATCTTGCGCGATGCGGGGCTGGATGAGTGAAACCCGGGAGGATGGGTTCCTTGGTGGGCGCTTGCAGATCGCGCAGCCCGTCCGCGGCTTTCGTTCGGGCGCCGACGCCGTCATGCTGGCCGCCGCCTGTCCCGCACAGCCAGGGGAGACCGTGCTGGAACTGGGATGCGGCGCGGGGGTTGCCAGCCTGTGTCTCGGCTGGCGCGTTCCCTCCCTGAAACTGACCGGGCTGGAGCGGCAGGAGGATTATGCCGCCCTTGCCCGTCGAAACGCCGTGCGAAACGATATCCCGCTGGATGTCGTGACCGGAGATCTTGCCGCCATGCCCCCTGGATTGCGGGAACAAAGTTTCGACCATGTGATCGCCAACCCTCCCTATTTCCTGTCGGGCAGTCGGGCGGTCGATTCGGGGCGCGATGTCTCGCGGCAGGAAAGCCTGCCCCTGGCCGAGTGGATTGATGCGGGATTGCGCCGGTTGAAGCCGGGCGGGATGATGACGGTCATTCAGCGCGCGGATCGTCTGGATGCTCTTCTGCCGGCCTTGCAGGCGCGCGCGGGGGCGGTGACGATCCTGCCCGTCTCCGCCCGGACGGGGCGCGAGGCCGGGCGAATCATCCTGACCGCGCGCAAGGGATCCCGCGCGCCCTTGCGCCTTCTGGCGCCCTTCGTGATGCATGATGCCGACCGGCATCTGCGGGATGGAGAGGATTTTTCCGGCCCCGCATCGGCTGTTCTTCGCGAAGGAGACTCGATGGCCAGGTATTTTGCGAAAGTTCCGTGACAGAATCAGAGTTCTGTGCTGCAATCCCGGATGTTCGCTACACATATAGAGGAGGACGCGATGTCGGTTGCTTCCCACGTTCAGGAACTTCGCAAAAAACACCAGGTTCTGTCAGATGCCGTTGAAAAGGCACAGAAGAGCCCAGGAACGAGTGATCTGGAGATTGCGGCGATGAAACGTGAAAAGCTCCGTCTCAAGGAGGAAATTTCCCGGCTGTCGCACTGATCCTGCCAAATGCTGACGCTGAAATGAAACCGGCCCGCGCCAATGGCGCGGGCCTTGTTTATCAAGCTGTAAGGGCTTGCCGATCAGACGAAGAACTGACCGCCATTCGCACTGATGGTCGAGCCGGTGATGAAGCCAGCATCATCGGAAGCCAGGAAAACGACGGCGCGCGCGATCTCTTCGGGTTCGCCGAGACGGCCGACCGGGATTTGCGGGATGATCCGCTCGTTCAGCACTTTTTCGTCGATGGCGCGAACCATCTCTGTCCCGATATATCCGGGGCAGATCGCGTTGACGGTGATGCCCGCCCGGGCACCTTCCTGGGCCAGCGCCTTGGTGAAGCCCAGATCACCTGCCTTGGCAGCCGAGTAATTCGCCTGCCCGGCCTGCCCCTTTTGCCCGTTGATCGAGCTGATATTGATGACCCGGCCGAACTTGCGTTCTCGCATGCCGCCCCAGGTCGTGTGGGTCATGTTGAAGACGCCGGTCAGGTTCGTGTCGATGACCTCTTTCCATTGTTGCGGAGTCATCTTGTGGAACATCGCGTCGCGGGTGATGCCGGCATTGTTGACCAGCACCTCGACCGGCCCCAATTCCTCCTCGATCTGCTTGATGCCCGCGGCGCAGGCGTCATAATCGGCGACAGACCATTTATAGGTCTTGATCCCGGTTTCCTCGGTAAAGCCCTTCGCCGCGTCGTCATTGCCGGCATAATTGGCCGCAACGGTATATCCCGCCGCGTTCAGCGCCTTGGAAATCGCTGCGCCGATGCCGCGCGATCCCCCGGTTACCAATGCAACTTTTGCCATTCATCCCCCCTGTAGGTTAAGCTCGCTTGAAATATTGCTATCGAACTGATGTTCTGCGCGCAAGATGATTGCGCGCAGAATTTTTCATATCAGCGTTCGAGGCACATGGCGACACCCATGCCGCCACCGATGCAAAGCGTGGCAAGGCCCTTCTTGGCGTCCCGGCGCTTCATTTCAAACAGCAGGGTATTGAGGATACGGCAGCCCGAGGCGCCGATCGGATGACCGATCGCAATGGCTCCGCCGTTCACGTTCACGATATCGGGATTCCAGCCCATGTCCTTGTTCACGGCACAGGCTTGCGCGGCAAAGGCTTCATTGGCTTCGACCAGGTCGAGGTCGTCGGTCTTCCAGCCGGCCTTCTCCAATGCCTTCCGGCTGGAGGGGATCGGTCCGGTGCCCATGATGGCAGGGTCAAGACCGGCCGTCGCGTAGGATGCGATGCGGGCCAGGGGTGTCAGGCCCCGGCGATTCGCCTCGTCTTCCGTCATCACCATCACGGCGGCGGCCCCGTCGTTCAGCCCCGAAGCGTTCGCCGCCGTGACGGAGCCGTCGCGGGTGAAAGCCGGGCGCAGTTTCTGCATCGCCTCCAGCGTGGCGCCATGGCGGATATATTCATCCTTGTCCACGACGGTGTCGCCCTTGCGGGTCTTGACCGTATAGGCGACGATCTCGTCGTCGAATTTTCCGGCCTTCTGGGCCGCCTCGGCCTTGTTTTGCGAGGCGACGGCGAACTCATCCTGCTGCTCGCGGCCGATGGACCATTTTTCCGCCACATTCTCGGCCGTCTGACCCATGTGGTAGTTGTTGAACGCGTCCCAGAGCCCATCGCGGATCATGGTGTCGATCATTTGCAGATCGCCCATCTTCTGACCCGAGCGCAGATAGGCGGCATGGGTTGCCAGCGACATGCTTTCCTGACCGCCTGCCAGGACGATGTCGGCATCACCGAGAATCACCTGTTGTGCCGCCAAGGCGACGGCGCGCAGCCCCGACCCGCAGACCTGGTTGATCAGCCAAGCCGCGGATTCCGTGGGCAGACCGGCATTGATATGCGCCTGACGTGCCGGGTTCTGGCCCTGCGCAGCCGTCAGGACCTGGCCAAGGATGGTTTCGCTGACCTCTGCCGGATCAACGCCGGCGCGGGCGACGACCTCTTTCAGGACGGCTGCACCAAGATCATGTGCAGGCACATTGGCAAACGAGCCGAGGAAACTGCCCACCGGTGTGCGGGCGGCGGATACGATTACGGCTTTGGTCATGTCGGGCTCCTTCCGATCGTTGCCGGGATTTCGGCGAATCTAGCTTAGAATGCGGTTTCATGCCTTGGCGTCAAGTTAATCACCAAGATGCGCATTCCGAAGGAATACCTGACTCGTCCAACTTCTCCGGGTTCAGCGGCGCGCCATCGAGGGCGGCGCTTTCCATGGCGGGGCGATGGTCGGAGCGCCGAAATAGTATCCCTGCATGCAGTCGATCCCCATTTCGATCAGGAAACCGGCCTCTTCCGCGGTTTCCACCGATTCCGCGACAGTGAACATGTCGAAATGATGTGCGATGGATTGCAGTGCGCGTGTCAGCACCTGATTGTCGGGATGTTCGGTGATCCGGCGGATGAACTGACCGTCGATCTTGATCATGTCGAAACAGAAATCCCGCAGGTAACGGAAAGAAGTATAACCGGCTCCGAAGTCGTCCAGGGCAAGGCTGACACCGTGCCGCTGAACCTCTCGCATGAATTCTACCACCTGTTGGGGCAACTTGATCGCCGAGCTTTCGGTGATTTCGAGGATCAGCCTTTCCGCAACATGTGGATTACCGTTCAGGCCTTCGCGCAGGATACGGTTCCATTCGGGGTAGCCGATGGACCTTGCAGACATGTTCACGGCCAGTCGCAGCGTAGGGGTCTCGGACAGGGCCTGCAGGCCGAGGGAGAGCGACAGGCAGTCGATCTGGCGCCCCAGTTCCGTCGTTTCCGCATTGGGCATGAAATCCTTGAGTGGCACGAGACGACCGCTATCGTCGACGATTCGGATCAACCCCTCGTAATAAGCAACCCGTTGCGATTGCCTGGCCTGCACGATCGGCTGATAGGCCAGCAGCCCGCGCCCCTTTTCAACAGCGGCACGGACCGAGGAAAGGGTGATGCGGTCCTGCTGGCTGATGACATAATCCAGCGGTGAACCGATGGGAGAGATCGCGTCGCTCACGTCTACCTCTTCTTCCGGATAGATTCCTTGCACTCCGGTCATGTTTGCCTAACTTGGCGCAAACAGGCAGAAAATCTGAACTCGGGGTTAACGCGCATGGACAAGAGATGTGGCTGGTGCGGCGATGACCCGCTTTACGTCGCTTATCACGACAGCGAATGGGGTGTGCCGGAATACGATGCCCGCGCATTGTGGGAAAAGCTGGTGCTCGACGGTTTCCAGGCGGGGTTGAGCTGGATTACCATCCTGCGCAAGCGTGACGGGTTCCGCGAGGAATTCGAGGGTTTCGACCCCGAGCGTGTTGCCCGGTGGGACGAGGCGCGGATAGAAAAGGCACTGAAGAATCCGGGGATTATCCGGCATCGCGGCAAGATCGCCGCAACGGTGCGCGGCGCGCAGCTTTTTCTGGAAATCGAGCAGGGCGAGGGGTTCTCACCCTACCTTTGGTCATTCGTGGGCGGCAGGCCCGTTCAGAACCGTTTCGCGACGCTGGCCGAGGTGCCGACCGACACGGCTGAATCGGCGTCCATGTCCAAGGCATTGAAAAAGCGTGGGTTCAATTTCTGCGGTCCAGTCATCACCTATGCCTTCATGCAGGCCACCGGGATGGTGAACGATCACCTCACCACCTGCCCGCGACATGCCGAGGTCAGGGCGCTGTCAACTGGCGGATGACATCCTTGGCGGCATCGCTCGACCAGTCCGCGTCGCCCACGAGCCGGGCGACCTCGTTGCCGTCGCGGTCGATCAGCACGCTGACCGGAAGCCCAACCACACCCATGTCACGCGCCAGCTTCTGCTTGGGATCCAGCAGGACGGGCAGGTTCTCGACACCGGTTTCATTGAAAAATTTATCTATTTTCTCTGGCGGGTTGCGGCCGGTCGCAATGGTCACGACCTGGAAATCATCCCCGCCCAGTTCGGCCTGCAGCGCATCCAGCGAGGGCATCTCCTCGCGGCAGGGATAGCACCATGTGGCCCAGAAATTCACCAGGATGACCTTGCCCTTGTAATCGATGAGGCTGTGGGTGTTGCCATCCGGATCCGTAAAGGTGGTTTCCGGTATGGCCGGTGCGTCCTCGGAGGGCACCAGCTTGACCAGCCCGCCATCCTTGGCCGCCTGCCAGTCGATCTCACCCGCGAACGCGGCGTTTGCACCTAAAACCAGTGCCGTATAAAGCAGGACTCGACGCAGCATTTGACCTCCGAAGGACTGACAATGACCGACCGGCCCGAAAACAAGGATGCCGCCAACAGCATGTGGGGCGGGCGCTTTGCCGCCGGGCCCGACGCGATCATGGAGGCGATCAACGCCTCGATCGGTTTCGACCGGCGGCTCTACGCCCAGGATATCCGGGGCAGCCGGGCCCACGCCGCGATGCTCGCCGCGCAAGGCATCATCAGCGATAGCGATGCAAGCGCGATCGGGGAAGGCCTCCTCACGGTCTTGTCAGAGATCGAGGCCGGGGATTTCCCGTTCCAGACGGCGCTGGAAGACATCCACATGAATGTCGAGGCGCGGCTGAAGGAGATCATCGGGGAACCCGCAGGCCGCCTGCATACGGGCCGCTCGCGCAATGATCAGGTGGCGACGGATTTCCGGCTATGGGTGCGCGATCAGTGCGACGCGGCCATCGCGGGGCTGGATGCGCTGATCCGCGCCGCATTGTCGCAGGCCGAGGCGGGCGCGGATTGGGTCATGCCGGGCTTTACCCATCTGCAGACCGCGCAGCCGGTGACGTGGGGGCATCACATGATGGCCTATGCCGAGATGTTCGGCCGCGACCTGTCGCGCTTCCGGGACGCCCGCCGCCGGATGAACGAATCACCCCTTGGTGCCGCGGCACTGGCCGGAACCGGCTATCCCATCGACCGCGAGGCCACGGCGTCTGCGCTTGGCTTCGACCGGCCGATGGCCAACAGTCTCGATGCCGTCAGCGACCGGGATTTCGCGCTCGAATTCCTGTCTGCGGCCTCGATCTGCGCGGTGCATCTGTCACGGCTGTCGGAGGAACTGGTGATCTGGTCATCCGCGCAGTTCCGATTCGTGTCGATGTCGGACAAATGGTCCACTGGCTCCAGCATCATGCCGCAGAAGCGCAACCCCGACGCGGCAGAGCTGATCCGCGCCAAGATCGGCCGGATCCTGGGGGCGACGGTGGCGCTGTTCACGGTGATGAAGGGGCTGCCCTTGGCCTATTCCAAGGACATGCAGGAGGACAAGGAGCAGGTCTTCGACGCCGCCGACCACCTGATGCTGGCGCTGGCCGCGATGGCGGGGATGCTGTCGGATCTGAGCGCCAATCGCGAGAACATGGAGGCGGCGGCATCAAGCGGCTTCTCGACCGCGACCGACCTTGCCGACTGGCTGGTGCGCGAGGCGGGGCTACCCTTCCGCGAGGCGCATCACGTCACCGGCTCGCTCGTCGCACTGGCCGAGAAGAAGGGCTGCGATCTGGACGAGTTGTCCCTGACCGAGATGCAATCGGTCAATCCGGCGATAAATCAGTCGGTCTATTCCGTTCTTGGTGTTCACAATTCCGTCGCCTCGCGGCAAAGCTATGGCGGGACTGCCCCCGATCAGGTTCGCGCGCAGATCGCGCGCTGGAAGGAGATACTTGCATGAGATTCCTGGCATTGTTCGCGATACTCGCCGTGACCGCCTGCGGCGTCGATGGTCCGCCCGAACGACCGGTGGCGCAGAAGCCGGGCGTGTCGATCTCCGGGCATGCGACGGTCGGAGCCGTCACCGAGCTCTGATGGATCACTTCAACTACCATGACGGCGCGTTGCATGCCGAAGAGGTGCCGCTGTCGCGCATTGCGGCAGAGGTCGGCACCCCGGTCTATGTCTACTCGGCGGCGACCCTGACCCGGCATTTCGGGCTGTTCCGGCAGGCGCTGGACTGGACCGAGCATCTGGTCTGTTTCGCGGTCAAGGCGAATTCGAACCTCGCCGTGCTCAAGCTGATGGGCGATATGGGCGCGGGGATGGATGTCGTCTCGGGCGGGGAATACGCGCGGGCGCGTGCCGCGGGCGTGCCGGGGGACCGGATCGTCTTCTCGGGTGTCGGCAAGACGCTGGCCGAGATGCGGCAGGCCATCGAGGGCGGCATCCGCCAGTTCAACATCGAAAGCGAGCCCGAGATGCGGGCGCTGTCGGAACTGGCCGCCTCGATGGGAGCCGAGGTTCCGGTGGCGATCCGGGTGAACCCGGATGTGGACGCCAAGACGCATGAAAAGATCGCCACGGGCAAATCCGAGAACAAGTTCGGCATCCCCATCGCCCGCGCGCGCGAGGTCTATGCCGAGGCGGCGCGCCTGCCGGGGCTGCGTGTCGTTGGCGTGGATGTGCATATCGGCAGCCAACTGACCGACCTGGAACCCTACCGGCTGGCCTATGGCAAGGTTGCAGAACTGACCCGCGCATTGCGGGCCGACGGCCATTCCATCACCCGGCTGGACCTGGGCGGGGGATTGGGGATCCCCTATCGCCGCGACAACAACGCTCCGCCCCTGCCGATCGAATATGGCCAGGTCATCCGCGACAGCGTGGGTGATCTGGGCTGCGAGATCGAGATCGAGCCGGGCCGCAATATCGTCGGCAATGCCGGGGTCCTGCTGACCTCGGTGATCTGGCTGAAAGAGGGCGAGGGCCGCGATTTCCTGATCGTGGACGCGGCGATGAACGACCTGCTGCGCCCGTCCATGTATGGCGCGCATCACGACATCGTGCCGGTAACCGAACCTGCCGTGGGGGCCGATGTCAGGGCCTTCGACGTGGTCGGGCCGGTCTGCGAATCAGGGGATACCTTCCAGAAAGGCACCCAGTTGCCCGGGCTGGTGGCGGGCGATCTGGTCGCGTTCCGCTCGGCCGGGGCTTACGGCGCGGTGATGGCGTCGGAATATAATTCCCGGCCTTTGGTGCCCGAGGTGCTGGTCAGCGGCGATCAATTCGCCGTCATCAGGGCGAGACCGACATTTGAGGAAATGCTGGCGCGCGATACCATCCCGGAATGGCTTTGAGGCGGCACAGGGATCGGATGTCACAGCCGGGGGCACCGCCCCCGGACCCCCGAGGTATTTGGGCAAAGAAGAAGGGGCAGGTGTCCCTTGCACTGCGGCTGACCCGTTGGGGCATGGTGTGGGAGCGTGCGGCGCGGGCCTTTTGGCCGCTGGCCGGATTGCTGTCGGGCCTGTTCGCGGCATTCTCCTTGGGCGGCGTTGGCGCGGTGCCGCCCGCCATTCTGCCATGGCTGGCAGGTGGGGCGCTGGTTGCCCTGCTGGTAGCGGCGATCCGGGGCGGGCTGCGTTTTCGCCGGGTTCGCGAGGCCGAGGCGGTCGAGCGGTTGGACCGGACCTTGCCGGGGCGGCCCCTGACGGCGCTGCGGGACCGGGCGGCGATTGGCGGCGAGGGGGCGCTCTGGCAGGCACATCTGGCACAGATGGAGATGGAGGCGGCGCGGGCGCGGGCGGTGCGTCCCGATGCCGATCTCGCGCGGCGCGATCCGTTCGCCCTGCGGCTGGCCGCGTTGGTCGCGCTGGTCATGGCGCTGATTTTCGGCGGCACCGCCCAGATGGGGCAGGGGATCTCGGCCATCGCGGCGACCATCAACCCGCCATCTCCGGGTGTGGAAGAGGGTGCGCGTGGTCCCGGATGGGAAGGCTGGGCGGAACCTCCGGCCTATACCCGGCGCCCGACGATCTACCTGAACGCATTGCCCGAGGGCGAAATGCTGGAACTGCCGAAGGGCAGCATCGTGACGTTCCGGCTCTATGGCGAGACCGCCGAACTGACGCAGGATATCGGGCCGGAGCGGGGGGAGGATGCGCGTGCCCCGGAATTCCGTGCCGAGCGCTCGGGCGTGATCGGGATCGCCGGCCGCCGCTTTGCCGTGACCGTGTTGCCGGATCTGCCGCCGGTCATCCGGGCCGGGGCGGCGGCAACCCGGCGCGCGACGGGCGGATGGTGCAGCCTTTCGAGGCCGAGGACGATCACGGGGTCGTTTCGGGCGAGGCCCGGATCGAGTTGAACCTGCCGGATGTGTCTCGGGAATTCGGGCTGGCGGTGGAACCGGAACCGCGCGAAGCCCTGTCTCTCGATCTACCCTTGCCGCGATCAGGCGATCGCAGCGTTCTGCGCGGGCAGTTGGTTCAGGACCTGTCGCGGCATCCCTGGGCGAACATGCCCGTCAATCTCACCCTGCGGGCAATCGACGGAATCGAGCAAGAAGGGCAAGCTCCCCCGGCCGAGATGGTTTTGCCGGGGCGGCGGTTCTTCGACCCGCTGGCTGCCGCGTTGATCGAGTTGCGCCGCGATCTGCTGTGGTCGCGCGAGAATGCCGGGCGGAGCGCCGAGATCCTGCGGGCGGTCACATGGCAACCGGAGGGTTTTGTCGAAGAGCCGCTATATCTGCAATTGCGGGGTGCGGTGCGGGTGCTTGAATCCGGCCCGTTGAGCGAGGAGGCGCGCGACAAGCTGGCCGAGGCCCTGTGGAAGGCGGCCGTGCTGGTCGAGGATGGCGGGCTGGCCGATGCCCTTGAGCGGATGAAGCAGGCGCAGGAAAAGCTGTCCGAGGCGATCCGCAATGGTGCCAGTCCCGACGAGATCCAGCGGTTGATGAACGAGCTGAAGGAAGCCACCGACGCCTATACGCGGATGCTGGCGGAACAGGGCAAGGAGGATCCGTCCGAACGCTTCACCCGGAACCAGGAGCGGCAGGAGATCACCGGAGACCAGATCCAGCAGATGATGGATGAGATCCAGCGGTTGATGAACGAGGGCCGGATGGCCGAGGCCCAGCAACTGCTGGAGCAGTTCAACCGCATGATGGAAAACCTTCAGGTCACCCAGGGTCAGGGCGGCGAAGGCCGTCAGGGTGGCGGCGAGGGCAATCAGTCGATGAACCGCCTTGCAGATACCTTGCGCGAACAGCAGCGCCTGTCGGATGAGGCCTTCCGCGAGATGCAGGAGCAGTTCGGAGAAGGGCGGCTTGGCCAGACCCCGGAAAGCGCCGATGAACTGGCGCAGCGCCAGCGCGAATTGCGGGAAGAGTTGGGGCAGCAACGGGGCATGCTTCCCGGCCAAGGCTCCGAATCCGGCGACGATGCGGGACAACGGCTGGACGATGCCGGGCGCGCCATGGAAGATGCCGAGCAGGCCTTGCGAGACGGTGACCTGGGCGGAGCGTTGCAGCGGCAGGCCGATGCGATCCAATCGATGCGCGAGGGGATGCGTGCGCTTGGCGACATGCTGGGGCAAGGCGAACAGCGTCGGGCAGGCGATGATCGGGAGGGAGGGCAGGATCAGCCCGGTCAGCCATCCGGACCTTCAGAGGAGCAGGAGCGGCAGAGCGGATCGGCCTCTCCGCGTGATGGCCGCCCGGTGCTGGACCCGTTGGGGCGGCAGCAGCCCGGGAACGGCAATGTGATCACCTCTGGCGATCCCTTGGCGGAGGGAAGCGATCCTGCGGCGCGGGCGCGCGATCTTCTGGATGAAATCCGGCGCCGGAGCGGCGAGCGTGAACGGCCGCGGGATGAACGCGACTATCTGGGGCGGTTGCTGGACCGGTTCTGATGTCCGCCGGCCCGCAGCATGCCTCAATCGCGCCGGATCAGCGCCGATCCCTGTTGCTGCAACCATTGCCGCCCGGCATCCACATGCTGGCGATATTGCATCAACTGACGGCCGAACTCGCCATTTCCCGCCATCCCCGGCGCCATGGCATAGAGGGCAAGCGCGAATGCCGCGATACCCGCCGCCAGCCCGAAACCGGCGAAATAGCCTTTGCCGGTTTTTTCGGGCGGTGCACTCTCGTTCCGCATGGTTGCCATCGGGGGGGCGGCAGGTTCGGATGCGGTGGCCATATCACGAGGTTCTGTCCCTGGAGGCGTCACACCCGGCTCCGGTGGTGTTTCCGTCGTCAAATCGCTCCTGGGCAGGCTGTGTGGCAGATCGCGAATATCCGGCCTGGCCTCGGGATCGGTCACGGTTGTCGCCGGCCAGTCCGGATCGGGTGCGTCCGATGAATTCTGCGTGATAAGCTCTCCCTGCCGGGCGCGGCGTTCGTATTCCACCTCTTCGCGGAGGATATTAAGGACATTGTCGGGAAGGCGGCGCCTGAGCGGTGGAATGTCGCCGGGAACCGGAGGATGCTTCTTGTCGTCATCCGTGGTGGGAGAGGTGGCGGAGGGCGCGTGGCGCACGACCGCGGGCTTTTGTGATTCGCCGGATCCCTCGCTTGCCGGGGCGACGGCCAGCCAGACCCGGCCGCAGGCGGTGCATTCCACCTCTCGCCCGGTTTCGGGGATCGCGTCTTCGGGCAGGCGGTATTCGGTTCCGCATTTCGGACAACCCAGCCTTATTTCACCCATGCCACCCTCTCGCATTCGCTGTGCGGCTGTTCTATCAAGCGCGAGGCCGGCTTCCAAGCGGAAGACCGAGGAACAGGAATTGGGAGAGCGCGCTTGATCGAGATGCAGGATGTGAGCTTTGGCTATCGTGCCGGCTCCGAACTGTTGTCGGGGATGACGCTGAGTCTGCAGCCGGGCATGTTCCATTTCCTGACCGGACCGTCGGGTTCGGGCAAGACCACGCTGCTGCGGCTGTGCTATGCCGATCTCTTGCCAACCGCCGGACGGCTGAGCGCCTTCGGCCAGGATGTGGCGGGGCTTTCGCGTGACGGCATCGCCATGCTGCGCCGTCGGGTGGGGGTGGTGCACCAGGACACGCAATTCCTTGACCACCTGCCGGTGGCCGAGAATGTGGCGCTGCCGCTGAGCGTCTCGGGGCAACCGGTTGACATGGCGGCGATGCGCGATCTGCTGGGTTGGGTCCAGCTTGCGCAACATGCCCGCGCGCTGCCGCCATCGCTCTCGGGCGGAGAGCGGCAGAGGGCGGCGCTGGCGCGGGCGGTGATCCTGTCGCCCGATGTCGTGCTGGCCGATGAGCCGACGGGAAATCTGGACTGGGACATGTCGATGCGGCTGATGCAATTGCTGATCGAGTTGAACAAGACGGGCAAGGCCGTGCTGGTTGCGACCCATGACCTGAACCTGATCCGTGCCGTCAAGGCGCAGGTCTCGGCCCGGGTCCTGCGGATCGCGGGCGGCACCTTGCAACTGGCGGGGGCGGACCTGTGAAGCGCGGCGAATTCCGGACGCTGAACCTAAAGGCGCTGTGGCAAGGCCTGGTCGGGCGCGATGGCGGGGCGGGAAACCGCATCGTGCCGCCAACCGGGTTCACCGCCCATCTGACCCTGTTCTCGGCTGGCGCGATGGCGTTCCTGGCGGTTTTCGCGTTGGCGCTGGCGCTGGCGACGGGCCGATTGGCCGAGCGCTGGTCGTCGGAACTGGCCCAATCGGTGACGGTGCGGGTCGGCGCCTCGGAGGGAAACCAGGACGCATTGACCCAATCCGTCATGCAGATCCTGCAGACTACGCCGGGGGTTGGCCAACCCAGGTTGCTGCCCGATGACGAAGTGGCGGAACTGCTCACACCATGGTTCGGCCCGGATCTGCCGATCGACGCCCTGCCGGTGCCCGACCTGATCGAGATGCCGATCGCCGGTCCGGATTTCGATTCCGAAGGGCTGCGGCTGCGACTGGAGGCAGAGGCTCCGGGGGCGATCCTGGACGATCATACCGAATGGCGGCGGCCCCTGGTGTCCGCCGCGCAGCGCCTGCGGGCCCTGGGCGTGATATCGCTGGTATTGATCGCGGCGGCTTCGGCGGCGATGATTACCCTTGCCGCCAAGGCGGCGCTGGCCGCGAACGGGCAGGTGATCCAGGTGCTGAGGCTGATCGGTGCGCGCGACATCACCATCGCCATCGCTTTCGTGCGCCGCTTTACCCATCGCGCCGCCATCGGCGCCGGGGCGGGGACCGTGTTGGGCATGGGTGCGATGGCATTGCTGCCGAACATGGATGCTGCAGGGGGCTTCCTGACCGGGCTTGGCTTCCATGGCTGGGGCTGGCTGATACCGCTGCTGATTCCCGTCGTGGCTGCCGCGGTGGGTTTCTTTGCGACCAAATGGGCGGCATTGAAAATGCTGGAATCGGTGCGATGAGCCGCAGGACGACGCCCGAGCCGGGCCTCCTGGGACCCTGGCAATACCTGCAGAATGCCCTGTTCTATCTGCATGTGGGCGTGGCGACCCTGCTGATGGGGTTGGCTGGTATCCCTGAAGTGATGCGCCGGGGACGGGCCGGCGCGAACCGGGTGGCGACGCGCTGGATCGGCTATGTGCTCTGGGCGGCGCGAATACATATGGGCGTGACCTGCGAGTTGCGCGGCACGCCGCCCGCAGGCGACTGCATCGTCGCCGCCAAGCACCAGTGTTTCCTCGACATCCTGGCCCTTGCCCATGCCCTGCCGGAGCGCAATTTCATCATGAAGCGCGAGGTGATGCGGGTGCCGGTGATGGGCTGGTATGCCTACAAGGTGGGCTGCATTCCGATTGACCGGGCGCGGGGGCGCGACGCGATGCGTGCTATCGGTGAAACGATCAACAAGCGGCTGGTGGGAGAGGGGCTTGGGCAGTTGATCATCTATCCCGAGGGCACGCGGACGCGCCCGGGCGAACGGCGGAGCTACAAGCACGGTGTCGGCACGATCCGCTCGGCGACCGGCCTGCCGGTGGTGCCCGTCGCGGTGAATGCCGGGTTGTTCTGGCCGCGCAAGGGCTGGGGCGTGCGTCCGGGGCGCGCGGTGATCGAATTCCTGCCCGCCATCGGGCCGGATTTTCCGGCACAGGCATTCATGGCGCAATTGTCGGAACAGATCGAGCACAATTCAGACCGGTTGATGGCAGAGGCGGGGTTCATGCATGAACTGGCTCAAAGAGACTGATCTGACAGGGATTTACCGTGCTCCCGGCCCGGCATCGACGCGCAAGGTGGCCGACCGGCTGACCCCGGATTACGCGCGTTTCATCGCGGCGGCGCGGTTTTGCGTCCTGGCGACGGTCGGACCCGAGGGGACCGATGCCAGTCCCCGTGTTGATGACGGGCCGGTGGCGCGGGCGCTGGACGAGCGGCACCTGGCGATTCCCGATTGGCGAGGCAATGACCGGATCGATTCGATCCGCAATATTGTCCGCGACGGACGGGTCAGCCTGATGTTCCTGGTGCGCGGCTCAGACAACGCCATCAGGGTCAACGGGACGGCGCGGCTGACCGATGATGCCGAATTGCGGGAAAGCTTTGCGCATCAAGGCAAGCTGCCACGCACGGTGATCGTGGTGCAGGTGGCCGAGATATATTTCCAATGCGCGCGGGCGGTGATCCGCTCGGGGCTGTGGGAAAGCGGGGACGATAGCGACGGGTTGCCGACGCCGGGGCAAATCCTTGCGAACATGACCGAAGGCGGGGTCGGCGGCGTCTCTTATGACGCCGAATGGCCGCAAAGAGCCGCCAGGACCATGTGGTAGGCCGCGCCGAAGCGCGGCCCACCGGATTATCTCAACTCGTAATATTTCGGGACATAGGGCCGTTCTGGCGGAAGGCCGATGTCGCGCCGCAGATGCGGGCAGAGATGGTAGGGGTCGGGCGGCCTCGCCCGCCTTTTCCGTGGCATCAGGAGCGCCCGGATCGTGGCCCATAAGACCGGCATCGCACCATAACGGTGGATCAGGCGTTCGATGGTGGGGCGCGGCGTCAGCACGCGTGCGGGAAGTTGCGCAATCATTGCGGTCTCCATAATCACCCATGCTTGGACATGGGATGCAAGTGGTTGGTTGTGTTGATAAAAGACATGACGGAACGCCACGCAAAACGTGGTGGGTCAGATCATGTCAGCTTGGAAACTGCCCTTGCGGGGCGGATCAGCCTTGTCGGTTCAGCGACAGGGGATCCACCATGAGAAAGGCGTATGCGATGCAAGGTTCAGTCATGCAGGCCCCTCCTCTCTCGGCTTGAACAATGGGCAGGGCTAATGACTGCCGCAGCGAAGGAAAGACGGCAAGACTTCAAGGCGTGATCGCCGGGAAAGAGGATGAACTGTTGCCATAATGCCGCAGTCGGGAGATTCGGTGATCCCGTGACAGGTGCTTGTCCGGCTAAGCCTTCCGAAGCGAAGGGCCTGGTCTCAGGCCAGAGATTTCGAGCCCATCGACAGGAATTTCTGCCGGCGATCCTTGATCAGTTCCGCCGGTTTCTTGCCCGACAGGTCTTTCAGCATGTCGGCGATTCCCTCTCCGACCGCCTTGATCGCATCCTCGGGCTTGCGCTGTGCCCCACCCAGGGGCTCGGCGATGATCCGGTCGATCACATCGAGCTTCTTCAGGTCCTGCGCGGTCAGGCGCAGGGCTGTGGCGGCGTCGCGCATCTTGTCGGAATCCTTCCACAGGATCGAGGCACAGCCCTCGGGTGAGATCACCGAATAGATGGAATGTTCCAGCATCGCGATGCGGTTTGCCGTCGCGAAAGCCACCGCACCGCCCGAGCCGCCCTCGCCGACGATCACGCTGACCAGCGGCACGCCGATCTCCAGGCATTTCTGGGTGCAACGGGCAATGGCCTCGGATTGGCCGCGCTCTTCGGCGCCTTGCCGGGATAGGCGCCGGGCGTGTCGACGATGGTGATCACCGGCAGACCGAAGCGGTGCGCCATGTCCATCAGGCGAATCGCCTTGCGGTAACCCTCGGGGCGGGCCATGCCGAAATTATGATCGATCCGGGACTTGGTATCATGCCCCTTTTCATGGCCGATCACCACGCATGGCGAATCGTTGAACCGCGCGAGTCCGCCCATCACGGCATGATCGTCGCCAAAGGCGCGGTCGCCGGCAAGCGGGGTGTATTCGGTGAAAAGCCCGTCGATATAGTTGCGGCAATGCGGCCGGTCGGGATGGCGGGCGACCTGCGTTTTCCGCCAGGGATCGAGATTCTTGTACAGGTCCTTCAGGAGATCGCCGGCCTTCTTGTCCAGCGCCGCCGCCTCTTTTTCGACATCGACCGCGTCTTCGGATTTCCGGGCCATGGCGCGGAGTTCCTCGGCCTTGCCTTCAACATCGGCCAGCGGTTTTTCGAAGTCCAGATAGACCATGCGCGAGATGCTCCGGGCTTGTTCGCTTTGCGCCCCTATATGCTTGTCCGTGGAGCGGATTGCAACGTGGGTTGCTTCACGGCCGGATCTCGACCTCGGTGCCGATGGCGGTGGCGGCGAAAAGCTCGGCAATTTCGGCGTTCGAGATGGCGATGCAGCCTGCCGTCCAGTCTCCGGGCAAAAGGATCCCGCGCGGCAACTGGTTCGGCTGGCCGTGGATGAAGATATCGCCGCCGGGATCGATGCCTTCGGCGGCGGCGCGGGCACGGTCTTTGGCTTGCGGATAGTCGATGCCGAGCGACAGGTGATAGGCGCTGGCCTCATTGCGGCGATCGATACGGAAAATGCCCTCGGGGGTCTTGCCGTCGCCCTGCTGGCGCTTGTCGCCATCGGGAGCGAAGCCAAGGGCGATGCGATAGGTTTTCAGCGGTGCGCCATCCCGGTAAGCGACCATTCGGCGGGCAGATTTCTCGATCAGGATACGGTCTACCGGCCCGGTCAGCACAGCGGGATCGGGCGCGGGGCGATCCGGTGCGGTGGGGCGTTGCGGAAGCAGCGCGATCCAGATGGCGCAGATCAGCGCCACCAGCGTCAGGGCAGAAAAAAGCCGGGCAAGCAGCTTCATTGCAGGTCGGAAAAGGCCTCCCGAAGCCGTTTCACCGCTTCGGTCACGCGGGCGCGCGGGGTGGCGATGTTGAAGCGCAGGAAGCTTTCGCCGCCCTTGCCGAAACTGGTGCCGTGATTGACGGCGATGCGGGCGGTCTTTTCGACGCGGGCGGTGAATTCGGCGGTGCTCATCCCGGTGCCGGAGAAATCGACCCATGACAGGTAGGTCGCCTGCAGCGGCATCGAGCGCAGGCCGGGAATGGCGTTCACACCCTCGTCGAAGAGGCGGCGGTTGTTGTCGAGATATTCGACCAGCGCATCGACCCAGGCCGCGCCCTCGGGGGAATAGGCGGCCGCGACCATATCCATGCCGAACAGGCCGGGAGAGACGCCGCGCGCCATCAGCGCAGCCTTGAATTTCGCGCGAAGGTCGTCATCGGCGATGATCGCGTTGCCGATATGGGCGCCGGCGATGTTGAATGTCTTGGTGGCGGCGGTCAGCGTCACCAGCCGGTCGCGGATATCCGGCACGACATCGGCGATCATGCGGTGGCGCTGGCCGGGCATGAGCAGGTCGCAATGGATGTCGTCCGAGACCAGGATCAACTCGTGGCGGGTGCAGAAATCGGCCACCTCGCGCAGTTCCTCCTCGGTCCAGACCCGGCCGCCGGGATTATGCGGCGAGCACAGGATCAGCAGCCGCTCACCGCCTGTCAGCATGGTTTCCCAATGCGACCAGTCCATGCGATAGCCGCCATCCTCGATGGCCAGCGGCAGCTCGACCAACTCGCGCCTGCTGGCGCGGATGACGCGGCCAAAGGCGTGATAGACCGGGCTCATCACGATCACCCCGTCGCCGGGGTTGGTATAAGCATCCAGCGCCATCGCCACGCCATTGACCAGCCCGGCGCAGGTCAGGATCCATTCGCGCTCGATCTGCCAGCCATGCCGGTTCGCCATCCACCATTGGATGGCGTCGAGATAAGGGGCGTTCGCGCCGGGATAGCCATAGATTCCATGCGCCGCGGTTGCCTCGACGGTGCGCTGGACGGCGGTGGGGGGGCGGAAATCCATGTCGGCCACCCACATCGCCAGCCCGCCCTGGCCGGGCGAGACGCCATAGGCGCCCTCCATGTCGTCCCATTTCGAGCAATGCGTGCCGATGCGGTCGATCACCTCGTCGAAATCGGGCTGGGTCATGGCGGGCTCCCTCGTTTCCGCGTTCCGTCATATGCATACGCTGCTTGTTGCGTAAGGTGAAGCCATCGCCTAAATCGCTGTCATGAGCATTAGACCGATCCTGATTCATCCCGATCCGCGCCTGAAAAAGCTGGCGGAGCCCATTGCAAGCGTCACGCCCGAGATCGAGGCGCTGGCCGATGACATGCTGGCGACGATGTATGACGCGCCGGGGGTCGGCCTGGCCGGGCCGCAGGTGGGCGTGCTCAAGCGGATATTCGTGATGGATGCGAATCGCGATCCGGAGGCAGAGCGTCAGCCGATGGTGCTGATCAATCCCGAAGTGACATGGTCCTCGGACGAGACCAACACCCATGAGGAAGGCTGCCTGTCCATCCCCGAGCAATATGCCGAGGTGACCCGGCCCGCGCAGGTGAAGATGCGCTGGCTGGGGCTGGACGGCAAGACCCATGAGCAGGAGTTCAACGGGCTCTGGGCGACCTGTGCGCAGCATGAGCTGGATCACCTGAACGGGGTGCTGTTCATTGACCACCTGTCGGCGATCAGGCGGCAGATGATCACCCGCAAGATGGTCAAGCTGAAGCGGGATCTTGCACGTGGCTGAGGCGTGGGGCAGCGCATGACGGTCCGCCCCTTCCTGCCCTATACCGACCGCCGGTTGCATAGCCCCGCCGATCCGGTCGAGGCGGTGACCGAAACCGTGCGGATGATCTGGGACGACATGATCGACACGATGGAGGCGATGCCCGGGGTGGGGCTGGCTGCGCCGCAGATCGGCATCATGTTGCGGCTGGCGGTCGTGGATGCGTCCGAGGCGCGAGGGCAGGTCGTGCGGATGGCCAATCCCGAATTGCTGCATGTGAGTGTGAAAATGCGTAGCCATGAGGAGGCCAGCCCGAACCTGCCCGGTGTCTCTGCGCGGATCGAGAGACCGCGTGCGGTGACGGTCCGCTTCCTGAACATGGACGGCGAGATAGAGGAACGCGATTTCGTCGGGCTCTGGGCGACCAGCGTGCAGCACCAGATCGACCATCTCGATGGGCGGATCTATGTCGATCACCTGTCGCCGCTCAGGCGCAAGATGCTGGTGCAGAAATCGGCCAAGCTGGCGCGGCGGGGGTAAGCTGGCCGGGGGCTTCGCGCCCCCGGACCCCCGCGGGATATTTTGATGAAGAAGAGGGAGGCGGGGATGCGCGTCGTATTCATGGGAACGCCGGATTTCTCGGTTCCGGCCCTGCGGGTGTTGGCCGCATCGCATGAGGTCGCCGCCGTATATTCGCAGCCGCCGCGCGAGGCGGGGCGAGGGCAAAAGCTGCGGCCGTCCCCGGTACATGCCGAGGCGGAACGGTTGGGGATCGAGGTTCGGACTCCGTTGCGGTTGCGGGATACCGGGGCGCAAGAGGCTTTTGCCGCGTTGCAGGCGGATGTAGCGATCGTCGTGGCCTATGGGTTGATCCTGCCGCAGGCGGTCCTGGAGATGCCGCGCTTCGGTTGCCTGAATATTCACGCTTCGCTGCTGCCGCGCTGGCGTGGGGCGGCTCCGATCCATCGGGCGGTGATGGCCGGCGATGTCGAAACGGGCGTCGCGATCATGCAGATGGAGGCAGGGCTGGATACCGGGCCGGTCCTAGCCGAGGCGCGGACTCCGATCGGGGTCCGCGAGACAACCGCCGATCTGCATGACCGTTTGGCGGAGATGGGGGCGGAGCTCATCGCCGAAGTCCTGACCGGCCTGCCCATGAAAGCGCGCTCGCAACCCGAGCAGGGCGTGACCTATGCGGCCAAGATCGACAAGGCCGAGGCGCGCATCGACTGGAGCCGTCCCGCGACGGAACTGGACCGCCAGATCCGTGGGCTTTCCCCCTTTCCCGGGGCGTGGTGCGAGATCGATGGAGAGCGGGTCAAGCTGCTGCGCAGCCGGTTATCCGAAGGGCAGGGCGCGCCGGGACAGGTCCTGTCCGGGTTCCGGATTGCTTGCGGCGAAGGTGCCGTCGAGATCCTGCAGGCTCAGCGCGCAGGCAAGAAGCCGATGGAAGCCGCGGAATTGCTGCGTGGCTGGGAACTGCCGCCCGGCTGGATTGAATGCGGATATAGCCGGGATCCTGGCCGCTTTCTTCCATGTCCCGGCTCCTCCTTCTTTGTCCAAGGGTCTATCCAAGCTCAGCGCCTGAGAGGTTTCATGCTGCAGGAGAGCGGCAGGCTGAAAGCCGATGTCAGGCCAGTTCCCGATGCCTGACAGCGCGGTGCAGGATGTCGGTCACATGGGCGCTCAGCGGCACATGTCCGGCCAGGATATCGGCGATTTTCCACCATCCCGCATCCAGCGCGTCATCGGCAGCCACGGGCTCGCCCGAAACATAGTCGCACAGCACCGCTGCCAGCAGGAAATGGAACTCGATCCCGCCATCGGGACCGCGCCGGATCAGGTCGACATTGTCGAGATAGAAGCGCGGAATCGCCGTGACCCCGGTTTCCTCGGCCAGTTCGCGGGCGGCGGCGGCCAGTGCGGTTTCCCCGGGATCGACATGGCCGCCGGGAAAGCCCCAAAGTCCCGCATCGGGTGGGTTGCGGCGGCGCACCAGCAGCACCTCGTCACCGCGAAGTGTGACTGCGAGCGCGGCCAGCCGGGGAAAACCGGGCATTTGCTCAGCGACGGCGGTCGCGGCGCGAGCTCATCGGCTGGAAGGCGACCCCGACATGCGCCTCGCAATAGGGTTTGCCGGGCTGGCTGGGCAAGCCGCAGAACCAGAATTTGTCGGTCGCGGGATCGCCGATCGGCCATTTGCAGGTCCGCTCGGTCAGTTCCATCAGCGACAATTTGCGGGCCTTCTTCTCGACTTCGCGGACCGAGGCCAGTGCCTCGGGGCTGATCTCGTTGGCCGAGGGTTGCGGCGGCAACGGCTGGCCTGCCGGAACGATGGGACGGCGCGGCGCGGGAGTAAAGGCCGGTTGCGGCGCCTCCTCTTTCACGGGGGCGGGGTCGGGTTTGGCCGCTGCCGGTTGCGGCGCGGGTTCGGGCTTGGCCGGTGCCGATTTCTTCTCGGGCTTCTTCTCGGCCGCCGGGGCAGGGGCGGGCTTGGCCTCGGCCTCGTCATTGCGGTTCGACAGGCCAAGCCGGTGAACCTTGCCGATGACGGCATTGCGGGTCACCCCGCCCAGTTCCTTGGCGATGGCGCTGGCCGACTGACCCTCGGCCCACATGCGCTTCAGCGTCTCGACACGTTCATCCGTCCAGGACATGGTTGCCTTTCCGGGCGGACTCGTCCGCCGCCCCATCTTGAAACCCGCGATTGACCCCGTCACAAACGGGATGCCGAGATTTAGCCTTCACGCGACAGGAATTCAAGGACAGCAGCATGAGCGGAACGATGTCAGACAAGCAGACCGCCATGGGCGTGCGCAGATTCGGCCGGGTCAACTGGCTGGGGCTGCGCACTCTGGCCACGCGCGAGGTGATGCGCTTCCTGGCGGTCTGGCAGCAGACGGTCTTTGCGCCGCTGATGACGGCGGGGTTGTTCGTGCTGGTCTTTGCGCTCGCCCTTGGCCAGGGACGGGGCGAGGTCATGGGGTTGCCCTACCTGCAATTCCTCGGCCCCGGCATCCTGATGATGACGGTGATCCAGAATGCCTTCGCCAATACGTCATCGTCGATCACCGGTGCCAAGGTGCAGGGCAATATCGTCGATACGCTGATGCCACCGCTGTCGGCGGGCGAGTTGCTGGCCGGTTACCTGGCCGGTTCCGTCGCCCGGGCGGGGCTTGTCGCCATCGTGATCGGGACGGGCATGATGTTGGTCACCGGGGCGGGAATCGCGCATCCGCTCTGGGCGGTGACTTTCGTGCTGCTGGCGGCGCTGCTGTTGGGAGGGCTTGGTATCCTGGCCGGGATCATGGCGCAGAAATTCGACCAGATGGCGGCGATCACCAATTTCGTCATCACCCCGCTATCCTTCCTGTCGGGCACCTTCTATTCCGTCGATGCACTGCCCGAACCCTTCCGCAGCCTGTCGCATTGGAACCCGATCTTCTACCTGATCGACGGGGCGCGCTACGGCGTCACCGGCATCAGTGACGCACCGCCGCTGCGGGGGCTGGCGATCTGCCTGCTGGTGGTGGCGGCGGTGTTGTATCTGTGCTGGCGCTGGCTGAAATCGGGCTACCGGATGAAACCGTGATTGCAAGACCGGCAAAAGCGCGCTATGGGCGATGTCATGATCACACGGACCGCCAGTTTTGCCCGCTCCCGACGTTGACGCTTCGTCACCGTCCGATCACGTCTGCCCTTCATAAAATCTGTCATGCCATCCGGGGAATCCGCCATGATTTCGCATGTTCTGCCGACCTATAACCGCGCCCCTCTTGCCTTCGAGCGGGGGGAAGGAAGCTGGGCCATCGCCACGGACGGAACCCGATATCTCGATCTTGGCGCCGGGATCGCGGTGAATGTGCTGGGTCATGCCAATCCCGATCTGGTGGCGGCGCTGACCGAACAGGCGGGGCGGATCTGGCATGTCTCGAATCTCTACCAGATCCCGGAACAGGAGAAACTGGCCGATCTGCTGGTCAAGAAAACCTTCGCCGATACGGTATTCTTCACCAATTCCGGCACCGAGGCGGCGGAACTGGCAATCAAGATGGTGCGCAAGTTCTGGGATCACCAGGGCGATCCCGAGCGCATCGAGATCCTGACCTTCGACGGCGCCTTCCATGGCCGCTCGACCGGGGCCATCGCGGCGGCCGGATCGGACAAGATGGTCAAGGGTTTCGGCCCGCTCATGCCCGGTTTCCGGCAATTGCCCTGGGGCGATATCGAGGCGCTGAAAGCCGTCATCACCGATCGCACCGCCGCAGTGTTGCTGGAGCCGATCCAGGGAGAGGGCGGCATCCGTCCGCTCGACGATGCGGAGCTACGTGAAATCCGGGCGCTCTGCGACAAGACCGGCACCCTGCTGGTGCTGGACGAGGTGCAATGCGGCATGGGTAGGACCGGGCGGCTCTTCGCGCATGAATATGCGGGAATCGCACCCGATATCATGATGGTGGCCAAGGGTATCGGCGGCGGCTTTCCCCTGGGCGCGGTGCTGGCCACCGAACAGGCGGCGGCGGGGATGGTCGCGGGCACGCATGGCTCGACCTATGGCGGCAACCCGCTGGCTTGCGCGGTCGGCGCGCGGGTGATGGAGATCGTCGCCGATGATACCTTCCTCGCCGAGGTGAACCGCAAGGCCGCCCTGTTCCGGCAAAAGCTGGAAGGGCTGATCGCTGCTCATCCCAACCTGTTCGAATCCGTGCGCGGGCAGGGGCTGATGCTGGGCCTGAAATGCAAATCCGCGCCCGCCGATCTGGTCAGGGCGGGCTATGCCCAGCATATCCTGACCGTGCCTGCCGCTGATGATACGCTGCGCCTGCTGCCTCCGCTGAACATCTCGGACGAGGAGATCGCCGAAGCCGTGGCAAGGCTCGACAAGGCGGCGGAAAGTCTCGATGCCTGATTATCACTTCAGGCCGGTAGATCGGGACGACCTGCCGATGCTGGCCGAATGGCTGCGCGATCCGCTGGTCGCCGAATGGTGGCCGGTTCCGGATCATCAGCTCACCCTGGTGACCGAGGACCTGGATCGGGCCGTCATGCGGCAATTCATTGCGCTGCATGGTGAAAAGCCTGTCGGCTATGCGCAATGCTACCCGGCCCATCATTGGCCCGCCCCGCATTTCCACGACCTGCCCCCGGATACCATCGCCATCGACGTCTTCGGCGCGCCCGAGGGCCGGGGTCATGGCGGTGCATGGCTGCGCGCACTCGGAGATCTGCTGCTGCGCGAAACCTCGCTGCTCGTGATCGACCCATCCCCGGACAATCGCCGCGCCATCCGCGCCTATGAAAAGGCCGGTTTCACAGGCGATACCGTCCGCCTCGATTCCGAGGGGCAGTCCGTGCGGATCATGACCCGCCTACGATGACGCCCTTTCTTCTTCATGCAAATATCCCGGGGGAGCCACCGATACGGTGGCGGGGGCAGCGCCCCCTTGACCCCGCCGCCACAAGCGGGCTTGCTGGCCCAAATCGCCGAAAGACATCCAGATGAAACATTTTCTAGACATCCACGCGACCTCCAAGGACGAACTCCGCTCGATCATCGACCAGGCGCATGCCATGAAAACCGCCAGAAACGGCCGCCCCAAGGGCACGCCCGATGACGAATTGCCGCTTGCGGGGCGTATGGTCGCGCTGATCTTCGAGAAACCCTCGACCCGTACCCGCGTCAGCTTCGATGTTGGTGTGAGGCAGATGGGCGGGCAGACCATGGTGCTGTCGGGCTCGGAAATGCAGCTCGGCCATGGCGAGACCATCGCCGACACGGCGCGGGTATTGTCGCGCTATGTCGATCTGATCATGATCCGCACCTTCGAAGAGGCGACGCTGCAGGAGATGGCCGAATATGCCAGCGTGCCGGTCATCAACGGGCTGACCAACCGTACCCATCCCTGCCAGATCATGGCCGATGTGATGACATTCGAGGAACATCGCGGCCCGATCCGGGGCCGGAAAGTGGTCTGGGTGGGCGATGGCAACAATGTCTGCGCCAGCGTGATCCACGCCGCCGGGCAGTTCGGCTTCGATTTCACCTTCACCGGCCCGCCACCGCTGGACCCCGAGAACGAAGCCCTGGAATTCGCTCGGAAACAAGGGGTTGGCGTGACCATCGAGCGCAATCCCCACAAGGCGGTCGAGGGTGCCGACCTGGTCTTTGCAGATACATGGGTCAGCATGCATGATCCGCAATCCGCCAGGGAGCGTCGCCATAACCAGTTGCGCGGCTACCAGGTGAACGAGGAATTGATGGCGCGGGCCAAGCCCGACTCGCTGTTCATGCATTGCCTGCCCGCCCATCGCGAGGACGAGGTCACCAGCGCCGTCATGGACGGGCCGCATTCGGTGATCTGGGACGAGGCCGAGAACCGGCTGCACGCGCAAAAGGCGGTGATGCGGCACTGCCTGGGGCTGTAGGGCTGCCGCTTATCCCTGACGGTGACAGCAGGCGCAGGCTGTATTGCTAGGGCGCGGGGGGCAGGCAGCCCCCCGACAGTCGCGGGATGCAATAAGGGCGGTTACCCGATTGCAGCGGCGCGAACCTCATCATCGATACCCGGCAGATATTGCGCGAAATTGTCGCTGAACATCTGCACCAGCTTCCGGGCCTGCATGTCATAGGCTTCCGGGCTGTCCCAGGTCTTGCGCGGATCGAGCAGCACATCCGAGACATTCGGCACGCTGACCGGAACCTCGAAGCCGAAATTCGGATCGCGTCGGAACTCGGCATCGTTCAGGCTGCCATCCAGTGCGGCGGCCAGCAGGGCGCGGGTCGCCTGGATGGGCATGCGCGAGCCGGTGCCGAAAGCCCCGCCGGTCCAGCCGGTATTGACCAACCAGCAGCTTGAACCATGCTTGGCGATCTTTTCCTGCAGCAGCTTGCCATAGACCTCGGGGCGGCGCGGCATGAAGGGTGCGCCGAAGCAGGTCGAGAAGGTCGGGATCGGTTCCTTCACACCGACCTCGGTGCCCGGCGTTTTCGAGGTGAAGCCCGAGAGGAAGTGATACATCGCCTGCGCCGGAGTCAGGCGGGCGATGGGGGGCAGCACGCCGAAGGCATCGCAGGTCAGCATGATGATATTCTTCGGATGCCCGCCGAGGCTGGTTTCCGAGGCGTTCGAGATCGCGTCTAGCGGATAGGCGCAGCGCATGTTGTCTGTGATCGAGTTGTCCTCGAAATCCAGCTCCAGGCTGTCCTCGTCATAGACCATGTTCTCGATCACGGTGCCGAAGCGCGATGTGGTGGCGTAGATCTCGGGCTCGGCCTTGGGTGACAGGCTGATGGTCTTGGCATAGCAGCCGCCCTCGAAATTGAAGATGCCGCGATCGGACCAGCCATGCTCGTCATCGCCGATCAGCACGCGCGAAGGATCGGCCGAAAGCGTCGTCTTGCCGGTGCCAGAAAGGCCGAAGAAGACGGCACTGTCATCGGGATTGCCGGGGGCGTGGTTGGCGCTGCAATGCATCGCCATGATATTCTTGGCCGGCAGGAAGTAGTTGAGCAGCGTGAAGACGGATTTCTTGTTCTCACCCGCATAGGCCGAGTTGCCGATCAGGATCAGCTTCTTCTCGAAATTCAGCGCGATCACCGTTTCGCTGCGGCAGCCGTGACGTTCGGGATCGGCCTTGAAGCTGGGGCAGTTGATGATGGTGAACTCGGGGGTGAAACCGGCCAGTTCCCCGGCTTCGGGACGGCGGAGCATGTGGCGGATGAAAAGGCCGTGCCAGGCCAGTTCGGTCACGACCCGGACATCCAGCCGCTCCTCGGGATCGGCGCCGCCGAAGAGATCCTGCACGAAATAGTCGCGCCCCTTCATATGGGCTAGCATGTCGGCATGCAGCCGGTCGAAGGCGTCGGGCGTCATCGGCTTGTTGTTTTCCCACCAGATCGAGTCTTCGACGGCGGGCGTGCGGACGACGAACTTGTCCTTGGGGGAGCGGCCAGTATGCGCGCCGGTCGTGACGAGGAAGGTGCCGCCAAGGCCGATCCTGCCCTCGTCACGGGCAACGGCCTCGGTCATCAGGGCAGGTTCCAGCAGGTTGTAATAAACCCGGCCGAGTCCTTCGATTCCCTGATCCTCCAACCGGCAATTCGGGTTTACGCGCGTGGTCATGTGATATTGCTCCTGACTTACTGGGCGCCTGCAAAGGAATGTGACGCAGTAAGTCGGGCCTATAGCACAGGGTTCCCGTTAAAAAAGAAGCTAGCGATCCTAGTTAGCGCAAACTTCATATGTTAACGCCATCAAGCGGCTTGCGGAATGGTGAAAGCTGGAAAAGCTGGCAAGCTCGCCCATGATCGGAGGCAAAGTGATTCGGACCGAGCAGCTACATGGGACCACGGTCGCGCTGGACGGCAAGGGGCTGTTGATCCTCGGGCCGTCCGGTTCGGGAAAATCCACCCTTGCGCTGCAACTCATGGCAGTGGGGGCCGGGCTGGTCAGCGACGACCGGACCGTTCTGCAACGGGAAGGGGACAGGATCATCGCCGCGGCCCCTTCCACCCTGTCCGGCCGGATCGAGGCGCGGGGCCTGGGCATCCTGCACGCGAAGGCGGCAGGACCGGTGGCACTGTCGCTGGTGGTGGATCTGGGGCAGGGCGAGGATATGCGGCTGCCGCCTCATCGGTATCGCGAGTTGCTGGGAATCCGGTTGCCACTTGCACTGGGCCCTTATCGACCGCATCTTTATGCTGCATTGCGGCAGTATCTGCTGGCCGGACGCGCCGATTAGCAGCAAGCGGAAGGAGACCGGATCGCATGGCCGAAAACCGGATGGCTCGCGAGGGTGACCGAAACGATCTCGACCCGAGGGCGATGCAGCGCGTCGTCCTGGTGACGGGCCCGTCCGGTGCGGGACGTTCGACGGCCATCAATGTGCTGGAGGACCTGGGCTTCGAGGCAATCGACAACCTGCCCCTGTCGCTGGTCCCGCGCCTGCTGGACGGGCCGTCGCGTCCGGGTCCGCTGGCCCTGGGGCTGGATGTGCGCAACCGGGATTTCTCGGCGACGAACGTGATCGAATTGATCGACCGCCTGACCCGCGATCCGCTTTATGCGCCCGAGGTGCTGTATCTTGACTGCGCGCCCGACACCTTGCTGCGCCGATATAACGAGACGCGGCGCAGGCATCCGCTGGCCCCTGACGGATCGCCGCTGATGGGGGTGACAAGCGAAATCGACCTTCTTGCACCGATCAAGGGGCGGGCGGATGTGCTGGTGGATACGACGGAATTGTCGCCCCATGACCTAAAGGCCGAGCTTGCGCGCTGGTTCGATACCCGGCCCGACCGGCGATTGAGCGTGTCGGTTCATTCATTTTCCTACAAGCGGGGCGTTCCGCGCGGCCTCGACCTGATGTTCGACTGCCGGTTCCTGGCCAATCCGCATTGGGAGAAGGGCTTGCGTGAACTGAACGGAACACAGGCCGAGGTCCAGGACTTCGTCTGTGGTGATTCGCGCTACGGGGAATTCTTTTCGCGGATTCGAGATCTGATTCTTTTTCTGCTGCCGGCGCATCTCGAGGAAGGCAAGACTCATCTGGCAATCGGCTTCGGGTGTACCGGAGGGCAACACCGTTCGGTTACTTTGGTTGAAAAAATGGCAGTAGCGCTTGCAGATGCGGGATGGCCGGTGTCAATAAGGCATAGGGAACTCGAACGCCGCATGACGGTGCCCTCGGCTATTGGCGATGATTTGCCTGTCGGCAAGGCAGGGCAGGCGTCCACTAACCCGGGGAACGCGTCGTGATGCATGGCTTTAGTACTGGTGGAACGCGTTGATCGGAATTGTCATCGTCGCACATGGCGGACTTGCACGGGAATATCTGTCTGCGGTCGAGCATGTCGTGGGGCCGCAAAGCGGCATCGCCGCTGTCTCGATCGAGGACGATCACGACCGGGCGGTGAAGACGGCCGAGATCCAGGCCGCCGCGAATGCCGTCGATCACGGCGATGGCGTGGTGGTGGTGACGGATCTGTTCGGCGGGTCGCCCTCGAACCTGTCGGTGCCCGCCTGCGCGATGCGGAACCGCACGATCCTGTATGGCGCCAATCTGCCGATGCTGGTCAAGCTGGCCAAGTCGCGGCATCTGCCGGTGTCCGACGCGGTGGCCTTTGCCAAGGAGGCGGGGCGCAAATACATCAATTCCTACAACGTTCCGATCGAGGCCGTCCTCAATACGGGAACCCATGCGAGATGAGTTCTTCCGTCACCCGTGACCTTTCCATCATCAACGTCAAGGGCCTGCATGCACGGGCCAGCGCGAAATTCGTCGATGTGGTCGAGCGTTTCGACGCGCAGGCGACGGTCGAAAAGGACGGGATGAGCGTGTCGGGCGATTCGATCATGGGATTGCTGATGCTGACCGCTCCACGCGGCAGCGAGATCACCGTGACGACGACCGGGCCCGACGCGGCGGCGCTGGCCGATGCGCTCGAGGAACTGGTGGCCGATTATTTCGGCGAAGGCATGTAGGGCGGCAGTGAATTGGCCGACCGCAAGAGCTATCATCACGGAAATCTGCGTCAGGCGCTGGTCGAGGCGACCGCCGCGCTGATCGAGGAACTTGGCCCGCAGGCATTCACCATGTCCGAGGCAGCGCGCCGGGCAGGGGTTTCCCCGGCGGCGCCATACCGGCATTTCAAGGGGCGCGACGACCTGATCGAAGAGGTAGCGCGTCTCGGCTTTCTCGAATTCACCGAAAGGCTGGATGCAGCCTTCGACGACGGCCACCCCCGGACCCTGACCGCGTTCCTGCGGATGGGTCAGGCTTACCTGGACTTTGCGCGGGAACGGCCCGGTTATTACATGGCGATGTTCGAATCGGGGATCTCGATTGCCGGGAATGCCGAATTGTCGCAGGCATCCGAGAAGGCGCAGGGGGTTCTGTTGCACGCGGCAAAGGCCTTGGCCAGCCGCTTGCCCGAGAACCAGCGCCCGCCTGCCCGGATGGTCGCCAATCATATCTGGGCAATGAGCCATGGCGTGGTCGAATTGTTCTCGCGCGGCAGACCGGGCAGGCGGGCGCCGGTCGAACCGGCAGAAATGCTGGAAAGCGGCGTGATCATCTATCTGCGCGGGTTGGGGCTGATTCCCGACGATTGACCGGTGATCCGGCGGCAGATGGTGGCTCGATGTGCGCGAGCCGAAAGCCCGGCTCGAACTGCCGCGGAAATGCCCGCCAAATCACTGTCTCGGCTTGCCCGGAATAAAAATCCGCAGATACCTCTTGACGCGGAGATTGCCGAGCCCATCTATGTAAATGTGATTAACATTAACATGAGGGGATCACGGAAAATGCACAGTGCCTCGCACAGCTTGCCAAACTATCACATGCCGCGAAATGCGGGTCCGGGGCCTATCGGACGGGCACGCGACTGGCTGGACGAACGCGGCAAGGCCGCATGGCTCATCGCCATGATCCTGGGCTTTGTCGTCTTCTGGCCGATTGGCCTCGCCCTTCTCGCCTATATGATCTGGAGTAAACGTATGTTCGGATGCAACAAGCGCAGTCACGCTTCCCGCTATCACGCGGTGCCGACCGGAAACTCGGCTTTCGACGCCTATCGCGAGGAAACGCTGAAGCGGCTGGAGGACGAACACGGCGAGTTCATGGACTTCCTGCAGAAACTGCGCGAAGCCAAGGACAAGGCGGAGTTCGACCAGTTCATGGAGCAGCGCGACACCAAGGCCGATCACTGATCGGGACAGATGAACGGGGCCGGGACGACCGGCCCCTTCGCTTATTCACCGCGCGGAAATCTCTGGTTCTCTTCGAGAACGTTCAGGTCCATGTGGTTGCGCATGTAACGCTCTGACGCCTGCATGAGCGGCTGGTAATCCCACGGGTAATAGGATCCGTTCCGCAATGCCTCGTAGACGATCCAGCGGCGGGCTTGCGATTGGCGCACTTCGGCGTCATAGGCGCCCAGATCCCAACGCTGACCTGCCATGTCCCGCAAACGCTCCAGCGTATCGGCCTGGTCCGCATCGCCGGCCAGGTTGCGCCGCTCATCCGGGTCGGTGTCCAGATCGAACAGCATCTCGGGATCGGCGTCACAGGCGATATATTTCCACCGCCCGTCACGGATCGCGACCAGTGGAGTGATACTGCCTTCCGCGGCATATTCCATCGGCACCGGCCCGCGACTGGCCCCGCCATCGGCCAGCGATACGCCGTCGGTCCATGGCGCGATCTCGTCCATCGGCAAACCCGCAAGGTCGCAGAGCGTCGGCAGGACATCGATGGTGCTGACAGGCTGATCGACCCGCCCCGGCGCCATGGAAGGGGCCGAGATCATCAGCGGCACCCGCGCCGAGCCTTCGTAGAAGCTCATCTTGAACCACAAGCCACGCTCGCCCAGCATGTCGCCGTGGTCGGACACGAACAGGATGATCGCTTCCTGCCCGGTGGTCTCCATCACGTCCATGATCTCGCCGATCTTGTCGTCGATATAGCTGATATTGGCGAAATATCCCCGCCGTGCGCGGCGGATGTGATCCTCGGTGATGTCGAAGGCCCGCCAGTCCGACGCATCCATCAGCCGCTGCGAATGCGGGTCCTGATCCTCGTATGCGACAGCCTCGGGCGGGGTCAGCTCGGGCGCGTCCTCATAGAGATCCCAGTATTTGCGCCGCGCGACATAGGGATCATGCGGATGGGTGAAGCTGACCGTCAGGCACCAGGGCCGCTCGTCCCCGCCGCGCGCCAGATCATACAGTTTCCGGCAGGCGTTATAGGCAACCTCGTCGTCATATTCGAGCTGGTTGCTGATCTCGCCCACGCCCGCGCCCGTGACCGAGCCGAGATTGTGATACCACCAGTCGATCCGCTCGCCCGGCTTGCGATAATCCGGCGTCCAGCCGAAATCGGCGGGATAGATGTCGGTCGTCAACCGTTCCTCGAAACCATGCAACTGGTCCGGGCCGACGAAATGCATCTTGCCCGACAGGCAGGTCTGATAACCCGCCCGGCGGAGGTGATGCGCATAGGTCGGGATGTCCGAGGCGAACTCGGCCGCATTGTCATAGACCCGCGTGCGCCGGGGCAATTGCCCCGACATGAAGCTGGCGCGACCGGGCGCGCAAAGCGGGCTGCCAGTATAGGTATTGGCAAAACGCGTCGAACGCTCCGCCAGCCGCCGCAGATTTGGAGTATGCAGGAAAGGGGCGGGGCCGTCGGGGAACAAGACCCCCGACAGCTGATCCGCCATCAGGATCAGGATATTCGGTTTCACTCTGCCACCGCTGCCATCAATGCGTCTTCTGCCGGTTCGCCTTCCAGCGTGGTCACGCCGTCGAGCCATGGTTTGACCGCGTCGGGATTGGCGGCAATCCATTCCTTCGCCGCGTCTTGCGCATCCATGCCGTCATCGAGAATCTTGCCCATCAGGACATTCTCCATGCCGATATCGAATGTCAGCTGGCCGAACAGTTTCGCGGCATTGGGGCAGGAGGCAACCCATTCCTTGCGCGCCAGCGTATGCACGGTCGCGCCGCCGAAATCCGGGCCGAACTGTTCGTCGCCGCCCGAGAGATAGGTGATCTCGATCGCCTCGTTCATCGGATGCGGGGCCCATGCCAGGAAGACCGTTGGCGTGCCCGCGCCCTCGTTCCGGCCCACTTGCGCAAGCATCGCCTGTTCACCGCTTTCGACCAGCTCCCAGTCTCCGAGTCCGAATTCATCCGCCTCGATCATCGCCTGGATCGACTGGTTCGCGGGGGCGCCGGGCTCGATGCCGTAGATCTTGCCTTCGAAAGCGTCCTTCTGCGCGTCGAGATCGGCGAAATCGGCCACGCCCGCATCGGCGCCTGCCTTGTTCACCGCAAGCGTGAATTTCGCGCCTTCGAGATTCTGGACCAGTTCCTCGATATCTCCGGTCGCGTCCAGGTCGTCGCGGAATTTCTGCTGCGCGGGCATCCAGTTGCCCAGGAAGACATCGGTCTGGCCGTTCTTCAGCGCCTCGTAACCCACCGGGACGGAGAGGGTGGCGATGTCGGGTGTATAGCCAAGGGCTGACAGGACGACGGCGGCAACGCCATTCGTGGCGGTGATATCGGTCCAGCCCGGATCGGACAGATGCACCGTGCCGCATGTCGCGGGATCATCGGCCATCGCAGGCATCGCCGCACCGACCGTCAGGATCAGCGCGGCACTCATGCGTTTCAGAATCGGCATTGTTTCTCTCCTGTCGGTTTTTGATTGACTGTCCAATCAATGACAGATTCCCGGCAGGATTTCATCCAAAAAGTTAACGCGTCGGGATGGGGCTTTCTCCGCGATAATCGTAAAAGCCACGCCCGGTCTTGCGGCCAAGCCAGCCCGCCTCAACATATTTGGTCAAAAGCGGGCAGGGGCGGTATTTCGTGTCCGCGAGCCCATCATGCAGCACGTTCATGATCGCAAGGCAGGTGTCGAGCCCGATGAAATCGGCCAGTTCCAGCGGCCCCATCGGATGGTTGGCGCCCAGTTTCAGCGATTCGTCGATGGATTTGACGTTCCCCACGCCCTCGTAAAGCGTATAGACTGCCTCGTTGATCATCGGCATCAGGATCCGGTTCACGATAAAGGCCGGGAAGTCCTCGGCCGAGGCTGCGGTCTTGCCCAGCTTGTTGACCACCTCGTGCAGCGCCTTGTAGGTCGCCTCGTCGGTGGCAATGCCGCGGATCAGCTCGACCAGTTGCATGACCGGGACCGGGTTCATGAAATGGAAGCCCATGAATTTCTCGGGCCGGTCGGTGCGGCTGGCCAGCCGGGTGATCGAGATCGACGAGGTGTTCGAGGTCAGGATCGTGTCGGGCTTCAGATGCGGGACCAGGTCCTCGAAGATCGCCTGCTTGACCGTTTCCCGCTCGGTCGCGGCCTCGATCACAAGGTCGGTCTGGCCAAGATCGGTCAGGGTCAGCGTGGTCGAAATCCGCCCCATCGCGGTCTTCTTGTCCTCGGCGCTGATCTTTTCACGGCTGACCTGGCGCTCCAGGTTGCGGTCGATCAGCGCGACGGCCTTGTCCAGCGCGTCCTGGCTGATGTCGTTGAGCAATACGTCATAGCCCGCCAGCGCAAAGACATGGGCGATCCCGTTGCCCATCTGCCCCGCTCCGATCACGCCTACCTTTTGAATCGCCATGTCCGCCTCTCTTGTCTGATCGCCGCGACGATAGGGGGAGCGGTTCCCTGTCGCAATGCAAAACCGCCTCCGGGATGGCCGGAGGCGGTGAGGTTTCGCCGGGAAAGGGGGCTCTGCCCCCGCCGCGCGTTGCGCGACTCCCCCGGGATATTTTCATGAAGAAGAAGCTGTCAGAGCTTTTCGGTCAGTTCCGGGACGACGCTGAAAAGGTCGCCGACGAGGCCGTAATCGGCGATCTGGAAGATCGGGGCTTCCTCGTCCTTGTTGATCGCGACGATGACCTTGGAGTCCTTCATCCCCGCGAGGTGCTGGATCGCGCCGGAGATGCCGACGGCCACGTAGAGCTCGGGCGCGACGACCTTGCCGGTCTGGCCAACCTGCCAGTCATTCGGGGCATAGCCCGAATCGACGGCGGCGCGGCTGGCGCCCACGGCGGCACCCAGCTTGTCGGCCAGCTTCTCGATGAGCGCGAAGTCCTCCTTGGAGCCAACACCGCGGCCACCCGAGACCACGCGGCCAGCCGAGGTCAGTTCGGGACGGTCGCTTTCGGCGAACTCGTCGGCAACCCATTTCGACAGGCCCGGATCGTCCGCCAGCGTGGCGTCCTCGACCGGTGCCGGGCTGCCTTCGCCCGCCGCCTCGAAGCTGGCGGTGCGGACTGTCAGCACCTTCTTGGCATCCTTCGATTTCACCGTCTGGATGGCATTGCCGGCATAGACCGGGCGTTCGAAGGTCTCGGCATCGATCACCGCCGAGGCATCCGAGATGATCATCGCATCCAGCAGCGCCGCCACGCGGGGCATGATGTTCTTGGCGTCCGTCGTGGCCGGGGCGACGATATGCTCGTAATCGCCCGCGAGGCTGACCAGCAGCGCCGCCGTCGGCTCGGCCAGGCGGTGGCCGTAGCGCGCATCCTCGGCGACCAGGACCCTGGCGACGCCGTCGATCTTCGCCGCTTCCTGCGCGGCCTCCCTGGCCGAGGATCCGGCGCAGAGCACCGTCACATCGCCAAGTGCCTTCACTGCGCCCACGGCCTTGGAGGTCGCATCAACGTTCAGTTCACCCCCGGTGACTTCTCCCAGCAGCAGAACAGCCATCACACAACCCCCGCTTCTTTCAGTTTCGACACCAGCTCATCGACGGATCCGACCTTGATCCCGGCCTTGCGGCCCTCGGGCTCGCCGGTCGAGACGATCTCGAGGCGCGGGGTCACATCGACGCCGTAATCCGCCGCCGTCTTCTCATCGAGCGGTTTCTTCTTGGCTTTCATGATATTGGGCAGCGAGGCATAGCGCGGCTCGTTCAGGCGCAGGTCGGCGGTGACGATGGCGGGCAGCTTGACCTCGATGGTCTGCAAGCCGCCATCTACTTCGCGCGTGACCTTGGCGGCTTCGCCCTCGATCTCGATCTTGCTGGCGAAGGTGGCCTGAGACCAGCCCAACAGCGCCGAGAGCATCTGGCCGGTGGCGTTCATGTCGTTGTCGATGGCCTGCTTGCCGGCGATGACCAGCTTCGGCTGTTCCTCGTCGATCACGGCCTTGAGGATCTTGGCGACGGCCAGCGGCTCGATGTCCTGATGCACGTCATCGGCGGCGACCACCAGGATGGCGCGGTCGGCGCCCATGGCGAGCGCGGTGCGCAGCGTTTCGGCGGCCTGTTTCACGCCGATGGAGACGGCGACGACCTCTTCGGCCACGCCTTTTTCCTTCAGGCGGATTGCCTCTTCCACCGCGATCTCGTCGAACGGGTTCATCGACATCTTCACATTCGCCAGATCGACACCCGATCCGTCCGCTTTCACACGGGCCTTCACGTTGTAATCGATCACACGCTTGACCGGCACGAGAACCTTCATCGGCCTCTCTCCCTTAGTTTGCGTCATCTGTCCGGGGGCAGTGTTATCGACAGATTTTGCGGATTTACAGCATAAAAACGCCTTCCGACGTGACGTTTGCGGCTGTCAGCCGCTAACGGCTCGCCCCCGGCACCCACAGGACATCCTCGGTGCCGCCGCCATTTGCCTGACGCGCCGCCACGAAAAGCCAATCCGACAGGCGGTTGAGATAACGCACCGCCGCCTGATTGACATCCCCGGCCTGGGCCAGTTCGGTCGCGTGGCGTTCGGCCCGGCGGGCGACGGTGCGCGACAGGTGCAGATGCGCCGCCAGCACCGAGCCGCCGGGGAGGATGAAGCTGCGCAGCGGCTGCAGGTCGGCGTTCATCTCGTCGATCTCGCGTTCCAGCCGTTCGACCTGTGACTGGACGATTCGCAGGACCGGATAGCCTGCCTGGTCGTCGGCATCCATGTTCGGACGCGACAGGTCGGCACCCAGGTCGAAGAGGTCGTTCTGGATCACCGACAGCCTGTCCGCCAGCTTGTCGGCGGCGTGAAGACGGCACAGTCCGAGCGTCGCGTTCAACTCGTCCACGGTGCCATAGGCTTCGACGCGTGGGTCGTGCTTGGCCACGCGGCTGCCATCCGACAGCGCCGTGTCGCCCTTGTCGCCGGTGCGGGTATAGATCTTGTTCAGAACAACCATCAGGAAGACCTCATCCAGATAAACAGCATGATCAATGCAATGGCGATCGCCTGCGCGATGATCCGCCAGCGCATCAGCCGGTTGCCGTGCTTGCGGTTGAACTCGCCGCCGCGGGCAAAGCCGCCGATCCCGGTCGCCAGGATGGCCAGGACCACGAGTCCCGCGAGGATGACGAGAAAGAAGAGGGGTTTGTCTTGCATGGGAACCGCCTTTCGCGGGCGAGCCTAGCTGCGGCGGGCGAACCAGTCCAGTGCGCGGGTGGGCAAAAGCCTGCGGCCGATCCCGGAAATCCATGTCGGTGCCGTGACATAATAGCGCGGGTCGGGATTCGCTGCGGTCAGCGCATGCAGGATCCGGTCGCTGACGGCAGAGGGCGGCAGTTCGAACCGATCCTTGCCGCCCGGTTCATAGAGCCGCTTCAGCAAACCGGCGCGATATTCCTCTGCCCTTGCGCTGTCCTGCCAGTTCACCCATCGCTCGAAATGCGGGATGGCGTTTTCGCGGATGCGGCTGGTGATCGGGCCGGGTTCGATCAGCACGATCTTGACGCCGGTTCCCCGCATTTCCAGCCGCAGCACGTCGGTCAGCCCTTCCAGCGCGAACTTGGTGGCGACATAGGGACCGCGCCACGGGATGCCGACCAGTCCGAGGACCGAGCTGATATTCACGATCCGACCGCCATGCTGGCGGAAATGCGGGATCAGCCGGACGGTCATGTCATGGGTGCCAAAGAGATTCGCCTCGAAAATCGCGCGCAGAGCGCCGCGCGGCATGTCCTCGACCGCGCCGGGCAGGGCGAAGGCCGCATTGTTGACCAGCGCATGCAATGTTCCGCCGTCGAGCACCTGATTCACTAGCCCTACGACGCTGTCGGGATCGGCGAGTTCCAGGTGATGGCACTCCATCCCCTCGGCCCGGAGGGCGGCGATGTCCTCGTCCTTGCGGCAGGTGGCGATGACCTGCCAGCCCTCGGCCTGCATCCGCCTTGCCGCGTCAAGTCCGATGCCCGAGGAGCAGCCGGTGATGAGAACCCGCTTCGTCATGCTGTCATGGGACATCGGCGGACAGGAATTGCCCCGAAATATAGCCGATGCGCCCACCGCCATCGCGGATATGCACCCAGTCACCATTGGTCGGCCCAAGCGCCTCGACCGCCGCGCCGCCCTCCAGCGCGCCGATCACCCGGTCATTGGTGGAAGGGCCGGAGCGGAAATTCACGCTGGTTCCCGTGACATAGAGGATTGGTCCTTGCGCATCCGTGGGCGCTGCGGCGGGTTCCGGAGTCTCACCCGCATATTCGGGCGACGGACGCAGATCCGGGCCAGGAAATTGCTGCACGCGTTCCGGGGTTTGCGTGGCTGCCTGCACGAGGTCGGCCGGTGGTTTGCCATCTGCGCCCACCGATGCAGGTGTTTCGGGCAACTCCGGCAAGGGGGGCGTGGCGGCCTCGCTTTCCTGCGATGCGGCCTGCCCGGTCTCGTCGGTCTGGTGTCCTGCCCGGAGGTTGCCCGAGCCGTAAACCGACAGCACGACGAAAATTGCCGCCAGCGTCGTCACCAGTAGAAACAACAATCGTATCATTCCGCTGCCATCGTCCCCTGCTGGCCTCTCACAGCTTCGTTACCCTATTCGCGTTTCCAACGCCATTATGTGGCAGCTTGTTCCCGGCATGATTTTCATCTGGACCGCCGGCGCGTGGGGGCCTATCCAATGCGACATGTCAGACGATCTGCCCATCGACCCCGAACGGAACACCCAGGCCGAGCCGCTCAGCCGCGCCATCGGCGAGCGCTACTTGACCTATGCGCTGTCCACGATCATGAACCGCGCCCTGCCGGATGCCCGCGACGGGCTGAAGCCGGTGCATCGCCGCATCCTTTACGCGATGCGCGAATTGCGGCTGGCCCCGAATGGCGCTTTCCGCAAATCCGCCAAGATCACCGGCGACGTGATGGGCAATTACCACCCGCATGGCGATGCCGCGATCTATGATGCCATGGCGCGGCTGGCGCAGGATTTCGCCATGCGCTATCCGCTGGTCGACGGGCAGGGCAATTTCGGCAATATCGACGGCGATAATCCCGCCGCCGCCCGCTATACCGAGGCGCGGCTGGCGATGGCGTCAGAGGCGCTGATGGACGGGCTGGCCGAGGATTCGGTCGATTTCCGTCCCAATTACGACGGCACCCTGACAGAGCCGGTGGTGCTGCCCTCGGCATTCCCGAACCTGCTGGCCAATGGCGCCTCGGGAATCGCGGTGGGGATGGCGACGAATATCCCGCCGCATAACCTGCACGAGGTGATCGACGCCTGCCTGCACCTGATCAAGACGCCCGACGCGCGTGACGATACGCTGGCCGGGATCGTCCAGGGACCGGACTTCCCCACAGGCGGGGTGGTCGTCGAAAGCCGCGAAACGATCGCCGAGACCTACCGGACGGGGCGCGGAGCCTTTCGTGTCCGCGCCCGGTGGGAGCAAGAGGATCTGGGCCGTGGCCAATGGCAGATCGTCGTCACCGAGATCCCCTATCAGGTGCAGAAATCCAAGCTGATCGAGCGGCTTGCCGAGCTGATCCAGACCCGCAGGATCCCGATCCTTGCCGATGTGCGCGACGAATCCGCCGAGGATGTCCGCATCGTGCTGGAGCCGAAATCGCGCAGCGTGAACCCGGATCAACTGATGGCCGCGCTGTACAAGGTTAGCGACCTGGAGGTTCGTTTCAGCCTGAACATGAACGTGCTGATCGACGGGCGGGTGCCCAAGGTCTGCAGTCTCAAGGAGGTTCTGCGGGCCTTTCTGGATCACCGCCGCGAGGTGCTGGTCCGGCGCGCGAATTACCGGCTGGAAAAGATCGCCGCGCGTTTGGAGGTGCTGGAAGGTTACCTGATCGCCTATCTGAACCTCGACCGGGTGATCGAGATCATCCGCAACGAGGACGAGCCCAAGAAGATCATAATGGCCGAATTCGGCCTGACCGATGTGCAGGTCGAGGCGATCCTGAACATGCGCCTGCGCGCCTTGCGCAAGCTGGAAGAGATCGAGTTGCGGGCCGAGCGCGACAACCTGCTGGAAGAGCGCGAGGGTCTGGAGGCGATGCTGGCCGATGAGGGCGCGCAATGGGCGCGGATCGCGGACCAGTTGAAAGAGGTTCGGAATCTCTTTGGAAAATCAACGTCAGAGGGGCTGCGCCGCACACAGATCACCGAGGCCGAAGATGTCGCGCCGATCGACATGGACGCGATGATCGAACGCGAACCGCTGACAATCATCCTGTCCAAGATGGGCTGGATCCGGGCGATGAAGGGCCATCAGCCGCTGGATGCCGAACTGAAGTTCAAGGATGGCGACGGGCCGGGTCTTGCGCTGCATGCCGAGACCACCGACAAGCTGATGGTATTCGCGTCCAACGGGCGGTTTTATACCTTGCCCGCCAATGGCTTGCCCGGAGGCCGCGGGATGGGGGAGCCGCTGCGGCTGATGGTCGATCTGCCCAATGAGGCCGAGGTGATCTCGGTCTTTCCGTGGCGTGAGGGCGAGAAATACCTGGTGGCCTCGAAAGAGGGCAACGGTTTCGTGGTGCAATCGGGTGATATCCTCGCGCAGACCAAGACCGGCAAGCAGGTGCTGAACGGCGAGGCGCTGTTGTGTAGGCCGGTCAGCGGCGATCATGTCGCGGTAGTCGGTGAGAACCGGAAAATGCTGGTATTTCCGCTGGATGAATTGCCCGAGATGGGTCGTGGCAAGGGCGTCCGGTTGCAGAAATACAAGGATGGCGGGTTGTCCGACGCGATCTGCCTGACGCTGACCGACGGGCTTAGCTGGCCTATGACGGGCGGCAAGACGCGCACCGAAAGCGATCTTGGTGAATGGCTGGGCAAGCGGGCCGGGGCGGGCCGGATGGCGCCGAGAGGGTTCCCGCGCGACAACAAATTCGCCTGACGCAACAGCAGCGTACGTTGCTGTTGCGGGCGTGCGCGGTTGATCATGCCGTTGACACGGCAAATGCTGGGATTTCGGCTGCACAATGCGTACACCGCGCGTACACAACCTGTACACAGAACGTACACAGATTGCGCCTGTTGCGCGGCTGACGCCAGGTCATCTGTGAACGCTTGGTGAAGAAACCGTTTCGTCAGGATTAACCGTGAGAGAGGTGGGATTGGCACGTGGCCGACCCTCCATGCAAGGCGCTACTTCGAGTTAGGGCGGCACAATTCATGGGTTGCCAAAATCTAATATATCGAATATTCTCGAAATATGGATACGAATCGCATCGATCAACTCGCCTCGCTCGCCCATCCGCAACGGCTGGCCCTGTTCCGCCTGCTGGTGCGGCGCTATCCGGATCGGGTTTCCGCCGGAGAATTGGCCGAGGCCATCGATGCGCGACAGAATACCTTGTCGTCTTACCTCGCATCGCTGCGTGCCGCCGGGCTGATATCCCAGGCCCGTGAGGGTCGATCCCTGCTTTACCGCGCCGAGATGGAGCAATCCGCAGCGCTGATCAGCTACCTGATCGCCGATTGCTGCCGTGGACGCCCCGATCTTTGCCAGCCATTTGTCCAACCCGTCCCTTCCGGAGAAAGACCCATGTCCGATCGGAAATACAATGTCCTGTTCATCTGCACGGGCAATTCCGCCCGCTCGATCTTTGGCGAATCGATCCTGCGTTTCGAGGCCGGGGACCGCTTCAACGCCTATTCCGCCGGCACGCATCCCTATTCCGAACTGAACCCGTTCGCTGTCGAGATGCTCGATCACAAGGGGCATGACATCGGCGCCCTGCGGGCCAAGAATATCGCCGAGTTCCAGGGTGATGACGCGCCGGTCATGGATTTCGTCTTCACCGTCTGCGACCGCGCCGCGAACGAGGAATGCCCGGCATGGGCAGGCCAGCCCATCAGCGCGCATTGGGGTATGCCCGATCCGGTGAAAGCCGAGGGAACCGAGGCCGAACGGAAGCTGGCCTTCCAGCAAGCCTATGCCGGTTTGCGCAACCGCATCCTCGCCTTTACCGCCTTGCCGCTGGACAGCCTTGATCGCATTTCCCTGCAACATCGCGTGGACGACATCGCCCGCGACCTGGAGGCGCAATGACCACCACCTATGCGCTGAACGGGCTTGGCCGGATCGGCAAGCTGGCGCTGCGGCCACTGCTGGAAAACGGGGCCGAAATCGCCTGGATCAACGATGCGGTGGGCGATCCCGAGATGCATGCCCATCTGCTGGAATTCGACAGCGTGCATGGCCGATGGCCCGCCAAGATCAGCCATGACCCGGACAGTATCGGCGTCAATGGCACCCGCCTGCCGGTGCATAACGCGAAGCGCATCGAGGATTTGCCATTGGGGGGCGTCGATGTGGTGATCGATTGCACCGGGGTGTTCAAGAGCGAGGCGAAGCTCGCCCCCTATTTCGCCGCCGGTGTGAAGAAAGTGGTTGTCAGCGCGCCGGTCAAGGATGGGCCGGTCGCGAATATCGTCTATGGCGTCAATCACGAAACCTATGACCCTGCCCGGCATGACATTATCACGGCGGCAAGCTGCACGACGAATTGCCTCGCCCCGGTGGTCAAGGTCATCCATGAGGGGCTGGGAATCCGCCATGGCTCGATCACCACGATCCATGACGTGACCAATACCCAGACCATCGTGGACCGCCCGGCCAAGGATCTGCGCCGCGCCCGCTCGGCGTTGAATTCGCTGATCCCGACCACGACCGGCTCGGCCACGGCGATCACCCTGATCTATCCCGAGCTCAAGGGGCGGTTGAACGGTCACGCGGTGCGGGTGCCGTTGCTCAACGCTTCGCTGACCGATTGCGTGTTCGAACTGGCCCGCGAGACCAGCGTGGACGAGGTGAACGCGATGCTGCGCGCCGCCGCCGAGGGGCCGCTGCAAGGTATCCTTGGCTTCGAGGACCGCCCGCTGGTTTCGGCCGATTACGTGAACGATAAAAGGTCCTGCATCGTGGACGGACCGTCAACGATGGTGGTCGCGGGCACGCAGGTCAAGATTTACGCATGGTATGACAACGAGATGGGCTATGCTCACCGGCTGGTGGATGTCGCGCGCATGGTCGGGGCGTCACTGTGAGTGCCGCGGCCCGGCCCGAAGGGCTTGCCGCCTATATCACGGTGACCGCCGCCTATTGGGCCTTCATGCTGACCGATGGCGCCCTGCGGATGCTGGTGCTGCTGCATTTCCACACGCTTGGTTTCTCGCCGGTGCAGTTGGCCTACCTGTTCCTGCTTTACGAAGTGGCGGGCATCGTCACCAATCTCTCGGCGGGTTGGATCGCCGCGCGCTTCGGCCTGACCTCGACGCTTTACGCGGGGCTGGGCATCCAGGTGCTGGCGCTTCTGGCGTTGGCGACGCTTGATCCGGGCTGGAGCCTTTGGGCCTCGGTTATCTATGTCATGGCGGTGCAGGGTGCTTCGGGCGTGGCCAAGGACCTCGCCAAGATGAGCGCGAAAAGCGCCGTCAAGCTGCTTGCCCCCTCGGGCGAGGGCGGGTTGTTTCGGTGGGTGGCGCTGCTGACCGGTTCCAAGAACGCGGTGAAGGGGGCGGGCTTCCTGCTTGGGGCGGTGCTGCTGGCCGTTCTGGGCTTCGTGCCCGCGATCCTGTCGATGGCGGCGGTGCTGGCGCTGATCCTGCTGGCGGTGCTGCTGAAGATGCCGGCGGGGCTGCCGCAGGGCAGGAAAGGCGCGAAGTTCCGCGAAGTATTTTCCAAGGACCGGAATATCAACCGGCTGTCAGCAGCGCGGCTGTTCCTGTTCGGCGCCCGCGATGTCTGGTTCGTCGTCGGCATCCCGATCTATTTCTACGCGGTCCTGTCCGACGGATCGGAAGAGGGCAACCGCGCCGCCTTCTTCATGATCGGCACGTTCATGGCGGTCTGGACGATCCTTTACGGGGCGGTGCAGGCGGCGGCGCCGCGCCTGCTTGGCGCAGCCAAGCGCCCCGAGGCGGAATTGATCCGGGAGGCCCGGCGATGGGCCGGGTTCCTGTTCGTCGTCCCGGCGGTTCTGGCCGTGCTGATCTGGAGCGTGGGCGCACCGGGCGCGGGGCTGACGGCCGCGATCGTCATTGGCCTGCTGGTCTTTGGTGCCATCTTCGCGGTCAATTCCTCGCTGCATTCCTACCTGATCCTCGCCTTCTCGACCTCCGGGCGAGTGACGATGGATGTGGGGTTCTACTACATGGCCAATGCAGCTGGCCGGTTGCTTGGCACGCTGTTGTCGGGGCTCAGCTACCAGCTTGGCGGGCTGTCGCTCTGCCTTGCGACCGCGGCCTTGCTGATCGCTCTCAGCTGGGTGGGGGCCGGGCGGTTGCGGTCAGCGTGATCCGCTGACCGTGGAGGCCCGGGGCCGCGCGATGCGACATGTCCCGAAACCGAAAAAGGGCGCCCCCGAAGAGGCGCCCTTTTCTTCAATCCGTGCCGGATCAGACCGAGTAGTAAAGCTGATACTCGACCGGGTGAGGCGTGTGCTCATAGGCATAGACCTCTTCCCATTTCAGCGCCATGTAACCTTCCAACTGATCGCGGGTAAAGACATCCCCCGCCAGCAGGAAGTCCATGTCCTTCTCCAGCTCTTCCAGCGCTTCGCGCAGGCTGCCGCAGACGGTCGGGATCTCGGCCAGTTCCTCGGGCGGCAGATCATACAGGTCCTTGTCCGAGGCCGAACCCGGATCGATCTTGTTCTTGATCCCGTCCAGCCCGGCCATCAGCAGGGCGGCAAAGCACAGATAGGGGTTCGCCGCCGGATCGGGAAAGCGGGCCTCGACGCGCTTGGCCTTGGGGCTTTCCGTCCACGGAATCCGTACGCAACCCGAACGATTGCGAGCCGAATAGGCGCGCAGGACCGGAGCCTCGAAGCCCGGGATCAGCCGCTTGTAGCTGTTGGTCGAGGGGTTGGTCAGCGCGTTCAGCGCCTTGGCGTGCTTGAGGATGCCGCCGATGAAATACAGTGCCTCTTGGCTGAGATCGGCATATTTGTCGCCTGCGAACAACGGCTTGCCGTCCTTCCAGATCGACATGTTCACATGCATCCCGGACCCGTTGTCGCCCTTCATGGGCTTGGGCATGAAGGTCGCCGATTTGCCATAGGCGGCGGCGACATTGTGGATGACATATTTGTATTTCTGCAGGTTGTCCGCCTGTTCGGTCAGCGAACCGAAGATCAGTCCCAACTCATGCTGCGCCGAGGCGACCTCGTGGTGGTGCTTGTCCACCTTCATGCCCATGCGTTTCATCGTGGACAGCATTTCGCTGCGGATATCCTGGGCCGCGTCAACCGGGTTGACCGGGAAATAGCCGCCCTTGTGACCGGCGCGATGACCCTGGTTGCCCATCTCGTATTCGCTATCGGTGTTCCAGGCCGCATCCACGGCGTCGATCTCGTAGGCTACCTTTTGCGGCGTCACCGAGTAGCGGACGTCGTCGAAGATGAAGAATTCGGCTTCCGGCCCGAAATAGGCGGCATCGCCGATGCCCGAGGATTTCAGGTAAGCCTCTGCCTTCACGGCGGTTCCGCGCGGGTCGCGGCTATAGGGCTCGCCCGTGTCCGGCTCGACGACATTGCAATGCACGCAGAGCGTCTTCTCGGCATAGAACGGATCGATATAGGCTGACGCGGTATCCGGGATCAGCTTCATGTCGGACTGGTCGATCGACTTCCAGCCGGCGATCGAGCTGCCGTCGAACATGAAGCCTTCCTCGAAGAAGTCCTCGTCCACCAGGTCCTTGTCCAGCGTCACATGCTGAAGCTTGCCCTTGGGATCGGTGAAGCGGACATCGACATAGGCGACGTCCTCGTCCTCGATCAGCTTCAATACCTCTTTGATCTGCATCTCTTCCCTTTCTTCGTAGATGCGGCCCGGCAGTCATCACGGCCGGGCGCAGGTATCAGTCGTCAGTTATCCTTAAACCGCGTCGTCGCCGGTTTCGCCAGTCCGGATCCGGATGGCCTGTTCGACGGGGGACACGAAAATCTTGCCGTCGCCGATCTTCTCGGTGCGCGCGGCATCCACGATAGCATCGATCGCCGCTTCGACCTGATCGTCGGGCAGCACCATCTCGATCTTCACCTTGGGCAGGAAATCGACGACATATTCAGCGCCGCGATAAAGTTCCGTATGGCCCTTCTGACGCCCGAAGCCCTTGACTTCGGTGACCGACAGCCCCTGCACGCCCACTTCCTGCAGCGCCTCTTTCACGTCGTCCAGTTTGAACGGCTTGATGATCGCCTCGATCTTCTTCATCGCTATTGATCCTTCCTCGCGGCTTGCCTGAAGCCTGATTGGCGGGTTTCATGGCGCGGGTAAATGCGGCACGCTCCGGATCGGGCGGCATAAACCGTGCTCTGGGCCCGCATGTCTGTTTTTTGGGCAGATTGCACGTAATATAGGCAGATGCGATGCTATTTGGCACAGAAATCCTCACCACCGCCCAAATGCGCGCCATCGAATCCGCCGCCATGGTGAGCGGCAAGGTGAGCGGATTGACATTGATGGAGCGGGCCGGCGCGGCGGTGGCAGGAGAGATTCGCCTGCGCTGGCCCAAACCGGGACGCGCGACAGTTCTGTGCGGGCCGGGCAATAATGGCGGTGATGGCTATGTGATCGCCCGCCTGTTGGCGCAAGCGGGCTGGCAGCTGCATGTCCTGGGGCTGGATAACGCTCCCGGTCCGGATGCCGCCGAGATGAAGCGCCGCTGGCGGCGGATCGGTCCCATCGCGCCGCTGACCGAAGCCGGACTGCGGCAATCCCCTGCCAGCGATATCTGCATCGACGCCATTTTCGGGACCGGCCTGACCCGTCCGCCCGAAGGGCAGATCGCCGCCGTCCTGCGCCAACTTGGCAGGATGACCGGCGATGGTGAAGGCTACCCGTGCCTTGTCGCCGTCGATTGCCCGTCGGGGCTGTGCATGGATAGCGGGGAATGGCTGCATCCGGACCATGGGGAAGATACGGCTCCCGTGCCGCTGCATGCGGGTCTGACGGTCGCGTTCGACAGCCCCAAGCCCGGTCATCTCTTGCAGTGGGGGCCCACAGCCTGCGGCAAGCTGATGATCGCCGATATCGGATTGCGGCACTGGCGCGAAAGGCGAGCGGATACGCGGGCGGATGCCATGTGCCCGCCTGCGCTTCGTGCCATCTGGCCGGAATTTCCCGTTCGGGACAGCCGAATGGTCGATGTGGGGTCCTGCGCCCGGATCGCCCTAGGCAAGGGAATATCGGCGGGGCATCCCGCCGGGCACAAATACAGCCATGGTCATGCGTTGGTCGTGGCGGGTCCCGCCGGGCATGGCGGAGCGGCAAGATTGGCCGCACGGGCCGCGTTACGGGGCGGGGCCGGATTGGTGACTCTCTGCCCGCCCGCCGCCGCCATGGCGGAGCATGCCGGACCGCCCGATGCGCTGATGCGGCGGGGATTGGACAATGCCACGCAGATGCGGGCTATGTTGACCGACCCGCGCATTACCGCGCTCTGCCTCGGTCCCGGTTGTGGCGTGAATCGTGCCGCTGGTCTGTTGCCAGTGGTGCTGGATCATGCAGGCCCCTGCGTTCTGGATGCGGATGCCCTGACGGCATTGGCACAGGCGCCGCATTGGCCGGGGGGGCTTTCGGATAACTGTGTTCTGACGCCCCATGCCGGGGAATTCGCCCGGCTCTTTCCCGATCTTGACGCGCGGCTGGCCGAGACGCCCATGCGCGGGCCCGCCTTTTCCCGCACAGATGCCCTGCGCGAGGCGGCAAGTCGTTGCGGTGCCGTCGTGCTTCTGAAAGGCCCCGATACGGTGATCGCCGCGCCCGACGGGCAGGCCTGCATCCATTCGGCCAGCGATGTGCCATGGCTGGCCACGGCAGGAACGGGGGACGTCCTCGCCGGATTGATCACCGGTTTTCTGGCGCGCGGCATTGCGGCTTTTGAAGCTGCGGCGCTTGCCGTTTTGCTCCATGCCCGGGCCGCCCGCCGCTTCGGCCCCGGCCTGATCGCCGACGATCTGCCTGAACAACTACCCTTCCTCTTCCGGGAACTGGGCCTGGATGAGTGGGGGCGAAAATGACGGCTGCCCCGGTTTCCCGGGACAGCCTTGCCGTTGACCGCGCGGCATCGGGTCCGCGTAGCCCTGCGTGATGGAATGATCAGCGGTCGTCGACGATGATCTGGACGGCGCCGCTGGCGTCGCTGCTGACCGCGATCACATCATCGGCGGTGAAGCCCTCCGCTTCCAGAAGCGCGCCGATCGTGGCATTTGCGCTGACGGCTTCGCGCGTTGCAGCGAGCGCGTCCGCGCCATCCTCGAGTGCCTTGTCGAGCGCCTGCGCATTGGATGCGGCCTCGCCCTGGAATTCGCTCAGCTTCACGGTCTCGATCTCTGCCGTGTCATCGATCGTTTCCAGATCGACCGCGGTATCCGAGCCCGAACGCAGTGTCGAGATCAGCGAGCCATAATTGAGCTTGGACTCCTCGTCCGAGGACATCTCGGTGGTCTCGGTCTCGGTCTCGGTCTCGGCTTCCATCCCGGCATCCGTTTCGGCTTCCATGCCGGTTTCGCTGTCGAGTTCCGTATCTGTCGCCGTCTCGGCTCCGGCTTCGAGATCGGTGGTTTCGCCCTCGACGCTTTCGGTCTCTGTTTCGGCAGAGCCTTCAGCCGTCACCGCGTCCGTCGAAGCGGCCTCGTCCTCGGTTCCGGCAGTGAGGCTGCCTTCGGCTTCTGCATCGGCTGCCAGGCCGTCGGTGGTTTCAGCCGAACCCTCCAGCCCGGCCCCAACTTCGGCAGAGCCAGCTTCGGTGGACAGCTCCGCATCTGCGCTCAGCCCGGTTGAGCTGGTCGCGTCGTCCTGCGCGTATGAGGTCGTCGCTAGTGCCGCGGCAAGAAGTGCGGCGGCGCCGGTCAGCATCGCATGGTTTTTCATAGCGGATCTCCTTCAGATCTTTCTGCTCGGTTCTTCCGTTCGATCCGAAGGCGGCGATCGCCTGCGGACCGTGGCACCGCAACACCTCTGCCATGCATGGGTTCCGGCCGGGTTTTCACGAGCATGTCACCTCTCCGGATTTGGATGTCCCATTTGCCCCGAAATCCCGATTCGACACGGCAAGTTCCCGCTGGCCCGGTCACGAAAGCGATATGGGCAGGGCGGAAATCGGGTTCGGAACCGCGAAGGTCTTGGGGTGGAGAGCGTCCCGGCAGAGAGCCAATCCGGAATTTTCAGCCGCGTCAGCCATTTCGGTATTCGGGTGGGAGCGCGTGGTCCGGACAGGCTTGTTCTGCCGTCGCTGCGTAGCGGGCAGCGCCGTCGAAATATCCCGCCGGAACCATTCGGCCCCGACGGGTGAGGATCTCATGCCGATCTTGTCTTGCGTGCTTTGATGCGCGCAATCTGGGCGGCGATCCGCTTTGATCGCCATCCTGTCCCGCGCCCGCCGGGAAGGTGGCGCGGGACGGCAGTTGCTACCCTGCGGCGACCGTTTCCGCGATCGGGTAATCGGTATAGCCTTCTGCCCCACCGGCATAGAAGCTGTCCGGCCTCGCCTCGTTCAGCGGCAACCCCTTGCGGAGGCGTTCGGGCAGGTCGGGCGTCGTGATGAAGTCGCGCCCGAAGGCGGCGGCGTCGGCCTGGCCTTCGGCCAACAATCGCGAGGCGCTTTCACCGGTCAGTCCTTCATTGGCGATGATCACGCCGCCGAAAGCCTGCTTGATTGCGGGCAGCAGGCTGTCCTCTGCGATACGCTCACGCAGGGCGAGGAATGCCACGCCGCGTGCCGCCATGTCACGGGCGACATGGGTGAACAGGGCGGCGGGATCGCTGTCGCCCAGGTCGTGGCTGTCGCCACGTGGAGCCAGATGCACGCCGACACGATCCGCGCCCCAGACATCGATCACCGCATCGGTGACCTCGTTCAGCAGCCGCACCCGGTTCTCGATCGAACCACCATAGCGGTCGGTCCGCCGGTTGCTGCGATCCTGAAGGAACTGATCGATCAGGTAGCCATTGGCCGCATGGATCTCGACCCCGTCGAAACCGGCGCGTTTCGCGTTCTCGGCACCCTGGCGATAGGCTTCGACGATGCCGGGGATCTCGTCGGTTTCAAGCGTCCGTGGCGTGACATAGGTGGTTTTCGGGCGCACCAGGCTGACATGGCCGGCGGGTTGGATCGCGCTTGGTGCAACCGGCAATTCGCCACCCAGGAACATCGGGTGCGAGATGCGTCCGACATGCCACAGCTGCAGGAAAATCACCCCGCCCGCCTCGTGTACGGCGCTGGTAACAGCCTTCCAGCCCTCGACCTGTTCCTCGTTCCAGATGCCGGGCGTGTCGGCATAGCCGACACCCATCGGGGTGACGCTGGTTGCCTCGGTCAGGATCAGCCCGGCACCTGCGCGCTGGCGGTAATATTCGGCCATCAGCGCATTCGCGACACGCTCTGTCCCGGCCCGGCTGCGGGTCAGCGGGGCATGATGACGCGGTTTTTCAGGTTGAGCGGCCCCAGTTTCAGCGGATCGAAAAGGGATGTCATCGAATGTCCTTTCTTCGTGACGAATGCTTTTGCCGATATGAACTGTGCCCCCCGACAGAGCCTTTCAATATGCCCTCGCGCATAGCCGTATCCCGCGCTGCGCAAACGGGCGCTTGACAAGTGCCGCCGCGTTTGTGACCGTAACGGATGTCAGGGGAGTCCCGCCCAAGGGACTGAGAGGCTGATTGGTGCCATGTGTCATGCGAATGACCTGTGTCACGGTGCAGCGACCCTTTGAACCTGACCCAGTTGATACTGGCGTAGGAAGACCGAAGGGCATCCGCTCTTTGGGCCGTGGCGGCCCCGCAAGGACCGCAGACCGGTCGCTTTCTGCCTCAAACGTCATTCTGGGTCTTTTCGAGTGATGCTTGAGGAGACGCCATGAATAAGCACAGCCAACCCGCCGCACCGGAAATCACCACCGGCCCCTTGCCCGCCTCGCGCAAGGCCTGGCACCCGGGAGAGATGCATCGCGATATCCGCGTGCCGATGCGCGAGATCGAGTTGCACCCTTCGGCCATGGAACCGCCGGTGACGGTCTATGACAGCTCGGGACCCTATACCGATCCGCAGGAGGTGATCGATATCGCCAAGGGGCTGCCGCGTCTGCGCGAGAACTGGATCACCGGGCGCGGGGATGTCGAGCGCTATGATGGCCGGGTGGTCAAACCCGAGGATAACGGCTTTGCCACGGGCGAGCGGCTGGTGCCGGGGTTCCCTTTGCGGCATGAACCGCTCAGGGCGAAGAACGGGGCGGTGACGCAGATGGCCTATGCCCGCGCCGGAATCATCACGCCCGAGATGGAATTCGTCGCCATCCGCGAGAACCTGGGCCGGAAGGCGGCGAAGGAAAAGCTGATCCGCGATGGCAATGACTGGGGCGCGGCCATTCCCGATCACGTCACGCCGGAATTCGTGCGGCAGGAAATCGCCTCGGGCCGCGCAATCATCCCGGCCAATATCAACCATCCCGAGATCGAGCCGATGGCGATTGGCCGCAACTTCCTGGTCAAGATCAACGCCAATATCGGCAATTCCGCGGTCACTTCCTCGATGGAGGAAGAGGTTGAAAAGATGGTCTGGGCGATCCGTTGGGGCGCGGATACGGTCATGGACCTGTCCACCGGGCGCAATATCCACAATATTCGCGACTGGATCATCCGCAACAGCCCCGTTCCCATCGGCACCGTGCCGATCTATCAGGCGCTGGAGAAGGTGAACGGGGTGGCCGAGGACCTGTCATGGGAGGTGTTCCGCGACACGCTGATCGAACAGGCCGAGCAGGGGGTGGACTATTTCACCATCCATGCGGGCGTGCGGCTGCCCTTCATTCACCTGACCGCCGAGCGGGTGACGGGGATCGTCAGCCGTGGCGGCTCGATCATGGCGAAATGGTGCCTGCATCACCACCGCGAGTCGTTCCTCTATGAACATTTCGACGAGATCTGCGACATCATGCGCGCCTATGATGTCAGCTTCAGCCTTGGCGACGGGCTGCGCCCCGGCTCGATTGCCGATGCCAATGACGCGGCGCAATTCTCCGAGCTGGAAACCCTGGGCGAGCTGACGCAGATCGCCTGGGCGAAAGACTGCCAGGTCATGATCGAGGGCCCCGGCCATGTACCGATGCACAAGATCAAGGAGAACATGGACAAGCAGCTGACCCATTGCGGCGAGGCGCCCTTCTACACGCTCGGGCCGCTGACGACGGACATTGCGCCGGGATACGATCATATCACCAGTGCCATCGGCGCGGCGATGATCGGTTGGTTCGGCACGGCGATGCTGTGCTATGTCACGCCCAAGGAGCATCTGGGTCTGCCCGACCGGGACGATGTGAAGACCGGCGTGATCACCTACAAGATTGCCGCCCATGCGGCCGATCTGGCCAAGGGACACCCGGCGTCGAAATTGCGTGATGACGCGCTGTCGCGTGCCCGGTTCGAGTTCCGGTGGGAGGATCAGTTCAACCTCTCGCTCGATCCTGACACGGCGCGTGAGTTCCACGACCAGACCTTGCCGAAAGAGGCGCATAAGGTGGCGCATTTCTGTTCGATGTGCGGGCCGAAATTCTGCTCGATGAAGATCAGCCATGACATCCGGGCCGAGGCGCGCGCCAAGGGCATGGAGGAAATGGCAGGGAAATATCGCGAGGGCGGTGATCTCTACATGCCGGTCGAGGAAATCGAGAAGGCGGAGGGATGACCCTGTTTCGGAACCGGGCTGCGCGGCACCCGTCCGTTGCGTGGGCGGCATCAGGTCTTGGACTGCATTTCATGGTGCAGTCCCGGACAACTTCTGTCCTGCAGGATGACGGCACCAAAGCGCCTGCCCAACATGCGAATGCATGCAAGGCACGACGGGGCGGACGGGCGCTACGCGGCGGCTTGTTGGGTGTTGATTCCGCGCGTGGGGCAAGCTGATGTTTTCGATCATCGGTAGCGGTGTCACCGGCCTTTGCGTCGCAACCGCCTTGGCCGAGCGGGGCTTGCCCGTCGAACTGCTCACTGACAACTCCACCCCGGCCTCGCATTGGGCCGGGGGAATGCTGGCTCCGGGATGCGAAGGGGAATCCGCGCCATCCGAGGTCGTGACCGCCGGGGCGGGTGCCGCCGATTGGTGGGCGGCGCGGGTGCCGGGGGTGGTCCGGCGCGGCACGCTGGTCGTGGCTCCGCCTCGGGATGCTGTGGAACTGGACCGTTTCGCGCGGCTGACGCGGGGGCATGACGCCGCTGATCCCGGCGCGTTGGAGCCTGAGCTTGCGGGGCGTTTTGCACGCGGGCTTTGCTTCCCCGACGAGGCGCATCTGGATCCGCGCGCCGCCATGACCGCTCTGCGGGACCAATTGACCGGCAAGGGCGTGCCGATCCGGCGGGGCGAGCCGCGTGGGCGGGTGATCGATTGCCGGGGGATGGCCGCGCGCGACATGCTGCCCGATCTGCGCGGGGTCAGGGGCGAGATGCTGATCGTCGAGGCCCAGGATCTGGAACTGACCCGAACGGTCCGGCTGCTGCATCCGCGCTTTCCCTGCTATGTCGTGCCGCGCGGGCAGGGGCGCTACATGATCGGCGCAACCATGGTCGAGACCGATGATCCCGGCCCGATCACTGCCCGCGCGATCATGGAACTGCTCTCCGCCTCCTATGCCCTGCATCCCGGTTTTGCCGAGGCGCGGCTGGTCGAGGCAGGTGCGGGGCTGCGCCCTGCATTCCCCGACAATATTCCCGCGATCCGCGAGCAAGACGGGCGCATCCATGTCAACGGCATGTATCGCCACGGCTTCCTGATGGCTCCGGCACTGGCCGAAACCCTGGCGGACCGCCTGAAGATGGAGATGCGAGATGCGAGTTGAACTGAATGGCGAGCAGGTCGAGACCGCCGCCGCCACCCTGTCCGAACTGATCGAGGAGCAGGGGCTTGCCGCGCCCTCGGTCGCCACAGCGCTGAATGGTGAGTTCGTGCCGCGCGGCATGCGGGACGGGACCGTCTTGACCGATGGCGCGCGGATCGAAGTGCTGTCACCCATGCAAGGGGGCTGAGCGATGTTTTACGGGATTACGCCGAAATCAAGGCTGATGCTGGGAACGGCGCAATATCCTTCACCCAGGGTGCTGGGTGACGCGATTGCCGCTTCGGAGGCAGAGATCATCACTGTCAGCCTGCGCCGGGAAGGGGCAGGGGGCGCGGGGTTTCGCGACCTGATCAAGGCCAGCGGCTGCCGGCTTCTGCCCAACACGGCGGGCTGCCACAGCGCCCGCGAGGCAGTCACCACGGCGCAGATGGCGCGCGAGTTGTTCGGCACCAACTGGATCAAGCTGGAGGTGATCGGCCATGCCGATACATTGCAACCCGATCCATTCGCGCTGGTCGAGGCGGCGCGAATCCTGTGTGCCGATGGCTTCGAAGTGTTTCCCTATACGACCGAGGACCTGATCCTGGGCGAGAAGCTGGTCGAGGCCGGGTGCCAAGTGCTGATGCCATGGGGCGCGCCGATCGGCTCGGGGCAGGGGCTGCGGCACGAGGATGCGCTGCGCACGATGCGGGCGCATTTCCCGGATGTCCCGCTGGTCATCGACGCGGGGATCGGCGCTCCGTCACAGGCGGCGAAGGCGATGGAGATGGGCTTTGACGCGGTATTGCTGAACACTGCCGTGGCCAAGGCAGGCGATCCGGTGACGATGGCGCGAGCCTTTGCCGGGGCGGTTCAGGCCGGGAGGCTGGCGCATGAGGCGGGGCTGATGGGGCAGCGCGACATGGCGGTGGCCTCGACCCCGATATTCGGCATGGCGGCGCTGTCATGAGGCTGGATCGATTTTACCTCATCACTGCCAGCGCGGACCTGTTGGAGCGGCTGGTGCCCCTGGGCGTGCGGCTGGTGCAGTTGCGGGTCAAGGACGCCGAAGGTGCTGCCCTGCGCGATCAGGTGGCACGGGCGCGCGATTGCTGCGCGGCGCATGGGGCGCAACTGGTGCTGAACGATTACTGGCAACTGGCGCTGGAGATGGGCGTGGATTTCGTCCATCTGGGGCAGGAGGATATGGACAGCACCGATTTCGACGCGCTGCGCCGGGGCGGGGTGCGCTTTGGCCTGTCCACCCATGACGAGGCGGAACTGGACCGCGCACTGTCCTTCGGCCCGGAATATGTGGCGCTTGGGCCGGTTTATCCGACGCTGCTGAAAAAGATGAAATGGGGTCCGCAGGGGCTGGATCGTGTTCGCGACTGGAAACGGCGGGTGGGCGATGTGCCGCTGGTTGCCATTGGCGGGCTGACACCCGAACGCCTGCCCGGTGTTTTTGCGGCGGGCGCGGACAGCGCGGCGGTGGTCACTGACATCCAGACCGCCTCCGATCCCGAGGCGCGCTGCCGGGAATGGATCGCGGCCACGCGGGAGGGTGCGCATGTCCCGTTATGACCGGCAGGTGATCCTGCCCGAGATCGGTACCGAGGGGCAGGCGAGGCTGGCCGCTGCCCGGGTGCTGATCGTCGGTGCGGGGGGACTGGGTGCGACCGTGATTCCGGCGCTGGCCGGGGCGGGCGTGGGGCATCTGCGGATCGTCGATGGCGATCGCGTCGATGAAAGCAACCTGCATCGCCAGACGATGTTCCGCCAAGCCGATATAGGCAGGCCCAAGGCCGATTGCGCCGCGCGCGAGGCGATGGCGCTGAACCCGCAGATCATGGCCGAGGCGGTTCGCGGCTGGCTGGACCCGGTGACGGTCGGTGCGATGCTGGAGGACACCGATCTGGTGATCGACGCGGCGGACAGTTTCGCCGTAAGTTATATCCTCTCGGATGCCTGCATGCACCGCCGCCTGCCGCTGATCGCCGCTTCGGTGCTGGGGCGGCAGGGATATGTGGGCGGGTTCTGCGGCACCGGGCCAAGCCTGCGTGCGCTGTTTCCCGATCTGCCGCGACAGGCCCAAAGCTGCGCGACGGCAGGGGTCATGGGGCCTGTCGTCGCAGTGATGGGGGCGTTGCAGGCGCAGATGGCGCTGTCGATTCTACTGGGGGTAAAGCCCTCGCCTATCGGGCAAGCGGTGACGGTCGATCTGGCCGCGTGGCGTTTCGGCAGTTTCCGCTTTGACGATGCGCCCGAGCCCGAGGGACCCGCGCTGCCCTTTGTCGCACGGGCCGATCTGCGCGACGCCGATTGCGTGGTCGAGCTGCGTCCCGAAAGCGAGGCTCCATGCAAGATCACGGCCGGTGCCCTGCGGCTTGCCCCCGAGGCGATGGCCGCGTGGCAGCCCCCGGCGGGGCGGCGCGTGGTGCTGTGCTGCCGCAGCGGGTTGCGGGCATGGCGCGCGGCGGTGGAACTGGCCGGGAGGGGGCATCACGATCTGGCGCTTCTGGCGGCCGGGGCTGCTGACACATCAAACGCTATCGTTGAACACCAGTCATAGGCCGGGCTGGCGGTTCGCCAGAGTTATGGCCGTTCTTCTTCATGCAAATATCCCGCTGAGGGTTGTCGGGTGGTGCACCACTGGTTTGAGAACCATCCGGCGACGGGGATGCGAAATCCCCCGGCCATCGCAGGACGCAAGCCCTAGCGTGGGTTTGTCCGATCGAACCGCAACCCGGGCAGATCCCGATCCGGCGCGCGCGCCGCAAGGCAGATTGGAAAATATCCGACCCCCGAGACGCTCCGTGATATTCCCTGCCCGGGGTTTTCCCGCTATCGCAAGGATATGGATATCGTTCTTCTGACTACCATCGCGGCATCGCTTTTCGTCGTCATCGGCCTCGCGGAACCCTTGGCGGCGCGATTGTCGCTGCCTTACAGCGTGATCCTTGCGGTTCTGGGCACGCTGATCGGGGCGGGGGCGATCTTCTTTTTGCGCACCGAACTGACCGATGCGCTGAACCCGGTGGCCGAGGCGATCCTGGGACTTCCGATCCGCTCGAACGTGTTCCTCTATGTCTTCCTGCCGACGCTGATCTTCCAGGCGACACTGGGGATGAATGTCAGGCGGATGCTGGATGACTGGGTGCCGATCCTCACGCTGGCGGTGGTGGCGGTCTTCGTTGCCACGGCGACCATCGGCTACGCCCTGTCCTGGGTCAGCGGGCTGCCGCTGGTGGTCTGCCTGCTGATCGGCTCGATCGTGTCGACCACGGACCCCTCGGCGGTTGTGGGGATCTTCCGCTCTCTCTCGGCCCCGCGCCGGCTGGCACGGATCATCGAGGGCGAAAGCCTGCTGAATGACGCCGCCGCCATTGCGCTGTTCGGCCTGTTCATGGGCTTCGTCATGCTGGGCCTGCCCGATCCTGGCCTGGGCGAGGCGATCAGGGGCTTTCCGATGCTGTTCGTCGGCGGCACCATAGGGGGCTGGCTGACCGCGCGTGTCGCCGTGGCGATGATGGTCCTGTTCGCGCGGTTCGAACTGGCGCAGATCTCGGTCTCGGTCGCAGTGCCCTACCTTGCCTACATCATTTCGGAGCAGCTTTTCGGAGCCTCGGGCGTGATCGGTGTGGTGGTGGCCGGGCTGACCATGAACATCATCGGACCCGGGCGGCTGTCGCCCGCTTTCTGGACCAATCTGCGCGAGGTCTGGGACCTGCTGGCGCATTGGGCCGGGGCGCTGATCTTCATCCTTGCCGCGCTGTTGATTCCCCGCCTGTTGGGCGAGGCTCGGCCCGGTGATTTCGCATTGGTGCTGGTGGTCATCGGCGCGGCACTGCTCGCCCGTGCCATCGTGCTGTTCGGGCTGATGCCGCTGCTGTCGGCGCTGCGCGTCTCGCCCAATGTAGACCGGCGCTACCGCACCGCGATCCTGTGGGGCGGGCTGCGCGGTGCGGTCACGCTGGCGCTGGCGCTGGCGGTGACGGAAAGCCTGCGCGTGCCGGTCGAGACCAAGCGGTTGGTGGGGATCCTCGCGACCGGTTTCACCCTGTTCACGCTGCTGGTGCAGGGCACGAGCCTGCGATGGGTGATCGGCAGGCTGGGGCTGGACAAGCTGTCCCCGCTGGACGTGGCGCTCTCCAACCAGGTGATCGCCGTCTCCCTGCAGACGGTGCGCGAGGAGATCGCCGAGACCACCGAGAATTACGAACTGACGCGGGAAACCGTCCGCTCCGAGGCCAAGCGTTTTGCCGAGCGGCTGGATGCGGCGGTCGAGCGCGCCGAGGCCGAGGACAATACCGAGATCCTCGACCGTGACCGCATCACCCTGGGGCTGATCGCGCTGGCGGGCTATGAACGCGAGGTGATCCTCGAGCGTTTTCGCGAACGCGCCATCAGCGCCCGGCTGTCCGAGCAGATGCTGTTCGACGCCGACCGGTTGATCGAGGCGGCGCGGACCGGCGGGCGAACGGGCTATCAGCGGGCGGCCCGGCGCAGCCTGCGCTATGGCGCGGATTTCCGGCTGGCGGCGTTCCTGCGCAACCGGCTCAGGATCGCGCGGCCCTTGGCGCGAATGACCGCCGACCGGTTCGAGATGCTGCTGGCCAAGCGGCTGATCCTGCGCGATCTGCATGGCTTCATCGACCACCGCATCCGCCGTATTCATGGCCGCCGGGTGGCGGAACTGCTGCATGAATTGCTGAACCGCAGGGTCGAGGCCGTGGCCACGGCGATCGAGGGGCTGAGGCTGCAATATCCCGGCTATGCCGAAAAGCTGGAGCGCCGTTTCATCCGCCGAACGGCGCTGCGGCTCGAAGAGGGCGAATACAACGCCATGCGCGAGGACGGGCTGATCGGGGCCGAGCTGCACACTGCCCTGATGCAGGATATCGGCCGCCGCCGCACGGAAACCGAAGGCCGCCCGCATCTGGATCTTGCCCTGCGCAAGGAGGAACTGGTCCGGCAATTTCCGCTTTTTGCCGATCTGGACGAGGCCGAGCTGCGCCGGCTCGGCCGCGCGTTGCGCACCCGTTATATCAACGCAGGCAAGATCATCGCGCGCAAGGACAGCCCGTCCCGCAGCGTGTTCTTCGTGGCCTCGGGCGCGGTCGAACAGGAGATCGCCGGCCAGACCACCCGCCTTGGACGTGGCGACATGTTCGGGCAGATCGGGGTCCTGACCGGCAAGCCACGGCGCGCCGAGGTCAGGGCGATCACGCCGACCAGCCTGCTGGAACTCAACGAGACCAGTTTCCGCCGGGTGCTGAAACGCTCTCGCGCGCTGCGCGAGGCGGTGCGTGACAGCGTGGGCGACAAGGCCCTGCAGGAGGAGGCGGCGAATATGCCGGAGTTGCAGCTTGATTAGATGCTTGGCGGGAATGCGCGGCAAGGCTAAGACTGCGGTCCCGGACTGAGAGAGGATCACATGGATTCAGCCCAACGCATCGCCCGCATCATCGCGACCGAGATCAGTGCCAGTCCCGCGCAGGTGACCGCGGCGGCCGAATTGCTGGATGGCGGGGCAACGGTTCCCTTCGTCGCGCGCTATCGCAAGGAGGTGACGGGCGGGCTGGACGACACGCAGTTGCGGAACCTGGCCGATCGTTTGGGTTACTTGCGCGAAATGGAAGCACGGCGCGAGACGATCCTCGGTTCGATCCGCGAGCAGGGCAAGCTGACCGACGATCTGGCCCGCGCCATCGCCGGGGCCGAAACCAAGGCCGCGCTCGAGGACATCTACCTGCCCTTCAAGCCCAAGCGCCGCACCAGGGCGATGATCGCCCGCGAGAACGGGCTGGAACCCCTGCTGCGCGCCATCCAGAACGAGCGCGCGGCCGATCCGCAGGTGCTGGCGCAAGGCTATGTGACCGAGGCTGTGCCGGACGTGAAAGCGGCGCTGGACGGTGCGCGCGATATTCTGGTCGAGGAACTGTCCGAGAATGCTGCACTGCTGGGGAAGCTGCGCGACTTCATGCGGATGGAGGCCCATATTGCTGCCAAGGTCGTGACGGGCAAGGAAGAGGTGGGGGCGAAATTCTCGGACTATTTCGACCATCGCGAGAAATGGGCCGATATTCCCGCGCACCGGGCCTTGGCGATCCTGCGGGCAGCCAAGGAAGAGGTCGTGACCATCGACATCTCGCCCGATCCCGAAACCGGCGCGGCGCGGGCCGAGGGGATCGTCGTGCAGGCGATGGGCAGGCTGGGCGATCAGCCCGGGGACCAATGGCTGCGGCAGGTGGCGGGCTGGACATGGCGGGTGCGGCTGTCGAATACCATGTATATCGACCTGCTGACCGAGTTGCGGCACCGCGCCCATGACGAGGCGATCCGGGTCTTTGGCCGCAACCTGCGGGATCTGCTGCTGGCCGCACCCGCCGGGGCCAAGGCGACCATCGGGCTCGATCCCGGCATCCGCACCGGCGTCAAGCTGGCGGTGGTGGATGCGACCGGCAAGCTGTTGGATACCGCGACGCTGTATCCCTTTCCGCCCAGGAAAGACGTCGCGGGGGCCGAGGCCACGCTGCTGGCGCTGATCGCGCGTCACGATGTCGATTTGATCGCCATCGGCAACGGCACCGCCAGTCGCGAGACCGAACGGCTGGTTGCCGATATGCTGAAACGCCTGCCCAAGGGTGTGAAGGCGCCGACCAAGGTGGTCGTGTCCGAAGCGGGGGCCTCGGTCTATTCCGCCTCGGAACTGGCGGCGAAGGAATTCCCCGATCTGGACGTGTCGCTGCGCGGCGCGGTCTCGATCGCCCGGCGCTTGCAGGACCCGCTGGCGGAACTGGTCAAGGTGCCGCCCGAATCCATCGGCGTGGGGCAATATCAGCATGACGTGGACCAGCGGCAGTTGACCAAGGCACTGGAAGCGGTGGTCGAGGACGCGGTGAACGCGGTCGGCGTCGACCTGAACACGGCGTCAAGCGCCTTGCTCGCCCATGTGGCCGGGCTGGGGCCGCGGCTTGCCGGGTCCATCGTGGCGCATCGCGACGGCAATGGCGCGTTCCGCTCGCGCGCGGCGCTGAAGGACGTGGCGGGCCTTGGCCCCCGCGCATATGAACAATGCGCCGGTTTCCTGCGTATCCGCGAAGGCGACGAACCGCTGGACGCTTCGGCGGTCCATCCCGAGGCCTATGGGGTTGCGCGCCGGATCGTGAAGGCCTGCGGGCGCGACATTCGCGCGATCATGGGCGATGGGTCGGCACTGAAGAGCCTCAGGGCCGAGGATTTCGTGGATGCGCATTTCGGCCTGCCCACCATCCGCGACATCCTGACCGAGCTGGAAAAGCCGGGCCGCGACCCGCGCCCCGGCTTTGTCACCGCGTCATTCGCCGACGGGATCGAGGATATCAAGGATCTGCGTCCGGGCATGTCTCTGGAGGGCACGGTGACCAATGTCGCGGCTTTCGGAGCCTTCGTCGATATCGGCGTGCATCAGGATGGGCTGGTGCATATCAGCCAGCTTGCCGACCGTTTCGTCAAGGACCCGGGAGAGGTCGTCAAGGTTGGCGACGTGGTGAAGGTGCGCGTGACCGAGGTAGATATTCCCCGCAAGCGCATCGGGCTGACCATGCGCAAGGATGGCGGCGGACAGGCAGAGCGAGGAGGTCCGGCGAAGAAGGGCGCCCCCATGCAGAACGGCAAGCCGGGGCGGGACGGGCCAAAGGGTGGAAAAGCGGCTCCGCGAGCCGAGAATGGCGGGCAAGGCTCTTTCGGGGCCGCGCTCATGGACGCCATGCGTAAACGCTGAATGTGGAGGAACGGATGATCGACGGACCCGGCAATACCGAGGCGCAAACCCATTGGCTGGAAGACCCGGCCCATCATGCCTGGCTGGTCCGCGATGCGCGGCTTGCGCTGGATTTCTTCGATGCCAGCCCGCGCGAGGGCGGCGGCTTCCATACGCTGGATCTGGCGGGCAGGCCGCTGGCGGGGGAAGTGCAGGAACTGCATACCACAACGCGGCTGGTGCATTCCTATGCCCTGGCGCGGATGGCCGGGCGCGAGGATCGCGCCGGTATCATCGACCGGGGCATGGATTTCCTGTGGAACAAGCATCGCGACCCGCAGCATGGCGGCTATCTGTGGTCGGTTGACGGGAACGGCGCGGCGGATGGCACCAAGCTGGCTTACGGTCATGTCTTCGTGCTGCTGGCGGCCTCGAGCGCGAAAATGGCCGGCCATCCGGATGCCGACCGGCTACTGGCCGATATCGCCGAAGTGCTGGACCGGCACTACTGGGACGAGGAACGGGGTCTGTTCCGCGACGAGTTCGCCCACGACTGGCAGCCCTTTTCGACCTATCGCGGCATGAACGCCAATATGCACGGGGTCGAGGCGCTGCTGACCGCCCATGAGGCGACCGGAGAGGCGGAATACCTGGCCCGCGCCGGGCGTATCCTGGATTTCTTCATCGCCGGGCAGGCGGCGGCGGAGGATTGGCGCATCCCCGAACATTACGACGAGGACTGGCAGCCCGATCGGGGCTATGCGGGCAATCCGATGTTCCGACCCGCCGGGACCACTCCGGGCCATTCCTTCGAGATGGCGCGTTTGCTGCTCCAATATTGGGATCTCGCGGGACGGCCGGAGGGGCAGGCGCCCATGCACGCGCGGGCGCTGGTCGAACGCGCCTTGGCGGATGCCTGGAACGAGGAAAGGCAGGGCTTTGCCTATACGCTGAAATTCGGCGGAGAGGTCGATAACCCGGCGCGCTACTGGTGGCCGGTGACCGAGGCGATCGGGGCGCTGGCCGCGCTGATCAAGCTGGAAGGCCGGGACAGCGATGAGGCATGGTATCGGCGGCTCTGGCAATTCGCCGATGCCAGTCTGATTGATCATGCGCGAGGCGGCTGGTTCCCGGAACTGGACGAAAACAATCTCCCCGCAGCGACGCAATTCCCGGGCAAACCGGATATTTACCATGCCTTGCAAGCCGATCTGTTGCCATTGGCGCCGGGCTTGTCTCGCGCGGCAGAGGTGTTGGACAAGGCGCGGCCAATGGCCTGACGGGCGCGCTTGGCCGAACCCGTATACCCGCCATATCGGCAAATTCCGACGCGGTCCCGGGATGTCCGGCTCCTGTGATCGCGTCGATCATCTTTGCCTGAGATGCCGCAAGGCTCGTGCCATTCCGCCATCCACCAGCAGGAAACTGAGCCCGAAGCCCATGGCGAAACCGGCGATCTCGGCGATCCAGCCATAGCCTGCGCCACCGAAGACGATGCCGAAAACCAGTTGGAACAGCAGCAGCATCCCGATCAGCGTGAAGGCCCGCATCCGGTTGGCATTCGCCGCCGCAAGCCTTGTCCAGAGCAGGAAGGTAAAGGCGCCGACCAGCCCGTAGACCGACGGATAGCCGCCGATCAGCGGTGCGGGACGGCCGGGCAGGAAGGACATCGCCACCGTGTAGACCAGCGCCCCGCCCACAGCAGATCCCAGATACAGCGCCACCACCGCCCAGGGCCGGAATTCCCGTGCGACCAGATTGCCGAGCGCCAGCGTGAAGGCCAGCACGAACAATGCCTGCATCATCGAGGAATTGACGAAGGGATAGCTCAGCAACCTGTAGGCCTGCCCCCAATCGATCTCTCCCACGGCCCACATCCGCTGCACCATCTCGGGCGCATAGGCACTCATCTGCAGCCCGGACAGGCGCAGCCCCACCCCTTCGGCTCCGCCGATCAGCCCAAGCCGGCCCAGCCCGAACACCGCCTCGCTGGCGATGATGGGCATGGCCAGCAGCCAGACAACGGCGGGCAGCGGGTTGATGGGTGGTTCGTTTGTCCCCTCGCGCATGGGCGTTCCTTCGCTGTTGCGGTCGCTTGCGCCAACAGCTAAGCCAGCTTCGAAGAAATTCCAAGCAGGCCCGGACATGAGCGAGACGACCAATACGCGCTTTACCCCCCGCATCTTTTCGGGAATCCAACCCTCAGGCGGGCTGACGCTCGGGAACTACCTGGGCGCTCTGAAGCGTTTTGCCGCATTGCAGGGCAGTGGCTCGGAAACGGTCTATTGCATCGTCGATCTGCACGCGATCACCGTCTGGCAGGATCCGGATGTCCTGCGCCAGCGCATCCGCGAGGGTGCGGCGGCATTCATGGCCTCGGGCGTCGATCCGCGCCAGTCGATCCTGTTCAACCAGTCGCAAGTCAGCGCCCATGCCGAGATGGCCTGGCTGTTCAACACCGTGGCAAGGGTCGGCTGGATGTACCGGATGACCCAGTTCAAGGACAAGGCGGGCAAGAACAGCGAGAATGCCAGCCTCGGCCTGCTGGCCTATCCGGCGCTGATGGCTGCTGACATCCTGACCTATCAGGCCACCGCCGTGCCGGTGGGCGAAGATCAGAAGCAACATCTGGAACTGACCCGCGACATCGCCGCCAAGTTCAACCACGATTACAAGATCGAGCATTTCCCGATCACCGAGCCGCTGATCGAAGGCGTCGCCACCCGTGTCATGTCGCTGCGTGACGGCTCGAAGAAGATGTCGAAATCCGACCCGTCGGATGCCAGCCGCATCAACCTGACCGACGATGCCGACGCCATCGCGCAAAAGATCCGCAAGGCCCGCACCGATGCCGATCCGTTGCCCGGCAGCATCGAGGGCCTCAAGGATCGTCCGGAGGCGCGGAACCTGGTCAATATCTTTGCCGCCCTCGCGGATCAGACCCCCGACGAGGTTCTGGCCCGGTTCGAGGGGCAGGGTTTCGGGGCCTTCAAGCCCGCGCTGGCGGAAGTCGCCGTCGAGGCGCTCTCGCCCATCACCCGCAAGATGAGCGAGTTCATGGACGACCCGGCCGAGATCGACCGAATCCTTGGCGATGGCGCAGATCGTGCCGACGAAGTGGCAACCCCGATCCTTGAGCGCACCAAGGAGATCATGGGGCTGCTTCGCAGCCGCTCCTGATTCCCTAGCGGCTGCCGCCCAGCAAGCGGTTCAGGAGCCTGCCGATGATCGAACCGGATTCGGCGGGCGGCGGCGGCGGGGGCGGCGTGCTCGCGCTGGCCGTTTCCCGGTTTTCGTTTCCGGCTGCGGTTTCCTCGTCGCGGCGAGTGTCCGATTTTTCCTCTTGCGGCGCGGCCCTGCTGGTGACACCCGAGGTTTTCGCCACATGCGCGGCGATGGCGTCCATCAGCGGCGGCGACAAGGTGTCATAGGGATGCAGGCCCAACTCGCGCAGGCGCGCCCGGATGCCATCCATCCGCGACGGATCAACACCTGATTCTATGATCGAGCTGACAAAGGCCGCGAATTCCGGTGCCGACCAGCCCTCTTCGGGCGACAATTCGGTATGCACGAAATCGAGCCCGTGGAACGGATGGCCGGTATTCTCGATCCGGCCATACATATGCACGCCGCATTCGCGGCAGCGGTGCCGCTGGATCGGCGCATCGGCATTCACGATCTCCAGCTTGTCGCCGTTTTCCAGCACTTCGACCGCATCGCGCGAAACCACCGCGATCTGGCTGAAGACCGCCCCTTCGGGTTTCCAGCACTTGGTGCAACCGCAGACATGGTTATGCGCGGTCTGAGCGCTGACCCGGACTTTCACCGGGTTGGTACTACAGAGACAACTCAATACGCCGCCTGAAAAATTCGGATCGGTTTGCTTGATGCCGTTATCGACGGCAGGGTGGATCAACACCCCATCTGTATTCGCCATGGTCCTCTCCTCCGATGACCGAGCATGTCACAGCGTCGCGCAGACGGGAAGAATCGGCAAGTCAGCGGAAGGTGGCAGCATCCGGAAGCCCGGAATGCCGTGGGAACACCCGGAAGGAAATCATTCGGGCGTAGCGTAGACCGCTGTCCAATAGCGTGTTCTCCCATCCGCGCCGATCGCCTGCCCGATGCCGAAATCCCGCAGTTGCGGGATCATGATATTGCCGAGATGCCCGGGCGAGTCTGTCCATACCCGCAGGACCTGGTCCATGTCATAAGGGCCCGCCGCGATATTCTCGGCCACCAGTCTCGGCCTGTATCCTCCGGCTTTCACGCGGTCGGCCGGACTGCTGGTCGCACTGCCGCGATGGCTCATACGGCCCAGCCTGGCCATGTCGCAGGCATGCTGGGCCGCCGCCTTGGCCAGCACCGTGTCGGATTGAAGTGGCGAAAGACCGCTGCGGCTGCGAGTCGCATTGGTAGTCCGCACCGCCGCGCCGTTCATCCCGGACGAGGTCCCGAGGCAGGTCACATTTCCCGGCGAAGCCCCATGCGACAGAGGACCGCCCGAAATATCCGGCCCGGCGCATGCACCGAGCGCCATGCAGCATAGCGCCACCAGAGAGGACCTCACCGTCCTTCTCCTTGGACGGTCGGGATGTTCGGCGGCGGGCTGAACGACTTGCGATGCGTCACAGCGGCCTGTTCACGGCAAGAAAGGCGATCGCGATCCACAGCCAGATCGCGGCTGCGAATATACCGAATGTCAGCAGCAGTAAGCGGGGCAGACCATGGCGGTCCCATCCCGCCAGGAATGCGGCGACCGCCGCGATGGGAAGTAAAAGCAGAATAGGCATCTGCGCAGGATACCCCGTAGAGTTGTGGAACGGCAGAGGGTGGATTTCCCTATGGCCGGATATTGCGCAAAGCCGGGCAGAGGTGAGCAGTGTTTCGCTGGACCCGATCCGAAGAGGGTGCAGCAGGCAGCCGGTTCCGGCGGGAACCGATCTGTCCTAGCGCCGGACCGCCGCCCGCAATTCCGACAGCCGGTAGGCCCCGGTCGCGAAGCTGAGGGCAAAGTAGATCACGGCGCCGCCGAAGACGAGGATGGCGAGGCCGGGAATGCGGCCGATTCCGGCGGTGTCGAGCCAGCCCTTCATGAACCACAGGGCGAGCGCCATCAGCGCCGAGGCCAGTGCGATCCGGGGGGCGGCACGCAGCAGCCGGGCATCGGCGCGGGCGGCCTGTCCCATGGCGCCGGTTCCCCACCAGAGCTGGCCGACCATGACCCATGCCGCGACGGTAGTGCCGATGGCGGCGGCAAGGAACCCGATCAGCGGCATCAGCCCGAAAGCGACGACCGCGTTCACGACCATCGACATCGCGGCAAAGCGGAACGGGGTCTTCGTATCCTCGCGTGCGAAATAGAGCGGCTGCAGGATCTTCTGCAGCACGAAGGCGGGCAGGCCAAGCGCATAGACGATCAGCGCCTTGGAGGTCTGGCTGGTGTCATGGGCGCTGAACTGGCCGCGCTCGAACAGGGTCGCGACCATCGGCTCGGCGATGACGGCGATGGCGAAGGCGGCGGGCAGGGTCAGGAACAGCCCGAACTCGGTGGCGCGGGAATAGGCGGATTGCCCGCCAGCGTGATCCTCGGCCCGCAGCCGACGGGCCAGTTCCGGCAGCAGGACCACGGCGACAGCCGCTCCTACGACGCCAAGGGGCAGTTGATAGAGACGGTCGGAATAGGCCAGCCAACCGATGGCGCCCTCGAAACGCGAGCCGACCTGCCGCCCGATCAGCAGGTTGAGCTGCACCACGCCCCCGGCAAAGGCGGCGGGCAGGGCCACGGCCAGCAGGCGGCGCATATCGGGCGTCAGGCGCGGGCGGCGCGGCCGGAAGGTCCAGCCATTGCGATGCGCGTCCCACCAGACCAGCCCAAGCTGCGCAATTCCCGTCAGCGGCGTAGCCCATGCCAGCGTCAGCCCCAGGTCCCAGCCCAGCCAGCGGCCCAGCCCCATCGCCACGATGAACAACAGGTTCAACAGGACAGGCGCGGCGGCGGCGGCGGTGAAACGGCCATTGGCGTTCAGCACGCCCGAGATCATCGAGGCCAGCGAGATCAGCAGGATATAGGGAAACGTGATCCGGCCATATTCGACCGCCAGCGCGAAACGTTCGTCCCCCGCGAAGCCCGAGGCCATAAGCCAGACCAGTCCGGGCATGGCAATCATCGCCAACGCCGTCAGGATAAGAACCACCGTGAACAAACCCGAAAATGCTTGGGCGGCAAATCGTTCGGCATCGGCACGGTCTTCCAGTTTCTTGGAAAAGATCGGCACGAACGCGGTATTGAACGCGCCTTCCGCGAAAAAGCGGCGGAACATGTTGGGCAGCGACAGCGCGATCAGGAAGGCTTCGGCCACCGGCCCGGTGCCCAGCCATGCCGCCATCAGGATATCGCGGACGAAACCCGACACGCGGGAAATGAAGGTCCAGATCCCCACAGACAGGAATCCGCGCACCAGCCCCGATTTCATTGGCCTATTCCTCTGCCCGTTTTGCCCCGTCGGCGATCGCCGAACGCAGTTTCTTTTCCAGCGAAAGCCGCTTGGACTCGCTGTGCAGCTTCAGCCCGAACATGTCCTTGACGTAGAAACTGTCAACCACCTGCGCGCCATAGGTGGCGATCACGGCGCTCACGATCTGGATATGATTGGCGGCAAGCGTCCGGGTCAGGTCATAGAGCAGGCCCGGACGGTCGCGGGTATCGACCTCGATGATCGTGTAGATGTCGCTGCCCTCGTTGTCGAAGGTGACATGGGTGGGAAAGCGAAATTCGCGGTTGCGCTTCTTGGGCTTGTCGCGGGTGGCGAAAGCCTCTCGCGCGACGATCTCGCCCTTGAGCGTGCGCAGGATGGTCTGGCGCAGCCGGGGCAGGCGGTCTTCGGCGAAGGGATGGCCCTCGGCGTCCTGTATCCAGAACACCGCCGTGGCATAGCCGTCGCGCGTCGTGTAGGTGCGCGCGTCCACGACATTCGCCCCCATCAGCGTCAGCGCCCCGCACAGCCGCGAGAAGATGCCCGGATGATCGGCCAGCACGAAGGCCGTGCGCGTCGCGTCGCGGTCGGTGTCGGGATGCAGGTCGATGCGGATCTCGTCATGGCCGATCCGGTGCAGAAGCTGGGCGAAGACCGCCTGTGTCTCGGTCGGCAATCCGGGCCAGTAGGCGTCGTAATGGCGCGAGATCTCGGAGCGGATCTCCCTGGCTTCCCAACCCTTGGCGATCAGCAGGTGGCGCAGGGAGCGTTTCGCCTCGTTCTGGCGCTTGTCGCGGTTCAGTTCTTCCAGCCCGTTATCCAGGGCGGCGGCGGTTTCCTGGTGCAGCTTGCGCAGCAGAACCGCCTTCCAGTTGTTCCATGTGTTCGGGCCGACACCGCGGATGTCGCAGGTTGTCAGAACCAGCAACAGGTCCAGCCGCTTGCGGGTTTTCACCGCCTTGGCGAAATCGCGCAGGGTGCGGGGATCCGAGATGTCGCGCTTTTGCGCCACGTCCGACATCAGCAGGTGATTGCGCACCAGCCATTCCACCGTCTCGACATCCTCGGGAGAAAAACCGAAGCGGGTCGCGATGCGGCGGGCGATGCGGGCGCCGAGGATCGAGTGATCCTCGGGCCGGCCCTTGCCGATATCGTGCAGCAAGGTGGCCAGGTAGAGGACGCGCCGGTTGATGCCCTCGTTGATGATCTCGCTGGATAGGGGCAGATCCTCGGGGTGTTCGCCCCGTTCGATCTCGGCCAGGGCGGCCACGCATTGGATGGAATGCTCGTCCACCGTGTAATGGTGATACAGGTTGAACTGCATCATCGCCACGACCGGCTCGAATTCCGGGATGAAGGCGGCCAGCACGCCAAGCTCGTTCATCCGGCGCAGCGAGCGTTCGGGATTGCCGTGCCTGAGCAGCAGATCCATGAAGATGCGGATCGCCTCGGGATCCGATCGGACCTGGTCGTCGATCAGGTCGAGATTAGCGGCGACAAGACGCATGGCGTCGGGATGGATCAGGATGCCGGTGCGCAGCGCCTCTTCGAACAGGCGCAGGATGTTCAGCGGGTCCTGGACGAACGCTGCCTCGTCCTGGATCGCCAGCCGGCCATGCTGATCGACAAAGCCCGCCTTCAGCTTGCGCCGCCTGCGGAAGAGGCGGCCGAGGAACGGGGCGCTGCGGACATGGCGGGCTTCGAGTTCGGTCAGGAAGACCCGGGTCAGCTCGCCGACACGGGTGGCGTGGCGGAAGTAGTCCTGCATGAAATATTCGACCCCGCGCCGGGCGGCATTGTCGGCATAGCCCATGCGTTTCGCCACCTCGACCTGCATGTCGAAGGACAGCACGTCCACCGGCCGTCCCGCGATCAGGTGCAGATGGCAGCGCACGGCCCAGAGGAAATCCTCGGCCTGCCAGAAGGCGAGATGCTCGTCGCGGGTGAAGACGCCCAGGTCGACCAGTTCCACGGCGCGATCGACATGGTGGATATATTTCGCGATCCAGTAGAGCGTCTGCAGGTCTCGCAGCCCGCCCTTGCCCTCCTTGACATTGGGTTCCAGCACATAGCGCTGACCGCCCTGGCGTTGATGGCGCGCGGCGCGCTCCTCCAGCTTGGCCTCGACGAATTCGGGGATGGTCTTCTCGAACAGTTCGGACCACAACCGGGTGCCGAGCTCCTGCGCGAGCGGGGCGTGGCCGGTGACGAGCCGATGCTCCACCAGCGAGGTCCGGATGGTCATGTCGCCCGTGCCAAGGCGCAGGCAGTCATCGACGGTGCGGATCGAATGGCCGATCTTCAGCTTCAGGTCCCACAGCATGTAGAGCATGGATTCGACCACGCTCTCTGCCCAAGGGGTGATCTTGTAGGGCGTCAGGAACAGCAGGTCGACATCGGATGCCGGGGCCATCTCGGCCCGCCCGTATCCTCCGACGGCCAGAACCGCCAGCCGCTCGGCATCCGAAGGGGAGCGCAGCGGATGCAGGTGGGTCGTGGCGACGTGATGGATCGCGGTGACGATGCCGTCGGTCAGCATGGCGATGGCACGGACGGACTCGCGGGCGGCGCGCGGATGACCGAGGAAGCCCGCCTCGATATCGGCCATCGCGGCGGCGCGCGCTTCGGCGAGCGCCGCAACCGTCGCGCTCCGGATGTTGCGCGGCTGGTCCAGGCCCGACAATTCGGCGTCCAGTCGGGGCAGGAAATTGCCGGGTTCGAATATGGCATGCGCCCCGGGCAATGCCGGGGCGCTTTGCACGACGGTATCGGTGGATGCGTCGCTCAAGGTCAGAAGCCGAAGCCGCCGAAGCCGCGCGGGGCCGGGTCGAGGACGACCATCTGGTTGTTGCGGATCGTGGCCACGGCCAGTCCTCGTTCGGCGGTGCGGTCGGGCCGCAGCCGGAAGACTCCGCCCACCCCTGCGAAGCCGGAACGCTGGGTCAGCCCGCTGGTGGTCAGGGCGTTGCGCTTGCCGGCACGAACCTGAGAGGCGATCGCCGCGATGCTGTCATAGGCCAGGGGGGCCAGCGCGTGTGGTGCTTCGCCATAGGCGGCCTGGTAGCGGGCGTTGAATTGCTGAGCGAGCCGCTGGTCGGGGATCGCGAACCAGCCGTTCTGCAACTGCTGCAATGTCATGCGCGAGCGGGGTTCGTCCCAACGGGTCAGCCCCATGAACTGGGTGACCTGCGAGGTGACGCCCGCAGCGGCCAGTTTCTCGGTCAGATAGGGCAGGACGGCCTGATGATTGGCGGTCATGAATATCGCATCCACCTGGCCCGATTTCGCTGCCGCGGTGATCTGCGGGGCGACGGAGTCGATGCCGGTGATCGAGACCGGGTGATTGCTGCGCCCGGCCAGCCTTGCGCCCTTGCGGGCGATGGCGGCCTCGATGGCACGGCCGCCGATCTGGCCCGCCACGTCGTCCTCGGCCACGACATAGACGTTGCGCTTGCCCTGGCGGACGCCATATCCGACCAATCGATCGGCGATATTGGCGAAATTGGTGCCCATCACGAAGACATTGCCACCCGCCACCTCGGTATTGTTGGAAAATGACAATACGTTGATATTGCGGGGCATCATGGCTGCGCCGACGGCATTCGCCGCCTCGGCGTAAAGCGGCCCGACGATGATCTGGGCCCCGGCATCGGCGGCGGCATTCGCCCGCGCGACGGCCTGCTGGGTATTTCCGCCCGTGTCGTAGATGGCGAGGTCGATGCTTGCCCCCTGCGCGTCGGAGGCGGCCATGCGGGCGGCGTTCTTCAGGCTGCGCGCCAGTGTCTCGATATTGGGGTTTCCGGTGCCGCCGGGCACCAGCAAGGCCACCTTGACCGGCTGGCCGGGGTCGATCATCTGGCCGGCCTCGGGTCCGACCGAGGTGACATTGCCTCCGCCCGTCGGCTCACAGGCGGCGATGACGAAGGCGGACAGGACTGCCCCGGCACGCAATGCCAGACGGCGGAACGGATTCGGTCCCCGGCTTGTGATAATTGCGAACATATGAAATTTCCCTGCTGTAATGTAGGTATCGGCGGATCACGGGCAGCAGCCTATGTCCATCGCCCGCGATTGGCAATCAGGCGAAGGGTCCGAAAGCGGCAAAAGGAGATGCCCGTGAGCGAAAGGCCAGCACCCCGAAATACAGGCGGCCGTGCCACCCCGGACGAGCCGGCGCGCCGACTTTCGGCGCATGTCGAGGCGGTGGCGCTGGAGCCCGGCCTCCACCTGGTTGCCACCCCGATCGGTGCGGCGCGGGACATCACCCTGCATGCGCTGGACGTTCTGAACTCGGCGGAGCTGCTGGCGGCCGAGGATACAAGGGTGATGCGCCACCTGATGGATATCCATGGAGTGCCCCTGCGCGGGCGCCGGATCATGGCCTATCACGACCATAACGCCGACCGGCAGCGCCCGGCGATCCTGGCTGCGCTGCGCGAGGGGCGCAGCGTGGCTTATGCATCCGACGCCGGCACGCCGCTGGTCGCCGATCCCGGTTATCGGCTGGCGCGCGACGCGGCCGCACAGGGGAGCCGGGTGCATGCGGTTCCCGGCCCGTCCGCTGCACTCGCGGCTCTGAGCCTGTCGGGCCTGCCGAGCGATCGGTTCCTGTTCGCCGGATTTCCGCCCGCGACCAAGGCTGCCCGCGCGACATGGCTGCGGCAATGGGCGTTGATCGATGCGACGGTGATCCTTTTCGAAAGCCCGAGGCGGGTTAACCAGACAGTGGAAGAGTTGTTCGAAATCGAGGCGAATCGAATTATCGTCGTGGCCCGGGAACTGACGAAGAAATTCGAAGAGGTGATTCGGGGAACGGCGGCAGAACTGGTGGCCGATCCGCGTATGCAAAGCCTGAAGGGCGAGGTGGTTCTGGTGCTGGATCGTCCTGCTCCGGCTGTCGTCGATGAGGATCAGCTTCGGTCTGCCCTGCAGGAAAGATTGCGCAGCATGACGGTCAAGGATGCCGCGCGCGAGGTGGCGCTTGATCTGGGGCTTCGCAGAAGGGATGTGTATCAGACCGCTCTCGCGCTTGCCGGGCGGGGTGCAGGCGATGAGGATTGAGGCGACGCTTTGCCTTTGAGGAGAATGGTTCGCAATGGGTTATCAACCACGGTTTTTCGAAGATCAGACCCATGTCGATGTCGGGCGCGCCACCCCGCGAGTGCGGCGGAACTCCGGCGGGCGGGCAAGGCGGGGCGCGGTCGCGGCGATCTCGGGCCTGCTCGCGGAGGAGCGGGTGGAAGCTCAATACGAGGCTCAGGGATATCAGGTGCTTGCGCGGCGTTGGCGGGGCAAGGCGGGAGAGATCGATCTGGTCTGTGAGCACGGCGGCGCCCTGATCTTTGTCGAGGTGAAATCCGCCCCCAGCCATGCACAGGCGGCGGAGCGGCTGTTGCGCAGGCAGATGGACCGCATCTGCATGGCTGCCTGCGAGTTTTGCGGGGATCGTCCCGCGGGGCTGCTGAGCGAGATGCGCTTCGATGCGGCGTTGGTGGATGGCCTGGGGCGGGTCCAGGTGATCGAGAACGCTTTTGGCGGCTAATGCCGGGCCACTTGCATCCGCCCGTTCCTCGGGCGACAAGCGAGCGACGAATTTCAGGAGGGCGGGATGAGCCTTTACGTCGCATTGCAGATGGACCCGATCGAGGCTGTTGACATCAACGGTGACAGCACCTTCCGCATCGGGTTGGAGGCTGAAGCACGCGGGCACCGGTTGTTCCAGTATACGGTCGATCAGCTTCGCTATGACGAGGGGCGCGTTATCGCGCGGGGCCGTCCGGTCACGTTGCGGCGCATTGAAGGCGATCATGTGACTTTCGGTGATTGGGCCGAGGTCGAACTGACCGAATTCGACGTTGTCTGGCTCCGGCAGGATCCGCCTTTCGACATGGGATATGTGACCTCGACCCATCTGCTGGATCGGGTGCATCCTGGAACGCTGGTCGTCAATGATCCGTTCTGGGTGCGCAACTGCCCCGAAAAGCTGATGGTTCTGGATTTCCCGGATTTGACCCCACCGACCATGATCGCTCGCGACCTGTCCGATTTCCGGCGGTTTCGCGAGCGTCACGGAGAGATCATCGTCAAGCCGCTTTACGGCAATGGCGGGGCCGGCGTGTTCCATCTTCGTCCCGGCGATCCCAACCTTTCCGCCCTGCTCGAGACCTTTGCCGGGATCAACCGGGAGCCGATGATCGCGCAGAAGTACCTGCCGGCGGTCGCGCGCGGCGACAAGCGGATCATCCTGGTCGATGGAGAGCCCGTCGGGGCGATAAACCGCGTTCCGCAAGAGGGTGAGGCGCGTTCGAACATGCATGTCGGAGGGCGGGCGGAGAAGATCGACCTGACCGGGAGGGAGCGCGAGATTTGCCGGCGAATCGGGCCGGTGCTGCGCGAGAAGGGGCTGATCTTCACCGGTATCGATGTCATCGACGGCTGGTTGACAGAGATCAATGTCACTTCTCCGACCGGGATCCAGGAGCTGGAACGTTTCGATGGCATCAACGCGGCGGCGTTGATATGGGAGGCGATCGAGAAACGGGCCTCGGGGCAGGGGCCGTCCTAGCGACGCGGCCATTGCCGTTCCGGTGGCCCTTGAAGGTATTTCCACAAAGAAGAATCGGCGGTTCAGCCGCCCGTGATGAAGGGCAGGCGATAGCTTATGGCTTCGGCCAGATGCGGCGCCCGGACATTTTCGGCACCATCGAGATCGGCAATCGTGCGGGCTGTACGCAGAATGCGATGATAGCCTCGGGCTGTCAGCCCGAGGCGTTCGGAGGCCCTGGCGATCAGGTCTCGGCCCTCGCTGTCGGGGCTGGCGATGTCGTCCAGAAGCGCACCAGAGGCTTCGGCATTGACATGCAGGCGGGGGTGGTCCCGGAAACGATGCGCTTGAACCGCACGCGCGGCCGCGATCCGGGAGGCGATCTTGTCCGAGCTTTCGCCATCGGCGGTCAATTCGAGATCGTGGAAGCTGACTGCAGGGATCTCGAGGCGCAGGTCGAATCGATCCATGAGCGGCCCGGAAATCTTGCCCATGTAATCGGCACCGCAATTCGGCGCGCGTGAGCAAGCCCGTGCCGCATCCGCCAGATATCCGCAGCGGCACGGATTGGCGGCGGCGATCAGCAGGAAGCGGCATGGATAGCGGATATGGGCATTGGCCCGGGCGACGGTGACTTCGCCCGTCTCGATGGGTTGGCGCAGGGTTTCCAGCACTTGCCGGGGGAATTCGGGGAACTCGTCCATGAACAGCACGCCGTTATGGGCGAGGCTGATCTCGCCCGGCTTGGCGCCCCGCCCGCCTCCGACGATCGCGGCCATCGAGGCGGTGTGATGGGGTTCGCGGAATGGCGTGAGCCGCGAGATACCACCATCCTTCAGCAATCCGGCCAGGGAGTGGATCATCGAGGTTTCCAGCGCCTCGATCGGGCTGAGTGGTGGCATCAGGCCGGGCAATCGCGCCGCCAGCATGGATTTTCCTGCACCTGGCGGTCCGACCATCAGCATATGATGGCGTCCCGCGGCGGCGATCTCGAGGGCACGTTTCGCGCGTTCCTGGCCCTTGACCTCCGACAGGCAGCCTGCCGCCGGGATGTCGCCGATCGTGCCGGGGATGGCGCGGGCCATCGGGCGGCGGTCGGTCAGGTGATCGACCGCGTCGCGCAGCGTGGCAGGGGCGAAGACGGGAACCGTCTCGACCCATGCCGCCTCGGCGCCGCAGGGGCGGGGGCAGATCAGGGCACGGTCGTCCTCGGCGGCAGTCATGGCGGCGGGCAGGGCGCCGGCGACCGGCACCAGCCTTCCGTCCAGCGCCAGTTCCCCAAGACAGACGCAGCGGCCCAGTTCCTCGACCGGGATGATCTCGAGCGCGGCAAGGATCGCCAATGCGATGGGCAGGTCGAAATGCGATCCCTCTTTCGGCATGTCGGCGGGAGACAGGTTCACCGTCAGCCGCTTGCTGGGCAGGGCAATCGACAGCGCACCGAACGCCGCCCTGACCCGTTCGCGCGCCTCGCTGACGGCCTTGTTGGGCAGGCCCACGATGGCAAAGCCCGGCAACCCGGCCGCAACCGAGCATTGCACCTCGACCAGGCGCGCCTCGATCCCTTCGAAGGCGACCGAATAGGCGATTGCGACCATCATGACCCCGTCTGCGTTTATCGGGAACATGAACGCTCCCGGCTAAGAACAGGTTAATCGGCGGGTTTTCTTGCGGGTTGCGGGTTGCATCGCTATCTGTCGGACAGAACCTGGGGGTGAAATGAACGGCAAGCGTATCCTTCTGATCATCGGCGGCGGTATCGCGGCCTACAAGCTGCCGCTGTTGATTCGGCTGATCCGGGCCGAGGGCATGGCAGTGACGCCCGTGCTGACGCGGGCGGGGGCCGAGTTCACAACGGCGATGACCCTTTCGGTGCTGGCCGGAGAGGCGGCGCATGAAGGGTTGTTCGAGATCTCGACCGAAGCCGAGATCGGGCATATCCAGCTTTCCCGCAATGCCGATCTGGTGGTGGTCGCGCCCGCGACGGCCGATCTGATGGCCAAGATGGCACAGGGGCTGGCCGACGATCTTGCCTCGACATTGCTGCTGGCCACCGACAAGCGGGTGCTGATCGCGCCCGCGATGAATGTGCGGATGTGGAACCACCCGGCCACGCAGCGCAACTTGGCCGTTTTGCGCGATGACGGTATCCTGACCGTCGGCCCGGACGAGGGTGACATGGCCTGCGGCGAGTTCGGACCGGGCCGGATGGCCGAGCCCGAGGCGATCATGGCGGCGATCCGCGAGGCGCTGGATGCTCCGCTGAAGTTACAGCCGGAAGCGCGGACGATGCCGGGACCACTCCTGGGGCGGCATGTGGTGGTGACGTCCGGGCCGACGCATGAGCCGATCGACCCGGTACGCTATATCGCCAACCGCTCTTCGGGAGCGCAGGGGGCGGCGATTGCGGCGGCACTGCGTGATCTGGGCGCGAAGGTCAGTTTCGTCACCGGCCCGGCGAGTGTTCCGCCGCCCGATGGCGTCGATGTCATCCGGGTCGAGACGGCCCGGCAGATGCGCGATGCCGTCGAGGCCGCGCTGCCCGCCGATGTTGCCGTCATGGCGGCGGCGGTAGCAGATTGGCGCGTCACCAACGCGGTGGAAAGGAAGATCAAGAAGGACGGTTCGGGCAATCCTCCGGCGCTGGAGATGGTCGAGAACCCCGATATCCTGGCCTGGATCAGCCAGTTGGAGCGGCGCCGGCCCGCGCTGGTCGTGGGGTTCGCGGCGGAAACCCATGACGTGGTCGAGAACGCCACCGCCAAGCGCAAGCGCAAGGGCTGCGACTGGATCGTTGCCAATGATGTCAGCCCTGCGACCGGGATCATGGGCGGGCAGGAGAACGCGGTCACCCTGATTCGCCCCGATGGTGTCGAGGCATGGCCGCGCATGGGCAAGGACGAGGTCGCCCGGCGGCTGGCCGAAGCCATCGCGGATGCACTTTGATGAGCCGCGTCTATCTTGACTGGAACGCCACCACACCGCTGCGCCCCGAGGCGCGGGCGGCGATGGTCGAGGCGATGGATGTCGCGGGGAATCCCTCTTCGGTTCATGCCGAGGGGCGTGCGGCCAAGATGGCGATGGAGCGGGCCCGCGAACGCATTGCCGCCGCCCTTGGGGCCGAGGGGGCGGATGTCGTGTTCACCTCTGGCGCGACCGAGGCGGCGGCGATGGTGCTGGCCGGGTGCGGCATGGCCTGCGCTCCGGTCGAGCATGATGCGGTCAAGGCATGGTGCGAGACATCCCTGCCGGTCGATCGCGACGGTGCCGTGACCATTGCCGATCCGGGCCGTTCCGCCCTGCAGCTTGCCAATAGCGAAACCGGCGTGATCCAGGATCTGCCCGAGGGGCTGGCGGTCAGCGACCTGACCCAGGGTTTCGGAAAAATCCCCTTTGCCTTCAACTGGCTGGGCGTGACAGCGGGATTCGTCAGTGCGCATAAACTGGGTGGCCCGAAGGGGATCGGGGCGCTGATCCTGAAGAAGGGCACCGATATCCTCGCACGGATTCGCGGCGGCGGACAGGAACAGGGCCGCCGCGCGGGAACCGAGAACCTGATCGGCATCGCGGGTTTCGCCGCCGCCGCCGAGGCCGCGCAGAGCGATCTGGAAGCCGGGCTGTGGGAAGAGGTTGCCGCCCGCCGCGATGCGCTGGAGGCGCGATTGGCCGCTGTGGCGCCGGAAACCATTTTTGTCGGAAAAGCCTGCAAACGCTTGCCGAACACCATTTGCCTTCTTACATCGGGGTGGAAGGGTGAAACGCAGGTCATGCAGATGGATCTTGCGGGCTTTGCCGTGTCGGCAGGTTCGGCCTGCTCGTCGGGCAAGATCCGGACCAGTGGTACGCTTCAGGCAATGGGTTATGACGACGCGCAGGCGCAGTCCGCGATCCGGATCTCGATAAGTCCGGCTTTGGACGAGGATCAGATGAACCGATTTGCGGATGCGTGGGAATCCGCGTATTCACGCTGGCGCGACAGGAATGGGTAGCTGCCGCTTGCTCCGAGGAAGGACAAGAGATGACCGAGACCACCGATCTTGACGTTCGCGAAGGGGTAGACCGCGAAACGGTCGAGACTGTCCAGAACATGGGCAGTTACAAATATGGCTGGGATACCGAGATCGAGATGGACTACGCTCCCAAGGGGCTGAACGAGGATATCGTCCGCCTGATCTCGGAAAAGAACGAGGAACCGGAATGGATGACCGAGTGGCGGTTGGAAGCCTATCGCCGCTGGCTGACCATGAAGGAACCGGAATGGGCGATGCTGCACTATCCCAAGATCGACTACCAGGACCAGTATTACTACGCCCGCCCGAAAAGCATGGAGCAAAAGCCCAAATCGCTGGACGAGGTCGATCCCAAGCTGTTGGCCACCTATGAAAAGCTGGGCATCCCGCTGAAGGAACAGATGATCCTGGCCGGTGTCGAGGGCGCGGGCGACGCGCCTGCCGAGGGCCGCAAGGTCGCCGTCGACGCGGTTTTCGATTCGGTCAGCGTGGGCACCACCTTCAAGGACGAATTGGCAAGGGCCGGCGTGATCTTCTGCTCGATCTCCGAGGCGATTCGCGAGCATCCCGAACTGGTGAAGAAATATCTCGGCTCGGTCGTGCCGCAATCGGACAATTACTTTGCCACGCTGAATTCTGCGGTCTTTTCCGACGGCTCTTTCGTCTATGTGCCGCCCGGCGTGCGCTGCCCGATGGAGCTGAGCACCTATTTCCGCATCAATGCCGAGAATACCGGCCAGTTCGAGCGGACGCTGATCATCGCCGACAAGGGCTCTTATGTCAGCTACCTGGAAGGCTGCACCGCGCCCAAGCGCGACACCCATCAGCTGCACGCGGCGGTGGTCGAGATCGTCGTGCTGGAAGATGCCGAGGTGAAATATTCCACCGTTCAGAACTGGTATCCCGGCGACGAGGAAGGCCGCGGCGGTGTCTACAACTTCGTCACCAAGCGCGCCGATTGCCGCGAGGCACGGGCCAAGGTGATGTGGACGCAGGTTGAGACCGGCTCCGCGATCACCTGGAAATACCCGTCCTGCATCCTGCGCGGCGACGAGAGCCAGGGCGAGTTCTATTCCATCGCCATCGCCAACAACTACCAGCAGGCCGATACCGGCACCAAGATGGTGCATCTGGGCAAGAATACCCGTTCGCGGATCGTCTCCAAGGGGATTTCGGCGGGGCAGGCGCAGAATACCTATCGGGGTCTGGTCAGCATGCATCCGCGCGCCACGAACAGCCGCAACTATACGCAATGCGACAGCCTGTTAATCGGCGATAAATGCGGCGCGCATACGGTGCCTTATATCGAAGTCAAGAACACCAGCAGCCGCGTGGAGCATGAGGCAACGACCAGCAAGGTCGATGACGACCAGTTGTTCTATTGCCGCTCTCGCGGGATGGACGAGGAAGAGGCCGTCGCCCTGGTGGTCAACGGTTTCTGCCGCGAGGTCCTGCAGGCGCTGCCGATGGAATTCGCCATGGAGGCGCAGTCGCTGGTGGCCATTTCGCTGGAGGGCAGCGTCGGATGATCGTCACGACCACGCAGAATATCGAAGGCCACAAGATCACCGCCTATCATGGCGTGGTGACCGGCGAGACGATCATCGGGGCCAATGTGTTCCGCGATGTCTTTGCCGGGATCCGCGATATCGTCGGTGGCCGCTCGGGCGCCTACGAGACCGCGCTGGCCGAGGCGCGACTGACGGCGCTTGCCGAGATGCAGGATTACGCAACAACCCTGGGCGCCAATGCCGTGGTCGGGGTCGATCTCGATTACGAGGTCATCAACAACATGCTGATGGTGTCGGCCTCCGGCACCGCCGTCACCATCGACTGAGGTAAGAAAATGCTGAAGATCAACAATCTCCATGTGAAACTCGAGGAAGAGGACAAGCAAATCCTCAAGGGTCTCTCGCTGGAGGTGCCCGCCGGTCAGGTCCATGCGATCATGGGGCCGAACGGCTCTGGCAAATCGACGCTCTCCTATGTGCTCTCGGGCCGCGACGGCTACGAGGTGACCGAGGGTGGGGCGACCATGGATGGCGAGGACCTGCTGGAGATGGAGCCCGAGGAACGGGCTGCCGCCGGCCTGTTCCTTGCCTTCCAATACCCGGTCGAGATCCCCGGCGTCGGCAACATGACCTTCCTGCGCACCGCCGTGAACGCGCAGCGCAAGGCACGCGGGCAGGAGGAAATCTCCTCGGGCGAATTTCTCAAGGTGATCCGGGCGAAGGCAGCAGAGTTGCAGATCGACGCGGATATGCTCAAGCGCCCGGTCAATGTGGGCTTCTCTGGCGGCGAAAAGAAGCGCAACGAGATCCTGCAGATGGCCATGCTGGAGCCGCGCATGTGCATCATGGACGAGACCGACTCGGGCCTTGACGTGGACGCGATGCGGCTGGTGGCCGATGGGGTGAACGCGCTGCGCTCGCCCGACCGCAGTTTCCTGGTCATCACCCATTACCAGCGCCTGCTGAACCATATTCAGCCGGATGTCGTGCATATCATGTCGAATGGCCGGATCGTGAAGACCGGCGGCCCGGACCTGGCCTTGCAGGTCGAGGACGAGGGCTATGGCGACCTGTTGGCGGAGGCCGGCTGATGTCCGAAGCCGCAGTTCAGACCAAAGACGTGACGCCGCAGGTCAGCGGTGCGCCCAAGGCGGTCGATGCGCTTCAGGCGCGGCTGGATGCGTTGTCCCTTCCCGGGGGCGGCTTCACCGCGAGCGCCCGCGCCGATGCGCTGGCGCGCCTGCGCGAGATGGGGCTGCCGGGCCCGCGCGACGAATATTGGCGCTATACCGATCCTCGGCCCTTCAACGCGCCCGTTCCGCAGCCCATCCCGATCGAAGCGCGGGAACCGGATTCGCCGCTGTTTCTGGATCTGCCGCGCCTGACGCTGGTTTTCGTGGATGGTGCCTTCGATGCGGCGGAGTCGGATGACCTGTCGCTGGAAGGGATCGAGATCGACACGCTGGCGCAGGCCGATACCGGTGCGGATCATTGGGCCAAGGGGCTTTACGGCGTGCTTGAGGCTTCCGGGCAAAATCCGGTCAAGCGTCCCTTCGCCGCATTGAACACCGCGGCGGCGCAGGACGGTGTCCTGATCCGTGTGACCGGAAAGCCGTCGCGCCCGGTCCATATTATCCACCGCCGCGCGCGCGAGGATGCCGATGTGACATGGCACCACGTCATCCGCGTTGAGGAGGGAGCGGAACTGACCCTGCTGGAGACCGGCATGGCCGGGGCGCGCTCGAATGGCGTGATCGAGGCTGATCTGGCCAAGGGTGCCAGGCTGCATTACATCGCTGCGAAGCGTGCGGGCCATCAGAAGCTGGGCAATGCGCATCTGTTTGCGCGGGTCGCGGCCGAGGCGCAGCTGAAAAGCTTTGCCTTGTCGGTCAACGGCACGCTGATGCGGCACGAGGCCTTCATCGATATCGTCGGCGACGATGCCGTGGCCCATATCGCGGCGGCGGTGCTGGGCGATGGCAATGTCGGTGCGTTCCACCATGACGACACGGTTTTCGTGACCCACGGGGCGGAGCGCTGCGAAAGCCGGCAGGTCTTCAAGAAGGTGCTGAAGAACGGCGCCGAGGGCGTGTTCCAGGGCAAGATCCTCGTCAAGCCAGGCGCGCAGAAGACCGATGGCTACCAGATCAGCCAGGCATTGCTGCTGGACGAACGCAGCCAGTTCCTGGCCAAGCCGGAACTGGAGATCTATGCCGACGACGTGCAATGCTCGCATGGTTCGACCACCGGCGCCCTTGACGAAACCGCGCTGTTCTACCTGCGTTCGCGCGGGGTGCCCAAGGATCGCGCCGTCGTTTTCCTGGTGCTGTCCTTCCTTGCCGACGCGCTGGAAGAGATCGAGGACGAGGTGCTGCGGGGGCAAATCAACGATCGGCTGGAAGCGTGGCTGACCCGGCACGGCAACCAGTGACGCACCGCTCTGGTGCAGGGGGCGGCATGCTGCCGCGCATCCTGCAAAGCTGGTGGGCTCCGCGCCGGGTGGTGCGCGGGCTTGCCGCGATGCCCGAGCGGGTCAAACTGGTGGTGCTGATGGCGGCGATGCTGATCTTCCTGATCGCGCAGACCCCGATGCATGCGCGGGCGGCAGCACTGGATCCGTCGGTGCCTTTCGAGGCGCGGATGGGTGGCTCGCTTCTGGCGGTCATGTTCCTGATGCCGCTGATCGCCTATGCTGTCGCCGGTCTGCTGTCGCTGCTTTCGCGGCTGACGCCGTGGCGGCTGACGCATGAGGATTCGCGGCTGGCGCTGTTCTGGGCACTTCTGGCGGCAGCTCCGGCGGTGCTGCTGGCGGGGCTGGTCGCCGGGTTGATCGGGCCGGGCTCTGCGTTGAGCCTGGCACAGGCGCTGTCGGGGATCGGTTTTCTGGTTATCTGGGGCGCCGGGATCGCGGCGCTGGCGAGGCGAGCATGAGTTTCGATGATTTCAAGGCGCTGGTCGGCCTGACCTTCCGCAATCCCGAAGCCGCCGCCACGGCGCTGATCGGCGCCGGCTGGCCGGTCTCGGCCCGCTGGATGGGGTTGATGCTGGCGGTGACGGTATCGGCCTTGCTGGCCTGGCTATCCTCGCAATTGTTTCCCTTGCCGGAGGGCGCGGGTGACGGCAGTCCGATCCTGACCCTGACCTCGCAACCCATGGTGCTGGCCGGGATGCAACTGGTGGCGGTGCTGCTCGCTGCCGGGTTGCTGGCCGGGGTGGGCCGGATGTTCGGCGGCCATGGCACATTCGAGGATGCCCTGCTGCTGACTGTCTGGATCGAGGTCGTGCTGCTCCTGGTGCAGGCGGTGCAGATCGCTGCCACGCTCATTCTGCCGGGAGTAGCGGGCATCCTGGGCATCCTCGCCATTGCCCTGTTCTTCTGGCTGACCGTGCAATTTGCCAAGGCGCTGCATGGGTTCACCAGCGGCCCCAAGGTTTTCCTGGGCGTGATCGGCACCGCTTTCGCCGTGGGCTTCATCCTCTCCCTGTTGGCCGCCAGTTTCGGCCTTTTCCCCGAGGTGCCGCAATGAGCTTTGATCTCGCGAAAATCCGCGCCGATTTCCCGATCCTGTCGCGGCAGGTGAATGGCAAGCCGCTGGTCTATCTGGACAATGGCGCCAGCGCCCAGAAACCCCGGCAGGTGATCGAGGCGATCACCCGCGCCTATGAGGACGAATATGCCAATGTCCATCGCGGGCTGCATTTCCTGTCCAATCTCGCCACCGATAATTACGAGCGCGTGCGCGCTACCATCGCCCGCTTTCTGAACGCCCCGCGCGAGGACGAGGTGATCTTTACCTCGGGCGGGACCGAGGGCATCAACCTGGTCAGCTATGGCTGGGCCGCTCCGCGCCTGCAGCCGGGCGACGAGATCGTGCTGTCGGTGCTGGAGCATCACGCCAATATCGTGCCCTGGCATTTCCTGCGCGAGCGCCAGGGCGTGGTGTTGAAATGGGTCGAACCGGAACCCGATGGCAGCCTGCCGCCCGCCAAGGTGCTGGAGGCCGTGGGCCCGAGGACCAGGCTGATCGCCGTCACCCATATGTCGAACGTGACCGGCACCATCGTCGATGTCGGCGCGATCGCGCAGGGGACCGATGTGCCGGTGCTGGCCGATGGATCGCAGGCGGCGGTACATATGCCCGTCGATCTGTCGGCGCTTGGCGTCGATTTCTACTGCATCACCGGGCACAAGCTTTACGGTCCCTCGGGCTCGGGCGCGATCTGGATCCGGGCCGACCGGCAGGCCGAGATGCGCCCCTTCATGGGCGGCGGCGACATGATCCGCACCGTTGCCCGCGACGAGGTGAGTTATGCCGATCCGCCCCTGCGCTTCGAGGCGGGGACCCCCGGCATCGTCAACCAGATCGGGCTGGGCGCGGCGCTGGAATACATGATGGATATCGGGATGGAGAATATCGCCGCGCATGAGCGCGTGCTGCGCGACCATGCCCGCGCCCGGCTGCGTGAATTGAACTGGCTGAGCGTGCAGGGCGACGCGCCGGACAAGGGGGCGATCTTCTCCATGACCATGGAAGGCGCGCATGCGCATGACCTCTCGACCATTCTCGACAAGCGCGGCATCGCGGTGCGCGCGGGCACCCATTGCGCCATGCCGCTGATGGAGCATTATGGAATCACCGCCAGCGCCCGCGCCTCTTTCGGGATGTATAATTCCGTCGAGGAAGTGGATGCGCTTGTCGAAGCTTTGAGCTTTTGTCGCGAGCTTTTCGCCTGAATCTTGCAAATTTTTGGGCAGATGCCGAAGATTGGCCGATATTTCTTGCCGCTCGCGGTGGAAATCTGCATCCGTGAAACAAGTTGTTCAAGGAGGCAGGCATGGCCGAGATTCTGGTTCTGGGCGCGGGCATGGTCGGCGTCAGTTCGGCGTTGGCATTGCAGGCCCGCGGGCATGACGTCACCATTGTCGACCGCAACGCTCCGGGGCGCGAGACCAGCTATGGCAATGCCGGGCTGATCCAGACCGAGGCGGTCGAACCCTATGCCATGCCTTTGGCCCCCGGCGCGCTTCTGCAGATCGCGTTGGGGCGCGGCTATGACGTGAAATGGAACATTCCCGGCCTGCTCGACCAGGCATGGGCGGTGCTGGCCTATGCGCGGAATTCCCTGCCCGCCGCGCATAAGCGGGCCTCGAAGGTCTGGGGCAAGCTAATCCGGCGATCGACCGAACGGCATGGCCCGCTGGTCGAGGCGGCGGGGGCCGACAATATCATCCGCCGCAATGGCTATATCGAGTTGCACCGGACCCCGGCGCAGATGGACAAGGCGCGGGCTTCGGCCGCACGCTTCCTGACCGAGTTCGGGGTCGCGGCGACACTTCTGGACGGCAAGGAATTGCGCGCACTCGAACCGTCGATCAAGATCGAGATTGCCGGGGCAACACATTGGTCTGACAGTTGGAACTGCTCTGATCCCGGTGGGCTCGTGGCGGCTTACGCGGCGCTGTTCCAAAAGCGCGGCGGGCGGATCATCAATGGCGATGCTGGCGATCTGCATCGCAAGGGCGCAGGCTGGATCGCCGATGAGGCCGAGGCGGAGCATGCCGTGATCGCCCTTGGGCCTTGGTCTCCGATGATGCTGGCGCGTTACGGGCTGAAGGTGCCGATGGTCTACAAGCGCGGCTATCACCGGCATTTTCACATGGAGACGCCGCCGCATCATCCGATCGCGGATTTCGCCAATTCGATGGTGACTTCGCCCATGCGCCGTGGCCTGCGGATCGCCACCGCCGCCGAACTGACCCGCCATCCGCGCCTTGCGCCGCCGCAACTGAAACATGCCGAGGAGGGGGCTCGGGAATTGTTCGATCTCGGCGAGCCGGTCGAGGCCGAGCCCTGGACCGGGCGGCGACCCTGCATGCCCGACATGCTGCCGGTCGTGGGCCGGGTGCCGGAGCAGCCTAATCTCTGGGCGCATTTCGGGCATGGGCATCAGGGCTTTACCCTTGGCCCGGTGACGGCTGAGATATTGGCCGATGAACTGGATGGCGGGGAAGGCTGGGCAGAGTTGCAGCCGGACAGGCTGAAGCGCTGACCGGGGCTTTGCCCGTCGCCGGCAGGTCTCTCGAACCAATGGCGCGATCCGCCGGCGACCCAGGATATTTGCATGAAGAAGAAAGGGCCGCGCCGTTCCTGTTGACCTGTTTTGTCAGCAGGGGCGGTTGACTTTCGATGCGGAGCGCTCACCTTGTGAGGCGTCCCGGACAGGATCAGGCTCATGGCCCATAACAACACCAACGCTCCCACGACGCGCTTTCCCGAAGTGACCCGCCCCAAGCTGGAAGGCGGCAAGCGTTTCGTCATGCATAGCGAGTTCCGGCCCGCAGGCGACCAGCCGACGGCGATCGCTGAACTGGCGCAGGGCGTGCGGGATGGCGAGCGCGACCAGGTGCTGCTGGGGGCGACGGGGACGGGCAAGACCTATACCATGGCCAAGGTGATCGAAGAGACGCAGCGCCCGGCGATCATCCTTGCACCCAACAAGACGCTGGCGGCGCAGCTTTACGGCGAGTTCAAGGGTTTCTTTCCCGAAAACGCCGTCGAGTATTTCGTCAGCTATTACGATTACTACCAGCCCGAGGCCTATGTGGCGCGGTCCGATACCTATATCGAGAAGGAAAGCCAGATCAACGAGGCCATCGACCGGATGCGCCACTCGGCCACCCGTGCGCTGCTGGAACGCGATGACGTGATCATCGTGGCCTCGGTGTCCTGCATCTACGGCATCGGCTCGGTCGAGACCTATTCGGCAATGACGCAGGACATGGTGGTGGGCGACAGCTATGACCAGCGCGAGTTCCTTGGGCAGTTGGTGGCGCAGCAATATCGTCGCCTCGACGGGTCGTTCCAGCGCGGCGGCTTCCGGGTGCGCGGCGATCTGGTCGAGGTCTGGCCCGCCCACCTTGAGGATCGGGCGTGGCGCTTTGATTTTTTCGGCAACGAGTTGGAGGCGATTACCGAGTTCGATCCGCTGACCGGTTCAAAGACCGACAATTTCCGCCAGATCCGCATCTATGCGAACAGCCATTACGTCACCCCGCGCCCGACCATGCAGCAGGCGATCAAGGGCATCCGGGCCGAGTTGCAGCAGCGCCTGAAACAGTTCCAGGACGAGGGCAAGCTTCTGGAAGCGCAGCGGCTGGAGCAGCGGACGAATTTCGACCTGGAGATGCTGGAGGCGACCGGTGTTTGCAACGGCATCGAGAATTATTCCCGCTACCTGACCGGGCGCGCGCCGGGCGAGCCTCCTCCCACGCTGTTCGAGTTCATCCCCGATAATGCCATCGTCTTCGCAGATGAATCCCATGTCAGCGTGCCGCAGATCGGCGGCATGTATCGTGGCGACTTCCGGCGCAAATCGGTGCTGGCCGAGCATGGTTTCCGGTTGCCCTCCTGCATGGATAACCGGCCGCTGAAATTCGAGGAATGGGATGCGATGCGGCCGCAATCGGTTTTCGTCAGCGCCACGCCGCAAAGATGGGAGATGGACCAGACCGGCGGTGTCTTTACCGAGCAGATCATCCGTCCGACCGGGCTTCTGGATCCGCAGATCGAGATCCGGCCGGTCGAGATGCAGGTGGACGACCTGCTGGACGAGGTACGCAAGGTCACCGCCAAGGGTTTTCGCACGCTCTGCACGACCCTGACCAAGCGCATGGCCGAGGACCTGACCGAATATCTGCACGAGCAGGGAATCAAGGTCCGCTACATGCATAGCGATATCGACACGATCGAGCGGATCGAGATCCTGCGCGACCTACGTCTTGGGGCTTTCGACGTGCTGATCGGGATCAACTTGCTGCGCGAGGGGCTGGATATTCCCGAATGCGGTCTTGTCGCCATCCTGGATGCCGACAAGGAAGGTTTCCTGCGTTCGGAGACTTCGCTGATCCAGACCACGGGCCGGGCGGCCCGGAATGTCGAGGGCCGGGTGATCATGTATGCCGACCGCATTACCGGCAGCATGGAACGTGCGATATCGGAGACCGAGCGGCGCCGTGCCAAGCAGATGGCCTATAACGAGGAGCACGGCATCACGCCGCAGACCGTCCGCAAGAATGTCGAGGATGTGCTGGCCGGGCTGTGGCAGGGCGACACCGACCAGTCGCGGATCACCTCCCAGATTGACAAGCCGATGGTCGGGGCCAATCTTGCCGCCCATCTGGACGCCTTGCGGGGCGATATGCGCAAGGCGGCCGAGAACCTGGAATTCGAGGAAGCTGCCCGGCTGCGCGACGAGATCAAGCGGCTTGAGGCGGTCGATCTGGCCGTGGCCGACGACCCGCTGGCCCGGCAATCCGCCGTCGAGGCGGCGGCGGAGGCGGCGGTCAACGCGTCGGGCCGGTCCACGGCGGGCAGGGCCGGGCAGCGTGGCGGGAACAAGCGGCGCAAACGGCGCTGAGCCCTAGCCGCAACTGATCCGCCCGATCCAGCCCTTGGCATCGACGAAGATATTCAGCCGTACCGGGTTGAAGTCCTGCGTTACCATGTCGCCGGGGCTGATGACCCGCTGCGGCAATTCGCGCGGCAATGTCACCTCGCCGATATTCTTGCCGACCAGCGCCTGATGCGCCTGTGGATCGCAGACGGGTTTCGACACGGTTTCGTCCGACTCGCATGCGGCAAGCACGGATGCCGCGACGAGCAGCGGGAGCATGCGGGGAAACATCACTCTCTCCTCTTCTGTTTGTGACAGAACCCGCGAAACCGGTCATGCGTTCCCTGATGCGTTTCCGGCAGGGGCGGGATACAGGTTCCGTATCCGGGAATTATCGAGACATATGCGGGGTGGGGCGGGCATGATAATCAGGATTGCGGCCATATTGCTGGCAGGCGGGATGATTGCGGGCGCGGCCTTTGCCTCTTCCGACGAGGCCTGGGAGGAGTTTCGCGAACAGGTCCGCGATAGCTGCGCGGAGTTGGCCGAGGCCCCGGAAGGTGGCGAGGTGACGATCGAGGTCAACCCGTTCGGGTCGGAAAGCTATGGGCTTGCGATGGTAACGGTGGCTTATCCCGGCGACGCGCATGACCGGATGATCTGCGTGATGGACAAGGCGATCGGCAAGGCCGAACTGTCGGCACCTTTCACCCCGTTATCCACGATGGAATAAGGTCGCTCTTGCGGGGTGAACAGGGCTTGATCCGATGTCCCGTTTTGGCGATAACTTGCACGGTTCGAACCGAAGGAAGCCCGTCATGCGAATCCGCATCTATCAGCCCGCCCGCAACGCCATGCAATCCGGCACCGCGCGCATGAAGGGATGGGTGCTGGAATTTCCGCCGGCTGACCCGCGCGAGATCGATCCGCTGATGGGCTGGACAAGCAGCGACGACACGCAAAGCCAGGTGCGCCTGCGCTTCGAGACTCGCAAGCAGGCCGAGGATTACGCCAAGGAGCGCGGGCTGGATTATATCGTGCAGGAGCCGCACAAGCGCGGCGTGAATGTGCGCCCCCGTGGCTATGGCGAGAATTTCGCCACCGACCGCCGGGCGCCCTGGACGCATTAGGCCTGTGTGAATCGGGGTGAAGTGGCTGCTAGCTGAAGGCAACCGTAACACTCCTTTCCTATGGTCGGATCCGGGCCCTCGCAGCGCAGGGCTGTCCTCTGGAATCGTTTGATACGATTTTGCGCAGTTTGCAGTATATCGGGTTCAGTAGCGGGTTGTGTCCTGCGACGCCGAGGCTGACGGCCTCGCCGCCGGGTGGTTCTCGAACCAGTGGCGCATCACCCGACGACCTCCGTGGATCTTTTTATGAAGAACAAGAGTATTCGGGTGGATCGGATTGAGCGCAAAAATGCTCTAGGAATCACCCCGGGATGTGGGCTCTTTGTGGAGTGCCCAGTCAATCGGCGTGGTTTCCGAGCGCGAGATTGAAAGGGTTTGTAACGTAAATCCATGGGCTTGAAGCTGCTGTATGCTGAAATCCTCGCCCGATTGCTGCTAGGGCACGAGCCGATCCGGAGATGGTGCTCTGTCTTGGAGGCGTGGCTCCCTGCTGATCCGGCTGGATAGAAAGACGACCCGGCATGTGTCCCGCGAGGACGAAGCGGGGCGTCCGCCATGTTCCCCGATGCCACCAACACCGATCGCCAGGGATCGTTATCATGATGATCCGCGAGGGCGGACGAGCCTGAGGGAAGACCGTCCGGCAGCGACAGCCCGAAACCACATTCCGCGAGCCACGAGACAGCGTGGCAAGGCACCCCGGAAGCGCTGCAATTGATACCATCTGAGCAGTCGGAACGAAACGTGGGTGCGATACCTTGAGACCGTCTGCGAGCGTATCACCGTCAAGGATCCTGACCGCCAGGCTGCCGGAATCGAGATCGGTCCTGCACCGCTCATGAACCGTCTCTCACCCCTCGGCATCGCCGAACTCGTTCATATGGCCTGAAAACAAGGAAAGGGGGGAGGTCACGCCTTGACGCCAGGTTTTCCAGAAATGCCCTGGCAATGCCCGTCAGTCGGCCCGAGGCAAGTTGCGGTTGATTGTTGGTATTGATTATGCCACAATTTGCCGAGGGAGGCCCCACGGCCATTGCCGAATCGGATTCCGGCCACGGCAACCGCCTGACACTGCGGAACCGGAGCAATTCGGCGGCGAAGGGGCAGAGGACATGACGCGTTGAACAGGAGGAGCAACACCACATGACTGTCGTCACAAAGCTAGAACCGTCCAGGGCCGAGGTGGAGCCGGAATTGACGGATGGTTTTCATCTCGTTATCGATGCACTCAAGCTCAACGGTCTTACCACGATCTATGGCGTGCCGGGCATCCCGATCACGGATTTCGGACGGATGGCGCAGACGGAAGGCATGCGCGTCATCTCGTTCCGGCATGAACAGCATGCCGGTTATGCGGCCTCGGCCGCAGGCTTCCTGACGAAGAAGCCCGGGATCTGCCTGACAGTCTCTGCGCCCGGTTTCCTCAACGGGTTGACGGCCCTGGCCAACGCCACCACGAACTGCTTTCCGATGATCCTGATCTCCGGCTCTTCCGAGCGCGAAATCGTCGATCTGCAGCAGGGCGATTACGAAGAGATGGACCAGCTTGCCATCGCCAAGCCGCTTTGCAAGGCCGCGTTCCGGATCCTGCATGCCGAGGATATCGGGATCGGGATCGCGCGGGCGATCCGCGCCGCCGTCTCGGGGCGCCCCGGCGGGGTCTATCTCGATCTGCCGGCAAAGCTGTTCCCGCAGGTCATGGAAATGGAAGCGGGACGGAAATCGCTGGTCAAGGTCATCGATCCGGCCCCGGCGCAAATTCCCGCGCCCTCGGCGATCGAGCGCGCGCTGGATGTTCTCAAGAAGGCCGAGCGCCCGCTGGTGATCTTCGGCAAGGGCGCGGCCTATGCTCAGGCCGACGAGGATATTCGCAGTTTCGTCGAGAAGAGCGGCCTGCCCTTCCTGCAGATGAGCATGGCCAAGGGCCTGTTGCCCGACACGCATCCGCAATCAGCCGGTGCCGCGCGCTCCACTGTGCTGAAGAACGCGGATGTGGTGATGCTGGTCGGCGCACGGCTCAACTGGCTGCTGTCGCATGGCAAGGGCAAGAGCTGGGGCGAGCCGGGATCGAAGAAATTCATCCAGATCGACATCGAACCCAAGGAGATGGATTCGAATATCGAGATCGTCGCGCCGGTCGTGGGCGATATCGGCTCCTGCATGTCCGCGATGCTCGGCGGGCTGGGCGACAACTGGAAAAAGCCGCCCGATGACTGGACGAATACCATCAACGCCAAGAAGGAAGAGAATATCGGCAAGATGGCCGGGCGGTTGAAGAAGAACTCGACCCCGATGGATTTCCATGGCGCGCTTGGTGCCTTGCGCAGGGTGATCAAGGAACGGCCCGATGCCATGCTGGTGAACGAGGGGGCGAATACGCTGGATCTCGCCCGCGGCATCATCGACATGTATCAGCCGCGCAAACGGCTTGATGTCGGCACCTGGGGGGTGATGGGGATCGGCATGGGCTCGGCCATCGCGGCGGCGGTCGAGACCGGCAAGCCGGTGCTGGCGGTCGAGGGCGACTCCGCCTTCGGGTTCTGCGGCATGGAGGTGGAAACCATCTGCCGCTACAACCTGCCGGTCTGCGTGGTGATCTTCAACAATAACGGCATCTATCGCGGAACCGACACCAATCCCTCGGGCAGTTCGGATGTCGCCACGACGGTCTTCGTCCAGAACGCACGCTATGACCGCATGATGGAGGCCTTCGGCGGCACCGGGGTGAACGTGACGACCCCAGACGAGCTTTACAGCGCGGTATCCGAGGCCATGACCTCCGGCAAGCCCACGCTCGTCAACGCGGTCATCGACCCGGCGGCAGGCACCGAAAGTGGCCGCATCGGCAATCTCAATCCGCAAAGCACGGTTGGCAAGAAGGCAGGAGGCAAGAAATGAAAGCCCTCGAAGGAGTCCGTATTCTCGATTTCACCCATGTCCAGTCGGGCCCGACATGCACGCAGTTGCTGGCATGGTTCGGCGCCGATGTGATCAAGGTGGAGCGCCCCGGCATCGGGGACATCACGCGCGGTCAGTTGCGCGACATTCCCGATGCCGACAGCCTGTATTTCACCATGCTCAACCACAACAAGCGCTCGATCACGCTGAATACCAAGAACGAGAGCGGCAAGAAGGTCCTCGAAGAGCTGATCCGGAAATGCGACGTGATGGTCGAGAATTTCGCGCCGGGCGCATTGGATCGCATGGGCTTTACCTGGGAGCGGATACAGGAAATCAATCCCGCCATGATCGTGGCCTCGATCAAGGGCTTCGGTCCGGGGCCGTATCAGGATTGCAAGGTCTACGAGAATGTCGCGCAATGCACGGGCGGCGCGGCCTCGACCACCGGGTTCCGCGACGGTCTGCCGCTGGTGACAGGCGCGCAGATCGGTGATTCCGGAACCGGGCTGCATCTTTGCCTCGGCATCGTGACGGCATTGTACCAGCGCACGCGCACCGGAAAGGGCCAGAAGGTCTCGGCGGCGATGCAGGACGGCGTTCTGAACCTCTGCCGCGTCAAGCTGCGCGATCAGCAACGCCTGGAGCATGGCCCGTTGAAGGAATACAGCCAGTTCGGCGAAGGGATCGAATTCGGCGATTCCGTCCCGCGCGCGGCAATGATTCCGGTGGCGGGCAGCCCGGTCGCATCCTGAAATGCAAGGGCTGGGAGAATGATCCGAACGCCTATATCTACTTCATCACCCAGGCCCCGGTATGGCAGGCGATCTGTGACGTGATCGGCGCCCCCGAATGGAAGACCGATCCCGATTACGCGACGCCCGATGCCCGCCTGCCACGTCTCAACCAGGTGTTTGGCCGCATCGAGGACTGGACCCAGACCCGCGACAAGTTCGAGGTGATGGAGATCCTGAACGCGCGCGACATCCCTTGCGGGCCGATCCTGTCGATGAAGGAACTGGCTGCTGACCAGTCTTTGCGGGCGACCGGCACGATTGTCGAGGTCGATCACCCGGTGCGGGGCTCCTACCTGTCGGTCGGCAACCCGATCAAGCTGTCGGACAGCCCCACCGAGGTCACCCGCTCCCCCCTGCTGGGAGAGCATACGGATACCATCCTGCGCGACGTCCTGGCCCTGGACGACCAGACGGTCCGGGAATTGCAGAACAGCGGTGCGCTTGGCGATCCCGCCAAGTTGGCGGCGGAATAGGGGTACCGCTGCCGTTCTATTCGGGCGGGCCGCATCATCTCGTGGCCCGCCCTCTTGCCGAAGGGGGCGCAAGTTTCCCGGCAAGGATCACCCGGCAACAGCCGCAACGAAAGGTGGCGGAGGATGTCGAAACCTGAGATTCGCTTCGATGCCTGGAACCCCGGCCTGAGTTCAGAACTGCCCGTGGAACTTCTGCCCGAGATTACGCTCTATCGCCCGGAAAACTCTGAAACCAGATACAGGGAGGCGAAACAGGCCGCCGAGTTCTGCGGCCTGAGACCCGAGGAGATGGTTGCCTTCAAACTCGAACGGCTGGCGATGCATGACGTCCTGATCCGCGTGACGACGGAGCTCTTCGTGCCGGACGGTCCGAATTACGAGGATCTCGGGATCAATCTTCGCAACATGGCCAGCCGCATTCTCGAAGGCTGGGTCCGCCCTGCATTGCCGGAACTGGAAGCCGAGTTCTCCCGGCTCCGCGCCAGGGTGAAGCAGACTCTCGCAGAGCGTCTCGATGCCGATATATTCCAGCGGCGCGCGCCGGAGGATACCGCCGGAAAGACCGGCATCTGGGAAAGGCTTTTCGGACAGAAACAGCCGCAAAGCTCGAAGGAACCGTTCTTTCCGGAACTCGTTGCTCTTTCGGAATGGCGGGATGGGCTCGACGCGATCGAGGACCCGTTCGAGCATGCCTGCATCCAGGCATTACTGATGGTCGTCGGCGGAATCGTCGGGCAACGCGGCCGCCTCATGGCCGACAAGGATCTTGTCGTCTCTCACGCGTCGAACCTGGTCTGCAACTCGTTCGGCAGCCGCCTGGTCAGTTCGCTGATCGAGCCGATATTCCAGCGGGCGGTGGAGAGCGAAGGCTACCGCCTCTTGCCCTGTCAGTCGCGCCCCTTCGTCATGAATGTCAAGGGCGCCTCGGCCGCCGGCAAGAGCACGATCCGCCCGCTGCAACTGGAACTGGCCGAAAGACTGGGCGTGGACTGGACGGATTTCGCCCTTGTCAGTCCCGATTACTGGCGCAAGTTCCTGCTGGATTACGACAGCCTGGGAGAGAATTTCAAATATGCCGCCATGTTGACCGGGCATGAGCTGGAAATCATCGACAAGAAGCTGGACGCCTATATGGAGGAAAAGGCCGCCGATGCGAAAATGCCGCATCTGCTGATCGACCGTTTCCGCTTTGACAGCTTCAGGCTGTCGACCAACCAACAGACGGATGGGCGGCTGCTCAGCCGCTTTGGCCACACCGTCTTCATATTCTTCATCATCACGCCACCGACCGAGACCGTCGAACGCGCATGGACAAGGGGGCAGGAAACAGGCCGCTACAAGGCGGTGGACGATCTGCTCTTTCATAATGTCGAGGCCTATACGGGCATGCCGGAACTCTTTCTCACCTGGGTGAGCAAGGAGCATCCGAAAGTGCATTTCGAATTCCTCGACAATGACGTGGCCTATGGGACGCGCCCCCGCACGGTGGCCTTCGGATGGAATGGCGAGATCACCATCCTGGATCCGGACTGCATGCGCCGGATGAACGCGTACAAGCAGATCAATGTCGATGCCACCTGTCCGGAAGAGGTCTATCTGGGCACCGCCGATAGCGGCGACATCCTGGCGACCTTTATCGAACGGATTCCGAAGGTCAGCTTTATCGGCAAGGAAGACGGGGCGCTGCTTGCCCGGTTCTCCGGCGGGGAATGCCGGTTCACAACCGAGGGTTTTCTTAGCCGCACCGGCCTGGAAGGTTTTTCCAGGCAGGGGAATATCTGCGGGGCAGGTCTTATTCTCCGGGACGAGGACAGGGACGGGACGGCGCTCGACCTGGAACGGGAGAGGCACTTTACTCTCGGGGCCTGGTAAGGCGGCCGCATAGCTGTCGCCGCAGAACGCATACCGGCGGGGAGGCAGGATGTCATCGTGACGGTGGATCACCACCGATGCGTTTGAGATCCCGGGACAATCCCCTCATCAACCCGGCACGATCTTCGCGGGTCGTCAGGCGCCGGTTTCGCGGATCGTGTCGCCGGGCATGAAGGTCGGCGTCATCTGGATCACCCGGCTTTCCGGTGGCATCTCCTTGCCTGCAACCAGCCTTGCGGCCCGCCGCCCGATCTCCACCCGCCGGGCATCGGTGGTGGTCAGCCGCACCGGTAACCCGTCCAGCAGATCGACCCCGTTGAATCCCGCAAGCCCAAGCCTGTTCGGAATGTCATAGCCCTTGTCCAGGCAGTGAAGCAGCCCGCCCGCCCCGATCATGTCATTGGAAAAATAAAGGAAATCGAGATCCGGGGCGCGGGTCAGGATGCGCTCCGTCAATTCGCGCCCCTTCAGCAGGGACGAGCCGCCCTGGTAATATTCGCGACCTTCAAGCTGTATCCCCGCAGCGGCCAGCCCCTGCTCGAACCCGTCCATCCTTTTGCGGGCGCGATGATCCTCGGGCATATGGGTGCCGACGAAACCGATCCGACGGTATCCCGCTTTCAGGATACGTTCCGCCATTTCGCGACCGGCCCGGATATGCGAGATTCCGACAAGCGTATCAATGCCTTCGCCATCGGTATCCATGATCTCGACCACGGGGATGCCCGCATTCGCCAGCATCGCCCGCGCCGCCTTGCTATGCTCCACCCCCGCAAGGATGACGCCCGATGGCCGCCATGAGAGCATATCGTAAAGCACCATTTCCTCGCGCGCGGGGGAATAATTGGTGACCCCGATCACCGGCTGTAGCCCGGTATCGTCCAACTCGGCCGAGATTCCGCCCAGCACATCCGGAAAGACAAGGTTGGACAGCGACGGGATCACCACGGCGATCAGGTTGACCCGCTGGCTCGCTAACCCGCCCGCGATCTTGTTGGGCACATATCCCAGGGTCTTGGCGGCGGTCAGAACCTTCTCCCGCGTCGCCGCGGATACATCGCCACGATTGCGCAGGACCCGGCTGACCGTCATCTCGGACACGCCGGACGCCTCGGAGACATCTCGCAGGGTAAGCGGGCGGCGGGGACGGGGATTATTCATGTGCGGCCGATGAAATGGGATAACAATCCGATGTTAGCGGACATCAATCTCAGCCACAAGCTTGCCAATTCCTCTCAATCCGGCCAAAACAGCCCTGAGTGGCCCCGTGGCTCAACTGGATAGAGCAGCCCCCTCCTAAGGGGCAGGTTGCAGGTTCGAATCCTGCCGGGGTCACCAGCAATTACAGGAAGTTACTGCGTGTGTTCTGCCGGATCCGGTGTGATGGGCTGTGGCTGAGGGGATTTCCCGGAACCGAGGTGGGTCCGGGCGAAGATTCGCGGAGCGTGGCTGGATGATGGCGAAGAGGTTCGTCATGCATCACAAAGCTGGTCGAGTGCTTCCTGCACCTCGTTGATTGCCCGTCCCGAAAGCGGCATGACAGGGGGCAAGGGCATGAGAGTATCTTGATCGAGCAGGTTCGCAATGACGAACATGACACGGAAGCTGCCATGCTTTCTGAAGAGCCCCCAGAGTTTCGCGAAGCCCTGGTCAATATGCGCAGCGCGATCACCGTCCCCGGCACATGCCGCACGGGTGAGCGCAAGGGCTGGCCCTGGAAGCAGCCCGGCGATCACGCTGAACCAGCAATCCGCACCTGATAGCAAAGCCTCGCGTGCCCCCCAATCCCCGCTATAGCCGATCGAGAAGCCCTCAGATGTGGTTGAGCGCAAGGCGGCAAGTTCGCCTGCAAAGTCACCATCGGCAGGAAGCGGCATCTTTATGGCCGCCACATTGGGTAGCTGGGACAGCCGGGCGATCAGGTTGTGACTGAAGGTAAATTTCGTCGTGCCGGGGTTGTTGTATATGCAGAGCGGCAGCCCACCTGATTCTGCAACTGTCCTGAAATGCAGATAGACCTCTTCCTCGGTAAGCGGCTGATATGACATCGGCGCAAGCAGCAAGCCGTCCGCACCAGCCGCCGCAGCATCTTTCGCGAGTTCCGCCGCCTGATCCGTGCGAAGCGATCCCACGCCCACGATCAGGGGCGTCCTGCCACGCAGGAAATCCGCTGCGACCCGCACCGTGCGTTTCCGTTCTTCATGCGACAGATAGGCGTAACTTCCCGTGCTTCCCAGAAGGCCGATGGAATCCACCCCGGCTGCCCGGAGGCGATCAAGGTGACGCACCAGCATGTCAGGCATCAAGCAGCCCTGCATGTCCACAGGCGTCAGTGGAAAGGCGGAGAGACCGGTAAACAACGTCATGCGAGAATCCTGGCTTTGGTTTCCGGATGGATCATGCGTTGAAAAAGATGCTTGCGGAAGGGCTTCTTGCCTGCGGCTTCGTGGCCCGCTTTGCCGTCATCCCGCTTCACTGGTCAGGTTTCCCAAGAGATGGTTGCCTGTTTCACTCATTACAGCCACAACTATACGGGCATGCGGCGCGGTTTCGGGATTTTGCCGCTCTGAACGTTGTTGAATGGGAATTGGATCATGGATTTTGGTTTCGGGACTATCTTGCTCATTATCCTTCTGGCCATCGTCGGCTATGTCATCATTGCCTATAACGGGTTGGTGCGGGCTCGCCAGATGGTGCGGGAGGCCTGGTCGGGCATCGATGTGCAGCTCAAGCGCCGCGCCGATCTGATCCCCAACCTGATCGAGACCGTGAAGGGCTATGCCCAGCACGAGCGCGCGGCGCTGGAGGAAGTGACCGAGTTGCGCACCCGCGCGCAGGGCATGCCGCGCGATGACGTCGCCGGCCGCGCGCAGGTGGAGGGCATGCTCGGGCAGGCGCTCGGCAGGCTCTTCGCGGTGGCGGAAGCTATCCGGAACTCAGGGCAAATGAGAATTTCGTGCAGTTGCAGGGCTCGCTCGAAGCGCTGGAAGGCGAAATCCAGATGTCGCGCCGCTACTATAACGGCGCGACGCGCAACCTGAACGTCAAGGTCGAAAGCTTTCCCTCCAACCTGATCGCCAGAAGGTTCGGCTTCAGCCAGGAGGAGTTCTTCGAGATCGAAAATGCCGAGGACCGCGCGGTTCCGAAAGTTTCGTTCAACTGACGGCGGGCAGATGAAAACCGTGACACGTATTCTCACCGCCTTCCTGTTCGTCCTCGGACTTGCAGGGAGTGCTCTCGCGGATGAAGAGATCCGGAATTTCCACGCGCTGATAGATGTCGGTGCGGACGCCACGCTGAAGGTAACCGAAACCATCACCGTCAATGTCGAGGGCGAGCAGATCTCGCGCGGTATCTTCCGGGACATTCCGCTGCGCTACGAGGATGCGAATGGCCGCATCCGGGAGGTGCGGCTGGATGTGCGATCGGTGAGGCGCGACGGCAAGGACGAGCCCTACAGGACCGAACGCAACTCGGGCGTATTGCGTATCCGGATCGGCGATGCGGATGTGCTCCTGCCCCATGGCGTGCATAGTTACGAGATCACCTATGACACGACACGGCAGATCCGCTATTTCGACAATCATGACGAGCTCTACTGGAACGTCACCGGCAATGGCTGGGACTTCCCGATCCTGGAAGCGAGCGCCGAGATCAGGCTGCCGCCCGGTGGCCACGCGACCGATGTGACCTATTTCACCGGCCCCTACGGATCGACCGAGCAGGCCGCCCGGGCCGAACGCCTGGATAACGGAAACCGTGTTCTTGTCGAGGCGACGCGAGGGCTCGGCCGGCGAGAGGGGCTGACCGCGGTCGTTGCCTTTCCGAAGGAGGTGGTCGCACCGGTCTCAGAGGAGGAACTGAACGCCGACTGGCGGCATGACAATCTGGGCTGGATCATCGGCGCCGGCGGCTTGGCGATCATATTCGCCTTCTACCTGTTGGCCTGGAGCAGGGTAGGGCGCGACCCGCCCAAGGACATCGTCGTGCCGCGCTGGACAGCGCCGGACGGGGTCTCTCCGGCGCTGGCGAATTACATCGAGAAGCGCGGCTTCCGTGGAAGCGGATGGGAAGCGTTCTCGGCCTCGGTGATCGATCTTGCCGTCAAGGGACATCTGGAACTCGACCGGCCGAAACGGACCATGACGATCCGCCGCAAGGGCGACGGTATTCCCGAGGGGATCGGCATCGGGCAGCGCGCTATTCTGAATGCGCTGCCTGCCGATGGCGATACGCTTACCGTCAACAAGTCGAATGGCAGCAAGGTTCAGTCGGTCGGCCGTGCGTTCCGGCAGGCGGTGGAATCGGAGCATCGAAACCAGTTCTACCGCTCCAACCCGCTCTTTCTTGCGTTCGGCGGGTTTCTTTCGGTGATCGTATTGCTGCTCGTCATCGCGATGGGGGGCTTTGCGCCGCAAGTGATCGCGACCGTTTTCGCCGCGATGTTTCCTTCCATCGTCATTGCCATCTTCGCCGTCAGCATAGGGCGCCAGTTCCGTGGCGCGCATTCGCTTGGTTCGCGGATTCGGGCGGTGATCGTGACGGCTGTCATCGGCTTCATGGGGCTGAACATGGCAGGCGGATTCTTCAAGATGCTGACGCAGATCGAGTTTGATCTGCGCGTGCTCGCGGTTGTCGCCGGACTCGTGATCACCAATATCGTCTTTTTCTGCATCATGGGCGCGCCGACACAAATCGGGCAGAAACGTTCGGCGGAGATCGCCGGTCTCAAGCAATATCTGACCTTTGCCGAAAAAGACCGGATGAACATGCAGGGCACGCCCGAGATGTCGCCGCAGCATTTCGAGACATTGCTGCCCTATGCCGTCGCGCTCGGGGTCGAGAAACCATGGTCGCGGACATTCGACGCATGGCTGGCGACGGCGCTTGCGGCGGGCACCGCCGCCTATGCCGGGCCACATTGGTATCACGGCAGGGATTTCAGCTCCAGCAATGTCGGTGCTGGCCTCGGCACCATGGCGGGTTCGCTGTCGAACAGCTTCACTGCGTCACTGCCGACGCCGAAAAGCTCGTCTTCCGGGTTCTCCAGCAGTGGCGGCGGCGGGGGCTTTTCCGGCGGCGGTGGTGGAGGCGGCGGCGGCGGCGGTTGGTAGCCGGTGATTGCGCCGCATATGTGACGAGATGCCGCCTCCGGGCGGCATTTTCATGTGAAGCTCCGACCGGCAGCGATCATGTGCCGAATGGCGGGAATAGCGCCCATGAGGGAACTCAACTAATGGTTTCGCGCGAGGAAATGGGAATAATCGGCGGCTCCGAGCGCCACAGGTTCGACCAAAGATCTCACTGAAAAGGCCGGAGCGCGGTTATGGGGATGTCAGAAGCGCATGCCGATGCTGAACTCGGCGCCTTCGCTGCCGATCCCGAAGCTTGCGGCGCCGAAGCTGAAGCCGATCAGCGCGCCTGTCATCACCTGCCGCGACGTATGTTCCCCGGCATGGACCCGGCTCGCCGCCGCCAGCCCGGCGGCGCCATAGGCGGCGGCCCCGGCAAGCGGTTCGTCATCAAAGCATTTCCCGGCCAGATCCGCCGCGCCGAATGCTGCCGCCGCCGAGTGGCCCGAGGGGAATCCCTTGCCCTCGCCCGAGGGGCGGCGCGCGATGGGGGTGCCGTCGGTCCATGATTTCAGCGCCAGGACCACCGCCGCCTGCATCAGGCCGCGCACCGCGAAATCCTCCAGCCGGTCGTCGCGCGCGGCGCAGATTGCCGCAGCGGCAGGCAGGCCGTATTTCATCGCAGTGCCGAAATCCTCGAACGGGTCGGCCGCGGCGGGAAGTGCCGCTATTCCGCAAAGCCCCGCCAGAACAATCGCTTTCATTGCCACGCCCCTTGCATCGCGCCGCTCAAAGAGCCGTCCCGGCCAGTCCGATCACCCGGTCCATCCGCTCGGCCAGCGCATGGTTATGCGTGGCGATCAGGGCCGACAGCCCGGTTTCGCGCACCAACGCCATCAGCACCTTGAAAACGCGGTCGGAAGTTTCGGGATCCAGGTTCCCCGTCGGCTCATCCGCGAGCAGCAGGGCAGGGGCATTCGCAAGCGCCCGGCAAAAGGCCACCCGTTGCTGTTCGCCGCCGGATAATTGCGCGGGCCGGTGATCGGCGCGATGGGCAAGCCCCACCCGGTCCAGCAGATCGGCGGCCCGTTCCGCCGCCGCCCGCTGGCCGGTGGCATTGGCAAGCTGCGGCAGGATGATGTTCTCGGCGGCGCTGAACTCGGGCAGCAGATGGTGGAACTGGTAGATGAAGCCCAGTTCCTGCCGCCGCGCTTCCGTTCGGGCGCGGTCGCCCAACCCGGTCAGGTCGCGCCCGTTCAGCACGACCCGCCCCGAATCCGGCGTATCCAGCAATCCGGCGATATGCAGCAAGGTCGATTTGCCGGCCCCCGAAGGCGCGACAAGGGCCACCACCTCGCCTCGGGCGACGCTCAGGTCCAGCCCGTGCAGTACCTCGACCGGGGCGGGGCCGTCCTTGCCATAGGTCTTGGAAACGCCTTCCAGCCGCAAAACCTCACTCATAACGCAATGCCTCCACCGGGTTCATCCGCGCGGCCCGGCGCGCCGGGAAGATCGTGACGATGAAGGACAGCGCCAGCGACAGGCCGATGGCCCGGAAGATGTCCCATGCCCGCAACTCGGCCGGCAGGCGATAGATGCCGCGCACCTCCGGCTGCCATGCCCCGCCATTCGTCAGCGCGTTCAGCGCTGCCATGATGCCGTCCACGTTCAGCGCCAGCAATACGCCAAGGATCACCCCGGCGATCGTCCCGATGATGCCGGTAAAGGCCCCGCAAAGAAAGAACACCCGCAGCACCGCCCCCTCGGTCAGGCCCATGGTCCGCAGGATGCCGATATCGCCGCCCTTGTTCTTGACCAGCATGATCAGCCCCGAGGTGATGTTCATCGAGGCGATCAGCACCAGCACCGAGAGGATCACGAACATCACGTCATCCTCCATGTCGAGCGCCGACAGGAAACTGCCCGAGGCGTCGCGCCAGTTCCACACCTGCGCGCCGTCACCCGCCGCCTCCAGAAGCGGCAGCGTCCAGTCATCGACCTTCTCGGGGTCGGTGACGAAGACCTCTATCTCGTCGGCCACGTTCTCGCGGTTGAAATAATCCTGCGCCTCGGCCAGCGGCATGTAGATCCGGGTGCGGTCGATGTCATAGCGGCCGGCGCTGAAGACATAGACCACCTCGTAGGATTTTACCCGTGGGGTCGTGCCGACCGGAGTCTTGGCCCCCTCGGGCGCGATCAGCTTGATCTTGTCGCCGATATTGAGGTTGAGCTCGCGCTGGATTCCCGCGCCGATGGCAACGCCCTTGTCGAAATCCTCGACACTGCCCTGCGAGGTCTGGGGATCGACGATCCTTGGCATCGCCTTGAGCGCGTCCAGCGACACGCCGAAGATCTCGGCCACGTTCGAGGAATCATTCGCCGTCGCCATGACCTGACCACGCACGATCGGGGTAGTCCGCTCGACGCCGGGCAACTCGGCCAGTTTCGCGGCCATCGCATCGTAATCCTGAATCCGGCCGGGAACGACATAGACGTCATCGGTGAACTCGTTCTCGACCCGCTGCGGTGCCATGTAGACGGTGGTATGTGCATTCGCGCCAAGGATCGTGTCCACGAACTCGGCCCGGAACCCGGCCCGCACCGCCAGCGTGGCGATCAGCGCCATGACGCCAAGGGCGATGCCGATCAGGCTGATCCATGTCATGACGCTGACACCGCCCTCGGCGCGACGCGCGCGCAGGTATCGCCAGGCGATCATGAATTCGTACCGTGAAAATGGCGCGGGGCTGGACATGCGTGAAGCCTCTGATTTTGGGCGCAGACCCTGACCGCAGAGCCCGGAAAGATCAAGCCGACAATGCCGTGAGGTCTTCTTCTTTGCTCAAATACCTGTATTGCGGCACCCGGCATCCGGTGCGACAAGCGACGCATGGCAAAATCCGTTTCCACCTTCACCTGCACCGCCTGCGGCGCCACCCACAAGAAATGGGCCGGGCGCTGCGATGCCTGCGGAGCATGGAACACCATCACCGAAGAGGCTCCGCTGTCGCAAGGGCCGGGCCGAAGTCTCGGGGCGGCCAAGGGGCGTGCGGTTCCCCTGTCGGGACTCGCCACCGAGGAGCCGCCGCCGCCGCGCAGTCATTCGGGGCTGGCCGAACTGGATCGCGTGCTGGGCGGCGGGCTGGTGCCGGGATCGGCGGTGCTGGTCGGCGGCGATCCGGGCATCGGCAAATCGACGCTTCTGCTGCAAGGTGCCGCCGCCTTCGCGCGGGCCGGGCTCAGCGCCGTGTATATCAGCGGCGAAGAGGCCAGCGCGCAGGTGCGGATGCGTGCCGGGCGTCTTGGCCTGACCGACTCGCCGGTGCGCTTGGGGGCCGAGACCAATCTGCGCAATATCCTCACCACGCTGGATCGCGAAAAACCCGACCTGGCGATCATCGATTCGGTTCAGACGCTCTGGGCCGATCATGTCGAGGCGGCACCGGGCAGCGTGGCGCAGGTCCGCGCCGCCGCGCATGAACTGGTCACCTTCGCCAAGCGCAGTGGCGTGGCCATCGTTATCGTCGGCCATGTCACCAAGGATGGCCAGATCGCCGGCCCCCGTGTTGTCGAACATATGGTCGATACCGTCCTGTATTTCGAAGGCGAACGTGGTCACCAGTTCCGCATCCTGCGCAGCGTCAAGAACCGTTTCGGTCCCGCCGACGAGATCGGCGTGTTCGAGATGACCGGCGCCGGGCTGGCCGAGGTCGCCAACCCCTCCGCCCTGTTTTTGTCCGAACGCGGTCAACCGGTGCCCGGCAGCGCCGTCTTTGCCGGGATCGAGGGCACCCGCCCGGTGCTGACCGAGGTGCAGGCGCTGGTCGCCCCCTCGACACTGGCCTCGCCGCGCCGCACCGTGGTCGGGCTCGATTCGGGGCGCGTCTCGACCATCATCGCCGTGCTCGAGGCGCGCTGCGGCATCCCCTTCGCGGGGCTGGATGTCTTCTTGAACGTGGCGGGCGGAATGCGCGTCAACGAACCTGCCGCCGATCTCGCCATCGCGGGCGCGCTCCTGTCGGCCAGAGAGGACAGCGCACTTCCGCCAGAGGCCGTGCTTTTCGGCGAAATCAGCCTCTCCGGGGCGCTTCGACCTGTCGCTCAAGCGGAAAACAGGTTGAAAGAGGCGCAAAAACTTGGTTTTTCACAAGCGATTTTACCCGAAGGCCAGAAGGTCGAGGGCTTGGGCGGCATGGGCGTCACGCGCATCGCCGATTTGACAGGATTTGTGGGCGAGGTTTTCGGCGCCGGCTGAACCGCCTGAAATGCAACGATATCCGGCGCAGGGGCAATGCTATGGACGGTTTCACGATTATCGATGCGGTGGTGGCCGTGGTCATCATCCTCTCTGCGATTCTGGCATGGTCGCGGGGATTCGTGCGCGAATCGCTTGCCATCCTCGGCTGGATCGCGGCGGCGGTGCTGGCCTTCGTCTTTGCCGCGACCGCGCGCCCGATGATCGCTCAGCTCCCGGTGCTGGAACGTTTTCTGGGCGATAGTTGCGAACTGGCAACGATTGCCGGTTTCGCGGTGGTCTTCGCGCTGGCGCTGGTGGTGTTCTCGATCGTCACGCCGCTGTTTTCCTCGGTCGTGCAGCGCTCGGCCCTCGGGGGGATCGATCAGGGCATGGGCTTTTTGTTCGGCGCCGCCCGCGGCATCCTGATCGTTGCCATCGCCTTCATCGTCTATGACCGCGTAATGACAAGCTCGCAGGTCGCCATGGTCGATAATTCCCGCTCGGCCCAGGTGTTCGAGCGGCTGCGCGGAGAGATGGACGAACAGATCCCCGACGACGCGCCCGGCTGGATCGTGCGCCGTTATGAGCAGCTGGTCGATGGCTGCATTGCGACCGGCGAAGCGGTGGATGCCGAGCAAACACCGCCCGCCGCGAATTGATCCGGATAGCGGTTCAGTGAGCTTCATGACGAATTGATGAAGGAAAACCGCCCCCGCGGCCATGCGGGGGCGTGACTTTTGAAGTTCATGGCACTACATAACCAATGACAGCCAGACGCTATTCAGGATCGCCCATGCAACCATTCCTGGCCCATCCGTTCGATTCGGACCGCCTGCACGAGGAATGCGGAATTTTCGGAGCGATCGGTGTAGCCGACGCTTCCAACTTCGTCGCATTGGGGCTTCACGCCCTTCAGCACCGGGGGCAGGAGGCGGGCGGCATCGTTTCGCATGATGCCGATCAGGGTTTCAACAGCGCGCATCGCTTCGGCTATGTCCGCGACAATTTCACCAAGGCCGATGTGATGGCGACCCTGCCGGGGCCGCTGGCCATCGGTCATGTGCGCTATTCCACCGCCGGATCGAAGGCCAATACCGCCATCCGCGACGTGCAGCCATTCTTCGGCGAGTTTCACATGGGCGGCTGCGCCATCGCCCATAACGGCAATATCACCAATGCCGCCGCCCTGCGCCGCGAACTGATCGAGCGCGGCTCGATCTTCCAGTCCTCCTCGGACAGCGAATGCATCATCCACCTGATGGCCCGCTCGATCCAGCGCAACATCCCCGAGCGGATGAAGGACGCGCTGCGGCGGATCGAGGGTGCGTTCTCGGTCATCGCCATGACCAGGACCAAGCTGATCGGCGTGCGGGACCCGCTTGGCGTGCGCCCGCTGGTGCTGGGCCGCGTCGGGGATGACGGTTTCGTTCTGGCCTCGGAAACCTGCGCGCTGGACATCATCGGCGCCGAGTTCGTGCGCGAGGTGGAACCGGGCGAGATGGTCGTCATCTCCAAGGGCAAGGTCCAGACCTCGCGCCCCTTCGGTCCCTCGCAGGGGCGTTTCTGCATTTTCGAGCATGTCTATTTCTCGCGCCCCGATTCTATCATCAGCGGCCGCTCCGTTTACGAGACACGCCGCCAGATCGGGGTGGAACTGGCTCGCGAGGCACCGATCGAGGCCGACCTGGTCTGCCCGGTGCCCGACAGCGGCACCCCGGCGGCCATCGGATTCGCGCAGGAATCGGGGATTCCCTACGGGATGGGGATCATCCGCAACCAGTATATGGGCCGCACCTTCATTGAGCCCACCGACCAGATCCGCAACATGGGCGTGCGGCTGAAGCTGAACGTGAACCGCGCCCTGATTCGCGGCAAGCGGGTCGTGCTGGTCGATGACAGCGTGGTGCGCGGCACCACCAGCCGCAAGATCAAGGACATGATCATGGATGCCGGTGCCGCCGAAGTGCATTTCCGCATCGCCAGCCCGCCGACCGCATGGCCCTGTTTCTACGGCGTCGACACGCCGGACCGCGACAAGCTGCTGGCCGCGCAGATGACACCCGAGGAGATGCGCGAATGGATCGGCGTCGATTCACTGTCCTTCGTGTCGCTGGACGGGCTTTACCGCGCCGTGGGCGAGGCAGGCGGGCGCAACGCCAAATGCCCGCAATATTGCGATGCCTGCTTCTCGGGCGATTACCCGGTCGCACCCTTCGATCAGTTGGAGCGGGGTTTCCGCATGAAGCCCGGTTCGGAAACGGCGCTTAACGAGGCGGCGGAGTAGGATCCTGCCATCTGCAGGGCTGCGTCTTCATTTGATTCCGGGGCTCTGCCCCGAACCCCGAGATATTTGCATGAAGAAGAAGGGGCGAAACGACTGGCCGAAGGGGGACGCGGTTGAAGGGTGATTGCACCGCACAGCCCCGCGCGCTACATGGCCAGATCATGAGCAACCGCCCCGAACTCCCGCCCGAAATCGCCCGCCGCCGGACCTTTGCGATCATCTCGCATCCCGACGCGGGCAAGACCACGCTGACCGAGAAATTCCTGCTTTACGGCGGCGCCATCCAGATGGCCGGGCAGGTGCGGGCCAAGGGCGAGGCGCGGCGGACGCGGTCGGACTTCATGAAGATGGAGCAGGATCGCGGCATCTCGGTCTCGGCCTCGGCGATGAGCTTCGATTTCGACGGGCATCGTTTCAACCTTGTCGATACGCCGGGTCACAGCGATTTTTCCGAGGATACCTATCGCACCCTGACAGCGGTGGACGCGGCGATCATGGTGATCGACGGGGCCAAGGGGGTCGAAAGCCAGACCCGCAAGCTGTTCGAGGTCTGCCGGTTGCGCGACCTGCCGATCCTGACCTTCTGCAACAAGATGGACCGTGAAAGCCGCGACACGTTCGAGATCATCGACGAGATCCAGGAAAACCTGGCCATCGATGTCGCCCCGGCAAGCTGGCCCATCGGCGTGGGGCGCGAGTTCATCGGCTGTTACGACATGCTGAACGACCGGTTGGAGCTGATGGACCGGGCCGACCGCAACCGGGTGGCGGAATCGGTGAAGATCGACGGGCTGGACGATCCGAAACTGGCCGGGCATGTGCCGGAGAACCTGCTGGAAAAGCTGCGCGAAGAGGTCGAGATGGCGCGCGGGCTCTTGCCCGAATTCAGCCGTCAATCCTTCCTTGAAGGCCACCTGACCCCGATCTGGTTCGGCAGCGCGATCAACAGTTTCGGCGTGCGCGAGCTGATGATGGGGATCAGCGAATACGGCCCGGCGCCGCAGCCGCAGAACTCTGCCAGCCGCGAGATCGCGCCCGAGGAAAAGACCGTCACCGGTTTTGTCTTCAAGGTTCAGGCCAATATGGATCCCAAGCATCGCGACCGGGTTGCCTTCGTCCGCATGGCCTCGGGGCATTTCCAGCGCGGGATGAAGCTGACCCATGTGCGCACGAAAAAGCCGATGGCGGTGTCGAACCCGGTGCTGTTCCTTGCCGCCGACCGGGAACTGGCCGAAGAGGCTTGGGCGGGCGATATCATCGGCATCCCGAACCATGGGCAGTTGCGCATCGGCGACGCGTTGACCGAGGGCGAGGCGCTGCGTTTCACCGGCATTCCGTCATTCGCGCCGGAACTGCTGCAATCGGTGCGTGCCACGGACCCGATGAAGGCCAAGCACCTGGAAAAGGCGCTGATGCAATTCGCCGAAGAGGGCGCGGCGAAGGTGTTCAAGCCAGCGATCGGCTCGGGCTTCATCGTCGGCGTGGTCGGCGCGCTGCAATTCGAGGTTCTGGCCAGCCGGATCGAGCTGGAATACGGCATCCCGGTGCGGTTCGAGGGCTCGCAATTCACCTCTGCCCGATGGGTGCAGGGGCCGAAGGACAAGGTCGATACCTTTGCCAATGCCAACAAGGGGCATATGGCCCATGACCATGACGGCGATCTTGTCTATCTGACCCGGCTGCAATGGGATATCGACCGCATCGAGCGCGACCATCCCGATCTGAAGCTGACCGCGACCAAGGAGATGATGGTCTGAACGCATCGCCCGGCGTGGGGCGGTGCGAAGGGGTTGCGGCTGTGAACCTGTCTTCCGGTATCGTCCGGGATCACAGGCGGTCGCGATCCTTGCGGATATCGCCGATGGCCAGCACCGGGGAGGCCTCGATCTCACCGGCATTCAGCATTCCCGCCACCCGGTCCAGAACGGCAAGGACCATTTGCTGTTCCCAGGTTTCGAGCTTCTCGAAATTCTTGACGAAATGCTGCTGCAGGGCGTTCGGGGCGTTTTTCAACGCTTCGGTGCCCGCTTGCGCGATGACCACGTTGGTCTGCCTGCGATCCATGCTGGACCGCTGGCGGCTGACCATCTCGCGCCTTTGCAACTGGTCGACCAGGGCGGTCACCGTCGCCTGGCTGACACCCATCTGATTGGCCAGCGCCGTTGGGGTGGCGCTGCCGCCTTCGCGGCTGGCCAGGATTTGCAGCACGCGCAGCTTGGCCGGTGTGAGCCGGGCGGCTTGCGCCAGTTCGCGCTCGTAAAGTTCGGTCGCCCGCAGGATGCGACGCAACGCGATCAGGGCTTCGTCCAGGCGGTTGTCGGCGGTTTGCTCATGATGCGATCATCACATGAAATGCCCGGGCCGTTCAATCTGCAAACCATCGGGAAAATATTTTGCTTGACTAAGCTGTTTTTGGGGGCTCTTCGAAGGAAATTCCGTCAAAAGCTTCGTAATGCCAGCCATTTAACTGATATTGGCTGAATTTTGCCATAACGGTTGCAACCATGGGGCGGCTTCATTAGTTAGTAGGACAAAGCAAAACAGAGATCGGATTCCATGCCCAAAGACGTGAACGAGATCGAAAAGCACCGCAACCGGACGATTGTCCTGCGCAAGCCGCGCAGCACCGACGGCTCCGCCATCTGGGATCTGGTGCGCGCGTGCAAGCCGCTGGACGAGAACTCGATGTATTGCAATATCGTTCAGGCCGAGCATTTCCGCGACACCTGCGTGGTGGCGGAAATGAATGGCGATATCGTCGGCTGGATTTCGGGTCACATGATCCCGAACGAGGATGCGCTGTTCGTCTGGCAGGTGGCTGTCAGCCCGCGTGCCCGTGGGCTGGGACTTGGCCGCAAGATGCTGGAGCATCTGATCGGCCGCGATGCCTGTGCCGAGGCGCAGCAGCTCAATACCACCATCACCAAGGATAACGAGGCCTCCTGGGCGCTGTTCCGCAGCTTTGCCCGCGAGGTGGGTGGGGAGCTTTCCGACAAGGCGCATTACAAGCGCGATCTTCATTTCGACGGCCAGCACGCCACCGAGCATATGGTGACGATCACCCTGCCGGAGGAGGCGGGCGCGACTTCGGCCGCAGCCTGATCTGCGCCCAACAGGCCGACCCCATCAAGACGCACAAGGTGCGAAAGGACTTCTTATGCCCAAGGACATGACCAACGGTACCGATATCGGTATTTTCGAGCGCCGCGAAAGCGCGGCGCGTTCCTATTGCCGGGGTATTCCGGCTGTTTTCACTGCCGCGCGCGCTCGATCCTGACGGCTCAGGACGGATCGGAATATATCGATTTCCTGGCCGGTTGTTCCTCGCTGAATTACGGCCATAACGATGCGGATATGAAGGCCGCGCTGGTCGAGCATATCACCGCTGACGGGCTGGCCCATGGGCTGGATCTGCACACCGATACGAAAGCCGGATTCCTGTCGGCATTCGAACGTCATATCCTTGTGCCGCGCGGGATGGATCACCGGGTGATGTTTACCGGCCCGACCGGCGCGAATGCCGTCGAGGCGGCGATGAAGATCGCACGCAAATCGACTGGCCGCACGAATATCGTCGCCTTCACCAATGGCTTCCATGGTGTGACCATGGGGGCGCTGGCGGCGACCGGCAACGGCTATCACCGTGGCGGCGCGGGCATGGACAAGCAGGGCGTCACCCGGATGCCCTATGACGCTATGCCGATGGTGTCGACGGGGCCGCGCTGCTGGACCAGATGCTGTCCGACGCCTCGGGCGGGATCGACGCACCCGCCGCCATCATGCTGGAGACCGTGCAGGGCGAGGGCGGGCTGAACGCCGCGTCGGGCGGGTTCGTCCGGAAAATCGCCGGGGTCGCCAGGAAGCATGGCGCGCTGCTGATCATTGATGATATCCAGGCCGGTTGCGGCCGGACCGGCACCTTCTTCTCCTTCGAGGAGATGGGCGTCACACCCGATATCGTCACCATGGCGAAATCCATCTCGGGCTTCGGCCTGCCGCTGGCACTGGTCCTGGTGCGGCCCGAGCATGACGTCTTTGGTCCGGCCGAGCATAACGGCACTTTCCGGGGCAATACCCATGCCTTCGTCACCGCCCGTGTCGCGATCGAGAAATTCTGGGCCGCCAAGAGCTTCGAGACCGAGCTGGCCGGAAAGGCCGCGCTGATCGAAAAGCGGCTGACCGAGCTGGCCGCTCTGGTTCCCGGAGCCTTCCTGAAGGGCCGTGGGCTGATGCGCGGCGTCGATGTCGGATCCGGGGATCTGGCCGGGAAAATCTGCGCACGCGCCTATGAGAAGGGGCTTGTGATCGAGACTTCGGGCAGCGAAGATCAGGTCGTGAAGGTCCTGGCCCCGCTGACCACCCCGGTGGAGACATTCGAAAAGGGTTTTGACATCCTGCTGGATGCGGCCCGGGAAATTCTCGACATGACCAGGATTGCAGCGGAGTAAGACAGAGATGATCGTTCGCGACTTCAACAAGTTGAAAGACACTGACCGTTCCGTTTCGGATGCGCGCTGGAACTCGGTGCGGATGCTGCTGGCCGATGACGGGATGGGGTTCTCGTTCCACATCACCACGCTCGAGGCGGGATCCGAGCATACTTTCCACTACAAGCATCACTTCGAAAGCGTCTATTGCATGTCGGGCAAGGGCTCGATCACCGATCTGGCGACCGGCGAGACGCATGAAATCAAGCCCGGTGTCATGTATGCGCTGAACCTGCATGACAAGCATACCCTGCGGGCCGAGGAAGAGCTGGTCATGGCTTGCTGCTTCAACCCGCCGGTAACGGGCAAGGAAGTCCACCGCGAAGACGGCTCTTACGCCCCGGTGGAAGAACTCACGGACTGAACATGACCCATACTGTCGAGAAAATCGGCGGCACTTCGATGTCGCGCGTGAATGAATTGTGCGACACGCTGATCATCGGTGACCGCAAGGGGGCCGATCTTTACGGACGGATTCTGGTCGTCTCGGCCTTCGGCGGGATCACCGATCTGCTGCTGGAACACAAGAAATCCGGCAAGGCCGGGGTCTATGCGGCCTTCGCCAGTTCGGATTCCGATCATGGCTGGCACGAGGCTCTGGACCGCGTCTCGGATGCGATGGTCGCGGCGCATAAGGCGGTGCTGGATCATCCCGGCGATATCGAGCGCGCGGATGCCTTCGTGCATGATCGCATCCTTGGCGCCCGCAATTGCCTGATCGATCTGCAGCGCCTGTGCACTTACGGCCATTTCCGCCTGTCCGAGCATATGCTGCAGACCCGCGAATTGCTGTCGGGACTGGGCGAGGCGCATTCGGCTTTCGTCACCACGCTGATGCTGCAACGCGCAGGCGTGAATGCCCGTTTCGTCGACCTGTCGGGTTGGCGTGACGAGGGCGATGTCAGCCTGGACGAGCGTATCAAGGGCGCGATGAAGGATGTCGATCCGGCAACCGAGATGCCCATTGTCACCGGCTATGCGCAATGTGCCGAGGGGCTGATGCGCGAATTCGACCGTGGCTATTCCGAGGTGACCTTCTCGCGGCTGGCATCGCTGACCGGCGCGCGCGAGGCGATCATCCACAAGGAGTTCCACCTGTCCTCGGCCGATCCGAAACTTGTCGGGCAGGATGCCGTGCGCAAGCTTGGCCGGACGAATTACGATGTCGCCGATCAGCTTTCCAACCTGGGCATGGAGGCGATCCATCCCAAGGCCGCCAAGACGCTGCGCCAATCGGGCGTGCCGCTGCGCGTGACCAACGCCTTTGAGCCCGAGGACCCCGGCACGCTGATCGACGATCAGCCCGCCGACGGGCCGAATGTCGAGATCGTGACCGGCCTCGATCTGTTCGCGCTGGAACTGTTCGAACAGGACATGGTCGGCGCCAAGGGCTATGACAGCGCCGTGCTGGATATCCTGACCCGGCATAACGTCCGCATCGTCTCCAAGGTCTCGAACGCCAATACAGTCACGCATTACGTTGACAGCTCGCTCAAGGTGCTGCGCCGGGTCGAGAAGGACCTGATCACGCGCTACCCTTCGGCGCGGGTAACATCGCGCGCGATCTCGATGGTTGCCGCGGTGGGGCGCGACCTGAACGGGCTGGCGGTGCTGAGCCGCGGGCTGAACGCGCTGGCCGATCATGGGCTGGAGGCGATTGGCGCGACGCAGGGGCCACGCCCGGTCGATGTGCAATTCATCGTCGAGCGCGAGGTGATGAAGCCCGCGATCAAGGCGCTGCACCATGCGCTGATCGAGAATTCCGACCGCAAGATGCTGAAAGCGGCGTAAGATCTCCTCTCTTGCCGGCCATTGATGGGGCGGCAGGCTGCTGCTGCATCCCGATCTGCATGCTCCCGGTGTCGCCGGGCAGGGTAAGGCTGGACTGGCGCCCATACGCAACGCATCCGACATGATCGCCGGAAGACGGGGCAGCGTCCGAGACGGCAGCGAGATGAGGATGGCCGATCCGTTGCGGGGCTCTCGTCAAGGCCGCAAAGGCGATGTTATGGTTCCATCGTGACGCATACGTTGTGCAGCCATGGGGAGCGCGACGGTTCCGATGGCCCGTAAACCAGGAATTGCATCGATGGCTCGCCAGATCCTTCTCCTGATCGAGAAAAGCGCGCATTGCCTGTCCTATTACGACACTGGCAGCGGCACGAGACTGCATAGCGTGCCGCTGCCGGATTACCCGCATGAGTTCACGCTGGACGACAGGCGCGCGATGGCCTGGATCGGGCATTACGGCGTGGCGAATTCGGGCAGTGCCGACCGGGGCGGGCATGAGGTGCTGGCGCTGGATATCGCGGGCGGACGGATCACCGGCCGGCTGAGTCTGGGCAAGGGGCTGAACCGCCCGCATGGAGTCGGCATGGATGGGCGGGGCCGGCTTTACGCCCTGTCCGAAGGGGCGGGGCGAATCGCGGTTTGGGACGATCCGGGCAGGGGGGGCGCGCCGGATCGCACGGTGCCCGTCGGGGGAGAGAAACCGCATCTCTTCGCCGTGACAGCGGATGGACGGCGCTGCTATTCGACCAATCTCGGCAGCAATGACGTGACGGTTTTCGACCCGCGGGATCCCGGGGTGACGCCGGTATCGATCCGGACCGGCGACAAGCCCGAGGGCCGGCTTCTGCGGGCCGATGAGAAGATGCTCTTCGTCACCAATCGCATCAGCGAAACCGTCGTCGCCATCGATACCGCGACATTCGAGATCCTGGCCCGCGAAAGCGTATCCGGGGATCCGGTGAGGATCTTTCACGATCCCGGGCGCGGGCGGCTGATGACGATCGACTATCTGGGAAAGACGATCTCGCTGCTCGATGATCGAAGCCTGAAGATATCCAGGCGGGTGGCGCTCGATTCCCGGCCGATCTCGATGAGCTTCGATCATGGCATGCGGCGGGCCTTCGTCAGTATGGACAGCGATGAGATCCATGTCCTCGACCTGGACGCGCTGACGGTCACGCAGCGATTCGCGACCTTCCGGGAACCCGATGTCTCGGTGATCGTCACGCTGGATGAGCAGGCAGAGGCGGTTGCCGGGGGGAGCCCCGCGGCATGATTTCGCGCCAGGAGGATGCCGCTTTCCGTGATCGCGAATGCCCGCCCAAAAATCCTGGCTTCGTTTCGATTATCTGCGCTTGCATATGGTGAAGAAGCAACAAATCTGTTCAGTCATGCGTTGACCGGAGCGCCCGGTGCCGAAACGGGTTCCGGGCTGGCATTGGACCACGTGGTATTCGATTGATCTCGGAGTGATCGGCAGATGACGGAATGGCACCAATCCTTTGATACGCGTTTTGATCGCTTCGTGCTGAACAACGCGCCGCCGGAACGTCTGGCAGGCGGGTTCCGCTGGCTGGAGGGGCCGGTCTGGTTCGGCGATGCGGGATGCCTGCTGTTTTCCGACATTCCCGCCAACGCGATCATGCGATACACCCCGCCGCTCGGACCGGGAGAGGGGCAGGTCTCGGTCTATCGCTACCCGTCGAATTTCGCCAATGGCCATACCCGCGACCTGCAGGGGCGCCTGATCAGCTGCGAACACGGCTCGCGCAGCGTCACCCGGACCGAGCATGATGGAAGCATCACCACATTGGCCTCGCATTATCGGGGCAAGCGGTTGAATTCGCCCAATGACGTGGTGGTGAAGTCCGATGGCTCGATCTGGTTCACCGATCCGCATTACGGCATCATGACCAATTACGAAGGCTGGCAGGCACCGCAGGAACTGCCTTGCCATGTCTATCGCATCGATGGGCAGAGCGGCGAATTGCAGGTCGTCTGCGACGATTTCGCCTGTCCCAACGGGCTGGCGTTCTCGCCGGATGAAAGCCGCCTCTACATCGCCGAAACCGGCCTGATGTTCGATGCCGACGCCACGCGCCATATTCGTGTCTTCGATGTCGGGGCGGATGGGTGCAGCCTGAAGGGCGGAGAGGTGTTTCATGGGGTCAGCCCCGGCGCTGCCGACGGCATCCGGCTCGACAGTGACGGCAATCTGTGGAGCTCGGCCCGGGACGGTGTGCATTGCCTGTCGCCCGAGGGAGAGCTTCTGGGCAAGATCATGATCCCCGAAACCGTCGCCAATATCTGTTTCGGAGGGCGGGGCAAGTCGCGGCTTTATATCTGCGCCACGACATCGCTTTATGCCATCACGCTCAACCGCTCGGGCGCGCAGCGGCCATAGATCGGGATCCCGGGGAAGCCATGGAGGAAACCGCCCATCCGCAAGCGAATGCCGGCCATCCGGGGGCGCAGGCTTCCCGGCTGTGCTTTCACCATATCGCCAAGAGCTTTGGCGGAACGCAGGCGCTTGACGATGTTTCGATCACGATCGAGGCGGGTGAGATCGTCGCGCTTCTGGGGGAGAACGGGGCCGGGAAATCGACGCTGATCAAGATCCTCGGCGGTATCCATCATGCCGATTCCGGCGGGATCACCCTTGATGGCATGCCCTATCATCATCAGGCCCCGCGCTTTGGCAGGAAGCAGCCCGTGGCCTTCATCCACCAGGATCTGGGCCTGATCGACTGGATGAGCGTGGCCGAGAACATTGCGCTTGCCCCGGGATTCGCCCGGCGCGGAGGGCTGATTCATTGGCGCAAGGTCAGGAAACTGGCCGTCGAGGCCCTGGACAGGCTGCATTGCGATATCGATCCCGACAGCCGGGTCCACGACCTTGGCCATGCCGAGAAATCCCTGGTCGCCATTGCCCGCGCATTGGCCGTCGATTGCCGCTTTCTGGTGCTGGACGAGCCGACCGCCTCCCTGCCCGCGGAAGAGGTCGAACAGTTGCTGTCGCGGCTCAAGCGGTTGAAGGCGCGGAGGGTCGGCATGATCTACATCTCGCATCGCTTGCCCGATGTGTTCGAGATCGCCGATCGGGCCGTTGTCCTGCGCGATGGCCGGCTGGTGTCGGACCGCCCGCTCGCCGGGACCGATCCGGATCGGCTGGTGCGGGAAATCGTGGGGCGTTCCACGCAGAACCTAGGCAAACGACCGGCGCCGAAAGGGCAAGTCCTCGCCACGATCCGCAATTTTCGCGGGGCAAAGACCGGTCCGCTCTCCTTCGATATAGAAGCGGGCGAGCTGTTGGGCCTGACCGGGCTTCGCGGTGCCGGGCATGAGGATGTGGCGCGGGCGATCTTTGGAGCGGAGCCTTGCTCGGGCGAGATCACGATTGACGGCATCAGGCTCGATCATTCCCATCCGGGCCATGCGATCGAGGCGGGCATCGGCCTGATCGCCCGTGATCGCCTGAGGGAGGCCATCGCGCCGGGGTTGAACATATCTGAGAATATTTTTCTAAATCCCCAAATCCATGGGCGAAACTGGTGGAGACCCATGACAAGATCCGATGAAGCTGCCAAGGCCCGGATCGTTGGCGGGCGTGTCGCGCTGACCCCCAATGACCCGGAATTCCCGGTCGAGGCATTGTCGGGGGGCAACCAGCAGAAACTGGCATTGGGGCGTTGGCTGGAAAGCGGCCGTCGCCTGCTGCTATGCGAGGATCCGACCGTCGGAGTCGATATCGGAGCGAGGGTAGGCATCCACGATCTGCTGAACGAAACCGCAGCCAAGGGGAGCGGCATTCTGATCGTTTCGGGTGATTTCGAGGAAATCGCCGCTATCTGTCATAGAGTGTTGGTTTTTTCCGGTGGTCGGATCGTCGATGAGATCGCGGGAAAGACCCTGACCGTCGAGGCGCTGATCGCCGCCGCATCCGCCCGCCAACCCGTGACGCGAGGAGCGTGAAGATGCAGTCTCTGAAATCCGACGCATTGGAACCGACCCGTCCCGAACTGGCGCGGCTCCCGGCCCGGGCGAGGCTGATGAGCCGATTGCCGGTCTACGGCCTTCCGATCCTGACCGTGCTGCTTATCCTGCTGTTCAGCCTGCTCTTGCCGCAGACCTTTCCGACCATGCTCAACCTGCGCTCGATCCTGGCGGACAAATCGATCATCGCCATTCTTTCCCTGGCGGCGATGATCCCCATGGTGACCGGCAAGCTCGACCTGACCGTGGGCTATGGCATCGTGCTGTGGCATATCCTGGTCATCAGCCTGCAAGAGGCCGGGCTGCCCTGGCCGGCGGCATGCCTGCTGGTGGTGATCATGGGCGGGTTGGTCGGCCTGCTCAATGGTGTCCTGATCGAGATCGCCAGGATCGACAGTTTCATCGCCACGCTCGGAACGGGAACCGTGCTCTACGCGGTGGCTCTGTGGCATACCGGGGGGCGGCAGATCGTGGCGGAACTCTCGCCCGCATTCCACGCGATCAATGCGACATTCGTCTTCGGATTGCCCGTCACCACCTATTACGTGCTGATCCTGGCCGTGTTGCTGTGGATCATGCTGGAATACACGCCGACCGGGCGTTTTCTCTACGCCATCGGCGCCAATCCCCGCGCCGCGATGCTCAACGGTATTCCGGTCGCGCGCTATACGATTGCCGCTTTCGTCATTTCGGGCATCCTGTCCGGCTTTGCCGGCATCCTGCTGGCCGCAAAGCTGCGCATCGGTCAGGCCAGTGTCGGGCTGGAATACCTGCTGCCCGCATTGGTCGGGGCCTTTCTCGGTTCGACGACGATCAGGCCGGGGCGGGTGAATGTCTGGGGCACGATGATCGGCGTCGCGATCCTGGCCGTCGGGATCTCGGGCATTCAGCAATTTGGCGGCTCGTTCTGGGTCGAACCGATGTTCAACGGCATGACCCTGCTGACCGCGATCGGGATCGCGGGCTATGCTCGGCGAAGGCGCGGAACGGGGAACAAGCCGGTCACATCGACCCGTACGGATAAAGGAGGTTGAATGAAGTATCTTGTCACATGCCTGGTACTTGGTTCGGGGCTGGGGATGCCTGCACAGGCGCAAACCGCCGATGAAGCCAAGGCGTTCATCGATAGATACACGTCACCGGTCAGCGAATGGACCGGCCCGACCGAGGGTCCCGAAGCGGTCGGCGGCAAGACCATCGTCATGCTGGCGGCGGATATGACCAATGGCGGGGTCCTGGGCGCGGCAAATGGTGTCGAAGAGGCCGCCGGGGCCATCGGGTGGGAGGTGACCACCATCGAGGGCGGCGGCACCGTCTCGGGGCGCAGTTCATCATTCGGGCAGGCGCTCGCGCTGAAACCGGACGGGGTGATCATTCTCGGTTACAATCCGGCCGAGCAGCAGACCGGCATGGAGCGGTTGCGCGACGCCGGTATTCCGATGGTGACATGGCATTCGCTCTCGGAGAACGGTCCCGGTGATGAGCACGGCATTTTCGCCAATATCACCACCGATGCGCGGGATGTCGCGCGCGCTGCGGCCTATTGGGCCCATATCGACGCGGGGGAAGAGCCAGCCGTGGTGATCTTCACCGACTCGACCTATCAGATCGCCATCGACAAGGCCGATTGGATGAAGGAGACGATCGAGGAACTGGGCGGCGAGGTGCTGGAATATGTGGATACGCCGCTGGACGAGACCTCGACCCGCATGCCGCAACTGACCACGACGCTGCTTCAGCGTCACGGTGCACGCTGGACCCATTCACTTGCCATCAACGATCTTTACTTCGATTTCATGGGGCCTTCGCTGGAAGCGGCCGGAATCGCCGGGGATGCAGCGCCCAGGAATGTGGCGGCCGGGGACGGCTCCGAGGCGGCATATCAGCGCATCCGCAACGCACGGTTCCAGGCCGTGACCGTGGCCGAGCCGCTGAACCTTCAGGGCTGGCAACTCGTGGACGAGATGAACCGCGCCCTGGCGGGCGAGGAATGGTCGGGCTACACCTCTCCGCTGCATATCGTCACGACCGGGAACCTGGACCGCGATGGCGGACCCGAGAATCGTTTCGATCCGGAGAATGGTTATCGCGAAGCCTATCGAAAGATCTGGCGCGGGAACTGAACCGCCGCCGCTGCCCGGCCCCGGGCGCGGCGTCAGTTCTCGGATTTCGACTCTTCTTCTATGGCGCGGAGATTGCGGATCGTCGACGCGTGGTGATCGGTCATGGCGAGCCGCGCCTCTTCCCCGTCCCGTGCGCGCAGGGCCCTGGTGATCCGGTCATGTTCCTCGATCGCGATTTCCCGCCGGCCCTGTTTGCGCGACGAGCGGAAGCGGGCCTGGTACAATTGGTCGTCGATGAATTTATGCGCCTGCACCAGCGCCGGATTATGGCTGGCGGCGACGATGGCGCGGTGAAAGGCGATATTGGCATCGAAATATTTGAAATCGCTGGAATCGGCGACGGCCTCGGCCATCTTCAGATGGCTTTGTTCGATAGCGTTCAATTCGGCATCGCTGGCATTCTGCGCGGCCAGTTCGCTTCCCAGCCCTTCCAGAACACGCAACACCTGTACGAGATTGACGACCGCCTCCAGATCCGGGTTGGCGATCGACAGCCGCCCGGTATCGCTGACGACGATCAGGCCCTCGCCAATCAATGTCCGGATCGCCTCGCGCGCAGGGGTGCGCGAGATGCCGAGCTGCTCGGAGATCTCGCGCTCGGTAACCGGGCTGCCCGGCGGCAGGGCGTTGCGCAGGATCAGCTTGCGCAGCGAGGTGGCCGCGCGTTCCGAAAGCGATGATCTCGTGAGGCGGGCAGAACGAGGTATGTTTTTCGTGTTCATGCGTACTGGTTTCCAAACTATCCCTGAACCATAGCAGCCCAAGGTAATGCCGGAAACCGTTAGACTCAATTGTTTAGATGATTCAGCGTGACTTTGCGGATGATCGGGTCTTGCATGGCCGCTTGTCCATCATCTCATGATATCCGATGGGTCTTTGGGGAATATCACTTGCCCGGCGCGGACTGATGGATTAATTCTGGCCTGCCTCGGTTCCGGGAAAACCACCCGGTGAAAAGGGAACGCGGTGTGAATCCGTGACTGCCCCCGCAACTGTGAGCGGCGAGCGAGGCCGGAGAATGCCACTGTCTTGCCTGATGCGCGGATGGGAAGGCCCGGCCAAGCCAGGACCCGCAAAGTCAGGAGACCTGCCGAAGCGATCACCCTGAGTGCATGCGAGGGGCATGCGCGAAACGGTTCTTCCGTCGTGGTGGCATTCACCGTCCGCAAGGAAGGTCCTTCCGGACAGACCGAATCCCGCACCCCACGGGTGCCCGGAAGGAATATATCCGATGCGACAACTCGCCATCCTCGCCGCAACCGCCACGGCCTTGCCAGCCGTGGCGCAGGAGATCATCGTCCTGCCTGAAATCACCCTGACGGCCAACCGCGAGGAAACCGAACTCAGCCGGTCGGGAAGTTCGGTTTCAATATTGACCGATGAAGGGATGAAAGCCCGTGCGGCTCAGCCCATTGCGCAGAGCCTAAGTCGTCTACCGGGAATATCCTTTCATCAAAAGGGGCCGCTTGGAACCACCGGCTCATTGCAGTTGCGGGGTGCGCCCGCGCAATATCTGCCTGTCGTCATGGACGGGATAGACATTTCCGATCCGGCAGCGGGACAGCCATATTTCGATATCGGCGGGATGACTGGCGCGGGCATTGGACGGGTAGAGCTTTTGCGTGGTGCGCAATCGGCTCTTTATGGTTCGCGTGCGATTGCAGGAGTTCTCAGCCTGCAATCGCTGCGTCCGACCGAAGTTGGGGTTCAGCATCGATTTGCTATCGAGGCGGGCAGCTACAACACGGTTCTGGCCAATTATGGGGTGACGTTCAGACAGGATGGCACCGATCTGGCTTTCTCTGCCAGCCGTATCCACAGCGACGGATTTTCTGCCGCAGACGAGAATGACGGCAATTTCGAGAAAGACGGTTTCGATGCCACAAGGCTAAGCTTTTATACCGCGCATGAGATGCAGAACGGCGCAACCGTGGGCATCAATGGTTTCTGGGAAAGAAGCGAGGGCGAATTCGACGATTTTGTCGGGGATGTTCAAGGCACCCCCGGCGATGATTACAACGAACGCGAGTCTTACGGTTTGCGGAGTTTTGTGACCTTCTCGACTGGTGCGGTGGATCATGAATTGGCGTTGACCCGCTATCATATGGACAGGACGAATTGGTCCAATGGCTGGGGGGAGTCTTTCATCGGCACTCGCACGAAATTGTCATGGCAGGGGGCCGCGAATCTGGGTGAGTCAGATGCGCGCGTGATTTTCGGAGCCGATACCGAGAAGGAGAAAGCGAAGGGTAACGGTAATACCCGGCTGTCGGGCGTATTTGCCGAAATCACCGCGTCACTTGGTGATCGCGTTGATGTCAGCGCATCAATGCGTCGCGATGATCATTCCCGCTTTGGAGGTTTCACGTCAGGCCGCGTCGCTGCCGTTTACCGTGTAGCTGATGACTTGTTGTTTCGTGCGGCCATTGGGAATGGTTTTCGCGCACCATCGCTCTATGAATTGTTTGGCCCCTTTGGTGATACCGGCCTGGAACGCGAACAAAGCCGAACCGCAGAGATCGGCGTCGAGAAACGTTGGGAGAATGACAACTATCTGAGGGTAACGGCATTCTGGATGGAGGCGGATCACCTGATAGGCTGGGATGATCGGGATACGCCGAGTTGGGACGATGACGGCTACGCGCAAGTCCAAGGAAAGGCCCGCCGCAAGGGGGTGGAGCTTGACGGTCGTTATGCGTTCGGCGTGGACCACGCGTTGACGGCCGCTTATACCTATACCGATAATGACATTTCTTCGGAATGGGCCGAGGTTCCGGTCCATAACCTGAGTCTCGGGCTCGAGACGAGCTTCACGACAGGCACCACGGCAGCTATCCTATTGCAACATGTCGCCGACCGGCCAGGGGACAAGGATGATTTCACCACGGTTGATTTATTGTTGAGCCATCCTCTGCAGGACAGGGCCGAGGCCTATCTGCGCGTGGAAAACATCTTCAATGAGCAATACCAGATTGATGAGGGCTACGGCACCCCGGACCGGTCCGTCTATGCGGGGATCCGTGCGTCCTTCTAGGCATATTTTGGGCTGGCTGGCTGCGCTGTCGCTCGCCGTCGCCACCCCGCTTGCCGCCGCTCCGCAAAGGGTGGTGTCGATGAATCTCTGCGCCGATCAGCTTGCCATGCTGCTGGCGGGCGATGGTCAGTTGATCTCGGTCAGCGATCTGGCGCAGGATCCGCGCATCTCCGCCATGGCCGAAACCGCCGCCGGTTACCCGGTCAATCACGGGCGGGCAGAAGAGATCTATCTGCTGCGGCCCGATCTGGTCATCGCCGGGCAGTTCACCTCGGGACCGGCGGTGCAGATGCTGCGGCGGTTGGGCATCCGGGTCGAGATCCTGCCCCCCGCCGAAAGCATCGCGGCAATTCGGCAAGAGATCACCCGCATGGGGGGCCTGCTGGGGCGCGAAGAGGCGGCGGCTGACCTGATCGCCGAGTTCGATCGCGGATTGGCAAGCCTCGGCCGCGATCGCCGCCGGGGACGTGCGGCGCTTTATTATGCGAATGGCATGACCTCGGGGCGCAATACCCTGGCCGGAACGATCCTGGATGCGGCGGGCTACGAGAATATCGCCGGAGATTACGGCATCGCCATGACAGCCGGACTGCCGCTGGAACTGGTGGTCATGGCGCAGCCCGACCGGCTGATCACCGGCGCGAAATGGCCCGGGCAATCGCGCTCCGAGGCGATACTCGACCATCCGGCGCTGAAGAAGCTTACCCCCGAGACCGCCGAGGTTGCCGACCGCGATTGGGTCTGCGGCACGCCCTTCATCCTGCGGGCGATCGAGGCGCTGCAATGAGGGCGCTTTTCGCCATGCTGACGATGCTGGTGGCGGTGCTGTTCGCGATGTCCCTCCTGACCGGCCCGGCAGGGTTCGGCCTGTTCGATGGTCTGCGGGCGCTGGTCCTCGGCGGCGAGGGGCCGATGCCCATCGTCATGCGTGAAATTCGCCTGCCGCGCGCGCTTCTGGGGCTGGCCGTTGGTGCCGGGCTGGGGCTGACCGGAGCGGCGATGCAGGGATATCTGCGCAATCCGCTGGCCGAGCCGGGGCTGATCGGCGTCTCCTGCATGGCTGCCCTTGGGGCGGTCCTTGCGATCCAGACCGGGCTGTCGCTGGGCTCTGCCCTGGCGTTGCCATTCTCGGCGCTGATCGGGGCGGCCATGGGGGCGGCGCTGCTGGTCGCGCTGGCGGGGCCGCGCGGAGGCTCGGTCACGCTGATCCTCGCGGGGATCGCGATTTCCGCACTGGCCAATGCCGGGACCGCGCTGGTTCTCAACCTGTCGCCGAATCCCTATGCCGCGAATGAGATTGTCTTCTGGTTGATGGGATCGCTTGCCGACCGCTCGATGCTGCATGTCGGGCTCGCCCTGCCGCCGATGGCATTGGGGGCGATGCTGATCCAGGGCACCTGCCGCGATCTGGATGCGCTGACATTGGGAGAGAGCGCGGCGGCGGCAATGGGCGTCTCGCCCGCCACCCTGCGCTGGCGGCTGGTCGTGGGGGTGGCGCTGATCGTCGGACCGGCGACCGCGGTGGCCGGAGTCATCGGGTTCGTCGGATTGGTGGTGCCGCATATCCTGCGGCCCTGGGTGGGTGCGCGGCCCTCGGCGTTGGTGCCGGCTTCGGCCCTGGGGGGCGCGGCGCTGGTGTTGGCGGCCGATATCGCGGTGCGGCTGATCCTGCCCGGGCGCGATCTCAAGCTGGGCGTGCTGACCGCGATCGTCGGGGCGCCGCTATTCCTGCACCTGATCTGGAAGACGCGCAGCGGGGGGCGGATGTGATGCTGCTGGAACTGCGCAACCTGTCCGTCACGCGCCGTGGGCGCCCGGTTCTCGACAAGCTGGATCTGTCTGTCGCCAAGGGGGAACTGGTCGGGCTGATCGGCCCCAACGGCGCGGGAAAATCGACCTTGATGGAGGCGGCGCTTGGGCTGATCCCCTTCGAGGGAATGTCCAGCCTCGCCGCGATGACGCCGAATGACCGCGCCCGCCAGGCCGCTTATCTGCCGCAATCGCGCGAGATCGCCTGGCCGGTCAGCGTCGAGGACCTGATCGCCCTGGGGCGCATCCCCTGGCCCGGCGGTGGGCGCGGCACCGGGGATCGCCAGGCCATCGAGGCCGCCATCGCCCGCATGGGGCTAGAGCCCTTCCGCCACCGCACCGCCCTGCGCCTGTCGGGCGGAGAGCAGGCCCGCGCCCTGATCGCCCGGGCTTTGGCGCAGGAAACCCCGCTCCTGATCGCAGATGAACCCGTCGCGGGGCTGGATCCGGCGCAGCAACTGGCCTGTCTGCGGCTGTTCCGGGAACTGGCCGGCGAAGGTCACGGGCTTCTTGTCTCGATCCACGATCTTGGGCTGGCGGCGCGGTTCTGCAGCCGGTTGGTGCTGCTGGCCGAGGGGCGGGTGCTGGCCGATGGCAATCCCGATGAGGTGCTGCGCGACAAGGCGATCCATCGCGCCTTCGGTATCACCATCCGCCGTATCGATACGCCAGACGGTCCCGCCATCCTGTCGGTGTGATTGCGTCCCGCGACGGTGGGGGGCCAGCCCCCCATGCCCCCCGAGGTATTTGCCCAAAGAAGAAGGGATATGCCCGTTTGCCCGAGGGCAAGATGCTTTGCATTCATGGTGACATGGGAAACGTGACGGAAAAAGGCCCGCGATTGCGGGCCTTTCCATGACGCGGGCTGGCTGGGCTCAGTCCATGGCCTTGAAGTTGAACTCGCCGCCTTCCTTGATCCCCGAGGGCCAGCGGGCCGTGACCGTCTTGGTGCGGGTATAGAAGCGGAAGGCGTCGGGGCCATGCTGGTTCAGGTCGCCGAAGCCGGATTTCTTCCAGCCGCCAAAGGTGTGATAGCCAGCGGCACCGGGATGGGCACGTTGATGCCGACCATGCCGATATTGATCCGGTTGGCGAAGTCGCGGGCGGCATCGCCGTCGCGGGTGAAGATCGCCGTGCCATTGCCATATTCGTGGTTCATCGCAAGGCCGATCGCCTCTTCATAGCTGCCCGCGCGGACGGTGGAGAGGACCGGGCCGAAGATCTCGGTCCTGTAGATGTCCATCTCGGGGGTCACGCGGTCGAAGAGATGCGGGCCGACGAAGAAACCGTCCTCGTAGCCCTGCAGGCTGAAGTCGCGGCCATCGACGACCAGTTCTGCGCCCTGGTCGATGCCGGATTGGACGAGGCGATGGATGTTCTCCTTTGCCGCACGGGTCACGACCGGGCCGTAATCGACATCGTCGCCAGCCGTCCAGGGGCCGACCTTCAGTTTCTCGATACGCGGCACCAGTTTCTCGATCAGCGCGTCGGCGGTCTTTTCGCCCACCGGCACCGCGACCGAGATCGCCATGCAGCGTTCCCCCGCCGCGCCATAGCCCGCGCCCACCAGCGCATCGGCGGCCTGGTCCAGATCGGCGTCGGGCATGATGATCATGTGGTTCTTGGCGCCGCCGAAACATTGCGCCCGCTTGCCGGTCGCCGCCGCGCGCTCATAGATATATTGCGCGATGGGGGTCGAGCCGACGAAGCCGACCGCCTGGATCACCGGGTTGTCGAGGATCGCATCGACGCTTTCCTTGTCGCCATTGACGACCTGCAGCACGCCATCGGGCAGCCCCGCCTCTTGCAGCAGCTGCGCCAGCATCAGCGGCACCGAAGGATCGCGCTCGGAGGGCTTCAGGATCATCGCGTTGCCGGCAGCCAGCGCCGGACCCATTTTCCACAGCGGGATCATGGCAGGGAAGTTGAACGGCGTGATGCCCGCCACGACTCCCAGGGGCTGGCGCATCGAATACATGTCGATGCCGGTCCCGGCGCTATCGGTATAATCGCCTTTCAGCAGATGCGGCGCGCCGATGCAGAACTCGATCACTTCCAGCCCGCGCTGCACATCGCCCTTGGCGTCGGGAAAGGTCTTGCCATGCTCGGATGACAGCGCCTCGGCCAGCTTGTCCATGTCGCGGTTCAGCAGGTCGACGAATTTCATCATCACCCGGGCGCGGCGTTGCGGGTTGGTGCCGCCCCATTTCACCTGCGCTCTGGCGGCACTGTCCACTGCGGCATCCAGTTCCGCCCTGGTGGCCAGCGACAGCCTGGCCTGCACCTCGCCCGTGGCGGGGTTGAAGACATCGGCAAACCGGCCGGACGTGCCCTTGACCTCTTTGCCGTCGATCCAGTGGTGAATCTCTTTCATCGCATCCTCCTGAGCTTGTTGGGACCAGCATAGCCTTGCGGAAATACCCGTGAAAGAGGCAGGGTAACAAAAGCGTTTTGCAAATTCGCAAAGGTGGGGCGATGGATTGGGATGATTTACGCATCTTTCTGGCCGTGGCGCGGATGGAGAGCCTGTCGGGGGCAGGGCGGAGGCTGGGGCTGGACGCCTCGACCGTGGGCCGCCGGGTTGCCCGGCTCGAGCAGGCCGTGGGCGCGACACTGTTCGCCAAGACCCCGCAGGGATATGTGCTGACCGCCGAAGGCGGGCGGCTGGTCGCGCCCGCCGAGGCGGCGGAAAAGGCGGCGGTGGCGGCGGGCGAGGCGACAAGGCGCGAGACGGGGATCAGCGGGCAATTGCGGATCGGGGCGCCGGATGGTTGCGCGAATTACCTGCTGCCGCAGGTGGCGCGGCGGATGTGCGAGGCGCATCCGGGGCTGGAAATCCAGATCGTCGCGCTGCCCCGCGTGGTCAACCTGTCGAAACGCGAGGCCGATATGGCCATTGCCGTCTCGCCACCGGACACGGGACGGCTGACGGTGCAGCGGTTGACCGAATATCACCTGCATCTGGCCGCGCATGAGGATTACCTGCATGCGCATCCGCCGATCTCCGGATTGGCCGATCTGCATGGTCACCGGATGATCGGATATATCCCCGACATGATCTTTGACCGCGAGCTGGATTACCTGTCGGAGACCGGGGTCGAGACTGCGGCGATCACTTCGAATTCCGTCTCGGTCCAGATGCAGGCGATCCGGGCGGCGGCGGGGCTGGGGATCGTGCATGATTTCGCCATCCCCTTCGCGCCCGGTGTCCGGAAGGTGCTGCCCGATCTGATCTCGCTCACCCGCAGTTTCTGGTTGCTGCGCCATGCCGATGACCGGGCGTCGCGGCGACTGACCCTGCTGGCCGAGGAACTGGCCCAGGGGATCCGGCAGGAGGTCGCACGGCTGGAGGGGCTGTATCAGACCAAAGGGCCATAATTCGCCCGCATGACAGGACGGGCTTGACGCGGGGCCGTTGTGGGAAAATGATGAAGGTGATGACCCGGACGGAGGAATATCCATGCTTGTCAATCAACTGCTGTCGATGAAGGGCCTGTCCGGCAAGCCGGGGGTCGAAGCCGCTACCATCATCACGATCAAGCCGGATGCCACCTTGCAGGATGCGGCAAGGCTGCTGGCCGAGCGGCGCATCGGTGCGATCGTCGTATCCTCGGATGGGCGCAAGCCCGAAGGGATCCTGTCGGAGCGCGATATCGTCCGCCAGCTTGGCGAAAAGGGCACCGAGGCTCTGGGCGTGACCATCCGCGATGTCATGACGACATCCGTTCAGACCTGCACCACCGGAGAGGATGCCTTGACCATCCTCGAACGGATGACGCAGGGGCGTTTTCGCCACCTGCCGGTCGTGGATGGTGACGGGAACATGCTGGGCGTGATCTCGATCGGGGACGCGGTGAGCGGGCGGCTGAAGGAACTGGCCGACGAAAAGGACGCGCTGACCGGCATGATCATGGGCAGCTGAACGACCCGAATTTCCGCCGAAACCTTGCAGATCGCGAGGAGATCGGGTTTTCCTAGGGGCGCGAAACGCATAAGGATGTCTGACCATGCGCATTGGCCTCTATCCCGGGACCTTCGATCCGATCACCCTGGGACATACCGATATCATCCAGCGCGCCATGGCGCTGGTCGACCGGCTGGTGATCGGGGTGGCGATCAACCGTGACAAGGGGCCGCTTTTCGATCTGGAGGAGCGGGTCGCGATGGTGCAGGCGGAATGCGCCCCGATCGCGGCCAAGACCGGGGGCGAGATCCTCGTCCATCCGTTCGAGAACCTGCTGATCGATTGCGCCCGCGATGTCGGCGCGACGGTCATCGTGCGAGGGCTGCGTGCCGTGGCCGATTTCGAATATGAATTCCAGATGGTTGGCATGAACCGGGCGCTGGATGCCAGCATCGAGACCGTGTTCCTGATGGCCGATGCGCGCCGGCAGGCCATTGCCTCGAAACTGGTCAAGGAAATCGCCCGGCTTGGCGGCGACGTGTCGAAATTCGTCACCCCGGATGTGCGGATCGCGTTGACGGGCAAGCTGGGCTGATCACGCAGCGGGCTCGGCCACGCCCGATATAGGGCATGTTCGTGGCCATGATCGTGATGAGCTGGGCACTCACGTCCCCGGGCAGGCGGGCCATGATCAGCGCAACATCGGCTGCGGTTTCGACATCGGTGATGGGCTTCGCTTGTCTTGATACAGTATAAGCGATGGAGCCGGGCAGGGTGCTGCCCATCCCGGAATGATGACATTCTCCCCATGATCCGCCCTGGTTCGTCCGCAACCCGTCCGAGCCTTGGCGGACCCGGTTGGCGAATGCATCGATGCCGATGGCTGCAAGCGGCGCAGATTACGGAAATCCGTGACGGGGCCGGAAATGGCAAGGCCCGCCAAAGGCGGGCCCCTGTCGTCGTCAGCCTGCCGTGGTCGCCGGGCAGGGCTGATCAGAGGATCATGCGCCTGCGGGCGGCGCCAGCTTCTTCGTTCCGCCGCCATTCGCAAGCGGATCGTCCTGCCGCTGAACCGAGCCCTCGAAGTGAGCGCCGGATTCGATGGCGATCGTCTTGTGGATGATGTCGCCTTCGACGCGCGCACTGGCAGACAGGCGGACGCGCAGGCCCCGGACACGGCCGACGACACGGCCATTGACGATGACGTCATCGCCGACGATCTCGCCCTTGATCACGGCCGAATCGCCGATGGTCAGTTGATGGGCGCGGACATCGCCTTCGATATTGCCCTCGATCTGGATATCGCCCTCGGTCCTGATATTGCCAACGACGGTCAGATCGGCCGACAGCACCGAGGGAGTCGTCCGTTGCCGGGGCGCGACGGGGGCGTTTTCGCCCGAACGCTCCGGCTTGGGCGGCGTGTTTCCTGCCGTCTCGGCTTGCTGCGGCGCGGCAGGGGTTTGCGGGGGGGTATTTTCGGTCACACGAGTTTTAGAAAACATTGCTTGCTGCCTTGATAAAACGCATCGGATCTACGGCCCGGCCGTTCATATGTACCTCATAGTGAAGATGTGGCCCGGTCGAGCGCCCGGTATTTCCCATATCACCGATCAACTCGCCTTGCGACACTCTTTGCCCCTGCTTCACGCGAATTCTGGACAGATGCGCGTAGCGGGTTTCGGTGCCGAGCTCATGGGTGACCTTGATCAGGTTGCCATAGCCGCTTTGCCGTCCGGCAAAGGAAACCACCCCGTCGCCGGTCGCGTAGACCGGGGTGCCCGAGGGGCCGGCCATGTCGACGCCCTCATGCATTCGGCCCCAACGGCGCCCGAAGCCCGAGGTGTAGCGGAACGAGGATTTGACCGGCATTGCCAGGGGAAGCTTCTCGATGGCGATACGGTAGGTGTTCATCTCGTCCAACGTGACGACGACCTGTTTCGCCTTGGTCTCGCCCTTGCTCAACGAGGCGTTGCCGCTGGTCGAGTAGGAAATCGGGTTCAGCGGTCCCCCTTGCCCGGAATAACCCTTGCGGATCGTGCTCAGCACTTCCTCCGGATCCATTCCGACCGAGCGGAAGACCTTGTCCAGCGGCTCAACCGAAATGGTCACCGCATCTTCCAGTTGGGTCAGGATCGCATCGTTTTGTGCAACGATCTGGTCGCGCTCGACGCGTAGCTGCTCTGCCGCAAGCTGGGCTTCGTCGGCCCGGCGTTGCGCCTCGCTCCGGGCATCGGCGGTGTTGCGCAATTCGCCGGACAGGATGTCCAGCGCAACAGAGATCTCTCCGCTGCGCTCCTGATCGTTCACCTCATCGCCATTCGCGACCTGAACCTGCTCTTTCGCGCTGTTGCGCTCGCTGATGGCGTCGCGCAGGTTGGACTGGACGACCTTGAGACCGGTTTCCAGCTCACGCCGTTGTTCCTCGGATTCCAGCAATTGCGACTGCATCTCGGAAACCTGTTCGAGCGCGACGGCAAAGCGGTTCTGCGCCGCCACGGCCTCTGCGGCCCGGGCATCGCGTTCGGCGGAAAGCTGTTCCAGCCGCTCTTCGAACGCGGTCTGGGTCCGGCCCATCTGCTCATCGGAGGAACCCGAGCTGACGGCGTCGATGACCAGAATGGAACTTGCGACCAGGGTCCAGCCGAAGATCAGGGCCCCGCCACCGAGTCCCATCAACTGGGTCAGAGGTCGCAGCCGCAGGAATCGGGTCGCATCGTCGGAGCGCAGAAACAGGCGTTTTTCGGGCAGCCAGCGTTCCAGGGAAGAGTTCAGGCTGCTTATAAGGCGCTTTGACAATGTATGTCCCTCGACGTCGCATCCCTGTTATGGCCGAGATGCTGTGATTCCGTTTCCCATGGGGTAATAATGCCCTGTGCCCTTAAGGCAACATTGCTGACGCCTTCATGCCCGATATAGGCAATAATGCGCCTTGACTGGCGAAAAACCGCCGAAATGCCGGAGCGGCTTACTGGATTGTTACGAGATCTCATATGGCAGTGGACCGTTGCGGTTGAGTGGAATGTTGAGTGGCCGATCGATCGGGGGCACAGAGCGCTGGTGACAATCGGGCCGGGGGCAGATTCGGCAGGAAATTCCAATGGGTTCGAAGGCGGGCGGTTTGCTCAGGTCCAGGCCATCGGCATAGACCATGCCTTCCGCATGGGCGATTTCGCATCCCAGTCCAATGGCGAATCGGCGGACCGGGGCATTGAAGGCGCCCGCATGTTTCGACACGTCGCGCGACAGCAGTAGGTATCGCACCCCGTCCGGGGTTTCAGCCAATTGTCGCAGGAAACGGCCCGGTTGCTCGAAAGCCTGGTGGACGTTCCAAAGCGGGCAGGCTCCGCCGAATCGGGCGAATTGCAGCCGGGTGGCCGAGTGGCGCTTGGTGATCGTGCCGGCCTGATCGACGCGGACGAAGAAGAACGGCACGCCCTTGGCGCCGGGACGCTGCAGGGTCGAAAGCCGATGCGCCACCTGCTCCAGAGAGGCGCCGAACAGATGCGAGAGACGCTCAAGATCGTGGCGTTCTTCCTGCGCGGCACCCAAAAAGGCGCGATAGGGCATCAGCGCCGCCCCGGCAAAGTAGTTGGCCATGCCCACGCGCGCGATCTCGCGCGCGACGGGGGTGCGGAAACGCGCCAGGTCAAGCGTCGCCTCCAGCAGGTCGGTGCGGGTCTCCAGTGCCACCAGATGCAGCAGCTGGAAGACGCGTGTCGGCGCCTCTGCGGCCGCGTTGACCAGCAATTCGGACCCTTCACGCCGAAAGACCGAATTCGCGGGCATCTCGACCAGCGAGACGCGGATATCGCGGCCAGCCAGCGCCTCGACGGCAAGCCGCCACGGATCGCCGCGTTCACCGTCGGGACAGGCGAAACGTTCGGCTGCGCGGTCGACGGCATCGATGTAATTGTCGCAATAGTGAAAGAAGTCCCGCACCTCTTCCCAAGGCGTGACGATGGCGTTCTGACCCGCGGCGCCGATGGCCTCGTCCAGCGCGGCCAGCCGTTCCTGCCCCTGGCGATGGGCGCGATACAGGTCCAGGAAGGCGCGGGCCAGGATCGGCGCATTGGTCGCGGCGAGACGCAGATCGGCCAGCGGCGGGGTGGTGTCGAAAAGCGGATCGGCCAGCGCCTCCTGCATGTCGATGACCATGCGTTCGGCATCGCCGGCCGCCAGCGTGGTCAGATCGACGCCGAATTCCTGCGCCAGCCGCAGCAGCACGCCTGCCGAAATCGGCCGGTGATTGTTCTCCATCTGCGACAGGTAGGGGAGCGAAACCCCCAGGGTCTCGGCGAATCGCCGTTGCGTAAGCCCCGCCCGGGCGCGGGTTTCCCGCAATGCTGTTCCGGCATAGATCTTTTGGGTTGCCATTATCGCCCCCTTGTTTTGCAAAGCAGGCTCTAGCCTTTGCAAAGCATTCGCTGCAAGGGGCATGGAAGGGGCGGCGATCGGTGGAAGCCATGGATGCGCGCGCCGGAGGGGCGAAACAGAAGACATGGCGCCGCTTTTACATCGGGAAAGTTAAGAAAACGTCAACAGGACTCCATTTGAGCCGTCCTGGCCAGTTGAGCCTCGCGCCGCAGGACCCACAGGATCGCGGCCAGCGCCCCGGCGGCCGACAGGTTCATGATGACAAGGAGCGGGATGGCTCCCGAGCCGGGTTGCAGGAGCGCCCCCGCCAGCGCCGAAAGCAGGGCGCCTCCGGCGATTGCCAGTGCGCCGCCAAGCCCGCTCGCGGTGCCGGCGAGTTCCGGCCTGACGCTCATCATCCCGGCATTGGCATTCGGCATGACCAGGCCGTTGCCCAGCCCCATGCCCGCGATGGCGCCGAAGAATATGAAAGGGTCCACGATCCCGGACAGGAGCACCGCCAATGAAAACGCGAGCGAGGCGAAACAGATGCAGCACCCGGTCAGGATCATCCGGTTCAGCCCGAACCTTGCCGTGAAGCGGCCCGAAAGGAAGTTGCCGGTCAGGTAGCCGACCGAGGGGGCGGCAAAGAAATAGCCGACCTCTGCGGGGGTGAGACCGAAGACATGTTCGCCGACGAAGGGCGCACCGCCCAGATAGGCGAAGAAACAGCCCGAAGAGAGCGTCGCCGCAAGGCAGTAACCCCAGAAGCGGACAGATCGCGCGAGGACGGGATAGTTCTGGACCTGCTGCCGCAGCGGCAGCCCGCCATCGCGCACGGTTTCGCCCAGGTCGCGCCATGCGGCGATGCCGACGGCCAGGCCCAAGAGCCCCATCATGGCGAAATTCGCGCGCCAGCCATAGGCTTCGTCCAGCAGCCCGCCGATGATCGGGGCGATCATCGGGACGACGGCCATCCCCATGGTGACATAGCCGATCATCGAGGCCGCCTGTGCGCCGTCATACATGTCGCGGACCACCGCGCGGGGCACCAGCATGCAGACGGCCACCACCGCCTGAACCAGCCGGAATATCAGGAAAGTGCCGGCATCGCGGGCGAGCAATGTCCCGATCGTCGCCAGGATGAAAACCGCCAATGCGGCCAGCACCACCGGCCGCCGCCCCATTCGGTCGCTGATCGGGCCGCCCAGAAGCTGCAACACCGCGCTGGCCCCGATATAGGCCGAGACCGAAAGCTGCATCACCGCGTAATCGACCTCGAAATCCCGCGCCATGCCGGGAAGCGAGGGCAGGAACACGTTCATCGACAGCGCCGATACTCCGGACAGCGCAACCAGTGTCGCAGGATGCGGAGGTGTTCTGGCGACGGTCATGGGTGACGCTTTGAGGTTCTGGTCCCTGCCGTGCCCGACAGGTTCAATCCCATGTGCTTTGCCGGTCCCTGGCCAGGTTGCCGAAGCGGGTGAATTGCCCCTCGAAGGACAGCTCGACAGTGCCGATGGGGCCGTGGCGCTGCTTGCCAAGGATCACCTCGGCCTTGCCATGCACGTTCTCCATGATCTGCTGCCACTTGGCCATCGCGTCCAGATCACTGTCCGAGGGCTTTTCGCGTTCGCGGTAATATTCCTCGCGGAAGACGAACATCACGATATCGGCGTCCTGCTCGATACTGCCCGATTCGCGCAGGTCGGAAAGCTGCGGACGCTTGTCCTCGCGGTTCTCGACCTGGCGCGACAACTGCGACAGGGCGATGACCGGGATGTTCAGTTCCTTGGCAACGGCCTTGAGGCCCTGGGTGATCTCGGAAACCTCGTTCACGCGGCTGTCCTTGGCAGTGGCGGGGCGCAGAAGCTGCAGGTAGTCCACCATCAGCACATCCAGCCCATGCGTCCGCTTGAGCTTGCGGGCGCGGGCGGCAAGCTGGTTGATCGGCAGGGCCGGGGTATCGTCGATGTAAAGCGGGCAGTTCTGCAAGGAATGCGCAGCCTCGACGAAACGGCGGAATTCCGATTCGTCCATATTGCCGCTGCGGATGCGCTCACTGGGAACCTCGGCGGCTTCGGACAGGATTCGGGCGGCCAATTGCTCGGCCGACATCTCGAGACTGAAAAAGCCCACCACACCGCCTTCGACGGAGCCATGGGTGCCATCGGCCCGGTCGCCCAGCTTGTGGGACTTGGCGATGTTGAAGGCGATATTCGTCGCCAGCGAGGTTTTCCCCATCGAGGGTCGCCCGGCGAGGATGATCAGGTCGGAATTGTTCAGCCCGCCCATCTTGCCGTCCAGATCGACCAGTCCGGTCGAGATCCCCGACAGCTTGCCGTCACGCTGATAGGCCGCGTTCGCATTCTGGACCGCGCCGGTCACCGCCTTGAGAAAGCTTTGGAAGCCGCGTTCGGCCACGCCCTGCTCGCCCAGCTTGTAAAGCGTCTGTTCGGCGGCCTTGATCTGCTCCTCGGCATCGTCATCCACCTCGACGGTCGAGGCGCGGGCCGAAATGTCCTGCCCGAGCGTGATCAGTTCGCGCCGCAAGGCGAATTCCCGGATCATCTGCGCATAATCCCGCGCCGCATAGGCCGAGATCGCTGCCCCGGCCAGCCGTGCCAGGTAGGGGGCGCCGCCGAGTTCCTTCAGGCCCTCGTCATGCTCCATGAAAGCCTTGATCGTGACCGGGCTGGCCAATGCGTTCTTGCGGATCCGCTCGGCGCAGATCTCGAAGATGCGGGCATGGACGGGGTGATAGAAATGCTCGGGCTTGATGGTCTGGCTGACGCGGTCGAACACGTCGTTATTGGTGAGAAGCGCACCCAGAAGCTGCTGCTCGGCTTCCAGCGAAAACGGGATCGCCGCCGTGATTCCCTCTTCGCTTTCCTGTCCCGGAATGATCGCATGCAGGCTGGTCATCCGCCCATTGCCCCCAATATTATGGTTATTCGGGCGATGATACCGCAAGTTATGGTCACAGAAAATCCCATGACGGCGGAAACCGGTGGGCGGATCGGGGGATAAGCTGTGGATAACCGCCGCGTCAGCTATTCGCTGCCTGCCATTCCCTCGGATTGGTCAGGAAGGTCTGGACCTCGTTCAGCGTGGCGGTATCGAAGGCCTCGCTTTCCCGTGCCTCGGCCAGCACATCCCACCATGTGCACAGGTGATGCAGGCTGACACCATGATCGGCCAGCCGCTGCGTGGTCTCGGGGAAGATGCCGTAATAGAAGATCACCGCCGTATGGGCGCAGCTTGCGCCGGTCTCGCGGATGGCATCGACGAAGGACAGCTTGCTGCCGCCATCGGTGGTCAGATCCTCGACCAGCAGCACGCGCTGGCCCTCGGTCATCACGCCCTCGATCCGGGCATTGCGGCCATATCCCTTGGGCTTCTTGCGCACATAGGTCATCGGCAGGCCAAGCCGTTCCGCGACCATGGCGGCAAAGGGAATACCCGCCGTCTCGCCGCCGGCGATATTGTCGAAGGCCTCGAAACCTGCGTCGCGCATGACCGTTGCGGCCAGGAAATCCAGCAGGGTCTGGCGCACGCGCGGAAAGCTGATGATCCGGCGGCAATCGACATAGGTCGGCCCCTTGAGGCCGGACGCATAGGTGAAGGGCTCATCGGCGTTGAAATCCACCGCCTTGATCTCCAGCAGCATGCGGGCCGAAAGGCGGGCGATTTCCTCGCGCGTGGGGTAGGGCAGGCTCATGCGTCCTCCAGGTGCCAGTAAAGCGGAAAGCCGGGGTCGAAGACGGTCACGGTCTCGTCCCCCGCCCGAATGGTTGCCGGATAGGCGGCGGCGGTGTCGCGGCGGGTCAGGCGGATGCGGTCCTCGTTCGGAGGCAGGCCGTAGAATGCCGCGCCGTTGAGGCTGGCAAAGGCTTCCAGCCGGTCCAGCGCGCCGTCCTCCTCGAAGACATGGGCAAGGATCGACATGGTGTTCGGCGCCGTGAAACAGCCCGCGCAGCCGCAGGGTTGCAGCTTGGCGCGGTCGGGATGCGGTGCGCTGTCGGTGCCGAGGAAGAACCGCCCCTCGCCGCTGGTCGCGGCCTCGCGCAGGGCGATGCGGTGGGTTTCGCGCTTGGCGACCGGCAGGCAGTAATAATGCGGCCGGATGCCGCCGGCGAGGATATGGTTGCGGTTGATCACCAGGTGATGGGTCGTGATCGTCGCGCCCAGGCCATCGCCGCCCGAGCGGGCGTAATCCACGCCGTCAGACGTGGTGATATGCTCCATCACCACGCGAAGGCCGGGGGTCTTGCGGCGGATCGGGTCCAGAACGCGATCGATGAAGACTGCCTCGCGGTCGAAGATATCCACCGCCGGATCGGTCACCTCACCATGCACGCAAAGCGGGATACCCGCCTCGGCCATCGCCTCCAGCACCGGGCGGACGCGGTCGAAATCCGTCACGCCGCTGGCGGAGTTCGTGGTCGCCCCGGCGGGATACAGCTTGACCGCGTGGATGATGCCGTCGCGATGCGAGGCCACTACATCCGCCGGATCGGTCGTGTCGGTCAGATACAGCGTCATTTGCGGCTGCAAGGCCGCGCCATTGGGCAGGGCAGCCAGGATCCGGTCGCGATAGGCGGCGGCCTGATCGCCGGTGACGACCGGAGGCACCAGGTTCGGCATGATGATCGCGCGGCCGAAACCCGCGGAATGGGGGGTCACGGCGGCCAGCATCGCGCCATCGCGCAGATGCAGGTGCCAGTCGTCGGGGCGGCGAAGGGTGATGCTGTCAGTCATGACCTGCCTCTATACATTGCGCGGCCGTCTTGCCAAGCGGGCTTGGCGTATTTGTCGCGACTTGTCGGAAAATTGTAGGAACAAGACACTTGTTTCACATGTTCAATTAACACACGATGCCCCGATATGCCGCGGATGTCGGCGAAAGGAATTTAGGATGCCTCGGAAAAAGAACACGAATAGGGGGGCGGAGGGACCTTTTCGGTTATGGGAGCAGATGACGCATCTCGCCATGGATTCACATCTCGTGATCTGGATCCGGGTCGCGGGGATGCTGGGAGTGGTGGCACAGGCCCCTGGCGAGCCGTTTCGCATGGTGGCCGAGAAACAGGCCGCCGCGTCCGAATCGCTGTTTGCCATGGCGCAGGCCGCCAGCCGTGGCGCAAGCCCCGATCACGTGATGTCGGCGGCGCTGAACCCCTATAGCGAGCGGACACGGGCCAATTCGCGCCGCCTGACGCGCAAGCTGTAGGCCATCCAGCAATCGGCACGGAACGCGGAACCTGATCGCGGGGGCCGTTGATTCCGGCCGGGCGCATCCTTCCGGGCTGGCGCAGAGCCGAAGAATCGGCCAGAAACGGCGCAGGCAAACGAGGGGAGAAGAACAATGTATCTGGGGATCGATCTTGGTACATCCGGCGTGAAGACCGTGCTGATCGACGACGCGCAGCGGGTGATCGGCACCGGCCATGCCGGGCTGAAGGTCTCGACCCCGCAACCCGGCTGGTCCGAGCAGGCACCACAGGACTGGATCGATGCGACCCGCGCGGCGCTGGCCGATCTGGGGAAGCCTCTGGACCGGGTGGCGGGGATCGGCCTTTCGGGGCAGATGCACGGCGCGGTCTGCCTGGACGAAAGCGGCCGGGTGCTGCGCCCCGCGATCCTGTGGAATGACGGCCGCGCCTCGGAAGAGGCGGCGCAGCTGGATGGGCAGCAGCGGTTCCGCGACGTGACCGGAAACCTTGTCTTTGCCGGTTTCACTGCGCCCAAGCTGGTCTGGATGCAGCGGCATGAGCCGCAATTGTTCGAGAGTGTCCGCCGGGTGCTGCTGCCCAAGGATTACCTGCGGCTCTGGCTGACCGGAGAGGCGATCAGCGACATGTCCGACGCCTCGGGCACGGCCTGGTTCGACCCGGCCTCCCGCGACTGGTCGGACGCGCTGCTGTCGGCGACCGGCATGAGCCGTGAAATGATGCCCGCCCTGGCCGAAGGGAGCGCCGTGGCAGGCCAATTGCGCGCCGAGATCGCCGGTGAGTTCGGGCTGCCCGCCGGGATACCCGTCGCGGGTGGCGCAGGCGACAACGCCGCGACGGCGATTGGGGCCGGGATCACCGGACCGGGACCGGGGCTGGTCTCGCTTGGCACGTCGGGGGTGATCTTTGCCGCGACAGATCGTTTCCTGCCTGCGCCCGAGACCGCGATCCACGCCTTTTGTCATGCGCTGCCGGGGCAGTGGCACCAGATGGGGGTGATCCTGTCCGCCGCCGCCTGCCTGGAATGGTGGGCCGGGATCGTCGGTCAGCCCGTGGCGGATCTGCTGGAGGAACTGGACCCGCAGCCCGGCCAGCCCGCGCGCATCGCCTTCTGGCCCTATCTGACCGGCGAGCGGACGCCGCTGAACAATCCTGCGCAGCGGGCGGGCTTTACCGGGATGTCGGCGCGCAGCACCCGCCCGCAGATGACCCGCGCCGTGCTGGAAGGCGTGGCGCTGGCGCTGGCCGAGAACATGGCCGCCCTGCGCGAGGCAGGTGGCGGCGCGGATTCGCTGATCGCCATGGGCGGGGGCGCGCGCTCTGATCTGTGGCTGGCGATGCTGGCGCAGGCGACCGGCGTGCCGGTCTTGCGCCCGGCAGGCTCCGAAACCGGGGCGGGTTTCGGCGCGGCCCGGCTTGGGCTGATGGCCGCGACCGGAGCCGGGGCCGAGGCGATGACCCGGCCCGAGATCGCCGCGCGTTTCGATCCCGACCCGGCGCTGCTGCCCGGCTGGTCCGAGGCGCTGTCGCGATTGCAGGCTCAGCGCGCTTGACACCGGCTGAAACGGGACTATAAGCGCGCACTTCACTGGTGTTGGTGGCCCCTGCAAGGGGATGCCTGTCGGGCCTCGGCCAAAGGACAACGCCCTTCGAAACCATATTGAAGGAGATCAGCGATGACCAAACGCACCGCTGCCAAGTACAAGATCGACCGCCGCATGGGCGAAAACATCTGGGGCCGCGCCAAGTCCCCGGTCAACCGCCGCGAATACGGCCCCGGCCAGCACGGCCAGCGCCGCAAGGGCAAACTGTCCGATTTCGGCACCCAGCTTCGCGCCAAGCAGAAGCTCAAGGGCTATTACGGCGACCTGACCGAAAAACAGTTCCGCCGCATCTATGCCGAGGCCGAGCGTGTCCGCGGCGATACCGGCGAGAACCTGATAGGCCTGCTGGAGCGCCGCCTGGACGCCGTCGTTTATCGCGCGAAATTCGTGCCGACCATCTTCGCGGCCCGTCAATTCGTGAACCACGGCCATGTCGAGGTGAATGGCCAGCGCGTCAACATCCCCTCCTATCGCGTCCGCGAAGGCGACGTGATCTCGATCCGCGAGCGTTCGCGCCAACTGGCCATCGTGCTGGAAGCCGTCGGCCTGCCCGAGCGTGACGTGCCCGATTATATCGAAGCCGATCACAGCAAGATGACCGCGACCTTCGTCCGCACGCCCGCCCTGGGCGATGTGCCCTATGCCGTGCATATGGAACCGAACCTCGTCGTCGAATTCTACGCGAAGAACTGATCTTCGCCAAAGGGTGCAGATTTGCAGGCCGCATCCTTTCGGGTGCGGCCTTTTTCTTTCTGCCGTGCGCTCATACCGGTGATTTGCGTCCCGCGATGGCTGGGGCGCTGCCCCAGACCCCGGGATATTTCATGAAGAAGAAGGGCGGGAGGCTGATCCGGCCCTTTCAATGGGCGGATACGGTGCATAAACCGGGCTTGGAAAAGGAAAACGGTCAGATGACAGAGATCACCCCGAAACCCGGCATCATGGATATCGCGCTTTACGTCAGCGGCGAAAGCAGGCTGGCCGGGCATGACGACGTGCTGAAACTGTCGTCGAACGAGAACCCCCTGGGATGCAGCAAGGCGGCGAAAGCGGCTTTTGCAGCGGCGGCGGGCGGACTGAACCGCTATCCCTCGACCGATCACGCCGATCTGCGCCGGGCCATCGGCGAAGTGCATGACCTGGATCCGGCGCGGCTCATCTGTGGGGTCGGCTCGGACGAGGTCCTGCAATTCGTCACCCATGCCTATGCCGGGCAGGGCGACGAGGTCATCACGACGGAACATGGTTTCTCGATGTATCCGATCCTCGCCCGGATGGTGGGGGCGGAGCCGGTCACGGTGCCCGAGGCCGAAAGGCGCATCGATGTGGACGCGATCCTTGCGGCCGTGACCGAACGGACGCGGATCGTCTTTATCGCCAATCCCGCCAATCCGACCGGCACGATGCTGGGCGAAGAGGAATTGCAGCGGCTGGTGGACGGTTTGCCGGGGCATGTCATGCTGGTGCATGACGGCGCCTATGTGGAATTCGCGGGCGGTTTCGATGGCGGCGTGTCGCTGGTCGACCGGCACCCGAATGTGATCATGACGCGGACGTTCTCGAAGATCCACGGGCTCGGCGGGCTGCGGATCGGTTGGGGCTATGCGCAGCGTTCGGTCATCGATGTGCTGAACCGGATCCGGCAGCCCTTCAACCTGTCCTCGGCGCAGCTTGCCGCGGCCGAGGCAGCCATTCGCGACACCGCTTTCACTGCCCATTGCGCGGCCGAGAATGCCCGTTGGCGCGAGTGGATGCGCAATGGGCTCGTGCAGATGGGGATCGGTTGCGACGAGAGCTTCGCGAATTTCCTGCTTGCGCGCTTTGCCAGCCCCGAAGAGGCCGATGCCGCCGATGCCGCCCTGCGCGAGGATGGCATTCTTGTGCGGCGGGTGGGTGGTTACGGCCTGCCTGACGCCTTGCGGATCACCGTGGGGGACGAGACCGGCTGCCGCCGGGTCCTGGCCTTTCTCAGCCGCTTCATGCATGAAAAAGGGGGGGCGGAATGAGCGTGATCTACAATCGTGTCGCGCTGATCGGGCTGGGGCTGATCGCGGGATCGATGGCCCATGCCATGCGCGAATCGGGTCTTGCCGGCGAGATCATCGGCCATGCCCGCAGCGAGGCCACCCGCGATATAGCGCGCGAGATCGGGCTATGCGACCGCATCTGCGACAGCGCCGCCGAGGCGGTGGCAGGGGCCGATCTGGTGGTGCTTGCCGTGCCGGTGGGTGCGATGGGTCAGGTCGCGGCCGAGATCGCGCCGCATCTGGCGCCGGGAGCCACGGTCACCGATGTCGGCTCGGTCAAGCAGGCGGTGATCGACGCGGTCGGCCCGCATATCCCCGAAGGCGTGCATTTCATTCCCGGCCACCCGCTTGCCGGGACCGAGCATTCCGGCCCGCGCTCGGGTTTCGCCAGCCTGTTCCGCAACCGCTGGTGGCTGCTGACTCCGCTGCCCGGAGCCGATCCGCAGGCCACTGACCGGCTCTCTGGCCTGATCGCCGCGATGGGGGCCAAGACCGACAGGATGGAGCCCGGCCATCACGACCTGGTGCTGGCCGTCACCAGCCATGCGCCGCATCTGATCGCCTATACCATGGTCGGCGTGGCCGATCATCTTCGCCGGGTGACGGATGAAGAGGTGATCCAGTATTCCGCCGCCGGGTTCCGTGACTTCACCCGGATCGCGGCGAGCGACCCGACCATGTGGCGCGACGTGTTCCTGCATAACAGGGAAGCCACGCTGGACATACTCGGCCGCTTTACCGAAGAGCTCTTCGTGCTGCAGAGGGCGATCCGCATGGGCGATGGCGATCAGCTTTTTGACTATTTTTCCCGCACCCGTGCCATTCGCCGCGGCATCATCGAGGCCGGGCAGGACACCGAGGCGCCGGATTTCGGGCGGACGCCCGGAGCGAAACCGTAGTCCTGCGTCCGGGGCTTTTCATCACGCCGGTCCTCGCCTAGTTTCCTGACGGAAGAGAGGCAGTCAGGCATGGACAAGGTTTTCTGGGTTTTCGGCTATGGCTCCCTGATGTGGGATCCCGGCTTTACCCCCGTCGAGACGGTCAAGGCGCGGCTGAGCGATTACTCGCGCAGCTTTTGCCTGCGGTCGATCACCTATCGCGGCACCGAGGAGGCTCCGGGGCTGGTGCTGGGTCTCGACAAGGAACCGGGGGCGGAATGCAGCGGTCTGGCGCTGCGCATCGCCGAGGACGAGCATGACGCGGTGATGGATTATCTGCGGCGGCGTGAAATGGACACAGGGGCCTATCGCGAGGCCGTGCTGCCGCTTGCGCTGGCCGATGGGCGGGAGGTGCAGGCGATCGCCTATGTGATGCGCCGCGATCATTGGCAATATGCGGGCCATCTTTGCACGCGGGAACAGGCCGGTATCATCGCGAAAGCGCGTGGCGGGCGCGGGCCGAACGCCGACTATCTCTTTAACACCGTGCGCCATCTGGCCGAGATCGGGATGCGTGACGGGCTGTTGGAAGAACTCTCCGAGGAAGTGCATCGCCTGATGAAGAATCAGGCTTAAGCATTGTTTCTGATCAGGATCGCTTGGCAAGTCACCTGCGGGGTCCTACACTCCGCGCGAATGACCGCATCCTGACAGGGAAGGCGAGCCCTTGAGCGATCCGACCACCGGCCAACCGCCGGACGAGCCCAGGAAAAAACTGACGGCGCCTCAGCGGCGTATCACGGCTATGCGTGACGGGAGGCAAAGCGCCGAACAGCCGCATTTCTCGCAGCCGGTCAGGCAGATCCTGCTGATGCTGACGGTGCTGGTTCTGGTCCTGCTGGGCGGCTGGTTCGCCTATGGAAGGATCCTGCCGATCTTCATGGCCAATCGCTGGCTGAACGGGCTGATCTTCGCGGTCTTCGCACTTGGGGTCCTGGCCTGTTTCTGGCAGGTCGCGCAGCTGATCCGCTCGGTCCACTGGATCGAGCGCTTCGCGGCGCGCCGCCGCAATGCCGTGGAAAAGGGGCTTGCGGCACGGGCCGCGGATGACGGCGACCAACCGCCCCGGCTGCTGACACCGCTGGCGGCGCTTCTGGGCGCGCGCGGGCCGATCGGGGGCGTAATCTCGACAAGCTCCGCCCGGTCGATCCTCGAATCCGTCGCGACCCGGATCGAAGAGATCCGCGATATCACGAAATATATCGCCAACCTGCTGATATTCCTTGGTCTGCTTGGGACCTTCTACGGTCTCGCGACGACTGTTCCCGCCGTGATCGAGACCATCAGGCACTGGCCCCGCAAGAGGGCGAGACCGGCGTGCAGGTCTTCGGCAAGCTGATGAGCGGGCTGGAGGCCCAGCTTGGCGGGATGGCGACGGCGTTCTCGTCCTCGCTGCTGGGCCTGGCCGGGTCGCTGGTGGTCGGGCTGCTGGAGTTGTTCGTCACCCATGGCCAGAACCGCTTTTACCGCGAGCTTGAAGAATGGATGTCGGGTTTCACCCGGATCAGCCTTTCCTCGGACGGCGACGAGGCCGGAACTGCGGCGGGGAGCGGTCTTCTGGACCAGATCGCCTCGCAAATCGACTGGCTGCAGCAATTCCATGCCGAACGGGACGTGGCGCGGGACGAGGCCGCGGCCATGGCCGACGAGCGGGTCCTGGCGATGGTCGAGGCCGTGGAGGCGCTGGTTCAACGGGACGACGCGGCGGGGGAGGCGACGGTTTCACAGGCGGCGGCGCTGACCTCTGCGATGAACCGGATGACGGATGGACAGGATCGGCTGGTCGAATTGTTGCAGAACCAGCGGGACGACCGGCCGGGTGCCACGATGGACATGGAGCGGCTCGAGACGGCCCTGTCTCGTTTCGCCAACCAGTTGAACGAAGGGCGCGACGAGATGGTGGCGGAACTGCGTCTGGACCTGCTGGTGTTGACCCGCGCCGTCAGGGCGGCGCGTTTCGGCGACCCGTTCCGTGACGATCAACTGCCCCATCCATCCATGTCGCCGCAGCAGCAGGGCGAATGAGATGGCGCTGAAGCGCGCTTCGACCAATCGTTTCTCGGCCTCGATCTGGCCGGGTTTCGTGGATGCGATGACCGCGCTTCTGATGGTGATGATGTTCGTCCTGACGATCTTCGTGATCGTCCAGTTCGTTCTGCGCGAGCAGGTCACGGATCAGGGCAGCAGGATTACCGAACAGGATCAGGTGATCTCGCGGCAGGAACAGCGCCTGAACGAGTTGGGAGAACAGGTTTCTGCCCTGGGCCAGGCGTTGACGGTATCCGAGGAGCGAGGGGCCGATCTGGAAGGGCAACTGGCCGAGCAGGCCGACGCACGTGAGACGCTGGAAAACCGGCTTGCCGATGCCGAGGCGCAGGCCCGCGACCGCGCGGCGCATATCACCCGCCTTGCCAACCAGTTGGAAAGCAGCAGGTCGGAACTGAAGGACGCCGAATTCCGTCTGACGGATTTCGAGGCCGAGGTGGCGGCGCTGATCGCGGCGCGCAACCAGGATCAGGAGCAGGCCGAGGCGGCGCAGCAGGCATTGCAGGCGCAGTTGACCGAACAGCGCGAACGTGCCTCGGCGGCGGAGCTGGCGGTGGCCGCAGCCCGCGACGAGGTCGATGTGCAGGCCGAGCAGGCCCGGCTGGCCGCCGCCCGCCGCGATGCGCTCGAGGCGCTGATTGCCGATCTGCGCCGCCGGAACGCCGGGGAGAATGAGGAGGCCGCGCAACTGCGATCTGATCTGACCGCCGCCAAATCCCGGCTGAGTGAAGCCGAGGCGGCGCGGCTGGCCGAGGCCGAGGCGGCGAAAGCCCTGCGCGAGCGATTGGAAAAGGCCGACAGCGAATTGACGGCAATGACCCTGTCGCTGGAGGAAAGCCGCAAGGAGGCGGAAGAGACGCTGACCCTGCTTGCCGCCGCCGAGGCGCTCGCGACCGGTTGTCCGACGAAGCCGAAACAAACCAGACCGAGGCCGAGCGGCAGGCGGCCTTGCTGGCCACGGCGAAAGCGGAACTGGCCAGGCAGGATGAGATGTCGGAGGAGGACCAGCGGAGGCTCGCGCTGCTGAACGAGCAGGTCGCATCGCTGACCGCGGAACTGGGCTCTCTGCAGGCGCTTCTGGGCACTGCCGGGACCGAACAGGAACAGGCCGAACTGCGCGTGGAGGAGCTGGGACAACAGCTCAACGCCGCCTTGCTTCGTGCGGCCGAGGAAAAGGAACGGCGCCTCGAACTGGAGGAGGAAGCCCGCAAGCGGGCCGAGGAAGAGGCGCGCGATCTTGCCCGCTACCGCTCGGAATTCTTTGGGCGGATGTCGGAAATCCTCTCTGGGCGAGAGGGCGTGCGGATCGTCGGCGACCGTTTCGTGTTCCAGTCAGAGGTCCTGTTTGCACCGGGCGAGGCGACCTTGTCCCCTGCGGGACGCGAGCAGGTCGCCGGGGTGGCCCGGATGCTGTCGGACATCTCGGGCGAGATCCCACCAGAGATCGACTGGATCATTCGGGTAGACGGTCACACCGACAGCACGCCCTTGTCGGGGACCGGCCGCTACCGGGACAATTGGGAACTCAGCCAGGCCCGCGCCCTGGCGGTGGTGCGCTACATGATCGACGAGTTGGGCTTTCCCTCCGATCGGCTGGCCGCGACGGGCTTTTCAGACACGCGCCCGGTCAATGACGGGGATACGCCCGAGGCGCGCGCCCAGAACCGCCGGATCGAGCTGAAACTGACCGAGCGTTAATGCCCGACCGTCTTGGAAAACAGGTTGACCACCAGCACGCCCACGATGATCAGCGACAAGCCGATGATCGCGGGCAAATCCAGCCGCTGCCCGAATATCACCAGCCCGATCAGCGCGACCAGCACGATGCCCACCGCGCTCCATACCGCATAGGCGATGCCGAGCGGCAGCACCTTGAGGCTGATCGACAGCAGGTAGAAGCTGAGCAGATAGCATAACGCCATGCCGATTGTCGGCCATATCCGGGTAAACTGGGCCGAGAGTTGCAGCAGCGAGGTTCCCGCCACTTCGAGAGCGATCGCCAGGAGCAGCGCGAGATAGGGAAGGGACAGCATGGCGAATCTCCTTGGCTGGCGGGAATCGGCGACCGCAGGAACTTGGCCCAGCCCCCGGCGCTGTTCAACCTTGGAATCGCCGCCACCGGCCGCATCTGCAAGGACATGCAACTTGCCCCGGCGGCGGCAGAAGGCTATGCCCGCGCCAACGACAAGGAGCCTGCCATGATCCCTCGCTATGCCCGCCCCGAAATGACCGCGATCTGGTCGCCGGAAACCAAGTTCCGCATCTGGTACGAGATCGAGGCCCATGCCTGCGACGCCCAGGCCGAGCTGGGGGTGATCCCCAAGGCGAATGCCGAAGCTGTGTGGCGCGCCAGGGATGTGGAATTCGACGTGGCCCGCATCGACGAGATCGAGGCGGTGACAAAGCATGACGTGATCGCCTTTCTGACCCATCTGGCCGAGCATATCGGCTCCGAGGATGCCCGCTTCGTTCATCAGGGCATGACCTCGTCCGATGTTCTGGACACCACGCTGAATGTCCAGCTTGTCCGCGCCGCCGACATCCTGCTGGCCGATATGGACAAGCTGCTGGCCGCGCTGAAACGTCGCGCGCTGGAGCACAAGGACACCGTCCGCATCGGCCGCAGCCACGGCATCCATGCCGAGCCGACCACGATGGGCCTGACCTTTGCACGCTTTTATGCCGAGATGGCGCGCGGGCGGGAACGGCTGGAACGCGCACGCGAAGAGATCGCCACCGGCGCGATCTCGGGCGCGGTCGGGACCTTCGCCAATATCGACCCGCGCGTCGAGGAACATGTCTGCGCACAATTGGGCCTGCGGCCCGAGCCGATCAGCACGCAGGTCATCCCGCGCGACCGGCACGCGATGTTCTTTGCCACGCTCGGGGTGATCGCGTCGTCGATCGAGAATATCGCCATCGAGATCCGCCATATGCAGCGCACCGAGGTGCTGGAGGCCGAGGAATTCTTCAGCCCCGGCCAGAAGGGCTCTTCCGCGATGCCGCATAAGCGCAACCCGGTGCTGACCGAGAACCTGACCGGGTTGGCCCGGCTGGTCCGCATGGCGGTGGTCCCGGCGATGGAGAACGTGGCGCTGTGGCATGAGCGCGACATCAGCCATTCCTCGGTTGAACGCGGCATTGCGCCCGATGCGACGATCACGCTGGATTTCGCGCTGAACCGGCTGGCGGGGGTGATCGACAAGCTGGTCGTCTATCCCGAGACCATGCTGGCCAATATGAACAAGTTCAAGGGCCTGGTCATGAGCCAGCGGGTTCTGCTGGCACTGACCCAGGCAGGGGTGTCGCGCGAGGATGCCTATCGCCTTGTGCAGCGCAATGCCATGAAGGTCTGGGAGGAAGGCAAGGACTTCAAGGAGGAATTGCTGGCCGATGCGGAAGTGACCGCGGCCCTGTCGCGCGAGGAGATCGAGGAGAAGTTCGATCTCGGCTATCATACCAAGCATGTCGATACGATTTTCGCGCGGGTCTTTGGAGAAAATCCGGTCTGAAAAACCCTTCCGGGTAAATCCGGATTAGGGAATCCGTGCCAGACTGGCCGTCAGCATGTGATCGAGGGCTGACGAGGACAGATGATGAATGCGCAGACCGGGCTGAGTCCACGGCAAAAGGCGGCGGTCATTGTCCGGCTTTTGCTGGATGATGACGAGACAGGGGTGAAACTCGAAGAATTCGACAGCGACAGGCAGACATTGCTGGCCGAGGAAATGGCCAATATGGAGCTGATCGATCGCCAGACCCGCGATGCGGTGATCTCGGAATTCTGCGACAGTCTCGAAGCCGTGGGTGTGACCTTTCCCGGTGATCTGGACGGAACGCTGGAGATCCTGGCGGACAGGCTGTCCGAGGATGCGACCGACCGTCTGCGGCGATTGGTCTCGATGTCGGGGCGTGGCGATCCGTGGTCGCGCATCACCGCGTTGCCGCAGGACGATATCCAGACGCTGGCGGATAGCGAGGCGGTCGAACTGGTCGCCGTGATGCTGTCCAAGCTATCCGCCACGCAAGCCGCAAAGACCTTCTCCGCGCTGGATCGCGAGCGGGCGCAGACGGTGGCTCAGGCGATGGCGATGACGCGGAATATCGGCCCGCAGGCATTGCGGCGGATCGGCCTGGTCCTGGCCCAGGCAGCCGATGCCCTGCCGCATCCTGCGATGGAACCGGCGGCCAGCAACCGGATGGGCGACATGCTGAATTTCGCGAGCTCCGATTTGCGCGACGAAGTCCTTGATCTGCTGGACCGCGAGGATGCGGAATTCGCCGTTGACGTTCGCCGGGCGATCTTCACCTTCGCGCATATACCGGAGCGGATGGAACCGCGCGATGTGCCGCGAATCGTCCGGGAGGTGGATCAGCAGGTGCTGATCCGCGCCCTGGCCCAGCAATCCGAGAAGGAGGCCGCGGCGGCGGCGTTCATCCTTGAGAATCTCTCTCAGCGCATGGCCGACGGGCTGCGGGAAGAGGTGGAATCGCTTGGCAAGATCCGTCCCAGGGAGGCCGAGGAGGCCGCGAACGAAGTCGTCGCCGCGATCCGCAGGCTACAGACGGAGGAAGGGCTGACATTGCGTCTGCCCGAAGATGACGAATAAGCAGGTGGGGACCGGCCTCGACCGGCGGATCGATGGAAACCTGCCCGGCTCGACCGGGATATCTTGCCGCCGGTCGAAAGAAGCGCAATAAGAACCGCCGGAGGCTTTCATGAACAACCAGATCGCCATCATTCTCGCGCTGTTGATCGTCGGCCTGTTCGTCGTCGATCATTTCTGGCTGCATATGGATCTGCCGTTGCTGGTCGGCAAGGAATTCAACCGCCTGGTCGATTACGTCGTGTTCTGGAGATAGAGCCCGCGATTTTCTTCGAATTCCGTTTCCTGACCGGCACGATGGCGGAACGCCGCCCGCCGCGCCGCAACTGAAGCATTCTGGGTATTTGCATCGACCCTCAAGCCACGCTAGAGGAAACGCAACGTCATCTGGTCGGGAGAAAGAGCCATGGCTGTCAAAGTCGCCATCAACGGTTTCGGTCGCATCGGGCGCAACGTGCTGCGCGCCATCGTGGAGTCAGGACGCACGGATATCGAGGTCGTCGCCATCAACGATCTCGGTCCGGTCGAGACCAATGCCCATCTGCTGCGTTATGACAGCGTGCATGGCCGCTTTCCCGCCGAGGTCAAGGTGGAGGGATCGGCGATCAATGTGGGACGCGGCCCCATCGAGGTCAGCGCCATCCGCAACCCCGCCGAACTGCCCTGGAGCAATGTCGATGTGGTGATGGAATGCACCGGCATCTTTACCTCGAAGGAAAAATGCCAGGCGCATCTGGAGAACGGCTCCAAGCGCGTGCTGATCTCGGCTCCCGGCACGGATGCCGACAAGACCATCGTCTTCGGCGTCAATGACGACACGCTGACTTCGGATGATATCGTTGTCTCGAACGCAAGCTGCACGACCAATTGCCTGTCGCCGGTCGCCAAGGTGCTCAATGACAGCATCGGCATCACCCGTGGTTTCATGACCACGATCCACAGCTATACCGGCGATCAGCCGACGCTGGACACGATGCACAAGGACCTGTATCGCGGCCGCGCCGCCGCCCTGTCGATGATCCCGACCTCGACCGGTGCCGCCAAGGCCGTCGGGCTGGTGCTGCCCGAATTGAAAGGGCGCCTGGACGGCGTTGCCATCCGTGTGCCGACGCCGAATGTTTCGGTCGTCGACCTGACCTTCGAGGCCGCGCGCGACACCACGGTCGAAGAGATCAACGCCGCCATCAAGGCCGCCGCCGACGGTCCGCTGAAGGGGATCCTGGGCTATACCGACGAGCCGCTGGTCTCGTCGGATTTCAACCACGACCCGCATAGCTCGATCTTCCACATGGACCAGACCAAGGTCATGGAAGGCAAACTCTGCCGTATCCTGACCTGGTATGACAATGAATGGGGCTTCTCGAACCGCATGTCGGATACCGCGGTTGCGATGGGCAAGCTGATCTGATCAGGCGGAGCCTCGGAAAAAATTGGGCGGCGAGGGGAAACCCTCGCCGCCTTTTCCTTTGTCATCGTGCTGGCTGGGTTCAGTCTTCCAGGAACCGCATCATGAACCATGCGAGGCCCGAACAGATCAGTGTCGCCGTGATGACCGGCAGGGCCGTGCCGTTATAGAGCAGGCCGACCGGGGCGCGATCAAGGTTGCCAGCACCGTCGAGATCGCCGAAACGACAGACGCGGCCATGCCGGCGATATGACCCATCTTCTGCAGCGCCAGGGCATTGAGATTGCCGAAGGTGACGCCTGCCATGAAGAACACGCTGACCGCCCAGAGGAAGAAGGCCGGGAACTGCAAAGCGGCAGGCAGGAGGCCGGCACCGACCAGGATCAGCATCAGCAACGAGACGCAGGTCTGCATCACATAGGCCCATTTGGCGATACGGCGCATGCCGTATCGAACCACGAATGTCGCGTTCAGGACCGTGCCCGATCCGGACAGCAAAGCCATCGCCGCGAACCAGAAGGGAAAGGCGTCCCCCTTGCCATATGCCTCGCCGAAAAGCTGCTGGGCCGAGGACAGCAGGGCGAACATCTGCCCGAAGCCGAGCGTCAGGATGAAGGTGCACATCATCACATGACGGTTGGTCAGGACTTCGCGGGCAGCCTCTTTCAGCGGCGTGACCTGCAATGGACGGCGGCGCCCAACGGGCAGGGTTTCAGCCTGGCGCATGTTCAGCCAGGTGACGCCGACCAGCGCAAAGAACAGGAAGCCGTAAAAAACCCCATGCCAACCGGCCAGCCAGATCATCCCCGCCCCGATTGAAGGCGCGAGCGCGGGAACGATGATGAAGACCATCATCACCAGGCTGGTGATCCGGGCCATCTCGCGGCCTTCGTAAAGGTCGCGGACCAGGGCCAGGCCGACAATACGCGGACCCGCCGCCCCGAGCCCCTGGATGAAGCGGGCAACAAGCAGCATCTCGATGGATTCGGCATAGATCGCCGCAAGCGCGGCACATGAATAAATCGCGAATCCGATGGTGATGGCGCGCTTGCGGCCTATCGCGTCGGAAATCGGGCCGGCGAACAGGGTGCCGACACCCATGCCAGCCACGAAGACCGTCAGGATCAATTGCGCCCGGTTGTGGTCTTCGGGGGTCAGCGTTTCGGCGATCTGCGGCAGGGCTGGCAGCATCGCATCGATGGAGAAGGCGATGGTGGCAAAGAGAAAGGCCAGCATCGCGATGAATTCGGGCATCGGCAGACGCCGCACCGGCGCATGCTGAAAACTGGCGGTCTGGGTCATCGGAAGATACCTATCGGTTGAAGCCAGCCCATAGCGATATTTTGCATGATCTGCAAGATCTGGCCATGACGAAGATCATCCCGGCTTCATCGAATGGCAGCCCTGTCGCCCTGTCAAAGAAAAAGAGGGCCGCGAGGCCCCCTTTTCCCGTGTCGAACCCGTGTTTCGGGCTCAGGCCAGCATGCCCATCGGGTTCTCCAGATGCTTGACGATGGCCTCGAGAAGCTGGGCGCCAAGCGCGCCGTCGATGACGCGGTGATCGACCGAGAGAGTCATCGACATGACATTGCGGATCACCACCTCGCCATTCTCGACAACCGGGGTCTGGATGCCTGCACCCACGGCAAGGATCGCGCCATGGGGCGGGTTGATGACGGCGTCGAAATTCTCGATGCCGAACATGCCCAGGTTGCTGATCGCGAAGCTGCCGCCCTGGTATTCATGCGGGGCGAGCTTCTTGGTCTTGGCGCGGTTGGCGAGGTCCTTCATCTCGGAGGACAGGGCCGACAGCGTCTTTTGCTGCGCGTCCTTCAGGACCGGCGTAAAGAGTCCACCTTCGACGGCCACGGCGACCGCGACATCCGAGGGTTTCAGCTTGATGATCCGGTCGCCTGCCCAGACTGCGTTGGCATCCGGCACTTCTTGCAGGGCCAGCGCGCAGGCCTTGATGATGAAATCATTGACGGACAGCTTCACGCCGCGCGCTTCAAGCTGCTTGTTCAGATCGCCACGGAATTTCATCAGCGCGTCCAGCTTGGCCGAGCGGCGCAGGTAGAAATGCGGGATGGTCTGCTTGGCCTCGCCAAGACGTTGCGCGATGGTCCGGCGCATGCCGTCAAGCGAAACCTCTTCGGTTTCGCGATCGGCATAGATCCTGGCGATGGCATCCGCCGAGGGGCCTTGCGGGGCGGCGGCGGCGGCGGGTGCCGAGGCAGCTTCGGCCTTGGCCGGGGCGGCTCCGGGTTTCGCGCTTTCGACATCGGCCTTGACGATCCGGCCGCGCGGGCCGGAACCCTTGATCGAGGCCAGATCAATGCCCTTTTCGGCAGCAATGCGCCGCGCCAATGGCGAGGCGAAGATACGGTCACCCGAGGCGGATTGCGGTGCGGCAGGCGCGGGTGCGGCGGTTGGTTCGGCCTCTGCCTTGGGGGCTTCCGCCACAGGAGCGGCTTCGGCTTTCGCGGGCGCGGGGCGCTGGCGGCGCCGATGTCATCGGCGCTCTCGCCTTCCTCCAGCAAGACGGCGATGGGGGTGTTCACCTTGACGCCCGCCGCGCCCTCCTCGACGAGGATCTTGCCTACCGTCCCCTCGTCGACGGCCTCGAATTCCATCGTCGCCTTGTCGGTCTCGATCTCGGCGATGATGTCGCCGGATTTGACCTCGTCGCCCTCCTTGACCAGCCATTTGGCCAGCGTGCCTTCCTCCATGGTGGGAGAAAGCGCGGGCATCAGGATTTCTGTCGGCATCTCGCTTGCTCCTTACCTGTAAGTGACTTTCTTCACCGCCTCGACAACCTCTGCCGGGGTGATGAGAGCGTGCTTTTCAAGATTGGCGGCATAGGGCATGGGCACGTCCTTGCCGGTGCAGTTGATCACCGGAGCGTCCAGCCAGTCGAAGGCGTTCTCCATGATATGGGCCGAGATATGGTTGCCGATGGCCCCCACCGGGAAGCCTTCCTCAACGGTCACGCAGCGATTGGTCTTCTGGACCGAGGCGATGATCGTGGCATAATCGATCGGGCGCAGGGTGCGCAGGTCGATCACCTCGGCCTCGATCCCCTCTTCGGCCAGCTTGTCGGCGGCTTCCAGCGCATGGCTCATGCCGATGCCAAAGCTGACGATGGTGACGTCGCTGCCCTCGCGGGCGATGCGGGCCTTGCCGAAGGGGATAGTGAAATCATCCAGGTCCGGCACCTCGAAGCTGCGGCCATAGAGGATCTCGTTCTCGAGGAAGATCACCGGGTTCGGATCGCGGATCGCCTGTTTCAGCAGGCCCTTCGCATCGGCGGCGGTATAGGGCATCACCACCTTGAGGCCGGGGATGGCGGCATACCATGCGGCATAATCCTGGCTGTGCTGGGCGCCCACGCGGGCGGCGGCGCCGTTCGGACCACGAAAGACCATGGGCGCGCCCATCTGGCCGCCGGACATGTACAGCGTCTTGGCCGCCGAGTTGATGATATGGTCGATGGCCTGCATCGCGAAATTGAAGGTCATGAACTCGACGATCGGGCGCAGCCCGGCAAGCGCCGCGCCGGTGCCGATGCCGGTAAAGCCGATTTCCGAGATCGGGGTATCGACCACCCGGCGCGGGCCGAACTTGTCCAGCAAACCCTGGCTGATCTTGTAGGCGCCCTGGTATTCACCGACCTCTTCGCCCATCAGGAAGACGGTCTCGTCGCGGTCCATCTCTTCTTCCATGGCCTCGCGCAATGCCTCGCGCACGGTCATGGTCTTCATCGGCGTGCCTTCCGGCCAGTCGGGGCTGCGGTCGGCCTGCGGAGCGGCAGGCGCGGCCTCGGCACGCTGGACCGTCTGGCCAGCATCATCGGGGGAGCCGCCCTTGTCCTCATCGGCCGCAGGCGCGGCAGGGGCGGGGGCCTTGATGTCGTCGGCGCTTTCGCCTTCCTCGATCAGCACGGCGATCGGGGTGTTGACCTTCACGCCCTCGGAACCCTCGGCGATCAGGATCTTGCCCATGATTCCTTCATCGACGGCCTCGAATTCCATCGTGGCCTTGTCGGTCTCGATCTCGGCGATGATGTCGCCGGCCTTGACCTCGTCGCCTTCCTTCTTCAGCCATTTCGCCAGCGTGCCTTCCTCCATGGTCGGCGACAGGGCGGGCATCAGGATCTCGGTTGCCATGTTTTCGTCCCTCCCTTACGCGTGCTCTTCGGAATAGATGTCGGTCCACAGCTCTTCCGGCGCGGGCTCGGGGCTTTCCTTGGCGAATTCCGCTGCGTCGTTCACGATGTCCTTGATCTCCTTGTCGACGGCCTTGAGCTCGTCCTCGGTGGCATGCTTGCCCTGCAAGAGCAATTCGCGGACATGCTCGATGGCGTCGCGCTCGTCGCGCATCTTCTGCACCTCCTCGCGGGTCCGGTATTTCGCCGGGTCCGACATGGAGTGACCGCGATAGCGATAGGTCATGATTTCAAGGATGTAGGGGCCCTTGCCCGCGCGGCAGTGGGCGACGGCCTTTTCGCCGGCGCCTTGACGGCCAGCACATCCATGCCATCGACCTGTTCGCCGGGGATGCCGAACGCTTCGCCGCGTCCAAAGAGAGATGTCGATTTGGTCGAGCGCTTGACCGAGGTGCCCATGGCATATTGGTTGTTCTCGATGACGAAGACCACCGGCAGGTCCCACAGCTCGGCCATGTTGTAGGTCTCGTAGACCTGGCCCTGGTTGGCCGCGCCGTCGCCGAAATAGGTGAAGGTGACGTTGTCATTGCCCCGGTATTTGTCGGCGAAGGCCAGGCCCGCGCCAAGCGGAACCTGTGCCGCGACGATGCCGTGGCCGCCGTAGAAATGCTTTTCGCGGCTGAACATGTGCATCGAGCCGCCCTTGCCCTTGGAATAGCCGCCCTCGCGCCCGGTGAGTTCGGCCATCACGCCGCGCGGATCCATGCCGCAGGCCAGCATATGGCCGTGATCGCGATAGGAGGTGATGCGCTTGTCACCCTCTTTCGAGCTGGCTTCGAGGCCGACGACGACGGCTTCCTGCCCGATATAAAGGTGACAGAAGCCACCGATCAGGCCCATGCCGTAAAGCTGGCCGGCCTTTTCCTCGAATCGGCGTATCAGCAACATGTCGCGATAGAATTTCAGCAATTCGTCCTTGGAACTATTGGACGGCGCCGGCTTGCTGGCAGCGGGTTTCCTGGCCATGCGGGGCTTTCCTCCTGGGTGCTGGTTCGGAATAGTTCAGCGTTAAACTATCCGTAACGCATCGCGCGGAGGGGTGCAATGCGGGAAAGCGCGCGGGCGCCGACCGGCTATTGGATGATGATTTCGTCCGAGCGGATCAGGCCCAGAACCTCGCGCGCGCGTTCGTCCAGCAGGTCGAGATCGAGATATTCATCCGACAGGCGGCGGGTCAGGTTCTGCATCCGGCCGACCTCTTCGCGCAGCCGGTCGCGCTCGTCGATCAGTTCCCCGGTTTCGGCTTCGACCTGCACCCGGCGCAGGATGCCCGACGGCCCCTGCACGGCGGCAAAGGCGAAATAGAGACCCAGTGCGAAAATCAGTACGAAAAAGATACTGGCGCTGATCGATAGACGCTGCGACATGAAGGACTGCCCGTTATGTTTTGCGCCGATCATGCCATATGCGGGCGGGCAGGGGAATCCCCCGTCGCGTTTCAGGACAGTTGCCGGAATATCTTTTCAAGCCGTGCGGCCTCGTCGGCGAGGCCCCAGGGCGGGTTCAGGATGAACATTCCCGACCCGATCATCGCATGTCCCGGCCGGGCAGGCGGGAAACCGACCTCCGAGATCAGCGCGTCCGGATATGAGCCGCGCAGGGCGTTTGTCATGGTCTCGTGGCGCCTGTCGGTCAGGATAGGATACCAGAGCGCGATGACGCCGACATTCCACTTTCGCGCAATCTGGCCGATGATCCGGGGCAGGGCGTCGTAATCGGCCTTGATCTCATAGCTCGGGTCGATCAGCAGCATGCCGCGCCTTGGCACTGGCGGACAGATGGCTTGCGCCATGCGAAAGCCATCCTCGCGATGGATCGTGGCAAAACCCGCCACCTGCGACAAGGCCGCATGTTCCGCAGGGTGCAGTTCTGCCAGATGGGCATGATCGCCGGGGCGCAGGAAATGCGCGGCAATAAGCGGGGAGCCGGGATAGGCGGTCCTGCCATGCGTGGCCCGGATGTCTTGCAGGGCGCGCAGCAGGGGGTGATCCGGGGGAAGCCAGCCCTTTGCTTCGGCACGCAAGATGCCTGCTTGCGCCTCTCCGGTTTTTGCCGCTTCGGGACTGTTCAGATCGTATAATCCGCGCCCCGCATGCGTTTCCACATAGGTCAGCGGCTTGTCCTTGCGGGTCAGGTAATCCAGCGCCGACGCAAGCAGGGCGTGCTTGTGCAGATCGGCGGCATTTCCCGCGTGATAGGCGTGCTGATAGCTGAGCATGTCCCGGCAATAGACATCTCGGGCATGGTCGGAAAGGGCTGTTTCATAAAAAATGCGGCGGCGCCCAGGGAGGAGGAGAGGGCGCCGCCGCTCAACGCTGGCCCAGGGAGGAGGAGGGGCCGCGTATGGGCTGCGGTGGAGGCCAGGGAGGAGGAGAGGCCGGCACCGCACACGACAAGCCAGGGAGGAGGAGAAGGCCCGTCGCATCGGTTTGCCGCAAATGAGGCGGCTATGGGGTGCGGTGGCTGCCCGGGAGGAGGAGAGGCGTCACCGCAAACGACAGGCTGGGAGGGAGGAGAAAGGCCCGTCGTATGGTCTTGCCGCGAAACAGGGCGGCTATCTTTTGCGGCGGCTCCCAGGGAGGAGGAGGGGGAGCCGCCGCTCGCATCCGTAGGCCCAGGGAGGAGGAGAGGGGCTGCGGAGCTGACTTTGGGCGGTGCCCTCCGGGGAGGAGGAGAGGAGGACACCGCCATATCCCGAACCCAAGGGAGGAGGAGAAGGGTCGGGAAAGCGAATTCTTACTTGCCGTAGGCCGCTTCGTGGGCCAGGCGGGTGATCATCGAGCGGTTGATGCCCAGATCGTCGAGATCGCGGGTGGTCAACGCGTTCAATTCGCGCAGCGTCTGACGGTAGACCGCACGGCGTGCGCGGTTTTCCTGCATCCGCTGAACCGCGTTCAGCAGGCGGCCACGCAGGCCGGTTTCGGCGGCGGCATTCTGTGCTTGAGCGATAACAGCCATGATGTTTCCTTTCATTCGTCTCGTCCAGCACCCGGCCCGGATGGCCCGGCGCTTCGTTGAAACAAAGATGGACCCTATGCTGCGATTGCACAATCCTCCCTTTCGCCAATGCTGCCATGCAGCAGATGCATGACTGGCACGTAAGCCAAAGGTTGTAACCTCATGGAAATGTGATCGAAAAAGATGGGCATCATTTCGTTAGCGTTAATGCTGCAATCGCGAAACTCACTTGTTCTGCGATGCTTGTCAGGGGGCAGGGCCGGGTTTTGCCGGGATGGTTGCTGCGCCGCGCCGGATACACCATGTTACTCTGTGATGCAGATACAAGGCCGATAACATGTCCGTAAACCGCGAAGTTGTCCTTAGGGAAATCTCCGAGATTACCCTTCCGGGGGGTGAAACACTGGGGCAGGCCGATCTGGTTCGTGCGCTCGTGATCGAGAATGACACCATCCGATTCGTGCTGGAGGTCGACAATGCCGAGGCCGCCCGTGCGCTGGCCCCGGTCGAGGCCGAGGCAAAACGCCGCCTGATGGCATTGCCGGGGATCGCGCAGGTTCACATCGTCACCACCGCCCCGGCGGCAAAGCCCGCAGCCCCCGCAGGCGGGGGGGCGCCATCGCTGAAACTCGGCGGGCATCCGACCGCCCAGGCCGGGCCGCAGCCGATTCCCGGCGTGCGCCACATCATCGCCATCGGATCGGGCAAGGGGGGCGTAGGCAAATCCACCGTTACTTCCAACCTTGCTGTCGCGCTTGCGAAGGCCGGCCGCAAGGTCGGGCTGCTGGATGCCGATATCTATGGCCCGTCGCAGCCCCGGATGATGGGCGTCTCGGGGCGTCCCGCCAGCCCCGACGGTCAGCGGATCGAGCCGCTGCATGCCCATGGCGTCACCGTGATGTCCATCGGGCTGATGCTGAAAGAGGGCGAGGCGGTGGTCTGGCGCGGGCCGATGCTGATGGGGGCGATCCAGCAATTGCTGCAGCAGGTGAACTGGGGCGAGCTGGACGTGCTGCTGATCGACCTGCCGCCCGGCACCGGCGATGTGCAGCTCAGCCTCTGCCAGAAGGCGGCGGTGACCGGCGCGCTCATCGTCTCCACCCCGCAGGACGTGGCGCTGCTGGACGCGCGACGCGCGATCGACATGTTCCGCAAGCTGAAGGCGCCGGTGCTCGGATTGATCGAGAACATGTCAAGCTATGTCTGCCCGAATTGCGGCGAAGAAGCTCATCTTTTCGGTCACGGCGGCGTCGCGGTCGAGGCCGAGACGCTCGGCCTGCCTTTCCTTGGCGAATTGCCGCTTGAACTGGAGGTCAGGCTGGCGGGCGATTCCGGCCGGCCGGTGGCGCTAGGCGATGGTGCGACGGCGCAGGCCTATGCCCGGCTGGCCGATCGGCTGGTAAGGGGCGGTATCGGCTGAGGCTGATTCCCCCTTCCGAATGACCGGTCCGATGCCGGATGTCCGATCTGCGTGAATCCGGGCCGGGACCATTCCGATGGTTCCGGCCCGGTGGTTCATCATGATCCGCATGGGAATATCCGGGATCACCGGGATTGCATGGGGGTTCTGGGAATTCATGGAATCACGAGGGGTGGTTCGCTTCCCGAATCCGTGATTCGGCGTGATCGCCGCGAAATTTCGCATGAATCACACGGCCATTATTCGCTTTACTCAAGGTAATGCAGGAAAATCTGGGATTTTCTGCCACACCGGTGCGATGTCCATATCTTGTGTTTTGTTTGGTGTAATCTTCCATTGGTTGAGTTTGTCGGAAGATTTGCGTCATATTCTTACGTTCATGAACCGAAAAGTTCAAATAAAATTCGCGGACGGGGCGCAAAATTCCGTTGCCTCCCATGAATTCCCATGTCACAACGTAATCACGAAGACGGGCAGTGGAAGGGGCATCAAGACCCCGCGAAGGCGAAGCAGGCTTCATACAGGCACCCGTTTTCCAAATTGATCCGCCCGCGCGTGCGAGCAGCACCAGCCCCCAAGGTGGCGCGTGACAGGGTGGGCAACCCCGCAAGGGGCCCAGGCAATGGGAACGAGGGCGGCGGATCGGGCAGTGGCAGCGGCCCGATCCGCCTTTCTCTTTCGGGCGGGCGAAAGGGATGGGCAGTGAGGACGGCAAACAGGTGGCGCGGAAGTTCAGAGGCACCGAACACGTCAAGCTGGATGGCAAGGGTCGCATGTCGATCCCGGCCAAGATGCGGCGTGTCTTCGATGCCGGTGATCCTTCCTTCTCGACCTCGAATACCGGACGCACGCAGATCGTCGCCGTTTATGGCCCCGAATGGTGGAACTGGATCGAACTTTACACCATCGAGGCCGCCGATGAGATCGACGAACAGATCGACAGCCTGACCCGCGGCAGCAAGGAACGCCGCTGGCTTGAGCAGTTGATGAACGGCCAATCCACCGATCTCGAGATCGACCGCGAAGGACGGCTGGTCCTGCCGCTGCGCCTGCGCGAAAGGCTGGGGCTGGCCGAGGGCAACGAGACGGTCTTCGCCTCGCATGGCGACTATATCAAGGTCTATCACCCTGATTCGCCGCCGAAGGATATCGAGGAACTCGAGGAATTTACCGCTTCGAAGGGACCGGGCTTCGATCCGCGCGAATTCCTCAGCGATGCCGGCTCGGAAGAGGGCTAGGCGATGGAAGCTGCGCATGTCCCGGTCCTGCTGAAACCGCTTCTCAAGGCGGTTTCTCCTGTTTCAGGCATCTGGCTGGACGGCACTTTCGGTGCGGGCGGATATGCGCGCGGGCTGCTGGAGGCCGGGGCCGGACGGGTGATCGGCCTCGACCGCGATCCGGCGGTCTTCGCGATGGCCCGCGAATGGGCCGGGCAATATGACGACAGGTTGCGGCTGGTCGAGGGCGAGTTTTCGGACCTCGACAGTCTGGCCGGGGAACCGCTTGACGGCGTGGTCCTGGACCTGGGCGTCAGCTCGATGCAGCTTGACCAGGCCGAGCGCGGCTTTTCCTTTCTGCGCGACGGGCCGCTGGATATGCGGATGGGGCAGGACGGCCCTTCCGCCGCCGATCTGTTGAACGAGGCGGAGGAGGCGGTGATCGCGGATGTCCTTTACCATTATGGCGAAGAACGTGCTTCCCGCCGCATCGCCCGCGCAATCGTCGCCGCTCGCCCGCTGACCCGGACCGCGCAGCTTGCCGAGGTCGTGGCCTCCTGCCTGCCGCGCGCCAAGCTGGGGCAAAGCCATCCGGCGACGCGCAGTTTCCAGGCCATCCGGATCTGGGTGAATGACGAATTCCGGCAATTGGTCGATGGGCTTGCCGCCGCCGAACGCGCGCTGCGGCCCGGTGGCAAGCTCGCGGTGGTCAGTTTCCATTCACTGGAGGACCGGATCGTCAAGCGTTTCATGCAGGCGCGCGCGGGCAGCACGGGCGGGGGCAGCCGCTACGCTCCGGCCGCCCCGACCGCCCCTGCCGCCTTCACCCTGCCGTTCCGCCGGGCGATCGGGCCGGATGCCGAAGAGATGCAGGCCAATCCCCGCGCCCGTTCCGCCCTGCTGCGGGTGGCAGTCCGGACCGATGCGCCCGCTGCCGCCCCGGACGAGGCGGGACTGGCCATGCCGATACTGCCGCAAAAAAGGGGGCGGCGATGAAATCCATCCTTTACCTGGCATGTGTCCTGGTGGTGATGGGGCTGGCTTTCTGGGCCTATCGCGAGAATTACCGGACCCAGGCAGCCATGAGCGAGATGAGCGATGTCCAGCGCGAGATCGCCGGGCTGCGCGAGGAACTCGGCGTGCTGCGTGCCGAATGGGCCTATCTGAACCGGCCGACGCGGCTGCGCGAACTTGTCGATCTGAATTTCGAGCGCTTGCAGCTCGTGCCCATCGAGCCGGGCAATTTCGCCGATCTCGACAATGTCGATTATCCCAAGCCGCCCCCCGTCCGTCCGCCATCGCGCCCGGCAGGGGGCAGGACCGCCGATACCGGCGCCGCATCCAACGAGGAACAGCCATGATCCGCACCCCCTTGCGCCCTCTGGCCCGCATTCTTCGCGCCCGCGAACGCGGCGAGAATCCCGATGAGATCGAGGCCGAGAACCGGCGGATGCGGCACGAGGAAATCCAGGACAAGGCCCGCCGCCGTGCCGAGGGCCGGCTGATCCTGATGGCGGGCTGTTTCGTGCTGGCTTTCGTGACCGTGGGCCTGCGCATGGGCGCGCTGGCATCGAGTGAGCCGAGCGAACCGCGTGCCCAGGTCATGAGTGCGCAGATCATGTCGCAGCGCGCCGATGTCACCGATCGGCGGGGGCGGGTGCTGGCGATGAACCTGCTGACCCATTCGCTCTATGCCCATCCCCATCAGATGATCGATCCGGTCCGCGCGGCGCAGGGGCTGGCGAAGATCTTCCCCGATCTCGACGGGGCGAAGCTGACCGAGGATTTCACCGGTGATCGCAAGTTCATGTGGATCAAGCGCAAGATCAGCCCCGAGCAGATGCAGGCGGTCCATGATCTGGGCGAGCCGGGCCTGCTGTTCGGCCCGCGCGAGATGCGGGTCTATCCCAATGGCCATATCGCCAGCCATATCCTGGGTGGCTCGGGCTTTGGCAACGAAGGCGTGAGCAGCGCCGAGGTTCTGGGTGTCGCAGGGGTTGAAAAGGCCTTTGACGGCTGGCTGCGCGACCCCGCGAATGACGGCGCGCCGCTGGTCCTGTCGATCGATCTGACCGTGCAATCGGCGATGGAGCGGGTGCTCGATTCCGGCATGAAGCTGATGAATGCCAAGGGGGCCGCAGCCGTGCTGATGGAGGTCGAGACCGGCGAGATCGTGGCGATGGCGAGCCTGCCCGATTTCGACCCCAATGACCGGCCACGGCCGCTGTTGAAGGGCGATCCTTCGGACAGCCCGCTGTTCAACCGGGCGGTGCAGGGTCAATACGAGCTTGGATCGACCTTCAAGATCTTCCCGGTCGCCCAGGCCCTGGACCTGAAACTGATCAATCCCAATAGCGGCATCAATTCCAAGAGCCCGATGAAGATCGGCAAATACCTGATCCATGATTTTCACAATTACGGCACCCAGCTCAGCGCGACCGACGTGATCGTGAAATCCTCGAATGTCGGCACGGTGCGGATCGCCCAGATGGTGGGTGCCGAACGCCAGAAGGAATTCCTGGAGGATCTCGGCTTCTTCGCGCCCACCCCTGTCGAGATGGTCGAGGCGCCGACCGGCCAGCCCCTGGTGCCGAAACGCTGGCCCGCCGTGACCTCGGCAACGGTTTCCTTCGGCCATGGCCTTGCCGCCAGCCCGCTGCACCTGGCTGCGGCCTATGCGACCATTGCCAATGGCGGCCGCAAGGTGACACCGACGCTGGTGCATGGCCGCAAGCGCCCCGAAGGCGAGCAGGTCCTGTCCCCCGTTGCGGCCGAGATGGCGGTCAGCATGCTGCGGCAGGTGGTCACACGGGGGACTGCGCGCCGTGCCGAAGTCGAAGGTTACGAGATCGCCGGCAAGACCGGCACCGCCGACAAGCCGCGTCCGAGCGGCGGCTATTACGACAACAAGGTCGTGGCGACATTCGCCTCGGTCTTCCCGGCCAGTGACCCCAAATATGCGCTGGTCGTTTCGCTCGACGAGCCGTCGGTCTCGACGGGTGGCGGCGAAAGCCGCACCGCCGGGATGACCGCCGTTCCCGTCGCGGCTGAACTGGTCCGCCGTCTTGCCCCGCTTCTGGGGCTGAAGGCCAAAAGCGACGTGACCCTGCCCAGGATCGATCCCAGGATCATGGCGCATGTTGAACAGGGCGCGACGGATGCGGTAAAGCTCGTTTCGAACAAATGACGGGTGAAACGGTGAGTCGGGCGTCGAAGAAACTGTCGCAGCTCGGGCTGCGAGGCAGAGACGGGCGCGATCCCGTGATTTCCGGAATTTCGGTCGATAGCCGAACGGTCAAGCCGGGGCATCTGTTTGCCGCCCTGCCGGGATCGACCGTGCATGGCGGCGAGTTCATCCCATATGCGCTGCGGATGGAGGCAGGGGCGGTGCTGACCGACCGCGCCGGGGCAAGGATGGCGGCCGAGGCCTTTGCGGATTGGGACGGTGCCGTGATCGTGGCCGAGGATCCGCGCGCGGCACTTGCCGGGGCGGCGGCGCTGTGGTTCGAGGCGCAGCCCGAACATGTGGTGGCCGTCACCGGCACCTCTGGCAAGACCAGCGTGGCGACATTCACCCGCCAGATCTGGCAGGCATTGGGCCATCAGGCGATCAGCCTTGGCACCATGGGGGTCGAGGGCGATTACCACGCCAAGCTGGCCCATACCACGCCCGAGCCGGTCACCCTGCATCGGGTCCTGTCCGAGGCAGCGCAGGCCGGTGTGACCCATGCCGCGATGGAGGCTTCCAGTCATGGTCTGGATCAGCGGCGGCTCGACGGCGTGCGGGTCGAGGCGGGTGCCTTCACCAATTTCAGCCAGGACCATCTGGACTACCACGCGGATTTCGACGAATATTTCGCGGCCAAGGCGCTGCTCTTCAACCATATTCTCGAAGATGGCGAGTCGGCGGTCATCAATATCGACAGCGAGCATGGCCGCCGGATGGCGGATATCGCCAGGGATCAGGGCCTGGCGTTGACCACGATCGGCACCGGCGATGACGCCATGTTGCGCATCCTCGGCCAGCGCTACGACGCCACCGGGCAGGATCTGCGCTTTTCCGTGATGGGGCAGGCCCATATGGTGCGCCTGCCGTTGATCGGTGGATTCCAGGCCGAGAACGTGCTGGCCGCGATGGGGCTCGCGCTGGCTTCGGGCGATGCGGCGGAAGGGATCCTCGCGGCGCTGCCCGAATTGCAGACCGTCCGGGGCCGGATGCAACTGGCGGCGCAGCGCGACAATGGCGCGGCGGTTTTCGTGGATTATGCCCACAAGCCCGGCGCGCTGATCGCCGCCCTGCAATCGCTGCGCCCGCATGTGATGGGCCGCATCATCGTGGTGTTCGGGGCGGGCGGAGACCGCGACCGGGGCAAGCGCAAGCTGATGGGCGAGGCCGCGCGCCAATATGCCGATGTGGCGATCGTCACAGATGACAATCCGCGCAGCGAGGATCCGGCCTCGATCCGCGCCGCGATCATGGAGGGGGCAGGCCCAGAGGCCACCGAGGTCGGGGACCGGGCCGAGGCGATCCTGCGCGGCGTGGACGCCCTGCAACCCGGCGATGCCCTGTTGATCGCGGGCAAGGGGCACGAGACCGGCCAGATCGTGGGGCAGGATGTCTATCCTTTCGACGATGCCGAGCAGGCCTCGGTCGCCGTCGCCGCGCTGGATGGCCGGATATGAGCCTGTGGACTGCGGCAGATGCCGCCGCCGCGACCGGCGGACGGGCGCAGGGGGACTGGGTGGCCTCTGGCGTTTCCATCGACACACGGACGATCCGGCCGGGCGATCTCTTCGTTGCGCTTACGGATATTCGCGACGGCCATGATTTCGTGGCGCAGGCGCTGGAGAAGGGGGCTGCCGCCGCCCTTGTCAGCCGCATCCCCGAGGGCGTGCCACAGGATGCGCCGCTGCTCATCGTACCCGAGGTTCTGCCCGCGCTGGAGGATCTGGGCCGTGCCGGGCGCACGCGCATGACGGGCAGGGTCATCGCCATCACCGGCTCGGTCGGCAAGACCTCGACCAAGGACATGGCACGGGTGGCGCTGACCGGGCAGGGGCGGATCCATGCCGCCGAGGCCAGCTACAACAATCACTGGGGCGTGCCGCTGACCCTGGCGCGAATGCCGCGCGACAGCGATTTCGCCATTATCGAGATCGGCATGAACCAGCCCGGCGAGATCGCGCCCCTGTCGCGCATGGCTCGTCCGCATGTGGCCATGATCACCACGGTCGCCGCCGCGCATCTGGAGGCTTTCGGCGCCATCGAGGGCATCGCGCATGAGAAGGGCGCGATCTTCGAGGGGCTGGAGGCGATCGGCACCGCGATCATCCCCGAGGGCTTGTCCGTGACCCCCATCCTGCGCGATCACGCCGATGCGGCCGGGGCCATTGTGCTGGGTTTCGGACATGAGGGCATGGCCCGGCTGGTGCAGGCGAAGCCCGAGGATGGCCGGTTGAAATGCCGCGCAAGGATTGCCGCGGAAACGATTGATTTCACGCTGAATACGAGTGGCGCGCATTTCGCCCTCAACGCGGTCGGCGTGCTTGCCGCGCTCGGCGCTGCCGGGGCCGATGTGAAAGAGGCGGCCCTGCGCCTTGCCGATTGGCAGCCGCCAAGGGGGCGCGGGGCGGTCGAGGACCTGGGCGGCATCCGCCTGATCGACGATGCGTTCAACGCCAACCCGACCTCGCTGGCGGCGGGCTTGGCGATGCTGGCCGGGTTGCAGGGGGGGCGGCGCGTGGCGATCCTTGGCGACATGCTGGAACTGGGGCCCGACGAGGTGGCGCAACATTGCGCCATGGCCGATGATCCGGCCATGGAGAAGATCGATCTGGTTCACGCCGCGGGCCCGCTGATGCGGCATCTCTACGACGCCCTGCCGGCGGAAAAACGCGGTGTCTGGGCAGAGGCTTCCGCTGAACTGGCCGCAAAGGCGGCAGAACTGGTTGCGCCCGGCGATATCGTGCTGGTCAAGGGATCGAAATCCTCGAAAGTGTCGGCGGTGGTTGACGCGCTCCGGCAATCAGGGCAAAGGCCCGCGCCGCAACAGAAGGGATAAGTGATGCTCTATTGGCTGAGCAGTCTTTCCGAGGGGGGCGACCTCTTCAACTTGTTCAGATATATTACATTCCGCGCCGGCGCCGCCTTTTTCACCGCGCTGCTATTCGGTTTCATCTTCGGCAGCCCGCTGATCAGCTACCTGCGGAAGGTCCAGAAAACGGGCCAGCCGATCCGCGACGACGGCCCCGAGGGGCATCTGCTCAAGGCCGGTACGCCGACCATGGGCGGCATCCTGATCCTCTCGGCCCTGTTCGTCTCGACCCTGCTTTGGGCGCGGCTGGACAATGGCTATGTCTGGATCGTGCTGCTGGTCACGGCGGGCTACGCGGCGATCGGCTTTGCCGATGATTACGCCAAGGTCAGCAAGAACAATACCAAGGGTGTCTCCGGGCGGATCCGGATGGGCCTGGGGCTGGCGCTGGCCCTTGTCGCCTCGGCCTGGGCGATGTGGCTGCACCCGGCGGAACTGAGCGGGCAACTGGCGATGCCGGTCTTCAAGGACGCGCTCATCAATCTCGGCCTGCTGTTCATTCCCTTCGGCATGATCGTGATCGTCGGCGCCGCGAACGCGGTGAACCTGACCGACGGGCTGGACGGGCTGGCGATCATGCCGGTTATGATCGCCGCCGGAACCCTGGGCGTGATCGCCTACACGGTCGGGCGAGTGGATTTCACCGAATATCTGGGCGTGCACCAGGTGCCGGGCACGGGCGAGATCCTGGTCTTCGTCTCCGCCCTGATCGGGGGCGGGCTGGGCTTCCTGTGGTACAATGCCCCGCCTGCCGCCGTCTTCATGGGCGATACCGGCTCGCTGGCCCTGGGCGGCTCGCTCGGCGCCATCGCAGTGGTCACCAAGCACGAGATCGTGCTGGCCATCGTCGGCGGGCTCTTCGTGGTCGAGGCGCTCAGCGTCATCATCCAGGTGCTCTATTTCAAGCGAACCGGCAAGCGGGTCTTCCTGATGGCCCCGATCCACCACCATTTCGAGAAGAAGGGCTGGGGAGAGGCGCAGATCGTGATCCGCTTCTGGATCATCGCGCTAGTGCTGGCCCTGATCGGGCTGGCGACGCTCAAGCTACGCTGATACATTTCTTCTTCATGTAAATATCCTCTGGGGGTCCGGGGGGCGAAGCGCCCCCGGCCCGAGGGCTGAAAAGGTGCACTGATGATCCCTGTCCAAGGCGTTGAAGATCAGACCGTCGCCGTGCTCGGCCTTGGCCGTTCGGGCAAGGCGACCGCCGCCGCCTTGCAGGCCGGTGGAGCGCATGTGATCGCGTGGGACGATGGCGTCGATACCCGCGAGGCCGCCGAGGCCGAGGGGCTGCATATCGCCGATCTGACCCGCGACGAGTCCTGGCATGGCGTTACCATGCTGGTCACTTCGCCCGGCATCCCGCATCTTTATCCCCATCCGCACCCGGTGATCGCCAGGGCCTATGCGCTTGGAATTCCGGTGGATAACGATATCGGCCTGTTCTTCCGCAGCTATGCCGGGGCCGGTTGGGACGAATTCGACCGCGCGCCCAGGGTGATCGCCGTGACCGGCTCGAACGGCAAATCCACCACTACGGCGCTGATCCACCATATTCTCCGTGAATGCGGAAGGCCCAGCCAGATGGGCGGCAATATCGGCACCGGGGTGCTGTCGCTGGAGCCCGCGCGGGATGGCGAGGTGGTGGTGATCGAACTGTCCAGCTACCAGACCGAGCTGGCGCGGGCACTGACGCCGGATGTCGCCGTGTTCACCAATCTGACGCCGGATCACCTGGACCGGCATGGCGGGACGGGCGGATATTTCGCGGCAAAGCGCCGCCTTTTCGCCGAGGGCGGGCCGGACCGCGCGGTGATCGGCATTGACGAGGCCGAGGGGCTGTATCTTGCCGGACAACTGGCGACGGCGCCTTCGGACGACCGGGTGATCCGGGTCTCGGCGGGGCAAAAGCTGGATCGTGCGGCCTGGTCGGTTTTTGCCCGCAAGGGGTTCCTGGCCGAATATCGCAAGGGGCGGCAGGTGGCCTCGATCGATCTGCGGGGGATTTCCGGGTTGCCCGGCGCGCATAATCACCAGAACGCCTGCGCCGCCTATGCGGCATGCCGGGCGGTTGGCCTGCCCCCGCGCGAGATCGAGGCGGCATTCCACAGTTTCGCCGGGTTGCCGCATCGCAGCCAATTGGTGGCCGAGATCGACGGCGTCCGTTACGTCAACGATTCCAAGGCGACGAATGTGGATGCCGCCGCCAAGGCCTTGCAGGCTTTCCAGCGCATCCGCTGGATCGCCGGGGGGCTTGGCAAGGATGGCGGGATCGCCGCGCTGACCCCGTATCTTGAACATGTGAGCAAGGCTTACCTGATCGGCCATTCGGCACGGGATTTCGCGCTGGAGATCGGCCAGACGCCCTATGAAATCGCGGAAACGATGGAACAGGCGGTCGCCCATGCGAGCGCCGAGGCCGAAGCGGGGGACATCGTCCTCTTGGCTCCTGCCGCCGCCAGTTTCGACCAATATCCGAATTTCGAGAAACGCGGCGAGCATTTCACCGCGCTGGTCGAGGGGCTGAAAGCGCGCTGATCCCGTGGGATCACGCCGCCGCCGCCCCGGGCTCGACCAGGGCCACGATATCCATCATGATCCTGTTGAGCTGGAAATCCTTGGGCGTATAGACCCGCGCCACCCCCATGGCGAGCAGGCGTTGCGCGTCCTCTTCGGGGATGATGCCGCCGGCGATGACGGGGATGTGGCCCAACCCGGCCTCGCGCATCCGCTCCATCAGTTCCTCGATCAGGGGCAGATGGCTGCCCGACAGGATCGACAAACCGACGACATGGGCCTCTTCTTCAAGGGCGCGGGTGACGATCTGTTCGGGGGTCAGGCGGATGCCCTCATAGGTGATGTCCATGCCGCAATCGCGGGCGCGGAAGGCGATCTGTTCGGCGCCGTTGGAATGGCCGTCGAGGCCGGGTTTGCCGACCACGAATTTCAGCCGCCGCCCAAGCCGGGCACTGACTGTATCCACCGCCTCGCGGATCTCCTCCAGCCCCTCGGTCCGGTTCGAGGGCGAGGCCGACACGCCGGTCGGGCCCCGGTATTCGCCATGGACCTGACGCATCACCCCGGCCCATTCGCCGGTCGTGACCCCGGCCTTCGCCGCCGCGATAGAGGGGGGCATGATATTGTCGCCATTCCGCGCAGCCTCGCGTAGCGCGGCCAGCGCAGTGCGGATGGCGTCCTCGTCGCGGTTTTCGCGCCATTCGTTCAGGCGGGCGATCTGGTCCTGCTCGACCTCGGGGTCCACGACCAGGATCCCACCATCGCCCGAGGTCAATGGCGAAGGCTCCCCCTGTTCCCAACGGTTCACGCCGACCACCACGGTCTCGTTCGATTCGATCTTGCCGAACCGTTCGGCATTCGATTCGACCAGCCGCGATTTCATGTAGTCGATTGCCGCGATCGCCCCGCCCATCTCGTCCAGCAGCTTCAATTCATCGCGCGCGCCCGCCTTGAGTTCCTCGACCTTGGCGGCGATGACCGGGTTGCCGTCGAACAGGTCGCCATATTCCAGAAGATCCGTCTCGTAGGCGACGATCTGCTGCATCCGCAGCGACCATTGCTGGTCCCATGGCCGGGGCAAGCCAAGCGCCTCGTTCCATGCCGGAAGCTGCACCGCCCGCGCCCGCGCGTTTTTCGACAGCGTCACCGCCAGCATTTCCAGCAGGATGCGGTAGACGTTGTTTTCCGGCTGCTGCTCGGTCAGGCCGAGGCTGTTGACCTGCACGCCATAGCGGAAACGCCGGTATTTCGGATCTTCGATGCCGTAGCGGGTGGCGGTGATCTCGTCCCACAGCTCGGTGAAGGCGCGCATCTTGCACATCTCGGTGACGAAACGGATGCCCGCATTCACGAAAAAGCTGATCCGGCCCGCCATCGCCGGGAAATCTTCGGCGGGAACCTTGCCCTTCAGGTCGTCGAGAACCGCGATCCCGGTGGCCAGCGCATAGGCCAGTTCCTGCTGCGGCGTCGCCCCGGCCTCTTGCAGATGGTAGGAGCAGACATTCATCGGGTTCCATTTCGGCAGGTTCTTCGCGGTGAAGGCCGCCACGTCGGTGATCATCCGCAAGGAGGGCTTGGGCGGGCAGATATAGGTCCCGCGCGAGAGGTATTCCTTGATGATGTCATTCTGCACCGTGCCTTGCAGTTTCGCGACATCCGCCCCCTGTTCCTCGGCCACGGCGATATAGAGCGACAGCAGCCATGGCGCCGTCGCGTTGATCGTCATCGAGGTGTTCATCTGCTCCAGCGGGATCTGGTCGAACAGCGTCCGCATGTCGCCGAGGTGACAGATGGGCACGCCGACCTTGCCGACCTCGCCCCGCGCCAGAAGATGATCGCTGTCATAGCCCGTCTGCGTGGGCAGGTCGAAAGCCACCGACAGGCCCGTCTGCCCCTTGGCCAGATTGCCCCGGTACAACGCGTTCGACTTTTCAGCCGTGGAATGACCCGCATAGGTGCGGAACAGCCAGGGTTTGTCCTTCTCGGCCATGATGGCGCCTCGCAACAATCTTTCTGTCTGTGTTCAGATACAGAAACATTCATGCGCCGTCAATTCGCCGCGCCGCAGAAATTCGTGGCGATGCGATTGCACCGCCACAGTCGCGCCCTATTGCTTCGGCTGGATCACCAGACGGTCATTGACGGCCTGCACGGGGCGGTTGTTCTCGCCCATGACTTCGGACAGTGCAGTGATCTGGTCGGCCGAGGCGGTGATCGGGGTGCTCAGGACATGCCAGGCCACGCCCTCGGAGCAGGGTGGCGTGGTGAGTGAGCCGGAATAGCGGAAGCTTTCCAAAGATTTCGGCAAAAGCGCGGCCGGATCGAATTCGACCCCGTCGATCTTCTGCGGTTCGCCGGATTGCCGGGGCAGGTGCTGGATGATCTTGGCGAGCTCGGGGTTTTCCTTGCCCTCATCGATCAGCACCGCGAGCACCGCAAGCTGCCCATCGGCCGATCTGTGGACGAAATGCACCTCCAGCGGGAAATGTTTCCCGTGGATGGCATGTTCGCTCGGGTCATGGAAATGCACCTGGAGCAGGGGGAAATCCTTGCCATCCTCGGTCAGTGCGCCGGAATTGGTCGCGTCCAGCTGGATCGTGTGACCGTTGTTCCAGATCGTCATCGGCAGCGGCTTGTAGCTGGCGGTGAATTCCACCTCGCCCCGGGCATTCGAATCGGTCAGGTCGATCGGTGACTGGCTTCGGCCGATCTTGCACACCCGGTATTGCGGGTCGAGTTCGGCCCAATGCTCCGGCCCGGTCTTGCCCTTGTACGACCAGTGTGTCGCAAGGTCATTCGCCAGCGCGATATGCGGCAGGCAGAGCAGGATTGCGATATATCTGAGCATGTTTCTTCCTCTTTAACCACCGGAACTGTGTCCGGCACCCGGTAACAACGGTCCCAGGAATACGCCGCTCGCCGCTCGTCGCCAGCATGTTTATGAATCGTGGTTTCACGATTTGACGAGGAAATCCTGTGAGACATAATGTTTCAAAATCTGACCTCACAGGATTGCATTGTTGCTATTTCGCTTTTAACAAGTCCTCAACCCGGTGATTCTGCGCCGCGGCATGATGAAGGAGATGCAGATGGCCCTCGACGCCCCGATCGCGCCCTATGAGGCGCCCCAGAAAGACCTTTACGAGATCGGCGAGATGCCGCCCCTTGGCCATGTGCCCAGGCAGATGCATGCCTGGGCCATTCGCCGCGAACGCCACGGAGAGCCGGACAAGGCGATGCAACTGGAGGTCGTGGATACCCCAAGCATCGACAGCAACGAGGTGCTGGTCCTGGTGATGGCGGCAGGCGTCAATTACAACGGCATCTGGGCCGGGCTGGGCCAGCCGATCAGCCCCTTCGACGGGCATGGCGCGGAATATCATATCGCCGGATCGGATGCCGCCGGGATTGTCTGGGCGGTGGGCGACAAGGTGCGGCGCTGGAAGGTCGGCGACGAGGTCGTGATCCATTGCAACCAGGATGACGGCGATGACGAGCATTGCAATGGCGGCGACCCGATGTATTCGCCCAGCCAGCGGATCTGGGGCTACGAGACGCCGGATGGTTCGTTCTCGCAATTCACCCGTGTGCAGGCGCAGCAACTCATGCCCCGCCCGCGTCACCTGACATGGGAGGAATCGGCCTGCTACACGCTGACGCTGGCCACCGCCTACCGGATGCTGTTCGGCCATGAACCGCATGAGCTGAAACCGGGCATGAACGTGCTGGTCTGGGGCGCATCGGGGGGGCTTGGCTCTTACGCGATCCAGCTCATCAACGCGGCGGGCGGCAATGCCATCGGCGTGATCAGCGACGAGGACAAGCGCGATTTCGTCATGAGCCTTGGTGCCAAGGGCGTGCTGAACCGCAAGGATTTCAACTGCTGGGGACAGCTGCCGACCGTGAACACGCCCGAATATGCCGACTGGTTCAAGGAGGTCCGCAAATTCGGCAAGGCCATCTGGGACATCACCGGCAAGGGCAAGAATGTCGATATCGTCTTCGAGCATCCGGGCGAGGCGACCTTCCCGGTCTCGACATTCGTCTGCAAGAAGGGTGGCATGGTGGTGATCTGCGCGGGCACCACCGGGTTCAACTGCACCTTCGATGTCCGCTACCTGTGGATGCATCAGAAGCGCGTGCAGGGCAGCCATTTCGCCCATCTGAAACAGGCCAGCGCCGCCAATCAGCTGATGCTGGAGCGCCGCCTCGATCCCTGCATGTCCGAGGTCTTTCCCTGGGCCGAGATCCCGCAGGCGCATATGAAGATGTACAAAAACGAGCACAAGCCGGGCAACATGTCGGTGCTGGTGCAGGCCCCGACCACCGGGTTGCGCACCTTCGAGGACGCGCTGGAGGCCGGACGCAAGGGCTGATCCGGGGGATTGGTGACTGGCTGGCCACGCCGACGATACCGTTGAGTAAAGGGGGATGCACAATCGCTGCATCCCCCTTCGCTTTCCCGCCGTCACAGGCTACAGCTTGCCCATGACCGGCCAGACCCTCACCACCACGACGCCCTCGCTGTCCGCCGATCAGGCCGATGCCTGGGACCGGCTGGCCGAGACCTTTGCCGGTGCCGGTGTGGACCTGACGGCCGAGGAACTTCTCCCGCCGCAGCCCGGCAAGGGCCGCGTCATGGCGGTGATCGGCAAGGCCGGTTCGGGCAAGACGCTGATGCTGTCCGAAATCACCCGCGCCCTGCGCGAAGCCGGGGTCGAGATCGTCAGCGCCGATTACGAGGGCCGCCGCCGCAAGGACCGCCGCACCGTGGCGATCCTCGCGCCCACCAACAAGGCGGCCTTCGTGCTGCGCACGCGTGGCGTTCCCGCCACCACGATCCACCGCATCCTTTATACCCCGGTCTATGACCCGGAATACGAGCGTATCGCCGAATGGCTGACGGGCGAGGGAACCCGTCCCACCGTCGAGGGGCTGACCGATGTCGCGCTGGACCGCGCCAAGGCCTTCTACGACCAGCATGCCTCGATCCCCGGCGCGCTGGCGGCTGCGGGCCTGCGCGGATCGGATTTCATCAAGGGCTGGAAACGGCGTGAGGACGGGCTGGATATCGGGCTGATCGACGAGGCCTCGATGCTGGACGAGCGCCAGTTCGAGGACCTGCGCGAGATCTTCCCGGTGCTGGTCCTGTTCGGAGATCCGGCCCAGCTTGCCCCCGTCGGCCAGTCCGGCGAGATGGTGTTCGACAGCCTTGCCGAATCGCAGCGCCTGATGCTGAGCCGGGTTCACCGGCAGGCCGATGACAGCCCGATCCTCGACCTGGCGCATGCGCTCTCCGATGACAGTCTCGATTTCCGGGGGTTCGAGCAGATGGTCCGCGAGGCCGCCGACAGGGATCCCCGGGTGATCTGGGCCGAGCGGGTGGAATCCGACCTGATGGCCCGCAGCCCGGTGCTGGTCTGGCGCAATGCCACCCGGATCCGCCTGATCCATGCCTTCCGCACCGCTTTCGGCGCCCCCGGAGACGCGCTTCTGCCCGGAGAGCCGCTGATCTGCGACGGGCTCGAATTGCCGCTGAAGCACCGCAAGAAGCGCATCGACCTGGAGGCGCGGGGCCTGATCAAGGGCGCGCAGGTGGTCTATCTGGGACCGGGCCGCAAGCCCGGCTTCTCGCGCCTGCACGTGATCGGCGCCGAGGATCCGCGCCTGTCCGCCGCCAGCATCGTCAAGATCGAGATGCCCGACGCCGAGGAACCCTTCATCCCCTTCGCCGCCCGCATGGGCGCGGCCTTCCTGCATGGTGCGGCGGTCACGATCCACAAGGCGCAGGGCTCGCAATGGCCCGATGTGCAGGTCTTTGGCCCCGATATCGGCGCCGCCGCATGGTCGAACCGCAGCGAGGCGGGGATTCCGTTGTGGAAACGCCTGACCTATGTCGCCATCACCCGCGCGCAGGAACGCCTGCTCTGGGTCACCCGCCCACGCCTCGCCCGCCCGTCAGCCGCGCTCTCGACTGCGGATCTGGAGGTGCCGACGGCGCCTCTCACGCTCGAAGCCGATCAATCCTAACGCCTTCTTCTTCATATAAATATCCAGGATCCGGCGCTCAAGCCCGGCGCACCGCCCGCCCGTTCTCGATCCGTTCGATCGACAGCCGCAGCGCCTCGATCAGCGCTTCCTGAGGGATCCCGGATCCTGCGCCAGCCGCAGGATGCCGAAATGCACCCGCGCCACCTCCTGGTAATAGCGTGCGAAGGTGTAGTTGATCGAGGCGCCGACAAAGGCGCCAAGGACCGGTGCGGCCTGCGCGGCCAGTTTCTGCCCCAGTGAGATCGACAGTTTCGGCGCCACCTTGCTGATCAGCCCCTGCACGGTCTGCCCGGTCACCGAAAGCCGCACCGCGAGCAGCCCGAAATCGGTGCCGTCATCCTCTTCCATCGGCCCGGCTGCAGCAAAGACGCGCAGGCATTCCATCCGCACTTCTTCGCTGTCGGGGTCGAGCCCATGCTCATCGGCGATTTCCAGCATCGCCCGCAACAGCAATGTCACCGTCACCGGCAGTTCCACCATCGCGCCCGCGAAGCCGCCGGCACCGCCCGCCGCGCCGCTGAAGGTGGTGGTGAGCCGGTTGAACCAGTCGCCACGGTCGCGCAAGACCCGCCGTGATCCCGATGCTGCCGTAAAGGCCCGCATCAGGGCCATCCGGGTCAGCCGGTCCATGCGCTTGCGGACGAATTCCGGCAATCGCCCGATCAGCCCCTCGGCGCTGTTGCCGACAAGGTTGAGGAGCTCCATGCCCAGCCCCCCGGCATCGGTGTAACGCCGCGCCAGCCGGTCGATCTGTTCATGAACGCTCGGATCGTTGATCGGGGGCAGCACCTGCTGCGGTTTGGTCATCATCTTGTCCGTCTCTCGGCCGCCTTGTTTCGTGACATGTCGCATCGATATGGGGAGGGGCGGCATCTTCTGCCAGTGCGGATGTGGTTTCCGCCCCTGTCTCGCGCGTGACCTCCCCTGCGATCCCGGCCCAGGCTCCATCCTGCAATTCCAGCCCCAGGACCCGGTCCGGGTTGGTGGGTGGCGGCATCTCGACGCCCTCGAGGCGGGCGAAGCCGAAGCGCGAATAATAGGGCGCATCGCCGACCAGCAGCACCCGCGCCCAGCCCATGTCGCGGGCGCGGGCAAGGCTGTCGCGCATCAGCAGCCCGCCCAGCCCCTCACCCTGCGCGGTCGGGTGGACGGCGATCGGTCCCAGCAGCAGGGCAGGCTGCCCACCCACGCGCACCGGCCAATAACGGATCGCGGCCTGCAGGAACCCGCCCTGATCGCGCAGCAGCAGGCAGAGATCGGCGACCCGGTCCACGCCCTCTCGCAGGCGATAGGACGAAAGCGCGGTGCGCCCCGGCGCAAAGCACAGATCGTAAAGCGTCTCGACCTCGTATTCGTCTGCAGGTGCCTCGGGGCGGATTTCGAACATGGCGGCTCCGTTTTTCGGGGCTTTAGCATTTTCGGGATAGGTGGACACCGGTTTTCGGTTCGAAATTGCGTAAATGCGGATATGGAGAAACGGCGGGGAAACGATGGATCATGCCACCGGCAGGGCTTTTCCCCGCCCGGAATCAAGGGCCGCAGGCCCGCCGGGCAGCGCCCGACCGCCCCCATGGGCGGGCGCTTTGGTGCAGTTAGTCTGTCATTTCAGCTTTGTCCGGGATTGCGGCATAAACCGCGAAGCACAGCCGTCTGAGCGCCCACCCGCGGCCGGGCGCTGCCCGGCTATGCCTGGAACGGGCCGCATTCCCGTCAGGACAGGTTCATTCTCCAGTCCTCGCGCCATATCGCAAGAGATCGGCAAAGGGGACATTGCACAGGCCGTAAAGCGGTGGCAGGTTGAGCGGCAGGTTCAGCCAAAGGCGAAAATCAATGTTCTACCGACCCGAGGCCGGCCATGGCCTGCCGCATAACCCCTTCAACGCGCTTGTCGCACCCCGCCCCATCGGCTGGATTTCGACCCGCGGCGGGCAGGGCGACAATCTCGCACCCTATTCCTTTTTCAACGCGGTGGCCTATGTGCCGCCGCAGGTGATGTTCGCCTCGACCAATGCCAAGCCCGACCGCCAGGGCACCAAGGACAGTGTCGCGCAGATCATCGAAACCGGCGTGTTCTGCGTGAATATCGCCACCGGGGATCTGCGCGACCAGGTGAATGCCAGTTCCGCGCCGCTTCCCGCAGGCGTCAACGAATTCGAGGCCGCCGGGATCGAGGCTGCCGAATGCGAGAGCATCGACTGCCCTCGTGTGGCCGGGGCGGCGGCGGCTCTGGAATGCCGAATGACACGGGTTCTGCCACTGGCGGGTAAGGCGAATTTCGTCGTGTTCGGCGTGGTGACCGGGGTGCATATCCGCGATGATTGCATCGTCGAGGGCCGGTTCGATCCGCGTGCGGCGGGCGGCTGGATGGCCCGTCTCGGTTACAAGGATTACACTGCCGTGCAGGAGCTTTTCGAAATGGAACGCCCCGGATGAGCAGGACCGTCAAGGATTACATCCGCAGCATCGCCGATTTTCCGCATGAGGGAATCGTTTTCCGCGACGTGACCACTCTTTTCGCCGATGCGCGTGGTTTCCGCATGGCCATCGACCAGCTTCTGAACCCCTATGCGGGTGAACGGATCGACCGGGTGGCGGGGCTGGAGGCACGCGGGTTCATCCTTGGCGGCGCGGTCGCGCATCAGCTTTCGACAGGCTTCGTGCCGATCCGCAAGAAGGGCAAGCTGCCCGGCGCGGTGATTTCCGAAGCCTATCAGCTTGAATATGGCGAGGCGGTGATGGAGATCCATGACGACGCGCTGCGGGCGGGCGAGCGGGTGCTGATCGTAGATGACTTGCTGGCCACAGGCGGCACCGCCGAGGCCGGGATCAAGCTGTGCCGCCGCCTTGGTGCCGAGGTGATCGGCTGCGCCTTCGTGATCGACCTGCCGGAACTGGGTGGACGCAAGCGGCTGGAGGAGATGGGCATGCCGGTCCATGCGCTGTGCGAATTCGAGGGCGCGTGACGCCCGAAGCTGCGGGATTTAGGGGTGGCGCGAATCCTTGCGCGACGCCCGGACCTTCCTGATCACCATGACCCCACCCGCCAACAGCCCGAGCAGCCCGCCCAGATAGCTGAAATCATGCATCAGTCCCGCCCGTGCGAAGGCGGTGGGATCGGAAACCTCCCGTCCCGCCATCCAGCCGGGCAAGTTGCCGTCATGGATCGCGATATACCCGGCAGCAAGCGCGCCGAGCCCGGTCAGAAAGGTTATCCCGACCACCATCAGGGCGGCGAGCAGAAAGGTCCGGACGAAGGCTCCGATTCCCCGCATGGCAAGCGAAAGCAGGCAGAGCGGCAGGCCGATGACGATCCCCATCCACCACGAGGCCTGCCACCCGACGATTGCCGCACCAAGGCGGTTCTGCAATTCGGGCTGTATCCCGAACTGGATGAACTTGAACTCGTGGAAATAGCCGGGCGAGACCGTGTAGGAGATCTGGTTGTGGCAGGCGCCGTAGAGCCCGGCGAGGAGAATGGAGGCGAGGATCAGGGCGGGGGCGAGCAGCAGTTTTGTCATGGCGTCATCCTTTTCCCGGATAGGTCATGATCGCGTTGGATATGACCCCGCATGAGCTCTTGCCATGTCCGGGGGCTTTGCGTCCCCCTTGTCGTCGTTGTCGCGACGGCTCCCCTCGCAGGATATTTGCATGAAGAAGAAGCGGCGCAGGGATCAGCGGTCGCCATCCGCGCCATCCGCATCCGGCAAGCCGTCCCCATCCTCGGCCTCGTCGAAGGCAAGGCGGGGATCGAGCCGCCTTGCCTTGCCTGCCGGTTGATGCGGGGCAGGGGGCGCAGGATGGGGCGGTTCGGCGGCCTCGCCCCGCAGCGCCTCGGGATTGCGCAGCCAGATGTCGCGCTGCGCGAAGGGGATCTCCAACCCCTCGGCGGCGAAACGCTCGGCGATCTGGTGGCAGACCTCGGAGGTGACGCCCAGCCCCGCGGTGACATCGGACAGGATCGCGCGGATCTCGAAATCCAGGCTGTCGGCACCGAAGCCGCGGAACAGGACGGCGGGGGCCGGATCGATGGTGACGAGCGGCTGGTCCTCGATGATCTCCTGCAGGATTTGCTCGACCCGGCGGGTGTCGCTGCCATAGGCCACGCCGACCGGGATGATGATCCGCCCGGTCTGGTTGTTGCGGGTCCAGTTGATGACAGGCTGGCTGATCAGGTCGCTGTTCGGGACGATCACCTCGGTCTTGTCGAAGGTTTCCACCTGGGTGGAGCGGACCGAGATGCGCCGCACGATGCCCTGCTGGCCTCCGGCCTGGATCCAGTCGCCCACGCTGATCGGACGCTCGATCAGCAGGATGATGCCCGAGACGAAATTCGACACGATATTCTGCAGGCCGAAGCCGATCCCGACCGACAGGGCGCCGGCGACGATGGCGAGCGAGCTGAGATCGATCCCGGCCGAGGTAATCGCGAGCAGGGCGGCAAGGAAGATGCCGACATAGCCCAAACCCGATACCACGGCATTCTGGCCGCCCGTATCCAGCCTGGTCTTGGGCAGGATGGTGTTGCGGAATGTTCCCTGCAGACCACGGGTCACCATGTAACCGATGGTGAAGACGACCAGCAATGTCACCACCGATCCGGGTGACAGGTTGATCCCGCCGAAACTCACGCCTTGCTGGAAATTGGTCCAGATCTCTGCAAGCTCGGCGCCCCGTGCGCCCCAGATCACCAGGAAGAGCGGGAAGGACAGGACGATCAGCGCGAAGCCGATCAGCATCGGGGTCAGCCCTTCTCGCGCGCCTTCCTCTCCGCGCTTGAGCATGCTGAAGACATCGGCGGCGAAATCCTTGAGCAGGATCAGCAGGCAGAAAAGCGCGAGCGTCAGGAGCCATGGCCAGAGCAGCCCATTGGCGAGATTGACGAAGCCCATTGCGCCAAGCGCCAGGACCACCACCGCCACGAGGCGGGAGAACCTGCCCATGACGGAGAGGATGCGATAGCGCGAGCCTTGTCCCGGCTCGATCCCGTCCCGGTTCAGCTTTCGCAACGCGTTGCCCAATCGGAACAGCGCCAGGCCGGCGAGCGCGACCATGACGAAATGCCATACCGAGATTGCGGCGTCGGAAAATTCCAGCGGCACGCGGTTCGGCTTGTCGCCGACGCGTTCATAGATGCCCGACAGGGGCAGAACGGCGCTGGACAGCAGGTGATGAATCGCGAAGAGCGCGGCCAGCGCATTCGTCATCCGGCGCGCCGAATTCCGGACCTTCTGTTCCATGCGCAGGGTCTCATAGGCGACCATATGCGCGGGAAAGAGCTGCCTGGACATCCAGCGGCCGCTGAACAGGATCAGCCCGGCGATCGGCAGCGCATCCCAGAAGGGCAGGGTCCATTCCCCGGGCAACCCACTGGCCTTGACGGCGCTGACCAGCAGGAACAGTCCGGCGACGGGCAACGCGATCTGTCCGAGCGATACGGCAAAGGCGACGACGGCGCGCGAATATTCCGAAGCATGGGCCGACAGGCGGGAGGGCAGGCCATTCACCCAACGCCGCCCGATCGTGAGCAAGAGGATCGCGGCCACGAGATAACCGGCGACATGGGGGAAATAGGGCCGCATCTCCGACCAGATCCCCTTGTCGATGCTGCGCTGCCCGGCCTCTTCCGCGATCCCGGCCACGAGCTTTGCCCCATCCGTGAGGGCGTGGGGCCAGCTTGACGGCATCAGCGGAGAAGGGGAAAGCTGGGCCAGGGCGGTGGCCTGGCGCTCTGCCACGATCTCGTCGATGCGCTTGATGATGGAATCGGCGCGGCTGAAGGCCTCCACGGCCTGCAAGCGGGGCGCCTGCAGGGTCGAGAGCTTCTTTTGCAGTTCTGCCCGGCGGCTGGCAATCTCCTCGTCTTCCGTCTCGCCCTCGGCGGGTGCGGGGCCGAGGGCCGCGATCTGATCCTTGACGGTGGCGATCTCTCCGCCATTGGCGTTCTGCGCCTTTTGCAGCCTGCCTCGCCATTCGACGACCCTGCCGCGCATCTCGGTAAGTTCCTCGGTCGTGGCCCCGGTTTCGGAGTTGAGGGCCTCGGCCTGCGAGGCGACATTCTCCCAGTCCTGGTAGTCGATTCCCTCGCTGTCCTGCGCGGCAAGAGGCTGGGCGATGATCAGCAGAACCGCCAGCAGGATGGCAAGGGACGCGCGCAACATGCGAATTCAGTCCTCGAATACTTCGGGCAGGCCGGGGTCTTCCCGTGTCATCCAGCCGGGAACGGGCAATCCCTTGGCGCGCAGGAATTCCGGGTTGAACAGCTTGGTCTGGTAGCGGTTGCCATAGTCGCACAGGGCGGTGACGATGGTATGGCCCGGTCCCATCTCGCGGGCCATGCGGATGGCTCCGGCGACATTGATGCCGGTGGAGCCGCCAAGGCACAGCCCTTCATGTTCGAGCAGGTCGAACACGATCGGAAGGGCTTCGCTGTCGGGCACGCGCCAGCTGAAATCGGGGGTGAAGTCTTCGAGATTGGCGGTGATGCGGCCTTGCCCGATACCTTCGGTGATCGAACTGCCGGGGCTGTCGAATTCGCCGGTGGTATAGAAGGCATGCAGCGCCGCCCCCTCGGGATCGGCCAGCCCGATCTTGACGCCTTTCGGCTGCAGCGCCATTGCCACGCCGGCCAATGTCCCTCCCGAGCCCACGGCGCAAACGAAGCCGTCCACCTTGCCGCCGGTCTGCTCCCATATTTCGGGGCCGGTGGTCTCGACATGGGCCTGCCGGTTGGCGACATTGTCGAACTGGTTGGCCCAGATCGCGCCATTCGGTTCGGTCTTCGCCAGTTCCTCGGCCAGCCGCCCGGAATAACGGACGTAATTGTTGGGGTTCTTGTAGGGCGCCGCCGGAACCTCGACCAGCGTGGCGCCTGCCAGCCGCAGCATGTCCTTCTTTTCCTGGCTTTGCGTCTCGGGGATCACGATGACCGAGCGAAAGCCCATCGACGCACCCACCAGGGCCAGCCCGATGCCGGTATTGCCGGCCGTGCCCTCGACAATGGTGCCGCCGGGGCCCAGCTCGCCCCGGGCGATGGCGTCGCGGATGATATACAGCGCGGCGCGGTCCTTGACCGATTGGCCGGGATTCATGAACTCGGCCTTGCCGAGTATCTCGCAGCCGGTTTCCTCGCTGGCCCGGTTCAGCCGGATCAGGGGCGTGTTGCCGATCGCATCGGACAGATCAGAGAAGATTCGCATGGGGGTCCGGCCTTCTTGCGGGTGATTGGAGCTTCTCGAATACCTACACATGGCGGGCCATCCGGGGCAACCCCGCCGCGACAGGCAGGGCGCATCAGACCGGCGCCAGTTCCGCGCGGATATGCGCTGCCTGTCCCTCCAGCCACAGCGCCAGCATCGCCAGGGGACCGTTGGTCACCTGACCGGCGAGCACCATCCGGGTCAGTTCGGCGCGCTCCAGCAGATGGCCGCGGATATCCTCGGTCTCGCCATCCAGCCCATGCACGCCGGCACTGCCATCCGGCAGATCGGCGATGGCGAGGAACTGATACACGAATTCCCCGACGGCTCCGGGGCTGGGATAATGATGAACTGCCGGGATCAGCCGGGTCAGGCGTAGATCGGCCTCTTCCAGCGCCTCGCGTCTTGCGGCCTCTTCGACGGTTTCCCCCGCATCGACGCGACCGGCAATGGCTTCGAGCAGCCAGGGTTGCGGATCATGGCGCATGGCCGGGGCCAGACGGAACTGTTCGATCACCAGCACCCGGTCACGCAGCGGGTCCCAGGGCAGGACGGCCACGGCATCGCCCAGGACGAAGCCCTCGCGCTTGATCTCGGGGGTGAAACCGCCCGCATGGGTGCGATGCGACAGCCGCCATTGCTCGACCGCGAAATAACCCGCATAGGCCTGGTGCCGCGCATGCAGGCGGATATCCGAGACATCCCGCGGCGCCACCACTTCGCCGCCCGAAACCGGACCGGAAGCCGCGCGCAGTTGGCTGTCCGCCCAGATACCGATCATCGGCAGGCGGCGGGCGACCTGTTCCGGGGGATGGTCCATCGCTTCGTCGAGAATGATCCGGGCGATGGCTGCGGCCAGTTCGGGCAGCCAGCCGGACAGCGACCATTCCGCCCTACCGCCATCGTCCAGCGGTCGGACCCCGAGCAGCGAGCCGTCCCGATGCGGAAGCATCGACAGGCCCATCACCGCCGCATAGTGGCGAAGTTCCGGAGTCATCGCCACCCGCAACGCCGCCAGCGGCTCGTGTCCCTCGGCCAGTTGCGGCCAGTCCCCGGGTTCGATCCCGGCGCGCTCCCCGCCCAGAAGCCGTCCCGGGATCACCGTCTCGGTCCCGGTCAGGCCAAGGGCGCCGCATAGCGCCGGATGCGCCAGCGGGCCCACCAGAAGGATGTCGTCGCTCACAATTTTCGTCCCTCGATCTGACCGGCTGCGGCGAGCCCCATATCCCGCGAGGTCTGGGCAAGCAACCTGTCGAAACCTGCAAACAGCACATGCGCCAGGGTCCGCCCGGCGGGAGAAGCCGAAAACGTGGTGTAGCGTTCGAGCTCGGCATCGTTGAGCGGCGAATAGGCAAGAAACAGATAGGCCTCCATCCAGCCGAGCGTCTCGGCCCGGATCAGCGGCTCCTGGGCCCAGGCATCGGACAGCATCTGCGCCTCCGTCATCGGTGCCAGATAACCGCCGCCCTCGTCGAAGCCACGGGAAAAGGCCAGCGCGGCATTCATGCCCCCGGCGACATTCGGCCCGACCAGATCGGCCTTTTCGATCAGCCGGCCGATCTGCTCGACACGCGGGATGCCGTGACTGGCCGCCTTGGCGAAACGGGTTTTCGCCAGGGCCTCGGCATCGCTGTCGAGCATCACCTGCCGCGCAGAGGTTTCCAGCCCGATCAGGCGCTGCCCAAGCGAGGTCTCGTAAAAGGCCAGCGCCTCCTCGATCAGTGCCGGGGGTTCCGTCGCCATCGCCTCTTGCAGCCCGCGGCGGAGCAGCCTTTCGAGGCGTCCGGTCTCATGGATGCGCGCAACGATATCGAGCCACCGGTCGTCGCCACCGCGTTCGAACAGGCTCTCGCGCATGACCTCTGCCTCGGCCAGCGCCTCGTCACGCATGATCGGCATCAGGTCGCCGAGGCGCAGGACCCTCCACAGGCGTATTTCAAGCTCCTGCTCCTGGGCGACCGAGGGCGCTTCGGTGGTCTGGGCCAGGCCGGGCAGGCCAATGGCAAGCCCGGCGACAAGGCAGATCAATCGCAGCATCGGTGCGCCTTTCATGCTTCCTGCGGGATTTTTTCCACGATACCCCCTTGCGCTTCAACCCCCGGCCTTCTAAATCCCCGCCTCACCACACCAAGCGCGGAGAGGTGCCGGAGTGGTCGAACGGGGCGGTCTCGAAAACCGTTGAGCCTTCACGGGTTCCGTGGGTTCGAATCCCACCCTCTCCGCCACTTTATGTGCTTATCAATAGATCATGCGGTCGGGCGAGCGGATAGAAGTCCGCCCCGAGGGACATCCCCCCACCTGGAAATGCAGCTTTATCATGTAAGCATTCGTGAGGGGATTCGCGGTTCGTCGTCGGTCATTCCACCGATGCAGATGCCTACTCGACCTCCACCGCCGGTTCTGCCGAATCCGGGGTCGTTGCCTGCAGTTCGGGTTCCGCAGCGGGTTCCGAATGAGCTTCAGGAGCGGGTTGGGTGGTTTCTTCCTCGGCCAGAATCTCGTCTGTCTTGTCCTTGATCCGATCAGCCGTCTGTTGATTTATCAGCCCGTAGCTCGCAGCGAAGCCAACGACCAGGGCGATAACGGCCCCGACAATTGCGGTTTTCAGTTTCTTCGACATCAAGACGACTCCGGCGCAACATCTGCGGCATATGTTACGCCGAATTGGGCCGCGAAATTCACCTTTGTGGTCATATATTTTTACATGCGGCCAGAGTTCGCACAAATAACCACGGATGCCGGCAAAGTTTCGCCCGGATGGAAAAAATGTGGCTGGCGGGTTCCCGTATATGTCCCGCAGGTGGACAAAGCTGCCTTGGGATACGGGTTCAAGAACGCCGGATTGTCGCGGTTGCTACGCCCATCGCGACGAGAGTCCCGCCGCCGAGTCTGGTCAGGAACGGCAGCACGGAAGGGCGTGCAATCTTCTGGCGCAGCTTATCGGCGATAAGGGCATAGGCGAGTGCGTTAATCGCAGCAAAGCCAACGAAGGTCGTTATGAGCAGCCCGAACTGAGGGGCCAATACGGCATTCGGGTTGATGAATTGTGGCACGAAAGCAATGAAGAAAACGATGGATTTGGGATTGAGGGCCGTCACTGCCACAGAATGCGCAAAGACCTTTCGAGGGGAAACAGATGGGCTGTCATCCAGCAATCCCAGAGAAGCATCCGGTGCGCTTCGAAATAGCTTGATGCCGAGATAAACGAGATAAACCGCTCCAACCCATTTCAGTAGGATGAACAGTTTGGACGATGCCAGAACCAATGCTCCCAGTCCTGCCAGAGATGCCGACATGGCAATCAGATCGCCCAGGGCGACGCCAGCAACCGTCGCGAGGGCGACCCGTCGGCCCTGACTAATGGCATAGCTTAGGATCAGAAGCACGGTCGGCCCCGGAATAAGAAGAAGAGCAATTGAAGCCGATGCGAATGCGATCCAGACGTGAAATTCCACGGAAATGCCTTTCATCAGATGTCATTCCATCGAGCCAGCTACAAAAAAATTCTCGCGTAAAGCATTATCTGAAAAGGGTCAGTTTGGACTCCGGGCGCTCATGCGCGAACCCATTACCGAGCGGCGGCCCCAGCCTTTCAGGGCGTCCTGAGCCTGTTGCTGCTTGGCGCATTGCCCGCGCTTGTCGGCTTGGTCATCGTGCTGCCGGTCCTGGGAAATTCGACATGGCATGTCTATCGCAAGATCGTGCGAATAGAGGAGTGCCGCCCAGCACCCCCTTGCGGATGATCAAACGTCATTGGGTGGCAAATTCCGTCAACCGTGTCAGCAGGGTATAGTCGGATTCCAACAGCATGATGACAACAAAGACCAGAATGATGAATGGCGGCAGCAGGATCGCATAGCCAAGCGCCAGCCGTTCCCATGCCATATGCATGAAGACCGCGACGATCAGGCCCGCTTTCAGCATCATGAAGATCAGGATCAGGCTCCAGCGAAGCCCTCCCTGAAGCTCCATGTAATCCACCAGGTATGACGCCGCGCTGAGCACGAACAGGAGGCCCCAGACCAGGAGATAGAGCCTGATCGGATGTTGCTGGCCTTCGTGGCTGTCGGCGGCGGTTGTTGCCTGCGGATGATGATCCATCGATGACTGTGCCATGATCGTTCCCTACCACAAATAGAAGAATGCAAAGATGAACACCCAGACCAGATCGACGAAGTGCCAGTAAAGGCCCATGATCTCGACGCTTTCGTAATCGCCATTGCCGCGCGACAACCAACTCCGCCGGTCGAGATCGAAATCGCCCCGCCAGACCCGGTGCGCCACCAGCAACAGGAAGATGACGCCGATCGTCACATGCGTGCCGTGAAAGCCGGTGATCATGAAGAAACTGGCGCCGAACTGCTCTGCCCCCCACGGGTTGCCCCAGGGCCGGACTCCCTCGGCAATCAGCTTCGACCATTCAAAAGCCTGCATGCCGACGAAACACGCCCCGAGCAATGCGGTGGCCAGCATCAGCAAGGCAGTCGGTCCGCGCGCCCGCCGATAGGCGCTGTTGACCGCCATCGCCATGGTGCCCGAGGAAGAGATCAGGACGAAGGTCATGATCGCGATCAGGATCAGCGGGATATCCGCCCCGCCGATATGCAGCGCGAAAACTTCGCTGGCGTTTGGCCAGGTTTCAGGGGTGGAACTGCGTGCAACCATATAGGCAACCAGGAAAATGCCGAAGATGAAAGTGTCGCTCAGAAGCAGGATCCACATCATCGCCTTGCCCCAGGAAACCTGCTTGAAGGCGCGTTGATCCGAACTCCAGTCGGCGACAAAGCCTGCAAGCCCCTCGGGGGGCTCCGGCGAAGTCTTCTTGAGTGTCACATCGGCCATTGTTCCCCCCTCATCTCAACACGGAGCGGCAAAGCGCCAGGAATTCGTTGCCCCAGCCCGTGAACAGCGCAAGCAGCAGGATCCAGATAAGCAGCAGCGCGTGCCAGTAGAGCGCGCAAAGCGCGACGGCGGCTTGCGCCTCCCGAGGCTCCGGCTGCCGGGCAAGCCGCAGCCAGACCGCTCCCATCGCCACCAGACCACCCAGGATATGCAGCCCGTGCAGGCCGGTAATCAGGTAGAAGAAGCTGGCGGCCGGTGCCCCGGCAAGGACGTAGCCGCTTGTCGTCAACATGTTCCAGGCAGTGATCTGTCCGACCAGAAAGGCAAGCGTGGACAATGCGCCGGCGGCAAGGGACCAATTGAGCAGCTGCGCCTCGCCCTGCTTCGCCGCAGTGACCGCGAATTGCAGGAAAAGGCTGCTCGACAGCAGCACTCCGGTATTGATCCAGACCAGCCGGGGCAGCGGAACCAACTGCCACGGCGTCGCATCGATCTGCAGGACGAAGGCACTGCCCAGCATAGCGAAGAGCCCACCGATCACCGCAAGAAAAACGCCCAGCCCAAGCTTTTGCGGCGCGACGGGCGACGCCTCGGCTATCATTGGCGGCACACCGGTTTCCAGCCACGGCTTGGAAAAGAGCCGCTGGCGCGACAGCCACCAGCCGATGATCGCGACGAGAACGGCGAGAAAGGCGAGGATAATGTTCACAACCGGCCTCCGGGAGGCTCGGGTGTGACGGGATCGTTCTGGGCGATGAAATCCTCTGCCGCGCCGGGCACGCTGTAATCATAGGCCCAGCGATAGACCAGCGGCAGGGATTCTCCCCAGTTGCCATGCCTGGGCGGGGTATCCGGGGTCTGCCATTCCAGGCTGGTCGCGCGCCAGGGATTGGATCCGGCGTCGCGCCCATGACGCAGGCTCCAGCCGAGGTTGAACAGGAACAATATCTGCGCCGCCCCCACGATCAGCGCGGCGACCGAGATGAAGGCGTTGAGTCCGCCAACCGGGGTCGAGATAAAGGCCGGCTCGCCCAGCTCGTAATAGCGCCGCGGCACCCCCACCAGCCCGACATAATGCATTGGGAAAAAGATCGCGTAGGCGCCAAGGAAGGTGACCCAGAAATGGACCTGGCCCATCGCCTCGTTCAGCATCCGGCCGGTAATCTTGGGATACCAGTGATAGATCGCGCCGAAGATCACCATGATCGGGGCCACGCCCATGACCATGTGGAAATGCGCGACCACGAACATCGTGTCCGACAGCGGTACATCCACGACGACATTGCCCAGAAACAGCCCGGTCAGCCCGCCATTGACGAAGGTGACGATGAAGGCCAGCGCGAACAGCATCGGCAATGTCAGGTGGATGTCGCCGCGCCAAAGCGTCAGCACCCAGTTATAGACCTTGATCGCGGTCGGCACCGCGATGATCAGCGTCGTGGTGGCGAAGAAATAGCCGAACCACGGATGCATGCCGCTGACATACATGTGATGCGCCCATACGACAAAGCTGAGCGCGCCGATAATCACGATGGCCCAGACCATCATCCGGTAGCCGAAGATGTTCTTGCGTGCATGCACCGCGATCAGATCCGACACGATGCCGAATGCCGGCAGCGCGACGATATAGACCTCGGGATGGCCGAAGAACCAGAACAGGTGCTGGAACGCGATCGGGCTGCCGCCGCCATAGCTCAGCTTTTCGCCCATCTCGACCAGCATGGGCATGAAGAAGCTGGTGCCCAGCAGCCGGTCGAACAGCATCATGACGCAAGCCACGAACAGCGCTGGGAATGCCAGCAGCGCCATCACCGTGGCGGTGAAGATACCCCAGATCGTGAGCGGCAGCCGCATCATGGTCATGCCACGGGTCCTGGCCTGGAGCACGGTGACGACGTAATTGAGCCCGCCCATCGTGAAGCCGATGATGAACAGGATCAGCGAGACCAGCATCAGGACGATACCCGCCTGCTGCCCGCCCGGCGTGCCCGACAGGATCGCCTGCGGCGGATACAGAGTCCAGCCCGCCCCGGTCGGCCCTCCGGGCACGAAGAAGCTTGCCACCAGAACCAGCACCGCCAGCAGATAGATCCAGTAGCTGAGCATGTTGACGAAGGGAAACACCATGTCGCGGGCGCCCACCATCAGCGGGATCAGGTAGTTCCCGAAACCGCCCAGAAAGATCGCCGTCAGAAGATAGATCACCATGATCATGCCATGCATGGTGATGAACTGGTAATAGGCTTCGGGGGTGATGAAATCAAACACGCCCGGAAACCCGAGTTGCAACCGCATCAGCCAGGAAAGAACCAGCGCGACCAGCCCGATCGCCAGCGCGGTGCAGGCATACTGGACCGCGATATACTTGGCGTCCTGCGAGAATACATATTTCGCCCACCAGCCGTGGGCATGCGGAGGCATGACGTCGGGCACTTCGAGCGGCGGAAGCTCGGCATTGGCCTCGTGACGAATATCGCCCATGTTACTCCTCCTGTTCGGCTGCGTCGTCATTCGCGGTGCGGTAAGGCTGATGGCCTTGCATTGGCCCGGCCTGCGTCTTGCCCAGGGCCTAGTACCTCTCCGCCAGACGGGTTGGCTGATCTTCCACCGGGACCGCATTCGCATATTCGGCGAAGGTCAGCTGCTCCTGCAGCCACTCGTCATATTCCTCTTGTTCCACCACCTGGACATAGCCGCGCATGAAGCCATGGCCGGTCCCGCATAACTCGGCGCAGAGCACCTCGAATTCCCCGGTGCGCGTCGGCTCGAACCAGAAAAACGTGACCATGCCGGGAACCATGTCCATCTTGGCGCGGAACTCGGGGACGTAGAAATTGTGCAAGACATCGATCGAACGCAGCGACATCTTCACCGGCCGGTTCACCGGCAGGTACAATTCACCGCCCTCGACGATCACGTCATCGGTGCCGGTGGGATCATGCGGGTTGACGCCCAGTGGATTGTCCAGGTTCATCCACTGTGGATCCGATGTGCCAAGCCGTCCGTCCTGACCCGGAAGACGGAAGCTCCAGCTCCATTGCTGCCCGACGACCTCGACTTCGGTGGCCGTATCCGGAACCGTCACGAACTGCTTCCATACGAACAGCCCCGGCAACAGCATGGCGGCCACACCTAGCGCCGTCGCGACCGTCAGCCAGATCTCAAGCCGCTTGTTTTCAGGGTTGAAATCCGCCTTGCGGCCCTCTTGGTGGCGAAAGCGGAACACGCAATACGCCATGAACAGGACCACCGCCGCAAAGACGACTCCGGTGATCCAGAAGGTGATGATCAGCGTGTTGTCGATATAATCCCAGTTCGACGCAATCGGCGTCCACCACCAAGGGCTAAGGAGGTGAAACGCCACTGAAGCTATAACGACCAGAGCAAGGACAAGTGCGATCATCATGTTGCGCACATCCTGATTTTTCGTTTCGATATGCGGGCATGGAAACGGCCGCATCCTCGTTAACTGTCAATATCATAAGGGAAAAATTCAGAAAAATCCAGTTGAGATAGGAGGGTGCCGTCATTTCGAGAATGATTGCCCCTGAGGACTCGCCGCGACTGGAGCCTCGCGCGGGAAGGCCTGACGATATGCCGCTTGGAGATGTGCGTTTCCAGCACCTGCCCGCGCAGGGGCAGCAGGTGCCAGCCTTGAAGGTAACCCGGTTTGGCGCGTCATGTGTCAGTGTCGGAAGGCTGTTTGGTCCAACGCCCGATTCACGGCAAGGCAAGCGGACAGGGAGCCAGCACTACCCCGCCCCGGCAAGCGCCCTTTCATAATCCTGCCCCGGAATGGCATCCAGCAGGCTGCGGGTATAGTCGGTATCGGGATCGCGCAGCACCTTGTCAGCCGGGCCGGTCTCGATGATGCGGCCCTTCTGCATGACGATGATCCGGTCGCAGATCCGCGCCGCGACCCGCAGGTCATGGGTGATGAACAGCATCGACAGGTTCAGCCGCGCCTTCAGGTCGGCCAGCAGATCCAGGACCTGTGCCTGGATCGAGACATCCAGCGCCGAGACGGCCTCATCGGCGATGACGATGGCCGGGTCGAGCGCAAGGGCGCGGGCGATGCCGATCCGCTGGCGCTGGCCTCCGGAAAATTCATGCGGAAAGCGGCTCATCGCCGAGGCGTCCAGCCCGACCAGTTCCAGCAATTCGCCCGCCCGCTTGCGGGCATCACCCGGCGTGGCGCCATAGGCGATCGGTCCCTCGGTGAGGATGCGCGAGACGCGCGACCGGGGATTGAGCGAAGAGAAGGGATCCTGGAAGATCATCTGGATCCGGCGGCGGCGTTCACGCAGCTCCGCGCCCGGCATATGGGCGATATCCTCGCCCTCCAGCAGCACGCGCCCCTTGCTTGGGGCAAGCAGTCGCACGATGCAGCGGCCAAGGGTGGATTTGCCCGAGCCGGATTCACCGACGATGCCGATGGTTTCCCCCTTGTAGAGGTGAAAGCTCGCGTCCTGCACGGCGTCTACCACGCGCCGCTTGCCGAAGAACTTGCCGCTGCCGGTCGAGAATGTCTTGCACAGGCCTTCGACCGACAGGACCGGCTCCCCGGTGTCGCCTCTGCCGCCGGAATGGTCTCCGGTCAGGCGCGGGATCGCCTCGATCAGAGCGTTGGTATAGGGATGTTGCGGGTGCAGTAGAACCTCGTCGGCACTGCCGGTTTCGACGATCTCGCCGGTCTGCATGACGATCACCCGGTCGGCGATATCGGCGACCACGCCGAAATCATGGGTGATGAAGATCACCGCCATGTTCCGCTTTCGGCGCAGGTTCTCGATCAGTTCGAGGATCTGCGCCTGCGTCGTGACATCCAGCGCCGTGGTCGGTTCGTCCGCGATCAGGATATCCGGCTCCAGCGCGAGGGCCATGGCGATCATCACCCGCTGCCGCTGCCCGCCGGAAAGCTGGAACGGGTAGGCGCGGATCGTCACCTGCGGATCGGGGATCCCGACCTCGGTCAGAAGCCGGAGCGCCTGCTCATGCCGCTCGGCTCCGCTCAGGGCGCCATGGGCCTCGAACACTTCCTCGATCTGCGCACCGATGCGCATCAGCGGGTTCAGGGCGCTCAGCGGCTCCTGGAAGATCATCGAGATCCGGCTGCCGCGCAGGGCCAGCATCTCTTTCTCTGACAGGCCCAGGATATCGCGCCCGTCGAAATCGATCCGGCCCGAGACGGGTGTCACCCCTTCCGGCAGCAGACCCATCACGGCATTGGCCGACATCGACTTGCCCGAGCCGCTTTCACCGACGATGCAAAGGATCTCGCCGGGCGCGAGATCGAAACTGATGTCGCGGGCGGCATGATCGCGGTCGGCGCCCTCGGGCAGGGCGATGGTCAGGTCGCGGATCGACAGCAAGCTCATTTCGATTTCCTCGTCAGCCGCGGGTTCAGCGCGTCATTCAGCCCCTCGCCGATCAGGTTCAGGGCCAGCACCGTCAGCAGGATCGCCATGCCCGGAATGAAGGACAGCCACCATTGTTCACGGATCACCGTCCGGGCAGCCCCGATCATGTAGCCCCATGACATGATATTGGGATCACCAAGACCCAGGAAGGAAAGCGAGCTTTCCAGCAGGATTGCCTGTGCCACCATCAACGAGGCCAGCACGATGATCGGCGGCAGGGCATTGGGCAGGATATGCCGGGTGATGATCTGCAGGTTGCCCAGCCCCGAGAGCGTGGCCGCCTCGATGAATTCGCGGGTGCGCAGGCTCAGCACCTCGCCCCGGACCAGTCGCGCCACCGGGGGCCAACTGACGATGGCGATGGCGATGATGACGAAGGTCAGCGATGGCTGGAAGGTCGCGAGCAGCACGATCGCCAGCGCGAAGCTGGGGATGGTCTGGAAGAACTCGGTAAAACGCATCAGCGCATCGTCCACCCGACCGGCGAAATAACCCGCGCTTGCACCGATGGGCACGCCGATGGCCAGCGCGACGATGGTCGAGACCAGCCCGACCAGCAGGCTGACATAGGCGCCATGCGCCAGCCCGGCCATGACATCGCGGCCCACCGCATCGGTGCCCAGCAGCAGATCACCCTGCGAGAAGGGCGGCAGGAAGGGGCGTTGCACCATTTTCCACGGGCTTTGCGGGAACAGCAGCGGCGCGAGAATCGCGATCAGGATGACCAGCGTCAGGATCAGCAGGCCGATGAGCGCGCCGCGATTGCGGCAATATCGTTTCCAGAAATCCCTCATTCGGTCAGCCTTATGCGTGGATCGACAAAGACATAGATGACATCGGTGATCAGGTTGAACAGCAGCACCATCGCCGCCGAGACGAAGAACACGCCAAGGATCACGTTGTAGTCACGCTGGTTGATCGCCTCGAACATCAGCCGGCCGATGCCGGGCCAGGCAAAGACCGTCTCGGTCAGGACCGCGCCGCCAAAGACCTGCCCGGCCTGCAACCCGGCAAGGGTGATGACCGGCAAGAGCGCGTTGCGCAGCACGTGGCGGCGCTGGATCACGCCATGACGAAGGCCCTTGGCGCGGGCGGTCTTGACGAAATCGAGGCGCGAGACCTCCAGCATCGAGGCGCGGGTCATGCGCGTGTAGATCGCCATGAAGAACAGCCCCAATGTCGTCGCGGGCAGGATCAGGTGCCTGCCGATATCGAGCGCGCGGGCAAATCCGGTATAGCCCGCCCCGATGGTCTCGAAACCGAAACCCGGCAGCCAGCCCAGCCAGACCGAAAAGACCACCACGGCCATCAGGGCAACCCAGAACAGCGGCGTTGCATAGAACAAGAGCGCGAGCGTCGAGATCACCGTGTCCCCCCATGTCCCCTGGCGGGCAGAGGCGGCGACGCCCGCGATCACCCCCAGGACCAGCGACAGCACGAATGCCGCCCCGGTCAGCAGCAGGGTCGCGGGCAGGCGGTTCCAGATCAGGTCCGCCACCGGCATCTGCTGGCGGAAGGAAAAGCCCAGGTCAAGCTGCACCGCGCCTTTGAGATAGATCCAGAGCTGGACGTAAAGCGGCTGATCCAGCCCGAACTGCGCACGCAGATCGGCGAGGAATTTTTCATCCGCGGCACCGGCCTCGCCGGCCATGACGGCGGCAGGATCGCCGGGTGCGGCGTGGATCAGGAAGAAATTCAGGATCAGGATGGCCAGAAGGATGAAAACCGACTTGACCAACCTGCCGAGGATGAACCGCGTCAAACCTGTTCTCCTGTTGCTGTTGGTGAGATATCCGGGAAGGCGGAAAGGCCGCCTCCCCGGTCAAGAGGCGAACATCCGGTTACTTTTCGATCCATGTATCGCGGAAGCTGTCATTCACGCCGATTGCGGTCGTGACCGGATCATGGATATTGCAGCGCGATATCGTCGGGAACCCGAGTTCGAGCAGCCAGATATTCGGGGCGTCCGAAACGATGATGTCCTGGATCTCGGCATAGGCTTTCTCGCGATCCTCGGGGCTGACCATCAGGGCAGCCTCATCGAACATCTTGTCGATTTCGGGGTTCTGGTAATTCGCGACATTGTTCCAGGGCGAGCCCTTTTCCGCGTTGTCGCTGAAATAGTTGCGCGCCACGCCAAGGGCGGGATCGCCATATTGATAGAGGTAAGTGAAGGCCAGATCGTAATCGCGGTCGCTGACCTTCTGGTTCCACCCCGCCACGTCCGAGGCGACGATTTCGACATCCATGCCGATCTCGGCGAGGTTCTGTTTCACCGCCTCGGCCCAACGCTGCCATGTTTCACCATAGGGCAGGCCAAGCAGGCGGATCGTCTCGCCGTCATATGAGGATTCCTCAAGCAGCGCCTTCGCCTTCTCGGGGTCATAGGAAATATCCGGCGTCGCGTCAGAATAGAAGCGCGTCGATGACGAAACCGGCCCCGTCGCGACCTTGCCCAGACCGTTCCAGAGTGCATCGCGGGCGAATTCCCGGTCGATCGCGTGCATGATCGCCTGCCGGACCTTCGGATCGTCGAGCGGTGGATTGTCGTTATTGACCCACATCCAGGCCAGGGGACCGAACAGCTCCCATCCCTTGTCGGTGATGCAGGTGTTTTCCATTTCCTTGATCCGCGGCACGTCGAAATTCTCGACCGAGCCGCCGGGCAGCACATCGACCTTGCCGGTCTCGTAGGCCACCGCGCGCGAGGCGGCATCGGGGATCACGTGGTAATAGATCTCGTCGAGATAGGGCTTTCCCTCCAGGTAGTAATCCTCGTTTTTCACCAGGTGGATATAGCTGCCCTTCTCCCATTTATCGAACTTGAACGGGCCGGTCCCGATCGGGGTGTTGTTGGCCGGGTTATTGGCGAAATCCGTGCCCTCGTAGACATGTTTCGGGATCATCGGCGCGGTGCCCGGCTCGAACAGGCCGAGGAACGGGCCGAAGGGGTTCTTCAACTTGAACACGACGGTATAGGGATCCGGTGTCTCGATGCTCTCCAGGTGTTCCAGCGAGGTTCGCAGGCGCGGATGGGTCTCGCGCAGGAATACGTCGATCGAGAATTTCACGTCCTCCGAGGTGAATTCCTCGCCGTCATGAAATTTCACGCCTTCATGGAGCTTGAAGGTATAGGTCAGCCCATCCTCGGAAACGCTCCATTCCTTCGCGAGGCCGGGATGCGGATTCAGGTCGGTGTCATAGCGCAGCAGGCTTTCATAGATGTCGCCCGCGACCATCTGGGTCGGGCCGTTCTGGATCAGGCCGATCATCAATCCCGGCGGCTCCGGCTGAATGACCACGTTCAATGTTCCGCCGGCTTGCGGTTCCTGTGCCATGGCGGGCAGGGCGATGGTCATGGCCAGCGCCGCCATCAGATTCCGGGCTTGTCGTTTCATGTCTTGATGTCTCCCCATCGTTCTTTTTTCGATCTGTTACCTGCCAGCCTAACGAAGCCGGACAGGATCTTCAGCCTTTTCCGGGAAGTTTCCCGGGCTGGCCTGTTTCGAAGCTGTTGATATAGGCAATGATCCCTTTTCTGGGCTCTTCGATATCGGCACGCATGGCGGCGCGTGCCGCAGCGCCGTCATGCGTCTCGCAAGCCGCGATCATCTTGCGATGATGCCCGACCAGATCCTCGCGCGCGGATTCGTAATAGCCGGCGATGAGCGGGCCCATCCGCAGCCACAGCCGGTGCAGGATCGACAGCAGGACCGGCATATCCGCCATGCTGGCCAGCGCGAAATGGAAGCGCTGGTTATGCTCGACGGCGCGAATCCAGCGATTCCCCGCCATGGCTTCGCCGGTTTGCGCGACGATCCGTTTCAGGCGCGAGATATCGCCCGCCTTCGCCTGCCTCGCGGCCTGTTCGGCGGCCATGCCTTCCAGCTCGATCCGGATGCGGGAAATTTCCAGGTATTGGGCGACCTCCAGCACCGGCACCCGGACATCGCGGGGCGAGCGCTGTTCCAGCACCTGGTCCTGCAGCATGCGCTGGATGGCATCGCGCACCGGGGTAGAGCTTGTTCCCAGCATCTCTGCCAATCCCCGGATCGTCACTTTCTGGTCCGGCCGAAGCATGCCCCGGACAAGCGCTTGCGCCAATTGGTCATAGATGGTCGCGCCCAGTGATTCCTTGCTGATTTCCTTCAATGCCGAGCGCTCCGCCATGACTGATAGACGCTGTATTTTGACGCATCATGCATCAAGAATATTGATCCGGCAAGAATTGGGCGCAATAGTCGCCCCATCGGATTCTCGCGGGAAGGTTTTCCGTTCCCGCATCCACAATTTCAGGGGGACTGATCATGACGGCCAGCGGTATGAACTCTCAGGAGGCCCGCGACATCGCCTATCACCTGCACAGCTACACGAATGCGGCCCGGCATCTCGAGATCGGCCCGATGGTGATCGAACGCGGCGAGGGGGCCTATGTCTTCGACAACGCCGGCAAGCGCTATTTCGAGGCGATGGCAGGATTGTGGAGCGTCGGTCTCGGCTTCAACGAGCAGCGGCTGGTCGATGCGGCAACGCGGCAGATGCAGGCGCTGCCCTTCTATCATTCCTTCTCGCATAAATCGCATGGTCCGGTCATCGATCTCGCGGAAAAGCTGATCTCGATTGCCCCGGTGCCGATGAGCAAGGTCTATTTCACCAATTCGGGTTCCGAGGCGAACGATACCGTGGTCAAGCTGCTCTGGTATCGCTCGAACGCGCTTGGCCAGCCGCAGCGCAAGAAGATCATCTCCCGGCTGCGCGGTTATCACGGCGTCACCATCGCCTCGGCCAGCCTGACCGGGTTGCCGAACAATCACAGGTCCTTCGATCTGCCGATTTCGAATGTCCTGCACACCATGGCCCCGCATTTCGGCAGCGAGGGCAACGAGGGCGAGAGCGAAGAGGATTTCGCGACCCGCTGCGCCGAGGAGCTGGAGGCGCTGATCCAGCGCGAAGGCCCCGACACCATCGCCGCCTTCATCGGCGAGCCGGTGATGGGCGCGGGGGGCGTGATCGTTCCGCCCCGGACCTATTGGGAGAAGATCCAGGCCGTGCTGAAGCGTCACGACATCCTGCTGGTCGCCGACGAGGTGATCTGCGCCTTAGGGCGCACGGGAAAGATGTTCGCCTGCGAAACCTTTGGCATCGAGCCGGATGTCCTGGTCATGTCCAAGCAGATCACCTCGTCCTATTTCCCGCTCTCCGCCTTCATGATCAACGAGCGCGTCTTCGAGCCGATCGCAGAGGAAAGCGACCGGATCGGCGTGCTGGGGCATGGCTTTACCGCTTCGGGTCATCCGGTGGGCGCGGCGGTGGCGCTGGAGAATATCGCCATCATCGAGGAACGGGACCTGGTCCGGAACGCGGCGGAAACCGGTGCCTATATGCAGGATCGCCTGAACGCCCTTGCCGATCATCCGCTGGTTGCCGAGACGCGGGGGATCGGCCTGATCGGGGCGCTTGAACTGGAACCGGGGGAGATCCCGGGGCAGCGAGGGGCCCTGATGAACCGGATCATGCAGGACAAGGGCGTGATCTCGCGCAACATGACCGACGCCATGGCCTTCTGCCCGCCGCTGATCGTCTCGCGCGCGCAGATCGACGAGATGATGGGCGTCGTGACGGAGTCGCTCGACATCCTGCAGCAGCAGATGCCGGCGTGATCCCATCCTGTGACCGATAAGGAAAAGAACATGAACGGAGCCGAAAGCGTCGTCCGCAGCCTGCATGCCGGCGGGGTGGAAATCTGTTTCGCCAATCCCGGCACCTCCGAGATGCAATTCGTTGATGCGCTGGACCGCACCCGGCTGATGCGCTGCGTGCTGGGCCTGTTCGAGGGTGTGGTGACCGGCGCGGCGGATGGCTATGCGCGCATGGCCGGGAAACCTGCGGTGACGCTTCTGCACCTTGCCCCCGGCCTCGCCAATGCCGGGGCCAATATGCATAACGCGCGCAAGGGCAGGGTGCCGATGGTGAATATCGTCGGCGATCACGCCTTGCGCCATCAGCAATATGATGCGCCGCTCTCCGGCGATGTCGAGGGCGCGGCGGCCCCGTTCAGCGATTGGGTGCGCTCGGCCCGTTCGGCGGAAAGTTTCGCCGCCGAGGCGATGGAAGCGCTCGCCGTGGCGTGCAGCAAGCCGAGGAAAGTCGCCACGCTGGTCGCCCCGGCGGATATCGGTTGGGACGAAGGCGGGGTGATGGCGGATGTGATCGCTCCTCAAGGGGCCGTCCCGCTGGATGAAGCCGCCCTGTCGCAAGCCGTCCAGGCTTTGGAGGGTGGCGAAAACACCGTTATCCTGGCGGGCAATTCGGTCCTCGAAGACACTGCCGCGCTGGCATTGCTGCAGGGAATATCCGAACGCAGCGGCGCGCGTGTTCTTGCCCCGGTCTCAAGCCGCCGGACCGAGCGTGGCCGGGGCCGGTTCGAGCTGCCGAAGATCCCCTATCCGATCAACGAGGCGCTGGAATGCCTGCACCCCTTCACGCGGGCGATCCTGATCGAGACGCCGCCGCCGGTCGCCTTCTTTGCCTATCCGGGCAAGCCCAGCCTCGTTTTGCCCGAGAATTGCGAGATCATCAGGCTGGCGGGGCTGGATGGCGACGGCCCGGCGGCCATCGCCGCGCTGGCCGACCGGGTCGGCGCCAGGCCGGGCAGGCCGGTCGACAGCCCGCTGCTGCCCCGCGCCGCAATCCGGCGCGATCACCCGAGAGACACTGGCCGCCGCCATCGCCAATGCCTTGCCGGAAAACGCCATCGTCACGGATGAGATGGTCACGGCGGGTGCCCATGTCTATCCGGCCGCGGCGGGGGCGGCGCCGACAAGCTGGCTGGCACTGACAGGCGGCTCGATCGGCATCGGGTTGCCCTTGGCCACGGGGGCTGCGCTCGGTGCGCCCGACCGCCCGGTGATCGCCTGTCAGGCCGACGGCTCGGCGATGTACACGATCCAGGCGCTCTGGACACAGGCCCGCGAAGGTCTCAATGTCACCAATGTGATATTTGCCAATCGCAGCTATGAAATCCTCAAGGGGGAATTGCGCAATGTCGGCGCGAATCCGGGCCCCGCTGCGCTGAACATGCTTGATCTCGACCGGCCCGAGCTGGATTTCGTGGCGCTGGCCCGCGGGATGGGCGTGCCGGGGCGGCGGGTCGAGGATGCCCGCGAATTGCAGCAAGCCATCGAGGATGCCACGCGCGAACCCGGCCCGTTCCTGATTGAAGCCGTGATGTAACGGTGCAGCCGAAAGGAGTATCCGATGCCGCTAGATCCAGATCTCAAGGACCGCATCCTGAAATCCGTCGCGGAGGGGTTCGACGATCAGATCGCCTTCACGCAGCAGCTTGTCGCGATGCCCTCGCTGCGCGGGCACGAACACCCGATCCAGGATTTCGTGTTCAACCAGTTGAAATCGCGCGGCTACGCGATGGACCGTTTCGCGATGGACAGGGAGGCCATCGCCGCGCATCCCGGCGGTTCGCATTGGTCCGAGCAGCATTCGGACGCACCCATCATCGTCGGCATCCATCGACCCCGGAAGGAGACCGGACACTCGCTGATCCTGCAATCGCATCTCGACGTGGTGCCCGAAGGCTTGCATGACATGTGGCGCGACCCGCCCTTTTCGGGCCGGATCGACGGGGACTGGATGTATGGCCGGGGTGCCGCCGACATGAAGGCGGGCGCTGCGGCGAATATATTCGCGCTGGACGCATTGCGCCGGATCGGGCTGCAACCGGCGGCGACGGTCTATGTGCAATCGGTCGTGGAAGAGGAATCCACCGGCAACGGCGCGCTGCAGACATGGCTTCAGGGATATACTGCCGATGCCGTGCTGATCCCCGAACCCGAGGACGAAAAGCTGGTTCGCGCCAATACCGGCGTGCTGTGGTTCCAGGTCAGGCTGCGCGGCATGCCAGTGCATGTGCGGGAAATGGGCGAGGGGGCCAATGCCATCGATACCGCCTATCGCGTCATCGCTGCCCTGCGCGAGATCGAGGCGGATTGGAACTCCGAGAAGGGCGAACACCCGCATTTCGAGAATGAGGTCCATCCCATCAATCTCAATATCGGCAAGATCGAGGGCGGGGACTGGGCGTCCTCGGTGCCGTCATGGTGCAATATCGATTGCCGCGTCTCGATCTATCCGGGGCGCAGCGCCGCCGATGCCGCGCGCGAGATCACCGAACGGATCGCGGCTTTCGCGCAATCCGACAGGTTCCTGGCCAATAACCCGCCAGAGGTTGTCTTCAACGGTTTCCATGCCGAGGGCTATGTACTCGAACCCGGCTCCGACGCCGAGGTGGTCCTGGCCGGGGCGCATGAGACCGCCTGCGGCAGGCCCTTGGAGACCTTCATGACCGCCGGTTATCTCGATACACGGGTGTACGCGCTGTATAACCGCATTCCGGCGCTGTGCTATGGCCCGGTGTCGCGCAATATCCATGGCGTGGACGAATGCGTCAGCCTGCCGTCCCTGCGCCGGATCACGCAGGCGATGGCATTGTTCATTGCGGATTGGTGCGGAACCGAAGCGGTGCAGGCCTGACAGCGCTTCAACGCGCTGATCGCGGGCGGTGCCTCGGGCAGCCGGTGCCCTCACCCGATATATTGCCCCGGGGCGGGGCGCCCGAGGCGTTGAGATGTTTCTGCCCCGTGCTTCGCGCGGTCCCCGTGGATCGGTTCAGGCGGTGCCGTCCGCCTGATGCTCCGAAACTGCCTGGATCAGCAATTGGCGGCCGCTGCGGCTTATGCCCTCGCTGATATCGCGTTCGGTTGCGGCCGTCAGCGCTTCGGCGTCGCGGGCTTTCAGAGCCTCCAGAATTTCCTTGTGGCGGTCGATCTTGTAGAACTCCTTGACGTGTTCGTTGACCTGCCGTTGGAAAGGTCCAAGCTGCAGCCATATGCTTTCGATCGCCGGCATGGAGACCTGGTTCGGGTTGACCGAATAAAGCGATCGATGAAAGTCCTGATTCAGGATGGTCAGCCGGTCGAGATCGTTTCCGGCAATGGCCCTGTCCATTGCATCGTCGATGGATATCAGTTTTTCGATGAATATATCGGATATGTAGGGCAGTGACCGCTCGGCGGCATGTGTCTCGAGGGTGATGCGCAGCGCCACCAGTTCTTCAAGACGGCCAAGGGTCATGGCGGGGATCTGCATGCGCCGGTTCTCGAGAATCCTGATCGCATGTTCAGAACTCAACCGGCGAACTGCCTCGCGGATCGGGGTCGGGCTGAGTTCCAGGCCGTCGGCGAGGCCGCGCATCGTCAGGCTGGTTCCCGGCGGGATGGCCCCGGTCATGATCGCATGGCGCAGGCGCGAATAGACATGTTCCTGGGTTGTGCGGTCCTTGTCCAAGGGAATGTCAGGAATCTTCAGGTCTTGTTTCTTGCCCATGCGAGAATCCGTCCAATGCTCGATCCCGACTATATGCGGAAAACATTGACTCTGGGAAGGTTTGATATAGTAAATCATAAAAAGATATCACAATTCTTGCATTGGTATCATTAAGGAATAATCATGCCTGCCAACCGCGCGAAAAAATGGCTGAGGGATCGACCGGAGATCGAGGCGATCTTTGCCTGTGTCTGCGATCTGAACGGCACCCTGCGCGGCAAGCGGGTTCCGGTCGATCACGCGGATAATGTCGTCGAGGGCGGGATGCGGATGCCGCTTTCGGTCGTGGGCGTGGATATCTGGGGCGAGGATATCGAGAACAGCGAATTGCTGTTCGAGACCGGCGATTCCGATGGGCTGTGCGATTTCACCGGGCGTGACCTGTTGCCGATCACCTGGTCGAACCGACCGACCGCCATGGCGATGCTTTGGATGCGCCGCGAAGATGGCTCGCCCTTCGAGGGCGATCCGCGCCGTGCCCTGGGGCGCATCGCCGATCGCTACAAGGCAAGGGGGCTGACCCCCGTCGTGGCGACCGAGCTGGAATTCTACCTGTGCGATCCGTCGGGCGACCGGCCCGATGCGCCGCGCTCTCCGGTGACGGGCAAGCGTCTGGATACGGACGATGTCCTGTCGCTGGATGAATTGCAGCATTTCGACGGCTTCCTGAATGATGTCTACGATGCCTGTGCCGCGCAGGGGATCCCGGCGGATGCGGCGATCTCGGAAAACGGGGCGGGGCAGTTCGAGATCAATCTGAAACATGTCGGCGACCCGTTGCGTGCCGCCGATGACGCGGTGCTGTTCAAGCGGGTGGTGCGGGGGATCGCGCGCAAGCACGGATATGCGGGCACCTTCATGGCCAAGCCCTATGGGGACCGCGCGGGAAGCGGGCTTCATGTGCATTTCTCGCTGATCGACGAAAAGGGCAGGAATGTCTTTGACAACGGCGGAGAAGAGGGCACGCCGCTTATGCATCAAGCCGTCGCCGGCCTGCTGGCCACGATGCAGGAAAACAGCCTGACCTTCGCGCCGCACGAGAATTCCTATCGCCGGTTGATGCCGGGCACACATGCTCCGACCAGGGCCGCATGGGGCTATGAGAACCGCACCGCCGCCATCCGCATTCCCGGAGGAAGCCACAAGGCGCGGCGGATCGAGCATCGGGTCGCCGGGGCGGATGCCAATCCCTATCTGGTGCTGACCAGCATCCTGGGCGGCGCGCTGATCGGGATCGAGAACGGGATGGTGCCGCCCCCGGCCATCGTCGGGGATGCCTATCGCCTGGACCTGCCGCATCTCGCGTTGGACTGGGCCAGCGCGATTGATGCTTTCGCCCGCGGAAAGCATGTCCCAGAGGTGTTCTCCAGGCGGCTTCAGACCATGCTGGTCGAGTGCAAGACACAGGAAAGCAAGCGCTTCGGCCGCCATGTGACCGATTTCGAGTATCACTCCTACCTGGAGGTCGTGTGATGAACGCGATGACGCATCCCTATGCCGGTGACGGCAGCCACACCAGCAGCTATTACGCCGCCTCGGCCAATCCCTCGCCCGACCGCCCCCGGCTGACCGGCAAGGGCGAGATCGACATCTGTATCGTCGGCGCCGGTTACAGCGGGCTGTCCACGGGGCTTCATCTTGTCGAAAAGGGCTACAAGGTCGCGATCATCGAGGGCGCGCGGGTCGGTTGGGGCGCCTCGGGGCGCAATGGCGGCCAGATCGTCAACGGGCTGAACGCCAGCCTGCAAACCATCCGGAAACGCTATGGCCAGGACACCGCCACATTCGTTGCCGGACTGGTCCAGGAGGGTGGTGAGATCATCCGCGAGCGGGTCAGGACCTATGATATCCAATGCGATCTGAAGGACCTGAATATCTTCACCGGTCTGACCAAGGCTCACATGAAAGAGCTGGAAGAGCGGATGAAGCTATGGGCCAGCTACGGCATCACGAACCAAAAGCTTCTGGACAGGGATCAGCTGCGCGAACATGTCAATTCCGACCTCTACGAGGGTGGGCTGATCGATTATACCGGCGGCCATATGCACCCGCTCAACCTGGCCCTGGGCGAGGCCGCGGCTTTCGAGAAGCTCGGGGGCAGGATCTACGAGATGTCACCCGTGATCCATGTCGATACCGGGGCCGGGAAGCCGGTCGTGAAAACCGACAGGGGCGAGATGACCTGCAAGACGCTCGTGCTTTGCGGCAATGCCTATCTGGGCCATGTGGTCCCGCCGCTGACCTCGCGCGTGATGCCCGTATCGACGCAGGTCATGGCGACCGAGCCGCTTGGCGAAGAGCGTGCGCATTCACTGCTGCCGCAGGATGCCTGCGTCGAGGATATTCGTTATATTCTCGACTATTATCGCCTGTCCGGGGACAAGCGCCTGCTTTTCGGCGGCGGGACGGTCTATGGCGGCACGGATCCACGCGATATCGAGGCCAAGCTGCGGCCCAACATGCTCAAGGTCTTTCCGCAGTTGAAAGACATCCGGATCGACTATGCCTGGAGCGGGAATTTCGCGCTGTCCTTCAGCCGCGTGCCGCAGATGGGGCGGATCGGCAACAACACCTATTTCGCGCATGGCTATTCCGGCCACGGGGTCACCGGCTCGCATACGTTCGGGCGGATCCTGTCCGAAGCCATCGACGGCGAACTGACCCGTTTCGACATGTTCGACAAGGTGCCCTGGTATCCGTTCCCCGGCGGTCGGATGTTCCGGGTCCCTTATTCCATGGTCGGTTCGTGGTGGTATGCGCTGCGCGACAGGCTTGGATTTTAATCGGGCGGCTATTGCCGGATAAGGGAACGGCGATACCATCGCCGCAGCATCGCGAATCGACAGGAGCAGGAAGCATGCCGAGCAAGGGTGACCAGGCCTTTCGCCGCAAGGACACGACCAGGGGCCGCTGGCACGAGATGACCTATGGCGGTGCGCTCAGTTTCCTGCGCCGCAATTACAGCCGCGATCTCGACGGGGTGGACGTGGCCGTGATCGGGGTGCCCTATGACAATGCGGTGACCTTCCGGCCCGGCTGCCGGTTGGGGCCGCAGGCGATCCGTGCCGCCTCGGTTCAACTGGCCGAACTGAAGGCGTTTCCCTTCGGCTTCGATCCCTTTGAGACCCTGTCGGTCGTGGATTACGGGGACGTGCATCTGGATCCTCATCATCCCGAAACCATCCGCCCGGCCATCGAGGCCCAAGCCGATGAAATCCTGCAAGGCGACGCCCGGACGCTGGCCCTGGGTGGGGATCATTCCATCGCTTACCCGCTACTGAGGGCGCAGGCGAAAAAACACGGCCCGGTGGCGCTGATCCAGTTCGACGCCCATTGCGACACTTGGGCGGATGACGGGATGCAATTTGACCATGGCAGCATGTTCCTGCGCGCCGCGCGCGAAGGGCTCATCGATGTCGGCAAGTCCACGCAGGTCGGCCTGCGGACCTTCAACGACGAGGATTTCGGCTTCGAGATCCTGACCAGCCCCTGGATCCACCGCAATGGCATCGACGCCGCAATCCAGGTGGCGCGCGAGCGTGCCGGTGATGCCCCGGTCTATATCTCCTTTGACGTGGACGGCATGGATCCGGCCTTTGCGCCCGGGACGGGGACGCCCGTGCCGGGGGGGCTGGCCTCGTGGCAGGCGCTGGAATTCATTCGCGGTCTCGGTGGTCTGGACCTGGTGGGGCTGGATGTCGTCGAGGTTTCGCCTCCATATGATCAGTCCGAGATAACCGCGATCGCGGCTGCGACCGTGGCGCATGACTGGCTGTGCCTTCTCGCAAAGGCGAAGGGGGCCAGGACAGTCGAGGTCGGAAGGCTCTGAGGCAGGGAGCGGAGGCCGGGAGATCCGGCCCTATTCGTCCAGCAGCAGCTTGGCTGTCACGTCATCGGTGATCAATGTCGTGGCGATGCCCTGGCTGGCGATGACGCGAATGATGTCCACCTTATGCGGTCCCGCCGCCGCCAGGATCCGGTCTGGCACGGATTTCAGCACCTCCAACTCGATCCCGATCGTCTGCCGGTCCAGCTTGTCCGAAACCAGGTCGCCATTGCCATCGAGAAAGCGGCAGACCACATCGCCGATCGCCCCGGCTTCGATCAATCCTTCCGGCGTGACGCCTTCGGGCAGGCCCGAAGAGATCAGGTAGGATTTCGCCGAGATATTGCTGGCCGTCAGGATCGCGGCATCCAGCGTTTCCAGCTTCTTGAAATGTTTCTCGAAATTCTCCTGCGCCAGGAATGCACGGCGCTCAACCTCTTCACCGAGAAAGATCGGCGCGGCCAGAAGCGAGTATCTTGCCCCGAAACGTTCCGCGAAACCCGAGGCGATACCGAAGGAATTGAACATCTCGCCCCGGCTTGTGCCCCCGATCATCGAGATGATCTCGACATCCGGCATGGACAGCTTGGGAAGGCGGTCGATAGTGGCCTGCAAGGTCATCCCCCATGACACCCCGATCCTGTGCCATTTCCCCGATCTCACCCGGTCGAGCATGTAACTTGCCAATGCCGTGCCTGCCGGACGATGGAAGTCGTAGAGTTGCGGATGAGTGGGGGCGACCTGGACCCGGTGCAGGCCAAAGCGTTCCTGCAACCGTTCCTGCAACTCGATTCGCGGCAGATAGGGCGATTCGATCTGGACCCTGACAATTCCGGTCGATTTTGCCTTCTGTATGGCCTGATTGACGCGCAGGCGTGTGACGCCCAGATATTTGGCGATCTCGGCTTGCGTCAGTTCGTTGACGTAATATTGCCAGCAAACCTGGGCAAGAAACGCATCTTCTTCTGAAATATCGGTATTATCCATCTGCGCATCCCATCACGAGTTTCGAAAATTCGTCAAGGCGCTGAATGTGGCTGCCTTACAAATGTATTAAAACAGATACAAACGAAAATTTTTCTTGCATGGTTGCTCATACATTTGTCATGATGCGGGCAGAGGCGAAGCGGAACCAACTGCGTATCTGTCCATCACGGCAGGCGGTGGGTCCGCATAGGGGAGGATACAACCATGAATATTGCTTTGAAGATCGGTGCCTCGGCGCTGGCGCTGTCATTTGCCGCTGGCATGGCCACGGCCCAGGACGACAGTTTCTGGAAGGAGGCGGGGGCGCAATTCGAGGGCGTGACCCTGCGTGGCGTGACCGAGGCGACGCCGCCCTCGAACTACATCAAGGACGTGCTCGCCCCGCAATTCGAGGAACTGACCGGCATTCGCGTCGATATCGAGACCACCTCGTGGGACCAGATGTATGACAAGGCGATCAAGGACATGGAGGCCGGGACCGGCATCTATGACATGGTCTATATCGAGCAGGACATCGTCTATGCCTATCTGGCCCGCGATTTCCTGACCGACATCACCGGCACGCTTACTGAAAAACCGGAACTCAAAGCGCCGGCATTCGAGGAATCGCTGCTGACCAGCTTTGCCGAATTCTTCCGTGACGATGACGGCCATCTCTACGGCATGCCGGTCGAGGCCTTCATCAAGCCCTATCTCTATCGCACCGACCTGTTCTCGGATCCCGAGATCATGGCGGCGTTCAAGGAACAGACCGGCCGCGACCTGGTCCCGGCCAAGACGCATGAGGAATATACCGAGATCGCGGATTTCTTCACCCAATGGGGCAAGGATCACGACATGGACCTGTGGGGCACGACCGCGCAGGCGCATACCGGCCATGCCGCGTCGTGGTATGAATATTTCGAATCCGTCGCCCCGACCTTCGGCGTCTATAACTGGGGGATCGATCCCGAGAACAACTATGCCGCAACGGTCGAGAATGGCGGCCGGATGAACTCGCCCGAGGCCAAGGAGGCGCTGAAATGGTGGCTCCATCTGCGCGACATCGCGCCGCCCGAGTCGGTGCAATCGACATGGACAGAGGTGGCGACCACCTTTGCCGCAGGCCGCGCCGCACAGGGGCTGGTTTACGGCGAGAACGCCGCCTGGATCGCCTCGGACGAGAACCAGTCACGGGTTGTCGGCAATGTCGGCGTCGCGCTGCCGCCACTGTCCGATGGTGTGCTGGAGGCTGCCGAGAGCGGCGAAGGCTACCTGGGCTATTATGACGGCGGTGCCTTCGGTGTGCCCGTCACCTCCAAGAACAAGGACGCGGCACTTCTGTTCCTGCAATATATCGCGCAGGACGAATTGCAGGCCGATTGGGCGCTGGCCGGATCGCGGATCACCAACAACGCGACCTATGACGATCCCAAGGTGCAGGCGCTGAACGAGGAACTGGGTGGCTATTTCGACATGCTGCGCGATCAGGGAGACCTGTTCGGGGGCGCCCCGGCCTATCCGTTCCACGCGCAGGTGCGTGAGGCGACCGCGCCGATCTTCTACTCGATCCTGACCGGCGATATCGGTCCGGACGAGGGGCTGGACCAGATGGCCGCCAAGGCAGAGGAAGAACTGACCTCGCTTGGCTATCGTCAGTAACCGCTTTGCCGTCGCGGTGATGATCGCGGCGGCCTTTCATCCGGGAAGACACAGGCGGGGCAACCCGTTCGTGCACAGGTTGGGAACAGGCCGATGCATTCCAAGACACTGGGCTGGGCGCTTCTTGCCCCGACGCTGATCCTTCTTTTTTTCTTTGGCGTGGTGCCATTCATCTATGTCCTGTTCGTGTCGTTCCACCAGTGGAACCCGTTCGCGGTCAATCCCGACATGATCTTCAACTGGGCCGAGAACTACCGCCGGGTCGTGTTCGACGCGCAGTTCCTGGCCTCGCTTGGCGTGACGGTCGCCTTCGTCTTCTTTGCCGTCGTCTCGGAACTGATCATCGGCTATGCGCTCGCGCAGGCCTTCATGCGGGACTTTCCGGGCAAGGCGTTCTTCCGCACCATCCATACCCTGCCGCTGATCATGGCGCCGATCATCGTCGGTTCGATCTGGAAGCTGATGACGACGCCCTCCATCGGCATCCTGCCGAATATCCTGGACGACTGGTTCGGCTTCAACCTGAATATCGGACAAAGCGCGCTTCAGGCATTCACCGTCACCGTGATCATGGATATCTGGCACTGGACGCCGCTGGTCACGCTGTCGCTGATCGCCGCGCTGGTATCGTTGCCGCCCGACCCGTTCGAGCAGGCGCAGATCGACGGCGCGAACAAGCGGCAGATATTCTGGCACATCACCCTGCCGATGATCCGCCCCGCCATCATCGCCACCGTCTTCATCCGCCTGATGGATGCGCTGCGCACCGTGGACGAGGTGCTGATGCTGACCGGGGGCGGGCCCGGATCGGCCACCCGCTATCTGGGGGTGCATATCTTCAAGGAGGTCTTTCCGCGCACGAATTACGGCTATGGTTCGGCGATCTCGGTCGTGGTCCTCTATCTTACCATCGTGGCGTGCTGGCTGCTCTATGTCAGCCTGATCGCACCGCGCAACACCAAGAAGGGCTAGGCCGATGAGGAAAGGTAATCGCTGGTTGCCGGTATTGTTCTGGACATTGATCAGCTTTCTGACGCTGTTCCCGATCTACTGGCTGTTCGTGATCTCGGTCAAACCCGCCGTCGAGCTGTTCTCGACCCCGAGCGTGATCCTGACCGATGTCTATTGGCAGAACTACCTGGATGTGCTGGGCGACCGCACCCTGCGCGGCTACATGGTCAATTCGCTGGTGATCTCGACCGGCAACGCGGTGCTTTGCACGCTGCTGGGCTTCATGGCCTGCTATGCCCTGTCGCGTTTCGACCTGCCGGGCAAGGAGAGCATCTTCTTCTGGACCATCACCAACCGGATGGCCCCGCCCGCCGTGTTCCTGCTGCCGCTGTTCCTGCTGCTGACGCAGGTCTACAGGATCGGGGAGTTCTCGCTGGCCGATACCCGGACCGGGATGATCCTCGTCTATTGCACCTTCAACCTGCCCTTCGCGATCTGGACCCTGCGCCCGACGCTGGACGGCATCCCCAAGGAGCTGGACGAGGCCGCCTATGTCGATGGCGCCAGCGCCTGGAAGGTGATCTCGGAAGTGGTCTTTCCGCTGGCCCGCCCCGGCCTTGCCGTCACGCTGATCCTGACATGGGTTTTCGCATGGAACGAATATCTGCTGGCCGCGACCCTGACCAATTTCAACGCCCGCACGCTGACCACCGGGCTGTCCGAATACGTGACCACCACGGGCACCGAATGGGGCATCATGGCCGCCATCTCGGTCTTCACGCTGATCCCGGCGTTGATCATCTTCAGCCTCGTGCAGCGGCATATCGTGGCCGGCCTGACCTTCGGCGCGGTAAAGGGATGACGACATGAGCGAAGATGCCAAGACTCCCAAGCCGGGCTTTCTGCCCATCGAGACCAACTGGTTCGACCGCCTGTTCATCAGCGTCGTGATCTGGGTCGCCCTGTCGCTCTTCTGGTTCCGCTTCATCGAGCCCCTGGGCCTGTCGATCTGGATCTGCTGCGCGATCTCGGCGGTTCTGGCGGCATATATCATTCGGAGGGGATAGCTCATGGAAGCCCTTGTTCTCGAAACGAAGGACCAATTGTCCCTGCGCGACTTCCCGCAGATCGACCGCGAGGAAGAGACGCTCGGCCCCCGCGATGTCCGCATCCGCCTGCATACGGTCGGGATCTGCGGCTCGGACGTGCATTACTATACCCATGGCCGCATCGGTCCCTTCGTGGTGAACGAGCCGATGATCCTGGGTCACGAAGCCTCGGGCATCGTGATCGAGACCGGCCCGGAGGTCACGACGCTGAAACCCGGGGACCGTGTCTGCATGGAGCCGGGCATTCCCGATCCCAACAGCCGTGCGACCCGGTTGGGAATGTATAATGTCGATCCGGCGGTGCGTTTCTGGGCCACGCCCCCGGTGCATGGCATCCTGCGCCCGACCTGCGTGCATCCCGAGGCCTTCACCTACCTGCTGCCCGACAATGTCAGTTTCGCCGAGGCGGCAATGGTCGAGCCGCTGGCCGTCGGTATTCACGCCGCCACCAAGGCGCGGATCAAGCCGGGCGATATCGCGCTGGTCATGGGGGCGGGACCCATCGGGCTGGTCACGGCGATATCGGCGCTGGCTGCCGGCTGCGCGCGGGTCTATGTCACCGACCTTGCCGCGCCGAAGCTGGACATTGCCGCGGGGCTCAGCCCCGCGATCACCCCGGTCAATGCCGGCTCCGAGGATGTGACGGCGGTCATCGCCCGCGACACCGATGGCTGGGGCGCGGATGTCGTGTTCGAGGCAACCGGCTCGCCCAGGGCGGCGGCGGGGGTCTTTGCGCCCCTGGCACCCGGCGGCTGCGTGGTGATGATCGGCGGCCAGCCCGATCCGATCTCTTACGATGCGGGGGCGGCGATGGTGCGCGAGGCGCGGGTCGAGAACATTTTCCGCTATGCGCATGTCTTTCCGCGCTGCGTGAAGATGCTCGCCTCGGGGGCGATCGACGTCAAGCCGCTGATCACCCGGACATTCGATTTCAAGGACAGCGTGCGTGCCTTCGAGATCGCGGCTTCCGCACCTCCGGGCGATGTGAAGATGCAGATCGAGCTGCCGCAATAAGGAGCAATAACCGTGGCAAATGTCCAGATTGACAACGTCATCAAGCGCTATGGCAGCGTGCAGGTGATGCATGGCGTCAGCGTCGATATCGAGGATGGCGAATTCGTCGTGCTCGTCGGCCCCTCGGGCTGCGGCAAATCCACGCTGCTGCGGATGCTGGCGGGGCTGGAGGAAATCAGCGACGGCACGATCTCGATCGGCGGCAAGGTCGTGAACGACAAGCCCCCGAAAGAGCGCGACATCTCGATGGTGTTCCAAAGCTACGCGCTTTACCCGCACAAGACGGTGGCCGAGAATATCGGCTTCCCGCTGAAGATGGCCAAGCGCCCCAAGTCCGAGATCGACGAAAAGGTCCGGCACGCCGCCTCGATCCTCGATCTCGCCCATCTGCTCGACCGCTATCCCAAGCAGCTTTCGGGCGGTCAGCGTCAACGGGTCGCGATGGGCCGCGCCATCGTCCGCGATCCGCAGGTCTTCCTGTTCGACGAGCCCTTGTCGAACCTTGATGCCAAGCTGCGCGTGACCATGCGGGTCGAGATCAAGGAACTGCATCAGCGTCTCAAGACGACAATCGTCTATGTGACCCATGACCAGATCGAGGCGATGACCATGGCTGACAAGATCGTGGTGATGCGCGATGGCCGGGTCGAGCAGATTGGCGCGCCGCTGGACCTTTATGACAATCCGCAAAGCGTGTTCGTCGCGGGTTTCATCGGTTCTCCGGCGATGAACTTCCTGCATGGACGGATCGCGGGGCAGGGGGAGGGGCGCCGCTTCGTCTCGGAAAGCGGGCTCGAACTGCCGGTGCCGGATAGGGGGCTGGCCGACGGGCAAGAGGTGACTTATGGCATCCGTCCCGAACATATCGCCATCGGCGAGGCTGGCATTCCGGTGAATGTGGTTGTAACCGAGCCGACGGGATCGGAGACGCAGGTCTTTGCCCGTGTCGGCGAGGACCTGATCGACGCTGTCGTGAAGGACCGCGTTCATGCCAATCCCGGCGAACAGATCGGTTTTGTCATCGATCCGGCCAATGTGCATCTGTTCGACCGCAAAACCGAAGGCCGGCTTTGAGTCCCGGCCCAAGCCAGGAACAGGATTACCGGATGTCAGGGGCACAGGCCATCATCTTCGATCTCGATGGCTGTCTCGTTGACAGCGAGATATTTTCACTTCGGGCTCTTGCCGCCGAGATGCAGGCGGCGGGGGTTCAGGATGTCACCGTGGAAGAGCTGGGTCGCCGCTTTTTGGGCGTGTCGTTGAGTATGGTCTGCGAGGATGTCGCTGAGCGGACAGGGCGCCCCTGTCCCGATGGCTTTGCCGAGCGTTTCGAGGCGCGGCTGATCGAAACCTACCGCCAGCAGCCGCTCCGGCCATATGATGCCGTGCCCGGCATGCTGGACATGCTGGCGCAGCGCGGCATCGCCATGGCCATCGCGACCGGCGGCTCCCTGCGCCGAATGCATGCGACGCTGGAAATCTCGGGCCTCGACCGCTGGTTCCGGGATCGCGCCTTCAGTGCCGATCAGGTCGAGCACGGCAAGCCCGCACCCGACCTTTTCCTGTTCGCGGCGGCCCGGTTGGGCGTCGATCCGGTGCGATGCGTGGTGATGGAAGATTCGCCCCACGGCGTCAAGGGCGCCGTCGCCGCGGGCATGCGCGCCGTCGGTTTCACCGGAGGTGCGCATCTGCAGGGCATGCGCCGGGAGCATGGCGACAAGCTGACCGGAGCGGGGGCCGCGACGGTCCGAGACAGCCTCGACGGTATGGCCGAGACATTATTGGCGTGCGAAGGCTCCCGGCAGGAAACGGAATAGCCCTGAAACGCCCAGCCTGTTTTTCTTCTTTGATCAAACACCTCGGGCTCGCCGGACGGTGCGCCACTGGTTCGAGAGACCTGCCGGCGACAGGCGACGCCCCCGGGCCGTCGCGGGACGTATCCCGTGGCGTCCTCGCCGGTCCCGCTAACCCTACCTGACCGAATAACCCCCGTCCGCCATCAGCACCGCCCCATTCACGATCCCCGCACCGGATGAGGCCAGATACAGCGCGGCGGCGGCGATTTCCGAGGGTTGGGCAAAACGCCCCACCGGGATTTCGCGCTTGGCCTGTTCGCCCTTCTCGCCCGCCCAGCCAATCGCCGCCATGGGCGTTTCCACTACCGTCGGGGCGATCGCGTTGACGGTGATGCCGAATTTCGCCCATTCCACGGCAAGCACCTTGGTCACCAGGTTCAAGCCCGCCTTGCTGGCGCCATAGGCGACGTGATCCGTCAGCGCAATGACGCCTGCCTGGGAGGTGATATTGACGATCCTTCCCCGTCCTGACCGCTTCAGCCATGGCAGGGCGGCGGCAGAGATCAGCCACGGCGCCCGCAGGTTGATATTCACTGTCCGGTCCCAATCGGCAATACGGGCCGCGCTGCTGTCTTCGGCGGGAAAGACGATGCCGAAACCGGCATTGTTGATCAGCACGTCGATCCCCATCTCCTCGCCGATCACCGGCACGGTCCGGGCGATAGCCTCGCCATCCGAAAGGTCCAGCTCATATGCCCGGTGATCGCCCGGCAATTCCGATGCCAGATCCGAGGCATCCGAAATATCGACCAGCGCGAGCCTCGCCCCTTCCGCCGCGAAAGCCCCGGCCATCGCGCGTCCGATGCCGCCCGCCGCGCCGGTGATCAGCACGCTCAGCCCCGTGAATTCAGCCATGGTTCCCCCTCCCTTGCCGGTTACCGCTGCCGCAGGTTCATATGTCGAAATTCGTCGGCAGCACGATCATGTCGCGGATCGTCACGTTGCGCGGGCGCGTCAGCATGTACATGACCGCATCGGCGACCTCTTCCGGCTCGATCAGGCTGCCGGATTCCTTGGCCTTGCGCAGGTTCTCTTCGGGCCAGTCCGCCAGCAGCGCCGAAATCACCGGCCCCGGAGAGACCTGTCCGACGCGGATGCCCTGCTTGTTCAACTGCCGCCGCATGGTCTGGACAAAGCAGGTGACCGCCCATTTCGAACCGGAATAGACCGGCTCCCACGGCACCGGGAAATGCCCCGCGACCGAGCAGGTCACGATAATGTCGCCGCTGCCGCGCTCGCTCATATGCGGGATGACGGCATGGACATTCTTCATCACCGCATTGACGTTCAGGTTCAGCATCCGGTCGATGGTTCCGGGATCGGTCTCGGTCAGGTCGCCCCCGATATAGGTGCCGGCATTGCAATGCAGGATGTCGATGCGCCCGGTCTTATCCAGCACCTCGGGCACCATCGCCGCGCAGCTTGCCGGGTCGAGAAGATCGGTCACTTGCGGGATCGCGTTCTCTCCCAATTCGGTTGTCAGCCGCCCGAGCGCCGCCTCGTCGCGATCCGCCATGACCACCTTCGCACCGGCCTCCAGCAGCGATTTCACGGTTGCCAGCCCGATGCCCGAGGCGGCGCCGGTCACGAGTGCGACCTTTTCGTTCAGTTGCTCTGCCATGTAACTCGTCCTTCCCTGTTCAATGCGTGATATAGCCGCCATCGGCGACCAGGATCGCCCCGGTGACATAGCTTGCTGCGTCGGAGGCCAGGAACAGCGCGCAATTCGCCATTTCCGCGGGTTCGGCAAAGCGCCCCATCGGTGTGTTCTCGGTCCAGATGCGGTTCCATTCCGGATCGGCGATCCCGCCCGCCGTCATGTCCGAGACGACATAGCCCGGCGCCAGCGCGTTCACCCGGATTCCCTTGTCGGCATATTCGAAAGCCATCGTCTTGGTCATCTGGTGAATGGCCGCCTTGGAGGAGTTATAGGCGACCTGCAATTGCGGCTTGTTGGCGACATAGCCCGAGATCGAGCCGATATTCACCACCGCGCCGCTGCCTTGTTGCAGCATCGGCATGATGGCCGCCCGCGCGATGCGGAAAGGCGCGATCAGGTTCGTGCTCATGACGAAATCCAGCTGTGCGTCGGTGAATTCGTGGAAATTGCCGTTATCGGCGACGCCGGCATTGTTCACCAGGATATCCAGCCGCCCGAACCGCTCCAGCGTGGCCTTGACCATTCGCTCCGGGGCGTCCTCGTCATTCACATCCGCGCCTATCCAGGCCACGCGGTCCGGTTCCTGCTCCAGCAGCTCCTTCAGGCCCGGCGTTTCGCTGCGGCTGGTCAGCATACAGGACGCCCCCGCCTGGACAAAGAGCTGCGCGATGGCCAACCCGATCCCGCGATTGCCGCCGGTGATCAGCGCCGTCTTCCCGTCCAGTCTGAATTGTTCAAGCGTCATGCGGTTCCTCCTCCTTCCGATGATTGACCGGCGATTGCACCGGTCCGCAGCATTGCCCGTCGGGGCTAGATTACATTTGTATGAAGTTCTTTACAATTCATCGATGCTGTCAGATGTGAAAAATCGCGGGACGTGAGAATCCGCGTCCCGCGATGGCCGGGGGGCTGCCTGCCCCCCGGCGCCCCCCGGGGATATTTACATGAAGAAGAATGGATTAAGTGGTTTCAGCGTGATGCCGGACTGTCCTGCTTTGCCAGCGACAGCCATTTTTCCGTGTATTCCCTCAGCAATGCGGCATTTGCGGGCGGAGGAGTGCGGACCGTGTCGGGCGCTGCGGCGTGGGTCATGCACAGCAATGCGGCCCCCGCCGAGGTGCCGGTCGCGGATTGGGCCGTCTCGATTCCATCCGGATGCAGGGCGGCCAGCATGGCAAGGAAATCCGGGTTTCTCGCGAATGGTCCCTCGACGATCACCGGCCCGCGCGAGCCGATCAGCGCAAGGCAGCTATGGGTCATCAGCGCGAGATACCACGACAATGCAACCATCCGTTGGCCATCGCTGCCGGGCTCGGAACTCCAGTGCATTTCACGCCCCGGAAACGGGCCGGAACCGGGTTCTACAGCAGGTAGGATCATCAGGCCGGTTTTCAGCGCGGCGTTCCGGTCTGCCTCGGATGGCTGTGCTTCGCGGCCTGCCCGGATGATCTCGTATTCGCGCCCGCCCATGAAGCGGGCCGAGGGAACCGGCTGACCCAGGGCATTCACGTTCACCAGCATGTCGCGGGCCGGGTCAAGCGTGACCGGATCTCCGCCCACTGCCATCGCGACCACCCATGTGCCGGTCGAGACTACCGTGAACGGCGCCTTGCGGCCAAGGATATAGGGATAGAGCGAGGCGTTGCTGTCATGGATGCCGACAGCGACAGGCGTGGCCGGGGGCAGGCCTGTCCGTGCCGCGAGTTCCGGCCGGATATGCCCCAGCACATCCTTCGAGCGCCGGGCAGGCGCGATCTTGCCCTCAAGTCCCAATCGCCCGACCAGTGACGAAAACTGGCCTTGCCACGGATTCCACAGATCGGAATGACAGCCCATTGAGGTGACGTCGCTTGCCAGTTCTCCGGTCAGCCGCCAGCCCCAATATTGCGGATAGGTGAGGATATGGGCGGTGCGGTCCAGCAAATCGGGCTGGCTTTCGAACAGCCAGTGAAGCTGCGCCCCGAGATTCAGTCCGAGCGGCAGGCCGGGAGAACCCGTCTCGGTGAAGTCCGGGCGGAGCGTTTCATATGCGTCGCGCAGATCATCGGGGCCGTGATGCTCGTAATCCAGCATCGGCGCCGCAAGCTCGCCATTGGCATCCAGAAGAACTGCCGCCGCGCCATGGGTGGTGACGGAGATTGCGTCGATGCCGTGACGGGCGTGAAATTTCGCCAGATGCGTCAGGAAGAACCGCCAATGCCCCTCGAGGTCGAAATGCGGCCAGGGCGGTCCCGGCAATGTCTGGTTCGGGCGGGTGACAACGGCGATCTCGGCCAGCGTTTCCCCGTTCACCAGCGCCAGCTTGGCATTCGTCTTGCCGATATCGATGACGGCGATACGGGTCATGGCATGTGGAACATCGGGACAAGGGGAACGGCGACAGGTTCATTGTCGGAATGCGTTGCCATGATATCGGCCATATAGGCCCACCAGCGCCGCATGACCGGATGGGCGGGCAGCGCGTCCATGCCGTGATCCTCGCGCCGCCACATGACGCCGAACAGGGCGTTGCATTCCGGATCCAGGTGGATCGAGTAATCCTGCACCCCGGCCTCGCGCAGAAGCTCGACCAGTTCCGGCCAGATCTGGTCATGGCGGCGGCGGTATTCATCCGCCATGCCGGGTTTGAGCATCATTCGGAACGCGTATTTCTCCATCATCCCCTCCGGAGCATGGCCCAGAGCCGGGGCAGGGCGATCACCGCGATCAGCAGCGCGCCGACGACGATGGACATGACGATGCCCGGCACGTTCAGAAGCCCGAGGCCGAATGTCACCAGCCCCATGACCAGCGCCGCCAGCACGACCCCGGTGATCGAGCCCGAACCTCCCAGGATTGCCACCCCGCCAAGGACGACAATGGTGACGACTTCCAGCTCGAAGCCGAAGGCGATCGAGGGGCGGGTAGAGCCGAGGCGCGAGGTCAGGCAGATCGCGGCAACACCGCTCATCAGCCCGGTCAGCAGGAACAGGATGAAACGGACCCGCCCGACGCGGATACCCGAGAAACGGGCGGCGGTGGCGTTATTGCCGATGGCGTAAGCCATGCGCCCGAAATTGGTGCGGTGCAGCAGGATGCCGAAACCGAGGGCGGCGAGGGCGAAGATCACCATCTCGACGGTGATGACCCAGAACACATAGCCTTGGCCGAACCATGCGAAACTGGCCGGATAGCCGGTAAAGGCCCCGTCGCCGAGAACAATATAGCTGATGCCGCGAAACAGGCTCATCGTGCCGATGGTCACGACGATGGCGGGCAGGCCGAGGCGCGCGACAAGCAACCCGTTGAAGGCGCCGCAGGCCAGGCCCGTTCCCAATCCCAGCAGGACCAGAACCGGCGTCGGCGCGCCAAGGGTCATGGCCACGCCCATCATCGTCGAGGCAAGCGCGATGATCGCGCCCACCGACAGGTCGATATCGCCCGCGATGATCAGTATCGCCATCGCGAAGGCGATCATCGCCTTTTCGGTAAAGTTGAAGGTTGCGTCGCTCAGGTTCCAGGGATCGAGGAAATAGGGCGAGGCAAGGGAGTTCAGGACAAAGATCGCCACGGCCACGATCAGCAGCAGCGCCTCCCAGCTTTTCAGGGCGCGCGAGAAGGGCGAGGTCAGGCGGTCGGGGATATGGCGTCCGGTCTGGATGGTGGTCATGTCCGGTGCTCCGCCCGTTTCAGGATGATCCGCCCCGGTGCACGCTGGCTCTGGGCGTTGAAGGCGATGGCGATCAGGATGGCCGCGCCCGAGATGGCCATTTGCCAGAAGGGCGAGATGCCGACGACCGGCAGGGCGTTCTTGATGATGCCAAGAAACAGCGCGCCCATCACGCAGCCGGCGACGGTTCCCGCGCCTCCGGCAATGGCGATGCCGCCGATGACGCAGGCGGCGACCACGTCCAGTTCGAACCCGCCGGCGATATCGACATAGGCGACCGCGTAGCGCGCGACCCAAAGATAGCCGGTCAGCCCCGCAAGCGCGCCCGCCAATACGAAGGCTGCAAATTGCGTGCGCCCGACCGAGATGCCGGTATAGACCGCCGCATGCGGGTTGCCGCCCACCGCGTAGAAGGCGCGGCCAAGCGGGGTGCGCATCATCAGCAGGGCGACGGCAGCGATGATGGCGATGGCGATCCATGCCATGACCGGCAGACCGGCGATCACCGTGCGGGGGAAGGCCTTGAAGGCGGGGCTCATCTGGTGGGCATTGATCCACGCGCCCCCAGTCAGCAGGAAGATCACGCCGCGATAGATCGTCATCGTGCCGAGCGTGACGACGATGGAGGGGATGCCAAGGGTCCAGACCAGCATCCCGTTGAACGCGCCAAGCGCCGCGCCGAGTGCGATCACGGCAATCAGGATCAGCGGCAGCGGGATGCCTGCACCGTTCATCAGCGCCGCGACCATGCCGCAAAGCGCCAGGTTGGCAGCCACCGACAGGTCGATGCATTTCGTCAGGATCACCGCCATCTGCCCCAGTGCCAGCAGGATCAGCGGCGAGCTGTCGGTGAACACGGCGGCGAGATTGGCGGGGGCGACAAAGCCGGGAAAGCGGCTGGCGATCAGCGCCAGCAGGCCAAGGATGGCCAGTGCCAGAATGGCCTCGCGCGATTTCAACAGGTTCATGCGGCGGCTCCGTTTTCCGATCCGGTGATGCCGACGGCGGCGCGGACGAGGTTTTCGGGGGTCATCGCATCGCCCTCGAATTCCGCTGCGATGCGGCCTTCGCGCATGACGATGACTCGGTCGGACATGCCCAGCACCTCGGGGATCTCGCTGCTGACCATGATCACGGCCAGCCCCTCGGCGGCCAGTTCCGACATGAAGTCATGCACGGTGGCCTTCGAGCCGATATCGATGCCCTTGGTCGGCTCGTCCAGGATGATGACGCGGGGCTTGGTGGCCAGCCATTTGGCGATCACCACCTTTTGCTGATTGCCGCCCGACAGCAAACCCACATCCTGGTCCAGCGAGGCCGCCCGCAGGTCCAGTCGCCGGGTATATTCGCGGGCCAGCGCGAATTCCTCGGCCATGCGCAGGAAACCGGCCCGGCTGGTGCGGTCCAGAGAGGGCAGGGTGACGTTCTGAAAGATCGGCAGCCCCTTGACCGTTCCCTGCCGTCCGCGATCCTCGGGAACATAGACGATTCCCGCATCGACGGCCTGCGAGGTCGAGCGGATGACACGAACATCCCCGCCCATCCGGCAGGCGCCTTTCGAGGGCTGGGTGATGCCGAAGAGCGATTGCATCACCTCGCTGCGGCCCGCGCCGACAAGCCCGTAGAAGCCGAGGATCTCGCCCTCATGCAGGGTAAAGCTGATCTCGTCGAATTCGGTCGGGTGGCAATAGCCCGCGACCGTCAATGCCGGTTTGCCGATCCGCGCGGGGCGCTTGGGATAGATCTGATCGACCGAGCGGCCCACCATCATGCGAACCAGATCGGCCTCGTTCGTCTCGGCCATCAGCCCCTCGCCCACGAATTGACCGTCGCGGAACACGGTCCAGCGGTCGGCGATACGGAAGATCTCGTCGAACTTGTGGCTGATGAACAGGATCGCCTTGCCTTGCGCCTTCAGCTTCTCGACCAGTTCGTAAAGCTCGGCGATTTCCTTGTGGCTGAGCGCGGCAGTGGGCTCATCCATGATCACCACGCGCGCGTCGATGGAGAGCGCGCGGGCGATGGCGACCAGATGCTTCGAGGCGATGCCAAGATCGCGCAGTTTCACGCCGGGGTTCAGGTCGGCGCCGATGCCGCGCAGGATTTCCCGCGCGCGGGTTCTCATGGCGCGGCGATCGATCAGGCCGAAGCGGTTGCGGGGGGCATGGCCGATGAAGATATTCTCGGCCACGCTCAACTCGTCGAACAGCACGGTTTCCTGATGAATGGCGGTGACGCCGGCCTGACCTGCCGCCTGAGCGGTGGGGAAACGCGTCTCAACGCCATCGACTTCGATCTTCCCTTCGTCGGGCTGATAGATCCCGGTCAGGATCTTCACGATGGTCGATTTTCCCGCACCATTCTCGCCGACCAGTGCGGTGACCTGTCCGGGATAGAGATCCATCTGCACGCCATCCAGCGCGCGCACTCCGGGGAATGTCTTGACGATGCCGCGCAGCGACAGCACGGGGCTTGTCTGGGCCTGCATTGGGATGATCCTTCGGATGATGGCCCGGCGCGAATGGCCGGGCCGGTCGAATGTCAGTGCGGATCAGAAGACCTCCGCGAACTCCTCGACATTGCTGGCGTCATAGACGAAGGGATCGGCCATTGCCGCCTCGGTATTGTCGTCCAGCGTCACCTCGCCCATGCGGCCCATCGGGATGGTCGCGCCGGGTTCGGCGGTCGCCTCGCCCTTGGCCAGGTGATAGGCGATCATGGTCGCGGAATAGCCCAGGTCGATCGGGTTCCAGATCGCGAAGGATTTCGACGCGCCGGAGCTGACATGCCCGGCCATTTCCGACGGCAGGCCAAGCCCGGTCACATTGACCTCGCCGATCTTGCCGGCATCGGTGACGGCCTGCGCCGCCGCGACGATCCCGACCGAGGTCGGCGCGATGATCGCCTTGAGATCGGGATAGGTCTTCAGCAACCCCTGCGTTTCGCGATAGGACTTGTCGGCCAGGTCGTCACCATAGACGGTGCCGACGACCTCCACATCCGGGTAATCGCCCGCGACCTTGTTCATCTCTTCGATCCAGACATTCTGGTTCGTCGAGGTGGTCGTCGCCGACAGCACCGCGACCTGTCCGCCTTCGGGCATGTGATCGGCGGCCAGCTTGATGATCATGTTGCCGATCAGGGGCGCCGAGGACGGGTTCAGATGCATTTGTCGCCCCTCGGGCGCGACACCGGAATCCCAGCTTATGACGGTGATCCCGCGCTGCATCGCCTTTTTCAGCGTCGGCACCAGCGCGTCGGTATCGTTGGCGCTGACCGCGATGGCGTCCACGCGTTGCGCGATCAGCGAATTGATCACCTCGATCTGGCCCTCGGCGGTGGTGTCGGTCGGGCCGGTATAGATGATCTCGACATCGCCCAGTTCTTCGGCGGCCTCTTCCGCGCCCTTGTGCGCGGCCTCGAAGAAACCGATGCCCAGAGCCTTGGCGACGATGGCGATGCGCATGTCCTCGGCCTGCGCGGCGCCTGCCAAAAGGGCAGATGCCATCGCGGCGGTGGTCAGGGCCTTTTTCAGAATGCTCATGATGTTCCTCCCCCTATGAGCGGTGCCGCGCGTCATTCCTTTTCCGCGCGGGCTTTTCGGTCCGATGCGGCCATCTCGGCCACGATCAGGCGTATTTCGGCGGCTTCCAGCATCTGTGCCGCGCGATCGTCGATGCCGTCATCGGTGATGACGGTGTGAATGCGGCTGAGCGGGCAGAGTAGCAGGCTGGAGCGCTGGCTGAACTTCGAGCTATCGGCGAGCACGATCAACTCGTCCGCCTGGCCGATCAGCTTTTGTTCGGCCTGCACCAGGAGTGGATCGCCCTCCATCAGCCCAAGGGGCCCAAGCGCCCGGCAGCCCATGAACATGCGCCGCGCATAGAAATGGCCCGAGCCGTCATCGTTGAAGGGCGACAGGATGATGTTCTGCTCGCGATAGATGGCACCGGCGGGCAGCAGGACGGTATTCTTCGACTGTTTCAGCAGATGCTCGGCAATCGGGAAGCTGTTGGTGAAGACCTGCAACCGCTTGGTGGTCAGCGGATGGACCATCTGGAAAGTCGTCGTGCCGCCATTGATGATGATCGCATCGCCATCCTCGCACAGATCGACCGCGGCCTGCGCGATGGCGCGCTTTTCGGCGATGTTGATGGTCTGGTTGACGGCGAAGGGGCGGGCGTTGATGCCGACGAATTGCGGCGGCGAGATCGCCTCGGCCCCGCCCCGGACACGGCGCAGCTTCTTGGCGAGGTGAAGCTGGGCGATGTCGCGGCGCACCGTGGCCTCGGAGACGCCGGTCAATGCGCAAAGATCGGCAACCGTCACCACGGGCCGTTCCTGCACGGCTGACAGAATGATCCGATGGCGTTCGGTTTCGAGCATGGCGTCCTCCCTTGATGCACAGTTTCATTTCTTTTCGCGCAATGTCAATCATTTTCGATCTGAATATATCGGTATTCGCGCAAATTGTGACTGATTATGATTGAATATGATTGACATTTGCATGGATGAGGGCGTATTTGCCCCGGGGAAGGCCCGGTGTTCCGCCGCTGCCAAGGGAGGCATCCATGACCCAGACCATCACCGCCAATCGGCTTGAAAACCTGTGGGATGACGCCAAAGCCGCGTCGATGAACGAATCGGAAAAATTGCTCTACCGGTCGAACCTGCTCGGCTCGGACAAGCGGGTGACGAATTACGGGGGCGGCAATACCTCGGCCAAGGTTATGGAAACCGATCCGCTGACCGGCGATCAGGCCGAGGTGCTGTGGGTCAAGGGCTCGGGCGGCGATATCGGTTCGATGAAGATGGACGGGTTCGCCACGCTCTACATGGACCGGCTGCGGGCGCTGAAGGGCAAGTATCGCGGGGTCGAGCATGAGGACGAGATGGTCGGCTATCTGCCCCATTGCACCTTCGCGCTGAACCCGCGCGCGGCCTCGATCGACACACCGCTGCATGCCTATGTGCCGCGCAAACATGTCGATCACGTTCATTCCGACGCGATCATCGCCATCGCGGCCTCGGTGAATTCCAGGGAACTGACGGCAGAGATCTTCGGCGATGAAATTGGCTGGCTGCCGTGGAAGAAACCGGGTTACGAACTGGGGCTGTGGCTGGAGAAATTCGCGACCGAGAACCCGCAGGCGAAAGGTTGCGTGCTGGAAAGCCACGGGCTGTTCACTTGGGCGGATGACGCCAGGGACTGCTACCTGACCACGCTGGACATCATCAACAAGGCCGCCGCGTGGCTGGAGGCCAAGACAGCCGATGCCGCCCCGTTCGGCGGCGTCAAGCGACCCACGCTGGAGCCCACGCAACGGCGCGAGGTCGCGGCAAGGCTGATGCCGGTGATCCGCGGGCTGATCTCGAAGGAGCGCCACAAGGTCGGGCATTTCGATGACCAGCCCGCCGTGCTGGAATTCACCTGTTCGCAAATGCTGGAGACATTGGCGCCGCTCGGGACATCCTGTCCCGATCACTTCCTGCGTACCAAGATTCGTCCGCTGGTAGTGGATTTTGATCCCGCCAATCCCGACCTGGACAAGACGATCGAGGGGCTGGCCGATGCGGTGGCCGCCTATCGCGACGATTACGCAGCCTATTACGACCGCTGCAAGCATGATGACAGCCCGGCCATGCGCGATCCGAACGCGGTCGTCTACCTGGTGCCCGGCGTCGGCATGATCACCTTCGCGCTGGACAAGGCGACGGCGCGGATCTCGGGCGAGTTCTACGTGAACGCGATCAACGTGATGCGCGGCGCTTCCTCGGTCAGCACCTATCAGGGGCTGCCCGAGCAGGAGGCCTTCGATATCGAGTATTGGCTGCTTGAAGAGGCCAAGCTGCAGCGCATGCCCAAGCCGAAATCGCTGGCGGGCCGGGTGGCGCTGGTCACTGGCGGGGCAGGCGGCATCGGCGCCGCGACGGCCGAGCGGTTCCTGCGCGAAGGTGCCTGCGTGATGCTGGCCGATATCGATGCGGATGCCCTGAAAGAGGTGCATGAGGGCTTTGCCGCGCGCCATGGCAGGGATGTCGTCCGCAGCGTGCAGATGAACGTCACCGACGAGCATCAGGTCACGGGTGCCTATGCCGCGATGGCGGTGGAATTCGGCGGCATCGACATATTGGTATCCAATGCCGGGATCGCTTCTTCCGCGCCTGTCGAGGAAACTTCGCTGGCGCTGTGGAACAAGAATATGGATATCCTTTCGACCGGGTATTTCCTTGTCAGCCGCGAGGCGTTCAGGAACTTTCGGGTGCAGGATATCGGCGGATCGGTGATCTTCGTCGCCTCCAAGAACGGGCTGGCCGCCAGCCCCAATGCCAGCGCCTATTGCACCGCCAAGGCGGCCGAGATCCATCTGGCCCGCTGCCTCGCGCTGGAAGGGGCAGGGGCGGGTATTCGCGTGAACGTGGTGAACCCGGACGCGGTGCTGCGCGGCTCTCGGATCTGGGAAGGCGACTGGCTGGATCAGCGCGCCTCGACCTATGGCACCGACAAGGAGGGGCTGGAGGAAATGTACCGTCAACGCTCGATGCTGAAACGTTCGGTCCTGCCCGAGGACATCGCCGAGGGGGCGTATTTCTTTGCCTCGGACCTGTCCGCAAAATCGACCGGCAATATCCTGAACGTGGATGCCGGTAACGTCCAGGCCTTCACGCGGTGAGCATGATGATCGACAAGGCATTGATCGAGGCGGAAAACGCCACGCGCCGGCCCGATCTGGCACAGGATTACGAAGCGCTTGGCGCCCGGCTGGCGCGCCGGGGCGTGGATATCGAGGCCCTGACCACCCGCGCCATGGGCTTTGGCGTGGCGGTGCCAAGCTGGGGCACCGGGACGGGCGGCACGCGTTTCGCGCGCTTTCCGGGCGAGGGCGAGCCGCGCGGCATCATGGACAAGCTGGACGATTGCGGCGTGATCCATCAACTGACGGCGGCGACGCCCCGGGTCTCGCTGCATATCCCGTGGGACAAGGCCGATCCTTCCGATCTGCGCGCCAAGGCGGAAGAACTGGGACTGGGCTTTGACGCCATGAACTCGAACACGTTCCAGGATCAGCCCGACCAGGCGCATAGCTACAAGTTCGGCTCTTTGTCCCATACCGATGCCGCCACCCGGCAACAGGCCATCGCGCATAACCTGGAATGCATCGAGATCGGCCAGCAGATCGGGGCGAAGGCGCTGACGGTCTGGATCGGCGATGGTTCGAACTTTCCCGGCCAGACCTCGCTTTCGTGGCAATTCGACCGCTATCTCGAGTCGATGAAGGCGATCTATGCCGGGTTACCCGATGACTGGCGGATCTTTTCGGAACACAAGATCTACGAGCCTGCCTTCTATTCCACGGTCGTGCAGGATTGGGGGACCAGCCTGATGACGGCACAGGAACTGGGACCCAAGGCGCAGTGCCTGGTGGACCTGGGGCATCATGCGCCGAACGTGAATATCGAGATGATCGTCTCGCGCCTGATCCGGGCGGGCAAGCTGGGCGGCTTCCATTTCAACGACAGCAAATATGGCGATGACGACCTGGACAGTGGCACCATCGATCCGTTCCGGCTGTTCCTGGTCTTCAACGAGCTGGTCGAGTTGGAGGATACGCCCGGCCTCGACCTGGCGCATATGATCGACCAGAGCCATAACGTGACCGACCCCATCGAGAGCCTGATGATCTCGGCTTGCGAGATCCAGCGCGCCTTCGTGCAGGCCTTGCTGGTGGATCGCGTGGCGCTGGAAGGTTATCGGCAAGAGAATGACGCGCTGATGGCGGCTGCGACCCTGCGCGAGGCATTCCGCACCGATGTCGAGCCGATCCTGGCGATGGCGCGGCTCCGGGCAGGTGCGGCCCTCGATCCGGTTTCGGCCTATCGCGCCTCGGGCTATCGCGCGAAGGTGGCGGCAGAGCGCCCCAGGACGGCGGCGGGTGGCGGCGGGATCGTCTGATCTCACTGTAGCCCGGTGAATTGCCCTCGGTCCCGGCTCAGGCTCGGGCCGGGTTGCGATAGCCGAACCGGGCGATCTCGGCCGCGCATTGCGCCTCGACGATCTCGGCCGCGGCGGGGAATTGCGTGTAAAGTTCCTCGCAACTTGTCCCGCGTTCCGGCCGCCGTCCGGCCTTGGCGCGGATTCCCGCGAAATCCTCCCACAGCCCTTCGAGACCGAGCGTATCGACGTCTTGCGCAAGGTTTTCATAGCGCAGATGCCGGTCGATCCGGTTCGGGCCGTCGAAAGGTGCGATTCCTGCGCTTTCGGCAAGATATTCGGGATGGGCGTCGATGAATTCGCCGAAATCCTGCCCGGTCCGCTCGACACCTTCCCAGTAATAGCGGGAAATCGCGGCATCGAACGGGTCGCGGATGATCGCGATCTTCTGGTAGTCGCGCCAGACCTGATCCGGGATCAGCTGGCGCGCCTCTTCGGCGGCGATGTGATTGTAGAACTTGCCGGAACTGCGGGTTCCGTCCGGCCAGATCGTGTCGCGAAAATTCTGTGGGCCATGATAGTCCTTGCTGCGGCGTATCTCCTCATTTGCCGGGGTAATCGGCGTGATCACGCAATCCGGTCCGCAAAAACGCGAAAGGGCGATCTCGAAAGAGGTGCTGCCAGTCTTTTTGGTCTTGAAGAAGATAAGGCCAAGCCTGTGACAGATAATCATCGGTGAAATTTTTCCATGCAAAGCGGCGTTGCTGTCCGGTGATCGGGGCCTGATGATCACGTGGAGCCGGTTAACATGGCCTTTGCCTGCCCGGCAATGGATCGATATCACCGGTTGTGGAGACGGGAAGCGGGGGATCGGATGTCGAAATGGCGGTGGCTGCTGTTGCAATATGCGCGCAAGCTGTGGGTGCGGGCCACGTTGATCGGTGCGCTCGGCATCGCGGCGGCGGGGCTGGCTTCGCTTGCCGATCGTTTCGTTCCGCTGCAATTCGCTTTCAGGATCAGCGCCGATGCCATCGACAGCCTGCTGACGATCATTGCCTCAAGCATGCTGGCGGTCACGACCTTTTCGCTGAGCGTGATCACGGCGGCCTTCTGGTCCGCGACCGCCAATATCACTCCGCGCGCGACCAGGCTGCTGGCCGAGGACAGGCTGACGCAGAATGTCCTGTCCGTCTTTATCGGTTCCTTTCTGTTCAGTATCGTCGGGCTCGTCGTGCTGAAAGCCGGTGTCTATAACGAGCAGGGCCGCGTGGTTTTGTTCGTCGTCACCATCGCGGTGCTTGCCATGATCGTGATGTCGCTCATGCGCTGGATCGATCACCTGACCCGCTTTGGCCGCGTGGGCGAGACAACGGAACGGCTGGAAGACGTTGCCAGGGCTGCCATCAAGGCGCGGCTCAAGGAGCCGTATTTCGGGGGGCGACCCCTGACCGACACGAAAAACGGCCTGCCTTCGGATGCCATGGCGGTGAGGTCGCTCGACACCGGCTATGTGATCCATTTCAGCATGGAGCGGCTGGCCCGCGCGGTGGCGGATAGCGGCGGGAAAGTCTATCTTGCGGCGACGCCCGGCAGTTTCGTCTATCGCGATACGGCGCTCGCATGGGTTCATTTCGAGACACCGCCGGAGACGGATATCGACCGGGGCGCAATTGCCGCCGCCGTCAGGGATGCGTTCACGCTGGATGACGACCGCAGCTTTGACCAGGATCCGGGTTACGGCATTTCGGTTCTTGGCGAGATCGCGCTGCGTGCGCTTTCCCCGGCGATCAACGATCCCGGCACCGCGATCGATGTGATCGGCCGTGTGGCGAGGCTGCTGACCCTGTGGGCGGAAGGGGCGGAGAACAAGCCGGATGACGAGATCGCCTATCCCGGCATACATGTTCCGCCGCTCGAAACTGCCGAGCTTTTTGCGAAGGCATTCGAACCGATTGCCCGTGACGGGGCCAAGATGATCGAGGTTCAGTTGAAACTGCGCGAAACCTTGCGGGCCCTGTCCAGGCTGGGCGATGACGGTTTTCGCTCTGCCGCCCGGCATCAGGCGGAATTGGCGCTGAAGCGGGCCGGGGCGGCGCAGGTTCTGGAAGAGGAGGTGCGAAGGCTGGAAATGATCCGGGTCGGTGATTGACCGGTCCAGAGCCTTCGCCTTCCTGTTCACCTCAGAACGTCTTGCTGAGCGAGACCTTGAAGTTGCGGCCCGGCGCGGGGCCGGTCACATAGGTCGCGGGAACATATTCGCGATTGGTGATATTATCGATCCCCATATTGACCTCGACACCTTCCAGCGGACCTTGCCGAGGGGTCCAGATCGCATAGATGTCGTGGGTGCCAAAGCCGCCGCGATGCGTCCCGTCCGGCTTGTCGCGCCCATCGGCCAGCATGCTGCGAAGGCCGAGTTTCCAGCTGTCGCTTGCCTGCCATGCCGCCGACAGTGCCACCCGGTTATTGGGCAGGGTATCGAGGATCTCGCCATCCTGATCCCTGCCATTGACGACCGACAGCGCCGCACCGAACTGCCAATCGCCGGTCATGTAGCTGGCCTCCAACTCGCCCCCGCGCAGATAGGCGCGGTCGATATTGGTGTAGGAGGGCGTTGGCGCGGGCAGGTTGGTCCGCATGATCATGTCGTCGATATGGTTGCGGAACAGGGTCAGCTTCAATGCGGCCTCGTCTCCTGCCGCGAAGATGTCATTGCCGCGATAGCTGACGCCGATCTCGATATTCTTGCCCTTCTCGTCCTTCAGGTCCGGCGATGCCGCGCCACCGTTGCGGCTGTCGTAAAGCTCGTCCACCGCCGGCAGACGGTTCACGAAGGCCAGCGATCCAAAGACCGACCAGTCGTCGTTCAGACGATACATCACGCCGACCTGCGGCTCGATCGACTCGGATTCGACCCGGTCATCGGTGACGGTGACACTGTCCTTGGGCTCGGTTTTCTGGCGCTCGTAGCGCAGCCCGGAATTGACCGTGACCCGGCCCCATTCCAGTTCGGACCAGGCAAAGACCGCCGCCGATTTCGTATAGCCCTCGGGATGGGAGCTCGAAAGCGTGGTGCTGGAACGATCCTGCCTGAATGTCTCGGCGCCGATGGTCAGGTAATGGCTGTAACCCGCGCCCGACAGGTCCATGACGTTCTGGGCCCGCAACTTCCACAGCGCATAGTCGCGGCGGCCAAGCAGGGTTGGCGAAATCGGCTCATTCGCGACGCCGCCCTGCTGCACATCCTTGATCGTGTTGGTGTAGGACAGGGCGACGGTCGCGTCGATCAGCCGGTTGTCGGCGGGGTTCCAGCCCCATTCCAGCCGCGCCACCTGATCGCGTGTCAGGATGTCGCCGACTCCCCAACCGGGAAAGGTTGGGCCGAACGCGCCGATTTGCGCGCCTTCCAGTTGATTGAAATCCTGGTCCTCGCCGCGCGCCTCCAGATGCTGATATGAGGCTTCGACATAATGATCGCCGAATGTCTTGCGGGCCTTCAGCAGCAGGTTCGGCGTGTCCGAATTGCTCCGCACGATGGTTTCGCCATCCGGATCCTCTGTTTTCCCCAGCTTGCGATAGGCGAAAGCCGCCAGCGCCTCGAAATCCTCCGCCGGACGCCAGCCCCATGAGATACTGCCAAAGGCGGTATCGGGATTGGAGGCATAGCCCAGCTTGACCCGCCCGCCGCTGCTTGCGCCTTCGGGGATCAGGTCGCCCGGATCGATCGTCTCCATCGCGATCACCCCGCCCAGGGCACCCGAGCCGTAAAGCGTGGCGGCGCTCGGCCCGCGCAGCACCTCGACCCGTTTCAGGAAGTCGGGCTCCACGAAGAGCGAGCCTTGGCGGTAGCTTTCGAAATATTTCTTCTCGCCATCGATCAGCTGGACGATCCCCGCTTCCGAGGCCGCCGTTCCGGATGACCCGAAGCCGCGAATGTTGAAGCCCTGGCCGAAAAAGCTGGATGAGCCGACGCCCGCCACCCCTGGCACCTGCTTCAGGACATCGCCGATATTGCCGGGCGCGATCTCGTTCAGGTCTTCCGAGTCCAGGACGCTGACCGATTGCGGCACCGACGAGGCGACCTTCTCGGTGCCCGCGCGCAGGACGATGGGATCAAGCACGATGGGCCGCGTATCCTCCTGCGCCGCCGCCAGTGTGGTAGTTCCAAGCAGCAGGGCAAAAGCCGTGATTTGTCTGCGCATCGCCAATCCCTCATTCGTGCAAAGCTGTGTTCGAAGCTGGCACATGCTGGCGGCTTGCGTTGGCTAGAGATTCCGACTAATTATGTCAAGTATTGCGTCCAGCCATTCCGCCAGATGCCGATCACCTGATGCAGCAGAGGCACATGATGAATGATCTGACCCCGGCGCGCTGCGCGAACTGAAACGTGATGCCACTGTCCGGCCCTATGATCTTGCGGCACAGCTCGGCCTGTCCGAGGCCGCTCTGGTCGAGGCAGAACTGGGTTACGGGGCGACGCGGATCGACCCGACGCTCGCCCGGCTGATCCCGGCGGTGCAAAAGATGGGCGAGGTGATGGCGCTGACCCGCAACCGCTCCTGCGTGATCGAGAAGATCGGCACCTATAACGAGTTCCACGACGGCGAACATGCCGCGATGACGCTGGATCCCGAGATCGACATGCGCATGTTCCCGCGTCACTGGGCGCATGCCTATGCAGTCGAGGCGAAGGGCGCGGATGGCCCGCGCCGCTCGGTGCAGGTCTTCGATGCGGCGGGGGGCGCGGTTCACAAGGTGCATCTGCGCCCGGGTTCGGATCTGGACGCATGGGGAGAATTGCTGCGCGACCTGGCTCTGCCCGATCAGGCCGGGATGTCGGATTTCGCGCCCCGTGCCATGCCGGAAGGCGCGCGCATCGCCGAGGATCGGGCAGACACGCTTCGCGCCGAATGGGTGAAGATGACCGACACCCATCAGTTCAACACGCTTGTCAGGCGGCTGAAGATGAACCGCCTCGGCGCCTATCGTGTCGCCGGGTCCCCATTCGCCAGCCCTCTGGACGTCGAGGCGGTTCCCGCCCTGTTCGAACAGGTGCAGGCCGAAGCGCAGCAGGTGATGCTCTTCGTCGGTAATATGGGCTGCATCGAGATCCATTCCGGGCCCATCCGGACGTGAAACCGATGGGGCCATGGCTGAACGTGCTGGACGAGCGTTTCAACTTGCATCTGCGTGTCGATCATCTGGCCGAGGTCTGGCTGGTCGACAAGCCGACCGGGCGCGGCCCGGCCATATCGGTCGAGGCGTTCGACGAGATGGGCAATCTGATCTTTCAATGTTTCGGGATGCGGGCCGACAGGGGCGGCGATCCCGATGCCTGGGGACGATTGGTTCATTCCTTGCCCGCCGCAGGTGAAGCATGATCGGCCGCGTCATTTGCGCCGCCGCGCTGGCCCTGTCATCGGCCCTGTCTGCACAGGCCGACCCGCATCCCGATGCACAGCGGGTTCTGGCCATCGGCGGCTCGGTGACCGAGATCATCTATGCCCTGGGCCAGCAGGACCGGCTGATCGCCCGTGACACGACCTCCAGCTATCCCTCCGAGGCGCAGGAATTGCCCGATGTCGGATACATGCGCGCGCTTTCCTCCGAAGGTGTGCTTTCGGTGAAGCCCGACCTGATCCTGTCGGAAGAAGGTGCAGGCCCGCCGGAAACCATCGCGGTGCTGAAAGAGGCGGGAGTCCCCTTTGAAACCATCCCCTCCGGCACGGATGCCGAGGGGCTGGCCGCCAAGATCGAGGCCGTGGCCGAGGCACTTGGCGTGCCCGAAGCCGCCGCCTCTCCGGTCAAGGCGCTGAGGGCCGATCTCGACCATCTGGCCGAGGCGACCGGCGATGAAGGGCAACCCAAGCGCGTGATGTTCATCCTGTCGCTGCAAGGCGGCCGGGTGATGGCCTCGGGGCAGGGCACCGAGGCTGACGCGATCATCCGCCTTGCGGGGGCAGAGAACGCGGTGCAGGGCGTCGAGGGCTACAAGCCGCTGACCGACGAGGCGATCACCTCTGCTGCGCCCGAGATAGTCCTGATGATGAAACGCGGCCCGGAAGACAGCGGCCATGCGGCGGCGACCGAGGCGCTGATGGCCATTCCCGCCATGGCCGCGACCCCGGCCGCGGAAAGCGGCGCGGTGATCCGCATGGACGGCCTGTATCTGCTGGGGTTCGGCCCGCGCACCGGGCAGGCGGCGCTGGAACTGCATGACGCGATCTATGGGGGCGCCTGATGGTTGCGCTCGATGCGCCGCGCGAGAGGCTGGCGGGGGATCGCCGGCATCTCGGACGCGCGCTGGCTGTCTGGCTTCTTGGGTTGCTGGCCGTGCTGGCGCTGTTGTCCCTGGGGCATGGCGCTTCCGGCGTATCGGCGCCTCGGGTCCTGCTTGATTGGCTGGCCGGGCATGAGATCGCGCAGACCGACCGCGTGGTGCTGTTCGACATCAGGTTGCCACGCCTTCTGACCGGTATCCTCGTCGGGGCCGGGCTGGCGGTTTCGGGCGCGATCATGCAGGGACTGTTTCGCAACCCGCTGGCCGATCCCGGCCTGCTGGGGGTCAGCGCGGGGGCCTCGCTTGGCGCGATCTCGGCGATCGTGCTGGGCGGTCTGCTGCCACCCGCCATGCTCGCTGCTGCGGGCTGGCACCTGGTGCCGCTGGCGGCCTTCGCGGGAAGCTGGCTGGCGATGGTGACCCTTTACGGTATCGCCACGCGGCAGGGGCGGACATCGGTGGCGACGATGCTGCTTGCCGGTATCGCCCTTGCGGCGATGATCGCGGCGGTTTCGGGCCTGATCATCTATCGTGCCGATGACCAGCAATTGCGCGACCTGACCTTCTGGGGGCTCGGCTCGCTGGCCGGGGCAAGCTGGGTCAAGCTGCTTGCAGCAGGACCCGTGATCGCCGCCGCGCTGCTCGTCTCGCCATTTCTGGCGTGGGGCCTGAACGGGCTGGCACTCGGAGAGGCCTCCGCCGCCCATGTCGGTATCCGGGTGCAGCGCGTCAAGACGACGGCCATCCTGACAACCGCCGCCGCGACCGGTGCCTCGGTCGCGGTCTCGGGCGGGATCGGTTTCGTCGGCATCGTCGTGCCGCATCTGCTGCGCCTGCTCGCCGGGCCGGATCATCGCTGGCTGCTGGTGAACTCCGCCTTGCTCGGAGCATCGGTGCTGCTGGTGGCCGACATGATCAGCCGCACGGTGATCGCCCCCGCAGAGCTACCCATCGGGATCATCACGGCGATGATCGGCGGGCCGTTCTTTCTGTGGGTGCTGTTGTCGAATCGCCGGATGCTGGACGGATGAAGCTGGAGGCCCGCGATATACGGCTCCATCTCGGCCGGTCCGAGATCCTGCATGGCGTCGATCTGACCGCTCGCGCGGGGCAGTTGACGGCCATCATCGGTCCAAATGGTTCAGGCAAGACCACCTTGCTGCGCGCCCTGACCGGTGAGATCACGCCAACCGCTGGTCATGCCATGCTGAACGGGCGGGATGTCGCTGCCATGCGCCCCGAGGAACTGGCATTGACCCGCGCCGTCCTGCCGCAGCAAAGCATGTTGAGCTTTCCCTTCACCGTGGCCGAGATCATCCGCATCGGCCTGACGGCCACCCATGCGGGACAGGGCAGCGAAAGCAACGGCCTGATCCGCGCAGCCCTGAGCCGGGTCGGGCTGCCGGAGCATGCCGGGCGGCTTTATCAGGAACTCTCGGGCGGAGAGCAGCAGCGGGTGCAGCTGGCACGAACCCTGGTGCAAATCTGGCATCCGGTGGGGCGGGATGGCCCGCGCTGGCTGCTTCTGGACGAGCCGGTCAGCAGCCTCGACATCGCCCAGCAACTGACCGTCATGCGGTTGGCGGCGGAATATGCGGGGCAGGGCGGCGGCGTCGTGGCGATCATGCATGATCTGAACCTGACAGCGATGTTCGCCGATCATGTCCTGCTGATGCAGGAAGGCCGCGCAGTGGCCGAGGGGCCACCTGCCGAGGTGCTGACCGATCACATCCTGTCGGGCGCCTATGGCTGCAGCCTGCAGGTCAACCATACTCCGCCCAACGGTGTCTGGTTGCTGCCGCAGGGTGCGGCGCTGTGATCGCTGCCGTTCAGCCGAATTTCTTCAGCGACGCCGCCAGTTCCGGATGGGTTTTCGCGTAATCCGCCAGTTCCACGCCCGTCTCGGCGGCCTCCCATGCCTGCCGGATCGCGCGTATCCCGGCGGCCGGGCCCATCGGGTGACCGTGGATGCCGCCTCCGCCCAGGTACATCAGGTCCAGCGTCTGGCCGGTGCGCCGATAGGTCTCGACCGCCTGACCGCCCCATTGGCCCGAGCAGACCACCGGCAGCGGGCGGTCGGCATCCGAGAAGATCGGCGTCATGCAGTCCTGGAAGGACCGCACGAAGCTGTCGTCGGGCTCCCAGTATTTCGCACCGATCCCGTTGATCTGGAATTGATCCACGCCCAGCAGTCGCCAGATCTTCTGATAGGCGCGGAACTCCATCCCCAGCCCCGGATGCCGGGTCAGGATATCCCAGCCATTGCGATGCGCATGCAGGCACAGGGCCGAGCGTTTGCGCAGAAAGCTCATCCCGCCATGGCCGATCGAGTTGATATTGATGACCGCCGCATGGCCCCCGGCATCCGCCACCATGTCATGGTTCCGCATCATCATGTCGGGATCGGCCGAGGATATCCCGAAGGCGTAGATCACCCGCTTGCCCGCCTTCTGCTCGTGATCGCGGATCACCGGCATGATCGCGGCGACCCGGTCCTGCAGGGGCGAATAGACCGGGCTCATCAGCTTTTCGTCGTCCTTGATGAAATCGGCCCCCGCTTCGCAGAGCGTGGCGACCATTTCGGCGGTCTCTTCCGGCGTCAGGCCGAGCGAGGGCTTGATGATCGAGGCGATGATCGGGCCGCGCTCGACCCCGGTCAGGCTGCGGGATCCTTCGATGCCGAATTGCGGGCCGGGATGGCAGGCGAAGGCCGGGGGAAGGTCGAAATCCATGACCCTGACGCCCGATACCCCACGAATGGCAAAGACGCCCCCGACGGTGATCGTCATCAGTGCCGCGATATCGGTGCCGACCGCATCCAGCGGATAGGCGATGACCACATCGGCGCGGTTGAAGGGGCCGGGGCCAGCATCCTGCGGGAAAGAGGGCGCATCCACCGGGGGCAGGTGGCGGATATCCTCGACCCGCGCGGCAAAGCGGCGGCGAATGTCCTCGGTTTCGCCCGGAAGTTCAGTGAAGGTCCCGGTCGATTGGTCCGAGGCGATCTTGGCCGCCATCGCCTCGACATCGCCCGCGCATTCGATCCGGTAGGTGACACGAATGAATTCATTTGTCATGCGATCCTCCATGGCATGATCTGTAATACTCATCATACCTGTTGACAATCATTTAACCATACCACAATCTACCATCGTCCAGGGAGGGGCTGGTTCCCGAGAGAACCACGCTGAAAAACAGGAGGAGCAATCCAGATGGCCATTACCCGCCGCATTTTCTTGTCCACGCTTGCGGCCACGACGCCTTGAGCTTCGGTGTCGCCGCGCAAGCGCAGGACAAGGGGCTGATCGCGATCATTACCCCCAGCCATGACAATCCCTTCTTCAAGGCCGAGGCCGTGGGTGCGGAAACACGCGCCAAGGAACTTGGATACGAGACGCTGGTGCTGGTCCATGACGACGACCCCAACAAGCAATCCGAGATGTTCGACACCGCCATTGCACGCGGGGCAAAGGCGATCATCCTCGACAATGCCGGGGCGGATGCGACTGTCGCGCCGGTTCAACGGGCCAAGGATACCGGTATTCCGTCCTTCCTGATCGACCGCGAGATCAAGGAAAGCGGCATCGCCGTCAGCCAGATCGTGTCGAACAATTACCAGGGCGCGCAGCTCGGGGCCGAGAAATTCGTCGAGCTGATGGGCGAAGAAGGCAATTATGTCGAGCTTCTGGGCCGCGAGGCCGATACCAATGCGGGCATCCGCTCGGCCGGTTATCACGACATCATCGACCAGTATCCCGACATGACCATGGTCGCCCAGCAATCGGCGAACTGGTCGCAGACCGAAGCCTATGAGAAGATGGAATCGATCCTGCAGGCCAACCCGGATATCAAGGGCGTCATCTCGGGCAACGATACCATGGCGATGGGAGCCTGGGCCGCGCTGGAGGCGGCGGGGCGGACCGATGTGATCCTCGTTGGTTTCGACGGCTCGAACGATGTGCGCGACTCGATCAAGGCGGGTGGCATCAAGGCGACGGTGCTGCAGCCCGCTTATCGTCAGGCGCAACTGGCCGTCGAACAGGCCGATCAGTATCTGGAGACCGGCTCGACCGGACAGCCGGAGAAGCAGCTCATGGATTGCGTGCTGATCGACGAGGCAAATGCCGACAAGCTGGAAACCTTCGCGCTGAGCGAATGATCCGGCCGCATCCCGAGACCTTCCCCGAAAGGATGTGACGCATCATGCGAGACGTCTTCCGCCTTTCCGCGCTGTGCCTTGCCGTCGCCGTTGCGATGGCGGGCTGCAAGATCGTCCCCGATCCGGATCCGGGCGAGGCCGCCTCCGCCGCGAGCGGTCAGACCGACGAGGCGCGGATGGAGACCTATGCGCAAGAGATCTGGCAGCCCAAGGTCCTTCCGGTCATCCAGGAAAACCTGGTGCCATTGGCCGAGCTAAGATCCGCGCTGGCGGCGGATACCGATGCGGCGGGGCAACAACACGGCCTGCGCCCCGAAGGCGAGGCGAATCCGTGGAATTTCGCCGTGTCGGGAGAGGGCAGGATCGTCGAGGCCAAGCTGGACAGCCGGGCGGCCAAGCTGGGTGTCGATACGACGGGAGACGGGGCTGCGGACGTCTCCGTCCAGCTTGGCCCGGTCATTCGCGGCACCGCCCTGCGCGATGCGATGCCGTTCATCGTGTTCACCGATTTCCGCGACCAGATCGAATTCGCCAAGCTGGCCAATGCGCTGAACGCCACGGCCCATGCCGCCATCGACAGGCCCGAAGGTGACGTGATCGGCCAGACCGCGCGTTTCGAGGGTGTCTTCACCCTGCGCGATCCGGCGAAGATCGAACTGGTGCCCACGATGCTGGAGGTCGGAGGCTGACATGAACCGGCCAGCAAAGGCGCATCCCGTCGGCCTGTCGATCCGCGATGGCACCAAGGTCTATCCCGGCACGGTTGCCTTGCGGGACGTGAATTTCGATCTGCGCATGGGGGCGGTCAATGTCCTCGTGGGAGAGAACGGGGCGGGCAAATCCACGATGATGAAGATCATCGCGGGGGTCGAGCGTCTGACCAGCGGCAGGCTGATCCTTGACGGGCAGGAGGTCGAGTTCCGTTCCACCGATGACGCGGCGCGGCACGGGATCGGGATCGTGTTCCAGGAACTGAACCTGTTTCCCAATCTGAGCGTGGCGGAAAATATCTTCATTTCGCGCGAGAAGACCCGTTTCGGGATCGATATCGACAAGGCGAAACAGCGCGAGATGACCCGCGCGCTGATGAAGCGGCTGGAGCATGACATCGATCCCGATGCGCTGGTCGGCGATCTCAAGGTCGGCCAGCAGCAGATCGTCGAGATCGCGAAAAGCCTTGCGCAGGATGCCCGTATCCTGATCCTCGACGAGCCGACCTCGGCCCTGTCGGCGGCAGAGGTGGAGATCCTGTTCCGGGTGATCGACGACCTGCGCGCCTCGGGTGTAGGCATCGTCTATATCTCGCACCGGATGGAAGAGCTGATCCGCGTCGGCGACTATATCACCGTGCTGCGCGACGGGATCATCACCGGGGCGCAATCGATGGAAGGCGTCGATATTCCCTGGATCGTGCGGCACATGATCGGCCAGGCTTCCAAGGATTTCGCCAAGGAGATCGAACATGATTTCGGCCCCGAGATTTTTCGCGCCGAACATGTCACCGCGCCCAACCGTCACGGCGGCTTCGATGTGCGGGACGTGTCCTTCTCTCTGCGCGCGGGCGAGATCCTGGGCATCTACGGGCTGATGGGGGCGGGACGCTCGGAATTGCTGGAATGCATCATCGGTGAGCGGCGCGGCTACCGGGGCGAGTTCTTCGTGGAGGGCGCGCGGCTGACCGCGCAAGGCGTTGCCGGGCGCATCGCCAGGGGCATCGGCCTGATCCCCGAGGACCGCAAGACCGATGGCCTGGTGCAGATCCTGTCGATCCGCGAGAACATGACGCTGTCGAGCCTGTCCGCCTTTACCCGCGGCATCCACATGTCACTGAAGCGCGAGGCCGAGACGGTGCGCGACTTCATCACCCGCATGACCGTCAAGGTCGCCTCGCCCGAGCACGAGGTCTCTTCGCTGTCGGGCGGCAACCAGCAGAAGGTGGTCATCTCCAAGGCGCTGATGACCAACCCGAAGATCCTGCTGATGGACGAGCCTTCGCGCGGGATCGATATCGGCGCCAAGGCCGAGGTGTTCCGCGTCATGCGCAAGCTGGCGGCCGAGGGGCTGGGGATTGTCTTCGTCACCTCGGATCTCGAAGAGGTGATGTCGCTGTCGGACCGTATCATCGTGATGTCGAATGGCCGGATCACCGGCGAATTCAACCGGGACGAGGCGACCGAGACCGCGCTGGTCGAGGCTTCGGCCAAGGGTCACACCCCCGATACCCCTGCAGAACCCGTGACGGAGGATGCCGCCAGATGACCGATTCAACCGTTTCCATGTCCGAAAGCCAGCCGGGGTCAGGCAGTGCGCTGCTGCTGCTCTTGAAGGCGCGGACGTTTATCGCGCTGATCCTCGTGGTGCTGTTCTTTTCCATCGCCGCGCCGAATTTCCTTTCGGCGGCCAACCTGGTCATCATGTCGAAACATGTCGCGCTGAACGCGTTCCTGGCCATCGGCATGACCTTTGTCATCGTCTCGGGCGGGATCGACCTTTCGGTCGGCTCGATCGTCGGGCTTTGCGGGATGGTGGCCGGCTGGCTGGTGTTGCACGGGATCAATCCGGGGCTTGGCTGGTCGATCCAGTTCAACACGTTCGAGATCTGCCTGATCGTCATCGCCGTGGGCGTGATGGTCGGGGCGCTGAACGCCTTCCTGATCACCAAGCTGAATGTGGCGCCCTTCATCGCGACGCTCGGTACGCTCTATATCGCGCGGGGATCGGCCATGCTGTCCTCGGACGGGCGGACCTTTCCCAATCTGAACGGCAATCCGGAATACGGCTCCGACACGTTCCGCTGGATCGGGGCCGGGGACATGCTGGGCATTCCGGTCTCGATCTGGATGCTGGTGATCGTGGGGCTGGGCGCGGCCTATATCGCCCGGCGCACGCCGCTTGGCCGTTATATCTACGCCGTCGGCGGCAACGAGAAGGCAGCGGGACTATCGGGCGTTCGGGTCACGCAGATCAAGTATTTCGTCTACATGTTCTCGGGTTTCTGCGCGGCGCTGGTGGGGATCATCATCGCCTCTCAACTGGTCGCTGCCCATCCGGCCACCGGCGACACGTTCGAGCTGAACGCCATCGCGGCGGCGGTGCTGGGCGGCACCTCGATGTCGGGCGGCAGGGGCCGGATCGGGGGCACTATCGTCGGCGCTTTCGTCATCGGGGTGCTGTCGGACGGGCTGGTGATGATGGGCGTCTCGGCCTTCTGGCAGACGGTCATCAAGGGCATCGTCATCGTCGCCGCCGTGGTGATAGACCAGGCGCAGCAGCGCGTGCAGGCAAGGGTGGCGCTGCAGGCACAGGCGGCATTGGGCAAGTAGAACGGGATGGACGGAATGCTGAGGATCGCCCTGGTCGGATGCGGCTTTTTCGCGCAAAACCAGCTGCATGGATGGGAAGACCTAGACGGAATCGAGGTTGTCGCGCTGTGCGACCGTGACCGGGCCAGGCTGGACGCAATGGGGGACGCGTTCCGTATCGCGCGCCGCTATACCGATGCCGCCGAGATGTTTGCCGATGGCGGGTTCGACGCGGTGGACATCGCCACGACGGTCTCCTCTCACCGCGCCCTGGTCGAGATGGCGGCGGATGCCGGGCTGCACGTGATCTGCCAGAAGCCTTTTGCGCAGACATTGACCGATGCCCGCCACATGGTCGAGGCCGTGGAGCGGGCGGGAAAGACCCTGATGGTGCACGAGAATTTCCGCTGGCAATTACCGGTCCGCGCCGTCATCGAGGCGCTGCGGGGCGGAGCCATCGGCACGCCCTTCTTCGGGCGGGTGTCGTTCCGCTCGGCCTATGACGTGTTCTCGGGCCAGCCCTACCTCGCCGAGGGTGAGCGTTTCATCATCGAGGATCTGGGCATCCATATCCTCGACATCTCCCGCGCCCTGTTCGGCGATGTGGACCGGATCACCGCCACCACCCGCCGGGTCAATCCCCGGATCAGGGGCGAGGATGTGGCGACCATGCTGCTGTCTCATGCGAGCGGGGTGACATCGGTCGTCGATTGCTCTTACGCGACGCGGCGAATGCCCGAGACCTTCCCCGAAACCTTGATCGAGATCGACGGGACCGGGGGAGTGCTGCGGCTGGATGTGGGCTATCGCCTCACGATCCAGAAGGACGGCGGCACCGAGAGCCGCGATGTAAGCCCGCCGCTTTTGCCCTGGGCGGAGAAGCCATGGCACAATATCCAGGAGAGCGTGGCGATCATCCAGCGGCATTTCACCGAATGCCTGCGCGCTGGAACCCAGCCCGAAACCTCGGGACGCGACAACCTGCAGACGCTCGCCCTGGTCGAGGCTGCGTATCGCTCGGCGGCAGAGGCGCGCAGCGTCGATCCGGGTGAGTTATGAGTGATCTGCACGCCCTATACGGCACGGACACGCCGCCCGAGGCTTTCGAGACCGTCACCCATGGCGATGTCGGTTTGACCCTGCAGGGTGGCGCCTTGCGGCATATCCGGGTGAACGGGGTCGAGGTGATCCGCTCGGTCGCCTTTCTCGTGCGGGACCGGGACTGGGGCACGATTGCGCCCCGGTTGGGACCGGTCGAGCGCGAGACGGCCGGGGCGCTGCGCGTGACCATCCCGATGCGTTTCGATACCGCGACCGGGCGGCTGGAGGTGGCGCTGAGCGTCGAGATCACCGGGACGGGCCTGCGGGTCTCGGCGCAGGGCCGCGCGACGGGCGGGTTCGAGACCAACCGCGCGGGCTTTACCGTCCTGCACCCGATAGACGGCGTGGCCGGGGCTCCCGCCACCGTCACCCATTCGGATGGCACGCGGGAGTCCGGGCATTTCCCGTTGCTGATCGCGCCATGGCAGCCTTTCAAGGACATCGCCGCACTGGAGCATGTTGCGGGCGGCCTGCATATCCGCTGCGCCTTCACCGGCGATGTGTTCGAAATGGAGGATCAGCGGCAATGGGGCGATGCCTCCTTCAAGACCTATAACCGGCCGCTCGCCCTGCCATGGCCCTACCGGCTGGAAGAAAGCGAGACCTTGTCGCAATCGGTCGCGATCACATGGGAGCGGGCAGCGGAGGCCGCGGGCCCTGCTGCGTGGGAGGAGCCTCCGGCGAACCCGGTATTCCCGCAAATGGCGCTGGTCCTGACTGCCGAGGATGCCCGACGCGCCGATGAGGTGATCGAGGCTGTCCGTTTCGCCGGTCCTCAGCGGCTGCTTTGCCATGTCGATGCCGCAGCGGGGCCGGTCGGGCCACAGGTCGCCGCTTTCGCGGCGCTGCAATCCGTGCTGGCCGGGCCGTGCTATGACCTGGAACTGATCTGCCGTTTCGACGGCAGGCAATCGCCCGAGGAGGAATTGGCCGATCATGCCCGCGCCGTCACCGATGCCGGGCTGGCCCTGTCATCGGTCTTTGTCTGTCCTTCCGTTGACCGGCAATCTACACCTCCGGGATCGGAATGGCCGGATTGCCCGCCTCTGGACCGGGTCCATGCTGCGGCGGCCGATGCCTTTCCCGATCTCCCGCGCGGCGGCGGCATGGCCAGTTTCTTTCCCGAATTGAACCGGAAGCGTCCGCCATCGGGGATGCTGGATTTCGTCACGCATGGCCTGTGCCCCATCGTCCATGCCGCCGACGATATCTCGGTGGTCGAGACGCTGGAGGCGGTGCCGCATATCGCCCGCTCGGCTCGTGCCATCGCGGCGGGACGCGGGTATCGCATCGGCCCGGCCAGTATCGCCATGCGCCAGAATCCTTATGGCTCGCGCACCATCCCCAATCCCGATCTTGACCGGGTCTGTATGGCCGATGACGATCCCCGGCATCGCGGGGCTTTTGGTGCGGCCTATACGATAGGGCTGGCGACCGCGCTGGCGCCCTTTGCAGCCGATGTCTGGACCCCGGCGGCGGTCTTGGGTCCGCGCGGGCTGACTGGCCCGGACGGCTTTCTGCCGATCGCCCATGCCCTGCGCGCGCTGGCAGGAAGCGCCGGGCAACCCGTCCACGAGGCGCGGATCGCGGACGGGATGGCCATATTGCATCTGGGCGGCGGGATAGTCCGCGCCAATCTGACCCCGCGCGCGCAAGACGGCCTGCCTGCGTTTGGCTGGGGTGCAGAGGGAAATTGTGGACGGGACGGATAGGGTTCAGTTATCACCACAGCAGACCAGTCACAGCGGAGATGGAAACGGGATGATCGGCGCCCCAGGCAGCAATGACGACAAGATCGTCAGGAGGAAACTGTCCGACCAGGTCCTGGAGCGCCTGCATGACATGATCCGCAGTCACGAGTTGAAACCCGGCGACTACATGCCCTCGGAGCGCGCGCTGATGGACCGTTTCGGCGTCGGCCGCCCCGCCGTGCGCGAGGCGCTGCAATCGCTGCATAACAACGGGCTGATCACCATCAGCCATGGCGAGCGTTCGCGTGTGAACGAGATCAACCCAGCCACGGTCCTGCACCAGTCGGACGAGTTGGCGCGGCTGGTCCTGAGTTCAGCGCCGGGGAACCTGGATCACCTGAAACATGCCCGGCAGATGTTCGAGATGGGAATGGTGCGGGTCGCCGTCGAGAAGGCGACGGCAGAGGATATCGCCGAACTGCGCGAACTGGTCGAACGGCAGCGGGAGGAATTGGGAAACGCCACGGCCTTCATCTCGATCGACATGGCGTTTCACCGCAAGCTGGCCTCGCTGTGCGACAACCCGATCATCCTGTCGGTCTCGGATGCGATGCTGGGCTGGCTGTTCGAATACCATGTCAGCCTGCTGCACCGCTCGGGCAGTGAAGAGATTACCTTGCTGGAGCATGCCAAGATCGTCGATCATATCGAGGCGCGCGACACCGCCGCCGCCATCGAAGAGATGCGCCGCCACCTGGAACGCTCGCGCGTGGCCTTCGAGCGGCAGGGGTGAGGAAGGGTTGCGTCCCGCGATGGCCGGGGGCGTGCGCCGCCCCCGTCGCCGGCTGGTTCTCGAACCAGTGGCGCACCAACCGGCGACCCCCTGCGGGATATTTGAATGAAGAAGAAGGCCTGCCGTATAGAAGACCGCGTCTTACCGGGGGCCGCCGCCGTCGCGAATCCAGCCGAAATAATCCTCGCTTCCCATCTGGCCGCCCTTCAGCGCGATCTCCAGCCCGTCATGCGGGTTGTCCCCATGGGCCGTGCAAAGTGCCGCGCCAGGGATGGTCGGGGCCTTGGCGACCAGCGCGGCCAACCCGAGTTGCCGCATCCCGTGGCCCGAGGTGTCGCCGCCCGAGATGACCGCCCGGCGGATGCCGGTCGCCCGCAAGACCCGGTCGAGAATGCGGCCGAGTGCCTCGCCTATGCGGCGGTTGGCGGTTGTCGCGTCCATCCCGCTTTCCGCCAGCGCCTCGCGATAGCGGGCGATCTCGGGGCCGTCGTAACCGCGGGCAGAATGCACCAGCGGGCTTTCCCCGTGCCCCGCCGCGTTCGAGGCGGCTTCGACAAGGCGGTTTTCTTCGGCTTCCAATATCTCGGCAGGCCCGCAGACGGTGGCGGCGTCGAAGCCCAGCAAGGCGAAGCCGTTCCGTCCTGCCCAGTCCAGTTGCCGCGCGGTGACCGGCGATACCGAGCCCGAAACCGCCACGATCCGGTCGACCCTGCCTGCCGAGCCGATTTCTGCCGGGGGTGGCAGAAGCCCGCTTTGCTGCCAATGCCGGACCAGCGCATATTCGACGCCTTGACTGCCCGCGACGAAGCCCAGATCCGCGCGGTTGCGCCAGATCAGCTCTCCCGCGGCGGCCTCCGAGGCGGGATCGATACAGTCCAGTGACAGGATGCGGGTGCCATCGCGGAGCAGGTCGCTCAACCGGGCCTGCGGATCCGATGCCAGCGCCTCCAGGTCGATCAGCCCGCCGGGCAGGCTGGTCTGCGCGGACAGGTGCCGCAGCAGGTCGGATTCCGTCATCGGCGTCACCGGGTGATGGGCCATGACCGGGTGCCGGTCCAGCCGCGATACCCCGTCCGGCCCGCCGGCGAAGAGATGCCCGAAGGCCTGGTATCGCCGCATCAGGGGCGCTGCCGTCAGCAGGGGCACGGCGCGGGCGGGGCGGATGCCGAGGCCGATCTCGATCGCCCGGCCGATGGAGCCGGTATCGGGCGACGAATCGAAGGTCGAGCAGATCTTGTAATGCAGGATTGGCGCGCCTAGCCCATGCAGCCAGGCAAGCGGGGCGGGCAGGTTTTCGGCCATCCAGTCTGGCCCGTGGCTGCGCGCGGTCGAGGCGATGCCGATGCCCCGGCAGTTCCCGAAACGGGCGGCAAGGCGATCGCCGGGAATATCGGTGAACAGGACCGATGGCAGCCCCGCGAAAGCCAGGACCTCCATCACCGCCGCCGAGCCGGTGAAATCGTCTCCGAACCATGTCACCCAGGGCCGTTGCCCGTTCGCCGCCTCTTTTCCGCTCATCTCGTCTCCGCTCTCTTGACTTGTATGTATCATTATTATCTTATCATACCAGTTAAGCAAGCAATTCGAGGGATGAGAAGGAATGACCAAGGTCGCTCTGTTCGGTGCGGGCGGGAAGATGGGGCTGCGCCTGTCCTCCAACCTGGCGAAGACCGATTTCGAGACATGCCATGTCGAGGTCAGCGAAGACGGCGCGCCCGATTGCGGGAGGCGTTGGGGCTGGAATGCGTCGATCAGAAAACCGCGCTGGAGGGTGCCGAGGTGGTCATTCTCGCGGTTCCCGACACGGTGATCGGCAAGGTCGCGGCCAGCGTCGTGCCCGAGGTCGCGGCAGGGACCATGGTCGTGGTGCTGGATGCTGCGGCACCTTTCGCCGGCCATCTGCCCGAGCGCGAGGACATCACATATTTCGTCACACATCCCTGCCATCCACCGATCTTCAACAATGAGACCACCGAGGAAGGCCGTCGCGATCATTTCGGCGGCGTTGCGGCCAGGCAGGGCGTGGTCAATGCGCTGATGCAGGGCCCGCGCCACCATTACGAGCTGGGCGACCGCATCGCCCGCGCGATCTATGCCCCGGTGGCCCGAACCTACGAAGTCACCGTCAGGCAGATGGCGATGCTGGAGCCGGGCCTGTCCGAAACCGTTTGTGCCTCTCTGCTCAGCGTCATGCGCGAGGCGCTGGACGAATGCGTGCGCCGCAGCGGGGTCAGCCATGAATGCGCCCGCGACTTCCTGCTGGGGCATATGAATATCCTTGGCGCGGTGATCTTCGAAGAGCGCGAGGGGGCCTTCTCGGATGCCTGCAACAAGGCCATCGAATTCGGCAAGCCGGTGCTGATGCGCGACGACTGGAAGCGCGTCTTCGAATGGGACGAGATCGCCGCCAGCATCAAGCGGATCACTTGAGCCCACCGCCCGCTCGGGTCTCCGCGTGGATGGGCCGCAACACCATCTGCCGGGTTTGCGCTCCGCGCCCTTGACCGGGGCGGGGCGAAAGCCTAGCTCCATGCTCCGAGGACGACCTCCCCATCATGGGCAGCATCGCCGGGACGGCCCGGCCCCTGTCACGAGGCTTTCCATGCCCTGGCTCACCCTCACCATCGCCGGCCTTCTTGAAATTGTCTGGGCCACCGCGATGAAGCAATCCGACGGCTTCACGAAACCCTGGCCCACCACCGTCATGGTCGTGGGCATGATCGCGTCCTTCTGGCTCCTGGCCATCGCCATGCGCCAGCTTCCGCTCGGCACCGCCTACATGGTCTGGACCGGGATCGGCGCCGTTGGCAGCTTCATCCTCGGGATCATCCTGATGGGGGAGCCGGTCACCCCGGCCCGTCTTTTCGCAGCCGCCCTCATCCTCGCCGGGATTCTCGCCATGAAAATGGCATCCTGACCCGGCCCTTCTTCTTCACGACAATATCCCGGGGGAATCCGGCCCGGATGGGCCGGATGGGGGCAGGGCCCCTGAACCTTCTGGAACACAATCCCGTCATCTGACGACAGAATGCACCCTTGAATCCCTCGCTTCAGGTAATTTCCTTCCGCTGCAAGGGGTGATAAGGAAAGTCGCCAGCAAAGGAGATCCGCCATGCCCGCCTATCGTTCCCGCACCACCACCCACGGCCGCAACATGGCAGGCGCCCGGGGCCTGTGGCGTGCGACCGGGGTGAAGGACAGCGATTTCGGCAAGCCGATCATCGCTATCGTGAACAGTTTCACGCAATTCGTGCCCGGCCATGTGCATCTCAAGGATCTCGGCCAGCTCGTCGCGCGCGAGGTCGAAGCTGCGGGCGGCATCGCCAAGGAATTCAACACCATCGCCGTCGATGACGGGATCGCGATGGGCCATGACGGGATGCTCTATTCGCTGCCCTCGCGCGAGATCATCGCCGATTCCGTCGAATACATGGTCAACGCGCATTGCGCCGACGCGATGGTCTGCATCTCGAATTGCGACAAGATCACGCCGGGCATGCTGAATGCCGCGATGCGCCTGAACATCCCGGTGGTCTTCGTCTCGGGCGGCCCGATGGAGGCCGGCAAGGTCGTGCTGGAAGACGGCAAGGTCAAGGCGCTGGATCTCGTCGATGCCATGGTCGCCGCCGCCGATGACAATGTGTCAGAGGCCGATGTGCAAGCCATCGAACGTTCGGCCTGCCCGACCTGCGGCTCCTGCTCGGGCATGTTCACGGCCAATTCGATGAACTGCCTGACCGAGGCGCTTGGCCTGTCGCTGCCCGGCAACGGCTCGACCCTGGCGACCCATGCCGACCGCAAGCGCCTGTTTGTCGAGGCGGGGCACCTGATCGTCGATCTCGCCCGCCGCTATTACGAGGGCGAGGATGCCAGCGTGCTGCCGCGCTCGATCGCCAATTTCAACGCCTTCAGCAATGCCATGACGCTGGATATCGCCATGGGCGGCTCGACCAATACCGTTCTGCACCTGCTGGCCGCCGCGCATGAGGGCGAGGTGGATTTCAGCATGGGCCATATCGACAAGCTGTCGCGCAAGGTGCCGGTGCTGTGCAAGGTCGCGCCCGCGAAATCCGACGTGCATATGGAAGATGTCCACCGCGCCGGGGGGATCATGGCGATCCTGGGCGAGCTGGACCGGGCGGGGCTGCTCGATACCTCGGTCGGCAATGTCCATGCCGGCACATTGGCTCAGGCGCTGGACCGGTGGGATGTCGCCCGCACCGATTCCGCCACGGTCCATGATTTCTACCGCGCCGCGCCGGGGGGGGTCCCGACGCAGACTGCCTTCTCGCAGGACCGCCGTTATGACGCTGTGGATCTGGATCGCGAGGCCGGGGTGATCCGCGATGCCGAGCACGCATTCTCGAAGGATGGCGGGCTTGCGGTGCTTTACGGCAATCTTGCCGAGGATGGCTGCATCGTCAAAACAGCGGGCGTCGATGAATCGATCCTGAAATTCGAGGGTTCCGCCCATGTCTTCGAAAGCCAGGATTCCGCCGTGTCCGGTATCCTGACCGGCAAGGTCAAGGCGGGCGAGGTCGTGCTGATCCGCTATGAGGGACCGCGCGGAGGCCCCGGCATGCAGGAGATGCTCTATCCGACCAGCTACCTGAAATCCAAGGGGCTGGGCAAAGCCTGCGCGCTGGTCACCGATGGCCGTTTCTCGGGCGGCTCCTCGGGCCTGTCCATCGGTCATGTCTCGCCCGAGGCAGCCGAGGGGGGCACGATCGGGCTGGTCGAGCAGGGCGACCTGATCCGCATCGATATCCCAAACCGGACCATAGAACTGGCCGTGGACGATGCCGAACTGGCCCGCCGCCGCGAGCTGCGCGAGGCCGAGGGCTGGAAGCCCGCCGAGCCTCGCAAGCGCAAGGTTACCACGGCCCTGCGCGCCTATGCCGCGATGGCGACCAGCGCGGCCAAGGGAGCGGTGCGGGTCATTCCCGAGTGATTGTCCACCCAAGTCCTCGCCCGGTTGTCATTGCCCCTTGCGCTTTGCAGCCGGGGCAGTGATGCTGGCTTCCCGGATGTTGGAAAACCTGCCGGAGACGGCACAAAGGGAGCAGACCTGATGACTCCGGAGCAGCTTCGCGAAATCTACGGGGATCCCTCGCCACGCGCCGCCGTGAAGGTGATCCGGAAATTCGACCGGCATTGCCGCCAGTTCATCGAGCATTCGACCTTCCTCGTGCTTGCGAGTTCGGATGGAACCAATCTGGATGTGTCGCCCAAGGGAGATCCTGCCGGGTTCGTCGCGGTCGAAACGGATACGACCCTGCTTTTGCCGGATCGTCCGGGGAACAATCGCATCGATGGGCTGATGAATATCCTGATGCATCCCAAGGTGGCGCTTCTGTTCATGATCCCGACCGTGGGCGAGACCCTGCGGGTCAACGGCTCTGCCGAAATCTGCGCTGACCAGGCGCTTTGCGACCGGTTCCAGGTGAACGGGCGCAGTCCGAAAACGGTCCTGAGGATCACGGCGGAAGAAATCTTCACGCATTGCGGCAAGGCGCCGATGCGCGCGGGCTTGTGGAAACCCGAGACATGGCCCGACGCGCGCCCGGTTCCGTCCCTGAACGAAATGATCAGGGACCATGGAAAGGTGGCAGTGGAGTCCACCGAGCAATCTGCCGTCGAGGACAGGTACCGGCAGACCCTCTACTAGCCCGGCCGGGTTTCAGGTGGCCCCGCTGGTCATCGCCTGACTGCAACGGGCCCGACCCTGCTGCATGCGACAAAAAGGCGCAACACCCGCAGGTGTTGCGCCTCGTCTGGTCTGACACTGCCGAACGGCCTGTATCAGGCGCGTTCGCTGTATTCGAACAACTCGATATTGACGATGATATCCTCGTCCTGCCCGATGAAGGGCGGCACCATGACACGCACGCCATTGTCCAGAACGGCGGGCTTGTAGCTGTTGGCGGCGGTCTGGCCCTTCACCACCGGCTCGGTCTCGACGACCTTGCAGGTGACCTTCTGGGGCAGCGAGACCGACAGAGCCTCTTCGCCGTAATACTCGATCGTGGCGGTCATGCCGTCTTGCAGGAAGGGGCGGCGCTCGCCCAGCAGGTCGGCGTCAAGCTCGGTCTGCTCAAAGGTCTCGCTATCCATGAAGACCAGCTTGCCATCGCTTTCATACAGGAATTGCTGGTCTTTCTGGTCCAGCCGGACACGCTCGACCTTGTCTTCGCTGCGGAAACGCTCGTTCAGTTTGCGATTGTCGCGCAGGTTCTTCATCTCGACCTGGGCGAAGGCGCCGCCCTTGCCGGGCTTGACATGGTTGACCTTGACGGCGGCCCAGAGGCCCCCGTCATGCTCCAGCACATTGCCGGGTCGAATTTCATTGCCGTTGATCTTTGGCATGGAGGCACTCTTGGGACTGTTGCGGGAATTTCCGTCCAGGCATTGAACGGCGTTGTGCCGCCCCTATATCGGGACCGACGCCTCTAGGCAACAAGTTCGGAACCGCACGGATGTCAAGGCGATTTCCCCCCTTCGCTCAAGGGCCGGATCCCGCCGAATGCAGCGGGAATGTCACAATTTTCCACGAGTTGCATGATATGCATGGCAGATATGTGCTAAGGGGAATATCGAATCGACGGCATAACGTCTAAGTCAACGTCACCGTCGGAGAAACGGAATTGATAAGAAAGGCCTGCGCTTGGCCTGTATAAATGGTCATGGCAGAAGGCCATAGAAACGGAAAGATGTTATGCGCGACTTTGTTGATGGCTCCGCTTTCAATTTCGAACAAGGCCAACGTGCCCGCAAGCTGTTTGCGGCTGTCGTGCTGGCTGCGCTTGATGATGCGATTGCAGATGACAAGAAATATGGCAACGGGCCAGAGCAGATTGCCCGTTGGGCCCGTTCGCGCGATGGCCGCGAGGTGCTGAGCTGCGCCGGGATCGACCCGAATGAACGCGTGGTCAAGGGCTTGATGGAATTCGTCTCCAAGGGGGTCCGCACCTCGGTTGCGCTGTCCCGCGAGGAAAGCGAGCGCCGCATGGCCGCCGAAGCCGAAGAGGCCGAAGCCGCCTGATCGTCCGCTCGACCGGATCATGAGGAAAAGGCCGCCCGAGGGCGGCCTTTCTCGTCAGGGCCGGGTCTGCGCCCTGCCTGTCGCCTGTCGCCCCGCCTATCGCCGGCGCACCCATTTCCAGCCTGTCAGCATCGGCCGGATCAGGTCCTCGTTCTTCCAGACCCGGTAGAACAGGATCGCCGCGATATGCAGCAGGACCAGGATCAGGATGATATCGGCGCCAAGCGCGTGCCAGGCATCGGCCTTTGTTGCGATATCGCTGCCGACCGTGCTTGCCAGCGGACCGACATTCACGAAATCCTCGGGATCCGAGATCAGCCCGGTTCCGACCTGCCAGATCAGCGCCAGCAGCATGGCGATGACGGCCAATGCGCCAAGCGGGTTGTGGCCGGGCCAATGGCTGGGCTGGCGCTTGCCCATGTCGCGAAGATAGCCGGTCACGGCGCGGGGCCGGTGCAGAAGGCTGGAGAAGCGGGCGCTTTCGGGGCCGACAAGGCCCCAGACCAGCCGGAACAGCAGCAGCGCCGCGATCGTGTAGCCCAGCCAGAAATGCAGCGTCATGATGTCGGGACCGAACTTGCCCAACAGCCAGTTGGCGATCACCAGCACCGCGAGCAGCCAGTGGAACGCCCGCAAGGCCGGATCCCAGATCCTGGCGCGGCGGGCCTGATCCTCAACCATCAGTCTTTCTTGCGGTAATCATCGTGACAGGCCTTGCAGGCTCCGCCCAGCTTCTGGACGACCGGGCCGATATTCTCCTGTCCGCCCATGACGGCGTCGCCCGCACCGGCTGCCGCTTCACCGAGATCGGCGAATTTCTGGCCGAAATCCTCGGGCTTTTCCCAGATGGCGGGCAAGGCGTCGGAATCGTCGATCTCGCCATTGGCCGTGCCGTCCAGGAACAGGGCGGGAACCGTATATTTGCTGAGGGCTTCGAGATTGGCGCCCGCGGTCGAGGCGGCCGCCTCGTCATATTCGATTTCGCCCTTTGCCATGCCGGCAAGCGTGCCCATGTTGATCGCCAGCATCTTCATGAAACCGTGACGCGCCTCGATCGCGTCCTCGGCGGCATCGGCCTGGGCGAGCAGGGGAAATGCGGCAATTGCGGTCATCGCTGTCAGGGAAATCAGGCGCATAAGAGTTCCTCGCTATATGCTGGGTCGCTTCAATGGCCTCCGGCAACCTTTTCCGGAAGATACGTAATTTCATCTTGTCAGAGGGTTACGCGGCAATCAATCGGGGCAGGGGCCGTTCACGCTTTTGCTATCTGCGTGAGCGGCCCGGTTCTTCGGGATCAGCTGTAAAGCCGCGTGGTGCCGACCTCGTCATGGATCTGGTTGACCGTCTCGCGCGGCAGACCCGTCGCCTCGGCCAGCGCGTGCAGGTAGCGGGCCTCTTCCTCGTTATCCAGGTCGATGGCCAGAAGGGACATCAGGTAGACCTGCGCTTCCAGCCCCTCGGGAACCTCATGCGCCAGTGCCGCGGCATCGACCGGGGCGGCCATCTGTTCGCGGATGAACTGGCGCTCCTCGTCATCCAACTCGTCGCCCAGGTGACCAAGCAGGCGCTCTTTCTCGGACTCGTCGATGCGGCCGTCGGATTTGGCGGCCTGGATCATCGCCTTCAGCATCAGCCCGGCGGTGGCGTTCTGTTCGGGGGTGGGAGCGGTTTCGGGCTCGTCACCGCGCGCCAGCGAATCGTTGAAGAGCTCGCCGAAGCTCGCGTCGTTGCTGGGCTGCGAATCCTTGCGCGCCAGTCCGCCCGTGGCCGCGCCGGCGGCGCCGCCCGCCGCCGCACCGCCCAGCAATCCGCCGAGCATGTCACCAAGTCCGCCCGAACCGCCTGACGCGCGTCCGCCGCCGGTCAACTGGCCCAGCATGCCACCAAGCCCGCCGCCGCCGCTTCCGGCGCGGCCGGTCAGGCCGTCGAGCATTCCGCCAAGGCCGCCCTGGCTGCCGGGCGACCGCGCCCCGCCCGCGCCGCGGCCGCTCAGGACCTGCCCCAGCTGGTCGGTGATGCTGCCGCCGCGCTGGCCCTCGACATTGTTGCCAAGCAGATCGCCCAACAGCCCGCCGCCCGAGCGGTTCGTGGACGACCCGCCCCGGGCGCCTTGCTGGCGGCTTCTCATGACGGCACCGACGCCTTTCGCCAGCATGACCCCGGCGGCGACCTTTGCGAGAGATTTCATCAGGCTCATGATTCTGTCCTTTCGGCTTGGAATGCGGTTAACGAATACGTCGTTCAGGACGTGAACGCCGGCGGGTGGGACGGGGTTCCCGGAGCGAGTGGGGAAGCTGTTGCGACAAGACGAAAAAATGCACGGTCAAAGCGGCTTTCCTGCCCTTGATTTTTCCCCTGCGGCCTTATACATCGCGGCGCACGTTTTAACCGGGGCCGTTTCATGCCATGCCCCGCGATCAGGAGGCCCTAG
>NZ_PXNQ02000002.1 GCF_003007735.2 Paracoccus methylarcula
CACGGGGCGCGGGCCTCGGCGGCGGCACGGGCCTGCGCCTCGGCCTGCGCATCGGCGGCGGCGCGTTCGCGGGCGCGGGCCTCTGCCTGGGCCTGCAATTCGGCATCCTGACGGCGCTGCTCGGCAAGGGCGGCCTCGCGCGCCGCTTCGGTCTCCTGCTGCTTCGCGGCGGAACGCAGATCATCGGCGGTCGGAGCGGAGGGGGCGGCATCGCCGCGCCGTGGCGGGATCGCAGATGAAGTAAGCGCCGTCAAAGCGACGGCGCCTGGTGAAGCTGTGCTGTTTTCGACGGCGGATGCGATCGCATTCTCGACCGCGGATCTCGACAGGCTCGAATTGCCGGGGTCGGAACCGCTTTCGGCCCGGGCGGCGAGTGATCCGGGCCGCTCTGCGGGCCGGCTGGAGTGGTCGAGGCCGGCGAGGCTGGCCCCGCCGCCACTGCTCCCTCCGCCACCGCCATCGTCGCTATCGGCGCGGGATACCGGACGTTCGGAACTGGTGAGCGCTTCGGCAACGGCGCTGCGGACCGCGTCCTGCGAAGGGCCCGCCACGGCCAGGGGCTTGCGCTGCGGCCGCGCCTGCGCAAGCCGAATGACCGCGCCACGCTCAGCTTTGGAAAGCCCCGCCGAACCGGCCTCTGCCCGTCGCAGATCACGCAGCAATCCTTCGAGGAAAAGCTGCTCTGACCGGGTCAACCTGGTATCGGCCCCATCATCCGGGACGCTGCCCTCTTCCAGCAATGTCAGGTCATCCGGGCGAGCGGGTGGGCGCGCGGATGGCCGGGGCGATGCCGCACTATCGGAGGCCGTTCCCGACGCGGGCCGGGATGTTGTTTCCGCATTCGCAGCCGCCGGAGTCGGGGCCGGAGCGGCGGTACCCGTGGCCGCGGCGGGACGAGAGGGGGGGCGCTGGCCGGTCAGTCGCTGAGGCGCGGGCTCGGTCCTCTGCTCATAGGGTTGCGGATTGGCGGGAACCACCGGGCGCGAGTCACTCGGGGCCGGAGCCTGCGCCTGCTGCGGGGCTGCGCGCGGTGGACGGGCCGAACTGCTCAATCGCCGCGAGGCAGGAGTGGATGCGGCAGGTTCAGCAGGCTCGACAGGGGATGATGAGGTCTCGCTGGAGGTTTCTTCGGCGGGGGCTGCGGCAGATGTCGCGGCGACCGCCCGTTCGACGGCCTGCCCGCTTGCGATCCGTGCGGCCTCACCTTGCAGGATCTGCGGTTGCGACCGGGATGAATCTGCCGTTTCGGCCTCCGAGGAACCGGTCTCGTCCGCCTCTGTTTCCGCCCCGGAAGGACCCGCAGGCTCAGTGATCCGTTCTGCGGCGGTCGTGTCCTGCAGCGCCTCGGTCAGCGCGGCGGTCAGGGCATCCTGCGGAGCGGCCTCGGGGTCGGACGGATCGGCATTGCCGGAATTCGCGGCCGCGCCATCCCGTGCCGTTGCGTCTTCCGGCAGTATTTCGGGATCTGCCGCGGCTTGTCCCGTTTCGTTCCGCTCGGCCGTGTCGATTTGCGATCCCGCGTTGGCCTCTGTGTCCGATGCGACGGGGGCGGGTTCATCCGATGCCGTGCCGTCAGCGCCTGCCGCCGCGCCGGTTTCGGCTTGGGAGGCGGGTGTTTCGGCAAGTTCCGGGCCGCTATCGGGCGATCCCCCCAGGAACAGCAATGCCACCAGCATGACGGCGACAAGCAAGCCGACCATGATGCTCAAGGTGCTGGGCGGGGAGTCCCGCCACCGCTGAACGATCCCACCGGCTTTCGCAGCATCAGAGGCGTCTGCGTCGCCACGGCGGCTGCGCGCTTCGGCCGCCTTGGCATGGATCGCCCTCGCACGCGGGGACAAGCCCGCCGGAGCGGCATCGGGGCGCCGGTCCCCGTGACGGATGACCGCCGGAGCGGCATTCCGTGGATTGCCGTCCCCGGTCTCCGCCTCTTCTGTGGGAGTCACATCCTCTTGCGGGAGAGGCATATCGACGCCGATCGCCGCCTCGGCAGGGGCGGGTTCTGCCATGGCGGCCGCAACGGGTTCCGGCATGACGTAATGCGGCGTGATGCGGGTAATCGCCGGTTGCTCGTCCTCGGGTTCCGCGATCTCGATCCGGTCCGAGGTAATTCCGGCTTGCCGCAGGTCGGGCTTGCTGAAGGGCGGTGCGCTGCGCTCTTGCCGGGCCAGTTCCGAGGCGCCGAAATCCGGTTGGCCATCGAATCGCTCGTCTTCGGGGCGGGCGATGAAACCGGAGGGGCGAAAGCCTTGCAGCCGGGCGAAATCCTCGGCCTCTTCCAGCGTCTTGCGGGAGACGGCGGCGACGCGCAGGCTGTCGATCCTGCCATCCTCGTCGGGGCACCAGTCGAAGGCGAGTTCCTCTGCCTTGTACGGGGTCATCCCCTCCAGGGCGCGGCCGATCGCGGTCGGCACATCCGCGCCGGGCGATGCCGTCAGCCGCGTATAGAGGATCTGGTCGTCCGGGATGACCAGCACCGTATCCAGATCTGAACTGCCGTGGCCGTGATCCTCGCGCAATGCGTTGAGCTTGGCAGCGACATTGCCTTCGGAGAACGGGGCCTGTCCCAAGGGCTGCCAGCCCAGCCCCTCCCGCCGCTCCAGCAGCACGGCATCCTGGGTAAAGCTCATTGCGAATTCGGGGGCGGCGTGCTTATTCATATTTCGGTTTCGTCGCTCAAATTTGTTCGCGGCGTCCCTTTGCCGCGATTTGGTGGAGTCTATCATGAACTACCCCAATTTGTAGTGTGAGAAAAGCGAAACTGGCGCATCTGTGATCGCTTTTCGATGAACGAAATCACCTTGATCGGCGTTACCCCGCCGACTGGTACCCGAAGTAGAAGGAAAATCGGATGACGCAGTATTCTCCCCGTTTCGGTCGCGCCCTGATGGCCGTCACGACCGGCCTTGCCCTGACATTCGCGACCGCCGCCCTCGCCTCTCCCGGCAGCGGTCATGCGGAAGGCATGAAGGCCGGACATCACGGTTGCGGTGCGCGGGGCGGCATGATGATGTCGCGCCTGACAGTGACGGGGCAGGGCGATGCGAGGGTCGCGCCCGATCTTGCGGAAATCCGGCTTGGCGTGACCTCGCAGGCCGACAGCGCCGCCGCGGCGATGGAGCAGAATGCCGAGCAGCAAACCGCCGTGATAGAGGCGCTGAAAGGCGCGGGGATCGCTGCGGCGAATATCCAGACTTCGGGGCTGAACCTGCAGCCGAGGATGGAATATCCCGAGAACGGCGCTCCGACCATCAAGGGCTATGAGGCGACCAACATGGTCTCGGTACGCGTCACCGAGGTGGCGAAGCTGGGCGAGGTGCTGGATGCCATCGTCGCGGCGGGGGCGAACCAGATCAACGGCATCGATTTCCAGCGCGAGGATGCCGGGGAAACCGAGGATCAGGCCCGTCGCGCCGCGGTCGAGGATGCGCGCCACAAGGCCGAGATCCTGGCGGAAGCCGCGGGGCTCGCCCTCGGCCCGGTCATCGTGATACGCGATGCGCCGGTTGCGGATGGACCGCGTCCGATGATGATGCGCGCCGAAGCGGCCAGGGATAGTTCGACGCCGATCGAGGCCGGGGAACTGTCGGTCTCCGCGCAGGTGCAGGTCGAATATGCGCTGCACGGCCAGAAGGGCGGTGACGCATGCGGCCCGCATGACGACAAGCGGGGCGGAGATGACGCGCAACAGGATGACGGCGAGGCCGAAGATCAGGCCGCGCCGGGCGAACCTCCTGCGTCGAACTGATCGAAACCGCGATCGCAAAAGGGAAGGGGGCGATCTCGCCCCCTTTTCTCATTTCCGGTCCGAGCGCGAAAGCCTTGCAAGATCGATGACATTCGACCATCGCGACCCGCGTTGATCGCATCGGATCATCTTTGCCGCCGCGCCATGAAGGCCAGCTTCTCGAACAATGCCACGTCCTGCTCATTCTTCAGCAGGGCACCATGCAGCCTGGGCAGTATCGCACCGGCATCACGCTTCAGATCCTCGGGGGACAGGTCCTCGGCCAGGATCAGCTTGAGCCAATCCAGAAGCTCGCTGGTCGAGGGCTTCTTCTTCAGCCCCGGCGCCTCGCGCAGTTCGAAGAACTGGCTCAGCGCCTCGTCCAGCAGGCGCGGCTTCAATCCCGGATAATGCACATCGACGATGGCGCGCAGCGTGTCCGCATCGGGGAACCGGATATAGTGAAAGAAGCAACGGCGCAGAAAGGCATCGGGCAGTTCCTTCTCGTTGTTGGAGGTGATGATGACGACGGGACGGTGCCTGGCGCGGATCGTCTGGCCGGTCTCGTAGACATGGAACTCCATCCGGTCGAGTTCCTGCAGCAGGTCGTTCGGAAACTCGATATCGGCCTTGTCGATCTCGTCGATCAGCAGCACGGTTTTCTGTTCCGCCTCGAATGCCTGCCACAGCTTGCCCCGGCGGATGTAATTGGCGACGTCATGGACCCGCTCATCCCCAAGCTGGCTGTCGCGCAACCGGCTGACCGCATCGTATTCATACAGGCCTTGCTGGGCCTTTGTCGTCGATTTCACGTGCCATTCGATGATTGGAAGGCCCAGGCTTTCGGCCACCTGCCGGGCCAGTTCGGTCTTGCCGGTGCCGGGTTCGCCCTTGACCAGCAGCGGTCGTTCCAGCGTGACAGCGGCGTTGACGGCAATCGCGAGCTCGGGCGGGGCGACATAGCGCTCGGTCCCGGTGAATTGCATGGCGGTTTCTCCTTTTCAGCGAAAACCTTGTCCGATTTCCCGTTATTGGTGTGTAGACCCGTGTTTCGATTTGTTCATTCGGTCAAATACCGGATATTGAGCTAGTGACAAGCTCCGCACCATCCGGTAATGGGGCGCCCAAGGTGCCGGATTTCTGTTCCGCCCGGCGCCGCCGGAGGACCTATGAAAGCCCAGACATTCCTTCCCCAGGATTATCACCCCGCTGAAGACGAAGCATTCATGAATGACCGGCAGCTTGAATATTTCCGCCGGAAACTGGAGACTTGGAAGCAAGAATTGCTGGACCAGTCGGCCGAAACGCTGGAGGGGCTGCAATACAGTGCCCGCAGCGTGCCGGATCTGGCGGATCGTGCCAGCGAGGAAACCGATCGCGCGCTGGAGCTTCGCACCCGCGACCGTCAGCGCAAGCTGGTCAGCAAGATTGATGCCGCGCTGCGCCGGATCGAGACGGGCGAATACGGTTATTGCGAGATAACCGGCGAGCCGATCAGCCTGAAACGCCTTGATGCCCGCCCGATCGCCACCATGACGCTGGAGGCGCAAGAGCGTCACGAGCGGCGCGAACGCGTGCATCGCGACGACTGACGGGGCATAAAACTGCCCCTGTCATTGCTAAGGAGGGTGCAGATGGAGGCGGCCGCATTGAAACCCGTTCTGATCGTGCTGATCGATGGGTTCGCCGATTGGGAAACCCCGCTAATCTCGGGAATCGGCGGGGATTTTTATGGCCTGCGAACCCGCCACGCGACGCCCGGCGGCGGGGCGGTGACGTCGATGGGCGGCCTGAACGTGACCGGCCTGCCTGATATCGAATTACAGGGCGACGAGGTGATCGTGCTTCGCGGCAGCGATGGCTGGACCGGTGGGGATGCACCGGATCTGGGTGATATGCTGCGTGAGGCGCATGGCCGGGGCCAGACTGTCGCGGCGATCTGCGGGGCGACATTGGCATTGGCGCGGGCGGGGCTGCTGGATGGACGGCGGCATACATCGAACGGGCTGGACTTCCTGCGTCACTGGCTGCCCGATTACGCGGCGGCGGATGATTACCAGGATGCCGCGCATGCCATCGCCGATGACGGGATCATCACCGCCTCCGGCACCGCCCCGGGGACCTTCGCCGCCGAGGTGCTGCGCGCCGCAGGTCTGCCCGATGATGCGCTCAGCCAGTTCCGCCGGATTACCGCGGCCGAACATTCGGCATGAGCAGTGCGTTGAAGGGCCGTTCCGTCACCATCACCGGTGCGGGTGTCGCCGGCCTGACCGCCGCCATCGCCCTGGCTCAAAGATCTGCGCGGGTCACGGTTCTGGAACGCGCGACGGCCATTCGCGAGGTCGGGGCAGGGCTGCAATTGTCGCCCAATGCGATACGGGTGATCGATGCCCTGGGATTGGGCGCGGAATTGCGCCGGATCTCCCTGCGCAGCCGTGCCGTGCGCCTGCGAGATGCATCTGGAAGGCCGGTCGCCACGCTCGACCTGCTTCGCCACCGGCCCAATGATGATTTCCGGCTGATCCACCGGGCGCGACTGATCGAACTGCTTGCCAAAGCAGCCAGAGCCGCCGGAGCGGAGATCCGGCTGAACCAGATGGTCGAGACACCGCCCGAGGATGCGCTGGTCATCGGCGCGGACGGGTTGCGCAGTGTGATCCGGACCGCGCTGAACGGCCGTGAAGTGCCCTTTTTCACGCATCAGACGGCATGGCGCGCGGTGATCCCGGACCATGCCGATTCCAGGCCCGAGGCGCAGGTTTTCATGGGCCCGGGCCGTCATCTCGTCAGCTATCCGCTGGCCGGGGGGCTGCGCAATCTGGTGGCCGTGCAGGAGCGCCATGAATGGCAGCAGGAAGGCTGGTCGCAGCCGGACGATCCGGCGAATCTCCGCTCGGCCTTTGCCGGGTTCGGCGGACCGGTTCCGGAATGGCTGGATGCCGTCACGGAAACCCATATCTGGGGACTATTCCGCCATGAGGTGGCCGGGTGCTGGCAGGATGGCCGCATGGTCCTGATCGGAGACGCCGCCCATCCGACCTTGCCCTTCATGGCCCAGGGCGCGGCGATGGCGATCGAGGATGCCTGGATCCTGGCGGCGTGCCTCGACAGCATGCCCGATCAGACCTCCGCACTGGCCCGTTTCGAGACTCTCCGCCGGTCAAGGGCCGCGCGCATCGTGGCCGCCGCCAACGCGAATGCCCGCAATTATCACCTGACAGGTCCGCTCCGTCTTGCGGCACATACGGCGCTGCGCCTTGCCAGCCGCTTCGCTCCCGGGCGCCTGCTTGGCCGGTTCGACTGGCTCTACGATTACGACCCGGTCGCGGTGACGCCGTAGCGTTTTTCTTCTTCATCCAAATATCCCACGGGGTCGCCGGCCGGTCGCGCCACTGGTTCGAGAACCAGCCGGTGACGGGGGGGGAAACCCCAGCCATCGCGGGACGCAAAAGCGCGAATCCCGGATCACGCCGCCTTTTCGACCGCGGCAACGATCCCGTCCACGACCTCGTGCAACACCGCTTCGTCCTGCGCCTCGGCCATGACCCGGATCAATGGCTCGGTCCCGGATTTGCGGATCAGCACCCGGCCCGAGCCGGCCAGGCGGGCTTCGGCGGCGGTGATGACCGATTGCACCTCGGCGAGTGCCAGCGGGTCGCTGCCCGCCGTATAGCGCACATTCTTCAGCAATTGCGGCACCGGTTCGAATTGCGACACCAGCCGGCTGGCCGGATCGCCGCTATCGGCCATCGCCGCCAGGAATTGCAGCCCCGCGATCAGCCCGTCCCCGGTGGTCGCGTAATCGGTCATCACGATATGGCCCGATTGCTCGCCGCCAAGGTTATAGCCTGCCTCGCGCATCCGCTCGACGACATAGCGGTCGCCGACCCGGGTGCGTTCCAGCCGCAGCCCGTGACCTTCAAGGAAATGTTCCAGCCCCAGGTTGGACATCACCGTGGCAACCAGCGCATCGCCCCGCAACCGTCCCTGCGCCGCCCAACGCGAGGCCAGCAGCGCCATGATCTGGTCGCCATCGGCAAGCTTGCCATTTTCGTCGATGATCTGGACGCGGTCGGCATCACCATCCAGCGTGATCCCCAGATGCGCACCATGCCGGATCACGGCCTCGGCGCAGGCCTCGGGATGGGTGCTGCCGACGCCGTCATTGATGTTGAAACCATTGGGCTCGACGCCAAGCGGGATCACGTCGGCGCCCAATTCCCACAGCACTTCTGGGGCGGCACGATAGGCCGCGCCATGCGCGCAATCGATCACCACCTTGAACCCGTTCAGACGCTGGCCGCCCGGAAATGTCGTCTTGGCATATTCCACGTAACGCCCGCGCCCGTCATCGATGCGCTTGGCGCGGCCGATATTATGCGGCTGCGCGGGGGCGATCTCGCCCGCCACGATCTTCTCGATCTCGGCCTCGGCCTCGTCGGACAGCTTGAAGCCGTCCGGCCCGAAGAACTTGATGCCGTTATCCTGCGCCGGGTTGTGGCTGGCCGAGATCATGATCCCCAGATCGGCCCGCATCGAACGGGTCAGGTACCCCACTGCCGGCGTCGGCACCGGCCCCAGCAACAGCACGTTCATGCCGGTCGAGGTCAGCCCGGCGGTCAGGGCGTTTTCCAGCATGTAGCCCGAAAGCCGCGTGTCCTTGCCGATCACCACGCGATGTCCGTTACGCTTGTCGCGGCGAAAGAACCGCCCCGCCGCAGCACCAAGCCGCAGCGCCATCTCGGCGGTCATCGGGTAGGTATTGGCGCATCCGCGCACGCCATCGGTTCCGAAAAGCTTTCCGCTCATGTTCCTGCCTCATTCTCATATGCGAGTGCCTGCCACAGCCGGATGCCCTGCGCGATTTCCGCGACATCATGAACACGGTGAAGCTGAACCCCCTGCGCCAGCGCCGCCAATGTCAGGGCCAGCGTGCCGGGCATGCGGTCCGCCGGGCGTTCCGCGCCGCCGATCGTGCCGATGAAGCGCTTGCGCGACAGTCCCAGCAGGATCGGGCAGCCCAAGCCGTGATACAGGGAAATCCGCTTCAGCAAGGCCAGGTTGTGATCCTGCGTCTTGCCGAATCCGATCCCCGGATCGATGAAGATGCGCGCGCGCGGAATACCTGCCGCCTCGGCCCTTGCCACCCGCGCCTCGAGCGCGTCATAGACGTCCAGCAGCACATCGTCATAGCGGGGATCGTCCTGCATGGTTTCGGGCTTGCCCTGCGCATGCATCAGGCAGACGGGCACCGAGGCATCGGCGACGGTTTGCGGCAGTTCCGGGTCGAAATCGAACCCCGAGACGTCATTGACCATCGCCGCCCCCGCCCTGAGCGCCGCCCGGGCGACGGCGGCCTTGCGGGTATCGACCGACAGCGGGATACGTTCCGCCAACGCCCGGATGCCGGGGTCGATGCGGGCGATTTCCTCGCTACCGGGATTTCCCTTGCGCCGGGACGGGTCGATTCCCCGCCGATATCGAGGATATCCGCCCCCGCCGCGATCAACGCCTCGCCCTGCCGAAGCGGGTCATAGCTGCCGCCATCCGAGAAACTGTCGGGTGTGGCGTTGATGATCCCCATCAGGCGCGGGCGATCCAGCGAAAGTCTCAGCATGTCCGGTCGTGCCGTGGTCAGGCGCTGCAGGATCTCTGGCGGAACCCGGTCGCAGATGCGTGGAGACCGGCCGCGCGCAAGGATCTCGACTTGCGAGAACCCGACCCAACCGCCGGCCAGCCGCCAGCGGCCCCCTGACGGCAGGGGGATGGGGCGATAGTATTGGCGATGCGGCTCTTCCATGTGGGCAGCTTCAGGTCTTCGGTTTCGCCGCGTGGGCGATCCTGGCGCGGCAGCCCTTGGGTGCCTTCGGCAGGGCAGCGCCGTCGGGCAGCGCCATCTCGATTTCTTCCGCGCCGATGCGATCGGCAAGCCAGGCCGCCAATGCCAGGGGATCGGCCCCGATACCGTCGATATCTACGGCCAGCCGTGCCGGTGCCCAGATCACGGGGTGGGCGGCGCGAACCGCGGCATCCAGCTCGGTCCGGCTTTCGGCCACCTCAAGGCCCAGCTTGCCCGCCAGGGCCCATGCCGCCTGATCCAGTGCCAGAAGCGCGATCCTCAGGGTATCGCCCCCATCGGGAAGGGGAAGGCCCGGCCGGTCGGGAATGACGATGACGGCCCCATCCGGCAAGGCGGCCGGAGCGGTCCACAGCAGTACCTTTGCGGGAAGGTCGATCTTTTCGGCGGGAACCTGGCTCTGATCGCGGCTGATCGTGATTCCCAATGCGCCCGGACCACGGTCCAGCTTCTCGACGCAAACCTCGATCCGCAGGGCGGCGGGATGGGCGAGGACTTCGGCGGCGATCCTTTCCGCCAGGGTCTCGACCAGGTTGTAGCGCTGATCGGCCAGGGCAACGGCGACCGCTTGGGTCAGCACATCATAGGACAGGACGCTGTCGACCTGATCGTCCTGGCTGGCAGACAGGTCTCGCAGCTCGACCGTCAGGTTGAAGCGCAGCCGCTGAGGATTACCCCGCTCGGACTGAAAGGCGCCGATATCGGCGGCGACCACATGGTCGCGCAAGTGGATGCGGTCACGGATTTCCATAACCGCCATTCATCGCAAATCGCGCCTTGACGCAAGTTAATCCTGAACGCGCCGAAGCGGAACTCAGTTCGACGCGATCCGCTGTTGTCCGCGATAGAAGATATGCTGGCCGATCCGCGCGGTGCGCTGAAAGCGATAGGACCATGCGGGGCGGACCGAGGGCGTGTGGAAATAGGTGGCCCCGTTGGTCAGCACGCGGGGCGCGCCCTTCAGCGCTTCCTTGGCCACCGCGAGAACACGCTGGTAGGCCGTCTTGTTGCGGATCGTCTTGCGCCCGCCGATCGTATAGCTGAACTGCATGGGCTGGTTCACCACCGCGCAGACCGTGGACGGAAAGGCGCGGCTTTCAACCCGGTTCAGGATCACCTCGGCCACGGCGGCCTGACCCTGGCGGCTTTCGCCCCTCGATTCGAAATAGAGCGCCTCGGCAAGGCATTGCAATTCGGTGGCGGAGTAGCGCGGTGTCGAATGGGCAAGATACAGCTCTTCCGGACCACCTTCGATCGAGGCGGGGCCGATACCTACATAAAGCAGCGGCTTGGAACGCGGCATCTCCATGGGCAGCGCAATGCTCCCATAGGGTTCCATATCGGGGGTGAAGGATTTGCCGCTTCCATCGGAAGCAGCGATCGGGGCGGCAGGCAGCGCGACAGCAACGCATACCTGCATCAGCCGGTAAAGCAGCTTAGGCATAGGCAGTCCTAGTATTTATTTTACCCGGTGAGCGGGCGACGGGTGAGGCGACCGCGAGCAGATGGTCACCAAATTCGAATGATGCTTAGTATTTTGGCTCTTGACAGTTCCACATCACATCAGCGTTAACGTGAAATATGTCATGCTGCACTGCAGAATGGGCGATATTTCGCCTGTCCATTCATGCCCTGACGGCGGGATTCGGCAAAAACGCCGTCAAGATATGACCGATTCGGAACTATTCCGGGGTCAGATGACGCGAATGAGGCGGCGCTGCGAACGAATCGGTGCCGCCATCTTCGTCCAGGAGCGAGCGAATCGATGCCTGCGCTGCCGCCAATCGCGCGATGGGCACGCGGAATGGTGAGCAGGAGATATAGTCGAAGCCCGCCGCGTGGCAAAAGGCGATGGATTCGGGGTTGCCGCCATGTTCTCCGCAGACCGCGATGGTGATCTCGGGGCGTTGGGCACGGGCGCGCTCGGCACCGATCAGCAGCAATTCCCCGACCCCGTCCTGATCGAGAATATGGAAGGGGTCCTCCGCATAGACGCCCTGCTGGACATAGGTTCCCATGAACCGGCCCGCGTCGTCGCGCGACAGGCCATAGGTCATCTGGGTCAGGTCATTGGTGCCGAATGACAGAAAGGCGGAATGCGCGGCGATGTCACCGGCCCGGAGCGCCGCGCGAGGGGTTTCGACCATGACGCCGAGCCGATAGGTGAAATCCATCTGGCGATCGTTGCGCACGGCGGCGGCCACCGCATCGACGCGGTTCTGCACCAGTTCCACCTCGCGCATGGCCGAAACCAGCGGGATCATGATCTCGGGAACCACCGGCTTGCCCTTGCGGCTGGATTCGACCGTCGCCTCGAAAATCGCGCGCGCCTGCATTTCGTAGATTTCGGGAATCGCGATCCCGAGGCGCACGCCGCGCATGCCCAGCATCGGGTTGAATTCCGTCAATGCATCGACCCGCCGCGTGACATCCGAAAGCGGCAGGTCCAGGGATTCGGCCAATTCGCGCAGCCCGGCGCGATCATGCGGCAGAAATTCATGCAATGGCGGATCGAACAGGCGGATCGTGACCGGCAGCCCGGCCATGATCTCGAACAGGTCGATGAAATCCTTGCGCTGCATCGGAAGGATCCGCTCCAGCGCCAGTTTGCGGTCCTCCGGGCTGGTGGCAAAGATCATCTCGCGCATGGCCGGCAGGCTGTCGGCTTCGAAGAACATGTGCTCGGTCCGGCACAACCCGATGCCCCGCGCGTTGAACTTGCGGGCGGTGCGGGCTTCTTCCGGCGTGTCGGCATTGGCGCGCACCACCATCCGGCTGGCGTCATCGGCCCAGTCCAGCAACTGGTTGAACGCGTCGTCCAGGGCCGGTTCCAGCATGGCGGCGGCGCCTGCCAGCACATCGCCGGTGGTGCCGTCTATGGTGATCTCGTCGCCTTCCCTGAGGCTGCGTTTTCCGGCAAGCAGGGTCCTGCTGCGCAGATCGATGCTGATATTCGAGGCTCCGACAATGCAGGGCAGGCCCAGCCCGCGCGCGATCACCGCCGCATGGCTGCTCATCCCGCCACGTCCCGTCAGCACGCCGACCGAGGCATGCATGCCGCGAATATCGTCTGGCAGGGTCTCGCGCCGGACGAGGATGCAGGCTTCGCCACGGGCCGCCGAGGCCTGGGCGGCGGCGGCCGAAAACACGATCTTTCCCGTTGCGGCACCCGGGCTGGCATTGATGCCGCTGGTGATGACGTCGCGGGCGCCGCGCGGATCGACCTGGTGGTGCAAAAGATCGATCAAGGCGCGCGGCTCGACCCGCATCACCGCTTCTTGGGGCGGGATGATGCCGTCGCGGGCCAGCGCCACCGCGATCCGGACACCGGCACGGGAACTGCGCTGCACCTTGGTGGCGTCGATGACCGAGATGTCGCCATCGGTCACCATGAATTCGATCTGCATCTCCTCGCGCAGCCTTTCGCGCGCGGCAACGCCGAAGCGGACCAGATCGGCGAATATCTCGGGGGCGACATCCTCCAGCGAGGAGCCCCGCTTGTCGCGGGTCAGGAAAAGCGTCTCGGCGCCCGTGCCCTCCGTCTCGCCATGCCGTTGGCCACGGAACCGGCCGGTGACGCGGGGCTGCCCGGTGATCGGGTCGATGAACTGGATCGTGCCCGAGCCGCAGAGACCGGGCCCGAGGGCCAGCCGCATCTGCTGGACCACGAGGCCCAGGGGCGCGTCGGCCGGCGCCCCCTTGGCCTGCCGCAACAGGCGCGCGGTCGGTCCTTCCCATGCCCGCGCCATCGAGCGCAGGACCCCGGCCAGTTGCCGCTCGGGATCCTGGGGGAAGGGCTCGTCCATCTCGTCGCGATAGGCGCACAGGGCGTCGGCCAGCGCGTCCTTGCCATCCTGGGCGAACATATCGGGATCCAGGCGGGCGATATGGATGGCGTAGCTCTGGACAAAGGACAGGTAGATCGCGTCGGCATTCTCGCGTCCGATCCGGTCGGACAGGCGGGCGTGGCTGGCATCGTTGATGCCGACATTCAGAACCGTTCCCGGCCCGCCCCATTCCGGGTTCATGGCCGAGGGACGGACGCTGACCAGTCCGTCGCCCAAAGAGAACAGCCCGTTCAGCGGCCGCAGATCGATATCCTGTCCCGCGGCGATCACTTGAACCGTCATGGCGGGAAGCGCAAAGCTGTCCGGAACCGGCAAGGCCATTCGAACCAGCCGTTGCAGGCATTTCGCACGCCAGCCATGCGTGGCGCGATCGATCTTGGCCGATGGCGCGATTTGGGTCAGGAGAGTGGCGTTCTGCATGTCCATGGAGGCAGAGGATAGGCGTGCGGGTCGTCATGCCGCAAGTGCGAAAAGGGGGGACATGCCCCCCTTCGCGTCATTTTCGTGAATTTGAGGCATTTCCGGCGGCATTGGAACCCGGGATCACTGCCGGAAATGCGTCTGAACAACGAGTTACGGCATATCGAGCTTTCTGGGACATGTCGGAATGCCGTCGGCCCGCCTATTTCTCGATGGTGACCTCGGCCATGTAATCGGGCTCTTCGACGGCGCCATTGGCGTCGGAATCACCCTTCTTCACGCTGTTCAGAACATCCCAGCCATCGACCAGCTGCCCGACGACGGTATATTCCCCATCGAGGAAGGTCGCCGGGGCCAGATCGATGAAGAACTGGCTGTTGGCGCTGTTCGGGTCCTGCGAGCGCGCCATGCCGACCGTGCCCTGCTGGAACGAGACATCGTTGAACTCCGCCTCCAGGTCGGGCAGGTCCGAGCCGCCCATGCCGGCCCGCGAGGTGTCGCCGTCCTGCTTGCCATGCTCGACATCGCCGGTCTGCGCCATGAAGCCGTCGATGACCCGGTGGAACACGACGCCGTCATAGGCGCCGGATTCGGCCAGTTCGACCAGCCGTGCGACATGGCTGGGCGCCTTGTCCTCATAGAGATCCAGCGTGATCGTGCCCTTTTGGGTGCCATCGGCCGAGGCGACCTCGATCACCATGTTGGGGCCGGGGCCGTCGCTGACGCCAGGCAATCCTTCGGCCAGCGTGGCACCTGCGGCACATGTCAGGGCAGTGGAAAGCAGAGCAATCTTACGCATCGGCGGCCACCTTGACCGAGATCATCCGGTCGGGCTGCGCAGGCGGCTCGCCACGGGTGATCTTGTCGACATGCTCCATCCCCGAGACGACGCGGCCATAGACGGTATATTGGCCGTTCAGGAAATGATTGTCGCTGAAATTGATGAAGAACTGGCTGTTGGCGCTGTTGGGATTGGCCGAGCGCGCCGCTCCGAGCGTGCCACGGTCATGCGGCAGTTTCGAGAATTCCGCCGGCAGGTCGGGCAGGTCCGAGCCGCCGGTACCCGCGCGCCCGGGATTCCAGCCGCTTTCCATATTCGCATGGGCCACGTCGCCGGTCTGCGCCATGAAACCGTCGATCACGCGGTGGAAAGCCACGTTGTCGTATTTGCCCGCCCGCGCAAGCTCCTTCATGCGCTCGGCATGTTTCGGCGCGACATCGGGAAGAAGCTCGACCACGACGGGGCCGTCCTTCAATTCGATGATGATGGTGTTCTCGGGATCCTTGATATCGGCCATGCGGCCCTCCTTTGCCTGTCTGTCCCAAGGTCTAGGCGGATGTCGCGCCAAGGGCAACGCGGCAATCGCTGACAATCCCGTCAGGCTTCGTGGCAGTTGACGCCACCGCCATCATGCGGGACAAGCCCTGTGACGCCTCACTGCCTGCGAAAAGGGACGCGATATGGCCGATTTCAAAACCATCGACGACATGGACCTGGACGGGAAGGCCGTGCTTATCCGTGTGGATCTGAACGTGCCGGTCGATCAGGGCCGGGTTACCGACACCACCCGCATCGACAAGATCGTGCCCACCGTAAAGGATGTGCAGGCCAAGGGCGGTATCCCGGTATTGCTGGCCCATTTCGACCGCCCCAAGGGCAAGCGCGTCGACAGCATGAGCCTCAAGCAGGTCGTGCCGGCGCTAGAGGCGGCACTGGGCCAGAAGGTGGCTTTCGCCGATGACTGCATCGGTGGCCCGGCCAAGCGCGTGGTCGCGGCACTGGAACCAGGCGATGTCGCCTTGCTGGAAAACACCCGCTTCCACGAGGGGGAAGAGAAGAACGACCAGATCTTTGCCGCCTCGCTGGCCGCGTTGGGCGGGGCCTATATCAACGATGCCTTCTCGGCTGCGCATCGTGCCCATGCCTCGACCGAGGGGATCGCGCGGCTGCTGGATGCCGGGGCAGGGCGGTTGATGGAGGCCGAACTGAAGGCGCTGGACGCGGCGCTTGGCAATCCGCAACGCCCGGTTGCGGCGGTGGTCGGCGGGGCCAAGGTCTCGACCAAGCTGGACCTGCTGACGAACCTGATCGAGAAGGTGGATCACCTGATCATCGGCGGCGGGATGGCGAATACCTTCCTGGTCGCCAAGGGTGTCGAGGTCGGAAAATCGCTGGCCGAGCGCGACATGGCCGATACCGCCCGCGCGATCATCGAAAAGGCCGAGGCGGGCGGCTGCACCATTCATCTGCCGGTGGATATCGTCGTGGCACGGGAATTCAAGGCGGGGGCCGAGAGCGAGATCCTGCCGGTCGATCAATGCCCGGCGGATGCGATGATCCTCGATGCCGGGCCTGATACGGTCACCGCGATCCGCGAGGTTTTCGCGAATTGCCGGACCCTGATCTGGAACGGCCCGCTCGGCGCCTTCGAGATCGAGCCCTTCGACCAAGCGACCAACGCGGCGGCACAGGCTGCCGCAGAGGCCACGCGCGAAGGCAGGCTGATCTCGGTTGCGGGCGGTGGCGATACCGTGGCGGCGCTGAACAAGGCCGGGGTGGCGGGGGATTTCACCTTCATCTCGACTGCCGGGGGGGCATTCCTCGAATGGATGGAAGGCAAGGACCTGCCGGGCGTCGCGGCGCTTGAGGCCGCAGCTTCCTGAAGCCACGGGGATAAATTCCATGCGAAGGGGCGGCCGGGCCGCCCTTTTTCATGCGGCTCCTTGCCTGTCCTCGATGGATGATGCCGGGAGTTGGCGGCATTTTCCTGTCGGAACGAGGCGAGCCGGAGGGCGGCAGTTTCCCCTATGGCAGAAAGCCGCCACGTTATCGGCGAATCCGCGCGTTATCGGAAAAGTGTTAGCGAAAACAAGATTGTCTGTCCGGGCTCGCATGCTATGCAGCGCGCAATCATGACAGGAGCATTTTTATGATGATGACCGATACGGTGCGCCGCATTCTTGCCAATTACGAAGGGGAAACGCCGGGTGTTAAGGCACAGCTTGCGCGTATGCTTATGACGGGCAAGCTGGCTGGCACCGGGAAGATGATCATCCTGCCGGTCGACCAGGGCTTCGAGCATGGCCCCGCGCGCTCTTTCGCACCCAACCCGGCGGGATATGATCCGCATTACCATTACCAGCTTGCCATCGATGCCGGGCTGAACGCCTTTGCCGCCCCCTTGGGCATGATCGAGGCCGGAGCCGACAGTTTCGCGGGCCAGATCCCCACGATCCTCAAGGTGAACAGTGCCAACAGCCTGATGTCGGGAACGGCGGGCAAGAACCAGGCGCTGACCGGCAGCGTCGATGACGCGCTGCGGTTGGGTTGCGCGGCCATCGGTTTCACCATCTATCCGGGCTCGGACATGGCGCTGGACATGTTCGAGGAGATCAAGGAAATGCGCCGCGAAGCCGCCGCCAAGGGCGTCGCCACGGTGATCTGGTCCTATCCGCGCGGCGAGGCGATCTCGAAGGATGGCGAGACGGCTATCGACATCGCCGCCTATGCCGCCCAGATGGCGGCGCTGCTGGGCGCACATATCATCAAGATCAAGCTGTCCACCGATCACCTGGAACTCGGCGAGGCCAAGAAGGTCTACGAGGCGCAGAAGATCGACATCTCGACCCAGGCCAGGCGGGTGGAGCATTGCATGCAATCGGCATTCGCCGGGCGCCGGATCGTGGTCTTCTCGGGCGGTGCGGCGAAGGGCGCGGATGCGGTCTATGACGATGCGCGCGCGATCCGCGATGGCGGCGGCAACGGCTCGATCATCGGGCGCAACAGTTTCCAGCGGTCGCGCGAGGATGCGCTGGACATGCTGCAAAAGCTCGTCGATATCTACAAGGGTGCCTGACGGTGCGGAAAGGAGGGGGCGCTCGCGCCCCCTCTTGCACCTGCGGTGCAATTCACCCCCCGAGGATATTTCAGTGAAGAAGAAGCAGTCTGTCCGCTTCAGCCGCGCAGGCCAGTTTCTTCCAGAAGGCCCTTGCGCTTGGCCTCGTAATAATAACCCCGCGCATACCACATGACCGCCTTGTCATGATTGCCATTCGCGACCAGATAGGCGCCGCGCAGGTATTTTACCCCGTATTTCAGGTTGGTATCGGCATCGAGCAGTCCGCTGGCGGGACCGCGATAGCCCATTGTCCGGGCCGTTTGCGGCAGGATCTGCATCAGCCCGTAATAGGGGCCGTTGCGTGCGCCGGGCCGGTGGGTGGATTCGCGGATCACGATCCGCTGGACCAGCGATGCCGGGACGCGGTAATGCGCCGCCCAGTAATTGATGCGCGAACGCAGATAGGGGGTCTCGTTGGGATGGAGGCCGGTCCTGTTGCCCGCTTTCCCGCGCGGCTCCTGCGATTTCCGACCGCAGGCTGCCAATACGAGGCCACCCAATAGCAATCCGCGCCGCGCAATCCTCCCGCCCGGAGCAATCCGGGCAGGGGGCAGGGAGGGCGCCCTGTCAGACATGAATCGCCCCGTCGCCACAGGCGAGGGCCGCTTCGCGAACGGCCTCTGAGGTGGTCGGGTGGGCGTGGCAGGTCAGCGCCAGATCCTCGGCGGAAGCGCCGAATTCCATGGCCACGCAGACCTCGTGGATCATCTCTCCGGCATTGGGGCCGATGATGTGGCAGCCAAGGATGCGGTCGGTCTCGGCATCGGCGATCAGCTTGACGAAACCATCCGGCTGCATCATCGCCTTGGCGCGGGCATTGCCCATGAAGGGGAACTTGCCGATCTTGACCTTGCGGCCGTTTTCCTTCGCAGCCTCTTCGGTCAGGCCGACATTCGCCACCTCGGGAGTGGTGTAGATCACGCCGGGGATGACGTCGTAATTCACATGACCATGCTTGCCGGCGATGATTTCGGCCACCGCCATGCCCTCGTCTTCTGCCTTGTGGGCCAGCATCGGGCCGGGGACGCAATCGCCGATGGCATAGATCCCGGGCACATTCGTGGCCCAATGCCCATCGATCTTGACGAAGCCGCGATCGGTCATCCCGACGCCGATCTTGTCCAGCCTCAGCCCTTCGACCTGCGGGCGGCGGCCAGTGGCGACCAGCACGCAATCGGTCTCCAGCACATGTTCGCTGTCATCCTTTTTCAGCGCATAGGTGAGTTTCGCCTTGCCCTTGGCGACCTCCGCTCCCTTGACCGCCGCGCCGAGGACGAATTTGAGGCCCTGCCTGGTCAGGGTCTTCTGAAGCTGCTTCTGCACCTCGCCATCCATGCCTGGGGTGATAACGTCGAGATATTCGACCACCGTCACCTGCGCGCCGAGGCGGGCATAGACCGAGCCGAGTTCCAGCCCGATGACACCGGCGCCGATCACCACCATGGATTTCGGGATCTTCGGCAGCGACAGCGCACCGGTCGAGTCGACGACCACGCCGGCATCGTTGTCGACCTCGACCCCCTTCAGCGCGGAGGGAACCGAGCCGGTCGCGATGACGATATTCTTCGTCTCGTGCAGGGTATCGCCGATCTTGACCTTGCCGGGGCCCTCGATGCTTGCCCAGCCCTTCAGCCAGTCGATCTTGTTCTTCTTGAACAGGAACTCGATGCCCTTGGTATTGCCCGACACGGTCTCTGCCTTGTAGCCCTGCATCTTGGTCCAGTCGGTCTTGACCTTGCCGCCGGTCAGGCCCATGCGCTCGAAATTCTCATGGGCTTCATGCAGCATGTGGCTGGCATGCAAGAGCGCCTTGGACGGGATGCAGCCGACATTCAGGCAGGTGCCGCCAAGTGTTTCGCGCCCCTCGACGCAGGCAACCTTGAGGCCAAGCTGGGCTGCGCGGATGGCACAGACATAGCCGCCGGGACCGGCGCCGATCACGATCAGATCATAGGTGGACATCACACACTCCTTCTGCCCTTCGGACCATGCGGCCTGTCGACCGCGGTTATATCGTTTTGCCGCGCCGCGTCAGAACAGCGCCGCGAGGATCATCAGCATCGTGGCCGCGAAGCCGACCGCCCAGATGGCCGAGCGCCACGGCACCCAGCCCAAAAGGTAGGCGGGCACATAGAGGATCCGTGCAAGCAGGTAGATCCATGCGCAGGCCGAGGTGAGGGCCGATTCCTGCTGCCCCGCCGTCACCACGACCGTGGCGAGGGTGAACAGGATCAGCCCTTCGAAATGATTGTTCAGCGCCCGGTGCAACCGGCCCGCCGCGCCCGTCAGGGCGGGGCAGTCATCGCGGGGACCCATGGCGGCTTGCGGGCCGATCTGCCGGTTGGCGGCGATCGAGAAGCCCACGAATTGCAGGCCCTGCAACAATCCGGCAAGTGCCAATACCGTCAATTCCACGCCCATGTCAGACGGTCTCGACGAAATGGAAGCTGGTGGCGGTCACCCCCGCTTGCGAATTGAACACGCCCGCCGCACCGTCGAGATAATCCTTTGCCGACTTGGCATTCGTGACATTGAACAGGGCCCAGATATTCGAGCCGTCCTCGCGCCATAATTGCAGCAGCGACAGGCCGTTATTGCCGCGATCCTCGGCATCTGCATCGAAGGCGGATTTGAATGTGGCATAATCGCCGATCCGGTAATGCGCGAGCAGTTGCATGGGTCATCCCCCCGTCATGGCGGCGCGGATGACCCGCCGATCCGCATCGGTGATTTCGAACAATCCGCGCCGGGCCAGCATCCCCCAGCTTCCCCGCGTGAAATCCAGCTTCTGCGTCAGATCGGCAAGCTGTATCTCGGTTGCCGAGAGCCAGTTGATATCGCGGCGAAAGCCCATGGCGCCGCCATCCATCCTGATCTGGTAGGGTTCGGCATCCCTGACGGTGCCGATGGCGGTGAAGGCTTTCAGCACCTCGCCCCCGCTTTGCAAGCTGCGAGGCGAGTAATAGATCAGCCAATCGCCCGGTGTCAGGCGTAAAAGCGGCCCCAGCTTGCCATGTTCCAGCATCGCGAAATCGCCCCCGATATTTTCAAGGGCGTGGTCGCGAGGGACGACGGCGATCCAGTTGCGGGTTTCCGCCTGTGCCTGCGCCGGCACAGGTTGCTCTGCGACCGTATCGGAGCTGGATTGCGTCTTGGCGGACATGGATACCTCATTGGCGGGACGGGGCGCAGGCCCCGACCCGGCCGGCAGTTGAATTACAGATCCATCAGCAGGCGGCGCGGATCCTCCAGCGCCTCCTTGACGCGGACAAGGAAGGTCACGGCGCCCTTGCCGTCGACGATGCGGTGGTCATAGGACAGCGCCAGATACATCATCGGGCGGATGACGATCTGACCGCCCACGACCATCGGACGCTCCTGGATCTTGTGCATGCCCAGGATACCCGATTGCGGCGGGTTCAGGATCGGCGAGGACATCAGCGAGCCGTAGACCCCGCCATTCGAGATGGTAAAGGTGCCGCCCTGCATCTCGGCCATGCTCAGCTTGCCGTCGCGGCCCTTGGCGCCAAGCTCGCCGATCTCCTTCTCGATCTCGGCAAAGCTCTTGCGGTCGGCATCGCGGACGACGGGGACGACGAGGCCCGAAGGCGTGCCGACGGCCACGCCCATATTGACGTAATTCTTGTAGACCACATCGGTGCCGTCGATCTCGGCATTGACCTCGGGCACCTCTTTCAGCGCATGGCAGCAGGCTTTCGCGAAGAAGGACATGAAGCCCAGCTTGACCTTGTGCTTCTTTTCGAAGGCCTCCTTGTATTCGTTGCGAAGCTGCATGATGCCGGACATGTCGGCCTCGTTATAGGTCGTCAGCATCGCGGCGGTGTTCTGCGCGTCCTTGAGGCGGCGGGCGATGGTCTGGCGCAGCCGGGTCATCTTGACCCGCTCCTCGCGCGCGGCATCCTGCGCGGGCGATGGTGCGCGCGCCGCGGCGGGTACGGCGTTCGGCGCGGCGGCACCGGCCACATCCTCTTTCATGATCCGTCCATCGCGGCCCGAACCCTGCAACTGATCGCGGCTGATGCCCTTTTCCGCCATCGCCTTCTTGGCGGCGGGCGCGTCCTCGACATCCTTGCCGGAGGCGGGGCGCTGGTCGTGGCGCTGCCCTGCTGGGCTGCCGGGGCGGGGCTGGCCGCCGCAGTGCCAGCGGCGCCTTCGGCGATCACCGCCAGTTTCGCCTTGGCATCCACGGTGGAGCCCTCTGGCGCGAGGATCTCGGCCAATACGCCGGCGGCGGGGGCGGGCACTTCGACCGAGACCTTGTCGGTTTCCAACTCGCACAGCATCTCGTCGGCGGCGACGCTGTCGCCGACCTGCTTGAACCAGGTGGCGACGGTCGCCTCGGTGACGCTTTCGCCAAGCGCCGGCACCATCACATCGACCGAGGCTCCGCCCTTGGCGGGCGCGGGAGCAGCGGCGGATTTGCCGTCTGCCGCCTGAGCCTTGGGGGCTTCGGTTTTCGCCGCGCCATCGGATGCGCCTTCGGCGATCTGCGCCAGCAAGGCTGCGGGGCCGACGGTCTCGCCCTCGGCGGCCACGATCTCGGCCAGGACACCGGCGGCGGGGCTGGGAACCTCGACGGTCACCTTGTCGGTTTCCAGTTCGCACAGCATTTCATCGACGGCGACAGCATCGCCGGGTTTCTTGAACCAGGTGGCGATGGTCGCCTCGGTGACGGATTCGCCCAGGGCAGGAACACGAACTTCGGTGGTCATCGGATCATCCTTCGATAGTGAGCGCTTCGTTCACCAGCGCTTCTTGTTCAGACTTGTGACGCGAGGCGAGGCCGGTCGCGGGCGAGGCGGCGGCGTTGCGCCCGACATAGCGGGCGCGGGCGTGTTTGGCACCCAAACGCTCCAGCACCCATTCGATATAGGGTTCGACAAAGGTCCAGCCGCCCTGGTTCTTGGGCTCTTCCTGGCACCAGACGATCTCTGCCTGCTTGAAGCGGCCCAATTCCTTGACCATCGCCTGTGCGGGGAAGGGGTAAAGCTGCTCCAGGCGCAGCAGGTAGACATCGGTGAGACCCGCTTCGTCCCGCGCCTTGAGCAGGTCGAAATAGACCTTGCCCGAGCAGATGACGACGCGGCGGATCTTGTCATCCGCAACCAGCTTGATGTCGGAATTGCCACGCTCGGCATCGTCCCACAAGACGCGGTGGAAGGTCGAGCCGGTCTGGAAATCCTCGGCCGTGCTGACCGCCAGCGGATGGCGCAGCAGCGATTTCGGGGTCATCAGGACCAGCGGTTTGCGGAAGTCGCGATGGATCTGGCGGCGCAGGATGTGGAAGTAATTCGCCGGAGTCGTGCAATTGGCGACGATCCAGTTATCCTCCGCGCTCATCTGCAGGAAGCGTTCGAGCCGGGCCGAGCTGTGTTCGGGACCCTGGCCCTCGAAGCCGTGGGGCAGCAGCATGACCAGACCGGACATGCGCAGCCATTTCTTTTCGCCCGAGGAAATGAACTGGTCGAACATGATCTGGGCGCCATTGGCGAAATCGCCGAACTGCGCCTCCCACATGACCAGTGAATTGGGCTCGGCCAGCGTATAGCCATACTCGAAGCCCAGAACCGCATATTCCGACAGCATCGAGTCGATGACCTCGAAACGGGCCTGATCCTGCGAGATATTGTTCAGCGGATAATACCGCTCTTCGTTCTTCTGATCGATGATGGCAGAGTGACGTTGACTGAAGGTTCCGCGCGCGCTGTCCTGTCCGGCCAGACGCACGCCATGGCCCTCGACCAGCAGCGAGCCAAAGGCAAGTGCCTCGCCCGTGGCCCAATCGAAGCCCGTGCCGGTCTCGAACATCTTCCTTTTCGCCTGCAACAGGCGATCCACGGTCTTGTGCAGGTTCACCCCATCGGGAACCGTGGTCAATGCGCGGCCGATCTGTGTCATCATCTCGGGCGGGATACCGGTTTGTCCCGGAACATATTCCGCGCCTTCCCGCTCGAACCCGGACCATTTTCCATCCAGCCAGTCGGCCTTGTTCGGCTTGTAGTTCTTGCCGATCTCGAATTCCTCGTTGAGATGCGCCTGGAAGGCGGCCTTCATGTCGTCGATCTCGCCCTCGGGGATCAGCCCGTCGGCGACCAGCCGGTCGGTGTAGACCTGCAGCGTCGTCTTGTGCGACTTGATCTTGGTATACATGGCCGGGTTGGTGAACATCGGCTCATCGCCTTCGTTGTGACCGAAGCGGCGGTAGCAGATGATGTCCAGCACCACGTCCTTGTGGAATTTCTGCCGGAACTCGGTGGCGACGCGGGCGGCATGGACGACAGCCTCGGGATCGTCGCCATTGACGTGGAAGATCGGTGCCTCGACCATCATCGCGATATCGGTGGGATAGGGCGATGTGCGGCTGAAATGCGGGGCGGTGGTGAAGCCGATCTGGTTGTTCACGACGATATGCATCGTGCCGCCCGTGCGATGGCCGCGAATGCCCGAGAGCTGCAGACATTCGGCGACGACGCCCTGACCGGCGAAAGCCGCGTCGCCATGCAGCAGGATCGGCAGCACCGCAGTCCGTTCCGCCGTATCCTTGAGCTGATCGCCCTTGGCCCGCGCCTTGCCCAGCACCACCGGGTTCACCGCCTCGAGATGGCTGGGATTGGCGGTCAGCGACAGGTGAACCATGTTGCCGTCGAATTCGCGATCCGAAGAGGCGCCCAGATGGTATTTCACGTCGCCGGAGCCATCCACGTCCTCGGGCTTGAAGCTGCCGCCCTGGAATTCGTGGAAGATCGCGCGATAGGGTTTCGACAGCACATTGGCCAAGACCGACAGGCGGCCGCGATGGGGCATGCCGATAACGATCTCTTGCACGCCAAGCGCGCCACCGCGCTTGATGATCTGCTCCATCGCGGGGATCAGCGCTTCGCCGCCGTCAAGGCCGAAACGCTTGGTGCCCATATACTTGACATGCAGGAACTTCTCGAAACCCTCGGCCTCGACCAGCTTGTTGAGGATGGCGCGGCGGCCATTCTTGGTGAACTGGATCTCCTTGCCGTAGCCTTCGATCCGCTCCTTCAGCCAGGCGGCTTCCTCGGGATTCGAGATATGCATGTATTGCAGCGCGAAAGTGCCGCAATAAGTGCGTTTCATCAGCTCGGCGATCTGGCGGATCGTGGCGACCTCCAGGCCAAGCACATTGTCGATGAAGATCGGGCGGTCCAGGTCATCGGGGCCGAACCCGTAGGTCGCGGCCTTCAGCTCGCCATGATCGGGCACGCTGCGCAGCCCGAGCGGGTCCAGGTCGGCATGCAGGTGGCCGCGGATCCGATAGGCGCGGATCAGCATCAGGGCGCGGATCGAATCGAGCACTGCCTGGCGCATCTGCCCTTCGGTCAGGTCTATGCCCTTTTCGGCGGCCTTGGCGGCGATCTTCTTCATCGCCGCATCCGCCTCGGGTTTGGGGGCCATCGGCCATTCCCCGGTCAAGGCGGCGGTGTTGTCATCGCTCGGCACCGGCGGCCAGTCGCTGCGCGCCCATGACGGCCCCTGGGCTTCGCGCACCGCGTCCCCCTCGGCATCGCCAAGGGTGCGGAAGAAGGCGTCCCAGGCCTGATCGACGGCGGCCGGATCCTTGGCCCATTGACCGTAAAGCTGCTCTACATAGGCCGCGTTATGGCCCTGGAGAAACGAGGAATCGTGGAAATCAGAGTTGTTTGGCTGGTCGTTCATGGCTCATCCCCGGTTCAGGGCAGAAGAAAAAGTTGTCAGGCACAGTAGATATCGATCATGGCGGCGCCAGGATCGGCATAGGGATCGATGCGGGGTACATGTTCGATGCGGGCGACCCTGCGGCTTTCGAGCCCGCAAAGCGCCCGCGCCGCGCCCTGATCGGCAGAGGCCGGGGCGCGGGCAGGATGGTAGATCAGCCGCCAGCCGTAATCGCGGCGGGCAACGGTGCGGACTGAATCGGGTGGAAGAGAGCTGGCCTCGTGCAGATCGGTCCGGGCGGGAATGCCCCCGGGCAGGACCAGATCGGTGGGCTTGCCGCCGCAAGCGGTCAGCGCCAGCATCGCGGCGAATGACAGCGGAGCGACGGAACGGGAATGCCATGCCGAACGCATTTCTGCGGGCTCCGCTTGCTGGGCCTCTGGTCCCTGTTCGTCCACGTCATGCCTCGCGCGGTGGTTGCCCCCGTGCCCCCCATAGTTAAATGGGGGGCACGGGCTGTCAATTCATCAGCTTCCGATGGCCTTCAGAACGGCTTCGCCCAAGCCCGCAGGGCTGTCGGCGACGACGATCCCGGCGCTTTTCATTGCCTCGATCTTGGATTCGGCGTCGCCCTTGCCGCCCGAGACGATCGCGCCGGCATGTCCCATGCGGCGGCCCGGAGGCGCGGTGCGGCCGGCGATGAAACCGGCGGTGGGCTTCCATTTGCCCTTCTTCTTCTGCTCGGCCAGGAATTCGGCGGCCTCTTCCTCGGCGCTGCCGCCGATTTCGCCGATCATGATGATCGATTCGGTCTCGTCATCGTCGAGGAACATTTGCAGCACGTCGATATGCTCCATCCCCTTGATCGGGTCGCCGCCGATGCCCACGGCGCTGGACTGGCCAAGGCCGACATCCGAGGTCTGCTTGACCGCCTCGTAGGTCAGCGTGCCCGAGCGCGAGACCACGCCGACCGAGCCGCGCTTGAAGATGCTGCCGGGCATGATGCCGATCTTGCATTCGTCCGGCGTCATGATGCCGGGGCAGTTCGGGCCGATCAGCTTCGAGGCGCTGCCTTCGAGCGCGCGCTTGACCCGCATCATGTCCAGCACCGGGATGCCCTCGGTGATCGCGACGATCAGCGGGATCTCGGCATCGATCGCCTCAAGGATCGAGTCGGCGGCGAAGGGCGGCGGCACATAGATGGCCGTCGCGGTCGCACCGGTTTTCGCCACCGCCTCATGCACGGAGTTGAAGACCGGCAGGTCCAGATGCTCGGTCCCGCCCTTGCCGGGGGTCACGCCGCCGACCATCTGCGTGCCATAGGCGATCGCCTGTTCGGTGTGGAAGGTGCCCTGGGAGCCGGTGATCCCCTGGCAGATGACTTTGGTGTTCTTGTCTACGAGAATGGCCATTTCGTGGCGTCTCCGAATTTGCGAGAGTTTCGTTGAGTTCGTGGATCCGGGGAGTTACCCCTTCACTGCCTTCACGATCTTCTCGGCCCCGTCCTTGAGATCATCGGCGGCGATCACGTTCAGACCGCTTTCATTGATGATCTGCTTGCCCTTTTCGACATTGGTGCCTTCCAGACGCACGACCAGCGGCACCTGCAGTCCGACCTCCTTCACGGCGGTCACGATACCCTCGGCGATGATGTCGCAGCGCATGATGCCGCCAAAGATATTGACGAGGATGCCTTTGACATTCTGGTCGGAGGTGATGATCTTGAACGCCTCGGTCACCTTCTCGGTGGTGGCGCCGCCGCCGACATCGAGGAAGTTGGCGGGCTCGGCCCCGAACAGCTTGATGATGTCCATCGTCGCCATCGCAAGGCCGGCGCCGTTCACCATGCAGCCGATCTCGCCATCCAGCGCGATATAGTTCAGGTCGAATTTCGAGGCCGCCAGTTCCTTGGGGTCCTCCTCGGTCTCGTCGCGCAGCGCGATAATGTCCGAGTGGCGGTAAAGCGCGTTATTGTCGAAGCCCATCTTGGCGTCGAGGCATTTCAGGTTGCCGTCCTTGGTCACGATCAGCGGGTTGATCTCCAGCATCTCCATGTCCTTCTCGATGAACATGCGATACAGGTTGCGGATCAGCGCCACGCATTGCTTGACCTGCGGGCCTTGCAGCCCGAGGGCGAAGGCCACGCGGCGGCCATGGAAATCCGACAGGCCCGAGGCGGGATCGACGCTGAAGCTGACGATCTTGTCGGGGGTGCTTGCCGCCACCTCCTCGATATCCATGCCGCCCTCGGTCGAGGCGACGAAGCTGACGCGTGAGGTGCCGCGATCAACCAGCAGGGCGAGATACAGTTCACGCTCGATATCCGAGCCGTCCTCGATATAGATGCGGTTGACCTGTTTGCCCGCGGGGCCGGTCTGATGGGTGACCAGCGTGCGGCCCAGCATCTGGCGGGTCAGCTCCTCGGCCTCGGCGACGGATTTGGCCAGCCGCACGCCGCCCTTGTCGCCCGCCGCCGCTTCCTTGAACGAACCCTTGCCGCGGCCGCCGGCATGGATCTGCGCCTTGACCACCCAAAGCGGGCCGTCCAGCTCGCCCGCGGCGGATTTGGCCTCGTCGGCCTTCATCACCACGCGGCCGTCACTGACCGGCGCGCCAAATTCGCGCAGCAGCGCCTTGGCCTGATATTCATGAATATTCATCGCGACCCCCTCGTCGGTTCAGCAGATTTGTCCAAAGTCTTGGCACAGCTTTCTGCAGGTATGAACCGTTTTTCTGGGAAAATGGGTAAAATTGCACGGAATGCTACCTTTGTGATCACGGCAATTCGGCATGTGATCACAAAGATGGGCGGGAGGCGATTCCCGCAGCGCTAACATCGGGCGGCGACCGCTTTCAGTTGAACAGGACCATGTAGAGACCCGCGCGTCCGCCGAAGATCCCGGTAAAATCCCGCCAGGCATCGCGGCTGACTGTCTTGCCCATTCGGGCATGGGGCAGGGCGGCGCTACCCTGGGTCCAGCCGACCAGGTCGACGGGCTGCGGATCGTCAAGCCAGTGTTTCAGGTCAATCCCGTGGCCGGGCGCGAAACGCCAATAGGGGATCAGGCGCTCGCCGTCCAGAACCTGTTCGGCATCCTCCAGCACGGCCAGCCATGTCCTGCCGGCCCCTTTCGGGATATCGAAACCAAGTGCCGCCTTCTGGTTGTCGCCGGGGATCCATTCGCGGTCGTCGTCGGTTTCCGCGGCGATCATGGCCCAGAAACTCCGGTTGGCGTCGATCATGGCGTGAGCATGCTCGACGGCTTCGGCGATCCTGTCCTTGTCGGGCTGGTGCCGCAATGTCTGAATGACCACCGCGACGCGATCGATCACGGGGCCGAAATACCGCGCCTCGGAATCGAAGGCCGGATCGGGTTGCGGATCGTCGGGCATCGTTGCGAATTGTTCGCGCAGGGTCTCGTCCAACTCGATCTTTCCTGCCAGCGCCGGTTCGGGATCGAAGGCGAGGATCAGTGCGGTCGCCACCTCGATAAGATGCGTATAGGCGCGCAACCACTCGGCATCGGCAGTATCGAAACGGATTTCGCCGTCAACACCCTCGGGAAGCGGCATCAGGGTGAGATCCAGCAATCCTTCGGACGGGCCGCGCTGGCCGTCCGCATCGACATCGAGCCACAAATCCGGCAGGCGCAGGACCAGGGCGGCCTCGTCATCCCGCAGGATCTCACGGGTCGATTGCATGGAAGCCGACAGATCGGCGGCAAGCCCGTTGAGGAAATCCGCGCGCATCGGTTCGGGTGCGGGATTGCCGGGCAGCGATGTGCCCAGGATCGGAGCGGGGATGAGCGGTTCTGTCGCGCCGATCCGCCAGCGGGCCTGATAGGCGGCCTCGATACCGGACAGGAACCGCACCGCCGCCAGCGCCATGTCGCGGTCGGGCGAGGCCGGAGATGCCTCAAGCTCCGCCCCGGCGGCACTTAGCCCTTTCTCGGCGATCAAGGCCGAGGTGGTCGTGTCATCCGCCATGGCGGGCGCGGTGCTCAGCAACAGAGCGGCGAGGAAATGGCGCATGAAATGGTCCTGCAAATGAAAAACGGCACGCCGATGGTGGCGCGCCGTTCCATTATTCGCAAGAGCCGGGTTTTCAGGCCAGCGAGCTGTCGATGCCCTTGCAAGCGTCGACCAGACCCTTCACGGCATCGACGGATTTGTCGAACATCGCCTGTTCGTCCTTGTCCATCTTGATGTCGATGACCTTCTCGACCCCATTCGCGCCGATCACGGTGGGCACGCCGACATAAAGACCCTTCAGCCCATAGGCGCCGTCCACATATGCCGCGCAGGGCAGGACGCGCTTCTGGTCCTTGAGATAGGCCTCGGCCATCTCGATGGCGCTGGTGGCGGGAGCGTAGAAGGCGCTGCCGGTTTTCAGCAAGCCGACGATCTCGGCACCGCCGTCGCGGGTGCGCTGCACGATGGCGTCGAGTTTCTCCTGGGTGGTCCAGCCCATCTTGACCAGGTCGGGCAGGGGAATGCCGGCAACGGTCGAGTAACGGGTCAGCGGCACCATGGTGTCGCCATGGCCGCCCAGCACGAAGGCCGACACGTCTTTCATCGAGACGCCGAATTCCAGCGACAGGAAATGCCGGAAGCGGGCCGAGTCGAGCACGCCGGCCATGCCGCAGACCTTGTTGCGGGGCAGGCCGCTGAACTGGCGCAGCGCCCAGACCATCGCGTCCAGCGGGTTGGTGATGCAGATGACGAAGGCGTCGGGCGCGTGGGTCTTGATGCCCTCGCCGACCGCTTTCATGACTTTCAGGTTGATGCCCAGCAGGTCGTCGCGGCTCATCCCCGGCTTGCGGGGAACACCCGCCGTCACGATGCAGACATCGGCGCCCGCGATGTCGGCATAGTCATTGGTGCCCTTCAGGCTGGCGTCAAAGCCCTCGGCCGGGCCGGATTCGGCGATGTCCAGCGCCTTGCCCTGGGGAATGCCCTCGGCGATATCGAACAGAACGACGTCGCCCAGTTCCTTCATCGCAGCCAGATGTGCCAGCGTGCCGCCGATCTGCCCCGCACCGATGAGTGCGATTTTAGGTCGGGCCATGAGTAACCTCCGATATGGTGGGTGTTTGCTGCGGGGTGGTTAGAACGTTGCCGTGCGAATCGCAAGCCTAAGCCGCAGTCATGCTTGACCACAGGTTGCGCCGCGACTACCGCCAGCCGCGATAGAACAGCCTGGAGGAGAGGGGAGATGCTACAGTTGTCTACCGAGGGTTGGCTGCTGGCCATCCTGGCCTCGATGGCGATTGGGCTGGCCAAGGGCGGGCTGGCCATGGTCGCGATCCTGGCCGTGCCGATCCTGTCACTGGTGATGTCCCCGGTGCAGGCGGCGGGGTTGATGCTGCCGGTCTATATCGCGTCCGATGTCGGTGGATTGCTGGCCTTCCGGCGTGATTTCGACCGGCGCGTCCTGCTGACCTCGCTGCCCGGAGCGGTTCTCGGCATCGGCTTCGGATGGGCCACGGCGCATGTCGTGCCCGACCGGGGCGTGACCATGATCGTGGGGTTGATCGGCCTTGCCTTCGCGCTGAACGCCCTGGTCCGGCCCGATCTGTCGGCCGAGCCGCGGCAACCATCGTCCAGGCGAGGCAGTCTCTGGGGGGCGCTGGCCGGCTATACCAGCTTTGTCAGCCATTCCGGCGGGCCGCCCTATCAGGTCTATGTGCAGCCGCTTCGCCTGCCCACGGTGATCTTCGCGGGAACCACGACATGGTTCTTTGCCGTCGTGAATTGGGTCAAGCTGATTCCCTATGCCGCCCTTGGCCAATTGTCGCTTGCCAATCTGAAGGTGGCGGCGATCCTCACGCCTGTCGCGCTGGTCTCGGTCTGGATCGGCTTGCGGCTGGTGCGGATCATCCCGCAGGCGCTGTTCTACAGGCTGATCACATGGGGGCTGCTCGCGGTGTCGCTGCGGCTGATCTGGCAGGCCCTGACCGGGTGATGCCGCAGCGCAGCAAATTTCTTCTTGCCATTTCTGGCGCCTCAAGGCAGTTTCGCGCAAGAAAGTTGCCCGGAGGATTTCATGGCCCGCCCTTACCGTTCCGTTCTCTACATCCCCACGGCCAATACGCGCGCGATGGAAAAGGCGCAGAACCTGGCCGCGGATGCGATCATTTTCGACATGGAGGACGCGGTCACCCCCGGCGAGAAGGCACTCGCGCGGGAATATCTGGCAGAGGCGTTGACCAGCCATGATTACGGCGCGCGAGCCCGAATCGTACGGATCAACGGGCTGGCAACGGAATGGGGCGAGGATGATGCGCGGAACTGTGCCACCGCGCTGAAAGACAGGATCGATGCCGTGCTGGTTCCCAAGGTGGATTGCGCCGCCGATCTGGACAGGGTGGCGGCGCTGGTCCCCGATACCCCGCTCTGGGCGATGATGGAGACGCCCCTGGGCATGCTGAATGCCGCCGAAATCGCGGCGCATCCCCGGCTGGAAGGGATGGTCATGGGTACGAATGACCTGGCCAAGGAGCTGAACAGCCGCTTTCGCCCGGACCGCCTGCCGATGCAGGCGGGGCTGGGGCTGTGCCTGCTGGCCGCCAAGGCGCAGGGCAAGCTGATCGTCGATGGTGTCTATAACGCCTTCAAGGATGATGACGGGCTGCGGGCCGAATGCGAGCAGGGCCGCGACATGGGGTTCGACGGCAAGACCCTGATCCATCCGGCGCAACTGGCCGTCACCAACGAGGTCTTTGCGCCGACCGAGGCCGAGATCGAGCTTGCGCGCCGCCAGATCGAGGCATTCGAGGCCGTCACCGCCCAGGGCAAGGGCGTGGCCGTGGTCGATGGCAGTATCGTCGAGAACCTGCATGTCGATACCGCCCGCAAGACGCTCGACCGCGCCGAGGCGATTGCAGCCATGGCCGGATGATGCCAAAGTGAATGGGATTCACATCCAGCGAAAGGAAGCAAGATGCTGATCCTGATTCTTGGCGTGGCCCTGTGGTGGGGCGCGCATCTTTTCAAACGCCTGGCCCCCGAACGTCGCGAGGCGATGGGCGATCGCGGCAGGGGCCTGGTGGCCGGGCTGCTGCTCTTGTCGGTGATCCTGATGATCTGGGGCTACAGGATTTCGGACGGACCTTATTGGTGGGGGCGCAGCGGGGCCCTGGTCGGTATGAACAACCTGCTGGTATTGATCGCGTTCTATCTTTTCGCGGCAGCCGGCATGAAGACCCGCGTGACCGCTTACCTGCGCCATCCGCAACTGGTCGGCTTCTCGCTCTGGGCGGTGGCGCATCTGCTGGTCAATGGCGACCTGCCTTCCTTCATCCTGTTCGGCGGATTGCTGGTCTGGGCGCTGGCCGAGATCGTCGTCATCAACCGCGACAGCGCATGGACACCGCCGACTGGCCCTTTCCCGGCCCGCAAGGAAGTCATGGCGGTTGTCGGGGCCATCGTGGTCATGGCCGTCGTCGCAATCTTGCACGGTTGGGTCGGACCCCAGCCATATGGAGCCTGACATGAGCACGATCTACCGCCTGCTGACCGAGGACGACACCTCTGCCTTCTGTCACAAGGTCAGCGACGCATTGGCAAAGGGCTGGCAATTGCATGGCAGCCCCTCGATCTCCTTCGATGCGGCGCGGGGCGTGATGCGCTGCGCGCAGGCCGTCACCAAGGAGGTCGAGGCCGATTACCACCCCGAGATGAAACTGGGACAGCAATGACGAAAACCAATCCGGGCCGTTTCTTCGAAGATTATCAAACTGGTCAGGTGATCCGCCACGCGGTTCCCCGCACCGTTTCGGGCGGCGAGAGGGCCTTGTATCACGCGCTGTATCCGGCGCGTCACGCCCTGGCCTCGTCGGATGAATTCGCGCGGGCCTGCGGGCTGAAGGCCGCGCCACTGGATGACCTGATCGCCTTTCACATCGTCTTCGGCAAGACGGTCCCGGATGTCAGCCTGAACGCCGTTGCCAATCTCGGTTACGCCGAGGGGCGCTGGCTCAGGCCGGTCTGGCCGGGGGATACGATCCGTTCGGAATCCGAGGTGATCGGGCTCAAGCAGAACTCGAACGGCAAGACCGGCGTGGTCTGGGTGCGCACGCGCGGCCTGAACCAGTCGGGCGAGTCGGTCATGGAATATGTCCGTTGGGTGATGGTGCGCAAGCGCGACCCGGAGGCCCCGGCGCCCGAGACGGTCGTCCCCGAGCTTGCAGAGGTGGTCGATGCCAGCGGTCTCGTTATTCCAAGCGAGTTGAATTTTTCCGCATATGATTTTGAACTTGCGGGTGAAAATCACAGGTGGGGTGACTACGAAATCGGCGAGAGGATCGATCATGTCGATGGCGTCACCATCGAGGAGGCCGAGCATATGCTGGCCACGCGCCTGTGGCAGAACACCGCCAAGGTGCATTTCGACGCCACCAATCGCGAGGATGGCAAGCGGCTGATCTATGGCGGCCATGTCATCAGCATGGCGCGCGCGCTCAGTTTCAACGGGCTCGCCAACGCGCAGATGGTCGTGGCTCTGAACGCGGGCGCCCATGCCAATCCCTGTTTCGCGGGCGATACGGTGCGGGCCTGGTCCGAGGTGCTGGACAAGGCCGAGACTGCCGCACCGGGCGTGGGAGCAATCCGCTTGCGGCTGGTGGCGACCAAGGGCGACAGCGGCGATTTCGTGCTGAAGGGCGAGGACGGCAAATACGCGCCAGAGGTTCTGCTGGATCTGGATTACTGGGCGTTGATGCCGGTTTGAATCGGATGGCCGGTTCTGCGATCACTCGCTTCGGGGTGAAGAGCCTGACGGATTTTCTTGGTTTGCCGTTTCATGTGATCACACATGCGGCATGCGTGATCACAATTCCGGAAATCCGCTAAAATTGCGCCCAAGGACTGGCATAAGCTGGTGACAGATGGCAAGAATGCGGCCAGACACACTGCCAAACGCCAGCCCGAGCGGCCAGCCAAGCGCCTGCGACGGGATCAGTTCGAACCGACAGAGGAGGCCCGTATCATGGCCGATGTGAACCGGGGTAACCGGCCGCTATCCCCCCATCTTCAGGTTTACAAGCTGCCGATCGCGGCAGTCACGTCGATCCTGACCCGGGCGACCGGCCACGCGCTTGTCGCCGGCATCCTGCTGCTGGTCTGGTGGCTGGTCGCAGCGGTCAGCGGGCCGGGCGCCTTCGCCGCCGCCGATTGGGTGATGCGGTCCTGGCTGGGCTTTCTGATCCTGACCGGCTCTGCCTGGGCGCTGTGGTATCACCTGCTCGCGGGCATCCGCCACCTGTTCTACGACGCCGGTTACATGCTGGAAATCGAGCAGGCGGAAAAATCCTCCTGGGCGATCATTATCGGCTCGGTCGTGCTGACCCTGCTGACCCTGATCCTGTTCTTCATTTTCTGAGGCGAGGGAAAAGATGCGTTACATAACCCCCCGCAAGGCCGCCACCGGACTTGGTTCGACCCGCTCCGGCACCGCCGATCACTGGGCCATGACCGTCAGCGCATGGGCGCTGCTGATCCTGACCCCGTTCTTCATGATCACTGTTGGCGGCGCCATCGGCCTGCCCCGCGAAGAGCTGATCGCCCATTTCGGACGCCCATGGCCGGGGATCGTCACCGCGCTTTTCGTGATCGTGGGCATGGTCCATTTCATGAAGGGCACCCGGATCATGATCGACGATTATTTCCAGCATAGTGCACGCAAGGCGGCGATCATCGTCTCGGTGATCTTTGGCTGGGCCGTCATCGCGGCGGCGGTCTTCGCTCTGGCGAAGATGGCACTTTTCACCATTGCGATCTGAGGACATCATGGCTGCATACGAAACCCAAACGCATGAATATGATGTGGTCGTGGTGGGCGCGGGCGGCGCCGGTCTGCGGGCCACCCTCGGCATGGCCGAGCAGGGGCTGCGCACGGCCTGCGTGACCAAGGTCTTCCCGACCCGCTCGCATACGGTGGCCGCGCAGGGCGGCATCGCCGCCTCGCTGTCCAACATGGGCCCCGACAACTGGCAGTGGCACATGTATGACACGGTCAAGGGCTCGGACTGGCTGGGCGATACCGACGCGATGGAATACCTGGCGCGCGAGGCGCCCAAGGCCGTATATGAGCTGGATCATTACGGCGTGCCTTTCAGCCGGACCGAGGACGGCACGATCTATCAGCGCCCCTTTGGCGGTCACACCACCGAATTCGGCGAAGGTCCCCCGGTGCAGCGCACCTGCGCCGCCGCCGACCGGACCGGCCACGCGATCCTGCACACGCTTTACGGCCAGTCGCTCAAGAACAACGCGGAATTCTTCATCGAATATTTCGCGCTGGACCTGATCATCACGGACGGGCGCTGCACCGGCGTGGTCTGCTGGCGGCTGGACGATGGCACGATCCATGTCTTCAACGCCAAGATGGTGGTGCTGGCCACCGGCGGCTATGGCCGTGCCTATTTCAGCGCGACCAGCGCCCATACCTGCACCGGCGACGGTGGCGGCATGGTGGCGCGCGCGGGGCTGCCGCTGCAGGACATGGAATTCGTCCAGTTCCATCCGACCGGCATCTATGGCTCGGGCTGCCTTATTACCGAAGGTGCGCGGGGCGAGGGCGGCTACCTGACCAATTCGGAAGGCGAGCGCTTCATGGAGCGTTATGCGCCGACCTACAAGGATCTGGCCAGCCGCGACGTGGTCAGCCGCTGCATGACCATGGAGATCCGCGAGGGCCGTGGCGTGGGCGAGCACAAGGACCATATCTTCCTGAACCTGATGCACCTGCCGCCCGAAACGCTGGCCGAACGCCTGCCGGGGATCAGCGAATCCGCCAAGATCTTCGCCGGGGTCGATGTGACCCGTGCACCGATCCCGGTGCTGCCGACGGTGCATTACAACATGGGCGGCATCCCCACGAATTACTGGGGCGAGGTGCTGAACCCGACCGAGGGTGATCCCGATGCTACCTTCCCCGGCCTGATGGCCGTGGGAGAGGCGGGCTGCGCCTCGGTCCACGGCGCCAACCGGCTTGGTTCGAACAGCCTGATCGACCTGGTGGTCTTCGGCCGGGCCGCCGCGATCCGGGCCGGGCAGGTGGTCGACCGCGCATCGAGCATACCTTCGACCAACCCGGAACAGGTGGACAAGGCGCTTGATCGGTTCGATGCGATCCGCAACGCCAGTGGCAGCACGTCGACCGCCGCCCTGCGTGACGAGATGCAGCGCACCATGCAGGCCGATGCCGCCGTGTTCCGGACCGACAAGACGCTGGCCGAGGGCGTCGGCAAGATGGAGGCCATCGCCGCCAAGCTGGACGATCTGCAGGTCACCGACCGCGGGCTGATCTGGAATACCGACCTGATGGAAACGCTGGAACTGACCAACCTGATGCCCAACGCGCTGGCCACCATCACCGCCGCCGAGGCGCGCAAGGAAAGCCGCGGCGCCCATGCGCATGAGGATTACCCCGAGCGGGATGATGCCAACTGGCGCAAGCATTCGCTTGCAAGGGTCGAGGGGAACAAGGTTAAACTGGATTATCGCCCCGTGCATCTGGAGCCGCTGACAAAGGCCGAGGATGGTGGGATCGACCTGAAGAAGATTGCTCCTAAGAAGAGGGTTTACTGATGCGTTTCAAATCTTTCGCCGGAATTTCCGTCGTCGCGCTTGCGCTTGCGGGTTGTGCGGTCAACACACCGCTCCCCGGCACGGGGCCAACCGCGCCCACCACGGCTCCTGCCGCGCCGACCACGCTCGATGCCGCCTCGCGGCAGGTCGCGCGCAATGTCATCAATTCAGAGATGGAGAAACGGCTGCCGGGGGCCAATGTCGCTCCCTATACCGATTGCGTGGTGAATAACGCGACCACCGCCGAACTGATCGACATCGCCCAGGCTGCCCGTTCCGGGGTGTCGGGAACCGCCGACAGCGTCGCCAGCATCGTGTCGCGCCCGGCGACCACGCAATGCATTTCCGCCGCCGCGAATACGACAGCCTGATGCAGGCAAGGCATCGCGCATTCGGCTTGTTGCTGCTTCTTGGGGGGCTGGCCGCCTGCGGCCCGATCCCCGTTGACCGGGCGGAACGAAGCTGCCTGCGCGATGCCGAACTGGCTGGCCGCCCGCGCGGCGAGGTGGCCATCGGCGCGATCGGTGGCGGCAGCGGGGGAACCCGTGCCGCCGGCCGTGTCGAGCTCGAGATTTCTTCCGACTATATCCTTGGACGGGATCCGTCGGATGTGTTCAACCGCTGTGTGCTGCGCAAATCGGGACAGATGCCGACGCGGGTTCTGGCCGATCAGCCCGGCTGGCGTGGATAGGTGACATGGTTTCGAAGGGTGAACAACAGCAGGGCCGGACAGGCAAGCGCCGCCTGATCGTGCATGTCGGCGTTCAGAAAACCGGCAGCACCTCGATCCAGCGGCACCTGGGACGCAATGCGAAAGCGCTGTCGGATCGCCTTGTCGTCCGCACGCCTGACGAGGGCACCCCGATGCGCCCCCTGGGCCGTGCCGCGGTCAATTTCAGTCTCAGAAGCGAATCCGGCGATGCGGAAGCCGCGCTGAAGATCGCGCTGGACGATGTGCTGGATACATTGCCCGCCAATGATCTGCCGGTGCTGCTGAGCCATGAGAACCTGGCCGGGGCGATGCCCGGCAATGGCGGCGAAACCCGTCTTTACCCGGCCTTGCCGCAAATCGTCTCGCTCATTCGGGGCCATGCGAAAGATTTCGATACCGATTTCGTCTATTACAGCCGCAGGATGAATGCGTGGAAATCCAGTGTCTGGGCTCAGGCGGTCCGCACCGATGGCTATACGCGCCGGGAAGAGGAATTCATGCTTGAGACCGCGGAACTGCCCGGATGGGGCGATCTGCACCGGCGGCTGGTCGAGGCGGTGGGGGGCAAGCGCGTGACCCGTTTCAAGCTGGAGGATGAACCCGAAGCCGAAAGGCCCGGCCGGCAGTTGCTTCTCCATGCGGGGCTGAGCGATGCCGAGATCGATGCGCTGCAGCCGCTCGAAGGGCCATCGATGTCGCGGCTGAACGATGCGTCGACGGAATTCCTGCGGCATCTCAACAGCCTGAATATCAACCCGCATGCGCGCGGCAAGGTGGCCGACCTGGTCGTCCGCACGCAATCCCTGTTCAATGCCGACCACCGGCCCGAAGGCACTCTTTGAAAGGAGCAACCCATGGTCCAGTTTACCCTGCCCAAAAACAGCCAGATCCGAGTCGGCAAGACCTGGCCCAGGCCCGAGGGTGCCACCAATGTCAAGAAATTCCAGATCTATCGTTGGGAGCCGGAGACGGGTGAAAACCCGCGGCTGGACACCTATTTCGTCGATCTGGACAAATGCGGACCGATGGTCCTGGACGCCCTGATCAAGATCAAGAACGAGATCGACCCGACGCTGTCCTTCCGCCGCTCCTGCCGCGAGGGGATCTGCGGTTCCTGCGCGATGAATATTGGCGGCGGCAACCATCTGGCCTGTATCTACGGCATCGACGAGATCGGCGGGGATATCGCCATCTATCCGCTGCCGCATATGCCGGTGGTCAAGGATCTGATCCCCGACCTGACGCATTTCTATGCCCAGCATGCCAGCGTGAACCCCTATCTGATCACCAAATCCCCCACGCCGGGGAAAGAGTGGAAGCAGTCGATCGAGGATCGCAAGAAGCTGGACGGGTTGTATGAATGTATCCTTTGCGCCTCCTGTTCGACGGCATGCCCGAGCTATTGGTGGAATGGCGACCGCTACCTGGGGCCGGCCGCGCTGCTTCACGCCTATCGCTGGATCATCGATTCCCGCGACGAGGCGACCGGGGAACGGCTGGACGAGCTTGAGGATCCCTTCAAGCTGTATCGTTGCCATACGATCATGAACTGCACGAATACCTGTCCGAAAGGGCTGAACCCGGCCAAGGCCATCGCCTCGATCAAGCATATGATGGTTGATCGGATGGTTTGACCCGGTCCTTCGGGGCTGTTCGGCCCCGGGAACCAGGGGAAGATCGGCGCATTCCCGTGAGCCGGATGTTTTTCCGGTGCAATTTGCTTTCGCGCGGCGGATCTCGTGATCCCCGCGCCTGGTGTTTATGCGCGGGCCGGGACAGGGCCGCTATTCCCTTTTGACACCGCTGCCACAGCTTGCGAAGGGGGAGGCAAATTTCAGGTTGATTAAATACCGACTGGTTGGTATTGTTTTCTGCAGGGAGATGCGAAACGCTCCGGGATTCGATCCCATTAACCGGGCCGAACCCACCGAGCCTTCAGCCGTCTTCATCGATACCGGGCAGAGCCTTTCGATCGGAAGGCGAGTGCTCGGCTCAAGTGAAACCAGACCCGAGGGGGATATCATGCCCAGCACCATCCAATTGCACCGCGTCATCGCGGCCAAACCCGAAAAGATCTATCGTGCGTTCCTGGAACCGGACGCGGTTGCAAGCTGGCTGCCGCCATTCGGCTTTCTCTGCACGGTGCATGAGCTGGAACCGAAGGTGGGCGGCGGTCACCGGATGTCATTTCGCAATTTCACCACCGGGCAAGGTCACTCTTTCGGTGGCACCTATCTGGAACTCGTGCCGGGGGAGCGTCTTGTCTATACCGACAGTTTCGACGACCCCAACCTGCCGGGCGAGATGAAGGTCACCGTCACATTGACGGCCGTCTCGGTCGGCACCGAGATCGAGATCCGGCAGGAAGGCGTGCCGGACGTGATCCCCCGCGAGGCCTGCTATCTCGGCTGGCAGGAAAGCCTGCGCAAGCTTGCAAGGCTCGTCGAGCCGGAAATCAACCAATAGGCGCGAAGGGGAAGGGAAACGTCTCGGCCGCCGTTCATCCCTTGTCTGAAAGGGGAGAGTAGGCGGATCATCTCCGGGGCATTCCCGCCGTCCTGTGTCGCATTCATGCGACAGTCCCGGCGCCATTGATCGCGGGAAGGCAACCATTGCTTGCATAATCGCGTTTGAAGGCGGGAGGATGAAATGGAGGAGGAACTGAAAATGCGAGAGATCGGACGCATCAATTGCGAGGATATTGACCACAATCCCTACATGGTTGTCAAGCTTCGGGAGGCTGTCTCCCTCACGCCGATGGGCGGAAGGCGGCAACAGATGGACGGGGGCTATGAATACAGGCTTTCCAATGGAAGTCCGGCCACGCCCGTTGGTCCAGGCGATAAATGCTTCAAGGTCGCCGGAAGCGGAACGATCATCCAGCGGAAAGGCTGATGGCCACGCGCTGCAGCCCCCCATACCGACCCGTGCCGGGCGGATTTGTCTGACGGCGAACAGACCATTGCCCGGCTGCCCGCCGCCCGGACCGGTCGGCTGCGGCCCCCCGGGTTCGACCAAAGCTCTCCGCCGGATCAGCGCCCGGTTTCCGGGATCGGCAATGCGCTGGTCGATTTGATCTCCTCCATCGACAGCAGGGCGGTGACATTGTGGATTTTCACCTCGCCGATCAGTGATTGGTAGAACCGGTCATAGGCCCGCGCGTTCCTGACCTGCACTTTCAGAATGTAATCGATATCGCCGGCCAGCCGATGCGCCTCGATCACCTCGGGCCGTTCGCGCAGCGCCTGCAGGAACCGCGCCGCCCAGTCCTTGTCATGCTCGCTGGTGCGGATCAGCACGAAGAAGCAGGCCTCCAGCCCCAATGCCTGCGGGTCCAGTATCGCCACCTGCCGGCGGATCACCCCGGCCTCGCGCAGCTTGCGGATACGGTTCCAGACCGGGGTCTTCGAGGCGCCCACCCGGTCGGCTATCTGGTCCAGCGACAGGCTGGCATCCTTCTGCAGCAGGGACAGGATTTTGCGATCCACCTCGTCGAGGCGGACGGTTGTTTGTGCTGTGCCTGTGTCTTGCGACGTTTTTTCCGCCATGATCTGTCCTCCGAACCGTTCATCCTTATTTTTCCGACCCTATCGCAAAGATCCAGAACAAAATTCTATATTGAGGGTACCAACGGAAAGGTCCGAAAGATGAGCAAAGCCTTCACCCCGACGGCAGCAAAGCCCGGCGTCATCACCGCGAACGATCTGCGCGAAGGCCATAACGTCTGGATGTGCGAGGATGGCTGGACCGCCGATCCCGCGCAGGCGACCCTGTTCGAGGACGAGGCCATCGCCGAACTGGCGCTGTTGAAGGCCATCGGGCAGTCCGATCTCGTGGTCGGCCCCTACATGGTCGAGGCCCGGCGCGGCCCGAACGGCCCCGAGCCCACCCATTTCCGCGAGGCCTTCCGCCAGACCGGCCCTTCCAACTATTTCCACGGCATTCAGGCCAGCAAGCAATGCGAGGCAGCCAATGTTTGATGCACGTCCCGTCGATACCGACTATGTTCGCCACCGTGCGGCCCAGTTCCGCGCCCAGGTTGCTCGCCGCCTGGATGGTAGCCTGACGGAAGAGGAATTCCGCCCGCTGCGCCTGATGAACGGCGTTTATCTGCAACTGCATGCCTATATGCTGCGGATCGCCATTCCCTATGGCACGATCAGCCCCGACCAGATGCGGATGCTGGCCCATCTGGCCGCGCATTACGACAAGGGCTATGGCCACTGGACCACCCGCCAGAACATCCAGTTCAACTGGCCCAAGCTGGTGGAAATCCCGGATATGCTGGATCACCTCGCCTCTGTCGGGCTGCATGCGATCCAGACCTCGGGCAACACGATCCGCAATACCACCACCGACGCTTTCGCCGGTGCCGCCAAGGACGAGATCGCCGATCCGCGCCCCTATGCCGAACTGATCCGCAGCTGGTCCACTGATCATGCCGAGTTCCAGTTCCTGCCGCGCAAGTTCAAGATCGCCATCTCCGGCGGCGCGCGCGACCGTGCCCTGGTTTCCGCCCATGATATCGGGTTGCGCATCGTCGAGCGGGACGGTCAGCGGGGTTTCGAGGTCTGGGTGGGGGGCGGTCTTGGCCGCACGCCGATGCTGGGCAAGGTGATCCGTGACTTCCTGCCGGAAGGCGATCTGTTGCCTTATCTGGAATCGATCATCGCGACCTATAACCTGAGTGGCCGCCGCGACAACAAGTACAAGGCGCGGATCAAGATCACCGTCGCCGAGCGCGGCTTGGACGTGTTCAAGGCCGAAGTCGAGCAAGAGTTCGAGTTTCGCCGGGCCGATTTCCGCGGTATTGACCAAGAGGCGCTGGCCGGTTTCCGCGAACGCTTCGCTCCGCCCTCGTTCCGCAACGCGCCGGTGGACGGGTTCGAGGCCGAGCGCAAGGCGAATCCCGCTTTCCGCAGCTGGACCGATACCAACCTGCATAGCCACCGGATCGAGGGCTATGCCAGCGTCATCGTGACCTTCAAGGCGCCGGGGGCGACTCCGGGCGATGCCTCGGCCGAACAGATGCGGCTGCTGGCCGATCTGGCCGAGCGTTACGGCCACGCCGATATCCGCATCAGCCACGATCAGAACGTGGTGCTGCCGCATGTCCATAAATCCGACCTGCCGGCGCTTTACCTCGCGCTACGCGAAGTTGGGCTGGCCACGGCCAATGCCGGGCTGACCAGCGATATCATCGCTTGCCCCGGCATGGATTACTGCACGCTGGCCACCGCCCGCTCGATCCCCATCGCGCAGGAGATCGCCGAGCATTTCCGTGCCGAAGGGCTGGAAGAAGAGATCGGCAAGCTGAATATCCGCATCTCGGGCTGCATCAATGCCTGCGGTCATCACCATCTGGGTCATATCGGCATTCTCGGCCTGGACCGGGCAGGGGTCGAGAATTACCAGATCACCCTTGGCGGCGACGGCTACGATATCCCGGCTATCGGCCAGCGCGCCGGTGCGGGCTTCCCCGCCGAAGAGGTGGTTCCGGCCATCGACCGCTTGCTGCGCGCCTATCTGGAACTGCGCGAGGATGCGGGTGAGCCCTTCATCGACGCCTATCGCCGTCTTGGTCCCGCGCCTTTCAAGGCAGCCCTCTATCCGGAGACGGTAGATGCTTGATCAATCGCTCGATATCCGGGCCGAGCGGCTCAACGAGCGATACCGGCACCACGCAGCGACCGAAGTCCTGCGCCGTGCCGTCACCGATCCCGATCTGGGCAAGGTGGCACTGGTATCGTCATTCGGGGCCGAGTCGGTCGTGCTGCTGCACATGGTCTCGGTCGTGGCGCCGGGATTGCCGGTGCTGTTCATCGACACCCAGATGCTGTTCCCCGAGACGCTGGAATATCAGCGCGAGGTCTCGGCCAAGCTGGGGCTGACCGATGTGCGGGTGATCCGGGCGAACGAAACCGAGGTTTCGCGCCTCGATCCCGACGGCACCCTGCACCAGTTCAACCAGGATGCCTGCTGCGACCTGCGCAAGACCGTGCCGCTGGAAACAGCGCTCTCGGGCTTTGATGCATGGATCACGGGGCGCAAGCGTTTCCAGGGCGGACAACGGACCGATCTGGAATTCTTCGAGCCCGAGCCGCCCCTGCGCCTGCGCGTTAATCCGCTGGCCCATTGGCGCATGGAGGACGTGCAGACCTACATGATCGAGAACAACCTGCCGCGCCATCCGCTGGTCGCGAAAGGCTATCCCTCGATCGGCTGCGCGCCTTGCACCTCGCCCGTGAAGCAGGGCGAAGATCCCCGCGCAGGCCGTTGGCGTGGCAGCGAGAAAACCGAATGCGGCATTCACTTCATTGGCGGACGCATGGTCCGCGGAAAGGTTCCGGCATGAGCGAACAGATCATCGTCCGCGACGACGGTTTCCACCCGCTGAGCGATGCGGCAGAGGTCACGCTGGCGCCCGAGACCGCTCCCGAGGAACTGGTCGATCACCTGCATCGCGCGGTGATCGCCATCGATTTCCCGGCAACCGGCGACGGGCGCGGCTTTTCCCTGGCCCGCAGGCTGCGCGCTTTGGGCTTCGAGGGCCGTCTGCGCGCCACCGGCAAGCTGATCGCCGATCAATATGCCATGGCCCGCCGCGTGGGCTTCGACGAGGTCGAGATCACCCCCGAGCTTGCCGAGCGTCAGCCGCAGGAACAATGGCTGGCGCGGGCCGATTGGCGTGATTGGGACCATCGTGCGCAGCTTGCCGGCTGAGGGGCCTTTCGCCCGCCCGAAAGAAACACTAGAACACTCAGGAATTCACAGATGACGCTGGATATGCCCGTGACCGAGGCCGCTCAGACGACCGCCAAGAAGACCCTGCCCGACGCACAGACCGTGACCGCGGTCAAGCATTGGAACGATCACCTGTTCTCGTTCCGGGTGACGCGGCCTGCCTCGCTGCGTTTCCGCTCGGGCGAATTCGTGATGATCGGGCTGCTGGGCGACAATGGCAAGCCGCTCCTGCGCGCCTATTCCATTGCCTCGCCCAACTGGGACGATGAGCTGGAATTCTATTCGATCAAGGTGCAGGACGGGCCGCTGACCTCGAAGCTGCGGCATATCAAGGAAGGCGACGAGATCATCCTGCGTCCCAAGCCGGTCGGCACGCTGGTGCTGGACGCGCTTCTGCCGGGCAAGCGGCTGTGGTTCCTGGCCACCGGCACCGGCATCGCGCCTTTCGCCAGCCTGATGCGCGACCCCGAGACCTATGAGCGCTACGAGCAGGTCATCATGATGCATACCTGCCGCACCGCCGACGAGCTGAACTATGGCCGCGAACTGGTCGAGAACCTGCGCCATGATCCCTTGCTGGGCGAGCTTTACGGCGAGGATTTCGCCAATCGGTTGCTTTATTATCCGACCACCACGCGCGAGGAATCGCCGCAGATGGGCCGGATCACCGACAATCTCAGCTCGGGCAAGGTGCTGGACGATCTGGGCCTGCCCCCGGTGAGCCCCGAGACCGACCGTGCGATGATCTGCGGCAGCCTGGCCTTCAACGTGGATGTCAAGGCAGTGCTGGAAGGTTTCGGTATGCGCGAGGGTGCGAATTCCGAACCGAAGGAATTCGTCGTCGAAAAGGCTTTCGTCGGCGAGGGGATCTGAGGGGCGCTGCCGCCTGCCTCCCATGCCTTGGGCGCGGGGCGGCGGGATCATCTCAGGGCAGGATGGCGAGCCACATCCATACGCTGAATATCGAAAGCGCCGTTCCCACGAGTACGGTTGATGCGGCAACGCGGCGTGCGGCGCCGTAGATATTGGCGAAGAGATAGGCATTGACGCCCGGGGCCATCGCCGCCGTCATCACTGCCGAGCGCATTCCCGCGGTATCGAGCCCGACCGTCTTGCCAAGACCGAAGGTGATCGCCGGATGCAGGATCAGCCCGCAGGCGCAGCACATGGCAATCGTCGCCATGTCGCCCTCGGGCCGGTAACGATAGAGGATGCCGCCAAGCCCGAACAGTGCCGCCGGAAGCGCCGCGCGCGAGATCATCTCGACCGCGGCCCAGAAACCCGCCGGCATGACCAGCCCGGCCTGCATCAGCAGGTTCATGGCAAGGCCGCAGATAATGCCGATCACCAATGCCGTGCGCAGAACGCCCGACAATGCCCGCATCGCGACCCGGCCAAGCGACAGGCCGCTGTCGCGGGCTCGGGTGAACTCCATCACGCTGATCCCGAATGTATAGAGCATCGGCGAATGCAGCGCGATGATTGCCCAGTTGCCATGCAGCGCATCCGGGCCATAGGCGCGCTCGGTGATCGGGATCCCCAGCAACAGGCTGTTCGAGAACAGGCAGACAAAGCCGATCGCCACGCAATCCTCGGGCCCGCGCTTGAACAGGTATCTTGCCCCGGCCCATCCGGCGGTGAAACTGGCGAAGGCACCGGCATAGAAGGGGATCAGCAGGCTGGCGCGGAATTCCGATCCAAGATCGAGCCTGGCCATGGAGGCGAAAAGCAGCGTCGGCACCGCGAAATTCTGGGCGAAATTCATCAGACCGTTGACGGCGCTTTCGCCGAACCATCCCCGCCAGCTGACCAGGTAACCGAAACCCACGACCAGGAAGACCGGCAGGATGATGGTGAACAGGGCGCTCACAGCAGGTCCGCCATCATCGGGGGCAGGGTGGGACGTTTTGCCGAAACCTCGATCACCATCCCGTCATGGGCGGGCAGGATATGGTCGGGGGTCTGCGCCATGACCTGATCGTAATCCATGTCGATATGCATGTTGGTCAGCACGCCGCGCGGACATCCGGAACGCTCGATCCAGTCCAGCGCCTGCGCCAGATGGGCATGGCTGGGATGGGGCTCGGGGCGCAGCGCGTCGCAGATGAATGTCTCCGCCCCCTCGATCATGGGCCAGGCGCTTTCGGGGATCTCCGACACGTCAGGCAGATAGACCAGCCCGCCGATCCGGAACCCGAGAGCGGTGATCCCGCCATGCGGAACCCGGAACGGGTGAAAGTTCAGCGCGCCGCCGGGGCCATCGATGGTCACCGGACCGTCCAGCCGGTGCAGATCGGCGATAGGCGGGTAATGACTGCCCTCTGGCGCCTCGAAGATATAGCCGAAACGTTCAACCAGCGCCTCGGTCGTTGGCGTGTCGGCCCAGACAGGCATCCTGCGGCGGGCGTTGTAGACCAGTTGCCGCAGATCGTCGATGCCGTGGATATGGTCGGCATGGGGATGGGAATAGATCACCGCGTCCAGCGTGGCCACGCCCGCATCAAGAAGCTGCGGCACCAGGTCGGGGCCGGTATCGATCAGCACCTGGGTGACGCCTTCGCTCCCCTCCCGCTCGAGCAGAAGCGAGCAGCGGCGGCGGCGGTTCTTCGGATTCCTGGGGTCGCAGGCACCCCACCGATTGCCGATCCGTGGTACCCCGCCGGAAGAGCCGCAGCGAGGATGGTCGCGCGGATCACGCCGCGCCTCCGGCGGCCTTCCAGAACAGGCGGTCGAAATTTGCAGAGGTCCGGCGGGCGAAATCGGGATAATCCATGCCGAAGATCTCGGCCCCGACGGCAGCGGTTTTCGCCACATAGGCCGGTTCGTTACGCTTGCCGCGATGGGGCGGCGGAGCAAGATAGGGACTGTCGGTCTCGACCAGGATGCGGTCCACCGGGGCGGCGGCGAAAATCTCGCGCAGCTCGGTCGAGCGGGGGAAGGCGGCGATGCCCGACATCGACAGGTAGAAACCCAGATCAAGCGCGGCCCGGGCGAGTTCCGCGCCCGAGCTGAAGCAATGCATGACGCAGGAATAGGCCCCGGCGCGATATTCCTCGGTCAGGATGCGGGCCATGTCATCATCGGCATCGCGGGCATGGATGATCAGCGGCAGGCGGGTCCGGCGGGCGGCCTCGATATGCAGACGCAGGCTTTCCTGCTGCGCGCCCGCGCTTTCGGCGGTGTAGTGATAATCGAGCCCGGTCTCGCCGATACCGACGAATTTCGGGTGATCGGCCAGCGCGACCAGTTCCTCGATGGTCGCCATGGGCTCATCCGCGACGCTCATCGGATGGGTGCCGGCGGCGTAGAACACGCCCTCATGCGCCTCGGCCAGCGCGCGGACCTGCGGTTCCAACCGCAGCCGGGTGCAGATCGTGACCATGCGGGTGACGCCGGCCTCGGCCGCGCGGGCAAGCAATGCGTCATGCTCTCCGCCGAAATCGGGGAAGTCCAGATGGCAGTGGCTGTCGACAATCGGCGGGGGAAGGGCCGCTTGGGTCATGGGATCAACTCGTGGCAGGCGGGGCGGATTGTGCGGGCGGCAGATGCGCCAGTTCCGTCAGCATATCCATCACCAGCGCGGCAGGGTCAAGGTTGACCGCCCGGCCGGAGCGCGCGCGCGCCGAAAGCCGCGCCTGTGCCTCGGCCCATGCCCGCGCCGCCCGATCGTCGGGCGACAGCCGCGCCATGAGGGCACCTTCGCCCTTGGCGGCTTGCGGCAGGGGCGCGCCCATCAGCCCGGCACGGGCGGTGCGGGTCAGGAAACGGTCCAGCAGCGTGATGATCAGGTCAAAAGGATCGCCATCCGCATTGGCCCGGCCCGCCGCCGCCTCGGCCAGTTTCGCCGCCGCCAGCCGGTCCAGCCGGGGTAGCGTGGCGAAGAGATCGACGATCTGTTGATAGCGGGCAAGCCCGTCCTGCCCGGCCAGGCGCAGCGCCTCGCCCACCGAACCGTCGGAAAGCGCCGCCAGGGCCTCGGCATCCTCTTCGACGCCCAGTCCCGCAAGCGCCTGCGTCATCAGATCCGGCGTCAGCGGGTTCAGCCGCAGCGTCCGGCAGCGCGAACGGATTGTCGGCAGAAGCCGTGCGGGCTGATGTGCGATCATCAGGATCAAGCCGTTGCCCGGCGGCTCCTCCAGCACTTTCAGCAGGGCGTTGGCGGCGGCGGTGTTCATCTCGTCGGCGGCATCGATGATGGCGACGCGGTGACCGCCCTCGGACGCGGACAGGTGGAAAAAGGACAAAAGCCGCCGGATCTCGTCCACGGTGATCTCGGCACGCAACCGGCCGGCCTTGTCGTCCCATGGGCGGCGGATCAGTTGCAGGCCCGGTTCGGACAGGGCCCTGATGCGGCGCGCGGCGGGATCGTCCCCGGGCACGGAAAGATCGTCACTGCCTGCACCCGAGATCAGCCAGCGGGCGATGGCCCATGCCAGCGTGGCCTTGCCGGTGCCGCGCGGCCCGGTCAGCAACCAGGCGTGATGCAGGCGCGTCCCGGGTGGCTTCGACGAAATCGCGGATGGCGGGTTCCTGGCCGATCACATGCGGGGTCATGCGCGGATGCGGGGCGCCGGGAACCCGGTCGGGCTCGGGGATGTCCTGCGGATCGCGGCTCACAACGCCGCCCGGACGCGAGCAGCCACGTCCTCGATGCTGCCGCCGCCATCGATCAGCCGGACGCGGCCGGGATATTCCCGCGCAAGGGATCGGAACCCCGCCGCCAGGTTTTGCTGGAATTCCAGCCCGAGGCTTTCGAAGCGATCCTCCCTGCCGCCGCGGGCATTGCCGCGGGCCAGCGCCGTCGCCGGGTCGATATCGATCACGAATGTCCGGTCGGGCTCCATCGCGATCGTCAATTCGTGCAGGCGGTCCACCATGCTCCGCAATTCACCCCGCGCCGTGCCCTGGTAGACGCGGGTGGAATCGGCGAAACGGTCGGTGATGACGGTCTTGCCCTCGGCCAGGGCCGGCCGGATCACCCGTTCAAGGTGATCGCGGCGGGCGGCGGTGAAGAGCAGGCATTCGGTCTTGGCCGACCAGCGTTCGCCCGCGCCCTCGACCAGCAGCCGGCGAATCTCCTCGGCTCCCTCGCTGCCACCGGGTTCGCGGGTCAATACGGTCTCGTGCCCCTCAGTCCGCAGGGCCTCGGCCAGAAGCCTTGCCTGGGTAGACTTGCCGCAGCCGTCGATCCCTTCGAAACTCAGGAACATCAGCCGCCCACGGCGTCGATGGCCTTGCTGCCAAGCCGCATCACCGCGCCCTTCATCCGGCCCATGAACCCTGCCTCGGGCACGTCCTGCGCGGCAAGCAGCGGCGTGACCGCATCCTTGGCACCCGGCACGGTCACCACCAGTTGTCCCAATTGATCGCCCTTGGCGATGGGGGCGGGGATGGGCGAGTTATAGACCGCTTCGACCTTGACCTGATCCTGTGCCCCTGCGGGGATCAGCACATTGACACCGTCCTTCGTGGTCAGCCCCACGCGCGATGCGGTGCCCAGCCAGACCGGAACCTCGACCACGGTTTCACCGCCCGGCACCAGCGTTTCCATGGTGAACTGGCGAAAGGCCCAGTTCACGATCCGCTCGGCCTCCTCGGCGCGGGCGGTGTCGGTTGGCAATCCGGTAATGACGAAGATCACCCGGCGGCCATCCTGCACCGCCGAGCCGACCAGCCCGTAACCGGCCTCTTGGGTATGGCCCGTCTTCAGCCCATCCGCGCCGATCCCCAGCTTCAGCAGCGGGTTGCGGTTGAAACGGTTCGCCGGGGCGCGGTTGTCAAAGGGAAACTCGGTCAGGGCGAAATTCTTGTACAGGTCGGGGAAATCGCGGATCAGGTGCGTGGCCAGGATGCCCAGGTCATGGGCGGTCATCCGGTGGCGGGGCTGGGGCCAGCCGGAAGCATTGGCAAAGACCGAATTGGTCAGTCCCAGTTCCTTGCCCTTTTCCGTCATCTGCCGGGCGAACGCCTCTTCGGTGCCGGCCAGCCCCTCGGCCACGACGACACAGGCGTCATTGCCCGACAGCACGATAATGCCCTTGATCAGCTCTTCCACGGTGGGGCGGTCCTGCTCGTTCAGGAACATCGTCGAGCCACCCATCTGCCGCGCCTTGGTCGAGACCGGCAGACGCGTGTCCAACTGCACGCGCCCTTCCTGCAGTGCCTCGAACAGCATGTAGACCGTCATCAGCTTGGACATCGAGGCCGGAGGAACCGGCTGGTCGGCATTCTTTTCCATCAGCACGGTACTGGTCGCCATGTCATAGACCCAGGCCGTTCCGGCATTCGTATCGAATGCCTGTGCCGGTGCGGCCAGGGTCAGCAGGGCGATGAGCCTCAGCAGGAAAGCGCGCATGAGATGTCCTTTGCCTGTTTGCCCATGATGATTACTATAAGGGCGCTGCTGCCGCAACGCGGCTCGGCATGGCGACAGGTGAATTTGAATGCAATTTTATCGATGGGAGGTCACATGACCCTGTCTGACAAGGATATGGATTTCACTGTCTGGGCGATCATGGACGTGCCGCCCGGGCGCGCCTATGAGGCTGTCGCCGATCCCGACCAGCTCGGCCGGCATTTCACCATGGGTGGTGCCAAAGGGCGGATGGAGTCCGGCGCGACCGTCACATGGGAATTCGCCGATTTCCCGGGGCCTTTCGATGTGCAGGTGGTCGAGGCCGATGCACCGCGCCTGATCGCGTTCGACTGGCCGCATCCGACAGGCAAGGGCAGCAATCGCGTGACCTTCCGCTTCGAGCCGCTGGACGGAAACCGCTGCAAGGTCAGCGTTACCGAAACGGGCTGGAGCGCCGATCCGGCGGGGCTGGGCGCGGCCTATGGGAACTGCATGGGCTGGTCCCACATGCTGGCGGCGATGAAGGCATGGCTGGATCACGGCATCCAGCTCCGTCCGGGGATGTTCCGCTAGGGCAACGAGACCGGCCACGGCACCCCGAATTCGACATCTCCGAAAACTCTGCGCCCCTTCTTCATGTAAATATCCCACGGGGGCGCCGGCCGGTCGCGCCACTGGTTCGAGAGACCTGCCGGCGACGGGGTGTGAAACCCCCAGCCATCGCCGGAGGCGGCTCCACCCGTTTCGGTTCAGACCCAAAAGCCGCCAAAAAACGCGCGGGCGGCAGGAGGAGCACCGCCCGCGCCTCGCCGGGTGATCGTTTGCTGTTCGGCGCAGATTGCGCCTCTACCCGCCGAGATAGCTTTCGATCGCGGCGCGGGTGCCGTTCTCGTGAAGCGATGTCAACCTGCGCGCGAAAGCCTCCTGAAAACGCCTGTCATCGGCCAGCGGACCGAAGACGGTGCGGTTTTCAAGGAATGCCAGAGGGTTTTCGCGTGCGGCGAGGGCGCGTTCGCGCAGGGCTTCGTGATTGTCGTCATTTGGTGCGATCTCACCGCCCGCCTCGTCGCGGCGTTCGCAATAGCGGCACCAGAAGGCGACCTCCTGGGCCAGCCCTTCGATGGCGTGCCCATCGCGCAGTGCATCGCCGATGGTGGGCAGGATGAATTTCGGCTGCCGGTTCGAGCCGTCGAGGCAAAGGCGCGCCACGGTGTCGCCGATCTCGGGATTGGCGAAGCGGTTCACGATCAGTTCCAGGTAATCGCCGTAATCCACGCCGTCGATGGGGGCGAGCGTGGGGATGATCTCGCGGGTTTCCAGCGCCCGCAGCCATGCCTCGATCTGCGGGTCGGCCATGGCTTCGTGGACGAAATGGTGCCCCAGCAGCGCGGCGGGATAGGCGATGGCCGCATGCCCGCCATTGAGGATGCGCAGTTTCATCAATTCGTGGCGGCTGACATCGGCGACGAATTCCGCACCGGCCTTTTCCAGCGGCGGGCGGCCTTGCGGAAAATTGTCTTCGAGCACCCATTGCCGGAAGGGTTCGCAGACCACCGGGGCCGCGTCGCTGATGCCGAAGCGGTCGCGGACCAGCGCCCGTTCGCGGTCCGAGGTGGCGGGGGTGATGCAATCGACCATGGAATTCGGGAAGGCGACGTTTTCCCGCACCCAGTTGCCGAATCCGGGATCGGAAAGCTGCGCGAGGCCGGTCACGGTGCGGGCGCAGACATGGCCGTTCTCCGGCAGGTTGTCGCAGGACATGACGGTGAAGGGCGGGATGCCCGCCGCCTCGCGGCGGCGCAGGGCGGCAAGGATCATGCCGAACACGCTTTGCGGGGCCTCGGGATTGGCGGCGTCATGGGCCATGTCGGGATGGGCGGCGTCGAAACCGCCGGTCTGCGCGTCCACGTAATAGCCGCCCTCGGTGATCGTCAGCGAGACGATACGGATCGCCGGGTCGGACATGGCGGCGATGACGGGTTCCGGCTTGACCTCGACGAAATCCACCATCGAGCCGATGATCCGGGCGTTCAGCCCCTTTGGGTCAAGTTCGACCAGCGTGGTCAGCCAGTCCTGCGCCTGCAGGTTTTCGCGCATGGCGGCGTCGCCGGGGCGCACGCCCGCGCCGACCAGCGCCCAGTCATGGCCCTCGCCCTGTTCGAACAGGCGGTCGAGATACCAGGCCATATGCGCGCGGTGGAAATTGCCGACGCCGACATGCAGGATGCCGGGCCGCAGGGCCGCGCGGTCATAGCCGGGGCGGCTGACGTCGGCCGCCAGATCGTTGAGTGTGGATTGCGACAGGGCAATAGCCATTGCGGAGCCTTTCGTCAGGGTGCCTTGGGAAAAGGCATGTTCGGTCATCTCGGAACAAGGCGGCGGCGTGACCGCCGCCATGTCCCGATTACATGCGGTCGCCGTTCTTGTCGAAACGGTGTATCTTGTCCTCGGCGGGGCTCAACCAGATCTCGTCGCCATGGCGGAATGCCACCTCGCCATCGGCACGGACGGTGACGGCATCCGCCAGCCCGGTATCCTCGACGTAGAAGAAGCTGTCCGAGCCCAGATGTTCGGACACGCCGATCCGCCCTTTCCATTTGCCGCCATCGGCAGAGACCGAGATATGTTCGGGCCGCACACCGATGGTCTCGGCGCCGTATTCCGCCGCTGCCGCGCCCGTGAACAGGTTCATCCTCGGGCTGCCGATGAAGCCTGCGACAAAGACATTGCGGGGACTGCGATAGAGTTCCAACGGGCTGCCGACCTGCTCGATCCGGCCCGCCTGCAGGACGACGATCTTGTCGGCCATGGTCATCGCCTCGACCTGGTCATGGGTCACGTAGATCATCGTGGTCTTCAGGCGGTTATGCAGCTCGCTGATCTCCAGCCGCATGCCGACCCGCAGGGCCGCATCCAGGTTGGACAGCGGTTCGTCGAACAGGAAGGCCGAGGGTTCGCGCACGATGGCCCGGCCGATGGCGACGCGCTGGCGCTGACCGCCCGAAAGCTGGCCCGGGCGGCGGTCCAGGTAGTCGGTCAGGTTCAGTGCCTTTGCCGCCGAATCGATCCGGCGTTTCTGCTCGGCCTCGTCGATGCCCGCCATCTTCATCGGGAAGGCGATATTCTTGCGCACCGACATATGCGGGTAAAGCGCATATGACTGGAACACCATGGCCAATCCGCGTTTGGCCGGGGAGGCCTGGGTGGCATCCGATCCATCGATCACGATCTTGCCGCCCGTGACGTCCTCCAGCCCCGCGATCAGGCGCAGGAGCGTGGATTTTCCGCAGCCCGAGGGACCGACGAAGACGACGAATTCGCCATCCTCGATGGTCAGGTCCAGCGGCGGGATGACCTCGACTTCGCCGAAGCTCTTGGCGACATTTTCAAGGGTGATTTGTCCCATTGTTCTTCTCCGTTACTTCACGGCGCCGAAGGTCAGGCCGCGGACGAGTTGCTTCTGGCTGAACCAGCCGAGGATCAGGATCGGGGCGATGGCCATGGTCGAGGCCGCGCTGAGTTTCGCGTAGAACAGGCCCTGCGGCGACGAGAAGCTGGCGATGAAGGCCGTCAATGGCGCGGCATTCGTGGTCGTCAGGTTCAGCGTCCAGAAGGCCTCGTTCCATGCGAGGATCACGTTGAGCAGCAATGTCGAGGCGATGCCCGGCACGGCCATCGGCGTCAGCACATGGATGATCTCGTTGCGCAGATTGGCGCCGTCCATCCGCGCGGCCTCCAGGATCTCCCCGGGGATCTCGCGGAAATAGGTGAACAGCATCCAGACGATGATCGGCAGGTTCATCAGCATCATGATGATGACCAGCGCGGTGCGCGTATCCAGAAGCCCCATGCTGCGCAGCCCCAGGTAAACCGGCACCAGGACGCCCACCGCTGGCATCATCTTGGTGGACAGCATCCACATCAGCACGTTCTTGGTGTTCTTCGTGGGCTGGAAGGCCATCGACCAGGCGGCGGGAATGGCCACGGCCAGCCCCAGAAGTGTCGAGCCGATCGAGATCACCACCGAGTTCATGAAATAGCGGGCGTAATCCGAGCGGGTATTGACGTCGATATAGTTCTGCAGCGTCCAGTCGAAATTGAACCAGACCGGGGGCGAGGCGATGGCCGTGGCCTCGGTCTTGAAGGATGTCAGCACGGTCCAGATGATCGGGAAGGAGATCAGGATCCCGATACCCCATGCGGCGACGGTGACGAGGGCGCGCTGGCCCGTTGTGGTTTGTCTCGCCATGTCAGAGCTCCAGGTTCTTGCCGACCGCGCGCATCAGGAAGAAGGCGACGATATTGGCGATGATGACGGCGATCACCCCTCCGGCCGCGCCCATGCCAGCGTCGAATTGCTTGAGCGAGACGTTGTAGATCATGAAGGGGATATTGGTGGAGGCATAGCCCGGACCGCCTGCCGTGGTGACGTAGATCTCGGCGAAGACCGCCAGAAGGAAGATCGTCTGGATCAGCACGACCACGGTGATCGAGCGGGTCAGATGCGGCAGGGTCAGGTAGATGAACCGGCTGAGCCAGCCCGCGCCGTCCATCTCGGCGGCTTCCATCTGTTCGCTGTCGAGCGATTGCAGCGCCGTCAGCAGGATCAGCGTGGCAAAGGGCAGCCATGCCCACGCGACCATGATGGTGATGGACAGAAGCGGCAGGGTGGAGAGGAAATCCACCGGCTGCAGGCCGAATGCGCGGAAGAGATGCGCAAACAGCCCGTTGACCGGGTTCATGAACATGTTCTTCCACACCAGCGCCGAGACCGTCGGCATGACGAAGAAGGGCGAGATCACCAGGATGCGGACAATGCCCTGGCCCCAGAACTCCATGTTCAGCAGAAGCGCAAGCAGGATGCCGCCGATGGTTGTGATCGCCAGCACGCCCAGCACCAGCACCAGCGTGTTGACCAGCGCCGGGATGAAGGCCGGGTCGGTCAGGAAATAGTAGTAATTCTCGAACCCGGTCCAGGAAGCGGGTGGGGTCAGGATATTGTAGCGGAGGAACGAGAAATAGATCGTCGTCCCGAGCGGAATGATCATCCACGCCAGAAGCAGGATCACGGATGGCGAGATCATCAGCCGCGCCGCCTTATGCGCACGTTGCGTGGCCATGGGGCAATTCCTTCAGGTTGTGCCGGGCCGGGTCCGGGGCTTGTTGCGTCCCGCGATGGCCGGGGGGCTGTCTGCCCCCCGCGCCCCCCGAGGATATTTGCCTGAAGAAGAAGGGGGCGGGACGGGACGCCGTTTGGTGGAGCCGGCATGAAAGCGGGGTTGGGCCGACCGGGATCGAGCGAGCCGTTCCGGTCGGCCGGGCTGCTTACTTGGGATAGCCTGCGCGGCGCATTTCTCGCGTGGCGGTGGCTTGCGCGGCGGTCAGAGCCTCTTCGACGCTGGTCTGGCCGGTGACGGCGGCCGAGAAGAGCTGGCCGATGGTGGTGGCGATGCCCTGGAATTCCGGGATCGCGACATATTGCGCGCCGACATAGGGCACTTCGTCCACGGTCGGGCTGCCCGGATTGGCCGAGTTGATCGCCGCCAGGGTCATCTCGGCGAAGGGTGCGACCTCGGTATATTCCGGGTTCTCGTAAAGGGACGTGCGGGTGCCGGGAGGCACGGCGAGCCAACCCTCCTTCTCGGCCACCAGTTCGGTATAACCCTTGGAGGTCGCCCATTCGATGAAGGTCTGCGCGGCCTCTGGATTTTCCGAGCTGGCCGGGATTGCCAGCGACCAGGCCCAGAGCCAGTTGGCCTTTTGCCCGCCCTCGGCGCTTGGGGCCTGGGCGAAGCCGACCTTGTCGGCGACGGTCGAATCGTCGGGATCGGTCACGAAACCCGCTGCGACCGTGGCATCGTACCACATGCCGCATTTGCCGGTCTGGAACAGCGCGAGATTCTCGTTGAAGCCGTTGGTGGAGGCGCCGGGAGGGCCGTAATTGCCCATCACATCGACGTAATAGCTCATCGCGGCGTTCCAGGCCGGTTGATCGAATTGCGGAACCCATTCCGCATCGAACCATTTGCCGCCGAAGGAATTCGCCATCGAGGTCAGAAGCGCCATGTTCTCGCCCCAACCGGCCTTGCCACGCAGGCAGATGCCATAGACGCCGTTATCGGGATCATGCATCGCCTCGGCGGCCTGGCGGATGAAATCCCATGTCGGCTCTTCGGGCATCTCCAGCCCGGCGGCCTCCATCAGGTCGGTGCGATACATCACCATGGCGCTTTCGCCATAGAAGGGGGCGGCGTAAAGCGTGCCGTCGACGCTCAGCGCTTCGCGGATCGCGGGCAGCAGGTCATCGACATCGTATTCGGCGCTCATCTCGAGCGGCTTGAGCCAGTCCTGCCCGCCCCAGATCGGAACCTCGTAGGTGCCGATGGTCATCACGTCATACTGGCCGCCATTGGTGGCGATGTCGGTGGTGACCTTCTCGCGCAGGACGTTTTCCTCCAGCGTCACCCATTCGATCTTGATGCCGGGATGGGCCGCTTCGAATTCGCCGGTCAGGCCCTGCATGCGGATCATGTCGCCATTGTTCACGGTGGCGACGGTCAGCGTCACGTCCTGTGCTGCCGCGAGACCGGCCGAGGTGCAAAGCGCGGTTGCACCCATCAGGATGCGGAAAGTCGTGGTCATGATATCCTCCCTTACGGTTTGAGCAAATGCCAATCCGATGGGCAAATACTCGCAGAAAGTCAAATCCCTGTCAATCGGGAGTTCCAAACAGCTACAGGCGAAGCCCGAAGACTCGCCTGTAAGATAATGAAACTGCTTGATTTGGTTCGGTTTGGTCAGGCCAGGAGACGTTCTGCCGTGGCCTCCGAGGTCACCAGCCCGTTGATCAGACGCCCGATCAATGCCGCGCGAATCGCGGGCAGCTTGGCGGCACCCGATGCGATAGCGATCAGCGGATGCTCGCAGCCGCGCGGCAGCGGCGCAGAGGCGACGCGGCGGTTGAAGGCGCAATCGATGATATTGCCTTCGCGGTCATAGACCCAGCTCGTGATCTCTCCCGTGGCGCCGGCGCGGGCCAGTTCGGCCATCTCTGCGGCAGAGACGAAACCATCGACATGGAGAGGTGCGCTTTCGTCCATCTGGCCCACGCCGACCACCGACAGATCGGCGTTGCGGCACAGTTCCAGCGTATTCCGCGCCGCTTCCTGTTCCTGCATCTGCGCCAGTTCACCGGGATGGCTGACCAGCACCGGCAAGGGATTGGGGTAATGCGGCGCGCCGATCCGCTCGGCCAGGTGAATGGTGGCGTTATAGGGAGAGGCAGCCCCGTCCGACATCATGTTGCCAAGCCGCGACGCGACCACGTGATGCGGGCAGGACATGCGCGGCAATTGCTCGACCATGGCTTTCACCGCCCGGCCGGTGCCAAGGCTGATGACCCGGCGCTCGGGCGATTTCAGCGTCTTTTCCATCTCGGCCGCGGCGGCGATGGCGATGCCGGTCAGCAGGTCGGGCGCGCCGGGATCGGAGGGCACGACCTCGCAGCTGTTCAGGTCGTAGCGGTCGGTCAATGCGCGGGCGAGATCCATGCAGCGGGCGATGGGATGATCGAGCCGGACCTTGATCAGCTTTTCGCTGACCGCCATCGCCACCAGCCGCTGCGCGCTTTGCCGCGAGACGCCCAGCTTGCGGGCGATTTCGTCCTGCGTGTTGCCCGCGACGTAATAGAGCCATCCGGCGCGGGCGGCATCGTCCAGCCGCGTGGTGTCGGGCGTGAAACGTCCTGTGCTCACCGGATCTCCCCAAGCGTTTCGATCTGCTTCAAGAGGTGGGGGAAAACGTTCCAGTTGTCAAAGCTTGGCACATCGGCGGGCGTCATGGCGGGATGGCCGCGCAGATGCGAGGCGCCGCGATAGGCCAGCACCCTCATGCCGGCGGCGCGGGCGGCCTCGATCCCCGGCAGGCTGTCCTCGATCACCAGTGTGGCGGTGGGATCCACGCCCATCTGTTCTGCGGCGAACAGGAACAGGTCGGGGGCGGGTTTGCCATGCGCCACCTGGCTGGCGGTGAAAACGCGGGGCCCGAAAAAATCGGACAGGCCAAGGAGTTGCAATGTCCGCTCGACCCTCGGGCGGCTGGAAGAAGTGGCCACGCAGCAGGGATGGCGCAACCCGTTCAGCATCTCTGGAAAGCCGGGTGTCGGGGCAAGCTCTTCCACGAAACGCAAGAGCAGGCGGCGGCGGTATTCGGCCTCGAAATCCGCAGGCAGCTCGCGGTTGAAACGCTCGCGGATGACCTTGGCCACGGTTGGAAAGCTGCGGCCGAGAAAATCGCGGCGGATATCCTCGGGACCGATCGAGAGACCCATTTCCGCCAATTGCGCGATCATGACATCGGCAGAGAGAAGCTCGCTATCGGCGATGACGCCGTCGCAGTCAAAGATCACCAGTTCGATCCGCATCCCGTTTCCCTGCACGGCCATTGGGGGCAGCCGGACAAGGCCGGATGCGCGCGATGCTGTCAACGGGAAACCTGTCGAAAATGCCGCGCCCGAAGGCGCGGCATCCCAGCAGGGAGGAACGTTCGAGACCGTGAACCGGCCATCGAACGAGACCATGCTGGCACAAGCGGATTAACATTGTATTGTCTGATGGCGATAAAACGGCTTGGGGAAGAAAGAGGTCAGGATGGCGCAAATTCTGGATAGTGAGGCGGGCACGGTCTTTGTCGGCGGGGGCGGAAAGGATTACGGCACGCCGCAATCGCTGTTGCTGAAATACGCCAATCGCCACGGCATGATCGCGGGGGCGACCGGGACCGGCAAGACGGTGACCTTGCAGACATTGGCCGAAAGCCTGTCGCTGGCCGGTGTGCCGGTGTTCCTGGCCGATGTGAAGGGCGACCTGGCCGGGCTCGCACGGTCGGGCAGCGCCGAGGCCAAGCTGCATGAAGCGTTTCAGAAGCGTGCGGACACGATCGGGCTGGAATTGGATTACCAGGATTTTCCGGTCACTTTCTGGGATGTCTGGGGTGAAAAGGGTCATCCGGTCCGCACCACGCCAGCCGAGATGGGGCCGCTTCTGCTGTCGCGCCTGCTGGATCTGACCGAGGCGCAGGAAGGGGTGATGAATATCGCCTTCCGCGTCGCCGACGAGCAGGGGCTGGCGCTGGCGGATCTGAAGGATCTGCAGGCGATGCTGGTCTGGGTCGGGCAGAACGCGGATGAATTGTCGCTGCAATACGGAAATGTCAGCCCGGCCAGCGTGGGGGCGATCCAGCGCGCGCTTCTGGTGCTGGAAAACCAGGGCGGCGACAAGCTGTTCGGCGAGCCGGCGCTGGAACTGGCCGATATCATGCGGCAGGGCGAGGGCGGCAAGGGGATGATCAATATCCTCGCCGCCGATCAGTTGATGAACTCGCCGCGCCTCTACGCGACATTCCTGCTGTGGCTGCTGTCGGAACTGTTCGAGCAATTGCCCGAGGTGGGCGATCCCGACCGCCCCAAGATCGCCTTTTTCTTCGACGAGGCGCATCTGCTCTTCGATGACGCGCCCAAGGCGCTGATCGAGAAGGTCGAGCGGGTGGCCCGGCTGATCCGGTCGAAAGGCGTCAGCGTCTGGTTCATCAGCCAGAGCCCGACCGATATCCCCGAGGATATTCTGGGCCAGCTTGGCAACCGCGTGCAGCATGCCTTGCGCGCCTTTACTGCCAAGGATCAGAAGGCATTGCGGCTCGCGGCCGAGAATTACCGCGCCAATCCCGATTTCGACATTGCCGAGGCGATCCAGAATGTCGGCACGGGCGAGGCGGTGACCTCGCTGCTGGAGGCCAAGGGCGTGCCGGGAATCGCGCAGCGCACGCTGATCCGCCCGCCCTTCAGCCAGCTTGGCCCGATCTCGGATGCCGAGCGGGCCGAGGTGATGAAAGCCTCGCCCATGGCCGAGAAATACGACAAGACGGTCGACCGGGAATCCGCGCAGGAGATGCTTGCGAAACGGGCCGAAGAGGCCGGTGCCGAGGCGGAGGAGAAAGCCTCCGCCAAATCGGATGACGACCTGTTCGACATGGGCAACGAGGAATACAAGCAGGGCCGGCGCTACGAGCCGCCCGAGCCCGCCAGGCGCAAATCATCGCGTTCCTCACGCTCCGACAGCATCGCGGAAACCTTCGGCAAGAGCCTCGCCCGGCAATTGGGCACCCGCGCCGGCAGGGAACTGGTCAGGGGCGTGCTGGGCTCGCTTTTCCGCGGGAAGTGACCGGGGGGCGATCTGCCGCGGCCATCTCGGCCAGGAGGGCGATCATCACCAGCACATGCCGCTGCATGTCATAGCTGGGTGCGCGCTCCAGCCGGGCCTCGTTGAGCCTTTCCTCCTCCGCTCTCAGGCGCGGCAGGGCGCTGCCTGCCGGAGGACAAGCCGGGCTGCGTAAAAGCCGTGGCAGGTCGCGGCTGCGATGCCATCCGGCCTGACCGGCCCATCCCGCCCGGACCAGGCTGCGCGGACGGTGAAGCGGCTTGATCGCCTTGGCGGGATGAAAGGCCGTGATGTCGGTGAATGCGGTCATGGGGCTCTCTGTCGCTTTCGTGATGCCGCCATCATCCCATGAGCGGGTCCCTGTTGCGGAATTGAGCGACGCAGCGCACGTAAGGGAAAGAAATATTTAGGATTTGTTAGGGAATGTTGCGCCTCTGCCCACGAGTTGCCGAGCAATTCACCGGGCGATTTCCAGCGCGGGACAAAGGTTCGCCTTGCCCCGCGAGCAAGAGGCAAGAGAATGATCCAGAGACAGAATTTCCCGGTGGCCGGAAAATCGCGCCGGCAGATGTCCAGGCCCGATATCGACAGGCTCGATGATGTGGAGCTTTACCTTCGTCATGTCAGGGATGGGGTTCCTATCCGGGCATTGGCGCGGGAACTGGGCTGTCATGCCTCGACCGTGCTGCGCCGCATCCGCCGTTTCGAGGAGCGCCGCGACGATCCATTGGTCGATGCCGCACTGTCGGCCCGCGCCGAAGCGCCTGCGGAGGAGGCGGACGAGCGGCAGTTCCGGCAGATCCTGCGCAGGCTGGCCGAGCCGGGGGCGGTGATGGTCACCGCCAAGGGCATGGAAAAGGCCATCGTGACCCGCGACGAGATCCGCACCGCGGTCCTGGATCGCGGCATGGCCGAGGCCATGGCCCTGCGCGGATGGGTGGCGCAATCGGGGCAGGGCGGCCGTATCCAGCGCTATGTCCTGGTGCCGCCGGGGCGCGAGGCGCTGCGGCGGATGCTGAAAGCCGGGGGGCGGGACGCGGAGGACCATGCCGAAAAGCACCGGGTCTGGGATGAACATGTCGTCGAGGATCCCGAGGATGGCCGCCGCCGCCGCACCCGGATCAATCTTGCCGAGAGCCCGCTGCTGGTCCTGGCGCGACGCCGCAATGCGAATGGCCAGCCCTTTCTGACCCCCGGCATGGTTGCCGCCGGAGAACGGCTGCGCGAGGATTTCGAACTGGCCCAGATGGGGCCTCGCGTCACCCAGAACTGGGAAGGCTTCCTGACCGCGGGCATCGATGCCGCTTGCCGGGCTTTCGGCGGCGGATCGACCGGTGCGCGCGAACGGGTGATGGCGGCGCTGCACGATCTCGGACCGGGGCTCGGCGATGTCGCACTGCGCATCTGCTGCTTTCTCGAAGGAATGGAGATGACCGAACGGCGCCTCGGCTGGACGGCGCGCTCGGGCAAGATCGTGCTGGGCCTGGCCCTGATGCGGCTCGAACGGCATTACGAGGAGCGCTATGGCAAGAACGCGCCGCCAATCGGTTGAGAACCGATCCCGCATAATCGCCCCTTGCCAGTGCTACCGGATTGATAAGACCTCTGGTGCCGAATAAGCTGAACGGCAGGATTTCGAATAATTCGATCAGTGAAGCTTATGAATATCACCTTCCGCCAGCTGCGATACTTCCTGGCCCTGGCCGAGCAGAGGCATTTCACCCGCGCGGCCGAGACGATCCACGTGACCCAACCCGCCCTGTCGATGCAGATCCGCGCGCTAGAGGAGATGGCGGGCGGGCAGCTGGTCGAACGGACTCCGACCGGGATCGTGCTGACACCGCGCGGACGGGCGCTGGCCGATCATGCCCGAAAGGTGCTGGCAACCATGTCGGGGCTGGAGCAGGCCTTGCGGCAACCGGGGCAGGGCGGGCGGCTGCGGCTCGGGATGATCCCGACCGTCGCGCCCTATCTGCTGCCCGAGGCGCTGCCGGAATTGCGGGCCAGCGATATCGGGCGGGATCTGCATCTGCGCGAGGCGATGACCGAGCGGCTTCTGAACGAATTGGAATCCGGTCGCCTCGATGCCGCCGTGGTGGCCACCCCGCCCGAGGATGACGGCATGGTCGCGGTGCCCCTGTTCACCGATCGTTTCCTGTTGGCAGGGAGTTCCGGGCGGATTGCCGGCTTTTCCGACCGCGCCGACAGCCTGCGTCCGCAATCGCTGGATCCGGCGCAGCTTCTGTTGCTGGACGAGGGGCATTGCCTGGGCGATCAGGCGCTGGAGGTCTGCGGGCTGTCCCGCCGGGGTGGGCGGCTGGATCTTGGCGCCGCGTCGCTTTCCACGCTGTGTCGATTGGCGGCGCAGGGGATGGGCCTGACCTTCCTGCCCGAGATCGCCCGGAGGCAGGAAATGGCGGCGGCGCCGGGACTCGCCGCGATTCGTTTCCCTGATCCGCAGCCCGCGCGGCAGGTGCTCTTGATGCGCCGCGCCTCCACCCCGGCGGATGGCTGGTTCGACGAGCTGGCCGATACATTACGGCAGGCCGGGCAGGGATTGCTTGCCGATGACGGGGTTTCGCAGTTTCGCTGAAACTTCCCTAGAAGACCTTCTTCAATTCCCGCACCGCGTAATCGGCGAACATGCGGACCTTTGGGTCCTGCAGGCGGCGATGCGGGGTCAGGCTGCCGAACTGGGCGGGCATGGGCGGGGCTTCGGGGAGCACGGTGACCAGCCGCCCGGCCCTGATGTCGTCGATCACCTCGTATTGCGGGCGATTCGCGATTCCCTCTCCGCCAAGCGCCCACGAGGTCAGCACATCCCCGTCATCGGTGTCGAAACGTCCCGACACCATCATCTTTTTCGGGCCTTCCCCGGTCTGGAGCACCCAGAAATATTCCGGGCTGCGCGGGTATCGCAGCAAAAGGCAATTGTGATCGGCCAGATCCTCGGGGCGTTCGGGTGTGCCATGCGCGGCAAGATATTCGGGCGAGGCGACCAGCATCCGCGGACAATCCGCGATCTTTCGCCATTTCAGTGTCGAATCGGCAGGCTCCCCCAGAAAGAAAGCCAGATCAATGGCATCCTCGACGATATTCACGTTGCGGTCGGACAGGCGCAGGCGGAACTCCACCCCCGGGTTCTCGTGGCAGAAGGGCGGGATCAATGGCGCGATCAATCGTCGGCCCAATCCCAGGGGCGCGGTCAGCCGGATCACCCCTTGCGGCTTGCCCGAGAAGCTGCTGACCATCGCCTCGGCCTCGTCCAGCGTGTCGATGACGCGGCGGGCATGGTCATAGAAGGCGCGCCCGATCTCGGTCGGGGTCAGCTTGCGGGTCGTGCGGTTCAGAAGCCGCACACCAAAGCGATTTTCAAGATCCTTGATACGATTCGAGGCGACGGCGGGCGACAGCCGCAAGTCCCTGCCACCGGCGGTGATCGAGCCCAGTTCGATCACGCGGACGAAGACTCTCAGACTTTCAAGATAGGACATCGGGTTAGGCCGCTTTCAAGGAATCGTGTAAAGTCTTCCGCGTCGGGACCGATTTCGCAACGATTCTTTCCGGCTTACGCTTCGGACGGTTTCACAGCCAGGAGGATTGCCATGAAGCCCGAGCTGCGCTTTCTGCTGAACGATCAGGAGATCAGGCTGACCGAGGTCGGTACCTCGGATACATTGCTGGATCATCTGCGCATCGCCCGCCGCCTGACCGGCACCAAGGAGGGCTGCGCCGAGGGCGATTGCGGTGCCTGCACGGTGCTGCTGGGCCGGTTGACCGGGGATGGGCTGGTCTATGAGCCGATCAATGCCTGCATCCGGTTCCTGGCATCCTGCCATGCCTGCCATGTCGTTACGGTCGAGCATCTGCGCGGCCCGGATGGCGGGCTGCATCCGATCCAGAAGGCGATGGTCGAACATCACGGCAGCCAATGCGGCTTCTGCACGCCGGGGATCGTCATGTCGCTTTACGGCTTGTGGATGAGCGATCCGCAGGCGGGCGTGACGCAGATCGAAGAGGCGCTGCAGGGCAATCTCTGCCGCTGCACCGGCTATGAGCCGATCGTGAAGGCCGCCCTGGCGGCCGGGCAGCTGGGCGGTCAGGCGATGGATGCGCTGACGGTCGAGCGCGACGCGGTGGCGGCACGGCTGCGCGCGATGCGCGAGGGCCGGGTCGAGCTGTCCAAGGGTGACGAACGTGCGATCATTCCCGCTGATGTGGATGATTTTGCGACAGTTTTGGCAGAGAACCCCAAGGCAACCATTGTGGCGGGTGCGACCGATGTCGGGCTGTGGGTGACGAAATTCCTGCGCGACATCTCCCCCGCCGTCTTCATTGGCCACCTGATGAAGGGCATCGAGGTGAAGGGCGATGAGCTCCGCCTTGGCGCGGGCGTGACCTATAGCGAGGCCGCCCCGCTGATTGCCAAGCATATCCCTGCCGCGCATGATTACTGGCTGCGCATCGGCGGCTGGCAGGTCCGCAACATGGGCACTGTCGGCGCGAATATCGCCAATGGCTCGCCCATCGGTGACACGCCGCCCCTGCTGATCGCGCTCGGCGCGCGGATCGTGCTGCGCAAGGGTGCGGCCCGGCGCGAGGTGGCGCTGGAGGATTTCTTCATCGATTACGGCAAGCAGGACCGTGCTCCCGGTGAATTCGTCGAAGAGGTCATCATCCCGACGCACCGCCAGGCGAAATTGGCCGCCTACAAGATCTCGAAGCGCCGCGACAGCGATATCACCGCCGTCGCCGCCGGTTTTTGCCTGAGCGTTGAAAATGGTATCATCACGCAGGCGAAGGTCGCATTCGGCGGCATGGCCGCGATTCCCAAGCGTGCCGCGCAGGCCGAGGCGGCGCTGACCGGGCAGCCCTTTGCCGCCGACAGCTTCGACGCCGCCGCCCGTGCCGTGGCAGGGGATTTCCAGCCCCTGACCGATTGGCGGGCGAGCGCCGAATACCGTCAGGCCATCGCCGCCAACCTGTTCCGCCGCTTCTGGCTGGAGCAATCCGAACCCGATCTGCCCGTGCGGCTGCAATACGCGGTGGGAGAATGAGCATGAAAGACGATACCCTCATCAAGGGTCTGGCCCATAGCGAGACGATCCACGATTCGGCCATCAAGCATGTGACCGGCCGGGCCGAATATACCGACGATCTGGCCGAGCCTCATGGCCTGCTCCACGCCTATCTGGGCCTGTCGCAATGCGCCCATGGCCGCATCACCGGGATGGATTTCACCGATACGCTGGCCGCGCCCGGGGTTATCGGGGTGCTGACCGCCAAGGATGTTCCGGGCGTCAACGATGTCGCGCCGAATGACAAGCATGACGATCCGGTCTTTGCCGAAGATGAGGTGAAGTTCTGGGGTCAGCCCGTCTTTGCGGTCATCGCCGAAACCCGTGATCAGGCCCGCCGTGCCGCCCACAAGGCCAGGATCGACTATGAAGAGCTGCCCTTCGCGCTTGACCCCGTTGCTGCGCGCGATGCCGGGATGGATTACGTCACCGAGCCGCTAACGCTGAAACGTGGCGATGCCGGGGCCGGGATGGCCGCCGCTCCACGCCGCATCAAGGGACGGTTCGGGATCGGCGGGCAGGATCACTTCTATCTCGAGGGCCAGATCGCCATGGCGGTGCCGGGCGAGGACGAGGATGTCGCAGTCAATGTCTCGACCCAGCATCCAAGCGAGGTGCAGCATATGGTCGCCCATGTGCTGGACGTGCCATCGCATTCGGTCGTCGTGAATGTGCGCCGCATGGGCGGGGGATTCGGCGGCAAGGAGACGCAGATGAACCTGTTCGCCTGCGTCGCCGCCATGGCCGCGAAGAAATGGAACCGCGCGGTGAAGATCCGCCCCGACCGCGACGACGACATGACGGCGACCGGCAAACGCCATGATTTCGTGGTCGATTACGAGGTCGGCTTCGATGACGAGGGCCATATCCTGGCCGTCGAGGGCGATTGGTATGCGCGCTGCGGTTTCTCGGCCGATCTGTCGGGGCCGGTGACCGACCGGGCGCTGTTCCACGCCGATAACGCCTATTACTACCCCGATGTGCTTCTGCGCAGCCATCCGATGCGGACCAACACCGTCAGCAACACCGCGTTCCGGGGCTTTGGCGGACCGCAAGGCGTCATCGTGGCCGAGCGGATGATCGAAGAGATCGCCTATGCGCTTGGCCGCGACCCCTACGAGATCCGGCAGAAGAACCTCTACAAGAACGGGCAGTTGACCCCCTATCACCAGGAGGTCAGCGACCAGATCCTGCCGCGCATCTTCGAGGAACTCGAGGCTGACAGCGATTACCAGGCCCGCCGTCAGGCTGTGCTGGACTGGAACTCGAAGGGAGGCGTGATCCGCAAGGGCATCGCCCTGACCCCGGTGAAATTCGGCATCAGCTTTACCGCGACATGGTTCAACCAGGCCGGTTCGCTGATCCATGTCTATTCCGACGGCTCCATCGCGCTGAACCATGGCGGAACCGAGATGGGGCAGGGCCTGAACACCAAGGTCGCGCAGGTCGTGGCCGAGGCCTTTCAATGCGACATCTCGCGCATCAAGATCACCCGGACGACGACCGAGAAGGTGCCGAATACGTCGGCCACCGCGGCCTCGTCGGGCACCGACCTGAACGGTATGGCGGCGCTGGACGCGGCCGAGCAGATCAAGGCCCGGCTGGTCGATTTCGTCGCCGAGCGCTGGCAGGCCCCGCGCGAGGATGTGCGTTTCGTGCCCGGCCATGTCATGGCGGGCGAGACGGCGATCCCCTGGGACGAGGTGATCAAGGCCGCTTATATGGCCCGCATCCACCTGTCGGCGGCGGGCTTCTACAAGACGCCCAAGATCCATTGGGACCGCGCGACGGGGCAGGGGCGGCCCTTCTATTACTTCGCCTATGGCGCGGCGGTGTCCGAGGTTTCCGTCGATACGCTGACCGGTGAATACGTGATCGATCGCGCCGATGTGATCCACGATGTCGGCCGCAGCCTGAACCCGGCCATCGACAAGGGCCAGGTCGAGGGCGCCTTCGTGCAGGGCACCGGCTGGCTGACCTGCGAGGAGCTCTGGTGGGATGACAAGGGCCAGTTGCGCACGCAAGCGCCCTCGACCTACAAGATCCCGCTTGCCTCGGACCGCCCGCGCATCTTCAACGTGAAGCTGGCCGACTGGTCGGAAAACAGCGAGCGCACGATCAAGCGGTCCAAGGCCGTGGGCGAGCCTCCCTTCATGCTGGGCATCAGCGTGTTCGAGGCGATCAACATGGCCGTCGCCTCGGTGGGCGATTACCGCGAACCTGCCCGCCTCGATGCCCCCGCCACGCCCGAGCGCGTGCTGATGGCCGTGAACCGGCTGAAGGGATGATCCGGGTCCGCGTCATATCGGCCAAGGGCTCGACCCCGCGCGACGAGGGGGCCGAGATGTTCGTCGGCCCCGATTCTGTCGAAGGCACGATCGGCGGCGGGCAACTGGAATACATGGCCATCGACCGCGCCCGGCGGATGCTGGAAACCGGCGAGGCGCAGGCCGAGATGGATATCCCGCTTGGCCCAGAGATCGGGCAATGCTGCGGTGGCCGTGTCCGGCTCAGCCTCGACCGAGGGGGCGCGGTGCCGCAGGATCATCCCGATGTGCTGATCTTCGGCGCGGGCCATGTCGGCCGGGCGCTGGCGCTGGCGCTGCAGCCGCTGCCGGTCAATGCCGCGCTGATCGACCAGCGCCCCGAGGAACTGGCGCTCGCTGCGCCCGGTATCGAGACCCGTCTCACTCCACTGCCCGAGGCCGAGATCCGCGCCGCCCGCCCCGGTTCCGCCATCGTCATCCTGACCCATGACCATGCGCTGGATTTCATGCTGGTCGCCGAGGCGCTGTCGCGCAACGACCTCGCCTATATCGGCATGATCGGCAGCGCCACGAAACGCGCGCAGTTCAACCGCTTTGCCCGCGACCGTGGCATCGACCCGGCGCCGCTGACCTCTCCCATCGGCGCGGGGTTCTCGTCCGACAAGCGCCCGGGGGTAATCGCCGCCTTTACCGCCGCCGAGTTGATGACCCGGCTGACCGCAACTTCTTCTTCAGAAAAATATCCATGCAACAGCTGATCCGTGGCCGAGTGCTCGGCTTTCACGCCGATCCCTCTGAGACTGACGACAACCACCGCTATATCGAGGATGGGGCGATCCTGATCGAGGATGGCCGCATCCTTGCCGTGGATGAATATGCCGCGCTCGCCCGTCCGGGCGTGACCGAGATCGACCACCGCCCGCATCTGATCATGCCGGGCTTCATCGATCCGCATATCCATTTTCCGCAGGTGCAGGTGATCGCAAGCTGGGGCGCGCAGCTTCTGGACTGGCTGAACACCTATACCTTCCCCGAAGAGGCGCGTTTCGCCGATCCCGATCACGCCGCCCGCATGGCGGGGCTGTTCCTTGATCATCTGACCGCGCATGGCACGACGACGGGCGTCGCCTTCTGCTCGGTCCATGCCACCAGCGCCGAGGCGCTGTTCGCCGCCGCCGAGGCGCGCGACATGGCAATGGTCGCGGGCAAGGTGATGATGGACCGCAACGCGCCCGATTCCGTGCTGGACACGCCGCAGCAGGGCTATGACGACAGCAAGCGCCTGCTGGAGAAATGGCATGGCAGGGGGCGGCAGCGCTATGCGATCACACCGCGTTTCGCCATCACCTCGACGCCCGAGCAGATGGAGGCCACGGGCGCGCTGGCCCGCGAATGTCCCGATTGCCATGTCCAGACCCATCTGAGCGAGAATATCGAAGAGATCGAATTTACTCTAAGTCTTTATCCCAAGGCTCGGGATTATCTGGATATATACGAAAAATACGGTTTGCTGTCCGACAGGCTCCTGCTGGGCCATTCGATCCATCTGCGTGAGCGCGAGATCGCCCGGATGGCGGAAACCGGCAGCCGCGCGGTGTTCTGCCCGACCTCGAACCTGTTCCTCGGCTCGGGCCTGTTCGACGAGGCAGGGCTGCGTGCGGCGGGAATCGTCAGCGGTATCGCCACGGATGTCGGTGGCGGCACCAGCTATTCGATGTTGCAGACGCTGAACGAGGGCTACAAGATCCTGCAGTTGCGGGGCCAGAAACTGCATCCGCTGCAGGCCTTCCACTGGGCGACGCGCGGCAATGCGCTGGCCCTGGGGATGCAGGACCGGATCGGCACGCTGGAGCCCGGATCGGATGCCGACCTGGTGGTGCTGGACGCGCGGGCGACCGAGGCGATGGCCCTGCGGATGGAACGGGCAGAGGCGTTGTCGGAAGAGCTGTTCATCCTGCAGATCATGGGGGATGACCGGTCGGTCGCGCAGGTCTACGTGGCCGGGAAACCGCGGAAGGCCGTCACCGGATCCATGGCGTAATATCGACAAGTTTATCCATCTACTTCCCCGGGCATATCCTTGTCGCCTATCGTTTCAGAACGGGTGGCAGCCCTGGCCGCCATGCGCAAGAAACGGAAGCGGCGGGTATATTGGCGGATGGGCGGTCACGCGACGGGAAAGATTACGCCGGTGCTGATGGCGGGCGGTTCCGGAACCCGGCTCTGGCCGGTCTCGCGGAAAAGCTTTCCCAAGCAATTCACCGCGCTCCTGGGCGATGAATCCCTGTTCCAGGCATCGGCCCGGCGGTTATGCGGGCTGGATCATGCCGGGCTGATGGTGATGACCAATGCCGATTTCCGCTTCATCGTGGCGGAACAGCTGGAACAGATCGGCCTGGGTCCAGCCGCCGTGATGATCGAACCGGTCAGCCGCAACACCGCGCCCGCGATACTCGCCGCCGCCCTGGCGGTCGCGGATCACGACCCCGAGAGGCTTCTGCTCGTCGCGCCCTCCGATCATCTGCTTTCCGATCCGGGGGCCTTCACCCGCATGGTCGAAAAGGGGGCAAAGCTCGCGCGCGCGGGGAGGATCGTCCTGTTCGGCATCCCGCCCGACCGGCCCGAAACCGGCTATGGCTATCTCGAACTGGCCGGGGCGGGCGAGGATCCGCAAGCCTTGCGGCGTTTCCTCGAAAAGCCTGCGCCCGAACAGGCGGCACGGATGTGCGCCGATGGCCGGCATCTTTGGAACTCGGGGATTTTCCTCTTTCGGGCCAAGGACATGATCGAGGCGTTTCGCATCCACGCGCCGGAATATTTGCTGCCCGTTCAGGCATCGCTGGATCATGCGCAGACCGATCTGGGCTTCCTGCGGCTCGCATATGCGCCGTGGGAGGGGATGGCCGCGCAGTCGATCGATTGCGCCATCATGGAAAAGGCCCGCAACCTGTCCGTTCTGCGCCTTGAGGGGCATTGGGCCGATCTTGGCGGTTGGGACGCGGTCTGGCGCGAGACGCTGCGGCTGGCACCGGACGATGACGCTGTGGCGGCAGATTCGAACTCGACCGCGATCGATTGCCGGAACGTGCTGCTGCGCTCGGATGACGAGATCCAGGTCGTCGGAATCGGGTTGCAGGACATGATGGTGGTGGCGACGGGCGATGCGGTGCTCGTGGCGGGGATGGACCGGGCGCAGGATGTGCGGCGCGCAGTCGCTGTGCTGCGTGCCGAAAACCGGAAACAGGCAGAGGCCTTTCCCCGCGATCACCGCCCCTGGGGCTGGTTCGAGACGCTGGCGCTCGCCGACCGCTTCCGGGTCAAGCGGATCGTGGTCAAACCCGGCGCCTCGCTGTCGCTGCAACGGCATATGCATCGTTCGGAACATTGGATCGTCGTGTCGGGCACGGCGAGGGTGACGATAGACGGAATCCGGACATTGGTGAGCGAGAACCAGTCGATCTACGTGCCCCTCGGCGCCGCTCACCGGCTGGAGAATCCGGGCAAGCTGCCGGTCATCCTGGTCGAGGTGCAGACCGGCTCTTATCTTTGTGAGGACGATATCACCCGTTATGCGGATCTCTATGCCCGCGAATGCCGGGCGTGAGGCAAATACTTCCTTCGGAACAGCGGGCTAGGGATGGCCGTTCCCGTTGCGGCAGAGGCCGTCAACAGAGCGTGATTAACCCTGAGTGTCTCAATCCGTCTTTGTTGTGTCGCAAATTGTCCGCACGGAATCGCCGCCAAGGGTAGTTTAAGGGGGCAGACGCCCATCTCGCAGTGATCGGACGGCCTGCGCCATGTCAAGCAGCGCTGAAAGCGCAAGATGGAAACCACAGGTGCGCGATGACCACAGCCCCCTCCACTGCCGAACTGATCGCGGCACGTCAGCCCGGCTTTTCCCTGCCGCGCGACCTCTATTGCGGTCAGCAGGCGTTCCAGGACGATCTGGAGCAGATCTGGTATCGTGAATGGCTGTTCGCCGTCCCGACCTGCGAGATCCCCAAGACCGGAAATTTCGCCACGCTGAATGTCGGGCAATATCCGGTGATCGTCATCCGCGGGGCAGATGGCCGGATCCGTGCATTCCACAATGTCTGCCGCCATCGCGGCCAGCGGCTGTGTCCCAAGACCTCGGGGAGCAATCCCAAGCTGGTTTGTCCCTATCACCAATGGACTTACGACCTGGACGGCAAACTCCTTTATGCCCGCGATATGGGCGATGGTTTCGATGCCTCGAAATACGGGCTGAAACCGGTCCATTGCGTCGATATCGGGGGCATGGTGTTCGTTTGCATCGCCAAGGTTCCCCCGGCGATCAATGATCTCGCCAGGAACCTGATGACCTATCTTGCCCCCAGTGCCCTCACGGACGCGAAAGTCGCCTTCAGCTCGACCATCGTCGAGAAGGGCAACTGGAAGCTGGTGATGGAAAACAACCGCGAATGCTATCATTGCGGCGGCTCTCACCCTTCGCTGTGCCGGACCTATTCCGACGATCCCGAGATGACCGTGATGGAGGGGCCGAACTCGGCCAGTGCAGAGATCCTGGAGCATTGGGACCGCTGCGATGCCGCGGGTCTGCCCGCCCGTTTCGTGAACGCCCCCGACATGCAGTGGCGCCTGGCGCGGGTGCCGCTGATGGATCATGCAGAAAGCTTTACCATGTCCGGCAAGGCGGCCGTGTCGCGGCGCATGGGCACGATTCCGTGGAATGATGCCGGGGCGATGATGTTCTATCACTTCCCAACGAGCTGGAACCATTTCCTGCCCGATCACGCCATCGTCTTCCGCATCCTGCCGATCAGCCCGACCGAGACCGAGGTGACGACGAAATGGCTGGTCCACAAGGACGCGGTCGAGGGCAAGGATTACGACCTGGCCAAGCTGACCGAGGTCTGGCTGGCCACCAATGACGAGGATCGCCGCGTGGTCGAGGAAAACCAGGCCGCATTCTCAGCCCCGCCTATGAGCCCGGCCCCTATTCGCCCCGGCAGGAGATGGGCGTGCTGCATCTGGTCGATTGGTATTGCGGCCTGATGTCCAGCCGTTTGGGATTACAGGCGGCGGCGGAGTAAGCCATGGGCAAGCAGCGTATCAACTGGTCGGGAGAGCCCTGGGACGATTCCGAGATGCTGGAATTCACCCAGATGATCCCCGAGACGGCGGACACCACCACCTTCACCTTCCGTGCGCCATCCGGGGCCTGGTTCGACTATGAACCCGGCCAGTTCGTCACGCTGGATCTGCCGGTGCCGGGCGGGAATGTGCAGCGCACCTATACGCTGTCATCCTCGCCCTCGCGGCCGATGCATGTCTCGATCACCGCCAAGGCGCAGCCCGACTCGATCGGGACCCGCTGGATGATGGACAATCTGAAGCCGGGGATGAAGCTGAAGGCCTGGGGGCCGTCGGGGATCTTCAGCCTGCAGCGGCATTCGGCGAAGAAATACCTGTTCATCTCGGCCGGATCGGGCATCACCCCGATGATGTCCATGACCACTTGGCTGTGGGATAGCGGGCTGAAGCCCGATGTGGTTTTCGTCCATGCCGCGCGCCGCCCCTCGGACGTGCTGTTCAGCGAGCAGTTGCACCACATGGCCAACCGGGAATCGGGGCTGCAACTGCATATCACCGTCGAGGAGCATGACGAGTTCCGGTCATGGCATGGCTATCGCGGCCGGATCAGCCAGTTGATGCTGGGCCTGATGGCCCCCGACTATCTCGAGCGCGAGGTGTTCTGCTGCGGTCCCGAACCCTTCATGCAGGCGGTGCGGGATATCCTGATTTCGCTTGGCTACGACATGGACCGCTACCACCAGGAAAGCTTTGGTGCCCCGGTCAAGACCGAGGCGCAGGCCCCGGAACTGGACGATGTGGTCCCCGACGAGGACGCAAGGGCGGAACTGGTCTTTGCCGCATCGGGTATCAGTGCGCGCTGCCACGAGACCGACACCGTGCTGACCATCGCCAAGGCCAATGGGCTGAACATCCCCTCGGGCTGCACCTTTGGCCTTTGCGGCACCTGCAAGACCCGCAAGCTGGAGGGCGAGGTGCATATGGTCCATAACGGCGGCATCTCGGAGGAGGATATCGAGGAGGGGTACATCCTTGCCTGCTGTTCGAACCCGATCGGCAAGGTGGTGGTCGACGTCTAGGGCGACCGCCAGTCCGGGAAGACCAAGAGTGATTGCGTCCCGCGGTGGCCGGGGGCGCTTCGCCCCCCGGACCCCCAGAGGATATTTTGCATGAAGAAGAAGGACAGGGGCGGAGGCCGGTCAGGCCACCGCGTCCGTCCGCACGTAGTTCAGGATCGGGGCCAGCCAGCGCTCGGTTTCCTCGATGGACATGCCCTTGCGCGCGGCATAATCGCGGACCTGGTCCTCCTCGACCTTGGCGACGCCGAAATAATAGGCCTCGGGATGGCCGATATAGAGACCCGACACCGATGAGCCGGGCCACATGGCCATGCTCTCGGTCAGTTTCACGCCCGTCGCGCCTCGGCATCCAGCAGGTCGAACAATGTCCGCTTCTCGGTATGGTCGGGCTGGGCCGGGTAGCCGGGGGCGGGGCGGATGCCGTTATAGGGTTCGGCGATCAGTTCCTCGGGGGAATAAGCCTCGTTCGGCACATAGCCCCAGAACTCCTTACGGGCGCGTTCATGCAGCATCTCGGCCATGGCCTCGGCGATGCGATCGGCCAGTGCCTTGACCATGATGGCGGAATAATCGTCATTGGCGCGTTCGAAACGGCTGGCGATCTCGGATTCCTCGGGGCCTGCCGTTACCACGAAGCCGCCGACATAGTCCGGCCCCGCGCCTTCGGGGGCGACGAAATCGGACAGCGCCACGTTCGGGCGCCCGCCGCGCTTGGCCATCTGCTGGCGCAGCGTGTGCAGCATGGCCAGGGTCTCGGCCCGGTCCTCGCCGGTATAAAGGCGGATATCGTCGCCCACCGCATTTGCGGGCCAGAAGCCGACCACGGCGCGGGGGTAGAACCATTTGCCCTCGATAATCCGGGTCAGCATCTCCTGCGCCTCAGTATAGAGTGTCCGCGCCGCCTCGCCCTGTTTCTCGTCTTCCAGGATGCGGGGGAACACGCCTTTCAGCTCCCATGTCTGGAAGAAGGGGGTCCAGTCGATATAGCGGGCGATCTCGGACAGGTCCCAATCGTCGATGATGCGCGTGCCGGTGAAGGAGGGGGCGGTGGCCCTGAACCCCGTCCAGTCCAGCTTGAGCGCATTGGCGCGGGCGGAAGACAGGGGCAGGCGCTGCTTGGCGGCCTCGTTGCGTTCGTGACGGTCGGCGACCGCGGCATATTCGCTGCGGATATTGTCCACATAGGCCTGCTGTTGCGCCGGGCTGAGCAGCGAGGACACCACGCCCACCGCGCGGCTGGCATCGGTGACATAGACGGCGGCGCCCTTGTGGTAGCGCGGCGAGATCTTGACGGCGGTATGGATCTTGGAGGTCGTGGCCCCGCCGATCAGCAGGGGAACGTTGAAACCCTCGCGCTCCATTTCCGAGGCGACATGCACCATCTCGTCCAAGGACGGGGTGATCAGGCCGGACAGGCCGATGATATCGACATTCTGTTCCTTCGCCACTTCGAGGATCTTCTGCGAGGGCACCATCACGCCCAGGTCGATCACCTCGTAATTGTTGCAGGCGAGCACGACGCCGACGATATTCTTGCCGATATCATGGACATCGCCCTTCACGGTGGCCATCAGCACCTTGCCGGCGGTTTCGCGCTCGGTGCCGCCATTAAGCCGTTTCTCCTCTTCCATATAGGGCAGCAGCACGGCGACGGCCTGTTTCATCACGCGGGCGGATTTCACCACCTGCGGCAGGAACATCTTGCCGGCGCCGAACAGGTCGCCGACGACATTCATCCCGGCCATCAGCGGCCCCTCGATCACGTCGAGCGGGCGGGCGGCGGATTGCCGCGCCTCTTCGGTGTCGGCCTCGACATATTCGGTGATGCCGTTGACCAGCGCATGTTCCAGCCGCTTCTCGACGGTCCATTCGCGCCAGGTCAGGTCTTTCTCGCGCTTCTCCTTGCCGCCCTCGCCGCGATAGCGTTCGGCGATGTCCAGAAGCCGCTCGGTCGCGTCATCGCGGCGGTTGAGAACCACGTCCTCGCAGGCTTCGCGCAGGTCGGGGTCGATCTGGTCATAGACCGCCAATTGCCCGGCATTGACGATGCCCATATCCATCCCCGCCTGGATGGCGTGATAGAGGAACACGGCATGCATCGCCTCGCGCACGGGCTCGTTGCCACGGAAGCTGAAGGAAAGGTTGGACACCCCGCCCGAGACATGCGCATGCCGCAGGTTCCGGCGGATCCAGCGGGTGGCCTCGATGAAATCGACGCCGTAATTGTTATGCTCCTCGATACCCGTCGCCACGGCGAAGATATTCGGATCGAAGATGATATCCTCGGGCGGAAAGCCCAGCTCTTCGGTCAGGATCTTGTAGGCACGGGCGCAGATCTCGGTCTTGCGCTGCAGGGTGTCGGCCTGGCCTTGCTCGTCAAAGGCCATGACCACGACTGCCGCGCCATAGGCCAGGCACAGGCCCGCATGATGGCGGAACTGTTCCTCGCCCTCCTTGAGGCTGATCGAGTTCACCACCGATTTGCCCTGCACGCATTGCAGCCCGGCCTCGATCACTTCCCATTTGGAACTGTCGATCATGATCGGCACGCGGGCGATATCGGGTTCTGCCGCCAGCAGGTTCAGGAACTCGACCATCGCCGCCTTCGAATCGATCAGCCCCTCATCCATGTTCACATCGATGATCTGGGCGCCGTTCTCGACCTGGTCGCGGGCGACGTCCAGCGCGGTGGCATAGTCGCGATTGGTGATCAGCTTGCGGAACCGGGCCGAGCCGGTGACATTCGTGCGCTCGCCGATATTCACGAAGGGAATATCGGGCGTCAGGACGAAGGGTTCGAGACCGGAGAGGCGAAGCTGGCGGTCAGGCATATTCGGGAACCTTTCGCGGGCTGAATTCGGCCACGGCCTCGGCAATGGCGGTAATATGTTCGGGTGTCGTGCCGCAGCAGCCGCCGACGACATTCACCAGCTTCGCGGGCGAATTCGGCCACCTGTTCGGCGGTGTCCCGCGGGCCTTCGTCATATTGGCCGAAGGCATTCGGCAGTCCGGCATTGGGATAAGCGCAGATCAGCGTGTCGGCCACCCCGGCCATCTCGGCCAGGTGCGGGCGCATGGCGGCGGCGCCAAGCGCGCAGTTCAGCCCCACCGTCCAGGGCCGCGCATGGCTGACGGAATGCCAGAAGGCCGTTGGTGTCTGCCCCGACAGGGTGCGCCCCGAAGCATCGGTGATCGTGCCCGAGATCATCAGCGGCAGCGCCTGCCCATGCGCCTCCATCGCCTGAAGGCAGGCGAAGATGGCGCCTTGGCGTTCAGCGTGTCGAAGATCGTCTCGATCAGCAGGATATCCGCGCCGCCCTCGATCAGCCCGGTGGCCTGTTGCAGATAGGCGGTGCGAAGGTCCTCGAAGGTCACCGCACGAAAGCCCGGATCGTTCACGTCCGGGCTGATCGAGGCGGTCCGGTTGGTCGGCCCGAGTGCCCCGGCGACGAAACGGGGCTTGCCGTCCTCGGCCGTGGCACGGTCCAGCGCCCGGCGCACCACGCGCGCGCCCTCGGCATTCAGGTCATGCACGGCGCCTTGCAGTCCGTAATCGGCCTGCGCGATGGTCGTTGACGAGAATGTGTTCGTCTCGACGATATCGGCACCCGCCTTGGCATAGCGGTAATGGATCTCCTCGACCGCCTCGGGCTGGGTCAGGATCAGCAGGTCGTTATTACCCTTTTGCGGATGCTCGGAATGATGGCGGCAGGCATGGCCCGAGGCGCGCCCGGTATAATCGTCCTCGTCCAGCCCAAGGGCCTGGATCTGCGTGCCCATCGCGCCGTCAAGGATCAGGATACGCTCGGCGGCGGCGCTGTTCAGCGCCTTGAATACGGGGGAGGGGGGCAGTCTGCCGGTCATGGTCGTCACCCTTGGTCAGGAAGCCCGCAACATAGAGAGTGATGCTGCTGTCCGCAAATTCATAATTTTCTACAAGATCATGAATGAGGTTGATAATTAGTTGCGATTTTCCGGTGCTGATCTGGCTTCCTATTCCGGAAACAGCCGCTGATGTTCGGCGATGGCGTAGCGGTCGGTCATGCCCGCCACGTAATCGAGAACGATCCGGGCGCGATCCGTTTCGTCTCCGGCCAGCAGGATGGCGCGCTGCCAGCTTTCGGGCATCTTCGCGGGATCCTTCATGAAGAGCGGGAACATATCGTTGACGATCTTGGTGACGCGGTGGCGTTCATCGACGACCGAAGGGGCGCGATACATGCGCTGGAACAGGAAGGACTTGATGGCCTTGATATTCTGGTAAAGCGGTTTCGAGAAGCGGATGATCGGCCCTTCCATGTCGCGGATTTCCTGCGCCGATTGCGGCTGCAGCCCGGCCAGACGGTTTTCGGCCACCGCGATCACGTCCTCGACCATGACGCCAAAGACCCGCCGCAGCGCCTCGTGCCGCCGCCGCATCCGGTCGAGGCCGGGATGAAGACGGTCAACCTCGGCGAAGGCCGGGCCGATGACCGGCAGTTCCGCCAGTTCCTCCTCGGTGAACAATTCGGCGCGCAGCCCGTCATGCAGGTCGTGGTGATTATAGGCGACATCATCGGCCACCGCCGCCACCTGCGCCTCGGCGCTGGCATTCGTGTGCAGTTCCAGGTCCCAGGCTGCATCGACCTCGGCCAGCGCATAGGGCAGCGGCGCGGGGAGGGGATCGCCCGCGTCATTGCGGTCCAATATGGGACCGTTATGCTTGGCGATCCCCTCCAGCGTTTCCCATGTCAGGTTGAGCCCGTCGAAATCGGCATAATGCCGCTCCAGCCGGGTGACGATGCGCAGCGCCTGCGCGTTGTGATCGAAGCCGCCAAAGGGCTCCATCAGCGCGGCCAGCGCATCCTCGCCGGTATGGCCGAAGGGCGGATGGCCAAGATCATGGGCCAGTGCCACGGCCTCGGCCAGATCGGTATTCAGGTCCAGCGCCCCGGCAATGGTGCGGGCGACCTGCGCGACCTCGATCGTGTGGGTCAGGCGGGTGCGGAAGTAATCGCCGCGATATTCCTTGCCGTCATGCTCGACGAAGACCTGTGTCTTGTGCTTCAGCCGCCGGAAGGCCGAGGAGTGGATGATCCGGTCCCGGTCGCGCTGCCATGGCGAGCGGAAGGTGGACATGCGTTCGGGCCAGAGGCGGCCACGGCTGTCTTGGGGTTGGCAGGCATAGGGCGCAGTCATGGACCATCCTTGCGGGAAATGCAGGTCAAGCCTATATTCCATCCGTGTCTTTGAGAACGGGAACGCCCCATGAACGTGCCTCCGAAAGTGACTGAACGTGCCTTTGCCCAACTGGCCGAGATCAATATCTCGGGCGAAACCCGCCCCCTGCGCGTGGCGGTGTCGGGTGGAGGATGTTCGGGTTTTCAATATGACATCCGGCTGGACAAGGCCGAGGATGATGATCTGGTGCTGGAAGGCGGTGGCCAGAAGGTCGTGGTCGATCCGGTCTCGCTGCCCTACCTGGCCGGTGCGGTGATCGATTTCACCGACGAGCTGATCGGCGCGCGTTTCACCATCGACAACCCGAACGTCACTTCGAGCTGCGGCTGCGGGACGTCATTCTCGCTCTGATCCGCACCTATCGCGGCCAGGCAGGCTGCATCTTCTTCTTCATGAAAATATCCTCGGGCTGGCGGGGGCGGACAGCCCCCGGCCATCGCGGGACGCGGATCACGCCGCCAATTCGCCCCGCAGCGAATTGGGCGCGCTCTCGACGATACGGACCGGCACCAGGTCACCGGCCCGCGCATCCGGGGCATGCACGAAGACCGAATGCAGGTAATCCGATTTGCCGATCATCTGACCGTCGATCCGGCCCGGTTTCTCGAACAGCACGCCGAGGGTCCGCCCGATCATGCTTTCCTGCGCTGCCTTCTGCTGACGGCTCAATAGCGCCTGCAATTCCTGCAGCCGGGCATCCGCGACAGCGCTGTCGATCTCGGCCCGCTCATAGGCCGGGGTGCCGGGGCGGGGGGAATACTTGAAGCTGAACGCGGTGCCGAAGCCGACCTCTTCGATCAGGCGCAGCGTGTCGGCATGATCCTGGTCGGTCTCGCCGGGGAAACCGACGATGAAATCGCTGGTCAGCATGATGTCGGGCCGCGCCTCGCGGATACGGTCGATCAGGTGCAGATATTGCGTGGCCGTGTGCTTGCGGTTCATTGCCTTCAGGATCCTGTCGCTGCCCGACTGCACCGGCAGATGCAGATAGGGCATCAATTGCGGCACGTCGCGATGCGCCGCGATCAGGTCATCGGCCATGTCATTGGGATGGCTGGTTGTGTAGCGGATACGGTCCAGCCCCTCGATTTCACCCAAGGCGCGGATCAGCCGGCCGAAACCCCATTCGCGGCCATCCTCTCCGGCGCCATGCCAGCCATTGACGTTCTGGCCCAGCAGGGTGATCTCGCGCACGCCGCGCTCGACCAGGTCGCGAGCCTCGCGCAGGATACGATCCACCGGGCGGCTGACCTCGGCGCCACGGGTATAGGGGACGACGCAGAAGGCGCAGAACTTGTCGCAGCCCTCCTGCACGGTCAGGAAGGCGGCCGGGGCGCGGCGGGTCGCGCGGCGCTGCGGCAGGTGGTCGAACTTGTCCTCCTCGGGAAACTCGGTGAGGATCTTCGGTGCCTCGCCGCGCAGCATCTCGGGCAGGCGGTGATAGGTCTGCGGCCCCACCACCAGATCGACCAGCGGCATGCGGCGGATGATCTCTTCGCCCTCGGCCTGCGCCACGCAGCCTGCTACACCGATCTTGAGGTCGGGTTTCTCGGCCTTGAACGGCTTGAGCCGGCCCAGGTCGGAATACAGCTTTTCCGCCGCCTTTTCACGGATATGACAGGTATTCAGCAGGACCATGTCGGCCTGGGCCTGATCCTCGGTCAGCTCATAGCCCTCGGCGCTCATGGCCTCGGCCATGCGCTGGCTGTCATAGACATTCATCTGGCAGCCATAGGTCTTGATGAAGAGTTTCTTGGCCGCCGGGGCGGTTTTGCTGGCTTGGTCAGTCATGCTGTATTGTCCTAGGAATCCGGGTGCTGATACAGGAAAGAGCGGCTTTTGGAAAGGTATGAGTGATGAGTGACCTGACGGAGATACCCAATATCGGACCGGCGACGGCGCGGGCGCTGATCGCGGCGGGAATCCCCGATTCGGCGGCGCTGCGCGGGATCGGTGCGCATGAGGCCTATCGCCGTCTGCTGATGGCGGGCGAGAGACCGCATTTCATCGGTTACTACGTGCTGCATATGGGTCTGCAAGGCCGCTCCTGGAACGATTGCAAGGGGGCGGAAAAGGGCGATCTGCGCGCGCGCTTTGATGCGCTTGTGGCCGAGGTCAGGGGGGTTCCGCTATCGGGGATCGAGGCGGAGCTGGACCGGATCGGTCTGGGTAATTCTTCGACATCGCGGAAAAAATCATGATCCGGGCGCATATGGCGACCTTCCCCGTGAGGCGGGAGATCATGATGGCTGTGGTCGAGCGTATCGCGCCGCAGGTCGATAGGATGTTCATCTGCCTGAATGAATATGACGAGATTCCGGCAGAACTTGGCCAATTCGGCAATGTCGAGGCGATGATCCCGGACCGTGATCTGAAGGATCTGGGTAAATTCGCCTTCGAGGCCGGGCCGGACGATATCGTCTTCACGGTCGATGACGATATCCTCTATCCGTCCGATTATGTCGCGAACACCCTGGCTCTGGCGGAACGGGTGGGCTTGACCGGCAATGTCGTCGGCTATCAGGGCAATGCTTGGGTCTACAAGAAACGGCTGAGCGCATATGGCTGGCGCAATTTTCTGTTCTTCAAACCCTGTCCCGAAATCATCGGGGTGACCAATCTTGGCACCGGGACGGCCTGCATGATCGGGCGGCACATGCCGACAATCGCCGATTTGACCGGCAGCGAGGGATTCGTCGATTTCCGTTTCAGCCGGTTGCAGATTGAACGGGGGCGGTCGTTGTGGGTCCTGCCAAGGGGCGACGATTACCTTGAGCGAAACCTGCCCGAGCATCTCAAGGGGTCCTCCCTGTTCGATACCGTTGCCCGTAGCGGCCGCCTGGACGTTCAGCAGGAAACGTGGCGGCTGATGGAGCATGTGCCCCGGAACTCTGGAATGCCGTTTAGGGGTTGAATCGGCCCGAAGGGACGGCGCCCGAGCGGGTGGGCAGATTCCTGTTGACATAAATACCGACTGGTTGGTACTTATAGGGCATGCCAAGACCGACCAAACATGATCCCGAACGTGGCGATGCGCGCACAAGGCTGCTGGAGGCGGCGCGTGATATCGTCCGTGCACAGGGTTTCGCCGCGACCAGCGTCGATCAGCTCTGCCGTGCGGCAGGGGTGACCAAGGGCGCCTTCTTCCACCATTTCGCCAGCAAGGAGGCGTTGGGGGTGGCCGCCGCGGAATACTGGGCGGAAACCACCGGGGCGCTGTTTGCCGCCGCGCCCTATCACGATCATGCGGATCCGCTGGACCGCGTGCTGGGCTATGTCGATTTCCGCCGCGAGATCATCGCCGGGGGAATCGAGGAATTCACCTGCCTCGTCGGCACGATGACGCAGGAGGCCTATGCCTCGCATCCCGCGATCCGCGAAGCCTGCGCGGCGAGCATCTTCGACCATGCCGCCACGTTGGAACCCGATATCGCCGCGGCGATGAAAGCGCGCGGTATCGCGGGTGATTGGACCGCTGCCAGCCTTGCCGCCCATATGCAGGTGGTGCTGCAGGGGGCATTCATCCTGGCCAAGGCGGCGGGCGGTCCGGCCGTTGCCATCGATAGCGTAGATCATCTGAAACGCTACCTGACACTCTTGTTTCAAACACCGTCCAAAGGGAGGACGACATGACCGATACGACCAATGACCTGGTTCTCGATCGCATGATGGAGGCTCCGCGCGCCGCCTTGTGGCGCTGCTGGACCGAGCCGAAGCTATTGGAGGAGTGGTTCTGCCCCAAGCCGTGGTACATTACCGATCCGGTTCTCGACTTGCGGCCTGGGGGCGAGTTCTCTTGCGTGATGAACGGCCCGGAAGGTGAGAAATTCCCCAATCTGGGCGTGTTCCTCGAAATCGTCGATCGGCGCAAGCTGGTCACGACGGATGCCTTCGCACCCGGCTGGCGTCCGCAGGGCCGGCCCTTCATGGCCTCGGAAGTGACCTTGGAGGATGCGGGCGAGGGCCGCACCCATTACGTCGCCCGCGCCATGCATTGGAGCGAGGAGGCCCGCAAGGAACATGAGCAAATGGGGTTCCACGAAGGTTGGGGCAAGGCCGCCGACCAGTTGGAAGCCCTGGCGAAAACACTTTGAGGGAGGATAAGATGCAACCGACTATTTATCTGTTTTTCAAGGGAAACTGCCTTGAGGCGATGAGCCATTACGCGGAAATCCTCGGCGGCGAGATCACCGGCGTTTTCCGTAATGGCGATGCCGAGCCCGACCAGCGCATGCCGGGCGGCGATGACATGGTGATGAACATGGCGATGAAGCTGGGTTCATCCATGGTCATGGCCTCGGACAGCCCGGACCAGATGTATGACCGTCCGCAGGGTTTCTATATCCATATCGAAACGCCGTCGATGGCAGAGTTCGAGCGCGCTTTCACCGCAATGTCGAAGGGGGCCGAGGCCGTGACCATGGAGCCCTCGGAAACCTTCTGGGCCGAGCGTTTCACCATGTTCCGCGACCGTTTCGGAACCCCGTGGATGCTGAGCTTCACCGGATCGAAAGGGCAGGGCGATGGCTAGGCAAAAGGTCGCGACCTGTTTCTGGTATGACGACAAGGCGCAACAGGCGGCAGAATTCTATGTCTCGCTGCTGCCCGGCAGCCGGATCGACAACGTGGTGCACGGGCCTGACGGCAAGGTGCTGGTGGTCGAGTTCACGCTGTCGGGGACGCCCTACCAGGCGCTGAATGGCGGCCCGCATTTCACGCTGTCCGAGGCGGCCTCGATCTCGGTGCTGACCGAGGATCAGGAGGAAACCGACCGGCTTTGGGAAGCCCTGACAAAAGACGGCGGGGCGGAGTCGCAATGCGGCTGGCTGAAGGATCGCTTCGGCCTGTCATGGCAGATCGTTCCGCGCCGGGCGACGCAGCTTCTGGGTGGCCCGGATGCCGCAAAGGTCTTTCCGGCGCTGATGGAGATGCGCAAGATCGATCTCGCCGCGCTGGAGGCTGCCGCCGCAGCCTAATCGGCGGCGCCGCGCAATTGCTTGGCCAGGAACCGGCCCGCGCGGCGCCATGCCTCGTCATTGTCGCCACGGAAATTCAGATCGCGGCTGGCGATCAGCTCGCCCGTTTCCACATTCACCAGGTTGGCGAAGACTTGCAGGATCAGCGTGCTGGTTTTCTGCACCACCACGAAAACCGCCCGCTCCGATCCCGTATCCCGGGCCAGTTCCAGCAGGCAGTCGGTCGTTTCCGGTTCGCAGTCCGAGAGCGTTTCCCCGGTGATTGTCACCGCCCCGTCCAGTTCCGCTTGCAGAACTTCGGAAAGAATGCCCAAGCGGCGTTCATGTTCGGCTGTCTGGTCGCGCGCTTCCTTGGAAGTGTCGAGCAGTTTGACCGGGAATATGGCCACCCCGTCTGCAGTGGCAGCCATGGGCAATATCAGGGCCAGAACGGCGAATATGGTCAGGCGCATCATCTGTCCTCCTGACACAGGTTAGGCGCGGCGCGGAAGTTCCCGCAATCGGCGATTCGTCTTGCATTGCCGCCGCTGCAAACCGGATCGGGTGCGGGGGGCCGGTATTCTATCTGCGCGCTCTCGTGACCATTGAACGCGCCTCACCGCCCGGATAGCCTGACGGCAAATCTGTCCACGGAAGGCATCATCATGAACAAGCCGCAAAGCTGGGAAGCCCGCGCCGACGAATTTTCGCTTTATGGTTTCACCGACCTGCCGAGCGTGCATGAACGCGGCGCGGTCATCGTCACCCATGGCGAGGGCCCCTATGTCCATGATGTGAACGGCAAGCGTTATCTCGATGCCAATTCCGGGCTCTGGAACATGATCGCGGGCTTCGATCACAAGGGATTGGCCGAGGCCGCCAAGGCGCAATATGACCGCTTTCCCGGCTATCACGCCTTTTTCGGGCGGATGTCGGACCAGACGGTGATGCTGTCGGAAAAGCTGGTCGAGGTTTCGCCTTTCCCGCGCGGCAAGGTGTTCTACACCAATTCGGGTTCCGAGGCGAATGATACCATGGTCAAGATGCTGTGGTTCCTGCATGGCAGCGAGGGCAACCCGAAACGCCGCAAGATCCTGACGCGGTTCAATGCCTATCACGGGGTGACGGCGGTTTCGGCCAGCATGACCGGCAAGCCCTATAACGAGGTTTTCGGCCTGCCCATGGACGGCTTCATCCACCTGACCTGCCCGCATTACTGGCGATTCGGCGAAGAGGGCGAGAGCGAGGAACAGTTCACGCAGCGCCTCGCCCGCGAGTTGGAGGAAACGATCCAGCGCGAGGGGGCCGATACCATCGCCGGTTTCTTTGCCGAGCCGGTGATGGGGGCGGGCGGGGTGATCCCGCCATCGAAGGGATATTTCCAGGCGGTGCAGGAGGTCCTGAAGAAATACGACATCCCGCTGATCTCGGACGAGGTGATCTGCGGTTTCGGGCGCACCGGCAACACCTGGGGCTGCGAGACATATGGTTTCATCCCCGACGCGATCATCAGCTCCAAGAACCTGACCGCCGGGCTGTTCCCGATGGGCGCGGTGATCCTTGGCCCCGAGCTGGCCGACCGCGTGCAGGCGGCGGTCGAGAAAATCGAGGAATTCCCGCATGGATTCACCGCTTCGGGCCATCCGGTCGGATGCGCCATCGCGCTCAAGGCCATCGATGTGGTGATGAACGAGGGGCTGGCCGAGAATGTCCGCCGCCTTGCCCCGCGGATGGAGGCCGGCTTGCGAGGTATCATGGAACGCAGCGGCCATATCGGCGAGCTGCGCGGTATCGGCTTCATGTGGGCGCTGGAGGCGGTGAAGGGCAAACCGACCAAGACCCCGTTCGACGCCAGCCTGTCAGTCAGCGAACGCATTGCCAATAGCTGCACCGATCTGGGGCTGATCTGTCGTCCCCTGGGGCAATCCATCGTGCTTTGCCCGCCATTCATCCTGACCGAGGAGCAGATGGACGAGATGTTCGACAAGCTTGAACGGGCGCTGACCAAGGTCTTTGCCGAGGTTGCGTGATGGGTCCCGCATTGCGCCTTTATGCCGAGAACGCGGCGATGCTGGCGGCGCGGTGGGCAAGCTATCCGGTCTCGGAGGTTTTCGCACCGGTCGCGACCTGTTTCCGGCCGAACCTTGCCGGATGGCGGATATCGGCGCGGGGCCGGGACGCGTCGCGGTCTGGCTGGCGGAGCAGGGGCATGATGTCGTCGCCGTCGAGCCGGTGCGGGAGTTCCGCGACATGGCCGGGGCGACCCATCCAAGGGTGACATGGCTTGATGACAGCCTGCCGGATTTGCAGGCACTCAAGGCGGAGCCCGCCTGCGACCTGCTGCTTTTGTCCGGCGTCTGGCACCATGTGCATCCCGACGCCCGTGATCTCGCCATGGCGTCGATGGCCGCCTGCCTGCTGCCCGCTGGCCGAATCATCATGAATCTGCGGCATGGGCGGATCGATCCCGCGCTCGGCCTTTTCGATGCCGATCCCGATGGGACGATTGCGGCGGCGGAACGGGCCGGGCTGTCCGTGCTGGCGTCCCGCAAGGCCGAATCGATCCAGAAGCATAATCGGGATGCCGGGATAAGCTGGACATGGCTGGTCCTGCGGCAGGACTGAGCGGTCAGCCCGGGGAACGGTGCGCCTCTGCCACGGTCCGGATTCGGGGGCCGCTTTCGTCGAAATCGATGGCGACGGCGCCGCTGTAGCGCAGCGTGTAAAGGTCGAATAACAGGCAGTTCTGCGCGCTTTTTGTCAGGCCGGTCCGCTCGGTCGCGATGACGATGCGTCCCGGTTGGCAGGCCATGGCGGCTTTCGCCCCCGCGCCCTTGCCGGTGAAATGCCAGACCTGCCAACCGCCGGGCAAATCGGCGTGACGTTGCCCTTTATCTCCCGACCAGCCGGGCCGTTCGGCGGATAGCTGCTGCGTGGCGGGATCGCCATCCTCCCTGAGCCATGTCCGGACAGTAAAGCTGCCGCCTGCGGGTTTCGACATGGCCCGGCCCTGCGGGGTCATCAGCCCCGCCGCCTCGCCTTGCGGTGCGATCAGCAGCAGGGGCCGCCCGGTATTCAGCCAGAGCGTGGCCGCGATGGCCAGCATCGCCGCACCAGCGGAGAAACCCGCCAGCAACAAGGGTGAGCGGCGCAGGCCACCCCCGGGGCGCCAGCACAGCACCGCCAGCACGGCGCCGAAGCCCATCAGCGGCACCACCGGCCCGGGCGGCAGGATGATCGGGGTCACCGCCCCGCCCAATCCCGCGATGAACCCAGCCACATGCAGCATCCATGCCGTACCCTGTCCCATCACCCATAATGCCGGTCCGGCAAGCCCGAAGGGGGCCAGCAGCGCGGCGGTGACTCCGGCGGGCATGACCAGCATGCCCATCACCGGCACCACCAGCAGATTGGCGAGCAGCCCGTAATGGGCCATCTGGTTGAAATGCGCCGCCGCGATCGGCGATGTCGCCAGCCCCGCGACCAGCGATGTCGTCAGCAGCATCACGGCCGGGCGCAGCCAGATGGGCAGGCGCGGCGAGACGCGCGACCATGGGTTGTGTACGAGGATCAGCGCGATGGTCGCGGCAAAGCTCATCTGGAAACCGGGAGAGGTCAGCGCCTCGGGGCTGTAGACCAGGATGATCGTCGCGGCCAATGCGACAGTGCGCAGCGAGATCGCCCGGCGATCCGCCAGAATCGCGCCCAGCATGACCGCGACCATGACGAAAGCGCGCTCGGTCGCCACCCCTCCGCCCGACAGCCACAGATAGATCGCCGCCGCCAGCATGGCGAGAAGGGCGGCGATCTTGTGGGCGGGCAGGCCCAGGCCATGCCCCGTTGCCTGCACTCCGATCACCACGTAGCGCATGGCGGCATAGACGAAACCGGCCAGCATCCCCATATGCAGACCCGAGATCGAGATGATGTGGTAAAGGTTCGACGCCCGCATGATCTTGTTGGTGGCCTCGAAGATGCCCGATCGGTCGCCGGTCATCAGCGCCGCCGCGACCGCGCCTTCCTGCCCGCCGATCCGCTGCCGGATCTGTTCGCTGATGGCCATGCGGGCGCGATGCATCTTCCAACTGCCGCCTCGGGCGGGGCAAGGCTGGTGGCCGGCAGGCGCGAATAGCCGACGGCGCCGATCCCGGAAAACCACGCATGCCAGCGGAAATCGAAACTGCCGGGGGAGGCGGGACCGGGCGGCGGGCCCAGATGGCCGGTCAACATGATCCGCTGGCCAAGTTCGGGCAGGCTCCCTGCTGCTTCCTCCATCAGCGAGATGCGCACCCGGCGAGGGATGCGGTCAGCGGAAATGTCCTGCAGCACGACCCGATCCAGCGTCAGCCGAATCCGGTCGCGGGCGGAGCGGTCGATTTGCACCAATTGCCCCTCGACCGGGCCGTAATAGCGCCATTTCAGGATCGGGGCGGCGACATGGGCCGAGCGCAGCCCCATCAGGCAACTTCCTGCCACCATCAGGCGAGAGCCAATCCACCGAGATGCAGCGCATCCGCGAGGCGCCAGCCGATCCTGCCGCACTCGGCGAGGGGGGCGGCGATGCAGGATGTCACGGCCGCCACGGACCCTGTTGTCATCAGTATCAGCCATAGCCACCAGTTCGGCGGCTCGGGCAGGGCAAACCACGCCGAGATCCCCAGTGCGAGGCACACCGGCACCCAGGGAGATAATCCCGCCCGGCTCGCTGCTGCCGGGCGGGATTGACGCGCAGCCGGATGCCGGATCATCCTTGTCCGGGAAGGAGCAAAACCCGGAGGCGGAACCGGCGCGGCTGGCGCCGAGGGAACCGGCCTGATACCGGCAGGGGCAGTCATTCTTGTCCTTTCCGGGGCGGTTCTCTATCTCTGCATCCAAATGTGGCATGGCCGGATTACCAAATCCTTAACGCGGCCCTGCCGGTCCCGAAAATTCATCACCAGGAACTCCCGATGTCCGACACCGCCCAGATCGTTACCCGATTTGCCCCGTCCCCGACCGGCTATCTGCATATCGGCGGGGCGCGAACGGCCCTGTTCAACTGGCTTTACGCCCGTGGCCGGGGCGGGAAATTCCTGCTGCGCATCGAGGATACCGACCGCGCCCGCTCGACACCCGAAGCGACCGCGGCGATTCTGAAGGGGCTGGAATGGCTGGGGCTGGACTGGGACGATGAGCCCATCAGCCAGTTCGCCCGCAAGGACCGCCATGCCGAGGTGGCCCGCGAAATGCTGGAAAAGGGCAGGGCGTACAAGTGTTTCTCCACGACCGAGGAAATCGCCGCATGGCGTGAAGCGAATCCCCGCCAACCCTTTCAAAGCCCCTGGCGGGACGCCACCGATCTGCCGGATGCGCCCTATGCGATCCGCTTGAAGGCGCCCCGGACCGGAGAGACGGTCATCGCCGACTCGGTGCAGGGCGAGGTGCGGGTCGCGAATGACCAGTTGGACGACATGGTGCTGCTGCGCAGCGACGGTACGCCGACCTATATGCTGGCCGTCGTGGTGGACGATCACGACATGGGCGTGACCCATGTGATCCGGGGCGACGATCACCTGACCAACACCGCCCGCCAGATCCAGATCTACGACGCGATGGGCTGGCCGCGTCCGGTTTTCGCCCATATTCCGCTGATCCATGGCGAGGATGGCAAGAAGCTGTCCAAGCGCCACGGTGCTGTGGGACTGCATGAATTCGCGGCCCTGGGCTATCCTGCCGGCGCGATGCGGAACTACCTGGCGCGGCTTGGCTGGAGCCATGGCGATGACGAGCTGTTCGACGACGGACAGGCCCGTGAATGGTTCGATCTGTCGGGAATCGGCCGCGCGCCGGCCCGGCTGGATTTCAAGAAGCTCGAACATGTCAGCGGCCATCATATCGGCGCAATGGAAGACACCTCGCTGCTCTCTGCGCTTGAGGATTTCCTGGCCGAGACCGGGGGCGAGCCGTTGACGCCGCGTCAGAAGGAGCGGCTGTGTCCGGCCTTAACCGTTCTGAAACAAAAGGCCCGTACATTGCCCCAACTGCTTGACCAGGCTAGGTTCGCGTTAATCGAAAGGCCCGTTGACATCGATGAAAAGGCGGCAAAGGCGTTGGATCCGGTATCCCGTGGTATGCTGAAATCATTGACTGCCGCGGTGCAGCATGCTAGCTGGACGCGAGACGCGCTGGAGCAGGCCGCCAAGGCCGTCGCCGAGGAATACGGCGTCGGATTGGGCAAGCTCGCAGGGCCCTTGCGGGCCGCTCTGGCCGGACGAACCGCCACCCCAAGCGTGTTCGACATGATGACGGCGCTAGGCCGCGAAGAATCGCTGGCCCGGTTGCATGACCAGACGGAATTGGCAGGCTGATTGCCTGCCCTCACTTGCCGGGGCCTGTCGCGCATTTTCGCGCCCGGCCCGGCTTAGCCGGAAAGGACGTTTTGATGGCCGATTCAAAGACTGCCACACTGCGACTTAATGACGCCGAATATGAATTGCCGGTACTCAACCCGACACAGGGTCCGAACGTGCTGGATATCCGCAAGCTATACGGGCAGGCGGATGTGTTCACCTATGATCCGGGCTTCACATCGACCGCAAGCTGCGATTCCACCATCACCTATATCGACGGCGACAAGGGTGAATTGTGGTATCGCGGCTATCCGATCGAGCAACTGGCCGAGAAATCGAACTATCTCGAGGTCTGCTACCTGCTGCTTTACGGTGAATTGCCGACCGCCGAGCAAATGAGTGATTTCGAGAATCGCGTCACGCGCCACACCATGGTGCATGAGCAGATGCATAATTTCTTCCGTGGCTTCCGCCGCGACAGCCACCCGATGGCGACGATGGTGGGCGTGGTTGGCGCGATGTCGGCCTTCTATCACGATTCGACGGATATCGGCGATGAATGGCAGCGCGAAGTGGCGGCGATCCGGCTGATCGCCAAGCTGCCGACCATTGCGGCGATGGCCTATAAATACTCGATCGGCCAGCCCTTCGTATATCCCGATAACGAGCTGGATTACGCCTCGAATTTCCTGAACATGTGCTTCTCGGTTCCGGCCGAGAAATACCAGATCGACCCGGCGCTGTCGAAGGCGATGGACCGCATCTTCACCCTGCATGCCGATCACGAACAGAACGCCTCGACCTCGACGGTGCGTCTGGCCGGGTCCTCGGGCGCCAACCCCTTCGCCTGCATCGCGGCGGGCATCGCCTGCCTGTGGGGGCCGGCCCATGGCGGCGCGAACCAGGCCTGCCTGGAAATGCTGCGCGAGATCGGCAGCGTGGAGCGTATTCCGGAATTCATCGAACGGGCGAAGGACAAGGACGATCCGTTCCGCCTTATGGGCTTCGGCCACCGGGTCTACAAGAATTTCGACCCGCGCGCCAAGGTCATGAAGGAATCCGCCGATGAGGTGCTGGACCTTCTGGGTATCCACAACAACCCGACGCTTCAGGTTGCCAAGGAACTGGAGAAGATCGCGCTGGAGGACGAGTATTTCGTCTCGAAGAAGCTCTATCCGAATGTCGATTTCTATTCCGGCATCATCCTGGAAGCGATGGGTTTCCCGACCTCGATGTTCACGCCGATCTTCGCGCTGTCGCGCACGGTGGGCTGGATCGCCCAGTGGAAAGAGATGATCAGCGATCCGCAGAACAAGATCGGCCGTCCGCGCCAGCTTTATGTCGGCAGCGACAAGCGCGATTACGTGGATCTGACGAAGCGCTGAACTTGAACGACATGCATTCGGGGCCTCTTCGGGGGCCCCTTTTTCATGTTGGTCTTGCGCAGGGGCGGGGAGGGTGGCAATGGGGCATCCATGAGCGATCAGGAACAATCAGGCAGGACCAGGCTGGCGCTGGTCACGGGGGCGTCGCGCGGGCTTGGCGCGGCTTTGGCCGAAGGGCTGGCGGCGCGCGGTTATCACGTCCTGGCGGTGGCCCGCACCGTGGGCGGGCTGGAAGAACTGGATGACCGTATCCGCGCGGCGGGCGGCTCTGCCACTTTGGCTCCGATGGATGTCGCCGAGGCTCCGGCAATGCAGCAACTGGCAGAGGCGATCTCGGGGCGGTGGGGCGGTCTCGACCTGTGGGCGCATTGCGCTGTGCATGCCGCCCCCCTGTCACCCGCGCCGCATATCGACGGCAAGGACTGGTCGAAATCGCTGCTGGTCAATGTCGAGGTCATGCGTGGCCTGATCGTGCTCCTGGAGCCGCTGCTTCGCGCGAAGGGCGGCACGGCGATGTTCTTCGACGATCCCAAGGCGGGCGAGAAATTCTTTGGCGCTTATGGCGCCAGCAAGGCGGCGCAGATCGCATTGGCAAGAAGCTGGCAGGCGGAAACGGTGAAGACCGGCCCCCGCGTGGTGATCGCCCGGCCCGCGCCCATGCCGACCGCTGTCCGGGCGCGATTCTTCCCCGGCGAGGATCGCGCGGCGCTGGCCACCTGCACATCCGAGGCGGAGCGGATTCTGGCAGAATTGTAGAGATCGGTGTTATTGCGTCCCGCGATGGCCGGGGGGCTGCCTGCCCCCCGACACCCCCCGGGGATATTTGCATGAAGAAGAAATGAGCCCGTTACGAAATCGGAACGGTGACTCGATGAAGCCAGTCGCGGGTGTCCTTGTCCAGAAGCGGTGAAAGCTCGCGGCGGACCCGTGCGTGATACCGATCGAGCCAATCCGTCTCGTCGCGTGACAGGGCGGCACGGTCGATGGGCCTTGTATCTATGGGGCAGAGGGTCAGGGTCTCGAAACCCAGCATCTCGCGGCCCGGCTCGGCCTCGGTTTCGGTCACGGCAACCAGGTTCTCGATGCGGATGCCGAAGGCGCCTTCGCGGTAATAGCCGGGCTCGTTGGACAGGATCATGCCGGATTCGAGCGGCAGGTCGCTAACGCGGCTGATCCGCACGGGTCCCTCATGCACGCAAAGCGCGGCGCCGACGCCATGGCCGGTGCCATGATCGTAATCGAGCCCCTCCGCCCAGAGGAATTGCCGCGCCAGCGCATCGATATGCGCGCCCGCGACGCCACTGGGGAAACGCGTCCGGCTGATGGCGATCATGCCGCGCAGCACCGCAGTATAGGGGGCGATTGCCTCCTGCGGAGGCTCCCCGAGCGGGATGGTCCGGGTGATGTCGGTCGTGCCGTCCTCATATTGGCCACCCGAATCGATCAACAGCAACTCACCGGCGGCGAGACGGCGATTGGTGGATTCGGTCACGCGGTAATGCACGATGGCACCATTCGGCCCGGCGCCGGAAATGGTGTCGAAGCTGATATCGATGATGCCTTCCTCGCGCCGCAGAGCCTCCAGCTTCCTGACCACGTCGATCTCGGTCAGGCTGGCCGGATCCTGTCCGTCCAGCCATGCGAGCAGCCGGGTCATTGCCACCCCGTCACGCAGATGGGCCGCGCGCATGCCCTTCAATTCGGCCGGGTTCTTCCGCGCCTTGGGCAGGATGGCAGGGTCCGGGGCAGGGATGGTCCGGGTGCCTGCCTTTTCCAGCAGTCGAAAGGCAGCCTCGGGAGCCGTGGCCGGGTCGATGCGGACCGTTCCGCTCAGGCTTTGCAGGGCATCGGCAAGCTCACGGGGATGGAGGATCGTGACCTCGTTTCCAAGTTGCGCCCGGAGCCCGTCATCGAACTTCCCCGGATCCGAGAAAAGCGTGACATGGCCATCATCGGACAGGATCGCGAATCCCTGGACGATCGGGTTTTTCGGCACATCCGTGCCGCGGATATTCAGCAGCCATGATATGGAATCAGGCAGGGACAGGAAGGCAGCGGTCTGGCCGTTCTCACGCAGTTCCCCGGCCAAGCGCTGGCGTTTCCGTTCCGAACTCTCACCCGCCAATGCGTCGTCATGTACCCGCGCGCGGCCGACCGGCGGAGCGGGGCGATCTGGCCAGATCGCATCGACCGGGTTCGCATCAAGGGCGATCAACTCGATCCCGCTATCGGCAAGACCCTTTCCCATCGCCTCGATTTCCTTGCGGGTGTGCAGCCAGGGATCGAAACCCGCCTTGCCGCCCGAGGGCAGGGCGTCGCGCAGCCAGTCCGAGGGTTTCGTCTCTGGCCAGGGCACCGGGGTGAAATGCGAAAGATCGATCTGCGATTTCACCTGCACGCGATAGCGCCCGTCGATGAACACCCCTGCCTGGTCGGCAGTGACGATGGCAAAACCCGCGCTGCCGGTGAAACCGGTCAACCAGGCCAGCCTTGCATCGGCCTCGGCGACATATTCGCCCTGATGGGCATCTGCGCGGGGTACGATAAAGGCGTCAAGCCCGTCCGCCGCCATCCGCACACGCAAGGCGGAGAGGCGGGCGGGATGATCACCGCCACCCGCCGGATCGTCGAAACTCTGGAACCCGCTCACAATTCGATCGCCTTCAGGATCTCGGGCTCGATCACCTCGACGCCGGGAAGACCCTCCTTCAGTGCCTCGGCGGATTGCTCGAGCAAGGGGAAGGTCTTGTAATGGCAGGGAATGACGGTCTTGAAGTCGAAATATTTCTTCGCGGCAAAAGCGGCGCGTTTCATGTCCATGGTGAAATGCCCGCCCGCGCAGAGGATGCCGATATCTGGCTGATGCAACTCACCCATCCATTCCATGTCGGCCATGATATCGGTGTCGCCGCTGACATAGATCACGTGACCCTCACCGGCGATCATGTAGCCTGATTCATGTCCCGCATAGATCGGCCCGTCGGCCCCATCCAGCGAACTGGAATGGCTGGCATTGACCATGGTCACCCTGGCGCCGTCCAGATCGATCGTGCCGCCCTTGTTAAAGCCGATGCCGTCGATTCCCTGGTGATTGTTCCAGCTATTGATCAGGTCATAGATGCCCGCGACCGGAATATTCAGCTCCTTGGCGATCGACAGCGTATCGCCCGAATGATCGCCATGGCCATGGGTCAGCAGGATATGGGTCGCGCCCGAGATGGCCTCTTGCCGCCTGTCCTCGGGGAAGAGCGGATTGCCGGTCAGCCATGGGTCGATCAGGATGACTGCCTTCTCGATCTCAAGACGAAAGCCGGAATGCCCAAGCCAGGTCAATTTCATTGCTGCCTCCTTCTGGATATTGCCTGCAGGTTAGCGGGACGGCCTGGCGCTGGCCAGCCGCAGATTCACGCTGGTGCGGCATCATCGAGTCGCAGCCGCACGCGCTCGCGCCCGCCCCAAGTGGAGAGATCCAGCTTGCCGGCAAGGTGAAAGCACCGGCCCTTGGCGCCAATCAATGCGGGGCCGAGCGGGCCGTTCATCGCGCCCCATGCCACGGCCTCCAACGCCGGGCCGCCGGGGCTGCGAAAGCGCAGCCGCAGGTGGCTGTCGCCCATGGTCGAAGCGCTGTCGATCAACTGGTTGGCAAAGGCGAAACGCGGCGCGGGAGAGGCCTGCCCGAAAGGCCCCGCATCCTCTAGCTGGCGGAACAGTTGCGGCGTGGCCCCGGCGGTTTCCAGCAGGCCCGAGATGCGCAGATCGCGGCTGCCGCTGCGGGCGGCCAGGTCACGGGCGATCAGTTCGGCCAGCCGCGCCATGGCCGGGGCGATACGATCCTCGGCGACGGTCAGCCCCGCCGCCATCTCGTGTCCGCCGCCCTTGAGCAGCAGCCCCTCCTGCGCGAGCCGCTGGACCGCCCGGCCCAGGTCAACGCCGGGAACGGAGCGGGCCGAGCCCTTGCCGATCCCGCCTTCGATACCGATCACCACCGAGGGCAGGTCGGTCGCCTCCTTGATCCGGGCGGCGACGATGCCGACGACGCCGGGATGCCAGCCCTGGCCTGCCGCCCAGGACAGGGCGGTCTCGCCACGCGCCTCGACCTGCGCCAGTGCCTCGTCGCGCACGGCGGCTTCGATGGCGCGGCGGTCACGGTTCAGCGCGTCCAGTTCCGCCGCGAGACGGGCCGCCTCTGCCGGATCTCGCGATGACAGGCACAAAGCCCCCAGATCGGCGCGCCCGACCCGGCCTCCGGCATTGATGCGCGGTCCTAGCAAGAAGCCCAGGTGAAACGCGTTGGGCGGCCCGTCCAGCCGCGCCACATCCGCAAGCGCCACCAGCCCCGGCCGCTGCCTGCGCGCCATGACGGCCAGTCCTTGCCGCACGAAGGCGCGGTTCACCCCGACCAGCGGAGCGACATCCGCGACCGTGGCCAGCCCGACAAGGTCCAGCATCGCCATCAGGTCCGGCTCGGTCCGGCCTTGTGCGCGCAGCACCCTCCCGGCCTGCACCAGCGTCAGGAACACCACTCCGGCCGCGCAAAGATGCCCCAGGGCGCCATCCTCGTCGGCGCGGTTGGGATTGACCACGGCCAGCGCGGGGGGAAGCGTCTCGCCCCCCAGATGGTGATCGAGAACGATGACATCGCAGCCATCCGCCGCCGCCAGGGCATCATGACTCAGGGTGCCGCAATCGACGCAGATGATCAGGTCATGCGCCCCCGCCAGTTCCGCCATGGCCGGGGCATTCGGCCCGTAGCCTTCGTCGATCCGATCCGGGATATACAAGGTCGCATCGCGGCCCTGCTGGCGCAGCCAGTCCAGCAGCAGGGCCGCCGAAGTCCCCCCGTCAACATCGTAATCGGCAAAGATGGCGATGCGCTCTCCCGCGAGCGCTGCGGTAACCAATCGCCCGGCGGCGGGTTCCATGTCCCGCAGCACCAGCGGATCGGGCAGCAAGTCACGCAGGCGCGGCGTCAGGAAGGGCTCTGCCGCATCGGCCTCCACCCCCCGCTCGGCCAGCACACGTGCGACCGGCAAGGGCAGGGAACATTGCTGCGCCAGCCCTTCGGCCAGCCGCTCAAGCGCAGCCTCCGGGCCGATCCAACGCCGCCCGGCCAGTGACTGCTCTATCCCCAGAAACGCCACATCGCCCCTTCTTCTTTGTCAAAATACCTACGGGGGAGTCCCGAAGGGACGGGGGGCGGCGCCCCCCTTCAGCGCGTCACCGGATCGGGTTGCGATAGATCATCCGCCGGACCGAGCCGGTCTTGGACCGCATCAGGATGGTTTCGGTCTGCAGGTAATGCGGCTCGCGCTTGACGCCTGCCACGATCGAGCCGTTGGTCACGCCGGTCGCGGCAAAGATGACGTCATCGGTCACCAGTTCGTCGCGCGAATAGATCCGGTTCAGATCGGTGATCCCGGCCTTGGCGGCGCGGCCTCTCTCGTCATCATTGCGGAACAGCAACCGGCCCCACATCTGGCCGCCCATGCATTTCAGCGCCGATGCCGCCAGCACGCCCTCGGGCGCGCCGCCACTGCCCATATACATGTCGATCCCGGTCATCTCGGCCTCGGCGGTGTGGATCACCCCGGCCACGTCGCCATCGGTGATCAGCCGGATCGCGGCGCCGGTCTCGCGGACCGCGGCGATCATGTCTTCGTGCCGGGGACGCTCCAGGATGCAGACGGTGATGTCGCTGTCCTGGCAGCCACGCGCCTTTGCAAGCGCGCGCACCCGCTCGGCCGGGCTCATGTCGAGGCTCACCACGTCCACCGGATAGCCCGGCCCGATGGCCAGCTTGTCCATATAGACATCCGGCGCATGCAGCAGCGTGCCGCGCGGTGCCATGGCGATCACCGTCAATGCGTTCGGCATGTCCTTGGCAGTCAGCGTCGTGCCTTCCAGCGGGTCCAGCGCGATATCCACCTCGGGACCGTTCCCGGTGCCGACCTCTTCGCCGATGAACAGCATCGGCGCCTCGTCGCGCTCGCCCTCGCCGATGACGACGACGCCCTTGATATCCAGCATGTTCAACTGGTCGCGCATGGCGTTCACGGCGGCCTGGTCGGCGGCTTTCTCGTCCCCGCGCCCGATCAGCCGGGCCGAGGCATGAGCCGCCGCCTCGCTGACGCGCGCTAGCCCCAGTGACAACAGCCTGTCGTTGAAATCCTTGCGCATGCTCATGGTCCGCACCTCGTTACATCGGTTCGCCCGGCTTCTACGCGGCGCCCGTGACCGGGGCAAGCCTGACGGCGCTAACGGCCTCAGCTTTCCGCGAGTTCCAGCGCAAGGGCGTGGATGCGCGGCACGATATCGCCCAGGGTCTCGTGCACGAGGCGATGCCGCTGAAGCCTGCTCAACCCGCCGAAAGAGGCGCTGGTGATGCGGATGCGGAAATGGCTCTGCCCGCCCTCGCGAAACCCGGCATGGCCGCGATGGCTTTCGCTTTCGTCTATTATCTCCAGCCGCGACGGGTTCAGCACCGCCAGCCTCTCGCGCATTTCATCCGCAATCATCCGCATATTCTCCGTCAAGATCTTCCATGTCTCGTGAAATAGCCTAAACTGCTGCCTCCGAGTCGCAAAGGTGTCCCAGACCATGAGCAGTAACGACCCGTTCGGTTTCGACATTTCCGCCGCCAAGGACAAGAAGCGCCGGGCCAAGGGCCGGCGTGGCATGTCCGGCGCGTTCGAGACTTCGACCCGCATCTGCGAAAAGCAGGGATGCAATGAGCCGGGACAGTATCGCGCGCCGAAAAACCCGAGGAACCTGGATGACTATTTCTGGTTCTGCAAGGAGCATGTACGCGAGTACAACCAGAACTGGAACTATTTCCAGGGCCAGAGCGAAGAGGAGTTCCAGCAATTCCTGGATAATGCGACAGTGTGGGAACGGCCCACCAAGCCTTTCGGGCGCGCGCAGGAACAGGCCTGGGCGCGTCACGGCGTCAGCGATCCGCTCGAGATCCTGGGCGCGAACGGCACCTCGCCCGAGGCGCGGGCGAAGATCAGCCGAAAGCTGCCGCCTACCGAACGCAAGGCGCTGGAGATACTGGAGGCTAAGGATAATTGGACCAAGCCGGAAATCCGCAAGCAATACAAATCGTTGGTAAAGGATCTGCATCCTGACATGAATGGCGGAGACCGCTCGGACGAAGACCGTCTGGCCGAGGTTGTCTGGGCATGGGATCAAGTCAAGGACAGCCGCAATTTCCGCGACTAGATCGCTTGGCCGGACGGGTATGGCCCGGACAATCCCTGGTTCTTCTTCATGAAAATATCCCCGGGGGTGCCGGGGGTAGGCGGCCCCCGGCCATCGCGGGACGCAAGGACCGGGCAGGCCATTGCCGCATATTCTGCGGTGGTGTGTATTGCAGGGAGGGCGAGGTTATCTGTGAGGGAACGGTAAGACCTTGCTTTCATGAAGATCAGGGCAAGGAGGACAAGCGGCGCTGATCGCCATGAGGCGGGCCGGTTTCGCAGCCCCGGGCCATATCCGTGAAACCGCCGCGGATGCCGCCCCGATCATCGGGTCTCGCCGGTCTCCCTTCCCCTGCCGCCGATACCGCCCGAACGCAGCCGCCCCGACATGGAAGCGGCAAACAGGATCGCCAGCGCCAGCAGCACCACTGGCACCGGTCCCCAACCCAGCCATGGTGTCGGAGGCAGTGCGCCGGGCAGTTCCGCGTCGATCTTGCCCGCTTCGCCCAGGGGCAGGCTCTGGCGGATATCGCCATGCGCGTCGATCACCGCGCTGACGCCGGTATTGGCGGCGCGGATCAACGGCAGGCCGGTCTCGATGGCGCGCAGGCGGCTTGCGCCAGGTGCTGATAAGGGCCGGAGAACCTGCCGAACCAGCCGTCATTGGTGATCTGCAACAACCATCCGGGGCGGCTGTCGAGACCGCGCAGATGCTGCGGGAAGATCGCCTCATAGCAGATCAGGGGCTGGAAACCGGGCAGGCCGGGAATGTCCACAAGTTCGGGGCCGGGACCGGCAGAATAGCCATTGCCCTGCTGGGCCGCGAAGGCGCCGATGCCGAGGCGGGCCAACTCGTCCCCCCATGGGATATATTCCCCGAAGGGGACGAGGTGGAACTTGTCATAGATCGAGCTCACCTCTCCGCCGGGGGCGATGGCGGCGAGACTGTTGTAATAGCGGCTGTCCTCGCGCCGCTGGATACCCATGACCAGTGGCGCACCGGCTGCCCGGGACATGGCCGGCAGGATATCGCCCGCGTCGTTCAGAAGGAAATTCACCGCCGTTTCGGGCCAGATGACAAGGTCGCGGGGGCCGGGCTCGGCGGACAGGTCGAGAAGGCGCTGGAAGAACACGCCCGACCATTCCGGATCCCATTTCAGGCGCTGCTCGGCATTGGGCTGAATGATGCGCAGGCGCAACCCGGTGTCAGCGGGCAGGGGCTGGGCATGGCGCGAAAGGCCCGCGGCCCAGCTTGCCCCGACAAGCAGGATCGACAGCACTACCCCCGGCAGGGCGCTGGTGATCCGGTTGCCGGTATCGCGCCAGAGCAGGGCAGGCAGGGCGGCGGCGGTCAGGGTCAGGGCGCTGAGTCCGATGGCGCCGGTCCAGGCTGCGGTCTGGGCGATGGGCGTGTCGATCCAGACATGTCCGGTCAGCGCCCATGGCAGGCCGGTGAATATCCAGCCGCGCAGCCAGTCCGACAGGATCAGCGCCGCGACGATTCCCGCCGCCCGCGCATGGGGGCCGGGACAGAGCCGCGATGCGATCCAGACCGGCAGCGCCCAGAACAACCCGCCGCCCAGGGCCATCAGGATCAGCGCGAATGGTGCCATCCAGCCATAGATCTCGGGCTCGACCAGGAAAGGCTCGACGATCCAGACAAGGGCGAGAGCGAACCAGCCGACCCCGCCCGCAAGCGCGTGCCGGAAGCTGGCCCCTGCCGTGCCCGCGCGCGAGATGCGCCAGATCAGCAGGGCGAGCGCCACCAGCGTCACCCCCCAGATGCCGAAAGGGGCGAGGCCGAGCGCGGCCACCGCCCCCAATAGCAGGTCGGGCAGAAGATGGATCAGGGAGCGGCGGCGACGCGCCTCTGCCTGCGCAAGCCTATGGGCGCGACGGATCGCGGGCATGCCGGATCACGAGTCGGAACTGTCGGCGGTTTCGGACGGCACCGGCTGCGGATCGCTGCCGCTGTCAGCCGCGGGCTCGTCGGTCTTCTTGCGCCGGCTGCGAGTCGTCCTGGGCTTGGGCGCGGGGGCTTCTGCCTTGCTGTCGGCCTCGGCTTCCGGGGCGTCGTCCGTTTTCTTGCGACGCGTGCTGCGCTTGGGCTTCGGCGCCTCTTCGGCGGTCTCGGCCGGTTTCGCCTCGGTCTTGGCCTTGCTGCTGCGCGAGCGGGTCTTGCGCGGCTTGGGTTCTTCGGCGGCGGGAGCAGCCTCGGATGTCTCGGGAGTTTCGGATGCCTCGGCAGCTGCGGGCGCGTCGGCGGTTTCCGTCGTCTCGGATTTCTTGCGGCGTGTGCGCTTGGGTTTCGCGGGGGCGGATTCCACGGCGTCTTGTGCCGCCTGATCCTCGGCCGAGGGCGCGTTGGAGGCCGGTTCCCCGCCTGCCGCTTCAGTGGCTGCCGTTTCCTGTGGCACCGGCATTTCCCCGGGTTTCTGTTCCGTCTTCGCCTGATCGGCCGATTTCGAGGATTTGCGGCGTGTGCGTTTCGGCTTCGCGGGCGCTTCCGCCGGTTTTTCGGCAGCTTGCTGTTCGACCGTTTCGGGCGCATCGTCACGATCGGACGCTGCGCTGTCGGTGGCCAAGCGCAGGCTGACCAGCATGAACTCGGGGATATGGTTCCCCATGCCAATCACCGCCGGACCACGATCCTCTCCGCGTCCGCGACGGCGGTCGTCGCGCCGCTGGCTGCCGCGCTCCGGTCTCGGCGCCTCGGCTTCGGCGGAAGCGCGGCGGTCGCCTGACACGCGGCTATCCGGCTTGTCCTTTTGGCGATCCCGTTCCTGCGAACGATCCTTGTCATGCGAAACACGGTCATCGTCACGGCGGCTGCCACGGCGGCGCGAACTGCCGCGGCTGTCCTTGCGGTCGTCGCGGGGGGCGGAACGCGACTCTTCGGAAGGGGAGAATCCTTCGGGGAGCGGGGCGCGCGGCAGGCTCTGCTTCAGCAGGGTCTCGATGGCCGAGAGATACTTGTCATCCGCTGGCGTGCCGATGCTGATCGCGGTGCCCTTGCGGCCCGCGCGTCCGGTGCGGCCGATACGGTGGACGTAATCCTCGGCATGGCTGGGCAGGTCGAAATTGATGACATGGCTGACGGCGGGAATGTCCAGCCCCCGAGCGGCGACATCCGAGGCGACCAACAGCTTCAGGCTGCCGTCCCTGAAACCGTCCAGCGTCCGGGTCCGGTGGCTCTGATCCAGGTCGCCATGGATCGGTGAGGCGTCATAGCCGTATTTCTTCAGCGATTTGGCGACGATATCCACATCCGTCTTGCGGTTGCAGAAGATGATCGCATTGGTCAGCGCCTCGCCCTCGGCGTCGATCAGCGCGCGCAACAATTCGCGCTTCTGCTTGACGGCCTGGTCGCGGCGGGCGGGGGTGATCTCGACCAGCCGCTGCGTGATGGTCTCGCTGGCGGTGGCCTGCCGCGCGACCTCGATCCGCTCGGGAGCGTGCAGGAAGGTATTGGTGATCCGCTCGATCTCGGACGCATGGTGGCGCTGAAGAACAGCGTCTGGCGGGTGAAGGGGGTCAGCTGGAAGATCCGCTCGATATCGGGGATGAAGCCCATGTCCAGCATCCGGTCGGCCTCGTCCACGACCATGATCTGCACGCCGGTGAGCAGCAGCTTGCCGCGCTCGAAATGGTCCAGCAGGCGGCCGGGCGTGGCGATCAGCACATCAACGCCGCGATCGATCAGCTTGTCCTGTTCCCCGAACGAGACGCCGCCGATCAGCAGCGCCTTGGTCAGCCTTGTGTGCTTGGCGTAGATGTCGAAATTCTCGGCCACCTGCGCCGCCAGTTCCCGCGTCGGGCAGAGCACGAGGCTGCGCGGCATCCGCGCCCGCGCGCGCCCGCGACCCAGCAGGGTGATCATCGGCAGGGTGAAGCTGGCGGTCTTGCCGGTGCCGGTCTGGGCGATCCCCAGCACGTCGCGTCCTTCCAGCGCTGGCGGGATCGCGCCCTGCTGGATCGGGGTCGGGTTCTCGTAGCCCGCCTCGGTAATCGCTTTCAGAACCTTGGGGTCCAGCTTCAGGTCGGAGAATTTCGTCATCAGGGACTTTCTGCAAGATGTCGCGCGAAACCCGCGCGATGCGTTCCATGCCGCGCACCCGGATGGCGCTTGACGGCTGTCATGGGACGCATATCCGCACGCCCCTTCGGTCGGCCCGCCGGATGCGGGCAGGCACTCGCTAGACCAAACCGGCTGCAACGTCAATCTTTGACGCGGAAAACGCCTGTCATCCGACATGGTTGCGGAACTGCGCCCGGGAATGCAGGTTCAACCATGAGGGCAGCCGGAAGGGGACAGGGATGGCAACCGAGATGACGGGCGGGATCAGCCCGGTGCAGGCTTTCGCCATGGTCGGTGTCGCAGGCGTCGCCGCGCAATGGCTGGCATGGCGCTTCAGGCTTCCGGCCATCGTGCTGATGCTGGCGGCGGGGCTGATGCTCGGCCCGGTCACGGGGATTTTCGTTCCGGTGCGTGACCTGGGCACGATCATCCAGCCGATGATCGCGCTGGCCGTGGCCGTGATCCTGTTCGAGGGCGGGCTGACGCTCAGCTTCAAGAAGCTGGCCGATGCGCGCCCCGCCGTACGGCGGCTGGTCTATATCGGTGCGCCGCTTGGCTGGATCACCTCGTCGCTGGCGCTGGTCTTTGGCGCGGGACTGGGATGGGAGGCTGCCATCGTCTTCGGCGGCATCATGATCGTCACCGGCCCGACCGTCATCGCCCCCCTGCTGCGGCAGGCCAAGCTGACATCGCGCCCGGCGCAGGTGCTGCAATGGGAAGGCATCGTCAACGACCCCATCGGCGCGCTGGTCGCGGTGCTGGCGCTCGAGATCGTGCTGATCCGCAATACCGGCCTTGGATGGGGTGCAGCCCTGGGGCAACTTGTCGTCGGCATCGGCTTTGCGGTGCTGATCGGCGGGTTGGCCGGATACGCGGTCGTGCAGGCTTTCCGCCGGGGCTGGGTGCCGGAATACATGAAGGTGCCGCTTTTGTTCGTGGCGGTGCTGGCGGTCTTCGCGGCATCCGACAGCCTGCTGCATGAAAGCGGCCTGCTGGCGGTGACGGTGATGGGGCTGGTGATCGCCAATGCCGATCTGCCCAGCTATCACGAGCTTTACCGTTTCAAGGAACATGCGACGATCCTGCTGGTTTCGGGCGTGTTCATCCTGATGGGGGCGGGGATCCAGTTCGAGACGCTGGCGCAACTGAACTGGTGGCGGGCGGGGCTGTTCGTCGCACTGGTGGTGCTGGTGGCGCGCCCGCTGACGGTGCTGGTCTCTCTGATCGGGACCAACCTGCCGATGAAGGAGCGGATGCTGATCGCCTTTACCGGCCGCGCGGGGTGGTGCTGGTCGCCGTTTCGGGCGTCTTCGCCGAGAGGCTGGTGGCCGAGGGCGTCGTCGACGGCGCGTTGATCGCTCCGCTGGCCTTCGTGCTGGTCCTGACCACGGTGGTGCTGCACGGCTTCACGCTGGCGCCATTCGCGAGACGGCTGGACCTGTCCTCGGGCGAGAAACCGGGATTGCTGATCGTCGGCGGCTCGCAATTCGCCACCGGGCTGGCCACGGCGCTGCAAAAGGCCGAGGTCGAGGTGCTGATCACCGATCCGAACCGCGATCACCTGCGCAGCGCCCGCAGCGCCGGACTGCCGGTCTTCTACGGCGACATCCTGGGCGAGGCGGCCGAGCATAGTGTCGAGTTCATTGCCTATGGCGGCATTCTCGCGGCCTCGGACAACGACGCCTACAACACGCTGGTCGCCACCGATCTGGGCCCGGAATTCGGGCGCGAGTCGATCTGGCAGCTTGCCCGCCACAAGGAAGAGCGCGCGCGCCATGCCCTGCCCAGCCAGCTTGGCGGGAAGGCGGTCAACGGCAATCGCACATTGGCGGAATACCTGGAATTGCTGGCCGAGGGCTGGATTTTCCGCACCACCCGCCTGACCGATGAATATCGCCTCGATGATTGGCGGCGGGCCCGCGAAACCGCGATTCCGCTGGCCGTGGTCTCGAACCGGCAGCTATGGTTCGTCGGGAGTGACGATGACCTGGTGGACCGCGCCGATGTGCGTATCGTCTCGCTCCTGCCGCCCGAGGCTGCCGAAGAGATCGCCCGCGAGAACGAGGCGCGGGAGGCGGCGAAGCAGCAGGCCAAGGCCGAAGCCGAGGCCGTCAAGCGCGGCGAAGGCAATGGCAGCGTGACGTCAGAAGAGTGAGGACATCCGGCGGATAAACCCATTCCCGGCAAAGGCGGATATCGGTTTCGCACCCCGGAATGGCTTGAAGCGCTGCGGGAAATGCCGATTCTTCTTCATGCAAATATCCCGCAGGGGTCGCCGGTTGGGGGGGCGCTGGTTCGAGAGACCGTCCGGCGACGGGATGCGAAATCCTCCTGCCGTCGCGGAACGCGGTCCGGTGCTGCATGGTTGACCTCCCCCGGTCACAGGCGTTAACCCGCGTTGATCAGTCAGGAAGCCGAAAATGAACCTTTTCACCGATCTTCGCGGCGTGGTCGTCGCGGCGCTGGAGCAGATGGCACAGGCGGGGGAACTGCCCGCCGGCCTGGATTACGCGAATGTGGCGGTCGAGCCTCCGCGCGATCCGGCGCATGGCGACATGGCGACCAATGCCGCGATGGTGCTGGCCAAGCCCGCCGGGATGAAGCCGCGCGACATCGCCGACAGGCTGGCCGCAAGGCTGACCGATCCGCGCATTTCCAGCGCCGAGGTGGCGGGGCCGGGATTCCTGAACCTCCGCCTTGCCCCGGATGTCTGGCATGGAATGCTGCGGACCGCGATCCGCGAGGCCCAGGATTTCGGGCGCTCGCAGATCGGCGAGGGGGCAAAGGTCAATGTCGAATTCGTCAGCGCCAATCCGACCGGCCCGATGCATGTCGGCCATGTCCGGGGTGCGGTATTCGGTGATGCGCTCGCCAATCTGCTGGATTTCTCGGGCCATGACGTGACCCGCGAATATTACGTCAATGACGGCGGCGCGCAGGTCGATGTGCTGGCGCGTTCCGCCTATGAACGTTACCGCGAGGCCAACGGGCTGGAACCCGAGATCAGCGAAGGGCTCTATCCCGGCGATTACCTGATCCCGGTCGGAGAGGCGCTCAAGGCGAAATATGGCGACAGCCTGCTCGACAAGCCGGAATCCGAATGGCTGGCCGAGATCCGCGACTTTGCCACCGAGGCGATGATGGAGATGATCCGCGCGGACCTGGCGGTGCTCGGCGTGCGCATGGATGTCTATTCCAGCGAGAAGGCGCTTTACGGCACCGGCAGGATCGAGGCGGCGATCGAGCGGCTGAAAAGTGCCGGGCTGATCTATCGCGGTGTGCTGGAGCCGCCCAAGGGCAAGCTGCCCGAGGATTGGGAAGCGCGCGAACAGACGTTGTTCCGCTCGACCGCGCATGGCGACGACGTGGACCGGCCGATCCAGAAATCGGACGGCGCCTGGACCTATTTTGCCCCCGATATCGCCTATCACTGGGACAAGATCAGCCGCGGTTTCGACCAGTTGATCGATGTGTTCGGTGCCGATCACGGCGGCTATGTCAAGCGGATGAACGCGGCGGTGAAGGCGCTGTCGAACGGGCGCGTGCCGCTGGACATCAAGCTGATCCAGCTGGTCAAGCTGTTCAAGAACGGCGAGCCGTTCAAGATGTCCAAGCGCGCCGGAACCTTCGTCACCCTGCGCGACGTGGTGGAAGAGGCCGGCGCCGACGTGACCCGCTTCATCATGCTGACGCGCAAGAACGACGCGGCCCTCGATTTCGATTTCGCGCGTGTGCTGGAGCAGTCCAAGGACAACCCCGTCTGGTATGTGCAATATGCCAGCGCCCGGGTCCATTCGGTGCTGCGCCGGGCACGCGAGGCCGGGATCGATGTCTCTGACGAGGCGCTGCTGGCCGCCGATCTTTCGCGGATTTCGCATTCCGCCGAGCTTGACTTGGCCAAAAAAGTTGCCGAATGGCCACGCATTGTCGAGCATGCCGCCCGTGCGCATGAGCCGCATCGCGTCGCATTTTTCCTGTATGAGCTCGCCTCTGACCTGCATTCGCTGTGGAATCGCGGCAATGAAGATACCAGCCTGCGCTTCGTGCAGGATGGCGATTTCGACACGTCGCAGGCAAAAATCGCGCTTGTCCGGGCCGTTGGCGTTGTCATTTCATCCGGGTTGGGTATCTTGGGTGTCACTCCGGCAGAGGAAATGCGCTGATTCATAAGGCGCCCCTGACGGTGTGAAACGAGCAGTTAACGGTTAAGCCGGGACAACCGGCAGGCAGGCAGGCTATGGCAGTGATGGATTTCCGCGAAGGCGGATATGTTTTCTCGCGGCACAAGGTGCGGCGCGAATTCTCGTATGATCAAGGCGGTTGGGACGATGAATCGGCCCATCCGGACGATGTTCGGTTTGCGGCCGATCCCGAGGGCGCCGAAAGTCTCACCACACGTCTCGCAAGACTGACCCATTACCTGGGCGCTCTGGCCTCGGTCGCCCTGATGATCGGGCTGATGGTCTGGGGCTGGCAACTGGTGTCGCGCGATGTCTCGGGCGTGCCGGTCATCCATGCGCTTCAGGGCGCGGCCCGCACCACGCCCGAGGATCCGGGCGGGGAACTGACCAGCTATACCGGCTATGCGGTGAACGATGTCGCCGAAGGCACCGAATCGGCTCCGATCGACCAGGTGGCGATTGCGCCGGCGGTGGCCGGTCTGACCGATGACGATGTCGCGATGGGCGAATTCGGCTTGGCCGCCCGCGAGCCCTCGCAGCAATCCGACGTTCCGCTCAGTTTCGATGGCGAGCCGGTGGCGCCGCTTTCCGATAGTGAACGGCAGGCGCAGGCCGAAGCAGAGGCCGCAGCCGCGGCCGAGCACGCCGCTGCTGAAAATGCGGTCGCGAGCGCCGAGATCGTCGATGCCCCGGCCAGTGAAGGCCCGGTCAACGAGGTGGTGACGGACGAGAATGGTGTGCCTGCGCAGGCTGCGGCGATCACCGCGGCGCTGGCAGAGGCGCAGGCTGTCGCGGATTCCGGCACCCTGGCCAGCTCGTCCCGTCCCGCGCGGCGCCCGCGCACCGTTTCCGCCCCGGCTCCGAGCCCGGCAGCGAGTGAAAGCACCGCGACCGGGCAGGCTGCGTCAACCGCTGTTGCCGATGCCCCCGCCGCGCGTCCGGCTGAAGCCGCTCCGGCAGCTCGGGAGTCCGAGCCGGTGAAAGTCGCCTCGGGCGGCCCCGTGGTCCAGATCGGCGCCTTCGACAGCGACGCCATCGCGAAAAGCGAATGGAACCGCCTTTCGGGCAAGTTCGGCTCGCTCTTCTCGGGCAAGGGGCAGGTGATCCAGCAGCACCAGTCGAATGGCCGCACCTTCTGGCGGCTGCGGGTCGCGGGCTTTGACAGCGGCTCGGATGCCCAGAGCTTCTGCGCCGCGATGAAGGCCGGCGGTACCGATTGTATCGCCCTGGCGACCCAGTGAGCCGCAGCGCAACGATCCTCGGCGGTATCGCCGGGACCCGCCTTGCCCCGGCCGAGCGCGATTTCTTCCGCTCGGCCGATCCATGGGGTTTCATCCTCTTCGCCCGCAATGTCGAGAATCCAGACCAGCTTCGCCGCCTGACCGGCGATCTGCGCGAGGCCGTGGGGCGCGACGCCGTCGTGACCGTCGACCAGGAGGGCGGGCGGGTGCAACGCCTGCGTGCCCCGCATTGGCGCGAATGGCCCGCGCCGCTGGATCAGGCCGAGGCAGGCGCGCGGGCGATGTGGCTGCGCTACCGGCTGATCGGGGCGGAACTGCGCGATGCCGGGATCGATTCCGATTGTGCGCCTGCGCTGGACGTGGCGCAGGCCGACACCCATCCATTCCTGCGCAACCGCTGTTTCGGCTCCGATCCTGCCCGGGTCGCCGAACTGGGGCGGGCAGCGGCCGATGGCTTGCTGGCGGCGGGTGTGCTGCCGATCGTGAAACATATGCCGGGCCATGGCCGCGCCGTGGCCGACAGTCATCACGACCTGCCCACCGTAACCGCCAGCGAAGAGGATCTGGACGCGCTGGATTTCGCGCCGTTCCGGGCGCTGAAGGATCTGCCGATGGGAATGACCGGGCATATCCGCTTTGCCGCGCTGGATGACGCACCGGCAACCGCCTCGGCCCGGATGGTTACGATCATCCGCGAGCGGATCGGCTTCGACGGGCTGCTGGTGACCGATGACATCGGCATGAACGCCCTGTCAGGAACCGAGCCTGAACGCGCCGCCGCCTCGATCGCGGCGGGTTGCGACCTGGTGCTGCATTGCAATGGCGATATCGGCATGATGGAGCCGGTGGTGGCCGCCGCCGGGAGCATGTCCGCTGACGCGCAGCGCCGTGCCGATGCCGCGCTGGCCATGCGTCATCCGCCCGAGCCTGCCGATCTGGACGCGCTGATGGCCGAGTATCGCGCCATGCTGCCCGATAGCGGCGTGGCTTGACTCCGTGCCGTCAAGGGCGGACTCTGTCAGCCTGACCGCAAGCGGGGGCTGAGATGGCCAAGCCTGTAACGACCGTGCCCTATCTGAAGCCCGTTCCCGACGGGCCGCCCGCAGAATCGCCTGCGGATGCCTTCGATGCGGCTGCCGTCGCCGAGCGCCGCGCCGAAGAGGCGCTGATCGTCGATGTCGATGGCTACGAGGGGCCGCTGGACCTGCTGCTGACGCTGGCGCGGACGCAGAAGGTCGATTTGATGAAGATCTCGGTCCTGCACCTGGCCGAGCAATACCTGGTCTTCGTCGAACAGGCCCGCGCCCTGCGGATCGAGCTGGCTGCCGATTACCTGGTCATGGCGGCATGGCTGGCCTTCCTGAAATCGCGCCTGCTGCTGCCCCCCGATCCCGAGGCCGAAGGTCCGAGCGCCGAAGACATGGCCGCGCATCTGGCCTTTCAGCTTGAACGGCTGGATGCCATGCGGCAATCGGCGGCCCGGCTGATGGGGCGCGACCGGCTTGGCATCAGCCGCTTTCAGCGCGGCGCCCCTGAAATGGTGACGCGCAAGCGGCGGACCGAGTGGCAGGCCGGACTGATCGACTTGATGCGCGCCTATGCGCGGCTCAAGACCCGCGACGAGTTCCGCCCCTATGCCTTCGACCGGCAGGACGTCTTCACCATGGAGCAGGCGCTGGAACGCATCCGCCGCATGATCGGCTTTGCCGGTGAATGGACGGAACTGTCGGACTTCCTGCCCGATGGCTGGGAAGGGCACGGCGCGCGCCGCCGCTCTGCCACCGCCGCCACCTTCGCCGCCTCGCTGGAGCTTGCAAGAGAGGGCAAGCTGGAGATACGGCAAAAGGACGCTTTCGCCCCGATCACCATCCGACGCAGGCCGACGTGACCGAATTGACCGACGAAGACCCCAATGCGCCGCCGCCCGCAGAGGCCGCCAATTCGCCCGATTTCCCGCCGCCGCCGATGGAGCAGCAGGAGAGGATGGTCGAGGCGGTGCTGTTCGCCGCCGTGTCCCCCGTCAGCATCCGCGAATTGGGTGATCGATTGCCCATGGGCTGCGATCCGGCCGAGGCCATAGCCACGTTGCGCCGCCGCTACGAGGGGCGGGGCGTGATGCTGGAGCGGATCGGTGACGGCTATGCCTTCCGCACTGCCGCTGATCTCAGCTTCCTGATGCAGGCCGAGACGGTCGAGCAGCGCAAGATGTCGCGCGCCGCCATCGAGACGCTCGCAATCATCGCCTATCACCAGCCCGTCACCCGCGCCGAGATCGAGGAGATCCGGGGCGTGGCGGTCAGCCGTGGCACGCTGGACCAGTTGATCGAGATGGAATGGGTACGCATAGGCCGCCGCCGGATGACGCCGGGCCGGCCCGCAACCTTTGTCGTGACCGAGGCGTTCCTGGATCATTTCGGGCTGGAAACCGCCCGCGACCTGCCGGGACTGTCGGAATTGCGGGCGGCGGGCCTGCTGGAATCGCGCCCACCTGCAGATGTGATGGGTGTCCCCCTTGTCGAGCGGGACGAGGATGACGACATCGGGGACGGCGATCCGGCAGAGGATCTGTTCGAGGATGAGTGACATATTGCCAGCAGAAGCGAATTCCGGTTCTCGGGCCGCAATTGCGCCCGGCCGGTGCAGGAGGCTGAAATGAACGCGAACCAGCTTATCAACATGTTCCTGAGATTGGTGACGCGCCGCCTGATGAACTGGGGTGTCAACAAGGGGATCGGCGCAGTGTCGAAATCCGGCAGGAAGCCTTCCGGGACGCGGGGCCGGGGCAAGGGAGCGGGCATGAACAAGAAGCGAACCAGGCAGGCTATGCGGATGCTTCGCCGGATAGGGCGCTGAACATCTCGCCAATGCGCGCGGCTTGGGTTAGGCCTGCGCGATGAGCGATGATCCTTTCGATATATTCGTGGTCGCCACGCCGGGGCTGGAAGCGCCGCTGGCGGCGGAACTGCGTGCATTGGGCTGGGAGCCCGAGACGCAGCCCGGTGGCCTGACCATCCGTGGCACCTGGCGGGATGTCTGGCGGGCGAACCTGATGCTGCGCGGCGCGACCCGGATCCTGGCGCGTATCGGCAGTTTCCGGGCGCTGCACCTGGCGCAACTGGACAAGCGGGCACGCAAATTCCCATGGGCGCAGGTGTTGCGCCCCGATCTGCCGGTCCGGGTCGAGGCGACCTGCCGCGCCTCGCGGATTTACCATGCGGGCGCGGCGCGTCAGCGGATCGAGCGGGCCCTGCGCGAAGAGCTGGGGGCCGAGATCACGTCGGACGCGGCGATGGTGGTCAAGGTGAGGATCGAGGACGACCTGGTCACGATCAGCCTCGATACGACCGGCGAATCGCTGCACAAGCGCGGCCACAAGGAAGCCGTCGCCAAGGCCCCCATGCGCGAGACCATGGCCGCGATGTTCCTGCGCGAGATGGGCTATGACGGCAGCCAGCCGGTGCTGGACCCGATGTGCGGCTCGGGAACCTTCGTGATCGAGGCGGCGGAGATGGCGGCAGGCATGGCGCCGGGACGCTCGCGCCGTTTCGCCTTCGAGCAACTCGCGAGTTTTGAGCGGGCGGAATGGGACGGGATGCGGAAGGCGGTGAAGCCGCAGCTTCCCGCGCCGCGATTCTTCGGCAGTGACCGGGATGCGGGCGCGGTGCGGATGAGCATCGCCAATGCCGAGCGGGCAGGGGTGGCGGGTTGCATCCGGTTCGAACAATGCCAGATCGGCGATCTGGAGCGCCCCGATTGTCCGCCGGGGATCGTCGTCGTCAATCCGCCCTATGGCGCGCGCATCGGCAACAAGGGGCCGCTTTATGGCCTGCATGCGGCGATGGGAGAGATGTTCCGCGACAGGTTCAGGGGCTGGCGCATCGGGATCGTGACCAGCGATGCGGGCCTTGCCAAGGCAACCGGGCTGGCCTGGCAAGCGCCGGGGCCGATCGTGGCGCATGGCGGGCTGAAGATCCGGTTGTGGCAGACGGGGCCGCTATAGATCGTTTGCGTCCCGCGAAGGCCGGGGCTCTGCCCCGCCGCCGTTCCGGCGACTCCCCGGGATATTTGCATGAAGAAGAAATATGGCTCGGTTGAGCGTATCGCCCGAAGCTTCAGCGGAATTGCTTGGCCAGTTTCAGGCCCTGGCCCTGGTAGTTCGACTTGATTCCCGCCCCGTAAAGCCGTTCGGGGCGTGCGGCCATGCGTTCATAGACCAGCCGGCCCACAACCTGTCCATGTTCGAGCACGAAGGGGGCTTCGTGGCAACGGACTTCGAGCACGCCACGGGCGCCCGCGCCGGTGCTGCCGATGCCGAATCCGGGATCGAAGAAACCCGCGTAATGAACACGGAACTCGCCCACCATGGCCAGGTAAGGCGCCATCTCGGCGGCGTAATCGGCGGGGATCGCCACCGATTCGCGGCTGACCAGGATATAGAAGGCGCCGGGATCGAGGATCAGCCGGCCTTCCGAGCTGCGCAATTCGTCCCAGAACTCGGCCGAGGGATATTCGCCGATCCGGTCCAGATCGATCACGCCGCTATGCGGGCGGGCGCGGTAGCCGACCAGATCGCCCTGACCGGGCCGCAGATCGACCGAGAAGCCAAGCCCCTGATCGATCAGCGCCTTGTCGCCCGTCAGCGGCTCGCGCGCGTTCAACTCGCGCAGTTCCGTGTCGCTCAGCACCGCCTGGCCGCGCCGCAGCCGAAGCTGGTTCAGGCGCATGCCGGGACGGACAAGGACCGAGAAGGAGCGCGGGCAGATCTCGGCATAGAGCGGGCCGTCATAGCCTTCGGGCAGGCGGTCGAACTCGGTGCCGTCATCGCTGACCAGCCGGGTCAGCAGGTCCAGCCTCCCGGTCGAGGATTTCGCATTCGCCACCGCCGTCAGGCCCGCGGGAAGGCGCAGCCTTTCCATCAGCGGAACCAGGTAGACGCAGCCGCGTTCAAGCACCGCGCCGCTGCTCAGATCCATCTGGTGCATTTGCAGATCGGCCAGCCGATCTGCGATGCGATTGCCCTTGCCGGCCAGGAAGCTGGCGCGCAGGCGATAGGCCGTGTCGCCAAGGCGCAGGTCGAGGCTGGCGGGCTGGATCTGTTCCGGGATGATCCGGGGCTCGGCTGCGATCACGCCTGATTCGATCAGGCGGCGGATTTCGCTGTCAGGCAGAACACCGTTCATGACTCTCCCCGAAAATCTGCGGTGGATATGGAAACGCCCACCCCGGTGAAGGGGTGGGCGGTTTCGGAATGGTCGGGCCGGCGAGATTCGAACTCGCGGCCTTCCGCCCCCCAGACGGACGCGCTAACCAGGCTGCGCCACGGCCCGACGCCGGCCATATAGAGCGAAGAAAGAGGGCTGCACAAGGGCTGCGACGGGGAAATTTTCACCAATTCGCCATGAAGGATGCGAAAGCTGTCAGTAATGCCGCATGATGGCATCGCGAAGCCGCTTGCATTGCCGATATGCCGCAACGGTCAGGCGGTCCGCGCGACGCAGCCGGGTAGCCGTGCTGACCAGGCGGGTCAACCAGATGCCGTCCCGATCGTCGGAAGCGGCCACGAGATCCGGAAAGAGCGGCAGGGCCGGGGCCTCGCCATCGGGTTTCTGCTTGCGCGGGCGTGCCCCGGAACGCCGATTGGCCATTTTTCGTGGCTCCTCTCTGGCAAGCCGGTCCGGTTTGGAGGGGGCGGGGTCTGGCATGTCACCGGCCGGAGAGGCGGTGATTTCCGGCGTGGCCGGGATTTGCAGGGCGTCGCCGCCCAAACGCGCTGTTCCGCGGGCGCGGACGCTTTCGCCGCGGTCGCGGGCCAGAATTTTCTTGGCGCCGCGGATCGTCAGCCCTTCCTCTCGCAATATCTCGCACAGTCCGGCGGCGAGTTGCACATCCTCGGGCCGGTAATAGCGCCTGCCATCCGGGCGTTTCATCGGCTTGAGCTGGGAGAATTGCGTTTCCCAATAGCGCAGCACATGCGGGGCAACCCCGATCATCTTGGCGACCTCGCCAATGGATCGAAATGCATCGGCCCGCTTCTTCATCTGTCAGCAGCCATCCTCAGCGCTTGTTGCCGGCGGATACGCGATCCTTCATCAGATGCGAAGGCCGGAAGGAGAGAACCCTGCGCGGGGTAATCGGGACTTCCTCGCCCGTCTTCGGATTCCGGCCGATCCGCTCATTCTTGTCGCGGATGCTGAATGTGCCGAAGGATGAAATCTTCACCTGCTCACCGCGCACGAGCGCATCGGAGATATGGTCAAGCACCGATTCGACCAACTGAGCAGATTCATGCCGGGATAGTCCGACATCCCTGAAAACCGCTTCGGCCAGATCCATCCGAGTCAGCGTTTTGTCACCCATGATCTTCCCTCTTTTATCGCATCAGGATGGTTTGCTTTGTCTGACCTGTCAATGCAATGGGCGGAGAAATCGTTCCCCGCCCGTGACTTGTCGCTGTGATTTGCGCGAATTACTGCGCACATTCCTCGAGTTTGGCCAGATCGGGGCCTTGTGGCGTGCGGCCGAGATTGAACGGCGCCGATGCGTCGCGCCAGGTCGCGTAATCCTGCAGATAGGAGATCTGGCTGGCATAGACCTTGGCCGAGAGCGGGTTCTCGCAGGCGACCTCTTCGATGGTTTCATTCGCCATCTTCTGGATCTGCTCAAGCGCGGCATCATCCAGCCGGTTGATCTCGGTCCCGGCTTCCTTGAACTGGGCAAAGGCCTCGGTCGCGCGTTTCTCGGTGAAGGAGAGGCTCCACAGCAGGTTGCTTCCGCCGCGATCTTGAGCTTGTTCTGGGTGTCCTCGTCAAGCGCGTCCCATGCGCCCTTGTTGATCATCACCCCGAAGACGGATGAGGACTGGTGCCAGCCCGGCGTCGACCAGTATTTCGTTACCTGCTGGAAGCCGCCCGAGAAATCGACATTCGGGGTCGAGAATTCGGCGCCATCGATCACGCCGCGTTCCAGCGACTGGTAGATCTCGCCGCCGGCCATGCTGACCTGGTTGCCGCCCAGCTTTTCAAGCAGCTTGCCCTGTTCCAGCCCCGAGAGGCGGAGGCGCAGCCCGTTCAGATCCTCGATGGTCTTCACCGGCTTGTCGACGGTGCGGAAACCCGATTCGTTATTGGTCACGCCATAGGGCAGGTAGACCATGCCGAATTTGCCATAGACCTCGTTATAGAGATCGGCGCCGCCCCATTCCTGGATCCAGTTCACGTAATCCACGGCGTTGAACAGGCTGGCGGTCGTGGACAGCGGGGAAAACGCGCTGTCGCGCCCGGCCCAATAGCCCGGCCAGTCGCCTCCGGCCTGGACCGTGCCCGATTCGACCGCGCCGAACACCTCGCCCGCGGGCACCAGGCTGCCGCCATCGTAGAACTCGATCGTCAGCTTGTCGTCATCGACAAGCTGATCCACCAGTTCGACCCAGTGCTTGTCGATCTCGATCAGTTCCAGGCTGGACGGCCAGGTCGTGGTCATCGTCCAGTTCTCGGCCATGGCCGGCGCAGCAGTGGCCAGCGCGAGCGCGGCGGTTGTCGTCAATCGCTTCAACATCGTTACCTCCTTGTTGATCCTGGTTGGTTGTCTCGGGAATCAGCCGCCATACAGGCTGGTCGGCAACCAGGTTACCATTCCCGGGAATATGATGATCATGGCGCAGATCAGGATGATCAGCCCGATAAAGGGAAGCACGCCCTTGATGATATCGCCCGTCGTCACCTCGGGCGGAGCGATGGCCCGCATGTAGAACAGCGCATATCCGAATGGCGGCGACAGGAAGCTGGTTTGCAGCACCACCGCCATCAGCACCACGAACCAGAGCGGATCGATGCCCATCTCGCTGACCAGCGGCAGGAAGATCGGGAAGGACAGCAGGACGATCCCCGTCCAGTCGAGGAACATGCCAAGGATGAAGACCGCGACCAGCATCACTGCGACCAGCATGTAGGGATCGCTCGCCAGCCCGCGAATCACGTCCTGGCTGGCGCGCAATCCGCCGGTGATGTTGAACACCCCGGTGAATGCCGTCGCGCCGATGACGATGAACAGGATCATGGCCGAGGTCCGTCCGGTCTCCAGCAGCGCCGAATAGAAGGTCTTCCATTCGAAGCGCCCGCGCAGGATGACGATTGCCAGCGCGCAGAGCGTGCCGATGGCGCTGGCCTCGGTTGCGGTGGCGATGCCGGCCAGGAGCGAGCCCAGGATCCCGAGGATCAGCAGCAGTGGAGGCACCGCCTCGACGATGAGCATCCGCCACATGGCGCCACGGCTGATCTGTTCCGCCTCGGCGATGGCAGGGGCCCAGTCCGGCCTGATCCGGGCGATGATGGCGACATAGATCGCGTAGAGCAGGCCGAGCACCATGCCGGGGACCATGGCACCTGCGAAAAGCTGCCCCACCGACAGGCCCGGCGCATAGGAGGACATCAGGATCAGCATGATCGAGGGCGGGATCAGGATCCCCAGACAGCCCGAGGCCGCGATCAGCCCCGTCGCCAGCTTGCGGTCATAGCCATATTGCAGCATCGGGCGCAGCGCCATCATCCCCATCACTGTGATCGAGGCACCGATGATGCCGGTCGTTGCCGCCAGCAGGATCGAGATGAATACCACGCGAGCCCCAGCCCGCCGGTCACCCGCGCCATCAGGTGGCGCAGCGCCTCGAACATCTTGTCGGTCACACCGCTGTCGGACAGGAAGCGCGCCATCAGCACGAAGAGCGGGATGGCAATCAGGACGTAATTGTCCAGCACATCGCCGAAGATCCGGTTGATGACGATGCCAAGCACCATCGGTTTGCCTGCGATCACCGCGCCAAGCACGGCGGTTCCGCCCAGCACGAGCGCCAGCGGGTGTCCCATGAACAGGCCAAGCAAGAGCAGGCCCGACATGATCAGCGCAATCGATTCACCTGACATCCAGCGGCTCCATGGGTTCCAGGTGGTCGGTCTTGTTCAGCACCAGTTTCAGGAATTCGCTGATCCCCTGGATCAGCAGCAGGACGGCGGCCACGAACATCGCGATCTTCAACGGATAGACCGGCAGTTGCACCGCCCCATAGGTCACCTCGCGCTGCCCATATGAGGTCATGGCGAAATCCCAGCTGCGGCGGGCAAAGACCCAGGCAAAGGGAAAGAAGAAGATCACGTAGCCCGCCGCCTCGACCCATCGGCGCGCATTGCGCCCGAGCCGGGAGGTGAGCAGATCGACCCGCACATGCGCCTGGTGACGCAGGGCGTAACCCCCGAGCATGATGAAATAGAAGCCATAAAGCTGCTTGGTCAGATCAAAGGCCCACCGGGTCGGCTCGCCATAGAAATTCCGCATGAAGACGTCGTAGATTATGATGGCCGCAAACAAGATCGCGACGACGGATATGATCCGGCCGACGACCTCGTTGATGCCGTCGATCATCCGAATGATCGGCAAGATATGGACCCTCCCAAAAGGTCGGCGGCGCCCTCGGCGCCTGAATTCGGGCTTCAGTCTTCGCCAATGCCGCGCGGGGTGTCAACCGAAAGCAGGGCAGGGTCATGCAATTGAAACATCTGGCAAGCCTGCCTATCTTCGAGGGGCCGAAAGGAGAGGATCATGGCCGGAGGATGGGCCCGCGACGACGCGGTGAACGAACAGATCGAGATCAGCACCGCCGAGGCCATTGCCCGCGCGAAAGCGCGCGCCGCCCGTCCCGAGGGCGCGGCCCCTTCCGCCGAATTCTGCGCCGAATGCGACGAGCCGATCCCGCAAGCCCGGCGCGAGGCCATTCCGGGCGTGCAACTTTGCGTCACCTGCCAATCCGGCCGCGACAAGTCCCGCCGCCCCGCAGCAGGGATCAATCGCCGCGCCAGCAAGGATTCCCTGCTGAAATAACGGCCTGCAGATTCTTCTTCATGCAAATATCCCGGGGGAGCCCCGTCAGGGGCGGGGGCAGAGCCCCCTGGGGATTACCAGCGCAGAACCGCCGAACCCCAGCTCAATCCGCCACCGATGGCCTCGGTCACCAGGACATCGCCCGGCTTGAAGCGGCCCTCGCCATCCGCCACCGACAGCGCCAGCGGGATCGAGGCTGCCGAGGTATTGCCGTGATCGGCGACGGTGAGGACGACTTTCTCCATCGGCAGGCCCATCTTTTGCGCCGTGGCCGAGATGATACGCAGATTCGCCTGGTGCGGCACCAGCCAATCGACCTCGTCGGGGGTGAGCCCGGCCTTGTCCAGCGCCGCATGCGCGGTCTTGGCCAGCTTCTCGACGGAGTGGCGGAAGACCAGGTTGCCCTGCATGCGCAACTGCCCCGCCGTGCCGGTGGTTGAAACGCCGCCATCGACATAAAGCAATTCGCGATACTTGCCATCGCTGTTCAGATCGCAGGCCAGGATCCCGCGATCGCTATTGTCGCCCTTGCCCTCCCGCGCTTCCAGCACCACTGCGCCGGCGCCGTCGCCGAAGAGCACGCAGGTGCTCCGGTCGGTCCAGTCCATGATGCGCGAGAATGTCTCGGCCCCGATCACGAGGATTCGCTCGGCCTGGCCAGATCGGATCATCGCGTCGGCATTGGCCAGCGCAAAGACGAAACCGGCGCAGACGGCCTGGATGTCAAAGGCGAAGCCGCGGGTCATCCCCAGTCCGGATTGCACCATGGTCGCGGCAGCGGGAAAGGTGAAATCCGGCGTCGAGGTCGCCAGGACGATGCCGTCGATATCATCCGGCTGCAGTCCGGCCTTTTCCAGCGCGGCGCGGGCGGCTTGTATCCCCAGATCGCTGGTCGTCTGGCCTTCGGCCGCGAAATGCCGCCGCTCGATCCCGGTGCGGGCCCTGATCCACTCGTCCGAGGTGTCCAGCTTGTCCTCGAACCAGCTGTTTTCGACCACGCGTTCGGGCAGGTAATGCCCCGTTCCGGTAATGATTGCACGTCGGGTCACGATGCGGCTCCTTCTGATTCTGTGCCAGAGGGCAGCGTGGCGGCGCTTTGTGCAACGCGGGCGGCCAAGCGGTCCTGAAAGCCGGATTTCGTCAATTGAAAGGCAAGCTTGATCGCTGCCGATACACCCGTCGCATCGGCCGAGCCATGCGACTTGATGACCGTGCCGTTGAGGCCCAGGAATATCCCGCCATTGACGCGGCGCGGATCGATCCGTTTCTGCAGGCGCTTGAGCGAGGTCATGGCCAGCAGCGCCGCGAATTTTGACATGATCGAATTGGCGAAGGCTTGTCTCAGGAATTCACCGACCAGCTTGGCAGTGCCTTCGCCGGTCTTCAAGGCGATATTGCCGGTGAACCCGTCGGTCACGATCACATCGACGCGCGAAGAGGGCAGGTCGCCGCCCTCGACGAAGCCGACATAGCGAAAGTTCCCGGCCTCGGCGGCTGCTGATATCAGCTCATTGGCCTGTTTCAGCTCGGCCCGGCCCTTGTGCTCTTCGGTGCCCACGTTCAGCAACCCTATCCGCGGCTCGGCGATATCCATGCCGTTGCGCGCATAGGACGCGCCCATCAGCGCATATTGCAGCAGATCCGGCGCATCGGCCCGGATATCCGCACCCACATCCAGCATGATATTGAAGCCGCCGGGGTTCTTCGAGGGCCACAGGCAGGCGATGGCGGGACGGTTCACGCCCGGCAACTTGCGCAGCCGCAGCATCGACAGGGCCATGAGCGCGCCGGTATTGCCGCAGGAAACCGCGGCCCCGGCTTCTCCGGTCTTGACCGATTCGATGGCCGACCACATCGAGGTGCCATTGCCCTTGCGGACGATCTGGCTCGGCTTGTCCTCCATCGTGACCACGCCCGTCATGTGGCGAATGTCACAACGTCCGGACAATTCCTTACGGCGTGCGATAAGGCGGCGAAGCTGGGCTTCGTCGCCATGCACGACAAACCGGATCTCGGGGTTTTTCGCGGCACTCTCCGCCATCCCGGCGACAACGACCGAGGGACCGCGGTCGCCTCCCATCGCGTCAACCGAAATCACCACGCTGCCCCCGTTTTCAGGGGCGCGCGGCACCGGACTGGTCGGATCGGTGGTCATCAGGTGGCGATGCCGGCCCCGATCAGGCCGCGTCGTCGTCGAGATCGATTTCGTTCGCCTGCGCGACAACTTCGCGGTCGGCGTAGTGACCGCAAGACGGGCACACGTGATGCGGGCGCTTCAACTCGCCGCAATTCGGGCATTCATTCGGGTTCCCGGCGACCAGGGCATCATGCGCACGACGCATGTTGCGCTTGGAACGGGTAACGCGGTTCTGAGGGACAGCCATGTCACAACCTCGGTTAGCTGGGTGCGGTAGCCTTGCGGCATATGCACCATGTGTTTTGAATTCGCAAATGAACCGCGCAGATACGCCATGACGGTCGCGCCCGCAAGCCCTTGCGGCGGTGCCATGGCCGGAAATGTGCCCTGTTCACCACTCGGACCATGGATCGTGGCCCGAAACACCGGGTCGCACAAGGTGATTCTGTTACAAGTTCACGATGCGCGGCCGGTGAGACGGCGCGATCACTTCTGATTCCCGTCATCCTTCAGCAGCTTGTCCAGATCGGCGAAGGGGCGGCGGGTATCGGATTCGGCCACATCTTCGGCGATTTCCGGCATTTCTGCACCTTCGGCACGCGGATAGTCGGGCAGGGCCAGTGCCAGTTCCTCGATCATGACCGCAGTCAGGTCGATGAACTGGCCCAGGGGTTCAAGGCTCTCGTCGGGCATTTCGATCTCTTCGCCCTCGGGCGGGCGGATATGCGGGGAATAATGGCGCTGCACCTCTTCGGTGAGATTGGTCTTTACCGGTTTCAGCGTGATCACGCAGGATTGCACGACCCGGGCGGTGAGCCGCCCCCGCAGGATCCAGGCGTCACCGCCCTCGGCGCGCAAATCGCCCTGCAATTCCAGCTTGGGCAGGCCCTGCAGCCCCAGTTCCCCGGCAATGGCGGCACGGGTTTGCGCGTCCGGGCGCAGGGCAAACGGAGTGGGTGCGCGCGGATTCAGATGCGCCACGCGCAGGCGTTGCGGATGGGAGTCTGGGGCGGTCATCATCGGGCCTCTGGCGGTCTGTCGGCGGAGTTTCGGCTTTTCTGCCGCATGACAGGGTAGCGCAACCCCCGACCGCCGATGGATATTCTTGAGCGCCGGGTGCGAGTTTGCTAAGCCGGTCGGGCCGCGTCAACAGTCCGAGCAGAGGGATAACATTTTCATGGCCGCAATTCGGCAGGTGCTGATCCTGGTCCTGGTGACCATTCTCGGGCTTGCAGCCTGTTCTCCAGTCTATCGCAATCACGGCTTCGTGCCGCCGGATACCGATCTGGCGCAGGTCGTGGTGGGCGAAACCACCATGGACCAGATCCCGGTATTGATCGGGCGTCCCTCGGCGCAGGGGCTTCTGACCGGGTCGGGCTGGTATTACGTCGCTCGCGCTGGCGCCATTACGGCCCCACGGAGCCGCAAGAGGTAAGCCGCGAGGTTGTCGCGATTTCCTTTGATCCCCAGGGTGTTGTCAGTAATGTCGAACGGTTCGGGCTGGAGCGTGGGCGGGTCGTTACCCTGTCGCGCCGGGTCACCGATACCAGCGTGACCGAGATTTCGCTGATCGGGCAGATCCTTGGCAACCTGGGCAATTTCCAGGCCGGCGACTTCATCGATTAAGCCAATGCCCGGCATCGTTGCGCAACGATGCCGGGCGTCGCATCGGCCTTGCGATTCCCCGGCAAATGGCCGGGGTTTCGCCTGCGCACCCCATGCTCCGCTTGCCCGCGTTGTGCGAGGCTGTCGCCGCGATCTTTGTAGCCTGGGCGATTGCCTTCGGATTGCACCGCGACGCGCCGCCGGTTAGGGCAGGGCGGTAATCCGCCGAGAGTTCCGTTCATGACCGCGCTAGACGATCTTGCCGCCATTGCCTTTCACGACGCCGATTCCGCGCAGCGGGCGCGCATGCTCTCGCGCCTGGCCGATACCGAGCTCTCCGTCGCGCTGGTCGCGGAACCCGAGGGCGACCGGATCGAGCTGCGAATCTTTCCGCTCGATGGCGGGCCCGTCGCACTGGCCTGCGATGGCGAGGACCGGCTGGCCGGGTTCTTCGGCGCGCCGGTGGCCTATGCGGCCATGCCGGGGCGGGTCCTGGCCGGGTTGCTGCGACAGGAGGGCGTGGGGCTGCTGGTCAATCCGGGCCATCCCTCCGAGATGCTGCTGGATGCCGGGATGCTGGACTGGTTGACCGGGGTCCTGTCGGCCGCCCCCGAAACCGCCGAGGCGCGGCTGCGACTGACCGCTCCTTCCCCGGCCACGATCGAGGCGCTGGCCGAACCCCTGGCCGCGCGGCTGGCCGATATGCGTGGATTGATCACCGGCGCGGCGCTGGCGGGGGTGCGGGGCGAGGACGGCCCCAAGGCACATCTGTTGCTGATCGCCGGGGCCGAGGCCGGGCATCAGCCCGCCATCGCCAAGGCGCTGGCCGAGGCGCTTGCCTTCCTGCCGCCGCAACCGGGGGGCGTGGATATCAGCTTTTCGGATGCCGCCCCGCCGCCCGCCGCCCTGCGATTCGAACTTTCCCCGCCCGAGCCGTCACCTGCCGAGCGGGCGAAAGCCCCGCCGCGCCTGCGCTGATCCATCTACATAGTTGCGCGGCCCTCATCGACCTGCCAGAAAAGGCGAATGCATTTGCGTCACAAGGCCCTGTCCGTCCATCTTCTGACCGCGACCGGAGCGGTCCTGTCCATGCTGGCCATGCTGGCGGCGGCCGAAAGGGAATGGTCGCTGATGTTCCTGTGGCTGGTCCTCGCTTTCGCCGTGGATGGCATCGATGGCCCGCTGGCCCGCCGATACGAGGTCAAGACCAACTGGCCCGCCTATGACGGCGTGCTGATGGACCTGATCATCGATTACCTGACCTATGTGTTCATCCCGGCCTTCGCGCTGTTTCAGTCTGGATTGCTCTCGGGCTGGACCGGCTGGTTCTCGATCATCGTGATCACCTATGGAAGTGTCGTATATTTCGCCGATACGCGAATGAAAACGAACGATAATTCCTTTGCGGGATTCCCGGGTTGCTGGAACATGGTGGTGCTGGTTCTCTTCGCGGTCAAGCCGCATTGGCTGGTAATCCTGGTCATCGTCGTGCTGCTGACCGTCGCCATGTTCACCAATATCAAGTTCATCCATCCGGTCCGCACCGAAAGATGGCGGGCGATCTCGCTTCCGGTGGCGATCCTTTGGGTGATCTTCGCGGCCCGCGCCGCATGGGTCGATTTCCACCCGGCAAGCTGGGCGATCTGGGGACTTGTCCTGACCTCGATCTGGCTCTTGCTGGCAGGCCCGCTTCAGCAATTGCTGCCCGAGCGCAGGTAAGGTCCCGGGAACGGGCCTCCCGCCTCTTCTTCTTCACGCAAATATCCCGCGGGGGTCCGGGGGTGCGAAACCCCCGGCTGCCGCGGGACGCAGACCCGGCACCGCCCCAAATATCTTGCCTGCACGCCCGATCCATCCGATGATCCCGCCAATGCAAGGATCGGGGGACATATGCTTGATTTGCTGAAATCATCCGTGGCGGCGCTGGCGCTGATGGCCGGAGGGGCCGCCGCGCAGGACGCGATCACCTTGGGAATGGTGCTGGAGCCGCCCAATCTCGACCCGACCGGCGGGGCCGCCGCCGCGATCGACGAGGTGGTCTATGCCAATCTCTTCGAGGGGCTGACGCGTTTCGGCCCCGATGGCAGCATCCTGCCCGCGCTGGCGTCAAGCTGGGACGTGGAAGAGGACGGCCGGGTCTATGTCTTTCACCTGCGGGACGGCGTGACATTCCATGACGGGGCGGAGTTCACCGCCGAGGACGTGGTCTTCACGCTGGACCGGGCGCGGGCCGAGGATTCGACCAATGCGCAGAAAGTGCTCTTCGAGGGAATCGAGAGCGTCGAGGCGGTGGATCCGCTGACCGTTCGGGTCACGCTGACCGCGCCGGACGGGAACTTTCCCTTCAAGATGGCCTGGGGTGACGCGGTGATGGTCGACGAGGCCAGCGTCGCCGACCTGGCCACCAAACCTGTCGGCACCGGCCCGTTCAAGTTCGACGAATGGGCGCAAGGCGACCGGGTCGAGCTGTCGGCCTTCGACGGCTATTGGGGCGAGAAACCGGCGCTGAAGCGGGCGACATTCCGCTTCATCAGCGATCCGACCGCGGCTTTCGCGGCGATGATGGCAGGGGATATCGATGCTTTCCCGAATTTCCCGACGCTTGAAACCTTGCCGCAGCTTCAGGCCGATCCGCGCTTCAAGGTGATCGTCGGCACCACCGAGGGCGAGACGATCCTGGCGATGAACAATGCCCAGCCTCCGCTGGACGATGTCAGGATCCGGCAGGCCATCGCCCATGCGATCAACCGGCAGGACATCATCGACGGGGCGATGTTCGGCTATGGCACGCCGATCGGCAGCCATTTCGCGCCGCATCATCCCGATTACGTCGATCAGACCGCGAAATCCGCCCATGACCCCGAGGCCGCGAAAGCCTTGCTGGAAGAGGCGGGGGCGGATCAGGTCAAGTTGCGCCTCGCCCTGCCGCCGACTCCTTATGCGCGCCGCGGGGGAGAGATCGTGGCGGCGCAGCTGCGCGAGGTGGGGATCGAGACCGAGATCACCAACATGGAATGGGCGCAATGGCTGGAAAGCGTCTTCAAGGGCGGCGATTTCGACCTGACCGTGATCAGCCATACCGAGCCCCTGGACATCGATATCTATGCCCGGCCGGATTACTATTTCCACTATGCCAAGCCGGAATTCGTCGCGCTGATGGACGAGTTGCAGGCGGCGACCGATCCGGAACAGCGCAGCGCGCTTTACGTCAAGGCACAAGAGATGATCGCCGATGATTACGTCAACGCCTTCCTGTTCCAGCTTGCCCGGGCCGGAGTGGCGAATGCGAAGATCGAGGGTCTGTGGGAGAACGCGCCCACCCAGGCCAATGACCTGACCGGGGTGCGTTGGGTGGAATAGGCCCCGGCGGAAGAGGATGAACCAAACAGAACGGGCGGGCACCGCGATGGGCCCGCCCGTTCCTGTTTCATGAATGGCAGGTCAGGCGAATTTCGTGATCTCGCCCGAGCGCAGCCGTGACACGTAGCTTGTCAGTTCCGCCTTGACGATCGGCATCAGGAAATACAGCGCGATGATATTCACCACCGCCATCGCGAAGATCGCCGCATCCGAGAAGTCGAGGACCGAGCCCAGCTGGATCGTCGCGCCGAGGAAGACGAAGAAGCAGAACAGCAGCTTGTAGATCATCTCCTTGGTCCGCCCTTCGCCGAACAGGTAGGTCCAGGCTTTCAGGCCGTAATAGCTCCAGGAGATCATCGTCGAGAAGGCAAACAGCACCACCGCGATGACCAGCACATAGCGGAACCAGCTGAAACTGCTGCTGAAGGCCGCCGATGTCAGTGCGACACCGCTGCTGCCGTCCAGCGTCTTGATCGCCTCGCCGGCTTCGTCCAGCACGAACAGGCCGGTTGCCGGATCGGTGACCAGTTGCCCGGTGATGACGATGACCAGCGCGGTCATGGTGCAGACGACCACGGTGTCGATGAAGGGTTCGAGCAGCGAGACGAAACCCTCGGTGATCGGCTCCTTGGTGCGCACCGCCGAATGGGCGATGGCGGCCGAGCCGACACCGGCCTCGTTCGAGAAGGCGGCGCGGCGGAAGCCCTGGATCAGCGCGCCGATGGCGCCGCCGGCGATCCCGCTTTCGGTGAAGGCGCCAGAGAAGATCTGGCCGAAGGCGGTTCCGATCATGTTGAGATTCATCAGGATGATGATGAGCGCCGTGCCGACATAAAGGACACCCATGAAGGGCACGACCTTCTCGGTCACGCTGGCGATGGATTTCAGGCCGCCGATGATGACCAGGAAGACGATCCCGGCGAAGATCACCCCGGTGATCCAGCCCGGATACTCCCCGATGACATTGGAAAGCTGCGCATGGGCCTGGTTCGACTGGAACATGTTCCCGCCGCCCCAGGAACCGAGGATACAGAAGATCGCGAACATGACCCCAAGGAACTTGCCACCGGGCAGCCCGCGCTCGGCAAAGCCCTTGGTCATGTAATACATCGGCCCGCCCGAGACGGTGCCGTCTTCGTATTCGTTGCGGTATTTCACACCAAGCGTGCATTCGGTGAATTTCGACGCCATGCCGAGCAGACCGGCAAGGATCATCCAGAATGTCGCCCCGGGTCCGCCGATGCCCACGGCAACCGCCACGCCGGCGATATTGCCAAGGCCGACCGTGCCCGACAGGGCCGTGGCAAGCGCCTGGAAATGGCTGACCTCGCCCGCATCATTCGGGTCGGAATAGTCGCCTTTTACCAATGCGATGGCATGGGGAACCATCTTGAATTGCACAAAGCCGAAATAGATCGTGAATACGAGCGCCCCGATCACCAGCCAGCCGACGATCCACGGGAAGTCGTAACCGAAGATATTGAATGTATAGAAGATGATATTGACGAACCATCCGGTCGCATAGCCGAAATACTGGTCGAATACCGCGTCGATGCCCTGAGCCAGGGCCGGAGCCGCGCCAAGCAGCGTGACCCCGATTACTGCGGCGAGCATATGCGTTGCACGAGAAGTCATGATGGATACTCCTTGGCGTTCAGGGCACGATGGTGACCGGCACCGGCGCGACCTGCGCCAATGTGCCCGCAACCGAACCGAAGATGCGCGATGACAGGCCCGAATGGCCCATCCGTCCGATCATGATCAGCGCCGCGTTCTCGTCCTTGGTGATCTGGACAAGCGTCTCGGCGATATGACCGTATTTCAGCACCGCCGTGACGGACACACCCGCCGCCTCGACCTTGGCCACCACCGGCGCAAGGATCGCCGTTTCGGCCCGGCTCAATTCTTCGTTGCGGCGTTTATGCCGCTCTTCCAACTCGTTCGGGGTCAGGAAGCTGTAAGGGGACCATTCCAGCACATGGGCGACGACGATACTGTCGCCCTGCGCCTTGGCCCGGCCGGTCGCGAATTCCAGCGCGCGATGCGCGGCCTCGCTGCCGTCAAAGCCGACGACGATTTTTCGTGACATGTTTCCCTCCTTGATAGTGTTTATCATTATCGTTGATGGGTCGAGGATAGGCATGGCGGGGCCAGTGGGGCCAGCAAAAATATGACAAATGCGTAAAGTTACATGCCCATCCCGCCGCCCGTTGCCTGAAAACAGGCGGATTTTCCCGCTGTTTCCGGGCTTTGCCGGGGGCGAATGCGATTTTCCTCTTTTCAAGCCGGGTCATGGGCGGCATATTCCGCCTCATGACTCGGATGCGACATATCGCCACCGCCACCACCGCGCCTTTCGGCGCGCTTCTGGCCGTGAATCTCCGTGGTCTGCTTCTTCTTACGCTGCGCTGAGCGGGTCTTCCGGGCCGCCGCTCAGCAAGGTCAGTGCCCGGGCACCCCTTGAATTCAAGCGTATGAAAGACGACCAGATGACCGACCAGAACCGCGTATACATCTTTGACACCACCCTGCGCGACGGCGAGCAATCGCCCGGCGCCACGATGAGCCATGCCGAAAAGCTGGAAATCGCCCAGATGCTGGACGAGATGAATGTGGATATCATCGAGGCAGGCTTCCCCATCGCCTCCGAGGGCGATTTCGCCGCCGTGAGCGAGATCGCCAGGCAAGCGAAGAACAGCGTGATCTGCGGGCTCGCCCGCGCCCAGATCCCGGATATCGACCGCTGCTGGGAGGCGGTCAGGCACGCGAAACAGCCGCGCATCCATACCTTCATCGGCACCTCGCCGCTGCATCGCGCGATCCCCAACCTGGACATGGACCAGATGGCCGAGCGGATCGAGCAGACCGTGACCCATGCCCGCAACCTGTGCGACAACGTGCAATGGTCGCCGATGGACGCGACAAGGACCGAGCATGATTACCTGTGCCGGGTGGTCGAGATCGCCATCAGATGCGGGGCGAGCACGATCAATATCCCCGACACCGTGGGCTATACCGCGCCGCGCGAAAGCGCCAATCTGATCCGCATGCTGCTGGAGCGCGTGCCGGGTGCCGACGAGGTGATTTTCGCCACCCATTGCCATAACGACCTTGGCATGGCGACGGCGAATTCGCTGGCCGCGGTCGAGGCGGGTGCGCGGCAGATCGAGTGCACGATCAACGGTCTGGGCGAGCGCGCGGGCAATACCGCGCTGGAAGAGGTGGTGATGGCGATGCGGGTGCGCAACGACATCATGCCGTTCAGCACCGGAATCGACACCACCAGGATCATGGGGCTGTCGCGCCGGGTCGCTCAGGTCTCGGGTTTCGCGGTGCAGTTCAACAAGGCCATCGTCGGCAAGAACGCCTTCCTGCATGAATCCGGCATCCACCAGGACGGCGTGCTGAAGAATGTCGAGACATTCGAGATCATGAAGCCCGCCGATATCGGACTGAACGAGAACAATATCGCCATGGGCAAGCATTCCGGCCGTGCCGCCCTGCGCGCCAAGCTGGCCGATCTGGGCTACGAGGTCGGGGATAACCAGCTCAAGGATATCTTCGTGCGGTTCAAGGCCCTGGCCGACCGCAAGAAGGAGGTCTATGACGATGACATCGTCGCGCTGGTCCAGGATGCCGCCGCCAATACCGGCGATGACCATCTGCAGGTCAAGCATCTGCGCGTGGTTTGCGGCAGCGACGGCCAGTCGGCGGACCTGACCATGATCGTGGGCGGCGAGGAGAAATCCGTGCATTCCACCGGCGATGGCCCCGTGGATGCCTGCTTCAACGCGGTGAGGGAGATCTTCCCGCATGACGCGGAACTGCAGCTTTACCAGGTCCACGCTGTGACCGAGGGCACGGATGCCCAGGCCACGGTCAGCGTCCGGATGGAGGAGGAGGGCCGGATCGTCACCGGCCAGTCATCGGATACCGACACGATCCTCGCCTCGGTCAAGGCTTATGTCGGGGCGCTGAACCGGCTGATCGTGCGGCGCGAAAAGACCGGCAAGGACAGCGACTCGAAACAGATCAGCATGTATTCGCATTGAGCATATGCGATCGGCCGGAACCCGCATGACCGGGTTCCGGCCTTCTAGCTTTCGGACCGGCGCAGCCGTGACCAGTCGAATTCGGACAGGAAGGGGAAATGCTGCTTCAGGTCGTGCCTGAACTGCGTCTCCTCGACCTGTTCATAGCCCCAGGGGATCTCGGGTATGCCATCTGTCGCCGTGTCGCCGCTGTCCCATCGCAGGACCAGATGCCCCATGATCGACAGGTCGGTGAAGGCCGGCATGCGCTGCGGCAGGCTGAAATGGTTCAGCGCGAAGATCGATTTGCTGCCCAGTTGCAGTCTCGCCGCGGCGCCTGCTCCGGTGAAGCCGCGATGGGTCTGCCAGAAACTCGGCGCTGCGCCCTCGTAGGTGATGACGCTCAGACCGCGCGGAAAGCCGATCGCCACCCGTGGCAGTTCCGCCAGCATCCTGCCATGCGAACGCAGCTTCTCTATATAGCGCCGGCCCACCGCGTCGTCGTCATCCAGCCGGAATTGCAGCGCAGGGGCCCCATGGGTCCGGCTGAGATCGTCCAGCAAGGGCGCGAGCGCCCGATTCGTGTCCGTTTCGTCCGAAACCATCAGCCGAGCCTGCGGAACCTTGTCGCAAAGCTGAGCCAGCCGGTGTTTCCATTCGTCGGGAAGGCTGTCCGAGGTCAGGATGACGAAATCGAAATCCTGGTCGGTCTGACCCGCGATCGATGCGAGGGTGATATGTTCCAGCGTGAAGAGCCGCTGCCGAAGCCGCTTCGGATCGAACAGCATCCTCGCACGCCCGGCCAGCATCCCGGCATCGGTCGCGTCGGGGCGCTGCATGCCCATCCAATCGCCCCGTCCCAGAAAGGCGAAACGGCAGAACCCGACGATTCTGTTACTCATGCAATAGCTTCCTCGACAACCCCGTGGTTTCGGGCGATGCAATACCCTCGCGGGCGGACCCGGTCGATATGGTTTCAGAAATTAACCATTTCTTGATCATTTTCATGCTGATTGCGTCTCGTCACTTGGCGGCGCAGGATATGGTTCAGTTTACTGGCCGATGCCTGCGAAGACATGTAACTGGGGCTTTCGTCAACGGTGTTAGCCTTCTATATGGGGCAACGCCTTTTCTTACGAAGCGATTCCGCAGGGACAGGCGCTCAAGAGACGGCAAAATGGGGCAGGGCCGGGACCAACCGGCGCGAAAGGAATACAGGAATGGCATTCGGGGGATTGTTTTCGACCGATATCGCAATCGACCTTGGGACGGCGAATACGCTGATCTATGTCAAGGGCAAGGGGATCATCCTGAACGAGCCTTCGGTCGTGTCCTATCACGTCAAGGACGGCAAGCGGCAGGTGCTGGCCGTGGGCGAGGATGCGAAACTGATGCTGGGCCGCACGCCTGGCAGCATCGAGGCGATCCGGCCGATGCGCGAGGGAGTCATCGCCGATTTCGACAGCGCCGAGCAGATGATCAAGCATTTCATCAAGAAGGTGTTCAAGCGCACCACCTTCTCGAAGCCCAAGATCATCGTCTGCGTGCCGCATGGCGCGACCCCGGTGGAAAAGCGGGCGATCCGGCAATCGGTCCTGTCGGCAGGCGCGCGCAAGGCCGGGCTGATCGCCGAGCCCATCGCGGCGGCCATCGGTGCGGGCATGCCGATCACCGAGCCGACCGGCAGCATGGTCGTCGATATCGGCGGCGGCACGACCGAGGTGGCGGTGCTGTCCCTGGGCGATGTGGTCTATGCGCGCTCGGTCCGGATTGGCGGCGACCGGATGGACGAGGCGATCATCAACTACCTGCGCCGCAACCAGAACCTGCTGATCGGTGATTCGACGGCCGAGCGGATCAAGACCTCCATCGGCACCGCGAGGATGCCCGATGACGGGCGCGGGGCGACGCTGATGGTGCGTGGTCGCGATTTGTTGAACGGCATTCCCAAGGAGATCGAGATCTCTCAGGCGATGATCGCCGAGGCGCTGACCGAGCCGATGCAGGCGATCTGCGAGGCGGTGATGGTCGCGCTGGAGGCGACGCCCCCGGACCTGGCCGCCGATATCGTCGATCGCGGCGTGATCCTGACCGGCGGCGGCGCCATGCTGGGCGAGCTGGATCTCGCGCTGCGCGAACAGACCGGCCTGTCGATCAGCCTTGCCGACCAGCCGATGAGCTGCGTGGCGCTCGGCACGGGCAAGGCGCTGGAATACGAGAAACAGCTCCGTCATGTGATAGATTACGAAAGCTGAGACCAACCGCGCGGAGGCGCTGAATGGCGCGCAAGGGACCAGATTTCGCCACGCCGATCCGCCGAGTCCTGATCGGGCTTATGGCGATTGCGCTGGTCGGGCTGTTCCTGTTCTGGCGGATCGACAGCCCGCGGGCCGAAAAGATGCGCACGGCGGTGATCGACCGGGTCGTGCCCAGTTTCGAATGGGCCATGGCGCCGGTCACGCAGATCAGCGAGATGATTGCCGGGTTCCAGTCCTACGCCAGGCTATACGAACAGAACCAGGAACTTCGCCGCGAATTGCGCAAGGCCGCGGAATGGAAGGAAGCGGCTGTCCGGCTGCAGGAGGAAAACTCCAAGCTCTCGGCCCTGAACGAGGTTCGCATCGATCCGGAACTGACCAGCGTGACCGGCGTGGTCATGGTGGATTCGGGCTCGGCCTTTCGCCAATCGGTATTGCTGAATGTCGGCTCGCGCGATGGCATCGTCGATGGCTGGGCGACGATGGACGGGCTGGGGCTGGTGGGGCGTATCTCGGGCGTGGGGGAACGGACCAGCCGTGTCGTCCTGCTGACCGATCCCTCGTCACGCATCCCCGTCACCATCCAGCCCTCGGGCATCCGTGCCCTGCTGACCGGCGATAACAGCCCCTATCCCCTGCTGGATTTCATCGAGAATCCCGACAATGTGCGCGCCGGGGACCGTGCCGTGACCTCTGGCGATGGCGGTGTCTTCCCGTCCGGCCTGCTTGTCGGGCATGTCGCCCAGGGTGCGGATGGCCGCACCAGGCTGCGGCTGGCGGCGGATTACGGCAGGCTGGAATTCCTGCGCGTGATGCGTTCGCACCCGGCAGAGCAATTGACCGATGCCGGAGCGCTGATCGCGCCCGGGACGGAAGAACCCGATCTGATCGGCCCGCTGATGCCCGAAAGCCTGCTTGAAGGCGGTCTCGGGACCGGGGACCTTGTCGACGGACCATCGCGGTGATCGGGAACATGCCAAGACAGGTCCTTATCGGCACGGGCATTTTCGTCTTGTGCCAGGTCGCGATCCTGTTCGGGCGCTTGCTGCCTCTTTCGACCGGAAATATCAGCCGGCCCGGCCCGGATCTGGCGCTTTGCCTCCTGCTTGCCTGGATGTTGCGCAGACCCGATCAGCTTGCCGCCCCGGTGATCGCCGCCTTGTTCCTGCTGGAGGATATCCTGCTGCTTCGCCCGCCGGGACTCTGGACGGTCTGTGTATTGATTGCCAGCGAGTTCGCACGTAGCCGCGAGGGCCGTTGGCGCGATCAGCCGTTTATGGTTGAATGGTTTCGGGTCTCGATCCTGATGGGGGCAATGATGCTGGGCTATCGCGTGGTGCAGATCGTCTTCCTGCTGCCCGTTCCGGCGCTTGGGAACGTGGCCTTGCAATATATCTCGACGGTTGGCTTCTATCCGCTGGTGGTTCTGGCCGCGCGCTGGCTGATCGGGTTGCGCCGTGTCAGCGCGGCGGAGGCCGAGATGATGAGATACAGCCGATGAGAAAATCGCCGCGTGACATCCAGGAGAGCAGCCGCCGGTTGGGACGGCGGGGGCTGATGCTTGGCGGTATCCAGTTGGGCGTGGCGATGACCCTGGGGCTGCGGCTGCGTTCGATGCAGCTTGAGCAGGCCGACCAGTACCGGATGCTGTCGGATGGCAATTCGATCAAGATCCGCCTTCTGCCTCCGGCCCGTGGGCTGATCCATGACCGCAAGGGCGCATTGATCGCGGGAAACGAACAGAATTACCGCGTTACCCTGACCCGTGAAGAGGCGGGCGGTGACGTCGAATCGGTGCTGCGCCGCCTGTCGCGGCTGATCCCGATCAATGATGCGCGCATGGAAGAATTGCTGGCGGAGTTTTCCAGGCGCAGCGCGATCACCCCCATCGTGCTTGCCGACAGGCTGAGCTGGGAACAGTTCAGCTCGATCGCGGTCAACGCGCCCGCCTTGCCCGGCGTAACCCCGGAATCGGGGCTTTCGCGGGTCTATCCGCGAAGCTTCGATCTGGCGCATGTGCTTGGCTATGTCGGGCCGGTTTCGGATTACGACCTGTCCAAGATCGAGAATCCCGACCCGGTCCTGATGCTGCCGGAATTCCAGCTTGGCAAGGTCGGCGTCGAAGCCAAGATGGAAGCCGAGCTGCGCGGCACGGCCGGTCAGCGGCGGGTCGAGGTCAACAGCGCCGGACGCGAGATGCGCGAACTCAGCCGGAAAGAGGGGCAGCAGGGCGCCACGGTGCAACTGACCATCGATGCGGGGCTGCAGAACTACGCCGCGCAGCGGATGGGCGTGGAAAGCGCCGCCGCCGTCGTGCTGGATGTCCAGACCGGGGAGGTGCTCTGCTCCTGTTCGACACCCAGTTTCGATCCGAACAAATTCGTGCGCGGCATTTCCAGCACCGATTACCGGTCGCTGATGGAGCATGATCACCGGCCACTGGCCGACAAGACGGTCCAGGGGGTTTACCCGCCCGGTTCGACCTTCAAGCTGGTTACCTTGATGGCCGGTCTCGAAGCGGGGGTCGTCAATGGCGGTTCCAGCTTCTTCTGCCCCGGCTATGTCGAGGTGGGTGGCCGGCGCTTTCATTGCTGGCGGCGGGGCGGTCATGGCCATATGGATGCGCTGCACAGTCTCGAACAGAGTTGCGACGTCTATTATTACGAACTGGCGCAGCGTGTCGGGATCGACCGTATCGCGGAGATGGCGCGCAAGCTGGGGATCGGCGTGCGCCACGAATTGCCGATGTCGGCGGTCGCCCAGGGCATCGCGCCCGACCGCGCCTGGAAACGCGAAAGATATGATCAGCCATGGCAGATCGGCGACAGCCTGAACGCTTCGATCGGGCAGGGATTCGTCCTCGCATCGCCGATGCAGCTTGCGGTGATGACCGCGCGGGTCGCCTCGGGCCGGGTGATCGAGCCGCGGCTGGTGCGCGCCATCGATGGCGTGCCGCAAACCGGCGCGGAGTTTCCGGATCTGGGTTTCAACCCCCGGAACCTGCAGCAGGTCCGGGCGGGGATGGACGCGGTCATGAATTCCGCGCGCGGCACCGCCCGCGGCGCGCGTATCATTGCCGAGGAATGGCGCATGGCGGGCAAGACCGGCACAAGCCAGGTGCGCAACATCACCGCGGCCGAACGCGCCCGCGGCGTCGTCTCGAACGAGCAGCTTCCATGGGAGCGCCGCGACCACGCGCTCTTCGTCTGTTTCGCGCCTTACGAGGCGCCCCGCTACGCCGTATCGGTCGTGGTCGAGCATGGCGGCGGCGGCTCGAAGGTCGCCGCGCCGATTGCCCGCGACATCCTGCTTTATGCGCTGGCGGGCGGGCTGCCGCCCCTGACTGCCGTGCCCGAGGAGCAACGCGCCGAGATGGAGGCCCGCCACAACGCGATGCAGCTTTATACCCCGGAGCCACCCAAGCCCGGCCGGTCCCAGGCCTGAGAGGCGAAGAGCATGGCTTATCTCGATTACCAGGTCGCGCAGACACCCACCGGCTGGCGGAAGATCCTGTATCTGAACTGGCCGCTGGTCTTTCTGCTATCGGCTGTCGCCTGCTACGGCTTCGTCATGCTGTATTCGGTGGCTGGCGGGAATGCCGAGGCATGGGCCGAGCCGCAGATGTATCGCTTCATCATCGGGCTGATCGCGATGATCTCGCTTGCATTCGTGCCGATGTGGTTCTGGCGCGGGGTGTCGGCATTCAGCTATGTGCTGTGCCTGCTGCTGCTGGTCGCGGTCGAGCTGATCGGCGATGTCGGCATGGGGGCACAGCGCTGGATCGATATCGGCCCGGTCCAGATCCAGCCCTCGGAATTGATGAAGATCGCCCTCGTGCTGGTACTGGCGGCCTATTACGACTGGCTCGATCCCAGGAGGATCTCGCATCCGCTCTGGGTCCTGATCCCGGTGATCCTGATCCTGACCCCGACCGGGCTGGTTCTGATGCAGCCCGATCTCGGAACCTCGATCATGCTGATTGCCGGAGGGGCGATCGTGATGTTCGCGGCCGGGGTGTCGCTGTGGTATTTCGGTGCCGTGATCCTGCTGGCGGTAGCGCTTGTCACGACGGTGCTGGAAAGCCGCGGCACCGAGTGGCAGTTGCTCAAGGATTACCAGTTCCGGCGGATCGATACCTTCCTGGATCCTTCCGTCGATCCCCTTGGGGCGGGCTACAATATCACGCAGGCGCAGATCGCCCTGGGCTCGGGTGGCTGGTCGGGCAGGGGCTTCATGCAGGGCACGCAATCGCGGCTGAACTTCCTGCCCGAGAAACACACGGATTTCATCTTCACCGTTCTGGCCGAGGAATTCGGTTTCATCGGGGCCGGTTCGCTGCTGGTGCTCTATACGCTGATCATCGGCTTCTGCCTGTTCTCGGCGCTTGGCAATCGCGACCGTTTCGGTTCGCTGCTGACCATCGGCATCGGCGGTACCTTCTTCGTCTATTTCGCGATCAACATGGGCATGGTCATGGGCATGCTGCCGGTGGTCGGCTCGCCCCTGCCTCTGGTCAGCTATGGCGGGACCGCTATGATGATCCTGATGATGGGATTCGGCATGGTCCAGTCCGCGCATGTCCACAGACCGAGGTAAGCAGATGCAAGTCCTGTTCGCCGCGCCCGCATCCATGTGGGAGGAATGGTCGGAACCCCTTGTCGCGGCCTGCCCCGAGATGCGATTGTCGCGCGACGGCGATCCGGCCGGATTCGATGCGATCATCTATGCGCCGGGCGGCGAGATCGAGGACCTGTCCCCCTATCGCAACGCCCGCCTTGTCCAGAGCCTCTGGGCCGGGGTCGAGCGCATCGTCGGCAATCCCACTCTGACACAGCCCCTGGCGCGCATGGTCGATCCGGGGCTGGCGCGGGGCATGGCGGAATATTGCACCGGCTGGACGATGCGCGGGCATCTGGAGATGGACCGCTATGCGCAGGACGGAACCTGGCGCAATGGCCAGATCCCGCCCCTGGCACCGGAGCGCCACGTAACCATCCTGGGCATGGGAGAGCTTGGCCGCGCCACCGCCGGGATGCTTTCTGGGATTGGCTTTTCCGTGACTGGCTGGAGCGCGTCGGGAAGACCGGTCGAGGGGATCGAGACCCTCGGCGCCACTGATCTGGACCGGGCCCTGGAGCGGGCCGAAATCCTCGTGACCCTGTTGCCCGACACGGCGGCGACGCGCGGTCTGATGGATGCCGACCGGCTTGCCCGCCTGCCGAAAGGCGCTTGGCTCATCAATCCCGGCAGGGGAACCCTGCTCGATGACGACGCATTGATCGGATCGCTCGATGCCGGGCATCTGGGACATGCCGTGCTGGATGTGTTCCGGACCGAGCCTCTGCCTGCCGATCATCCCTTCTGGAGCCATCCCCGGATCACCGTCACGCCACATATCGCCGCCGACACCCGCCCCGAGACCGCTTCCCTCGTGGTGGCCGAGAATTTGCGCCGCGCCATGTCCGGGCGCCCGATCCTGAATCTCGTGGATCGCGAGAAAGGTTACTGAGCCCCGTTCTTCTTCACGCCAATATCCCGGGGGGAGTCCGCAGGACGGGGGGCAGCGCCCCCCTTTTCATTGCTCCCGGTGACGGCCATGCCCTGCGCAAGGCTGTTGGCCCGCACGCGCGCGATCCGTTCGGCCATCTTCTTTTCCCGGCGCGGTGATAGGCGCGGATCACCGGAACGGTCAGGTAATGCGCGGCGATGCTCACGGCAAGCCCGATGAGGACCCCGCCGACGACATAGGGCCAATAGACCTGGTAAAGAAAATTGCCCAGATATTGCCAATGGACCTCCGCCGGGCCGAAGAGGGACCGGATATTATGCCAGAGCTCGGCGCTGGCCTGGGCGAATTCCCCGAAGATGAGCTGCGGCGACAGGTGGCCGCCAAGCCCCAGGATCTGGCGGCCGAGGCTGACGGACAGGACCGCGATGAAGGGGAAGGTGAGCGGGTTGCCGATGAAGGTCGCGAGAAGCGCGGCAAGGATATTGCCGCCGATCAGCCATGCGATCGCTGCCGCGCTTGCGAAATGCAGGCCGAAAAGCGGCGTGAAGGACACGAAGACGCCCGCCGCCACCCCGCGCCCGATGCGATGGGGATGATCGGGCAGGCGGCGCAGGCGGTGCAGCACATAGGTCCCCGCCCGGCGCCAGCCGCCGCGAGGATAGAACATGTCGCTGGCCATCTGGCCGTAACTGCGCGGTTTGCGGCGTTTGAACACCTTGCCTTCCGATCCCTGCCTTCGTCTCTGCCTCGCCCCGCCTTATAGGGAAACCGTGACGGATATCTTACGGTTTCAGCGCCGGGTCGCGGATACGAGCCACCTGGGCCACGTCGCTCTCGGCCTCCAATGCGGTCAGCAGCGCGTGCAGATGCTCGTAGTGACGCAACTCGACCTCGATCGCGATGCGGTAGAAATCCGGCTTGCGGTCGAGGAACTCGAGATCCGAGATATTCGCTCCATGCTGCCCGATCAAGGTGCAGATGCGGCCAAGGATGCCGGCATCATGTCGGATGGTCAGGTGCAGCATGGTCGAATAGGCGGGCGGATGGCGCCCCTCGCGCCAGCGCAGATCGACCCAACGGTCCAGGTTGTCCTCGAACTCGGCAAGCACCGGGCAGTCAATCGCGTGGATCACCACCCCGCGGCCCCGATAGGTGATCCCGACGATCCGTTCGCCGGGCAGGGGGCTGCAACAGGGGGCGCGGGTGAAATTCTGATCGGCGTCCAGTCCCGCGATGGGGCGGCGCCCGTCCAGCTCGTCCGAAGTGTCGGCAAGATCGGGATAGAGAACCTCGAGCACCTCCTTGGCGGAGTTCTCGGCGCTGCCGATCCGGGCCAGAAGCTCTTCGGCATTGTCCAGCCCCATCTGCTTGGCCGCGATCAGCAATGCCTTGTCGGTGGGCTTGCGGCCGACATGCTCGAAGCTGACCCGCACCAATTCGCGCCCCAAGCGCATGAAACGGTCGCGATCCTCCTGCCGCAGCGAGCGCCGGATGGCGGCCTTGGCGCGGCCCGTCACCACCACGTCCAGCCATGTCGCCTGCGGACGCTGCCCCGAGGCGGCGATGATCTCGACCGATTGTCCGTTCTTGAGCCGCGTCCAGAGCGGCACGCGGATGCCATCGACCTTCGCGCCGACACAGGAATGGCCCAGCCTGGTATGGATCGCATAGGCGAAATCGATCGGCGTCGCGCCGCGCGGCAACTGGATCACGTCGCCTTTCGGGGAAAAGCAGAAGACCTGGTCCTGATACATCTCGAGTTTGACATTCTCGAGGAAATCGTCGTGATCCTCGCCCTGGAAATGATCGGTCAGGGTCTCGATCCATTCGGCGGGATCGGCGGCGAAAGGGTTCTTGGCCCGGACCCCGTCGCGATAGGCCCAATGCGCGGCAACGCCCGCCTCGGCGACCTCATGCATCTGGCGGGTGCGGATCTGGACCTCGACCCGCTTGCCGTCGCGGCCCGAAACCGTGGTGTGGATCGAACGGTAACCATTCGATTTCGGCTGACTGATATAGTCCTTGAACCGTCCCGGCACCGCCCGCCAGCGGTGATGGATGAGCCCGAGGGCGCGGTAGCAATCGCCCTCGTTGCGGGTGATGATCCGGAAACCGTAGATATCCGAGAGGCGCGAGAAGGCGAGCTGCTTTTCCTGCATCTTGCGCCAGACCGAAAAGGGCTTTTTCGCGCGCCCGAAGACATCCGCCTCCAACCCCTCGCGTTCCAGCTCGGTGCGGATATCGGCGGTGATCTGGCTGATGACATCGCCGGATTCGCGCTGCAGGCTGACGAAACGGCGGATGATCGAGTTGCGGGCCTCGGGATTGATGACCTTGAAGGCCAGATCCTCCAGCTCTTCGCGCATCCATTGCATCCCCATGCGCCCGGCCAGCGGCGCATAGATATCCATCGTCTCGCGCGCCTTCTGAAGCTGCTTTTCAGGCTTCATCGAGCGGATCGTGCGCATATTGTGCAGCCGGTCGGCCAGCTTGACCAGGATCACCCGAAGATCGCGCGACATGGCCATGAAAAGCTTGCGGAAATTTTCCGCCTGCTTGGATTGGGTCGAACTGAGTTGCAGATTGGTCAGCTTGGTCACGCCATCGACCAGCTCGGCAATCTCGTGGCCGAACATCGCCTCGACCTCGGGCATGGTCGAGCGCGTATCCTCAACCGTGTCATGGAGCAGGGCGGTGGCGATGGTCGCATCGTCCAGCCGCATCTCGGTCAGGATGGCGGCGACGGCGATGGGATGGGTGAAATAAGGCTCGCCCGATTGGCGAAACTGCCCCTCATGCATCCGCATGCCATATTCATAGGCATCGCGGATCAGCCCCAGGTTGCTGCGCGGGTTGTAATTGCGGATCAGCGCAATGAGGTCTTCGACGTCGATCATACTTGACGAAGACCCCCGTAAAAACCGATCAGCTGCGCTGGCTGGCTTCCAGCATCATGCGCAGCATGCGCTCTTCGGATTCCTCGTCGGCGGGCTTGGGGCGATCGACCTCGGCCCCCAGGAGCAACGCCATCGCGTCTTCCTCGGGCTCGTCAACCTCGATCTGGGTCTGGCTGGCCTCGATCATCCGCTCGCGCAGATCGTCCACAGGCTGGGTCTCGTCGGCGATTTCACGCAGCGAGACAACGGGGTTCTTGTCATTGTCGCGATCAACCGTGGGCGCGCTGCCCGCCGCAATCTCTCGCGCGCGATGCGAGGCCAGCATCACCAGATCAAAACGATTGGGAACCTTGTCGACGCAGTCTTCGACCGTTACGCGGGCCATTCTTCACCTGTAGAGTTGCGAATCGGAATTCTGGAACGAAACAGGATAACTGGAGATCATCATGGGAAATGTCAAGGTAATACCGGCATTTCCCGCATCGCGAAGGGGGTCATTCCCCGGGTCGCCCTGTCCGGGAGAGCGGCCAGCATCTGCGCGACGCTCTGCCCGGTGAGCGGATGGATCCAATCCGCCGCGATTTCGGCCAGGGGAGCCAGGACAAAGCCGCGATCCTGCAGCCTCGGATGCGGCAGGATCAGGGTTTCGGGCGTGTCGGTCAACTGGCGTGCGGGAGGAAGAGCCATCCAGTGCTGTTGGGTTTCCCGGTCCGGCAGGACAAGATCGCCATATCCGATCAGGTCGAGATCCAGCACCCGCGAAGACCAGCGCCCGGTCCCGCGATCCCGGCCGAAATCCGCCTCGATGTCATGCAGCAGGGCCAGCAGTTCCGGCGCCGGCAATGCCGTACGCAGGGTCAGGGCCGCGTTCACATAATCGGGACCGGAGCCGGCCGGCATTGCGGGAGTTCTCCAAAAACGGCTAAACGTGGTTATTGTAGTATTCTGGTTTTCGTGCAGAATGCTCGCCGCCGAGCGAAGCGTTTCACCCACGTCAGCAGCGGCAGAGGGCAGGTTTGCGCCCAAGGCGATTAGTGCGAGTTTATTTTGGATCATGTGAACCTGCTGAAAAACTCAAGTCGTAGGATCGCGACGGTTCGCTTGCCAGGGCATTTCTCTGGCCGGCAGCTTTCGCCGATTCACTCAGTAACGTCTCATTGAAGGCAATTGGAATGTTTTACAAAGACGACAGGTTGGCGATTTTCATCGATGGGGCCAATCTTTATGCAGCAGCCAAATCCTTGGGTTTCGACATAGATTACAAGCTTCTGCGTCAAGAGTTCGACCGTCGCGGCAAGTTGATGCGCGCCTATTATTACACGGCACTCATCGAAGGAGAGGAATATTCCCCCATTCGCCCCCTCGTCGATTGGCTCCATTACAACGGATATTGCGTCGTAACCAAACCCGCGAAGGAATATACCGATAGCATGGGGCGCCGCAAGGTCAAGGGCAACATGGATATAGAGTTGACGGTCAATGCCATGGAATTGGCGCCGCGTCTCGATCATGCCGTGCTGTTTTCGGGCGACGGGGATTTCCGCCCGCTGATCGAAGCCCTGCAACGCCGTGGGGTGCGGGTTTCGGTGGTTTCTACGATTCGATCCCAACCCCCCATGATTGCAGATGAATTGCGCCGCCAGGCCGATAATTTCATCGAGCTTGACGCGTTGCGTGACATCATTGGCCGCCCTCCGCGCGAGATGACGCAGCAAACCCAGGACGAGGACTGAGCGCGCCGGTCGCAGAAGCCGCCGCCTCGGGACGGTGGAGGGCGCTGGCACTGCTGAGCGCAGGCGTGGTCGGTGCCATGACCTGCTGGTTCTCGGCCACTGCCGTGGTGCCCGAACTGACCCGGGATTGGTTATTGAACCCGAGTCAGGCAGGCTGGCTGACAAATGGCGTGCAGATCGGGTTCGTGTCAGGGGCGCTGATTTCGTCGCTGGTCAACCTGCCCGATCTCATGCGGCTGACACGGCTGATCGCGATTTCGGCCCTGGTTGCGGCATCCGCCAATGCCGTTCTGCTATTCGATCCGGGCTGGCCCGTCGCGGTCATCGCCCGCGTCGTGACCGGCATGGCGCTGGCCGGGATATATCCGCCCGCGATGAAGCTGATGGCCACCTGGTTCCGGCGCGGGCGCGGCCTGGCGATGGGGGCGTTGATCGGAGCGCTCACCTTCGGATCCTCGATGCCGCACCTGTTCCGCGCGGTCAGCGATGGGTTGGACTGGCGGCTGGTCGTCAGCCTGGCCAGCCTTGGCGCCGTCTTGTCGGCGGCGATCTTCGGCCTGCTGATCAGGGAAGGCCCTTATGCGTTCGCCCGTGCCGTATTCGACCCAAGGCGGGCATTGACGATCTTTCGCGACCGCGGCGTGCTCCTGGCCAATCTGGCTATTTTGGCCATATGTGGGAGCTTTACGCCATGTGGGCATGGTCTGACCTTCGCGACGGTGGCGGAACAGGGTGGGGTGGGACCTTTCGCCTCTCCTTCGCTTTTCGCGTTCATCGTCGTCGCCTCGGGCGCGGCTGGCTGTATCCTGGGCGGATTGCTCTCGGATCGCATCGGACGCTGCCTGACGACAGCCGGGATGATGGCGGTATCAGGAGCCTGCGCTTTGCTGATCGGCTTTGCCTTCGACGGTCCCGAATGGCTTCTGGCACTGATCGCGGTAATCTGGGGCGTCACGATTGCCGGAGACAGCGCCCAGTTCTCGACCGCCGTCACCGAGCTTGCCGATCCGCGCTTCATCGGCACGGCGCTGACATTGCAGGTCAGCATCGGCTTTGCGCTGACCGTGCTGACCATCTGGATCATGCCCCATATCGCCGCCGCGCTTGGCGGCTGGCGATGGGCTTTCCTCGTTCTGCTTCCCGGTCCCGTCATCGGGGCCTGGGCAATGCTGCGCTTGCGCAAATTGCCCGAGGCCGCGCGACTGGCCGGGGGGCGAGGCTGAATCAGCCTCTCGCCTGCTGGCCTTTCGGCTGACGCGACGGGCGGCGCGAGGGCCGTTTGTGAGCACCGCCATTGCCGCCGGGCCGGCCCCGGTTGCGCGAACTGCGCTCGGCCGAAGGAGGCGCTGCGGGCACCTCGCCGCCGATCACCGGGATCGGCGATTTCATCGCGCGCTCGATTGCCCTGAGTTCCCCCAGTTCCGCCGGGGCACAGAAGGCGACGGCGCGGCCATCGCGACCCGCGCGGGCGGTGCGGCCGATCCGGTGGACATAGTTCTCGGGCACGTTCGGCAGGTCGTAGTTATAGACATGCGCGACCTCGGGGATATCCAGCCCGCGCGCCGCGACATCCGTGGCGACAAGGACCTGCGTCTCTCCCTTGCGGAAGGCCTGCAGGGCGCGTTCGCGCTGGCCCTGGCTCTTGTTGCCGTGGATCGCGGCGACCGCGAAGCCCCATTTGTCCAGCAGCTTGGCCAGCTTGTCCGAACCATGCTTGGTGCGGCCGAAGACCATCGCCATCTCACCCGGATGTTTCGACAGATACTCGGCCAGCAGCGTGGCCTTGTCGCCCTGGCTGACGAAATGCACGCCCTGCTCGATCTTTTCCGCAGCCTTGCCCGGAGGGCTCACGGCGACGCGGACCGGATCGCTCAGATAGGTGTCTGCCAGTTCCGACATCAGCTTGGGCATGGTGGCCGAGAACAGCAATGTCTGGCGCTTGGGCGGCAGCATCTTGGCGATCCTGCGCAGCGTATGGATAAAGCCGATATCCAGCATCTGGTCGGCTTCGTCCAGCACCAGGTAGGTCGTCGCCTCAAGCGAGATCGCGCGCCGCTCGATCAGGTCGATCAGGCGGCCCGGCGTGGCGATCAGCACATCGACCCCGCGCGAGAGCCGCTCGGTCTGGACATTGATCGAGGCGCCGCCGACGACACGGAAACTGCGGATCGGCGTGCCCTCGGCATAGGCGTCGATATTCTGGGCGATCTGCGTGGCTAGTTCGCGGGTGGGGGCGAGGATCAGCGCGCGGCAGGTCTTGGGATCGGGTTTCTTGCCGAACTTGATCAGCCGGGTCAGCATCGGCAGGCCGAAGGCGGCAGTCTTGCCGGTGCCGGTCTGGGCCAGTCCCAGCACATCGCGGCCTTCCACGACTGCGGGAATGCCCTCGGCCTGGATCGGCGTGGGCCGGGTCAGGCCCATGGCCGCGATATTGGCATTGATGCGGGGATCGATGCCCATCTCGGCGAAAGGCCCGGTCGGCAGCGGATCGCGCGCAGGGGCGCGGCGGCCCTCGTTCGGAGCGGCGTGATTCTGGGGGGTGCGGGGTTTGCCTTTGCCGCCGCGCGACGGGCGGCGGGAATTTGTATTTTCCATCAAGATACTTTCGTCCCCCGCATCCCCCGTATCGGACGCAAGGGCAGGAGCCGCGCCCCGGGAAGGGGGCAGCAAACACAGGGATGCGGACGCGATACGAGGATGCCCGCAAGCCTCCCCGCGTGAATGGGAAACTGAATGATTTGTCGCGCCTTGGGCGAAATCTCGCGGCTGCTCACGCGGCAACGGGCGGCGACCCGTGGCAGATGGCCTCTGGCGGGCAATAAGTCAAGACAAATCGTCGAGCGCGTCTTTCCCGCATCCTGCAATGGCGGGGGCGTGCGCCGCCCCGTCGCCGGGTGGTTCTCGAACCAGTGGCGCACCACCCGACAACCCCCGGCGGGATATTTGCGTGAAGAAGAAAGCCGCGCGATGGGCGGTGCCTTCGCTTATCGCAGGCTTGCCAGGATCCGGGCCCATGAGCGTGCGCCCCTGGCAAAGCTTTCCACGTTGTATTTCTCGTTCGGCGAATGGATCCGGTCATCGTCGCGGCCAAAGCCGATCAGCATCGAATCCATGCCGAGGATTTCCTTGAAGTCGCCCGCGATCGGGATCGAGCCGCCCGCGCCGATAAAGGCCGCCTCGCGCCCCCATTCCTCGGTCAATGCCTGCTTGGCGGCGGCGAAGGCCGGATCGGAGACATCCATGACGCTGGCCGGGCCGCCGCCATGTTCGTGAAACTCGACGCGGCAATCGGCAGGCACGAAACGTCGGATATGGGCGCGGAAGGCGTCGCGGATCTTCTGCGGATCCTGCGTGCCGGTCAGGCGGAAGCTGACCTTGGCGCGGGCTTCGGCGGGCAGGACGGTCTTGAAGCCTTCGCCCGCATAGCCGCCGGCGATGCCGTTGATCTCGGCGGTGGGGCGGTTCCAGACCATTTCCAGCGGCGTGCAGCCCTTTTCGCCGATGGGTTCGGACAGCCCGACCCGGCCCAGGAAATCCGCCGCGTCGAAACCGAGCGCCTGCCAGTCGCGGGCCAGATCCTCGTCCAGGTCCTCGACCCCGTCATAGAAACCGGGCAGCACCACCCGCCCGTCGCCATCCTTCAGCGCCCCGAGCGCTTGCGCCAGGATCATGACCGGATTGGCCGCCAGCCCGCCGAAACTGCCGGAATGCAAGTCGCGGTCGGCGGCGCGGATGATCACCTCTTCACCGACCAATCCGCGAAGCTGCGTCGTGATCGCGGGGCGGCCATCGGCATAAAGCCCGGTATCGCAGATCATCGCCAGCGAGGCGCGCAGATCCTCGGCATGCTCGCTCAGGAAAGGCTGCAGCGACGGCGATCCCGATTCCTCTTCGCCCTCGAACAGCAGGACCAGGTCCGAGGGCAGGCTGCCATGCACCGCTTTCCAAGCCCGGAAGGCCTCGACAAAGGTCATGAGCTGGCCCTTGTCATCCGAGGCGCCGCGGCCGCGGATCACCTTGCCATCATCGGTTTCCTGGATCTCGGGCTCGAATGGCGGGCGGTCCCACAATTCCAGCGGATCGACCGGCTGCACGTCGTAATGGCCATAGAACAGCAATGGGCGGGCATCGCCGGGGGCCGAGTGGGCCACGACCATCGGATGTCCCGGCGTGTCATGGATTTTTGCCTCGAAACCAAGGCTTTCCAGTTCACTGCACAGCCATTTCGCGGCATCGCGAACATCGCCGCGATGGGCCGGGTCGGTCGAGATGGACGGAATGCGCAGGAATTCAAGCAGCCGCGTCAGCGCCGCATCCTGCCCGGCATCAAGCTGCGCCAGGATTTCGTCGAGCCTTGTTTGATCCGTCATTCCCTCATCCTTTCCGACTGAAACACTTTGGTTTTCGCCCTGTCCTTTGGTCGTGCTGCGACAATTTTGACCTGTCTTTTTCGGCGCATGGCATGTAACAACGATAGGCGCGCGAGATCGGAAGAATGATCGCACCCAGCAGGCAAAGCAAGGGAACGCCAGACATGAATTATGATGCGGCTCTGGATCAGGCCATCGGACAGCTTCACGAGGAAGGCCGTTACCGGACCTTCATCGATATCGAGCGTGCGAAGGGCCGGTTCCCGCAGGCGATCTGGACGCGCCCCGATGGGGAAAAGCAGGAAATCACCGTCTGGTGCGGCAATGATTATCTGGGCATGGGCCAGCATCCGGTGGTCCTGTCGGCCATGCATGAGGCGCTGGATTCTACCGGTGCCGGTTCCGGCGGGACGCGCAATATCTCGGGCACGACGGTCTATCACAAGCAGTTGGAGACCGAGCTGGCCGATCTGCACCAGAAAGAGGCCGCGCTGGTGTTTTCCAGCGCATATATCGCCAATGACGCGACGCTTTCGACGCTGCCCAAGCTGTTTCCCGGTCTGATCATCTATTCCGACGCGCTGAACCACGCCTCGATGATCGAGGGGATCAAGCGCAATGGCGGCGCCAAGCGCATCTTCCGCCATAACGACCTGGCCCATCTGCGCGAATTGCTGGAAGCCGATGATCCCGCCGCGCCCAAGCTGATCGCCTTCGAGTCGATCTATTCGATGGATGGCGATTTCGGCCCGATCAAGGAGATCTGCGATCTGGCCGATGAGTTCAACGCGCTGACCTATCTGGACGAGGTTCATGCGGTCGGCATGTATGGCCCACGCGGCGGTGGCGTGTCCGAGCGTGACCGGCTGACCGACCGGATCGACATCATCAATGGCACCCTGGGCAAGGCCTTTGGCGTGTTCGGCGGCTATATCGCCGCCTCGGCCCGGATGTGCGACGCGGTCCGTTCCTATGCGCCGGGATTCATCTTTACCACCTCGCTGCCGCCGGCGGTCGCGGCGGGGGCGGCGGTCTCGATTCGCTTCCTCAAGGGCGAAAATGGGCAGGAATTGCGCGATGCGCAGCAGCTTCATGCCCGGATACTTAAAATGCGCCTTAAATCGCTCGGGATGCCGATCATCGACCATGGCAGCCATATCGTGCCCGTCCATGTCGGCCATCCGGTGCATTGCAAATCGCTGTCGGATTTGTTGCTGCGCGACCATAACATCTATGTACAGCCTATAAATTTCCCGACCGTGCCGCGCGGGACCGAGCGTTTGCGCTTTACGCCTTCGCCCGTTCACGATCCCAAGAAGATCGACAAGCTCGTGCGCGCCATGGACGCATTGTGGTCGCATTGCGCCCTGAATCGCAATGATTTGACCGCCTGACGATATCAACAGGTGAACTGCTCTCGCCGCCGTGATAATATGCTCGTGCGTACAAGTGAGCGCCGTATTGATTCGAGCGGCGTGTTAATCGTGTGATGAGGCAGAGAGCATGAATAAACTGCGGGCGGAAAGTCCGGCAGATGAGAAATCACAGATGGAGGAAATCGGGTATTTCCTCGACGATGATACGCGCCTTGGCGATATCATGCGCGGTGAAAGGGCCACCTTGGGGAAATCGCTGCTGGATGTGCAGCGGGAACTGAGGATCCGTGCCTCCTATGTCGCCGCGATCGAGAATTGCGATATCAGCGCCTTCGACGCGCCCAGCTTCATCGCGGGTTACGTGCGTTCCTACGCCCGTTACCTGCATATGGATCCGGACTGGACCTTCCGCCGCTTCTGTCTTGAATCCGGATTCCAGCCGACGCATGGCATGGCGCCGATGGCATCCGGACCCAAGCCGACGCGACGGCCATCGGATCCGGCCGAGGCCCTGGCGAATCCCCATGCGCTGTTCATTCCCCAGCAGCAGAGCTTCTGGTCCGATATAGAGCCCAGGGCGATCGGCTCGATCCTCGTTCTGGCGGTGCTGGTCTGCGGTTTGGCTTATGGCGGATGGACGGTGCTTCAGGAAATCCAGCGCGTGACGCTGACCCCGGGCGAGGATTCGCCGAGCATCACGGCATCGCTCGATCCGACGCAGGGCGCGAGCCTGCCGGGACCTGCGCTGTCTCCGACGGACGCGGCGACATTGGTGCGGGATCTGCCTCAGCCCGAGGTTCTCGATCGCGTCTATCGCCCCCAGATTCTCGAAGCGCCCGTGCTGAATTCGCGGGATGGACCGATCGCCGCGATCGATCCCAATCTGTCCAGCTCTTTCGAGGCCGCCGAAGCGACCCTGTCAAGCGGGCAGGAAAACGAGATTGCCCTGCCATCACCGGGCGGCGCCAACACTGTCCTGGCGCAGGCGATGCAGTATGGCCCGCAAATGCCGCAGGAACAGGCGGCGGTGCGGACCGTTGCGCCGGATGCACCGGAACTGCAATTGCTGGCCGCGCGCCCCGCATGGGTCCGGGTGACCTCGGCGGATGGCACGGTCCTGCTTGAAAAGATCATGGATGCGGGTGAGCGGTTCACCCTGCCCAAGCTGGAAGAGCCGTCGATTTTGCGGACCGGCAATTCCGGAGCGGTGTATTTCGCGGTGAATGGCCGGACCTATGGTCCCGCCGCGCCGGGGCCGCAGGTGGTCAAGAATATCGAATTGTCACCTGCCAACCTGACCTCGAAATTCGCCGTTGCCGATCTCGAGGCCGATCCGGAACTGGCCGAGATGGTTGCCGTCGCGCAGGCGGATACCGGCGGGATCGTGCAGGAGCCGCCGGCGAGCGAGTAGCGGATTCAGATATATCCACCTTGCAAGCGACCCATCACGGGTCGCTTTCCTTTTGCGGAAACCGTCACCCTCCCCAGGTTTTCTCAAGCAGGCCGATCCAGTTTTCGCTGGCGATTTTTCTTGTAAGATCATCTCCATATCCATAGTTCTTCATGGTCTGGATGAGGTTCGGCAGGGCCGATGCATCGGCCAGGTCCCGCGGCATCAGCGCTCCGTCGAAATCGGAGCCAAGGGCAACGCCGTCCTCGCCCAGGATGTCCAGCAGGTGGTCGAGATGCCGCAGCATGACGTCGAGGTTTTCCAGTGGCAGGCGCTTGCCGTCCTCGCGAAGGAAACTCGAGGCATAGTTCAGCCCGACCAGCCCGCCGCTATCTGCGATGACCCGCAACTGCCGGTCGGTCAGGTTACGGGCACTGGGGCAGATGGCATGCGCACAGCTATGGCTGGCGACCAGCGGGGCGTCGGACAGTTTCGCGATATCGTCGAACCCGGCCTCGTTCAGATGCGACAGATCCAGCATGATCCGCAGCTGATTGCATTCGCGAACCAACGCCTTGCCCGCCGCCGTCAACCCCTCCCCGGTATCGGGCGAGGAGGGAAAGGCGAAGGGCACGCCATGACCATAGGCCGTGGGGCGTGACCAGACCGGCCCGAGCGAGCGCAACCCTGCCGCGTGCCAAAGATGCAGCGCATCCATGTCGCGGATCGCCTCGGCCCCTTCCATATGCATGATCGCGGCAATGCGGCCCTCGGCCACCGTCCGGCGCAGTCCTGCCGCGCTGGTCACGACATCCAGCGTGCCGGTCCGTTCCAATGCGCGCAATGCGGCTGCTTGCTCGAAAGCATGGGGCAGGGCGCTGTCATGGGGAATTTCATCGGGCAATGGCATGGCAAAGGGCGGGTTCTGCATCAGCACCACGGCCTCTTCGTCATTCGGCCCGTGTAGCGAGGGAATCCAGATCGCGAAGAACCCACCGATCAATCCGCCCGCCTTGCTGCGCGGCAGGTCCAGATGACCGGTGCCGTCACCCTCCAGCCATATCCGCGGGCCGTTCTCTCCTGCGGCCACCACGCGTTGGATAAAATCGTTATGGCCATCGAAAACCGGGATCATCGCCTGCTCCTTTACCATCATGTCGGACAGACCATGCACCTTGCCGTCAGCCTCGGCAATGCCCGGATAGATGCTTTGCGCCGGAGGGAATTCGGCCTAGGCTGAAACCAGGTATAGCCAGAGGGAGACCAGCCATGCCCGATATCAGCCCCGATTTCGACGGCCAGACCGTCATCTGCACCTTCGAGGTGACGCCCGGCAGCGCCCATGACGTGCTGGAGATGCTCAGCGACGCATGGGAGCATGTCATCAGCCGCCAGCCGGGGTTCGTTTCCGGCGCGATCCATCTGAACGACGCGCAGACCCGCATCGCCACCTATTCGCAATGGCGCGACCGCAAGGATTACCAGGCGATGCTGCGAACCGACGAGATGCGCCGCCGCAACCGCGACATTCACACCATGTGCAAAAGTTTCGAGCCGGTCATGTATGAATTGCAGTCAGTCTTCCGAAGCTGATGCTGCGGTTGCAAAAAACCCGTGCAATCGCGGAAACGGGCGGCTAACCTGCCCTAAATTCGCCGTGAAGGAGCTTTGATGTCAGGCAGGATCATCACTGTGGCCCAGCAGAAGGGCGGCTCGGGCAAGACCACCCTCGCGGTCAACCTGGCCGTCAGCCTGCATCGCCTCGGGCATTCGGTGGCCTTGGTCGATACCGATCCGCAGGGCAGCATGGGGCGCTGGTTCATCGAGAGGATGGAGACGCGGGGCGAAGACGAGGCCCTGGATTTCTCGACCTCCTCGGCCTGGGGCGCCAGCTATGAATCCGAGAAGCTGAAGAAACGCTTCGATTACGTGATCGTCGATACGCCGCCCAAGATCGACAGCGATTTGCGCCCGGCCCTGCGCGTGGCCGATCTGGTGATCGTGCCGGTGGCGACCAGCCATGTCGATCTCTGGGCGACCGAGGGCGTGCTGGATCTGGCGCGGCGCGAGAAATCCCCGGTGATGGTGGTGCTGAACCGGGTCCGGTCGAATACCCGGCTGGCGGTTGAGGTGGCCGAAAAGGCCGCTGAATTGGGCGCGACGGTGGCCGCGACGCAGATCGCGAACCGCGTCGGCTATGCCGAAACCCTGGGGCTGGGGCTTGGCGTGATGGAACATTCCCGCAATGGCGCGGCCCGCGACGAAATGGATGCGCTGACGGCCGAGGTTCTGGCGGCGATGGCGTAACCCTCCACCGACGCCCGGTCAGACCCGCCTTCGCCCCTTCTTCTTCATGCAAATATCCCACGGGGGTCCGGGGGTGTGAAACCCCCGGCTGTCGCGGGACGCCCGCCTATTCTGCCAGCGCCTTGTCGGTGATGGCATGGCTCCATGCGCCCTCCGGCGCTTTCGAGATCACCGGATCTGATCCACCCGCCAGCAATATATCGACCGTGCGCTGGTAATCGGCCTCGTCCAGCGCGCCGTTCGATCCGGCGGTCAGCTTGGCGATCTCGGTCATCATGCGGGTCTGGTGCTCGATGGTCTGGGCGCCGGTCTCGTCGTTTTCCAGCACGATCTCGGCGGCTTCTTCGGGGTTCTCCTCGGCATATTTCCAGCCCTTCATGCTGGCGCGGACGAATTTCTCAAGGTCGGCGACCTTGGCCTCGTCCTCCAGCGTGCTTTCCAGCACATAGAGCCCGTCCTCCAGCGTGGCGACCCCCTGATCCTCGTATTTGAAGGTCACCAGGTCCTCGGGCGCGATACCGGCATCGATCACCTGCCAATATTCGTTATAGGTCATGGTGCTGATGCAGGCCGCCTGTTTCTGCAGCAGCGGATCGACATTGAAACCCTGTTTCAGCACGGTGACGCCATCCGTGCCGCCCTCGGTCGAAAGGCCGAGCGTGTGCATCCAGCTCAGGAACGGGTATTCGTTGCCCGCGAACCAGACGCCCAGGGTCTTGCCTGCGAAATCGGTCTTGGGATCGGTGATTCCGCTTTCCTTCAGGCAGGTCAGCATCATCCCCGAGGATTTGAAGGGCTGGGCGATATTGACCAGCGGCAGCCCCTTTTCGCGGGCGGCGAGCGCGGCAGGCATCCATTCGACGATCACATCCGCGCCGCCCCCGGCCAGCACCTGTGTCGGAGCGATATCCGGCCCGCCGGCCTTGATCGTGACGTCAAGCCCCTCTTCCTCGTAGAAGCCCTTGTCCTTGGCCACGTAATAGCCGCCGAACTGCGCCTGCGTGACCCATTTCAATTGCAGGGTCAGTTCCTGCGCATCGGCCGCGCCCGCGAATGCGAGGGCGGCACAGCCAAGCATCAATCTTTTTATCATTCTCACTCTCCTGTTGGGGGGCGTTCAGCCCCGTTGACCGCGCTGCGACGGGTGCCAGAACGTCACCTTCTTTTCGATCAGCGCCACGATACCATAGAACAGGGAACCGGCGATTGCCGCCACAAGGATCTCGGCCCAGACCAGCGGCAGGTCCAGCCGCCCTACCGCGGTCGAGATGCGGAACCCCATGCCCCTGGTCGGGCTGCCGAAGAATTCCGCGACGATGGCGCCGATCAGCGCCAGCGTGGTGGTGATCTTGAGCCCGTTGAACAGGAAGGGCATGGCGGCGGGCAGGCGCAGCTTCCACAGCGATTGGGCGTAGGGCGCGGCCCATGTCGCCATCTGGTCGCGCTGCATCTGGTCGGTGGCGGCGAGCCCCGCGACCATGTTCACGAGGATCGGAAAGAACACCATCACCACGACGACCGCCGCTTTGGATTGCCAGTCGAAGCCGAACCACATCACCAGGATGGGGGCGATGCCGACAATGGGCAGGGCGGCGACGAAATTGCCGATGGGCAGTAGCCCGCGTTGCAAAAACGGGCTGCGATCGATGGCGATGGCGGTCAGGATCGCAGCCGCGCCACCCAGGAGCCAGCCGGTCAGCGCGCCCTTGACGATGGTCTGGACGAAATCCGCCCAGAGGATCGCGGTATTGGCCGCGAAGCTGGCCGCGATCTGTGTCGGCGGGGGCAGGATGACCGGCGGGATCGCGTAAATCCGCACGATCATCTCCCACAGCACCACGATGGTCAGGCCGAAGATCACCGCGACAAGGAGCCTCGTCGAGCGGGTGCCGAACCGCGCCAGCCAGCTGTTGAGCCCCCATGCCCCCAGCCAGACCGCCAGGATGGACAGCGCCCCGGTCATCGCGCCAGCCCCATGCGCCGCAGCATGACGGATTCGATCCGGCCCACCGCGATCACCAGCGCCGCCGCCAGCGCCGCCGCCGCGAACAGCGCCGCCCAGATCTGCACCGTCTGCCCGTAATAGCTGCCCGAGAGCAGCCTTGCCCCCAGACCCGCGCTGCGCCTGCGGGCAGTTCGCCCACGATGGTGCCGACAAGCGCGGCGGCAATGCCGACCTTCAGGCTGGCAAACAGGTAGGGCAGGGACGAGGGCAGCCGCAGCCGCCAGAAGACCTGCGGGCGAGAGGCGCTCCATGATCGCATCAGGTCAAGCTGCATCCCGTCGGGCGTGCGCAATCCCTTGACCATGCCGACCAGCACCGGGAAAAAGGACAGCCAGGCCGCGATGATCGCCTTGGGCAAGAGCCCGGTGATCCCGGCGCTGGCAAAGACCACGATCACCATCGGCGCGATGGCCAGGATCGGCACGGTCTGGCTGGCCACCGCCCAGGGCATCACCGACTGGTCCATCGCCCGGTTATGCACGATCCCCATCGCCAGCAGGATCCCCGCTAGACTGCCGATGACAAAGCCCGTCAGCGTGGCCGAGAGCGTGACCCAGCCATGCCAGACAAGGCTGCGCTTCGAGGTAATCTTCTGCCCCGCGATCCCCTCCCACAACCCGGCGGCGACCTGATGCGGGGCGGGCAGAACCGGACGCTCCTGCGTCAGGGTCTGTATCACCAGATCCCCCGCTGAAAGCTCGGTCTCAGCCCGCGCGGCCTGATCCCTGGCCCAAGCCGAGTTCATGCCGATGGCGGCGACATACCAGATCGCGACAATCGCCAGAAGGACGGTCAGGATGGGCAGAACGTTTCTCATCCGGCGGTTCTCCCGGCGCTGATAACGCGGCTATACATCATCGCCATGCCCCTCGCGCAGTCCCTCGCGCACCTCATGCGCCAGCGCGATGAATTCCGGCGTGTCGCGGATATCCAGCGGGCGCTCGGCGGGCAGGGGGCTGTCGATGACACGGGTGATCCGCCCCGGCCGCGGAGACATCACCACGATCCTCGTGGACAGGTAGACCGCCTCGGGAATGGAATGGGTGACGAAGCCGATGGTCTTGCCGGTCTTGCGCCACAATTCCAGCAGGGCCTCGTTCAGCCGGTCGCGAACGATCTCGTCCAGCGCGCCGAAGGGCTCGTCCATCAGCAGGATATCGGCGTCGAAGGCCAGCGCCCGGGCGATGCTGGCCCGCTGCTGCATCCCGCCCGAGAGCTGCCACGGGAACTTGCCGCCGAAACCCGCAAGATCGACCAGTTCCAGCACCCGTTGCACGCGTTCCGTCCGGTCCGCCTTGCCGAAACCCATGATCTCCAGCGGCAGCGAGATGTTTCCGGCAATCGTCCGCCACGGATACAGGCCCGGCGCCTGGAAAACATAGCCATAGGCGCGCGCGCGCCGCGCCTCGTCCGGACTCATTCCGTTCACGCTCAGCCTGCCCGAGGTCGGGTTTTCTAGGGCGGCGATGGTGCGCAGGAAGGTTGTCTTGCCGCAGCCCGAGGGGCCGATGAAGCTGACGAATTCGCCCGCCTTGATGCTCAGATCGACATCCTTCAACGCATGAACCGGGCCGTCGGCGGTCTGGAAGGTCAGGTCCACCGATTGCGCATGGATGACAGGGGCATTCATATCGATCTCGTCAGCCCCCCGTCCACGCAGATATTCTGTCCGGTGATATATGCGCCGCCCCCTGACACCAGAAAGGCGACCGTCGCGGCAATCTCGGTTTCATGGCCGTAGCGTCCCATCGGAATCCGCGCCCGAAATTCGTCCTTTTCGGGAAGACTGTCGATAAAACCCGGCAACACGTTATTGATGCGGATGTTTTCGGCGGCGTGCTGATCGGCATAGAGCTTGGTAAACGAGGCCAGACCCGCCCGCATGACGCTTGAAGTCGGGAACGCGGGATCGGGCTCGAAGGTCGAAAAGCTGGTCAGATTGACGATCGCACCGCCTTTCTGCGCCTGCATATGTGGAGTTACAAGGCGGATGGGCCGGACTGCACTGAGGAAATAGACCTCCATTCCCTCGTGCCAGTCATCGTCGCTGAGACCGGTGATCGGTCCGCGCGGGCCATGTCCGGCCGAGTTCACAAGAACGTCGATGCGGCCCCACCGCTCCATCGCACCATCGACCAGTTTCGAGAGGTCACCATCCGATCGGTTCGAGCCGGTTACCCCAAGCCCGCCAAGCTCTTTCGCGAGGGCCTCGCCCTTGCCGGAAGACGACAATATCCCGACGGCAAACCCGTCCGATGCAAGCCGCCGGGCGGCGGCCGCGCCCATGCCGCTTCCTCCGGCCGTGATCAATGCGACCTTGGTCATGTCACACCCCGCTCGCCGGAATGCCCGAGCGCTCGACCGGCCTAGGCGCGGTCAACTCCTTCCACTTGCTCAGCGCCCTGTTGACCTGTCCGCGAGGCTCGCGGGCGACGAATTCCCCATGCCCCTCGCGGCTGTCCAACGCACCCTCGCGGACCGCCACCACACCGCGTGTCAACGTATAGCGCGGCAGACCCTTGACCTTCTGCCCTTCGAACACGTTGTAATCGATGGCGGATTGCTGGTTGCCCGCGCTGATGGTCTTTTCCGCCTCCGGGTCCCAGACCACCAGATCGGCATCCGCGCCGACCAGCACCGCACCCTTGCGGGGATAGAGGTTCAGGATCTTGGCGATATTGGTCGAGGTCACGGCCACGAATTCGTTCGGCGTCAGCCGCCCCGTCCCGACCCCATGCGTCCACAGCATCGGCATCCGGTCCTCCAGCCCGCCGGTGCCGTTCGGGATCTTGGTGAAATCTCCGACCCCGTAGCGCTTCTGCTCGGTGGTGAAGGCGCAGTGATCGGTCGCCACCACCGACAGGCTGCCCGATTGCAGCCCGGCCCAGAGACTGTCCTGGTGCAGCTTGTTGCGGAAGGGCGGAGACATGACCCGCCGCGCGGCATGATCCCAATCGGGGTTGAAATATTCGCTCTCGTCCAGCGTCAGGTGCTGGATCAACGGCTCTCCCCAGACCCGCTTGCCCTGCTGTTTCGCGCGCCGGATCGCTTCGTGGCTGTCCTCGCAGCTCACATGCACGACATAAAGCGGCACCCCGGCCATATCGGCCACCATGATCGCCCGGTTCGTCGCCTCACCCTCGACCTGCGGCGGCCGGGAATAGGCATGCGCCTCGGGTCCGGTATTGCCCTCGGCCAGCAGGCGGGCCGACAATTCCGCCACCACGTCGCCATTCTCGGCATGGACCAGCGCGATCCCGCCCAAATCGCCGACCCTACGGAAACTGGCGAAGAGTTCGTCGTCATTCACCATCAGCGCGCCCTTGTAGGCCATGAAATGCTTGAAACTGGTGATGCCGCGCTTGACCACCGCCTCCATCTCGTCGAAGACCTGCTCTCCCCACCAGGTGACGGCCATGTGATAGCTGTAGTCGCAATGCGCCCGCCCGGACTTGTTGTCCCACATCTTCAGCGCATCCAGTAGCCCCTGACCAGGGGAGGGCAGGGCGAAATCCACTACCATCGTGGTCCCGCCGGCCAGCGCCGCGCGGGTTCCGCTTTCGAAATCATCGGCGGAATAGGTGCCCATGAAGGGCATCTCCAGATGCGTATGCGGATCGATCCCGCCTGGCATGACAAGGCAGCCGGTGGCGTCCAGCACCTCGTCGCTCGTCAAGCCCTCACCGATCGCCGCGATCCTGCCGCCCTCGATCAGCACATCCGCCTTGTAGGTCAAATCCGCCGTCACGACGGTTCCGTTCCGAATGACCGTGCTCATCGCGTAGCCCCTTCTTCTTCAGAAAAATATCCTCTGGGGGTCCGGGGGGCGAAGCGCCCCCGGCCTCCGCGCGCGTCAGCGCGCAATCTCCGCCGCCTCCAGCACCGCGTGCAGCAGCACGTCGGCCCCGGCCGAGGCCCATTCCGGGCTGATCTCTTCGGCCTCGTTATGGCTCAGCCCGTCCACGCAGGGGCACATGATCATCACCGTCGGTGCCACCCGGTTGATCCAGCAGGCGTCATGCCCGGCGCCCGAGACGATATCCATATGGCTGTAGCCCAAGCGATCGGCCGCGTCGCGCAGCATCCCGGCCAGCTTCGGGTCGAATGTCACCGGATCGAAATGCCCGACCGGCTCGATCTCGATCCCCAGTCCCAATTCGCTTGCGATCTCCGGTGCCTCGGCCTCCAGCCGCGCGCGCATTGCGTTCAGCTTGTCCAGATCCGGAGAGCGGAAATCGACGGTGAAGACCGCACGGCCGGGGATCACGTTGCGCGAATTGGGATAGACATTGGCCTGGCCGACCGCGCCCACGGCATTGGGCTGGTGATCCATGGCGATGCGATGCACCGCCTCGATGATCCGGGACATGCCCAGTCCTGCATTTACCCGCATCTTCATCGGCGTGGAGCCGGTATGCGCGTCCTTGCCGGTCAGCGTCACCTGCAGCCACCACAGGCCCTGCCCATGCGTGACCACGCCGATCTGCGTGTTCTCGGCCTCCAGTATCGGGCCCTGTTCGATATGGTATTCGAACATCGCGTGGATCTTGCGTTCGCCCGGGGCCTCGTCGCCGCGCCAGCCGATCCGGTCCAGCTCGTCGCCGAAGCGCTTGCCCTCGGCATCCTCGCGGCTATTGGCGTATTCCTCGTCATGCATCCCGGCGAATACGCCCGAGGCCAGCATGGCGGGCGCGAAACGGGTGCCCTCCTCGTTGGTCCAGTTGACCACCACGATGGGACGGCGGGTCGAGATACCCATGTCGCGGATCGAGCGGATCACCTCCAGCCCCGACAGCACGCCCAGCACACCGTCATATTTCCCGCCGGTGGGCTGGGTGTCCAAGTGACTGCCGATATAGACCGGATCCAGTGCCGGCTCGGTCCCCTCGTGGCGCATGAACATGTTGCCCATCCGGTCAACGCCCATCGACATCCCGGCCTCTTCGCACCAGCCCTGGAACAGGCTGCGGCCTTCGGCATCGGCATCGGTCAGGGTCTGGCGGTTATTGCCGCCCGCCACGCCGGGGCCGATCTTGGCCATTTCCATGATGCTGTCCCATAAGCGGTCGCCATCGATCTTCATGTTCGCGGCTGGAACAGCCCCGTTCGGGTCCGCCATGTGTTTTCCTTCCTGTCTGATCGCCCCGTCTTGCCGCGAGGTCGAATGGATGGGTCTGGCGCCTCCGGGCATCGCGCACGAGGAGTGTTGCCAATTATTGACCAAAGAGTCAGGATCAGGCTAGCACGGGGCCTTGTGCAGTCAAGCACCGTTATTGCCATCTTGGCGTCGCAGGGTTTCCTGCCCAATAATGAGACAGAACAACGAAGGGCAGGCGATGGGCGAGCAGGATGATCGCGGGTTGACCAGAATTCAGCGCCGCAACAGGGAACTGATCCTTGAAGGCGCGCTGACGGTATTCTCCAATAGCGGCTTTCGCGGCGCGACGATCGACCAGATCGCGGGCGAGGCGGGTCTGTCCAAGCCCAACGTGCTGTATTATTTCGCCTCCAAGGATGAAATCCACAAGACCCTGTTGACCACGCTGCTGGACATGTGGCTGGCCCCCCTGAGCAATATCGATCCCGAAGGGGAGCCCTTGCAGGAGGTGCTGGATTATGTCGCGGCAAAACTGCGCATGTCCCGGCAATACCCGCGTGAAAGCCGGCTTTTCGCCTATGAGATCCTGCGTGGCGCGCCCCATCTGACCGAGATCCTGGGTGGGCGGTTGCGCGGGACGGTCGAGGATGCGGTGGCGATCCTGCAGGACTGGATGCAGTCGGGGCGGCTGCGGAATGTCGAGCCACATCACCTGATATTCTCGATCTGGTCCATGACCCAGCATTACGCCGATTTCGAAGTGCAGGTTCGCGCCGTGCTGGGGAAGGGGCATGACCCGTTCAGCGAGGCGCAGGAATTCCTGGACGATCTGTATCGCCGGCTTCTCTCGCCCTGATCGGGACCGTCATTCCGGATGGCGGACGCTCGGGGAAGGGTGACCGGGAGCGATTCGCCGAAACCCCGACGATCTTCCGAACCATGGGCATCAACCCTGTCCTCCCTATGGCGGCCATTGACGTTGAACCAATCCCCCTGAGGCTGCTGCGCGTCATCAGATCGAAATGTGCGAAGATGTCATCAAGGCTGCCGCCGCCTGCGCCTTGACCGAACAGGGTGGAATCTCCTGGATTTGATTGCATCCAGGCGCAACACATGATCGCAGGCATAAAGGCCGATAGCCTTCTGGTCTGTGAGTGAAATTCAATGAAATCAAGCTTTAGTGGCAGCCCGTAGGGGAATCGAACCCCTCTTTCCAGGTTGAAAACCTGGCGTCCTAACCGATAGACGAACGGGCCACTTTCTGTCGCTGCCAAGGCTGTCCCGGCGGCGTGGAGCGGTGTTTAGGCGAGCATCCTGCCGGGTGCAAGGGAAAAAACTCAGCCCATCGGCAAATTTTTCGCGGCCCGGGGTCAGGCGATCAGATGGCTGACCAGGATCAGCCACAGGGACAGTGTCAGGGCTGAGAGAACCGTTTGCCATGTGAACATGTCGGCGTAAAAATCCGCGTCGCCGCCCATCTGGCGTGCAAGGATGAAGCCGACCGAAGCCGCAGGGGCCGCCGTCAGCAGCACGCCCGAGGCGATCTGATCGGCGGGCAGGCCGAAGATCAGCGCGGCTGCCAGGAACAATATCGGGCACATCACCAGCCGCATGGCGACGCCGATCCACATCGCCGGGTCGCTTTGCCACAGGCGCTTGATCTCGATCCCCGCGCCGACCGACAGCAATCCCACCGCCAAGGCCCCCTGACCCAGCCAGTCGAGCGGCGCCAGCACCCAACCGGGCAGATCCGCGCCCGACATGTTCAGGGCCAGCCCGGTCAGGCAGCCGAGAACCAGCGGGTTGCGTGCGATCTCGCGCGTGATTCGGCGCCAGGTCTGGCGACGGTCGGAGACCTGTCGGCTCTGATCGTTCTCGGGCGGAAACAGGGTCAGCATGACAATCGAGGAAATGTTGAAGACGGGAATCAGGAAGGCCATGGCCACGGCCAGGTCGCTCAGTGCCTCCGGGCCAAGGCCATTCGCCGCAACTGCCAGCACCAGCAGCGAATTGAAGCGCATGGACCCCTGGAACATCGAGGTAAAGCGCGGGTTCGTCAGTTTCAGCGCGCCACGGCTCAGGATCGCGGCCAATGCGGTCGCGGCGAAGGCCACGGCCAGGGCGAAAACATAGCTGCCAAGCGATCCCAGGGACAATTCCGAGCGATAGATCGAGGTGATCAGGATCGCCGGGAACAGCAGCCGGAAGCCGAGTTGCTCGACCCCCGGCCAGTTCGCGGGTGCGATGATCCGAAAGCGTCGTGCGAGATGCCCTAACGCGACAAGGGCAATGACCGGCAGGATCGCTAGGGCGGCTTGCATGCGGCTCTCCGTGGATAGCTTTGCGGGGACTTCTTGCAGCCCCGCGCACAGACTTGTAAACCGCCGGGTAACGAAAGGGAAAGCCATGTCGATCACCGAAAACGAGGCCCGCAAGGTCGCGCATCTGGCGCGGATCGCGGTCGAGGACGAGGCGCTGCCTGCGCTCGCACGAGAGCTGAGCGGCATTCTGCAATTCATGGAGCAGTTGAACGAGGTCGATGTCGAGGGTGTCGAACCGATGACCGGCGTCACCCCGATGCGTCTCAAGCGGCGCGAGGATGTCGTGACCACGGGCGGGATGCCCGGGCAGATCCTGTCGAACGCACCCGATGCGCGCGAGGGCTTCTTTGCTGTGCCGAAGGTGGTGGAATGAGCGATCTGAACAGGCTGACCATTGCCGAGGCCGGCGCCGCGCTGCGCAAGGGCGAGGTGACCTCGCTTGAGCTGACCGATGCCTGCCTTGCCGCGATCGAGGGGGCAGGGGCGCTGAACGCGGTTGTCCATGGCACCCCCGACAAGGCGCGCGAGATGGCGCGGGCGGCGGATGCGCGAATCAAGTCGGGTGACGCCACGCCGATGACCGGGATCCCGCTTGGCATCAAGGATGTGTTCTGCGTCAAGGGCGTGCCCTCGCAGGCCGCCAGCCGGATTCTCGACGGGTTCAAGCCCGAATATGAATCGACCGTGACCCAGAACCTGTGGGATGCGGGCGCTGTCATGCTGGGCAAGCTGAACATGGATGAATTCGCCATGGGCTCGGCCAATGAGAACAGCTGCTATGGCCGCGCGGTGAACCCGTGGAAGGCGGCGGATGGGCGCGAATTGACACCGGGCGGTTCCTCGGGCGGGTCGGCGGCGGCGGTTGCGGCGGATCTGTGCATCGCGGCGACCGGCACCGATACCGGCGGCTCGATCCGCCAGCCTGCGGCCTTTACCGGCACGGTCGGCATGCGTCCGACCTATGGCCGGGTCAGCCGTTGGGGGGTGATCGCCTATGCCTCCAGCCTCGATCAGGCCGGGCCGATGACCAAGACGGTCCGCGACGCGGCGATCATGCTGGGCGCCATGGCTTCGGTCGATGAAAAGGATTCGACCAGCGCCGACATTCCGGTGCCGGATTTCGAGGCGGCGCTGACCGGCGATATCCGCGGCAAGAAGATCGGCATTCCGCGCGAATACCGCGTGGATGGCATGCCCGCCGAGATCGACCAGCTGTGGCAGAAGGGCGCGGACATGCTGCGCGATGCCGGGGCCGAGATCGTCGATATCAGCCTGCCGCATACGAAATACGCGCTGCCTGCCTATTACGTGATCGCGCCCGCCGAGGCGTCCTCGAACCTCGCCCGCTACGATGGCGTGCGCTACGGGCGGCGCGCGAAACTGGGTCAGGGCGACGGCATCACCGAGATGTATGAAAAGACCCGCGCCGAGGGTTTCGGCCCCGAGGTGCAGCGCCGGATCATGATCGGCACCTATGTCCTGTCGGCGGGTTTCTACGACGCCTATTACAACCGCGCCCGCAAGGTGCGCGCGCTGATCAAGCGCGATTTCGACGAGGCCTATGCGCAGGGAATCGACTCGATCCTCGCGCCCGCCACGCCCTCGGCGGCCTTCCCCCTGGGGGCGATGGACCAGGCTGATCCGGTGCAGATGTATCTCAACGACGTCTTTACCGTGACGCTGAACCTTGCCGGTCTGCCGGGGATCTCGGTTCCCGTGGGGCTGGACAAGCAGGGCTTGCCGCTTGGATTGCAGCTGATCGGACGGGCCTTCGAAGAGGGTGAACTGCTCAACCAGGCGCTTGTTCTTGAACAGGCGGCGGGATTTGTGGCCAAGCCCGAACGCTGGTGGTAGGTTGCGGGCGACAACGGATATCTGACGGAGGCGAAATGCGCGGCTGGTTGATGATTTCGGTGCTGGCGCTTGCCGGCTGTGGCGAGCATCGGGGCTGGAACCCGAATTATCAGTTCGGCGCGGGGCCCTATGGCGAATATCGCGCCGAGAGGGAGGCCGCGCTGGTCTCGGGCAGTGAATCGCCGCAGGTGATCCCCGTCGCCCGTCCCGCCAAGGCGCCGACGGCAGAGGCGATCGCCGGGCAATCGCCGGTGCCGGCACCGGCGACGATGGGGGTTCGCTCGGGGGGCCGGGCCAGCGGGAACGCGCCGGTCCAGATCGTGCCGGACACGATGCTGCCCAAGACCCAAGCCGGCCCCTATCCGGGCTCGACCCCGGTCCTGGTGCGCTACGCCTTCGAGGCAAATCATCAACCGGGCACCGCGACCTATCCCCGCAGCGCTGGTTCGCAGGCACAGGCCACCCGCGCCTGCGCGGCCTATGCTTCGGCAGATGCCGCCCAGACCGCCTTCCTCGCCGCCGGAGGACCGCAGAGCGATCCGCGCGGAATGGATCCCGATGGTGACGGTTTCGTTTGCGGATGGGATCCCGCGCCCTTTCGCAAATCGCAGCTTTGACAGGCAACCCCTATCCAAGCCCCAATCACGGCGACAGGCGCGGCTATCGCCCTGAATTGATCGTGTTGCATTATACCGGCATGGATGATGCGCATTCGGCCCGTGCCCGCCTTTGCGACGTGCGGGCAGAGGTCAGCGCGCATTGGCTGATCGGCGAGGATGGCGGCATCGAGGCGCTGGTGCCCGAAGACCGCCGCGCATGGCATGCCGGGGCGGGGGCGTGGCAGGGGCGCGGGGACGTGAATTCCCGCAGTATCGGGATCGAGCTTGCCAATCCCGGAGACCGCCCCTTTGCAGCCCGCCAGATGGACGCGCTGACCGATTTGCTGCGCGGGATCATGGCGCGCTGGCGGATCGGCCCCGAAGCAGTGATCGGCCATTCCGACCTAGCCCCGGGGCGCAAGATCGATCCCGGCCCACGCTTCGACTGGCAACGTCTTGCCCGCGCGGGGCTTGCTCTCTGGCCCGATGACGGCCCCGACCGCCCCTTGGCCGAAAGCCTCGACGCCATCGGCTATCCCGAGGGCGACGCGCAAACCCGGCTTGCTGCCTTCCGCCTGCGTTTCCGACCATGGGGACAGGGACCAGAGACGGCGGAGGATCGTCGCCGTGCCGCCGGGGCGGCTGAACTCTACAAGAGGGAGCGGCAGGATGCCGGTTGATTTCGACATGATCGAGGCGCGGGCCGCCTGCCATTGCGGCGCCGTCCGGCTGCATCTGCGCTTTACGGATGGGCTGCATAGCGCCCGGCGCTGCGATTGCAGCCTTTGCCGGATGCGCGGTGCGGTGGCCGTCAGCGTGCCGCTTGATGGCTTGACCGTTCTTTCGGGCCGGGACGCGCTCAGCCTGTATCAATTCGGTTCCCATGTGGCAGAGCATTATTTCTGCCGCCACTGCGGCATCTATACCCATCATCGCCGCCGCTCGAACCCAAATGAATACGGCGTCAATGCCGCTTGCATCGAGGGCGTGAGCCCCTTTGACTTCGCATCGGTGGAGGTACTGAACGGCCGCAGCCACCCCAATGATGGCGGTGGTGGCGGAGTCGTCGGCACGCTTCATTACCGTCCCGCCGAATAACACCGCCATCCCGATCCGCATCGCAAAGCCGGTGCGAAAATACCTCATTCTCCGCGCCTGCGCATGGCGACGTGGTCGTAATCTCGGGAAATCACCCGAATACGACCAATGAACAGCCCTGTCCCCTCTGGCATAGCTCCGGCGGGCGGGTTATGGCGCGCGCATGACGCATTATCTCTTTTCCGCCCTTGTCCTTGCGACCACCGGAGCCTTTGCCGGCATATTGGCCGGCCTGCTGGGAATCGGAGGCGGGATCGTGCTGGTGCCGGCCTTCCTGCTGCTGTTCACGCAGGCGGGTTTCGGCGGGCCGGATGTGATGCAGCTTTCGCTCGCGACCTCTCTGGCGACGATCATCGTCACCTCGGCGCGTTCGGTCATGGCGCATCATCGCAAGGGGGCGGTGGACTGGCAGATCCTGCGAAGCTGGGCCGCAGGGATCGGTATCGGCGCGCTGGTCGGGGTGCTGACGGTCGGCGCGCTGCGGACGCAGGCGCTGCAACTTATCTTTGCCGGGCTGGTCATCGTCATCGCCAGCTACATGGCGATCTCGCGCAGCCATTGGCGGCTGGCCAGCGAGATGCCGGGCGGCTGGCGCCGTATCGTGATCTCGCCGCTGGTTGGCTTCTTCTCGGTGCTGCTGGGGATCGGCGGCGGCAGTATCGGCGTACCGCTGATGACGCTGCATGGCCGTTCGATCCACCGGGCGGTTGCGACGGCGGCGGGTTTCGGCATCCTGATCGCGGTGCCATCTGTCGTGGCCTTCCTGTTCCTGCCGGTGTCCAACGCGCCGCCGATGACCATCGGCTCGGTCAATCTGCCGGTTTTCCTGATCACCATCGCCATGACGCTGATCACCGCACCGATCGGGGCCAATCTCGCGCATCGCACCGACGCGCAGAGGCTCAAGCGGTATTTCGCGGTTTTCCTGCTGCTGGTCGCCCTGAACATGCTGCGAAAGACTTTGATGGGGTAAAGCCCTGTCTTGTGCCTGTCCGGGCATCGTGCCAGATCACCGGCGAAAGGATTTTTGCCATGAGCGATCTGCCCGTTATCCGTCTGCGCCCGAAATCGAAGCCGCAGGCCATCCGTCACGGCTTTCCCTGGATTTTCGCGGATGAGGTGGTGCTGGACCGCCGCACGCGCGCCTTGCCCGCAGGCGGTTTCGCCGTGCTTGAGGATGCCGAACGCCGTCCGATGGCGCTGGTGACGGTGAATCCGGTTTCCAAGATCATCGCGCGGGTGATGGATGCCGATCCGGCGGCGCGGATCGATGGCGAGTGGCTGCGGGTCCGGCTGGCCCGCGCCCTGGCGATGCGCGAGCGGCTTTATGACGCGCCCTTCTACCGGCTGGTCCATGCCGAGGCGGACGGGTTTCCGGGGCTGGTCGTCGATCGCTTCGGCGATTCCGCCGTGATCCAGCCCAACGCGGCATGGGCCGATGGCATGGCGGGCGAGATCGCCGAGGCGCTGGCGGATGTTGCCGGCGTGGAGACGGTGATCCTGAACGGGCAGGGGCGGGCGCGCGGATTGGAAGGGCTGGACGAACGGACCGAGATCCTGCGCGGCGCGGCCCCTGACGCGCCGGTGCAGGTTGTGATGAACGGCGCGGTCTACATGGCCGACCTGTTGGGTGGGCAGAAGACCGGGCTTTTCTATGACCAGCGCCCGAACCACGCATTCGCGCAACGTCTGGCACAGGGGGCCGAGGTGCTGGACGTCTTCAGCCATGTCGGCGGCTTCGGGCTTGCGGCGCTGGCGGCGGGAGCCTCCCGCGCGACCTGCGTCGATGGCAGCGCCGCCGCGCTGGAACTGGCCGAGGCGGGGGCGCGGGCCATGGGTGTGTCAGACCGTCTGGAGACCCGGCAATCGGACGCTTTCAAGGCGATGGAGGCGCTGGCCGAAGAGGGCCGCCGTTTCGACCTGGTGATCTGCGATCCACCTGCCTTCGCGCCCTCGAAACAGGCGCTGGAGGCGGGGCTGCGCGCCTATGAGCGGGTGGCCAAGCTGGCCGCCCCGCTGGTCGCGCCCGGGGGCTATCTGGGCCTATGCAGTTGCAGCCATGCCGCAGACCTGACCCAGTTTCGCAATGCCAGTGCGCGCGGGATCGGTCGCGGCGGGCGGCGCGGCGTGCTGATCCATAGCGGACAGGCCGGTCCCGACCACCCGACATTGCCGCAACTGGCCGAGACCGGCTATCTCAAGGCGCTGTTCTTCCGGCTGGACGGATGAAGGCGGTTCTGGACGCCAATGTGCTGTTTCCCACCATCCTGCGCGAGATCCTGGGTGACCTGGCCACGGCGGGGCTTTACCAACCGCTCTGGTCGGCGCGGATACTGGCCGAGTGGCGCCATGCCGCGGCCCGCCTTGGCCCCGAGCAAGAGGCCGTGGCAGGGGCCGAGATCGCGCTTCTGACCCGGCGGTTCCCCGATGCCGCCATGCCCGATGACGGCACCCGCGCCATCGATCTGAATCTGCCCGATCCTGCAGACCGCCACGTGATCGAGGCCGCGCTGGCAGGCGGTGCCGCGCTGGTGGTGACGGCGAATCTGCGCGATTTTCCGCGTCCTGTCATGGCGGGGTTGGGATTGCGTGCGATCCATCCCGATGCGTTCCTGCTGGACCTGCATCGCCGCGACGCGGCAAGTGTTGCGCTGGCCGTAGAGACCGCCCGCGATAAGGCGGCAAGGATGGGAGGCGACATGACCGTCACCGAAATGCTCAAACGCAGCCGCCTGCCGCGGCTTGCCAAGCTGCTGAGAGGTTGAAACGAGTTGCTGTTAACGCTAACAAGAGATATGGCGAAAGCCGGTGATAAGGAGGACAGCATGGTCTCGCGCGTCATTCCGGTCGAAGATTTCGACCTCGTGATATTCGGAGCAACCGGTGATCTCGCGCATCGCAAGATCCTGCCGGGATTGTTCCGCCGCTTTGTTGCGGGGCAGATCCCCGAAACCTCTCGCATCATCGGCGCGGCGCGGACCGATCAGGACGATGACGCTTTCCGGGCCGAGACCGCCAAGGCGATCGCCGAATTCGCCGGCGTCAAGAAGAACGATCCGAACCTGGCCAGGTTCCTGGAGCTTCTGGCTATACCGCGATCGACGCCAAGGGCGAGGGCGGCTGGAAGGCGCTCAAGGCGCGGATGCGCAAGGGCGCGGTCCATGCCTTCTATTTCTCGGTCGCGCCGTCGCTGTTCGGGGATATCGCCGAACGCCTGCACGGCCATGGCATCACCGACAGCCAAAGCCGCATCGTGGTGGAAAAGCCCTTTGGCCGTGACCTGGAATCGGCCCGTGCGCTGAACACCATGCTGGCGCAGCATTTCCAGGAACAGCAAATCTATCGCATCGATCATTACCTGGGCAAGGAGACGGTCCAGAACCTGATGGCGGTGCGTTTTGCCAATATCCTGTTCGAGCCGCTGTGGAACGCGCAGTTCATCGACCATGTCCAGATCACCGTGGCCGAGACCGTCGGCGTCGCGGGGCGGGGCAGCTATTACGACAAGTCCGGCGCCATCCGGGACATGGTGCAGAACCACATGATGCAGCTTTTGTGCCTCATCGCGATGGAGCCGCCATACCATTTCGATCCGAACGCGGTGCGCGACGAGAAGCTCAAGGTCATCCGCGCGCTGGAGCCGGTCGAGGACAGCGACATCGTGCGCGGCCAGTATCAGCCCGACGGCAAGGAGCCGGGTTACCTTGAGGATGCCGAGAATCCTGATTCCCGGACCGAAAGCTATGTCGCCATGAAGGTGCGGATCTCGAACTGGCGCTGGCAGGGGACGCCCTTCTACCTGCGCACCGGCAAGAAGCTGCGTGCCCGCACCTCCGAGATCGCCATCACCTTCAAGGAGCCGCCGCATTCGATCTTTGACGATACCGGCGCGCCCCGTGCCAACGAGCTTGTCATCCGGCTGCAACCGAACGAAGGTATGAATCTCAAGGTGATGATCAAGGAGCCGGGGCCGGGGGGCATGCGATTGGTCCAGGTGCCGCTGGACATGTCCTTCGCGGATGCCCTGGGATCGGAGGGGGCCGATATACCCGACGCCTATGAACGGCTGATCATGGATGTGATCCGGGGCAACCAGACCCTGTTCATGCGCGGCGACGAGGTCGAGGCCGCGTGGGCATGGACCGATCCGATCATCAGCGCATGGGAGGATGCCAAGCGGCGTCCCGAACCCTATGATGCCGGTTCCTCGGGCCCGGAAGAGGCGCTGCGCCTGATGCATCGCGACAATCGCCGATGGAGGGAGATTCGCGCATGAGTATGGATTTCAAGGAATATCCCGACCGCGAGATGCTGGCCCTGTCGCTGGCCGACCGGATCTCCTCGCAGCTTGGGCAGCATCTGCGCTCTGCCGATACGGCCAGTCTCTGCGTTCCGGGCGGCACCTCTCCGGTGCAGGTTTTCGACACGCTCAGCGGGGCCGATCTGGACTGGGACCGGGTGACGGTGTTTTTGGGCGACGAACGGTGGGTCGATGGCGAGCACAAGCGCTCGAACAGCCGGTTGCTGCGCCGTCACCTGCTGCGCGACCGGGCGGCGGCGGCCAATTACATCGACCTTTATACCGGCGATGCGCAGCCCGAGGATGCGACGGAGGGGCTGGCAGAGGCTTTGGCACCGCATCTGCCGGTGACCGTGGCGCTTCTGGGCATGGGGAACGACATGCATACCGCCAGCCTCTTTCCCGGCGGCGACCGGTTGGCCGAGGCGCTGGCGAATGACGCGCCACCGCTGATGGCGATCCGTGCCGATGGGGCGGAGGAGCCGCGCATTACCCTGACGCGCCCGATCCTGTCGCAGGCGATCCATATCCACCTGCTGATCATGGGTCCCGAAAAGCGCGAGGCATTGGAACAGGCGCAGAAACTTGATCCCATCGAGGCGCCGATCCGCGCCTTTCTGGATGCCGCGACCGTGCATTGGGCGGAATAAGAGGACCGACGACACATGAACGATATCTGGACCCGGCTGAAAACCCATCGCGATGCACAGGGCGAGGGGCGTATCTCTGATCTTTTCGACGCTGATCCCGCCCGCGCCACGGCATTCTGCACCGAAGCCGGCGGGCTGGTGTTTGACTGGTCCAAGACGATGATCGATGCGGGCGCGCGCGATCTGCTGATCGAGTTGGCGCAGGGCGCGCAGGTCGAGGCGCGGCGCGAGGCGATGTTCTCGGGCGAGAAGATCAACGATACCGAGGGCAGGGCGGTGCTGCATACGGCGCTGCGCAACCTGGATGGCGATGTCCGCGTGGACGGGCAGGAGGTGATGTCCGGCGTTCGCGAAACGCATGAGCGCATGAAGGCTTTCGCCCGCGATGTCCGCTCGGGCGCTTATCAGGGGCAGGGCGGCAGGATCACCGATGTCGTGAATATCGGCATCGGCGGCTCGGATCTCGGGCCCTATATGGCGACATTGGCGCTGGCACCCTATCATGACGGGCCGCGCACGCATTTTGTCAGCAATGTCGATGGCGCCGATATTGCCGATACGCTGAAGGGGCTCGACCCGGCGACGACACTGGTGATCGTGGCCTCCAAGACCTTCACCACCATCGAGACGATGACCAATGCCCGCACCGCCCGCGACTGGATGGCGGCGACGGTCGCCGAGCCTGCGGCGCAATTCGCGGCGCTGTCCTCTGCGCTCGACAAGACGGCGGATTTCGGGATCGATGCCAGCCGGGTCTTCGGCTTCGAGGATTGGGTCGGTGGGCGTTACTCGGTCTGGGGGCCGATCGGGCTGTCGGTCATGCTGGCCGTGGGGGCTGATCGTTTCGATGAATTCCTGGCCGGTGGCGCCGCGATGGACGCGCATTTCCGCACCGCCCCGCTGGAGCGGAACCTGCCGGTGCTGCTGGCGCTGACCGGCATCTGGCATCACCAGATCTGCGGCTACCCGACCCGCGCCGTACTGCCCTATGACAACCGGTTGCTGCGCCTGCCCGCTTACCTGCAACAGCTTGAAATGGAATCCAACGGCAAGCGCGTGGCGATGGATGGCAGTGACCTGACCCTGCCCTCCGGGCCGGTGGTCTGGGGGGAGCCGGGCACCAACGGCCAGCATGCATTCTATCAACTGATCCATCAGGGCACGATGCCGGTGCCATGCGAATTCATCCTCGCCGTACGCGGGCACGAGGATGAGCTGGCCCATCATCACATCCTGCTGGCCGCGAACTGCCTTGCCCAATCCGAGGCGCTGATGCGTGGCCGCAGCCTTGACGAGGCGCGGGCGCTGATGGCCGCCAGGGGGCTGGAAGGGGCCGAGCTGGACCGGCAGGCGCGGCATCGCGTCTTCCCCGGCAACCGGCCTTCGACGACTTTGCTGATCGGGCAGTTGACGCCGTTTGCCCTGGGGCAGATCGTTGCGCTCTACGAGCATCGGGTCTTTGTCGAAGGGGTCATTCTGGGCATCAACAGTTTCGACCAATGGGGCGTGGAACTGGGCAAGGAACTGGCGTTGAAGGTCGAGCCCCTGCTGAACGGACAGGCCGCACCCGGCCATGACGCCTCGACCGAGAACCTCGCGAGCCGGTTCCGGCAGATGCGCGGATAGGCAAGGCGGGGGCGAATCTCAGCGGGACAGGAGAATCAGCCCCGCCTCCTCCAGCGCCTGCCGTGTTGGCGGATCGTCGTCGGCGAAGACATGGGTCGCACCGTAATTCCGGGCAACCAATGCCTGCAGGATCGATATTTGCGGCCCCGGTTCCCGCATGGGCAGATCGATCGGCGCGATGCAGGTATCTGCACGCCCGGCGATCATGCTTTCGCAGCGTTGCAGCATCCCGGCGCGCTCCGATGCCGGGATTTGCCCGATCAGCGGCATCAGCATCAGCGCCATCCCGTTTTCGGGTCCCGGCAGCGTTTCGATATCATGCAACGCCGCTACGCGATCCCAGCCATTCGCCCGGAACAGGCTACGCATATGATTGGGTGCCGTCCCGGCCCCGGCAGGGGGACGCAACCCCTTGACCTTGCCGCCAAGGCAATTGGTGCCCGTATCGGTCCCGGCTGCCCAGTGATCGGTGACCGACATGATCGCCAGCAAATCCCCCCGGTCGTCCTGCAGCCCAATATCGTCGCCCGGTTCGATCCTCGCGGCGAATCCCTCATCCACCCGCAACGTGAGGGGCAGCGGCCAGCAGGCCCCCGAGGTCAGCCGCATCTCCTGCGAAACGCTCTCGCAATCGGCCTGTGTCAGGAAGCCCTTGAGCGGGAAGAAACCGCCATTCATCAGCAGTTCCAGGTCGCGGATCTGCCGGGCGCTCAGGGTCCAGCCGGGCAGTTTCGCCCCCTCATCGGCCAGTTTCTCGGCGGCCTCGGGCGAGACGAACAATTCGGGGATCGGGATCTGGTTCAGCTTGGTCATGGGCAAACCTTGTAACGGATGCCCTGCCCGTAACCTTCTGCCGCTTCAGGATCAACCGCGACAATCGGCGGAGCATTCAGCCGCCGACCATCGCGGCAGGGGCAGGTCATCCAGTTCCTCCAGGCTCATTCTCTGGATTTCGGGTTGGTCCAGCGGTTCGCGGACCGGCGAATACGGGGCCAGCGCAGCGTCGGAGCGGCGCAGTAACAGGCGGAATAGATTTAGCATGGTCTGAATATACTAGAATGATTGTCCAGCACCTATTGAGATTGAGCGGATGATCTTTTAGATTTTCTAAATGAATCCACTGAACCGCATCCCGCTCACCGGCCTGCGCGCCATCGAGGCGGTTGCCCGTCTTGGCAGCCTCTCGGCCGCTGCCGAGGAGCTTGGCGTGACTCCCGGTGCGCTGAGCCAGCGGATCAGCCGCACGGAAGCGCAGCTTGGCCAACCGGTCTTTGACCGCACCGGCAGCGGGCTGCGTTTGAACGCGCTTGGCCGGGACATGGGGCTTCGCCTCTCGCGGGGCATGGCCGAGTTGTCCGCCGCAGCGATGCTGGCGGATCCGGGGCAGGACGATCTGCTGAATGTCTCGGTCGCACCGCTCTTCGCCAGCCGCTGGCTGATCTGGCGCCTGCCGGGCTTTACCGCCGCCCATCCCGCCATCCGCATCCGGTTGGAGCCGGTCAGCCGCATGGTGACACCCGGAATCGACGGGGTGGATGTCGGGCTGCGGGTCGGGCGCGGCGACTGGCCGGGATTGAAGGCCGAGAAGCTTCTGGAACAGCGCGTGATGCCGGTCTGTGCGCCCACATTGGCCGAACGCATCCACCAGCCCGCCGATCTGCTGCGGCTGCCGATCCTGCGCGAGAATGACCTGCTGGCCGGCTGGCAGGAATGGCTGGCGCCACATGGGGTTGATGCGCGGGCAATCCCGGATGGCCCGACATTCACCGATGGCGGGTTGTGCCTGGACGCCGCGATCTCGGGGCAAGGCCTGTTCATGGCCTGGGAAACGCTGGCCTCGGACGCATTATCCCGAGGTCAGCTTGTCACCCCGCTGCCCGGTCGCTCGGATACCGGGGACAGCTATTGGTTCGTCACCGCATCCGGGGCCCGTCGCAAACCCGCCATCGCCCGGTTCCGTGACTGGCTACGCAACGAACTGGCTATGACAGCGCGTGACTGGCCAAGCTGATTGTCGCCCTCGCCCATAGGGGCCGCGTTTATTCCGCCGGGGTCTTTTCCGGCTCGGACCGGACGGATTCCGTCGCAGCCTCTTCCTGCGCGGCCAGCCAATGCTCGGCGTCCAGTGCCGCCATGCAGCCCATTCCGGCGCTGGTGACCGCCTGGCGATAGAAATGATCGGTCAGGTCGCCCGCCGCGAAGACACCGGGAACCGAGCTGCGGGTGCTGCCCGGTTCGACCTTCACATAGCCGCCATGATGCAATTCGAGCTGATCCTTGACCAACTCGCTGGCAGGCGCATGGCCGATCGCCACGAAAATGCCGTCGGCAGGCAGTTCGCGCGTCCCGTCATCCTTGGTCGAACGCAGCACCGCGCCGGTCACGCCCAGGGGATCATCGGCGCCTTTCACCTCGATCAGTTCGTGATCCCAGATGATCTCGACCTTGGGGTTCTTGAACAGGCGGTTTTGCAGGATCTTCTCGGCTCGCAGGCTGTCGCGGCGATGCACCAGCGTGACCTTCGAGGCGAATTTGGTCAGGAACAGCGCCTCTTCGACCGCGGTATTGCCGCCGCCGATCACCAGCACCTCGCGGTTGCGATAGAAGAATCCGTCGCAGGTGGCGCAGGCGCTGACGCCGAAGCCCTTGAACTTCTCTTCCGAGGGCAGGCCCAGCCAGCGCGCCTGCGCACCTGTCGCCAGGATCACCGCATCCGCCGTGACCCGCCGCCCGCTGTCGCATTCCGCGACGAATGGCCGCTGCCCCAGATCCAGCCGTGTCACCATGTCGGTGACGACATCGGCGCCCATGGCGCGGGCATGCTCTTCCATTTTCACCATCAGATCGGGGCCCTGGATCTCGGTCTCGCCCGGCCAGTTCTCGACCTCGGTGGTGATGGTCAGCTGCCCGCCGGGCTGCAACCCCTGGATCAGCATCGGCTCCAGCATCGCCCGCGCACCGTAAACGGCAGCGGTATAGCCCGCCGGACCCGAGCCGACGATCAGGAGTTTGGTATGGGTGCTGTCGGTCATCTTGCGCCTCGATCTTGATTGTCGTGCCTAGGTAATGGCCCCGGCGTCCCGGCGCAATGGCTGCGCGATATGCAGAAACAATGTTGCGCAATGGCGGGGCGCATTGTAGTTTCCGGCAATCAAAAATGAACAGGGAAGAAGGCCAGCATGACCGGCACGAAACTGGACGAGATCGACCGTAAAATCCTGGCCGAGCTGCAGGCGGACGGCCGGATGACGAATGTCGAGCTTGCGCGCCGCGTCGGCATTTCCGCCCCTCCCTGCCTGCGCCGGGTCCGCTCGCTTGAGGAGATGGGCTTCATCCGCGGCTATCACGCCGATATCGACGCACGGGAACTGGGCTTCGAGGTGCAGGTCTTTGCGATGGTGCGTCTTGCCTCGCAATCCGAGCGTGATCTCTCGGCCTTCGAGGCGCTGGTGCAGGGCTGGCCGCTGGTCCGCGAATGTCACATGCTGAATGGCGAGATCGACTTCATCCTGAAATGCGTGTCCCCCGACCTGTCGAGTTTCCAGCGCTTCCTGACAGACCAGTTGACCGCCGCGCCGAACGTGGCGAGCGTCAAGACCTCGCTAGTCATTCGCGGCGCCAAGGACGAGCCCTCGGTCCCCTTCGAAATCGTCGAGGAACGGGTGCGGCAGGCAAGCTGAAAGGGCCAGTCCGAAACCTGCCGGGGCTTTCCGGTAATCAGAACATGACCAGTGACCGCGCATATGCGCGGTGCGGTGGAGCTACAGCCCCACCAGAGCGCGGGCGAATTCCCCGGGATCGAAGGCATCGAGATCGTCGATCTGCTCGCCCACCCCGATCGCGTGGATCGGCAGCCCGAAGCGGTCCGCCAGCGCCACCAGCACGCCGCCGCGCGCGGTTCCGTCCAGCTTGGTCATCACCAGTCCCGACACATCGGCCAGCTTCTGGAAGGTTTCCACCTGGTTGAGCGCATTCTGCCCGGTGGTCGCGTCCAGGACCAGCAAGGTGTTATGCGGCGCTTCCGGGTCCTTCTTGCGGATCACCCGGACGATCTTGGCCAGTTCCTCCATCAGGTCCTGACGGTTCTGCAAGCGCCCCGCCGTGTCGATCATCAGCAGATCGGCGCCATCCGCCTCGGCCCGGGTCATGGCGTCGAAGGCGAGGCTCGCCGGGTCCGATCCCTGTGCCGCCACCATCACCGGCACCCCGGCCCGCTGCCCCCAGATCTGCAATTGCTCGACCGCCGCCGCCCGGAACGTATCCCCGGCGGCGATGACGACCGATTTGCCCGCCGCACGGAACTGGCTGGCCAGCTTGCCGATGGTGGTAGTCTTGCCCGCCCCGTTGACGCCCACGACCAGCACGACCTGCGGCTTCTTGGGGTAAAGCGGCAAGGGGCGTGCCACCGGAGTCATGATCCGGGTGATCTCGGTGGCCAGCAGTTCCTTCAACTCGGTGGCCGATACGCGCCGTCCCATCCGCCCCTCGGCGATATTGGCGCTGACCCGCAGCGCGGTATCGACGCCAAGATCGGCCTGCACCAGCATATCCTCGAGATCTTCCAGCATCTCGTCGTCAAGCGCCCGGCGCGGCTCATCCGCCCGCGCCTCTCCGCGCCCGAACAGGCGGCCCACCAGCCCCCCCCCGGCCGGCTGCTGTGCAGCTACTGCGGGCGCCTCCGCTTGTCGCGGTACGGTTTCCGGTTCAGGCTCCGGCCGCGCCGCCGCCTCGGGTTCCGGGGCCGGTGTCGCGGGCGTGCCTTCCCCGACGATATCGTCCAACCCTTCCCCGATCTTCGAGGAAGAGCGGGTCAGCCGCTCACGCAGTTTCGAGAAAAACGACATATCCGCATCCTTTCCGTCCGCCTGAACCTATTCGCTCATGAAAGCGAGGGAAAGGCCGGGTCAGCAAATCGACCGCCCCGGATCTTCTTCTCATGAAAATATCCTCGGGGGAATCCGACCCGAAGGGACGGGTGGGGGCGGACAGCCCCCTTTGAGGCGTTCCTGCTCGGCATCGCCGCTTGCCATTCCCACCCGGCCCGATCAAGATGCCGGCATGAAAATCGCATCTTTCAATATCAATGGCATCAAGGCACGGATCGCGGCGCTGACCGACTGGCTGAACGCGGCCGAGGCCGATGTCGTGGTCCTGCAAGAGATCAAGTCCCTGGACGAGACCTTTCCGCGCGCCCATTTCGAGGATCTGGGCTGGAATGTCGAAACCCATGGGCAAAAGGGCTTCAACGGCGTCGCCATCCTGTCGAAACTGCCGATCGAGGACGTGATGCGCGGCCTGCCCGGCGATGAAAGCGACGAGCAGGCGCGCTATATCGAGGCGACCGTTACCGGCGAACGGGCAGTGCGGATCGCGGGGCTGTATCTGCCCAATGGCAACCCGGTGCCGGGACCGAAATACGATTACAAGCTGGCTTGGATGGAGCGTTTGCGGATACGTGCCGCCGAATTGCTGGCCGGTGAAATGCCGGTGGTGATGCTGGGCGATTACAATATCATCCCCGAGCCGCGCGATGCCGCAAACCCCGGCAAATGGGTGGATGACGCACTGTTCCTGCCGCAAAGCCGGGCGGCGATGCGGGCAATCCAGTGGCAGGGCTGGACCGATGCGATCCGCATCCGCGATCCGTGGTCCACGCGGGGACCTTTCACCTTCTGGGACTTCCAGGGCGGCGCGTGGAACAAGGATGACGGCATCCGCATCGATCACCTGCTGCTGTCTCCGCAGGCCGCCGATCTGCTGGTCGAGACCGGGGTGGATCGCGAAGCCCGCGCAGCCGAGAAACCGAGCGATCACGTGCCGGTCTGGCTGCGGCTGGCGGCCTGAATATCCACGTGTTCACGTTGATCTGCCGGGCGCGTCCGGCAGATCGTGATTTCGCCCGATCCCCGAATGCCTGAACCTCGCCCGGAGTCGGACCCCGCTACAGGACCAGAACGCCGGAATGCTTGGCCATATGTTCCGGCTCGACATGGATGGTGATCTGCGCCTCGGGCAGTTTCGCATGCAGGGATTGCTCGATCCGGTCGCAGATCCCATGGGCCTCGTCCACGGTGGTCTGGCCGTTCACGACAAGATGGAAATCGATGAATGTCACGCGCCCGGCATGGCGGGTGCGCAGGTCATGGGCCTCGATTGCCCCGGTCGCGCGGTCCGAGATGACGGCGCGGATCAGATCCAGCGTCTCGTCGGACACCGCTTCGTCCATCAATCCGCTGAGCGAAGAGGCGGTCAGCTTCCAGCCCGACCACAGGATATTCAGCCCGACCAGTCCCGCCAGCAGCGGATCCAGCACCGTCCAGCCGGTGACGACCGCAAGCGCGACACCAAGCAGCACCGCAGCCGAGGTGATCACATCGGTCAGCAGATGCCTGCCATCGGCGACCAGGGCCGGGGATTTCAGCTTTCCTCCGCGCAAGATCAGCACCCGGCACCAGAGCGCATTCATCACACCGGCCAGGGCATTGATCGCCATGCCGGTGAAGGGGGTGTCGAGCTCTGGCGGGTTCCGAAAGCCCAGCCATGCCTCGCGCATGATCAGCAATGCGGCGAGGATGATCATGACGCCCTCCAGCACCGCGCTGAAGAATTCCGCCTTGTGATGGCCATAGGGATGGCCGGCATCGGCGGGGCGGGCGGCGACGCGGATGGCGATCAGGGCAGCGATGGCGGTTGCCACATTGACCGTGCTTTCCAGCGCGTCCGACAAGAGCGCGACCGAGCCGGTCAGCCACCATGCCAGCAGTTTCAGGGCCAGGACGACAAGGCCCACGACGATGCTGCCCACGGCGATTTTCAGAACATTTGTCACTGCGACCCGTCCGCTCGCTTACCGTCCTTCACATGTCGATGCAGGCTTTGTCAGATCATCCGGAATTGCTCAACCTGAAATGAACACTTTATTTTGATTGACTGAACAATCAAAATAAGGCAAATACACGATCAATTGATCCTGCGGCGCATGCAAGCGCCGCGCGCTGGCGGTCCGATCCCCGGATACGCCGGTTCCTGCCAAGACGATTGTTCCGCAGAGAAGAGGTTCACATGACGCCAATCATCACCATCGCCTATCTCAGCGTGCTGGCATGCGCGCTATTCGTCCTGATCCGCTGGCCCCATGTCCGATGCACGGGGGAAACCCCGGTGGGGATCTTCACGCTGATCGCGCTGTTGTTCACGGCGGGACTGGACATGGGGCTGGTGATGCTGCCGCTCAACGAATTCCCGGTCTACGAGGAAGAGGCGGCCTTCGGCTTCACCAATGCCCTGGCGGTCGAGTTCGGCATGTGGGGACCGCTGGTCTGGCTGATGTATTTCGTCGCCACCTTCTATTTCGTGGCCATCGAGCCGCGGCTGAAACTGTTCGAAATCCCCGCCGTCAAATGGATCTACAACCTGACGGTCATCGCGACCTGTTCCTTTACCTGCTACCTGTTCATGCAGAACCTGCCCAGCTATGCGCAGGGAATGCCGCAATGGGAAATCTGGGCGCTGGCCATCGGAGTGATCGCCTTCTCGGTCATTTCCAGCGGCGACATGCGGGTCATGAAATGGCTGGCGATTACCTCGACCTATGGTTTCGGCATCCTCGCATTCACCGCGCTGGCGGTCATCAGCATTGCCTATAGCAGGGTGGGTCTGGGCGATTTCTTTGCCAATATCGGCCTGCTGATGGATTACTTCGCCCATCTGCCGCGCTTCGCGATGCCGATCGCGGATTATCACGAATTCTACCTGTTCTGGTGGTTCGCCTGGAGCATCATGATCGGCCAGTTCGTAGCCCGTTTCGTCGGAGGATTGCCGGCCTGGCAACTGGCGGTCGCGATGGTCCTTTTGCCCGCGCTTCCCCTCGGCCTGTGGTTTTGCGTGCTCTTTGTCTACCACCAGGGGCAGATCGCGATCCCCGGTTGGCTCAACTGGTTCATGATCTTCGTCGGCATCGTCTTCGTCGTGAACTCGCTCGACAGCCTGATCCGGCTCTATTCCGCCAATCTGGGCTGGTCGCGCGAGGCACTGGGTTCGCGGGTCTATTACCCGATGCATTTCTTCCTGCAACTCTTGCTGGTGATCGCCTATTTCTTCACGCCCTTCGAGATCCAGTGGGTCGGGCTGATCGTCGCCGGCCTCTATGCCGCGATCTATGTGCTGATCATCCAGCGGATGGGGGCATTGTCCAGGATCGGCGCGCGCTGACACGTGCCCTTCGCCGCAGTAAGCAGGGCCGGGATCGATCAGATCCCGGTCAATTCCTATTCGTCCCTGTCGTCGCCGAAATGGGCGTCATCGTCATATTCATCCTCGCCCTCGTTCACGTATTTCGAACTGAGCGCGATGGAGTGGTTGTCGTGGATCGGGTCCATGACGATGTCCGAGGGAATCTCTCCCCTCAGCCATTCCCGCAATTCCTCGCGAATTTCCGCGACCTCCTGTCCGGTCGCTTCGGCCAGGTAGGCGATGAAGGCGCGCTGGTCGCCGTCGATCTCGTCCAGGTCGGCCTCGTCGACCTCGGGCCATTTATCCGTGATAGCTTCATAGAACGCGGACCAGTTTTCCTGAACGTGATGCCATTTCATCAATAGCCCCCTCCTAAGAAGCCTTGACCCCATCGGGCGACGCCCGTGATATCCTCGCCTACACCCGCGACGCTATTGCAGCCGGCCAGCAATCCGCAGGCCAGCGTGATGATTATGACTGCTCTCATTCCTGTTTCTCCTGCCACCATGTTTCGGGCATGAACCCCGGCCAATCGCCGTAAAGTGGTTTTTGATCAGGATACAACAGGTTGGAGGAATGAGCCAGACGCGAGATGGGGGGATAGCTGACCGGGATCACGTAGCGGCCTGCCGTCAACACCCGGTCGAGCGCGCGCACGGCGGCGTTGAAATCCTCGGGGCCGTCCGCGTTGAGCATTTCCTCGATCATCGCCTCGGCGGCGGGGCTGTTCATGCCCATCCAGTTGCGGCTGCCGGGCTGCGTCACCCCGTCATGTCCCCAATACAGCATCTGTTCATTGCCGGGAGAGAGCGACAGTGCGCGTTCATACCATGCCATGTCGAACTGGTAGTTGTTGGTGCGCTGCACGAATTGCGCGGAATCCAGCATGGTCACGCGCGCCCTGATGCCCAGGTTGCGCAGCGCCTCTATGTAGATATCGACAATCTGCTGCATTTCCGAGGCGTTGCGCATGGAACTGCCCGACTGGTTCAGCAGGATCTCGAAGCCGAAGGCGCGGCCATCGGCATTTCGCAGGACGCCATCCTGTACCGTCCAGCCCGCATCGGCCAGCAATTGCAGGGCCTTGCGCAGCCCGGTCCGGTCAAGCGCCGGCGACCGCCCTCGGGCAGGGCATAACCCTCCAGCGTGCCGGGAGGGAGGTCTTCGGCATATGGTTCCAGCAACTCCCGCACACGCCCCTCGGCGGGGCCGAGATGCATGGCGAGCGTGGAATTGGCGAAATAAGAGGTGATCCGGGGCTCTCGGTTGCCGTTCAATGCGTTATTGATGAACTGGAAATTGAACGCCTCGATCATCGCCTGCCGCACGCGCCAATCGGCGAAGACCGGCTTGCGGCTGTTCATCACCAGCCCCATGATCCCCGACGGACGCTTATGCGGGATCTCGGATTTGACGATCTTGCTCTCGGCCACCAGCGGAAAATCGAACTCGGTTTCCCATTTCAGCGGCGACAATTCACGCCAGACATCGATTTCCCCGGCCTTGAATGCCTCGAACATGGCATTCGAATCGCCAAAATAGTCGAATCGGATCTCGTCGAAATTATAAAGACCGCGATTCAGCGGCAGATCCTTGCCCCAATAGTCGGGATTACGCCGGAAACTGATCGTCCGGCCGGGATCGACCCGGTCGATCACATAGGGGGCCGAGCCGATGGGGATTTCCAGCCCGGGACGGCTGAAATCCTTGTCCTCCCATTGCGCCTTCTTCAGGATCGGGCGCATCCCCATCAACAGGGCCAGTTCGCGATCGGGTTCCTTGAAGGCGAAACGGATGCTGCGCTCTCCGGTCTGTTTCATGCTGGCGACCTTGGACCATGCGCCGAGATAGCGGGGATGGCCTTTCGTGCCCAGGGTCTCGTAGGACCAGATCACATCCTCGATGGTCACGGGGGAGCCATCGGAAAACCGTGCCTCGGGGCGCAGGGTGAACTCGACCCAACTGCGATCCGGGGCGGTTTCGACGGATTCGGCCAGCAGGCCGTAGAGGCTGAACGGCTCGTCGATCGAGCGATACATCAGCGTTTCGGTCACAAGTCCCGGCTGAAACAGGATCGGCCAGACGGGATTTCCCTTCAGCACCCACGGTTTCAGCGAGTCGAAGGAGCCGGGTTCGGCCAGGCGAATCGTGCCGCCTTTCGGCGCCTCGGGATTCGCGTAGGGCAGGTGGGAGAAGCCCTTGGGGAGGGCGGGTTCTCCATACATTGCAATGCCATGAGCGGGCTCTGCAAGGCTTGCCAGCGGCATTGATGCAACACCCGAAACGAAGAGCGCGGCAGCCAGGAAGGCACGTCTCGTCGCGCAATTGTTAAGGATTTTGTAGATTCGCATTGCCGCTCGCCTCGTCATTCTTGCTTTGACTGTGATTTCAACAGGCTTGCCGGTGACGCGTCAATGCCGGGACAAACTTCGGTGTTGGACTCGGAGGCCGACTCGCGTATAAATAACTCACTGCTCGATAGGTTTCTTGCCTGTATGAAACCTGCCTCATGACTTGCGCCCGCCTTGTGCGGGCGCTTTTTTTATGGGCCCGGCAAGGGCTGGACGCCGCTTCAGCAGGGCTGCTGGCGACCAAACATCCCGGCCGCGGAAGGGTTCCCTTCATGGACATGACCGCAACTCATTGTGATCGGCGAATGGATCGCCGCCGGGCACGAATGGTCGTTTCCGGCTGCAGGCGATAACCGGAGCGGTTAGGATGTCGGCAGGTAAAACGCAAGTTCGAGGACGTGATGTTTGAAAAATTCCTGACGGGCAAGACGGCGGTGGTGACGGGCTCGAATTCCGGCATCGGGCTGGGCGTGGCCCATCAATTGGCCAAGGCGGGTGCCGATATGGTGCTGAACAGCTTTACCGACCGTGACGAGGATCACGCGCTGGCCGAGGAAATGGCACGCGAGCACGGCGTGAAGGTGCGTTACATCAAGGCCGACATGTCCAAGGCGGATGAATGCCGGGCCTTGGTTGAACAGGCCGGGGCCTGCGATATCCTGGTGAACAATGCCGGTATCCAGCATGTCGCGCCGATCCCGGAATTCCCGGTCGAAAAATGGGATGCGATCATCGCCATCAACATGAGCTCGGCCTTTCACACCACGGCGGCGGCCCTGCCGCTGATGCGTAAGGCGGGATGGGGGCGGATCGTCAATATCGCCTCGGCCCACGGCCTGACGGCGAGCCCGTTCAAATCGGCCTATGTCGCCGCCAAGCACGGGGTCGTCGGCCTGACCAAGGTGACCGGGCTGGAAACCGCGCAGGAAAGGATCACCTGTAACGCGATTTGCCCCGGCTATGTCCTGACCCCGCTGGTCGAGGCGCAGATTCCCGACACGATGAAGGAATACGGCATGAACCGCGAGGACGTGATCAAGAAGGTGATGCTGGAACGCCAGCCCTCGAAGGAATTCGCCACCGTCGAGGAGATCGGCGACACCACCGTCTTCCTGTGCAGCGACGCGGCGGCGCAAATCACCGGCACGACGATCAGCGTCGATGGCGGCTGGACGGCGCTGTGACATGAGGATGCGGGGCTTCCGGCGCTGGCTTGACCGCTGGTCGAAACGGCGGGCCGAGAAGAACCGCAGGTTCAAGATCCCCTGCCACCTGGACGTGAAGAAGGCGGGTTCGGACAAACCGTCCGATGGACAAAAGCAGTGAGTGAACGCCGCCCCTTGTGGGGCGGCGTGCCTGCGGCGCGGATATTTGGATGAAGAAGAAGCGGCCGGCCGAGCCCTCGGGCAGCCGTCAGGCGCAGCTTTCGCAGAAGCGGCGGATGCGGGCGGTGGCTTCGGTCAATTGCTCGTCGCTGGTCGCGTAAGAGATGCGGAAATGCGGGCTGAGGCCGAAGGCCGCGCCGAAGACCACGGCGACGCCGGTTTCTTCCAGCAATGCATTGGCAAAGGCTTCGTCGCTGTCGAGCCGGGTCCCGGCCGCAGAGATCTTGCCCAGCAACCCCTTGATGGAGGGATAGACATAGAAGGCGCCCTGCGGGGTCGGGCAATCGATGCCGGGGCAGGCGTTCAGCCCCTCCACAACCAGGTCGCGGCGGCGCTGGAATGCCTCGCGGCTGGTCGAGATGTAATCCTGCGGACCGGTCAGGGCGGCTTCGGCGGCATATTGGCTGATCGAGCAGGGATTCGAGGTCGATTGCGATTGCAGCTTGGCCATCGCCTTGATCAGCGGCTCGGGTCCTGCGCCGTAGCCGATGCGCCAGCCGGTCATGGCATAGGCCTTGCTGACGCCGTTCATGGTCAGGACGCGGGTCTTCAGGCGCGGCTCGACCTGGGCCGGGGTGGTGAATTCGAAATCGTCGAAGACGAGATGCTCGTAGATGTCGTCGCTCAGCACCCAGATGTCGGGATGGCGCAGCAGCAGGTCGGTCAGCGCCCGCATCTGGTCGCGGCCATAGCCCGCCCCGGAGGGGTTCGAGGGCGAGTTCAGGATCAGCCATTTCGTGCGCGGCGTGATCGCGGCTTCCAGCGCCTGCGGGGTGAGACGGAAACCCGTCTCGATACCGCAGGGGACGATGACCGGCGTGCCCCCCGCCAGCAGCACCATGTCCGGATAACTGACCCAATAGGGCGCGGGAATGATCACCTCGTCGCCGGGATTAAGCGTGGCCATCAGCGCGTTGAACAGGATCTGCTTGCCGCCGGTGCCGACGCTGATTTGCGACGGCGCGTAATCCAGCCCGTTCTCGCGGGCGAATTTCTCGCAGATGGCGCGTTTCAGCGAGGGCGTGCCGTCCACCGCAGTATAGCGCGTATGCCCGGCATCGATCGCCGCCTTCCCCGCCTGCCGGATATGTTCCGGCGTGTCGAAATCGGGCTCTCCGGCAGAGAGGCCGATGATGTCGCGGCCCTCGGCGCGCAATTCCGCGGCGCGCGTGGTCATGGCGATGGTGGGGGAGGGTTTCACCCGTGCGAGCGTATCGGAAAGAAAGCCCATTCTGCTGGTCCTGCCGGTTTGAACTTGGTCCTGTCATGGCATAGGTTGTTTGCCGCCGGGCCACAAGCATCGGCGGAACGGCAAGGAGAGCAGGATGATGACAGAGGCCGAAAGCCACGAGACCCGGTTGCGGCGGTTGCGGATGCGCAGCTGGCGGCGCGGCATGAAGGAGATGGACCTGATCCTCGGCCCGTTCTCGGACGGTGCCCTGGCGGAACTGGACGATGGCGAATTCGGCATCTACGAGGCGCTGCTGGCGGAAAACGACCAGGACCTGTATCGCTGGATCACGGCCCGGTTGAGCGGGCAGGGGGGCGAGGCAGGGCCCGCCGGTTTCGGATCACTGCTCGACAGGATCGCGGCGCATGCGGCCGGGCGGTTCGCCGCACCGGGCGGATAACCTGCCGGGGCAGGTCCCGAGCCTGAAAATGGATCATATTTTCAGTTTCTGCGGCGATTTAACCGAAGATTCGCTTTTCCGGACCATCCTTGGGTCAATCGAGACGCAAGACAGGACATATCCGGCCATGCTTTCCCGTGTGCCACAGGCTCGGATCGCCTCGAATATGGGCGAAGTTTCCGACAAGGCTTCGGAAAATGCCGAGGCCTATATGCAGACCCTGCAACTGCTGGAGCGGTTGCACCGGCGCCTGCTGGATCTGATCAAGGATGAATTCGAACGCTTGGGCCGGCAGGACCTGACGCCGGTTCAGGCGCTTATCCTGTATAATCTTGGCGAGGACGAGGTCAGCGCGGGCGAGTTGCGCTCGCGCGGCATGTATCAGGGTTCGAATGTCAGCTATAATCTGAAAAAGCTGGTGACGATGGGGTATATCCATCACGAGCGATGCGATCTGGACCGGCGCTCGGTCCGGATCCGGCTGACGGATGAGGGGCTCAGGATACGCCATATTATGCGCGAGATGTTCATCCGCCATGCCGAAGGACTGCATCAGTCGGGTATCCTGAGCGAACCGCCCCTGGTCAGGGTCAACCAGCAATTCCGCCATATCGACGCCTTCTGGGCCGAGCGGATACGCTATATCTATTGACCCGTATCGATTGACTCCGGGGCGGCTCGCCCCGGCATGGAAAAGATGCTTACCAGTGGCCGGTATTCTCCATGCTGGCCCAGGGTTCGGCGGGTGCCAAGGCTTCCCCTTCCTGCAACAATTCGATCGAGATATTGTCGGGACTGCGCACGAAGGCCATATGCCCGTCGCGCGGTGGGCGGTTGATGGTCACGCCAGCATCCTGCAGCTTCTGGCACATCTCGTAGATATTGCCGACGCGATAGGCGAGATGGCCGAAATGACGGCTGTCCGATGGCAGGCCCTCGTCTCCGTCCCAGTTATAGGTCAGTTCGACCGGGCAGTCCTCTTGGCCCGGAGGAGCCATGAAGATCAGCGAGAAACGGCCCTTGTCATTGTCGATGCGGCGGGTCTCCTCCAGCCCCAGAAGGCGGAAAAATTCCATCGTCTTATCGAGATCCTTCACCCGGACCATGGTGTGCAGATAGCGGATATTCATTGCGGGTCTCCTTGCTGGAATGCCGTTCGGGCGACAGATTGGCATGTGGCGCCGCGACAGGCAATGCGGTGGCCTGCGCGCAATTCGGTTGAACGACTCGCCTGCGGATGGCACAAGATGATGTGTCAGAACGAGAGATGAACCACCATGAATACGCCAGTCACCCCCGAACAGCAGGCCGAGATCGACAATCTGCGCCAATCCCCGCGCCAGACCCTGCGGGTGATTTCCGAGGGGATGGAGCAGCATCTCTATACTGCCCATCCGGTGCTGGATCACGGTTTCGTCCGGGTGGTGGATTACATGGGCGACGACGCGGCGATCTGCCAGGCGGCGCGGGTCTCTTACGGGCGGGGCACGAAATCGGTGCAGAATGACGAGGGGCTGATCCGCTACCTGATGCGGCACTGGCACTCGACCCCGTTCGAGATGTGCGAGGTCAAGCTTCACGTCAAGCTGCCGGTTTTCGTCGCACGCCAGTGGATTCGCCATCGCACCGCCAATGTGAACGAATATTCGGCCCGCTACTCGATCCTTGACCGCGAATTCTACATCCCCGCACCCGAGCATCTGGCCGCGCAATCGGCCAGCAACAACCAGGGCCGGGGCGAAGTTCTGCAGGGGCAGGAGGCGGCACGGGTGCTGGACCTGCTGCGCGAGGACGCGATGCGCAGCTATGACCATTACGAGGCGATGCTGAGCCAGGACGGTCAGCAGGGGCTGGCGCGGGAACTGGCGCGGATGAACCTGCCGGCCAATATCTATACCCAGTGGTATTGGAAGGTCGATCTGCACAACCTGCTGCATTTCCTGCGCCTGCGCGCCGATGCCCATGCGCAATATGAAATCCGCGCCTATGCCGATGCGCTATGCGGGATCGTCGCGGATTGGGTTCCAGCCGCCTTTGCCGCCTTCCGCGATTACCGGATGGACGCGGTCAGCCTGTCGTCGCAGGCCGTCGCGGTGCTGAAACGGCGGCTGGCGGGCGAGACGGTGACGCAGGAGCAATCGGGGATGAGCGCCCGCGAATGGCGCGAATTCGTGGAAATCTGGGGATAAGCCATTCCCGGAGGCGCCCGCCCGTCTGCCGCGCGGGCGTCACCCCGGCAGGCGCAGGATCGCCGCCAACCCGCCAAGACGGGCGCGTTCCAGCCGCAATTCCCCGCCATGCAGCGCCGCCAGGTCGGCGACGATGGCAAGGCCAAGGCCAGAGCCCGAGGGGCCGTGCTCATCCAGCCTCGCACCCCGGATCAGGGCGCGCGGGGCATCGGTCTCGGCCATGCCGGGGCCGTCATCCTCGATGCGGATATCCAGATGGTCTTCTGCCGGGGTGACGCTTATATCCACGTGGCTTTTCCCCCATTTGACGGCATTTTCCGTCAGGTTGCCGATCATCTCTTCCAGATCCTGCCTCTCGCCCGCGAAACCCGCATCTTCCGGACAATCTGTCCGCACTGTCATGCCCTTGTCCTGAACCGGCCAGCGCAGCACCAGAAGGATGTCCTCGATGACCGGGCGGACCGGGACGCGCTGACCCAACGTCCGGGGACCGGCCGAGCGGGCCCGGCGCAGATGCCATCCGATCAGCCGGTCCATCCGGGTAATCAATGCCTGGCCATGATGATCGCCCGGCAGTTCATTGGCCAGCGCGGAGAGGGGCGTCTTGAGCGAATGGGCAAGATTGCCCAGATGCTGGCGCGAGCGGGCCAGCAGATCGGCGTTCTGGTCGAGGCTTGCGTTGATCTCGCTCGTCAGTGGGCGCAGCTCGCTCACATCGGGCAGGGTGAGGCGGTGGGCCCGGCCCGCCCGCACCTCCGCAAGATCCGCCCGCAACCGGTCGAGGCTGTGCAGCCCCACCGTCACCTGCAGAAGGCTGGCCGCGGCAAGTCCCAGCCCCAGAATTGCGAGCGAGATCGCGAGGGGTCGGACAATCTGGCGCAGGCTGTCATTGATCTGCGCTTGCGGGGCGGTGACCGTGATGGCGATCCGCGATGCGCTGTCCGGGATCGTCACTTCGCGCCGGAGAACCCGCAATTCCGCCCCATCCGCGCCGATGCCATGACCTCCGGCGAAATCGCCCGCCGGTCCGTCCAGCCGTCCGTCCAACAGCGAATCCGAGCGCGCAACGACCTGGTTTTCCGCCGTGACCTGCCAATACCAGCCGCTGAGTGGCAGCAGGAAACGCGGATCTGATGGGGCATCGTCAAGCTCGACCCGGCTGTCATCAACCTCGAGCGAAGCGGTCAGAGCATCGGCGATGGCTGCTGCCTCGGCATCGAAACGGTCGGTCACGAACCGCTCCAGCAGATGCGAAATGAACAGGAAGGCCGCCAGCAGGGCCACACTCAGCCACACCGCCGCCAGGATCAGGAGCCGTCCCCGGATCGATCGCATCAGGCGGTGGCCCGCAGGATATAGCCCTCGCCGCGCCGGGTCTCGATCACGCCTTCGCCGATCTTCCTGCGCAGCCGTCCGATGACCACCTCTATGGATTTGAAATCGCGGTCGGTATCGGCCTCGTAAAGATGCTCGCTAAGCTCGGTGCGGCTGACGATGCGGTTCTTGTGATGGATCAGGTAACTGAGGATGCGGGTCTCGAAGGCGGTCAGTTTCAGCGCCATCCCGTCACGGGTGATCAGCCCGAGCTGGCTGTCCAGCCGCAATGGCCCGGCCTCGATCACCGGGCGGGCATGGCCTGCGGCGCGGCGGATCAGGGTCTGGGCGCGCAGCACCACCTCGTCGAGGCGAAAGGGTTTGACGGCATAATCATCGGCCCCGGCCCGGAAGCCCGCAACCTTGTCGGTCCAGTCGCCCCGCGCCGTCAGGATCAGCACCGGCATCCCGATCCCCTGGTCGCGCCAGCGGGTCAGCACCTCGATCCCTGGCATTCCCGGCAGGCCCAGATCCAGCACCGCCACGTCATAGCTTTCCGTCGCGCCCAGATATTCGCCCTCTGCGCCGTCCATGGCCAGATCGGTGACAAAGCCCGCATCGCGCATGGCCGTGGCAAGCTGTTCGGACAAGGCCGGGTCATCCTCGACGATCAAGGCTCGCATGATTTCCTCATTGCTTGTTTCCGACCGGTTTGCGCGCCTCTATCTGGCCGCGCCCCGCGATTTCCATAAACCGCCCCGTCCGGGCGTCCAGGCGGATATTCAGCAGGTTGCTTTGGGGCGTGATCAGCCGGATCTCATATATGAGCTGAGCCTCCAAGCGCCGCTCGAAAGGATGCGGGGGCACGATATTCGCCGCGATGATTCGGCCCCGGTAACGGTTCGTGACCGATTCCGCGATCTCGTGCAGGGGCAGGGGGCGGAACGCGCTGATCGCCGCCTCCGATCGGGGCGCGATATCCTGCCCGGCAACCGGAAGAGGCAGCAATAGCAGGGAAGCAAGGATCGGGGCGAGACGGTGCATGCCGCCATTATGACGAATTCCAGCCAAACGAAAACCAAATGGCTCATTGGCGATTCATTCGGCACGTGGCGGTTAGAGATGATTCGTCCGGTGGCGGAATTGCCGCCGATCGAGAAGAATGAAAGGATGTTTCATGAGCAGAGATAAATTCCTGGGTGCCACGGCCATTATCGCCGTGATCGCGAGCATCGGTGGCGGCGCCATGGCCCAGACAGGGGCGCAGGGCGATCAGCGCCCGGCCAACTCGTCCTCTGGTGCCGCGCAGCCCGCCTTGCCGGCGGAACTCGAGGCGCTGAACCTGGAAAACATCGAATCCCGGATCAAGCGTGGCGGTTTCCGCGAGATCGAAGGCAGAACCGGTGATGGCACCGAGATCGAGGCGCGGGTCGATAACTCGGGAAAACTGATCGGGGTCGAGGCCGATGACGGCCCGTTACCGCAGACGCTGATCGATTCGCTCTTGCCGCAATCGATCCGCAGCAACGAGATGATCGGACAATTCGCGGTGATCGAGGAGATCGGCTCACGCCGCGAGATGCTTGGCGTGAAGGGCGAGGATGCCCAGGGCGAGGAGATCTTCGCCCTGTTCGATCAGGACGGCCGCCTGCTGCGCTTTGGCCGCGACGACGATGACAGGCGGCCGGACGGCAAGAGAATGCATCGCGAGGGGCGTCATTGGGGACCCGATCACGGTGACGGAGCGCGGGAAAAGCATATGCGCCGGATGGCTCCCGGTCCCGATGGGGCTCACGGTGGTCCCCGGAGGATGCCCGCTCCGGAATTCGAGCCTTCCGAGGTCAACAGGCAGTTGTCGGACGCCGGCTATGGCGAGTTCGGTTTCCTGCACATGGACGGGCCGCGCATCCTGCTGGAAGCGACCAATCCGCAGGGAGAGCCGGTGACGCTGGAACTGGATCCGAAGGGCGAAATCATCCGCGAGACCGCGCGATAAGCGATGCAATGAGAGGCCGGGGGCGCTGCCCCCGGACCCCCGGGATATTTGCATGAAGAAGAAGGGGGGCGTGGAGCCGCCATGTCACGCGCCCCCCGGTATTGCCTGGACCGTTTCGGGCTACCGCATCAGGCGCGGGCCGCGATGACCTTGGCGGCGGCTTCGAGCGCGCCGGGACCGTGGGGGATGGAGAGGGCGGTCATTCCCGCCTCCATCGCGCCAAGCGCGGCCATGACCATGGCGGCATTGCAATAGCCCATATGTGCGATACGCAGCGCGTTGTCGGGATCCTTCGCCCCGAGCCCGACGCCAAGGGTGACGCCGGTCCTGGTGGTGACCCAGTCCCGCAGGGCATCGGCCCGGGGCAGCGACAGCGCCGTGACGGAATGCGCGCGCCCCGCCGGATCGGCCACGGTCAGCCGGATGCCGGGATTTCCCGCGCCCCAGGCCTCGACTGCGGCCCAGACCGTTTCGGCCAGGGCTGCATGACGCGCCCAGACTGTCTCCAGCCCTTCCTCGTCCAGAAGCATGCACAGTGCCTCTTCCAGGGCGAAAAGCTGCGGAACCGGCGGCGTGCCGTTCCAGAAGCGCCAGGGGGCCTCGGCCCCGGCCCGCAGATGCCAGTCCCAGACAGGGGTGGTCAGCGGGGTGCGCCCCCGCGCCGCCGCCCGGTCCGAGAACCAGAGGAACGCCGTCCCCGGCTGGCACATCAGCCCTTTCTGGCTGGCCGAGATCAGCACATCGACGCCCCAGTCATCCATATGCATCGGCGAACATCCCAATGAGGCGATGGCATCGACGACCAGCAATGCCGGATGATCCTGCATTGCCGCACGGATGGCGGGAATATCGGCGGCGGCGGAACTGGCGGTATCGGTCTGGCAGACCATCACCGCGCGGATCAGCCCGTCGCGATCCTCGGCCAGCCTTGCCGCCAGGCGCTCCGGATCGGCCGGCGCATTGTCGAAATCCATGATCTCGACCGCCACGCCCATCTCGGATATCTGGGCGGCCCAGGATGCGCCGAAATGCCCCGAGACCAGCAGCAATGCCCGCTCGCCCGGCGCAAACATATTGGCTGCCGCAGCCTCCCACCCGGTATGGCCATTGCCGATATAGGGGGCGAGATTCGCCTTCGTTCCCGCCAGCCGCTTCAACTGGTCCATCACGTGCTGGTTCAGCTTTGGCAGTTCCTCCCCGTAGATGTCGGGAGAAGCGCGATGTGCCGCGCGCAGCACGCGGTCCGGGGTGGGCGAGGGGCCGGGAATGGCGATGACGGGATGCCCAAGGGCCAGGCTCATGATGGCGTTCCTTCACAAACTGCAAAATCGGTATGCCTCTTGCCGCCCGTCGTCAACTGGCAAGCCTCGCCGGACTCGCGGCTTGCCCGCGACTGCCGGGACGGGCTATGGCGGTAGGGAGGTCTCCGGCCCGGCTACGGCGGGCCGGAGACCTCCCGGTTCTGCCAAGGAGAAGATCATTCCCGTGACACAATCCGCCACCCAGGAGCTTCCGTCGCGCCGCCTGTTCGCGAGGCTCTGGAAGAATTACCTTCACCAGCATCGCGGTTCCATGGCCCTGGCCTTTGCCTGATGACGGTCGAAGGCTCGACGCTGGCGCTGATCTCATGGATGCTGAAGCCGCTTTTCGACCGGGTCTTCGTCGGCAAGGAGGCCGATGCGCTCTGGTGGGTCGGCGGCGCGATCTTCTCGATCTTCCTGCTGCGCGCACTGACCCTGATCGCCAGCCGGTCCTTGCTGAAACGTATTTCGTTGAACATCTCGACCGAGATGCAGCGCGACATGCTGGCGCATATCCTGACGCTGGATGGCCGGTTTTTCCGGGACAATTCCCCCGGTGCGCTGATCGAGCGTATCCAGGGCGATACGATTGCCGTGCAGGGGGTATGGGCGACCATCATCACCGGCGCCACGCGCGACGTGATCTCGCTGATCGGGCTGTTCGCGGTCGCCGTCACCATCGATCCGGCCTGGACGGTGGCGGCGCTGATCGGGATCCCGCTGCTGGTCGCGCCCGCCGCGCTGATCCAGCGCTATATCCGCCGCAAGATGCGGCAATCCCGCGCCAATGCCAGCCTGCGCGCGACACGGCTGGACGAGATCCTGCACGGCATCGCCTCGATCCGGCTGAACCGGGCCGAGGGGGCGCAGACACGGCGCTTTGGCGAGATCATCGGGCGTATCCGGCGTGCCGAGATCAAGGTTGCCGCGACCAGCGTGCTGATGCCCGCGCTGACCGATATCGTGACCGGGATCGGCTTCGTGGCGGTGCTGGCGCTTGGCGGCAGCCAGGTGATGGAGGGCACCCGCAGCGTCGGCGATTTCATGTCCTTCTTCACGGCGCTGGCGCTGGCCTTCCAGCCGATGCGGCGCCTAGGCGGAACGGCGGGCAACTGGCAGACCGCCGCCGCGAGCCTTGAGCGGATTTACCAGATACTGGACACGCATCCCACCATCCTGTCCGGCCCGCGCCGCGAGGCGCCCGCCGACACCTCGATCGAACTGGACGATGTGCGGCTGTCCTATGACGGCCAGCAGGTGCTTCACGGGCTGAGTTTTCGCGCCGAGGCCGGGCAGACCACCGCCCTTGTGGGGCCGTCCGGGGCCGGAAAGTCCACCGTCTTCAACCTGCTCACCCGGATGGTCGATCCCGATGGCGGGCGTGTCCTGCTGGGAGGGGTTCCGGTCGCCGAATACGATCTTGAAACGCTTCGCGACCAGTTTTCGACCGTGTCGCAAGAGGCGGCGCTATTCGACGAAAGCTTGCGCGACAATATCCTGATGGGACGGCCCGATGCCGATGAGACCGCGCTCAGGCAGGCATTGGAGGCTGCGCATGTCTCGGAATTCACCGACGGGCTGAACCAGGGGCTGGACAGCGCGGCGGGTCCGCGCGGCTCATCCCTGTCGGGGGGGCAGCGTCAGCGTGTCGCCATTGCCCGGGCCGTGCTGCGCGATGCCCCGATCCTGCTTCTGGACGAGGCCACCAGTGCGCTGGATTCCGCCAGCGAGCGGCTGGTGCAGGATTCGCTGGACCGGCTTTCCAAGGGGCGCACCACGCTGGTCATCGCGCACAGGCTCTCGACCATCCGCAATGCCGACAAGATCGTGGTGATCGACGCGGGCAGGGTTGTCGAACAGGGAAGTCATGACCAGTTGATGAGCAAGGGCGGCAGCTATGCCAGCCTTGTCGCAATGCAATTCGGAGAACCCTCATGACGCGCCAGATCATCCGGATCACCGGAGAGGACCGGGTGGATTTCCTGCAAGGTCTCGTGACCAATGATGTCACCCGGGCGCCCTGCTGGGCGGCGCTTCTGACGCCGCAGGGCAAGTATCTGGCGGATTTCCTGGTGGTGCCGCAGGGCGACGCGCTGCTGATCGATATCCATGCCGATCTGGCCGAGGATCTGATCCGCCGTCTGACGCTTTACAAGCTGCGCTCGAAGGTCGCGCTCGAACCTGTCGCCATGACCGTCGCGCGCGGGACCGGCCCGGCCCCGGAAGGCGCGGTCTCCGATCCCCGGCACGAGGCGCTCGGCTGGCGTCTTTACGGCGGCACGGGCGATGATGGCAGCGATTGGAACGCGATCCGGGTGGCCCATACGATTCCCGAGACGCTGATCGAACTGATCCCGAATGAAACCTATATCCTCGAAGCCGGGTTCGAGCGCCTGCATGGCGTCGATTTCCGCAAGGGCTGCTATGTCGGGCAAGAGGTCACCGCGCGGATGAAGCACAAGACCGAGCTGCGCAAGGGCCTGACGACCCTGCGGATCGAGGGCGAGGCTCCGGTCGGCACGCCGATCACCCGCGAGGGGCGCGAGGTCGGGACATTGTTCACCCAAGCGAACGGGCGCGGCATCGCCCATATCCGCTTCGACCGCGCGGGCGAGGGGATGGAGGCGGGCGCGGCCCGTGTCTTCGCCGAATGACGGACGGGGCCGAAGCGCCCCATGATGCCGGGCCCGAACGGGTCCGCAAGATCATCCATATCGACATGGATGCCTTCTATGCCTCGGTCGAGCAGCGCGATCACCCGGAACTGCGCGGCAAGCCCGTCGCGGTGGGCGGAGCGGCGCTGCGCGGCGTGGTGGCAGCGGCCAGTTACGAGGCGCGGGCCTATGGGGTGCGTTCGGCCATGCCTTCGGTCACGGCAAAGCGGCTCTGCCCGGACCTGATCTTCGTGCGCCACCGCTTTGACGTCTACCGCGCGGTCAGCGCCCAGATCCGCGATATTTTCCACGATTACACGCCGCTGGTGGAACCCCTGTCGCTGGACGAGGCCTATCTGGACATGACCGACCATCTTTGGCCCGGCCAGACCGCCACTCAGGTTGCCCGCGAGATCCGGGCGCGCATTCGCGAGACGACCGGACTAACCGCCAGCGCGGGCGTAAGCTATAACAAGTTCCTGGCGAAGCTGGCCTCGGACCAGAACAAGCCCGATGGTCTTTGCGTCATCCCTCCCGGGCGCGGTGCCGATTTCGTGCTGACCCTGCCGGTCGGAAAATTCCACGGCATTGGCCCGGCCACGGCGGCAAAGATGCAGGCGATGGGCATCCATACCGGCGCCGATCTGCATGCGCAGGAACTGGATTTCCTGACCCGGCGTTTCGGCAAATCGGGGCGGTATTACTGGAATATCTCGCGCGGGATCGATCACCGCCGGGTCAGCCCCGACCGCATCCGCAAATCCGTGGGGGCCGAGAACACCTATTTCACCGACCTGATGACGCTGGAAGAGGCGCATGACGCCCTCGCGCCGCTGGCGGAGAAGGTCTGGCGACAAGTTTCCAGGAACGAACTGCAGGGCCGGACCGTGACAGTCAAGGTCAAGTTTTCGGATTTCAAGCAGGTCACCCGCGCCCGAACCCTGCCGCATGCCGTGGAAACCGAGGCAGAGATGCTCGCGCTCTCCCGGGACCTGGCCGCGACCGTGCTGCCCGACCCGCGCGGCGCCCGCCTGCTGGGCATCACCCTGTCGGGCTTTGAGCAGGACGAGAGCCGCGACGATGCCCAGCTCGACTTGTTCGAGGATCGCTAAAGTATTGCCAGCAAAAGTGGATACCGGTCTTGCGTCCGGAAATGCGCAGTAGAAACGCTGTAGGACCGGGACGGACGATCGGCCTGCCGTCTAGCTCTCTTCTTCACGCAAATATCCTGCGGGGGGTTGCCGGCCGGTCGCGCCACTGGTTCGAGAGACCTGCCGGCAACGGGGGCGCAAAGCCCCCCGGCCATCGCGGGACGCATCCTCCGATAGGTTTGACCATTCCACACGGTTACAGCAGATAAAGCAGCGCCCCGATGATGATCCCGGTGATCAGCAGTTGCACGACGCAGAACCCCATGATGTCGCGTGCTTTCAGCCCGGCGATGCCCAGCATCGGCAGGGCCCAGAAGGGCTGCAGCAGGTTGGTCCAGGCATCGCCCCATGCGACTCCCATCACGACGCGCGGGATATCGGCGCCCAGGGCCTCGGCTGCAGGCAGCATGACCGGTGCCTGCACCGCCCATTGCCCGCCGCCCGAGGGGACGAAGATATTGACGATCCCGGCGCTGATGAAACTCCAGAACGGCAATGTCTGCGCGGTCGAGATCGACACGAACCATTCCGACAGGTTCGCGGCCAGCCCGCTATCGGTCATGATCGCCATGATGCCGGCATAGAAGGGGAACTGGATCACGATCCCGGCGCCACCGCGCACGCCTTCGTCCAGCGCGCCCAGCAGGCTGCGGGCCGTGCCGTGGCAGAGGATGCCGAGGAACAGGAACAGGAAATTCACCACGTTCAGGTTGATGCCGCCGCCACCCGCGAAATAGAAGCCCAGCCAGATCAGCCCGGGCACCCCGATCAGCCACATCAGGACGGGGCTGTTCTCCAGCCGCTCCGCCGGGGTTGCATCGGGGGGCAGGCGGCGGGACGGGGCGCCGCCGTCCAGCTTCGCCGGATCGATCAGCACCTGCTCATGTTCCAGCGGCATCATCAGCCGGTTGACCAGTGGCACCGTGATGACCAGTGCCAGGACGATCAGCAGATTCCAGGCCGAGAAAATCGTCCCCGATGTCGGGATCACCCCGATCTGCTCGGCGGTGAAATGCCCCTCGGTCGCGATGGTCAGCGGGATCGAGCCCGACAGCCCGCCATGCCAGATCACGAATCCGGAATAGGCCGCGGCCACCAGCAGCCGGTAATCCACCCGGATCTGCGCGCCAGCTCCTTGGCGAAGATCGCACCCACGACAAGGCCGAACCCCCAGTTCAGCCAGCTTGCCGCCAGCGACACGAGCGTGACAAGGATGATGGCCGAGCCCCGCGATGTCGCCAGCCCCGCGATGGCCGCCAGCAGCCGCCTGACCGGCGGTGAACTGGCCAGGATGAATCCGGTCACCAGGACCAGCAGCATCTGCATGGCGAATTGCAGCAAGGCCCAGAAACCGTTGCCCCACATCTCGACCAGTGCGACCGGGGATGTGCCCTGCGTGACGATGGCCGCCAGGGCGGCCAGCAGGGTCAGGACGATGACGAAGATGAAGGCATCGGGCAGCCAGCGCTCCATAAGACGGGTGGCTGGCCGGGAAAGGGCTCTGAGCATTGGCAATCTCCTCCGGAATTGATGACCGGAGGGTGAGATGGCAGGGACGAAAAGACAACCCGTCCCTTGCATTATATGCAGGTCAACTTTCCCGGAATGCGCGGTTGAAGTAATCCATCAGCGGTTTCAGCAGATAGGCCATGGGGCTGCGCTCGCCGGTCTGGATATAGACTTCGACCGGCATGCCGGGGATCAGGGCCAATTCGCCCAGCTTGTCCAGTTCCTCGGGCGGGATGGTGACCTCGGCGCGGTAATAGGGCGCGCGGGTCGCCTCGTCGATCAGCGCATCGGCCGAGACCCGCAGCAGCCTGCCGCTGATCTCGGGCGTGGTCCGCGACGAGAAGGCGGCAAAGCGCAGCGCCACGGGCTGGCCGGGCCGCAACTCGTCGACATTGATCGTGGCGATGCGCGCACCGATCACCAGCGGCCGGTCCTGCGGCACGATATACATCAGCGGATCGGCGGCCCGGATGACCGAACGTGGCGTGGTGACCTTCAGGTCATAGACGATGCCGCCCGCGGGCGCGCGCAATTCCAGCCGATCGATCTGTTCGATCAGGCTGCGGCGGCGCTCGGCCAGTTCCAGTTCGCGGTAACCAAGGTCGCGTAACTCGGTCTCGGCCTCCTCGCGGCGTTGGGCGGTCATCCGCAGGCGCTGCACGTCCAGCTCGGTCTGGCGCGTTTCGGCCGCGGCGCGATTGGCCTGCAACTCGCCGATCTGGCCGTTGATCCGCGCCGCCTCGCGCCGCAGGGCCAGCACGCGGGAGGCCTGAGCCAGGCCGCGATCCAGCAGCGATTGCTGGTCGGTCAATTCCTGCCCGATCAACTCGCGCTGCTCGGCCAGGGCGGCAAGCTGGGCATCGATACCGGTGACCTGCGAGTTCACCTGCTGGGATTGCTTCGCCAATTGCTCCAGCGATTGGTGAAGCGTGTCGCGGCGGGCGGTGAACAGGCTTTCCTGGCCCGCGACCAGCTTGGCCAGCTTGGGATCCTGGCCGGCGCTTTCCAGCAATTCATCCGGAAAATCGGGCGCCTCGGCATCGGCACGCTCGGCCTCCAGCCGGCCCCGGCGGGCGAGGATCTCGAAATACTGGCCCTCGACGATGGCCAGTTCGGTCATCAGCAGCGTGCCGTCCAGCCGCAGCAGGACCTGCCCGGCGGCCACGGTTTCGCCCTCTTCGACCGGGATTTCCTCGACCACGCCGCCATCGGGATGCTGAACGACCTGCCGCTGCTGCTGCACCTCGACCTGTCCTGGTGCGACCACAGCACCGGCGATGCGGCTCTGGAAGGCCCAGACCCCGAAGCCGCCGAACAGCAGGATGATCGCGAAAATCCCGAGCATCAGGGAGCCCCGGACCGACCACCGCTCTGGCTGGGCGCGGTGCCGGGATCGGTCCTGTCCGTTCATGCCACGCCTCCCCGGTCGCCGGCCTTCCGGGCATTGAGGATCTGGGCCGAATTCTGCACCATCTCCTTGAGCACGGCGTCACGCGGGCCGAGAGCGCGGCGGGTGCCCTGTTCCAGCACCATCAGGAACTCGCATTCGGTGATCGCCGCCGGGCGATGGGCCATGATGATCACCGCCCCGCCCTGGGCCTTGATCCGCCGGATCGCCTGGTTCAGCGCCTCGGAGCCCTGGTTGTCGAGATTGGAATTCGGCTCGTCCAGGACCAGCAGCACCGGGTCGGGATAGAGCGCGCGGGCAAGGCCTATGCGCTGCACCTGGCCGCCCGACAGCCGCCCGCCGGTCTGGCTGATCCTTGTGTCATAGCCGTCCGGCAGATCGAGGATCATCTGATGCGCCGCCGCCGCCTTGGCCGCGTTCACCACCCGCGCGGGATCGGGATCGGGCGCAAGGCGGGCGATATTCTCGGCGATGGTGCCGTCGAACAGCGTCACCTGCTGGGGCAGATAGCCGATCAGGCTGCCCAGCACATCCGGCTGATACTGGTCCAGCGGAGCGCTTCCAAGGCGGATCGAGCCGGTTGCCAGCGGCCAGGCCCCGATCAGGGCCCGCGCCAGGGTCGATTTTCCGGCCCCCGAAGGCCCGATCACGCCAAGCGCCTGCCCGGGTTCAAGCCCGAAGCTGACGCCACGCAACGCCGGCCTGTCCTGACCGGGAGCCACCACGCTGACCTGCCGCGCCTCGATCCGTGCGGTTGGCCGGGGCAGCGGAGTCTGCGGCGTTTCGGGAGGATGCTTGCTCAGCAGCCGGGCGAGGCGTTCGCGCCCGTCCTGTGCCGCCTGGACCAGGGCCCATCCGCCGACCAGCTGCTCGACCGGGGCGAGGGCGCGGCCCATCATGATCGAGGCGGCGATCATCGCGCCGGGCGTCAGTTCCTCGCGCAGGACCAGCCAGGCCCCCGCCGCCAGCATCGCGCTTTGCAGAAATAGCCGGAAACTGCGGGAGAACACGGTGAAACCGGCGGAAAGATCGGCGCCGCGCACGGCCTGGTCCTGGGCCTCGCCTCGCAGTTTCCGCCAGCGGGCAAAACTCGCCCCGCGCATGCCGAGCGCGCCGATCACCTCCCCCTCGTTATGGTAGAGATCGGACATCCGCTGCGCCTGGTTCGAGGCGATTGCCGATTCCCGCAGCGGCGCCTTGGAGAAAATCCGGTTGGCGATGGTCGAGACGACCAGGATCACCCCGCCGATCGTGGCCACGACCCCCAGCAGGGGATGAAAGATATAGACCGCCGCCAGGAAGACCGGCGCCCATGGCAGGTCGAAGATCGCCAGCAGCACGGGAGAGCCCATGAAGCGCTGCATCGCGTCCAGATCGCGCATGCCGCTGGCCGTCGCGGCGGGATCGTTGCCCGCCATGGCGCCTTCGCGCAGCGCCGCATCAAAGACCCGGGGCTCCATCCGGTCCTGGAACCGGGCCGCGATGCGCTGCGACACCCGGTTGCGGGCCAGGTCGATGATGCCCATGAACAGGAACAGGAAGACGACCAGGACGAACAGGGCCGTCAGCGTCTCGACCGAGCGCGAGCCAAGCACCCGGTCATAGACCTGCAGCATGAACAGCGGCCCGGTCAGCATCAGCAGGTTGACGGCAGCCGAGAATATCCCGACCGCGACCAGCAGGGAAAACCCGGGCGAGCTGGCGCGGCGCAGCTCGCCTTGGCCGTCATGGGGGCCGGAATGCCTGCTCATCCGCATGTTTCACTCATGACAAGGTGGTTCTATCCGTATCAATACAGACGCAGGCAGATGCCGCAATCCCATTTGAGGTGCCGGGAGGGCGGCAGCGCCTATGATATGTTCTGGGTCCGAAAGATTAGGAATGTCTTACGCTTTCCGGGAACATTGGGCATTTACCGGAAAGACCGGGGCGATCACCGATCCGGTGATCGCCCCGGTTTCCATGATTGTCATTGCGGCAGGTTGCCGCTCAACCGAACGGGCCCGCAGTAGCGGAACACCGGGTCAGATCGCGCCGTGGCAGTATTTGAACTTCTTGCCGGAACCGCAGGGGCAGGGATCGTTGCGCGACGGATCGCCCCATGTCGAGGGATCGCTTTCGTCGAAACCCTGGACCAGCGGCTCGGGCTTGTCCTCGTCATCCGAGGATTGCGATTCAGAGCCATGCTCCATCGTCAGATGCTCCTGCCGCGCCTTCTGCTGCGCGGCCATCTGGCTCAGCATTTCCTCGCGCTCGGCCTCGGTCAGCGGGCGGATTTGCGCAAGGCGCTGCGTCACGTCGCCACGCAGCCCGTCGAGCAGGCTCTCGAACAGCTGGAAGCCCTCGGTCTTGTATTCCGACAGCGGATCGCGCTGCGCATAGCCGCGGAAGCCCACGACCGAGCGCAGATGCTCCAGCGTCAGCAGATGGTCGCGCCATTTCTGGTCGATCATTTGCAAGAGCACCTGCTTCTCGATCATCCGCATGTTCTCTTCGCCGAATGCCTGGGCTTTCTCGGTCATGTAGGTATCGGTCGTATCGGTGATGCGCTCGCGCATCGCCTCCTGATCGACGCCCTCTTCCTCGGCCCATTCGGCAATCGGCAGGTTCATGTTCAGACCGTCGCGGACAGCGGTCTTGAGCCCCTCCGTATCCCATTGATCGGCATAGGTCTTGGGGGGCATGTGCTGATCGATCAGATCCTCGATCACCTGGTGGCGCATATCGGCGGCGATCTCGCCGACCTCGTCGCTATCCATGATCTCGCGCCGCTGACCAAAGATCGCCTTGCGCTGGTCGTTCATCACGTCGTCGAATTTCAGCAATTGCTTGCGGATGTCGAAATTGCGTCCCTCGACCTTCGCCTGTGCGCGTTCCAGCGACTTGTTGACCCAGGGATGAATGATCGCCTCGCCCTCTTTCATGCCGAGGCCCGACAGCACCCGGTCCAGCCGCTCCGAGCCGAAGATCCGCATCAGGTCGTCTTCCAGTGACAGGAAGAACAGCGAGCGGCCCGGATCGCCCTGACGGCCCGAGCGGCCGCGAAGCTGGTTGTCGATACGGCGGCTCTCATGGCGTTCGGTGCCCAGCACGAACAGCCCGCCGGCATCCAGAACCTTCTGCTTGTCGGCGGCGTGTTCGGCCTCGATCCGTTCGCGCAGCTCGTCGGGATTGGCCTCCGGATCGGCCTTCAGCGCCTCCATCACCTTCATCTCGACATTGCCGCCAAGCTGGATGTCGGTGCCGCGGCCGGCCATGTTGGTGGCGATGGTAACGGCGCCCGGCTTGCCCGCATCGGCGACGATCTGCGCCTCGGCCTCGTGCTGGCGTGCGTTCAACACGTTGTGAGGGATGCCATCGCGCGTCAGCAGCGCCGAGAGCATCTCGGATTTCTCGATGCTGGTCGTGCCGACAAGCGTCGGCTGGCCCTTGGCGTGGGCCTCCTTGATGGCCTCGATCACGGCGGCGTATTTCTCACCCGCCGTGCGATAGACGCGGTCATGCTCGTCGAGACGCTGGATGGGGCGGTTGGTCGGAACCTCGACCACGCCCAGCTTGTAGATCTCGGCGAATTCGTCGGCCTCGGTCGAGGCGGTGCCGGTCATCCCCGCCAGTTTGTCGTAAAGCCGGAAATAGTTCTGGAAGGTCACGCTGGCCAGCGTCACGTTCTCGGGCTGGATATCCACGCCCTCCTTGGCCTCGATGGCCTGATGCAGCCCGTCCGACAGGCGGCGCCCCTTCATCATCCGGCCGGTGAACTCGTCGATCAGCACCACCTCGCCGTCACGGACCATGTAATGCTGGTCCTTGAGGAACAGCTTATGCGCCCGCAATGCCTGGCTGGCATGGTGGACGATGGTGGTCGATTCGGGATCGTAGAGCGTCTGGCCCTCGGGCAGCACGCCATCCTCGGACAGCTTTTGCTCAAGGAACTCGTTGCCCTCTTCGGTGAAGGTGGCGTTGCGGGCCTTTTCGTCCAGCTTGAAATGCTCTTCGGTCAGAAGCGGGACATATTTGTCCAGCACCTTGTAAAGCTCGGACCGGTCCTGAGAGGGACCCGAGATGATCAGCGGTGTCCGCGCCTCGTCGATCAGGATCGAGTCGACCTCGTCCACGATGGCGAAGTTATGGCCGCGCTGGACCATTTCCTCGACGCTGCCCTTCATGTTGTCGCGCAGATAGTCGAAGCCCAGCTCGTTATTGGTGGCATAGGTGACGTCTGCCGCGTAAGCCTCGCGCTTCTCGGCCTCCTGCTGGAAGGGATAGACGACGCCGGTGGTCATGCCGAGCTGCGCATAGACCTTGCTCATCCATTCGGCATCGCGCTTGGCGAGGTAGTCGTTGACCGTGACGATATGCACGCCCTTGCCGGTCAGCGCGTTCAGATAGGCGGGGAAGGTGGCGACCAGCGTCTTGCCCTCGCCGGTCTTCATCTCGGCGATATTGCCCTGATGCATGAAGATCCCGCCCATGAGCTGCACATCGAAGGCCCGCAGGCCGAGCGCGCGCTTGGCACCCTCGCGGCAATTTGCGAATGCCTCGGGCAGGATCGCGTCGAGCGGCTCGCCCGCCTGCACCCTTTGCTGGAATTCGCGGGTCTTCTCGACCAGCCCTTCATCGGACAATGCCTTGAACTCGTCTTCCAACGCGTTGATCCGGGCGACCAGAGAGCGGGTCGATTTCACCTTGCGGTCATTCGGCGTACCAAAGACCTTCTTCGCCAGAGTTCCGATGCCGAGCATGTTACCTTCACAGTCACGTTGTTGGGAAAGGCTGTTACGAATGGGCCACTTGCCCGTACCTGCCGCATTGCCGTATCAGGGGCCTGAACGAAACGCGGCGGCGGCGCCTTCCACGGTTGCGTGGGATGTATGCCCGGCTTGCCTGACTGTCAACGCTGGCCCTTCCCCGCTCGGGGATTCGGGTGTGACTAACAAAGGAAATTTCATGCTGAAACCTTCGATTCTGGCCGCTTTCGTGATCGCGGCGCCGATGATGGTGCCCGCCACCCTGATGGCCGAGGAAAGCAATGCCGATACCGTCGTCGCCACCGTGAACGATCAGCCGATCACGTTGGGCCAGATGATCGTGATGAAGCAGTCGATGCAGGATCCGCAGATGGCCGAGCTGCCCGATCAGGCGGTATGGGACCTGTTGCTGGACCAGTTGATCCGCCAGACGGCGGTGGCCGAGAATGGCAAGGAGAATGCCGGTGTCCGCGCGCAGCTGGAGCTTCAGCGCCGCAATACGCTGGCCGCCGCAGCCGTGACCGAATTGTCCGGCGGCGAGCCCACGGATGAGGAAATCCAGGCTGAATATGACGAGCTTTTCGCCGATGCCGAGGCAACAACCGAATTTTCGGCCGCCCATATCCTCGTGGAAACCGAGGAGAAGGCGAAGGAGTTGAAGAAGGAACTGGATGAGGGTGCCGATTTCGGCACGCTGGCCGAAGAGAACTCGACCGGTCCGAGCGGGCCGAACAAGGGTGACCTGGGCTGGTTCGCCGCCGACCAGATGGTTCCGCCCTTTGCCGAGGCCGTGAAGGCGATGGAGCCGGGACAGGTTTCCGATCCCGTCCAGACCGATTTCGGCTGGCATATCATCAAGTTGAACGAAACCCGCGTGAAAGAGGCTCCGAAGCTGGAAGAAATCCGCGAGCAATTGGTGCAAAAGATCCGCCGCGACAAGATCGAGGCCGAGATCGAGCGTGTGTCGACCGAGGCCAAGGTCGAGAAAACCGAGGGCATCGATCCGGCGCTGCTGAACAAGGCCGAATTGCTGGAGGCTGAATAATCATGGGTGAGGCGGGGCTTCCCGTATCGCCCCTGGCACCGGCGGCGTTTCCGGACCTGCCGGTGATCGAGGGCGTCGAGTTCGCCAGCGCCGCGGCGGGGGTGAAATACCGGGGCCGCACCGATGTGACCCTGATCCGCATCGCCGAAGGCGCGCAGATTGCCGGGGCCTTCACCCGGTCGGCGACCCGCGCGGCCTGCGTGCTGGACAACCAGGCCAAGCTGGCCCGGGGCGGTTCCGCCGATGCGGGCGCGGCGATCATCGTGAATTCCGGCAATGCCAATGCCTTCACCGGCGCGCGCGGCCAGGAATCGGTCGATGCCGTGACCGGAGCCGTGGCGGCGGAGCTGGGCATTCCCGCCACGCATGTGTTCTCTTCCTCGACCGGGGTGATCGGAGAGCCGCTGCCGCATGAGCGGATCGTGGCGATCATTGGCGATCTGTCCCGCAAGCTCGATCCGGCTGGCGCGGCGGATGCCGCTCGCGCCATCATGACCACGGATACCTTTCCCAAGGGCGCCTCGGCCACTCTCGCCGGGGACGGCGGAGAGATCCGCATCACCGGCATCGCCAAGGGATCGGGCATGATCGCGCCCGATATGGCGACGATGCTGGTCTATATCTTTACCGACGCGAAAATCGCCGCGCCGCTGCTGCAAGAGGTGCTGGATTCCGGCCTTGGCGCGACGTTCAACGCGATCACCGTGGATAGCGACACTTCCACCTCGGATGCGCTGATCCTGGCGGCGACGGGTCGCAGCGCGGCGGCCGAGATCACTTCGCTGGACAGTCCGGCGGGGCAGGCTTTTGCGGGGGCGCTACAGGATGTCATGCGCGAGCTGGCGCATCTGGTGGTGCGTGACGGCGAGGGGGCGACGAAATTCGTCGAGGTCCGGGTGACCGGCGCGGCATCGGATAGCGATGCGAAAAAGGTCGCCCGCGCCATTGCCGATTCGCCATTGGTCAAGACCGCCATCGCGGGCGAGGACGCGAATTGGGGCCGCATCGTCATGGCGGTCGGCAAATCAGGGGCCGAGGCCGATCGCGACAGGCTGACCATCCGCTTTGGCGACATGATCCTGGCCGAGAATGGCTGGCGGGCCGAGAATTACGATGAAGACAGGGCCAGCGACTACATGAAGAACCAGGAATTGCTGATCGCTGTCGATCTGGGGCTGGGGCAGGGGGCGCAGACCATGTGGACCTGCGACCTGACCCATGGCTATATCGATATCAACGCCGATTACCGCTCGTGATGAAAACGGTTCTTGTCGCTGCCGTCGCGCTGATCGACACTGACGGGCGCGTGCTGCTGGCGCAGCGCCCCGAGGGCAAATCCATGGCCGGGCTGTGGGAGTTTCCGGGCGGCAAGGTCGAGCCCGGAGAGACGCCGGAAGCCGCGCTTATTCGCGAATTGCATGAAGAACTTGGGATAGACACCTGGCAATCCTGCCTCGCTCCGCTGAGTTTCGCCAGCCATGGCTACGAGGATTTCCACCTGCTGATGCCGCTATATGCATGCCGCAAATGGAATGGCGTGGCGCGTCCGCAGGAGGGGCAGAACCTGACATGGGTCCACGCGCGGGACTTGCGCAATTATCCGATGCCACCGGCCGATATTCCGCTGCTTCCGATCTTGCAGATGTGGCTTTGATACATCTTTAGGTAGAATTTCCTCCGCCTTAGATGTGATTTTAGCAATAATTCGCTTCACTCGTGGAGAATGATGGGCAATTATCGGCTTATCGAGGAGGAGTGTCATGATTCGTACAATTCAGATCGGTGGCTATATCTCGGTTCAGGGCCTGTTCGAACGGGCGACCTCGAACGGAAATGTCATCGTCCGTGTCGGCAAGCAAACCTATGAGGGCAAGCCTGTAACCAAGTAAGCTGTTATTTTTCCTGCCGGAACAGGTGTAAAAGAAAAGGGGTGCCACGATGTGGCACCCCTTTCCGATTCCGGGTCCGGGCAGCAGCCTACAGGCTGCGCTCGACCTCTTCGCGTTCGAAGATCTCGATGATATCGCCCTGGCGGATATCGTCGTAATTCTCGAAGGCCATGCCGCATTCCTGACCGGATTGTACTTCCTTGACCTCGTCCTTGAAGCGTTTCAGCGTCTTCAGCGTGCCTTCATGGATCACCACGCTATCGCGCAGAAGGCGAACACCTGCCGAGCGGCGGGCGACACCTTCGGTGACCAGGCAGCCGGCGACCTTGCCGACCCCGGTGACCTTGAAGACGTCCCTGATCTCGGCATAGCCGATGAAGTTCTCGCGAACCTCTGCCGACAGCAGGCCGGAAGCGGCCGCCTTGATGTCGTCCACCAGGTCATAGATGACCGAGTAGTAGCGAATCTCGACGCCCTTCTGGTTGGCCGAATTGCGGGCCGGGGCATTGGCACGGACGTTGAAGCCGATGACCGGGGTCTGGGACGCCTCGGCCAGGGTGATGTCCGATTCGGTGATCGCGCCGACACCGTAATGGATGACGCGCACGCGCACCTCGTCATTGCCCAGCTTTTCCAGCGCCTGGACGATCGCCTCGGCAGAGCCCTGCACATCGGCCTTCACCACCACCGGCAATTCGGCGACGCTCTCGTCAGCCTTGGCTTTCGCCATGAGCTGCTCCAGCGTGGTCGCGGCACCTGCTGCGGCGCGCTTGTCCTTGGCCTGCTGGGTCCGGTAATCGGCGATCTCGCGGGCCTGCGCCTCGGTTTCGACGACATTCAGGACATCGCCGGCTTCTGGCGTGCCGTTGAGGCCCAGGACCTCGACCGGGACGGAAGGGCCTGCCTCTTCGACGCGTTCTCCCTGGTCGTTGATGAGCGCGCGGACCTTGCCCCACTGCTCGCCGACGACGAAGATATCGCCGCGTTTCAGCGTGCCGTTCTGGATCAGCACCGTGGCAACCGGGCCGCGGCCCACGTCGAGCTGCGCTTCGATGACGGCACCCTGTGCCGCACGCTCCGGATTGGCTTTCAGTTCCAGGATCTCGGCCTGCAGCGCGATGGCTTCCAGCAATTCGTCCAGCCCCTGGCCGGAGATGGCCGAAACTTCGACATCCTGCACGTCACCCGACAGCTTTTCGACGATCACTTCCTGATGCAGCAGCGATGTGCGCACCTTGTCGGGATCGGCTTCGGGCTTGTCGATCTTGTTGATCGCGACGATCATCGGCACCTTGGCGGCCTTGGCGTGGTTGATCGCCTCGACGGTCTGCGGCATCACCGCGTCATCGGCGGCCACCACCAGCACGACGATATCGGTGACATGCGCACCGCGCGCCCGCATCGAGGTGAAGGCGGCATGGCCCGGCGTATCGAGGAAGGTCAGAACCGCACCCGATTCCGCCTTCACCTGATAGGCGCCGATATGCTGGGTGATCCCGCCGGCCTCGCCCGAGACGACATTGGCCTTGCGGATCGCATCCAGAAGCGAGGTCTTGCCGTGGTCGACATGGCCCATGATGGTGATGATCGGCGGCCGCGGACGCAGAGCCTCCGGCGCATCCTCGATCGTGTCGATGACCTGCTCCACATCCGCATCGCTGACGCGCACGGCCTTGTGACCGAATTCCTCGATCACCAGTTCGGCGGTATCGGCATCGATCGATTGGTTCATCGAGACCATCATGCCCATCTTCATCAGCGACTTGACGACATCCGCGGCGCGTTCGGCCATGCGGTTGGCCAGTTCCTGAACGACGATTGTCTCTGGCAACTGGACTTCGCGCGACTGCTTTTCAGCACGCTGCTGCTGGCCCATCGCCTTCTGGCGGGCGCGTTCCTGCTTGCGCTTCATCGCGGCCAGGCTGCGCTGCCGCCCGCCTTCGCCGTCCAGCGCCTGGTTCAGCGACAGCTTGCCCGAACGGCGATTGTCGTCGCGCACGGTCTTGCCACGGCTGTCACGCTCCGCACCGGCGCGATTGGGGCGATCGCGCTCGGATTTGCGCGGGCCGGTCGCCGAGACGCCCTTGGTCTCGGCACGGGCCGCGGCGGCCTCGATGGCGGCCTGGTCCTGCGGAGTCGTCCGCGCGGCGGCAGGCTGCTTGGCCCGTTCCTCCTTCTTCGGCGCGTCCTTCTGCTTGGCCTTTTCCTCGGCCTCGCGGGCGCGGCGCGCTTCCTCTTCGGCTTTCGCCTTCAGGGCCTCTTCGCGTTCGCGCTCTTCGCGGGCCTTTTCCTCGGCCTCGGCGCGGCGGCGCTCGCGTTCCTGCTCGCGGGCCTTTTCCTCGGCCTCGCGGGCGGCGATCTCATCCGCTTCCCGCGCCTTGGCGGCGGCGAGCGCCTTCAGGCGGCGTTCCATCTCGGCTTCGGAGATCCCCGCCGGGCGTTTCGACGGATCACCTCCACGCTTGGCGTGGACCGAGGATTTGGCCTTGTCGCCGGCACCGGCCTGGGCCGCACCGGTCTTGGGCACCATGACGCGTTTGCGCTTGGTTTCCACGACCACGCTCTTGGTGCGGCCATGGCTGAAACTCTGTTTGACCTGACCCGAGCGACCGCTGGAGCCGCCGAGGCCGAGTGTCTTCTTACCGTCTTTATCGCTCATCTGCGTCTTCATTCCTTCCCGGCGGCCGTATTGCCGCCGTCATGCCCGCGCAGACCCGTCAGTCTGCCGGCTTCCAAGATCACCTTGTCCGTCAGGCCACCCGCCGCAAGCGCGCCGTGTATGACATGATCGCGCCCGAAGGACAAACCCAATTCTGAGGCGGTGAGGCAACCGAACCAGCGGCCACCCGTTGGTGTCCACAGCTTGCCCTTCCCGCGTTCCGAGCCATCGCTGGCCTGCAAGAGCACACGCGCCCTGCCTTCGGCCAGCCAGCCCTTAACCTTTTCGAACCCCGCCACCGCCTTGCCGGATTTCCGGGCCAGCGAAACCAGTTCCACGACCCGCCGTGCAAGGGCGGTTTCAACCATTCCGGCCAATTCGCCGGGCGCCTTCACCTGCGCCTTGGCCGCACGCGAGAACAATCCCTTGGCCACGGCCTTCTCGATCGCGGCGCGGTCGGCGCTTATCCAGATGCCGCGGCCGGGCAGCTTTTCAGCCAGGTCGGGCACCACCAGGCCGTCCGGCCCGACGACGAAACGGATCAACCCCCGCTTGGGCTGCACCTCGCCGGTGACGATACAGCGCCGTTCGGGCTGTTCGTGCGTCTTGTCCCGTCCGCCCCGGCTCACGGCCTTGCCAGATCCGGGGCGGTCAGGCCCCGGCCTCCTCGGGGGTTTCGGGCTCGTCTTCTTCTTCGGCTGCTGGCTCCAGTTCGGCGGGATCGACCCAGCCAAGGCTGACACGGGCCGTCATGACCATATTCTGCGCTTCTTCCAGCGACACGTCAAAGGGCTCCAGAAGGCCCTCGTCCTTGACGCGCTGGCCGTCCACGGTGGTCCAGCCACCGGCCAGTTCCCAATCGGCGCAGGTCGCGAAGTCCTCAAGCGTCTTGATGCCGTCCTTCGCCAGCGCCTCGATCATCTGGGGAGTGAGCCCCTCGAATTCAACCAGCGAATCCTCGACCCCGAGCGCGCGGGCATTTTCCATCGCGGCCTTGTTGCGGGCCTCCAGGACATCGCGGGCACGGGCCTGCAGCTCCTGGGCGGTGCCTTCGTCCACGCCCTCGATGCTCAGCAACTCGTCCTGCTCGACATAGGCGACCTCTTCCAGATCGGTGAAGCCTTCGGCGACCAGGAGCTGGGCAAAGAACTCGTCCAGGTCCAGCGCATCCATGAACAGCTTGGTGCGGGCGTTGAACTCGGCCTGACGGCGCTTGGATTCCTCTTCCTCGGTGAGAATGTCGATATCGAGCCCGGTCAACTGGCTGGCTAGGCGCACGTTCTGGCCGCGGCGGCCGATGGCCAGCGAAAGCTGTTCATCCGGCACCACGACCTCGATGCGGCCGCCATCCTCGTCGAACACGACCTTGCTGACCTCGGCGGGCTGCAGGGCATTCACGAGGAAGGTCGCCTGGTCCTCGTTCCACGGGATGATGTCGATCTTCTCGCCCTGCAATTCGCCGACCACGGCCTGAACGCGGCTGCCGCGCATGCCGACGCAGGCGCCGACCGGGTCGATCGAGTTGTCATAGCTGATCACGGCGATCTTCGCGCGCGAGCCGGGGTCGCGGGCCACGGCCTTGATCTCGATGATATTGTCGTAGATCTCGGGCACTTCCATCTTGAACAGTTCCGCCATGAATTGCGGATCGGTGCGCGACAGGAAGATCTGCGGGCCGCGGGTTTCGCGGCGGACATCCTTGACATAGGCGCGGATGCGGTCGTTCGGGCGATAGCTTTCGCGGCCGATTTTCTCGTTGCGGCGCAGGATTGCCTCGCCACGTCCGACATCGACGATGATATTGCCGTATTCCTCGCGCTTGACGACACCGTTGATGATGGTGCCGGCGCGGTCCTTAAATTCCTCGTATTGACGGTCACGCTCGGCCTCGCGGACCCGCTGCAGGATGACCTGCTTGGCCGATTGCGCGGCGATCCGGCCCAGTTCGACCGGCGGCACCTCGTCCACGATCACGTCGCCGACCTTCGGATCGTCCAGATAGGGGCGGGCCTGTTCGACCGTCAGTTCGGCCTGGTAATTCTCGACCGCGTCATCCTCGACCACGGTGCGAACGCGGGTAAAGCTGGCATTGCCGGTCTTGCGGTCGATCTTGACCCGGATATCCATCTCGGCGCCGTAGCGCGACTTGGCGGCACGGGCGAGGCTGTCCTCCATCGCTTCGATGACCAGTTCGGGCTCGATCATCTTCTCGCGTGCGACGCCTCGGCCGTCTGCAACAGTTCCAGCTGGTTGGCAGAGGTGATCGCCATCACTTACTCCTTGCGTCATCGGCGCGGTCCGCGCCCTGTTCATCGTCGGTTTCAATCGCGTCGAAGGCGCCCTCGTCGAGATTGTCGATCTCGACCCCGGCCTCTTTCTTCTGACGCAGCATTTCACGGATAAGCTCGTCGGTCAGGACCAGCTTGGCATCCGACAGCCAGTCGAAATTCAGCCCGATGGTCTGCACTTCGCCGCCTTCTTCGATATTCAGCAGGACCTCTTCGCCCTCGACCCCGGCCAGCACGCCTTTCCAGCGCTTGCGCCCGTCGATGGGCTGGTTGGTTTCCAGCTTGGCCTCGTAGCCCTCGAATGCCTCGAAATCCTTGAGCCGGGTCAGCGGGCGGTCGATGCCGGGGCTGGACACCTCGAGATGATAGGCCTCCTCGATCGGATCCTCGACATCCAGAGTGGCGCTGACGGCGACGGAAATATCGCCGCAATCATCGACATTGATGCCGCCCTCGGGCCGGTCGGCCATGATCTGCAGGGTTGCCGTCTTGCCGCCCTGCAGCCGCACGCGCACCAGCTCGAAGCCAAGATCCTCGATCACCGGGGTGATGATCTCGGCAAGGCGCCGGTCGATGGCGGTCTTGGCGATCAGGTCGTTGGACATGACTTCCTTTCGGATACAAAAAACGGGCCGTCAGCGGGCCCGTGCGAAACTTCCGGTGGGCAGGGGGTGGAAGCCTGCACCGCTGTTGAGCTGCATATAGGACCGAATCTGCGGGATTGCAAGCGGGAGATGGTGGTGAGGCATCTCAGCCCTCCTGTCCCGCGTCGCGCCGGTCGTCATCGCGAATCGCGTCCATGATCCGCACCAGCTCCGCCGAGATCCGGGGTTCCGACAGCGCATGGCCCGAGGCGGGCACCAGCCGCAGGTCGCATTTCTCCCATCCCTGCGCCAGTTCATAGGCCGAGAGCGGCGGACAGACCATGTCATAGCGGCCCTGCACGATCACGGCGGGCAGATGCTCGATCAGGTGGCGGTCGCGCAAAAGCTGGCCTTCGTCCAGAAAGCAGCCATTGGCGAAATAGTGATTCTCCAGCCGGGCGAAGGCGCGGGCATATTCGGGCGGCGCATGGCCGGTGGCCGAGTTCTGCAGCCCGGCCAGCGCGTTTTCCCACATCAGCCAGGGCATGGCAAAGCGCCCCTGTTGCCCGAGATCGTCGGAAAAGAGACGGCGGTGATAGGCGGCGATCATGTCGTCCCGCTCCGGCTCGGGGATCGGCTCGCAGAAACGGTCCCAGAGATCGGGAAAGAATCGCCCCGCGCCGCCGCCATAGAACCAGTCGAGCTCGGTCCGCCTGCCCAGGAAGACGCCGCGCAGGATCAGCCCCGCCACATGATCTGGATGCGCCTGCGCATAGGCCAGCGCCAGCGTGGCGCCCCAACTGCCGCCAAAGAGCAGCGCGGTCTCGATTCCCAGCACCGTGCGGATCCGTTCGATGTCACGGACCAGGTCGCTGGTCGTGTTGCCCTCGACCGAGGCCGCGGGACGCGAACGTCCGCAGCCGCGCTGGTCGAACAGCACGACCCGGTAATGCCCGGGATCGAAGAATCGGCGCATATAGGGGCTGCACCCGCCGCCCGGACCGCCATGCAGGACGATGACCGGCCGGCCCTCGGGATTGCCGCATTCCTCGACATAAAGCCGATGCCCGTCGCCGGTATCGACGACGCGCCGCTCATGTGGTTCGGTCGAGCGGTAGAGGCGGCCATCCGAGGCGCCGATTTGTCCTGCCAATCTGTCCATGGACCGACTATAAGCCCAACTGCCGCAACTCGCCAGAAGGACCCGTCATGACAAGCATCGACCCGACCGAGATCGCCAAGTTCGAGGCCATGGCGGCGGAATGGTGGGATCCGAAGGGCAAGTTCAAGCCGCTGCACATGATGAACCCGGTGCGTCTTGACTATATCGTGAGCCAGATCGCCGCCGAGTTCGGCCGGGACCGGCGCGGCCTGCGGCCTTTCGAGGGCTTGCGGTTGCTTGATATCGGCTGCGGCGGCGGGCTGATCGCCGAGCCGATGGCGCGCTTGGGGGCAGAGGTCGTCGGAGCCGATGCCGCGGAAGGTAACATAACTGTTGCGAAGCTGCATGCCGAACAGCAGGGGCTGGAGATCGACTACCGCGCCACCACCGCCGAGGCGCTGACTGACGCGGGCGAGGTCTTCGACGTGGTGCTGGCGCTGGAGATCGTCGAGCATGTCGCCGATCCGGAAGCCTTCATCGCCACCTGTCACGACCTGCTGCGTCCCGGTGGCCTTGCCATCGTCTCGACCCTGAACCGCACGGCGAAGAGTTTCGGTGCCGCCATCATCGGCGCGGAATGGATCATGCGCTGGCTGCCCAAGGGCACGCATGAATGGAACCGTTTCATCAAGCCCGGGGAGTTGTCGGAAATGGCGGGTAATGCGGGGCTGGCGCCGGTCGATGCGCGGGGGATGGTGTTCAACCCGCTGACATGGGGCTGGAGCCTGTCGGACCGGGACCTGTCGGTGAATTACGCCATCGCGGCGCGCAAGCCGGGCTAGTTGTCACCCTCCAGCCTGCGGCGCAGCTCGCGCAGGACGGGCAAGGCAAGGCGGACCCGCTCGGCGCCGATGTCGCGCACGACCTCGGCGATGATCGGCATGAAGGCCGAGATGGCCGCATCGCGGGCGGCCCTTCCCGCCGGGCTGATCGATACGAACTTGCGGCGCGCGTCGTCCCAATCGGGACGGATATGGACATGACCCGCCCATTCCAGCCGGGACAGCGTATTGGTCATCGCGCCCCGGGTGACATGAAAGGCTTCGGCCAGTTGCGCGGGGGTGCGTTCCTCGTTCACATGGGCCAGCAGGTTCAGCACCGAGAAATGCGAGATCTGCATGCCGCGCGGCAGGGCATGGCTGATCAGGCTGCGTGACAGCTGATCCGCGATGAACACCTCGGCGAACAGGCTTGCGGCCAGCCGGTCACTGCTTTGATCGCGCTCGATTTCGTTCTTGGTCGTGGTCATTGCCTCAGGGGCCGTCATAGGCCCGGTCATGTGCCAGGGAAGGGATGCGGGACCGTGCCCTTTCAACTGCCATCAGGTCAAGAGAAACTATACTCACCCCCGGCGATACTCCACCATCGGCCAGCACATTGCCCCAGGGATCGACCGCAAGCGAATGGCCATGCTTTGCCGGGGCAGGCGATCGGGCGAATGCGGGGCGGGATGGGTGCCGCATTGCGCCGGCGCCAGCACGAAACAGCCCGTTTCGATGGCGCGGGCACGCAGCAATGCCTCCCAATGCGCCTTGCCGGTGGTGGGGCTGAAGGCCGAGGGGACGGTCAGGATCCGCGCCCCGGCCTTTGCCAGGTCGCGATACAGATAAGGGAAGCGCAGGTCGTAACATATCGTCATGCCGACCGGCTGCCCGGCGGCGCGCGCCAGCACCGCCCGACTGCCGGGACGATAGGCGGAGCTTTCGCGATATTGCTCGGTCTCCGAGATGGTGACATCGAACATGTGCAGCTTGTCGTAACGCGCCACGATCCCGCCTTCCGGATCGATCAGGAAACTGCGATTCACGAAACGCTCATCCTCGGGATCGTCGCCCTTCAGCGCCAGAGAGCCGATCAGCAGCCAGATCCCCGCCGCGCTCGCCTCGGCCCGCAAGGCGGACAGGGTCGGGTCCTCGGCCTCGGGTTTCAGCACGGCTGCCTGCCGCTTGCGGTCGGGGGACAGCAGGTTGGTGACCTCGGGTGTCAGCACGAATGCCGCGCCCGCCGAGGCCGCCTCGCGGATCATCGGCACCGTGGCGGCGAGATTCGCATAAGGGTCGTCGCCGGAATTGAGCTGCAGCAGGGCAACTTTCAGCGAGGCGGGTGTCGCGGTGTTCATGCGGGCGATCCCGCAAGCAACTGGTTCAGCTTTCCGTCACGCTCCAGCGCGAAGAGATCGTCGCAGCCGCCCACAAGCCTGCCGCCGATGAAGATCTGCGGCACGGTGCGGCGGCCATTGGCCCTTTGGGTCATCTCGGCGCGCAATCCGGGCTGGGCGCCCACGTCGATTTCCTCGAAGGCAAGGTTCTTGCGCTGCAGAAGCGATTTCGCCGATATGCAGAAAGGACAGGTCCGGGTGGTGTAGATCTCGATACGCGGTTGGTCGGTCATTGGCATTTCCGTTTCATGGATTTGCCTCTATCTAGGCATCCTTGACGGCGCGCGCCAGCACCGCGACCGAAACCGGCCCCGATCCCGCCGCCAGCAACGCCTCGGTCGCGGTGGCGAGGGTTGCGCCGGAAGTCATCACGTCATCGACCAGCAGCACCGGCTTGCCCGTGATTCGGGGCGCGTGGCGGGGATTGATCCCGATCGTGCCGGAGACATTGGCGAATCGATCCGCGACGCCGCGGTGATCCTGGGCAGGCGTATGCCGCCTGCGCAGCAGCAGGTCGGGCAGATGGTGTAATCCCCGCAGCTTGGCGAGATGTCGGGCGAGCAGGGCGGATTGATTGTAACGCCGCTTCAGCAAACGCCGGAAATGCAGTGGCACCGGCGCGACGATCATGTCGGGCCGGATGATCGGCGCGGCTGCCTGCAACAGCCAGGGGGCGAGGGCAGGTGCCAGGTCGGGCCGGTCGCCATGTTTCAGCGTCAGGACCAGTTCCCGTCCGGTGCCGGAATAAACAATTGCCGCCCGGCCGTGCTGCCAGGGGCGCACCACCGACAGGCAATCGTCGCATCTGGCCCCGTGTTCCTGCGCGCCATGCTCCTGCGCGCCGCGATGGCCGTCATCGGGAAGCGGCGCTCCGCAACGCGTGCAGGCAAGGCCGGAAATGAAATGCGTCTCTTGCCAGCAAGCGGGGCAAAGACCGGCCCCGGTGGGGTGCGAGGGCGGATCATCGGCCGCGCCCGCGGCGAGCTGGCCGCAGGAAAGGCATTGTGGCGGGTAAAGCATGTGCAGGACGGCTTTTACCGGACCGCCAAGCAGCCTATGTTGCATGCCCATGAGCAGTTCTTCCCCATCCCGTCCCGAACGTCCGCCCCTGACCGATCGCAACGCACTACAGCGTCAACGGCGCCGTGCAATGACCCAGGGCCATGTCGATGTATTGCACCGCATCGCGGCGGCAGAGCTCAAGGATAGGCTGTCAGAGATTAACAGGGATTTTCACGCGCCCGCCGTCGTGACCGGATTTCCCGGTTTCTGGTCGACGGAGTTTCCGCAGGCGTGCGTGGTGCCCGACGATCCGGTGCTGGATCTGACCCCGGCATCGCATGACCTGGTCATCCATGCCATGGCGCTGCATTGGGCCGACGATCCGGTCGGGCAGATCGTGCAATCGGCGCGGGCGCTGCACGAGGACGGGCTGTTCATCGCCGTCTGTTTCGGCGGCCAGACCCTGCACGAGGCCCGCGCCGCCATGGCCCAGGCCGAGGCCGAGGTCACCGGCGGGTTGTCGCCGCGCATCCTGCCAATGGGCGAGATCCGCGATATGGGCGCGCTGCTCGCGCGCGCCGGGCTGGCGCTGCCGGTGGCCGATCTGGTCAGCCAGTGCGCCAGCTATCGCGACCTGCCGCATCTGGCGCATGACCTGCGGGCCATGGGTGAGGGCAACGCGATGGCTACCCGGCTGCGCCAGCCCACCCGGCGCGAGATATTTGCCCGTGCAGGGGCGATCTATGCGCAGGCGCATCCCGACCGCGACGATCCGTCCCGTATCCAGGCGAGCTTCGATCTGGTTTTCCTGACCGGGTGGGCTCCGTCCGAAACACAGCAGAAACCCCTGCGCCCCGGCTCTGCCCGGAAAAGCCTTGCCGATGCACTGAACGAGATCAGGAACAAATCATGACGCCAGCCTATGCGCCCGCCGACCATCCCCGGATAGCCCCCGCGAAAACCGGGATCCTGATTGCCAATCTTGGCACGCCGGACGGCTATGATTACTGGTCGATGCGCCGCTACCTGAACGAGTTCCTCTCGGACCGGCGGGTGATCGACCTGCCGCGCTGGAAATGGCAGCCGATCCTGCAGGGCATCATCCTGACCAAGCGGCCCTTCAGCTCGGGCGCGAATTACAAGACGATCTGGAACGAGGAAAAGGGCGAAAGCCCGTTAATGACCATCACCCGCGACCAGGCACAGGCCTTGCGCGAACGCGCCTCCGCCGAATGGGGCGAACAGGTGATGGTCGAGTTCTGCATGCGCTACGGCAACCCCTCGACCCATGAGGTCGTGGCGCGCATGGTCGAGGCGGGCTGCCGCCGCATCCTGTTCCTGCCGCTTTATCCGCAATATGCCGGGGCGACCTCGGCCACCGCGAATGACCAGCTTTTCCGGGCCCTGATGGAGCAGAGATGGCAGCCCTCGGTCCGCACCTGCGATTCCTATTTCGACCGGGCCGATTACATCGACGCGCTGGCGGGCTCGGTCGAACGGGCGCTGGAGGGGCGCAAGCCCTCGAAACTGGTCGCCTCTTATCACGGCATGCCCAAGCGCTACCTGATGCAGGGCGATCCCTATCATTGCCAGTGCCGGAAAACCTCTCGCCTGCTGCAAGAGCGTTTGGGTTGGGAGGATGGCATCATCGACACCTCGTTCCAGTCGGTTTTCGGCCGCGAGGAATGGCTGCGCCCTTACACGGTCGAGCATGTCGCCGAACTGGCGCGGCAGGGGCATCGCGACATCGCGGTGATCTCGCCCGCCTTCGCCGCCGATTGCATCGAAACGCTGGAGGAAATCAACGGCGAGATCCGCGAGGCTTACGAGCATGCGGGCGGCGAGGGCTTCACCTATATTCCCTGCCTCAACGATGATCCGGCGCATATCGAGGTGATGATGAATGTCATCCGCGAAAATATCGGCGGGTGGGTCTAACCCACCAACCGCGGGGGGCGTGGATGGCGTGGCCCCGCAAATGTGACCAAGAGCGCGGCGGCGGTGATCGCGATCATGCCGATCAGCGCCCATCTGCCCGGCAGGTGCTGGAAGAACAGCAAATCGAATCCCGCAGCCCAGACCAGCCCGGTGAAATCGAATGGCGCGATGACCGAGACCGGCGCGCGCGCCACCGCTTCGGTCGAGGCGATATGGGCCAGGCCACCCAGCAGCCCCGCGCCGCAGAGCATCGCCAGCTGCCCCGTATCGGGCATGGTCCAGCCAAGCACCACTGTTGCCAGACCCGCCACGGCCCCCGACAGGGCAAAGTAGAAGGCAATGGTTGCGGCGCGTTCTGTCCGTGTCATGGCCTTCACATAGACCCTCAAGACGGCCATCAGTGTCGCATAGCCCAACCCGGCCGCGACTCCGATCAGAGCGCTGTCGCCCGGCATTTCGAACGCCTCGAACAGCATCAGGATCACGCCGGAAAAACCCAGCAATACGCCGATCAGGATTGGCAGCGTCAGTTTTTCCTTCAGGAACAGGGCTGCCAGCGGCAGGCTTAGCACTGGCGCGAGAAAGCCGAATGCCTGGGCGTTGGCGACCGGAAGATGGATGAGCGACAGAAAGGACAGCGCCATGGTTGCCACGCCCAGCAGCCCCCGCGTCAGATGCAGCCGGGGGCGAGAGGTTCGCAATGCCTGTGGAAAATCACCTCGCAGCCGCATGTAGACAAGGATCGGCAACATGGCGATGGCCGAGCGCCAGAAAATGATCTGCCCCAGTTCGATTCCGGTTCCGACCGCATGGATCACTGCCGACATCGCCGTGATCAGGAACACGGCCAGCAGGCGCAGGCCCACCCCGGTCAGGAAAAATTGCTTCATGCCATAACTCGCTTTCAGGGCGGTTATGGCGTTGATTTCATGGCGCGGCAATGGAGGCATGAAGAAGGGGGCCGCCGGCCCCCTCGCTCCGTTCGTTCGCCTTGCCGGTTCAGATCAGTAGCACCTGCGTGCCGATATTGGCCATGCCGAACAGTTCCTTGATATGTTCGTTATACAGGCCGATGCAGCCATTCGACGACTTGCGCCCGATCTTGCGCGTGTCATGGGTGCCGTGGATCCGGTAATACTGCCAGCTCAGCCACAGCGCATGGGTGCCAAGCGGATTGTCCGGCCCCGGCGGCACGAAATCCGGCCAGGACGGGTTGCGGGCCTTCATCTCGGGCGTCGGTGCCCATGACGGGCCCTCGACCTTCTTGATGATCTCGGTCCGGCCCAAGCGGGTCAGGTCCTTGCTGACCGGGATCGAGGAGGGGTAGACGCGGTAGACGCTTTCATCCTCGGACCAGTAATGGACAGCGCGCGAGGTGATGTCGCACAGGATCGCACCATTGGTCAGGTTGTCGAAATAGGGGCGCCAGTCCTGGGCGCGGAAGCTGGAGATATTGTGGCGCTGGTTGGCGCCGCTGTCATATTGGACCGCCCCGGCATCGGGGGTCGCGCCGTCTGCCGCACCGTTATAGATGGGCTGACCCGTATAGGGGTCAAATTGCTGCGCGAAACCGGGCGCCGCCAGGCTGGCGGCCCCGAGCGCAGCGGCCGAGCCCAGGAATGCCCGGCGATTGAAAGCTGTCATGCTCATCAGCAAATATCCTCGTTCCTCTGGCCACTCTTTCGGGGCGGCCTTACTGCTCCGACCATTGCGGATGCCGAATATATAACGTGCCCGGAGAGAGCCGCCAAATCAAACAGATGCGAGAAATGCCACGAATGAAAACCTGCCAACATCACGCATTCTTGCGTTTGAAGGCGCCACCGCCATTCGGTAAATCTGTGATCCAGAGCAGTCGAGGGACAGGATAAATGAGAAAACTCAAAGTAATTTCGGTGCTTGCGCTGATCGCATTGGCCGCATGTCAGCCGCGTATGGCCGCGCAGATCGGCCCGGATGGCCAGCCATTGCCAACCGCCTATAAGATCGACGCGCGTGAAGAGGCCCAGATTCCGGGCCGAGTGTTGCAGCAAGTCAACACTCTTCGCGCCAATATTGCCCTGAATCCACTGACATTGGACCCGCAACTGACGGCAGCGGCCCTGGCGCATTCGCGTGACATGTCCGCGCAGAACCGCGCCTGGCATTGGGGTTCGGACGGCTCGTCTCCGCTGGAACGGGTGCGGCGTCAGGGTTATTACGGACATCTTGTCGGAGAGAATATCTCGGAGACATATGAAAACGACATCCAGACGCTGAATGCATGGATGGCAGAGCGCGATACCCGCGACGTGATCATGGATCCGAAGGCAACCAGGCTGGGGGTCGCATGGTATCAGGAAGCCTCGGGCAAGATCTGGTGGACGCTCCTGACCGGCGGGAACTGATCGGGCGGGAACTGATCGGCCTGCTGCCGAAATGACAAAGCCCCGGCCGATCCGCCGGGGCTTTCGCAACTCGATTTGCCCGGTTCAGGGGCTTATCACGATCGGGACGCCGGGACGCACCATCGCGAAGATCTCTTCGATCTCCTCGTCTTTCACGGCAATGCAACCTGCTGTCCAATCCCGCCTTTTCGGTGCCAGCGCATTACCCTCCGGCCCCCAGCCATGGATGAAGATGTCTCCGCCCGGCTTGCGGCCCAGGGCCTCGGCATAGGCCGTGTCCTGCGGATCCGGATAGGATACGCCCACCGACAGGTGATAGCGGCTCCTGGGGTTGAAACGGTCGATGAAATAGATCCCTTCCGGGGTCTTTCCGTCGCCTTCGAAGCGCTTGTGTCCGACCGGCACATTGCCCAGGCCCACATCATAGGCCTTCAGCACGGTCTTGCCGCTCAGCAGGTAGAGGCGGCGCTTGCCCTTGTTGACCACGACCTGGGTCACCGGGGGGCCGCTATAGGACTTGAACTTGGAGGACGGTTTGCCACAGGCTGCCAGCAAGGCCAACAGCGAAAATGTGACCGTCCGGCGGGTTGCTCGATACATCACTGCCTCGGAATTTTATTTGTTTTATGCCCACTAAATAACATAAGCTCGGGGTTGTTGACTAGCTGCGGCGAAGCTCGGCGGCGATTTCGATATGCGGTGACCAGCGGAACTGGTCGATGACGTGAAGACGCGACAAGTTGTAGCCGCCGCTCGTCAATATTGCCGCATCCTTGGCGAAATTCACCGGATCACAGGCGACGAAAGCGATTTTCGGCACCCCCGATGCGGCGATTTCACGCGCCTGTACCTCGGCCCCGCTGCGCGGCGGGTCGATCACGATTGCGTCAAAGCGGGCCAGTTCATCCGCCAGCAGCGGACGGCGGGCAAGGTCGCGAATCTCTGTCGTGACCTGCTGAAGCCCCTGGGCATCGCGCCAGGCCGCGTCCAGCGCCTCCAGCGGTGCGGCCAGGCCTTCCACCGCATGGACTTGCGCCATTGCGGCGAGGGGCAGGGTGAAGGTGCCGCAACCGGCAAAGAGATCGGCGATCCGTTTCGCACCCCGCGTCATTTCCTGCACCGCGGTCAGAAGGGTGGCTTCGCCTTCGGCGGTCGCCTGCAGAAACGCTGCGGGCGGAGGCACGACCCGCGCGGACCCCATCGGCAATGCGGGCATGCGGCGGGTGATGGCTTCACCATCCCAGTCAAGCCTCGCCAGATCGCCCTCACCGGCAAGCGCCGCCAATGCCCGGAACAGTTCGGCATCCATTGGCTTGCCCCCGCGCACCGACAGGTCCAGACCGGCGGGGCCATGGATGACGGTCAGGGTCAGCTCGGCCGACCGGGATGCACCGGCGATAACGATCTGCCGGAACAGGGGCAGGGCCGCCATGATCGCTGGATGCAGCACGTGACAATCCTGCAGGTCGGTGATCACCTCAGAGGCGCGGGCGTGAAAGCCGACCAGCGCCCCTTTCTTCACCCGCCGCCCCGACAGGACCGCCCGGCGGCGTGATCGCGGCGGCGACACATGCATCCCCGCCACTGGCGCCTGCAGCCCATGCGCGGCCAGCGCGGCCTCCACCACCTGCGCTTTCCAGGCGGTGGTGAACCCATCCGAGGCATGCATCAATGAGCAGCCTCCGCAGGCGCGGTAATGCTTGCAGACCGGCTTTACCCGGTCGGGCGAAGGCGTCACGATCCGCGGAGAGGCGATGCGGCCATCCCGCGCCTCGCCCTCGATCTCTTCGCCGGGCAGGGTCAGGGGGGCGAGGGCGCGTCCATCCGCACCGGCCGCCACGCCATCGCCGCGCCGCCCGAGCCGCTCGATCCGCCAGAGGCTCATTCGGCCGCCTCTTCGGTGCCCAGGAAGCCGCCCGATTGCCGGTTCCAATAGCGCGCGTAGAGCCCGGCCTTCGCCAGCAATTGCCCATGCGTGCCCTGTTCGACGATCCGGCCTGCATCCATGACGATGATCCGGTCAAGCTGGGCGATGGTCGACAGGCGGTGCGCAATGGCCAGCACGGTCTTGCCCTTCATCGCGCGGGAAAGCGCGTCCTGCACCTGCGCCTCGACCTCGCTGTCCAGCGCGCTGGTTGCCTCGTCCAGCACAAGGATCGGGGCGTCCTTCACGAAAGCCCGCGCCAGTGCAATCCGCTGGCGTTGACCGCCAGACAGCTTGACGCCGCGTTCTCCCAGATGCGCCTCGTATCCCTTGCGCCCGGCGTGATCCTGAAGCCCGAGGATGAAATCATGCGCCTCGGCGGATTTGGCCGCGGCCTCGATATCCTCTTGCGTGGCGTCGGGACGGCCATACAGGATATTGTCGCGGGCCGAACGATTGAACATCGCGGTTTCCTGCGTGACCATGCCGATCTGGCGGCGCAGGCTTTCCTGGGTCACCTTGCGGATGTCGCGGCCATCGATGCGGATCGCACCGCCCTCGACATCGTAAAGCCGCAGCAGCAGGGCAACCAGCGTCGATTTCCCCGCGCCCGAGGCCCCGACAATGCCGATCTTCTCGCCGGGCCGGATATGCAGCGCGACATCCTGCAACCCGCCCAGGTCACGGCCATAGGCAAAGCTGATATCGTCGAACTCGATCCGGCCCGCCACGCGTTCCAGGTCCTCGGCATCGGGGGCATCGGTCAGCGCATGGGGCGGCGACAGGGTGCGCATGCCGTCCTCGACCTCGCCGATGCTGCCCCACATGCCCATCAGCGCCATGCTGACCCATCCGGTCATCTGGCTCAGCCGCATAGAGATGGCCCCCGAGGCGGCGATATCGCCGGGCGTGGCCAGCCCCTCGCGCCACAGCATGATCGAGCCGCCGACAAGGATTACCGGCAACAGCCCCGCGATGAACATCAGCGACAGCCGAAAGCTGCTGCTGACCACGCCGAAATCCAGTGCCCGTTCGCGGAACCCGGCCATGGCGCCAAGCGCGGCGCGGTCCTCGTGCTCGGCATGGGCGAACAGCTTGACCGTCTTGATATTGGTGATCGTATCGACGACCTGTCCGGTCACCATGGCGCGGGCCGAGGCGCGGGCGCTGGAGCGTGACCGGATCCTGGGCAGGAAAAAGCGGATCAGTCCCAGATAGGCCCCCAGCCAGACGATCAGCGCCACCGCGCCCCAGCCATCGACCGAGACCAGGAAGGCCGCAGAGCCCAGCACCGAGGCAAGCGCGAAGGCCACCACATTGACCATCTCGGTCGCCACATCGGTCACGGCGCGGGCGGTCTGCATCTGCTTTTGCGCCAGCCGCCCGGCGAAATCATTGTCAAAGAAGGTGACCGAATGCCCCATGGTCCAGCGATGCAGCCGCGACAACACCAGCGGCAGGACATTTGGCCCGACGATCACGCTGGAGGTGGCCGAGGAGATCCCGAAGATCACCGGGCGCAAGAGCAGGAAGAATCCGACGAAGGCGGCGATCAGCAAGCCATTCTGGCTCCACAGGCTGTCGGGGCTGCCGATGGCAACCGCGTCGACCACCGCGCCCAGCAGCACCGCCGCCATCACATCGGCCACCCCGCCAAGGGCCGAGGCAACGGCGGCCAGCGACAGGCCGCCCCATGCGCCCGAAAGGCACCAGCGGGCAAAGGCCAGCAAACTGTCCGGAGGGGGGCCATCCGCCGGGCGGAATGCGTCGATCAACTGTCCAAGGCGGCGGTGCAGGGTCATTCTTCCTCTCCCGCTTGCAGGGCGGCTTCGATCAGCGACGGGGTGGACAGGGTGAAATCGCTTTCGATCCACAGGGCCTCGGCGGCTTTCAGCCCGCGTCCGACCGCCGGTCCGGTCAATGGCGGTATCAGGTTCCGGGCCGAGATCGGCAATCTCGACTCGGCAGCTTGCACGACCTGTTGCCGCCAGTCTGGTGGCAATGCCATTCCCCGGCTACCTGCTAACAGGGCGTAATCCGTGCCCGCCTTGATCCCGAACCGATAACCGGCCTCGTTCAGCGACCATTTCGCGGCCATGGCCTCGGCCAGCGCGGCTTGCGCGCGGGCCTCGTCCCGCGACAGGCGCAAGGCATCGGCGCAATCCCTGCCGCCGCTCAGCGCGGCCAGACGCCGGGGCCATGCGGGGGGGAAGTCCTCGCGTGCCTCGAAGCCCACAAGTTCGGCCAGGGCACCAGTTTCCGTATCGGGCAAAAGCCGATCCAATATCCCGGTTTCAGCCATCAGCAGGATCGAGGCCACCGGATCGTCCGCCGCCAGAAGCTTCTTCATCTCGCTGCCGATCCGCTCGCGGGCGATCTGCTCCAACCCTTCCTTCAAGGCCGCGCAGGCCGCGACCGCGCCCGGATCCGCCTCGCGCCCATACCAGGCATGGAAGCGGAAGAAACGCAGGATACGCAGGTAATCCTCGCGAATGCGTTGCTCGGGATCGCCGACGAAGCGCAGCCGGCGCGCCTCCAGATCGGGCAGACCGCCGACCGGATCGATCACTATGCCGCTGCGATCGGCATAAAGCGCGTTCATGGTGAAATCGCGGCGATGCGCATCCTTGTCGAGATTGTCCGAAAAGGCCACCACGGCGCGGCGGCCATCGGTTTCCACGTCGCGGCGGAATGTCGTGACCTCGAAGCCGCGCCCGTCCGAGACCACGGTGACGGTGCCATGCTCGATCCCTGTCGGCACCGGCTTCAAACCTGCCGACAGGGCCAGCCGCTGGACCTCCTCGGGCCGGGCATCGGTGGCGATATCGATATCCTCGACCGGTTGCCCCAGCAGAGCATTGCGCACCGCGCCCCCGACCAGATAGGCGCGGTTGCCCTGCGCCTCGACGGCATCCAGCACCGCGGTCAATGCCGGATCGTCCAGCATATCGGGCGGTAGCCGGGTCATGCCTGCAACCTTCTGGCCAGCCCGAGCAGGATCCGCGCCGTCGCACCCCACAGGTAATATGGCCCATGCGGCGCGGCGTGATAGCTGCGCCAGCCGCCACGCCAGCGCCTTTGCTCGATACGGTAGCGCGTGGGATCGGAGATATGGGCGAAGGGCAGGGTAAAGACCTCGTCCACCTCGCCGGGTTCGGCGACAGGGGTAAAGCCGCCGCGGATGATGCCCAGCACCGGGGTGACGGCAAAGCCGGTCACCGTGCGATGCGGGGGCAGGGTGCCGATCAGATCGACCTGTGCCGGGTCCAGCCCCACCTCTTCGCGCGCCTCGCGCAGGGCGGCGGCGATCTCGTCGGCATCGCCGGGATCGAGCTTGCCGCCGGGCAGGGCGATCTGGCCGGGATGATGCCGCAGCCCCGAGGCGCGCTTGGTCAGCACCAGCCGTCCGTCATCCTCGTGAAAGGCCGCCAGCACCCCGGCGGGCCGCAGGGGTGTGTCGGGGGGCGCGAGATCGTTCAGTTCATAATCCGAACTGGGCTCTGCCTTGACCGCCAGAGCCGCGCGGAGACGTGTTTCGGACCATTCCAGTATCACTCGGCCGCCCTGCCTTTCTCGCCGTCCAGGCTTTCGCCACCCGGATTTTCGCCGTCGAGCGGCAGGCCATCGGCATCGAGCGTGGCCTCGAATCCAAGACTGTCGGGATCGAACTCGTAATGCGCGCCGCAGAACTGGCAATCGGCGGTCACGATTCCCTCGTCGGTGGTCATATGCGAGATGTCCTTGGCCGAATAGATCGATAGCGTGTCGCGCACCCGGTCCGAGGTGCAGGAACAGCCGAACTCGACCCGCTGAGCGTCGAACACACGGGGATCCTCTTCGTGAAAGAGCCGCAGGAGCAGGTCGGTGGGACCAATGGAGGGACCGATCAATTCCAGCGACTCGACCGTGTCCAGCAGCAGGTTGGCACGGTTCCAATCCTCCGATTCGGCACCCTGCAGGATATCCGATGCCTCGATCAGCCCATCTTCCCGGCTGTTGTCATCGCCCGGCTCCATCGGCTGTCCCGGCAGGGTTTGCAGCATCACGCCCCCGGCCCGCCAATGCTCCGATTCGCCCGAAAGCTGCGAGCGGCCATGGGCCAATGAGAAGCGCGACGGCAATTGCTCGGATTGGGCGAAATAGGTCTGCGCGCAGGCCGACAGCGATCCTCCGGCCAGGGGCGTGATGCCCTGGTAGGGCTGCATATCCGCACCCTGATGGATGAGAATGGCGAAATAGCCCTCGCCGATCTGCTCGAACGGGGGGCGGTCATTGTCCAGCCGATCCGCGTCGAAACTGGCCCATGCGCGAATCCGGGCGGGTTCGTCGTCAGCTTCCGGTGCGAAGTAATCTGCGGCGATGGTCCTGACCGCGCCACTGCCGCGAACCTGCAGGCTCAGTTTCCAGCGCAGCTTGATGGTGGGGCCGATCAGCGCCGCGAGCAAGGCCAGGTCGGCCACCAGCGCGCTCACGGCGGCAGGATAGTTGTGGCGTGACAGGATATGGTCCAGCACCCCGTCCAGCCGCGCGACCCGGCCGCGGATATCCGAACGGTCGAGTTGAAAGGGCAGGACCGTGTCGTCCCAGGCAATCTGGTTGATCTTGTTCATGACGGATCCTTGAAATAGCGTCAGGCCCGCAATCGCGGGCCGGGTCGCCCCCAATATAGAGGTTTCACGGACGATCCCAAGGGGGCAGAGACATGCTTTCCCCTGCCAGAGCTTCGCGCTAGGGATGGGCCGAGTTGCGAGGAGCCCCCATGATCCCCCGTTTCGGTATCGCGCCAGAACCCGCCCGCAGATATCGGCGCCGCCCCGGTGCCTATGCGATCCTGCTGCGCGAGGGGCGGGTGCTGCTGACGCATCAAGCCGAGCCCGAGCCGGAATTCCAGCTGCCCGGCGGAGGGATCGACCCGGGTGAAGGGCCCATCGCCGCGCTGCACCGGGAGGTCATGGAGGAAACCGGCTGGACGATCTCGACACCCCGCCGGATCGGCGCGTATCGGCGCTTCTGCTATATGCCGGAATACGATCTTCATGCCGAAAAGCTGTGCTCGGTCTGGCTCGCCCGTCCGGTGATGCGTCTCGCCCCGCCGCTCGAGCCCGGACACGAGGCGCATTGGGTGCCCCTGGACCGGGCATCGGCGCTGTTGCCCGATCCCGGTTCGAGGGCGGCGCTCGGGCTGGTACTGGCGCGCGCCGACCGCAGTTACCGCAATTGCCGTTGAATCTGCAAGGCCCGCAACTGGACTGCGGCAGGGATTACCAGACATCTTCGACCCCGTCCTGATCGGATTGTGACCTTGTCCCTGCCGGGCGGGCCGAGGGAGGCGGACCGAATTCGACCAGCACCGCCGAGCGGTCGTCCCGGATCCTGTCGGCGCCGTCTCTGTCAAGCGCCAGGAGCATTGCTTCCAGGAATGCGTGGCCGTGAAGCCCCGAATGTGCCGTCAGCAGATCTTCGAGCCGGCTCTGCATCCTGTAGCCGCCGCCCGGGTCGTTCGATTCCGTGATCCCGTCCGAGGCAATCAGCATCCTTTCACCCGGCCGCATGGTCAATTCGAACTCGTCGAATATCGGCTCGGGAAACAATCCGACCGGCATGCCGCCCTTGCCAAGCTGGCGCAGGCTGCCATGGGCGGTCTGCAGAACCGGGTGCGGATGACCTGCCTGCACCATCCTGACATGGCCATTGGCATGATCGAGATCGGCATAGATCAGGGTAAGGTAGCTGTCGAAACCCCTCTCTTCCAGCAAGAGACGGTTCAGCCTGTGTGCCAGCGCCGCCGGTGTCAGAGGATCGCCGCCATCCCGTGTCGGGCGCAGCACCTCGTTCAGATCGGGATTTTCCGAAAGATGCGCCGATAGTCTCGCCGCCACCAGCGCGGCGGCGACACCGTGACCGGCGATGTCCAGGGCAAAGATGCCGATCCGGTGATCATCGATCGAAAAGCATCCCACAAGATCGCCGCCAACCGCCCGCGCCGGATGCAACAGCAGCGATATCGCCGCCTTGCCGAATTGCCCCGCATGCCCGCGCATCATTGCCTGTTGCAGCCTGCCCGCGTCGCGCAGGTCGCGTTCGGCGCTGGCCCGCATCTCTTGCAGTTGCTGCAACAGATTGTGCAGTCGGGTGTTTTCCTGTCGCAGAGCGTCTCCGATCCGCAGGTTTCGCGAACCGATCAGCAAGCGGGCCTGCAATTCCGGGCCCTTCACCGGCGTGGTCAGGAAATCGTTCATTCCCGCGTCGAGACCGGTCGCGATCTCCGCCGCGCCCTGATGATGGGCCAGGAGGATGACATGCCCATCTCCGCCCTGGTCGATATTGCGGAATGCGCGGCAGAACTCGACGCCCGACATGTCGGGCATCGACCAATCGGCAATGATGAAATCCGGTTTCCGCCGTTGGCAGATGGCAAGGGCTTCGACGGCTGAACCCGTCGCTTCAACATCATATCCCGCCCGTGCCAGATCCCGGCACTGTTCGGCCAGATCGCCGATAATCAGCACCTGCGATGCCCGCCGTCCGGGGTGGCGGCCTGTGGTGGTGGGTGGCAGGGGGCGGTCGGCACGGGTCATGACCGGGATCTAATCCCGTCCGCGTAAACGGGGGATGAAGCCAAATCACCAGAATCGTTATAGTTTTACTGGTGTCGCAACGATCCGTTCGGGTCCCTACACGAGAAGTTCGGACAATATCTCATCGCCGGTAATGTCGCGATAGGCGAAGCCGGACTGGTCGAGCCGCTCGGCAAGCCGGGTCAGGCTGGCCGGATCCGTCGTCTCGATCCCGATCAGGACCGAACCGAAATTCCGTGCCGATTTCTTGAGATATTCAAAGCGCGAAATATCGTCATCCGGCCCCAGGAGCTGCAGGAAATCGCGCAGGGCTCCGGGGCGCTGCGGCATCCTGAGAACGAAGTATTTCTTGACCCCGGCAAAGCGTTGGGCACGCTCCTTGACTTCGGGAAGGCGCTCGAAATCGAAATTCCCGCCCGAGCAGACACAGACCACCGTCTTGCCGGTCAGATCACCCAGATCGGGCAACACATCGATGGCCAGCGCCCCGGCGGGCTCGAGCACGATGCCCTCGGTGTTCAGCATCTCCAGCATGGTGCGGCAGATCCGGTCCTCGGGCGCGAGATGAACGTCCGAGACCTCGAAACGCGACAGGTTCTCGAAGGGCAGGGCGCCGATCCGGGCGACGGCGGCGCCGTCCACGAAACTGTCGATGGCGGGCAGCGCTACGGGGGCTCCGGCCTGCAACGCGGCCTGGAGGCTTGCGCCGCCCAGGGGTTCGGCGAAGGCGAAGAGGCTCTCGGATGCAGTCTCGCGCAGGTAGCGGGTCACGCCCGCCGACAACCCGCCGCCACCGACCGGCAGAACCACCAGGTCGGGCGACTGGCCCAGTTGCTCCAGCATTTCCAGCCCGACCGTCGCCTGCCCCTCGATGATGTCCGGGGCGTCGAAGGGTGACAGAAATTGCGCCTCCTGCTCACGGGCGAAGGCTTGCGAGGCGGCCAGCGTCTGGTCGAAATAATCGCCGGTCAGGACGATCTCGACGGCGTCGCCTCCGAAGATCTGGGTCTTGTCGATCTTCTGCTTGGGCGTCGTGACCGGCATGAAGATCGTTCCCTTCGCGCCGAAATGACGGCAGGCGAAGGCGACGCCCTGCGCATGGTTCCCGGCGCTCGCGCAGACGAAATGCGCATTGCTGCCGGGCTTGCTGCCGACCAGCTTGCGCATCGCGTTGAAGGCGCCGCGCAGCTTGTAGCTGCGGACGGGCGTCAGATCCTCGCGCTTGAGCCAGATATCGGCGCCGTATTTCGCCGACAGATGGTCATTGCGTTGCAGCGGTGTAGGCTCGAACAGGTCGCGAAGCGCGGCCTCGGCCTGACGGACGGAGGCGACAAAGTTTTCCATCCCCGCCCCATGCCGCGAAAGCGTGGAATTGGCAAGGGTCAGTGCAATTCGCGCCCTTCGACGAAATGCCCCCAGAGGGTGGTCAGAATGGACAGGTTCAGCAGGACGGGAAACCAGTTCGAAACGATGTAATACAGAACGGGCAGGCCGGACAGTGCGGCGAGAGTATGCGCGATATATCCTATCACGCTGACGATGGCTGCGACTGAAAAAAGCAGCCAATAATGTCCCGTGAGGCTGGCCTTGCCCTTTTCGAAGGCGCTTTCCTCTCCGAGTGCGATACCCGGCAGACCCGCGGACCAGCGCAGGATGACGGGTTCTACCAGAAGTATCGGAGCAGTGATCACCAGTAATATGATCATGCCAACGATCAGAACACTTCGTGTCAGATAGCTGCGGGTTTCACGGCTAAGTGCGGGGATTGCCGGAGGTTCCTCCCCCCGCAGGATAAACCGGTGAAAGGATACGGCCAGCCAGATCGCAAGAAAGAAAAAGATCAGCAGCAATAGAACTTCCCGTCCGGCGGTTTCGGGAGGATACTGATCGCTGAAATTGCGTAACAATAACCGCCGCTCCCCTGCATTGAACAACCCGTAGATCGCCAACACATGCAGCCCCACCGGTGCCCATGAAAGCCGCAACATGGCTGGGACATTGCAGATGATCTGCCGGATCGAGTGGATAACGATTCGGAACGCAAGCATGACACCCCGGCCAGAAGATAATTCTTTCTGTCGAGCCTGCCTTGAGATGACTAACAAATCCCTCTATTCCGTGAGCAAAATCGCTAAAGGTTTAGACACATGTCCGACGCGCCGAAGAAAGTTGTCCTCGCCTATTCGGGTGGGCTCGATACCTCGATCATCCTGAAATGGCTCCAGACCGAATATGGCTGCGAGGTCATCACCTTCACCGCCGATCTGGGGCAGGGAGAGGAACTCGACCCCGCCCGCAAGAAGGCCGAGATGCTGGGCATCAGGCCCGAGAACATCCATATCGAGGATCTGCGCGAGGAATTCGTGCGCGATTTCGTCTTCCCGATGTTCCGCGCCAATGCGGTCTACGAGGGCTGCTACCTGCTGGGCACCTCGATCGCGCGGCCTCTGATCTCCAAGCGGCTGGTCGAGATCGCGCAGGAACACGGCGCCGACGCCATCGCCCATGGCGCGACCGGCAAGGGCAACGACCAGGTGCGCTTCGAGATCGCCGCCTATGCGCTGGATCCCTCGATCAAGGTCATCGCGCCGTGGCGGGAATGGGACCTGACCTCGCGCACCAGGCTGCTGGAATTCGCCGAGGCGAACCAGATCCCGATCGCCAAGGACAAGCGCGGCGAGGCGCCGTTCAGCGTCGATGCGAACCTGCTGCATACCTCCTCGGAAGGGAAGGTGCTGGAGGATCCGGGCGAAGAGGCCCCCGATTACGTCTACCAGCGCACGGTTCACCCCGAGGACGCACCCGATCAGCCGGAATTCATCGAGATTGCCTTCGAGAAGGGCGATCCGGTCGCGATCAATGGCGAGGCGATGTCCCCGGCCACGGTGCTGACCGCGCTGAACGAATACGGGCGCAAGCATGGCATCGGCCGGCTCGACCTGGTCGAGAACCGTTTCGTCGGAATGAAGTCGCGCGGCGTCTACGAGACCCCCGGCGGGACCATCCTGCTGGAAGCCCATCGCGGCATCGAGCAGATCACCTTGGATCGCGGTGCGGGGCATCTGAAGGACCAGATCATGCCGCAATATGCCGAGCTGATCTATAACGGTTTCTGGTTCTCGCCTGAGCGCGAGATGCTACAGGCGCTGATCGACAAGTCGCAGGAACATGTCACCGGGACGGTGCGACTCAAGCTCTACAAGGGGCTTGCCCGGACGGTCGCCCGCCATTCGGAGCATTCGCTTTACTCCGAGGCGCATGTGACCTTCGAGGATGACGCCGGCGCCTATGACCAGAAGGACGCGGCGGGCTTCATTCGCCTGAACGCGCTGCGCCTGAAACTGATCGGCAACCGCAACGCCCGTATCAAGCCATGAGTGAACAGCGCCTGACCGCCCGCATCGCCATCGTTACCGTCAGCGACCGCGCGTCGCGGGGCGAATACGAGGACAAGGGCGGTCCGGGTGCCGAGGAATGGCTGCGGGGCGTCGTGACCTCGCCGGTTCAGATCGACCGACACATCATCCCCGACGGCCGCGATATCGTGGCCGCCAAGCTGCGCGAACTGGCCGATGGCGGTGCCGACCTGATCCTGGTGACCGGCGGCACCGGCCCCGCCCCGCGCGACCTGACCCCCGAGGCGGTGTCCGACGTCGCAGAAAAGGAACTGCCGGGCTTCGGCGAGGAAATGCGCCGCGCCTCGCTGACCGAAGTACCCACCGCGATCCTGTCGCGCCAGACGGCGGTGATCCGCGGCGCCTCCCTGATCATCACGATTCCCGGCAAGCCCTCGGCCATCGCCACCTGCCTCAATGCGGTTTTCGCCGCCGTGCCCTATTGCCTCGACCTGATCGGTGCCGCACGGATCGAAACGGACCCGGCTCGGATCGAGGCGTTCCGCCCCAAGGGCAAGTGAGCCGCGCAACCGATCTGCCGAATGGATATTTGGATGAAGAAGAAGGATTAAGCCATTCTTCTTCACTTAAATATCCAAAAAAAGTTCAGCCGCCAAACAGGCGTAGCGCCAGCGGCGCGATGATGGCGGTCAGGACCGCGTTCAACCCCATTCCTATGCCCGAGAAGGCCCCGGCGGTCTCATTGACCTGGAATGCGCGCGCGGTGCCGATGCCATGGGCGGCAACTCCGACGGAAAAACCACGCGCCCGCCAGTCTCGGATGTTCAGGGCGTTGAGCAGCGGCGTGACGATGATGGCGCCGAATATGCCGGTCAGCAGCACCAGTGCCGCAGTCAGGGTGGGCTGGCCGCCGATACGCTCGGCGATGCCGATGGCGACCGGGGCGGTGGTGGATTTCGGGGCCAGCGATGCGAGAACCGGGCCGCTGATGCCGAAGGCGCGGGCGATGAGAAGGGCCGAGACGACCGCGGTTACCGAACCCGCGATCAATGCCGCCAGCATCGGCAGGGCGGCCTTCCTGACGCGGGGAAGGTTGTCGTAAAGCGGCAAGGCCAGCGCGACGGTCGCCGGGCCGAGCATGAAATGGACGAACTGGGCACCCTCGAAATAGGTCGCGTAATCGGTGCCGGTCAGCCATAGCAGCAGCGCCAGCAGGATTACCGCGATCAGCACCGGGTTCGCCCAGCTTTGCCGCCCCGTGGTCCGGAAACAGGCATCCCCCGCCAGATAGGCGACCAGGGTCGCCGTCAGCCACAAGAGCGGCCCCTGCGCCAAGTAGGACCATATCAGAAGCGGATCACGCATCATTCGGACCTTTCTGTGCCTCGGGATCGGTCGAGCCGGTCCAGCGTGCCACCGCCGCGAAGACCCATGCCCCGACCGCGATTGCCAGCACCGTCGAGCCGATCAGCGCCAATGCCAGTGCCATGCCGTCTTCGCGCAGCAGATCCCCATGCGCCACGATGCCCACCCCGGCGGGCACGAAGAACAGCGACAGGTGCTGCAGCAGCCCAAGCGTCGTGCCCCGGATATGGGCGGCGACCGAGGGGCGCAGGATGCAGGTCAGGACCAGCAGGATCAGCCCCACGACCGGCCCCGGCAGGGGCAGGGCAAGCGCGCGCGAGGCGATCTCGCCAATCAGTTGGAAAGACAGGATGATGGCGAGCGTGCTGATCATGGCTGCAGGCTAGTCGAGCGGTCCGGACTGTGCCAGACGGGATTGCACCGGAAATCGGGATATAGTTTCGCGCGCCAGCGGTGACGCGCATCTTGTGGATAACCCGGCAAATTTATCCATATATTGGGCTCCCTGTTGACTTGTAGCGGTCTCGCGGCAACAATCCCCTATAATTCTGATTCTGGAAAGGCCGACCCTTGCGCTTCGACCGCCTTCGTCTCAACGGCTTCAAGAGCTTCGTGGACCCGACCGACCTGGTCATCCGCGAAGGGTTGACCGGTGTCGTCGGTCCAAATGGCTGCGGCAAGTCGAACCTGCTGGAGGCGTTGCGTTGGGTCATGGGCGAGAACCGCCCGACCGCGATGCGCGGCGAGGGGATGGAAGATGTAATCTTTGCCGGCACCTCGCGCCGCTCGGCCAAGGGCCATGCCGAGGTCACGTTGACTCTCGACAATCGCGACCGGCTGGCGCCGGCGGGATTCAATGACGAGGATCATTTCGACATCGTTCGCCGGATCACCCGCGATGCCGGTTCCGCCTACAAGATCGCAGGCAAGGATGTGCGGGCGCGCGATGTGCAGATGCTGTTCGCCGATGCCTCGACCGGCGCGCATTCCCCGGCGCTGGTGCGGCAGGGGCAGATCAGCGAACTGATCAACGCCAAGCCCAAAAGCCGCCGCCGGATCCTGGAAGAGGCGGCGGGGATCTCGGGGCTCTACCAGCGCCGGCACGAGGCCGAGTTGAAGCTGAACGGGGCCGAGAACAACCTGACCCGCGTGGATGACACGCTGGATCAGTTGTCCACGCAGGCGGCCAGCCTTGCCCGGCAGGCGCGGGCGGCGGCGAAATATCGCGAGATCGGGGCGGGTTTGCGGCTGGCCGAGGGACTGCTGCTCTATCGCCGCTGGTCCGAGGCGGAAGAGGCGCGGATGGCGGCGACCGAGACTTTGGCGGCGGCGGTCAAGGCCGCGGGTGAGGCCGAGGCGGCGTCGCGCCAGGCCGCCGAGCGGCGGGAGGCCGCGGATGAGGCGCTGCCTCCCCTGCGCGAGGAGGAACAGGTGGCGGCGGCGATTCTGTCGCGCCTGACCGTGGAGCGCGAGGCGCTGGACGAGGCCGAGGCGCGGGCCGCCGAGCAGGTTTCGGCGCTGGTCGCCCGAATCACGCAGCTCGACCGGGATATCGAACGCGAGGACGCACTGAACCGCGACGCGGGCGAGGTGGTGGAACGCCTGGACTGGGAACGGACCGAGCTGGAGAAATCCGGGCAGGGCCATGACGAGCGCGTGGACGCGGCGGCCGCTGCCGCGGATGAAGCCGCCGAGGCGCTGCGCGAGGTCGAGGCACGGCTGGCCGAACTGACCGACGAATCGGCACGGCTTGCCGCCCGCCATCAATCCGCCGAACGACTGGCCTCGGATCTGCGCGACATGCTGGCGCGTGCCGAACGCGCCGCCGCCGAGGCCGACGAGAATGCCAAGCGCGCCGCCGAGGCCGGGACCGCCGCCGAGGAGGCATTGCGGGCCGCCGAAGAGGCGCAAGATGCCGCGCGCGACCGGGCCGAGGCTGCCGAGGAGGCGTTGGGCAACGCGGAAGCTATTCGCGCCGAGGCCGAGGCAGCCGAAGCTTCGGCCCGCGCCGCCCGGTCGGAGGCCGAGGGCGAGGCGGGGGCGTTGACTGCCGAGATGGCGGCGCTCAAGCGATTGGTCGAACGCGGGCAATCGGACGGCAAGGCGATCCTCGACCGGGTGCAGGTTGCCAAGGGATACGAGGTCGCCTTCGGTGCCGCCTTGGGCGATGATCTGCGGGCCGGGCTGGCCGAGGACGGGGAGACGGGGTGGCACGATCTGCCCGGTTGGGATTCGCCGCAGCCCTTGCCCGAAGGGGCGGCGGCGCTGGCCCAGCATGTCACCGGACCCGAAGCCTTGGCGCGGCGGCTCTCGCAAGTCGGGCTGATCCCGGATGCAGAAACCGGGGCTGCGCTGCAGGCGGGGCTGCTGCCCGGCCAGCGGCTGGTGACACCCGAGGGCGATCTGTTCCGGTGGGACGGGATGCGGGTGATGGCGGGCGAGGCGTCTTCCTCGGCTGCGCTGCATCTGCAAAAGGTCAACCAACTCAACGAGATCACCGCGCAAGTTGAAGAGGCGCAGGCACGCGCGGATGCGGCGGCTGACGCCCATGACGAGGCCAGGTCGCGGCTGAACGATGCCTCGATGCAGGAGAAATCCGCCCGTGACGGACGGCGCGAGGCAGAGCGGCTCTTGTCGGATGCGGCGCGGGGCGCGACTCGCGCGGAATCCGATCTGGCGATGGCGAACAGCCGTGTGGAATCGGCGCGGGGAGAGTTGACCCGGCACCGGGCAGATGCTTCGGATGCCCGAACCCGGCTGGCCCAGGCCGAGCGGGCGCTGGCCGATCTGCCTGATCGCGGCGATGCGGCGCAGGCGGTCGAGAACGCCCGCACCGGGGTCGAGGCGGCGCGGATTGCCACCATGACCCGCCGCGCCGCGCTGGATGAATTGCGCCGCGAGGGGAACGCCCGGCAGAAACGCCTGCAGGAAATCGCCAAGGAGGAATCGGGCTGGAAGCTGCGGCTTCAGCAGGCTGGTACGCGGGCCGCTGAACTGGCCAGCCGCCGCGAGGCCGCCGCCGGGGAATTGCAGCAGGCCGAGGCGCAACCCGCTGTTCTGGCCGAGAAACGCGACAGTCTCAGCGAACGCGAGGCGCAGGCCGAGGACCGGCTTTCCCGTGCCCGCGAAGCACTGTCGGCGGCCGATGACGCGGCCCGCGCCGCCGCCCATGCCGAGCGCGATGCCGAGCGCATGGCCTCGGAGGCGCGCGAGACGAGGGCCGCGCGCGAGGCCCGGGCGGAGGCGGCGCGGGACAGCGAGGCCGTGGCCCGGGCGCGGATTTTCGAGGAAACCGAATCGACGCCGCAGGCGCTGTGCGACAGCCTGGAAGATGCCGATACCGAGACCCCCGCTGCCGCGCTGGAGGATCGGATCGCGCGGCTGCGAGCGCAGCGCGACGCCTTGGGCGCGGTCAATCTGCGCGCCGATGAGGACAAGCGCGAGCTGGAGGAAGAGCGCGACCGGCTGGCTGCCGAGAAGGCGGATCTGGAAGAAGCGATCCGCAAGCTGCGCGCCGGGATCGGCAGCCTGAACCGCGAGGGGCGCGAGCGGCTGCTGGCGGCATTCGATACGGTAAACGGCAATTTCTCGACATTGTTCACCACCTTGTTCGGGGGTGGCGAGGCGCGCCTGGTGCTGGTCGAATCCGACGATCCGCTGGAGGCCGGGCTGGAAATCATGTGCCAGCCTCCGGGCAAGAAACTGTCCACGCTCAGCCTGCTGTCCGGGGGCGAACAGACACTGACGGCGCTTGCGCTGATCTTCGCGGTGTTCCTGGCCAATCCCGCGCCGATCTGCGTGCTGGACGAGGTGGACGCGCCGCTGGACGATGCCAATGTCAGCCGCTTCTGCGACCTGCTGGACGAGATGACGCGGCGCACCGACACGCGCTTCCTGATCATCACCCACCACGCGGTCACCATGGCGCGGATGGACCGCCTGTTCGGCGTGACCATGGTCGAGCAGGGGGTCAGCCAGTTGGTCAGCGTCGATCTGCAACGCGCCGAAGCCCTGGTCGCCTAGGGACCCGCGCGGCCACGCCGGGACTTACCCCGCAAATGCCGGGAAGGCGGTTGCGCGAACCACATATGGCTTGCGGTGGCGAAACCTGGCGGCGAAGTGCCTCCTTTGAAGGTTCCGGTCTTTTCATTCGCTGCCGATCCGCACTAGTCTGCGCCCCGATCCCGCAAGAGGAGTCGGATGCGACGATTGACTGCCAGCCTGTGCCTTGCCCTGTTGCCGACAAGCGTCCCGGCGCAGGTGATGGGCGATCCCGAAGTGATCGGGATATTGATGCAGGATGCCGGAATGCAGGTCTCCCAGGATACCGATGATTATGGCGACCCGCGGATACATGGCCTTGTGGATGACACGCGCTTCAGCGTCAATTTCTACAATTGCGATGACGGCCTCTGCCGCTCGCTGCAATTCGTCGCCGGATTCGACGATCCGGGATCGCGCAGTCTGGCTCTGGTCAATGACTGGAACCGGGAATATCGTTTCGGCAAGGCCTATCTGGACTCCGAGGGCGATCCGGTGATCGAGATGGATATCAACCTGGCCGAGGATGGGATCGGACGGCGCAATTTCAATGACATCCTGGATGGCTGGACAATCCTGCTGTCCGATTTTCGTAATCATATCAACTGGTGAGGAACCTATGAGCTTCGAGAAGACACTGACCGACAAAGGCATCACCCTGCCGGACGCGCCCGCCCCGGCGGCGAATTACGTACCCTTCGCCCGCTCGGGCAACCTGATCTTCGTCTCGGGCCAGATCAGTGCCGATGAGAACGGGCTGATCCAGGGCAAGCTGGGCGAGACGATGGATGTCGAGGCAGGGGCCGCCGCCGCCCGGCGCTGCGGCCTCGCGCTGATCGCGCAATTGCGGGCGGCGACCGGGTCGCTGGACAATGTCAGGCGGGTGGTCAAGCTGACCGGCTTCGTGAACTCGACCCCGGATTTCACCGATCAGCCCAAGGTGATCAATGGCTGTTCGGACCTGATGGTCGAGGTCTTCGGGGATGCGGGCCGCCATGCCCGTGCAGCCGTCTCTGCCGCCGCACTGCCCCTGGGCGTCGCGGTCGAGATCGAAGCGATCTTCGAGGTGGAATGATGCGCAAGCTGCTGCCAGAATTCAGCCGCATTCCCCTGTCCCATCGCGGATTGCACGGGCAGGGGGTGCCGGAGAACTCCCTGGCGGCGGCGCGTGCGGCCATCGCGGCGGGTTACGGGATCGAGATGGATATCCAGCCCGCCGCCGATGGCGTGCCGATGGTGTTTCACGATTACGATCTTGAACGGCTGACAGGGGATAAGGGGCCCGTTTCCGGGCATACCGCCGCCCTGCTGGCCGGCAAGCGCCTGCTGGGCAGCGATGAGCCGATCCCGACGCTCGCGCAGATGCTGGAGCTGGTGGCGGGGCGGGTGCCGCTCCTGATCGAGATCAAGGACCAGGATGGCCGTCTCGGCCCGCAGATCGGCGAGCTGCATCAACGGGTGGCCGAGGTTTTGGAGGGCTATGAAGGGCCGGTCGCGGTCATGTCCTTCAACCCGCATATCGTGAAGGCGTTTCACGAGGTTTGCCCCGACATCCCCGTGGGGATCACCAGCTGCGGTTTTCCGGCGCAGGATTGGCCCATGCTGGATGAGGAGACCCGCAGTCACCTGGCCTCGATCATGGATTTCGACCGGGTGGGGGCCTGTTTTATCTCGCATCACCAGGGAGATCTGGGCAATCTTCGCGTCGATGCGCTCAAGTCGCAGGGCGTGCCGATCCTGTGCTGGACGATCCGTTCGGCCGAGGAAGAGGACGCGGCGCGGGGCATTGCCGACAATATCACCTTCGAGGGTTACGAACCGCCAGTCAGGAGCGAGGATGACTGATCATGTCCTGCCGGTGCCGGAACCGGCTTCTGTCCCCGTCGCGAACATCAGGGCCCGGTTCCCGGTCCGGCGGATCTATTGCGTCGGCCGGAACTATGCCGATCATGCCCGCGAGATGGGACATGATCCCGACCGCGAGCCGCCCTTCTTCTTTTCCAAGCCCGCCGATGCGTTGCTGACCGATGGTGGCGATCTGCCCTATCCGCCGCAGACCGCCAATCTGCATTTCGAGGCCGAGCTGGTGGTTGCCCTGGGACGGGGCGGGCGCGATATTCCGGCCTCGGAGGCGCAGGATCATGTCTGGGGCTATGCGGCCGGGAATGATTTCACCCGCCGCGACTTGCAGGGCGTGGCCAAGAAGCAGGGGCGGCCCTGGGACATGGCGAAGGGCTTCGATTTCTCGGCGGCTTGCGGGGTGCTGCACCCGGTGGCCGAGACCGGCGTGCTGGAGCGCGGCGCGATCGGCCTGCTTCTGGATGGGGAGCCGAGGCAGAGCGGCGATCTCGCCGATATGATCTGGTCGGTGCCCGAGATCATCGCCTATCTGTCGCGCTTCGTGGCGCTGGCGCCCGGGGATCTGATCTATACCGGAACCCCGGCCGGGGTCGGCGCCGTGCTGGCCGACCAGGTGGTGACGGTGGAGATCGAGGGGCTGGCGCCGCTGGTGACCCGCGTCGTGATGTGAGGGGCAGGGTTCGAGGGCAGGGGGCGCTGCCCCCATCCGGCCCGTCCGGGCCGGATTCCCCCGGGATATTTGCATGAAGAAGAGGCACCCGATTCGGGCAGTGCCAGTGATCGTCCGGATAGTGGGAACCGGGGCGCGGGCATGGAAAAGGGGCCGGAACTGGTCCGGCCCCCCGGCATGATTTCGGGCAGCTTTACTGCGTCGGGCGGATGATGATCTCGACCCGGCGGTTCTGGGCGCGGCCCTCGACCGTGCCGTTCGAGGCGATGGGCTGCGATTCGCCACGGCCTACGGCGACGACTCGGCCCGAAGAGACGCCACCCGCGGTCAGGATGCCGGCGACCGATTGTGCCCGGCGCTGCGACAGGTCCTGGTTGTAGGCGGCGCTGCCGGTATTGTCGGTATGGCCGATCACCTCGACGCGGCTGTTCGGATATTGGTTCAGGTTGCGTGCGACGGCATAGAGATCGTTCTGCGCCGGACCCGACACGGCCGCCGAATCGGTGGCGAAGAGGATTCCCTCGGGCAGGATCACCTGCAGGTAGGAGCCGTGATTGACGATCTGCACATTGGGATTGGTGATCGCCTGATCCAGCGCCGCGGCCTGGCGGTCGAGGATATTGCCGGCGATCGCGCCGGCGGCGGCGCCAAGGATCGCACCCTTGGCGGCATCGCGGCCCTGGTTGTTCTTGTCGTCGTCGCGGGTGCCGCCAAGCACGGCGCCGATGGCCGCCCCGGCCAGCGCGCCCTGCTGCGTACGGGTCATGCCGGTGCCAGTGCCAGTACCGGCGGGGTCGGTGCAGGCGCCCAGGGCGACCAGGCCCGAAGCGGCGAGAATGGTGGTCATGCGGAGTTTCATCTGTCTCCCTTTCCTGTCTTGTATGCGGCAGAGGCTGTGCCGCGCATATGCTTGATGGACCCGTTCCCGAGTGACCATGATAACGCGCCGCAGGCTGGCCTAGTTCCGTGCGAAAGAAAAGGGGGAACCCGGGGGAAAGCCCTGACAGGACGTCACATTCCGGCAAGCAGGACGTGATCGGCCCGGAACTCCGCCCCCAATGTGCCGGGTGACTGCGGCTCTCCTGCCGGTTGATCTGTCTCAGGGGACTGGGGCGGCGATCCCGGCCTGTTTCGGACGGGACCCGGGAAATTGCGGATTCGTCCCGCTTGAGGCCGCGGCGGCAAGCCGCTAACAAGGCGCAATTGCAGGGGAATGCCATGCCGGTCACATTGAATACATCCGATGCCGATTTCGAGGCTCGCTTTGCCGCGATGCTGTCGGCCAAGCGCGAGGATTCCACCGATGTGAACGATACCGTCGCCGCAATCATCGCCGATCTGCGCGCGCGCGGCGACGCGGTCCTGTGCGAATTGACGACGAAATTCGACCGGCTGGACCTGACCCCGGACCGGCTGCGCTTTTCCGCCGAGGAAATCGCGACCGAAGTGGCCAAGGTCTCGGCCGAGGATCGTGCCGCGCTGATGCTCGCGGCAGAGCGTATCCGCGCCTATCACGCGAGGCAGGTGCCCGAGGATGCAAGCTGGACCGATCCCGAGGGCGCGACCCTGGGATGGCGCTGGACGCCGGTATCGGCTGCCGGTCTTTATGTGCCAGGAGGGCAGGCGGCCTATCCGTCCTCGGTGCTGATGAACGCGATTCCGGCGCGGGTGGCCGGGGTCGAGCGGCTGGTGGTCTGCGTGCCGACCCCGGATGGGGTGATAAATCCGCTGGTCCTGCTGGCGGCGCAACTGTCGGGGGTGGACGAGATCTATCGCATCGGCGGTGCGCAGGCGATCGCCGCACTGGCCTATGGGACCGAGACCATCCCGCCGGTCGACAAGATCACCGGGCCGGGCAATGCCTATGTCGCAGCGGCCAAGCGGCAGGTCTTCGGGCGCGTGGGCATCGACATGATCGCGGGCCCCTCCGAGGTGCTGATCATCGCGGAAGGAGAGCAGGATCCCGACTGGCTGGCGCTGGACCTGCTGGCGCAAGCCGAGCATGACGCCGATGCGCAGTCGATCCTGATCACCACGGATCCGGCGCTTGGCCATGCCGTCGCCGGGGCCGTGGACCGGATCCTGCCGACGCTCCCGCGCGCCGGGATCGCCGGGGCGAGCTGGCGCGATTACGGCACCATCATCATCACCCGTGATCTCGATGAGGCCGCGACCCTGTCCAACCGCATCGCGCCTGAGCACCTGGAGCTTTGCGTGGACGACCCCGAGGCGCTGGCCACAAAATGCCGCCATGCCGGGGCGATCTTTCTCGGGCCTTATACGCCCGAGGCGGTGGGCGATTATGTCAGCGGCCCGAACCATGTCCTGCCGACGGCGCGCTCGGCACGGTTTTCCTCGGGTCTCTCGGTGCTGGATTTTCTCAAGCGCACGACCATCGCCCGCCTGACGCCCGGGGCCCTTGCCGCCATCGGACCCGCCGCGACGCGGCTGGCAGCTTCCGAAGGGCTGCAGGCGCATGGCGCCTCGGTCGAGGCACGCCTGAAGGCGCTGAACGAAGGGAAGGCGGAATGAGCAGGATCACCCGCATAGAGATCGACGATTCCGCGATCGCGCCCGCCACGCCCGAGATGGAGCAGGAGCGGAAGGTGGCGATCTTCGATCTGATCGAGGATAACAGCTTTTCCGTTCCGGGGCGTGACGGGCAGCCTGTCCCCGATGGGCCCTTCGTGCTGGGGCTGGATATCCGCGAGGGACGGCTGGTCTTCGACGTCACCAGCGAGAATGCCGAGAAAGTGGCCGAGTTTCATCTTTCGCTCGGGCCGTTCCGGCAGGTCGTGAAGGATTATTTCCAGATCTGCCAAAGCTATTTCGAGGCCGTGAAACGCCTGCCACCGGCGCAGATCGAAGCCATCGACATGGCGCGGCGCGGAATCCACAACGAGGGGGCACGGACTCTGAAGGAACGGTTGGAGGGCAAGGCCGAGCTGGATATCGATACGGCGCGGCGCCTCTTTACCCTGATTTGCGCACTGATTCCGCAGGGGTAAGCTGATGGCGCAGGACAAGATCCCCACTTCGGTTCTGTTCTGCTGCGATCATAATGCGGTCCGCTCGCCCATGGCGGAAGGGATGATGAAGAAGTTCTACGGCCATCTCGCCTATGTGCAATCGGCGGGGGTCCGGAACGATCTGGAGATCGACGGTTTCGCCATCGCCGTCTGCGACGAGATCGGGATCGAACTGTCGAATCACCGCAGCCGCAGTTTTGAAGAGATGCAGGATTGGGGCGACGATCTTGGTGGTTTCGACCTGATCGTGGCGCTCTCTCCGGCAAGCCAGCGGCTGGCGCTGGAGATGACGCGGATCTTTCATCTGGAGGTCGAATACTGGCCGATCATGGATCCGACCGGACTGGCAGAGGGGCGCGAGGCCAAGCTGGCCGCCTATCGCCAGACGCGGGACCAGATCCGGACAAGGATGCTGGATCGTTTCGGACCGGCCCTGGACTGCCCTGATTGAAATATCGCGTATCGGCGATCCGCATGACGCGCATATGGCGCATCATGCGGGATTTTCAGCGATGGCGCCAATGCGGTGGAACATCCCAGATCTTGCGGGCCAGTTCGGCTTCGACGTCGTCGCGGGTCAGGCCGACATCGCGCAATTGCTCGTCGGTCAGTCTCGACAGGTCGATGCGGGTCTTGCGGACGTCGAACATGGTCAGGATGCGTTCGATCCAACCGGGGCGCGGGACGATGCCTTGCCCGGTCATGACGCGCAGCATAGCGGCGGATTTCTGTGCCATTCTTCACCTCCGGTGATCTGTTTCATCAATCGTGGTGATAATATTCTCGATTACCATCCGATGGGTTGATATTTAGGCGCTCAAGATGTATTAGTAAAACGAATGATTTTGATATGAAGTATCAGGAGGATTGAGGAATGCGTAATCTCGATGTCGCAACGCTGCGATCGCTGCTGGCAGTGGCCGAATATGGTGCCGTGACCCGCGCGGCAGAGGCGCTGAACATGACGCAAAGCGCGATCTCGATGCAGATGAAACGGCTGGAGGAGGTGTTCGGCCGCCCGGTGCTGCTCAAGCAGGGGCGGGGCGTGATCCTGTCGGATTTCGGCTTTGAACTGCTGACCGAGGCGCGCAAGATGCTGGCGCATAACGACGCGATCATCGCCCGTTTCATGGGCGAGCGCCCCGAGGGGCGGCTGCGTGTCGGTTTGACCTGCGACTGGATGATCGACAAGGTGGCGCAGGCGACCCGTGCTTTCCGGCAGGATCATCCGCGGATCGAACTGGTCATCAATACCGCGCGCAGCCGGGATCTGCGGCGGCAGTTGAAACAGGGCGATCACGACCTGATCCTGACCACCGAATTCGAGTCCCCTCCGGGCGCAATTCACCTGGGCAAGGCCGACCTGGCATGGGCTGGGGCGGTCGGCGGAAAGGTCTGGATGGAGCGTCCCTTCCCCTTCGCGAATTCACCGGATTGCAGCTATACGCCGGCAGGGATGGAGGCGCTGGACCGCGCCGGGATCGAATGGCGGCAGATGATCGGCGAGGGGGGCAAGGACACCTGGCGCGTTCTGGCCAGCGCGGATCTGGGCGTCACGATCATACCCGCCGACAGGCCGGAAGCGGGGCTGGAAATCATCGAGCATAACGGTGCCTTGCCGCCGCTGCCGCAGACATGGTTGAATGTCCATGTGAATGACGGTCCCGGACAGCACATGGCCTCGGACTTCATCTGCTATCTGCGCAGCGCCGTATGCGAGGTCGCAACCGAGGCGGCGGCCGCCTGATCCGGCAGAGCCCTCAGACCACCACGCCCGCGCCTTCGGTCGCGGGACCGGCGACGGCGCGGAAGGCGGCGAACATCTCGCGCCCCATGCCCTCGCTGCTGGGGGCCGGGTCGAAGGCTGCGGGCCTGCGGTCCTCGAACTCCTCGGCAAGGCAGTCGATCGTGCCCATGGTCGCATCCATGCGGATCATGTCACCATCGCGCACCCGTGCCAGCGGCCCGCCGACCGAGGCCTCGGGCGAGATATGGATCGCCGCAGGCACCTTGCCCGAGGCACCCGACATCCGCCCATCCGTCACCAGTGCGACCCTGAGCCCGCGATCCTGCAGCACCGCAAGGGTCGGGGTCAGCGAATGCAGCTCGGGCATGCCATTCGCGCGCGGCCCCTGGAAGCGCACGACAACAATGGTGTCCTCGGTGAACTCGCCGGCCTTGAAGGCGGCCTTCACCTGTTCCTGGTCGCTGAAGACGCGGGCCTTGGCCTCGATCACGTGGCGTTCCTCGGCCACCGCGCTGACCTTGATCACGCCGCGGCCCAGGTTGCCCTCGAGTTGCTTGAGCCCGCCGGTCGCGGCGAAGGGATCATGTGCCGGGCGCAGGATCTTGTCGTTCAGCGATTCCTTCGCCCCGGCCTCCCACCGGACACGGGCACCGTCCAGCTTGGGCTCGGTCGTATAGCCGTCCAGCCCGGTGCCGTTGATCGTCTTGACATCCGGATGCAGCAGCCCGGCATCCAGCAATTGCCCGATCATGTAGCCGATCCCGCCCGCCGCGTGGAAATGGTTCACATCGGCCAGGCCGTTGGGATAGACCCGCGCCATCAGCGGCACGGCCTCGGAAATATCATGGAAATCCTCGATATCCAGCCGTACGCCGGCGGCCCGCGCCATGGCCGGCAAATGCATGACGAGATTGGTGGAGCCTCCGGTTGCCATCAACCCGACCATGCCATTGACGAAGGCGCGCTCGTCCAGCACCTCGCCCGCGGGCAGGTAGTCATTGCCCAAGCGGGTGATCGCCGCCGCGCGTTCGACACCGGCCACGGTCAGCGCCTCGCGCAGGGGCGTGTTCGGATTGACGAAGCTTGATCCCGGCAGGTGCAGGCCCATGAATTCCATCAGCATCTGGTTGCTGTTGGCGGTGCCATAGAAGGTGCAGGTGCCGGGGCTGTGGTAAGAGGCCATCTCGGCCGCCATCAACTCGTCGCGCCCGACCTCTCCGGTGGCGAATTTCTGGCGGATCTTCGACTTCTCGTCATTGGGCAGGCCCGAGGGCATTGGCCCGGCAGGAATGAACACGGCGGGGACATGTCCGAAAGTGGCCGCCCCGATGACCAACCCCGGCACGATCTTGTCGCAGACCCCCATATACAGCGCCGCGTCGAAACAATCATGCGACAACGCCACCCCGGCCGCGAGCGCGATCACGTCGCGCGAGAACAGTGACAGTTCCATCCCGGCGCGGCCCTGGGTGACGCCGTCGCACATGGCGGGCACGCCGCCCGCGACCTGCACGGTTGCGCCCGCCGCATGGCCCGCCCGGCGGATGAGATCGGGATAACGCTCATAGGGCTGATGCGCCGAGAGCATGTCATTATAGGCGGTGACGATGCCGATATTCGGCTTGCGCGTCGTCGCCATATCTTCCTTGTCATCCATCGCGGCATAGGCATGGGCCTGGTTGCCGCAGGATAGATGCGCGCGGCGGGGGCCATCCTCGGCCGCCTTCGCGATTTTCCTCAGATAGTGGCTGCGGCTGTCTTGCGAGCGTTCGCGGATCCGGTCGGTGACGCGGTCGATGGTGGCGTGAAGGGTCATCTTGCGGCCTCCTCTGGCTTTGGGATGACTATATTCTGTTAGCGATAACAAAGCAAGCGCTGCACGGCAATTCGCGAGAGTCTCGGCAAGTCGTTACCGGCTGGCTTTCTCCATCACCTTCGCCTGATCCCAGAGCCGATCCATCTCGGCCAGGTCGCTGTCCTCAGGGCGGCGGTTATCCTCTGCCAGCGCCGCCTCGATGGCCTGGAAACGGCGGGTGAACTTGGTGTTCGCCCGGCGCAGGGCCTGTTCCGGGTCGATCTTCAGATGCCGTGCCAGATTGGCCATCACGAATATCAGGTCGCCGAACTCTTCCTCCAGCGCGTCCGGTCCCAGCTTGTCGCGTGCCTCGACCAGTTCGGCGGTTTCCTCGGTAATCTTGTCCAGAACGTCTTCCGCGCCCGGCCAGTCGAAACCCACCCGAGCGGCGCGGTTCTGCAGCTTGATCGCCCGGGTCAGGGCGGGAAGGCCAAGGGCAACCCCGTCCAGCGTCCCACGCTCGGCCTTGCCTGCGCGCTCGGCGGCCTTGATCGCCTCCCAGTCCCTGACCTGCTGTTCGGCCGATTTGTCGCGGCTCTCATCGCCGAAGACATGCGGATGGCGGAAGATCAGCTTGTCGGAAATCGCCGCCGCGCAATCGGCGAAATCGAACATCCCCTTTTCACGCGCCATCTGGGCATGGAACACCACCTGCAACAGCAGATCGCCCAGTTCCCCGGGCAATTCACCCCATGCCTTGCGGTCGATGGCATCGGCGACCTCATGCGCCTCCTCGATCGTATAGGGCGCGATCGAGGCGAAATCCTGCTCGATGTCCCAGGGGCAGCCGGTCTCCGGGTCCCGCAGCTTGTCCATGATATCGATCAGGCGGGCGATCTCGGTTCCCGCATCCTTGCTGTCAGCCATTGCAATTCACCCCGTCCTCGGCTCCGATGGATCGATTGCCACAGCCCGGAAGGTGAGTCCACATGCCAGTCCTGAACCGTATCGCTGATTACACCGACGAGATGACCGCATGGAGGCGGCACCTGCACCAGCATCCCGAACTGGGTTTCGACTGTCACGAGACAGCGGCTTTCGTCGCCGCGAGGCTGCGCGAATTCGGCGTGGACGAGATCCACGAGGGAATCGGGCAGACCGGGATCGTCGCCATCGTGAACGGGCGGGGCGAGGGGCCGACCATCGGTCTGCGGGCCGATATGGATGCCTTGCCGATGGAGGAAACCACCGGCGCGGAATGGGCCTCGAAAGTGCCGGGGCGGATGCATGCCTGCGGGCATGACGGGCATACGACCATGCTGCTCGGGGCGGCGAAATACCTGGCCGAGACACGGAATTTCGCGGGCCGCGCGGCGCTGATCTTCCAGCCCGCCGAAGAGAATGGCGGCGGCGGCGACGCCATGGTGCGCGAGGGCATGATGGAGCGTTTCGGCATCTCGCGGGTCTTCGCCATGCATAACAGCCCGAACCATCAGGCAGGCAATATCTATACCACGCCCGGGCCGATCATGGCGGCGGTGGACAGTTTCGAGATCGACGTGAAGGGGCGCGGCGGGCATGGCGCCATGCCGCATCTGACCGCCGATCCGGTCGTGGCGGCAGTGGCCATCGTGAACGCGATCCAGACGATTTCCAGCCGCAACCACTATGCGCTGGACGATCTGGTCGTCTCGGTCACCCAGATCCATACCGGCAGCGCCGACAATATCGTGCCCGATGACGCCTGGATCTGCGGCACGGTGCGGACATTCGATCCACAGGTCCGCGAGATGGTCCGCCGCCGCCTGACCGAGATCTGCGCGGGGCAGGGCGCGGCCTATGATGTCAGCGCCGAGCTGAACTATATCGAGGGTTATCCGGCCACGGTGAACGATCCCGACCAGGCCGGCTTCGCGGCCGAAGTCGCCCGCGAGGTGGCGGGAGCGGCCAATGTCGAGGATTCGGTGGGGCGCGAGATGGGGGCCGAGGATTTCAGCTACATGCTGAATGCGCGTCCGGGCTGCTACCTGTTCCTTGGGCAGGGGGAAGGGCCCGGAGTTCACAATCCCGGCTATGATTTCAACGATGAGATCGCCCCGGTCGGCGCAAGTTTCTTTGCCCGGCTGGTCGAACGGGGGCAGCCGGCGTCATGATCGGGGCAATGTCCCGGCAAAAGGGGCGGACCGTTGGCCCGGTCCCTGCCGGGGCGGCACGGCCCATCAATTCTTTGTGTAACCTCAGAACCTGAATCCGACGCGGAACTGTGTCAGCACGGCATGCAGATCGGTTCCGGGATATCCGCCGACATCGCCGAGATCGTGCCTCGTATGCTCGATGCCGAGCGTCAGGCGATCCGTGACCTGCAGATTCGCGCCCAATCCATAGACCAGCCCGGCTGTCGGGCTCAGTTCTGGACCGTCGGGGATGAAATTCGCGCTTCCGAAAACCCCATAGGGCGCGAATCTGCCGAGATCGACACCGAAAACGGTCTTGAAGCGCAGCAATTTATGCCGGGCCTCGTCGGTATCGCGCCGGATCAGTCCGGCATCGATCTCGACCCCGGCAAGCAGGCGGCCGTGATCGACGAGGCGACCGAAATGAACCCCGTAGCCAAGGAAATCGCCCAGATCCTCCCTGTGGTCATATTCCGTCAGCGAGGCCTTGCCTGCACCGGATTGCACCCCGGCATAGAACCCTTTCCAGTCGCGGCCCATGCCCGAACCGGTGGCTTCGGGCGCCGAAGAAGAAGTGTTGACGGTGGAATCTTCCGCAAAAGCGGCGGATGACAGCAAGAGAACGGCTGCTATGATGGGGATGCGTTTCATGTTCCACTCCGGCTCGGAAAGGGCGTTTGGCATGTTTCGGATACCGGGCATCCTTACGGTTATGCAGTTAATAACATCTTAAGATGGGAGGGTTTTCATTCGACGGACGGAGAACCCGGCCACCCCTTGTCACGATGCCCGATCAGTTGTCGCGCAGTTTCTTGCCAATGTCCGGCCGCGCAGATAGGTTGCGCGCCAACTCGAACAGGGTCGGTGCCTAGCCCCGGCCTGACAGCCGAAAGGAAACCGCATGTTTGCTACCCCTGCCTTCGCTCAGGCCGCCGGAGGATCCGGTGGCGCGGCCTTTGCGCAGTTCATCCCGCTGATCCTGATCTTCGCGATCATGTATTTCCTGATGATCCGGCCGCAGCAGAAGCGGGCCAAGCAACATCGTGAAATGGTTGCGGCGCTGAAAAAGGGCGACCAGATCGTCACCCAGGGCGGGCTGATCGGCAAGGTCGCCAGCGCCCGTGACGACGAACTCGAGGTCGAGATCGCGCAGCGTCCGCGTCCGCGTCGTCCGCTCGACGATTGCCCAGGTGATCTCCGCGACCACCCCGGCCGCCGCCAATAATTGAGGGTTTGACGCCAGATGCTTCAGATCGACCGCTGGAAGCGCATCCTGATCATCGGGATCTGCGTGCTGGGGCTGGCCTATGCCATGCCCAACCTGTTCTACGAACGGGTCGAGGCGCATAACGACGCCGTGGCGACGATCGAGAAGACCGGCGTCAGCACTCCCGAACTCGAAGCGGCGGAGTCCGATTGGCCGGGCTGGCTGCCAAGCGGTCTGGTCAATCTGGGGCTTGACCTGCGCGGCGGTGCCCATCTTCTGGCCGAGGTGCAGGTGAGCGAGGTCTACAAGTCGCGCTTGGATGCGCTCTGGCCCGATCTGCGCCGTGCGCTGGCCGAAGAGCGCGCGACCATCGGCACGAATCACAAGCTGGAATCGCAGGATGGTCTATTGAAGATCGAGATCGGGAATCCCGATCAGATGGCGCGTGCGATCGAGATCGTGCGCGGCTTTTCCGATCCCGTGACCAGCCTGACCGGGGCGGGGCAGTCAAGCCTCGACATATCCGGCGACGGCAAGGTCATGACGGTCCAGTTGTCAGAGGCCGAAAAGGCCGTGACCGACGACCGGACCATCCAGCAGAGCCTTGAAATCATTCGTCGCCGCGTTGACGAGGTCGGCACGCGCGAACCCACGATCATGCGCCAGGGGAGCGACCGCATCCTGATCCAGGTTCCGGGGATAGGATCGGCCGAAGAACTGAAATCGCTGATCGGTACCACCGCCAAGCTGACCTTCAACCCCGTCGCGGGAATCGGCTCGGATCCGGATGCGCAGGTGGATCCGGGGCAGGTCGTGTTGCCCGATTCCAAGAAGGAAGGGGTTTATTACACGATCGAGGAAGCTCCGGTTGTCACCGGCGAGGAACTGACCGATGCACTCCCCTCGACCGACCAGAACGGGCTGCCCGCGGTCGATTTCCGCTTCAACCCGACGGGTGCGCGGAAATTCGGTGCCTATACGGCGGCCAATATTCACCAGCCCTTTGCCATCGTGCTGGATGACGAGGTGATCTCGGCCCCGGAGATCCAGCAGGCCATCACGACCGGGTCGGGAATGATTTCCGGCTCCATGACATTCGACGAGGCCAATGAACTGGCCATCCTGCTGCGGGCCGGCGCGCTGCCAGCCGAGCTGACCTTCCTCGAAGAGCGGACCGTCGGGCCCGAACTGGGACAGGACAGCATCGACGCGGGCAAGATCGCCTCGATGGTGGGATTCATAGCCGTGATCGTGCTGATGGTCCTGTCCTACGGGATGTTCGGGGTATTCGCCTCGATCGCGCTGGCCATCAACATGGGGCTGATATTCGGTGTGCTGTCGATGATCGGGGCGACGCTGACCCTGCCCGGCATCGCCGGGATCGTGTTGACCATCGGCATGGCGGTCGATGCCAATGTGCTGGTCTTCGAGCGTATCCGCGAAGAGCTGAAAACCGCCCGGGGCCCGGCCCGTGCCATCGAACTGGGCTATGAAAAGGCGATGTCGGCGATCGTGGACGCCAATATCACCACGCTGATCATCGCCGCGATCCTGTTCGTCCTGGGCTCGGGCCCGGTCAAGGGCTTTGCGGTGACGCTGACCATCGGCATCGTCACCTCGGTCTTTACGGCATTGTGGGTGACGCGGCTGATGACCGTCACATGGTTCGAACGCGCCCGCCCGCGCCAGATCGAGGTGTAACATGGCTTTCCGTCTGAAACTGGTCCCCGACAACACCAAGATCGATTTCTTCCGCTGGCAGTTCCTGACCTTCGGGATCTCTTCCGTCCTGGCCGTGCTGTCGGTGGTCTGCCTGCTGGTGTTCGGGTTGAATTTCGGCATCGATTTCAAGGGCGGCACCACGATCCGCACCGAATCCACGCAAGAGGTGGATGTCGGCACCTATCGGCAGGCATTGCAGCCGCTTGGGCTGGGCGATGTGGCGATCTCGCAGGTCTTCGATCCGACTTTCCGCGCGGATCAGCATGTCGCGCAGGTTCGCATCAGCGCGCAGGAAGGCACGGAATCCGTTACTGCCGAGACGATCAACTCGGTCGAGGCCGCCTTGCAGGAGGTCGATCCTTCGATCACCTTTCCTTCGGTCGAGTCGGTCGGTCCCAAGGTTTCCGGAGAGCTGATCAAGACCGCGGTCTATGCCATTCTCGCGTCTCTGGCGGCGATCTCGATCTATATCTGGCTGCGCTTTGAATGGCAGTTCTCGGTCGGGGCCATCGTCTCGCTGGTCCATGACGTGCTGATCACCATGGGCGTCTTTGCGCTGTTCCAGATCAAGTTCGACCTGGCGACGGTGGCCGCGCTGCTGACCATCGTGGGTTACTCGATCAACGATACCGTCGTCGTCTTCGACCGGCTGCGCGAGAACCTGATGAAATACAAGAAGCGCGCCTTGCGCGAAGTGATGAACCTGTCGGTGAACGAAACCCTCAGCCGCACGGTGATGACTTCGGGCACCACGCTCGTGGCACTGATCGCGCTGCTGGTGCTGGGTGGCGACGTGATCCGGGGCTTTGTCTTCGCGATCACTTTCGGGATCGTGATCGGCACCTATTCCTCGATCTACGTGGCCAAGAACGTCGTTCTGTGGCTGGGCGTCAAGCGCGACTGGTCGAAGAAGGATCCCAAGGACGCCGCCTCCTCCTTTCCGGGCGCCGAGGCCCCCTGATGGCGATGAAGCCCACAGATTTCGACGGGGCGGTGCCGGTTGACGGCTATGGCCCCGGCTTTTTCCGCGTGGGGGGAAAGGTCATCCAGGGTCCGGTCCTTGTCGAGCAGGGCGGGGCGCAACCCTGGGGAGGGTTGGAGGATCGAGCAGCACTCCTGGCCCTGTCGGGGCGAATCGACGTGCTGTTCCTGGGCATGGGCGCGGAGATCGCCCATCCGCCCGCCGATCTGGTCGATGCGCTGGAAGCGGTGGGTGTGATGGTAGAGGCGATGGCCTCTCCCACGGCGGCGCGCACCTATAACGTGACCCTGTCCGAAGGGCGTCGCGTCGCCTGCGCGCTTTTGCCCCTGTGAGCCTGCTTGCCGTCCATGACCTTGCCGTGGCTCGCGGCGGGATCAGGGCGGTGGAAGGCGTGTCCTTCACCCTTGATGCCGGAGAGGCGCTGATCCTGCGCGGCCCGAATGGCATCGGCAAGACGACGCTTCTGCGCTGCGTGGCGGGACTGCAACTTGCGGTCGATGGGCGGATCGAGATGGCCGAGGATTCGGTTGCCTATGCCGCCCATGCCGATGGTCTGAAAGCTGCGTTGACAGTGACCGAGAACCTGCGCTTCTGGGCGCAGATATTCGGTGGCGGCAACGTCGAGCAGGCATTGACCGCGATGGATCTGACGGCGCTGGCCGATCGTCCGGCGGCGGCGCTGTCGGCCGGACAGAAGCGGCGCTTGGGTCTTGCGCGCCTGATGGTGACGGGACGCCCTCTCTGGGTTCTGGATGAGCCGACGGTGTCGCTGGACGCGGCCTCGGTGGAACGTTTCGCGGCACTGGTGCGGGCGCATCTGGCAGGGGGAGGCGCGGCACTGATGGCCACGCATATCGACCTTGGGCTGGGCGAGGCTCGGGTGCTGGATCTCACCCCCTATCGCGCGAGACCGGGAAGGCCCCCGGGGCGGCCAGCAGGCTTCAACGAGGCCTTCGCATGAGCCGATCCGTTTCAGATGCGTCCGGCATGGATTGCGTCCCGCGACAGCCGGGGGGCGCTTTGCCCCGTCGCCGGATGGTTCTCGAACCAGTGGCGCCCCATCCGGCGACCCCCCCGAGGATATTTTTGCAAAGAAGAAGGGGGGAGAGTGCTTGTTCGTCTCCTGCCGGGACAGGCGGTTCTCCTGATCGCAAGCGGCGAGAGGGGCTTAGATGATTGCCCTGCTGAAGCGCGATCTTGCCCTTGCCACCCGTGCGGGCGGAGGTTTCGGCCTTGCGGTCGCGTTCTTCCTCATCCTCTGCGCATTGGTGCCCTTTGGCGTCGGACCCGAGACCAGCGCCCTGCGTCCCATCGCGCCGGGCATCCTTTGGGTCGGGGCGCTTCTGTCCTGCCTGCTGTCGCTGGATCGCATCTTTGCGCTGGACCACGAGGATGGCAGCCTCGATTTGCTGGCCACGGCGCCCATCCCGCTGGAAGCTGTCACCGCGCTCAAGGCGCTGGCGCATTGGATCACCACCGGTCTGCCCCTGGTCGTCGCGGCGCCGGTTTTCGGTATCCTGTTGCATCTGCCGGGCCAGGCCACCGGCTGGCTGATCGTCTCGTTGCTGATCGGCACGCCCGCGCTGTCGATGCTGGGCGCGTTCGGGGCGGCGATCACGGTGGGGTTGCGCCGGGGTGGGCTACTTTTGTCGCTCTTGGTTCTGCCGCTTTATATCCCCACGCTGATCTTCGGCACCGAGATCATCCGGCGCGGCGCGGAGGGGGGCGATCCCACCACGCCGATCCTGTTCCTTGCCGGGATCACCGCCGGAGTCATGGCACTGGTGCCGTTCGCCGCTGCCGCCGCCCTGCGGGTCAATCTGCGGTGAGAGGGCTTGAGGGGCGCGCGCGCCGAGGATAGGGGGGACATATGTCGATCTGGGAATACGCAAACCCCGTGAAATTCATGCGCGTCTCTGGCGCTGCCTTGCCATGGCTGGCCATCGCCGCGGCGGTCTGCACCCTTGGCGGAATTGCATGGGGCTTTCTGACGCCCGAGGATTACAAGCAGGGCTCGACCGTCAAGATTGTCTTCCTGCATGTGCCCGCCGCGATGATGGCGATCAATATCTGGGTGATGATGCTGATCGCCTCTCTGATCTGGCTGATCCGGCGGCATCATGTCAGCGCATTGGCCGCCAAGGCCGCCGCTCCGGTGGGGGCGGTGATGACGCTGATCGCGCTGGCGACCGGGGCGATCTGGGGGCAGCCGATGTGGGGGACATGGTGGGAATGGGACCCGCGCCTGACCTCTTTCCTGATCCTGCTGTTGTTCTATATCGGCTATATCGCGCTCTGGTCCGCCATCGAGGACCCGGACAGCGCCGCCGATCTGACCGGGGTGCTGTGCCTCGTCGGCTCGGTCTTTGCACTGCTGTCGCGCTACGCCGTGCTGTTCTGGAACCAGGGGTTGCATCAGGGCGCCTCGTTGTCGGTCGCGCCCGGTGAACGGATGAGCGAAGTTTATCGCTATCCGCTTTACGTCTCGATGCTTGGTTTCCTGCTGCTGTTCCTGGTGCTGGTGCTGGTCCGCACCCGCACGGAGATCCGCAGGCGGCGTCTTGCCGCATTGCAGGCAAGGGAGATGCGCGCATGATCGATCTTGGGAAATATGCCGGCACGGTGCTGGCGGCCTACGGGGTCTCGCTGCTGCTATTGGCCGGGATCGTCTGGCAAAGCTGGGCAGCCAATGCCCGTGCCCGCCGCGAATTGGAGAAATACGAGAAGAATGGCTAGGATTTCGCCCCTTGTCGCGCTGCCGCCTCTGGCCTTTGCCGCTCTGGCGGGGATGTTCCTCTGGGGAATGGGCCGTGACGATCCCGAGGCGCTGCCCTCGACCATGATCGGGCGCGAGGCGCCTGCCGTCCCGCAGACCACGTTGCCGGGCAAGACGCAGCTGACCGACGCCATGCTGCGCGAACCCGGTGTGAAACTGGTGAATTTCTGGGCAAGCTGGTGCCCACCCTGCCGGGCCGAGCATCCGACCTTGATGGAATTGTCCGAACGCTTGCCGGTCTATGGCGTCGATCTGAAGGACCCGGAGGCCAATGCGCTGGAGTTCCTGAAGGAAGACGGCGATCCGTTCCATGCCATCGCGACCGATCCCAAGGGGCGCGGTGCCATCGATTGGGGGGTGACCGCGCCACCCGAGACCTTCATCGTCAATGGCGAGGGCGAGATCCTCTATCGCTTTGCCGGGCCGATGGTCCGCGAGGATTATACCAACCGCTTTGTCCCCGAGTTGGAAAAGGCGCTGGCCGCCGAAGAGTGATCTGACGGGTTGCGCCCTGTGCAACTGCGCGACAGAGTGACCTCATCCATTTGTGAGAACGGGGAGAGGTCAGCCATGACAAGGTTGAGTCTGGTAACAGCGCTGCTGATGGGCAGCGTGTGGGCAATGCCTGCGACAGCGCAGCAGGCGACGGATGCGGTTGCGCCGGAGGCAGCCAGCCCCGAGGCGGAAGGCACTGATGCCTTCGCTGGTCTGGGCGAGACCGCCCGCGCCGCATTGGCCAGCAAGGAGGAAGGCAAGCCGGTCACCGCGCAGAACTGGATGGTGGCGGCGGCCAATCCGCTGGCTGTCGAGGCCGGGGCCAAGGTGCTTGAGCGTGGCGGATCGGCGGCCGATGCGATGGTGGCCGTGCAGACCGTGTTGGGGCTGGTCGAGCCGCAAAGCTCGGGGCTGGGCGGAGGTGCCTTCCTCGTCTGGTATGATGCCGAAAGCGGCGAGTTGACCACGCTGGACGGTCGCGAAACCGCGCCCAAGGCGGCGACTCCGACCTATTTCCAGGACGAGAATGGCGAGCCGCTGGAATTTTATGACGCGGTGGTCGGCGGCCGTTCGGTCGGCACGCCGGGCACGCCCGCCTTGCTGGAGGAAGCGCATCGCCGTTGGGGCAAGGTGAACTGGGGCAGCCTGTTCGGCGACGCCATCGCGCTGGCCGATGAGGCTTTGCCGTTTCGCCGCGCCTGGCCGGGCTGGTGGCCGAGGATAGCGAGCGCTTGGGCCGTTTTCCCGCCACCAAGGCCTATTTCTTCCCCGGTGGCGAGGCCGTCGCGGCGGGCGATACGCTGAAAAATCCGGAATATGCCCATGTGCTGCGCCGGTTGGCGGCCGAGGGCAGCGAGGCCTTCTATGGCGGAGAAATAGCTGAAGGTATCGTCGATACCGTTCGGAATGCAGAGGGAAATCCGGGATTGCTCTCGGCTGACGATCTGGCGGGATACAAGGTCAGGGAACGTCCGGCGGTCTGTGCCGAATATCGAGATCACGAGGTCTGCGGCATGGGTCCCCCGTCTTCGGGCGGGCTGACCGTGGGGCAGATCCTCGGGATGCTGGGGGGCTATGATCTTGCCGCGCTTGGGGCCGAGAGCCCGGAAAGCTGGCGGCTGATCGGCGATGCCTCACGTCTCGCCTTTGCGGATCGGGGCCGCTACATGGCCGATAGCGACTTCGTGCCGGTCCCGAGCGAAGGCCTGATCTCGCCTGACTACCTGGCCGAGCGGGGACAGTTGCTGTCAGGCGATGATGCTCTGCCCGAGGTCAGCGCCGGTTCGCCCGGCTGGTCGCACGCGATGAACTGGGGGCAGGACAGCTCGCTGGAACTGCCCTCGACCTCGCATATCTCGATCGTCGATGCGGATGGCAACGCGCTGTCCATGACCACCACCATCGAGAACGGCTTCGGCTCGCGCCTGTTCACCCAAGGGTTCTTGCTGAACAACGAACTGACCGATTTTTCCTTCGAGACGCATGACGAGGCGGGCTATCCCATCGCCAACCGGTTGGAGCCGGGCAAACGCCCGCGTTCCTCGATGGCGCCCAGCATCGTGATGAAGGACGGCAAGCCGGTGCTGGTGATCGGCTCTCCGGGCGGCAGCCGGATCATCGGTTATGTCGCCAAGGCGATCATCGGTTACATCGATTGGGGGCTCGACGTGCAGCAGGCGGTCGGCCTGCCCAATATCGTCAATCGTTTCGGCACGATGGATATCGAGGCGGGAACCTCGGCCACGGACTTGACGCAACCTCTCGCGGATATGGGCTTCGAGGTCGAGGAGCGCGACCTGAATTCCGGTTTGCACGGCATCGCGATCACGCCTGAAGGCTTGTTGGGCGGGGCCGATCCGCGCCGTGAGGGTGTCGCGATAGGCGGTTGATACAAAAAGAAAACCCCCGGCACGAATGGCCGGGGGTTCTTGTCTGTCTCGGGTATCCGATCAGGCCGCGGCGAGATTGCGCAGCACGTAATGCAGCACGCCGCCATTCTTGAGATATTCGATCTCGACCTCGGTATCGACCCGGGCCTTGAGCTGGATCTCCTTGGTGGTGCCGTCAGGATAGGTGATCGTCGCGGGCACCAGCGAGAGCGGCTTGAACTCGCCTTCCAGCCCGCTGATCGATACGGTTTCCTCGCCGGTCAGCTTCAGCGTCTTGCGGCTGTCGCCATCGGTGAACTCGAAGGGAATGACGCCCATGCCGACCAGGTTCGAGCGGTGGATACGCTCGAAGCTTTCGGCGATCACCGCCTTGACGCCCAGCAGGTTGGTGCCCTTGGCCGCCCAGTCACGCGATGAGCCCGCACCATATTCGACCCCGCCGATCACGACCAGCGGAACGCCCTTGTCCTCATAGGACATGGCCGCGTCGTAGATCGCCGTCTGCTGGCCATCCGGTCCCTTGGTATAGCCGCCTTCGACACCGTCCAGCATCTCGTTCTTGATGCGGATATTGGCGAAGGTGCCGCGCATCATCACCTCGTGATTGCCGCGGCGCGAGCCGTAGGAGTTGAACTCGCGCGGGGGGACCTGACGCTCGGTCAGGTATTTCCCGGCAGGGGTTTCCGGCTTGAAGGAACCGGCGGGCGAGATGTGGTCGGTGGTAATCATGTCGCCCAGCAGGGCAAGCACGCGCGCGCCCTGGATATTGCTGATCGTGCCCGGATCCCTGGACATGCCCTGGAAATAGGGCGGGTTCTGGATATAGGTCGAACTGGCCGGCCAGTCATAGGTCTCGCTGTCGGTGACTTCGACGCCCCGCCAACGCTCGTCGCCCTTGAACACATCGGCGTATTTTTCCTGGAACATCTCGCGCGTGACGACGGTTTCGACCAGTTCCGCCACCTCTTTCGTGGTCGGCCAGATATCCTTGAGATAGACCGGCTGGCCGTCCTTCGAGGTGCCGAGCGGCTCGGTGGTCAGGTCGATATTCATGTCGCCTGCCAGCGCATAGGCCACCACCAGCGGCGGTGAGGCCAGGTAATTGGCGCGCACATCGGGCGAGATCCGGCCCTCGAAATTGCGGTTGCCCGACAGGACCGATACCGCGACCAGGTCATTGTCGTTGATCGATTTCGAGATCGCGGGCTCCAGCGGACCGGAATTGCCGATGCAGGTGGTGCAGCCGTAGCCCACGAGGTTGAAGCCGATCGCGTCGAGATCCTCTTGCAGACCGGCGGCTTGCAGATATTCCGACACGACCTGCGAACCCGGCGCCAGCGAGGTCTTGACCCAGGGCTTGCGGTTCAGGCCCAGTTCCCGCGCCTTGCGGGCGACGAGGCCGGCGGCCATCAGCACATAGGGGTTCGAGGTATTGGTGCAGGAGGTGATCGAGGCGATCACGATCGAGCCGTCATGCAGCTTGTAATCCTCTCCCTCGACCGGGCCGGACTTGTAGCCCTCGTGGTGACCGGGAAGATCTTCGGGTGAAGGGGCGCCGCCCTCGGCATTCCAGGTGCGGGTGCCGTTGCGGGCCGGTTCGGGCAGCTTGCGGGTGTCGCAGATATATTTGCGGAACGCATAGGCGGATTCGGTCAGCGCCACGTGATCCTGCGGGCGTTTCGGCCCCGAGATGGCGGGCACGACATCGCCCTGGTCCAGTTCCAGCGTCGAGGAATAGACCGGGTCGTAATCCTTGCCGCGCCAGAAGCCGTTTTCCTTGGCATAGGCCTCGACCAGCGCGATGCGATCCTCGTCCCGGCCGGTCTGGCGCAGGTAGCGCAGGGTTTCGTCATCGATCGGGAAGAAGCCGCAGGTCGCGCCATATTCGGGCGCCATGTTGGCGATGGTCGCGCGGTCGGCCAGCGGCATGTGATCCAGACCGTCGCCGTAGAATTCCACGAATTTGCCGACAACGCCATGTTCGCGCAGCATCTGCACGACCTTGAGCACCAGGTCGGTCGCGGTTACGCCCTCGGTCAGTGCGCCGGTGATCTTGAAGCCGACGACCTCGGGGATCAGCATCGAGATCGGCTGGCCCAGCATCGCCGCCTCGGCCTCGATCCCGCCGACACCCCAGCCCAGGACGGCAAGGCCGTTGACCATGGTGGTGTGGCTGTCGGTGCCGACCAGCGTGTCGGGATAGGCGACCTCTTCGCCATTCTGGTCGGTATCGGTCCAGACGGTCTGAGCGAGATATTCAAGGTTCACCTGGTGGCAGATGCCGGTTCCGGGCGGCACGACGCGGAAATTCTGGAACGCCTTCTGACCCCATTTCAGGAACTGGTAACGTTCGATATTGCGTTCATATTCACGCTCCACGTTGAACTGGAAGGCGCGGGGGGTGCCGAATTCGTCGATCATCACCGAGTGGTCGATGACCAGATCGACCGGGTTCAGCGGGTTGATCTTCTGCGCATCGCCGCCAAGCGCCTTGATGCCGTCGCGCATCGCCGCCAGGTCCACCACGGCGGGAACGCCGGTAAAGTCCTGCATCAGCACGCGGGCAGGGCGATAGGCGATCTCGCGGGGGTTCTTGCCGCCCTTGGCTGCCCATTCGGCAAAGGCCTTGATGTCGTCGGGGCTGACGGTCTTGCCGCCATCCTCGAAGCGCAGCATGTTTTCCAGCACCACTTTCAGTGCGGCGGGAAGCTTGGAGAAATCGCCGAGGCCGGCCTTGCTGGCGGCGTCGATGGAGTAATAGGCGACTTCCTTGCCGCCGGCTTTGAGCTTGCGGCGGGTCTTGGCGGAGTCGATTCCGGTCTGGATGGGCATCAGGGCCTCCCTGTCTGCGAAATGGATGGGTCGGGCATGCGGTCTCCCTGCTTTGCCTCATGGAGAAGGGTTCTGCAAGGGCATCGCAGAGGTTTTGTATGCAATCGCATACCATACCTTCTGCTGTTGCTCAAGAGGCACGGTGATATAGCTCGCGCAGACTAACAAAGCCTTGATTTGTCTTGAGCCACCGCATCCGGCTATGCAAGAGATCCACAACCGGTGAATTGGGCTGGACGATGCACGGCATATCAGACAGGGCGCGACCGCGTATCCCGGTGCGCGGCCACGGATATCTGATCAAGGGAAAGATGGCGATATTGTCGGTGGCAAAAGCGTATCTGGGCGGATTAACCATTGCGCTGGTCGCGGCATTGCCCGCGGCCGCGCAGGACGTGGCACGCTCCGGCATGGATGCGCCGGTGATCGCCGCTCCGGCCGATTCCGGCCGTTTCGCCCCTTCGGCGGCACGGCAATACAGCGCCCCGGAGATGACCGGGTTCAACAGTTTCGCGGCCAGCGACATGGCGCCGCCGCCGCTGGACAATTTCACCCCGCCCACGCTGCCGGTGGTGGTCGAGCTGTTCACCGCGCAGGGCTGTTCCTCATGTCCTCCGGCCGATGCGATGCTGGAGACGCTGGCCGACGATCCGGGGATCCTGCCGCTGTCGCTGCATGTCGATTACTGGGATTACCTGGGCTGGGCGGACAGTTTCGCAAGCCCGGAATTCACCGCACGACAAGAGGCCTATGCCCGCGCCTCCGGCGAGCGTTCGGTCTATACCCCGCAACTCATCATCGACGGGCAGGACACGGCCGTGGCGCCGGGACCGGCGCAATTGCTGGGGCTGATCGATGCGCACCGGGCCTCGCCCGCAATGGTCAGCCTGCAGCGCGAGCAGACGCCCGACGGCGACCGGATCGAGATCGTGCCCCTGTCGGAACTGGGCGGGCCGATCGACGTGGTCCTGGTCCGCTATGCCCCGCATCGCACGGTCAGGATCAAGGCGGGGGAAAATCGCGACCGTGAAATGACTTACGTCAATGTCGTCCTGTCGCTCGACAAGCTGGCCGATTGGGATGGGCAGGCTCCGCTGCGTCTGATCGTGCGGCGGGAGGGGTTGCCCGATGACAGCTTCCCCGCCGATACCCGTCACGTCATCCTGGTGCAGGAGGAACTGGGCGGTCAGGACATGCCCGGCCCGATTCTCGCCGCGATCGGACTTGACTGAGCCCATCGCCCCGCCTCGCGAATACCGGGCCTCGGGCGGGTGAGCCGGCAGGCTTGACCGGAATTCCCTTGGATGGACATGATCGGGCAGGGCCGTGGCCCCGCGGACCTGCGGCGGAGGAAGATGGTTTGCTGGATCATATCTGCATCGGGATTGCCGATCTTGCGCGCAGCAGGCGCTTCTATGCCGCCGCCCTGGCACCCCTGGGTTACCGGATAACAGTTGAGCAGGCCGATGCCGTTGGCTTCGGCGTGGCCGAGGGCAGCCGCAGATCGCTCGATCCGGGCGGGGAGTTCTGGATCGCGTCGGGCGCGCCGGTGCCGCCTCTGCCTCATCTCGCCTTCAGCGCGGGGACGCGGCAAGAGGTCGACGCGTTCTTCCGCGCCGCGATAGGGGCAGGGGGCGGGGATAATGGCAAACCCGGCCTGCGCCCCCGCTATCACGAGAATTACTATGCCTGTTTCGTGATCGACCCGGACGGCTACAATATCGAGGCGGTTTGTCACGAGGCAGTGTGACCGAGATTCACGGCTTGGAGACCATTTACAGGGCTGTGACCGATTTTCAGGCGGCCCCGGTCCGCAAATAATCTTGCGCATTCTGCAAAATCCGGCCATCACCCCGCCATGAGCGAGTGGATCATCCAGATCGCGGGCACGCCCGAGGGCGCGCGGTTGGCATCAATCCTCGCGCTGAGCGCGGCGTTCCTGCACGCGGTGTTCGGAGCGTTGCAGAAAGGTCGCCACGACCCCTGGATCAGCCGGGCGGCGATCGATCTGAGCTATGGGCTGATCGCCCTGCCGGTGGCGCTGTTCGTGGTGCCATGGCCCTCGGCGGGGCTTTGGCCGGTGCTGTTCGGGGCGATGGCGATCCATATCGTCTACAAGATCGGGCAGGCGCAGACCTATCAGCGGGGCGCCTATACCGTCGTCTACCCGGTGGTGCGCGGCAGCGGCCCGCTTTTCACCGTGATCGCCGCCGGGGTGGTGTTCCGCGAGCATTTCAACCTGGTGCAATGGCTGGGCGTGCTGCTGCTGGTGGGCGGGATCTTCGGGCTCGCGGTCTATAACCGGATTCGCCTGACCATCGGGCGCGACACATTGGGGCCGGCGCTGGCGTGGGCGCTGGTAACCGGCGGGCTGGTGGCGCTTTATACCACCTATGATGCCTGGGGCATCCGGCTGGCGGCCGATCCGTTCACATTCCTGGCATGGTTCTTCCTGCTGGATTCCCTTTTCATGCCGCTCTGGAACCGGCGCCGCCTTGCCGCCCTGCCGAGATCCGAGATCGGGCCGCTGGCATTGCGTGGAATTGCGGGGGCTTTTGTCGCGCTGGCGAGCTTTGGATCGATCATGCTGGCCACGAGGATCGACGATGTCGGGCGGGCGGCGGTGCTGCGCGAGACCTCGACCGTCTTCGCGGCCCTTGTCGGCTGGATGATCCTGGGCGAAAAGGTGGGGCCGGTTCGCGCGGTCCTGATGGCGGTGATCGCCGCGGGCGCGGTGATTGTCGAGCTTGGGGTCTGAACCGGACCAAGGAAGGATGCGATGAAAGAGACGAAACCCTGGGTCAAACCGGCGCTGGAACTGGGACCGGTGCTGCTGTTCTTCGCCGTCTTCATGCTGTTCCGTGGCGAAGAGGTGAATCTCTTCGGGCGCGAATACGGCGCTTTCATCCTTGCCACGCTGATCTTCGTGCCGGTGCTGGCGCTGGCGACGCTGATCCAGTGGCGGCTGACCGGCAAGCTGTCGCCGATGCAGATCGCGACGCTGGTGCTGGTGGTGGTGTTCGGCGGGCTGTCGGTCTGGCTGAACGATCCGCGCTTCTTCAAGATGAAGCCGACGCTGATCTATCTGCTCTTCGCGATCATCCTCGGGGTCAGCCTGATCGCGCGCAGGAACTGGCTGCAGATGGTGTTCTCCGATGCCCTGCCGATGGATGCCGAGGGATGGCGCAAGCTGACCCTGCGCATGGCGCTGGCCTTCCTGGCGCTGGCGGTGGCGAACGAGATCGTCTGGCGGACCATGTCCGAGACCGCATGGGTCTATTTCAAGACCTTTGGCCTGCCGCTGATCCTGTTTGTCTTCCTGATGGCGAATGCGGGGCTGTTCCGGGATCACGCACTGGACAAGGATTCGGACGGGACTGAATCCTGAAGGGTCACGCCCTCAAGCCACCCATCGGGGCAGGGGGCGCCAGCAGGCGCGACCAGCGCGGCTCGATCCGGCCGGGCAGGCGGGCACGCAGCATCGGCATGGGCAACGCCCATGGCTGGCCAAGCGCGGTGCGGTAGAAATCGAACAATCCCTCGCGCAGATAGGGCGTCCAATGCGACAGGCGCAGCGGCGTGCGGTCCACCGGGAAACTCAGGTCCCGCAGCGCGTCCAGCGTGCCGCCATGATCGATCTGCAGATCGATCCAGTTGCGCCGAGGCGCGTCCAGCCCGAAACCGAGCGCCTGCCGCTGCCCATGACCCAGCCAGATCTCGATGGCGAAATCGAAAAGATCGTTTTCGCGCGAGGTGACGTTCAATATCTCTGCCCGCCGTCCCGCCGCGCTGTCCATCGCCGCGGCCGCTGCGTCGCGGAATTCGGCGCCGGTCAACAGAATCATCCGCCCGATACTGCCCGGATCGGCATGATGCAGCGCCTGCAATGCCACCCGCGCGCCCAGGGAATGCCCGATCAGCGCCACGGGCCGCGCGGCGCACTCGGCCAGTTCCGAAATGGTCCGGGCCAATGCCGCCCCAGCCTCTCCGGCCTGCCGATAGGCCCGGCCAAGGCGGCCCCGCGCTTCCCATCCGAAGGCCAGCGCCAGCCCTTCCCCGGGCAGGTCCGTGCCGAAGCCGAGCGCGCGCGGCCAGGACAGGACCCGGCGCGCGTCTGGCTGTGGGTCAAGCGCGAGGATATGGCGATGCGGGTCATTGGCGGGCTGCGAGGGCGAATAGCGATAACCATGGATCATGGCGATGATCGGCGCGCCTTCGGGCAGGGCCCGGGCCTGCTGCCGCAATCCCGGCGGCATCGCGCTATCGGCATTGAGCTTGACGACTGGCATCCATCGCTTCCCGTCCCGTCCCGACGGGGATTGGATAAGCCGATGCTGCAACAGCAGCATGACCGGAAGGTGACGGCCACATGACGGCAGGCCCGCGCCACCGGTTCGGGAGACTGGCGGATGACAGGGGCTGCGTCACCGGCCATCGCTGGATGCGACAAGCCGCGATTCGAGGGAACCGGCCCGCCCCGGCAGGTTCTGTCCACAACTGTCGCGGGAATCCTTTTCACCATTGAATTCCCCCTACCACCACCTCTATGTTGTGTTCATGCGCCGAAGCCACGCGATCGCGGGCTGAACGGCGCCCACAGTTTCGCAGCGCGGCACCTCTGCCCCAAGCTTTTGGGCGGCATGTGCCACGCGGAAAACCCCGTCTCAGGCGCGATCAACCGCACCGGGATGACGACAAGCACTGGCCCGAGCCGTCACGGTTCCGGGTCCCACAAAGGAACAGACGCGATGACGCGCGCAACGAATGGATGGAAAGGGAGAGGGCAGGCAGGCAGCCTCGCCATCCCGATCCCCATCTCAGCAGCCGCGCCCGCGCCCCAATCATGCCGCAGCTTTTCCCGGGTGATGCCCTTGGCACCGCCCGGTTCAAGCCTGCGCGAAAGACATATCAATGGCAAAAAAAATGCTGATCGATGCCACCCATGCCGAGGAAACTCGGGTGGTCGTGGTCGACGGAACCAAGGTCGAAGAATTTGATTTCGAGACTGTAAACAAGAGGCAAATCTCGGGGAATATCTATCTGGCCAAGGTGACGCGGGTCGAGCCCTCGTTGCAGGCGGCCTTCGTGGATTACGGCGGGAACCGTCACGGCTTCCTCGCCTTCGCCGAGATTCATCCGGATTACTACCAGATCCCCGCAGCCGACCGCGATGCGCTCATCGCCGAGGAACAGGCCTATGCCGAGGCGCAGGAGGCAGAGGAATCCAGCCGCGGCAGCAAGCGGCGCAGGTCGTCGTCCAAGGCGGCAAGGGCGCAGAGCGACGACGAGACCGTCAGCGCCGAGGCGCAGGCCGATGACGCCGATGAGGACAAATCCGCCGGGAATGACCAGGCGGAGGAGAACGGAGGCGAGGAAACGGACGCCACCGACAAGGATGACAGCATCGAGTCGGTCGCCGACGAGGACGTGACCGAGGAGATCCGCGTCACGAAGAAACCGCGCCCGCGCCGCTACAAGATTCAGGAGGTCATCAAGGTCCGGCAGATCATGCTGGTGCAGGTGGTCAAGGAAGAACGTGGCAACAAGGGGGCCGCGCTGACCACCTATCTGTCGCTGGCCGGCCGCTACTGCGTGCTGATGCCCAATACCGCGCGTGGCGGCGGGATCAGCCGCAAGATCACCAATGCCGCCGACCGCAAGAAACTCAAGGATATCGCCGGTGAGCTTTCGGTGCCCAAGGGCGCCGGGCTGATCATCCGCACCGCCGGCAGCCAGCGCACCCGGACCGAGATCAAGCGCGATTATGAGTATCTCCTCCGCCTGTGGGAGCAGATCCGCGATGTGACCTTCAAATCCGTCGCCCCCGCGCCGATCTACGAGGAAGGCGACCTGATCAAGCGCTCGATCCGCGATCTCTACAGCAAGGAGATCGACGAGGTGCTGGTCGAGGGCGAGCGTGGCTATCGCGTGGCCAAGGACTTCATGAAGATGATCATGCCGTCCCATGCCCGCAACGTGAAGCATTACGCGGATTCCATGCCGCTTTACGCCCGCTACCAGGTGGAAAGCTATCTTGGCGGCATGTTCAACCCGGTCGTGCAACTCAAATCCGGCGGCTATATCGTCATCGGCGTGACCGAGGCGCTGGTCGCCATCGACGTGAACTCGGGCCGGGCGACCAAGGAAGGCTCGATCGAGGACACGGCGCTCAAGACCAATCTCGAAGCCGCGACGAGGTGGCGCGGCAGCTGCGCCTGCGCGACCTTGCCGGGCTGATCGTCATCGACTTCATCGACATGGACGAGCGCAAGAACAACTCGGCCGTCGAGAAGCGCCTGAAGGACAAGCTGAAATCCGACCGGGCGCGGATCCAGGTGGGCCGCATCTCGGGCTTTGGCCTGATGGAGATGAGCCGCCAGCGCCTGCGCCCCGGCATGCTGGAATCGACCACGCAGCCTTGTGCGCATTGCCACGGCACCGGGCTGATCCGCTCGGATGACAGTCTCGCGCTCAGCATCCTGCGTGCCATCGAGGAAGAGGGCACCCGCAAGCGTTCGCGCGAGGTGCTGGTGAAGGCGCCGGTTTCGGTGGCGAATTTCCTGATGAATATCAAGCGCGAGCATATCGCCGGGATTGAGGCGCGTTACGGGCTGTCGATCCGGGTCGAGGCCGATCCGGCGCTGATCTCGCCCGATTATGCCATCGAGAAGTTCAAGACCGCGACCCGGCCGGTCGCAGAGGTCTCTCATGCGGCCCTGTCGGTCGATGCCGAGCTGATGGCCAGCATCGATGACGAGGACGAGGCTGAGCCCGTCGATCAGGAGCAGGAGCGGACCGAGCAAGGCGCCGAGCCGCGTTCTTCCGCCGAGGACGAGTCTGGCGAAGCTGGCCGCTCGCGCCGCCGCCGCCGCCGTCGCCGCCGGAAAAGCGGCGATGCTGAGGATGGCAATGGGCAGGACATGCCGAAGGACGATGTTTCGTTCTCCGGTGAGCCCCAGTCCGATGCGGCGCAGGCCCATCCGGCCCAGGGTGAAGCCGATCAGGCCGAGCCCTCTGCGGAAGCTGCTCTCGAGGGGCAGGCGGCGGAACCCGCCGAGGAAAAACCCGCCCGCCGGACACGTTCGCGGTCGCGGAGCCGCAAGAAGAGCGATGATGACAAGGAACAATCGGCATCCTTGCCCGAAGTGGTCGATCTGCGCGATCAGCCCGAGGATTCGCGAGCCGAGGAATTCCCCGAGGCGACGGTCCAGCGCGGACGCCGGTCGCGGAAACCGGCGCCCGATACGGCGGGGGAAGTTGCGGCGGAAACCATGGCTGAAGATGTGCCCGAGATCGCAGCGGTTTCCGTCGTGACGGATGAGGACATCCGCGAACCGGCCCCGGCGGTCGAAGCTGATCCGGCGCCCTCTGGTTCCGTGACCCCGGAACCCGCGCCCCAGGCTGCGGAGACGCCTGCCGCCGAGGAGAAAACCGAGACATCCGAGGCAGAGCCTGTCGCCGGGACGTCACCGAAAGAGTCCGAGATGGCCGAGACCGCAGAGGAACCCGCCCGGCCCAAGCGCCGCGGTTGGTGGTCCTTCGGCAGCTAGGCCAGTCCCGGGCGCCGGAGAAATCCGCGCCCGGTTTCCTTTGTATTTACCGGCCGATCCGCATCGCCCGGACCGCTTGCCCATCTCCCCACGAAGCTGTGACGACATGACGGCTTTCGCCGGGCGCAGCTTCGTTTAAGGTGCCTGCCATGTTTGGGATCGAACTCGCCACCGCAGCCTTCCTGCCCGCCGCCTTCGTCGCGCTGCTGGCGGGTATCCTCTCCTTCCTTTCGCCCTGCGTGCTGCCGATCGTGCCGCCCTATCTGGCCTATATGACCGGGGTGAATGTGAACGGGCTGAAAACCGGCGAACGCAGCGCCGCGCTGCCGGCATTGTTCTTCGTGCTCGGCCTGTCCACGGTTTTCCTGATCATGGGCTTCGCGGCCTCGGCCTTCGGGCGCGCCTTCCTGCAATACCAGGATGTGCTGGCCAAGGCGGCAGGTGTCACGGTGATCGTGATGGGGCTGCATTTCCTGCATGTCTTCCGCATCCCCATCCTTGACCAGGAAGCGCGGATCGAGGCGGGCAAGCAGGGTGGCGGCGCTTTCGGTGCCTATCTGCTGGGGCTGGCCTTCGCCTTTGGCTGGACGCCCTGCATCGGGCCACAGCTTGGGATGATCCTGTCGCTCGCCGCCGCCGGGGGAGAGATGTCGCGCGGAACCGGCCTGCTGGCCGTCTATGCGCTTGGACTGGGCATTCCCTTCCTGCTTGCGGCGATCTTCATCGACCGGGCCATCAGCGTGATGAACCGGATCAAGCCGCATCTGAAGCTGATCGAACGCATCATGGGCCTGCTGCTGCTGATCGTTGGCATCATGCTGCTGACCGGGGCCTTCTCGGCATTCTCCTACTGGCTGCTCGAAACCTTCCCGGGCCTTGCGCAATTGGGCTGACGGCCTCGTCGGTCGCGCAGAATCAAAGCCGCAGGTTCTTCTTCTTCATGAAAATATCCCGCGGGGGTCGCTGGCTGGAGCGCCACTGGTTCGAGAACCAGCCGGCGACGGGGGCGCGTAGCTCCCCGGCCATCGCGGGACGCAATAAACGGCCCGGTTTTCGCCTCAGCCCGCCGCCACGACCAGCAGCCAGCCGACACCGATCACGATCAGCGCCATCCCGGCCAGTTGCAGCCTTCCGGTCGTTTCCCGCAATATCCGGCCCGAGACGACCTGCGCGAAGACCACCTCGATCAGCGCCAGTGTGCGGACATTGGCGGCCGGGGTCAGCGCGAAACCGATGAACCAGAACAGCGAGGCAAAGGCTCCAAGCGCCCCCGCCGCCATCGAAACCCGCCATTCGCCCATGATCCCGCGCAGGGCGCGCCGGTCGGCGGCAAGCATCCAGGTCAGCATCGCCGCCGACTGGATCGTCAAGGTCAGGACCAGCACCGTCAGGGCGTGGATGAAATAGCCGCCCTCGGGCAGGGCGAGCAGCGCGCCGCGAAAGCCGATGGCCGAAAGCCCGAACAGTGCTCCGGCGGCGATGCCGTTCGCGATCGGCACCAGCCCCGCCCGTGACCATTTCGCGCCCGAACTCAGCACCACGCCAAGCGTCGCCAGCCCGATGGCGCCCAATCGCCCGGCACCAAGTGGCTCGGACAGGATCACCGCGCCGATCAGCGCCAGCGTGACCGGCTCGGTCTTCATCAGCGCGGTGGCGACGCCGAAACTCTGTCCGCGCATGGTCAGCAGCATGAAGGCGGTGGCGGCGATCTGCGCCCCGGCGCCCATGGCAGTGAAGCCGAGAACGGCGGCATTCGGGCGGGGGATCTCGGTGAAAGGCGACAGCAGCAGCAGGAACAGCGCCGCGAAAGGCAGGCCGAAGATGAAGCGCACCGAGGTCGCGCCAACCGTGCCAACGCGTGCGCCAAGCCCGGCCTGCGCGGCGTTCCGCCCGGTCTGGGCGATGGCCGCGATCAGCGTGGCCGCAACCCAGATCATGCGCTGCGCACCGCCTCGATCATGCGGGCGACATTGTCGGGATCGGCGTCGGGCGTGATGCCATGGCCAAGGTTGAAGATATGCGGCCCGCCGCGCAGGGCGCGGGTGATACGTTGGGCCTCTGTCTCCAGTTCCTGGCCGCCCGTGACCATATGCCGCGGGTCGAGATTGCCCTGCACGCAGCCACCGCTCTGGACATGTTCCGCCGCCCATTCGGCGCTGATCGAATTGTCCAGCGCCACGCAGTCGGCCCCGGTCGCCTTGGCAAAGCCGATATAGCGCTCCCCTGCCTCACGCGGGAAGGCGATGACGGGAATGCCCGGGTGACGCTCTTTCAATGCCGCGATGATTCGCGCGCGGGGGCGATCGCGAAATCGTCGAAATCGGCGCCCTTCAGGCTGCCGGCCCAGCTGTCGAACAGCTTGACCGCCTCGGCTCCGGCCTCGATCTGTGCCGACAGATACAGAATCGTGGCCTCGGTGATCCTCTCGATCAGTGCCGAGAATGCCGCGCGATCCGCCGCCTTGAAGGCATGGGCCGGGCCCTGGTCCGGTGTGCCACGCCCGGCGATCATGTAGGTCGCCACGGTCCAGGGAGCCCCGGCAAAGCCGATCAGCGCGGTCTCTCGCGGCAATTCGCGTGAGAGGATGCGGACGGTTTCATAGACCGGCGAAAGGCGTTCATGGATCGCCCCGGCTGGCTTCAACGCCTCGACCTGCGCCCGCGAGGTGATGGTGGACAGCCGTGGCCCCTCGCCAGTGACGAACCACAGATCGGCGCCGAGCGCTGCGGCACCAGCAGGATATCGGCAAACAGGATTGCCGCATCGAAGCCGAAACGCCGGATCGGCTGCAAGGTCACCTCGGCGGCCAATTCGGGGGAGTAGCATAGCGACAGGAAATCGCCTGCCTTTTCGCGGGTGGCCCGGTATTCGGGCAGGTAGCGTCCGGCCTGGCGCATCATCCAGATCGGTGGGGTGGGTAAGGTCTCGCCCGCAAGCGCGCGCAACAGAAGTTTGGTCATGAAGCCTCCTGTGCCCTTCATGGCCAGCAGGCGGGCGTTGTCAAGCGGCCCGCCGCCGGGTAAGCCGGAGGCATGAGTGATTTGCCCGACCCAACCCGACCGCTGAAGATCGGTACCCGCGGCTCGAAGCTGGCGCTTGCGCAGGCGCATGAGGCGCGGGCGCGCCTGATGGCCGCGCATGATCTGCCCGCCGAGGCTTTCGAAATCGTGGTGATCCGCACGACCGGGGACCGCGTGACTGACCGCCCCTTGAAAGAAATCGGCGGCAAGGGCCTGTTCACGAAGGAAATCGAAGAGGCGCTGGCGGATGGCGGCATCGATATTGCCGTGCATTCGATGAAGGACATGCCGACCGTTCAGCCCGAGGGCATGCTGATCGATTGCCTCTTGCCGCGCGAGGATGCCCGCGATGCCTTTGTCAGCCCGCATGTCGCCTCGATCGCCGATCTGCCCGAGGGCGCGGTGGTTGGCTCGTCCAGCCTGCGGCGGCGCGCGCAACTGGCGCATCTTCGGCCCGATCTGCGGCTGGTCGAATTTCGAGGAAATGTCCAGACGCGGTTGAAAAAACTGGAAGACGGTGTAGCGATGGCGACTTTCCTGGCGATGGCGGGATTACGGCGGCTGGATATGCTGCATGTCGCCCGCGCCGCCATTGATCCGGCCGAGATGCTTCCCGCCGTGGCGCAGGGCGCCATCGGGATCGAGCGGCGGATGGATGACGAGGGCGTCGCGGCGCTGCTCCGCCCGATCAATGATGTCGAGACCGGGCAGCGGATCGCAGCGGAACGGGCCTTCCTGGCCCGGCTGGACGGTTCATGCCAGACGCCGATCGCGGGCTACGCCGAATTGCAAGGTGCCCGGTTGTTCCTGCGCGGTGAAATCCTGCGCCCGGATGGCTCGCTCTCATTGTCCGCCTCGCGCGAGGGTGAGATCGCCGACGGCCCGGCGATGGGCGGGGACCTGGCCGAGGAGCTTCTGGCCGATGCGGGGCAGGGCTTTTTCGAACATCTGCCGTAAGCCTGGCTGGCCGGAACTAGGCGTCATGGAACAGCGGATCCCACGCGCGCCTGTCGGTCATTTCAAAGCCGCGGCTTATACTGCCTTCCAACGATCAGCACGCCGATCATGATCAGGATGGCGGCAAAACCGGTTACGGCCGCGAAACCCGATCCTGCCTGGATCGGGGCCATGATCACCGGACCGGCAAATACAGCCGAATAGGTCACGGCGCTGTTCAGCCCCATCACCGCGCCGCGCGCATTGGGGGCGCGCTGGTTCAATGAAACGACAAGCGCGTTCAGCCCAAGCTGGTTCAGGATGCCCCAGGCCATGGCTGCCGTGAATGCAACCGGGGGCGCCACCAGCGCGAAGCGCCAGCAGGCATAGCTGGCAGCGATGCCCAGCAGCACCAGCATGACATAGCCGCGCGTGATCCTTGGCGCGGCCAGCCCGAGTCCGATCCCGGCCAGTCCGAAGCCCAATCCATAGGCCAGCACGAAGACGCCGGTGCCTTGCGCTGAAATACCGAAGGCCCGCCGCACGCCTTCGCCAAAAAAGGCGAAGCTGCCATAGAAGGCCGCCATGTAGACGAATACCGCCGCGAGCAGCGACGCGACATGTGGCAGCCGCAATGCCCGCCAAAGAGGCGTCCGTCCGGCGATTCCGCCACGCACGCCACGCAAGGCCAGCATCAATCCCATGGAGACCAGCACGGACAATCCGGCCAGCAAGGCATAGACCATCCGCCACCCGACATGTTCGGTGACGAAGGCCGCCAGCGGCACAGCCAGCACCAGCGACAGTGCCCAGCCCGTCAATACGAGGCCAAGCCGCGCCGCCTCGCGCCCCTTTGACGCCGTTGCCGCCGCCGTCGCATAGGTGCCGGACAGAAGAATGCCGACCGCTATCCCCGCAAATGCCTGGGACAGGCAAAGCCAGATCCAGCTCTGAGCCGATCCGCTTGCCGCCTGCGCCAGTGCCATGAGCAATGCGGCTCCACCAAGCACGCGCCCGGCAGGCATGCGGTCGATCATTCCCGCCAGAGTCAGTGCCGAGACCGCTGTCGCCGCGCCGAAAGCCGAGATTGCCCAGGCAATGCGGGAAGGCTGCGTCGCCAGCCCCCGTGCCACGTCCGACAGGATCGGCGTGAGGACGAAGGCGTTCGATCCGACAAGGAGAACAGCAGAGAGTAATGCAATGGTCTGAATTTTCCGAACTGCATTCGGTAAATCTTGTGTTTCATGATATATCATGCAGTGATCTGAGCGGTTTGTCACAGATCATGCAAATGATATCCGGGGATAGAATGACGAAAACGAACGCCGTTCGGCGGAACGCGCCGCATCCCTCCGGTCTCGACCGGACGGACCGAATCCTGTTAAGGCTGCTCGCCGAGCGGGCGGACCGGTCTTATTCCGAGCTTTCGGATCTGGTCCATCTCTCGCCTCCAGCCGTGCATGAGCGCGTGAAGCGGCTGCGCCGCGACGGAATCATACGGGGAACGGTCGCGAAGCTTGACGGCGAAAAGATCGGCTGTCCGCTTCTGGCCTTCATCCATGTGACGACCGAGGGATGGGGCATGACCGAGCCGGTCCTGGCGCTGCGCAAACTGGCCGATGTCGAGGAAATCCATACAGCCACCGGCGATACCTGCCTGATCCTCAAGGTCCGCTGTTCGGGGCCATCGAGCCTTGAGCGCCTCTTGTCGCGCATACAGGAGATCAAGGGCGTGCGCGCGACGCATAGCTACGTGGCACTTGGCACCTATCTTGAACGCGGACCGATGCCGGAACTTCCCGAGCCGGGATCCGAAGGAAGCGAATGACGGGAGCGTGCTCCTGTCGATCATCGCTTCCAGCGCTCATCCCGCGTCAGGATGGTTACGAACCGGATGCCATTGCCCGGCCCGCATCCCCTGTGACCCATGGGATGCCCCACGCGAGTCATGAAAAGAGGTTCGCGTGGGGCGCGGATACCCGCATCGAGGAGGAGCGCGGGCTTGGGCTTTCCCTGTTGAACGTCGGCCCTGCCTGTCAGCGTGACCAATCGTGGTGAGGTCGATCAAGCGGGATGCCCGGCACGGAAGGGTGAATTACGAGGATGGCGCGTTTGGGCGCATCCACTTCGCTGCCTGCGCAAGGTTCGGGCACGAAAAATCCGCGCCGGAGGGGCAATGATGCCCTGTCCGATTCGCCGCACCGGGCCTGATGGTTGGTTTCTCTCTGGTCACGCGGCGGTCACAAGGCTATGAGCGGAAACATGAACGAGACATTGCCTCCATGCCCCGAGTGCTCTTCCGCCTATGTTTACCAGGTGGATGCCCTGCTCATCTGCCCGGAATGCGGACATGAATGGTCGCCGGAGGCCGAGACCGAGTCGGCGTCCGAAATCCGCGACAGCGTGGGCAATGTCCTGGCGGATGGCGACACGGTGACCGTGATCAAGGATCTGAAGGTCAAGGGATCGTCCTCGGTGGTCAAGGTGGGGACGAAAGTCCGTGGCATCAGGCTGGTTGATGGCGATCACGACATCGACTGCAAGATTCCGGGAATCGGGCAGATGGGCCTGAAATCCCAATTCGTGAAGAAAGTCTCGGAATAGCTTTGCCGCTGAAACAAGCGCCAGAGCCGATCGGAGCGGTTCGCCGGGATTCACCAGCACATCCATTCCGGTTTCGCTGATTCGAATCAGGCCGCGTCAGATTCTCGACCAGAGCATTTTGCGCTCAATCAGACCCACCCAAATACTCTTCTCTTCTTCACAAAAATATCCACGGGGGTCCGGGGGCCGTCAGCCCCCGGCGTCGCGGGACGCAACCCGCTACTGAACCTGATATACTGCAAACTGGTCTAGAGCATCTCCAGCGAGCCGGATACCGGCTTTGCAGCCGGACATGCGCAAAAGCAAAGAACTACAGCGTTTCGGCATATCAATGAAACGCCGAAACCTCGCAGGCGTATGCCGTTCTTAAGATGGGAGATTCGATCAGTCCCGGCGGACAGTTGCCACAGCCGGCGCGGCAGGCATTGCCGTCACAGCATTCCCCCCGGCCGGAGATCGGAAGGTTGCGCCGCGCGCCTCTCGACGATGAGTTGGGGGCTGCCCTTCGAGCAAGGCTCGATCCGGGCTTCGACCTCGAACACCTCCCGCACCATCTCTGCCGTCACGACCTCTGCGGTCGGCCCGCAGGCGATCATGCGCCCCTTGTCGATCACCATGGCCGCGTCGGCAAAGCGCAGGGCATAACCGATGTCGTGCAGGGCGACGATGATCAGCAACTCTTGCTCTTTCGCCAGACGTTGCAGCAATGTCAGCATGTCGATCTGCCGGCTCAGGTCGAGAGCCGAGGTGGGCTCGTCCATCAGCAGGACCCGGGGGTTTTGCACCAAGGCCTGCGCCGCGCCGATCATCTGGCGCTGCCCGCCGCTGAGATCGCCTGCGTTCCTGCTTCGCAAATGCCCGATATCCAGCACGTCCAGGACGCGCTCCACCTCGGCATGATCTTCGGGGAGGACTTTCAGCCTCCGCCCCTGCATGCGCGCCAACAGGATCGCCTCATAGACCGACAGGACCGGGCGCGAGCCGTTGTCCTGCGGCATATATGCGATCGGGTTGGGGCTGTCGGTGCCGTCGATGTGAACCGTGCCGCTGCCCGGAAGCAGCCCGAAGATCCGCCGGAACAAGGTCGATTTTCCTGCGGCATTCGGCCCCAGAAGGGCGACCAGCTGTCCTCCGGTCAGGGGCGGGGTCGATATGCCCGAAAGGACCTGGTTACCGCCATAGGCCGCGCCAAGATCCTGAAGCTGCAAGCTTACCATGTCGCAACCCTTCGGTTGAGGATCAGATACAGGAAGAACGGAATCCCGACGATCGCGGTCACGATGCCGATGGGAATCACGGTGCCGGGAATGATCATCTTCGAGCAGATCGAACCGATGGACAGGATGAGCGCGCCGGACAGCGCGGTGCCCGGAAGCAGGAAGCGCTGATCCTCGCCCAGCAGCATCCGGGCGATATGTGGACCGACGAGCCCGATGAAGCCGATTGTCCCCACGAAAGACACCGAGATCGAGGCAAGCAGGCTGACGATCAGCAGCACTTCCAGCCGCAAGCTGCGCAATCTCACGCCCATGCTTTCCGCCTTTGCATCGCCAAGCCGCATCGCGGTGAGTGCCCAGCCCCTCCGCGCCAGAAGCGGCAGGGCAATCACCAGCACTGAAAGTGAAATCCACAATTTTGGCCAGGTCGCCTTGGTCAGGCTGCCCATGGTCCAGAACACCACCGCCGCGACCGCCTGCTGGCTGGCAAAAAACTGGATCAGCGACATCAGCGCGTTGAAGATGAAGACAAGCGCGATGCCGAGCAGCACGATGGTCTCGCTCGTGACTCCGCGGCGCAGGCTCAGACCGTAGATCGCCATGGAGGTCAGCATCGCCATCAGGAAGGCATTGACCGGGACGACGTAATCCACGGCAAAGGGAAAGATGACCACGCCGAAGGCAAGCGCCAGGGCCGCACCAAAGCCCGCCCCGGCCGAGATTCCCAGTGTGAAAGGGCTGGCCAGCGGATTGTTGAGGATGGTCTGCATCTGCATCCCGGCGACGGAAAGGCTTGCCCCGACGACAAGCGCCATCAGCGCCACCGGCATGCGGATTTCCCACAGGATGACCCGCAACTGCTCATCGACCTGAGAGGGCCAAAGCAGTGCCTCGACCACCTGCCCCAATCCATAACGTGCAGGTCCGAGCGCGAGATCGACGCATAAGCTGAATGCCAGGGCCGTGGCCAATGCGACAAGGATGAGCTGCCGGCGAATGACGAGGGCGCGATAGAAATCGCGCCCCGCCTGTGCCTGCTCTCCGATATCGGCCTTACTGCTCATCAAGCGAGACCCAGTAGCCGGGCCGATACGGCACCGGCAGGAATCGTTCGTGCAATTCCTTCAATGTGGCTTCGGGGTCGAGATCGGCGAACAGGTCGGGATGCAGCCATTTGGCGATCCGCTGGACCGCAACGAAGTAATAGGGATTATCGTAGAACTGGTGCCAGATGGCATGGAACTGACCGTTTTCGACCGCGCCGATTCCGGTCATGGCGGTGCGATGGGTCAGCGCTTCCAGCTTGGTGCGGGCGGCTTCCATGTCCGAACCGGGGCCGACGCCGACCCAGGCACCGCCGGGCACATAGGCTTCCCACTGACCGCCGGTCACGATGACCTGATCGGGATTCGCGGCGATGATCTGCTCGGGGTTCAATGTGCCGAACGTGGTGGGCAGGATATCCTTGGCGATATTGGTGCCGCCCGCGATCTCTACATATTCCCCGAAATTGCCGTTGCCGAAGGTCATGCAGCAATCCTCGGAATAACCGCCAGCACGATCGACGAAGACCGAGGGGCGCTCGAATTCGGCCTTGGCCAGAACATCCGTCACCCGCGCCATCTGCTCCTCGACATAGGCGATATATTCCTCGGCCTTTTCTTCCTGACCGATCAGCTTGCCCATGATCCGCATCGATTCGATGCTGTGAGCCACCGGGTCCTCGCGGAAATCGACATAAACGATGGGGATGTCCAGCTCGGCCAGCTTGTCGTCATAGCCCGCATCCTCGGTTGCTGCCCGGGATTCCAGGTTCATAAGCACCACGTCCGGCTTGAGCGCGGCAGCCTGCTCGACATCGAAAGTGCCGTCCTTGAACCCACCGAATGTGGGCAAATCCTTCAGTTCGGGAAACTTCTCGGCATAGGCGGCATAGCTGTCGGGATCGGCTTGCAGCAGATCCTCTCTCCAGCCGACGACGCGGGCAAACGGCGTCTCACGCTCCAACGCGCCGAGCAGATAGATCTGCCGTCCTTCGCCCAGGATGATCCGGTCGGCCGGCGCGTCCACGGTGACCTCGCGACCGGTGATATCCGTGATCGTGAGAGGCTCCGCGATCGCGACAAGCGAGGTTGCCGGAAGAAGGATCGCCGCGAATGCAGTAAGGCGAGCAAGCATGGGGATGTCCGTAGCTAAAGTTTCGGATATGCAATCCGCGCCTATGAAAGCCTATAGAAAGAGTCAAGTAAAATGCCGGATAACGATATGTCGGCGAAAGGCCGGGGGCAGGGTAATGGTCCGGGCGACCCGGCCGGATCGGGGCGATCCCGACGCCGCAGCCCGGCGCGGGGCAGGTGCCCTGTTCTCGGAGGAAAACGCGGCGCTGCCGTGCTGCTGGCGTTGTTTGGGGGCCGAGGCCCGACGAGACGGGCGTGGTCCCGTTCGCTTCGGCAAGGTGGATCGATCTCGTTGTTCCGTTTTGCAACGGGACAGGGGCAGAGCACCTGAATGCAAGGGTATATCAGCAATTGCTGGGGATTGAGTGGTGCGGGTGGAGGGACTTGAACCCCCACGCCTTGCGGCGCCAGAACCTAAATCTGGTGCGTCTACCAATTTCGCCACACCCGCAACGGACGTCCTCTTAGCAAAGGTGGATGTCGGGTGCGAGAGGAATTTCGCTACTTCTCGTTGGGCAGGGCATAGGCGCCGATCTTGCTGGTGGCCAGTCCGGAACCCACCAGCGCTTCGGCGAATTTCGTGGCGACGGTCACGCCGTCGATTACCGGCACCCCGGTTTCCCGGCTCAGCCATTCCGTCAGGTCGGACATCCCCGCGCAGCCCAGCACCACCGCCTCGCATCCGTCCTCGTCGATGGCGCGCAGGATCTCGTCGCGGACCAGTTGGCGGGTATTCGAGCCCGGTTCCTCCAGCGCCAGCACCGGGATCTCGGCCGAACGGACGCGGCGGCAGAGATGGTCAAGCCCATATTGACGCACCAATGCCTCGATGATCGGGACCGAGCGGGGCAGGGTCGTCACGATCGAGAAGGAGGTGGCGATCATGCTGGCCGCCTTCACCCCGGCCTCGCAGATACCCAGCACCGGGCCGGTCGCGATCTCGCGGCATGCCCCGATGGCCGGGTCGTCGAAACAGGCGACGATGATGGCGTCGGCCCCGGCCGTCTCGGCGGCCTGCACCTCGCGCAGCAGATGGGCAGCACAGATTGCCTCGTCGAAATGCCCCTCGATACTGGCCGGGGCGCCATGGGCCGTGCGGCCCTCGATCTCGACGGCATCACCCGCCACGGCCCTGGCCGCGATGGTGACCTTGTCCGTCATCGATTGGGTGGAGTTGGGATTGATAACAACCAGTTTCATGCGATGGCTCCTCGGATTCCGTCATTGATAACATAAATTGTTAACAATCAAAGCGAATAGTTGTGCGGGGCAAAGCGATGCGGGATTTGAGCTGATTTGAATAAAAACAGTGGCATACTTTGTTCGCATCATCGAAAAATCTATGTGATGCGCCGAAATTCACCCATGTTAAAGACCAATCACACCTCATCTTGCCAACAAAGATTGTGAACAAAACGGTTGACAATTGTCAAGATAACTTCATTCTTGGGGGTAAGGACGAGAAGGGGGAAATCCATGAACAAGGCATTTCTGGGGGCATCGCTGGCTGTCATGATCTCGCATGGCGGTATCGCCATGGCCGAGAATGTACTGCGGTGGGGTGCTGCGCGGGATATCTATTCACTCGATCCCTATTCCCTTGGCTCGACCTCCAACCTGGCATTCCTGAACCATATTTACGAAGGACTGGTGCGCTATACCCCGGATTTCGAGGTCGAGCCCGCCCTGGCCGAAAGCTGGGAACTGATCGGCCCCGCGACATGGCGGTTCCATCTGCGCAAGGGCGTTACCTTCCAGAACGGGGCAGGGTTCAATGCCGATGACGTGCTGGCCTCGATGAAACGGGTCAGCGATCCCGAATCGCCCTTGCGCGGCAATATCCCGACCTATGTGAGCACGACGAAGATCGACGATTACACGGTCGATATCGAAACCACGTCGGGCAGCTCGCTGTTTCTGCGCGACATGACGAATATCTTCATGTTCGACGCGGGCTGGCTGAAGGACAACGATGCCGAAGCTCCGACCAGCGTGGGTGCCCAGACCGAGAATTTCGCGACCTACAATACCAACGGAACCGGTCCGTTCATGCTGGAAAGCCGGGTGCCCGACAGTGAAACCGTGCTGGTCGTCAACGAGGGCTGGTGGGATGAGCCGAAGCATGATCTCGACCGCATCGAGTTCACGCCGATCACTTCTGCACCGACGCGGGTGGCGGCGCTGCTTTCGGGTGAGATCGACCTGACCGAGTCGGTGCCGGTCCAGGACCTGGAACGTGTCGGGGCCAGCCCGGAGATCGAGGTGATCCAGCGCAGCGACCTGCGCACGGTGATGCTGTCCTTCAATCGCCGCGAGACGCTGGCGGATGGTCGCCCCAACCCGTTCAACGACCTGCGCCTGCGACAGGCGATCGACATGGCCGTGGACCGCGAGTTGATCGGCAAGCGGATCATGCGCGGCAAGGCCCATATCGCAGGAACCATGGTCGCGCCCGAGATTCCCGGCTATGATGCCGATCTGGACCTGCCGACGCCTTATGATCCCGACAAGGCCCGTGCGCTGATCGAGGAAGCCGGGCTGACCGGCACCGAATTCACCCTGACCTGCGCCAATGACGAGACGGTGAACGAAGAGTCCATGTGCCAGGCCGTCGTATCGATGCTGACGCGCGTGGGGCTTGCGCCTCGGCTGGATATCGGCCCGCGCGCAGTGCAATCGCCCAAGCGTTCCAGCGGCAAGGCCGACATGTTCATCACCAGCTGGGCCAATGAGCCGACGCTGGATGCCTATTCGCTGCTGGTGCAGGTGCTTTCAAGTGCCGACGAGGCACAGGGCGTGGCGAATTACGGTGATTGGTCCTATCCTGAAATCGACGAGCTCACCACGCAGATCAGCGTCGAGACCGACGAGGCCAGGCGTCTGGAGCTGGAACGCGAGGCGCTGAGGATCGCGAAGGACGAGGTGGTCCTGGTTCCATTGTACCAGCAGCCGATGGCCTGGGCGACGGGCGACGGGATATCCGAGGTGACAATCCGGGCCGACAACAAGCCGCGTCACTGGCTGACCCGCATGGGTGAGTGACCGGCGGGCAAGGAAACCAGGCGATCCGGCCGGAGAAGCGGGACGCCGAGACAAGATCAACATGGGAGTAACAGATGAAACCGATACAAGCCGGATTACTGGCCACGGCGGCGATGATGACGGCCATGTCCGTCCAGGCAGAGACGCTTCGTTGGGGGGCGGCCCGCGACATATACTCGCTGGATCCCTATTCCTACGGCGACAGCTATACCATCGCCTTCATGAACCATGTCTACGAGGCGCTGGTCCGCTATGACGAGAACCTTGAAATCGAGGGCGCGCTGGCCACGGAATGGGAGACCGTGTCTCCCTCGGTCTGGCGCTTCCACCTGCGCGAAGGGGTCACCTTCCAGGATGGCGCCGAATTCACTGCCGATGACGTGATCGCCTCGCTGACCCGCGTCAGCGATCCGGCATCGCCGCTCAAGGGCAATCTGCCGGCCTATAAATCCGCGACCAAGGTCGATGATCACACGGTCGATATCGAATTGACCGGTCCTTATCCGCTCTTGCTGAACGATCTCACCAATATCCTGATCTTCGATGCGGATTGGCTGAAGGACAACGATGCCGAGAAGCCAAGCGACGCCGCCGCCGGTGTCGAGAATTACGCCACCAACAATGCCAACGGAACCGGGCCTTTCATCGTCGAAAGCCGCACCCCGGACGCCAAGACGGTCCTGGTGCGCAACGAAGACTGGTGGGATGAGCCGCAACATAATATCGACCGGATCGAGTTCACGCCCATCACCTCGGCCCCGACGCGCGTGGCGGCGCTGCTGTCCGGAGAGATCAATTTCACCGAGGAGGCGCCGGTCCAGGACCTTGAACGGCTCGCGGCGGCACCCGGCGTGACATTGCAGGAGACGCCCAGCCTGCGGACCATCATGTTCGGCTTCAACCGCAAGCCGGAGCTGGAGGACGGGCGCGAAAACCCCTTTAACGACCTGCATGTGCGCCAGGCCTTCGACATTGCCATTGATCGCGACCTGCTGGCCAAGCGCGTGTTCCGCGGCAAGTCGCGCCCATCGGGCTCGATGGTCGCGCCCGAGATCCCCGGCTATGCCGAGGCGCTGGACGCCTATCCCGCCGCCGATCCCGAAAAGGCCCGCGCGCTGCTGGCCGAAGCCGGGCATGAGGGGCTGGAATTCAGCCTGGTCTGCACCAATGACGCCTATGTCAATGACGAGGAACTGTGCCGCGCCGTGGTCTCGATGCTCAGCCGCGCGGGCTTCAAGCCAACCCTGGATTCCGCGCCGCAGGCATTGCAGACGCCCAAGCGGGCAGGGGGCAAGTCGGATGTCTATATCATCGGTTGGGCGACCCTGCCGATGATGGATGCCTATTCGGTCCTGCAACAGATCATCCATACCAAGGGCGAGGCCTGGGGTGTGTTCAACTGGGGCGAATGGTCCTATCCCGAGATCGACAAGCTGATCGAACAGGCTTCGACGGAAATGGACCGCGACAAGCGGCTGGCGATCGAGACCGAGGCGCTGCAAATGGCCAAGGACGAGCTGGTGATGCTGCCGCTCTATCAGCAGCCGATGGCCTGGGCGATGTCCGAAAAGGTCGAATCGGTAGTGCAGAATCCGGACAACAAGGCTCGCCACTGGCTGACCCGTCTGGCCGAGTGATCCCGGCGGCGGCATGGCCCTGGGGTCATGCCGCGAAACCCACCGGGCCGGACTGATCCGGCCCGCAACATCACGGACATGAGTAGGCACTGATGCTGGTCTTCATCCTAAAGCGTCTCGTCAATGCGATTTTCGTCATGCTGGCCGTGGCGTTCCTGGCCTTCGCGATCTTCCAGGTCGCGGGCGATCCGGTCGAGATGCTGGCCAATGAGCAAATGTCGCAGGCCGACCGCGACGCCCTGCGCGACCGCATGGGGCTGAACGATCCCATGCCGGTGCAATTCCTGCGCTTCGTCGGCAATGCCGCACAGGGCGATTTCGGCATGTCCTACCGCAACAACCAGGACGTGATCGGGCTGATCGCCGAGCGGTTCCCCGCCACCATGGAACTGGTGCTGGTCGCTACGCTGATCTCGCTCGTGGTGGGCATTCCCCTGGGGATCCTGACGGCGATCGGGCGCGGACGATGGTATGCCGAGGGGTTGCAATTCCTGTCGATCATCGGAGTCTCGCTGCCCAGTTTCGTGGTCGGCATCATGCTGATCCTGGTCTTTTCGGTCATATTGGGCTGGTCGCCCTCATTCGGACGCGGCGAGGTCATCGATTTCGGATGGTGGAGCACCGGGCTGCTGACCCCCTCTGGGCGCGAGGCCCTGGTCCTGCCGGCGATTTCCTTGTCGCTTTACCAGATCACGCTGATCATGCGCCTGGTCCGGGCCGAGATGCTCGAGGTGCTGCGCACCGATTTCATCAAATTCGCACGGGCCCGCGGGATACCCCGGCGGCGGATCTGGTTCCGCCATGCGCTTCGCAATTGCCTGATGCCAGTGGTCACCATGACGGCGATGAATGTGGGCGTGCTGATCGCCTTCGCGCTGATCACCGAGACGGTGTTCCAGTGGCCGGGAATGGGGATGCTGTTCATCCAGGCGGTGACCTTCCTCGATTTCCCCGTCATGGCCGCCTATCTGGTCATCATCTCCTTCATCTTCGTGGTGCTGAACACGGCGGTCGATATCAGCTACGCGATCATCGATCCGCGCCTGCGCAGCGCAAGGTAGAGCCCTTATCATGTCCCAGCAGCAGAACCAGCTTTCCAGCATGACCCCGGTCCCGAGCGACGAACCCACGGCCTCTCCGCAGGATACGGGCAAGCGCGGCAAATGGCGGGACGGGGAGATCTACCAATCCTTCCGCAGGCGTCCGGCGACGATCGGGGCGGCGATATTGCTCCTGTTCCTGATCGCGACGGCTTTCCTGTCGCCACTCTTCGTGCCGCAAAATCCCTATGATGCGGCGCAACTCGACCTGTTGAATGCCGAGATCCCGCCGATCTGGCAGGCGGACGGCCAATGGCCCTTCATCCTCGGCACCGATACGCAGGGGCGCGACGTGCTGTCGGCGATCCTCTACGGCTCGCGCGTGTCGATCGTCATCGGCGTTGCCGCGGTGCTGCTGTCGCTGATCGTCGGTATCACCTTCGGCCTGCTGGCCGGGTATTACGGCGGCATCATCGACACGCTGCTGATGCGGCTTGGCGATGTGCTCCTGTCGATCCCGACCATCCTGGTGGCGATCCTGGTCAGCTCGCTGGCCCGGCAGGCGCTGCCCGCATCATTGCGCGATGTCGGCGCGGCAGGGGTGCTGGTGCTGGCGATCGTGCTGTCGTCATGGGTGCAATATGCCCGCACCGTCCGCGCACAGGCCTCGGTCGAGCGCGAGAAGGAATATGTCCTTGCCGCGCGCGTGCTGCATGTCCCGAACCGCCGGATCATGCTGGGCCATATCCTGCCCAACACGCTCACCCCGATCTTCGTCGCCGCGACGCTGAATTTCGGCATGGCGATCCTGACCGAGGCGACGCTGTCCTTCCTGGGCATCGGCATGCCCCCGGGCCAGCCCAGCCTCGGCACGCTGATCCGCTTGGGCAATGACTACCTGTTCTCGGGAAGCTGGTGGATCGTGGTCTTCCCGGTGATGCAATTGTCGTTCCTGGTGGTGACCGTCAACATGATCGGCGACTGGCTGCGCGATGCGCTCAATCCGAAACTGAGGTAAGACAATGGCCGATCTTCTGATCCGAAATATCCGCCCCATGGGAGGCGAGCCCACCGACATCCTGATCCGCGATGGAAGGATCGCCGACATGGGCGCGGGATTGCAAGCCGATGGCGTCCCGGTCGAGGAGGGCGGGGGGCATCTGGTCATTCCCGGCTTGGTTGACGCCCATACCCATCTGGACAAGACCACATGGGGCATGGATTGGCATGCGAATGACGCGAAAAAGACCCTTCGCGGCCGGATCGATTACGAGCGCGAGCAGCGGCTCGAGATCGGCATCGACCCGGCGCGGCAATCGATGCGCCATGCCCTCGGCCTGATCGCCAATGGCGCGACGCTGATCCGCAGCCATGTCGATATCGACACGCGCCACGGACTGGCCCTGTTCGAGGGCGTGGTGGCCACGCGCGAGGCGCTGCGCGATCATGTCGAAATCGAGATCGTGGCCTTTCCGCAATCGGGAATGATGGAGCGCACCGGCACCGTGGAACTGCTGGACGAGGCGCTGGCCCAGGGGGCCGAGATCGTCGGCGGCATCGATCCCTGCGGCTTCGAGCGGGATCCGAAAGGCGCTCTGGACGCGATCTTCGGCCTCGCGCAGAAACATGGCAAGCCCATCGATATCCACCTGCACGAGCGCGGCGAGCTTGGCGCCTTCAGCATGGAAATGATCTTCGAGCGCACCCGCGCGCTCGGCATGCAGGGCAAGGTGGGGATCAGCCATGCATTCGCGCTTGGCGCGCCCGACTGGCTGCGCACGCAGGCCCTGATCGACGAGGTCGCCGAACTGGACATCCCGATCTTCACCACCGGCGCACCCTCCGCCGAGGTCCCCGCGATCATGCGGCTGAAAGATGCTGGCATCCGGATGGGTGGCGGCTGCGACGGAATCCGCGATACTTGGGGGCCGTGGGGGTTGCCCGACATGCTGCACCGCGCCGAGGTGATCGGCATGCGCAACGGGCTGCGCTGCGATTTCGAGCTGGAGCATGCCGTGCATATCTGCTCGGGCGGGGCGGCGCAGGCGATGGGCCGCGACGATTACCGGATCGAGACTGGCGGGGCAGGCGATCTGACCCTGCTGCAGGGGCAGACTTTGTCGCATGCGCTGGTGCAGCGCCTGCCGCGGCCGCTGGTCGTCAAGGCCGGGCGGGTCACGGCGCGCGATGGAACCGTGATCGGAAAGGACATGCCGTGACGGGCGGGGCAACCGGACTCGGGCAACTTGCGCTTGGGCAGCGGGCGGATGGACCGCTTCTGCTGACCGGGCGTTGGGTGATCCATGACAGCCCACAGGGCCGCCGGCTGATCGAGCATGGCGAGGTCGTGATAACGGGCGGGCAGGTCACTTTCGTCGGGCGCGATTATCCCGGCGAGGTCGCGGGCCGCGTCGATATGGGCATGAGCCTGATCTCGCCCGGCCTGATCGATCTGGATGCATTGTCGGATCTGGACACCACCATCCTTGGCATCGACCATCAGCCGGGCTGGGCCAAGGGCCGGGTCTGGCCGCGCTCCTATCTCGAGCGTGGTCCCTACGAGATGTATTCGCCCGAGGAGCTCGCCTTCCAGAAACGTTTCGCATTCGCGCAATTGCTGCAAAGCGGGATCACCACCGCCGCCCCCATCGCCAGCCTGTTCTATCGGCAATGGGGAGAGACAGCCGCTGAATTCGATGCCGCCGTGGATGCCGCCGCCGATCTTGGGCTGCGGGTCTATCTGAGCCCGGCATACCGGGCGGGCGGCATGGTTCTGGAAGCTCCGGGAGAGATGCGCCCGGTCTTTGACGAGGCGCGGGGTTTGCAGGGGCTGAAGGATGCGGTCGGTTTCATTCGCCGCCACGATGGCAGCCACGGTGGATTGGTGCGCGGTTTGCTTGCGCCGGATCGTGTCGAGACCTGCACCGGGGAATTGCTGCGCAGGACATTTGCGGCGGCGGAAGAGCTTGATTGCCCGGTCCGCCTGCACATGGCGCAGGGCCAGATGGAACTGGATACCGTCCGCGCCCTGCATGGCTGCACCGCGCCGCAATGGCTTGCGGGGATGGGGCTGCTGGGGCCGCGCCTGATCGCGCCGCATGCGACCTGCGCCACTCCCGAGGATCTGGCGCGCTATGCGCAGAATGGCGTCAGCATCGTGCATTGCCCGCTGGTTTCGGGGCGTCACGGCGCGATGCTGAACAGCTTTGGAGAGCTGCGCAGCATGGGCATCAATATCGCCATGGGCACGGATACCGCTCCGCCCGACATGCTGCTGAACCTGCTGGTCGGATTGATCGGTGCGCATGTGAAGGGGCCGCAACACCAGACCCCGACCCGCGATTTGTGGGATGCCGCCACCATCGGTGGCGGTGATGCGCTCGGGCGCTGACCTGGGGCGGCTGCGGGCAGGCGGACCCGCCGATATCGCGGTGTTTGCACTGAATGGCGCGATCATGACCCCCGCCATCGACCCGATTACCACGCTTGTGGCCGGAGGCTCGGGCAAGGTCACTCGCGCGGTCTTTGTCGATGGCCGCCTGTCGATGCGCCGGATTGCCGGGCAGGCAGAGGTGGCGGGGCTGGACCTGCTTGATGCGCAGACGCGTGCGCAGGCTCAGTTTGACGGTCTGGTCGCCAAATATCCCGAACGAAGCTGGCAGCACCCGCCGCTGTCGGAGTTATTCCCACCATCCTATCCCCTGGAGTCGTCATGAATGTGCTGGAAGTCCGCGATCTGCGGGTAGAGTTTCCGACCCATCGCGGCGTCCTGACCGCGCTGGACAATGTCAGCCTGTCGATCCGCCCCGGCGAAATCCTGGGCGTCGTCGGCGAATCCGGCGCTGGCAAATCCATGACCGGGCTTGCCGTGCAGGGCCTGCTGGAACCACCCGGCCGGATCGCCTCGGGCTCGGTGACGCTGAACGGCAGGCGCATCGACACCCTGTCCGACCGCGAGATGACACGCATTCGTGGGCGCGAGATCGGCGCGATCTTCCAGGACCCGCTGACCTCGCTGAACCCGCTATTCACCGTGGGCGCGCAACTGGTCGAGACCATCCGCCAGCATCTGCCGATGTCGAACTCGGCCGCCCGCTCCCGCGCCGTCGAATTGCTGGCCGAGGTCGGCATCCCCGCGCCCTCTGAGCGCGTGGATCACTATCCGCACCAATTCTCGGGCGGGATGCGGCAGCGCGTGGTCATTGCGCTCGCCCTTGCGGCGCGCCCGGGCCTGATCATCGCCGACGAGCCGACCACGGCGCTGGACGTGTCGATCCAGGCGCAGATCACGGCGCTGCTGCGGCGGCTTTGCGTGGAGCATGGCTCGGCGGTGATGCTGGTCACCCATGACATGGGCGTCATCGCCGAAACGGCGGACCGGGTGGCGGTGATGTATGCCGGGCGCCTGATCGAGATCGGTGAGGTCGCGCAGGTCACCCGCGACCCGCAGCATCCCTATACGCAGGGGCTGATGGGCTCGATCCCCGCGCTTGGGGCAAGGGTGCCGCGGCTGCAACAGATCGACGGCTCCATGCCGCGGCTGAACGCGATCCCGCCGGGCTGCGCCTTTAACCCGCGCTGCCCGCAGGCCGGGCCCAGATGCCGCCGCGAAAGGCCCGGGCTTATCACGGCAGGGGCCGAGCAGGCGGCCTGCTGGCTATTGGAAGGAGGCACGGCATGAGCGCCGATATCAAGGACAGGGCCACGCCCTCTGCGCTGGAGGTCCGGGGACTTTGCAAGAGCTTCGATGTCTCGGCCCCCTGGCTGAACCGCGTGATCGAGCGGCGCGAGCGGCAGATCCTGCGTGCCGTTGACGATATCGATTTCAATGTGCCGCGCGGCGGCTGCCTGTCGCTGGTCGGCGAATCCGGCTGTGGCAAATCCACCGTCGCCCGGATCGTCACGGGCCTGCATCGGCCCGAGCGGGGCGAGATGCGTTTCGCGCCGGGCAATTCCGGTCAGCCGATGACAGCGCAGATGATCTTTCAGGATCCATATGCAAGCCTGAATGCGCGCTGGAAGGTTTTCGACGTCATCGCCGAACCTCTGCGCGAATTGAAGCTGCGCAGCGGCAAGCAGGCGATCCGCGACCGGGTGAATGAATTGCTGGAAGTCGTCGGGCTTTCCCCGGCGGACGGGGCGAAATACCCGCATGAATTCTCGGGCGGGCAACGGCAGCGGATATCCATCGCGCGGGCATTGGCCTCGGAGCCGGAATTCCTGGTCTGCGACGAACCGACATCGGCGCTGGACGTGTCGGTCCAGGCGCAGATCCTGAACCTGATGCGATCCCTGCAGGACGAGTTGGGGCTGACTTACCTGTTCATCAGCCATGACCTGTCGGTTGTGCGGCACATGTCCGACCGGATCGCGGTCATGTATCTTGGCCGGATCGTCGAGGAGGCGCCGACCGAGGTGCTGTTCGCGCGCACCCGGCATCCCTATACGCAACTGCTTCTGGACACGATCCCGGATGTCCGCAATCCGCATCGCGACCGGCCCCTGCGCGGCGGCGAGGTGCCAAGCCCATTGAACCCGCCTTCGGGCTGCAGCTTTCACCCGCGCTGCCCATTCGCCGATGATCGCTGCAAGCGGGAAAAGCCGAAGCTGATGACCTGTGACGACGGTGCCCATATCGCCTGTCACCGGGTCGAGGAAAGCGGCGGGCTTCCGGCCGGGGAGACGGTGAGCGCGTAATCGGTCCTTGCCGGAACACTGAACGCCGGGGGCGGGCCGTCCCGTCGCCGGCAGGTCTCTCGACCCGGTGGCGCACCCCGCCGGCAAACTCCGGCGAGGTATTTGGACAAAGAAGAAGGATCCCGAAGGCGGTGCGGTGGGGAAAGGCCGAGGCTCAGCCCCGCGTTTCTTCCTTCGCGTGGCGGATCGGGCGGATGCTGTCGAGCGGCGGTGCCTTCAGGACGAATTGCCGGTCCGAGGTGATGTAGTTATCGGCATGCAGCCGGGCGATGGGCTGGTAATGCTCGGGATCGACATAGCGTTTTTCGGGATCGAGGCATTTGTCGGCGACATGCATGTAGACCACTTCTCCCAGCACCAGAACGCGCCGGTCGAAATCGATCACCCGTTCGACGCGGCATTCCATCGCGCAGGGGCTTTCGACGATCCTCGGTGCCGCGACCAGGGTTCCCGGAACGGGGGTCAGTCCCGCGGTCAGGATCTCGTCCACGTCATTGTCGAAGGACAGGCCGCAGATCAGCATTCCCTCGGCGATGCTCATATCCACCATGTTGACGACGAATTCGCCGGTTTCGCGGATATTGGCCACCGTGTCCTTGATTGCGCCGTCGGGCCGGGTTTGAATGCCAAGGACGACAATGGGGGGCTCGTGCGAGAAGACGTTGAAGAACGACATCGGCGCGGCGTTCCTGCCTCCCGAACGGCCATCGGTCGAAACCAGTGCGATGGGGCGCGGGCCGACGAAATTAGAAAGGAGCCGGTAGCGGACATCCGGGGCGAGTTTGGTAAAGTCGAAATCCACGAATGAGTCTCCGGATGGTATATGTGACGTTGCGGCGATACGGCGGGTCTGCAAAAGGCAGAGTATTGAACATGAACTGGAACCGGTTATTGTGAACAATATTGTTAACACGACCGACTTGCAAGAGATGGATTTGGCATGAACACGGGAGAAGGCACGAGCATCAACGGGGCGGATGGGGCAAGCCCGCTTTCCGTCGAGGAGATCCGCGACCGCATCTGGCTGGCGATCGCGTCGCGCCAATTGTCTCCCGGAACGCGATTGAAGGAAGAGGAACTGGCCGGTGTTTTCAACGTGTCGCGTGGCCGCATCCGGCTTGTGCTCAAGGAGTTGGGGCGGGAAGGGCTGGTGATCCTGCAGGCCAATCGGGGCGCCTTCGTGGCCGCGCCCACGGCCGAGGATGCCGCCGATGTGTTCCATCTGCGCCGGGTCGCGGAAACCCGGATCATCCGGCGCCTGGCCGAGACCATCTCTCCCGAGGGGGTGGAGGAGCTGCGCGGACTGGTCATGGCGGAGGCCGAAGCGGTCGCGGCCGGGGACAAGTCGGAAATCATCCGCCTGTCCGGGGCATTCCATTTGCGCATGGCCGAGCTGCTCAGGAGCAATTTCCTGATCTGCATCATGCGCGAACTGATCGCGCGCAGTTCTCTGGTCACGGCGATCTATCGACCGCAGCATGATGTGCATTGCGGCCCGGCGGATCATGTCAAATTGCTGGATGCGCTGGCGGCGCGGGATGCCGGGCGGGCCGTGGAACTCATGGTCGAGCATATCGACCTGTTGGAGAGCGAGCTGGATCTGAGCCAATCCGTCAGGAAGTCGAACGATCTCAACGCGATCTTTTCCTGAACGCCGCGATCATATCCCTATCCCTGGGGGGTCATCGCCTTGCGTTGGCGGTTGCGCTCCAGCCCCAATTGCCGCTCGCGCCAGATGATCGTGATTCCCGCGATGATGACCAGGGACGCGCCTCCCAGCATGACCGGGGTGGCGATCTCGCCGAACAGGAACCAGCCGAAGGCGATGGACAGGATCATCGAAACATATTCGAACGGTGCGATCAGCGAGGCCTCGCCAAAGCGATAGGCCGAGGTCAGGAAGATTTGCCCCAGGCCACCCAGCAATCCGGATGCGACCAGCAAGGCGGCTGTCTGGGCGTCGGGCAGCACCCATCCGAAGGGCAGCGTCAGCAATCCCAGCACCGAGGATGTGAAGGAGAACCAGAAGACGATGGCCGAGGTCCGTTCCTCCTGGACCAGCTTGCGGACGAAGATCTGCGCCAGCGCCGCGCAACCGGCCCCGGCAAGCGCCACGACAGCACCCAGGCTGTGCCTTGGATCCGGCATTGTCCCGGACAGGCCAAGCTGCGGGGAAAGTACGATCAGCACGCCGCTCAGGCCGAGCGCGACCATGGAGAGCCGGAACAGCCGCACGTTCTCGCCCAGGAACATCGCCGCGAATATCACCACCAGCAGCGGCGCGGCATAACCGATGGCGATCACCTCGGGAAAGGGGAGCAGGGCGAGCGCCCAGAACATGAATCCCATCGCCGCCGTACCGATGATTCCGCGATAGAAGTGACCCATCGGCCGGAACGTGCGCAACCCGACCGACAATTCGCCCCGCCAGAGCAACCATGCGAAAATGACCGGGATGGCGAAGAAGGACCGGAAAAACACCTGCTGACCGGGAGGAACCCCAAGCCCGCCTTCCGAAGTCGTCTTCACGATCGCTGCCATGATGGTGAAAACGGTCACGCTGCAGCATTTCAGAACAATGCCGCGGAGGGGACTGTCGCTCGGCATGGCTCTTTCAGCAGCTGCATGAGATGGGGGCGGGGTCATCCCTTGCGGATTATGGTGCCGTGGTGGAACGGTCAAGCCCCTTGGCCTTTTTCGTTCCCGGGAGAAGAGCCCGGACCGCGGATGTCTGGCGATGAACGATCGCCGAAACCTCCTTGCGGCCCGGCACAAGGGGCTGCGGTCATCATTCGAGCCCGCATGCCCCTATCGTCGAAGCCGTGGATCAGCGCAGCAGCGCCCGGGCGGCATCCGGCCCCATCGCGTCGGGACGGCGGCATGTCGTGGCCAGCGTGATCCATTCGCCGGTCTCACCCGCCCTCAGGATCGAGGTCATCACGTCGATCACATGCAATGCCCGCGACTGATCGCAGAGGAAATCCCCGCCCTCGCGAATGGCCCGCGCCATGTCGGCAAGCCCGGCGGCACGGTAATTCGCCTTGTCGCCATCCGCATGGGGCTGGTTGGGAATGCCGAAGGGATGATCCCACGGCGCGACTGTGGCAAGATCCCCGCCGCGCTTGGCGATCTCGACCTCTCCGCCGAAGAAATTCGGATCGGGAAGGATCAGGCTGCCTTCGCTGCCATAGATCTCCATATTGCCGTGCTTGTGGCCATGAACATCCCATGACGCGCCCAATGTCACCATCGCCCCCGATGCGAATTGCAGCAGGGCGTGGATCGTGGTGGGGGTCTTGACCGGGATCCGTTCCCCGGCGCGGGGCTCGGAGGTGATCAGCCGCTCGTCGCTTGCCTTTCCGGCGAGCGCCGTGACCCTTGCCACCGGCCCCATCAGGTTGACGAAATTGGCGATGTAATAGGGACCGAGATCCAGGATTGGGCCGCCGCCCGGCAGAAAGAAGAAATCCGGGTTCGGATGCCAATGTTCCATTCCGGGCGACATGACATGGGCGGTGGCGCTGTGCACATGGCCGATCTCTCCGGCATCGATCAGGGCGCGGGCCTGCTGATGAGAGCCGCCCAGGAAAGTGTCGGGCGCGGAACCGACGCGAAGGCCCTTTGCAGCGGCGATTTCGGCCAGTTGACTGCCTTCCTCGACCGACAGGACAAAGGGTTTTTCGGAATAGACATGCTTGCCCGCCTCCAGCGCGGCTTTCGAGACCTCGAAATGCGCGGCGGGGATGGTCAGGTTGACGATGATGTCGATTGCGGGATCGGCAAGCATCCCTTCGGGGGTCATGGCTTTCACTTGCCAGTCTTCGCCCGCCTTTGCCGCTGCTTCGGCATTCAGATCGGCAACTGCCGTGATCCGGATGCCTTTGAACAGCGGGGACAGCTCGAAATAGGTTTTCGAGATATTCCCGGCGCCCATGATGCCGATATTCAATTCGCTCATGTCACGCTCCCAACCTGGCATGCAGCGCCACACCGGCCTTGGCGAAACGCGCGTCATCGGAGGGGTTGTCATGCTCCATCACGAAAATCTCCGCCCTTGTATTCGCCAATGCCTTGTAAAGCGCGGCCCAGTCCAGCGTTCCGGTTCCGGGATCGGCCCACCCATCCTCGTCAAGCTTCTCGCCCTCGGGGGCGATATCCTTGACATGCGCGGCGGTGATCCGCTGCGCGTGTCTTTCCAGCCATTCGAAAGGATCGGCGCCGCCGCGGGCGATCCAGGCGATATCGGCCTCCCATTCAATATCGGGACCACCCTCCAGGATGGCTTGCATCGGGACGCTGCCATCCGCTTCCGCCTTGAACTCGAAATCGTGGTTATGCCAGCCAAAGCCCAGGCCCGCCGCGCGCAGCGGAGCTCCGGCGCGGCTCAGCCTTGCGCCGAATTCACGCCAGCCAGCAGCATCCTTGGGGCGCTGGTCGGGCTGGACGAAGGGCACGTAATAGGTCCGGATGCCAAGCCGTGCCGCCAGGTCGACGAAACGTGCCGGGTCGCTTTCCAGATCGGTCAGGTTGATATGGGCGCTCGGCGCGCGCAATCCGTTCACCTCGACCGCCCGCAGAAGCGTGTCGGGATCGTCGAACAACCCGCCGAACGGCTCGACCGCCTCATAACCATGCTGGGCCAGCATCGCGCAGGTCTGCTCGAGCCCGGCAAAATTTCGGGAGGAATATAGCTGATAGGAGAGAACAGGCATTCATCGTTCCTTGCGGTTCAGAGTCGAAGTTCACTTTGCGGATCGAAAAGCGATGCGCGGGCGATATCGAAGGACAGGTTCAGCCTGGTGCCTTCGGGATAATGGGTGTCGTCCGGGGTGCGCAGCGCGAAGCGCTGACCGTCCAGCCGCAGGTAGATCACGCTTTCCGCGCCCATATGCTCCTGCAACTCGACGGTGGCCTGGATACCGGATTCCGGCCCATCGGCCTGAAAACCGGTATGCTCGGGCCGGACGCCAAGTATCGCGGCCCCGTCGCGCGGGTGGCCGTCATATCCGTCAAGGCTGATCGCGCGGTCATGGAAACGAAATTGCCCGTCCGCGATTTCGCCGGAGATGAAGTTCATCGACGGAGACCCGATGAACCCGGCGACATAAAGATTGACCGGCTTTCGGTAAATTTCCCCGGGGCTGGCGAATTGCTGGATGACACCGTCGCGCAACAGGGCGATGCGGTCGGCCAGCGTCATCGCCTCGATCTGGTCATGGGTGACATAGACCATCGTATTGCCAAGGGTTTCATGCAGCCGCTTGATCTCGACCCGCAATTCCGCCCGCAGCTTGGCGTCGAGATTGGACAGCGGCTCGTCGAACAGGAACAGATCGACATCGCGCACCAGCGCCCGCCCGATGGCGACCCGCTGACGCTGTCCGCCAGACAAAGCCGCGGGCCTGCGGTCCAGGTAATCCCCGATCTGCAGGATCCCGGCGGCCCGATCGATGCGCTTGGCGATTTCGTCCCGGGGCAGCCGCGCATTCTTGAGGCCGAATGCCAGGTTGCCGCGCACGCTCATCTGCGGGTAAAGCGCATAGGACTGGAACACCATGCCGATGCCGCGATCCTTGGGCTCGTCCCAGGTGACGTTCTTTCCGTTGATGAAGATCTGCCCGTCGGTAACATCGAGCAGCCCGGCAATGCAGTTGAGGATCGTCGATTTGCCCGAGCCGGAGCCGCCCAGCAGCACGATGAATTCGCCCTGCCGGATGTCCATGTTGACGTCATTCAGGACCTGAACCGCACCGAAGGACAGTTGCAGGCCCTTGATGGACAGGGATGTTTCGGATGCGTGATGCGTTTGATCCATCATGATTTATCCTTTCACGGCACCGGCGGCGATGCCGCGCACGAAGAGCCTGCCAGAGACGAAATAGATGAGAAGCGGAACCAGGCCGGTCAGGATGGTCGCGGCCATGTTCACATTGTATTCCTTGCGCCCGTGGTGGTGTTGACGATATTGTTGAGCTGCACCGTCATCGGGTAGTATTCCGGCTTGGTATAGACGACACCGAACAGGAAATCGTTCCAGATCCCGGTGACTTGCAGGATCACTGCGACCACGAAGATGGGCAGCGACAAGGGCAGCATGATCCGGAAATAGATCCCCCAGAACCCGGTGCCATCGACGCGCGCCGCCTTGAACAGCTCTTCCGGCAGGGTGGCGAAATAGTTGCGGAACAGTAGCGTCAGGATCGGCATGCCGAACACGGTATGGACAAGCACCAGCCCGGTCAGCGAGCCATAAAGCCCAAGCTCGCGCAGCAGGATGACCATCGGATAGATCATCACCTGATAGGGGATGAATGCGCCGATCATCAGGACGGCAAAGAAGAACTCGGCCCCCTTGAACCTCCAGTTGGCAAGCGCATAGCCGTTGATCGAGGCGATCAGGATCGACAGCAGGACCGAAGGGACGGTGATGCGCACCGAGTTCCAGAAGCCGCGCTGCAAGCCTTCGCAATTCAGCCCGGTGCAGGCCTCGGCCCATGCCTTGACCCAGGGCTCGAACGTCGCCTCGACCGGGGGTGAGAAGATGTTGCCAAGCCGGATTTCCGGCAATCCCTTCAGCGAGGTCATTACCATGACGTAAAGCGGCACGAGGTAATACAGCGCGACCACGATCAGCGTGCCATAGATCATGATGTTGCGGCCCGAGAGCCGGCGGCGGGGTTTCGGGCCGCGCGGACCGGAAAATGCGATGTCAGCCACGCTTCCTGCCTCCGAATTCAAGATAGGCCCAGGGGATGATGATGATCGCCACCGTGACCAGCATCATCGTCGAGGCGGCAAAACCCTGCCCGAGATTCTGGTTCAGGAACATCTGGTCATAGACATATTTCGCAGGCACCTCGGACGAGATCCCCGGCCCGCCATTGGTTTGCGCGACCACGAGGTCATAAACCTTGACGATACCGGCCGTGACGATGACCAGCGCGGTGATAAAGACCGGGCGCAGCATGGGCACGACGACGAAAAGATAGGTCTTCCAGGCGGGCACACCGTCGATCCTTGTCGCCTTCCAGATCTCGTCATCGATGCCCCGCAGACCGGCAAGCAACAGCACCATCACGAAGCCGGTGCCTTGCCAAAGCGCCGCGATCACGACGCCGAACATGACGATCTTGCCATTGTTGAGCGGATCGAAGGTGAAGCTTTCCCAGCCAGTCGCCCTGACGATCGACTGAAAGCCGAAATCGGGGTTCAGGATCCATTGCCAGACGACCCCGGTGACGACGAAGCTGAGCGCGAAAGGATAGAGCAGGATCGTTCTGAACACGCCCTCGAAGCGGATCTTCTGATCGAGCAGGCAAGCCAGCACGAAGCCGATCACGAAGGAAAAGATCAGCATGCAGGCGCCGAAAATGACGAGATTCTGGATCGAGACCAGCCATTTGGCATTGTTCCAGAGCCGCTCGTATTGCGTCAGCCCGATGAAATCGAGGCGCGGCAGAAGCCCGGACTTGGTGAAGGAATAGACCACCGTCCACAGCGAGAAGCCGACAAAGACCACCATGGCGGTCAGGATCATCGGAATGGCGGCGATCTTTGCGTTGAGATTCCGGAATAACCGGGATGGACGTCCGGAGCCGTTCGCTTTGGCCATGAATACGTTCCCGAATTTGACGTGAAGGATATATCGGGCCAGTCATCCTGGCCGCGATATGCCGGGGCAGGGCGCGGACGGTCCGAACCGCCCGCGCGATTGCAAAGCCTCAGCTGTCGTATTCGAGAATGCCGATCAGGCCTTCCTTCACCTCATCCACCGACATCTCCGGCTGGTTGAAGAACTGGATCATGAGATCGGCCAACTGGTTGCCCGCATCCGCCGACAGGACCTGGTCCAGCCCGTCAACGACCGTTCCATCGGCAAGAATGTCCAGCCCCTTGCGCATGCAGTCATTCGCCGCCTCCAGATCGACATCGCCGCGAACCGGCATGGAGCCTTTCTTGAGGTTGAACGCGACCTGCGCCTCGGGCGAGATCATGACCCGGGCCAGTTCCTCTTGCGCGGCGGTCATTTCCGGATCGTCGATGGCGGGGAAATAGAACGCGTCGCCGCCGGTCGATACGATATCCGCAAGGCCAAGGCCCGGCAGGCAGGTGTAATCCTCACCGGCAACTTTCTCGGCCACGGCGAATTCACCTTGTGCCCAATCGCCCATGACCTGCCCGCCGGCCTCGCCATTGATCACCATGGTCGTCGCCTGGTTCCATTCCTGGACATTCGAGCCGGAGGCGAGTTCGCGGGCTGTTCCCAAAGCGGCGAATGCCTTTTCCATCTCGGGGCCGTTCACCGCCTCGACATCCTTTTCGTTGAAGACCTTGGTATAGGTTTCCGGTCCCGCGATGGCGGCGACGACATTCTGAAGCACGAGCGATGCCTGCCAGGGCTGCTGCCCGATGACCAGTGGCTGGATGCCGGCCTCGCGCAGCGCCGGTGCGGCCTCGACAAACGCGTTCCAATCCGCCGGAACTTCAATCCCGGCCTTCTCGAACGCATCGTTGGAAAGCCACAGCCAGAGCTGCGAATGGATGTTAACCGGAACGCAGTAGATCTCACCGTCGATCTCGCAGCTTTCGAGGATCGAGGAGGGATGCACGATATCCCGCCAGCCGTCTTCGGAGGCGACATTTTCCAAAGAACGCATCAACCCGGCCTCGACCAGTTCCTGCGCCTGCTGGCCGTGGTTGAACTGCGTCGCCCCCATCGGGTCGCCGCCAGTAATGCGACTGACCATGACCGGGCGCGCCGTGCTGCCCGATCCGGCGATCGCGCCGTCCACCCATTTATTGCCGGTGGCATCGAATGCCTCGGCGAATTCCGCCACGGCAGCGGCCTCCCCGCCCGAGGTCCACCAATGCGTGACCTCGACATCCTTTGCCTGAGCCGCGCCAAGGGCGAAGATCGCCGTCGTCGCTGTGAAGAAGAATTTTTTGGACATGTTGCCTCCCTGTGGAACTGTTCGGTCGAATCAGTGCGCGGGTTTAACGTTAATTCATACCCATCATTTGACCAACAATTTTTTCCGGAATGATTGCGGTAACTTATCAGATATGACGAAGATTCCGTTGACGTTCGGCAAATGTGAAGTGTAACAGGTTCACGTGTGGTGTATCGTTATACCTATTCACAACCCAAGACTCCGCCGGACCCGAAAGGGCAGGGGTTTGGGCGCCATATGCGCAGGCCGGAAACATCGCTTTTCCGCCTGTCCGCACCGAACAGGAGGATCGCTTTCGATGGATATGCAGATGGAAACCGTATTGCCGGATCTCTCGCTCGACAGGGGCTGGATGCTGACCCGCGCAGGGGGCGGGCCTTCGTTGCCGATGGATTTTCCGAACGATATTCATTCCGTCCTGCTGGCGCATGGCGTCATCGCGGATCCCTATTGGCGCGACCGCGAGACCGAGCTTGACTGGATACATGAAAGCGAATGGCTGGCCGAGCGCAGCTTTGATTTCGGCGCGTTGGGCGATGGCCGCCACACCCTGACGCTGGACGGGGTCGATTGCCATGCGGTCATAAGCCTGAACGGGATCGAGATCGGCCATCTGGGGAACCGTTTCATGCGCCATGACCTCGATGTGACCGAGGTATTGGTCGAGGGCAGCAACCACCTTGCCATCCGCTTCCTGTCGAATTCCCGGGTCGCGCGGGACAAGGCCGGTGCCTTTCCCTTTCCCGTGCCCCATATCCATTGGAACAACCGGCTGCCGCATTACAATTTCCTGCGAAAGCCGCAATGCGACGCGGGTTGGGACTGGAATATCGCGCTCAGCCCGGTCGGGGTGCATGGCGGCATCCGCCTGCGGCGCAGCGATGCGGTGCGGCTGGATGATGTGCTGCTCCGGCAGTTTCACGAAGGTGGCCGCGTCCGGGTCGAGATCGACCTGTTGACGGAGGTGGCGCGCCCGGTCGAGACAGAGGCGGTGATCCGCATGGATGGGCAGTCCGTGGTCGAACGGTTCCAGCTTTGGCCGGGCGGGAATCGCAGCACCCTCTCGGTCTGGATCGACAATCCGCGCCTGTGGTGGCCCGCCGGACACGGGGCACAGGAGATGTACGATCTCGACCTGCGCATCGGCGATCAGAGCCGCAAGCTTCGCATCGGCCTGCGCGAGGTGGAGCTTCTCTGCCATCCCGACAGTATCGGCAACCGTTTTGCCTTTCGCGTGAACGGGCGAGAGATATTCATGCGCGGCGCCAACTGGATTCCCGCCGACGCCTTGCCCGCCCGCGCGACAGGGGAAGCCGTCGCCGATCTGCTCGACAGTGCGGTGATGGCGAATATGAACATGATCCGGGTCTGGGGCGGCGGCGGCTACGAGCCGGATTTCTTCTATGAAATGTGCTCGGAACGCGGGCTGATGGTCTGGCAGGATTTCATGTTCGCCTGCAATCTCTATCCTGCCGCCGACCGGCACTGGCTCGACATGGTGCGAAGCGAGGCCCGCCAGCAGGTCCGCCGCCTGTCCGTGCATCCTTGCATGGCGCTCTGGTGCGGAGATAACGAACTGGTCGGCGCAATCGGTTGGTTCCCCGAAAGCAAGGTCGACCGGGATCGTTACCTTGCGATGTATGACCGGCTGAACCACGCGCTTGAAGAGATCGTCGAAGACGAGGCCCCCGGCATCCCGTGGTGGCCCTCTTCGCCATCCGTCGGGCCGCTGAATTTCGGCGATAGCTGGCATGACGATACCAGCGGCGACATGCATTTCTGGGATGTCTGGCACTCGGCCAGGGAATTCGAACATTACCGGAGCGTCCAGCCGCGTTTCTGCTCGGAATTCGGCTTCCAGTCCTTCCCCTCGGCGCGGGTGATCGAAAGCTTTACCGAAGCGGCGGACCGGAACGTCTCCTCCGAGGTGATGGATGTCCATCAGCGCAACCCCGGCGGCAACAGCCGTATCGTCGAGACGATTGCGCGTTACTTTCCGTTCCCCGATTCATTCGACGACATGATCTCGCTCAGCCAGATCTCGCAGGGCCTGGCGATGAAGACGGCCATTGAAAGCTGGCGCGCCGCCAAGCCGCGCTGCATGGGCACGCTCTATTGGCAGCTCAATGACACATGGCCGGTAGCAAGCTGGTCCAGCCTTGAATATGGCGGCGCATGGAAGGCGGTTCACTACATGGCGCGCCGCTTTTATGCGCCGGTCATGGTGACGGCCCAGCCCGATGCCGGGACGGGTGAGATCGTGCTTTACGCGATCAATGACATGAATGAGCCGGTCTTGTTGAATGTCACCTCCCGCTCGGTCCGGATCACGGGCGAGATGCAAGAGCTTGGCGAATGGAGCCAGCCATGCCCCACTGATAAGGCGGCCGAGATCGCCCGCCTGTCCCCCGACAGCCTCGGGCAGGATGCGTTCCTGCATTTCGACTGGAGCGATGATGGCGGGCGTCATCAGGGCGAGAATGATTACCTGCCGAAGCGGCCGAAGGAATACGATCTTCGATCCCCGGAAATAGCTGTTGAACCCGGAGTCGCGGCTGATGGTGCGCCCCAGGTCACGCTTTCGACGGATCGTCCGGCATTCTGGGTGACATGGGACCTTGGCGGCGATACGATCTGGTCCGACAATTGCGTGACCCTGCTTCCCGGTCAGCCGCGGGTCCTGACAGCGCTTCGCCAGAGGCGCGCGGATCTGCCTATCCGGCCTCCGGAATTGCGGGCTTTGAAAGGTTGGTGATGGAGCATTCCGGCTCAGGCGGCAGTCCCGTAACATTGAAAACCATCGCCAGTGAACTTGGCGTATCGGTGACGACTGTCGCGCGTGCATTGAAGGATGGCTACAAGGTCGGGCCGGAAACGGTACGCAAGGTCCGCGAAACCGCCGACCGGCTCGGCTATGTCCGCAACCTGGAGGGTGCCAAGCTGCGCACCGGCAAGACGCTGGTCGCCATGGCCTTCCTGGATTTCGCCGAAGAGGAAGAGATCGGGGATTCCGGTGCCGTCGGCATCCTGAACGGTTTCCACAAATGCCTTGCCGCCACCGATTACGCGGTCCGGGTGGTTCCGGCCCCCCGCGACGGATCGGCGATCGAGCGAATCCGGGACGTCGTCCGGGGCCGCCTTGCCGATGGGGTGATCCTCGATCTCACCGAATTGCAGGACGCGCGGGTAAGATATCTGCTTGAGGCGGATTTCCCCTTTGTCACCTATGGCCGCACCGAGCTGTTCTCGGAACATGCCTGGTTCGACATCGATAACGAATTCGCGGCCTGGCAAAGCACCGATGCGTTGCTGCGCGATGGTTGCCGGCGCATCGCCATGATCGACGGGGATCCGCGTTACACCTATGTCCGGCAAAGACTGCGCGGCTATGAGCGCGCCTTGAGCGAGCATGGGGTCAAGGCCGACCCCGCCCTGCATCACCACTCCGTGCTCGCTGCAGATGTCGCACGCGCTGCTGTCGGTCCGCTTCTCGAACGGGGTGCCGACGGTTTCGTCTGCTCCAACGAGCTGACATTCCTTGGTGCGCGCGCGGTGTCCGGGACCGGATCGGCGATGATGTCCAGCGGATCGGCTTCGCCCTGCGCTCGGGCACCAGTATCGGCAGATATGTGGCGACCAAGGTGCATGCCTCGCATTTCTCGCATGTCGCCACCGGGCAGGCTTTGGCGGAACTGCTGCTGAAACGGATCGGCGGGGCGGATCCGCGTGATTGCCAGCATCTGGCAAGGACAAGCCTTGTCACCACCGGGAACGGGAACGAGGCGATCATCCGGTAAACCGCTGACATTCAAAGGTCCGACCGTTCCCGATTAAGCCTTGTTGATTCCCGGAGTTTTGATTTACGATCGTCAAGACACCGCAGACCAACACCTCAAGCATCGAGTACCCCATGTCCCGACCAACCATCCATGATGTCGCGCGTGTCGCCGGAGTAAGCCTTTCGACGGTGGATCGCGTCCTGAACGGGCGCGAGGGCGTCAAGGGCGCGACGCAAAGCCGGGTTGCCGAGGCGATCAGACAGCTTGGCTATGAACGGAATATCGCCGCCGCCAACCTGTCGCGGAAGCGGCGCTATCGGCTGCTTTTCATCCTGCCGGGTGGCGGGAACAGCTTCATGCGCGGGCTGGAGCAGGAGATCGTCGCACAGATGGATGCCTGGGAGTTCACCGTGATTTCCGTCACCAATGTGCCCGCTTTCGACGACGCCGCGCTGGCCGATGCCCTCAGGCGGGTCGATCCGCAGGAAACGGATGGCGTGGCGCTGGTTGCGACCGATTCCGCCATCGTGCGCGCGGCATTGGCGGAGCTGCGCGGCAAGGGTATCGCGGCGGTCACGCTCGTATCGGACCTGCCATCGTCGCAAAGGCAGCGCTTTGTCGGTATCGACAATGTGCAGGCCGGGCGCACGGCGGCCAGTCTTTTGGGTCGGTTCTGCCGCTGGCGGCCCGGGCGGATTGCCCTTGTGGCAGGCTCGATGCTGGTGCGCGACCATGCCGAGAGGCGGCTCGGTTTCGAACAGGTGCTGAGATCGGAATTTCCCGTGCAGGAGGTTCTGCCCCCGCTGGAAGGTTTCGATGACCAGGAGATCGTCGGCGACCGGTTGGCGGATATGCTGTCAGGCACGCCCGGCGTGGTCGGGATATACAGCCTCGGCGCCGGAAATCGCGGTGTTGCGCGCGCCATCGCCTCGCTGCCACCCGAGCGGCGGCCATCCGTCGTGGTTCACGAACTCACGACCTATTCCCGCGAGGCTCTGCTCGATGGCAGTTTCGACGCCGTGATCCATCAGGACCGGGCCCAGGAAATCAGGGTTGCGGTCGAATTGTTGCAGGCGCTGATCGACGGCTCGCCCATCGATCCGGACGGGCAGCGGATCGGCGTCGAGGTCTATCTGCGCGACAACCTGCCGTAACATCCCTTGCCTGCTGCGATGGAGTTCCCCGTTGCATGATGGAATTTTTTGACGTACGTTAGTCAAGAAGTCCGATTCTTCGTCAGCCAGAGGGCTGGCCGGAAAGTCGATATCAGGGAGGAATACATGAAACATTCAATTGCGGCATTCGCAGCGCTGATTGGCGCGGCAGGTGCTCAGGCCGCCGATGCGCAGACGGTGATCAATGTCCTGCGCGTCGCGGTGAACGATGAGCAGGAAGCCTATTTCGAACAGATCGCGCAGGCCTTCGAGGCCGAGCATGAAGGGGTCGATGTCAGCTTCGAATACATCGCCAACGAGGCCTACAAATCCAAGCTGCCGACATTGCTGCAATCGGATGCCCGGCCCGACATCTTCTATAGCTGGGGCGGGCAGACCCTGATGGAACAGGCAGAGGCGGGTTTCCTGCAGCCGATCTCGGATCTGCTGCCCGAGGCTTTGCCGAAACCATGCCCGAGGCGGGATTGCAGGCATACTCGGTCGATGATGTGCTTTACGGCCTGCCGCAATACCCGACCGAGGTGGTGTTCTGGACCAATACCGCGCTGACCGAACAGGCCGGGATCGATCTCGAAGCGATCGGCACATGGGAAGATTTCCTGGCCTCTGTCCAGACGCTGAAGGATGCCGGGATCACGCCGATCATCGCGGGCGGGCAGGACAAATGGCCGCTGCATTTCTACTGGAGCTACCTGGCCCTGCGCGAAGGCGGGCCCGATGCCGTGGCAAAGGCCATGGCTGGCGAGGATGGCGGTTTCGAGAACGCGGCATTCATCGAGGCCGGAAAGGAATTCCAGCGACTGACCGAGATGGAGCCGTTCCAGCCCGGCTTCATGGGTACGACCTATGAAACCGCCAGCGGCATGTTCGCCGATGGCGAGGGCGCCTTCCACCTGATGGGGGACTGGGATTACCTGCCGATGCGCGAACGTTCCACCAGCGGCGAGGGGCTGCCGGATGAACAACTGGCCATCATCAGCTTTCCCGCGATCAGCGATCCGGTCACGCCCGGCGGTGAAACCGCCACGCTTGGCGGGATCAACGGTTGGGCCGTCTCGAATTCCGCCGAACCGGAGGCCGTCGAATTCCTGGCCTTCATGCTGAATGCCGAGAACCAGCGCGAAGGGGGACGGCAGGAATTGTTCATTCCGATCGTGAAAGGCGCGGGCGATGCGCTGGAAAACCCGTTCTTCGCCGAAGTCGCCGAGCATATCGGAAACAGCAGCTATCACCAGATCTTCCTGGACCAGTTCCTTGGGGCCTCGGTTGGCGCAACCGTCAACGACGCTTCGGCAGATCTCGCCCAGGGCGCGATCACGCCCGAAGATGCGGCGGCCCAGATACAGGAAGCATGGGATTTCCGCTGACATCTGACTGACGCTCACGCGCCGCCATCGCGGTGGCGCGTGAACCCGTTCTCATCCTCTACCTCGCCAGATCGGAGTGTGGCATGACCATCGCCGCTGCCAACCGGCGCCTTTCGGCGTCCGAGCGCCCGCGCCGCAGCCTCTCCAACGGGCGCGTCACTGCCGCGCTTGTCCTGCTGCCGCCCGCGCTGATCCTGTTCAGCCTGTTCGTGATGCTGCCCCTGGGGGAGTCCGCCTATTATTCCTTTTTCAACTGGAATGGCTACGGCACCCCCACCAACTTCGTCGGGCTGGAGAATTTCGAGCGGATCGCGGGACATTCGATCTTTCACACGGCGGTCGGTAACACGCTCAAGATCGTCGCCGTCTCATTGTTCCTGCAGATGCCCCTGGCGCTTCTGCTGGCACTTCTGATCTATCGCAAGACGCCCACCAACGCGGTCTTCCGGCTGATCTTCTTCCTGCCCTATATCCTTGCCGAGGTGGCGGCAGGGCTGATCTGGAGCTTTGTCTTCGACGGCAATTACGGCATCACCGCCTCGGTTGCCGGGTTTTTCGGGGCCGATAGCTTCTTCATCCTTGCCGATCGGGAATGGGCATTCACGGCGGTGATGACGGTGATCGTCTGGAAATATTTCGGCTTTCACATGATGATCTATATCGCTGCCCTGCAAAGCGTGCCCGAGGACCAGATCGAGGCGGCCCGGATCGAAGGCGCAAAGCGGTTGCAGATCGTCCGTTACGTGCAGATCCCGCATATCAAGCCCGCGATCATCGTCAGCGCCTTCTTCGCCATCATCGGCGCGTTGCAGGTGTTCGACGTGATCATTCCGCTGACCAATGGCGGACCATCGAACCAGACCCACACCATCGTCACCTATCTTTATACCTTCGGCCTGACGCGGCTGAATATCGGCTTTGGCAGCGCGGTCGGTGTGATCCTGTTTGTCGCCGCGATCACGGTTGCGGTGTTCTACCAGCGCATCTTCATGAGGGGGAAACAGGCATGACTCGTGGCCAGTTGATACGCAACATCCTGCGCGTGGCATTCCTGTGCGTCGTGGCCAGTTTCGTGCTGGCGCCGATGCTGGCCACTGTGCTGGGCGGTTTCAAGAGCAATGCCGAGATCCGCACAAGCGCCCTGTCGCTGCCTGAAAGCTGGAACCTCGAATTCTACGGCTCGATCGTCTCGGACCCGGCATTCTGGCGATACCTGGGCAATTCGCTGCTGATCTCTTCCGCTGCGGTCGTGCTGACGCTGATCGTCGGTTCCGCCGCCGCCTATGTTTTCGCGCAGATCCGCTTCTTCGGTTCGCGGATGCTGTTCTCCTACCTGCTCTTGGGGCTGATGTTTCCCTTCGCCACGGCGATCCTGCCGCTGTTCATCAAGGTGCGCGATATCGGGCTGCTCGATACATGGTGGGCGGTGATCCTGCCGCAGACCGCCTTCAGCCTGTCGCTGGCGATCCTGCTATTTCGCACCTTCTTCGAGCAATTACCCAAGGAACTCTTCGAGGCCGCCTATATCGACGGCTGCGGCTATGTGCGCTTCTTCTGGCGTTTCACGCTGCCGCTGTCGGCTCCGATCCTCGCCACGGTCGGCGTTTTCGTCTTCGTCCAGAGCTGGAACAATTTCCTGCTGCCGCTGGTCGTGCTGAACTCGCGCGAAGCCTTTACCTGGCCGCTCGGCATGATGCAGTTCCGGGGCGAATATGTCACCCAGTGGAACCGCACGCTGGCCTTCGTGACGCTGACCATCGTGCCAGCGATCGTCTTTTTCCTCGCCGCACAGAAATACATCGTCGCCGGGCTGACCGGTGGCGCCGTGAAAGGATGACCAGATGACCGAGATCCGCAACCCGATCCTGCCCGGCTTCAATCCCGACCCTTCGATCCTGCGGGTGGGCGATGATTACTACATCGCGACATCGAGTTTTGAATGGTATCCGGGTGTGCAGATCCATCACTCCCGCGATCTCGTGAACTGGCGGTTGGTCAAGCGCCCGCTCGACCGCGCCTCGCAACTGGACATGCGCGGCGATCCCGATTCCGGCGGTATCTGGGCGCCATGTCTGACATGGTCCGACGGGTTGTTCTGGCTGATCTATACCGATGTGAAACGCCGCGACGGTGCGTGGAAGGACAGCCATAACTACCTGGTGACCGCCCCCGCCATCGAGGGGCCGTGGTCGGATCCGGTCTACCTGAACTCGTCGGGTTTCGATCCCTCGCTTTTCCATGACGAGGATGGGCGGAAATACCTGCTCAACATGATCTGGGACCATAACCGGACAAAGGGCGACAAGTTCGGCGGGATCGTGATTCAGGAATATTCGGTAAAGGAGCGCCGCCTTGTCGGGCCGATCCGCAATATCTATCGCGGCACCGACCGCAAATTCACCGAAGGCCCGCATCTCTATCGCCGCGATGGCTGGTATTACCTGCTCACCGCAGAGGGCGGGACGGGTTACGATCATGCCGTGACCATGGCACGTTCCCGCGATCTTTTCGGCCCTTACGAGACCGATCCCGCAAAACATCTGCTGACGGCGAGCGGCACGCAATCCTATCTGCAGCGCGCCGGGCATGCCGATATCGTCGAGACGCAGGATGGCGAGCATTACATGGTGCATCTCTGCTCCCGTCCGCTGGACGCGACGCGCGGCATCCCGGTTGACGGCAAGGATATCCATGCCGATGACGTCCGGCGCTCGCCCCTGGGCCGCGAAACCGCGATCCAGAAGCTGATCTGGGAACCGGGCGAGTTTCCGCGATTGGCGCATGGCGGCAACGCCCCTGCCGATACCGTTCCCGCCCCGGATCTGCCGCCACATCCTTTCGAGCCGGAACCAAAGCTCAGCCGCTTTTCGCCCGAAGGGCTGCCATCCGCTTTCCAGTGGCTGCGCACGCCCGAGCCCGAACGGCTTTTCTCGCTCTCCGAACGACCGGGCGCCTTGCGGCTTTTCGGGCGGGAATCGCCGGGCTCGCAATTCGACCATGCACTGGTCGCCCGCAGGCAGGTGGATTTCGCCTTCCGCGCCGAAACCGAGATCGACATGACACCCGGCGATTACCAGCATTATGCCGGGCTGATCTCGTGGTATGGCCGCTTCAAGTTCCATTACCTCGCCGTTACCGCCGACGAGGCGGGCGCGCGGGTCCTGACGGTCTATAGCTGCCCGGCCAACTGGCCCGATCCGCGCGTGGAATACCCGGTCGAGCCAATCCCGCTGCCGGAAACCGGCACGGTCAGGCTGGGCTGCGATGTGGACGGCGCGGCGCTGCGCTTTCGCTATGCCATCGATGGCGGTGACTGGCAGGATCTTGGAATCGAGCTGGACCAGTCGGCGATCTCGGACGAGGCCGGAAACGGACCCGGGAACAATTTCACCGGCGCCTTCATCGGGATCTGCGCGCATGACAGCTCGGGCCGTGGCCGGCACGCCGATTTCCTGAGTTTCCTTTACGAGCCCCGGTAAACCAGCCCGGCGAGCAAACAGGCGAGGATCGCATGTCCGAAGTTCAACTACAGAACATAACCAAATCCTTTGGCGCGATGACGGTCATTCCCGACCTGAACCTGACCGTGCCGGATGGCTCTTTCACGGTATTGGTGGGGCCGTCGGGTTGCGGCAAGTCAACCTTGCTGCGGATCATCTCGGGTCTGGAGATGCCGAGCAGCGGTGATGTGCTGATCGGCGGGCAGGAGGTGACGCTGGAAGAGCCGTCAAAGCGGGGCATCTCGATGGTGTTCCAGTCCTATGCGCTATATCCGCATATGACGGTGGCCCAGAATATCGATTTCGGCTTGCGGCTGGCCAAGATGCCGACAACCGAACGCGAGGCCCGCGTGGCCGAGGCCGCCCGGATCCTCGCGCTCGAAGATTATCTCGACCGCAAGCCCGGCCAGCTCTCGGGCGGCAGCGTCAGCGCGTGGCCATCGGGCGATCCATCGTGCGTCACCCCAAGGTGTTCCTGTTCGACGAACCCTTGTCGAACCTGGACGCTGCGCTGCGCACCCAGATGCGGGTCGAACTCGCGCAATTGCACCAGTCGCTCGACGCGACAATGATCTATGTCACCCATGATCAGGTCGAGGCGATGACGCTGGCCGATCAGATCGTGGTCATGAATGCCGGGCGGATCGAGCAGGTCGGAGCGCCGATGGAGCTATATGATCGCCCGCAAACGGAATTCGTCGCGGGTTTCATCGGGTCACCGAAAATGAACCTTCTGCCCGGCTCGGCCATCGGGCGCGAAGAGGTGAAGACCGTGGGTATCCGCCCCGAACATATCACTGTCTCCGGCGAGGGCGGTGACTGGTCGGCCACCGCACAGGTGGTCGAGACATTGGGGGCGGATACGGTCGTTTACGCGAAGGTCGAAGGCATCGGCGATGTAACCGTGCGGCTGCCCGGGAATATCCGCCTGAAAGCAGGCGAGCGCCTTTCCCTGACCCCCGAACGCGAGAACCTGCATCTCTTCGGGCATGACGGCGCGCGGATGGAGGCGGTGCAATGACCGGGCTGGGCATCGGCATCATCGGCTGCGGTGTCATCAGCGACATCTATATGCAAAACGCCGCGATATTTCCGCAACTCTCGCTGCGTGCTGTTGCGGATCTTGTCCCGGAGGCCGCGCAGGCAAAGGCGGATGCCCATGGTGTCGCCGCGATGACCCCTGCCGAACTGCTGGCGCGCGACGATATCGACATCGTCCTGAACCTGACCATCCCCGCCGCCCATGTCGAGGTCGGCCTTGCCGCCCTTGATGCGGGCAAGCATGTCTATTCCGAAAAGCCGCTTGCAGGCAGCGTCCGCGAAGCGCGCCAGCTTGTCTTGGCGGCGGCGGAAAAGGGGCTGCGGATTGGCTGTGCGCCCGATACCTTCCTGGGCGGTGCCCATCAGACGGCGCGGGCCTTGCTGGATAGCGGCAGGATCGGCCGGGCAACGGCGGGGAGCGCGACATTGATGCTGCCGGGGCATGAACGCTGGCACCCCAATCCCGACTTCTACTATGCCGGACCGGGCGCGGGGCCGCTCTTCGACATGGGGCCGTATTACATCACCGCGATGCTGAACCTGCTGGGACCGGTCCGCCGGGTCAGCGCGCTTGCCTCGCGCGGGCGCGACCATCGGATCATCGCGCAAGGCCCCCGTGCGGGCGAAAGCGTGCCTGTCGAGGCCGCCACCCATGTCGCCGGTGTCATGGAATTCGCCAATGGCGCCCTTGTGCAGATCGTCACCAGCTTCGATGTCCGGGCGCATCGCCATTCTCCGCTGGAGCTCTACGGCACCGACGGCTCACTGCTGATCCCCGATCCGAACCGTTTCGACGGCGATGTGGAACTGTTCGACGGTGAGTGGTGTGTGCAGGACATGAACCATGCCCATGGCGACGGCAATTATCGCGGGCTGGGCCTGGCTGACATGGCCGCGGCGATCACCGAGGGGCGGCCGCACCGGGCCAATGGCGAATTGGCATTGCACGCGCTTGACGTGATCGAGTCGCTTCTCGCTTCGGCTGACAGCGGCAAGGCGGTGACGCTTTCCACAAGTTGCGAAAGGCCCGAAGCGCTCGCCCCAAGCGACCGGTTCGGGCAGATCGATTTTTCGGAGGCAAGATGAGCAACAAGACGGCACTGATCTTCTGGGGCGGCTGGCAGGGCCACGAGCCCGAAGCCTGCTCCCGCATCGTCGAGGAAATGCTGGCGAATGAAGGCTTCGACGTGCGGCGCGAGGAAGGCACGAAGGTACTGGCCGAGACCGATCTGGACCGGTTCGACCTGATCGTGCCGCTGGTGACACAGGTGCAGGTCGAAAAGGACGAATTGCAGAACCTGGTCGCAGCCATCGAGGGCGGAACCGGGCTGGGCGGTTTCCACGGCGGCATGGCCGACGCCTTCCGCATGGAACCGGCCTATCAGTTCATGACCGGCGGCCAATGGGTCGCCCATCCCGGCAACATCATCGATTACCGGGTCGAGATCGTTAAACCCGATGACCCGCTGGTCGCTGGAATCGGTGATTTCGATTATCGCTCCGAGCAGTATTTCATGCATGTCGATCCGTCGATCGAGGTTCTCGCGACCACGACATTCGATGGCGCGCACGCGCCCTGGACCAGGGGCACCGTGATGCCGGTGGTCTGGAAACATCGATACGGAGCCGCCCGGGTGTTCTATTCCTCGCTCGGCCATGTCGCCGCCGAATTCGAGGTGCCGCAGATGCGGGAAATCCTGCGCCGTGGCCTGATCTGGGCCGCGCGCTGACACGCGAAATACCGACCGCAAGCCGGTCGCTTCAACCATCAAAGGGATCATCATGAGCAATTTCTTCAAGGACATCGCCCCCATCCGCTATGAAGGCGCGGAAACCGACAACGAATTCGCGTTTCGCCATTACGACCCGGATGAAATCGTGCTTGGCAAGCGGCTGGAGGATCACCTGCGCTTCGCGGTGGCCTATTGGCACAGCTTTGCCTGGGAAGGCGGCGATCCTTTCGGCGGGCAGACCTTCGAGCGCCCGTGGTTCGGCAACACGATGGCGGATGCGAAGCTGAAAGCAGAGGTTGCCTTCGAGCTGTTTTCGATCCTCGGCCAGCCCTTCTTCTGCTTCCATGACGCAGATGTGCGGCCCGAAGGCGCGAGCTTTGCCGAAAGCCGCCGCAATCTCGATGAAATCGCCGACATCTTCGCCGCCAGGATGGAAGAGACCGGCACCCGGTTGCTATGGGGCACGGCAAACATGTTCTCGCATCGCCGCTGGATGGCGGGTGCCGCGACCAATCCCGACCCGGACGTGTTCGCCTATGCCGCTGCATCGGTAAAGGCCTGCATGGACGTGACCCACCGCCTTGGCGGCGAGAATTACGTGCTGTGGGGTGGGCGCGAAGGCTATGAGACGCTGCTGAACACCGATCTGGGGCGTGAGGCCGAACAGGCCGGGCGCTTCCTCGCGAAGGTCGTGGAATACAAGCACAAGATCGGCTTCAAGGGCACGATCCTGATCGAGCCGAAACCGCAGGAGCCGACCAAGCATCAATATGATTACGATGTCGGCACGATCTATGGCTTCCTGAAGCGCTTCGGGTTGGAAAACGAGGTCAAGCTGAATGTCGAGCAGGGCCATGCCATCCTTGCCGGACATTCCTTCGAGCATGAGCTTGCCCTTGCCGCGTCACTGGGCCTGCTTGGCTCGATCGACATGAACCGCAACGATTACCAGTCGGGATGGGACACCGACCAGTTCCCGAACAATGTCCCCGAGGTCGCGCTGGCCTATTACGAGGTTCTGAAGGCGGGGGGGTTCACCACCGGCGGGACGAATTACGATTCCAAGCTGCGGCGGCAATCCCTTGATCCCGAGGATCTGGTGCTGGCGCATGTCGGCGCGATGGATGTCTGCGCGCGCGGGCTGAAAGCCGCGGCGGCCATGCTGGAGGACGGTTTCCTGGAAAAGGCGCGCAGTGAGCGTTACGCAGGTTGGGAAACACCGCAGGCGCGGGCCATGCTGGACCAGCCGCTCGACGAGATCGCGGCGCAGGTCGAGGCCGGCAATCTCGATCCGCAGCCGCGCTCCGGGCGGCAGGAGCGGCTTGAGAACCGGGTGAACCGCTTCCTGTGATTTCACTCATGCAAGGGCAGGGGGCTCTCGTGATTCACCCCCCGCCTGCGAGAGGCTGGAAACCCTGCCGGAGCGTGCGGCGCATGACCAGCTTCGGTTCCAGCAGGATTTCCTTTGCCTCGTTCTTCTGCTCACCCGAGATCAGCCAGTTCACGCTTTCCGCCGCGATCTCCCCGATCGGTTGGGAAAAGGTGGTCAGCGCGTATCCTTCCCAACCGGCCTGGGCGATATCGTCGAAGCCGATCAATGACAGTTCGTCCGGGATCCTGATCCCGAACCGCCAGCGTGCGACATCGATGATCCCGCAGGCCATCAGGTCCGTCGTGCAGAAGATGCCGTCGGGCCGGTCGGACCGCGCAAGCAGCGCCATCGCCAGATCCTGCCCGGTCTCGTAGGATGTGGGGCCGCGCCGTTCCTCGATGAACTCGAATCCCGCTGCCCTCGCGGCCTCGCGGAACCCGCGTTCGCGCTCGGTCAGGCTGGGGGTATCGGCGGCGGAACTGGCCAGTCCCAGCCTCCGGCATCCCGCCGCCAGCAACAATGCCGCCGCGCGACGCCCCGCCTCGGCATCGTTCAGCCGCAGCCGGAGCGAGCCCGGCCGCTCCTCGTCGCGATTGATCAGCACCAGCCGCATCCCGTTGCGCAGGCAGGTCTCGGCCAGGGAGCGCGCGGGCATCCCGGACAGGAAGATCGCCGCATCGGTGCGGTAGCTGATCGCGTGACGCAATGCCTGCTCGACGCTGTCATCCGAGCGGTCGGTATTGATGGTCAGCGCCAGTTTCCCGGCCTGCTGCAATTTCTCGGTCAGCGCCGAAAGCAGGCAAGAGCGGTAGGGCGTGGAAAGTTCGGCGGCGATCAGGGCGACGATCCCGGTCTCGTTGCGGATCAGCCCGCTGGCCAGGCGGTTGACCTGGTAACCGAGTTGATCGGCGGCCTGCAAAATCCGTTCCCGCGTCTTGGGCGACAGGCTTGCCCCGGGGGTGAAGCACCGCGAGACCGCCGCCCGCGAGACCCCTGCAAGCTCGGCCACATCCTTTGCGCTGACGGCCTTCTTTACCAATGCTTTGTTCCTATGATGCACAGCTTCTCATTATCATATGAGGTTCATGTTTTCCATGTATAGCAGGGATTATTCTGCTTCCTATTGACAGAATTCCGATTCGCATGAAAGCTGTAATGAACAGCTTTGCAATAGTTGTTGTTTGGGGAAAGGGGAGGAAGAAGAAATGACAATCAGAACCGCAGCCATCGCAGCCGGGGCCGTTATCGCCCTGCCGGCATGGTCCGCCGGCGCCGCCGAATTGAACCTGATCTGCTCGGCCGATGTGGTGATTTGCGAACGGCTGGTCTCGGAATTCGAGGCGTCGCATTCCGATATCGGCGTGAACATGGTCCGCCTGTCTTCGGGCGAGGCCTATGCCAAGGTCCGGGCCGAGGCGCGCAATCCGCAGACCGACCTGTGGTGGGGCGGCACCGGGGATCCGCATCTCCAGGCCGCCGCCGACGGGCTGACGGCGGAATATGAATCGCCGATGCTGCCGGAACTGCGGGACTGGGCCGTCCAGCAAGCCGAGATCTCGGGCCATCGCACCGTCGGCGTCTATAGCGGTGCGCTTGGTTGGGGTTACAACACCCAGATCTTCGAGAAGAAGGGGCTGGCGAAGCCTGCCTGCTGGGCCGATCTGCTGGATCCTGCCCTGAAAGGCGAGATCCAGATCGCAGATCCGAATTCCTCGGGCACCGCCTATACGACGCTGGCCACGCTGGTGCAGATCATGGGCGAGGACGAGGCGTTCGATTACCTCAAGAAACTGGATGCCAATATCTCGCAATATACCAAGTCCGGCTCCGCCCCGGTCAAGGCGGCCGCGCGGGGAGAGGCGGGGCTGGGCATCGTCTTCATGCATGACGCGGTCTCGCAAAGCGTCGAAGGCTTTCCGGTCAAGACCATCGCGCCCTGCGAGGGCACCGGCTACGAGGTCGGCTCGATGTCGCTGATCGAAGGCGCAGTGAATCCCGACGAGGCCAAGGTCTTCTACGATTGGGTTCTCGGGGTGGATGTGCAGAACGTGATGCCCGAGGCGGGCTCCTATCAGATCCCGTCGAACAAGGAGGCCGTGGCCTCCGAGCATTCCCCCGACCTGTCGCAGATCAAGCTGATCGATTACGACTTCGCCGAATACGGCTCGTCCGAGCGGCGCAAGGCGCTGCTGGCGAGATGGGATTCCGAGATCGGCGGACAGGCATCCGAGTAAGACAGTGCCGGGATGCCACGCCATCCCGGCGGTTTCTCGGCAGGAGCCAGGACAGGTGAATCAATGAATGCTGACAACCGGCGGCTGGACCGGCTTTCATGGCTTGCGCTTTTGTCGCTGCTGCTGCTGCCCTGGTACAAGATCCGGGGCGGATTCTTCGGCTTCGGCTGGATCGGTGACGCCATCTCAGAACCCGATCTCTGGCCCGGCGCGTTCCAGGCGATCGCGGGGCGCTGGCAGCTATGGCCTGTCCTGCTGCTGCTCGTGGCGGCAACGGGCCTGCGTCTTACGCAACCCTCGGGCGGATTCCGGGGGCGCTGGCTAATCCGTATCGGCATCATGGGCCTGGTCTGGCTGGTGGCCGAGGGGCTGTCCTCGGGCATGCGCGGCTGGAACTGGAACCTGCTGGAAACCGTTTTCGGAGAGATCTCCGGCCAGCCCGCTTTCGGTGCGGGCGCGGTGGTCCTGGGGCTGTTCTTCACCTGCCTGATCTCTTTCGGCGCTGCCGAGCGCGGCGTGCTGAAGGGCGACGCCTTCGTTCTGACCTCTATCGCGGTGCTGATCCTGCTGGTCGCGGTGTTCGTCTTTTACCCGATCCTGTCGATCTTCACCGGCGCGTTCCAGGATTTCGACGGCTCGTTCACGACCGAAGGCGTCTTGCGCAATATCGATGATTCGAAGATCTGGAGCCTTTCCTGCCTGGCCGGGGGAAGCTGCGGGGTGGCATGGCGGACGCTGTTCCTGGCGATCTGCACGGCCAGTGCCACGACCCTGCTGGGACTGGCCTTTGCCCTGGTCGCGACCCGCACCCGCTTTCGCTTCAAGAAGAGCCTTCGCCTGCTGACGGTCCTGCCGATCATCACCCCGCCTTTCGTCGTCGGCCTCGCGCTGACCATGTTGCTGGGGCGGTCCGGCACGCTGACGCAACTGATCGAGGGGGCGACGGGGTGGGAACTGGGCCGGTGGCTCTATGGTCTCACCGGCATCTGGCTGGCGCAGGTGCTCAGCTTCACGCCGATCTCGTTTCTCGTCCTGATCGGCGTGGTCGAGGGGGTGAGTCCGTCGATGGAGGAAGCCTCGCAGACGCTGCGCGCCGGGCGCTGGCGGACATTCCGCAAGGTCTCGCTGCCGCTGATGGCGCCGGGACTGGCCAATGCCTTCCTGATCGGCTTCATCGAGAGCATGGCCGATTTCGGCAACCCGCTGGTGCTGGGCGGCTCGGGCGGCGTGCTGTCGACCGAGATCTTCTTTTCGGTCGTCGGCGCCCAGAACGATCCGTCGCGGGCCGCCGTGCTGGCGGCGATCCTGCTGTTCTTCACCCTGTCGGCCTTTTTGGCGCAGCGGCTCTGGCTGACCGGGCGCAATTTCGCCACCGTCGGCGGCAAGGGCGATGGCGGCACCCATGCGCTCTTGCCGGCGCGCGTTGCCTTTCCGGTGATCGGCATCGTGGCGCTCTGGAGCCTGTTCACCGTGATCGTCTACGCGATGATCCTGTTTGGCGGTTTCTTCAAGCTGTGGGGGCTGGATCACACGCTGACGCTGGACCATTACATCCGCGCCTTCGGGGTCAGCTTCGACGGCGGTTTCCGCTGGTCGGGCGTGGCCTGGAACAGTTTCTGGACCACCATGCTGATCGCGCTGATCGCGGCGCCGCTGACGGCGGCGGTGGGGCTGCTGACCGGCTGGCTGATCTCGCGGCAGCGCTTTCCCGGCAAGGCGGTGTTCGAGTTCATGCTGATGATGAGCTTTGCCATCCCCGGCACCGTCATCGGCATCAGCTATATCATGGCCTTCAACCTGCCGCCTATCCAGATGACCGGCACGGCGCTGATCCTCGTGTCCTGCTTCGTCTTCCGCAACATGCCGGTCGGCGTGCGCGGCAGCGTCGCCGCCATGGCGCAGCTCGACGGGAGCCTCGACGAGGCCTCGCTGACGCTTGGCGCGAATTCGGGCCGTACGCTCAGGCGGGTGATCCTGCCGCTTCTGCGCCCGGCGATCATGGCCGCGCTCGTCTATAGTTTCGTGCGTGCCATCACCTCGATCTCGGCGGTGATCTTCCTCGTCTCGGCCAAGTACAACATGGCGACCGCCTATATCGTCGGGCTGGTCGAGAACGGCCAATACGGGGTGGCCATCGCCTATTCCTCGGTGCTGATCGTGGTGATGATCACCGTGATCGGCGGCTTTCAATTCCTGGTCGGAGACCGCCGCCTGCGCCGCAGGCCAACCCCGCCCGTCAACAAGGAGGCAGCAGCGTGAGCAATCCCGAAAGAGGCGCGGTCGAGTTCCGGTCCGTGCGCAAGGATTACGGCGGCTTCACCGCCATCCCCGATCTGAACCTGCGGATCGAGCCCGGCGAACTGGTGACGCTGCTTGGCCCGTCCGGCTGCGGCAAGACCACGACATTGCGGATGCTGGCGGGGCTGGAAACACCGACAAGGGGCTCGGTTATGATCGGCGGGCAGGATGTGACGCGCCTGCCGCCCAATCGCCGCGATGTCACGATGGTGTTCCAGAGCTATGCGCTGTTTCCGCATATGACGGTGGCGCAGAACATCGCCTATGGGCTGGAATCGGGTGGCATGAAACCCGCGCAGGCCCGCGAGGCGGGAAATCGCGGGCTGGAACTGGTGGGCCTCGACGGCCTTGGGGACCGCCTGCCGTCCGAGCTTTCCGGCGGGCAGCAACAGCGGGTCGCAGTGGCCCGTGCGCTGGTGCTCGAGCCGCAGGTGCTGCTGCTGGACGAGCCGCTGTCCAATCTCGCGCCCGCTTGCGCCGCCGCGTCCGCACCGAGATCCGCGAGCTTCAGCAAAGGCTGGGTTTCACCGCGGTCTATGTCACCCATGACCAGGACGAGGCGCTGGCGGTTTCGGATCGCATTGTCGTCATGAAGGACGGGGAAATCGCCCAGTCCGGCACCCCGCGCGAGCTTTACGAGGCCCCCGCATCCGAGTTCATCGCGGATTTCATCGGCGAGGCGAATGTCATCGATTGCGAGATCCGCGAGGTGACAGGCGGTCTGGCCAGGATCCGCGTGGGCGGCGAGGAACTGACCCTTCCCGCCCGCGATATCCGCCCCGGTCCCGCCCGGCTGGCCGCACGCCCCAACGCCTTCACCGTCGGCTCTGATGGCGGGGGGATCGAGGGGCATGTCGTCAGCGCGGCCTATCTGGGCGACCACATCGAATACGAGATCGACGGCCCCGCCGGACGGCTTTTCGTCATCGACGGAGACCGCACCGAGGCGATTCCACCGGGAAAGCCGGTCGGGCTGCAATTCCGGGGCGGCGGCGTGGCGCTGATCGCATGAGGCAGGGAAGGGACAGGGGCAACATGATGACCGGGATCGATCTTGGCGCGCGGCTGGCGCAAACCGAAACCATCGCGCGGCAGGCGGGCGCCCGCGCCCTCGAACATTTCCGCCGCCGGGACAGCCTTGCCATCGAGACCAAGCGCAACCTCACCGACATGGTCTCGATCGCCGATCGCGAGGTCGAGACGATGATCCGCGACGCCCTGAGCGATGCCTTTCCCGCCGATGCGATGCTGGGGGAAGAGCATGGCCATGCATCGGGAGAGTCCGGGCTGACATGGGTGATCGATCCCATCGACGGGACCGCGCCTTTCCTCAACGGATTGCCGGGCTGGTGCGTCTCCATCGGGTTGATGGATGACAGCGGCCCCCTGCTTGGCGCGATCCATGCGCCGGTCCTGGACGAGATGTTTCTCGGTGCACGGGGTCATGGGGCATCGCTGAATGGCCGGCCGATCCATGTGACCGAACGTTTCGACCTGTCCTCGGGACTGCTCGGCTTGGGCGGCAATGACCGTGTCCCGCCCGCTCGCCTCGGCCAGCTTCACGGCGAACTGGCCGCCGAAGGAATAGCCTGGGTGCGTTACGGCTCTGGCGCGCTGATGCTGGCCTATGTCGCCGCCGGGCGGCTGGTCGGTTATTGCGAACCCCGGATGAGCCTGTGGGACTGCCTTGCCGCCTATGCGCTGATCGAGGCCGCGGGCGGCAAGGTCCTGCCCTTTCCCCCTGCCGCGCTGCAGGGCGCGCCCTTCGGCGTCATGGGTGCGACCGCCACGGATTATGACCGCCTCGCAGCACTGACCCGTTTCGAGGCGCCGGATTGGGAAGTCCTGGACCGCCGATGAGGCTTCGGCCGTGCCGGGGCCATGTGTGGAACAACGATCCGGGCATTGTTGCGGGCCGATAGTCGCGGACGTTTCCGACCTTGCCGGAAACGCCCTTCCTACGACCCTATTCCCGAACGGATCCGGTTGACGACAGTCCAGGCCATCATCACGCAGATGATTGGCAGTATCCATCGAAACCAGTCCGGCATGACGCCCAGAACCGCGATCCATGTTCCCAGGATGCCGAACACAAGGGCGCGGTCGCTCTTGCCCATCGGACCGTCATAACGTCGGCCATCGCCATGGACCGCGCCCAGGACACCCGCGAATTCGGTCAGCGCCGCGAGGAAGATCACCGCTCCGATCCAGACCGGCGAGAAGGGCGCGACCAGGGCAAAGGGAGCATAGAGCGCCGCGTCGGAAACGACATCGCCAATCTCGTTCAGGTGACCTCCGAGCGGGCTTTTCTGGCCATGTTCACGGGCGAGCATTCCGTCGATGGCGTTCAGTGCCATGCGCAGGAACATCCAGAGCGGTATGAGCAGGAATAAAACCCGTGCGGGATATTGCCACAACATGATACCGATCAAGACGGAGATCACCGCCGATAGGGTAGTGACCTGGTTCGCGGTCACGCCCGCCGCCGCCAAGCGGAGAACCGTTGGACGCAGCCTGTCCTGAAAGGAAGACTTGAGCTTGTAAATCGACATGAATATTCAACCTCGAAGATATCGATGCGATGAGGCCTGAAAAATCAACCTGAAACAACCCATTGCCGCCTGTTGGCGGTCCGGGCGGCGGCGATTTTTCATATCAGTGAATTTCGAACGACTTTTTTGACTCGCATGACTGGGGACGACAATCGATGCATGAAGGTAATTTCACGAGTCATGACGGCGCGGAGCTGTTCTACCGCGCCTGGCCTGCCCGCTCGGGCAATGCGCGGGGCGCCATCGTGCTGCTTCATCGCGGTCATGAACATGGCGGGCGGGTGGCCCATATCGCCGAGGAACTCGGGCTCGACGATTTCGCCTTCTATGCCTGGGATGCCCGCGGTCACGGCCGTTCCCCGGGCGAGCGGGGCCATTCGCCATCCTTCGCCCATTCGGTGCGCGATCTCGACTGCTTCATCCGCCATATAGGCGAGACCGGCGGCTTTGCGACAGACCGGATCGCCGTCGTCGCCCAAAGCGTCGGCGCGGTGCTGGCGGCAACCTGGGTGCATGATTATGCGCCGGGTATCCGCGCATTGGTGCTCGCCTCGCCCGCCTTCGATGTGAAGCTCTATGTGCCTTTCGCACGGCAGGGCATCGCGCTCTGGCAAAAGCTGAAGGGCAGGTTCTTCGTCAATTCCTACGTCAAGGCGCGTTTCCTGACGCATGATCCAGAGCGCATCGCCTCGTTCGAGGCCGATCCGCTGATCACCCGTCCCATCGCCTCGAATATCCTGCTGGAACTTTACGAGTCGGCGGATCGCGTGGTGGCCGATGCACGCGCGATCACGGTGCCGACGCAGATTCTGATTTCAGGCAGCGATTTCGTCGTCCGTCACACGCCACAGCACCGTTCTTCGAAAATCTCGGCGGCACTGTCAAGGAACGCCATATTCTGCCCGGTTTCTATCACGACACCCTGGGCGAAAAGGATCGCGCCAAGGCGCTGGACAAGGTCCGGAGCTTCATCACCGCGCGCTTCGACGAACCGCCCGTGGCGGCGGATCTGCGGCAGGCGCATCTTTCCGGCTATACGCGCGACGAGGCCGACCGGCTTGCGACACCGCTTGCGCCTCTTTCTCCGCGCGGGTTCTACTGGGCGATGACGCGTGCATCGATCCGTCTCGGCGGCCTCTTTTCAAACGGCATCGCCACGGGCATACGCACCGGCTTCGATTCCGGATCGACGCTGGATTATGTCTATGAGGACGAGGCGAGGGGCCTCGGTCCCTTCGGACGGTTCATCGACCGGCAGTTCCTCGACGTCATCGGCTGGCGCGGCATAAGGCAGCGCAAGATTCACCTGGAGGAACTGATCGGAAAGGCGTTCGCGCGGCTGAAGGCCGAGGGAAAGCCGCTGCGAGTCCTCGACATCGCCGCCGGGCACGGGCGTTATGTGCTCGATGCCGTTGCCGCTTCCGACGTCAGGCCCGAAAACATCCGCCTTCAGGATTATTCGCCGATCAACGTGGAAAAGGGCTCGGCGCTGATTGCCGAGCGCTGGTTGCAGGATGTCGCCTCCTTCCATCGTGCCGACGCCTTCGACACAGAGGCGCTTGCAGGCGTGGAGCCAGGGCCGACCCTCGCCATCACCTCTGGCCTTTACGAGCTTTTCCCCGACAACGCCCTGATCGAAGCCTCGCTTGCGGGGTTGTCGCGGGCGATGGAGCCGGGATCGCTGCTCCTTTACACGGGCCAGCCCTGGCATCCGCAGCTCGAAATGATCGCGCGGGCGCTCACCTCCCATCGCGGTGGCGAGGCCTGGATCATGCGGCGGCGGACCCAGCAGGAGATGGACCAGCTTGTCGCCGCCGCCGGGTTCCGCAAGATCGAGCAGCGTATCGACAAATGGGGTATTTTCACCGTCTCACTGGCAGAGCGTATCTGAGGCCGGCGATGAGAGAGGATACCGCATCCATTCAGGCTGCCGACCGCCGCGCCGTGTTCCGGGTGGCGGCGCTCTGGCTCGCCTTTCTCGCACCGTTCTTCTACCTGACCTATGGCACGGCGAATTGGCTCGCCTCCGTCAGGCCGGGCGTGCCGAACCTCGCCTTTGACTGGGAGGCGCATATTCCATTCATCGCCTGGACCATCATTCCCTATTGGTCGATCAATGCCTTCTACGCGCTTTCGCTTTTCGTCAATGACAGGCCGGAGGATGTCGGGCGACTGGCGCGGCGCTATCTTGCGGCACAGGTCGTCGCTGTTACCTGCTTTGTCGCCTTTCCCTTGCAGGCGATCTTCGTGCGGCCCGAGACGCATGGGCTGCCCGGTTTCATGTTCGATGTGCTTGGCGGCTTCGACAAGCCGTTCAACCAGGCGCCGTCCCTGCATATCGCGCTTCTGGTCATCATCTGGGACCATTGGCGCAGGCGGCTTGGCCGGACATGGCGCGTCATCTGGCATCTATGGAGCCTGCTGATCGGCCTTTCGGTGCTGACCACATGGCAGCATCACGTCATCGACATCCCGACTGGCATGCTGCTCGGCCTTTTCGCGCTCTGGCTGTTTCCGGCGGGGCGACCCTCGCCGCTTGCCGGGTTCCGGCTGACAAGGGACGCAAGAGCCCGAAGGCTCGCGGTCCGCTATGCGGGCGCTGCGGTTCTCCTTCTTGCCCTGACCGTAGCGGTGACACTCGGTTCCGGGGCGGGCCTGCTGCTGCTCTGGCCCGCGCTTGCCCTTGCCATCGTCGCGTTCGGCTATGCCGGAGCCGATGAGCGCGTGTTCATGAAGGGCGCTGATGGCCGGATCGGCTTTGCCGGCCGCTGGCTGCTCTGGCCCTATCGGCAGGGGGTGCGGCTGAATATCCGCTGGTGGACGCGGAGCCTGGCACCGGCGACAGAAATTGCGGAGGGCATCTTTCTCGGCCGCATGCCGGTACGGCGCGAGCTTGCCGCCTATGCTTCGGTCATCGACATGACGGCGGAACTGCCGGGCTTGCCTGCTCCCGGCCTTGCATGGCGGGCATTTCCCTCGCTGGACCTGTTGCCCGTGCCAGCTGCCCGCATCCGCGAGGCGGCCAGCGCGGTCGAGGCGGCACGCGGACCAGGCCCGGTGCTCATCTGCTGCGCGCTCGGTTTCCAGCGCAGCGCCGTGGTCGCGGCCTGCTGGCTGCTGCGCGCGGGTCTTGCGACGGATGCCGCTGCCGCCGTGGCGCGGATCAGGGATACGGGCAGGCCGGTCCATCTGCCCATCGAAGCCCATGCCGCGATCGAACGGGCCGCGCGATGACGGCGGCGGGAATGCCGATGGCCGATGCGGCCCGCCGCCTTCGGCGCAACGGTCTTGCCGGCGGGGCGATGGCACTGCTGATCCTTGCTCTCGCGCCGCCGACAGCCGGGGTTCACGGCTTTGCGGGGCCATTGGCATGGTGGCTGCTGCTCGCCCTCTGCCTCGTGTCGCTGGCCTTCTCTGTCCATCTCCTGTTCGACGCGGCACTCTTCCGGCTCGGGGCATCTCACGATGCTGAGGATGTTGGCCTCGCGGCCATCGACGACGTGCTGTCGCGCACGGGGCTCCGCGCGCCGGGCGGAGTTGCGAAGACCCTGCCGGAACGCCTTGCGGGATGCGCGCGCCTCCTCCGGTTGCAGCGGATCTCGCTCCTGACCGGTCTCGCGCTTTATGTCATCCTGATTCTCGGGGCCATGAACGGGGACGGGGTCAGGCTTGTTTCGCCCTGAACGGCAATAGGCGACACAAAGGCGAGTTGCCGGTTCACATCCCCTGACCGCCCGGCTCAGACATCCAGTTCTTCGACGAAACGCGCGTTTTCCTGGATATACTGGAACCGCAGCTCGGGTTTCTTGCCCATCAGCCGCTCGACCAGATCGCCGGTTTCGCCTCCGGCCTCTTCATCGATGCTCACGCGGATCAGCCTGCGCGTCTCGGGATTCATCGTGGTGTCCTTCAGATCCTTGGCGTCCATCTCGCCCAGGCCCTTGAAGCGCTGCATGTCGATCTTGCCCTTGCCGTCCAGCCCCTTGGCCAGCAAGCGCTCCTTCTCGGCGTCGTCCGAGACATAGACGCGGTTCGCCCCCTGTGTCAGCCGGTAAAGCGGCGGGCAGGCAAGATAGAGATGGCCCTTGTCGATCAGTGGCCGCATCTGGGTGAAGAAGAAAGTCATCAGCAGGCTGGCGATATGGGCGCCATCGACATCGGCATCGGTCATGATGATGATCTTGTCATAGCGCAGTTCATCAAGGTTGAACCGCGTCCCCATGCCAGTGCCAAGGGCCTGGCAGAGATCGTTGATCTCCTGGTTCGCGCCCATCTTGCTGGAGGCCGCGCCGAGCACGTTCAGGATCTTGCCGCGGAGCGGCAGAAGCGCCTGGTTCTTGCGGTCGCGCGCCATCTTGGCGCTGCCACCCGCCGAGTCGCCCTCGACGATGAACAGCTCGGTTCCCTCGCGGGCGGAGTTCGAGCAATCGACCAGCTTGCCGGGAAGCCGCAGCTTCTTGGTCGCGGATTTGCGGGCGGTTTCCTTTTCCTGCCGGCGGCGCAGCCGTTCCTCGGCCCGCAGGACCAGGAAATCGAGGATCGCCCCCGCCGATTTCGTATCCGCCGCCAGCCAGTTGTCGAAATGGTCGCGCACCGCGTTCTCGACCAACCGCTGCGCCTCGGTCGTGGCCAGCCGGTCCTTGGTCTGGCCGACGAATTCGGGCTCTCGGATGAAACAGGAGACCAGAGCACAGCCGCCGGTCAGCAAATCTTCGCGGGTGATCTGGGCTGCCTTCTTGTTGTTCACCAGCTCGCCATAGGCGCGGACGCCCTTGAGGATCGCGGCCCAGAAACCGGCCTCATGGGTGCCGCCCTCGGGTGTGGGCACGGTGTTGCAATAGGACTGGATGAAACCATCGCGCGAAGGCGTCCAGTTGATCGCCCAATCGACCTTGCCCGGCGCGTTGAAGCGCTTGAAATCGACGGTTCCGGCAAAGGGGCGCTCGGAATAGGTAGACGCGCCGTCAAGCGTCTCGCCCAGGTAATCGGCCAGCCCCCCGGGGAAGTGGAAGACCGCTTCCATGGGCGTGTCGTCTTCCTCGATCTCGGATTTCCAGCGGATCTCGACGCCCGAGAACAGATAGGCCTTGGATTTCACCATCTTCAGCAGCCGGGCGGGCTTGAAGCGGTGATGGCCGAAGATCTCGGCATCGGGGTGGAAGGTGGTGGTGGTGCCGCGGCGGTTCGGGGCGGCACCCAGTTTCTCGACCGGGCCAAGCGGAACCCCGCGCGAGAAGCTTTGCTGGAACAATTCGCGGTTGCGCGCGACCTGCACCACCAGGCTGTCGGAGAGCGCGTTCACCACCGAGGCGCCAACGCCGTGGAGGCCGCCCGAGGTCTCGTAGGAATCGCCCGAGAACTTGCCGCCCGCATGCAGGGTGCAGAGGATCACCTCCAGCGCCGATTTGCCGGGAAACTTGGGATGCGGATCGATCGGGATACCGCGGCCGTTGTCGCGGACGACGACGCTGTTATCGGCGAGCAGTTCGACCTCGATCCGGGTGGCATGACCGGCCACCGCCTCGTCCATGGAGTTGTCGAGGATCTCGGCGACCATGTGATGCAGCGCACGTTCATCCGTGCCGCCGATATACATGCCGGGGCGCTTGCGGACAGGTTCCAGCCCCTCCAGAACCTCGATGGACGAGGCGGAATAGCTGTCGACGCTGATGTCGGCGGCGGAGAGAAGATCATCTGCCATCTGGACTGCTCGTTTCTTTTACGTGTTTGACGGACTATCTCATGCGAGGGGTCATCGGCGCAAGGGCTTGTGGGGCAGGGGAGCGCCTGCGCAAGTGCTTGCGGAAGGTCAGGCGGTGCCGCGCAGCCATTCGGCCAGGTCGCCATCGTCGATCAACCCTTGGGCAAGGGCGATGATCTTCTGGCCGATTTCCTCTGCCGACCAGGTGATCTGCACGCCGTTGAGATCGAGAAAGGCGTCCATGGACTGATGTGCGGTCCGCTTGTTCGCGTCGTTGAAGCAATGACCCTGCGAGATGGCCATGGCATACATGGCCGCGATATCGAACAAGTCGTCAACCATCCCGTAGGCAATGCGGTTCTCAACCCGGGCAAGGGCTGAATCCAGGGATTTGTTCATGGCCATTCCAGGCAATTCGCCGGGATTGAGAACCTCGTCATGGATCGCCTCGACCAGTTCGGCGGTCAGAAGGAGCAATTCCATTACTTGTCTTTCAGATAATCCAGCACAGGTTGATTGACTGCCCGCCGACGCCGCAGCGATTCCATCACCTCTTCGCGGGTCGCGTGGCGATGCTGTCCCTTGTCGGTCGCCTCTTCGGGCACGAGATAGCCGACAAGCTGCGAATTCTTCAGGATCGCCACCGGCTTGCCGCCCGAGCGTTCCAGCACCTTATGCGGTTCACGCAGTTCGGTCATGGTGCAGATATGGTTGGTCAGCAGGCGGGTCATGGCGGCATCCTTTCAGATGCCATTATATTGCATATTCCAGTGCATATTTCAATGGCTATGCAGGTTCGGCATTCCGTGCCTCCCACATCTTCTGGAATGCCGGGCGGGTCTGGCAATCCGCCAGCCATGCCTGGATCGCGCCGAAGCGTTCCATCAGCGGATCGAAGCTTTGGGCATAGCGCAGCACCTCTGCCATGTTGATATCGGCAACGGTAAAGCGCCCGCCAACCATATGGCTATGCGTCGCGAGATGGTTTTCCACCACGCGCAAGGGCCGGATCAGCCGCTCGGCGGCGTTCCTGACCGCGGCCTGATCGCTGGCCGACAGGGTCTTGCCGGAGCCGTGCAGATAAAGCAGCGTCAACGCGTCGGGCTCGATGGCGGTGGCGGCGTAGAAGCTCCACTGCATCATCAGCGCGTCCTCCTGCGGATCGGCGGGGCCGAAGGGCTGGCCGTATTTGCGCGCCAGGTACAGCGTGCAGGCCATCGATTCGCTCAGGATCAGCCCGCCATCCTCGATCACCGGGATGGCGCTGGCGGGCGACAGGGCAAGAAATTGCGGCGAGCGGGTGTTCAGCGGCGCGTCCGGCGCATCGGGATCGGGCAGGCGATAGGCCTGGATCACCGGGACCTGTTCGAATTCGATGCCGATCTCGTGGCACAGCCAGATAATGCGCGAGGCGCGCGAGCGGGTGACGCCGTGGATGGTCAGCATGGAAAGCTCTCCTCTTTACATATCGACGGCATGATGAGGGGATGTGACGCGGGACCGGGGGGAGCTGTCAAGCCGATTCATATTTCATGCTTTGTCAGGCAGCCGTGAATTGCATTGGCGCCGCAAGCGAATTAACAGAAGGCGCAGTTCCGCGCGAGGTCTGCACGTGTCATCCCACCGCCTGATTGCCGCTTTGTGCCTGTCACTGTCGCCCGCCGCGGCATTGGCGCATCCGCATGTCTATATCGATGCCGGGCTGAAGCTGATCCTTGACGACAGCGGCGCCCTGACGGGGTTCGAGGTCGAGTGGAGCTATGACGAGCTGTATTCGCTCCTGATCATCGAGGATATGGGGCTGGACCAGGATGGCGACGGCATCCTGACCGAGGAGGAGAACGCCCTGATCCAGGGATTCGACGCCGATTGGGAGCCGGGTTTCGACGGTCGGCTGTATCCGCGCATGGATGGCGTGCCCGTCGCTCTTGAAGACGTGCGGGACTTCACGGCGGAATACCGTGACGGGCGGCTGATCTCGCGTCATCTGCATCCGCTGGCCGAGCCGCTTCCGATGGAGGCCCCGTTGAAGGTTCAGGTTTACGATCCGGAATTCTACGTGGATTTCTCGATGCCGGGGGCGCCGGTGGTCGAGGGGCGCACGGATTGCGAGGTCGAATTGATCCCGGGCGATCCCTCTGCCGCGCCCGATGCCTATCGCGAGGCGATCGAGGCGGTTCTGGGCAGCGGGGCCGATCCGGCAGATGCGGATGTCGTGACCGTCGATATCGGCTCGGCCGGGGCCGACGAGGCCGATATCCGCTGCGGCGCGGGGGCGGATGAATGACGCGGATCACCATCCGCATCCTGGCCGTCACCGGGCTGCTGGTCGCCGCCATCGTGCTGATCCTGTGGCAAAGCGGTGGTCTGGCCGGGTTGCAGCAATGGGCCGCGATGCAGCAGCGCGAGGCGCAGACGCTGATGGCCGGTGCGTTGCGCCGTCTGCGGGCCGGTGATCCGGGGGCGAACTGGGCGCTGATGTCGGTCTGTTTCGGCTATGGCTTCCTGCATGCGGTCGGACCGGGACATGGCAAGGTGCTGATCGGAGGATACGGCTTCGGCACCAAGGTTGCCCTGGGACGGCTTGCGCTTCTGTCCGTGGCCGCCTCGCTGGCGCAGGCGATGACGGCGGTGCTCTTGGTCTGGGGCGGGCTGACGATTTTCGATCTGTCGCGAGAGGCGCTGACCGACCTGACCGAGGACAGCATGGCCGATATCAGCGCCGCGATGATCGGCTGCGTCGGGCTGTGGCTGGCATGGCGCGGGCTGCGGATGCTGCTCCGGGCCGGCCGGGCGGCGCAGGCGCAGCATCACCATCACCATCACCATCATGTCCATGATGCCGATTGCGGCTGCGGTCATGCCCATGGTCCCAGCATCGAGGAAGCTGCCGCCACCCGCTCGCTGCGCGATGCGGTTGCGCTGATCGCGGGTATCGCCGCGCGTCCCTGCACCGGGGCGGTATTCCTGCTGCTGCTGACATGGCGGATGGGGTTCTTTCCCGCAGGGATCGCCGGGGCCATGGCGATGGGGCTGGGCACGGCCTCGGTTACGCTGGCGGTGGCAATGCTGTCGGTCTGGGCGCGCGAGGGCAGTTTCGCGATGATCCCCGAAACCGGCCCGCTGGCCGCGATGGCCCGCTGGCTGCCCGGGATCCTGCAGCTTGCCGCCGGGGCGGTGGTGGCTATCGTCGCCATGACTTTGCTGGCATAATTGGCCTGGACATGGTTCCGCACAGGCCGGAACTGTTCGGGCGGGTGCGTCTTGCGATCCGCTGACGGGCGCCCGCTCTCATCCCAAGGTGGGATCGGTGATACAGATGCTTGCGCTGCGGTGCAGCATCGCTAGGATGCGCCAAACCGACGATAGGGGGCCGGCATGTTTCAAAAGATCCTGATTGCCAACCGTGGCGAGATCGCCATTCGCGTCATGCGTGCAGCAAATGAGCTGGGCAAGCGGACGGTTGCCATCTATGCCGAAGAGGACAAGCTGGGCCTGCACCGCTTCAAGGCGGACGAGGCCTACCGCATCGGCGAGGGGCTGGGGCCGGTCGCGGCCTATCTGTCGATCCCCGAGATCATCCGGGTGGCCAAGGAGTCGGGCGCCGACGCGATCCATCCGGGCTATGGCCTGCTCTCCGAGAATCCCGATTTCGTCGATGCCTGCTTTGAGGCCGGGATCACCTTCATCGGTCCCAGGGCCGAAACCATGCGCGCCCTTGGCGACAAGGCCAGCGCCCGGAGGGTGGCGATCGAGGCCGGTGTGCCGGTCATCCCCGCGACCGAGGTTCTGGGGGATGATTTCGACGCCATCAGGAAAGAGGCGGGCGAGATCGGCTATCCGCTGATGCTCAAGGCTTCCTGGGGCGGCGGCGGGCGCGGCATGCGCCCGATCAATGGCCCGGACGAGCTGATCGACAAGGTCCGCGAGGGAAGGCGCGAGGCCGAGGCCGCCTTTGGCAATGGCGAGGGTTACCTGGAAAAGATGATCCTGCGCGCCCGTCATGTCGAGGTGCAGTTGCTGGGCGACAGCCATGGCGGGCTTTATCACCTGTATGAGCGTGACTGCACCGTGCAGCGCCGCAACCAGAAGGTGGTCGAGCGCGCGCCCGCCCCCTATCTGACCGAGGCGCAGCGGCAGGAGGTCTGCGCCCTTGCGCTCAGGATCGGCGAGGCGGTGGGTTACCAGAACGCCGGCACGGTCGAGTTCCTGATGGATATGGACAGCCAGCAGTTCTATTTCATCGAGGTGAACCCGCGCGTGCAGGTCGAGCATACCGTGACCGAAGAGGTCACTGGCATCGACATCGTTCAGGCCCAGATCAAGATCGCCGAGGGCGCTACCCTGGCCGCGGCGACCGGGGCAGGGGCACAAGGCGAGATCGAGCTGTCGGGCCATGCGCTGCAATGCCGGGTGACGACCGAGGATCCGCAGAACAATTTCATCCCCGATTACGGCCGCATCACCGCCTATCGCTCGGCCACCGGCATGGGGATCCGGCTGGATGGCGGCACCGCCTATTCGGGCGGCGTCATCACCCGTTATTACGATTCGCTGCTGGTCAAGGTGACGGCATGGGCGCAGACGCCCGATCAGGCGATCAAGCGGATGGACCGGGCGCTGCGTGAGTTCCGGGTGCGCGGCGTCAGCACGAATATCGATTTCGTCATCAACCTGCTGAAACATCCGACCTTCCTCGATGACACCTACACGACGAAATTCATCGACACGACGCCCGAGCTGTTCACCTTCCGCAAGCGCCGCGACCGGGCGACGAAGATCCTGACCTACCTGGCCGATATCACCGTGAACGGCCATCCCGAAACAGCAGGCCGCGAAGCGCCGCCCGCCCAGGCCCGCGCCTTCCTGTTGCCGCCGCCCGCCGCCGATCCCGTCCCCGGCACGCGGCAATTGCTTGAGGAAAAGGGTCCGCAGGCCGTGGCCGACTGGATGGCCGCGCAAAAGCAGTTGCTGATCACCGACACGACCATGCGCGACGGGCATCAGTCGCTGTTGGCCACGCGGATGCGCTCGATCGACATGATCCGGGTCGCGCCCACTTATGCCGCCAACCTGCCGCAATTGTTCAGCGTCGAATGCTGGGGCGGGGCGACCTTCGACGTGGCTTACCGTTTCCTGCAGGAATGCCCCTGGCAGCGGCTGCGCGACATCCGCGCGCATATGCCCAACCTGATGACGCAGATGCTGCTGCGCGCCTCGAACGGGGTCGGCTATACCAATTATCCCGATAACGTGGTGCAGTTCTTCGTCAAGCAGGCGGCGGAAACCGGGGTCGATGTATTCCGTGTCTTCGACAGCCTGAACTGGGTCGAGAACATGCGCGTGGCCATGGATGCGGTGATCGAATCCGGCAAGATCTGCGAGGGCTCGGTCTGTTATACCGGCGACATGCTGGATCCGGATCGGTCGAAATACGACCTGAAATACTACGTCAAGACCGCCAGGGACCTGAAGGCCGCCGGAGCGCATGTGCTGGGGCTCAAGGACATGGCGGGCTTGCTGAAACCCGCCGCCGCCACGGTGCTGGTCAAGGCGCTCAAGGAAGAGGTCGGCCTGCCGATCCATTTCCACACCCATGACACCAGCGGCATGGGCGGCGCGACGATCCTTGCCGCCGCTGCGGCAGGCGTGGATGCGGTGGATTGCGCCATGGACGCGCTGTCGGGCAATACCTCGCAGCCGACGCTCGGTTCGGTGGTCGAGGCGCTGGCCGGGACGGAACGCGACACCGGCCTCGATATCGGCCATATCCGCGCCATCTCGAATTACTGGGAGCGGGTGCGCGACAATTACGCGGCCTTCGAATCCGGTCTGCAGGCCCCGGCCTCCGAGATCTACCTGCACGAGATGCCGGGCGGCCAGTTCACCAATCTCAAGGCGCAGGCGCGCTCGATGGGGCTGGAGGACCGCTGGCACGAGGTCGCGCAGGCCTATGCCGATGTGAACCGCATGTTCGGCGATATCGTCAAGGTCACGCCCTCGTCGAAAGTGGTGGGCGACATGGCGCTGATGATGGTGGCGCAGAACCTGACGCCCGAACAGGTGATGGACCCGGCCGTGGATGTCAGCTTCCCCGACTCGGTCATCGACATGATGCGCGGCAGCCTGGGGCAACCCCCCGGCGGCTGGCCCGAGGCGATCCAGAAGAAGATTCTCAAGGGCGAGACTCCGATCACGGATCGTCCCGGCGCCCATCTGCCCCCGATCGACCTGGAGGCAGAGCGGGCCAGGCTTTCCAGGGAACTGGAAGGCAAACCCGTCGATGACGAGGATCTGAACGGTTACCTGATGTATCCCAAGGTGTTCCTCGATTACATGGGCCGCCACCGCATCTATGGCCCGGTGCGCACCCTGCCGACACGGAACTTCTTTTACGGCATGGAACCCGGAGAGGAGATCACCGCCGAGATCGATCCCGGCAAGACGCTGGAAATCCGTTTCCAGACCCTTGGCGAGACTGACGAGAAGGGCGAGGTCAAGGTATTCTTCGAGCTCAACGGCCAGCCGCGCAGTGTCCGGGTGCCGAACCGCAAGGTGACCTCCGAGACCGTGGCACGGCCCAAGGCGGAGCCGTCGAATGCCGGCCATGTCGGCGCGCCGATGCCCGGCGTGGTGGCCTCGGTCGCGGTCAGCGCGGGGCAGGCGGTGAAACAGGGCGATCTGCTGCTGACCATCGAGGCGATGAAGATGGAAACCGCGATTCACGCCGATCACGACGGCACGATCAAGGCACTGCATGTCTCTCCCGGCGCGCAGATCGACGCCAAGGACCTGATGGTGGAGATCGAATAGCGGAGCCGGTCACGACTGCCTGGTCATGAAGATCCGGGCGCTGCCCGGCGGATCGCGGGCGGCCTCGCCAATGGTTGGCCAGCCATTGCGCTGGTAGAAATAGGCGGCCTGAAATTCGCTCGTGTAAAGCACGGCGGCGCTGCATCCCCGGCGCCGCTATCGCGGTGCGTGGATATGTGGCCGGATCGACCTGCGGGAAAAAAGAGAAAAATCGCCACATTTCGTGGATTACCAAGATGCCCGGGGCCGTTGACCCCGCTGGCTGTCGGGTCTAAACCCGGCCCAAGCCAACCCGTCGCGGGGCAGCCAGCAGGATCCTCGCGACCGACAAGGGGATTTTGCCCGTGGAACATCTTCTGCAGGAATATCTGCCGATCCTCGTCTTTGCCGCGATGGCCTCCGGCCTTGCGCTGGTCCTGATTCTCGCCGCCGTGGTGATTGCGGTCCGCAATCCCGACCCCGAAAAGGTCAGCGCCTATGAATGCGGTTTCAACGCCTTCGACGATGCGCGGATGAAATTCGATGTCCGGTTCTACCTGGTCTCGATCCTGTTCATCATCTTCGACCTTGAAGTGGCCTTCCTGTTCCCCTGGGCGGTGGGTTTCGCGGGGCTGTCGGACGCGGCCTTCTGGTCGATGATGGTATTCCTTGCCGTGCTGACCATCGGCTTTGCCTATGAATGGAAGAAAGGGGCGCTGGAATGGGCGTGATGACCGGTGCCAATACCGCCGGGGCCGACCGCGAATTCGCGACGAAGGCCCTGAACTCGGAATTGCAGGACAAGGGTTTCCTGCTGACCACGACCGAGGATATCATCAACTGGGCGCGCAACGGCTCGCTGCACTGGATGACCTTCGGGCTGGCCTGCTGCGCGGTCGAGATGATGCAGGTCTCGATGCCCCGATATGATGTGGAGCGTTTCGGCACCGCGCCGCGCGCCTCTCCGCGCCAGTCGGACCTGATGATCGTCGCCGGCACTTTGACCAACAAGATGGCGCCTGCGCTGCGCAAGGTCTATGACCAGATGCCCGAGCCGCGCTATGTCATCTCCATGGGGTCCTGCGCGAATGGCGGCGGCTATTACCATTACAGCTACTCGGTGGTGCGCGGCTGCGACCGCATCGTTCCGGTGGACATCTACGTCCCCGGCTGCCCGCCGACCGCCGAGGCGCTGCTTTACGGCATCCTGCAACTTCAGCGCCGCATCCGGCGCACCGGCACGCTGGTGAGGTAACGATATGGCTGTCTATCCCGATCTCGACGCGCTGGAACAATTGGGCGAGCATATCAAGCTGCGCCGCAGCAACGAGGTGCTGGACGCCACGGTCGAACATGACGAGTTGAACGTGACCAGCACGGTCAGCGGATTGCTCGACCTGGTCGAATTCCTGCGCAGCGATTCCAGTTGCCGTTTCTCGACGCTGGTGGATATCACCGCGGTCGATTACCCGGCCCGCCAGCAGCGTTTCGACGTGGTCTGGCATTTCCTGTCGATGTATCAGAACCAGCGCATCCGCGTGAAGGTCGCCATCCGCGAGGATGAGATCGTGCCCTCGCTGATCAGGATCCACCCCTCGGCCAACTGGTTCGAACGCGAGATTTTCGACATGTTCGGGATCATGTTCTCGGGCCATCCGGACTTGCGCCGCCTGTTGACCGATTACGGGTTCCGCGGCCATCCGCTGCGCAAGGATTTCCCGACGACCGGCTATGTCGAGGTTCGCTACGACGAATCCGAGAAGCGGGTGGTCTACGAGCCCGTCAATCTGACCCAGGAATACCGTCAATTCGATTTCCTCTCCCCTTGGGAGGGGGCGAAATACGTATTGCCCGGCGATGAGAAGGAAACAGCGAAATGACCGCCTTGAATGGTCAATGTCTGTGCGGCGCGGTTCGTTTCTCCGCTGTTCCCAAGGCTGGTGCATCGGTCTGCCATTGTGCCATGTGCCGGAAATGGACGGGCGGAATAAATATCGCGGTGGATTTGGCCGAGGCACCCGTTTTCAAGGATGATGCCAGACTGGGCGTTTACCGCTCTTCGGAATGGGCCGAGCGGTTGTTTTGTTCCGAATGCGGCAGTTCATTGCTGTACAGAACCGTGGATGGTGCGCATCATGTCGCTTCGGCCGGATGTTTCGAGGATCCTTCGCAGTTTCCACTGGAAAGTGAAATTTTCATCGATGAAAAACCATCCAGCTACGATCTGGCGGGGGAGCATCCGCGCATGACGGGACCCGAGTTCATGGCGATGGTTGCCCCGGAACAGGAGGCAGAGTGATGGACGGCGATATCCGCAACAACAGCTATGACGATGGCAGTTCCGATCAGTTGATCGGTGAGCAGCGAATCCGCAACTTCAACATCAATTTCGGCCCGCAACACCCTGCTGCGCATGGGGTTTTGCGCATGGTGCTTGAGCTGGACGGCGAGGTTGTCGAACGCTGCGACCCGCATATCGGCCTGCTGCATCGCGGCACCGAAAAGCTGATGGAAAGCCGCACCTACCTGCAGAACCTGCCCTATTTCGACCGCCTCGATTACGTGGCGCCGATGAACCAGGAACATGCCTGGTGCCTGGCCATCGAGAGGCTGACCGGCACGGTGATCCCGCGCCGCGCCAGCCTGATCCGGGTTCTCTATTCCGAGATCGGCCGGATCCTGAACCACCTGCTGAACGTGACCACCCAGGCCATGGATGTCGGCGCGCTGACCCCGCCGCTCTGGGGCTTCGAGGAACGCGAGAAGCTGATGGTGTTCTATGAGCGCGCCTGCGGTGCGCGGCTGCACTCGGCCTATTTCCGGCCCGGCGGCGTTCACCAGGACCTGCCTCCCGAGCTGATCGACGATATCGAGGCCTGGTGCGATCCCTTCCTCAAGGTGGTGGACGATCTGGACGGGCTGCTGACCGAGAACCGGATCTTCAAGCAGCGCAATGTCGATATCGGCGTGGTGCATGAGCAGGATTGCCTTGATTGGGGCTATTCCGGCGTGATGGTGCGCGGCTCGGGCATGGCCTGGGATTTGCGGCGCAACCAGCCCTATGAATGCTATGACGAATTCGAGTTCCAGATCCCGGTCGGCAAGAATGGCGATTGCTATGATCGCTACCTGATCCGCATGGAAGAGATGCGTCAATCCGTCAGCATCATGCGGCAGGCCATCGCCAAGCTGCGGGCCGAGCCTGCGGGCGATGTCATGGCGCGCGGCAAGCTGGCTCCGCCCAAGCGTGCCGAGATGAAGCGCGACATGGAGAGCCTGATCCATCACTTCAAGCTCTATACCGAGGGCTTTCACGTGCCCGCCGGCGAGGTCTATGCCGCGGTCGAGGCACCCAAGGGCGAATTCGGCGTCTACCTGGTCAGCGACGGGACGAACAAGCCCTATCGCGCCAAGCTGCGCGCGCCGGGCTTTTTGCATCTGCAATCCATCGACTGGATGAGCAAGGGGCATATGCTGGCCGATGTTTCGGCGATTATCGGCACGATGGATATCGTGTTCGGTGAGGTGGACAGGTAATGGGTAAGGAGGCCGCGTGATGGCAACTCTGGTTAACTGGTTGGGATGGTTACTGGCGCTGGCCATGATCGGCGTGACGGTGCTGCTTGCGTTCAACAAGCAATCCGGGCTCAAGCTGATCCAGCACCGGGTCGAGATGCTGCCCCAGGCCATGCTGGTCCGCTATGCCGGACTGACGGCGCTAGCGCTGATCGCCTCCTGGATCGGGGCGCCAAGGGTTCTGTTCGGCCTGCTGGTGGCGATCGCCGTCATCGGACTGGGTGACACATATATTTATCGCCGGGCGGGACATCCGTTCTGGCTTCATCTTGCGATCGGGGGGGCTGCCGCATTCGGCGCCTTCCTGTCGCTTTTCGCGATGAGCTGAGGGTTTCATGCTTCGCCGACTTCATCCCGTCCAGCCGGACAGCTTCGAGTTCACGCCCACCAATCTGGAATGGGCAAGGGCGCAGATGACCAAATATCCGGAAGGCCGCCAGCAATCGGCGATCATCCCGGTGCTTTGGCGCGCACAGGAGCAGGAGGGCTGGCTGAGCCGTCCCGCCATCGAATATTGCGCCGATCTGCTGGGCATGCCGCATATCCGCGCGCTGGAAGTGGCGACATTCTACTTCATGTTCCAGCTTCAACCTGTTGGAAGCGTGGCGAATATCCAGATTTGCGGCACGACGAGCTGCATGATCTGCGGGGCCGAGGACCTGATCGAGATATGCAAGCGCAGGATCGCCCCTTCGCCGCATACCCTGTCGGCCGATGGCAAGTTCAGCTGGGAAGAGGTCGAATGCCTGGGGGCCTGTGCCAATGCGCCGATGGCCCAGATCGGCAAGGATTACTACGAGGATCTGACACCTGCAAAGCTCGAGGCGCTGATCGACGCCTTTTCCGAGGGCAAGGTGCCGCTGCCGGGGCCGCAGAATGGCCGCTTTGCCTCGGAGCCTGCCGATGGGTTGACCAGCCTGCAGGATCACGGCGGCGGTGGCGGCGATCTGAATGCCAGCGCCGCCCTGGCCCGCGAGTTCGGCGAGACGGTCAAGCGGATCGACGGCAGCGAGGCGCCTATCCTGACGAAATGGCTGAAATCCACCCGTGAGGCAGCCGCGGAACCGGCCCGTGAACATGCGGTCGCCGCAGATGCAGCGGAAGAGACGGGCCGCCGGCCGCAGGGACTCGACGCCCCGAAAGACGGTGCCGCTGATGATCTCAAGCTGATCAAGGGTGTCGGGCCGAAACTGGAAAAATTGTTGAACAGCCTTGGTTTCTGGCATTTCGACCAGATCGCTTCCTGGGGGCCGGACGAACTGGCCTGGGTTGACGCAAATCTGGAAGGGTTCAAGGGCCGTGCCTCCCGTGACGAATGGGTTGCGCAGGCGAAGATCCTCGCCGAGGGCGGCAAGACCGAATTTTCAACCCGCGCCGAACAGGATCACCGTTATGATGAGGAGTGAGGCACCGCTCAGCTAGGACAGGGAGAGAATGAATGCCGATCGCGAGTTGCAACAGAAACTGCTGGATTGCCGGAGCGGGACTGGGTTTCCTGGTCTGGATCGTGACTGCCGGGATCGGCCCGTTGCGGTGGTACGAGGGTTTGTTTCTGGGGCTGGTCGCCGCGGTCCTGATGGGGCGTTTCCTGATCTGGCTGTTATGCGACGGCACGCCTGCCGAGACCGAGGAAGAGCGGCGCCCCTTATCTTTCCCGGCAGATGCGCGAGCGCAGCGATCGGAAGGTGATGCAACCGCCATCGGTATGGTGAGCAGTGGCGCGACTGGTGACGCCTCCGTAGAAGGTGATGTTCCTGAAACGAACACTTCCGATGGCAAACCCGCCGACAGGGTAAGCATCGTGGCCGGAGCGCCCGTCGAGACGGATGAAGTTCGGGTTGACCAGCAACCGGCCGAGAAGCGGAAGAAGCAGCAGCAAAATCCGCAGGAACAGAAAAAGCAGAAGCAGGGCGGGAAACCGGCCAAATCCGCGCCCGGGACTCAGGGTGAACCCGATGATTTGAAGCGAATCAAGGGGATCGGTCCGAAACTTGAAAAGAAGCTGCGCAAGCAGGGAGTGACCCGTTTCGCGCAGATCGCCGAATGGGGTGAGGATGAGATGGACCATTTTGCCGGGGTGATCGGCCGGATGGGCAGCCGTATCCGCGGCGATGACTGGGTCGGACAGGCCCGCATCCTCGCGCAGGGCGGCGAGACGGAGTTTTCGAAGCGCGTCGAAGAGGGTGATATTTACTGATGGACCGCCAGCGCGACCAGGATACGGCACAGATGCGGCTCGCGGCCGTGGTGATCGCCGTGGCGATGGTCGCGTGGCTGGCCATGCAATGGCTCGGAGGTCATTACAGTTGGGCGGCGAAATGGGCCTATCTGTTCGATCTTGCCGCCATCGGCGCTTTTGTCTGGTCGCTGCTCGTGACCTGGCGTATCTGGCGGCGCAGGAACAATGCGTAACGCCCGGATGATGAGGAATGAGGGTTAGATGCTGAAAGACCAGGATCGCATATTTACCAACCTCTACGGTATGGGCGACCGCAGCCTCAATGGCGCAAGAAAGCGTGGTCATTGGGACGGCACCGCCGATATCATCGGCCGGGGGCGCGACAAGATCGTCGAGGAGGTCAAGGCCTCGGGCCTGCGCGGACGCGGCGGGGCGGGTTTCCCGACCGGGTTGAAATGGTCCTTCATGCCCAAGGAAAGCGATGGCCGCCCGTCCTATCTGGTCATCAATGCCGATGAATCCGAGCCCGCGACCTGCAAGGACCGCGAGATCATGCGCCATGATCCGCATACGCTGATCGAAGGCGCGCTGATCGCCAGTTTCGCCATGGGCGCGCATGCCTGCTATATCTATCTGCGCGGCGAATATATCCGAGAGCGCGAGGCGCTGCAGGCCGCCATCGACGAATGCTACGATGCCGGGCTGCTGGGGGCGAATGCCGCCGGATCGGGATGGGATTTCGACTGCTACCTGCATCACGGCGCCGGCGCCTATATCTGCGGCGAGGAAACCGCGCTGCTGGAAAGCCTCGAGGGCAAGAAGGGCATGCCCCGGATGAAGCCTCCCTTCCCGGCGGGGGCGGGGCTTTACGGTTGCCCGACCACGGTAAACAATGTCGAATCCATTGCCGTGGTGCCGACCATCCTGCGGCGCGGCCCGGAATGGTTCGCGGGCTTTGGCCGCCCCAACAATGCCGGCGTCAAGCTGTTCGGCCTGACCGGCCATGTGAACAATACCTGCGTGGTCGAAGAGGCCATGTCGATCAGCATGAAGGAGCTGATCGAGAAACATGGCGGCGGCGTGCGCGGCGGCTGGAAGAACCTCAAGGCGGTGATCCCGGGCGGCGCCTCCTGCCCGATCCTGACCGCCGAGCAATGCGAAGCCGCGATCATGGATTACGACGGCATGCGCGATCTGAAATCCAGCTTCGGCACCGCCTGCATGATCGTGATGGACCAGTCCACCGATGTCATCAAGGCAGTCTGGCGGCTGTCGAAATTCTTCAAGCATGAAAGCTGCGGGCAATGCACGCCCTGCCGCGAGGGCACCGGCTGGATGATGCGGGTCATGGACCGACTGGTCCGCGGCGAGGCCGAGGTCGAAGAGATCGACATGCTGCTGGACGTGACCAAGCAGGTCGAGGGGCACACGATCTGCGCGCTTGGCGACGCGGCGGCATGGCCGATACAGGGCCTGATCCGCAATTTCCGCGAAGAGATCGAGGACCGGATCAAGGCGAAACGCAGCGGGCGCATGGGGGCGATGGCGGCGGAATGAGCGACCGGCTTCATCTTGCAGAGCTGAATATCGGCCGGCTGGTCGCGCCGCCCGATGATCCGCGCGTGGGCGAGTTCATGGCGGCGCTTGACCGCGTGAACGGGCTTGGCACGCGGATGCCCGGCTTTGTCTGGATGATGGAGGGCTCGGGCGAGCCCGGGACCGGCAATACCGAGAATAATATCGGCGGTGACCCGCGTTTCGTGGCCAATCTGACCGTTTGGGAAGATGTCGCAAGCCTCGAAAAATTTGTCTGGCAGACGGTTCACCGGCAATTCTACCAGCGCCGGGCCGAATGGTTCGAGATCCTGGGCCAGATGCATTTCGTGATGTGGCATGTGCCGCAAGGCCATCGTCCGTCCCTGGACGAGGCCATGGAAAGGCTTGAATATCTGCGCCAGCATGGCGACAGCGATCACGCTTTCGGGTGGTCATGGCTGGAACAGGCCCGCCTCTGGCGGTCGCGCGGCTGTGAAGGGGAGGCCGGCTGATGGATCGCTCGGCGCATATCCACAAGTCTCGCGCACGAGGTCGTGTCGGACCTTTCCCGCGCCCTGATCGTTATGGTTCCTGCCATAACGAGAAGGAGGCACGAGCCATGAGAACCATTCGCACCCGCATGGCGGCAGCCCTTGCCGCGACGACCCTGACCCTGAGCGCGATGCCCGCCACCGCGCTGGAACCGCTCAGCCAGGAGCGGTATATCAACGACAGGCTGATCGCGGCGCGGATCGCCGACCGGATCCGGCGCGAATGTCCCTCGATCGACGCGCGCATGGTCTATGCCTGGTCGCAGGCCCGCGCGCTCAAGAAATCGCCCGCGGCAAGGGCTATTCCGAGGCACAGATCGATGCGTTCCTCGACAGCAGGCCCGACAAGGACCGCATTTATGGCGTGGCCGAGGATTACATGGCACGCAATGGCGTGACAAAGGGTGATGCAGAGAGTTATTGCCGCCTCGGGCGGGACGAAATCGCGAAGAAGACGGTCACTGGATCGCTTCTGAGTGCCAAGTAAGGATTGCAATGATGGCCGATACGCGGACAATCAAGATCGACGGCAATGAAATCGATGTCGATCCCAATCTGACCCTGATCCAGGCTTGCGAGCAGGCCGGGGTCGAGATCCCGCGTTTCTGCTATCACGAGCGGCTGTCGATCGCAGGCAATTGCCGGATGTGCCTGGTCGAGGTGGTCGGCGGCCCGCCCAAGCCCGCCGCCTCCTGCGCCATGCAGGTCAAGGATTTGCGTCCCGGGCCCGAGGGCGCTCCGCCGGAAATCCGCACCAACAGCCCGATGGTCAAGAAGGCCCGCGAAGGGGTGATGGAATTCCTGCTGATCAACCATCCGCTGGATTGCCCGATCTGCGACCAGGGCGGCGAATGCGATCTGCAGGACCAGGCCATGGCTTACGGCGTCGATTTCAGCCGCTATCGCGAGCCCAAGCGGGCCTCCGAGGAACTGAATCTCGGTCCGCTGGTCGAGACCCACATGACCCGCTGCATTTCCTGCACCCGCTGCGTGCGCTTTACCTCCGAGGTGGCCGGGATCACCCAGATGGGCCAGACCGGGCGCGGCGAGGATAGCGAGATCACCAGTTACCTGAACGAGACGCTGGCCTCGAACCTGCAGGGCAATATCATCGATCTCTGCCCGGTGGGCGCGCTGGTCAGCAAGCCCTATGCCTTCACCGCCCGCCCGTGGGAATTGACCAAGACCGAGAGCATCGACGTGATGGATGCGCTTTGCAGCAATATCCGCGTCGATACCAAGGGGCGCGAGGTGATGCGGATCATGCCGCGCAACCATGACGGCGTGAACGAGGAATGGATCAGCGACAAGTCCCGCTTTGTCTGGGACGGCTGCGCCGCCAGCGGCTGGACAAGCCCTATATCCGCGAGAATGGCAAATTGCGGCCCGCGACCTGGCCCGAGGCCCTGACCGCCGCCGCCCGCGCCATGCAGGGCAAGAAAGTGGCGGGGCTGATCGGCGATCTGGCCCCGGTCGAGGCTGCCTTCAGCCTCAGGACCCTGGTCGAGGGGCTTGGCGGCAATGTCGAGTGCCGCACCGACGGGGCGAAGCTGCCCGCCGGAAATCGTTCTGGCTATGCCGGCACGGCGCGGATCGAGGATATCGACAACGCCGCGATGATCCAGTTGATCGGCACCAATCCGCGCGACGAGGCACCGGTGCTGAACGCCCGGATCCGCAAGGCATGGATCAAGGGCGCGCAGATCGGGCTGGTCGGCGAGGCGGTCGATCTGACCTATGATTATGCCCATATCGGCACGGATCGCGCCGCGCTCGAAAAGCTCAGCTCGCAAGAGATCAGCGACGAGACGCGCGGCAAGCCGACCGTCGTGATCGTCGGGCAGGGGGCGATCCGCGAAGCCGATGGCGAGGCGGTTCTGGCCCATGCGATGAAGCTGGCCGAGAATTCCAATTCGAAGCTGCTGATCCTGCATACCGCCGCCAGCCGTGTCGGCGCGATGGATGTGAATGCTGTGACCGAGGGCGGATTGCCTGCGGCCATCGACGGTGCCGAGGTGATCTTCAACCTGGGCGCCGACGAGGTCGAAATCGCCGCAGGGCCGTTGGTGATCTACCAGGGCAGCCATGGCGACCGGGGCGCGCATCGCGCCGATATCATCCTGCCTGCGGCCTGCTATACCGAGGAAAACGGGCTGTTCGTGAATACCGAGGGCCGTCCCCAGCTTGCCATGCGCGCCAATTTCGCACCGGGCGAGGCCAAGGAAAACTGGGCCATCCTGCGCGCGCTTTCGGCGGACCTGGGTCAGACCCTGCCCTGGGACAGCCTGGCGCAGTTGCGCCGCGCGCTGGTTGCGGCGGTGCCGCATCTGGCCCGGATCGACGAAGTGCCACAGAACGAATGGCAGCCGCTGCCGCCTGCCGATCTTGGACGCGCCGGTTTCGTCAATCCGGTCAAGGATTTCTATCTGACCAACCCGATCGCGCGCAGCTCGCCCCTGATGGGCGAGTTGTCGCGGATGGCCGCCGCGCGCCAGGCGCCGGCGATTGCCGCGGAGTAACGCCATGCGGCCAGCCCTTCGCCAGCCCGTCAGCCTGAGTGCCGCCCTTCTGGGGCTGGCGCTGCTGGCCGGTTGCGGTGCGGGCGACGATCGTCCGCCCAGCAAGCCCGAGCAACTGACCGCGCGTCTCGCGACCCCCGATGGCGCGACACTGACACGGGCGCGGATCTCGACCAAATCGGGCGAGATCCTGATTCTCGAACCGGATGGAGAGGTCACTTCGATGGATCTCGACAGTCCCGGGGGGAAGGATGCCTTCGCCGTCACCGAAGAAGAACTGATGGCGCTCAACGCCAATCTCGAACTGGAGATACCTGGCGCGGCCGCCCCTGCAAGGGGGGCTGGCCGGCCACCGGAAATGACTGCGCAGCAAAAGGCATTGAAGGCTTTTGCCGCCAGGACGCAGCCCGCCTTGCCGACCTGGAAGGAAGGCACCGAGATCGATCCCGAGATGTTCATCGGCACGAAGGTCACGGTGCTGAACAAGGGCAAGGGCGACGATCTGGTCAGCGTGGTCGCGAATCTGCGCAAGGGGGTGGACGCCGATATCGCCTTTTCGTATGCCACCTGCGCGCTGGCAGGTTGGGCCAAGGCCGAGGGAACGCATTACGGGCGTCATATCCGCACGTTACAGGACACGCGCGACGGCAAGTTGCTGATCGACGCCGCCTTCACGATCTCGGACGAGAAGCCACTGGGGCTGCGGGTGATGGAAACAGAAGATGCCTTGCGCGAATGCAAGGCGCGCGGCATTCCCGCGGCATGAGAAAGAGGAACAGGCGATATGGCTGATTTTTGGGCATCCTCCTGGGGCATCGCGCTAAGCTTGCTGCTACAGGGACTTGCGCTGATCGCCTTTGTGATGGGCTCGCTCATCTATATGGTCTATGGCGACCGCAAGATCTGGGCCGCCGTGCAGATGCGGCGCGGCCCCAACGTGGTCGGACCATGGGGGCTGCTGCAGACCTTTGCCGACGCGCTGAAATATGTCGTCAAGGAAATCGTCGTCCCGGCGGGCGCCGACAAGTTCGTCTTCTTCCTCGCGCCCTTCCTGTCGATGGTGCTGGCGCTGCTGGCCTTTGTCGCGATTCCCTTCGCGCCGGGCTGGGTGATGGCCGATATCAATGTCGGCATCCTGTTCATCTTCGCCGTCTCCTCGCTTGAAGTGTATGGCGTGATCATGGGCGGTTGGGCCTCGAACTCGAAATATCCGTTCCTCGGTTCGCTGCGCTCCGCCGCACAAATGATTTCATACGAGGTCAGCCTTGGCCTGATCATCATCGGCATCATCATCTCGACCGGCTCGATGAACCTGACCGCGATCGTCGAGGCGCAAAGCGGTGCGGGGCTTCTGTCCTGGTATTGGCTGCCGCATCTGCCGATGCTGGTGCTGTTCTTCGTCTCGGCGCTGGCCGAGACCAACCGCCCGCCCTTCGACCTGCCCGAGGCGGAATCGGAGCTGGTCGCGGGTTTCATGGTCGAATATTCCTCGACGCCCTACCTGCTGTTCATGGCCGGCGAATATATCGCCATGTGGCTGATGTGCGCGCTGATTTCGCTGTTGTTCTTCGGCGGCTGGCTGTCGCCCATCCCCGGCATTCCCGATGGGGCGCTGTGGATGTTCCTGAAGATGGTCTTCTGGTTCTTCATGTTCGCCATGGTGAAGGCCATCGTGCCGCGTTACCGCTATGACCAGCTGATGCGGATCGGCTGGAAAGTATTCCTGCCGCTGTCGCTGGCCTGGGTGGTGATCGTGGCGTTCCTGGCAAAATACGAAGTGCTCGGCGGGTTCTGGACCCGTTGGGCGGGGGTATAAGACATGGCTTTCGATATCGCCCGCGCGACCAAGTATTTCCTGATGATGGATTTCATCAAGGGTTTCGGCCTCGGGATGAAGTATTTCTTCGCCCCCAAGGCCACGCTGAACTATCCGCATGAAAAGGGGCCGCTTTCGCCCCGTTTCCGCGGTGAGCACGCGCTGCGCCGCTATCCCAACGGGGAAGAGCGCTGCATCGCCTGCAAACTGTGCGAGGCGATCTGCCCGGCGCAGGCCATCACCATCGATGCCGAACCGCGCGAGGATGGCAGCCGCCGCACCACGCGCTATGACATCGACATGACGAAATGCATCTATTGCGGCTTCTGCCAGGAAGCCTGCCCGGTCGATGCCATCGTCGAGGGACCGAATTTTGAATTCGCCACCGAAAGCCGCGAAGAACTGTTCTACGACAAGCAGAAGCTCCTGGATAACGGTGACCGTTGGGAAGCCGAGATCGCCCGCAACCTCGCAATCGACGCGCCCTACAGATGACCGACGCATTCAACAAGATGTTCCAGCAGATGCTGCAATCCGGGCAGGAGATGGCGCGTTCCTTCAATCCTGCGCTGGAGCATGTGGACAGCAAGGCTTTCGAGAAGCTGATCCCGACCATGCCCTCGGACATGCTGGAAATGTGGTTCGGCAAGACCTTCAACCGCGATGGTCTGGACGCGCGGACCCGCCTGCTGGTAACCATCGCCGCGCTGACCGTGCAGGGTGCCCATGCCGAGCCGCAGCTTCGCCTGACCATCCGCCACGCCATCGAGGCCGGGGCGACGCCCCGGGAAATCGCCGAGGTGATCTACCAGATGGGAATGTTCGGCGGTATTCCGGCGATGCAGAAGGCGCTGGAAATCGCGCAGGGCGTATTCACCGAATCTGACAAGGACGAGACCGAATGATCACTTTCGCATTCTACCTGTTCGCGATCTCTGTCTGCGTGGCCGGCCTGATGGTCGTATTGTCCAGGAACCCGGTCCATTCGGTGCTGTGGCTGATCCTTGCCTTCCTGTCGGCATCGGGACTGTTCGTGCTACAGGGCGCCGAATTCGTGGCGATGCTGCTGATCATCGTCTATGTCGGTGCGGTCGCGGTGCTGTTCCTTTTCGTGGTGATGATGCTGGACGTGGATTTCGCCGAGCTTCGGGGCGAGTTTGCCCGCTATCTTCCGCTTGGCGGGCTGATCGCGGTGGTGCTGCTGGCACAGCTGGCCATCGCCCTGGGCGCCTGGCAAAGCGCCGAGCAGGCCGAGGCGCTGCGCAGCGTTCCGATCACCGCCGAGGCGATGAATTCGCATGCCATCGGCCTGGTGCTTTATGACCGCTACATGCTGCCGTTCCAGCTTGCCGGGCTGATCCTGCTGGTGGCGATGATCGGGGCGATCACCCTGACCATGCGGCATCGCAGGGATATCAAGCGGCAGGATGTGGTGGCGCAAATGCATCGCGATCCGGCCAAGACGATGGAGATGCGCGATATCAAGCCGGGGCAGGGGCTCTGAGTGCCGGTGGCTGGATAACAATGGCCGTGGGCATCGCCGTGGCGGTGCTTGTGGCGAACGGATATTTCAACGGGTAACGGACCCGGAGGGACAAGGACGATGGTGAGTTTGACGCATTACCTGGTCGTGGGGGCGATATTGTTCGTCACCGGCATTTTCGGCATTTTCGTGAACCGGAAGAATGTCATCATCATCCTGATGTCGATCGAATTGATGCTGCTGGCGGTGAATATCAACTTCGTCGCCTTCTCGACCCATCACGGCGATCTGGCAGGGCAGATTTTCACCTTGTTCGTGCTGACCGTCGCCGCGGCCGAGGCCGCCATCGGGCTGGCCATCCTGGTGGTGTTCTTCCGCAACCGCGGCACGATCGCGGTCGAAGATGTCAACGTGATGAAGGGGTAAGGGATCATGGCGCAATTCATCCTTTTTGCCCCATTGCTGGGCGCGATCATCGCCGGGTTCGGCTGGCGCATGATCGGCGAGCAGGCGGCGCAATACCTGACCACGGGCATCCTGTTCGCCGCCGCGCTGTTCAGCTGGATCATCTTTCTCGGTTTCGATGGCGAGATGCGGCAGATCCCGGTCTTTGACTGGGTGGTCTCGGGCGATTTCACCTCGGAATGGGCGATCCGGCTGGACCGGCTGACCGCGATCATGCTGGTCGTGGTGACCACGGTCTCGGCGCTGGTTCACCTTTATTCCGTGGGCTACATGGCCCATGACGAGAATTTCGACCACGACCAGAACTACAAGGCGCGGTTCTTCGCCTATCTGTCATTCTTCACCTTCGCCATGCTGATGCTGGTGACGGCGGATAACCTGTTGCAGATGTTCTTCGGATGGGAGGGCGTGGGCGTCGCCTCCTACCTGCTGATCGGCTTCTATTTCAAGAAACAGTCTGCGGGCGCGGCGGCGATGAAGGCCTTCATCGTCAACCGGGTCGGCGATTTCGGCTTCCTGCTGGGGATCTTCGGGCTGTTCTGGATGACCGGCGGGATCCAGTTCGACACGATCTTCGCGCAGGTCCCCGATCTGGCGCAAACCCAGATGCATTTCCTGTGGCGCGACTGGAACGCGGCCGAGGTGCTGGCGGTGCTGCTCTTCATCGGCGCGATGGGCAAATCGGCCCAGCTCTTCCTGCATACCTGGCTGCCCGACGCGATGGAGGGTCCGACCCCGGTTTCCGCCCTGATCCACGCCGCGACCATGGTGACGGCGGGGGTGTTCCTTGTCTGCCGCATGTCACCGCTGTTCGAATTCGCGCCCGACGCCAAGACCTTCGTCACCGTGATCGGCGCGACCACCGCCTTCTTTGCCGCCACCGTGGGCCTGGTGCAGAACGACATCAAGCGCGTCATCGCCTATTCGACCTGTTCGCAGCTTGGCTACATGTTCGTGGCGGCGGGTGTCGGCGTCTATTCGGTCGCCATGTTCCACCTGCTGACCCATGCCTTCTTCAAGGCGATGCTGTTCCTTGGCGCCGGTTCCGTCATCCATGCGATGCATCACGAGCAGGACATGCGTAATTACGGGGGCCTGCGCAAGAAAGTGCCGCTGACCTTCTGGGCTATGCTGATCGGCACATTGGCCATTACCGGCGTCGGTATTCCGCTGACCCATATCGGATTCGCCGGTTTCCTGTCCAAGGATGCCGCGATCGAGAGCGCGTGGGCCGGGAATTCCTATGCCTTCTGGATGCTGGTCATCGCCGCCGCCTTTACCAGTTTCTATAGCTGGCGGCTGATGTTCATGACCTTCTGGGGCGAGCCGCGTGGCGATCATCATGCGCATGAGCATGCCCATGAAAGCCCGCGCGTGATGACCGTTCCCCTGGGGGTTCTGGCCGTGGGCGCGATATTCGCCGGGATGGTCTGGTATCAGCCCTTCTTCGGCAGCCATGACCGCGTCGCCGAGTTCTTCCACATGGGCCATGGCGAGGAACATGCCAGCACTGATGCCGAACATGGCGAAGCCGCCCCTGCCGAACATGGCGGGGAAGAGGCCGCCGGCGCGGAAGAAGGCCATGACGCTGCCGCCGCACCCGCAGAGGGCGAGGCAGCCGGGGGCGAGGGTCACGCAATTGCCACCGATGTTCCGGCTCCGGTCGGGGGCGCGATCTACATGCATCCCGACAACCACGTTCTGGACGAGGCGCACCATTCGCCCGCATGGGTCAAGGTTTCGCCTTTCATCGCCATGTTGGGCGGGCTGCTGCTGGCGTGGATATTCTATATCCGCAAGCCGGAACTCCCCGCGAAACTGGCCGCGCAGCAGGCGGGGCTGTACCAGTTCCTGCTGAACAAGTGGTATTTCGACGAACTTTACGACGTGATTTTCACAAGACCTGCCAGATGGTTGGGCCACAAGCTGTGGACGGGCGGCGACGGAGCGGTTATCGACGGCGCCATCAACGGGGTTGCCATGGGAATCATCCCACGCCTGACGCGCTTTGCCGGCCGGGTGCAATCGGGCTACCTGTTCCATTACGCCTTCGCGATGGTGCTTGGCATCGTGGGCTTGCTGATCTGGGTGATGATGCGGGGAACGCACTGACATGACGAACCTACTTTCGATCATCACCTTCCTGCCGATCGTTGCCGCGCTGATCCTGGCGCTGTTCCTGCGCGGAGAGGATGCGGCCGCGCAGAAAAACGCCAAATACCTGGCGCTGATCGCGACCTCGGCGACCTTCCTGATCTCGCTCTTCCTGCTGGCGGGCTTCAACCCGGCGGATACGGGCTTTCAATTCGTCGAGGATCATCCCTGGATCATGGGGCTGCGCTACAGGATGGGCGTGGACGGGATCTCGATCCTCTTCGTGTTGCTGACCACGTTCCTGATGCCGCTGACGATCCTGTCGACCTGGCATGTCACGGACCGGGTCAAGGATTACATGATCGCCTTCCTGGTGCTGGAAGGGCTGATGATCGGCGTCTTCACGGCGCTGGATCTGTTCCTGTTCTACCTGTTCTTCGAGGCCGGGCTGATCCCGATGTTCCTGATCATCGGGATCTGGGGTGGAAAGAACCGCATCTACGCGGCCTTCAAGTTCTTCCTCTACACTTTCCTCGGCTCGGTGCTGATGCTGGTGGCGATGATCGCCATGTATCGCAGCGCGGGCACCACCGATATCGCCGCCCTGCTGGATCACGACTTCCCGTCCCAGACAATCCGGCTGCTGGGCTTTACCATCACCGGCGGCATGCAGACCCTGCTGTTCATCGCCTTCTTCGCCAGTTTCGCGGTGAAGATGCCGATGTGGCCGGTGCATACATGGCTGCCCGATGCCCACGTCCAGGCGCCGACCGCCGGCTCGGTCGTGCTGGCGGCGGTGCTGCTGAAGATGGGCGGCTATGGTTTCCTGCGCTTCTCGCTGCCGATGTTCCCGGTGGCAAGCGAGCTGCTGCAGCCGCTGGTTTTCTGGATGTCGGCCATCGCCATCGTCTATACCTCGCTGGTGGCGCTGGCGCAGACCGACATGAAGAAGCTGATCGCCTATAGCTCGGTCGCGCATATGGGCTATGTCACCATGGGGATCTTCGCCGCCAACCAGCAGGGGCTGGACGGGGCGATCTTCCAGATGCTGTCGCATGGTTTCATCTCGGGCGCGCTGTTCCTTTGCGTCGGCGTGATCTATGACCGGATGCATACGCGCGAGATCGACGCCTATGGCGGCTTGGTGAACCGGATGCCCGCCTATGCGCTGGTATTCATGTTCTTCACGCTGGCCAATGTCGGCTTGCCGGGCACCTCGGGCTTCGTGGGCGAGTTTCTCACCCTGATGGGCACCTTCAAGGCCAATACCTGGGTCGCCTTTGTCGCCGCGACCGGCGTGATCCTGTCGGCGTGCTACGCGCTGTGGCTCTATCGCCGGGTGACCTTCGGGGCGCTGATCAAGGAAAGCCTCAAGACCATCTCGGACATGACCCCGCGCGAGAAATGGATCTTCGCGCCGCTGGTCGCGATGACGCTGCTGCTGGGCGTCTATCCGCGGCTGGTGACCGACATTACCGGTCCGGCGGTGGAATCACTGCTGGTCGGATATCAGAACGCCCTGCCGCATGACCTGGCCGACGGCCTCGCCCCGATGGGCGCCGCCGCCGCGTCCGAGACCAGCCATTGAGGAAAGCAAGATGACCGCGCTCGATTTCTCGACCATCCTGCCCGAGCTGCTGCTGGCCATCTATGCGATGGCGGCACTGATGGCCGGGGCTTATTTCGGCAAGGACGCGATTGCCAGGCCGCTGCTCTGGGCGACCGTCGCGGCGCTGCTGATCGCAGGGCTGTATATCGGGTCGGGCAGCCATCCCGAGCAGACCGTCTTTTTCGACATGTTCATCGACGACGCCTTCGCGCGTTTCGCCAAGGTGACCATCCTGCTCTCTGCCGCCGCCGTCCTGGCGATGAGTGCCGATTACATGACCCGGCACGGGCTGATGCGGTTCGAATACCCGATCCTGGTTATCCTGGCCGGGGTCGGCATGATGATGATGGTCTCGGCGGGCGATCTTCTGTCGCTCTACATGGGGCTGGAACTGCAATCCCTGTCGCTTTACGTCATCGCCGCGATGCGCCGCGAAAGCGCCAAGTCCTCCGAGGCGGGGTTGAAATATTTCGTCCTTGGCGCGCTCAGCTCGGGCCTGCTGCTGTTCGGCGCCTCGCTGGTCTACGGCTTCGCGGGCACCACCAGCTTTGCCGGCATCATCGGGACCGTGAATGCGGGCGAGCTGTCGATGGGGCTGCTTTTCGGCATGGTCTTCCTGCTGGTCGGCCTTGCCTTCAAGGTCTCGGCTGTGCCCTTCCACATGTGGACGCCTGATGTCTACGAGGGCGCACCGACGCCGGTCACCGCCTTCTTCGCGACCGCGCCCAAGGTCGCCGCGATGGCGCTGATCGCGCGGCTGCTCTTCGGTGCCTTCGGCAATGTGCCGGGTGATTGGGGGCAGATCGTCGCCGCGCTGGCAGTCATGTCGATGTTCCTCGCTCGATCGCCGGGATCGGGCAGCGCAATATCAAGCGGCTGATGGCCTATTCCTCGATCGCGCATATGGGATTCGCGCTGGTCGGCCTGGCGGCGGGCAATGCCGATGGCGTGCAGGCGATGCTGATGTATATGGCGATCTATGCCGCGATGAATGTCGGCACCTTCGCCTTCATCCTGTCGATGGAGCGTGACGGCCAGCCGGTCACCGACCTGGACAGCCTGAACCGTTTTGCCGCGAAGGAACCGCTCAAGGCTCTGGCCGTTCTGTTCCTGATGTTCAGCCTAGCCGGCGTGCCGCCCTTCCTTGGCTTCTTCGCCAAGCTGGGCGTGCTGTCTGCCGCGGTCGAGGCGGGGATGGCGTGGCTGGCGGTCGCGGGCGTGGTCGCCTCGGTCATTGGCGCATTCTACTATCTGCGGATCGTCTATTACATGTTCTTCGGCGCCGAGAGCGAGGGGATCGACAGCCGCATGGGATTGGTGCAGTTCCTCGCATTGATCCTGCCCGCCGCCGTGCTGCTATTGGGGGCGGTGACCATGCTGGGCCTGGACGATGCCGCCGCGACTGCCGCGCAATCGCTGGTCGGCTCTGAAACCGCCGCGGTTGAGGCCGTCACGAGTGCAGGGGGCGAGGCGCCCACCGATTCGATACCGGCCGAGACAGCGGGTGAGTGATCCGACCACGGGAAACTGGCCCGAAGGTGTCGCCCGTCACATTCTGGAACGGGTGGACAGCACCAATGCCGAGGCGTTCAGGCTCGCCCCCCGGCTGAGTGGCCCGGCCTGGATCATGGCGCACCGGCAAGAGGCGGGCCGGGGACGCCGTGGCCGTCCCTGGGCCGATCCTCCCGGCAATTTCGCCGCCACCCTGGTTCTGCACCCCGATGGCAGCCCCGCCGATGCGGCGCGCCTGTCCTTTGTCGCGGCGCTGGCCCTGCATGACGCACTGACCGGGCTGTGCGGGCCGCAGCTCAATATCGCGTTGAAATGGCCGAATGACCTCTTGCTGAATGGCGGCAAGCTGTCGGGCATCCTGCTGGAGAGCGCGGGAGCGGGAAAGCAGATGAACGCATTGGCCATCGGGATCGGCGTCAATCTCGCGAATGCCCCGGACAGGGAAGCCGTCGAGGAACATGCGACCCGCCCCGTGAGCCTGAAAGGCGAGACCGGGCTGGTGATCGCTCCGGAAGAGTTGCTGGACGCATTGGCCCCGGCTTTCGATCAATGGTGGCGGCAGATGCGCGGCCATGGTTTCGCGCCGATCCGGCAGGCATGGCTGGCCCGCGCCGCGAAACTGGGCGAGACAATCATCGCCCGGGTAGGTACAACCCGGACCGAAGGGCGTTTCGACGGTATCGACGATAGCGGCGCGTTGATCCTGACGACGCCAAGGGGGCGGCAGGCAATCCCTGCGGCCGAGATCTATTTCAGCGGAGGCTGATCCATGCTTCTGTGCATCGACACCGGCAATACCAATACCGTGTTCTCGATTTGGGACGGTGGGAAATTCCTCGCGCATTGGCGCATCTCGACCGACCACCGGCGCACGGCGGATGAATATTTCGTCTGGCTGTCGACGCTGATCGAGGGGCAGAAATTCGGGCTGGAGATCAATGCCTGCATCATCAGCTCGACCGCGCCGCGGGTGGTGTTCAACCTGCGCGTGCTCTGCAACCGCTATTTCAACACGCGCCCGCTGGTGGTGGGCAAGCCCGATTGCCTGCTGCCGGTTCCGCCGCGCGTCGATGGCGGCACAACGGTCGGGCCGGACCGGCTGGTCAATACCGTTGCCGCCTTCGATCGCCATGGGCCGGACCTGATCGTGGTGGATTTCGGCACCGCGACGACCTTTGACGTGGTGGATATCGATGGCGCCTATATCGGCGGGGTGATCTCTCCCGGCGTCAACCTGTCGCTTGAGGCGTTGCATATGGGCGCGGCAAGCCTGCCACATGTCGATGTGACCATGCCGACCAAGGTGATCGGCACGAATACGGTGGCCTGCCTGCAATCGGGCATTTTCTGGGGCTATATCGGGCTGGTCGAGGGGATCGTCCAGCATATCCGGACCGAGCGCGACCGGCCGATGAAAGTTATCGCGACGGGGGGGCTTGCGCCGCTCTTCGATCAGGGGTTTGACCTGTTCGACACAATCGAAGACGATCTGACGATGCACGGACTAAGATTAATTCACGATTACAACAAGGAGATGGGCAATGGCTGAGCGCCTGATCTATCTGCCGCTAGGCGGCGCGGGCGAAATCGGCATGAACGCCTATGTCTATGGATATGGCGCGCCGGGCAAGGAGCGGCTGATCCTCGTGGATCTGGGCGTGACCTTCGGGGACATGGATTCAAGCCCCGGAATCGACCTGATCATGCCGGATCTGACATGGCTGGAGGAAAACCGCGACCGGTTGGAGGCGATCTTCATCACCCATGGTCACGAGGATCACCTGGGCGCGCTCGCGCATCTCTGGCCGCGGCTCGAAGTGCCGGTCTATGCCCGCAAGTTCACCGGAACCCTGTGCCGGTTGAAGCTGGAAGAGATGGGGCTGCCGGCGGAAACGGTGAAATTCGTCGATCCGCGCCCGCAGGTGATCGAGGCGGGGCCGTTCTCGGTGCAGTTCATGCCGGTCAGCCACTCGATCCCGGAAAGCGCCGCGCTGATCATCGACACGCCCGCCGGGCGCATCGTGCATACCGGGGATTTCAAGCTGGACGAGACCCCGGTCGTGGGCGATCCGTTCGAGCCGGCGAAATGGAGCGAGATCGCCAGCGAAGGGCAGGGGGTCAAGGTGCTGACCTGCGATTCCACCAATGTCTTCTCATCTCATCCGGGCCGATCCGAGTCGCTTCTGGCCGATCCGATCCGTGAATGGGTGATGGCGCAGAAGAACATGGTGGTGGCAACCACCTTCGCCAGCAATATCGCCCGGTTGAAGACATTGGCCGATGCGGCCATCGCCTCGGGGCGCAAGGTCTGCCTGCTGGGGCGGGCGATGCGCCGGATGGTCTCGGTCGGTTTCGAGACCGGCGTGCTGCGTGATTTCCCCGAGACGATCGGCCCGGACGAGGCGTCGGATATGCCGCGCGACAAGGTGATGCTGATCGTCACCGGCTCGCAGGGCGAACGCCGGGCGGCCAGTGCGCAGCTTTCGCGCGGGCGTTACCTGGGGCTGTCGCTGAAAGAGGGCGACAGCTTCCTGTTCAGCTCCAAGACCATTCCGGGCAATGAACGCTCGGTCGGGCGGATCATGAACGCGCTGAGCGAGATGGGCGTGGATGCCTTCGACGACCAGGACGGGCTTTACCACGTCTCGGGCCATGCCAACCGCCCGGATATCGAGAAGATCCACGAATTGCTGAAGCCGCAGATCGTCATTCCCATGCATGGCGAACATCTGCATCTGCGCGAACATGTGCAGATCGCCCGCGGCAAGGGCCTGAAGGCCGAGATTGCCACGAATGGCACCATGCTGGAACTGACCGGGGACGCGCCGCGCGTGATCGACCAGGTCGAGACCGGACGGCTCTACCTTGATGGCAACACCCTGATCGGCGCCATGGACGGGATCGTGCGCGACCGCATCCGCATGGCCCTGAACGGGCATGCGCTGGTCAGCGTGATCGTGGACGAGGACGACAATGTCCTGCCCGATGCCTGGGTCGAGTTGATGGGCCTGCCCGAGCGGACCCGTGGCGGCGATGATCTGGCCCGGCATATCGAGGCCGAACTGGCCGAGTTCCTGGAAGGCGCTGATGACAAGCTTGTCCGCGACGACAAGAAGATGGACGATGCGATCCGCAAGATCACCCGCCAGGTCAGCATGGAGGAAATCGGCAAGAAGCCCGAGGTCACGGTGATCGTCAGCCGGTTGACAGCGGACTAGGACGGGATTCATGATCTGCGTCCCGCGAAGGCCGGGGGTTTCACACCCGTCGCCGGCTGGTTCTCGAACCCGTGGCGCGACCTCCCGGCGACCCCCGTGGGATATTTACATGAAGAAGAAGCGAAGCCTGGTTCGGGGATTGCCAACAGGCTTCGCATTGTATCCGGTAACGGATACTGCCTGTGCCGAGATGATGAAACATGAGCGACAAGCCCAAATCCGCATTTGATCCCAAACCGCCGCGCCGTAATTTCTATGGGCGGCGTCACGGCAAGACCCTGCGTCCCAGTCAAAAGGGATATCTGAGCGAGGATCTGGGAGAGCTGCGCCCGCGCGGGATTTCCATACAGGAGAACCCGGAGCGCAGCCCGATCGATCCCAAGGCGATTTTCGGGGACGATCGCCCGGTCTGGATCGAGATCGGTTTCGGCGGCGGCGAACATATGGTGCATATGGCTGCCACCTATCCCGAAATCGGGATCATCGGCTGCGAGCCCTTCATCAATGGCGTCGCCATGCTGCTGGGCAAGATCCGGGCGGCGGGGGTCGGCAATGTCTCGGTTCATCCGGGCGATGCGCGCGACCTGATGGATGTGCTGCCCGATGCCAGTATCGACCGCGCCTTCCTGATGTATCCCGATCCCTGGCCCAAGGCGCGCCATCATCGCCGCCGCTTCGTGACGCCGGAGCATCTCTTGCCGCTGGCCCGGGTGATGCGTCCGGGGGGCGAGTTCCGCGTGGCGACCGATATTCCCGATTACGTTCGCCAGACATTGGAGGAAGTGCCGCTGGCGGGCTTCGATCTGACCCGCGAGACGGGAGAGCCCTGGGAGGACTGGATCAGCACCCGCTATGAGCAGAAGGCTCTGCGCGAGGGCCGCATACCGCATTACGTGACATTCCGCAGGCAGGGCTGACAAGGCCCCGCCTCGATGCGATTGCCCGGAACATGTCAGGCCGGAACGTGGTTCAAGGCCTCGACCAGGCAAAGCAGGCTCATCGACTGCCCGTAACCGGTCGGCTGGATCGGGATGTCGCGGTAGAATTGCAGATCCTCCCCCATCCGCGTCCCGTAAGAGACCTGGCCGATGATCCCGTCGGGGCCGATATGCCGCAGCACCGCCTGCAATGCCCGCATCCCGCCGGTCTTCCAGTTTTCATCGCCCAACCCAAGGCGATGCCCCTTCAGCAGGGCATAGCCGATGGCGGCGGTGGCCGAGATTTCCTCGTATGAGGAAGGATCGTCCACCAGCGTATGCCATGCGCCGCTCTCGGCCTGATGATCCAGAAGCGCCTGCAACTGTGCGGTGACGACCCATGTCAGGTAGCGCCGGACCGCCGGATCCAGCTCGGTCAGTTCCAGCAGGTCGAGGACCCCGGCGGATATCCATGAATTGCCCCGCGCCCAACGCGCCCGGGCGAAATTGTGATTGCCGTCAAAGGTCCAGCCGTGGAACCACAGTCCGGTCTCGGCCTCGCACAGGTAATGGGTGTGGATCAGGAACTGGAACCCTGCCTCTTCGACCAGGTCGGGCCGGTTCGCGGCATGGCCATAGCTGGCCAGGAACAGCGCCAGCATGAACAGCGTATCGTCCCAAAGCTCGCCTTCATTGATCTTGTCCGAGACATCATGCTGGAACCCGCCCGAGACCGTGCGCGGCATATCCGCCAGGACACCATCCGCCCAGTCACGCAGCGGGCCTTCCCAACGCGGATCGCGGGTCTCGCGCCACAGCAGCGACAGCGCCAGCATGGGCGCGGTGGTATTCACGTTGCGACGCGGCAAGCCCCGTTCGATCTGGCGTGCATACCAATCCTCCAGCGTGGCGCGGGCATCCGCGTCGCCGGTTTGCAGCCAAAGCTGGGCAAGCCCGTAAAGTCCCACGCCTTGCGGCCATTCCCATGATTCGAAACTGATGTAATCGCCTGCGGTGCCGTCGAGGTTAGGCTCGTCGAATTGCCCTTCATGGCGCAGTGAGCGTAGGCCCTGAACGGTTTTCGAGATGGCCTGTTCAAGCTCGGCACGGCGGGCGGGGAAATGCATGTTCATCTGGTTCCTGTCCGGATCGCGCGGCCCCGGGGGTCTGGCCCGGGGCCGGGCAGGGTTACTGGCTTTCGGTAATCTTGGTCAGCAGCGGGCCGATCTGCGGATCGGCCTTGAATTCCTCGATCAGCGGTTCGACCTTGGCGCGGAAGGGCGCCGGGTCGGGCGTGTTGAAGGTGACGCCCTCGGCCTCGGCTTCGGTCACCGCGTCCGCAACCGCCGTGGTCCAGAGATCGCGGAAGGATTCGGTCGCGTGGACGGCGGCCTCCTTGACGATCGCCATCTGCTCGTCGCTCAGCTTTTCGGTGGCCGAGTTCGAGATGACCAGGAAATCCGGGATGCGCTGGTGCTCATCCTGCGAGTAGAACTTGGCGACCTCGCCATGGCGGCCGATGGTGAGCGCCGTGGGATTGTTCTCGGCCCCGTCGATCACGCCTTGCTGAAGCGCGGTGTAGATCTCGCCATAGGGCATCGGCGTGGGGGTGCCGCCCATCAGCTCGACCATGCGGATCGAGATATTCGAGTTGATGACGCGCAGTTTCTGGCCCGCCAGGTCCTCGGGCGTCTCGATCGGCTTGGACTTGGTATAGAAAGAGCGCGCGCCGCTGTCGAAGAAGGTCAGGCCGACAAAGCCGCTTTCCGCCGTGGCCTGATAGACCTCGTCGGCGACGGGGCCGCTCATCACCTCGTAGAAATGATCCTCGTCGCGGAAGATATAGGGCAGGTTGAACGCCTTGTAGATCGGGTTGAAGTTTTCCAGGTTGGCGGCGCTGACGCGGGTGATATCGACCGCGTCGTTCTGAAGCTGTTCCAGCACTTCGCGTTCCGAGCCGAGCACGCCGTTCAGGAACAGGCGGATCTTGACCTCGCCATCGGTCTTTTCCTCGACCTCGTCGGCGAATTGCTGCAGGGCGACGCTGGTCGGATGATCCTTGGATAGCGAATTGGCGAGTTTCAGGCTGACACGGGCCTCGGCCGCAGCGGCGCTCAGCGCCAGAACCGAAGTCAGGGTGAGCGTGAAGTGACGAATATTCATATGGTTGTTCCTCCCATTTGCCTGGCGGTAATCCAGCCTGGAACCGCCATCTTTCCCCGGGTCGCCCCGGGATCGTCGGGCGGAAGATGTGATATATGAATTTAAGTTTCTATATGTAAATTTATTGCAGATTCTTGAGCAACCCGACCCGGCGCGAAAGTGACCTGATGCCGAAACGGGAGAGGACAGGATCACGAAGCGTTATGTAAAAATATTTCATATTGTGCGAATTATTTTCATATTGCATCTTCCGCGCCACGGCGGCGCATCCCCGGGGGAGGCCGGATCGCCGTGACGGCATTTGCCGATATCCATGGGAGGATAGCCTTGTTGTTTCGTATCAAGTCCATTGTCGAGCGCCTGCTGCTGGGTGTCATCGCCAGCCTGCTTGCGGTCATGGTCGTGCTGATGCTGTGGCAGGTCTTCACGCGCTACGTGCTGTCCACCCCGGCATTGTTTACCGAGGAAACCCTGCGTTTCATGATGATCTGGACGGCTTTGCTGGGGACGGCCTATTGCTTCGGGACACGCAAGCACCTGGCGCTGGAATTGCTGCCCAGCATCTGCCCGCCACGGGCAAGGCGCCTGCTGGGCATCGTCAATGCGCTGATCACCATCGGCTTCGCGGTCATCACCATGTTCTTCGGCGGCCTCCGCGCCAGCAATTCGGCGATGGAGCAATATTCGCCGATCATGCAGATCCCCATCGGGCTGGTCTACCTGGTGCTGCCGATCTCGGCGGTGCTGATCGTGGTGCTTCTGGCGATCGAGATCGTCGGACTGGCCACCGGCACGGGCCAGACCGATCCGGACCCGCAGGAGACGATGTGAGATGACCGCTTTCCTCGACCTGATGCTGGAGCCGGGTTTCGCCGCCTTCGTGCTGTTCGTCCTGTTCTTCGGGCTGCTGGCCCTGGGCACGCCGATCTCGGTGGCCATCGGCGTGTCCTCCATCGTGACCGGGCTGGCCTATTTCCCGCCCGACGTGATCTATTTCGTGGCCGCGCAAAAGATGTTCTCGGGCATCGACAGCTTCACCCTGCTGGCGATTCCCTTCTTCATCCTGGCCGGCAACATCATGAACAAGGGCGGCATCGCGATCCGGCTGATCAACCTGGCCAAGCTGGTGGGCGGGCGGCTGCCCGGGGCGTTGGCGCATACGAATATCATCGCCAACATGCTGTTCGGCTCGATCTCGGGTTCCTCCATCGCGGCGGCGGCGGCGGTTGGCGGGACGATGGGGCCGTTGCAGAAGAAAGAGAATTACGATCCGGCCTTCTCGGCCGCGGTCAATATCGCCTCTGCCCCGACCGGCATCCTGATCCCGCCAAGCGGGCCGCTTATCCTGTTCTCGCTGGTCTCGGGCGGCACCTCGATCTCGGCGCTGTTCGTCGGCGGCTATATCCCCGGCATCCTGATGGGCCTGTCGGTCATGCTGGTCGCCGGGGTGATCGCCCATCGGCGCGGCTACCGGATCGAGCGGCAGTCCGACATGCGCGAGGCGATGCAGATCGTGATCGGTGCGCTGCCGTCGCTGATGATGGTGGTGGTGGTGATCGGCGGCATCGTCATCGGCGCCTTCACCGCGACCGAGGGGGCGGCGGTGGCCGTGCTCTACAGTTTCGGGCTCTCGCTGTTCTACCGCATGGCAAGCTGGCGCGAATATGCCGAGGTGCTGTGCTCTTCGGCGGTGATGACCTGCGCGATCCTGTTCCTGATCGCCACCTCGGGCATCATGTCCTATGTCATGACCGTCGCAGGCATTCCCGACATCATCGCCGAGACGATCCTGACCTTCGACAATCCGCTGATCGTGCTGCTGATCATGAATATCAGCCTGCTGGTCATCGGCTTCTTCATGGACCTGACCCCGGCGGTGCTGATCTTCACGCCGATCTTCCTGCCCATCGCGGGCGAGATCGGCATGGATCCGGTGCAGCTCGGGATCATGATGATCTTCAATCTCGGCGTGGGATCTATGACGCCGCCGGTGGGATCGGTGCTGTTCGTCGGTTGCTCGGTCGCCAATCTGAGGATCGAGCAGGTGGCCAAGCCGCTCTTGCCCTTCCTCGCCGTGCTGGTCCTTGCGCTGATGCTGGTCAGCTATGTGCCGGTGCTGACACTGGGGCTGCCGCGGCTGTTCGGGTTGATGTAATACCGGTTCTCATCGACGAGACTGGGTATGGCCAGGTCACTTTGAAATGATCACGTAGATTCCGCTATATCCCCCGCCCGGAATCAAGGGCCTGCAAGGCCCGCCGGGCAGCGCCCGACCACCTGGATGGGCGGGCGCTTTGGTGATGTTATCCTGTCGTTTCAGCCTCGTTCGGGGTTGTGCGATAAAGCGGATGGCATAACCGTCCCAATGCCCGCCCGTGGCCGGACGCTGCCCGGCTCTGACGGATACCATGATCGTTTCCTACGGTGGTTCCGCCATATTGAGGGATCAGGTGGGGCAGGGACCGCAACTGGCGCGCGGGATCAAGTCGCAGGCAAGCTCGATCCGGCGCGCGGGCAGGTCGACCCCGGCGGAACGCAGCCGCACCGTCTCGCAAAGCAGGTCGAGCGACAGGGCGCCGACCGCATGCATCGGGATCTTCACCGTGCTGAGCGCGGGCGACAGGTATTGTCCCTGCGGCAGCCCGTCGATCCCGAGGACCGAGATTTCGCCCGGCACCTTCCAGCCCGCCGATTGCAGCGCGGCGATGGCTCCGGCGGCAAGGATGTCCCCGGCGGCGACGATGGCGGTGAATTCGAGGCCGCTTTCAAGCGCCTTGGTCACGCTGCGCCGCGCCGCCTCGGCCGTCCAGTCCTCGACCTCGATGGTCAGGCGGGGGTCGAAATCATCGGCCAGCACGTCCTTCCAGCCCTCAAAGCGGCGCAGGATCGTGCGGCGTCCCGGCTTGTTCATGAAGGCGATCCGGCGATGGCCGAGCTCGATCAGGTGCCGGGTTGCCAAAGCTGCCGCCGAACGGTTGCAGGGCGTCACCGAGCTTAGCCGCATCCCGGGATCGTCGCCATTCACGATGACGGCGGGGCAGGGCAGTTCATGGGCAAAATCGAGTATCGCGTCATCGACGGTGACCAGCAGCACGCCGATCACATCCTCGGCCCCGGCTGTGTCGCGCAGGTTTTGCAGGTCGTCCGCGCTTGGTAGATCTGCGTATCGACGCGAATATCCTGCGCATCGGCGCGTTCCTGCAAACCGGCCAGCACATGCATGGTGAACTGGCTGCGCTGGAAATCGATCATTGCCTCTTGCGACGAGACAAGCAGCACCCGCCGTCCGGTGACCGAGCCGGGCAGGGTGTAATTCATCTCGACCGCGGCGGCGCGGATTTTCGCCGCCAGCGCCTCGCGCACATAGCCGTTGCCGGTCAGCGCCCGCGATACCGTCGCGGTCGAGACGCCCAGCCTGGTGGCGATGTCGCTGATCCGCGTGCGGCCGTTCTGTTTCATGGGAACCTCGTGGATACTGGTTGAGCAATTATGAAACGAATTTACATGTTGCACAATGAGTTTCCTGATGTGATCCGTTTGCGCAAATGTTTAGGGCGAATATGAGGGGAATGGCGATGCCGATGCAGCAAAGATACGGGGCCGGACCGGATCAGGTCGATGACATGACAACCGCGGATCTGCGGGCGAATTTCATGGTCGAGGGGCTGTTCGCGCCGGGCCGGATCGGCTTTGCCTATACCCATTTCGACCGGATGATCGTGGGTGGGGCCGTGCCATTGGAACAGGCGCTGGAATTCGGTGGCGGCGAGGATGTCGGCACGGAATTCTTCTTTACCGCCCGCGAGATGGGGGTCGCCAACCTGGGCGGCGCGGGTTGGATCGAGGTCGATGGCGAGCGCTTCGCATTGGCCAATCGCGACGTTCTTTATATCGGGCGCGGGGCGAGGCGGGTGGTTCTGGGCAGCGACTCGGCCGATGCGCCGGCGCGGTTCTACATGAACTCGGTTCCGGCGGGTGCCGACATCCCGCATCGGCTGATCCGCAAATCCGAATCCAAGGTGCTGGTGCTGGGCGAGGCGGAGCGGTCCAACCAGCGCTCGCTGGCGATGTATATCCATCCCGAGGTCGCACCCTCCTGCCTGCTGCTGATGGGGATCACCGATCCGGCGCCCGGATCGGTCTGGAACACCATGCCGCCGCATCTGCATGAGCGCCGGATGGAGGCCTATTGCTATTTCGATCTCGCCGAGGGCGACCGGGTGATGCATTTCATGGGCCGCCCGGACAATACCCGCCACATGGTCGTGGCCGACGGCGATGTCGTGCTGTCCCCGGCATGGTCGATCCATATGGGTGCGGGCACCGGCCCCTATGGCTTTGTCTGGGGCATGACCGGCGAGAACCAGGCCTATAACGATGTCTCTCCCGTCGCCATTTCGGAGCTGCGCTAGATCATGCCCCTATCCGCCGGAACCCCGCTTTCCTATTGGCAAGTCACCACGCTGACGCAGACCCCCTATGATGTCGCGGATGCGCCGATGGAAGGCGAGATGGATTCGACCTTCTTCCTGACCAAGGACAAGAACTGGATCCCGCATACCTATCCCTGCCGTACCGCCTATATCGAAGAGGTCCGGGGCAAGGAGCCCTTGACCCGCCCGATGCCGGATTGGGGCGGCGCGCGCAATGTGCTGCCCACGGGTTCGACCTTTCTCGACCTGTCGGGCTTCTGGTTCCGGGCCACGCGGGTCGAGGGCTGGGCGCGTAGCGTGATCCATGCCGGGCAGGCGGGCACCGCAAGGCTGAAGCTGGGCATTTGCGGGGCGGCGAAACTTTATGTGAATGGCGATCCGGTGGCATGGCTGTCGCCCGCGACGCGCAACGCGATGGATGAGGTCGAGTTCGACACCGATCTGGTTGCCGGGGCGAATGAACTGGCGATCTGGTTCGAGGATCTCTGCGAGCGCGACGCGGTTCTGCGAACCGCCCTGAGCTGGATTTCGGGGCCGGAGACCGAGGCGGGGCACAGCTTTGCGGCCGATCCTGCCCTGGTGACGCAGGTCGAGGGTGCCCTGGCGGCCATGCATCTGGATCGCAAACGCTATGATGGCGAGGATATTGACCTGATCCTGCCCAGGCCCTTCCCGGCACCCGTCTCGGGAAAGGTCCGGATCAGCGGGCATTTCATGTCGCATGACCACACGGAATTGCGGATCGATATTCCCACGGGTGCGGACCGGGTCCGGATCGGTCCTTCGGGCGATCTGCCCGCCGATTACCGTTATTTCGATTTCACGCTGACCTGCGACGGGTTCACCGTGGATACGCGGCTCGGGGCCGAGATCAGCCATCGCGGCAGTCTCGGACCGGCATCCGCCGATCCCGCCGCCCGCATCGAAGAGGCGATAAGCTGGATTGCCCGCAATGCCGAATCCGATACCGAGACGACCCTGGCTTGCGCGGCATTTGGCGATGGCCGGGCGCTGGCGCGGGCGGATGAGATCATCACCGCGGCCCTGCCGGGGATCGAAGCCTGTTTCGATTGTGCCGATTTCGCGCTGGTGCCGCTTCTTTGGACCCGCATTGCCTATGCGGATCGGCTCTCTGACGGTTTGCGGGCGCGGATAGACGCGGCGACGCTCCATTTCCGCTACTGGATGGACGAGCCGGGCAATGATGTGCAGTGGTATTTCTCGGAAAACCACGCGTTGCTGTTCCATACAGCGGCCTACCTGGCCGGGCATTTGCTGCCCGAGGCGCGCTTTGTCCGGTCAGGCCGGACAGGGGCCGAGCAGAGCCGGATCGGTCATGACCGGCTGATGGCCTGGTTCGATCATTTCGAGGCGGCGGAGATGGCCGAATTCAACTCTGCCACCTATTTCCCGATCGACCTGAAGGGGATGACCGCGCTTCATGCGCTGGCCCATGATCCGCAGATCCGCGAGCGGGCGGGGCGCGCCATCGCGCGGCTGGTGCATATCGTTGCCAATTCCGCCCATCATGGCGTGATTACCGGAGCGCAGGGCCGCAGCTATGAGCATTCGCTCTGCACCGCCGATACGCTGGAGCTGACCGGCATGGCGCGGCTGCTTTGGGGGCAGGGGAGCTTTGGCGCGCATGTGAACTGTCTCGCCCAGCTTGCGCTTTGCTTGCGCGATCACGGGCTGGTCCTGCCCGACCTGAGCGCGACCGCTTGCTGGGCCGATGACGCGCAGGCGCAGGAATGGATGTTCCAGCAGGGGCAGAACGGTTTCGCGCGGCTCTATCACTACAAGACCAGCGAGACGGCCATGGGCTCGGCGGCACTGTATCGGTGGGGCGAATGGGGTTACCAGGAAACGCTGATCCAGGCGCGGATCGGGCGGGAGCCCTCGGCGCAGGTCTGGATCAACCATCCGGGAGAGATCATCCAGTCCGGCTTTGGCCGCCCGTCCTTCTGGGGCGGCTCGGCCAGCGTGCCGCGCGTGCAGCAATATCGTGACCTGGCGGTGGTGAAATTCGACGGCGATCCCGCGCAACCCGGTTTCACCCATGCCTGGTTCCCGACGCAATCCTTCGACGAATGGGCGGTTGACGGCAGGCGGGCACTGGCGCGGTCCGGTGCGGGCGTGGTGTTGCTGTCGGCCTCGGCACCACTCGGCCTGTCGCGGCAGGGCGGCTCGGCCGGGCATGAGCTGCGGCTGGAGGGCCGGGACGGGCTCTGGATCATGCGGCTTGGCCATGCGGGCGATCTGCAGGGCTTTGCCGCCCGGCACGAGTTGATGCCGGTTATCGGGCCAGATGGCACGATCCGGGTCAAGGATGCCGATTACGGCGAGGTCCTGTTCCGTCCGGATGGCGTGGTCGAGGCCGAGGGCCGCAGGCTTGATCCGCGTGACTGGACGCTGGAGGGCGAGCGGCGGGTGATGCCGCGCGTGGCAGGGGATACCCGGCTGGAGGAACGGGGATGACAGCCTTCTCCCCTGACGGACAGGCCGCGCTGATCACCGGCGCGAATACCGGGATCGGGCCGATGGCGGTGTTCCTGACCGCGCCTGCCCCGGATTACGTCAACGGGGCGGTGTTGAATGTCGATGGAGGCTGGCTTGCGAGATAGGTCTTCGGGATAATCCCCGGAAATTGAGGCATGATCGCCGCGCCTGTATTTCGCATGCGCGGCGTTTCAATATGAAAACCGCGCAAGACCTTGAGAGCGGCATGTCATGCCTGCTTGCGTGTATATGCCGATATGAGGCCGGAAAATCAAAGAGGCCGGACCCTGCGAAGGTCCGGCCTCTTTGTGATTGGAGCGGGCGATGAGATTCGAACTCACGACCCTAACCTTGGCAAGGTTATGCTCTACCCCTGAGCTACGCCCGCATCCTGTTCCGATGGCATCTCGTTTCGCCTTCGGTGAGCGGTGATTTATGGGACTGGGCCGGGGGGTGCAAGGGGAAAATTTCGACTTTCGGCAGATTTTTTTCCGGCCGGTTCGGCGAAAGCCGTTACATGGGCCGGACCTCGTCAGCCAGCGTCGTTCCCGATCCGGCCCAGATGGGTATCGCGAAAACCGCTCGCGGATTTCAGCCCGTAACCCAGGGCCCGATCCCCACCTATATGGGCCAGCCAGATCGCCCCGGCGGCGATCAGCGGAGGCTGGCCGGCCAGTAATCCCAACAGCGCCAGCAGCAACCCGCAGGCATAAAGATGAAAGACGTTATAAACGGCGGCGCCGATACGCGGCCCGGCCAGATAGCCGAGCATGGACAGATCGGGGGCCAGAAGCGCAATCGGCCAGAGCCAGAGCGGCCAGCCGGGCTGCGTCGCCCCGGCAAGGGGCAGGGCGGCGGCAAGGACCAGCCCGCCCTCGATCCGCTGCCAGAGAACCGGTGTCACTCTGCCGCCCGGATGCGCGCGGGTTTCAGCATCGAGGCGAGGTAGCGCCCGGTATGGCTTTGTCCGGCCCCTGCCACGGTTTCGGGTGTGCCGGTGGCCACGATCCGCCCACCGCCATCGCCGCCCTCGGGGCCGATATCGATGATCCAGTCGGCGGTCTTGACGACGTCCAGGTTATGCTCGATCACCACCACCGTATTGCCCTGCTCGACAAGGGAATGCAGCACCTCCAGCAGCTTGCGGACATCCTCGAAATGCAGGCCGGTGGTCGGCTCGTCGAGGATATAGAGCGTGCGCCCGGTCGAACGGCGGCTGAGTTCCTTGGACAGCTTGACACGCTGCGCCTCGCCGCCCGAAAGGGTCGTCGCCTGCTGACCGACCTTGATATAGCCAAGCCCCACCTGCATCAGCGCGTCCATCTTTTCGCGGATCGAGGGAACGGCGGTAAAGAATTGCTGCGCATCCTCGACCGTCATGTCGAGAACATCGGCGATGCTCTTGCCCTTGAACTTGATCTCCAGCGTCTCGCGGTTGTAGCGCGCGCCCTTGCAGGTCTCGCATTCGACATAGACATCGGGCAGGAAATGCATCTCGATCTTGATGACGCCGTCGCCCTGGCAGGCCTCGCAGCGGCCGCCCTTGACGTTGAAGCTGAACCGTCCGGGCTTGTAGCCGCGCGCCTTGGATTCGGGCAGACCGGCGAACCAGTCGCGGATCGGGGTGAAGGCGCCGGTATAGGTGGCGGGGTTCGAGCGTGGCGTGCGGCCGATGGGGCGCTGGTCGATATCGATGACCTTGTCCAGATGCTCCAGCCCCTTGATGGTTTCGCAGGGGGACGGGGTCTGGCGCGCGCCGTTCAGGCGCAGCGAGGCGGTCTTGAACAATGTCTCGATGGTCAGCGTCGATTTGCCGCCGCCCGAGACGCCGGTGACGCAGATGAACTTGCCCAGGGGAAATTCGGCGGTGACCTCTTTCAGGTTGTTGCCGGTGGCCTTGACCACCGTGACCGATTTGCCGGTGCCCTTGCGCCGCTCTGACGGGACGGCGATTTCGCGCGCGCCCGAGAGGTATTGCCCCGTCAGGCTGTTGGGATCGGCGGCGATCTGGTCGGGCGTGCCGTGGCTGACCACGGTGCCGCCATGCACACCGCGCCCGGTCCCATGTCGAAAACGTAATCGGCATGGCGGATCGCATCCTCGTCATGCTCGACCACCAGCACCGAATTGCCCTGGTCGCGCAGGTTGACCAGCGTGCACAGCAGCCGGTCATTGTCACGTTGATGCAGGCCGATGGACGGCTCGTCCAGCACGTAAAGCACCCCGGTCAAGCCGCTGCCGATCTGGCTGGCAAGGCGGATGCGCTGGCTTTCGCCGCCCGACAGGGTTCCCGCTGCCCGCGACAGGGTCAGGTAGTCGAGCCCGACATTCACCAGGAACCCAAGCCGCTCGCGGATCTCCTTGAGGATCGCGGCGGCGATCTCGTTCTTCTGCTTGGACAGATGTTGCGGCGCATCCTCGACCCAGGCCAATGCCTCCTTGATCGACAGTTCGACCACCTGTCCGACATGATTGCCCGCGATCCTGACGGCCAGCGCCTCGGGTTTCAGGCGATAGCCGTTGCAGGCGCCGCAGGGGCGGTTGTTCTGGTAGCGTTCGAACTCCTCGCGCACCCATTGCGAATCGGATTCGCGCAAGCGGCGTTCCATGTTGGGGATGACCCCTTCGAAGGCCCGGGACACCTCGTAGACCCGCCCGGCATCATCGAAACGGAACTTGATCTGCTCATCGCCCGAGCCGAACAGGAACAGGCGCCGCACCTCCTCGGGTAGATCCGTCCACGGGGTCTTCTTGTCGAAGCCGTAATGCTTTGCCAGCGCGTTGATGGTCTGGGTCAGATAGGCCGATTTCGACTTGGCCCATGGCGCGATTGCCCCCTTGGCCACCGATAGCGAGGCATCCGGCACCACCAGCCGCTCGTCGAAGAACAGCTCGACCCCAAGCCCGTCACAGACCGGACAGGCGCCGAAAGGGGCGTTGAAGGAAAACAGGCGCGGCTCGATCTCGGGGATGGTGAAGCCGCTGACGGGGCAGGCGAAATTCTCGCTGAAGGTGATCCGCTCGGGCTCGCCCTCGGCCGGGGCGGTTTCCAGAACCGCGATCCCGTCGGCCAGGTCGAGCGCGGTGCGCAGGCTGTCGGCCAGCCGCGTCTCCAGCCCCTCGCGCACGACCAGCCGGTCCACCACGACGTCGATATCGTGGCGGAATTTCTTGTCGAGCGTGGGCGGCTCGTCCAGCTCATGGAACTGCCCATCGACCTTGACGCGCTGGAACCCCTGCTTGCGAAGCTCCAGGAATTCCTTCCTGTATTCGCCCTTCCGGTCGCGCACGATCGGGGCCAGCAGATAGGCACGGGTGCCTTCCTCCATCGCCATGATCCGGTCGACCATGTCCTGCACCTGTTGCGCCTCGATCGGCAGACCGGTCGCGGGGGAATAGGGCGTGCCGGCACGGGCAAAGAGCAGCCGCAGGTAATCGTAGATCTCGGTGACGGTCCCGACGGTCGAGCGGGGGTTCTTCGAGGTCGTCTTCTGTTCGATGGAAATCGCCGGGCTGAGGCCGCTGATATGATCCATATCCGGCTTGCCCATCATGTCGAGGAACTGCCGCGCATAGGCCGACAGGCTTTCGACATAGCGCCGCTGCCCCTCGGCATAGACCGTATCGAAGGCGAGGCTGGATTTGCCGCTGCCCGACAGCCCGGTGATCACCACCAGCTTGTCGCGCGGAATATCCATATCCACGTTCTTGAGATTATGCTCGCGCGCGCCGCGAATCTCGATGAACTTCTGTTCCATTAGGCGTGCCCCGACCGATCCGCTGCCAGACATAATACCGGCACCCGAAATAGCAACCCGCTTATGAGAACATAAAGCGAACGAAGCCGCAAGCGGCGAAATGGAAAGAGGGTCATCTTGACAGGCGGTTTCCAATAAGCCCCCGTAAGTTGCCTTCTTCTTTACGAAAATATCCTCGGGGGAGTCCGGCCCGCCGGGGCCGGGCGGGGGCGGACAGCCCCCTGTCTAGGCTGCCATTCCAAGCTGCGACAGAAAGCGATCCATCTCGGGCCCCATTGCTGCGCGGCTGGCGAACAGCGTCGCCTGTGACCGCAGGATCGGCTCTTCCGACAGGATTTTCAGGTTGTTGGCCCGCAGGGTCTCGCCCGAGCTGGTGATATCGGCGATGGCCTCGGCGGTCTGATTCGCCACCGTGCCCTCGGTCGCGCCCTGGCTGTCCACCAACTGGTAGTCCGCGATCTCGTGATGCGCCAACCATGCCCGCACCAGCCGGTGGTATTTCGTCGCGATCCGCAGCCGGAACCCGTGCGCCGCGCGGAAATCGCGGGCGATCGAGGACAGGTCGTCCAGCGTCTCGCAATCGCGCCAGCATTCGGGAACGGCCAGGATCAGGTCGGCATGGCCAAAGCCCATCCCGGCGATCTCGACGATATCCGAGCGCCATCCGGCCAGCTTTTCCCGCACAAGGTCGGTGCCGGTCACGCCCAGCTCGATCCGGCCCGCCCGCAGCTCCCGCGGGATTTCCCCCGCCGACAGCAGCACCAGCGACAGGCCATCGGCCCCATCGACCCGCCCGGCATATTCGCGATCCGAGCCGCTGCGCGACAGCCGCACGCCGCGATCGGCGAACCAGTCGAATGTCTGCTCCATCAACCGCCCCTTCGAGGGCACCCCAAGCCGGATCATGTCGCCTCCAGTTCCGCCAGCAATCCGGGGCGGATGATGCCACCCACCGCCGGGATGGCGCGGCCCTTGCCCAGCACCGCCGTCAGCGCATCATAGCGCCCGCCCGTGGCCAGCGGTGGCCAATCCGGGTGCCCGGCCAGGAAGCTGAAGGTGAAACCGTCGTAATATTCCATCGTCGTCCGGCCGTGGCTGGCATCGAACACCACCTGCGCCGGGTCGATCCCGGCATCGGCGATTGCCGCGAACCGGGTCTCGATCCGTTCGACCGCCGGTGCGATTCCGGGCCAGTCCGAAACGAGTTCCCGCAGCGCCGCCAATGCCTCGGGCGCAGGGCCGCGCACCGCGAAAAGCCGATCGAGCCGCTCGCTCCAGATGGCGGGCAGCGGCGCCGTGGCGGCATCGGCGCGCAGCCGGGCGATCCGTGTCACCATTTCCGACTCGCTGCGCAGGCCCGCCCAGCTGGCCCGGGTCACCGGAAAGTCGCGGGCCATGGCGGGGGTCGAGAAACGTGCCAGAAGGCGTTGAAAACGCACGGGCCGCCAGATGTGATGCAGCAATGCGTCGCGGCGCGGATCGGGCAGGGGCAGGCCCCGGACCGCGTCCCGCAGCAGGCCCATATCGCCGGTTTCGGACCGGACCCCATAGGGGGGCAAAAGGCGATGGAACAGCGCGAAGATCTCGGCATCCGCGCTTGCCTCGCGCGAGAACAGCTCGAACCCCGCCTGCAGGTATTCATTGTCGCGCGGGTTTTCCGGGCGGGTATCGCCCATGTCCTGCTTGCGGAACACCTCGCCCAGGTAGCAGTAGCGCGCCGGTTCCGCCCCGTTTTCCATATGCGCCTGCACCACGGGCACGGTGAAATCGGGCCGCAGCATCATCTCGCCCCGGATCGGATCGGCGGTGACATAGGCGCGGGCGCGGATATCCTCGCCATAAAGATCCAGCAGGCTTTCGGCGGGCAGCAGGATGTCGGGCGCGATCTCGACCGCCCCTGCATCGCGGAACGCCGCCAGCAGCTTCTGGCCGAGCACCTGCTTGTCGCGCTTGGAGGTCATCCGAGGATCCGCCGCACTTCATCCACCAGATCCGCGCGCGGAACCTCGGTCTGCGCGGGTTGGGCCTTCCATTCCTCATGGCTGGCCTCCGAGGCGAGTTTCGCGCCCAGCACCAGGTCCTTGACCTGCACCACGCCGCGCTCGGCCTCGTCCCCACCCTGGATGATGGCGACCGGAGCGCCGCGCTTGTCGGCATATTTCAACTGGTTGCCGAAATTCTTCGGATTGCCCAGGTAGACCTCGGCCCGGATCCCGGCGGCGCGCAGATCGGCGGCCATGGCCTGGTAATCGGCCATCCGGTCGCGATCCATCACCGTCACGACCACCGGCCCCACCCCATCCGCACCGGCCAGCCCCTTGGCGCGCAGGGCGGCCAGCAGCCGGTCCACGCCGATGCTGATCCCGGTCGCCGGGACCTTCTGGTCGGTAAAGCGTTCCACCAGCCCGTCATAGCGCCCGCCGCCCGCGACAGAGCCGAATTGCCGCTTGCGGCCCTTGTCGTCGAGGATCTCGAAGGTCAGCTCGGCCTCGAAGACCGGGCCGGTATAGTAGCCGAGGCCCCGCACCACCGAGGGGTCGATGACCGCGCGATCCTCGCCGATGCCCATCGCTTTCAGCATGGCGGCGATCTCGTCCAACTCTATTATTCCTTGCATGCCACTTGGCGAGGTGGCTACTGTCTCGGCGAGATTTTTCATTGTTTGTTCGTTATTCTCTCCCTTTGCTGTCAAGAAGGCGATGACAAGTTCAATTTGATCATCTGTTAGACCAACACCTTCAATAAAGGCTCCCGAACTATCTTTTCGACCTTTGCCTAAAAGCTCACACACACCAACTCGTCCTACCTTGTCGAACTTGTCGATCGTTCGCAGCACCGCCTGTTTTTGCTCAGCAATAGTCGGGTTGCCCTCGATAATAGCGTGGGCAACATTTTCAATACTACCAAAGACAGCCTCCAGCACCCCATCTAGCACCTTGCGGTTATTGATTCGCACGATGTAGTCGCCCCGCGCTATCCCCACGGCTTCAAGCGCATCTGTCAGCATTGCGCAGATCTCGGCATCCGCTGCCACCGAGGCCGATCCCACCGTATCCGCGTCGCATTGATAGAACTGGCGGAACCGTCCCGGTCCCGGCTTCTCGTTGCGCCAGACAGGTCCCATGGCATAGCGCCGGTAGGGCGTGGGCAGATCGTTGCGGAACTGCGCCGCCACCCGCGCCAGCGGCGCGGTCAGGTCATAGCGCAGCGCCAGCCAGTCGCCAGAGCCGCCGCCCGGCACTGCCTCTTCCTGCCATGCGAAGACACCGGCATTGGGGCGATCCACATCGGGCAGGAACTTCCCAAGCGCCTCGACCGTCTCGACGGCGCTGGTTTCCAGCGGGTCGAAACCGTGGCGATGGTATATTTCCGCGATACGGTCCAGCATCGCCTTGCGTTCGGTCACATCCGCGCCAAAATAGTCGCGAAAGCCCTTCGGCGTTTCCGCCTTGGGACGGGGTTGTTTCTTTTTATCCTTCGCCATGGTCCTGCGCCTTTCCGGCCAAATCCGTGGCTGCTCTAACGGAAGGGGGCCAGATGGACAAGCAGCAGCAGGCACGGATCGAGCATCTCGAAGAGGCGCTCGCTCATCTGACGCGCCTGACGGATGATCTCAGCGAGGTCATCGCCCGGCAGGATACCGAGATCGCCCGGCTGACCCGCCGTGTCGAAATGCTGATGCGGGCCGAGGCCGAGCGCGAGGCCGATACCGGCGGCACCGCCCCGCTGGCCGATCAGCGCCCGCCGCATTGGTAAACGCGTCCCTTTCTTCTTCATGAAAATATCCCGGGGAGCGCAGGCCTGTTTCCATCGGGGAAACGGGCCTGCGCGGGGGCAGGGCCCCCGGTCTTCGGCGACGGCAAGACTCGCCTGACCGAAATCCCCGCTTTTCCCCGCCTGCCGCATGCGCTAGACCCTGCTGCGGACAATTTTCGGGCAATGGAAGGACCGGTTCATGGCCAATGTGGTGGTTGTCGGCGCACAATGGGGCGACGAGGGCAAGGGCAAGATCGTCGATTGGCTCAGCGAGCGCGCCGATGTGATCGCGCGGTTTCAGGGCGGCCATAATGCCGGTCATACGCTGGTCATCGGCAATACGGTGTTCAAGCTTTCGCTGCTGCCCTCGGGGATCGTGCGCGAGGGCAAGCTGGCGGTGATCGGCAATGGCGTGGTCCTTGACCCGTGGTCGCTGTTCTCCGAGATCGACAGGCTGACCGCGCAAGGCGTCGGGATCTCGACCGAGAACCTGATGATCGCCGAGAACACGCCGCTGATCCTGCCGCTGCACCAGGATCTCGACAAGCTGCGCGAAGAGGCCGCGGGCAAGGCGCGTATCGGCACCACCGGGCGCGGCATCGGCCCGGCCTATGAGGACAAGGTGGGACGCCGCACCATCCGCGTCGCCGATCTGGGCGATGAAGAGACGCTGGACGCGCGGCTCGACCGGCTTCTGGCCCATCACGACGCGCTGCGGCAGGGGCTGAATGCCGAGCCGATCGACCGGGCAAAGCTGAAGGCCATGCTGCAGGAGATCGCTCCCAAGCTGCTGCCCTATGCGCAGCCGGTCTGGAAGGTCATGGCCGAGGCGCGCAAATCCGGCAAGCGGATCCTGTTCGAGGGTGCGCAGGGCTCGCTGCTCGACATCGATTTCGGCACCTATCCCTATGTGACCAGTTCGACCACCATGTCGGGCATGGCTGCCTCGGGCACCGGGATGGGACCGGGGGCGATCGATTTCGTGCTGGGCATCGTCAAGGCCTATACGACCCGCGTCGGCGAAGGTCCGTTCCCGACCGAGCTTCACGACGCCGACGGCCAGCGCCTTGGCGAGCGCGGCCATGAATTCGGCACCGTCACCGGGCGTCAGCGGCGCTGTGGCTGGTTCGACGCGGTCCTGGTGCGCCAGACCTGCGCGATCTCGGGGGTCAATGGCATCGCCCTGACCAAGCTTGACGTGCTGGACGGGTTCGAGAAGCTGAAAATCTGCGTCGGCTACGAGATCGACGGCAAGCAATATGACTACCTGCCGACCGCCGCCGCATTGCAGGCGAAGGTCACGCCGATCTATGAAGAAATGGACGGCTGGCAGGAATCGACCGCCGGTGCGCGAAGCTGGGCCGACCTGCCCGCCGAGGCGGTGAAATATGTCCGCCGCGTCGAGGAACTGATCCAATGCCCGGTCGCCTTGCTGTCCACCAGCCCCGAGCGTGACGACACGATCCTCGTAACCGATCCGTTCGCCGACTGATCGGGGCAGGGAGGCGGGACGAACCGGCTGGTTCGCCTCACCTTCGGACTCGATTTCCCTGTCCCGTCAGCTATACGGATATCAGAACATCGCCCGGAGCGGATCGGAAATGAAGAAATCGAATGCCGTCCTGATCCTGCTGCTTGTCCTCGAACTCCTGCTGGTGCTGGGGACGTGGTTCCTGGTCTCGCAGATCCGCTCTGGCGCATGGGGAGAATGGGATGAGCCGGAGGCGTTGAAACGCCTGATGACCGTGGCGTTCGGTGCCGCGCCATTGATCGCCATCCCCTTCGTGATCATCATTTTCTCGTTGCGCCGCAAGGGACAATGAGCGAAGCGGTAAGTAAAAAGAGACCACCGGTCCCGGTGATCCGGACCGGCCAACGAAGGCGGCGATGGCAAGGTATGACTGCATGGACCTGAAAACCCGCAAACGCCTGTCGATCCTGGTCCTGGTGCTGGGGCTGCCGGCCTATATCATCGTGGCGGTGACGCTGGCGAACTGGCTGGATGCGCGTTTCGGGCGGCAGCCGATCTGGATCGAGTTGCTGGTCTATATCGGTCTTGGCATCATCTGGATCCTGCCGCTGAAACGCCTGTTCACCGGGATCGGCCGGGACGAATGATCCCGCCGCTGGTGATATCGGAGAGGGGGGTGACGGTCGTCGGTGGCGGAGCGATCCGCCCGGTCGAGCTGATGACCGCGCTGAGCCTTGCTCCGACCATGGTGGCCGCCGACGGGGGCGCGGACCGGGCGCTTTCGCTCGGGCAGGCCCCGGATTGGGTGATCGGGGATCTGGACAGCATCAGCAGCGCCGCGCGCGAGATTATCCCGGCCGAGCGTATCGTCCATGTGGCCGAACAGGACAGCACCGATTTCTCCAAATGCCTGACCCGGATCGCGTCGCCCTTCGTGCTTGCGGTCGGGTTCTCGGGGCTGCGGCTGGATCACACCTTGGCGGTGTTGACGGCGCTGGTGAATATTCGCCGCCCGCCGGCGATCATGCTCAATTCCGAGGATATCGTCCTGGTGGCTCCGCCGCGCCTGACCCTGCCGCTGATGCCGGGCACGCGGGTTTCGCTGTATCCGATGGGACCGGCGCGCGGGGTGAGCACGGGGCTTGAATGGCCCATCGAGGGAATCGATTTCGCCCCCGGCATGCGGGTGGGAACCTCGAACCGTGCGACCGGACTGGTGACGCTGCGGCTCGAAGGGCAGATGTTGCTCATCCTGCCGCGGGAAACGCTGATGACGGTGCTGACGGCCTTGCGATTGCCGAAAGGCTAGGGAAGCCCATCACGGACCCGTGCGGCGGTTGCCGTGCCGTGCCGGATGGCTTATCTGCAGGGGCGAAACCCGGAGGCTGTGATGTCGCTGAACCCGATCCGTCCATGGCGCAATATCGAGCGGCGGAAATCCCGCCAGATCATGGTGGGCTCCGTGCCGGTCGGCGGCGACGCCCCGATATCCGTGCAGACCATGACCAATACCGATGGCCATGACGTGCGGGCCACGCTGGACCAGGTGATCCGCGCCGCCGATGCGGGGGCGGATATCGTGCGTATCTCGGCCCCCGACCAGGAGACGACACGGGCATTGAAGGAAATCTGCCGCGAAAGCCCGGTGCCGATCGTCGCCGACATCCATTTCCACTACAAGCGCGCCATCGAGGCGGCCGAGGCGGGCGTGGCCTGCCTGCGGATCAATCCCGGCAATATCGGCAGTGCCGAGCGGGTGCGCGAGGTCATCCGGGCCGCGCGCGATCATGGCTGTTCGATGCGGATCGGGGTGAATGCCGGCTCTCTGGAAAAGCACCTGCTGGAGAAATATGGCGAGCCCTGCCCTGATGCCATGGTCGAATCCGGGTTGGATCATATCAAGATATTGCAGGACAACGATTTTCACGAGTTCAAGATCAGCGTGAAGGCATCGGATGTCTTTCTTGCCGCCACCGCCTATCAACAATTGGCCGAGGCGACCGACGCGCCGATCCATCTGGGCATCACCGAAGCAGGCGGTTTCGTCGGCGGCACGGTGAAATCGGCCATCGGATTGGGCAACCTGCTGTGGATGGGCATCGGAGACACGATCCGCGTCAGCCTGTCCGCCGATCCGGTCGAAGAGGTGAAGGTCGGCTTCGAGATCCTGAAATCACTGGGCTTGCGGACGCGCGGGGTGCAGATCATCTCTTGCCCTTCCTGCGCGCGTCAGGGCTTTGACGTCATCAAGACGGTGGAAAAGCTGGAACAGCGGCTGGAGCATATCAAGACCCCGATGAGCCTCTCGATCATCGGCTGCGTGGTGAACGGGCCGGGCGAGGCGCTGATGACCGATATCGGCTTTACCGGCGGCGGCGCGGGAAGCGGCATGGTCTACATGGCCGGACGCCAAAGCCACAAGATGGGCAATGAGCAGATGATCGACCATATCGTGCAACTGGTCGAGGAACGCGCCGCGAAGATCGAGGCGGAAGCGGCGGGAACCCCCGCCTGATAATTCAGCCGGGTTATTCGCTTTTGAAAAGCGTTTAATATTATCTCGGAAGGTCCCGCGGGTCTTCTGAAATCTGAATTATTGGTTAATGTATACAAATTTCTTTAAATTTTAGCGAAGCAATGCTATCGTGCCTTACATGACAAAAATTGAAAGGAATTTCCGGAGAGTTCGGAAGTCGTAATTCACGTAAAGCGCGAAAATACGGATATTCACCAGCCTGATGGTTGTAACCGGGCGGATGCCGTCGGTTTGTTATCGAGTAAAGGGTTTGTTTCATGGAAGATAATCTCACGCTGACGGATTCCGTCACTGACCAGGATAATCCCGCATATGAGCTGAACGGGGTATTCGCGGTTACCAGCGCCAAGGTCGGGGACGTGACCGTCGTCATCGGCGGATCGCATGATGGCGAAGGCGGGCTGAGCGCGTTCGTGCTGGACAGCGAAACCGGCGAATTGTCGCAAACGGCGCCGAATGCCAATGTCCATGTGGACCAGCTGCGGCCCGAGGCATTGTCGGTGGTGACGACCTCGCAGGGAACCTTCCTCTACGCGGCTGGTGAGAATGACGGTCTCTGGGTATATGAGATCGACGAGAATGGCGGATTGACGCAATTGCCGTCTTCCGGGCCCGGTCAGGCAAATTATGGCAGCGATCCCGGCGACAACAACCTGCGCAATATCGAGGCGATGACGCCGCTGACAGGCGAGGACGGGCATCAATATCTTCTGAATACCAGCATCAATGACCGCGATTTGACCTTGTGGCAGATCGCCGAAGACGGAACGCTGACCCAGGCCGAGAAGGTGGATGATGACGGAACCCTGCAAATTGACGACGTGCGCGGCGCTGATGTCGTCAATGTCGCCGGCCGGGATTTTGCAATCGTCGGTGGAGGCGAAGACGGTGTCAGCGTGTTTCACGTCGATGCCGACGGGAAATTGCAGAACAGCTATAACATCCATGACAATCAGTCAGATGGCAGGGATGGCGAGGGTAATATCATTTCCGGAAACGGGGTTGCTGCGACCGAGTTGAACGATATCGACTGGATCACCACGACCACGACACCATCCGGTGCGGGATATGTCTATGTGGGCGGGCAAGATAACGGAATCACGGTTTTCGGGATCGATGCCGATGGCAAGTTGTCCGTTGTCCAGAACCTGGGAAACGGGACCTACACCGATGCGCAGGGAAACGAGGTGAATATCAGTCTCGGTAACCTGCGCGGCGCAGATGTCGCCGGGTTCGGTGAGACCAGACATTGGTTGTGGGATCATACGGGGATCAGGCGCTCTATTCGTTCCAGATTGATCCGGAGAGCGGAGAACTGATATTCGCCAATAAACTTGACGCGCAGACGGCTGACCAGGAGGCCGGTCCGGGCGTCGGCACCGTGGAATCGGTCCATGCAACGGGGACTTATCTTGTTACCGGCTCGGGTAACGATTCCCTGGATATATACAAGGCAGCGGTCTGCTATTGCAAAGGAACCATGATCCGGACCGCCCGGGGCCAAGTGCCGGTGGAAGAGCTGGAAGTCGGAGAACTCGTGGACACGCTGGACGGCGGCTTTCAACCTGTCAGGTGGATCGGGCACAGGCATTTCACGCGAGAGGATTTACGGAACAATCCAAAATTATATCCCGTGCGGATCGAGAATGGTGCGATTGGACCGCAAAACCCATCGAAAACCCTTTATGTTTCTCGCCAGCATTGTATCTACGTCAATTCAAAAATCGTTAAACGTGTATTGGGTGTGACCGAGGCGCTGCTTCCTGCAATCAAGTTGATCGATTTGCCCGGAGTGTTTATCGATCAGGAAGTCCAGCATGTCGATTATTTCCACATTCTCCTGGATAATCATCAGGTCGTCTTCGCGAATGATCTTCCGGCCGAGTCATTATATCTGGGAGAGCAGGCACTCATTTCTCTCGGTGACGAAGCAAGGGAGGAATTGATCACGATTTTCCCCGATCTCTTCGATCCGAAGAATGAGATTCTGCTCGCAAGGCCCCGGGTTCAAAGAAAGAAGCCGATCGCCGATCTCATCAGGAAATCTCTGAAGAACAATCAAAGCCTGCTGAGAGGTGACAGCCAGCCCCGCGATGCCGGGCATGTCTCGATATGATATGCGATAACCGGGGGGTTATCCCCCGGTATGGCTCATATGCCGGGTCATCTGGCCGGCCACCGTCTGGCGTGAATAGTCGAAATCATGGCCCTTGGGCTTGCGGGCGATGGCCGCGCGGATGGCGTTACGCAGCGCCGCATCGTCTTCGGAGGCGCGCAGCGGCGCGCGCAGATCGGCCTGATCCTCTTGTCCGAGGCACATGTACAATTCGCCCGTGCAGGTGACGCGCACGCGGTTGCAGCTTTCACAGAAATTATGGGTCAGCGGGGTGATGAAGCCGATTTTCTGCCCGGTTTCCTGCAGGCGGACATAGCGCGCGGGTCCTCCGGTCCGTTCTGCCAGATCGAGCAGGGTGAAACGCTCGGACAACTGGGCGCGAAGATCGGTCAGCGGCCAGTATTGGTCCAGCCGGTCCTCATTGCCGAGATCGCCCATCGGCATGACCTCGATGAAGGTCAGGTCATGACCCTCGTCACCGCACCATTTCACCAGGTCGAACAACTCCGAATCATTCACGCCCTTCAGGGCCACGGCGTTGATCTTGACCCGCAACCCCGCGGCCTGCGCGGCCTTGATCCCCTCCAGCACCTGCGGCAGGCGGCCCCAACGTGTGATTTCGGCGAATTTCCCGGCATCCAGCGTGTCGAGAGAGACATTCACCCGCCGCACGCCGCAATCGACCAGTTCGCTGGCGAAGCGGCCAAGCTGGCTGCCATTGGTGGTCAAGGTCAGCTCGTCCAGGCCCTCGCCCAGATGACGCGACATCTGCTGGAAGAACCCCATGATACCGCGCCTGACCAGCGGCTCTCCGCCGGTGATGCGCAGCTTGCGGACTCCAAGCCCGACGAAGACCGAGCAGAGTCGGTCCAGCTCCTCCAGCGTCAGCAGCTCGGCCTTGGGCAGGAATTGCATATGCTCGGCCATGCAATAGACGCAGCGAAAGTCGCAGCGATCCGTGACCGATACCCGCAAATAGGTAATCGGCCGTGCAAATGGGTCGATAAGAGGAGGGGAAGCCGCATGGGTCATGGGATCAATCTAGTAATTTCGCATTTGATGCACAAGCTTCCGCCGATCACGCGACCGCTTATGGACGGCGCGAGTTGTCGCGGGCTAATCTGCGGACGAGTTCGAAATTCGAGGAGTGTCATTTCCATGAGCATGTTGAAAGCCGGTTTGGCGGCAAGTCTTTCCCTGCTGGTTCTTGCTGGCTGCGATCTGTCCAGAACGGGGACGGCCACGACCGGGCGCCCGGCGCAATCCGCGAAACCGGGCGAGGTCGAGACGCAATTGTCCAGCGAACAGCTTGCTGCCGTCACTGCGGTCACCCGCGCACCTTCGCCCCGGCCGGCTGCGCGGGCAACTCCGGCCCAGCTGGACACCACCACGGCAGAGCAGAAGGCGGCGGCTGCCAAGGCTCCGGAAACCAGCGAGGTCAAACTGGGCACCACCGTCGCCTCGCTCGGGAACCCGACCGAGGGTGGGTTCTGGATCAAGACCCCGCTGGTCAAGGCGCGTGGCGTCGGCCGGATCCGGAATCCCGAGAACGGCAAATCCGCCAAGGTCGATCTGATTCCGCTGGATGCCCCGGCTAGCGGCGGCAGCCAGGTCTCGTTGCCGGCCCTGCAACTGATCGGGGTGTCGCTGACCGATCTGCCGGTGATCGAAGTGTTCAAATCCTGACAAGGCGGGAAGAGGGGCGTTCCCGGCCCTGACCTGAATCGGCCCCGGCCGCCGCCGCAAGAAGATGGTGGCGGCAGCGGCATGTCAGCGCTAAAAGGCGGGCATAATCACTGAGGTGCCTCCGATGTCACATTCCTCCGACCCGCAACCCATGACTTCCCGCCGCAGCGGCCCCTTGACCGGCGAGGCGCAGGTTCCCGGCGACAAGTCGATCAGTCATCGCGCGCTGATCCTTGGTGCCCTATCGGTCGGCGAGACGCGGATCACCGGGCTGCTCGAAGGGCAGGATGTGCTGGACACGGCCAGGGCCATGGCGGCCTTCGGAGCGCAGGTCGAACGGCTCGGGCCGGGGGAATGGTCGGTGCATGGCGTCGGCGTGGGCGGCTTTGCCGCGCCGGAATCCGTCATCGATTGCGGCAATTCCGGAACCGGTGTGCGGCTGATCATGGGGGCGATGGCGACGACCCCGATTACCGCGACATTCACCGGCGATGCCAGCCTGTCGCGCCGCCCGATGGCGCGGGTCACGGTGCCGCTGGCGCAATTCGGCGCCGAGATCGCTGCGCGCGAGGGGGATTGCCTGCCGATCACCATCAGGGGGGCGGCGGATCCGCTGCCACTGCGCTATCGGACCCCGGTGGCCAGTGCGCAGATCAAATCGGCGGTCCTGCTGGCCGGGCTGAACGCGCCGGGCGAGACGGTAGTGATCGAGGCGGAACCGACCCGCGACCATTCCGAGCGGATGCTGGCCGGATTCGGCGCTGATATCCGGACGGAGACCACGGCAGAGGGCCATGTGATCACGCTGACCGGCCGGCCCGAGCTGCGCGCCCAGCCCGTGGCGGTGCCGCGTGATCCGTCCAGCGCCGCTTTCCCGGTGGCCGCGGCGCTGATCGTGCCGGGCTCGGCCATCCGCGTGCCCGGCGTGTCCCGCAATCCGACGCGCGACGGGCTTTATGTCACGCTGCTCGAGATGGGCGCGGATATCCGTTTCGAGAATGAGCGCGAGGAAGGCGGAGAGCCTGTCGCCGACCTGGTCGTGCGCCACGGCCCGCTCAAGGGCGTCAGCGTGCCGCCCGAACGCGCCGCCAGCATGATCGACGAATTCCCGATCCTGTCGGTGATCGCGGCCTTTGCCGAGGGCCGGACGGTGATGAATGGCGTGGCCGAGCTGCGCGTCAAGGAAAGCGACCGCATCGACGCGATGGCGCGCGGGCTGGAGGCCAATGGCGTCAAGGTCGAGGAAACGCGGGACAGCATGACGGTTCACGGAATGGCTTCGGTGCCGGGCGGAGGCATGGCGGCTACCCATCTGGATCATCGCATCGCGATGTCCTTCCTGGTCCTCGGCCTGGCGAGCGAAGCCCCGGTCACGGTGGATGACGGCAGTCCGATCACAACCTCTTTCCCCGATTTCCTGCCGCTGATGCGGGGTTTGGGTGCTGATATCGGGAAGTCGGATTGAGTAAAACTTTCAGCAGGTTCCCATTGTTCATTACGAACATGTAATGCATACAATATGGTGGTGGTTTCCGGTATGGTGCCACGATTACAGAGTGAGGATTTCTAGTTGAACAAGCAGAAAATGATATTGTCCGCAGTTGCGGTTCTGTCCGTTGCCGCGTGCGGCAGCGATGGTTCTTCCGGCGGCGGTAGCGGGGGAAATACGGGCGGAAACACGGCGCCCAGCTATAATCAGCTCAGGGCGGAGGCAGGGGAATTCCTGTGGGATCATGGCCTTGTCGATGGTTTGAACCCCGATTTCACCCCGGCTCACAGGATGCCGACGAGGGGGACCGCACATTATAGCGGCGTCGGTTCCGTCAAGCTCGGTGACGGCACTGCATCTGGCGGTGATCAGGTCCTGGGACGTGCAAGGATGACAGCGAACTTCGATGATTCCAGTGTCACCGGCACGGTTCGTAACTTCAAGGCGGCACCTGGTCATTCCACGACCGGCGGCAGCCTGGATCTGAATGGCACGATCGACAGGAACACGGTGCTCGGAAATGTCAATGGCAAGGTCAATATCGACTCGCGCAATTACAATATCAATGCTCCGATGGCCGGACGTTTCCTTGACGACGATGCCGATGCCTTCGCCGGCGTCGCCGAAGGGGTGACCGGAAAGAATGGCACTCCCTTCCTCGTGGGGATCGGCGTTGAAGATGACTAGGTGATGAGAACCCGCCATGTCCTAGCAGCACGCGGGGCATGGCGGGAACATAGTTTCCAAGCTCTGGGAATATTCGCTGTGGCCTGTGGGGTCCGAGCCGGTCCCGAAGGAACTGTAAATGTTGATTTGTCTGTTGCGCTCAGTTGGTTGCATTTCCGAGGAAGCAGGGTCATTGCACCGAAAGGCTTGGATGGTGACCTGCGCTGCGTTCTGCCTGTCCTTGCTTTTCGCAGGCACCGCCCAAGCGGAGGAAGAATTTCCCGGTTGGTATGCGTCGCTGATCTCCGGCTCTGATCGGCTTGCGCTCTATTCCGCCGCGCGGGCGGGGGTCGAGGGTGCCATTCCGCCATTGATTTACCGGACCGGCGGGATGCATCGCGGCGCGGCACCCCGGGTGATCGCGCGTGATGTCGACGCTCGCCCGATCCTTTACTACGCCACGAATTTCAATGGCGGCATACCCGGCGCGCAAATCAGCCTGGGCGGACTCGATTTCACCATAGATGACGAATCGCGTGCCAAAAGCGGTATCGTCGCCGGCGCGTCTGTATCTGGCGGGCTGGTCGCCAGCTATCGCAGGGGATCGCTGCTGCGCCTTTCCTTTGGCAGTTCCGCCGAATGGCTGACCGGCGAGGGGTTGCGGCGGCAGCAGCTTGGCGTCTCGGGTTGCGGCCAGCACCATCTTGGCGGATGGACATGGCTTGACGGCTGCATCGGTGCCATCCGCGTCTGGCGCAGCTATGACAGGCATGTGTCGCAGCAGAATATCTCGCTTGGTCCGACCGTGATCTACACCGCTGGCGGCATCGACCAGCAATTCGGGCTCCGCGCCAAGCGGATATTCCACGAGGACGGACCGCAAAACGGGCTGCAAGCCGACTGGATCGGGGCTTTTTCCGGTATCGGTGCCATCAGCATCGGGCTTGAATGGGCCGAGATGCTGGAGGGAGAGAATACCACCCTGCGCGGCATGTCACTGGGTCTTGTTCGCCCGACCGAGTTCAGTCCCGTCAAGGTCAGCCTGAACTATGACGAAACCGGCGGATACCGGCTGGCGGGCAGGGACCGCAAGGATCGCACGATCTCGTTGGGCGTGGAGATGCCCGTGACCGAAAAGATCGGTCTCGATGCGACGATCGGGCGCCGCGCTTCGACGATTGACGCCTATGACGAAAGCTTCTGGCGCTTCAATGTCGATCTGCGGGACTGGTGATCCCGTGAGAAACGGCGTCAGCCTTGCTGCCGCGGATAGCCTGCATCACGCAGCGCCGCGGCGATTTCGTCGAGTATGACAGGATCGTCGATGGTGGCGGGGGCGCTGACCTCTTCGCCATTGGCGAGCTTTACCATTGTCGCCCGCAGGATCTTGCCCGAACGTGTCTTGGGTAACCGCTCCACGACGCAGGCCGTTCTGAACGCCGCGACGGGGCCGATCCTGTCGCGGACCAGCGCGACCACCTCGCGCGCGATCTGGTCATTGCCGGTCTCGACCCTCCGCTTGAGGCATAGAAAACCAAGGGGCACCTCCCCCTTGAGCGCATCTGCCACGCCGATGACCGCGCATTCCGCGACCGCCGGATGCGAGGCCAGAACCTCTTCCATCGCGCCGGTGGACAGGCGGTGTCCCGCGACATTGATCACGTCATCGGTGCGCGCCATGATATAGAGATAGCCATCCTCGTCGACATAGCCCGCATCGCCGGTTTCGTAATAGCCGGGGAATCGCTCCAGATAGGCCTTGCGAAACCGCGCTTCGGCATTCCATAGCGAGGGCAGGGTGCCCGGTGGCAGGGGCAGCTTCACGGCGATGGAGCCCAGGGTTCCCGTCGGGACCGGTGTCCCCGCATCATCGAGGATTTGCACGTCATAGCCCGGCATCGCCACCGACGGGCTGCCTTTCTTGACCGGCATATGCTCGATCCCGAAGGGATTGGCGGCGATGGACCAGCCGGTCTCGGTCTGCCACCAATGATCCAGCACCGGCAGATGCAGGCGATCTTCCAGCCATTGGATCGTGTCGGGATCGGCGCGTTCACCGGCAAGGAAGACCGCCTGCAGGCTGGAAAGGTCGTAATTCCCGATCAACTCGCCCTCCGGATCCTCGCGTTTCACCGCGCGGATCGCGGTCGGGGCGGTGAAGAAGCTCTTGACCCCATGCTCGCCGATCACCCGCCAGATGGTGCCCGCATCCGGCGTGCCCACCGGCTTGCCCTCGAAGACGACGGTGGTCGCGCCGGTGATCAGCGGTGCATAGCAGATATAGCTGTGTCCCACGACCCAACCGACATCCGAGGCGGCCCAGAACACGTCTCCGGCATTGATGCCGTAGATATTTCCCATCGACCAGTTCAGCGCGACGAGATGCCCGGCCGTGTGGCGGATGACGCCCTTGGGCTGTCCGGTCGTGCCTGAAGTGTAAAGGATATAGGCCGGGTGGTTGCCCTCGACGGCGACGCAATCGGCGGGCATGACCCCTTGCTGGAATGCCTGCCATTCGTGATCGCGTTCCGGGATCAGGTCGGCGATGGCCTGCTCCCGCTGCAGGATCACGCAGAAATCGGGCTTATGCGCGGCGCTGTCGATGGCCGCGTCCAGCAAGGGCTTGTAATGAACGATGCGTCCCGGCTCCAGCCCGCAGGAGGCGGCGATGATGGCGCGCGGCTTGGCGTCATCGATACGGACGGCCAGTTCCCGGGCGGCAAAGCCCCCGAATACGACCGAATGGATGGCGCCGATCCGAGTGCAGGCGAGCATTGCCTCCAACGCCTCGGGGACCATCGGCATATAGATGATGACACGGTCGCCCTTGCCGACCCCCCTGGCGCGCAACGCACCGGCAAGCCGGGCCACCCGGTCGCGCAGGTCACGGAAAGTCAGGCTCTGGCGCGTTCCGGTGATCGGGCTGTCATGGATGATGGCCGGCTGGTCGCCCCGGCCAGCCTCGACATGGCGGTCAACCGCATTCCAGCAGGTATTGACCAGGGCATCCGCGAACCATTCGCCCGCCGGTCCCTGATCGAACCAGGCGCGGCTTGGTGGGCGCTCCCAATCGATCTGCCGCGCCGCATCCATCCAGAACCCTTCCGGATCCGATTTCCACGAGTCGTAAACCTGCCGATACTCCATGTCGCGCCCCTCCCTGTATTTGGGAAAGTGTTACGCGATCAGGTCAGTCCGCTGCAACTCTGCTTCTTCTTTGCCCAAATACCTTGCAGGGGGTCCGGGGGACGCAAGGCCCCCGGCCATCGCGGGACGCAATCGTGATCCTGCCGATCCCTCAACTGTAATGCGCGACCGGTGTCCCGGCGAGTACGCTCATGTTCAACAACCCGCGCGTGGTGATCGAGGGGGTCACGATATGGGCGCGGTTGCCCATGCCCATCAGGATCGGCCCGACCTCCAGCCCGTTGGCGCAGATCTTCAGCGCGTTGCGCACGCCGGATGCGGCATCGGTGCCGGGAAAGACCACGATATTCGCCGCGCCTTCCAGCCGCGATCCGGGGAAGATGCGCTCGCGCAACTCCGGGTCGAGCGCCGCGTCGACATGCATCTCTCCATCATACATGAAGTCGGGTTTCCGGGCCTCCAGCAATTCCATCGCCGCGCGCATCTTGCGTCCGGTATAGCTGTCCAGATTGCCGAATTGCGAATGGCTGCACAGCGCGATCCGCGGCGTGACGCCAAAGCGGCGGACATGGCGGGCCGCGCCGATGACGGTTTCGGCCACCTGCTGCGGAGTCGGATCGTTATGGCATTGCGTGTCGGCGACGAAAAGCGGGCCATTCTCCATGATGATCATCGACAGCGCACCCACCGGCTGCAACCCGTCGCGGGCCAGGATCTGGCGGATATATTGCAGATGCCATGAATATTGACCGAAGGTTCCGCAGATCAGGCTGTCGGCCTCTTCGCGATGCACCATGACCGCGCCGATGGCCGTGGTATTGGTGCGCATGATGGCGCGGGCGATGTCGGGGCTGACCCCGCGCCGTGCCATCAACTGGTGATAGGTCTCCCAGTAATCGCGATAGCGCGGGTCGTTTTCGGGGTTCACGATCTCGAAATCCCGCTCGGGCCGGATCGGCAGGCCGGCGCGCTCGGCACGCATCGAGATCACCTCGGGGCGGCCGATCAGGATCGGCACATCGGTGGTCTCCTCCAGCATCGCATTGGCGGCGCGCAGCACGCGTTCGTCCTCGCCCTCGGCAAAGACGATGCGGCGGGTGGCGGTGGCGGCGGCCTCGAAGACCGGGCGCATGATCAGCGCCGAGCGGAAGACCGAGCCATCCAGCCGGTGCTTGTAGGCATCCAGATCCTCGATCGGGCGGGTTGCCACCCCGGTTTCCATCGCGGCGCGGGCCACGGCCGAGGACACGACGCCGATCAGGCGCGGGTCGAAGGGCTTGGGGATCAGGTAGTCGGGGCCGAAGGTCAGGGTCTCGCCGCGATAGGCGGCAGCGGCCTCGGCCGCCGTGGTGGCGCGCGCCAGCGCCGCGATGCCTTCGACGCAGGCGATCTCCATCTCGTCATTGATGGTGGTCGCGCCGACATCCAGCGCGCCCCGGAAGATGAAGGGGAAACACAGGACGTTATTGACCTGGTTGGGAAAATCGCTGCGCCCGGTGGCGATGATCGCATCCGGGGCGACGGCGCGGGCATCGTCGGGCAGGATCTCGGGCGTGGGATTGGCCAGCGCGAAGATGATCGGCTGCTTGCCCATCTTCTGCACCATTTCGGGTGTCAGACGCCCGGCCCCGACAGGCCAAGGAACAGGTCGGCCCCCTCGATCACCTCGCCGAGCCCCCGCAGGTCGCTGGCCTGCGCATAGGCGGCTTTCTGCGGGTTCATGTCCTCGACCCGGCCTTCATAGACCAGCCCGTTGATATCGCAGAGCCAGACATTCTCGCGCTTGACGCCCAGTTTCAGCAGCATGTCGAGACAGGCGATTCCCGCCGCCCCGCCGCCGGTCGAGACGACCTTGATATCGGCGAAGCTCTTGCCCGCCACGCGCAGCGCATTGGTGGCGGCGGCACCCACGACGATGGCAGTGCCGTGCTGGTCGTCGTGGAAGACCGGGATATTCATTCGCTCGCGGCACAGTTTCTCGACGATGAAACAGTCCGGGGCCTTGATGTCTTCGAGATTGATCGCGCCGAAGGTCGGCTCGAGCGAGCAGACGATCTCTGCCAGTTTCTCGGGATCGGATTCGTTCACCTCGATATCGAAACAGTCGATATTGGCGAATTTCTTGAACAGGACCGCCTTGCCCTCCATGACCGGCTTGGAGGCCGCCGCGCCGATATTGCCCAGCCCCAGCACCGCGGTTCCGTTCGTTACCACGGCCACGAGATTGCCGCGTGAAGTGTAGCGGCTGGCATTGGCCGGATCGGCCTTGATCTCCAGGCAGGCCTCGGCGACGCCGGGCGAATAGGCGCGGGACAGGTCGCGGCCATTGGCCAGGGGCTTGGTCGCCCGGATCTCCAGCTTACCCGGACGCGGGAATTCGTGATAATCTAGTGCCGATTGACGGGCGCTGTCCTGCCTGCGGTCGTTCATATTTGCCCCCTCCGATTTCAGGTTAGTTCACCGTTAAACCATTTCTGCGGCGGGGAACAGGAGGGTTCGGCTTGCGTTGGCACCGGATGACGCGCAAAACTTGAAACAGGACAGGAAGCGGGGAAAGCGATGTCACTACTGGATGCGGCGCGGGAAGTGCGCGACTCGGCCTACGCGCCCTATTCGCATTTCAAGGTGGGGGCGGCTATCCGGGGGGCTTCGGGCGCCGTCTATCGCGGCTGCAATGTCGAGAATGTCGCCTATCCCGAGGGCACCTGCGCCGAGGCCGGGGCGATTGCCGCCATGGTCGCGGCAGGAGAGACTGAACTGGTCGAGGTCGCCGTCATCGCCGACAGCCCCGGCCCCGTGCCGCCCTGCGGCGGCTGCCGCCAGAAGCTGGCCGAATTCGGCCGTGCCGAGACGCCGGTGCTGCTGGCCACGACCGGCGGCGCGACATTGTCCACGACGATCGGGGACCTTCTGCCGGGCCGTTTCGATTCGGGCCATATGAGCAAGACATCATGACCGATCCGCGCAGCGTCATCGCGGCGGTCAGGGATGGGCGCGGGCTGGATGGATCGGGCGCGGCACTGATCGCGCGGGGGCTTGCCGATGGCTCGGTCTCGGATGCGCAGGCGGGGGCCTTCGCGATGGCCGTCCTGGCCCGTGGGCTGGGAGAGAAAGGCCGGGTGGCGCTGACAAGGGCGATGCGCGATTCCGGCCATGTGATGCGATGGGATCTGCCGGGGCCGGTCGTGGACAAGCATTCGACCGGAGGGATCGGCGACACGGTCAGCCTGGTCCTGGCGCCGCTGTTGGCGGCGTGCGGGGTTTTCGTGCCGATGATCTCGGGGCGGGGCCTTGGCCATACCGGCGGCACGCTGGACAAGCTCGAGGCGATACCCGGCTTTATTTGCGACCAATCCGAGGAACAGTTTCGCCGGATCGTGAAGAATACCGGATGCGCCATCGTGGCCGCGACGACGGATTTCGCCCCCGCCGACCGCCGCCTTTACGCGATCCGCGACGAATCGGCGACGGTCGAGTCGATCGACCTGATCACCGCCTCGATCCTGTCCAAGAAGCTGGCGGCGGGACTGGATGCGCTGGTGCTGGACGTCAAGGCGGGCTCGGGTGCGTTCATGCGGAGCCCGGAGGCATCCGGGCGTCTGGCGCAGGTGCTGGTAAAGACGGCGAACGGGGTAGGGTGCCGGACATCGGCCTTGATCTCGGATATGGATCAGCCATTGGCCCGCAGCGCCGGGAATGCATTGGAGGTGGCCGAGGCGATCCGGGTGCTGCATGGCGAAAAGGGGGCCTTGCGCGATCTGGTGCTGGCACTGTCGGCGGAATGCCTGGAACTGGCCGGGCAGGAGGCGGATGGGCTGGAACGGGTGCTGGACGGCGGCGCGGCTGCCGAATCCTTTGGCCGCATGGTCGCGGCGCAGGGGGGACCGGGGGATCTGATCGACCGGCCCGGGATGTATCTGGCTGCCGCGCCGGTGATCCGGCCAGTACCGGCGCCGGATGGGGCGGTGGCCGGGATCGACGTAACCGCCCTGGGTCATGCGGTTGTCGCCCTGGGCGGCGGACGTGTCCGGGCCGGGGAAAGGATCGACCATCGCGTCGGCCTGTCCGGTCTGGCCAAGCTGGGCGAGCAGGTCGGCCCCGACGCGCCGCTGGCCATGGTCCATGCCGCCGACGATACGGCCGCCGAGATCGCTATCGCCGCCGTGCAGGCCGCTTACCGGATCGGCGAACCGGCCACGCCCGGCCCGCTGGTTCGCGAAAGGATCGCCGCAGATGGCTGAGAATCGCGCCTTCCTGATCGTCATGGACAGCGCCGGTATCGGCGGCGCGCCGGATGCCGGTGATTTTTTCAATGACGACAAGCCTGATACCGGCACCAATACCATCGCCCATATCGCGCAGGCCCAGCCTTTGCATATGCCTCATCTCGACCGCTTGGGGCTCGGTGCCGCCATTCGCCTTTCCAGCGGGCAGGATGCGCCGGGACTTGACGCCGAGCCGCAAGGGCTGTGGGGCGCTGCGACCGAGATTTCACCGGGCAAGGACACCCCGTCCGGCCATTGGGAGATGGCGGGCGTTCCGGTGCCCTGGCAATGGCATTACTTCCCCAAGGCGATCCCGGCATTCCCGCCCGAGGTCACGGCGCGGATCTGCGAATTGGCGGGAACCGATGGGATCCTGGCCGCTTGCCATGCCTCGGGCACGCAGGTCATCGAGGATTTCGGGGACCGGCATATCTGCAGCGGCTGGCCGATCTGCTATACCTCGGTGGACAGCGTCTTGCAGATCGCCGCGCATGAAGATCATTTCGGCCTCGACCGGCTGCTGGCGCTCTGCGAGGGGCTGGCGCCGATGTTGCACGAGATGCGGGTGGGCCGGGTCATCGCGCGCCCCTTTGTGGGCGAGGCTCCGGGACGGTTCCAACGCACCCCCAACCGCCGTGATTTTGCCATCGCGCCGCCCGCCGACACGATCCTCGATATTGCTGCAAGATCGGGGCGGGTCACCCATGCCATCGGCAAGATCGGCGACATCTTCAGCCATCGCGGCATTGCTCATTTGCACAAGGGCAAATCCGACGCCGATCTGGCCGGGCATCTGCTCCGCCTCGGGCAAGAGGCCGAGCCGGGCAGCCTGACCTTCGCCAATTTCGTCGAGTTCGACACGAATTACGGCCATCGGCGCGATATTCCCGGCTATGCCGCCCAGCTTGAATGGTTCGACGGCATCGCCGGCCGGCTGATCGAGACGCTCCGCCCCGGCGATCTGGCCATCTTCACCGCCGATCACGGCAATGATCCAAGCTGGTTCGGCACCGATCACACGCGAGAGCGGGTTCCGGTGCTGGGCTTCGGCCTGGGCCGTCGCGAAATCGGGCAGGTCGGGTTCAGCGATATCGGCGCCTCACTCATGGCGCATCTGGGCCTGCCCGCCCCGCAACATGGGACGCCTTTCCTGTGAAAAAGATCGAACTTCACCTGCATCTCGAAGGGGCCGCGCCGCCTTCGTTCATCCGTGCGCTGGCGGCCGAGAAACATGTCGATCTCTCGGGGATCTTCGATGCCCGGGGACATTACGCCTATCGCGACTTTGACGAATTCCTGCGGGTTTACGAGGCCGCGACAAGCGTATTGCAAACTCCACAGGATTTCGCGCGCCTGCTGGGCGAGGTGCTGGAGCGCTCGGCCGAGCAAGGGGTGATCTATACCGAGATTTTCGTGTCGCCCGAATTCTGCGGCGGGGCCGATCTTGTGGCCTGGCGCGATTACCTGGCGGCGATGACCGAGATTGCCGAGCAGATGCGCGGGCAGGGCATCGACAGTCGCGGCATCGTCACCGCCATCCGTCATTTCGGTCCCGAGCGGGCGAAGAAATCCGCGCTATGCGCCGCAGAGGTGGCGGGCGGCTGGATCGCCGGTTTCGGCATGGGCGGGGCCGAGGCGGTGGGCGCGGCGACGGATTACGCCTGGAGCTTCGATTGCGCGCGCGAGGCCGGGCTGGGGCTGACCTGCCACGCGGGCGAATGGGGCGGTCCCGAAAGCATCCGGCAGGCGCTGGACCTTGGTGTCAGCCGGATCGGCCACGGTGTCCGCGCCATCGAGGATCCGGCGCTGGTCCGCGACCTGGCCGCGCGCGGCACGGTGCTGGAGATTTGCCCCGGCTCGAACATCGCCCTGGGGATCTGGTCCGATTGGCCCGCGCATCCGATCGCAAAACTGATGGATGCCGGGGTCAGGGTCACGGTCTCGACCGACGATCCGCCATTTTTCCACACCACCATGCGGCATGAATATAATCGCCTTGCCGATGCTTTCGGATGGGGCGAAGAGGAATTCGCACAGATCAATCGATGGGCCATCGATGCCGCCTTTTGCGACGAGACAACGGCCGAGCGGCTCAGAAAGGAGTTTCCGTGACCAAGCAGCACCTGACCATCATCGACCACCCGCTGGTCCAGCACAAGCTGACGATCATGCGCAAGAAGGATGTCTCGACCGCCGGTTTCCGCCGGCTGCTGCGCGAGATCAGCCTGCTTCTGGCCTATGAGGTCACGCGCGAGCTGGAGCTGACCACCACCACCATCGAGACCCCGATCTGCGAGATGCAGGCCCCGACGCTGGAGGGCAAGAAGCTGGCGCTGATCTCGATCCTGCGGGCGGGGAACGGGCTGCTCGACGGGATCCTCGAAATGATCCCCTCGGCGCGGGTCGGCTTCGTCGGCCTTTACCGCGACCCCGAGACGCTGCAGCCGGTCGAGTATTACTGCAAGGTGCCCAATGCGCTGGATGCAAGGATGACCATCGTGGTCGATCCGATGCTGGCGACCGGGAATTCCTCGGTGGCGGCGATCGACAAGCTCAAGGAGCATGGCGCGAAGAACCTGCGCTTCCTCTGCCTTCTGGCTGCGCCCGAAGGGGTCGAGCGGATGCGCGAGGCTCATCCCGACGTGCCGGTCTTTACCGCTGCGCTGGACGAGAGGCTGAACGATCACGGCTATATCGTGCCGGGACTTGGCGATGCGGGTGATCGGATGTTCGGCACGAAATAGGCCCGCATTAATCGCAGCTTCAGGGATTTGGCCTATGCGTGAGCCAAGGGATCGAAACGCGCAGGTGGCCGATGCGGAATATCTGGAGCTTGCTGTTCATGGCGGCGCTGACGGGTGCAGCCGGGGCAACGCCGTCGCCATTGCCGCCTGACAGCTTCACGGGCGAGCAATATATCGATGGGCGGGGCTGCGTCTTTACCCGGGATGGCCATGGCTGGACACCTCGCCTCGACAACCGGGGCAAGGCGATCTGCGGCTTTCCTCCCAGCCTGTCGGCGAGGCGGACCGATCCCGATACCGTGTCGGTCCTGCCCCCCGGTAGTCCCGCCGCTTCACCGGATCCGGAGGAACTGTTGCTGGAACATCTTGCCGCGGGGCTGAGGCAAGGCGAGTTCACCGCCGATCCCCGCCCCCCCGAGGCGCGTCTCGATCCCGCACCGCCTGCGGATGACAGCAAGCTGGTGGCCGTTTTCGGGGCGCTGACGAGAAAGCAGGACGCGATCCGGGCCAGCATTGCCGGTCTGTCTCCCGGCTCGGATCTCTGTGCGAGGCTGGGTTATGAGCCTGACCCGGATTCGGGGCCGATCCTGGGCGGGGATGTGACACAGGGGCTGTGCCCCGGCATGCGTGCCGCAGAGCCCCTGGTGCGGATCATCACCGGACAGCGTCTGGCGGATGGCAATGAGTCCTCGCGACAAGAGCAGCATGGGAATGAGACTGCTCCGATCGCCAAGGGCTCCGAAGCCGCAGGGCCGCAGGAGTCCGGGCGACCGGCCAAGGTCACGGTGGTGGCACAACGACCTAAATCACGGGGGGACAGGATCGAGGCTACGGCTAGCGTCACGAAACGCACCGGAGATGCTTCGAAGCCGAAACCTGCCCGGACGGCCGGAGCGGAACTCAAGCCCAAATCCAAACCCGAACTGATCCCGGCCTCTGCGCGTTATGTTCAGGTCGGGAGTTTCCCGGATGACGACGGCGCCCACGAGGCCATCCGCAAACTGGCGGCGATGGGCTATCCCGTGGCCCGTGGTCACGAGCAGGGCGGGGAACAGGCGCGGCAGCTGATCCTTGCCGGTCCCTTCCGTGACAGGCGGTCCCTGGTAGCCGCGCTGAATTTGCTTCGCGATATGGGCTATGCGAATGCCGTCGCCCGTTGACCCGCCGCCTTTTAGGGCAGGCGGCGGGCATGTCAATCGTGCCGCGTCTCGCGGATCAGCCGCAGGATATCGGCGGCGGCGGCGGGGATGTTGGTGCCCGGTCCGAAGATGGCCTTGACCCCGGCCTTCTGCAGGAATTCGTAATCCTGCTGCGGAATCACGCCGCCGCAGATCACCAGGATATCCCCGGCACCTTGAGCCTTCAGCGCCTCGATCAGCTTGGGCGCCAGCGTCTTGTGACCCGCCGCCTGGCTGGAGATACCGACAACATGCACGTCATTGTCGAGCGCATCCTGCGCGGCCTCTTCCGGAGTCTGGAACAGCGGCCCCACATCCACGTCAAAACCGATATCGGCGAAGGCGGTGGCAATCACCTTGGCGCCGCGGTCATGACCGTCCTGGCCCATCTTGACCACCAGCATGCGCGGGCGGCGGCCCTCTTCCTCGGCGAATTTCTCGACATCGCGCTGGATCGCGGCGAAGCCCTCGTCGCCCTCATAGGCGGCGCCGTAAACCCCCGCCAGCGTTTTCACCTCGGCGCGGTGGCGGCCGAATTCCTTTTCCATGGCCATGCTGATCTCTCCGACTGATGCACGGGCGCGGGCGGCCTCGACTGCGGCCTCCAGCAGGTTGCCACCCTCGCGGGCGCGGCGGGTCAACTCGTCCAGCGCCGCCTGGCATGCGGCCTCGTCACGGGTTGCGCGGATTTTTTCCAGCCGGGCGATCTGGCTGTCGCGGACCTTCACATTGTCGATATCGAGAATGTCGATCGGGTCTTCCTTGTCCTTGCGGTATTTATTGACGCCCACGATCACCTCTTCGCCCCGGTCGATCATCGCCTGGCGGCGGGCGGCGGATTCCTCGATGCGCAGCTTGGGCATGCCGCTTGCCACGGCCTTGGTCATGCCGCCCATCTCCTCGACCTCCTCCATCAGCGCCCATGCCTTCTCGGCAAGTTCGGCGGTCAGGCTTTCGACGTAATAGGAGCCGGCCAGCGGATCGATGACATTGGTGATGCCAGTCTCTTCCTGCAGGATAAGCTGCGTGTTCCGCGCGATCCGGGCGCTGAAATCGGTGGGCAGGGCGATGGCTTCGTCCAGCGCGTTGGTATGCAGCGATTGCGTGCCACCAAGGGCTGCCGACATCGCCTCATAGGCGGTGCGGACGACGTTGTTGTAAGGATCCTGCTCCTGCAGGCTGACGCCCGAGGTCTGGCAATGGGTGCGCAGCATCAGGGAAGACGATTTTTTCGCGCCGAATTCGGTCATTACCCGGTGCCACAGCATCCGCGCTGCCCGCAGCTTGGCGATCTCCATGAAGAAATTCATGCCGATCGCGAAGAAGAACGACAGCCGTCCGGCGAAGACATCCACATCCATGCCCGCCTCGATCGCCGCCTTCACATATTCGCGCCCGTCGGCCAGCGTATAGGCCAGCTCCTGAACAAGATTCGCCCCGGCCTCCTGCATGTGATAGCCCGAGATCGAGATCGAGTTGAAACGCGGCATCCGGGTCGAGGTGAACTCGATGATGTCGCTGATGATCCGCATCGAGGGCTCGGGCGGGTAGATATAGGTGTTGCGAACCATGAACTCCTTGAGGATGTCGTTCTGGATGGTCCCCGACAGCACCGAGCGGTCATGGCCCTGTTCCTCTCCGGTGACGATGAAATTCGCCAGGACCGGGATCACCGCGCCGTTCATGGTCATCGAGACGCTGACCTTGTCCAGCGGGATGCCGTCGAACAGGATCTTCATGTCCTCGACCGAGTCGATGGCCACGCCCGCCTTGCCGACATCGCCGACGACGCGGGGGTGATCGCTGTCGTAGCCGCGATGGGTGGCGAGATCGAAGGCGACTGAGACGCCCTGCTGGCCCGCCGCCAGCCCCCGGCGATAGAAGGCGTTGGATTCCTCTGCGGTGGAAAAGCCCGCATATTGCCGAATCGTCCAGGGACGGCCCGCATACATCGTGGCGCGGGGGCCTCGGGTGAAGGGGGCAAGCCCGGGCAGGCTGCCCATATGTTCCAGCGTCGCGGTATCGGCCTCGGTGTAAAGCGGCTTGACGGTTATATCTTCCAGCGTCTGCCAGTCGAGGCTGTCGGGGTCGCGGCCCTTCAGCTCTTTTTCAGCCAGCTTCCGCCAATCCTCCAATGTCGGTTTTGTCATGATCCTGCCTTTCCCATGGGCCGCCCTTTCCTATATTCAGATAAGGATGAGGTGCCGATGAAGTTGAAATTCCTGATAATCGTGATGGCCTTGGCCGCCATGGGCCCGGCGCGCGATGCGCCGCCGCCGAAAGAGGTGCCTGCGGCCAAACCCGCCCGCCCGATGAGCCCGGAGGAAATGGCCGATACGTCCGAGCCGGAAGCGGAGCGGCCCGAATTGACGATATACGAGGCAAGCGAGGCCTCGCCCGACGATTTCCAGTGGACGTCGCGCCCTGTCGTGGTCTTTGCGGATACGCCCAATGACCCCGCCTTTATCGAGCAGATGCGGGCGTTGCGTTCTGCCCCCCGGATGCTGATCGAGCGTGATGTGGTGGTGATCACCGATACGGAACCGCAATCGGGCAGCGACTGGCGGCGGAGGTTGCATCCCAGGGGGTTTTCGTTGGTGGTCCTGGACAAGGATGGACAGGTGAAGTTGCGCAAACCCTTACCCTGGGACGTGCGCGAGATCAGCCGCGCCATCGACAAGTTCCCGCTGCGCAGGCAGGAAATCGGGCGTGCAGGGGCGATGCCATAGAATTTACCGCGATGCAGCTTCGGATTGCGGAATGCTGTCGGCAGCCCTATATTCAAGACAGGACGGCGGATATGCCCGCCCCTGACCGGAGGAATCGACATGGCGAAATCGACCAGCTTGCGCAAGGAAAACCAGCCTTCCGCCCCGGCCGTCAGCGCCGAGAGGTTCGAACAGCTGCGTTTGCGCCTGCAGGAAATCCTGCGGGCCAGGAAGGAATTCCTGGACAAGAACGGTTCGGTCAATGACGTGACCTCTGCCCTGGGATTGACGCCCATCACTGGTCGCTCCGGTCCGCGCTCGTTCTATTGACCGGCACCGCCTTGCCTTGCAGGCTTGCGGCAAGCGCGTTCACGGCCTCGCGGCCGGTTTCCAGCGTTTCGCTTTCAATCGCGACATAATCCAGGAACATGCTCGTGGCGCGGTCGGGATCACCCGTGATCAGGCGCAGCACGTCCTGGCCAAGCGCCGTCCGCACCGTCAGCAAGCGGTAATAGCGCACCACCGGGTCTATGGTCGCCTCGGGCAGCATATGCGCATCCCCGACCACGGCACGGAAAATCCTGTCATTCGCGTCATGCGGCAGAATTGGTGCATAGCCCTCGGACAGCATGCGCTGCATCGCGTGCTCATAGGGGGAATCCTTCATCTGCCGTTCCAGCACCACGACATGAGCCCGGATCTCGGCCAGAAGCGCGCGCTGCATGTCGTTGATCCGCTCGCGCCGCAACACCAGATCCCGGCGACGTGACAGGGCATGGGTCCAGAACCAGCCCATCGCCACGACGCCACCACCGACGATGGCAGTGACAAGGGCCGCAACGACCCGTTCGTTCCATATGAGCGGCTGCCAGTCCAAGGGCTATTCGAACTCCATGATGACGTCATCGACCTTGAGGCTTTGCCCGGCCTCGGCATCGACGGATTTGACCACGCCTTTCCTCTCGGCGCGAAGGATGTTTTCCATCTTCATCGCCTCGACGGTGGCCAGGGCCTGACCCTCCTGCACCTCGTCTCCGGCGGCCACGTTGATCTTCACCACCAGCCCCGGCATCGGGCAGAGCAGGAATTTCGACGTGTCCGGCGCGATCTTTTCGGGCATCAGCCGGGCCAGTTCGGCGGCGCGGGGACGGCGCACATGGACGCGCAGATCGGCGCCGCGCGTACGTAGCCGGAAACCCGCCGCGATCTTGTCCACCTTCATCACCAGGGGACGGCCATCGACCTGCATCCGGGCCAGGGACTGCCCCGGCCTCCAGTCGCTTTCCACCCGCAGGTCGCGCCTTCGGCATGGACCGTCGCGCCCTCGCGGTCGGCGCTGATCTTCACCGGCAGGTCGCGATCCCCGACAAAGACCACCCAGTTCTCGCCGACATGGCGTTCGTGATTGTTGAGCCGCCCGCTGATCCGGGCGCGGCGGATCTCACCCACGCGATGCATCGCGGCCGCCGCAGCCGCGATACGGATAATATCGCCATCCGATGGCTGAACGCCCTGGAAACCGTCGGGATATTCCTCGGCGATGAAGGCGGTGGTCATCTCGCCCGCGACGAATTTCGGGTGATCCATCACCGCCGACAGGAAGGGCAGGTTATGGCCGATCCCCTCGACCTCGAATTCGTCCAGCGCTACCCGCATCGCCTCGATGGCCTCTTGGCGAGAGGGCGCCCAGCTGCAGAGCTTGGCGATCATCGGGTCGTAGAACATGCTGATCTCGCCGCCCTCGAACACGCCGGTATCGTTGCGCACGACATGGGCCGCATCCGCGACCTCGGCAGGGGGCCGATAGCGGGTCAGGCGGCCGATGGAGGGCAGGAAACCGCGATAGGGATCCTCGGCATAAAGCCGCGACTCGAGCGCCCATCCGTTGATCTTCAGATCTGATTGCCCAAAGGGCAGCGCCTCGCCGGCGGCCACGCGGATCATCTGTTCGACTAGGTCGACGCCGGTGATCAGCTCGGTCACGGGATGCTCGACCTGCAAGCGGGTGTTCATTTCGAGGAAGTAGAAATTCCGCTCGCCATCGACGATGAATTCAACCGTTCCTGCACTGGTATAGTCAACCGCCTTGGCCAGCGCGCAGGCCTGTTCGCCCATCGCCTTGCGCGTCGCTTCGTCCAGGAAGGGAGAGGGGGCCTCTTCGATTACTTTCTGGTTGCGGCGCTGGATCGAGCATTCGCGCTCGTGCAGGTAGACGCAATTGCCCTGGCTGTCTGCCAGCACCTGGATCTCGATATGCCGGGGCTGGGTCACGAATTTCTCGATGAAGATGCGGTCGTCGCCGAAACTGTTGGCCGCCTCGTTCTTCGAGGACTGGAACCCCTCGCGCGCCTCGGCATCGTTCCAGGCGATGCGCATGCCCTTGCCGCCGCCACCCGCGCTGGCCTTGATCATCACCGGATAGCCGATCTCACCCGAGATCTTCACGGCCTCATCGGCATCCGCGATCAGCCCCATATAGCCGGGCACGGTGCTGACCCCGGCCTCGGCGGCCAGCTTCTTCGAGGTGATCTTGTCGCCCATCGCCTCGATGGCCTTGGCCGGGGGGCCGATGAAGGCCACGCCCTCGGCCTCCAGCGCCTCGGCGAATTTCATGTTCTCGGACAGGAAGCCATAACCGGGATGCACCGCCTCGGCGCCGGTCTGGCGGATGGCGTCCATGATCCGGTCGATCACGATATAGGACTGGTTCGCCGGGGCCGGGCCGATATGAATGGCCTCATCGGCCATCTTCACATGCAGCGCATCGCGGTCGGCATCGGAATAGACCGCAACCGTGGCGATCCCCATCTTGCGGGCCGTCTTGATGACGCGGCAGGCGATTTCGCCCCGATTGGCGATCAGGATCTTCTTGAACATTGCTTATCCTTGGCCGGAAGACATGAAAAAACCGCCCGCAGCCGAATGGCCACGGACGGTTTCAATGAGATCGTGCCGCGGGAATCCCGCAGCGCGGTCAGAACGTTATTCGCAAAGCCGCACGTCGTCGCAGAGCGCGCCACCGGCCGCGCCAATGGCTGCGGCCTTGTAGATGTCGCTTTCCTTGCGGCCACCGACCTTGGCGATGGTTGCGCCGGCGGCTGCACCCAATACGCCGCGGTCGATGTCGGTCGGCCTGATGTTCTGCGTGCACCCTGCCACGAAAGTCGCGCCAAGTGCGGCTGCCAGAGCGATTGTCTTGCCCATATCAGATATCCTGTCCTGTTATTGCTACGGTCATAACGCGGACCGAGCCGTTTTGGTTCACGGTATCTGTGGGACTTAGTAGCGGCGTTGGCAAACGCCCGCGTCGTCGCAAAGCGCACCGGCTGCACCACCGAGAGCGGCGCCGGTCGCGATATCTTCGTCGAGTGCCTTGGCGATGACGGCACCGGCAACCGCGCCACCGGCAGCACGCTGCGTATCGGGCGAAAGGCCGGTCTGGTAGTTGGGATCGCAGGCGGCCAGCCCCAGAAGAACGAGAGAGGCACCGGCGAGGCGGGTAAACAGTGAAGTCTGCATGGGTTCGTATTGCCTGTATTTGAGGCCTCGTTGAGAGGCGGTTGGTAGATCGGACGCGCAACTATCACATAGTACTCACGCCTGTCCAACGGGCTTATGGGTGGAAAAGTTCCGCTTGGCAGCAATTCGCGCATCAGCGGTCCTCCGCCGATCCATCGTCCCAATCGTCCTCGCCAAGCGCCGGCAGCGAAGATCTCGGGGAAGGAGGCCTCGGCACAGGACATGTCCACCCGCAGCAATTGTTCGTAATCGGTCGGGTCCAATTCGCCCTCGGGCAGAACCTCGCGCCCAAGCAGCCATGACAGGCGGCCGGCATCCAGGTTGCCGCGTTCGAAAGGCGCGTCGCCGAAATGTTCGATCAGTGCGGCGAGGAAGCCCGCATCGGCGCGTCGGTCCGCAGGCTTGCGGTCGCGATAACGTTCGCGGCGCGTCAGCGGGGTCGCGCCCTTCTTGTTCTCGCGCCGGATGGTGAACTGGTAATCCGTGCCGGGAAGGCGGCCCGGGAAACCGCGATGCTTCAGCATGTTGCGCCCTTTCGCGTGAAAATCGGGCGCGGAGGGCGCGGGCGACCGGGCCGCCCGCGCAGATTCATCGGATGATCGGCCTCAGCCGAATTTACCGTTGGGGAATTGCGGCTCGGTCGTGACCGGATCGACCTGCGGCACATAAACGGGCTCCTGACGCTGGCATGCGGCAAAGGCCGATACCAGGACAAGGCCGAGAATGATCTTCTTCGACATGGATTAACTCTCCTGTAATGCGGGCGGCATTGCGCCCGACTGCTCGGGTTTGTGCCGGCCTCGTTGCGGGCCGGACAGTTATCCATGATAGCCTGTCGATAGGCATGCAGACAGCCGGTCATATATGGCCTCGGCAGAACTCTGCTGGGCTGTGGCGCGGCTGCATCATTCACATGCTTGTGCATTGGCATTGGATCCCGGCGGGTTACAGGGGAATGTTGTCGTGTTTCTTCCACGGGTTCGACAGCTTCTTGCCGCGCAGCGAGGCGAAGGCACGGGCGACCCGGCGACGGGTGGAATGGGGCTGGATCACCTCGTCGATAAAGCCCTTCTCGGCGGCGACGAAGGGATTGGCGAAGCGGTCCTCGTAATCCTTGGTCCGCGTCGCGATCTTGTCGGCATCGCCCAATTCGCTGCGATAGAGGATCTCGACCGCGCCTTTTGCGCCCATCACCGCGATCTCGGCCGTGGGCCAGGCATAGTTGAAATCGCCGCGCAGATGTTTCGAGGCCATGACGTCATAGGCGCCGCCATAGGCCTTGCGGGTGATGACCGTGACCTTCGGCACCGTCGCCTCGCCATAGGCGAAGAGCAGCTTGGCCCCGTGCTTGATGACGCCGCCATATTCCTGGCCCGTCCCCGGCAGAAAGCCCGGCACATCGACGAAGGTCAGGATCGGGATCTCGAAAGCGTCGCAGAAGCGCACGAAACGCGCCGCCTTGCGGCTGCTGTCGATATCAAGGCAGCCTGCCAGCACCATCGGCTGGTTGGCGACCACGCCCACGGTCCGCCCCTCGATGCGGATGAAGCCGGTAATGATATTGCCCGCGAAATCCTTCTGGATCTCGTAGAAATCGCCCTCATCCGCGACCTTCGCAATCAGTTCCTTCATGTCATAGGGCTGGTTCGGGTTGTCGGGGATCAGCGTGTCGAGGCTTTCCTCGATCCGGGCGGGATCGTCGAAGAAGGGGCGCTCGGGCACGCCATCGCGGTTCGAGAGCGGCAGGAAATCGAAGAGGCGGCGGATTTCCGAGATCGCCTCGACATCATCCTCGAATGCGCCATCGGCGACCGAGCTTTTCCTGGTATGGGTCGAGGCGCCGCCAAGCTGTTCCGCCGTCACCACCTCGTTCGTCACCGTCTTGACCACGTCGGGGCCGGTCACGAACATGTAGGAGGTATCCTTCACCATGAAGATGAAATCGGTCATCGCCGGGCTGTAGACCGCGCCGCCCGCGCAGGGACCCATGATCACGCTGATCTGCGGGATCACGCCCGAGGCCATGATATTGCGCTGGAACACATCGGCATAACCGGCAAGGCTGGCCACGCCTTCCTGGATACGGGCACCGCCCGAATCGTTCAGCCCGATCACCGGCGCGCCGTTCTGCATGGCCATATCCATGATCTTGCAGATCTTCTGCGCATGGGTTTCCGACAGCGAGCCGCCGAATACGGTGAAATCCTGGCTGAACACATAGACCATGCGGCCATTGATCGTGCCCCATCCGGTCACCACCCCGTCGCCATAGGGCCGGTCGGTCTCCATCCCGAAATCGGTCGAGCGATGCGCGACGAACATGTCGAATTCCTCGAAGCTGCCCTCGTCGAGCAGCAGCTCGATCCGCTCGCGCGCCGTCAGCTTGCCGCGAGCATGCTGTGCATCGATACGGCGCTGGCCGCCGCCAAGACGGGCCTCGTTGCGGCGGCGCTCGAGCTCTTGCAGAATATCCTTCATGGGCCGGGCCTTTCGGTTGGGTTAAGGGAAAATAGCTTGCGCTGCGGGCGCAGGAAAGGAAAATACGGGAAATTTGCAAACTATGCGGTCGCTGGTCGCCGCAAACTGCAAAAGTGCTAAATCACGCAGATTGTTCCGCGCCCCGTCATCCGGGACGGAGGCATTTCAATCGGCGCCAATCGGCCCAATCGAGTTCCATTCTCGCGCCTTCGAGATGTGAGAACGGCGCCTGCCGACTCAACTCAATAATAATTGCTTGATTCCAGATAACTTATTCTCCACCGAACATGGTGTCGTCATTCTTGAAAGAGGCGGCGCATTTTGGAGGGAGCGGTCTGAACAAGACGCATCGATTGCGCGTTCAGCCGGGATACAGGCCTCCGATACGTCGCCTGCGCGTGTGTCAAGCGTAACAAGCGTCTTCCCGGCTTTCTTCGCGGTCTTGAGAGACTCACCCATCAATGCTTCGGCCCCTCTACACTGCACGCCCGGAAAAGTTCGCTTCACGTCACTTGACGGATATATCATGTTTGGGAGTATCCTCGAAATCCGCCTTTCAACAACTGGCCGCTCACCTGCGCAGATTGCGGGAGCAGTGTAACATGACGCTCGATACACTCGCCGGAAGAACAGGTTTGGGCGGCAGCCCCTTCCACTATTCCAGCCGCCTTGAGTTCCCTTATATGGATGCGGCAAGAGAATGATCGTTCAATTGGACATTCAGGCCGATCTTGGCGATAAGTTCGAAAACGTTTCGGATAGAGCGCGGGAGCAGCTGTCATGTCAACGCTGAAGGATGTCGCGAAGAAGGCCGGGCTTTCGGTGACCCAGGTCAGCCGCGCACTCAACAATCATTCCGATGTCAGCGCCCGGACGCGCGAGCATGTCCATGCCGTCGCGCGCGCGTTGGGGTATCAGCCCAATATTTCGGCGCGCAAGCTCGTGTCGGGGCGTTCCGGCATGGTGGGGCTGGTTGTGCCCTGGTCTCCCGACCTGTCTTCGGATGGGCTGTTCATGGAGGTGGTCGCCGGGCTGTCCACGCATTTTTCAGCGCGTGAGATGCAATTCGTCCTGCATATCGCGCAGAAAGGAGAGCCGATCCTGCCGGTTTATCGGCGGTTGATCGGGAATGGCGCATTGGATGGCTTCGTCCTGGTCGATCCCGAGGACGGTGACGAGAGGGCGGCGTTCCTGACCGAACTCGATGTGCCATTCGTGGTGCATGGCCGGATTGGCGAGAATCCGGAACATCCTTATTTCGACATTGATAATGAAGGTATTTTTTATGAACTGACCGATCATCTCCTGTCTCTTGGCCATCGGCGGATTGCCCTGCTGAACGGGGTCGAGGGGCGCACCTATGTCGGTGCGCGGCGGCGCGGTTATATGCGGGCCCTGGCCGGGGCGGGGGGCGGCGCCGACAAGGCAATCACCCGCAACAGCGAAATGACCGAGGCGTTCGGGCTGGTTTCGACGGTCGATCTGTTCTCGCCGGGGGGCGATACGCCGACGGCGATCATCTGTGGCAATGTGCGGATCGCCAAGGGGGTATATCAGGCGCTGCAGGCCCTGGGGTTGACGATCCCGGACGATGTGTCGGTCGTCGCACATGACGACCGCTTGGCAAATCTGCAGACCGCGGCCTTTTATCCGGCGCTGAGCGTGACCGATGCGCCCTTGCGTGACAGTTGGAAGCCCTTGGCCGGGTGCCTCGCCGACGCGATTGCCGGAGCGCCGCTGCCGAAGTTGCAGTTGATCGGCTCGCATCAGACCCTATTTCGTCAATCCACCGCCGTCCCGCGAAGCTGAAGATCCTCCTCTCATAACGAATCGTTGACAGCGTGAGAATGTTTTCGCTAACAAATCCGAAACGTTTCGGATCGCGATCAGAGGAAGAATCATCGCGGCGAAACGCAACAGGGAGTGAAGCGGGCCATATCGGCGCTGCAATCAGGGAGGAGAAGATCATGAAAATACGGATGGTGAAGTCCGGCTTGTCGATATGCGCGCTATGCGTGGCCGCGGGGATGTCGCCTGCCGGCGCCGAAGAGCTTTTCTATGTCAGCGGGGCGGTCGGGAATGCCCTCGAGAATTTCAGGGAGACGGTGAAGCCCTGGGAAGAGGCGACCGGGCATACCGTGACGCTGGTGCCCATGCCCGCTTCGAGTTCGGATCAGTTCGCGCAATATCGCCTGTGGCTGGCTGCCGGGACGACCGACGTGGATCTGTATCAGACCGATGTCATCTGGGCGCCGCAACTGGCCGATCATTTCGTCGATCTGTCCGATGCCGCCAAGGACCTGATCCCGCAGCATTTCCCCTCGGTTATCGAAAGCCAGACCGTTGATGGCAAACTGGTCGCGCTGCCACTCTTTACTGACGCGCCGGCGCTGTATTACCGCGCCGACCTGCTGGAGAAATACGGCAAGGAAGTTCCCGCGACATGGGAAGAGCTGACCCTGACCGCACAGGAAATCCAGGATGCCGAGCGGGCCGAGGGCGCGGCGGATCTGTGGGGATATGTCTGGCAGGGCAATGCCTATGAAGGTCTGACCTGCAATGCGCTGGAATGGATCAAATCCGCCGGTGGTGGGCAGATCGTCGAGGCGGACGGCACCATCTCGGTCAATAACGACGCGGCGGCACAGGCGCTGGAGATGGCGGCTGGCTGGATCGGCACGATCAGCCCCGAGGGCGTGCTGGCCTATCAGGAAGAAGAGGCGCGCGGCGTCTGGCAGACCGGCAACGCGGTTTTCATGCGCAACTGGCCCTATGCCTTCAACCTGTCGAATGGTGATGACAGCGCGGTGAAGGGAAAATTCGACGTGGCGCCGCTGCCTTCGGGCGGAGACGGCTCTGCCGCGACGCTCGGCGGCTGGAATGTCGCGGTTTCGAAATATTCGACCAAGCAGGAGGCGGCGATCAGCCTTGCGCTATATCTGTCTGGACCCGAAGGGCAGAAGAGCACGACGCTGAAAAACAGCAACCTGCCGACCATCACCGCGCTTTACGACGATCCCGACATCGCCGAGCAGGTGCCCTTTGTCCCACGCTGGAAAGAGGTGTTCGAACAGGCGGTCCCGCGCCCTTCGGCGGCAACCAAGGGAAAATACAACGAGGTTTCGGCAAAATTCTGGTCGGCGGTCCATGAAACCCTGTCCGGGACGGGCAGTGCCGCCGAGAATCTCGAATTGCTGGAACTGGATCTCAGCGACATCCAGGGTTCGGGCTGGTGATCTGACCGCCTGACGGCCCCACCGACTGGGCCGGGCGTTTACCACGCCCGTCCCCATCGGCCCGATGGGCCATGACGAGGAGATATTCCAATGACCGACCTTACCCTGGGCCGCGCCGCGGGCCCCAGTCTGAAGCAACGCAGGCAAAGGGCGGCCTTCTGGTTCCTGGCGCCCATGCTGATCGCGTTGTTCTGCGTCGCCGCATGGCCACTCTTGCGCACCATCTGGTTCTCGATGACCGATGCCAGCCTGTCGAGCATGTATGAAGCCGAATGGATCGGCTTCGACAACTACCTATCCGTCCGAACCCTGTCCTCGGGACGCGTGGTGTTTCGCGGGACGCTGGTCGATCCGCATTGGTGGAACGCCGTCTGGAACACCGTGCGCTTCGCGCTGATCTCGGTCGGGTTCGAGACCGCTTTCGGCCTGATCGTGGCGCTGGTGATGAATGCCGAGTTCAAGGGCAGGGGGCTGGTGCGCGCCGCGATCCTGATCCCCTGGGCAATCCCGACCATCGTTTCGGCCAAGATGTGGGGCTGGATGCTGAACGACCAGTTCGGGATCATCAACGATATCCTCCTGGGTGTCGGCCTGATCGACCAGAAGATCGCCTGGACCGCCAGCGTCGACACAGCCATGACCGCGGTGCTGATCGTGGATATCTGGAAGACCACGCCCTTCATGGCGCTGTTGATCCTGGCCGGGCTTCAGATGGTGCCCCGCGACATCTACGAGGCGGCGCGGCTGGACGGGGTTCATCCGGTCAAGGTGTTCTTCCGCATCACCCTGCCGCTGATCAAGCCCGCGCTGATGGTTGCCGTCATCTTCCGGATGCTGGACGCGCTGCGGATCTTTGATCTGGTCTATGTGCTGACGCCGAACTCGGCGGCGACCAAGACCATGTCGGTCATCAGCCGCGAGAACATGATCGATTTCGACAAATTCGCCTATGGGGCCGCGCAATCGACGCTGCTCTTTGCCATCATCGCCGTTTTCGTCAGCCTCTATATCTGGCTGGGGCGCGTCGATCTGTCGGGGGATAGCCAGAGATGACCCGCAACCTGCCTTCCCGCATCGCGTTCTATGCATTGGTCGCCGTGATCGTGCTGTTCGCGGTATTCCCGTTCTACTACGCCATCGTCACCAGCTTCTCGACCGGCACGGCGCTGTTCCAGGTGAGTTACTGGCCGAAAGTGTTCGATCTTGCCAATTACAAGGCCGTTCTGGGCAGCCGGAATTTTCCGCGCTCGATCCTGAACTCGGTCTTCATCGCCGGTTGCACGGTGGGTTTCGCGCTGTTCCTGGCGGTGACCGCCTCTTATGCGCTGGCCCGCGTGCGGTTCCGGGGCAGGGGCCTGCTGCTGATGACCATCCTTGCCGTGTCGATGTTTCCACAGATTGCCGTTCTGGCGGGGCTGTTCGAACTTGTCCGGTTCCTTGGCATCTTCAACACCCCCTGGGCGATGATCCTGTCCTATACCATCTTCACGCTGCCCTTCACGGTCTGGGTGCTGACAACCTTCATGCGGGATCTGCCGGTCGAGATCGAAGAGGCCGCCATCGTGGATGGCGCCAACCCTTGGGTCATCATCACCCGCGTCTTCCTGCCGCTGCTCTGGCCGGCGCTGGTCACGACCGGGCTTCTGGCCTTCATCGGGGCGTGGAACGAATTCCTGTTCGCACTGACCTTCACCAGCTCGGAATCCATGCGGACCGTTCCGGTGGCCATCGCGCTGCTTACGGGCGCGTCCCAGCAGGAAATCCCCTGGGGTCCGATCCTCGCGGCCTCGGTCATCGTGACCGTGCCGCTGATCGTCCTCGTCCTCATCTTCCAACGCAAGATCGTCGCGGGCCTGACCGCAGGCGGAGTGAAAGGCTGAAACCATGGCCAAGATCGAACTGAAGAACGTCACCAAATCCTATGGCGCCGTCGAGGTGATCAAGGGCATCGACCTGGAAATCCGCAAGGGCGAGTTCATGGTCTTTGTCGGCCCCTCCGGTTGCGGCAAATCGACCCTGCTGCGCCTTGTCTCGGGGCTGGAAGAAATCACCTCGGGTGACCTGCTTTTCGACGACCAGAAGGTGAACCATCTCGTCCCGTCCGACCGGGGCATCGCGATGGTGTTCCAAAGCTATGCGCTGTATCCGCATATGAAGGTCTATGACAACATGGCCTTCGGCATGAAGCTGGCACGGGCGGACAAGGCCGAAACCGACAGGCGCGTGCGCGAGGCCGCAGGGCTTTTGCAGATCGAGCATCTGCTCGACCGGCTGCCCAAGCAGCTTTCGGGCGGCCAGCGTCAGCGCGTTGCCATCGGTCGCGCCATCGTGCGCGATCCGAGGGTGTTCCTGTTCGACGAGCCGTTGTCGAACCTTGACGCCGCGCTGCGCGTGCAGACCCGACTGGAGATCGCCAAGCTGCATCACGCGATGCGGGACACGACGATGATCTATGTCACCCATGACCAGGTCGAGGCGATGACGTTGGCCGACCGTATCGCCGTGCTGCGCGATGGCAAGCTGGAACAGGTGGGCACCCCGGCCGAGCTTTACGAAAACCCGAACTCGACTTTCGTGGCGGGCTTTATCGGCAGCCCGAAGATGAACTTCCTGACCGGCAGCTTTGCGGATGCCAAGGGCTGCGCGACGCTTGGCGCGCGCCCCGAACATATCGAATTGACGCCGGATGGCAGCGGCGAGTGGCAGGGCGAAGTCGTTCACGCCGAGGATCTGGGTTCGGACAATTACCTGTTCGTCGAGATCGGCGCGGACGAGCCCTTGGTCGTCCGCCAGCCCGGCAAGCTGGCGATCCCCTATGGCAGCCAGGTGTCGCTGCAACCGCAGGCACAGCACCTGCATCGCTTCGGCGCGGACGGCCAGCCGCTCCGCTGACATTGCCGTCAACAATACCAGTCAAACCCCGCGCGCGCAGTCGGCGGAGCAATTCGAGGAGAGCAAGATGAATATCCGCGTTACCGTCTGGAACGAGAATGTCCATGAGCGGAAAAACCAGATCGTCGCATCGGTCTATCCCGAAGGGATACACGGTACGATCGCCGAAGGTTTGAACGCAGACCCCGCGATCACGGCGGCGACCGCCACGCTGCAAGAGCCCGAGCATGGGCTGACGGAAGAAAAGCTGGTGCAGACCGACGTGTTGTTCTGGTGGGCGCATTGCGCTCATGGAGAGGTCGCTGACGAAGTGGTCGAACGGATCTGCAATGCCGTCTGGTCGGGCATGGGGATGGTTTTCCTGCATTCGGCGCATTTCTCCAAGCCCTTCAAGCGGCTGATGGGCAGCCCCTGCAACCTGACCTGGCGCGAGGCGGGCGAGCGGGAACGGCTGTGGATCACCTCGCGGGGCCATCCGATCACCGCCGGGCTGCCGAACCATTTCGAACTGGAAAACGAGGAAATGTATGGCGAACCCTTCGGCGTGCCCGAGCCGCTGGAGACGGTCTTCCTCAGCTGGTTCTCGGGCGGCGAGGCGTTCCGTTCGGGTCTGACCTACAGGCGCGGGGCCGGGAATATCTTCTATTTCCGGCCGGGCCACGAAACCTACCCGACCTATCACGACGCCAATGTCCAGCGTGTGCTGATCAATGCGGCGAAATGGGCGCATAACCCGGCGCCGCGGCTTTCCGATCCCAATATCGCGCCGAATGTTCCCGTGACCGAGGCGCTCGAACCCATCGAGGAGCGCGGCCCCCGGCTGCATCAACATGGCGAGGAAGGGTTCCGCTGATGAGCAAGATCCGGCTCTTGATCCTTGGCACCGGCGGCATGGCGCGGAACCATGCCGAAGGTTTCGCCGAACTCCCGGATGTCGAGATCGTCGCGGGCGTGGATACCCGCGCCGATCAACTGGCCGCTTTCTGCGGGGAATACGGTATCCCGCAGGCTTTCGGCTCGCTTGACGAAGCGCTTTTGTGGGGCCAGTTCGACGCGGCGACGAATGTCACCCCCGATGCCGCGCATTACCCGACAACCATGCCGCTGTTGGCGGCGGGCAAGCATGTGCTCTGTGAAAAACCCCTGGCGACCGATGCCGCCCAGGCTCGGGAAATGGCCGAGGCTGCCGCAAGGGCGGGCGTGGTAAACATGGTCAACCTGTCTTACCGCAACGTGCCCGCCCTGCAGCAGGCTGCACGCATGGTCGGCGCGGGCGAAATCGGCACGGTGAGGCATTTCGAGGCATCCTATCTGCAAAGCTGGCTGACCCAGCCTGCCTGGGGCGATTGGCGCAGCGAAAGCCAATGGCTGTGGCGGTTGTCCACCGCGCATGGCTCCAAGGGGGTTCTGGGCGATGTCGGGATCCATATCCTTGATTTCGCGACCTTCATCGCCGCGCAGAATGCCCGCGAAGTGTCCTGCCGCCTGGCCACTTTCGACAAGGCATCGGGTGGGCGGATCGGGGATTATACCCTCGATGCGAACGACTCGGTGACGATGCAGCTTCTGCTGGAGAATGGTGGGCTGGGAACGGTGGCGGCGACACGCTTTGCCAGCGGCCATCTGAACGACCTGCGGCTGCGTATATATGGCGATACGGGCGGGCTGGAGGTCAGTTTCGAGCGCCAGCAAAGCCGCTTGCGCGCCTGCCTTGCCCCCGATCTGCAAAGCGCGGAATGGCACGAGATCGATTGCCCGCCGGTGGTGCCGATCTATCGGCGTTTCGTCGATGCGATCCGGGGGGAGGGGGCAGTTGATCCCGACTTCGCCCGGGGTGCCGCATTGCAGCGCCTGCTGGATCGGGCTGAGGAGTCGGCTTGTCAGGGCGGGCTCAGCCTCGCCGTCTGAAGGGCCGGTGGCGGCGCCCTTCCTCCCGGCGCCGCCACGCAAGCATAAAGGTTTTACCAGGAATGGTATCGAGGCAAGCGCGCCTCCTATCAGTCTTTCGGGCGGCCGGAGGGTAGGAGGGCGATCATTGCGGTGGATGTGGACACCGCGACTGCCATCACCCAGCTGACGGCAGATATGATTCGACGTCGAAGGTCTCGCCACGCCAGATCACCCGGATTTCGGCACATTGCTGGGCCGCCACGCCATTGTTGAAATCGAACCGGATGACGAGATGCGGCCTTTTCACGGCATTGTGACATAAGCGAGATGGACCGAAGCCGGAGAAAACGGGCAACGCATGTCATGCAACATGCGCTAGCGTGGCATGCGAATGCTTGGATCGTCACGTTTCTGGGCATGGTCGAAGCGCACTTCATCGCTGTAGGTCCAATGAACCCGCACATTCTGAAAATTGTAGCTTAAACTGTTCTATTTGGCTGAATTTATTAAAGTATTTTGGTGGGCGGTGAGGGATTCGAACCCCCGACATCTTCGGTGTAAACGAAGCGCTCTACCAACTGAGCTAACCGCCCCCGGCGGTGCTTTTAACCTGTTGCGGCGATCAGCGCCAGACCTCGTGAGCCGCTTTTCGAACGACATGGACTGCCCCCTGTTCAACAGGCAGATCTGCCAGCCTCGACCGTGGCAGGCCAAGCGCGAGAATACGCAGCATTCGAAGCGTGATCCCATGTGTCACGATCAGGGCCGGGCCGGTCAGATCGTCCAGAAAGCTTTGGCAACGGACCGACAATTGCGTGAAATTCTCTCCGCCGGGTGAGCGGTCGTACCAATCGAGAGGTGAGCCGGCGAAACATTCAGGATGGGCGGGCCGCAACTCCTCGACCCTATGCCCGGTGAATTCGCCGACATCGATCTCGCAGAGCCGGGAATCGACCCTGAATTCCTTGCCGGCAAACACGACATCCGCAGTCCGGAGGGCGCGGCCCTGCGGGCTGGAAATTCGCTCTGCCGTGACGTCACCGATCAGTTCGGATTGCCGCGCGGCCTGCGCCATGCCCAGTTCCGTCAAAGGAGAATCCGATCGACCCTGCATCCGTCCCGCAAGGTTCCATTCGGTTTGCCCATGGCGCATCAGGTAAAGGTCGGGATACATCCGGCTTCCTCCTTGAAACGGCGTGTCGCTGGACATCGGGGCAGGGTTCACCCCGGGCATGGGTGACGGCATATGGCCGCCAGACCGAAACTCCTGCGGATCTGCGTCTGCCGGCGAACAAGAGCGTGCCTTGATTTACCCATTTTCGCCATATCCGCAACCTGCTAAAGACGCTATCGAGGATCGACTATTTCAGCAACCTGCTAGAGGTTCGCGCCGTCGAAATCACCGGCAACCGTATCGGCGATGCCTCCATCCTGCCGGGGTTCCTCACTCGGATTGTGGCAAATTGGGGACGGTTCAGTGCCACCGCTGACGGCATCCACGATAGCTATGCAGACAGCAGGACAGTTGTTGCGATGCGTTATTAGTATTAATCCGACGTCCAGATGAATGACACACGTTGACCATTCGAATCTAAGCGGGCTATGAAGCTTGAGAAACAAGGGGTGATAATGGCTGGGATCAAGATCCATATCGGTCATGGAAAGACTGGATCAAGCTACCTGCAGGCCGCGCTGGCTGCTTCGGAAGCGGAGCTTTCCCTAGCAGGATATTGCTATCCCCTGCACGAACAGACCAAGCAAAAAGCCTTGAGAGGCGAAACTACTTCCGGGAATGTCAGAGATGACAAACTAGCAGAGTTTCTAACTAAAAACTCGTGCCCCCCCGATCATAAATTACTGGTCTCCAATGAGGGGCTGTTCCTCAGGTTTGCCTCTGGAGAGGGAATAAATACTGTATTAGAGAAATTCTCGCCACCGGATGTGTCCATCCTCTTGATGGTTAGAAACCCGCTGGAAAACGCGGCATCATCCTATCTGCAGGCGGTCCAGAAACGGACATTTAGTGGCCATTTCGAGTCGGCCCTCAGATCATTCAATCAGCCTGCGAATGTGGCTAGGGTAATCCGGAATTGCCGAAATGCAGGCATCGATCTGGAAGTTAAGAACTATTCTCGGCACCGGCATGAGATTCTGAAGGTGGTCAGCCATTGGTTAGGAGTCGATCTCAATCGTCCGAAGCAAGAAACCATCAATCGTTCCCTTACATCCACCGAGGCCGAAATCCAACGCCGACTTAACAAGATGGCGCGAGATCCAAAAGTTTTGGCCATGACGGACCGCATAATAGAAGAGCTTCCCGATATCATACCAGACAAGCCAAAAGTCGCACCGGAGGTTATCTCCGCCTTCTTTGATCGGATAAGAGAGCAAGTTGACGAAGTCCACAACCTTCTGGGGGTTGAGTTATACCAGCGTGAAAATTCGGAACCCTACACTTGCCTTGGTAAGCCCAAGTATTTCCTTGAATCGGAGCAGATCGAATTTATCACTAAGATAATGGCCAGCCATAGTTAATATCTGAATTATTGGCATATTCGCGGAAACCCGTATCCAGATCCTGGACTTATTGATTTCAGAGGCTTGTGGTGTTCGTTACCCGAAGTTGAACGATGAAATGGGTGACAGTACCGAAAAGCATGCCCTGGGTGCTGGATACATGACGGCAGGAACCGGTATGAGACATATCAACTGTCCGCGTCGATGCGTCATTGTCTCGTGGCCAACACCACAGACAATAGAAAATCGTTCACCAATAGGGCAGAAAACGGCACGCCTTGACGTCGCGCCAGCACCCTCGAACGCTTTTGATAGGTAGCTAGGTTCTGAAATTGCGCAGAAATATTGGTGATCACGGAAGAAACGGACGAATGGATGATGTGTCGACAACCGGGTTGTTGCGACCGCTGCGTGACGGATCACTGGAACTGATCGATGACACCGAGTGAACTACCCATTCGCCAGTATCTGGAGTTACACTCCAACAAGGGCGCTACATGCAAAACTGACCTGTCACGGGCCGCCAATTATTTCCTGACGTGGCGCCGCGCGTCCTCTCTGCGATTCATGGGTGCATAAATGGTTCATGACCGATCAAACCCGCAAACTGCCCCTGATGTCCTTCAAATTCCGAGCTGCTGTTGATGCGTGTCCGCAAGCGCTTGTCCACTGGCCTGTTTATCTCGCTGATGACACCGGGCTTTCGGTCAGTTCCACCTCGTAACCCCACAGGCGCTTGCAATGCTGCAACGTGGCCTTGGAGTCGGCTTCGTCAAGCGGCATGCCAGCCACCTTGCGGTGCTGAAGATGCAGCACCCGGTCCCCGAGAAGATCGACATCGACGACCTGGATGATCGGTTGCGACAGGGACAGATCTCCGATCCGTTCCAACGTGTCGCGGACGGTCTGATAGCCGGATTCGTCGTGAATGCCCGAGACCGTGTACCAGTTGTTCCTGTCATCCTCGGTCAGCGCGAACATGCGGAAATCGCGGATCACCTTGGGGCTGAGAAATTGCTGGACGAAGCTTTCATCGCGGTATCCCTCCCATGCCTGTTTGAGCACATTCCTCCAGTCGCGGCAGCCGGCGATGTCGGGAAACCAGCGGTGGTCCTCTTCGGTCGGTTCCAGGCAGATCCGCTGGATGTCCCGCATCATCGCGAAACCGATCGCATAGGGGTTGAGGCCGCCATAGCGCGGGTCGTCGAAGACGGTTGGGTCAACACATTCGTATGATTGTGCAGGATCTCCAGCATGGCGCCATCGGTGATACGGCCGGTTTCGTGCAGCTTGTTCAGGATATGGTAATGCACGAAACAGGCGCAGCCTCGTTCATGATCTTGGTCTGCTGCTGGGGATAGAAATACTGGCCGATATTGCGGACGATACGCAAGATCTCCCGTTCCCATGGTTTCAGGGCGGGGCTGTAGCTTTCGATGAAATACAGGATATTCTCTTCGGGCAGATGCATCCTGGACTTGTGTTCTTCCGCCTCTTCGGTCCTGTCCTTCGATTTGTCGCCCTGGTCCAGTGTTGACCACAGGTAATAGACGGCGCGCTCGGCCTCTTCGCTGCGCTTGCGTTCACGCTCCTTCTCGGCGCGCATCGATGGCGTGGGGGGGCGCCGGTGGCGAAAGATGCTCACGGGCATCAGCGCATGCGCGGCGTCGAGCAGTTCCTCGACCTCGGCCGGCCCGTGCCGTTCCTCGCAGCTTTGGATATAGCCGCGCGCATAGTCGAGGTAATCGAGGATTCCCTCGGCATCGGTCCACTGCCGGAACAGGTGGTTGTTCTTGAAGAAATGGTTATGCCCGCAAGCCGCATGTGCGATCACCAGCGCCTGCAGGGGCATGCTGTTATCTTCCATGCAATAGCTGACACAGGGGCTCGAATTGATGACGATCTCATAGGCGAGGCCCCGCATGCCCTTGCGATATTGACGCTCGTGGAAGATGAACTGCTTGCCGAAGGACCAATGGTGATACATCAGCGGCATGCCCACCGAGGAATAGGCGTCAAGCATCTGCTCGGAGGAGATGATCTCGATCTGGTTGGGATAGAGATCGAGGCCCAGATCGTTCCGCGCGATGTCCTCGATCACGTCATAGCTTCGCCAGAGCGTGTCGAAATCCCAATCGCTGCCGTCGAACAGCAAGCCGCCGCCTTTCGCCGCCTTAGCCATCCGATGTCTCCGTTTCACTCGAGAAGAGTTCCCGGAACACCGGGTAGATATCCGATCGCTCGGCGACGCGTTTCAATGCGAAATTCGGCCAGGTCGCGGCAACCTCGAGATAGGAGCGCCAGAGTTCCGTGCCATTGTCGTTATTGGTCAGGATCAGCGCCTCGTCCTTGCCGATGATCTCGACATAGGCGAAATACTGGCAGAGCTTCATCAGCCCGCCATTCAGGATCTGGATGCATTTGGCCGAGTCGCCGGAATAGTTCTCGCCATCCGAGGCCTGCGCGGCATAGATGTTCCATTCCGATGGCGCATATTTTTCGTCGATGATCCGTTTCATCTCGATCAGGGCGGTGCTGACCACGGTGCCGCCGCTTTCGCGGGAGTGGAAGAAGGTTTCTTCGTCCACCTCATGCGCCTGGTGGGTATGGCGGATGAAGACCAGTTCGACCTTGTCATAGCGCCGCTTCAGGAACAGGTGCAGAAGCGTGAAGAACCGTTTCGCCAGGTCCTTCTCGCGTTCGCCCATCGAGGCGGATACATCCATCAGGCAGAACATCACCGCCTTCGCCGTGGGTTCGGGCTGCATCTCGAAGAACCGGTAGCGGACATCCAGCGGGTCAAGGAAGGGAATGCGTTTCTGCCGGTGGACGAGCAGGTCGATCTGCGCCCGCAGCCGTTTCAGCCTTGCCCGCCCGGTCTTGTCATCGGGATCGAGCCGCGCCTCAAGGTCACGCATTTCCTCTCGCAGCTCGTCCACATGCTCGTTCTTCGGCCGTCTCAGGGCAATCCGGCGGCCGATGGAGTTGCGCATGGTGCGCTGGACGCTGAGATTGGCAGGAGACCCGGTCACGGACAGGCCCGAGCGCCGGGGCTTGCGCGCCTCGGTCTGCTTCATGCTGCGCTTGACTAGATCGGGAAGCTCCAGATCCTCGAAGAAGAGGTCCAGGAACTCGTCGCGCGACAGCACGAACAGGAAATTGTCCTCGCCATCGCCCTCCGGCGCGCCCCCGCGGCCCGTGCCGGCACCGCCCGGCGGCTTGTCGATACGGTCGCCTTTCCGGTAGGCCCGGTTGCCGGGCAGGACATGCTCGCGGTGGCCGCCTTCACGCGCGATGCGAAAGCTCGGCTCCTGGATGTCGCCGCCGGGGACGGTGACGCTTTCGCCGCGATCGACATCGGCGATGCCGCGTTTCTGCACCGAGGCATCCACCGCCTTCTTGACCGCCCCGCGGACGCGCCGGATAAATCGCCGCCTGTTGGCGAGGCTGCGGTCCTTGGGGTTGAGCCGCCTGTCGATGAACTGTGCCATGGCCCGCGCCGCCTATCCGGCTTTCCGGACCCGCATGTACCATTCCACCAGCCGCCGGACCTGGCCCTGGGTATAGCCGCGATCGGTCATGCGCTCGACGAATTCAGCGTGCTTGGCATCGGTTTCCCGGTCACGCTTGGCCCCGAAGCTGATGACCGGCAGCAGGTCCTCGACATTCGAGAACATCCGCTTCTCGATCACCCGGCGAAGCTTGGCATATTTGTGCCAGTCGGGATTCTTGCCCTCGTTCTCGGCCCGGGCGCGCAGCACGAACTTGACCACTTCGTTGCGGAAATCCTTGGGATTGGCGATGCCTGCCGGTTTCTCGATTTTCTCAAGCTCCTGTTCCAGCACTTCACGGTCATACATCTGGCCGGTATCGGGATCCTTGTAGTCCTGATCCTCGATCCAGGCATCGGCATAGGCGATATAGCGGTCGAACAGGTTCTGGCCGTAATCCGAATAGGATTCGAGATAGGCCTTCTGGATTTCCTCGCCGATGAACTCGGCATAGCGCGAGGTCAGCTCGGTCTTGATGAACTCAAGATAGCGGCCTTGCGTTTCCTCGGGGAACTGCTCGCGCAGGATGGTCTGTTCCAGCACATACATCAGATGCACCGGATCGGCAGCGATCTCGGTATTGTCGTGGTTGAAAGTTTCCGACAGCACCTTGAAGGCGAAACGGGTCGAGATCCCGGTCATGCCCTCGTCCACACCGGCCTTGTCGCGGTATTCCTGTATGGATTTGGCCTTGGGGTCGGTATCCTTGAGGTTCTCGCCGTCATAGACCCGAAGCTTGGAATAGAGCGTCGAGTTCTCGTGCTCGCGCAGGCGGGTCAGCACGCTGAACCGCGCCATGATCGGCAGGGTCTCGGGCGCGCAGGGGGCGTGTTTGAGGCTGCTGCTGGTGATCAGCTTGTCATAGATCTGCGCCTCTTCGGTGGCACGCAGGCAATAAGGCACCTTCACCACGGTGATGCGGTCCAGGAATGCCTCGTTATTGCGGTTGGCCTTGAATTGCTGCCACTCTGCCTCGTTGGAATGGGCCAGCACGATGCCCTGATAGGGGAAGGCGCCGATATTCTCGGTGCCCATGTAGCTGCCGTCCTGCGTCGCGGTCAACAGCGGGTGCAGCACCTTGATCGGCGCCTTGAACATCTCGACGAACTCCAAGAGTCCCTGCGTCGTGCGGTTCAGCCCGCCGGAATAATCATAGGCGTCCGGGTCGTTCTGGCTGAGATGCTCAAGCTGGCGAATATCCAGCTTGCCGGTCAGGGCGGAAACGTCCTGATTGTTCTCGTCCCCGGGTTCCGTCTTGGCGACGCAGATCTGCCGGAGCATCGAGGGACGCAGCTTGGCGACGGTGAATTTCGAGATATCCCCGTCCAGTTCCTCGAGGCGTTTCACAGCCCAGGGAGAGAGGGGATAGTTCAGCAGGGGTCTGGGAATATTGTACTTGTCCTCGAGCAGATCGCCGAAGCGTTCGGGATCGAACAGCCCGAGCGGAGATTCAAAGAGCGGGCTGAGCTGATCCCCTGCCTTGAGAACATAGATCGGCTCCTGCTCCATCAGGCGCTTGAGGATGTCCGCCATGGTGGATTTGCCGCCCCCGACCGGGCCGAGCAGGTAGAGGATCTGCTTGCGCTCCTCCAGGCCCTGGCTGGCATGCTGGAAGAAGCCGACGATCCGTTCGATCGTATCCTCGACACCGTGCATTTCCGAGAATGCGGGGTAGCGCTTGATGGTGCGGTTCAGAAAAATACGCCCCAAGCGCTGTTCCTGGCTGGTGTCGACAAGTTCGGGTTTGCCGATGGCCGAAATCATTCGTTCGGCTGCGGTGGCACGCAAGCCCGGATCTTCACGGCATCCGAGCAGATAGTCCTGCAGGGACATTTCCTCGACCTTCAGTCGGTCGTAAGCTTCTGAGAAACGGTTGAAAACCTCCATTTTCTTCACACCATTCGTTAAAGGACGGAATCAGCGGCTGTTCAGGCCTCATAATAGAAATGGTAACCCAAAACCTAAGATTCCACTCATATTTTAATACTTATGCGTCACGTTCCCGTGCCGCCCGGTCATTGCCGCCACACGCCAAGCGTTGCCGGATACCGGGGCAAGCGGCATTGGAATCGGACATTCTGGCCTTGCCCGCAGGCCTGCGGGAAACGATGCGGCAAAGCGGCGGACCGTCCGAACAAATTATAGGCCCATCTGGCAAAAGGCGCGGATGAAACTTATATGATAGACATGGAAGCATCATCGCTCGGGCCGTGGCGGAACCATCCGTATCGGCCGGGATGTCTATCCCCATCGGAGCGGAGGGCGTGGTCGAGATCGTGTCGCTGGTCGGCTATCTGACTACGCGGTGCCGGATTACTGCCGAATCTTTCCAGGTCAGGATCCGGACCATCTGAATTCGTCAGCAGCTTATCAGGCGGCCAGGAAGGCCGGCGCAATCGGCAGGGGCCCGGGCAAGGCGGGCACCCGGCAAGGATGCGTCATGTCATATCCGGTAGTGGAACCTCGTCAGAAAGGAGGTCACCGATGATTGATCTGATCCTTGCTGCTGGTTTGGCCTGTCTGCCGACCGCGCAGGTCTATGAGCAGCTTACCGAGACATATAGCGAAACCCGCGCCGTATCGGGGCTGAGCGACCGTGGCGCGATCCTTGAAATCTGGGCTTCGCCGGAAGGGACGTGGACGGCGTTGATCACCACGCCCGACGGACGGTCCTGCCTGTTGGATGCGGGGCAGGCATTTCGGTCCAACGCTCCGGAAGCCTCTGGCGAACTTGCCAGGGACAAGGTGAAAATGCCGGGGCCGCACCTGCACGTCTCCGAATGAAGCCCCGGCGGGTGCTTCCCTATTGGTGGAGACGGGTGAGGCAATGAGACCGGGCCGGAGATCGAGGTTTTCCGGTTCCGATCCGTCAATCGCCGCCGCTGGCGGCCGATAGGCCCGGCGCATGGGCAGGGGAAATTACCGCAGCACCTGGCCATCGATGTGGCATGCGCCCGCCCCCCCCTTTACGATCCAAGCGGGGCGGGCGCTGGCGGATAGGTTCAGGGCTGCTGAGGCGCGCCGCCCATGACCTGCCCGTTGACCGTGATCGCCCCGCCGGGCGTGGAGGCGTCGATCTCCCAGACCAGTGCGCCCCCTTCGCCGGGTTGTGCCAGTGCCCGGGCCATTCGCAGCATCATCAGGGCCTGACCGGCTTCCTCCGGCGGAGCGGCGTTCAGCGCCTCTTCGATCTTGTCCAGCCCGGTCGCCGAGATGCGCGCGGAGCCGCTCGGCATCTGCTCCGGCCCGAACCTGCCATCTCCTTCGAAGTTGATCGCGTAATCCGCGCCTTTCAGGTGACCGGGAGCGATCTGCGCCTGAATATTGCCATCGGGGAGGGTGGCGCTCATCACCTGATCGGGATTCAGCGAGGCAAACGGATCCTCGGCCGTCAGATCGAAGCCGTCGATGGCAAGCGATGCCAGCGCAGCGAGGTCATAGCCGGAAAAGGTGAAATCGAGCGCGGCCTCTTCGGGAAGCAATGGCCCTGCCCATGTGGGCATCAGGTGCTCGGGGACGCTGAGGCCCGCGATCCTGATCTTTTCCTGCAGATGTCCATCGGCAATCGCGCCGGAGGTTCCAAGCATGAATTCCATCTCGGCCAGTCCGAAATCCCCGATGGGCGAGGTGATCTTCAGGTCGCGCAGCGTGGTATCCATGGACAGGTCATCCCACAGGGGCATGGCTGCGCCGAGCTCGCCGCGCAGCTCATCCTGCGAGGCGGTGATCAGTTCTTGCGAGGGATGGGCGACGAACCAGGCGAGCAGCGAAAGAATCCCCTCGCTTCGAGCGCCCTCGATATCGAAGGTGCCGTCATAACCGGGGGTCGTCACGCCGAAATTCAGCGGCACCCCGTTCGCATCCATGATGTATTCCATGGATTGTTCGATTTCCTCCGCGCGGAAACTCATGGCCTGATCCACCCCGCTGGACTGCCCGGCCGTCCCGGTCATCTCGAATTCCAAGCGCCCGGTGCGCTGATGGTCGCGCGAAAAGACCCGGGTTTCCGGCTTTTCGTCCAGGGGCAGGGCTTCATCGCTGTCGCTGTCGACCGGCACGTAATTCACGTTATCGACGACATAGTCGGTCATCACGCCTTTCTGCTCGACAAATCCTTTCAGGTTCTCGTCCCATATGCCGCTCGACTGGCTTTTCGCGGAACCTGTCTGTTCGAACAGGCCCGGCACGGTGAACGACCATGCCAGTTCCTGGTCTTCGGTGACGCCCCAGGTGCCATCGCCATTATCCGTCAGTTGATAGGTCAGGCTGGGGATCTCGAACTGCACCTGCTTGTCGGCGAGGCCGGACAGGGCTGGCGTGGCGTCGATCGTCAGCCTGTAGCTTTCGCCCTCGGGCGCACCGAAACAACCCCCTCGCATTGCCGAAATAGGATTGAAAAACCTCCGTCAGATGCTCGGCGCCTTCATCCGTGGCCGGAACGGCCCAGGCTGTCGAAACGGAAAAAAATGCCATGAAGGCGGCCAAACCGGTTCGTAGATACATCGGATAGATCCTTTTCAAAATGGAGAGGTTTGGAAAATGGATTCTTGACCAAAAGGTCAGCCTCATGAATGAGGTAGCCGATGCATGATGCGGGATCAAGGCTTTCGCCGCGCGGGAAACACCGTATCCCGGGCTTGTCTGGCCGGGCGCAGGACCGCCCGATCTTGTTCTCGCCGGGAGGGCCGGATATGTGTCGTATTATATTGAAGAGACATGATTTATGCTTCGCGCCATATTCTCATTCGTTATTCCTGCCATTGCGGGCACGGCTCTTTTCGCGGCTGGATACCTGATGGGTGAAAGACAGGTCGAGCCGCCCTGGCGGCCGCCGTCGCTTGAAGACGCCCTGCAGAAATATGACCAAAAGGAATACCTGGCCGCCAAGCCCGTGCTGGAATATTGGGCCGATCTCGGGAATGTCCGCGCCCTCACGGAACTGGGTCATATGTATAATTTTGGATATGGCGTCGAAGAGGACATATCGACGGCAATAGAATATTACCAGCAGGCCGTCGCAAAAGGCGGATATGTCGCCGCCGCGAATCTTGGCTTCAAATATTTTCACAAGGATTATCCTGGTCCGGAAGCGCAACTTCCGGAAGTGCCGCCCGAAGAGATATTCAGGCTCCTGACACGGGCCAGGAACAACCAGGTCAGCCTTTATGTCCAGAACCGCCTTGCCATGATGTATTACGAGGGTCTGGGCGTGCCGCGCGACTTCGAAAAGGCACGCGCGCTTTTTGAAGAGCAGGTCAATATCGATCCGGGTTTCGGGCCGGCGCGGTATATATTGGCGCTCATGGTGCGCAACGGTATGGGTGGCCCCGCCGATCCGGCAAAGGCTGTGCGGCTGCTGTATGACCGGGCCCTGATGTCCGATTACGATCAGCTATTGGACAGATATGATACGGATCTGCTTCTGGCGTATGAAGACCACATTCTGGAATATGGCGCGTTCAGCATGGATCGCGATTATCTCGCGGACATGGCCGGAGCGCTGCAGAAAGGCGAGGGATACCCGGAAATGCCCCGGCTCGGTCGCGACATGATGGCCAATCTCGATCTGCTGCCGGATGAGGGGGCACAACGCAAATAGGCATCGAGGCCCGGCCGGAAACCTGAGCGGCGGCCATTCACAGGCAAAGATCCTCGCGAGCCTGGTGCGGCAGCTGTTCCGCAAGGGACTCCGAAACATCATCGAACTCAACACCAGAGGCTATCATGGCAAAATCACTCGTCATTCTGACAGGCGTAATCGGCGTCGCTCTTGTTGCGGGCGGCGGGTATTGGGTGAAGGATCGGCACGGCGAAGATCCATCCGTCGCCGCAGAGAACACCCTGGACGCCGACGCAGCCCAAACGATGGACGATGCGGAGGATGATTATTACCTGGAATGCCGCGAGAACCTGTTTCGCTGGTATGACTCGCCCTCCTTTCAATTGCAGATCGTCCAGGAGGGGCAGGAAGGCTATATCACCGCATGCAAGAGCATAATCGAAGCCAGGGATCTGGGGACCGACGCTGAAATCGAAGACTGCGAACATTTGCTGAGCACCTGGAACCCATCCGCCAATCGTGGAACGAAGACGCAGGTAACGACAGAGCGGCTGCAATATTGCGAGAATCTGCTGTCCCGATAATGCGGGTCTATCCGCCCGTCCATAGGGTCGGTGTGATCGCCGCGATTACAGGTTGCGGATGAAATCGGCAACTTTCCGGCGGTGCTCCTTGAGTGTTGTCTCGGCGGCATTCAGACCTTCGTCGAGTTCGGCAATCGCGTTCTCTTCCTCTTCGAGCATTCCCAGATACCGCTGCCCCAGGGTGCTGTCGGGCGGCACCGAGCCAAGGTTCTGCCTGATCCGGCTCTGGTTTTCGGATGCACGTTCGATATCGCGCCGGATCTCTTCCACCGTTTCGCGGCTTTCGGTTTCCTTCCGCTTGAGTTCGGCCAGTTCGTCAAGCCTTGCGGCGATCTCGGGATCGGTTGTCATGCCGGACCAATGGATGACCGTGTCCGCATCGGTCTCGACGAGGGCATAAACCTCTCCATCGCTTCGCTCCGAAATCGCCGTCACCCTGGCGGATCCGCCCGCGGGGATCTGGGCCCGCAGCCGGTGATGGGTCGGCGTATCGCTGTCCAGGGCTTCGGACGAGAAACTCCAGCCGTCCTCGCGCGGGTGTTCGATCAGGACGGTACGTGCGGCATCCGGTGCCCCCTCGATCGAATAGGTGGTGACCCGGCGCAAGAACCGGGTTGCGCGAAGGTTGCCATCGACAATGGTAACCTGCCCGACCGAGTCCCGGGATTGGGTTTCGGTCGTGATCTCGACCTTCCGATCAGTGGCGAAACTTGCCATGCGGCTTTCACCCGCCGGAAGCCCCGTCAGCTGGGCATCCCCGACATAGCCATCCGCCTCGTCATAGACGGTCATCAGCCCGGGCGGCAGGCTGGCCCCGGTGTCGTTCTCAAGGAACAGTGCCGCGATGGGGTATGTTTCGCCACGCTCGGGCTGGAAAAGCGAGACCCGCTCGGCGGGGATCTCATTGTCGATGAATGCCATGGATACGGTCTGGCCCGCCGGCAGATCGACGGGTGATGGAATGCGATATGTCGCCGTGGTCAGCCCCTCCTGCGCGATTGCGGGATTGTCCGGTTCCGCGGGTTCGAAATAAGCCATGTCGGCCGCTTCCTTGGCCATTTCCGCCATGGGAGCAGGCGCCATCGCACGTTCGAGCTGCTGCGATTGCCCGTCGCCGCCGCCTGCCGCCATGGCCTTGGATGTGTCCGGGCGCGGCGGTGCGGTCGTGCCGACCGTCACCGGGATCTCGGGCCGGTCATGCCAGTATCTCTGGTGCAGGCGCTGCGCCAGGGTGACGGGCGCGCCCGAGGAAAGCGTCAGCGAAACACCGTCCCAGTCCTCGCCCGTCGCATTCTCGATCACGGCCCAGGCCTGAAGCCGCGCGGTTCCTTCCGGTCCGGTCACCATGCGATAGGCCGTCTTCCAGACCGGGGCAGGGGCGAGATAGGTCAGCCCGATGTCCCGGCTGCCGTCACCCGCAAGCTCGATCGCGATGGTCCGGATGTCGTCCATGCGGCCCCGCCCGCTGACTTCGGCTGCCTCGCGCAGCTTTTCGCGCATCTCCTCGTCGAGAATGGAGAGGGTGGCATCCGTTCCGAGGGGCAGGGCCTCGATCTCGCCATTATCGGCGATCACGGACAGGACATGCTCCTGTCGCGGAATGTCGTCATGCGTGAGGTCGTGGCGACCCACCCCCAGCACCGCGCCCTCTATCGCCCGGCCACCTGAAGAGGCGCGAACACGGATTCCCTGCAGGGAGGCCGCGAGATCCGGCAGCGAGCCCATTTGATCCGGGCCGAATGGCAGGCGGCGAAAGGTCTCTTCGACAGGTGAAAGACCGTCCAGCGTTACCGCGCCGATCCGTCCGGACGGATCGCGGATGACGAGCGTCTTCAGGAAATCATCCACCTGTTCAAGGGGGATGTCGATGCTCAGGCTGGTAGAGCCGTCGATGGCGGCGCTGCGGTGAATTTCGGCCAGCCCGCTGGAGGACAGGGTAACGGCATCGATCCGGCTGGAGCTGGTGCTCTCCTGTGCGAGTGTGGAGGTGGAACAGGCCAGCAGGACGGCAAGCGCTATGCTGCCCCTGACCGTTGCCGTCTTTCTGTCCCGTCCGGAATGCGGCATGTATTTGCTCATGACATCTTCTCGCTGTTGCGCGATGGATTGAAGCATGGCGGGAGGATTTGCTCAACCGTGATGCCGCGCGGAGATATACTGTGATTCAACGCGCTTTGGGTTCGGGGAAAGATGCGGGAGGCTGCCGGGTCTCGTGGAATAGGGCGGTTGCGTGGCTGCCCGACCTGTCATGCTCCGGCTTGGGGGGAATGTTGCCTGTTCCGGTGGATCGGGCGCCCATGACCTTCGACCATCACCCCGAGCCGGTTCCGGTTTCAGCCGCAATCGCCACGCCTCCATTCATGCAGGTCGGGATCGCGGCAAAATCCTGCCTCCGCCATCGCGTCCCCGATGGTGAACAGAGGCGCGATCACGGTCCCGGGACCCGGCTGGCAGGATAAGGAAACCAACAGCTCTTCACCGCGAAGGACATTCACCCCGCCCTCCAGTGAGGCAACCTGCTCCAGCCGGTCGAAACTGTGCCAGACTTCATAGACATGGCCCTCGTGGCGGAAAGCGACACTTTCCCAGATTGCCCGTCCGACACCGCTCCAGGGCGTGGCGGTTCCGGCCGCCAGTTCCTCGCGCAGCGTCAGTTTCGGCTTGTCCCGGGGACCGAAAGCATAGGTAAATCTCGCCCCGTCCGGAGAAACTCCGGCTTCGATACAGGCTTCGAGATGGTTCCCATTGCCGGTATCGCAGGAGATGAGTGTCTGTTCCGTGCAATCGGCCAGCGCGGCACTGGACAGAAAGATCAGCGGAAGGGCGGCCAGACAAGGCGATTGGCGCATCGGGGGCTCCGGTCAGGGTGTTTCATTCTAGACAGGCGTTGTCCCTGTGCAAGCTCTCGTGCCTGATGCGGTTCAGACTCGGCCTGATCGGACATGGTGAGGGTCCGCCATTGACAGCGGGAACCCGATTCCTGAAGGTTGTCCCGCATTTTGAGGAAGGGATTCAGCATGGAAGCCAGGAAGGGTGAAAAGCGCCGCCTGACAGAGGGCGAGATCAGCATGGCGAACCGGGTTTTCAACGGTGCCGTCAACCTGCGAAAGGTGCGGGTCTACAGCTCTCCCAGTAGAACCAGGGGATCATTGGTTCATAAACACACCGTCGATAGCGGCATTTATTGCCCGACAGCGCAACATTATTCCGAAGATTTCAGTCAGACCGCGCTGGTCGATCAGGCCGCCTTCATTCACGAAATGGCCCATGTCTGGCAGAACCAGACCCGGCAGCGCCACACGCTGTCGCACAAGAAATATCATGACTATATCAATCAGGTGAAAGGCTCGATGAAGGCTTACCTGAAGCATCGCGGCCTGTGGCGCAACTACCGGAAGCGCCCGGTGGTCTTCGACGAGGTCGGCGGTCCCCTGAGCTCGACCCGCAAGACATCACCGGTCCAGATGCCGACCCGGATCAGCGCCACGCAGATCGATGGCAGCGTCGCGGTCAGGGAACTGCCCGGCGCGGCTGCGGAAGATGTGGTCGAAAGCTATATGCGCGACTACAACATGCCGAACCAGAAACTGTCAGGCGGTTCGGACAGCAAGACAGAACTGCACCGCATGTGGACCAACGAATATCATTACAATTACCTGCTCGCTGGCAGCGAAAAGATCGTATTCGCAGGGCTGACCCGAGAGGGGCAGGCCGAGATGATCATGGATTACTTCATCCTGCTCAATGGCGGTAACCCGATGAATCCGGTGCTGCGCAACGTGCTGCCCGATCATGTCCCCAAGGGCTGGCAGGAACGGCCGCCGTTGGGTTTCTACAAGAAGCTGATCCCGTTCGTTACCGCCTGAGGCATTTTCCGGCAAAGGTGGAATCCCGGCTTTCGCCCGGGCATGCGCGTCATCGCGCCTCTTGACGGCTCCCTCCGCTTGGGAGAAAGCAAATCCATGGGATTGCAGATCGATATCGCGGCCATCCAGGCCAATTGGAAGGCATTGGCGGGCAGGGCCCCCACTGCGCGGGCGGCGGCGGTGGTCAAGGCCGATGGCTATGGCCTGGGCGCGGCAAGGATCGTGCCGGCGCTTTACGAGGCCGGGGCACGCGATTTCTTCGTGGCGCTGGCCGGGGAAGGACGGGCGATCCGCCCGCTTCTGCCGGATGACGCGACCGTCAACATATTGTCGGGACATATGGAAGGCGCGGATCTGGCCGGGCTCGTTCCGGTCATCAACAGCCCCGGACAATTCTTCCGCGACAGGGCCATGCGCCCCGGGCAGCCCTTCGCGATCCAGCTTGACAGCGGCATGAACCGGCTTGGCATGGAGGCGGCGGAATGGGCCGCCATCCGCGATGAGGCCCTGTCTGCCGGACCCGCCTTTGTCATGTCGCATCTGGCCTGCGCGGACGAGCCGGGACACCCGGCCAATGCCATGCAGTGCAGGACCTTCCGGGAAATGACCCAAGGAGCAGGGGTGCCATTGTCGCTGGCGGCGACGGGGGGAATCCTGCTGGGGCCGGATTATCATTTCGACATGGTGCGCCCCGGTGTCGGCCTGTATGGCGGGCTACCCTTTGCCGATGCAAAGCCGGTCCTGCGCCTGTCCCTGCCGGTGATCCAGACCCGCGATCTGCGGCCGGGCGAATTCGTGGGATATGGTGCGACCTGGACCGCCGAAGCCCCGCGCCGCATTGCCACGGTCGCGGCGGGCTATGCCGACGGGATCCTGCGGATGCTGTCGTCAAGCGGGGTCAGCCTTTACGCTGATGGCGCGGCCTGTCCCATCGTCGGCCGGGTCTCGATGGATCTCGTGACCGCCGATGTCACCGATCTGGACGAGGTGCCGCCCGAACTGGAACTGATCTGCCCGGAACAGCCCATAGACGCGCTGGCGGATCATGCCGGAACGATCGGCTATGAAATCCTGACATCCCTGGGACATCGATACCAGCGGGACTATCTCTGATCCCGGTTTCCGGTCGCATTTGTCACAATGTCTACACAGAATTGCCGCAGAAAATGCCGGGATGACCTTGTGCGAATCCGATTGGATCGCCACCATAAGGACATAGTCTCAAGCAGGAGAGAAATTTGGGCCTGACCCCAACGCCCCCCGTCGCCACTTCACCAAGCGAAACTCTGCTGGAATTCCCCGATAACCGGCTGCTGATCGACCTGTGCGGCGTCAATGACCGGCATCTTGCCCGTATCGAAGAGGCGCTGTCCGTCCATATCCTCCGCCGCGGCAACCAGCTTGCCGTCGTGGGCGAGGGTGCGGCGCAGGAAGAGGCCGCGCAATTGTTGCAGGGTCTCTATGCCCGGCTGGAGCAGGGGCGCCCGGTCGAACTGGCCGAGATCGACGCCGCCTTGCGCATGGGCGCGGACAGCACGACCGAGACCACGGCCTCCGAGCAGCTCGAGATGTTCGCCGCCGGGAATTACGAGCTGCGCACCCGCAAGAAATCCGTCGAGCCGCGCACCGAGGCACAGAAGGCCTATGTCCGTTCGCTGTTCGAGAACGAACTGGCCTTCGGCATCGGACCGGCAGGCACCGGCAAGACCTATCTGGCCGTGGCCGTGGGGGTCACGATGCTGATCGGCGGGCAGGTGGATCGTATCATCCTGTCGCGCCCGGCGGTCGAGGCGGGCGAGCGCCTTGGCTTTCTGCCCGGCGACATGAAGGAGAAGGTCGATCCCTACATGCAGCCGCTCTATGATGCGCTGAACGATTTCCTGCCGGGCAAGCAGATGCAGAAGCTGATGGAGGAGAAGCGGATCGAGATCGCGCCGCTGGCCTTCATGCGCGGGCGCACCCTGTCCAGTGCATTCGTGGTTCTGGACGAGGCGCAGAACGCCTCGACCATGCAGATGAAGATGTTCCTGACCCGCTTGGGCGAGGGCTCGCGCATGGTCATCACCGGCGACCGCACGCAGATCGACCTGCCGCGCGGGGTGCAGTCCGGCCTGATGGATGCCGAGCGTATCCTGGACGGGGTGAAGGGGATCAGCTTCAGCTATTTCACCGCCAAGGATGTGGTCCGCCACCCGCTGGTTGCCCGCATCATCGAGGCTTATGACGCCGAGGATCAGGCGGCATTGGCCCGTGGCGAAACCGTGGAGGTTCGGGGCGGCTACATTCCGCGCCGGGCAAGACGAGACGATGCCTGACGAGATATCCGCCGACAGCGTCATCGAGGACGACCGATGGCAGGAGGCCGGGCTGGAAAGCCTGGCCGAACGCGCCGTCATTGCCGCGCTGGAATGGCACGGGACCAGTGGCGAGGTGGTGGTGCTTGGCTGCGACGATGCCCGGATCGCGGCGCTGAACGCCGATTTCCGGGGCAAGCCGCGCGCGACCAATGTCCTGTCATGGCCCTCGGTCGAACATGCCCCGCGCGATCCGGGCGCCCGCCCGCTTCTTCCCGAGATTGACGAACTGGGTGACATCGCCATCGCCTTCGATACCTGCGAAGCCGAGGCCGCCGCGCAAGGCAAGCCCTTTGCCGATCACGTCACCCATCTGCTGGTCCATGCGGTCCTGCATCTGCTGGGCTATGATCACGAAAACGATCTCGATGCCGAAACCATGGAGGCGGCCGAGCGTTCGATCCTGCAAGACCTCCAGATCCCCGACCCATATCAAGAGAAAGTGTCATGAATTCCGAGTCTCGATTATCCACCCCCCATCTCGGCGACCAACCCGCCACGGCGGCTGATGGCGTCGGAGGAGAGGGGCGTGACCTGCCGGCCTCTCGCGGCTTTTTCGGCCGCGTTTTCGAGGCGCTCACCGGACATGACGACGAGCATGATGTGATCGCGGAGGAAGAGCATCCCAAGGCCCATCCCGCACCGGGCATGGTCAATCTGCGCCGGATGCGGGTCGATGACGTGGCCATCCCCAAGGTCGAGATCGTCGCCGTGCCGCTGACGGTATCCCTGGACGATCTGGTCGAGATGTTCCGCGAACACGGCTTTTCGCGCATCCCGGTCTTTCGCGGCACGCTGGACAGCCCGCTCGGACTGATCCATCTCAAGGACCTGGCGCTCAAGCACGGCTTCGGCAAGGGGGGCAAGTTCACCCTGCGCCCGATGCTGCGCCCACTGCTTTACGTGCCGCCCTCGATGCCCATCGGCGTGCTGCTGCAGCAGATGCGGCAGAAACGTATCCATATGGCGCTGGTCATCGACGAATATGGCGGCGTGGACGGGCTGGTCACGATCGAGGACCTGATCGAACAGGTGATCGGCCAGATCGAGGACGAGCATGACGAGGAGGAGGGCGATCTCTGGAGCCTGGAAAAGCCCGGCCAATGGCTGATGCAGGCGCGCGCGCCCCTGGACGAGGTCGAGGCCGAGATCGGGCTGCGCCTGCTGGCCGAGGACGAGGACGAGGATATCGACACGCTAGGCGGGCTGATCTTCATGCTGGCAGGCCGCGTGCCCCTGCGCGGCGAGGTGATCGCCCATGAAACCGGCGCCGAATTCGAGATCGTCGAGGCCGATCCTCGCCGCATCAAGCGGATCCGGCTGCGCCTGCCGGGGGTTGTCTCGTCATCGCCGCCGGCCAAGACGGATGAAAGCCGCGCGGGCGCGGCAGAGTAGAACCTGCGAGCTTCATCCCGGAACCTCATCGAAGCCGTGATCATGTCGGTCCGGGAGTCCGAAGCCGTGGGTTGCGCTGTCCGAAAACCCGTTGTCCGGGATGTTCCGGGTGATCATCGGCGGGGCGCAATATGCGCCCCTGATCCTCCTTTGCTCCGATAGTTGCCGCGCGCCTCATTCAGCCGCGATCGGCGGGGTCACCTCGGGTGGGATCGGGCAGGAATAGGGGAATTCGGCCAGATGCGCCTGATGCGCCCTGATTGCGGCGGCGCGCAGGGTGTCGTTGCGCAAGACGGCGCAAGCGGTGGCGGCCATCACCTTGGCCGCGTGGATCATGCCCTTATGGGCCGCCGGGGATTTGCCCTGCGCCGTTTGCTGCCAGCTATGCAGCGGCGTGCCAAGGGCGCAGGTGGCGACGCGGGCCTGCACCAGCGGAACCGCCCAACTGACATCGCCCAGGTCGGTCGAGCCCATTGCGGCGGCCTGGGGCCGGTCCAGCGGAGCGACGAAATCGCAAAGCGGCAGATCGTAATCCGGTTTGCGGGAAATCTGGGCGAAGGCGGCGGCGATATCTGCCCGGGTAAGGGTCTTGCGGATTTCCATGGCGTATTCGATATCCCCGGCGTCGAAGGGCACCGGGCCGAGCCGGTCGAACTCGGCCTGCATGGCTTCTTCGAGCGGGCGGTTGCCGATCAGGTTGGAGACGGCGGAAAAGACCCTGGATTCGACCTCGGTGCCGCTCATCAGCGCTGCACCCTGGGCGATATTGTTCACGCGCTCGACCAGTTCCCCCAGCCCTTCCAGGTCGGGGCTGCGGATCAGCTGCCTGACGGTGGCCCTGGATTGCACCACATTGGGGGCGATCCCGCCAGCGTCGAGATAGGCGTAATGGACCCGGGCGGCATCGGGCATATGCTCGCGCATGTAGTTGACGCCGATATTCATCAGTTCCACCGCATCCAGCGCCGAGCGGCCCAGATGGGGGGCGCCAGCGGCATGGGCGGCCTTGCCGGTGAAGCTGTAATCGATCCTTGTATTGGCAAGGGAGCGGGCATCATCGACGCAGTTATAGCTGGCCGGGTGCCAACTGATGGCGATATCGACATCGTCGAACAGCCCGTCGCGCACCATATAGGTCTTGGCGGCTCCGCCTTCCTCGGCCGGGCAGCCGTAATAGCGTACGCGGCCCTTGATGCCTTCGGCTTCCAGCCAGTCCTTGACGGCGGTGGCGGCCTGCATGGCGGCCGAGCCGAGCAGGTTATGGCCGCAGCCATGCCCGAAACCGCTTTCGTCGATCATCCTGGGCTCGGCAATGCCGGGTTCCTGGCTCAGGCCGGGCAGGGCGTCATATTCGCCCAGGATCGCGATCACCGGCCCTTCGCTGCCCGCCTCGCCGATCACGGCTGTCGGGATTCCGGCGACGTTTTCGCGGATGCGGAAACCCTGCTGGCGCAGCATGTCCTTATGCGCCGCGCAGGAGCGGGTTTCGGTATAGGCGATCTCGGGCGTGTCGAAGACGGCATCGGCAAGGCCGATGAAGGCTTCGCGCCTGGCATCGACATGGGACCAGATCGGATTTTCATTGGTCAGGCTTGGCATGGGCTTTCTTTCCTTCGTATCAGGCCGCGTCGTTGAGGTGACAGGCCGAGAGGCGGCCGGGGGCGACCTCCTTGAGTGCCGGGGCCTCTTCGCGGCACCGGGCATGGGCATGGGGGCAGCGCGGGTGGAAATGACAGCCGCGCGGCGGGTTGAGGGGCGAGGGGATCTCTCCCTTGATGGCCGAATAGATCTTCTTGCCGGTCTCGAATGTCGGGATCTCCGACACCAGCGCCTGTGTATAGGGGTGGTTGGGGCGCGCGATCAGATCCTGCGCCGTGCCCAGTTCGATCAGCCGCCCCAGATACATTACCGCGATCCGGTCCGAGATATGTTCGACCACGCCCAGGTCATGGCTGATGAAGAGATAGGTGAGATCGAATTCCGAGCGCAACTGAACGAAAAGGTTCAGCACCTGCGCCTGGATCGACACGTCGAGCGCGGCGACCGATTCGTCGCAGACAAGGAAATCCGGCTTTACCGCCAATGCGCGGGCGATGCCGACACGGGCGCGCTGGCCGCCGGAAAACTGGTGCGGGTAACGCTTGCCCATCGCAGGATCGAGCCCGACCTGACCGAGAATATCCTCGACATAGGCGGCCATGTCGCGGCGCTTGACGATGCCATGGACGCGCGGCGCCTCGCCGATGATGTCGCGCACCCGCAGGCGCGGGTTGAGCGAGGACATCGGGTCCTGAAACACCATCTGGATGTTCAGCGCCGCCGCACGGGCCTCTGCGCCCGACATTTCCGCGACATCCTTGCCGTGAAACAGGATCCGGCCTCGGAAGGGGTCAGCAGACCGGCGACCATCCGGCCGAGGGTCGATTTTCCGCAGCCGGATTCGCCGACCAGCCCCATCACCTCGCCGGTATTGATCCGGAAACTGACATTATCCACCGCATGAACGGTTTGTGGCGCCACCGACGAGCCGAGCAGCCGGGCGGTTTTCTCGGCCATGTCCAGCTCCTTGGTAAAGCGCTTGGACAGTCCGTCAAGTTCGATGATCGGTGTTTGCGTCATGCGCCGGCCTCTGCGTGGGGATGGATACAGCGCACATGCCTGTCGGTGCCGATGACCGGATCAAGGTCCGGTTCGGTCTGGCAGGCGGCATCGGCGCGGGGGCAGCGCGGGTTGAACTTGCAGCCAGAGGGCAGTTTCAGCAGGGAGGGCGTCATGCCCTTGATCTGCGTCAGCAAGGCGCCGTGCTGCTTGCCCTTGGGCACGCTTTCGATCAGGCCCTTGGTATAGGGATGCATCGGGGCCGAGATCAGGTCGGCGGTCGGGCCTTCCTCGATGATGCGCCCTGCATACATCACCGCCAGACGGTCGGCGAGGCCCGAGACCACCGCGAGGTCATGGGTGATCCAGATCAGGGCGGTGCCGGAATTGGCGCAAAGCTGCTGCACCTCGGAAAGTATCTGCGCCTGGATGGTGACATCGAGCGCGGTCGTGGGTTCATCGGCGATGATGAGATCGGGCTTGTGCAACAGCGCGATGGCGATGGCGACACGCTGGCGCATCCCGCCCGAGAACTGGTGCGGGTAGCTTTGCAGCCGTTCGTCGGGGGCCGAGATGCCGACGGCGACCAGTGCTTCGCGAGACCGCTCCAGCGCTTTGCTGCGCGAGACCTTCTCATGCGCGAGGACGGTCTCGACCATCTGGGTGTCGATGCGCAGCACCGGGTTGAGGGTCATCATCGGATCCTGGAAGATCATGGCGATGCGCCTGCCTCGCAGGCTGCGCATCAGGCGCTCGCCGCCCTTGACCAGATCCTGTCCGTCGAACAGGATCTGCCCCGAGACGACGCGGCCGGGCGGATCGACGAGGCCAAGGATGGAAAAGCCGGTCACGGATTTTCCCGAGCCGGATTCCCCCACCAGGCCAAGGATTTCACCGCGATCCACCGACAGGCTGACATTGTCGATGGCCCGGGCCACCCCGTCGCGGGTGAAGAAATGCGTGCTGAGATCGGTGATTTCCAGAAGTTTGCTCATTTCTGCAACCTCGGGTTAAGCACATCGCGCAGCCGGTCTCCGACCAGGTTGAGACCGATGATGGTGAGAACCAGCGCGATACCGGGGAAGAGGCTGATCCAGTAGCGGCCCGACAGCAGGTAATCATAGCCATTGGCGATCAACAGGCCGAGCGACGGCTCGGTGATGGGCACGCCGACGCCGAGAAAGGACAGCGTCGCCTCCAGCGCGATGGCCTGGGCGATTTGCACCGTGGCGACCACGATCAGCGGCGGCACGCAATTCGGCAGCAGATGGCGAAACATGATGCGGCGATGCGAAAGCGCAAGGCAGCGGGCGGCATCGATATAGTCCTTGCGCCGTTCGACAATGGCGGAACTGCGCACGGTGCGGGCGTAATAGGCCCATTGCACGATCACCAGCGCCAGGATCACCTTGTCCACGCCGCGCCCGAATAACGCCAGCAGGATCAGCGCGATCAGGATCGCCGGAAAGGAAAGTTGCAGATCGACGATGCGCATGACGAAGGCGTCGAAACGTCCGCCGAAATAGGCCGCGGCGACGCCGACGATCACGCCGATACTGATGGCGATGCCAAGCGAGACAAAGGCCACGACCAGGCTGATCCGCAGCCCGTACATGATCGCGGACAGCATGTCGCGCCCTTGCGTGTCGGTACCAAGCCAATAGGTCTGGCCGGTGCCGAAGCTCTGTTCGCCCGGGGGCAGGCCGCCATCCATGATGTCAAGCTGCGCCAGGGCATAGGGATCTTGCGGGGCCAGCCACGGGGCGGCGATGGCGATGACCGCCACGATGACGAACAGGGCGAGGCCGAGCACGGCAACCCTGTCCTCGACGAATTCCTTGAACACCCGTTTCACCGGATGGTCGATCCTGGCCGGGATGGCGGCGGGCTGATCGGAGGACATGCTCATCCTTTCATCTCCGACAGGCGCACGCGGGGATCGAGGATCGAATAGAGGATATCGACGAAGAGGTTGATCGAGACGATGATCAGCACCGTAAGCATCAGATAGGCCACGATCACCGGCCGGTCGAGCAGGTTGATCGAATCGATCAGCAGCTTGCCCATGCCGGGCCAGGCAAAGACGGTTTCGGTGACGATCGCGAAAGCCACCATGGAGCCAAGCTCCAGCCCGATGATGGTGATCACCGGGATCATGATGTTCTTCAGGATATGCACCATGACCACCCGGCGCGACGAGATACCCTTGGCACGGGCGAACTTGACATAATCCTGAAGCACCACCTCGCGGGTATTGGCCCGGGTGAGGCGGATGATCAGCGACATCTTGAAAAGCGCCAGGTTGATGGCGGGCAGGATCATATGCGACAGCCCATCAAGGGTCAGGAAGCTGACCTGCATGCCGAGGAACTCGGTGGTGGTGCCGCGTCCGCCTGCGGGAAGCCAGCCGAGCAGCACGGCGAAAACCAGGATGAGCAGCATGCCTTGCCAGAAATTGGGCAGGGAAAAGCCCAGGATCGAGCCGCCCATGATGGTGCGCCCGGCGATGCTGTCGGGGCGCAGACCGGCCCAGACACCAAGCGGCACACCGATCCCGACCGAGAGGATCAGCGCGACCATCGCCAGTTCCATCGTGGCCGGAAGCCGGTCGAGGATCACATCCATCGCCGGGCGGCCAAAGACGAACGAAGTGCCCAGATCGCCCTGGAACATGTTGACCACGAAGATACCGAATTGCTCGTAAAGCGGCTTGTCGAGGCCGAGACGCTCGGTGGTGGCTGCAATCTCGGCCTGCGTGGCCTCGGGATTGATCAGCACATCCACCGGGTTGCCGATGGCATAGACGCCCAGGAACACCAGCACCGCCATCGCCGCGATGGCAAGCAGGCTCTGGCCGAAACGGCGTATGAGATAGACGATCATCGGGTGCTCCGCAGAAGAGTGGATCGGAGGGGCCGGGGGCCCCTCCACCGGGTCATTCAGCCGGTTTGACCTCGCTGGCGAGCGTGTACTGGTCCACGCGCGGCTCATAGCTCAGGTCGGATTTCATCGCCCAGACCGTTTGCTCGTAATGCAGCGGGATCAGCCCGTGATCGTCCAGAGCCAGCGTCTCGGCCTCTTGCAGCAGCTTCTCGCGTTCGGCATCGTCGATGGTGGACATCGCCTGTTTCAGCAGCTCGTCCATTTCCGGGTTGGAATAGCGCCCGGCATTGGTGCCGCCGAGACCGGCCCCTTCGTCATAGGTCGCCAGCAGCGCCTTGAGCGGGTTGGACATCTCGCCCGAGGACGCGCCCCAACCGGCCATGTAGAGCGGGAATTCCAGGTTGTTGCGGCGCGAGAAGAACTGGCTCGCCGTGACCGCATCGACCTTGGTGGTGATGCCGATGCGTTCCAGCATCTGGGCCACGGCCTGCGCGACCTGTTCATCGTTGATATACCGGTCGTTGGGCGTGCCGAGGGTCAACCCGAACCCGTCGGGATAGCCTGCCTCGGCCAGCAGTTCCTTGGCCTTTTCCGGGTCATAGGGATCCACCGGACGTTCGGTGGTGCCGAACATCGGCGGCGGCAGCAGTTCACCGGCGGCGACGGCATAGCCGCCCATGATCCGGTCGACAATCGCCTCGCGGTTGATCGCCAGCGAGATGGCCTCGCGCACCTTGGCATCCATCAGGGGGTTCTTGCCATCGGTGCCGGTGATGTCGGGGGCATCCTCGAGCTGTTGCATATGCAGGTAGATGATGCGGTTGGAGAGTGCATCGACGATCTTGAAACCGGCATCCTCGACCCGCGGCACATCCTGGATCGGCGGCGATTCGATCATGTCCACGTCACCCGCCAGCAGCGCCGCGACACGCGGGCCGTCGCTGGTGATCGGGCGCAGGGTGACCCTTTCCCAATCCGGGGCGCCGCCCCAGTATTCGTCGTTGCGTGCCAGAACCACCTCGGCGCCGCGGGTGTAGCTTTCCAGCTTGTAGGGGCCGGTGCCGACCGCGATATCGGGTGAGTTGAAGGCCGGGGATTGCGGGACTTCGCCCAGCCCTTCGCAGCCCCCGTTCGGCGCGTATGTCACCTCGGCCTCGGCGCCAAGGGCATCCGCCGACAGGATCGGCAGGCTGGACATTTCCGTGGGCAGGAGCGGGTTGGCCTTTTCCGTTTCTATGATCAGCGTGTGATCGCCCTCGGCGGTCATGTTGACGATACCGCCGGTATAGATCGTGTAGGGAGAAGGCGAGTTCTCCACCAGGGGAATGCGGCAGAAACTGTAGATCACATCGCGGGCGGTGAACGGGCTGCCATTGTGGAACGTCACCCCGTCTCGCAGGGTAAAGCGCCATGTCGTGTCATCCGTCGCCTCCCATTCGCTGGCAAGTCCCGGGCCGACTTTCTGCACCGCGTCCTGCTTTGTCAGGGCTTCGAATATATTCAGGGCGACCTGGATATTCGTCGTCAACTGGTGAAATTGCGGATCCATCGAAGTGGCCTCGGACTTGAGGCCGATGGACAGATCCTGCGCCTGAAGCGCGGTTCCGCTCGCCAATAGAACTGCGAGCAGGGGAATTGATCTCAGTTTCATGGATGATCCTTCCTGTTGGTGATCCCTGAACTTCCGGCGAAGACATGATCCAGGGTTGGAGCACAGGCTATTATGCGTTAATGAAATGTCAATTGTTACTATCTATGCATTTTGATCATAGACGGGTTCGCGGCATGGGAGACGGGGAACAGGGCCGGCGCAGGGTGAGCCTGCGCGAGTTGGAGGTGCTGCAGGCGCTGGTCCAGACCGGCACCTCGATCAATGCCGCGCGGGAACTCGGGATCACCCAATCGGCGGTAAGCCGGCGGCTCGCGCAGCTCGAGGCGCGCCTTGGCTATCCGCTTTTCGGGCGCGAGGGAGGGCGGCTCGTGCCGCTGGTCGAGGCGCTGACCATCAGTGAGCAACTGGCACCGGTCTTCGCGGTATTGGAACGAATCACCATGCCCCGAAGCACGGCGCAGAATTACCGGGGCCATCTTCGGATTGCCGCGCCGCCGACCATCGCCCATCGGTTTCTGCCCGCGCGGATCGCGGATTTCTGCAAGCGCTATCCGCAGGTCGAGGTTAATTTCGAAGTGCTCGCCAGCGACAGCCTGATCACCAGCATCGCCGAAGGCCGCAACGATGTGGGGCTGACCGATACGATTCCCGCGCATGACGGCATTCGCTGCGAGACCCTGCTGAGAACCCGCACGGCCTGCATCATGCCGGGCGATCACCGGCTGGCGGCGCAGCGGGTGATCCGGCCCGAGGATTTGGAAGGCGAGGCCTTCATCGGCATCGCCCGCCGCCATTCCAACCGGGTCGCCGTCGACCGGGTGTTCGAGCGGGCGGGCGTTCACCCATTGGTGCGGGTGGAGGCGGCGACATCGGTCTCGATCGTCGAACTGGTGCGTGCCGGGCTCGGGCTGTCCCTGGTCAATCCGTTCCCGATCGTGCATCAACTGGGACCCGGCGTGGTCGCCCGCACCTTCGAGCCCGAAATCGCCAATACCACGCAGTTTCTGCTGCCGTCCAGCCGGGCGCCCTCGGCTGTGACACGGGCCTTTATCGAAGCAATGAAGGCAGAGATCGAAACCGCAGCTTATCAGCTTTGAGGGGCTGGCATCGGTAAGTTGATGGGCGACAATACCGGCAGGTGACCCATGCAGGGGCGCTTCCCGACGGATCATCACGGATCGAGGGATTCCCGCGCTCATGGCCACGCCTCGGGCTCACGGACCCGGGGCGTTTCGTCGTTAGCAGTCAAGCTATTGAAAGAATGGTGGGTGATAACGGATTTGAACCGCTGACATCTTCGATGTGAACGAAGCGCTCTACCGCTGAGCTAATCACCCGTGGGAGCGGCATTTAGCAGCAACCGGGAAAGGCCGCAAGACCGGAGATGCGGTTGATTTCGGGTTTGATGTGAATGAGCCGGGCTCTTTTGGCCCGGCTCATTCTCGATCATGCGGCGATCAATGCGCGACAGCGCCGCCGCCGGGCATCTTGTCGCCCTTGTTGGTCACGCGCGCGGCCTCGGCGGCGGCTTCTTCCGCCGCCTCGTCCCATTCGATCGCATCGGGCTTGCGGACCAGCGCGTGGTGCAGCACTTCACGGACATTGCCGACCGGGATGATCGTCAGCCCGGTTTTCACATTGTCCGGGATCTCGGCCAGATCCTTTTCGTTATCGGCCGGGATCAGCACCGTCTTGATGCCCCCGCGCAATGCCGCCAGCAGTTTTTCCTTGAGCCCGCCGATGGCCAGCACATTGCCGCGCAGCGTGACCTCGCCAGTCATGGCGACATCCTTGCGCACGGGGATGCCGGTCATCACCGACACGACCGAGGTCACCATGGCGACGCCCGCTGACGGCCCGTCCTTGGGTGTGGCGCCCTCGGGGACATGGACATGGATGTCGCGCTTGTCGAATTCGGGCGGTTTCACCCCGATCTCGGGCGAGATCGAGCGCACGAAGCTGGAGGCCGCGTCGATCGATTCCTTCATCACGTCGCCCAGCTTGCCGGTCGTCTTCATCCGGCCCTTGCCGGGCAGGCGCAATGCCTCGATCTGCAGCAGGTCGCCGCCGACCGATGTCCATGCCAGCCCCGTGACCACGCCGACCTGGTCCTCTTTCTCGGCCAAGCCATAGCGGTGGCGCCGCACGCCCAGGAATTCCTCGGCCTTCTCGGGCGTCACATCCACCGTTTTGGCATTGCCCTTGAGGATCTCGGTCACGGATTTGCGGGCCAGCTTGGCGATCTCGCGCTCAAGCGAGCGGACCCCGGCCTCGCGGGTGTAATAGCGGATGACATGGGTCAGCGCCTCGTCCGAGACCGAGAACTCGCCCTTGCGCAGCCCGTTGGCCTTGATCTGCTTGGGCAGCAGGTGCTGGCGGGCGATCTCGCGTTTTTCGTCTTCGGTATAGCCGGCCAGCGGGATGATCTCCATCCGGTCGAGCAGGGGGCCCGGCATGTTGTAGCTGTTGGCCGTGGTCAGGAACATCACGTTCGACAGGTCGTATTCCACCTCGAGATAATGGTCCACGAAGGTCGAATTCTGTTCCGGATCCAGCACCTCGAGCATGGCCGAAGCCGGATCGCCGCGGAAATCCTGCCCCATCTTGTCGATCTCATCGAGCAGGATCAGCGGGTTGGTAGTCTTGGCCTTTTTCAGCGCCTGGATGATCTTGCCGGGCATCGAGCCGATATAGGTCCGCCGGTGGCCGCGAATCTCGGATTCGTCGCGCACGCCGCCAAGGCTGATGCGGATGAACTCGCGTCCCGTGGCACGCGCGACCGACCGGCCGAGTGAGGTCTTGCCCACGCCCGGAGGGCCGACAAGGCACAGGATCGGGCCTTTCAGCTTCTGGCTGCGGGCTTGCACGGCGAGATATTCGACGATCCGTTCCTTGACCTTTTCCAGCCCGTAATGATCTTCGTCCAGGACCGTTTCGGCCCGGCCCAGATCCTTGCGGGTGCGCGATTTCACACCCCAGGGCAGGGCCAGCAGCCAATCCAGGTAATTGCGGCTGACCGTCGCCTCGGCTGACATCGGGGACATGGATTTCAGCTTTTTCAGCTCGGCCTCGGCCTTTTCTCGGGCCTCCTTGCTGAACTTGGTCGCGGCGATCTTCTCTTCCAGTTCGGTGATCTCGTTCTGGCCGTCCTCGCCATCGCCGAGTTCCTTCTGAATGGCCTTCATCTGCTCATTCAGATAGTATTCGCGCTGCGTCTTCTCCATCTGGGTCTTGACGCGCGACTTGATCTTTTTCTCGACCTGAAGGACCGACATCTCCCCCTGCATGGAGGAATAGATCTTCTCCAGCCGGGCCGCCACTTCGAGCGTGTCCAGAAGCTCCTGCTTCTTGTCCAGATCCACGCCCATGTGCCCCGCGACCAGATCGGCCAGCTTGCCGGGTTCGTGGGCGTCGGCGACAGCGGTGACAACCTCTTCTGGGATGTTCTTGCGCACCTTGACGTAACGCTCGAATTCCTCGGTCACGGTACGCATCAGGGCGGTGACCGTCGCCTCGTCGCCCAGGGTTTCGGGCAGAACGATGGCGGCCGCTTCGAAATGATCGTCATTCGGCACGAAATCGGTGATCTGCACGCGTTCGCGGCCTTCAACCAGCACTTTCACCGTGCCGTCGGGAAGTTTCAGCAATTGCAGCACATTGGCCAGGACGCCGGTGCGGTAGATGCCGTCTTCCTCCGGCTCATCGACCGAAGCGTCCATTTGCGCCGACAGCAGGATCGGGCTGTCGGTTTCCATGACCGCTTCCAGCGCGCGCACGGATTTCTCGCGGCCCACGAACAGGGGCACGATCATATGTGGAAAGACGACGATGTCCCGCAAAGGCAACACCGGGTAGGTCTGAGATGCGAAATCGTTCATGTTATACGTTCCTTTCCTGCCCGAAGCCGCGGCCCCGTGATTAGCAACGCGCGGCCCCTGCGTCGCGACAACTTATGTGCCCGGGCATTGCCGTTCAATAGAACATCGAAACAGGTTGATTTTAGCACGAAAGCGCAACCGCGTCAGTCGCGGGCGATTTCAACGCGGTATGACGATCTCGGCACGCAACCCGCCAAGCCTCGATCCGCGCCCCAAGCGCAACTGCCCGCCATGGCCGCGCGCGACATCGGCGGCGATGGCCAGCCCCAGCCCGGCGCCTTGCCCGCTGTTGCGATTGCGCGAGCTGTCGAGCTGCGTGAACGGGCGCATTGCCGTCTCGATCGCATCGTCGGGAATGCCCGGCCCGTCATCCTCGACACCGATTCGCAGGCTGCGCGGACCCAATGCCGCATCGACCTCGGCGCGTGTCCCATAGCGGACCGCGTTGCCGATCAGGTTGTCCAGCGCGCGGCGCAGCATGTCGGGTCGGCAGGTCACGAGACTGGCATCGCCTTGCGTGCCGGACAGCGACACATCCTGTCCGGCGCGCTGCGCGTCCGCGACGACGCCGCGAAGGAATTCGAACGGTTCGATTTCCTCGGCCGGGCTTTCCCGCGCGCTGTCGCGGGAATAGTCCAGAAAGGCATCGACCATGCGGGTCATCTCGCTGATATCCGCCTCCATCGCCGAGATGTCGGCCTCGTCAGGCGGAAGGTCCGGGGACAACACCGACAGGCCGAGTCGCAGCCGTGTCAGTGGTGTGCGCAGGTCATGGCTGATCCCCGACAGCATCACCTTGCGCTGTTCGTTCTGCCGCTCCAGACGGTTGCGCATGTCCAGAAACGCGGTGCCGGCACTGCGGATCTCGACCGCGCCACCGGGGTGATAAGGCTCCACCCGGCCCTTGCCATAGGCTTCGGCCGCCCGGGCAAGCCGGCGGATCGGCCGCAGCTGGTTGCGCAGGAAGATCGTCGCGATGCCCGACATCAGAAACGAGGTGAACACCATCAGCACCAGCAATTGGTGCGGGTTCGAGGCGCTGACCCGTTTCCGGTCGAATGACAGCGAATAGGGGCCGAATTTTCCATTCATGGTCACATCGACGCGCTTGTCATCCGTCGCGAGGTCGATGCCGGTCACCTCGGGCAGGCTGGTACGCAGTTCCTCGATCACGACGCGGCCCGAAAAATCATAGAACAGGCGCCTGTCGTCCCGGGCCGGCTGCACGGGCATCCGCAAAGTCAGGCCAAGCGGTGCCGCGATGGTCTGGCCCGCCAGAAGCGCCACGGCGGAATTTTCGCCCCGGTCGATACGCCTTGCGACGAAGCCCAGCTCCCGTGCCATGCTGTCGGTCATCTGACGCGTCACGTCCTCGAAATGGCGTTGCAGGAACATGACGCTGACGACAAGCATCACGACCACGACCGGCAGAAACAGGATCAGTGCCGCGCGGCCGTAAAGCCCGCGCGGGAACATCCGCTTCAACCAGCCGAATTCGAGTTCGTTCGCCATGGTAAACCTGCCTGCCTCGATCTAGGCTACCCGTATGAGTCGCATGAAGAAAGAGCCACGCTGCATTCTTGCACCCAATCCTTCGCCCCTGACCGGGCCGGGAACCAACAGTTTCCTGATCGGCCATGATCACGTGGCGGTCATCGATCCCGGCCCGGACGATCCCGGCCATCTGGAAAGGATCGTGGAGGCCGGGGCAGGGCGGATCAGTCATATCTTCGTGACCCATGCCCATCGGGACCACAGCGCGGGCGCCGCCACCCTGGCAGGGATGACCGGCGCTCCCGTCCTGGCTTTCGGCACTGCGGAAACGGGCCGTTCCCCGATCATGCAGCGCCTCGCCGCCAGCGGCCTGGTCGGCGGAGGCGAGGGGCTGGATATGGGCTTTCGGCCCGATATCCTGCTGGCGGATGGCCAGCAGATCGAGACCGCCGACTGGAGGCTCCGCGCTCTCCACACGCCCGGACATTGCGGGAATCATCTTTGTTTCCAGTGGGACGATGTCATGTTCTGCGGCGATATCGTGCTGGGCTGGTCCTCGACCCTGATCTCGCCGCCTGACGGGGACCTGGCGGATTTCTTCCGCTCGCTCGACAGGATCGGGATGGCTGCACCGCACCGTTTGCTGCCCGCGCATGGCGATCCGGTCGAGACACCGTCGGCAAGGCTGGCCGAACTGGCTGCGCATCGTCGCGAACGCAGCGCCCAGATCCTCGCATCGCTGCGGCAGGAGCCGGCAGAGGCCGCCATGCTGGCGCGGCGCATCTATGATGTGCCTCCCGAACTTCTTCCAGCCGCGACGCGCAATGTCCTTGCGCATCTGGTCGCATTGGCGGGTCTTGGCGCGGTGAATTGCGACGGGGAACTGACGGCGGAATCGATTTTCCGGTCCGTTTAAAAAATTGTCGCAAAGCCTCTGGACGGCTCTGAAACACATTGCTATATCCCGCCTCGTGTTCCGGCGTAGCTCAGCGGTAGAGCAGTTGACTGTTAATCAATTGGTCGTAGGTTCGATCCCTACCGCCGGAGCCAAATCATCCCAAGCGATTGCTTATGCATGAAAATCCGATCCCCTTATCGGAAGTTTCATGATCGGCAAGAATGTCTCCGATGACGGCCAGGCCCGGTCCCAACCCATGGCGGGACCGGGCGGCGGGCCTGAAGATGCATTTCAGGCCCGGTCCAGATTGACACCGATCAATCCCGCGACCTCATCGGGATGAGTGATCGGCAGCATGTGACCCGCATCCGGCACGGTCGCCCGGCCAACATCGGGCAGACGCGCGGCGAGGGCATCGGCGATTTCGTGGATCACCCGCGGTGAGTCGCCCCCCGAGATCAGCAGCACCGGGGCATCGATCGATTCGAGCCCGTCTTCGCGGAGGATTCGCGGACGGTCTCCGGCAAGTGTCGGCGTGCATTCCGCGACCAGCCGGATCCGCGCCCGCATCTGCACCTGCATCCGCTCTGACAGGTCGTCATAGCCCTGCGATCCCCATGCCGCCAGGAATCCCCGCGTGGCATCCTCTTCGCGGCCCTCGGCCAGCAATTGCTCGATCTGCATCTCGGGCTGCGCCTGCGCGGCTCCGGGAACGGCCGCGAAGAGGACGGGCTCGATCAGGGTCAGGCTGCGCACGGCCTCGGGGGCCGCGATAGCGATCCGCAGGGCGACGGTGGCGCCCATGCTGTGCCCGATCAGGTCCAGCGGTCGGTTGATGAAACTGGCCGCGAGCCGGGTGACGGCGCTGTGGTAATCCGGGTCGTCCGGCCCGGGGTTCCAGGGATCGCTGCGCCCATGGCCGGGCATGTCGAATCCCTGCAGGTCGATCCGCCCCTCCAGGCGTTCCGAGATCGGACCCCAGTAGCTGCCCGAGGCCAGCATGCAATGCAATGCCAGCGCCGGGCGCCCGGCGTCGCCCGGCCAATGCCGGCGATAAACCCCGCTCACAGCGACGCGAGATGCCGGTCGAGGAAATCCAGCCGGTCCTGTCCCCAGAACCGCTGCCCGGTTTCGCGCACGACATAGAATGGCGCCCCGAAAGCCCCGGCCGTGACCGCTTCTTCCAGGTTGCGGCCATAGGTCTCGGCCCCCGCCAGCAGCCCCTTGTCGGCCAGTGCCGGATCGAAGCCATGCGCCTCCAGCAACTCCCGGATCACCGAATCGTCGCTGATATCGCGCTCCTCGGCCCAGACCGCGCGGGTGAAGCCATGGACCAGCCCGCCCAGATCGCCGCCGCCTTCCTGTTGCGCGGCGATGACGGCATAGGAGGAAGGAGCCATGTTCACCGGCCAATGGGCGGGTTTGATATTGAACGGGACCCGAAGATGATCCGCCCAACGCAAGAGTTCCTGCGTCCGGTATTCCATCCGGCTCACATGGCGGTCTGCGGGACGAATCCCCCCGGTCCGGTCGAAAAGCTGCAGCAGGTCCACCGGCTTGTAGGTGATCTTCGCGTCATGCCTGTCCGCGATTTCCTCCAGTTTCTTGCCGGCGAGATAGCAATAGGGGCTGATCGTGCCCAGATAATAATCGATACAGGCCATGACGTGTCCTTCTTGGTTTGCCCACAGGTTATCCGGGTGCTAAGGGCTGTGCAATCTCACGAATCCCGCCAGAGGCCCCGCTTTCCATGCCCGTCATGACCGAACCCAAGCTTATTTCCGGCAATGCCAATACTCCGCTTGCCGCCGCCATCGCGCGCCGCATGTCGATGCATCGCGGCATGAATGTAGGGCTGTGCGACGCCCGGATCGAACGGTTCAACGACCAGGAGATCTTCGTCGAGGTCTTCGAGAATGTCCGGGGCGAGGACATGTATATCATCCAGCCCACCTCGAACCCGGCCAATGACAACCTGATGGAACTGCTGATCATGACCGATGCGCTGCGGCGGTCCTCGGCGGCGCGGATCACGGCTGTCATTCCCTATTTCGGCTACGCGCGGCAGGACCGCCGGGCCAAGGCCCGCACGCCGATCTCGGCCAAGCTGGTCGCTAACCTGCTGACCGAGGCCGGGGTGGACCGGGTGCTGACGATGGATCTGCATGCCACGCAGATCCAGGGTTTCTTCGACATTCCGGTGGACAATCTCTATGCCGCGCCGATCTTTGCGCTGGATGTGCAGCATCATTTCAAGGGCCGGATGGATGACCTGATGGTGGTCTCGCCCGATGTCGGCGGCGTGGCGCGCGCGCGTGAACTGGCGCAGCGGATCGGCGCGCCCCTGTCGATCGTGGACAAGCGGCGCGAGAAGGCCGGCGAAGTGGCCGAGATGACGGTGATCGGCGATGTCGAGGGCAAGGCCTGCATCATCGTTGACGATATCTGCGACACGGCGGGAACGCTGGTCAAGGCGGCGCAGGTGCTGACCGATCAGGGCGCGACCGAGGTGCATGCCTATATCACCCATGGCGTGCTGTCGGGCCCGGCGGTCGAGCGGGTGTCGAAATCGGTGATGAAATCGCTGGTGATCACCGACTCGATCCAGCCGACCGAAGCGGTGAAGGCAGCGCCGAATATCCGTATCGTGCCGACCGCGCCGATGTTCACGCAGGCGATCCTGAATATCTGGAACGGCACCTCGGTCAGTTCGCTGTTCGAAACCGATACGCTGCTGCCGATCTACGAAGGTCTGTATACGACCGATTGAGGTTTCGCCGGATTGTCCCCGCCGGTGCCTCCGGCGGGGATATTTCCGTGAAGAAGAAACGACAGCCTGCGAAAATCAATCACTCACGGCTCGTGAGGGCTCGCCAGCCGATGTCGCGGCGGTAGAAACCTTCGGGCCAGTCGATGGCATCGACAAGGCGGTAGGCCCGCGCATGGGCCTCTGCCAAGGTTGCGCCCCGACCGGTGCAGGCGAGCACCCGGCCTCCAGATGCGGTGACCTGTCCGTTTTCCTCGCTGGTTCCGGCATGGAAGATCATCTCGAAACTGGATTCGGTTACCCGGGAAAGACCATTGATAATACTGCCTTTCTTGTATGGTCCGGGATAGCCATTTACGGCCATGACGACGGTCAACGCGTGATCGTCGGCCCAGTTGACCGAGGTTTCGGCCAACCGGCCCGCAGCACAGGCGAGCAGCAGGTCGAGCGCCTGAGCCCCAAGCCGGATCATCAGCGCCTGGCATTCCGGGTCGCCGAAGCGGACATTGTATTCGACCAATCGGGCGCGATCTCCCTCGATCATGAGGCCGGCATAAAGAATTCCCTGGAATGGGCTGTTTCTACGCGACATTTCTGCGATCGTGGGGCGGATGATCTGGTCCATCACCTGTGCTTGCAGGGCTTCGTTCAGCACGGGTGCCGGGCTGTAGGCGCCCATGCCGCCGGTATTGGGGCCGGTATCGCCTTCTCCGGCGCGCTTGTGATCCTGCGCGGTGCCGATCGGCAGGCAGTCCCTGCCGTCGCAGAGCACGAAGAAACTGGCTTCCTCGCCGGTCATGAATTCCTCGATGACGACCGAGGTATCGCCGAATTCTCCATCGAAAATCAGGTCGATGGCTTCATGAGCCTGGGCTACGGTCTCGGCGACGGTCACGCCTTTGCCGGCGGCCAGCCCGTCGGCCTTGATCACGATCGGTGCGCCCTGGGCGGTGACATGATCGCGGGCCGAAGCGGCGTCGGTAAAGCGCGCCCATGCGGCGGTAGGGGCGCCACAGGCGTCGCAGATCTCCTTGGTGAAGGTTTTCGAGGCTTCCAGCTCGGCAGCCGCCTGGCTGGGGCCGAAGACCAGGAAGCCCGCGCCGCGCAGCGCGTCGGATACGCCAGCGGCCAGCGGTGCCTCGGGGCCGATCACCACGAAGTCGATGGCGTTGTCCTGCGCGAATTCAAGGACATCTGCCCGGGAATTGATGTTGAGTTCGGCACAATCCGCCACCCCCGCGATGCCCGCGTTTCCGGGCGCGACGATGAGCCGGTCGCATTTCGGGTTCTGCCGGATCGCCCAGGCCAGGGCATGTTCGCGCCCGCCGCCGCCAAGGATCAGGATATTCATCTGCCGCCCTTTCGCTTGTTGTCGCGGCGTTCTAATCTGGCCGGCGAAGGGGAACAAGCCGCATGGATCTGATCGACGACACTCCGGGCAATAATGCCCATGAATTTACCGTCTCGGAACTGTCGGGTGCGGTAAAGCGCAATATCGAGGACCAGTTCGGCCGGGTCCGGGTGCGCGGCGAGATCGGCCGGGTGTCGCGGCCTTCCTCGGGGCATCTCTATTTCGATCTCAAGGATGACCGTTCGGTCCTGGCGGCGGTAAGCTGGAAAGGGCAGGCGGCCCGGCTGGCACAGCGCCCGGAAGAGGGGATGGAGGTCGTGGCCACAGGGCGGATGACCACATTTCCGGGCCAGTCCAAATACCAGTTGATCGTCGACGAGATCGAGCCCGCCGGGATGGGCGCGCTGATGGCGATGCTGGAAAAGCGCCGCAAGGCGCTGGCCGCCGAAGGCCTGTTCGACGAGGCACGCAAGCGCCCGCTGCCGTTCCTTCCACGGGTCATCGGTGTGGTCACATCGCCTTCGGGGGCAGTCATCCGCGACATCCTGCACCGGCTGCGCGACCGGTTTCCGACCCGCGTGCTGATCTGGCCCGTCGCCGTGCAGGGAGAGGGCTGCGCGCCCCAGGTGGCGGCGGCCATTCACGGCTTCAACGCCTTGCCCGAGGGCGGAGCGGTCCCGCGACCCGACCTGATCATCGTCGCGCGGGGCGGCGGCAGTCTCGAGGATCTCTGGGGGTTCAACGAGGAAGAGGTCGTGCGCGCCGCCGCCGGCAGCGCCATCCCGCTGATCTCGCAGTAGGCCATGAAACCGATACCACGCTGATCGATTTCGCCTCGGACAGGCGGGCGCCGACACCGACGGCGGCGGCCGAGCTTGCCGTTCCGGTTCGCGCCGATCTCGCGGCGCGGCTTGCCGAGGCGGGGGCGCGCATGTCCCGGGCCAGCGGCCAGAGGATCGAGCGTCCCCGGCAAAGGTTGCGCGACCTGTCGCGGGCGATGGGGCGGCCCGCCGCGCTGACCGAGGGGGCTCGGCAGCGACTGGATCTGTGGGCTGCACGGCTGGAACCCGCGCTTCACGGACTGGTGCGGACGAGGCGGCAGCAACTGGCGTCGCGCCCGATGCCAGCAGCGACCCTGCGCCAGTTCACCTCGGCCAAGCGGCACTTGCTGGATCGCACCGTCACCCGGCTCGAAGGGAGCCGCGAACGGCAGCTGGAACGCCGCAAGGACCGCCTGGCGCAATTACAGGAACGGCTGGACAATTCGCTGCGCCGGGTTGCGGCTGTCACTCGCCGGGCGATCGAGACGCAGTCCGAACGCCTCTCCGGGTTGGGCGCGCGGCTGGAGAATGGCGGGCGGCGCGTTATCGGCCAGCGGCGCGAGGCGCTGATACGGCTCGACCGGATGCGGCACACATTGGGCTATGAACAGACATTGAAGCGCGGCTTCGCCGTGGTGCATGGCGGCGGTGGCGTGGTGACATCGGCGACAGAGGCGGGCAAGCTCGCGCATTTCGAGATCGAATTCGCCGATGGGCGGATCGCGGCAGCACCGGGAAAGACCCGCCCGGATACAGGGCGCAAGCCACGGCCCGGCCCGGCCCAGGGCTCGCTTTTCTGAAACGGTTAACCTTGTTAACTGGGGATTGAAGGCGGCAATTCAAGAGGTTGTGTCCGGCCTGTGATCGCCCTAGGTTGTGCGCTGGTGCATTGGTTGTAAAGTTTTCATTTTCCATTGTGCCAATCAAATGAATTTTCTTTGAATACAGGCCTCTGGCATGATCACACATACTCGAATTCTCGTTGCTGCGTCTGCAGTTGGCGCGATGCTGTGGGCTGGGGCCGGACTGGCTCAGCAGGGTGGCGAAAAGCCTCCGCCCGCCGTCACGGTCGTGACGCTGAAGGCGCAGGACGTGACCCTGACCGCGACATTGCCCGGGCGCGTGCTGGCTTCGGCCCAAGCGGAACTGCGGCCGCAGGTCAATGGTCTCATTACCGAACGGCTGTTCGACGAGGGCAGCGTCGTCGAGGAAGGCGATCAGCTCTACCGGATCGATCCGCGCAGTTACCAGGCCGCCGTCGCGCAGGCCGAGGCGGCGCTGGCGCAGGCAAGGGCACAGGCGGAATCCGCGCGGCGCGAGGCCGACCGGGTGGCGGCGCTGCGCGATCGCCGCGTGGCCAGCGAACAGACCCAGGACAGCGCCATCGCCGTCCGCGACGCCGCCGAGGCGGCGGTGAAGGCCGCCGAGGCGCAATTGCAGGCGGCGCAGATCGATCTTGACCGCACGGTGATCACGGCGCCGATCGACGGGGTGATCGGTTTGGCGCAGGCATCGCAGGGGGCGCTGGTGACGGCGTCGCAAGCTGCGCCGCTGGCGGTGATCCGGCGGATCGATCCGGTTCATGTGGACGTAACCCAATCGGCGGCCGAGATCATTCGCTGGCAGCGCCAGGGCGCTCAGGCGGCACTGCCCGAGGGGGCCGACCGCACCGTGACCCTGCATCTGGCCGATGGCACCGAATTCGAGAATACCGGCTCGCTGACCGCGGCAGAGCCGCATGTGGACGAGACCACCGGCGTCGTCACGCTGCGGATGGAATTCGCCAATTCCGACAATCTGCTCTTGCCCGGAATGTATGTCCTGGCCGAAATCCCGCAGGCGCAGTTGCAGGACGTGATCCTCGCTCCGCAGGAGGGGGTGACGCGGGATCGCCGGGGCCGTCCCGTCGCCATGATCGTGAATGACGAGAACATCGTCGAGATGCGGCAACTGGATATCGTCCAGGATCGCGGCAATTCATGGGTGGTGCGCGACGGTCTGGAAGATGGCGACCGGCTGATCGTGGCCGGATTCCAGCGCATCGGCGAGGGCATGCCGGTGACCCCCGAGGAACGCGGCGCGGAAGCCCCGGCGGATGGGGCCAAGGCTATGCAGGAGGAAGGAGCCGCTCCGGAGGCTTCGGAAGATGCCACCGGCGAAGAGCAATCCGCGGAAGGTGAGACCCCGCCCGCGGAACCTGCGGGCGAGGACGAGGAAGCCGCCGCCGGGCAGGGCGAGGCCGCCCCGACCGAACAGGCTGCCGAGGCGGCCGCCCAGGATGACGACACCGGCAACTGACGGCCGGATCAGCGCGAGAGATATCATGGCCCGTTTCTTCATCGACCGACCGGTATTTGCCTGGGTGATCTCGATCATCATCATGGGGATCGGCATCCTGTCGATCATGACGCTGCCGATCGCGCAATACCCGCAGATCGCACCGCCTTCGGTAACGATCCGCGCGACCTATCCCGGCGCCTCGGCCGACACCGTTGCCAATACGGTCACGCAGGTCATCGAACAGCAGATGACCGGGCTGGACGGAATGCGCTACATGTCGTCCAACTCGACCTCGGACGGCTCCTCCTCGACCACGCTGACCTTCGAGACCGGCACCGATGTCGATATCGCGCAGGTGCAGGTTCAGAACAAGCTGTCGCAGGCCACGCCGCTCTTGCCCGAGCCGGTGCAGAGGCAAGGCGTCAGGGTCGAGAAGGCCGCATCCGGCTTTCTGATGGTGGTCGGCCTGATCGGCGACGACAATTTCAACGCGACCGATCTGAGCGACTACATGGTCACCAACCTCGTCGACGATCTCAGCCGGGTCGAGGGGATCGGCAGCGTGCAGGTCTTCGGCGCGCAATACGCCATGCGCATCTGGCTCGATCCCGCCAAGCTCGCCGCCTATGAACTCGCGCCATCCGATGTCGTCGCGGCGGTCTCGGCGCAGAATACCCAGATTTCCGCGGGGGCGTTCGGGGGGCTGCCCACGGTCGACGGCCAGATGCTGAACGCCACCGTCACGGCGCAATCGCTGCTGTCCACGCCCGAGGATTTCCGCCAGATCGTGCTGCGGGCCGAGGAAAACGGCGGGCTGGTCCTGTTGCAGGATGTCGCCCGGGTCGAGATCGGGGCCGAGACCTATGGCGGCGATCCGACCTATAACGGCCGTCCGGCCTCGGGCATGGCGCTCAGCCTCGCGCCGGGGGCCAATGCGCTGGACACCGCCGAGCGGGTGAAGGAGCGGATGAAGGAATTCGCGGAATTCTTCCCCGAAGGCGTCGATTACGTGATCCCCTTCGATACCGCGCCCTTCGTCGAGATCTCGATCGAAGAGGTGGTGCATACGCTGATCGAGGCCATCGTGCTGGTCTTCATCGTGATGTATATCTTCCTGCAAAGCTGGCGGGCGACACTGATCCCGACGCTTGCGGTTCCCATCGTGCTGCTGGGGACCTTCGGGATCATGGCGGCCTTCGGCTTTACCATCAACACGCTGACCATGCTGGCCATGGTGCTGGCCATCGGTCTTCTGGTCGATGACGCCATCGTCGTGGTGGAGAATGTCGAGCGGATCATGGAAGAGGAGGGGCTGTCCCCGCGAGAGGCCACGCGCAAATCCATGGGGCAGATCACCGGCGCCCTGGTCGGGATCGCGCTGGTCCTGTCGGCGGTGTTCGTGCCGATGGCCTTTTTCGGCGGCTCGACCGGGGTGATCTATCAGCAATTCGCGATCACCATCGTGTCCGCCATGGGGCTTTCCGTGGTCGTCGCGCTGACATTGACCCCGGCGCTTTGCGCTTCGATCCTGCGGCCGACCGGGCATGGCGAGAAACGCGGCTTCTTCGGCCTGTTCAATCGCGGCTTCGACCGCACCTCGCGGGGATATACCGGCCTCGTCGGTTGGATCGTGCGCCGCCCGCTGCGGATGCTGCTGATCTATGCCGGGCTGGGCACGGTGATGGCGCTCCTGTTCCTGCGCACCCCGGAAGGCTTCCTGCCCGACGAGGACCAGGGCATCATGTTCGTGCTGATCCAGGGCCCGACCGGCGCCACCGTCGAGCGGACCGAGGCCGTGATCGACCAGGTCGAGGATTATTTCCTGAACCAGGAATCGGATTCCGTCGATTCGATGTTCGGCGTGGCGGGCTTCAGCTTTGCCGGATCGGGGCAAAATGTCGGCATGGCCTTCGTGCGGCTCAAGGACTGGGACGAGCGGCCGTCTCCGGAACAATCCGTGCAGGCCATAGCGGGCCGCGCCTTTGGGGCGCTGAGCCAGATCCGCGACGCCATGGTCTTCCCGGTCGTGCCGCCCGCGGTGATCGAACTGGGCAATGTCTCGGGCTTCGATTTCTACCTGCAGGCGCGGGGCGGGCAATCGCATGAGCAATTGCTCGAGGCACGCAACCAGTTGCTTGGCATGGCCACCGAAAGCCCGATCATCGCACAGGTCCGGCCCTCGGGGCTGGAGGATGCGGCCCAGTACCGGTTGAATGTCGATTGGCGCAAGGCCGGCGCGATGGGGGTCACGGCCACCGATGTCGCCAACCTGATGCAGATCGCCTGGACCGGGAATTACGTGAACGATTTCATCGACCGGGGACGGATCAAGAAAGTCTATGTCCAGGGCGAGGCAGAGTCCCGCTCGGTGCCGAGCGATTTCGACAAGTGGCGGGTCCGCAATGCGAATGGCGACCTGGTACCCTTCTCGAATTTCGCCAAGGGTGAATGGACCTTCGGGCCGCAGGGGCTGAGCCGCTATAACGGCGTCCCGTCGATGCAGATCCAGGGCGGTCCGATCCCCGGCGTCAGCTCCGGCGACGCGATGGCCGAGATGGAGCGGCTGGCCGGGCAGCTTCCGGCGGGTTTCAATATCTCCTGGACCGGCCTGTCGCTGGAGGAACGCGAATCCGGCGACCAGACGACGCTGCTTTACGCGCTCTCCCTGGCGGCGGTGTTCCTGTGCCTGGCTGCGCTTTACGAAAGCTGGGCGATCCCGCTGGCGGTGATCCTGGTCATGCCCATCGGGGTCCTGGGTGCGCTGGTCGGCGCTTATCTGGGCAAGTTTGACAATGGCGTGTTCTTCCAGGTCGGGCTGCTGACCGTGATCGGCCTGACCGGCAAGAACGCCATCCTGATCGTCGAATTCGCGCGCGAGCAGTCGCAGGCAGGGGTGCCGCTTTACAACGCCGTGGTCGAAGCCGCCCGCCAGCGCTTCCGCCCGATCATCATGACCTCGATCGCCTTTTCGCTTGGGGTTCTGCCGCTGGTGCTTTCGACCGGCGCGGGCGCGAATGGCCGCAATGCCATCGGCGCGACGGTGATGGGCGGAACCCTGGCGGCGACGGCCTTGGGTATCCTGTTTGCTCCGCTCTTCTTCGTGCTGATGCGCAGGCTGCTGGGCCGCAAGGACAAATGGGAAGACGACGCATCGGCGCAGGGCGAAGCCGCGCGGTGACCCGGCATCGGCTTGACCCGGCCTTGCCTTTCCCGCTTGATGGCATGCGTGAAGGGAGGCAAGGTGATCGACAAGCTCGAGATGTTCCTGGCGGTGACCAAGGAAGGCCATTTCGGGCGCGCCGCCGCCAGCCTGGGGATCACGCAGCCGACGCTCTCGGCCGGGATCAAGCAGCTCGAGGAACAGCTTGGCGTGCTGCTGATCTTTCGCGGCTCGCGCTATGGCGGCCTGACCCCCGAGGGGCAGAGCGCGCTGATCTGGGCGCGCCGGATCGTCGGCGACACCCGGCAGTTGCGCGAGGAGATGCGGGCGACACGGCACGGGCTGACCGGGCGGTTGCGGATCGCGGCGATTCCCACCGCGTTGACCTGGGCTGCCAAGCTCAGCGCCCGGTTCGGAGCCGCGCATCCGAATGTCGGCTTCACGATCCTGTCGCGCACCTCGATCGACATCCTGCAGATGATCGACGATCTCGATATCGATGCCGGGATTTCCTATCTCGACAACGAGCCCCTGGGAAAGGTGAGCACAGTCCCGCTTTACGACGAGCGTTACATGCTTGTCTGTGGCGAGCAGACCGATTTCGCGAAACATGCCAGCGTGGCATGGTCCGATCTGGACGGGCAGAGGCTTTGCCTGCTGACATCGGACATGCAGAACCGGCGGATCATCAACCGCAATCTCGCCACCGCCGGTGTGACCCCGCTGGCGACGGTGGAATCGAGTTCGACCGTGGTCTTGGTCGCGCATGTCGTGGCGGGTGGCTGGCTGACCATCCTGCCCGAGGACATCGCGAATTTCCTGGCCCAGGGCAAGGCATTGCGGGTGGTGCCGATGCAGGGCGAGGACAGCACCCATGCCGTCGGCCTGGTCGCACCCTGGCGCGAGCCGCATACACCGGTGCTCGAAGCGCTTCTGACCGAGGCGCGGCGAATGGGCGCGCGCCGGATGCGGATGAAGGGATGATCCCCGCCAAGCGATGGGACCGGCTTGGTGGAGATGCTTTGCCCGGGCGGTCCCCGTTCGGTTCTCGTTGCCCGGATCGTTTCCGTCAGGGCAGGGTGCTGCCCCCGGATTCCGCGCCTCCGATGCTCCCCGGTGCGAGTGAGACCGCCTTCAGCACCGCGTGAACCGGCTTGCCCGGTTCCAGCGCCAGCGCGCTTGCCGAGCGCCGGGTGATCCGCGCAAGCATGGCCTCGCCGCCCGCGTCGAGCCGGACGAGCATGCCGATATCCGTCTCGGTCAGGTCGCGGACAACCGCGGGCAGCACATTCAGCGCCGAGATTCTCTCGGGCCGGTCCAGGGCGATCATGACGTCCTGCGCCAGGATCCGCAGGCGCATGACGGAGCGAGGCGGGGCCTCGACATGCGGCAGAAAGATCGTTCCGGTGGCGGTGCCAAGCCGGGTCAGACCATCCGCCTCATGGGCCTCGATACGGGCGGTGATGATCGCCCCGGTTTCGCGCAGACCCAGAACCGGGGCGATTGCCGGATCCGACAGGATCCTTGCCGCAGGCCCCGCGCCGATAACCCGCCCCCCCTCGACCAGGACGATATTCGTGGCCAGTCGGGCGATTTCGGCCGGCGCATGGCTGACATAGAGGATCGGCAGCCCGGTCTCGTCGCGCAGGCGCTCCAGATAGGGCAGGATCTCGGCCTTGCGCGCCTCGTCCAGCGCGGCCAGCGGCTCGTCCATCAAGAGCAGGCGCGGATCGGACAGGATCGCCCGGCCCAGGGCCACCCGCTGCCTTTCGCCCCCGGACAGGGCCACGGGTCGGCGGGTCAGCAGATGGCCGATCCCGAGCATCTCGACGATCCGGGAAAACCCGGCCCGATCACGGCGGCCCGAGAACCAGCCCCCGTAAAGCAGGTTCTGCCGCACCGTCAGGTGGGGGAACAGCCGGGCTTCCTGGAAGACGTAACCCATTCCCCTGCGATGGGGCGGCAGGAAATGCCCGGTTCCGCTATCCGAGAGCAGCCGCCCATCCATCTCGATCCGGCCCGCATCGGGGCGCATCAGCCCGGCGACGGCATTGACGATACTGGTCTTGCCCGAGCCCGAGCGCCCGAACAGCGCGGTCACGCCGGGCGGCGCCTCGAACGCGGCATCCAGTGTAAAGGTGGGAAAATGGTGGCGGATCGCGACCGAGAGCATCAGCGCCCCCCGATCCGGCGCGCGACCGCACGCGCCAGCCATTCCGACAGCAGCAATGCTCCCGTGGCGATAGCCACCGCGACCAGCACGAGCCGCAGCGCCGAGGCCTCGCCACCCGGGACCTGCAGGAAGGTGTAGATGGCCAGGGGCAGGGTCTGGGTCTGGCCGGGAATATTCGAGACAAAGGTGATCGTCGCGCCGAATTCCCCGAAGGCCTTGGCAAAGCCCAACACGGTTCCCGCCAGGATACCGGGCAGGATCAGCGGCAGGGTGATCGTGGCAAAGACCCAGATGCGGTGCGCACCGAGCGTCGAGGCCGCCTGTTCAAGCCGGGGATCCACCGCCTCGATGGCCAGTCGGATGGCGCGGACCATGAGCGGAAACCCCATGATCGCAGCGGCCAGTGCCGCGCCTGTCCAGCGAAAGGCGAAGACCATTCCGAGTTGCTGGTCGAGGAATTGTCCGACCAGGCCGCGCCGCCCGAAGGTCAGCAACAGCAGGTAGCCAGTGACGACGGGCGGCAGCACCAGCGGCAGATGCACGAGGACGTTCAGCAGGCCGCGCCCCGGAAAGCGCCAGCGCGCCAGCGCATGGGCCACGAGAAGCGCGAATGGCAGGCTGGCCAGCACCGCCACGGCCGAGACGCGCAGCGACAGGGCGACGGCCTGCCATTCATCGGGGGACAGCCAGTCATTCATGGATCAATTCAGTACCGTGAAACCGTGCCGGGCGAAAATCGCCGCCGCCGCCTCTCCCGACAGGGCGTCGAGAAAGGCGCGGTCGGCCTGATCCCCGGTATGGGTCAGCAGCGCTGCGGGATAGATGATCGGGGGATGGCTGCTTTCGGGGAATTCTCCGGCCACGGTGACATTGTCTCCGGCGAGAGCATCGCTTGCATAGACGATTCCGAAAGGGGCCTCGCCGTTTGAGACCAGGGCCAGCGCCGCCCGGACATTATCCGTCTGCGCGACATTCTCCGCGACCGCATCCCACAATCCGAGATGTTCCAGCGCGGCCTTGCCATATTGCCCCGCCGGTACGGATTGCACCAGTCCCATGGCCAGCCGCCCGCCGTCCAGAAGCGCCGGCAGATCGGTTCCGGGACCGATCTCGACCCTGGGCTGTTCCGAGTCATTCGCGATCAGGACCAGCCTGTTGCCCAGGATGTCGCGCCGTCCCTCCCTGGCCACAAGCCCGGCGTTTTCGATCTCGTCCATCCATTGGAGATTGGCCGAGATGAACAGGTCCGCCGGTGCCCCGGCAAGGATCTGCTGGGCCAGCTTGCCCGAACCCGCATAGGAAATCGCCACGTCATTCCCGGTATCGGCGCGAAACCCGGCTGCCATTTCGTCCAAAGCGCTTTTCAGCGAGGCTGCAGCGAAGACGACGATCTCTTCCGCAGGGGCGGGGGTGGCGGCCAGCAGCGTCACGGGCAAGAGCATGGCGCGGATGAAATGCATCGGTATGTCCGTCTTTCGATATGTTCGTATGAATATATCGCCCGCCGCCTCCGGGGTGCAAGCGATATTTCCGGCTGGACATAACCCGGGAATACGCGCTTTACGGTTGATCTTTGCCGCGTCAAGGATTATCTGGGCCCCAGTCAATCGGGCGACATGGTCATAACAGGCCGCAGGAATACGGGTCGGGCGCATAGCCACGACCCTTTGTCGTTACTGAAAGGCATCAACAGACCGGCGGAGCCAACCGTCTGGCCAGATAAACCGACGTAAAGGAAACTGAAAACGCATGTGCGCTAAAGCGACCATGGAGGAATTCGAAGCCCTCCTGAACGAAAGCTTCGACATGGACACGCCCGATGAGGGCAGCGTCGTCAAGGGCCGCGTCATCGCCATCGAGGCGGGACAAGCCATCATCGATGTCGGCTACAAGATGGAAGGCCGCGTCGATCTCAAGGAATTCGCAAATCCCGGCGAGGAAGCCAGCCTGTCGGTCGGCGACGAGGTCGAGGTCTATCTGGACCGTGTCGAGAACGCCCGTGGCGAAGCCTCGATCAGCCGCGAAAAGGCCCGCCGCGAAGAGGCCTGGGACCGTCTGGAAAAGGCCTATGCCGATGAAGAGCGCGTCGAAGGCGCCATCTTCGGCCGCGTCAAGGGTGGTTTCACCGTCGATCTGGGCGGTGCCGTGGCCTTCCTGCCCGGCTCTCAGGTCGATGTCCGCCCGGTGCGCGACGCCGGCCCGCTGATGGGTCTGAAGCAGCCCTTCCAGATCCTGAAAATGGACCGTCGCCGCGGCAATATCGTCGTGTCGCGCCGCGCCATCCTGGAAGAGAGCCGCGCCGAACAGCGCGCCGAGGTCATTGCCAACCTGACCGAAGGCCAGAGTGTGGACGGTGTTGTCAAGAACATCACCGAATACGGTGCCTTCGTCGATCTGGGCGGTGTTGACGGTCTGTTGCATGTCACCGACATGGCATGGCGCCGCGTGAACCACCCCTCGGAAATCCTGTCGATCGGCGAGACCGTCAAGGTCCAGGTCATCAAGATCAACAAGGACAGCCACCGCATCAGCCTCGGCATGAAGCAGTTGCAGGACGATCCCTGGGATACCGTGGCCGACAAGTTCCCGCTCGGTTCGGTGCATCATGGCCGCGTGACCAATATCACCGATTACGGCGCCTTCGTGGAACTGGAAGCCGGTGTCGAGGGCCTGGTCCATGTCTCGGAAATGAGCTGGACCAAGAAGAACGTCCATCCGGGCAAGATCGTCTCGACCTCGCAAGAGGTGGACGTCATGGTCCTGGAAATCGACGAGGCCAAGCGCCGCGTGTCCCTGGGTCTCAAGCAGACCATGCGCAACCCCTGGGAAGTCTTTGCCGAGACCCATCCCTCGGGCACCGTCATCGAGGGCGAGGTCAAGAACATCACCGAATTCGGTCTGTTCGTCGGTCTCGAAGGCGATATCGACGGCATGGTTCACCTGTCGGATATCAGCTGGGATGCCCGTGGCGAAGACGCCATCCAGGACTTCCGCAAGGGCGACATGGTCAAGGCCGTCGTGCAGGACGTGGATGTCGAGAAAGAGCGCATCTCGCTGTCCATCAAGGCCCTGGAAAACGAGCATATGGCCGAGGCCGTCGACGGCGTGAAGCGCGGCTCGATCGTCACCGTCGAAGTGACCGCGATCGAGGATGGCGGCGTCGAGGTGGAATATAACGGCGTCAAGTCGTTCATCCGCCGCAGCGACCTGGCCCGCGACCGTCAGGATCAGCGCCCCGAGCGCTTCCAGGTCGGCGACAAGGTCGATGTCCGCGTCACCAATGTCGACACCAAGACCCGCCGTCTCGGCCTGTCGATCAAGGCGCGCGAGATCGCCGAGGAAAAAGAGGCCATCGATCAATATGGCAGCTCGGATTCGGGCGCCTCGCTTGGCGATATCCTTGGTGCCGCGCTGAAGCGCGACAACTGATCGCGGCGCAAGCCCTGGCATCAATGGCCCGTCCCCGACACCCGGGGGCGGGCCTTTCCATTTCCGGATTGCCTCTGCCCGTGGCCGGGTTCATTCTGGCGTCGACTCACGCGGGCAGGAGGGCAGGGCAATGAGCTGGGCAGAGATCGCGACATTCGCATTGGCGACCGCCTTGCTGGTCGCTTCACCGGGACCGAATGGCGTGCTGATCGCCCGGACCGTCCCGACATCCGGGCCTGCCGCCGGCTTCGCCAATATCGCCGGTTTCTTCACCGCCTTCTATATCCATGGCGCCCTGTCGATCCTGGGTATCTCGATCATCCTGCTGCAATCGGCGACCGCCTTCACGATCGTCAAGTATCTGGGCGCGGCCTATCTGTTCTGGATCGGGATCAAATCGCTGCGCCAGGCTATCCGCGGCAAGATCGCCATCCCCGGCGGCATAACCCCGGCACGGCACAGGCGCAGCCTGTGGCGCGCCTATGTCGAGGGGCTGCTGACCAATGGGTTGAACCCAAAGGTGTCGATGTTCTACCTTGCTGTATTTCCGCAATTCATTCCGACCAGCGGCCATCCGGTTGCCTCGGCATTCCTGCTGGTCTTCCTGCATTCGGCGATCAACGTGATCTGGTTCGGGGCGATGGTGCTGCTGTTCTCGCGCCTGACCGGGCTGGCCCGCAGCAGCTCTGTCCAGCGTTGGCTGAAAGGCGTGACCGGGGTGGTCTTCATCGGCTTCGGTGCAAAGCTGGCGAGTTACCGCGCCCCGGTCTGACCGACAGGGCGCTTGCCCGGACAGCCGCCGGTCCATATCCTGCCGCTGAACAATCTTCTCCCAAGGATCGCCAATGAACGCCCCGATCGCATCCGAACCCCGCCTCACCTCGCTGTCCCACGGAGGCGGCTGCGGCTGCAAGATCGCCCCCGGCGTGCTGACCGGGCTGCTGCGCGGCACCGCGATGCTGCCGGTCCCCGAGGCGCTCCTGGTCGGGATCGAAACCTCGGACGATGCCGCCGTCTACCGGCTGAATGACGATCAGGCGCTGGTCGCGACGACGGATTTCTTCATGCCCATCGTCGATGACCCGCTGGATTTCGGCCGGATTGCCGCGACCAACGCGATCAGCGACGTCTATGCGATGGGTGCCACGCCGATCATGGCGCTGTCGCTGGTGGGCATGCCGATCAACACGCTGTCGTCCGACACCATCGCCCGCATCCTTGAGGGCGGGGCAATGGCCTGCCGCGATGCGGGCATTCCGATTGCCGGTGGCCACACGATCGACTCGGTCGAGGCGATCTACGGATTGGTCGCCATGGGCCTGGTCGACCCGGCCCATGTCAAGCGAAATGCCGGGGCGCGTCCCGGTGATCTGTTGATATTGGGCAAGCCGCTTGGTGTCGGCGTCATGTCCGCCGCGCTGAAGAAAGAGGCGCTCGATGCGGAAGGCTATGCGCAGATGATCGCGGCAACCACGCGGCTGAACACGCCCGGCCCGGATCTCGCCCGGTTGCCGGGAGTTCACGCGATGACCGATGTCACCGGCTTCGGCCTCGCCGGACATATGCTCGAGATGGCGCGGGGCTCGAATTGTGAATTGAGGCTGAACTGGAAAGCGGTGCCCCTGCTGCCGGGCGCGCGCGCGCTGGCATCAAGCGGCTTCGTCACCGGCGCGTCGGGACGCAACTGGGCCAGTTATGGCGAGGATGTCAGCCTGCCCGATGGTTTCGCGGATGTGGATCGCGCGTTGCTGTCCGATCCGCAGACCAGCGGCGGATTGCTGGTCTCTTGTGCCGCGCAAAGCGCCGACAGCGTGCTGGCGATCTTCCGCGATCACGGATTCGCGGATGCGGCGGTAATCGCAGAAGCGCATGAAGGAGCAGGCCGGCTGACGGTCACATAGCCGAACTCGGCCGCGTCCCGCTGCAATCCCGGCCCTTTCTTCTTCATGAAAATATCCCACGGGGGTCCGGGGGTGTGAAACCCCCGGCCAGTGACGCTATCCGGTCCTTATTGACCGCCACCGACGGCCAGCTTGCCATTGCGCTGCTGGATCATCATGAAGGTGTCGAAGGAATATTCTGCGGTCTGGGCATAGAGATACCAGTCGTCGCGATATTGCAGCATCGCCTCGTACTGTTTCTTGAACCATTCGTTCTCGCCCGACAGCTCTGCGTAAACCTCGTTGGCGGCATCGAAGGCGGCGGTCAGGATATCTTCGCTGAAAGAGCGAAGCTGGGCCCCTGATCCGACCAGTTCCTTCAATGCGGTCGGGTTCTTGCTGTCGTATTTGGCCAGCATGTTCTGGTCCACTGCCTGGCAGCAGGTGCGCAGCAGGGATTTGTAACTTTCGGGCAGTTCCTCGAATTTCGCCTTGTTGAAGAAGAAGCTGACCGTCGGTCCGCCTTCCCAGAACCCGGGATAATAGTAATAGGGCGCGACTTTCTGGAAACCCAGCTTGCTGTCGTCATAGGGTCCGACCCATTCGGCGGCGTCGATGGTGCCCTTTTCCAGCGACGGATAGACATCGCCCCCGGCAACCTGCTGCGGCACCACGCCGAGCTTTTCGACCACGCGCCCGGCAAGACCGGCGATCCGCATCTTCAGGCCCTTCATATCTTCCAGGGATTTGATTTCCTTGCGATACCAGCCGCCCATCTGCACGCCGGTATTGCCGCCGGGATAGGCGACGAGGCTGTATTGGTCGAGAAATTCGTTGTAATTCTCGATCCCGCCGCCCTGGTAATTGAAGGCAGCCTTGGCCCGGGCGCTGAGCATGAAGGGAAGATCGGCGCCGCAGGCGAAGGCCGGATCCTTGCCCCAGTTGTAATAGCCCACTGAATGCGCCGATTCCACGGTTCCATCCGTCGCCGCGTTGATCGCGTCAAGCCCCGGAACGATCTCGCCCGCGGCGAAGACCTGGATGTTGAACTTGCCGTCACTGGCTTCCTTCAGCCGCGTCGAGAGTTCCTCGCCGCCGCCATAGATGGTGTCGAGCGATTTGGGAAAGGACGACGCGAGGCGCCAGTTGATCGAGGGGGATCCCTGTGCGATCGCCGGGGCGGCCAATGCCGATCCCGCAGCGGCGGCGGCACCGCCGACCGAGGCGCGGGTCAGGAAGGACCGGCGGTCCAGTTTCTTGGAATCTTTCATCTATTCTCCTCCGAGTTGGGCGGTGGGGATGTTGGCCCCCGTGTTTCTGCCGCCAGTCACGGGCCGCAGTTTAGCCGGAGATCACCGGCTGTCGAGGGGGCATTGAGATCATGTATGTGAAAAAGAAGATCTAATGCGCCTTCTGACAATTTGCACGTAACCATCTGACAATCATGGAAATTGATGCCGCGACCTCCCACGCGAAAGGCCCCCGCCTGTCCGGGCAGGGGCCGAAACCCGTCAGCGCAGGATCGAGCGGCCCGCATAGATGGCGGTTGCGCCCAGCATTTCCTCGATCCGGATCAGCTGGTTGTATTTCGCCAGCCGGTCCGAGCGGGCGAGGCTGCCGGTCTTGATCTGGCCGCAATTCGTGGCGACGGCCAGATCCGCGATGGTGGCATCCTCGGTTTCGCCCGAGCGGTGGCTCATCACGCTGGTATAGCGGGCGCGGTCGGCCATGCGCACGGCGTCAAGCGTTTCCGACAGGGTGCCGATCTGGTTGACCTTGACCAGCAGGCTGTTGCCGCAACCCCTGGCGATACCGTCGGCAAGGCGGGTGGGATTGGTCACGAAAAGATCGTCGCCGACCAGTTGCACCTTGTCGCCCAGCTTGTCGGTCAGCAGCTTCCAGCCATCCCAGTCATCCTCGGCGCAGCCATCCTCGATCGACAGGATTGGGTAATCGCCGCAAAGCGCCGCGAGATAATCGACATTCTCTGCCGGGGTCAGGGATTTCCCTTCGCCGGAGAACACGTATTTGCCATCCCTGAAATACTCGGTCGAGGCGCAATCCAGCGCCAGCATGATATCGTCGCCGGGCTTGTAGCCGGCCTTCTCGATGGCTTTCAGGATGAAATCCAGCGCGTCCCGGGTGCTAGACAGATTGGGGGCAAAGCCGCCCTCGTCGCCCACACCGGTGGCCAGCCCCGCCGCGGACAGCTCTTTCTTCAGCGTGTGGAACACCTCGGAACCCATGCGCACGGCGTCGCGGATGCTTTCCGCGCTGACCGGCATGATCATGAATTCCTGGATGTCGATGGGATTGTCGGCATGCTCGCCGCCATTGATGATATTCATCATCGGCACCGGCAGCACATGCGCACCCGTCCCGCCGACATAGCGGTAAAGCGGCTGCGCGCAGCTTTCTGCGGCGGCCTTGGCCACGGCCAGCGACACGCCCAGGATCGCGTTCGCGCCCAAGCGGCCCTTGTTCGGCGTGCCGTCCACATCGATCATCAGCGCGTCGATGGCGCGTTGCTCGGTGGCATCCTCGCCGACCAGCAACTCGGCGATCTCGCCATTCACGGCGGCGACGGCCTCCAGCACGCCCTTGCCCATATAGCGCGACTTGTCGCCATCGCGCCGCTCCACCGCTTCATGAGCGCCGGTCGAGGCACCAGAGGGAACGGCCGCGCGGCCCATCGTGCCGTCTTCCAGCGTTACATCGACCTCGACGGTCGGATTGCCGCGGCTGTCGAGGATCTCGCGGGCGAAAATATCGAAGATGGCGGTCATGGATAGCCTCCGTTAATCATCGTTAGCGCCTACATAACCGGCAGAGCACCAAGTCGAAAGCAGCAATTGTCATGGCAGCCGGATATCGGCCCAGATCGGCAGGTGATCCGAGGCGTCGCGCGCCCGCGCCTCGGCGAATACTCCGGTGGCGACAAGCTCCAGCCCCTGCGAGATGGCGAAGCGGTCCAGCTTCAGGCGCGGCAGGGGGGCAGGATAGGACGGTCCCGGCGCCACGGTCCTGAATTCCGACAGGATTTCCAGCCCCCGGTCATCCCGCCATTCATTGAAATCGCCCATCATGACGACGTGATCCTTGCCGATCCGCCCTGCCTTCGCCGCGATCCGGGCAAGCTGCGCCCGGCGCGAGGATCGCGTCAGCCCCAGATGCAGGCCGATCACCGTCAGTTGAGGCAGGCGCAGCGCGACGGCTCCACGTGGTTCCAGCCCCGGTAGTGGCAAACGCCGCAAGACAGCCGACGCGGCCAGATCAGGACGCATCAGGATCGTCTGACCATGCCAGCCAAGTGAGCTTTCGCTCGTTCCGGTGATATCGGCCGGGACCAGTCCCGTTTCGCGTTCGATCAGGGCGCGGGGCAGGGCCTCGGAACGCGCGCCGAAACGGAAATCGACTTCCTGCAGGGCGATGATATCGGGATCGAGCCTGCGGATGACGGCAAGATTGCGCTCCGGCGCGTGCGGGCCGGTGAGCCCGCGGCATTTGTGCAGATTGTAACTGGCTAATCTCAACACGACCCTGTGTCCCTTTTACCTTCCCGCAGGTTATGCCGGGACCGGGCCGTTGCAAAGACCGCGCCGCATCACCTTCATGTGCCGCAAAAGGTCTGCCGGACGATCTCTTCGGGACGCGGAGGGGAGGCGAGATCACTCCATTCCGGGCGATCCTCATGCGGGTGGGTCACGGCGTCGAACAGCCGCTCGAACGGGGTCAGGTCGCCTGCGACAGCCGAGGCGATCGCCTCTTCGATGCGGTGATTGCGGGGAATGCGCAGCGGGTTGGCTTGCGCCATCACCTCGTCATCCGGGCAGAAGGACCGCCAGTCCTCGGCCCATGCGTCGAATTTCGCCGGATCGGTGAACTCGTCGCGTGCCGAGTCGTCGCACAGCCCGCAAAAGACGCGGGTGAAATCCGCGCGCTGCCGGGCCATGATGGTCAAGAGCCGCTCGACCAGCGGCTGGATATTCTCTCCCGCATCCCGCAGCCCCAGCTTTTCGCCAAAGCGCCGCAGCCATGCCGATTGGTAAAGCGGTGCGAAACGATGGACCGAGCGGGTTGCGGCCTCGATGGCGGCATCGCGTTCGCCCATCAGCGGGATCAGGCAGGTCGCCAGTTGCGCCAGGTTCCAGACCGCGACCTGCGGTTGCTGCGCCCAGGCATAGCGGCCCATCTGATCTATCGAGGAAAAAACCGTATCTGGATGATATCCATCGATAAAGGCGCAAGGTCCGTAATCTATCGTTTCCCCCGAGACGGCCATGTTATCGGTATTCATCACCCCGTGGATAAAGCCGAGCGCCATCCATCGCGCGATGGTTTCCGCCTGCCGCTCTACTACCTTGTCGAGCATGTTCAGCGGGCAGGACGCATCGGGATAATGCCGCGCGATGACGTGATCGGTCAGCGCCGCCAGCGCGTCGTCGCGCCCCCGGACGGCGAAATACTGGAAGGTTCCGACCCGGATATGGCTGGCCGCCACCCGTGTCAGCACCGCTCCGGGCAGGGCGGTCTCGCGCCAGACGGTTTCGCCCGTGGTCACCGCCGCCAGCGCCCGCGTCGTCGGCACGCCCATGGCCGCCATGAACTCGCTGACCACATATTCGCGCAGCACCGGCCCCAGCCATGCCCGCCCGTCTCCCATCCGCGAGAACGGGGTCTTGCCGCTGCCCTTGAGCTGGATGTCGAAGCGCGCCCCGTCCGGCGCCACCACCTCGCCCAGCAGCACGGCCCGGCCATCGCCAAGCTGCGGCACGAAGCCCCCGAACTGATGCCCGGCATAGGCCTGCGCGATGGGTTCCGCCCCGTCGGGCAGCGCATTGCCGGCCAGCATTGCCACGCCCTCGGGGCCGCGCAGCCAGTCCACCTCCAACCCCAACCGCTTTGCGAGTTCCGCGTTCAGGGCGATCAGCCGCGCGTCAGAGACCGGAGTCGGGTCGATGCGGGCGAAGAACCCCTTGGGCAGTCGCGCATAGCTGTTGTCGAAATGGATCATCGGGAACTCCTTTTCCTCTAGATAAGCAGGACGGCGCGATTTGCCATCCCTTGCGTGAGGCGCCGCATCCGCGTATCGCCTGCTGGAAAAGGAGCATCGGTGGATATGGATCAGGCAGAGCGGAACAGTGCCGCGTCGGATGGCGGAAGGCCCGAGGGCGGTTTTGCCCCCATGGTTCCCGAGCTTGACGTAAGCGACCTCGATGAAAGCCTGCAATTCTGGTGTGGTTTGCTGGGTTTTTCCATCGCCTATTCTCGGCCCGATTCGGGATTTGCCTATCTTCAGAGAGGCGCATTGCAAATCATGCTATGCCGGTTCAACGGGGAATGGGCCACTGGTTCCCTGGAACGTCCCTTTGGCCGGGGCGTGAATTTCCAGATGAGCGTCGATGCGGTTGAACCGATTGCGGCCGCACTGGAAGAGGCCGGATGGCGGTTGTTCCGCCCGATCGAAGAAAAAAGCTATCGTGTGGGTGGCGGCTGGTCGATCACCCGCGAATTCCTGGTTCAGGACCTGACGGATACCTGTTGCGTTTCCAGGCCAGCGCATAACCGCCTGAGCGGACATCAAAGGAGCAAAGCCGATGAAATTCCTCGATCTGGCACGCGTTCATATCCGCTCGGGCGGCGGCGGCGCCGGCTGCGTTTCGTTCCGGCGCGAGAAATTCATCGAATATGGCGGCCCCGATGGCGGCGATGGCGGGCGTGGCGGCGATGTCTGGGCCGAGGCGGTCGAGGGGCTGAACACGCTGATCGATTTCCGCTATCAGCAGCATTTCTTCGCCAAGTCCGGCCAGCATGGCATGGGCAGCCAGATGACCGGGAAATCCGGTGACGATATCGTGCTGAAAGTGCCGGTCGGCACCGAGATCCTAGAAGAGGACGAGGAAACCGCGATCGCCGATCTGACCGAGCAGGGCCAGCGTGTCCTGTTGGCCAGAGGCGGCAATGGCGGTTGGGGGAACCTGCATTTCAAGACCTCGACCAACCGTGCGCCGCGCAAGGCCAATCCGGGCCAGCCGGGGGTCGAGCGGACAATCTGGCTGCGGCTCAAGCTGATCGCGGATGCCGGGCTGGTGGGTCTGCCGAATGCGGGCAAATCGACCTTCCTGGCCACCGTGTCCAACGCCCGGCCCAAGATCGCCGATTATCCCTTTACCACGCTGCATCCCAATCTCGGCGTGGTCGGGGTGGATGGCCGTGAATTCGTCATGGCCGATATTCCGGGGCTGATCGAGGGCGCCAGCGAGGGCAGGGGAATCGGCGACCGCTTCCTTGGCCATGTCGAGCGCTGCGCGGTGCTGCTGCACCTGGTCGACGGCACCTCCGAGGACGTGGCCAGCGATGCCCGCACCATCCTGACCGAGCTTGACGCCTATTCCCCGGTTCTGATGTCGAAGCCACGTATCACGGCGCTGAACAAGATCGACGCGCTGGACGACGAGACCATCTCCGAACGCCGCGCCGCGTTGGAGGCCGAGCTCGGCGAGACGGTGCATCTGATGTCCAGCGTCGCGCGGCAGGGCGTGACCGAGGTCCTGCGCGCGCTCTGGACCAAGATCGCACCGACCCGGCAGATCCGGGATGACGAGCCTGACGCGCCATGGCAGCCCTAGCCCCTTCCCTTGGCTCTGCCCGCCGGCTGGTCATCAAGATCGGCTCGGCCCTGCTGGTCGGTCCCGACGGGTTGCGCGGCGACTGGCTGCGGGGGTTATGCGACGATGTGGCAGAATGGCGGCGGCGCGGAACCGATGTCGTGCTGGTCTCGTCCGGATCCATCGCGCTTGGCCGCCGGGTCCTGGGCCTTGCTCCGGGTGCCCTGCCGCTGGAGCAGGCGCAGGCGGCGGCGGCTGTTGGCCAGATCCGCCTTGCCCGCGCCTATGAAGAGGCGCTTGCCCCGCATGGGGTGACGACCGCGCAGGTCCTGTTGACGCTGGAGGACAGCGCCGAGCGGCGGCGCTACCTGAACAGCCGGGCGACGATGCAGACGCTCCTGTCGCTTGGCGTCGTGCCGATCGTGAACGAGAACGACACCATCGCCACCGACGAGATCCGCTATGGCGACAATGACCGGCTGGCCGCGCAGATCGCCGTGACCTGCGGGGCCGATCAGTTGCTGTTGCTGTCGGATGTGGACGGGCTTTATACCGCCAATCCCAAGACCGATCCCACCGCCCGGCATCTGCCGGTCATCAGGCAGCTGACGCCCGAGATCGAGGCGATGGGCGGCGATCCTGTCTCGGGACTGTCCAAGGGCGGCATGAGAACCAAGCTGATGGCCGCCCGGACCGCCGTCGCCGGTGGCTGTGCCATGGTGATCGCCGAAGGCTCGGTCACGCGCCCGCTGACCGCGGTGGCACAGGGGGCTCGCTCCAGTTGGTTTCTGCCCGACGGCGATCCGCAGGCGGCGCGCAAGCGCTGGATCGCGGCGATGAAGCCAAAGGGTGTGCTGAGCATAGACCAGGGGGCCGCCGATGCGCTGCGCCGCGGCAAATCCCTGCTTCCCGCCGGAGTCCGCGCGATCGCCGGTGCCTTCGGGCGCGGCGACCCGGTGACGATCTCCGGTCCCTCGGGAGAGGCGCTTGCCACCGGGCTTTCCCGCTATACCGCCGATGAGGCCCGCCGCATCATCGGCCATCACTCGGCCGAGATCGAGTCGATCCTCGGCTATCCCGGCCGCGCCGCGCTGGTTCATCGCGACGACATGGCGCTGTGACGGAAAGGAGACGGATATGCCCAATCTCGAGATCACCTATTGCATCGGCTGCAACTGGTTGCTGAGGGCGGGCTGGTATGCGCAGGAATGCCTGTCAACCTTCGGCACGGCGATCAGCGTCACCCTGATTCCCGATGATACGGGCGGGGTTTTCCGCATCTCGCTTGATGGCACGCCGATTTGGGACCGCAAGCGCGATGGCGGTTTTCCCGATATCAGGACCCTGAAGCAGCGCATCCGGAATCTGATCGAACCCGATCTCTCGCTTGGGCATCTGGACAGGTGACGGCGCCGGCAGCGATGCCGCGATCAGGTCCGGGTATCCGCGATTCCGGAATGGCTGCGGCAGGCTTGTAAATCAACCGTCTGATTAATCAGGATTTTCCGCGCGGCTTGGATTTGCCGCCCTTCGAGCCCATCTTTCGCGCGGCCTCGACCGCGGCCAGCAGCTCCTCGGCGATTTCCGTCGCCTCCTCGGGATCGAAATCCAGCGGCAGATCGATGCCTTCGCCTTCGACATAGATCCGTACCATACCCTGATCCGTCGGCCCGACCTGCAGATTGGCGGCAATTTCACTTTGGCTGTTGATGCTCACGGTCCTGACCCCTGTCTTCGCAAAGCTTTCTGTAGCCTGTTGCAAATTTCCCGGCAAGTCGGGCTTGCAACCTTCGCTCGCCGGGTTTAGAGAACGGCTCCGTGCCGCCTTAGCTCAGTTGGTTAGAGCGCTGGATTGTGGATCCAGAGGTCCCCCGTTCAAGCCGGGGAGGCGGTACCATCGAAATTCCCCCTGTGACAGCATTTGCAGATCAATTCCCGGCCATTGGCTGGCGGGATGCCCGCGATGGGGTCCGTCGCGGCAATCGCCTTTTGAACCCATTCTCTTTTCACGATATCCAGGACAAATTCGGTGAAACCCTGGAACAAGGAATTGACTGGCGTGTTGGAATAGCGAAGCTGAACGAATCCACCGGAGGAAACAGCATGGCTAACCGGACCACGACCGCCGAAGACGTCAAGCACGACACCAGGGCTGCCGCTCGCGAAGCGCGCGAGGACCTGAAAGAGGGGGCCCGCAAGCTCAAGGAGGACGCGCGCGAAACGCTGGAGGATATGGCCGACAACCAGGCTGCAGAACGCCTGCGCGAGCGCGGTGCCGAATTTGCCGAAACGGTCCGTGAAACAGGCCGCGAATATGCCGATCGCGCGCGCGCCGGGGCTGGACGGCTTTACGAAGAGGGCCATCGCAAGGCCGAGGAAGGCTATGACGAATTGTCCGAACTGGTCCGCCGCCATCCCGCCAAATCCCTGGGAATTGCCGCCGGACTGGGTTTCCTCGTCGGCCTGATCCTGGCGCGCCGCTGAGACCGGGCGGATGTTCGATTACACCCGGCGGCTTCAACTCGCCCTAGGAGACCTGCTGCGGCGCTCGGCCATGAAAACCGTGGCCGGTGTCGTGATCGCCATCGGGGCGGGGTTCCTGATCGCCGCATTGTGGACCTGGCTTGCCAATGGCCTGGGCTGGGGAAGCACGCTTGCCTCACTGGCGATTGGCGGCGGGTTGCTGTTCATCGGCCTGCTTGTGCTATTGCTGGCGAAGACCCCTCGCCACCCGATTCCCGGCAGTGACGAATTGAAGCGCGAAGTCGATATGCGTGTCGGCCTTGCCGCCGATGCGGCCACCGAGCGTGCGCGAAGCGAGGCGGCGCGGGTGATGGGCATGGCGGAAGGCAAGCTGTTCTCGCTTTTGGGTGGCGCCGGGAAAACGGCGCGAAAGGCCGCCCATACGCGGCGCAAGGTCTCTGCCGCGGCGAACAGCAATACCGGCAGCATGGTCAAGCTGCTGGTGGCCTCGGGATCGGGGTGGCCGTGGCGTCCCGGCTGCGGGGCGGCGGCGGGCAGGGCGGGGATGATGACGAGGACCGGGCCTAAGGGCAGTATGCAGTCAGTCAGGTTCAGCTGCGAGTAGCATCCTGCGATGGCCGGGGGCGCTGCCCCCGGACCCCCGGGATACTTGCATGAAGAAGAAGTGAGCCGGGGTGGACTCGATTGAGCGCAAACTGCTCTAGGGACAGGGGCGCAGGATGATCGGTGCGCCCGGAGCCGCGCCGATTTCACGGCAGGCATCCCTGTCGCAGATGCGCCATGCCCCCCCGGTAGCTCCGCTCGCGGCAAGCGCCAATTGCGGTTGAACCGGCAGATCCGGAGTCCAGACCCACCAGCCATCCTGCAATTCGGCATCGTCCCCCGGCTCCATCCCGGCACCGGATCCCTTGACCGCCGCGCGGGTCAGTTCGAGACCGTCTTCCTCGATCCGCCAATATTCGCGCCAGGTGACCTTCTCGACCGAATGGGTCCATTCCAACCGGAAATCCGCGCCATGCAGGGCGATGGTCATCATCCCGGCCAGAAGGCATCCGTTCATATGCGTGACTTTCTCCAGGACAGGAACGCGAACAGGGCAGCAAGCACGAAGCCGATCTCGTCGGTCATCGGCATCGCGGCAATCAGGGTAAACGCAGCAATGGCAGCCAGAACACGCTCCCATATGGCGAGATTGTGGCCCAGCCAGCCGATGACGGCAATCCCCCACAGGCCTATGGCGATCACGCATTTGACGACGATATAGGCGACGGCGGGCGCATAGCCGATGGATTCGGCCAGCGGTCCGCCATCCTGCAGCATCAGGGCGGGGGTGTAGATCGCCATATAGGGAATCACGAAGCCCGCAGCGGCGACCTTCAGCGCTTCAAGGCTGATCTTGAACCCGCCTTCCTTCGCGATCGGGGCCGCGGCAAAGCAGGCCAACGCCACGGGCGGTGTCAGATCGGCCATGATGCCGAAATAGAAGACAAACATATGGCTGACGATCAGCGGCACGCCCAGTTCCAGCAGGGCAGGCGCGGCAATGGTCGAGGTGATGATATAGTTGGGAATGGTCGGGATGCCCATGCCAAGGACAAGGCAGGTCAGCATGGTCAGGACCAGCGACAGGAACAGGCTGTTCTGGCCCACCGAGACGATATAGAGGCCGAATGTATTGGCAGCCCCCGTCAGGGTCATGGTGCCGATGATCACACCGACCAGCGCGCAGGCCACGCCGACGGGCAGGGCGGTCTTGGCCCCTTCGGCAAGGCTGTCCACGACCTGCCGGATCGTCGCACGCCCGCCCTGGCTGACCGCGTTCCAGGCCAGCAGGGCAGCAATTCCGGCCCATAGCGCATTGTTGCCGAATTTCAGGAAGCTGGCTGCGACCAGTCCCAATCCGATCCAGAAGATTGTCCGAAGCAGTGCCGATGGCAATCCGATCGCCGCTGAAGCGCCGAGGATCAGCATCATGGTCAGCGCAAGCCCGATGGTGCCCGCGAAAAGCGGCGTGTAGCCCGAGAACAGCAGGTAGACCAGAACCGCCAGTGGCAGGATCAGGTACCAGCCTCGCGCAGCGCCTTGAGCGCCGAGGGCAGTTCGTCTTCCGCCATGCCGCGCAGATTGCGGCGCCCGGCCTCCAGATGGACCATCCAGAAGGCGGAGGCGAAATAGAGGATCGCGGGGACGATCGCGGCGCGGACGACCTCGACATAGGCGACGCCGAGGGTTTCCGCCATGATGAAGGCAACCGCGCCCATGACCGGCGGCATGATCTGCCCGCCCATCGACGCCGTCGCCTCGACCCCGCCGGCGAAAGCCGGGCGATAGCCGAAGCTTTTCATCAGCGGGATGGTGAACTGACCGGTGGTGACGACATTGGCCACGCCCGAGCCCGAGATCGTGCCCATCAGCCCCGAACTGACCACCGAGACCTTGGCCGCGCCGCCCATGCGATGCCCGACCATGCCCAGTGAGACATCCGTGAACAGCTTGATCATCCCGGCCTTTTCAAGAAATGCGCCAAACAGGATGAACAGGAAGATATAGGTCGCCGAGACGTAAAGCGGCGTGCCATATATCCCCTCGGTTCCGAAGCTCATCTGCTCGACCACCTGCGCGAGATCATAGCCGCGGGTGACGAGCGGGCCGGGGAAATATTCGCCGAACAGCGCGTAGACCAGAAAGGCTCCGGCGACGATCGGCAGGGCAGGGCCCATGACCACATATGCGGCAGCGAATGTCGTGACCAGCGCGATGATTCCGATGACGACATCGATCTGGTTCAGCGAACCCGAGCGCATCATCAGCGGCACATATTCCACCCATTGATAGCCCGCGACGATGACGCCAAGCCCCGCCATGACCCACGCGGCAGCCCTGCCCACCGGCCCATGATTGCGCAACGCGGCCAGCAGCGGAAAACACAGAAGCATCAGGAAGCCCAGATGCAAGGCCCGCTGTATCTGGCTGGAAAGATTGACGATATGTGCTGCAATGGCGATCTGGTAAAGCGAGAATGCCACCGCGATCCAGTAGAGGAGCCGACCCTGGATCCCGGCGGGAAAGCTTTCGGCCAGGGGGTCGTGAAGGCCCAAATCGATATCGCCCGCAGGGGCAGGGTGCTGCGCTTCTGCCATGTTTCCGATCCTGATGAAAGAAGGGCCGGGGATATTCCCGGCCCCCGTATCCGCTGTTTACTCGGCCTTGACGCCGACTTCGTCGTAATAGCGCTGCGCGCCCGGATGCACCGGGACCGGCATGCCCTTGAGCGCGTTCTGGACATCGATACCGGCGGTCGCGGCATGGGCGGCCTTCAGGCTGTCCAGGTTCTCGTACATCAGCTTGGTCATCTCATAGGCGAGGTCGTCGCTGACCGCGTCCGAGCTTACCAGGTAGTTGATGACCGCGACGGTCGGCACGTCCTCGTCCTGGCCATCATAGGTCTCGGCCGGGATCGTTTCCGCGACATAGGGGGCACCCAGTTTCGACGCCACCTCTTCGGGAACCGAAACCACGGTGATCGGGATCGAGGTCGAGAGATCCTTCAGCGATGCCACGCCCAGGCCCGCCGATTGCAATGTCGCGTCAAGCTGTCGGTTCTTCATCAGTTCGACCGATTCCGCGAAGGGCAGGTATTCCACCTTGCCCAGGTCGTCATAGCTCATGCCCGCCGCTTCCAGGATTGCCCGCGCATTCAGCTCGGTTCCCGATTTCGGCGCGCCGACGGACAGCGCCTTGCCCTTCAGATCCGCGAGCGTCTTGATGCCCGATTCCTCGCTGGCGACGATCTGGATGAAATTCGGATACATGGCCGTGATGCCACGCAGCTTGTCCAGCGGCTCGGGAAATCCGACATCGGCATTGCCTTCAGCCGCGAATTTCACCGAATCCCCAAGCGCGAGCCCGATCTCTCCCTTGCCTTGCTGCAGCAGGTTCAGGTTCTCGACGCTGGCCTTGGTGGATTGCACCTGCACCTTCGCATCGGGAATGCCATCTGTATAGATCTTCGACAGCGCGCCACCGACCGGGTAATAGACGCCCGAGGTGCCGCCGGTCAGGATATTGATGAATTCCTGTGCTCCCGCCGTCATTGGCGCCGCACCGAAAACCATAGCCGCAGCGATTGCCGCGGCCCTTGCGCGAATGGTCATGAAGTCCTCCCTTGGAACTTGTTTGGATCGTTGAAGACTAAACCGGCCAAGTCCCCCCGTCAAAAAACAAAATCACCTGACGGGGCAAACTTGCCAAAAAACACGACAATATAATGGCGCCGCGAAGAAACTTCGTGACGCCATTGTTTTAATTGTGAATTTCAAAGATCAGGCGTTGGCTTGGCGGATCTTTTCGGCGGCATCCTTGTCGTAATCGACGGCTTTCTGGTCGAAGAGCTGGTCCAGCTCGCCCGACAGGGTCATCTCGGTGATGATATCGCAGCCGCCCACGAACTCGCCCTTGACGTAAAGTTGTGGAATCGTGGGCCAGTCGGAAAACTCCTTGATGCCCTGGCGAATGCCGTCATCGGCCAGCACATTCACATCGCGATAGCTGACCCCCATGTAGTTCAGGACGCCGGCGACACGGCTGGAAAAGCCGCATTGCGGCATTTCTTGGTGCCTTTCATGAACAATACGACATCATTGGAGTCGATCGTGTCCTGGATCTGCGTGCTCACATCGCTCATTGCGTTGTCCTTCCGGTGGCGTGCCCGCACGTGGCGGATTGTGTCAAAAATCGTTCGATATGCGGGGTAGGGACCGCATGTCCTATTCCGGTGCCTTCGTGGTCAGCGCCAATGCGTGCAATTCGCCGGCCGGGCCGTCCATCTTGCCCTGAAGCGCGGCATAGACCGCACGCTGCTGCTGAACCCGGTTCTTGCCACGGAAGCTTTCGTCGATCACCTCGGCCGCGTAATGATTTCCGTCTCCGGCAAGATCGGTGATCGTGACCTGCGCATCGGGAAATGCGGCGCGGATGAGCGCTTCGATGTCATGGGCTTCCATTGCCATATGGGTTTCCTTCTGCCTTTGCCTACAGATGTAGGGGAAGCCCGGGGGACCCGCAAGGGCGCTGCCGGATGGTGGCATCTATTATCGCAATAATCGGTATTATGGAACATAATGAGATCCATGAAACCAAACGTGAGAATGGCGGCTTTCCATTCATGCCCGGTTAAGCCTTGATCGGGCAAGAAACCGATAGTTGCCCACCTTGCTCTTGCGGCAAGGATCGGAAACAGTCGGTGCAACCATATGAAAGGAGGAAATGATGGCTGTCACACCCCCCGTTTGCGATTTCGGCACGCCATGGCATGATTTCAGCCTGCCTGATCCGGATGGCCGCATGCACAGCCTTGACGGGATCAAGGGCCCGAAGGGCACGCTGATCATGTTCATCTGCAATCATTGCCCCTATGTCCAATCGGTCATCGACCGGATCGTGCGTGACGCGAAGGCGCTGCAGGATATCGGCATCGGCGTCGTGGCCATTTCGGCCAATGATATTGCGGAATATCCGCAGGACGGCCCCGCGCAGATGAAGGTCGAGGCTGAAAAGCACGGGTTCACCTTTCCCTATCTCTACGATGAAACGCAGGAGGTCGCGCGGGCCTATGGCGCCGAATGCACCCCGGATTTCTTCGGCTACAATGCAGATGGCGAATTGCAATATCGAGGCCGCCTGGATGCCTCGCGTCGTGACGCCGCTCCCGCCGATGCCCGCAGGGAGCTTTTCGAGGCCATGGTCCAGATCGCGGAAACCGGAAAAGGCCCGGAAGAACAAATACCTTCGATGGGATGCTCGATAAAGTGGAAAGCCGCATGAATGTCTGCCTGGCCCCCTGCCCGGTCGTTTTCGACCTGGACGGCACGTTGATCGACAGCGCCCCCGACATCCATGCCTGCGTCAACGCGGTGCTGCGCGAATTCCATGTTCCGCCCTTGAGTCTGGATCAGGTCCGCGGCTTCATCGGCGGCGGGGTCGAGATCCTCTGGCGCAAGATCGGCATGGCGACCGGAACCGAGCCGGCCGGACAGCGCGACATGCTTGCATCCTTCATGACGCGCTATCACGCGGCGACCTCGCTTACCCGGCTGTTCCCGAATGTCGAGGAGACATTGGGCATCCTGGCGGATCGCGGGCATTCGCTCGGGATCTGCACCAACAAACCGCTGCATCCGACCGAGGCCATTCTCGATCATTTCGGGATCCGCAACCTCTTCGGGCAGATCATCGGCGGCGATTCGCTGCCCGAGAAAAAGCCCGATCCAGCCCCGTTGCGGGCGGCGCTGACGGGGCTGGGCGCACATCCCGAAGCGCCGCGGGCGATCTATGTCGGCGACAGCGAATTCGATGCGGCCTGCGCGGCGGCGGTGCCAGTGCCCTTCATGATCTACAGCCATGGCTACCGGCACACCCCGATAGATCAGCTTCCCCATCACGCCGCATTCGACGATTTCACCGCCCTGCCAAGCCTCGTGGAAGCGGCCAGCGCCTCCGTCGGCTGAATGCTTGACATCAGGGTATCAAAAGCGGCACTTCCAAGGCGAAACCCGCAGCCAAACCGAAAGGGTCCAGCATGGATCTGCGTCAGCTCAGCCCTGGCCTTGCCGTCTCTCCCCAGATCCTGCCCGAGGAGGTGTCCCGGCTTGCCGAGGCCGGGTTCAAGGTTCTGGTCAACAACCGCCCCGATGAGGAGATCGAACCCGAGATCGATCACGAGGCGATGGCCAGCGTCGCCGAGGCGGCGGGCATGGCCTATCACTACCTGCCCTTCCATCCCGGACAGATCACCCCGGCCCTGATTTCGGATTTCGCGGCCGCGATCTCCGGGCAGTCCCCGGTCATCGCCTATTGCCGGTCGGGAAACCGCTGCACGGTGCTCTGGGCCTTGACGCAGGCGGGCAAACGACCGGAAAGCGAGATCCTCGAGACGGCGGCGAAAGCCGGATACGACCTGTCATCGATCCGGCCGCTTCTGGCGTCATTGGCCAATCGCGAAGCCTAGAACGTTTCCAGCAAAAGCGGATACCGGCATCACGCCCGGAAATGCGTAAAGCAATGACCTGCATCATATTGGCATTTTCAATGAAAAACCAATATGATGCAGGCGTCACGGAACCGGCGATGAATTACTTTCCGCGATCCCCTAACGCTCCGGCACGGGCTCTGCCCTAGGCCGGAACCCCAAGCGCGCGCTTGACATTGGCGGTCCATCCGAGCAGGCGATGCTCCCCTGCGGCAATGGCCGGGCGCTTCATGACACTGGGTTTCGCACCCATCATCTCTACCGGATCGGCGGCGCGTTCCGCTTCGGACATGCCGCGCCATGTTAGGCTCGCGCGGTTGATGATCTTCTCTCCCCACTCACCGGCGAGCGTCTTGCGCTCGGCCTCTGAAAGCGGTTCCTTCTGGACATCGCGGAAATCGACTGTCCATCCATGTTCTTCCAGCGCGGCCTGCGCCTTCTGGCAGGTCGAGCAATGGGCAAGGCCGTATAGCGTCAAATGCCTGGTCATTGCGTTCACACCAGCGGGACGAAAGGAACACCACAGGCGGACATGGCCAGCAAAGCGGCGAGAGAGACGAAAAGCTTCATGGCATCATCCTTTGTTAACCGATGCTGGGGGTTATCTCGCGCGGAACGGATGGCTGCAACTCACAATTCCGCTTCCGGGCGATCATGAGTATGATGCAGTCGCTGCTTGATGCGCCGCATGCTCCACCAGACGGTCAGCACCGCAACCGGGGTCACCGCAGCGATCAGGTAGGGCTTGTCCACCCCGATCTGCTGCGCCAGCGGATAGAGCGCATAGGACAACAGCCCGACCGCGTAATAGCTGATGGCAACCACGGACAACCCCTCGACCGTATGCTGCAGGCGCAGTTGCAGGTCGGCGCGGCGGTCCATGCGTTCAAGCAAAAGCTGGTTCTGGGCCGAGCGTTCGACATCCACCCGGGTGCGCAGCAACTCACCGGCGCGGTTGGCGCGTTCGATCATGGTTCGCAGCCGTTCCTCCGCCGAGTTCACGGTCCGCATGGCGGGCTGGTAGCGGCGGCGCATGAACTCGGTCAGCATCTGCCGCCCGGACAGCCTTGTTTCGCGCAGGGCATTGATGCGGTCCCTGACGATCGCCTCATATGCCTTGGTGGCGCCAAAGCGAAAGGAATGCTGCACGGCCTGAGTCTCCAGTTCAGTCGATACCGCCAGCAATTCCTGCAACACCTCGTCGGCGGGACGACTGTCATCGATCATGCCGTCAACGATGGCCGACAGCCGCGGCTCCAGTTCGTTGAGGCGGCGACTCAGGGACCGCGCCCGCCCGAGCCCCAGCATCGACATTGCTCGATAGGTTTCCAGCTCAACCAACCGATGCACGATCCGCCCGATCCTGCCATCGCTGACATCCGGACGTACGAAAAGCGCAAAGCGCATCCAGCCATCGGCATCGATGCGGAAATCGCCCGCGATCATCGCCGCCTCCTCCAGCACCCAGACAGTGGTCACGCTGTCCGTTGCGAACCAAGCGCCCATCCGGTCCAGCGCCTCCTGCGGGTCATCGGGCAGGAGGTCGATTTGCGCCATTACGGCGGCGATCCGCTTGCCCGGCGCATTCCGCTGCCATTCCTCGGGAAAAATCGAGGCAGCACTGGGATCGAAGGGGCGGATCGGCAGGCCGGGCGTCATCGCCATATAGGTGACGAACTCGGTATGGCTTTCCCATTTCAGGTCGTGTCGCCCCAGCCTGCCCTGGTAGTGGCTGTCCTCGGGATCCGGGCGCGGTCCGCCATGGCGGTTCGTCAACTCGACCAGATGCGCCAGATCCACCGCACGGTCGCGATTGGCCGCGTCGCGAGGCTCCTTGAAGGCTACGAAGACGCAGGTGGAGGGCGCGGTCAGGCGGGGCGAGGGTCGGGCGTGAAGCTCGTTCACCAAAGCGTAACGCAAAGGATGTTCGGTTTCCGGGCTCACGCCTGCCTCCAGTCTATTTGCGGCCGCAAAGCAGGATATAGAGCATCCCGCCCAGGACCGCGCCGATCAGCCAGCCGAATCCTGCCAGCGCTTGCAATGCGGGCAACCACACCGTCCCGACAGAGAACAGCGCCGCCAGTCCCACTGCCATGATCGCGCGCTTGTTCCAACCGCCATCATAGTAGTAGCGGCCCGACGCTTCCGCAGTGAAGAGCTGCTCCACCACGAGGCGCCGTTTTTGCACCACGTAGTAATCCGCGATCAGGATGCCATAGAGCGGCGCAAGGATTGCCCCGAGCGTATCGACGAAACCGGCGATGCCGATTTTCGAGATCAGCGACACCCACAGCGCCCCGATGACGAAGGCGATGGCGGCGGTGATGATCCCGCCGGTTCTGGCATTGATCCTGGAGGGCGACATATTGGCGATGTCATAGGCCGCCGGGATGAAATTGGCGACCAGGTTGATCCCCACGGTGGCGGCAAAGAAGGTCACGGCGGCAATCAGTGTCAGGCCAAGGCTGTCCACCCGCTCGACGATCGCGGTGGGATCGGTCAGGCGCTCTCCGAACAGCACGACGCGCCCGCGGTGATGAACAGCGCGATGAAGGAAAAGAACGCCATCGACACCGGCAGGCCCCAGAAATTGCCGCGGCGCATCTGGCCCTCGGTTTTCACGAAGCGCGAGAAATCGCCGAAATTGATGATGACGGCGGCGAAATAGGCGACCATCGTGCCGACCACGGCAATGAACCCGGCCAGGGTGCTGCGCTCGCTTTCGGCCGCGCCCTGGAAGATCGCGCCGATCTCGGACCAGATGCCGTTGCCGGCCTTCCACCAGATCATCAGCGCCAGGGCGATCATCACCGCGTAGACGAACGGTCCGGCCCAGTTCAGGAACTTGCCGACCCATTCGATGCCCATCAGGAACAGCCCGATCTGGAAGCCAGCAACGATGATATAGGCGACCCAGTCCACCCCGCTCAGGCCAAGGAAGCCCCCTGCCCCGGGCTCGATCCCGAACAGCGCCCGGATCGCCAGCGCAACGGCGGTCGAGGCGAAATAGGTCTGCACCCCGTACCAGAAGATCGCCACGATCCCGCGCACCAATGCCGGGAACCGAGCGCCACGCACGCCCATCGCGGCGCGCGCCATCACCGCATAGGGAACGCCGTAGCGAACCGAGGGACGGCCCGACAGGTTGACCAGCCACATCACCAGGAGTCCCGAAACGACGATGGCGGCAAAGGTCAGCCAGCCGTTCAGCCCGTAGCTGAGAAACAGCGAGGCGGCCAGCGTATAGCCGAACAGGCTCTGGATGTCGTTGTTCCAGACATTGAAGATCTCGAACGCGCCCCAGTTCCGCCGCTCATGCGGAATCGGAGCGAGATCCTCGTTGTAAAGCGACGGATCGCCGCTGCCGATATGCGTGAATTCATCCGAAGCCATTATGCAGTCCCCTCGCCCATATGTGACATGGCCATGACACTGCGAACCGATGCGTTCAGGCAAGCGCGCAATCGCCAGGACAATCTCTGACAGCATTGAAACTGTTTTCTGGACTTATTGCTAGTCGCACTGCCCATGCAGGCGGCAGTCACGGGCCGAATCGCCCGGAGACCGGGGGCGCCGCAAAGCGCCCCCGGAAAAGGATCAGTCGATCATCGGCATGAGCTTGTTCACCGACTCGTTGGCATCGCCATAGAACATCCGTGTGTTCTCCTTGAAGAACAGCGGGTTCTCGATACCGGAATAGCCGGTGCCCTGGCCGCGCTTGGAGACGAAGACCTGTTTCGCCTTCCAGACCTCCAGCACCGGCATGCCGGCGATGGGGCTGTTGGGGTCCTCTTGCGCGGCCGGGTTCACGATGTCGTTCGAGCCGATGACGATCACCACATCCGTGGAAGGGAAATCCTCGTTGATCTCGTCCATCTCCAGCACGATGTCGTAGGGCACCCGCGCCTCGGCCAGCAGCACGTTCATGTGACCGGGCAGACGGCCCGCGACCGGGTGGATCGCAAAGCGCACCTCCTTGCCCGCGGCGCGCAGCTTGCGGGTTAGCTCGCTGACCGCGGCCTGCGCCTGCGCCACCGCCATGCCATAGCCCGGCACGATGATCACGCTGTCGGCCTCGTTCAGCGCGGCAGCCACGCCGTCGGCATCGATGGCGATCTGCTCGCCCTCGATTTCCGCCGCCGGACCCTGTTCGCCGCCGAAGCCGCCAAGGATCACGCTGACGAAATGCCGGTTCATCGCCTTGCACATGATATAGCTGAGGATCGCACCCGAAGAGCCGACCAGCGCCCCGGTCACGATCAGCAGGTCATTGCCGAGCGTGAAGCCGATGGCTGCGGCGGCCCAGCCCGAATAGCTGTTCAGCATCGACACGACCACCGGCATGTCGGCGCCGCCGATGCCCATGATCAGGTGATAGCCGATGAAGAAGGCCAGAAGCGCGATCAGGATCAGCCAGAACACGCCCGGGCCGACGCCGCTGCAATAGAGAATGCCGAACAGGATCGACAGCCCCAATGCACCCGCGTTCAGCATATGCCCGCCGGGCAGCTTCTTGGGCTTGCCATCGACCTTGCCGGACAGCTTGCCGAAGGCCACGACCGAGCCGGTGAAGGTCACCGCCCCGATGAAGATGCCCAGGAAAACCTCGATCTTCAGCATCGCCAGTTCTGCGGGCGTCTTGTGCGCCAGGACGGCGGCAAAGCCCTGGAACTCATGCGCGGCGGCCTCGGCCTTGATGCGCAGCACGCGGGCCAGTTCGATCTGGGCGTTGAAGCCCACGAACACCGCGGCCAGACCGACAAGGCTGTGCATTGCGGCGACAAGCTGCGGCATCTCGGTCATCTGGACGCGCTTGGCGACCACCCAACCGACCGCGCCACCGATGGCGATCATCACGATCGACAGGAACCAGTTGCCCGCACCGGGGCCGAACAGCGTGGCCAGCACGGCCAGCGCCATGCCGACGATACCATACCAGATCGCGCGCTTGGCGCTTTCCTGACCCGAAAGCCCACCCAGAGACAGGATGAACAGGATCGCGGCGACCACGTAAGCGGCAGTGGTGAATCCGTATTCCATACGTCCCTCTCCTTACGATTTCTGGAACATGGCGAGCATGCGGCGGGTGACGAGGAAGCCCCCGACGATGTTGACCCCCGCCATCAGCACGGCAAGCGCCGCAAGGATCAGCACCCAGGCCGAGCCCGAGCCGATCTGCATCAGCGCACCGAGGATGATGATCGACGAGATCGCGTTGGTGACTGCCATCAGCGGCGTGTGCAGCGAATGCGCGACATTCCAGATCACCTTGAAGCCCACGAAACAGGCCAGCACGAAGACGATGAAATGCGACATGAAGCTGGCCGGGGCGACCAGCCCCACCAGCAGCAGCAGGATCCCGCCCCCGGCCAGCATCGTGACCTGGGACCTGGTCTCGGCCTTGAAGGCCGCGACCTCCTGCGCGCGGCGCTCTTCCGGCGTCAGCTCCTTCGGCTTTTCCTTGGGTTTCTGCGCCGCGATCGCCGCGACCTTGGGCGGCGGCGGCGGGAAGGTGACGTCATGATCATGCGCGACCGTGGCGCCGCGGATCACGTCATCCTCCATGTCGTGATTGATCACACCGTCTTTCTTCGGTGTCAGATCCGTCATGAAGTGACGGATATTGTTGCCGTAAAGCTCCGAGGATTGCGCACCCATCCGGCTGGCGAAATCGGTATAGCCGATGATGGTCACGCCGTTCTCGGTCACGATCCGCTCATCGGCGACGGTCAATTCGCAATTGCCGCCCTTCTCGGCAGCCAGATCGACGATGACGCTGCCCTGCTTCATCGCCTCGACCATATCCTTGGTCCACAAGACCGGCGCGTCCCGTCCGGGGATCAGCGCGGTGGTGATGACCACGTCCATGTCCGGGGCGAGTTCGCGGAACTTCGCCAGCTGCTTTTCGCGGAACTCGGGGCTTGAGGGCGCGGCATAGCCGCCCGTCGCGGCCCCGTCCTGCGCCTGCTCCTCGAAATCGAGAAACACGAACTCGGCGCCCATCGATTCGATCTGCTCGGCGACCTCGGGGCGCACGTCGAAGGCGAAGACCTGTGCGCCAAGGCTGGTCGCCGTGCCGATGGCGGCCAGCCCGGCCACGCCCGCGCCCACGACCAGCACCTTGGCCGGCGGCACCTTGCCCGCCGCCGTCACCTGCCCGGTGAAGAAGCGGCCGAAATTATTCGCAGCCTCGATGACCGAGCGGTATCCGGCGATATTCGCCATCGAGCTGAGCGCGTCCATCTTCTGCGCCCGGCTGATCCGCGGCACCATGTCCATGGCGATGGCGGTGATGCCCTGTTCCTTCGCCTTTTCAAGCAGTTCCGCGTTCTGCGCCGGGTAAAAGAACGAGATCAGCGTCTGCCCCTCGCGCATCTGACCGATCTCGGCATCCGCAGGCTGGCGCACCTTGGCCACGACATCGACCGCCTTGATCAGATCCGCAGCCGTTTTCTCGACCGTGACCCCGGCCCTTTCATAGTCGGAATCCATGAACCCGGCCCTCGCCCCGGCACCGGATTCGACGAAAACCTCATGTCCAAGCTTCTGGAGATGCGTTGCCGAAGACGGCGTGATCGCCACCCGTGCCTCGCCCTCGTAGCTCTCCTTCAAAGCGCCAATCTTCATGGCGTTCTAGCCCCCCATTCTCTGATTTCGCAATCGGGTCTGCATAGCATCGCGCAACAATCTTTCACAAGGGCGCGATGCGACGATATGTCATGAATATATTTGTTTCATGGAACATCCATAGATTGCCGACCGCCCCGGAGCGATTCTGTCCGGGATTGCAAAAGATAAGGGCCGCACGACAATTCGCGCGACCCCTTTTCTCGAATATTCCACCGAAAGGGTGGGTTCAGTTCCCGGTCGACTCGCTCGCGGCGGGCTCTTCCTCGATGGTGATCGCGTTCTCGAGCGCGTCGGCGGCGTCATTTGCCGCATCCTCGACAGCCGTCGCAGCGTCCGAAGCCGCATCCTGCAACGCATCGGCTGCGCCGCTTTCCTCGGCCGCCGCGCCCTCGTCGGTTGC
>NZ_PXNQ02000003.1 GCF_003007735.2 Paracoccus methylarcula
GGGAACGATCATATCCGGGGCGGCAGGGGCAATGATGAACTGCATGGAAGCCTCCACAGGGATCGGCTCATCGGCGGGTATGGAAACGACACGCTCCTTGGTGGAGGCGGCAATGACACGCTTGTTGGCGGGGCCGGGGCCGATAGGCTCGGCGGCGGCCCCGGTCGGGATGTTTTCCGTTTCGTCTCATTTTCGGACAGCAGAACCCGTATGCCGGATACCATCGGTGATTTCGAAACCGGGCGGGATGATATCGATCTTGCGAAATTCGATCTGACCTATATCGGAGGGAATGCCTTTACAGGGGCACGGCAACTGCGTTGGGAACCGAAAAGGGGCCATAGCCTTGTCAGCATTGATCTGGATGGGAACGGTCAGGCGGATATGGCAATAAAACTGACCGGGCGAATATCGCTGACGGAAGATGATTTCCTGTTCTGAGGACATATTTCCTTTTTTCGCGGAATCGCCCAATTCGATCCCGGCGAGCTTCCCGACCGATCAAACAATAGACCACAGTGCAACTGACCTGCTCGTTTCAACCGCCGGTTCTTGGCCCTGCCGCCAGTTTGCAGTACTGAGTGAAAGCTTTATTAATGCATTCTCAAGCGCGGCCTGACTGGAAGATGGTACCGATGAAAAACTCGCTTGGTGCGCTGCTCGCAATTGGCCTGGCGGGACTTCAACTCGTCGCGGTCCTTGCCGTCGTGTTCACATCCTATGTCACCTCGGAACGGGCAATGCTCAACCATGCGCGAAACATCCTCAGCGATGTGGGCGTGAACACGACAGAGCATTCCAAGGGCTTTCTGCGGCCGGCCCGCGGCGCAGCGGAACTCGCCGCGCGGCTTTCGGAAAACCGTATCCTGGCCAGCGACGATCCCAAGACATTGGAGCGCTTCCTTTTTCAGCAGCTCAAGGTCACACCGCAATTCTCGAGCCTCTATTTCGGCTCCGAAGATGGCAGTTTCGTCTTTGTCATGCGTGATCCGGGGCCGATCCCCTTCCGGACGAAAATAATCACCATGGATGGGGACACCCGGCGTAGCGAACAAATCTGGCGCGACGCGAATTTCCGCGAAATCAAGAGCGAGGTGGACCCGACGGACAATTTCGACCCGAGAACCCGGCCCTGGTATACCCGCGCACGCGATACCCTGGATACGATCTGGACCGATCCCTATATCTTCTTTACCGCCCAGCAGCCCGGGATTACGCTTGCGGCGCCGGTTCGAAAGGATGGTGCGCAGGGCATTCGCGGTGTCGTCGGCGTTGATATCGAGATCAGCAGCATCTCGGAATTCCTGTCGAATCTGAGGATCGGCAATACCGGCAAGGCGCTGATCATCAACCGCAATGGCGATGTCATCGCCCACCCCAATCCGGAACTGCTCAAAACCCGGGACGATGACGGCAATTTACGGTTCCAGAACATCCGGGAATTCGAGGACAAGGTCGCGCGGGAGGCATTTTCATGGCTTGGCGACGGCTTCGACCCACCGACCCATAACGAGGCATTTTCCAAGTTCACCTTTGACGATGAAGTCTATATTTCGACATTGACGCCGGTCATCAGCGGCAACCTGCCATGGACCATCGCCGTATACGCGCCGGAAATCGACTTCATCGGCGGGTTGAAGCAAAGCCGGGCGATGAGCATCTGGATCGCCGTCTGCGTTGCCATCGCGACCGGAATCGCGGGGCTGGCACTGGCCAATTACATCTACCGTCCTGTCCGCGCCTTCGCGGTTCGATCGGCGCTTGTCGCGCAGGGTGAAATCGACCCTTCCGACCCCCTGCCCAGCACCTACAGGGAATTGGCCCATGCCAATGAAACCCTGATGCAGCAGATCGTCGCACGCAAGAAGGCCGAGCGCGAATACGGGCAGACATTCGACCTGTCGTCGCGGGCCATGGCGCAAACCGCCCCGGAAACAGGTAAACTGCTGAAGGTGAATGCGAAATTCTGCGAGATTACCGGCTACGACACGAATGATATCAAGGACATGCGCTATGTCGATCTGATCCACCCGGACGACCGCACCCTTTTCAACTCGGATTTCTTTGCGGCCGGTGATGGCTTCGCGACGCGGCACGAGGTCCGTTTCATCCGCAAGAACGGCGAAAGCATCGATGTCGCCGTGAACGCCATCCTGATCCGCGACCATAATGGCGCCCCGCTGCATGCGGTGGTGACCCTGGATGACATCACCGAAAGCAAGGCCCAGGAAAACCAGATCGCCCGCCTGAACCGAGACCTGATTCACCTGTCCCGGGGTCATACATTGGGGCAAATGGCAGCCGGTCTCGCGCATGAATTGAACCAGCCCCTGGCCGCCATCGCCCAGAACACCGATACCGCCTTGCTGATCGTCGACTCTCTTAGCGACAGCCCTCCCGAATTGCGGGAGGTCCTGACAGAGGTCGAAGAGCAATCGCTGCGGGCCGGCGATATCATCCGCGCGTTGCGCGGCTTCATCATGAAGGATGCGGCCAGCGCGACCTCCTTCGATATCGTCGAACTGATCAAGCAGGCCCGGCGACTGGTTCAGCCCGAGGCCACCGAAGCCGGTGTCGCGATCAATGCCCGGATGGGCGCGCTTCCGATGGTCAGTGCGAATCGCATCCAGGTTGCCCAGGTTATCGTCAATCTTCTCAGAAACGCCGTCGAGGCCATCGGCGAGAGCGATCTAGTGCGCCGCGAAATCAATGTCGCAGCCCAGCAAGTCGATTCCCGGCTGGAAATATCTGTCGAGGATACCGGCCCCGGCATCGACCACAAGATCGAACTGTTCACCGAATTCGAAACCACCAAGGCAAACGGCATGGGTCTCGGCCTGTCCATTTGCCGCACGATGATCGAAGCGAATAGCGGCAAGCTTTGGCATGATGCAACCTATACGCGCGGTGCACGTTTTTGTTTCACCTTACCTATCCATCAGGATAGTTCTGGAGGTGAAGCCGAACCCGGGAAACGAAACTGATACACAGAGAAACGCCGCATAGCACTGAAACACTGCGATTGCCCGGGTTCGATTCCGGCAACGCATGGCAGGAGAGACGACGAGATGTCTGATAAGCCCCAGATTGTTTTCATCGTGGACGACGATCCGGATATCAGGTCCTCGCTCCTGCGCGCTCTTCGCATTCGCGGGTTCGAAGCGCAGGCTTTTGCCTCTGCCGCCGAGTTTCTGGAAGCGTATGACAGCAGCCGGATCGCCTGCCTGATTCTCGATCAGGGCATGCCCGACATGACGGGGCTGGAATTGCAGCAGCATCTCAAGGAAAAGGGCTACGCCATTCCCATCATCTTCATCACCGGACATGGAGGCGTCCCCGAATCGGTTCAGGCGATGAAAGGCGGAGCGGTGGATTTCCTGGAAAAACCGTTCCGTCAGTCGGAATTGATCGATTGCATTCAAAGCGCGTTGAGCATGGCGGAAACCATGCAGGCAACCCTTGAAAAGGACCGGCAATTGGAAGAGCGCCTCTCCAAGTTGACGCCGCGCGAAAAGGAGATCGTCAATCACATGCTTTCGCGCCCCTCCGAGGTGTCCAGCAAGGAAATCGGACGGCACCTGAATATCAGCCCGAGAACGGTGGACAATCACAGGGCAAGAATTCTGGAAAAACTGGGAATAAATTCGGTCGTGGAACTGGTTTCCTTGACTCGATAATCGAGACAGCCGCTCAGGAAGTCAAAGACGAGCCTGCTAGCTGAAAACCGCCCGTGGCAGCGACATCCTGTCAGAAATTGCCGCCGGGGGACCAACAATACACGCCGCCCCCCGACGGCCATGTTCTAAAATATCTCGCTCAAATTTGCCCGGTACCGTGCGGTCACCCACCACCCGAAAACCGGAAAAGACAAATCGGCTTGAGTAACACATCACTTGTTAACCGCCGCCATACACACAAATCTTGGCGACATGATTTGTATACCGAACATGATCATGGCCGTATATTCGGAAGATTACGCAGGTAATTTTACCTATGCCGGGTAGGTTCCGGCCATCGTGAACAGGCGCCGCCGAACAGCATGTCAGGCGCCGTAGGGCACCCAGATATTCTTGACTTGCGTGGCATGTTCCAGAAACAGGCGCCCTTGCCCCTCCGGGGCCATCCAGTCCCGGGTAGCGCCGTCCTCGACCCATGTCTGCTTGAGATTCCCCGCGCTTTCCGTCTCGACCATGGCGCAGCTTCCGAGGTTCCGAAATACCAGACGGCGGCGACATCGTCATGCTGGGCAAGCGTTCGGGCCAGTTCGTCCCGCGGGCCGGTAACGATATTCACGACGCCATCCGGCATATCGGAGGTTTCGAGCAATTGGTAGAAATCCGTCGCCGCCAGGGGATGGGTTTGCGAGGGAATCGCGATCACCGCATTGCCCATGGCGATGGCGGGCAGCACCGTCGAAACGAATCCCAGCAGCGGATGACCGGTCGGACAGGCGATCCCCATCACCCCGAGCGCCTCATGCATGGCAAGCGTGACATGCGCGCTTTTCGTCTGATGCACGGCGCCATCGAACTTGTCGGCCTGCGCGGCATACCAGAAACAGCGGCGTATCGCCGTGTCGACTTCCTTGCGGGCGGCTTCCTTCGACGCGCCAAGGCCACGCAGCCGATCCGCGAATTCCGGCGCCCGCGTCGACAGGTTCTCCGCCAGGTAATACAGGACCTGCGCCCGGTTATGGCCCGTGGCCTTGCCCCATCCCTTCGCCTTGTGTGCGGCTTCGACGGCATTGCGGATATCCTTGCGGTTCCCAAGCCCCGCAAGCCCCGCGGCCGTTTTCGCCCCGCTCACCACATAGGAATATCCGCTATCGGGGCGGGTCTGCCTGCCGCCGATATAGAGCTTGGCCGTGCGGTCGATACCCTCGCCCGTCCCCTCGCCATGCGGGGTCACCTGCGGGTCCGGCAGCGCGGCCTCACCCGCCTTTTTCGCCTTGGGGCGGGGATAAGCCAGATAGGCCGACATGCCCTCGCGTCCGCCTTCGCGGCCAAAGCCGCTTTCGCGATAGCCGCCAAAACCCGCCCCCGCATCGAAAACATTCGTGCAGTTGACCCAGACCACCCCTGCCTTGATCCTTGCCGCGATGTCGAGACACAGATTCACGTTCTCGGACCAGATCGAGGCAGCCAGCCCATACCGGGTATTGTTCGCCAGCAACACCGCATCGTCAGGGGTCCGGAACGAGGTCAGGGTGACCACGGGCCCGAAAACCTCTTCGGTCGCCAGCACGCTGGCGGGTTCAACCCCGGTTGCCAGTGTCGGCGGATAGAAACAGCCTTCGGGCGCCATGCCCTGGTGCAAGACCGCCCCCTGCGCGACGCCCTGATCGACGAGCATCCGGATCCGGTCCAGTTGAACGGGATGCACGATCGCGCCGATATCGGTGGATTTGTCCAGCGGATCGCCGACGCGCAGCGTCTTCATCCGTGCCTTGAGCAAGGCCTCGAACCGCCCGGCAACCGCTTCGGCCACGAGGATTCGCGCACCGGCACAGCAGACCTCCCCCTGGTTGAACCAGATCGCGTCCACCACGCCTTCGACGGCAGCGTCCAGGTCGGCATCGGCAAAGACCACGAACGGCGATTTGCCGCCCAGTTCCAGCGTCAGTTTCTTGCCCGAGCCCGCGATCTGGCGACGGATGACCCGTCCCACCTCGGTCGAGCCGGTGAAAGCCACCTTGTCGACACCGGCATGCCCGCAAATCGCCGCGCCGGTCTGCCCGTCGCCGGTCACGATGTTCAGCACCCCCTTGGGCAATCCGCATTCCGCCGCGATCTGTGCAAAGGCCAGTGCCGTCAGCGGCGTGTATTCCGCCGGTTTCAGCACCACCGTATTGCCTGCCGCCAGCGCGGGCGCGATCTTCCATGCCAGCATCAGCAGCGGAAAGTTCCACGGGATGACCTGACCGCAGACACCCACCGGGGCCGCGCCGGGAAACTCATCCTCCAGCAGTTCCGCCCATCCCGCATGGTGATAGAAATGCCGCGCGACCAAAGGCAGGTCGATATCGCGGCTTTCCCGGATCGGCTTGCCGTTGTTCAGGCTCTCCAGCACCGCCAGGAGACGGGAATGCTGCTGCACATGCCGTGCCAGTGCATAAAGATGGCGGGCCCGGTCATGCCCCGACAGCCTCGCCCATTTGGGTTGAGCCCGCCGTGCCGCCCTGACCGCGGCATCCACATCCGCCTCGCTGCCCTGGGTGACGCGGGCGATTCTGTTCCCGGAGGCCGGATCGATGACATCGAACCCCTCGCCCGGCCTGGTGAACGCGCCATCGATGAAATGACCAAAGCCCTCCGCATAGCTCTCCAGCCATGTCCTGACGGCGGAACTGTCCTCGGGTGCGGGGCCGTAATCCATGCTTTCCAGAATCCCGGTGATCGTGTCCATGACGTTCTGCGCTCCTTCAGGCGGTGGCATGCCGGCTCGAAGCCGCGTAACGCCCGGTGACATGATGTTCTAGCTGACGCTCGATATCGCCCAACATCGACGAGGCGCCAAAGCGGAACAGATCGGGTTGCAGCCAGTCCCGCCCCAGTTCCTCCTTCATCAGCATCTGCCATATCAGTGCCTCCTTGGCGGATTTCATTCCGCCGGCGGGCTTGAAACCGATCCTGTATCCCGTCGCCTGCCCGTAATCGCGCAGGGCACGGAGCATGATCAAACCCACCGGCAGTGTCGCATTGACGCTTTCCTTGCCGGTCGAGGTCTTGATGAAATCGGCCCCCGCCTGCATCGCCACCATCGAGGCGGCATAGACATTGCCCAGGGTCTGCAGATCCCCGGTGGCAAGGATCGCCTTCATATGCGCCTCGCCGCATGCCTCGCGCATGGCCGCGATCTCGTCGTAAAGCGCCTGCCAGTTGCCGGTCAGCACATGTTCGCGGGTGATGACGATATCGATCTCCTGCGCACCTTCCCCCACCGCATATCGGATTTCCTCGAGACGAAGATGCAGCGGCATCAACCCGGCCGGGAAACCCGTCGCGACCGAGGCCACGGGCACGCCCGAGCCCTCCAGCGCGCGCACCGCATGCACCACCATCGTCGGATAGACGCAGACGGCGCCCGTGGTCAGCCCCATACCGGCCAGTCCCAATCCATCCATCACATGCGGAGCGATCGGATTGCGTGCCTTGGCACAAAGCCTGCGGACCCGTGCGGCGGTATCGTCTCCGGCAAGCGTCGTCAGGTCGATACAGCGAACCGCGTTGACAAGCCATGCCGCCTGGTACGCTTTCTTGACCGACCGCCGCGCACCTATGGTTGCCGCCCGCCGCTCGGCCGCGGAACGGTTGACTGCGTGGCCCTCGAACATCTCGGTGGCGAGGGGCATCCCTTCATTGCGCGCATGCTCCATTTCGGACTCCATGCGCGCAGGAACGGGATGCGCCTGCGGTGATTGCAGCTTCTCCAACTCGACGGTCATTCCCTTGCTCCCACGCATCCCACGCCTTGGGTTACGAGGCCACAGATCATGCCGGTGCGCAAGGGATCAGGGGAAAACGCCGGCCCTCAACGCCGCTGCGTCACCCCGCATCCCGGGCAACAATCCCCTCCACTTCCGGCGCTGGCACGAAACGCCAGTTCCTGCGCGGCCCTGCCATGACATTGAGGTAATAGAGCTCAAACCCATAGGGTGCACCGCAGGGATGGTGGCCACGGGGCACCAGCACCACGTCATGATCCCGAACCGCCATCACCTCGTCGAGACTGCCATCATCGGTATAGACGCGCTGCACCGCCCAGCCATTCGCCGGGTTCAGACGGTGGTAATAGGTCTCTTCCAGATAGGTGATGCGCGGGAAATCGTCCTCGTCATGGCGATGGCTGGGATAAGAGGACCAATGCCCGGCGGGGGTGAATACCTCGGTCACCAGCAGGCTGTCGCAATAATCCTCGGCCTCCATGGCGATATTGTTGATATAGCGGGTATTGCCGCCCTTGCCGCGCTCGGTCAGGGAAATCCCCTCCGGCCCGATCCGCCGCGCCTCATGCCCGCCCCGCCCGGGGGCCGAGCAGACCGCGATGGTGCAATCGCTCTCGGCCACGGCCCGCCATTCCGCCCCGTTCGGGACATAGAGACAATGCGGCGAGGTCTTCTCGAACAGATCCATCCGTTCGCCCAGCACACCCCAATCCCGGCCCGCAGCATGGAAGGAGGCCTTGCCCTCGACCATGACCAGGATCATCTCGTTGCTGCCGGTCGCCTCCCCGGCGCTCTCGCCAGGCCGTAGCCGGTAAAGCGAGAACCCCACATATCGCCAGCCCGCATCCGCCGGAGTGATCTGGTGGGTCTTGCCATGGCTGCCAAAGGGTCTACGCAGTAGCTGGCTCATCCTCATCCCTTTCTTCTTCATCCAAATATCCTCGGGGGTGAATTGGCCACAGGCCAAGAGGGGGCGCGAACGCCCCCTTGCCCACCGTCATGCAGCGGCATTCCGGTCGAGCCCTGTCGCAACGGCCATCCGGCGCAGCGCCTCATAGCCCATGCGCTGGTAATGCAGAGGCTCGCGGATCGCGCTGTCCTGCTCGGCCTCGATCACCAGCCAGCCCCGATAACCATGCTCGGCGGCGATCTTCAGCACCGGCTCGAAGGCGACACAGCCCTCGGGATCACCCGGCACCGTGAAAGCGCCCCGCTTCACCCCCTCGATAAAGCTCAGCCCCTCGGCGCGAACCTGCTCCATGACGGGTCGACGGATATTCTTGCAATGGATATGTCCCACCCGGTCCATATGTTTCCGCGCCACTTCCGCCGGATCCGCGCCCCCGAACAGGCAATGCCCGGTATCCAGCAGCAGCTTTACCTCCGGGCCCGCCGCCGCCATGAAACGGTCGATATCCGCCGCGCTCTCCACACAGGTCCCCATGTGGTGATGATAGCAGAAGCGCATCCCCTGCGCGCTCGCATGTTCGGCCAGCGCGTTGATCCCGGCCATGAAGCGATCCCATTCCGCCTCCGACAGCACCGGCCGGTCATTCACCGCCACATCCGGGCGGCCATGCACGGTGTTCGAGCATTCGCAGATGATCAGAACATCCGTCCCCGCCGCTTTCGACATGGCGATATGCGAGTCCATTGCCGCCTTTTCGGTTTCCAGCGTCGAGCCATCGGCAAGGATATTGGTCGAATGCCAGCCACCGACAAAGCGCAGCCCGTAAGCGGCAAGGGCCGCTTTCAACGCCGCGCCCTCCGAGGGCATCTTGTGCCCCTTCTCGATCCCGTCGAAACCGATCTCGCGGCAATCGGACAGGCAGTCATCAAGACTCAGGTGATCGCCGATCGAGTGGTCGTCATCATTCGACCAGGCAATCGGATTGGTGCCGTAGAAAATCATCGCGTTTCCCTCAATTCACAAGGCTTTGCCGCGCGGCATGGTCCAGATATTCGGCATAGGCCCGTTTCAGCTTCTCGCTGTCGCCCACCTCCGGCACGGCGACATCCCACCAGTGGCCAGCCGCTTCCAGACCGTCACCCGGCCCCGGCGCAGCGGTGGTGTCGATCACGATCACGGTCGGAATGTCGCGCCCCCGCGCCGCCGCGATCTGCGCCTCCAGATCCGGGATACCCGCCGCCTTCACCGCATGCGCGCCCATGCTGGCGGCATGGGCGACAAAATCGATCTGCGGCTGCGCCTCGACATTGCAATCGGCATAGAGATTGTTGAATGCCTCGCCGCCGCAGCCCTGCTGCAACCGGTTGATGCAGCCGTAACCGCGATTGTCGGTCAGGATCACGGTAAAGGGGATGCGCCGCATCACCGCCGTCGCCAGTTCGGAATTCGCCATCATGTAGCTGCCATCGCCCACGAAACACAGCACCTCGCGGTCCGGTTGCGCCAGCTTCAGCCCCATCGCACCGGCGATCTCGTAGCCCATGCAGCTATAGCCATATTCCATGTGATAGCCGCCCTGTGCAGCCTGCCAGAGCAGCTTGAGCGCCCCCGGCATCGTTCCGGCGGCGCACATGGCGATGCTGGCCGGGGTCGAGGCCCGCTGCACCGCCCCGATCACCTGCGCATCCGTTGGCAACTCGTTCCCCCCGGCAGGCGCGGCGCAATGCGCATCCACCGCCGCCAGCCATTCGGCGCGCGCCTGCGGATCTGCGGCATCGGCGCGGTAATCGCTCAGCTTCGCCGACAGCTTCTCCAGCGCAACCTTCGCATCCGCGACAAGACTCACCGCGCCATGCTTGGCGGCATCATAGGACTGCACATTGATGCCGACCAGCTTCGCCTCCCCGAACAGGGTCCGCGAACCGGTGGTGAAATCCTGCAACCGCGTGCCGACCCCGATTACCAGATCGGCCTTCGCCGCAATCCGGTTCGCCGCCGCCGAGCCGTCCACTCCGGCCGCGCCGTAATTCATCTCATGCGCCTGCGCGAGCGCGGATTTCCCCGCCTGCGTCTCGATCACGGGTATATTGTGACGCTCGGCGAATTCGGTCAGAGCCGCCTCCGCCCCGGAATAGATGACCCCGCCGCCGCAGACGATCACCGGGCTTTCGCCGCCCGGATCAGCCCTGCAACCTCCTCCAACTCGCGCGCATCCGGCTCGGGCCGACGGATATGCCAGACACGCGGCGTAAAGAACGCCTCGGGCCAGTCATAAGCCTCGGTTTGCACATCCTGGCAGAAGGACAGGCAGACCGGCCCGCAATCGGCGGGATCGGTCATCACCCGCAAGGCACGCGGCAGCGCCGTCAGCAGATGCTCGGGCCGGGTGATGTGGTCGAAGTAACGCACCACAGGACGGAAACAGTCATTCGCCGAAACCGTGCCATCACCGAAATCCTCGACCTGCTGCAGGACCGGATCCGGCCTGCGGTTCGCAAAGACATCACCCGCGATGAACAGCACCGGCAGCCGGTTCACATGCGCCAGCGCCGCCGCCGTCACCATATTCGTCGCCCCCGGCCCGATGGAGCTCGTGACCGCCATCGCCCGCCTGCGCGACTTGCCCTTGGTATAGGCGATCGCGGCATGGGCCATCGTCTGTTCGTTCTGTCCACGCCATGTCGGCAGCGCATCACCGATCCCGTGCAAAGCCTCGCCGATCCCGGCCACATTGCCATGCCCGAAAATCGCCCAGACCCCTTCGATGAAGCGCTCGCCCTCCCCGGTCATCTGCCCTGACAACCAGCGCGTCATGGCCTGAGCCGCCGTCAGCCGCACCGTTCCACTCATCTCAAGCCCCTTCTTCTTCATCCAAATATCCCGGGGTGAATTGGCCGCAGGCCAAGAGGGGCAGCGCCCCTCCCCCCGACTGCATCGCTGCCCTCACGCAGCCTGTCTCGCTTTCTCACGTGCCCTGTCCCAGATCCCGCAAAGCCGCGCGTAGCGCTCCGCCATTCGCGCCACGGCATCATCGTCGCCGACCCGCCCGTCAAGCCAGTCCCGCGCCACCTCGCCAAAGATCGTCCGGCCCACGGCAAAGCCACGCACCAGATCGAACCCGGCGGCGACCTCAAAGCTGGCCGCCAGTTCCCCCTCGGGCGCGTCCAGCCCCAGCACCACGATGCCGCGCGTATGCCGGTCATGCTCCTCGATTGCCGCAACGGCATTCACCCAGGCCGCGCGCGTCTTCAGCGGTTCCAGCTTCCACCAATCTGGCCAGATCCCCGCGGCGTAGAACTGCCGGATCAGCGTGGCCGTGGTCTCGTCATCCACCGGACCGACCTTCGACGGGATGATCTCCAGCAGGAATTCCAGCCCGCCCCTCCGCGCCGCCGTGAACAGCCGTTTCACCGTCGCTTCCTGCTCCGCACGGGTCACCGCATCGTCATCGGGATGACAGAAGCACAATACTTTCACCACGTTCTCGCGCGCCCATTCCTGCAAGCCGCCGCAATCCGGCCCCAGTTCCGGCTCCAGCGTCAGAGGCCTCGATCCGGGCCATTCGCAAGGCCGCCCGATCCACAGCCCCGAGCCCGAGGCCGCATGCAGTGCCCGCTTCCCGATCCGGTTGTCGCAGAGAATGCCATAGCCCAACCGCCCGTCCGCGACCCGCAGCGCAGCCTTCAGGCACAGTTCCTTGAAGGCCCCGCCCTTCTCGGGCGTGTAGCCCGCCATTTCCTCAAGCTGGCTCCGGTGATCGAAGGCGAATACCCGCATGCTGGACCAGTCGCCGCTGCGATTGGTGGCCCAGTGGATCTGCTCCAGTTCCGCGTCATTGCGCAAATCGGGGTGGATCACCCCGCGCTTGAGGAAAAACTCCAGTTCGGTCAGCGAGGGATAGGCGGGTGTGCAGCCGTGGCGGCTGACCGCGAAGGCGCCGCAGGCATTGGCGTATTTCAGCGCCGTGGGCCAGTCCTCACCATCCAGCCAGCCCTTCAGCAGGCCCGAGAAGAACCCGTCCCCCGCGCCCAGCACGTTGAATACCTCGATCGGGAAGCCCGGCCCGGTCTCGCCGTCATCGAGACTGTCGGGGATCGCGCCCTCGAAGGCCACCGCCCCCGCCGCCCCGCGCTTGCAGACCAGCGTGGCCTCCGAGACCCCGCGCACCGCACGCAGCGCAGCCACCGTGTCGGTGGTGCCTCCGGCGATATGGAACTCTTCCTCGGTGCCGACGATCAGGTCGAAGAAATGCAGCACCGATTGCAGCTTGGCCGTCACCTCGGCGCTTTCGACAAAGCGGCTCTCGCCTTCACCATGCCCCGCCACACCCCAGAGATTCGGGCGGTAATCGATATCCAGCGCCGTCTTCGCGCCATGTTTCCGCGCCAGTTCCAGCGCCTTGAGCACCGCGCCTTCGGTGCGCGGATGGCTCAGATGCGTGCCTGTCGCCACCACGGCCCGGGCCTCACTGATGAAGTCCTCGTCGATATCACCTTCGCTCAGCGCCATGTCGGCACAGTTCTCGCGGTAGAAGATCAGCGGGAAACTGTCCTCGTCGCGGATGCCCAGCAGCACCAGCGCCGTCAGCCGCTGCGCGTCGGTCGCCACGCCGCGAACATCGACGCCTTCACGGACAAGCTGCTCTCGGATGAAACGGCCCATATGCTCATCCCCGACCTTGGTGATCACCGCCGATTTCAACCCGAGCCGTGCCGTCCCGCAGGCGATATTGGTCGGAGAACCGCCGATATACTTCGCGAAACTCCCCATATCCTCCAGACGGCCGCCGACCTGCTGACCGTAAAGGTCAACTGAACTCCGGCCGATCGTGATCACGTCAAGCGGTTTCATGTGCTGTCTCCTCGATCCGCACCGGGCGGCCGTTCGAGGCCGCCATGGCGTGGATAATCCGTTCGATGATCAGGCCCTGCGCGAAATTCGGCCCCGCCGCAGGACCGCCCGATATGGCGCGCAGAAAGTCGCGGGCCTCGATCACCTTCTGCTCGTTGAAGCCGAAATTATGCCCCGGCGCGGGACAGAAATCCGCGAAACCGGGTTGCTCCGGCCCGGTCAGGTGGCGGGTGAAGCCCTGCTCTCCCGCGCGGTGCAGCCATAGCTCGTTCATGTTCTCCTGGTCGAAAACCATGCTGCCTTCCGATCCGTGCACTTCCCATTGCAGGCGGCATTTGCGGCCCCGCGCCACCCGCGAGGTCGCGAAGGAGCCCTGCGCCCCCGAGGCGAAACGGATCAGGGCCAGAGCGCTATCCTCGTTCTCGACCGCGCGCGGACCTTCGGGCGAGGGGCGCTGCGGCACCGCGATCTGTGTCATCGCGGTGACCTCGGATACCGGGCCCATCAGTTCCAGCATCTGGCTAACAAGATGGCAGCCCAGATCGCCAAGCGCGCCCAGCCCCCCTGCCTCGTGGGTCATCCGCCATGACCATGGCAGGTTCGGATCGGCGGAATAATCCTCGTCATAGACGCCACGAAATGCCAGGGGGCGGCCGATCACTCCCTCGGAAATCATGTTCCGGGCGGCCTGAAAGGCGGGCGAGCGGAGATAGTTATAGCCCAGCAGCGTCACCTGCCCGGGATGATCGGCAGCCAGGTCGGCCATCGCCTTCGCATCCGCCAGCGTCAGCGCCATGGGCTTTTCCAACCAGACATGCTTGCCCGCGCGCAACGCCGCCTCGGCCATCGGGCGATGCAACCCGTTGGGCGTGGTGATCGAGACCACATCGACCGCCGGATCGGCGACCGCCGCCTGCCAGCCGGCTTCCGCGCGGGCAAAGCCGAATTGCGCGGCAAATGCCTGCGCGCGTTCCCCGGGCGCATCGCAGAGCAGTTCCAGCCGGGGATGGGCGCCGCCGAACACCGTGGCAACGTTCCGCCATGCCATGGCGTGGCATTTACCCATGAAGCCCGTTCCGATCAGGGCCACTCCAAGCGGCTTGTCCGGCATCTGCGGCATCCTGCCCTCCTTCTCAGACCGTTCCGCCAAGCGAACCTTCGAGCTGCGCCATTTCCTGGCCACCCGCCATCATGTCCTGCAATTCCGAGGCGTCGATCTCGCCCTTTTTCGCGGTGCCGAGGGTCTGGCCACGGTTCAGCACCGTGAAACGGTCGCCCACCGCCAGCGCATGGCGCACGTTATGCGAGATGAAGACCACGCCGATGCCCTGGTTGCGCACCCGGTCGATGGTCGCCAGGACATTCGAGGTCTGCCGCACCCCGAGCGCCGAGGTCGGTTCGTCCAGGATCAGCACCTTGGCGCCGAAATGGACGGCCCGCGCGATCGCGACGGTCTGGCGTTCGCCCCCCGACAGGGTGCCGACGGCCTGATCGGGCGCGCGCAGGTTGATCCCCATCTTGCGCATCTCTTCCATGGTGATCGCATTGGCCCTTTGCGTATCGAAACGCTTGAACGGCCCCCAACCCCTGGTCGGCTCCCGTCCCATGAAGAAATTGCGGGTCACGCTCATCAGCGGGATCATCGCCAGGTCCTGGAACACGGTGGCGATCCCCGCCTCCATCGCGTCACGGGGGCTGTCGAAGCTCATCTCCCTGCCTTCGAAGCTGATACTGCCCTCGGTCGGCTTGTGGACACCCGACATGGTCTTGATGAAGGTCGATTTCCCGGCGCCGTTATCGCCCAGCAGGCAATGGCATTCGCCCGCACGGACATCGAAGGTCACGCCGTTCAGGGCGATGACATTGCCGAAATGCTTCTTGATGTTTTCCATATGGATGATCGGATCGGACATCTCAACGCTCCCCCGTCACGCGCTTGCGGATGACATTGTTGAAGACGACGGCCAGCAAGAGCATCCCGCCCAGGAAGACCTGGAACCAGTCCTGGTCGAAATTGGTATAGGTCAGCCCGATCGTCACCATGCCGAAGATGATCGCGCCGAAGAAGGCGCCGATGGCCGAGCCATATCCCCCGGTCAGCAGGCAGCCGCCTATGACGGCGGTGATGATCGCCTCGAATTCCTTCATGAAGCCGCGGCGGGCATCGGTTGAGCCGGCGTCGATCACGGTGATGACGGCGACCAGCGCGGCGGCACAGGCGGTCAGCATGAAAAGCGAGATCTTGACGCGCTTGACCGGCACACCGGAATTCGCGGCGGCATTGCTGTCACCGCCGGATGCGAAGATCCAGTTCCCCGCAGCGTCCGCAGCAGGACATAGGTGGCCAGAAGCGCGAAGGCGATGAACCACAGGATCTCGACCGGGATGCCGGGAACCTTGGGCATGCCCGAGCCGAATCTCTCGACCAAACCCATTTCGGCCAGCCAGCGAAACAATCCACCGAAGGCATCGCCCGAGAAGATCGGGGTCAGGAAATCCCCCTCTACCGCGCTGCGCACGCCGCGAAGCTGGGTCGAGCCACCCGAGAACAGCTTGAGCCCGACCAGCGTCGCACCGCGCAGGATGAACAGGAAGGCCAGCGTCACGATGAAACTGGGCAGGCCCGTGCGAATGACGATATAGCCATTCAGCGCGCCCATGGCGGCGGCGCAGGCCATGGTCAGCGGAATCGCCAGGATCAGCGGAAACCCCATGTTCACGACCAGCACCCCGAATATCAGGCCGGTGAAAGCAACCATCGATCCGATCGACAGGTCGAATTCTCCGCCGATCATCAGCATCGCCGCAGCGATCCCCAGGATTCCAAGCTGCGCCGCCGGTGTCAGGAAGTTCATGATCCCCGACAGGGTGAACATGGTGCGGTCGGCGGTGATCAGGAAGAAGATCGTGACGAGGATGACCCCTCCGATCGCGCCCAGTTCGGGCCGTTTCATCAGCCTGGTCGCGAACGATTCGGATTTGATCCGTTCGTCCGCCATTTGCGTGGCGTCCGTGTTCATGGCTTTGTTCCCTTAAATTTGGATAGCCCGGGCGCGCAGTCGTGGCGCGCCCGGCCGGTTCCATCGTCAGCGGATGCCCTGAGCCGAAAGCTCGATCACCTGGGCCGCCTTGTCCTGCGTGATCAGGTTGGGGCCGGAAGGCACGTCGCCGCCCGGGATCAGCCCGTATTGGGCATTCAGCGCCAGGAAACTGACCGGCAGATAGCCTTGCAGGAACTGCTGCTGGTCGATGGCGAAGGCGGCCTTGCCATCCGCGATGGCCTGAAGGAAACCCGCCGACAGATCAAAACTGGCGATCAGCAGATCGTCACGCCCCAAGGCCCCGGCCGCGGCCACGGCAGGCTCACCCACGAGGCTTGCGCCCAGCCCCAGGACCGTATCAACATCCGGATCGGATTCGAGCGCCGCGCGCACCTTTGACTCCACTTCGGCCGGATCGTTCTGGGTCGGAATCACGTTGACCGGATTGCCGAACCCTTCGGCGAAACCTTCGCAACGCTGGTCCAGCGCAACATTGCCGACCTCCTGGTTGACACAGATGGCCTTGGTGCCGCCCAGTTCGGCCAGCTTCTCGCCCGCGGCCTTGCCCGCGTCGAATTCCGATTGCCCGACATGCAGCAGCGCACCCAGATCATGCGCCACATCCGAGCCGGAATTCATCGAGATCACCGGGATTCCCGCATCGACCGCCCGCTGGATCGAGGGCCCGAGCGCGTCGGCATCGGGGATCGACACGACCAGCCCGTCGGGTTCCTGGTTCACGGCAGCGTCGATGAGCTGGCTCATCTGCACCATGTCGAAAGTCTCGGGCGAGCGGAAATCGACATTGGCGCCGGTATCTTCCCCGGCCTTGGCCACGCCGTTCTTGACGACCGACCAGAACGGGTCATTGGCCTGACCATGCGCGACCACGACGATATCCTGTGCCATGGCCGGTCCGGCAAGGGCCAGCCCCGCTGTCGCGGCGATCACTTTGAACATGTTTTTCATCATCTTCCTCCCAGTTTTGGTTCCTGCCGGGGGCTCCTTCCCCCGGCCCTTCGGCGCCGCGCGCCGAATTCAACTGCCCAAGGCCCTCAATGCCCGGACCGAGCGGGCCAGAATGTCCTCGAGCATATCACGATATCCCGGCCCCTTGTCGGTGTTGAACGGATCGGGACCGGGCGCGGCGGGCTCGATAATGATCGGGCCGCCATAGCCGATCTCGTCCAGCGCCCCGATCTGCGCGGCGAAATCGGTATGGCCGTCACCGATGGCCCCGCGGTTCGAATCCGCCGCGTGATAAAGACCGATATGCCTGCCGCCCCTGCGCAGGGCCACCGCCGGATCGGCCTCTTCGATATTCATGTGATAGGCATCCGGCAAAAGCCGCAGATTGGGCGCAGAGACAGCCTCGATCAGGGCAAGCCCCTCGTCCACGCTGCGGATCTGGTGGCTTTCATAGCGGTTGAGAATCTCGAACACGACCGACAGCCCGGCTTGTTCCGCAGCCGCACAGATGCGCCTTGTGCTGTCGATCAGAAGCCGGTCCTCCTCGGCCTGATCGCCGACCGGACGAATCCGCTGCACCAGCCCGTGACAAGAGATCAGCGGCGCGCCTTCGGCCTGACCAAGCCGTTGCGCCCATTCGATCAGGCGCTGGTAATAGGTGATGGCGGCCTCGCGTGTCGCGCGGTCGGGATGGCTGATATCGGCATCCGCCGGGGTGATCGAAAAGATCGTCAGACCGTGCCCGGCGAGAATGCGCCCCGCCTCGGCCGGATCGATGCCATCGATATCGCCATGCAGTTCCACCCCGTCCAGCCCGGCACGGCGGACGCGCGCGGCGATGGCCGGCAGGTCCTCGCCGCCGAAAATCCATGTGCAGCAACCCAAGCGGCGCATGTCAGGCCCCCAGCATATCCGGCGTGATCGCCACGGTTCCCCCGGTTCGCGCCGAACGCGTCGCGGCCTCGGCACAGGCGAGCGCGGCCACGCCATCGCGCAATGTCACCGGCATCGGCTTGCCGGATGCCAGCGCCTCGACGAATGCGGCCCATTCGATCTGGTAAGCCCGCATGTAGCGTTCGAGGAAGAAATGCACCGGCTTGGCGGAAACCGCGCCTTGCGTCGTGATCTTCTCGACCGTGTTCTCCAGCACGTTCCTCGCGGCCAGCAAGCCGCCCGATCCCAGCAATTCGACCCGCTGATCATAACCATAGCCGGCGCGGCGCGAATTCTTGACCACCGCGATGCGCCCGTCATCCCAGATCATGGTGACGACAGCCGTATCGACATCCCCCGCGGCCCCGATCCCGGCATCCACGAGGCAGGAGCCATGCGCCGTGATACGCGCGGGCACGCTGCCAAAGATCCAGCAGGCCATGTCGAAATCATGGATCATCATGTCGCGGAACAGCCCGCCCGAGACCTCGATATAGCTGACCGGCGGCGGCGCCGGATCGAAAGAGGTGATCGACAGAAGTTCCCCTTTGCCGATCTCGCCCCCGTCGAAAGCGGATTTCAGGGCGGTAAAGTTCGGATCGAAGCGGCGGTTGAAACCGATCATGACGGGCTTGCCGCTCTTGTCGGCATTGGCCAGCGTCTTCAGTGCCCGTTCCAGCGACAGGTCCACCGGCTTTTCGCACAGAACCGCCTTGCCCGCCGCCGTCGCCCGTTCGATCAGATCGGAATGGGTATCTGTGGAAGTCGCGATCAGCACCGCGTCGATGCCCTTATCCGACAGGATGTCATCGACGGATCTTGCCTCGGCCCCGACCTGCTCCGCCAGTTGCCGGGCGGCATCCGCATTGACATCGGCGATCGCCACCAGATGGCAATCCTTGTCCGCGACCATCGCCTTGGCGTGGACCTGCCCGATCCTACCCGCCCCCAGCAACCCAGCTTTCAGCATCCTGTCCCCTCCCTCGAATCACTTGCGGAACCAAGTGTTGATGGAAGGTGCCATTCTTTGCACGCGCGAGCAAGAAAAATTTGCACGCGCGTGCATTCCGCTTTGCCCCGGATCGTGGCTGGGCTAGTCTGGCATCATGTCCTTACCGCCTGAATCATCCCGGCCATCCGATGGCAGCGTCACCGCCGACGATGTCGCCGCCGCCGCCGGGGTGTCGCGCTGGACGGTGGCGCGGGCCTTCAAGAAGGATGCCTCGATCTCGCGCAAGAGCCGCGAAAAGGTCATTGCAGCGGCAGAGCGCCTTGGCTATGCGCCCGATCTGCTGGCCTCGTCACTGGCGTCGGACCGATCCAACCTGGTGGCGCTGATCACCAACGATTTCAACAATCCGCACAAGCTGGTGCTGCTGGAACGCCTGACCCGCATTCTCTGGTCGCGGGGCTGGGGCACGCTGCTGGTGCATATGTCCGACAGCGAGGACGCCTCGGCCGCATTGCTGGCGGCCAGCCAGCGCCGGGTTGATGCGGCAGTGCTGATCGGCACGCGCTTCGACGACCGGATACTGGACACGGCCCTGGGGGCACGGCGGGTCAAGAAACTGGTGATCTTCGCCCGCTACAGCCAGAACCCGAACACGCTGAACATCGCCTGCGACGATGTGGTCGCCATGCGGCAGATCGCCGACCATCTGCTTGGCGCCGGATATAGCCGCCCGGTCTTTGTCGCCGGACCCGATACGCAATCGGCCAAGCTGCATCGCAAGTCCGCCTTCGGTGAATACTGGATCCGGCAGACCGGAAACGAGGTGCCGGTGATCCATGTGACAGAATATGATTTCGGCGCGGCGATCCATGGCGTCACCGATCTTCTGGCCGATGCGACGCCCGCGCAGCGGCCCGATGTGCTGGTCTGCGAAAACGACATCATCGCCATCGGCGCCATGGACGCGGTGCGCTACCGGCTCGGGCTGAGGGTGCCGCAGGACATCGCGGTCACGGGCTTCGACGATATTCCGCTCTCGGCCTCGCCCGCCTATCTGCTGACCACCTACCGGCAACCGATCACCGGCATGACCGAGAAACTGCTGGAGATGCTTGAGGGCGGGCTGAGCGAGGATGTCTTCCTGCCTGGCCAGTTCATCCTGCGGAACAGCAGTTGAGAGGGGCGGACAGAGTGCCATTTCCCGCGAAACACGGGCCGAAAGGGTTGTAACCGCCAGCCCAAGGGGGCATGCAATCGCCATGCCTACCCTCGCGCGATCCACGGAAGCCATCGCGCGGGAGGCATATCGCGATAACGGAGACTGCCAGATGACCACATCCATGATCCTGTCCATCGGCGAAGCCATGGTGGAACTGTCGCAAGCCGGCAAGGACGGACTTTGGCAGGTGGGAATAGCGGGTGATACGCTCAATACCGCGTGGTATCTGCGCCGCCTGCTGTCCGATGACTGGCAGGTTGGCTATTTCACGCGTGTCGGCTCCGGCGAGTTCTCGCAAAGGATGATCGACTTCCTGACCGCCGAGGGCATCGATACCGCACATGTCGGGCGCGACTCGCAACGCGAGATCGGCCTCTATGCAATCTCGCTGAAGGATGGAGAACGCAGCTTCAGCTATTGGCGCGACAATTCGGCGGCAAAGGGGCTGGCCGACGATCCCGGCATATTGACCAAGGCGCTGACCGGGACGCGGATCGCCTATCTGTCGGGCATCACGATGGCTATCCTGCCGGACGAGGCGCGAATGGCCTTGTTACAGGTCCTGCGTGAGGCGCGGGCACAGGGCACGCAAATCGTCTTCGATCCGAATCTCCGGCCAAAGCTGTGGCCGGACACCACCACCATGTGCGATCGTATCGAGGCCGCGGCCGCGATCTCTGACCTGATCCTGCCCAGCTTTGACGACGAGCGGGAATATTTCGGCGACAGCGATCCGCAGGCGACGGTTTCCCGCTATCTGAAACGCGGAGCCGGACAGGTGATCGTCAAGGCCGGTGGCGATGCGATCCGGTTTGGCGGCAGCGAAGGCGAAGGGCTGATCGACGACCTGGAGCGTGAAACGCCGGTGGACACGACCTCGGCGGGCGACAGCTTCAACGCCGGCTATCTCGCCGCGAAACTGCAAGGCGCCTATATCAGGGCCGCGATCCGCGCCGGGCACGCGCTGAGCCGTCAGGTGATCCGCCATCGTGGTGCCCTGGTCCGCGAAGCGGTGCTGGCAGTTCAGGCAGGGGGGTGAGCCCCCGCCGCCAGGAGTATTTGCAAGCCGCCACACATGGGCTATGGCCAGCCACGACCTGCTTGCGAAGGTGATGCGATGATCATTCAAAGCTCGGATCCCAATGCCTTGCCATTGGCCGTCGATATATTGTCCCGGTATGAGCTGGTCGCATTGCCGACCGAGACGGTATACGGGCTTGCGGGCCTGTCCACCTCCCCTGATGCGATCGCGAGGATCTACGCCGCCAAGAACCGCTCCCCGAGCAATCCGCTGATCTCGCATGTCGCGGATATCGCCATGGCGGAGCGCTATGTCAGCTTCGATCCCGTTTCGCGACGGTTGGCCGAAGCCTTCTGGCCCGGACCGCTGACACTGATCCTGCCGCTGCGCGCGGGCGAAGGCATCGACCGAAACTCGACTGCGGGACAGGATTCGGCAGCGATCCGTGCGCCTGCCGGCTTCGCGCATGAGGTCATTACACAGCTGGAAAAGCCGGTTGCCGCCCCGAGCGCGAATACATCGGGACGGATCAGCCCGACCACCGCGCAGCATGTCGCTGATGATCTGGGTCAACGGATACCGCTGATCGTGGATGGAGGCCCGACCACGCTAGGCGTCGAATCGACCGTGATACGGGTAACCGATGCAGGTGTGGCCATCCTGCGCCCCGGGGCCTTGAGCGCCGATCTCTTGGCCGAGGTGGCGGATGCGCCGCTGACCGGAGTGACGCCCGGAACGGAAAAACTGTCGCCGGGCATGATGAGTTCGCATTACGCGCCACGCGCCAGGATGCGCCTGAACGCAGAGCGGATCGAACCCGGCGAAGCGGTGCTGGGTTTCGGATCGGCCCTGATCCCGGGGATCGATGCGGCGGCGGAGGTCTTCGATCTCAGCCCCTCCGGCAATCTGGACGAGGCCGCGCGAAACCTGTTCGGCCTGATGCACATGGCCGATGCCACCGGGGCAGAGAGCATCGCCGTCGTTCCCATCCCGAAACATGGGTTGGGGCTTGCCATCAATGACAGGTTGCAGCGGGCGGCGGCTCCGCGCGGCTGACCGGGCAATGCCGGTCAGCGCACAGGCTGCGATCTAGGCGCCGCTCAGCACCTCGTCGCAGCGGGCGCAGACTCCTGGATGGGCATGGCTGCCGACATCGGGCAGGATCTTCCAGCAGCGCTGGCATTTCTCGCCTTCCGCCAGTTCGAAAACCGCGCCGATTCCGGGGATCTCGGCCATGCGGAACGCCTCGTTCGGGGCCGGGTCGGCGGTTAGCGACAGGTTCGACACGATGCAGATATCGGTGAAATTCACCGATCTCAACGCCGCCAGCGCCTCTTCATCCTCGACATGGACGACCGGCGCCGCCTCGAGGCTGGCACCAATGGTCTTGTCGCTGCGCCTGATCTCCAGCGCCGCCGTGACCACCCGGCGGGCGCGGCGCACCTGATCCCATTTCGCGGCCAGCGGCTCGTTCAGCCAGTCCGCAGGCGTGGCGGGAAAATCATGCAGATGCACGCTGTCGTCTTCCGAGGGGAAGCGCGACAGCCAGACATCCTCCATCGTGAAGGGCAGGATCGGCGCGAGCCATGTCACCAGCCGGTGGAACAGGATATCCAGCACCGTCCGCGCGGCGCGGCGGCGGGTGCTGCCCGGCGCATCGCAGTAAAGCGCGTCCTTGCGGATATCGAAATAGAAGGATGACAGGTCGATGGTGCAGAACTGGAACAGCTTCTGGAACACGCCCTGGAAGTCATAGGCGTCATAGCCCTTGCGCACCGCGTGATCCAGTTGCGCCAGGCGATGCAGCACCCATTGCTCCAACTCGGGCATCTCGGAGGGTTCCAGCTTTTCGGCATCCGAGAAACCGGCCAGGTTACCCAGCATGAAACGCAGCGTGTTGCGCAAGCGGCGATAGCTGTCTGCGGTGCCTTTCAGGATCTCGGGACCGATGCGGCTGTCGGCGGTGTAATCCACCTGCGCCACCCAGAGCCGCAGGATATCCGCGCCATATTGCTTGACGATCTCGGCGGGGACGATGGTGTTGCCAAGCGATTTGGACATCTTCATGCCCTTGGCATCCAGCGTGAAGCCATGCGTCAGCACGCCGCGATAGGGCGCACGCCCCCTGGTGGCGCTGGCCTGCAAGAGCGAGGACTGGAACCAGCCGCGATGCTGGTCGGTGCCCTCCAGATACAGGTCGGCAATCCCGTCGGGCGAGCCGTCTGCGCGGTCGCGGATCACGAAGGAATGGGTCGAGCCGGAATCGAACCAGACATCCAGCACATCCGTGACCTGATCATATTCCTCGGGGTTCACGACACCGTCCAGCACCTGCGCCTTGAAGCCCTCGCGATACCAGACATCCGCGCCCTCGGCCTCGAAGGCGGCGATGATGCGGTCGTTGACGCGCTGATCGCGCAGCAGGAAATCCGGGTCGGTGGGCTTGGCACCCTTCCGGACGAAACAGGTCAGCGGCACACCCCATGCCCGCTGCCGCGACAGCACCCAATCGGGCCGGCTCGCGACCATCGAATGGATCCGGTTGCGCCCGGTCTGTGGCGTCCAGCGCACCAGCTTGTCGATCGAGGTCAGCGCGCGGGCGCGGATCGTGTCGCCATGCTCGCCCATGCCGTCATCCAGAGGCTTGTCGATGGCAGCGAACCATTGCGCGGTATTGCGGAAGATCAGCGGTGCCTTGGAGCGCCAGCTATGCGGATAGGAATGCTTGATCCTGCCCTTGGCCAGAAGCGCCCCGGCATAGGCCAGTTGCTTGATGACACTGACATTTGCGGGGCCATCCTTGCCATCCGCAGCGACGATCTCTTGCCCGCCGAAGATCGGCAGATCGGCGCGATAGCTGCCATCCGGCTCGACATTATAGGTCATCGGCAGGCCGTGTTTCAGACCAAGCTGGTAGTCGTCATCGCCGTGACTGGGCGCGGTATGGACGAAACCCGTCCCGGCCTCGTCGGTGACGTGATCGCCAGGCAGCATCGGGACATCGTAATCCCATTCGCCTGCCGCACCCTCGACGGCTCGGAATGGATGGGCAAGGGTCAGCCCCTTGAACTCGTCGGCCGAAACGTCGCGCAGGCGTTTGTGATTTTCCACCTTCGCCGCGCTCATCACGCTCTCGGCCAAGGCATCGGCAAGGATCAGCTTCTCGCCCGGCGTTGCGGTCGAATTTTCGGCAACTTCACTGATCTCGTAAAGCCCATAGGCGATGTCGGGATGATAGGCGACGGCGCGGTTCTGCGGGATGGTCCATGGAGTCGTGGTCCAGATCACCACCGACGCACCGTCCAGAACCCCGTCCACCGGCTTGAACCGCACCCAGATCGTGTGACTGGTATGGTCGTGATACTCGACCTCGGCCTCGGCCAGCGCGGTCTTTTCGACCGGCGACCACATCACCGGCTTGGACCCCTGGTAGAGCGAGCCGTTCATCAAGAGCTTCATGAACTCGGCCGCGATCACCGCCTCGGCATGGTAGTTCATGGTCAGGTAGGGATCGTCCCATTTGCCGGTCACGCCAAGACGCTTGAACTCTTCGCGCTGCACGTCGATCCACTCATCGGCGAAACGGCGGCATTCCTGCCGGAACTCGACCATGTCGACCGCGTCCTTGTCCAATCCCTTGGCGCGGTATTGCTCTTCGATCTTCCACTCGATCGGCAGGCCGTGGCAATCCCATCCCGGCACATAGCGCGAATCGCGGCCCATCATCTGCTGCGAGCGGACGATGAAATCCTTCAGCACCTTGTTCAGCGCGTGCCCGATATGCAGATGCCCGTTCGCGTAAGGGGGGCCATCATGCAGGATGAAGGGCGCGCGCTCCCCTGCCCGCTCGCGCAGGCGGTCATAGATGCCGATCCGTTTCCACCGGGCCAGCCATTCGGGCTCGCGCGCGGGCAGGCCGGCGCGCATGGGAAATTCGGTCTGCGGCAGAAAGACGGTGTCGCGGTAATCGGGTGCGTCGGCCTGGGATGTATCGGCGCTCATCGGGGCGTTCCTTGCTCGGGCGTTCGGAGATCATTTGGACAATAGTTGACCCGGCGGCGCGAAACCTCACACCACCGGGCAAGTAATTCGTGATCCGAACACCGGAAATTCCATGCCGCCTTCTATAGAAAGGCCGCGAACGGGCTGCAAGCACGCAACGCGTCCTGCTGCCCGAACTTCAGGCAGCTTTCCGCGCGGATCGGGTAATTTCCCGTATTGGCGGCAGTTGTCACATTTCGTTACCGTTGCGATCTTTTACTGCTGGCAGGCATGAATTAACGACATGGCCGAAGCGTTCTTTTGCTGTAGTCATGCATGATTTAGTGTTCCTCTCAGGACAAGGGGTTTGGAAATGGTGAAATTGAACAGTCCGAAAGCAGCGCCGAAGCCGGCCAAGGCAGCGTCAAAGCAGGCCGAGACGGCCCCGGGGAAGGTCAGGACTGAACGGAAGATCAAGGCGAAAGGCGCGAATCTCCTGATCGTCGCCCAGGGCGGTCGCCTGCAGTTCGAGGCGCTGATCTTTGCCGCCAGCCTGCGCCAATCGTCGCCCGATTATCCGGGACGGCTGATTATTGCCGAGCCGCAGCCCGAGGGGGCCTGGGCGGGTCATGACACCCTGATCGCGCCCGAGACCCGCGACGTGCTGGAATGGCTGGGGGCCGAAATCCATCCCTTCACGGCCCGGCATTTCGGCGCGCAATATCCCTATGGCAACAAGATCGAGGCGTTGCAGGTCCTGCCCCCGAAAGAGCCATTCATCTTTTTCGACACCGACACGCTGATCACCGGCCCGCTGGACAGCATCAAGTTCGATTTCAAGCGCCCTTCCGCATCGATGCGGCGCGAAGGAACCTGGCCGATTCCGCCGCTCTACGGTCCGGGATACAGCACCATCTGGAAATCCCTCTATGACCGGTTCGGCCTGGACTTCGCCAGCACGCTGGATCCGAGCCAACCGGATGAACATTGGGAGCGTTACCTGTATTTCAACGCCGGCTGGTTCTTCGGGGCCGACCCGGAGGAATTTGGCCGCCGCTTCCTGGACTGGGCAATCGCCGTGCGCGACGAGCCGCAGGATGAACTGGCCTGCCAGAGTCTCGATCCATGGCTGGACCAGATCATCCTGCCACTGGTCATCCATTCCTTCGGCGGCACCCGGCCGGGGCCGGAACTGGCCGGACTCGACGGCGAGACGACCTGCCATTACCGCAACCTGCCGCTGCTATATGCACGCGAATCCGACAAGGTGGTCGAGGTGCTGGAAACGACCGTCGCGCATAACAGGATCAAGAAGCGCCTGAAGGAATGGGACGCCGCCCGCAAGCTGATCTACCAGGGCAAGGGCCGCGACAAGATCCGCGTCATGTTCGACCGCGACGCCTTGCCATCGAAGGAAAAGATGATTCGCAACCCGCTGAAGAAGTCGGGATGGTGGTTGCTCTGACCGGGTCAGGGCGATTGCCCCTTCTCTTCCCGCTTTACTTTGCCGGCCCCTGCCATTAGAGAGCTCCTCTTTGGCTCCGCAATTCTGCGGTGATGGGCACAGGCTTTGCCGTCACCAGGGATAGGCGCCGTTGACCGGGTGCAAGGCGCCCCCCTTTCTGGCGAAGACATGATACGTAACGACATTGCCGGGCCCCTGGCCGCGGCGCTGGCAGCCAAGGGCTATGCCAGCCTCACTCCTGTTCAGGATTCCGTGCTGTCACCTGACGCCTCCGGGCGCGACTTGCTGGTTTCGGCCCAGACAGGCTCGGGCAAGACCGTGGCTTTCGGGCTGGCCATGGCCCCCGACATCCTGTCCGCCGCCGACATGCTGGCACCCACCGAGAGGCCGCTGGCATTGGCGATCGCGCCGACGCGGGAACTGGCATTACAGGTCGCGCGCGAACTGGCCTGGCTTTACGCAGAGGCCGGCGCGCAGATCGCCACCTGCGTGGGCGGCATGGATTTTCGCAACGAACACAGGGCATTGAAACGCGGAGCGCATATCGTCGTGGGCACGCCGGGCCGTCTGCGCGACCATATCGAACACAGCAGCCTCGATTTGTCCGGCCTGCAGGCCGCCGTGCTGGACGAGGCCGACGAGATGCTGGACCTGGGCTTTCGCGAGGATCTGGAATTCATCCTCCAGGCCGCCCCTGCCGAGCGCCGCACGCTGATGTTCTCGGCCACCGTCCCTCCGGCCATCGAAAAGCTGGCGAAGGATTTTCAAAAGGATGCATTGCGCATCGTCACGGCCGGCGAAGCGCGCCAGCATGGGGATATCGAGTATCGCGCCCTGAACGTTGCCGCACGCGACCGCGAACCGGCAATCTTCAACCTGCTGCGTCTCCATGAAGCGCAAACGGCGATCGTTTTCTGCAAGACCCGCGCGAATGTGAACCATCTTCTGGCGCGGATGGCCAATCGCGGCTTCAAGGCGGTCGCGCTATCCGGGGAACTGAGCCAGCAGGAACGCAGTCACGCGCTGCTTGCCTTGCGCGACGGTCGGGCGAGGGTCTGTGTGGCCACCGATGTGGCCGCGCGCGGCATCGATCTGCCCGGGTTGGAACTGGTCATCCATGCCGATTTGCCCACCAATGCGGATACCCTGCTGCATCGCTCGGGCCGCACCGGCCGGGCCGGGGCCAAGGGCGTCTCGGCGCTCATTGTTCCCCCCGCAGATCAGAAGAAGGCACAACGCCTGCTGAAAACCGCTCGCCTCGAAGCAACCTGGGCTCCGGCTCCGTCGGCGGATGAGGTCCGGGCGAGGGACGATGCCAGGATCATGGACCATCCGACGCTGCAGGATGCCCCCGGCGACGAAGCGGCACTTGCCACAGCCCTGCTGGATCGGTTCGGCGCAGAGCAGCTTGCATCGGCGTTCATCCGGCTGTGGCGCGAAGGCCGCCCGGTGCCCGAGGAACTGACCATATTGCGCGACCGCAACCCCGCCCCCATCGCTCCGCGCGAGCGTGGGGATTTCGGAGATGCCGCCTGGTTCTCCCTCTCGGTCGGCTATACCGGCCGCGCCGAGGCGCGCTGGCTGCTACCAAAGATCTGCGAAGCCGGTGACATCACCCGCGACGCCATCGGCGCGATCCGCGTGCGCGAGAACGAAACCTATGTGCAAATCGCCACCGGGATGGCTGCGCGTTTCGGCGATCAGCTTGAACTGGAACCCGGACTGCTGATGCAGCGCCTGCCCGGCCAGCCCAGCCTCGAACGCACGGCCCCCGGCACCCAAGACATTCCCCGCCAGGATGCGCCAGCAGGGACCGAAGACGACAAGGCTCGCCCCCGAAAGGCACGCTGGTCCGCAAGCGCCCGCAAAAGCCATAATGCGGCGAAACCGGGCGCGGCTTCTCCGAAAGGCAAGGCTCCGAAGGCGCATGGTAAAGCACGCTGGACCAAGCCCGCTTCGAAACAAAAGACGACGGGGAAGGAAACCGGGCGCAAACGCTAGAGCAGGTTGCGGCTTATCGGTTTCGGATGTGCATGTTTCTTCTTCATCCCGATATCCCCCCGGGGGGCCGGATGGTGCGCCATTGGTTCGAAAACCAGCCGGCGACGGGCGGTACCCCCGGCTATCGCGGGACGCAATCATCCCCGGAACCGATGGCGTACAACCTGCTTTCGGGGGCTCGGTCGGCCTGTACTCGGCGCAGGAATGGTCAAGCTCAAGGCTGGCTCCCCGCATTCCGATACAGGATGGCGCGCGAATCCGGTTGGATATCGGGCGCTTTCAGCAAGGTGCCGGGCCTCAGAAAAGCAGGAATCCCAGCAGCGATACCCCTGCGAGCACGACAATGGCCGTCCTGACCGGAGGAAAGGTTTTCACGATTCCCAGGCTGTCGCGGAGCCTGGGCGCGGAATGATCCTCCGCGTATGAACGGCGGTGAGCCGCGGAGATCGATGGCCTGCGGGCATCCCTGGATGAACTATGTGATATTGTGTCCATGTTTCTGCTGACTGGCAACGCGCACCTCTCCTTCCCATGTCAATCGACAACCACCCGCGATCAATACTCCGGTTCTGTCCAACAGGCGGTTAATCGCTCTCGCTCGATATGGGCCCATTGTTTGTTGTGAGCATAATCGAGTATAAATTCCCGGCAGGCGAACACGGCTTCCAGTAGTGTTCGATTGCATCCTTCATAGCACCGAAGTGAAGGCTCGGTGGTCAGGGTGTGGCACCACCCTGACCACCTTCCCTCCCTGTGCCTATTCGGCGCCAGAAAGTTCCATACGATCCATCACCAGGGGCTTGCCGTTCAGCCGGTGACGCATCGCCAGTTTGCGCGACTTGCGTCCCGAAGGCAGTTCACGCGCCGAATTCGACGCGAATTCGGCATCCCTGAGTTCCGGAAACAGCGTGAAAATCTCTTCCCGCGCAGCAAGACCCACGGATTTCAGCGCCTGAGGACCGGTATAGAGTGACTCCGAAGCGGCACCGTTCGCATACACCACTTCATGCTGATCGAAGAGGAAGTGGAAATACTCGACTTCCGCAAGATCCTCGGCGATATCGATCCCGTCCAGCTGACAGAGCTGCTTGGCAGGCACCAGGACCTCGAGCGTGCCGAACATGCGCTGCGCGATCTGCGAGCGCACCAGGACACGATGCTGCGGCGATACCAGCAGATCCGTGGATGGCGTGTTCGACCCGAGCGCGCCCGCCCTGATCCGGATGGGCCGGAGACCGGGGTTTGCCGCGATCGCTTTCGCGCAAAGCTTCCTCGTCCCGATCCAACGGATTTCCTTGATACCGTTGTCCCGGGTCATCACGCGATCACCAACGCGCAGATCTTCGATCAGACGCACCCCGTCTTCGGTCTCGATCAGCGTGCCGCGGGTGAAACAGATGACCAGCGTTCCAGCGGGATCGTATTCGAGGGTCGTGACCGCGGTATCCAGAACGAATTGGGTCGTGTCACCGATCGCATTGAGAATCGGACCGATCCCCGGAATATCGTTCAGCCATGCGTCCAGTTCCGACAGATCGCCTTCGAAGGTGACTGGCGGCAGACCAAGCAATGACACAGTCGCCGTGATCCCGATCCGGGCGTCATTCACCGGGTCTTCGGAAATCATGTAGAATGTTCCGTCGGACGCCTCGTAAAGTTCTCCTTCCACCGGGTTGACCTGGACTGTAAGTCCGCCCACCAGGGGAACATTGACTGACGGCGAGGTGGTGCTCAGCGTCAAATCACCGCGATAGGTCCCGGAAAGCGTTGTTCCTTCCTCTGTCGAAACGCCGAGGGGTTCGCCATTTTCAAGCGTATCGGGATCCCCGCTCGTATCTCCGCTGTTATCATAGGAAGAGATCGTTTCGGTTGTTCCAAATGCGTTGAGAAGCGACAATGAATTGGTGTCGATGACACCCGTATCCACGTCAATCGTAATCCCGGGATCAATCCCAGATATATAGGTCATAACTGCATCCTTGTCGTTAGCACCGATGTACGCCCCCGGGAAAGAAGGCTGGGTACAGAAGCAGGCGCGTAGGGTGGCACCCCTATGCAAGCTAACGTTGTGGGAAACAAAAAAATCGATATGTGGCGCAATCAGCCCGGAAGCACTTCCTTATAATCTCCGGATCACGAATTCTTCAACAAAAAAATACAGAAATGCTAAAAAGCTGGATAGCGAGAAAACATCGAACTGCGCAGGGTTTAAAAATGTGCGGCAATATCATCGGCAGAAACTGAATTCCAATCGACCCAGGCCGAGGCCGGAAAGGTCCTGTCCGGGTGGGGAAGGCATGATACCTGGGTCTCACGGCAGTGTTCAGAGCAACATGTCCAGCGCCCGGCATGCGTCCGTGATCGAGGACCAGAGATTGCAACAAACCGGCAAGTTTCCCGGCGCGACCGGTATTAAACAAGCATATCCCACTCATATAATACTGCAGCGCAGAAATAATAATTTTGGTATATATTACATGAAAATCATCTTTTCATGTAAATCAGACACAGAGGCGCGCCCCAGGAAAATATCACCGCAGAGCCTGAATATAGCGATCACTTCTCGGTTTATTTGCCATACCATATTCAGATATTTCGCATCCGGCCAGCAAAGGGAAGCCTTTCCCTTCATGCACCGAGCGGCTCGCCGCCCCTTCGCAGAAAGATCCCGCTGACCGTCCTGGCCGGCTGATGGATATGATGGCGAACCCTGCAGGCAGTGTTCGATCACCTGCGGATATATGCCAACATTTCCCGAAGCAAGACCCGGCTGCCATAAACCGGTCCCTGCCTCCGGCAACGCCCCGCACAGTTCCGCATCCCTGGAGCGGCCAAGGCAGAGCTTACCAATTTAACGGGTGAAAACTGGTGCCGGTGAAGGGACTCGAACCCCCGACCCCATCATTACGAATGACGTGCTCTACCAGCTGAGCTACACCGGCGTCCAGTTATGGCGGGCCGAATAGCAGGTTCCGGCAGAAGGGGGAAGAGGGACAAGCACAATAATCGCCCTCGATCCGCATTTTCCCGCGCCCCGAAACGGATCGAACGGACCGGGTAATGGCGGCATGCATTGCCTCAGGTGTCATCCGCTAGGGTGCGTCCTGCCCCGGCAGCGCAGGCTGCATGGCGGATGGAAAAGCCCGGGCCTTGTGAGCCCGGGCGGGATGCGGATCGTTTTTCTTCGGGCTGGCGGAACCGGCACGTCCCGGGGATCACCTTTTCGAGGTGGATTGGCCCTGTTGCACGCTGTCCAGTGGTTCGACATCCGGGCGAACCGGAGTGAACTCGACCTCATCGGGAGCCTTGCCATTCGGGGCCACGGCATCGCCTTCCGCCATCGGGGCTGCCGCCGAATCCCCGGCGGGAGCTTCGGACGTGGTCACGGTGCTGGCCGGTTCGACCTCGACATAATCCTCTTCGCGCGGAACCATTCCCGGCGCGACATCGGGGATCTCGGTCTTGGCGGCCGGTTTCGGCGTGGCTTCGGCCGCGGCAATCGAATCGCCATCCGACCGCTCATCCGTCCCGGTCTTGCCCGGAGCGCCGACCAACAGCGGCAGCATTTCTGCTCCGGGGACAACCGTGGTGGTTCCCTTTTCGGCGGGCTCACGCCATGTCAGCGTATCGAAACCGTTGCAGCTGTCACAGACGGGCGCCCAGTTGGCCATGACATTATGGCATTTGTCGCAAACCCATTGCGGCCCGCGCGAGGCGGTCAGTGCGCGTGCCAGCCAGCCCCGGACGACGCTGTCATCGGCGCCCTCGCCCCGCTCGACCGCCGCCATGATCGACAGGGTGCGGACGGTGGGATGAGTTTCGGCCAGATCGCCAAGCGCCCGCCGCGCGCCGGGGAAATCCTCGGCGGCAAGCAAAAGCTCTGCCTTCAGCAGGCGTGATTCCTCGTGATCGGGCTTTTTCCGCAAGAGCGCCTCGAAACGGCGCAGGCGCGCGTTCGGGGTCTCGTCCGGCACGATCTCGGCATAGGCGGCGGCGATGTCGGGATGCGGGCGCACCGACCAAGTCTTTTCCAGGATCCGCGTCGCATTGCGCGGATCCTTCTGCGCGATATAGCCGCGCGCCGCCAGGACCGAGGCCGGGATCAGGTCGGGCGAGGCCTTGGCGGCGGAGATCGCCGCCTCGCGGGCGCTGATCGAATTGCCCTGCGCCAGGACCTCGCTGGCTTCCTGCAGGGCCAGAACCGCATCGCGGCGGAGGGCGACATCCTTGGGCAGTTCCCCCTGCCGGCGCTTGTCCTTGAGGATGGCGCGTGCGCCCTTCCAGTCATGCTCGCGTGTCTGCAGGTCCAGCAGGGTATTCTGGATCTCCTTGTGGCTCGGCTTGATCGCATAGGCCTTCTGCGCCAGCAGCATCGCGGCCTTGGTATCGCCCTCTTCCAGCTTTTGCCGCATCAGTCCCCGAATGCCGACAAAGCGCGTGCGCTCGTCCTCCAGCAGCTTGCGATAGGTCGCGTTGGCCCGGGCCGAGTCGCCCGCCACCTCGGCGGCCTGCGCGGTCAGCAGATCGGTGATATGCGGCCGGTCCAGGAATTTCTCGGCGCGGGCGGCCTTGGCCAGCGCCAGCTTGCCCTCGCCCGAGGCGACGGCAAGCATCCCCTCGCCAAGCGCGTCATATCCCTTGCGCTCGCGCGAGCGGGCGAAATAACGGCTGATCGCGGTCTCGTCCCCGGCGATGAAGCGGATGAAGGCCAGCACAAGGCCCAGCAGCTTGAACACCCCCCATGCCAGCACCATCAGCACCAGGAGCGCCACGATCGCCTTGATCGGCGTCAGCGCGATCTCGGTGCCCGCATATTCAAGGCGCAATGTCTGGCCGGTCTCCGAAAGCTGCATCGCCCCCAGGGCAATGGCCAGGACCACGGCAAAGAAGAACAGGATTTTAAGCAAGGACAATAACATGGGCCGGGTCCTCAATTCGTGGTGGCTGACAGGTCGGACAGCGCCGCCTGCGCATCGCTGAAGGCCGAAGCACCGGCCAGCCACTCGGCCATGGCCGGGGCTTCGCGGGCAGCATCGGGCAATGCCGCCATCTCTTCCAGGGCGGCGGCGATATCGCCCGCCTCGACCTTGGCATTGGCGCGCGACAGCACCGCGTCGGGATCATCCCCCTCGCGCGGGGCGACAGAACGGGCGCCGGTCTGTGCTTTCAGGAAGTTCGTCAGCATGTTGCCGCCCTGCCCGCCTTCGCCGGACAGGGACGCCCGCAGCGCCGCCCGCGAGGCATCGCCAAAGCTGTCCTGCAGGGTCTCGATGCTGGGAATGTCCTGCTGCAGCGCTTCGGGAGCATCCATCCCGGCATCGGCAAGGGCCTGCTGCGCGTCCTGCGCCGTCACCCCCTTGTCCAGCGCGGCCTGCAATGCGGCGACCGCCGCCACGGCCTGCGCGCGTTTCGTGCTGTCGGCTGCGGCTTCCTGCAATTTCGCGCCTCGGCTTGCGCAGCACTGATCTGCGCCTGCGCCTCTTCGGCGGCGGAACTTATCTGCTGCTGCAGCGTATCGGCCTGCTCGGCGATCTGCTGCACTTTCGCAGCAGTATCTGGATCGATGCCGGGCCGCGATTCCAGCTCGGCCAGCTTCGCGGCCTGCTGTTCCAACTGCTCCTGCAACCGCGCGAGATCCTGTGGCGAAACCGGCGCTTCGCCTTCGCCGCCCGCCGGGCCTGCCGAAGCGGGACCCGATGGCGCGGCATCGCCACCGGCATCACCGGACGCAGCGGTATCGGAAGGCGCAGCCACCCCCGCTTCTTCCAGCGCGGCGATCCGCTCGGCCTGCTCTTCCAGCATGGCCTGTATATCCGCGGGAACTGCCGCTTCCCCGGCCTCGGGCGCACCGCCTCGGCCACGACCTGCCGCGCCGTCTCTTCGGCGGCCGTCACGGCATCGGCCCTGATCGCCTCTGCGTCGATGGCGGGCTCCTGCTCGGGCAACCAGCCCGCCGGCAGATGCGGCAGCGCCCAGATCGTCGCCGCCGCGCCAAGGCCGGCAGCCACGACACCGCCGAAAGCCACCGGCCAGAAGCCGGTCTTGCGGACGGTCACGTTCTGCTGCGATGCGGCCGGCTGTTTCGTCGCGGCTTGCGGCGTCCCGGCCGTTTCCGCGTCGGGCTTGCTGCGCGAATCGATCGAGGGAACGCCGGGCTTTACTTCGTCCTTCGGGGCATCCTTCGGCCCCGTCTCCGGTTCCGTGGCAGCGGATGTCACGGCAGCCTTGCCCATATCCGCCTGTTTCGGCGTGGGCTTGGGCTCTGCCGCGGCCCGCCCGGTCGCGGATTTCCCGACCAGCGCCGAATCGGCCGCCTCGATCTTTCCCCCGCGCGCGGCAGCGGAATCGCCCTTGCCCGCACCGGTATCGGTGGTCGCGATCACGCCCGGCTCCGCCGCCTCTTTCCTGAGTTTCAGCGTCTCTTTCGGCTGCTCGGCCGAAGAAGCCGCGGGTTTGTTCGAGGGTTTACTCTTGCTCGGCTTTGTCACGTTTACTCCCCGTCATCGCGCGCCACGGTGGCATCGCGGCCGCCGGGTCTTCCGGCTTAGCCTACTCACGCGCGGCTGCAGTCTCAACCCGCTGTGATCAGCTTTGTTCCGTTTCGGCAAGTCGGCGAATCGTCGCGGCCATCGCTTTTGCAGAGGGATCGGTGGCGATCGCACTGCGCGCGGTGGGCGCCCGCCACTGCTCCATCGCAGCCGAACTGATCGCCGCGATCCATATCTCGGCGCAGCGATCCTGCAGCTCCGCCGAGAGCAGCCGGGCGGAGCGCGGAGAGAACAGCGGCACCGCCACCGGGCCGGGCCGGGCCAGCAATGCCCGGGCCGCGTCATTCAGGGGCTGGGCGATCTGGTCATAGACCACCATCCCCTCGACCGGCAATTCGCGCGCGAGGTGACGGCCATGCGGATGGATCAGCGGAACCTCTGCCGCCTCGATCAGCGGCAGCAGCCCCTCGGCAAAGCCGTTGCCCTCGCGCGGGGTGAACCCGGCCTCGCGCGCAGCCTCCGCCGTCCGCGCGCCCACGCAAAGTGCCAGCCGCCCCCGCCCCGGCCCCGCCGCCGGCACCGCATGGGCCGAGGTAAAGACGAGCCCCGGCACCGCATGCAGCCGGGCCGCGTCATGCTCAACCGGCTCTATCCTCAGGATCGGCGATATCACCGCCTCCCATTCCGGCAACATCGCCGCGAAGCGCCGCGAATCCGGCTCGGGGCGGGTCAGCAGAAGGCGGGGCTGCGGCTTTGCTGGCATTGGCATTTCCCCCTCGGTGGTGCTACTTCATCAGGGGTAAGCGGCATTCCCCCTCCCGGCAAGAGCATGGACGACAGCATTTTCCTTGGCATCGAAAGCAGTTGCGACGACACCGCCGCCGCCATCGTCACCGGCGACCGCCGCATCCTGTCCTCGGTCGTGACGGGCCAGGCCGAGATGCATGCCGATTTCGGCGGTGTCGTCCCCGAGATCGCCGCCCGCGCCCATGCCGAGCGGCTGGATATCTGCGTCGAGCAGGCGCTGGCCGAATCGGGGCTGACACTGCGCGAGCTGACCGCCGTTGCGGTGACTGCCGGGCCGGGGCTGATCGGCGGGGTGATGGCCGGGGTGATGATGGCCAAGGGCATCGCCGCCGGGGCCGGGCTGCCGCTGGTAGGCGTCAACCACCTGGCCGGGCACGCGCTGACCCCGCGCCTGACGGACGGCATAGATTTTCCCTACCTGATGCTGCTGGTCTCTGGCGGACATTGCCAGTTCCTGCGCGTCGATGGCCCGCAGGAATTCTCGCGCCTCGGCGGCACCATCGACGACGCACCCGGAGAGGCGTTCGACAAGCTGGCCAAGCTGCTGGCCCTGCCCCAGCCCGGCGGCCCCTCGGTCGAGGCCGAGGCGGCGCTTGGGCGTGCCGACCGCTTCGAGCTGCCGCGTCCGCTTCTGGACCGGCCCGGCTGCGACATGTCCTTTTCGGGCCTCAAGACGGCGGCGCTGCGCCTGCGCGACCAGTTGATCGCGGAACAGGGCGGGTTGCGGCAATCCGACCGGCAGGATCTCTGCGCCGCCTTCCAGATCGCCGTGGCCGAGGTTCTGGCCGAGAAATCCCGCCGCGCGTTGACCCTGTCCCCTGCCCCGGTGCTGGCCGTTGCGGGCGGGGTCGCGGCCAACAGGACCATCCGCACCGCGCTGGAACAGGTCGCGCAGGACGCGGGCGCGCGCTTCCTCGCCCCGCCCCTGCGGCTTTGCACCGACAATGCCGCGATGATCGCATGGGCGGGAATCGAACGGTTCCGGACAGGCGCGCGCGACGGCATGGACCTGGCCGCCCGCCCGCGCTGGCCACTGGACAGCCGCGCCGCGCCGATGCTGGGCAGCGGCAAGAAGGGGGCGAAGGCATGAGCATCGCGGTTCTGGGCGCAGGCGCATTCGGCTCCGCGCTGGCGGTGGCGCTGGCGACACGCGGGCCGGTCACGCTTTGGGGGCGGGCAACGGGCTGGGGACGCGAGAACCCGCGCCTGCCCGGCGTTACCCTGCCCGACGCGGTCACCGTCACCGGCGATCTGCCGCAGGCGGCCCGCGCCGATACGCTGCTGCTGGCCCTTCCGGCGCAAAAGCTGGGCGCATTCCTGGCCGATCACGCCGCGCATCTGGACGGCAAGACGCTGGTCAGCACGGCCAAGGGCATCGACCTGACCCGGCTGACCGGCCCCTCGCGGCTGATCGCCTCTGCCTGTCCCGCCGCCACGATTGCCGTGCTGACCGGCCCGTCATTCGCCGCCGATATCGCCCGTGGCCTGCCCACCGCCCTGACGCTGGCCTGCGCCGATCCCGGGCGCGGCAAGGCGCTGCAACATGCGCTGTCCACGCCCGTCCTGCGCCTTTACCGCAGCAGCGACGTGACCGGGGCCGAACTGGGCGGCGCGCTGAAGAACGTCATCGCCATCGCCGCCGGAACCGTCATCGGCGCGGGGCTGGGCGACAGCGCCCGCGCCGCGATCATCACCAGGGGCTTTGCCGAGATGACCCGCCTCAGCGCCCGGCTTGGCGCCCGGCCCGAGACGCTCACCGGCCTGTCGGGACTGGGCGACCTGATGCTGACCTGCTCTTCGGTGCAGTCGCGCAATTTCCGTTTCGGCCATGCCATCGGCTCGGGCACGGATTTCGACTCTGGCACGACCGTCGAGGGGGCCGCCACCGCCCGCGCCGTGACCCGGCTTGCCGCGGAACTGGACGAGGAGCTGCCCATCGCCGCCATGGTCGCGCGTCTTGCGCAAGGCGCGGTTTCCGTGGAAAACGCCATGGAGCACCTGATGAACCGCCCGCTCAAGGAGGAATGATGCCCCTATTCGCCGTCATCTGCCGGGACAGGCCCGGCGCGCTGCAGACCCGGCTGGACACGCGCGAGGCGCATCTGGCCCATATCCGGGACAGCGGCATCGTCGCCATGGCCGGTCCGCTGATCGAGAACGGAGAGATGCGCGGCTCGCTGGTCATTCTCGACGCCCCCGACCTGGGCGCGGCCGAGAACTGGGCGGCGAATGATCCCTACAAATCCGCCGGGCTGTTCGAGAGCGTGCAGGTGACCGAATGGAAGAAGGTGATCGGCTGATGGCATACTGGCTGTTCAAATCCGAACCCGACGTCTTTGGCTGGGACGACCTGGTCGCCAGGGGCGATCGGGGCGAGGAATGGGACGGGGTGCGCAACTACCAGGCCCGCAACAACATGCGGGCGATGAAAAAGGGCGATCTCGGGCTGTTCTACCACTCGAACCAGGGCAAGGAGGCCGTCGGCATCTGCGAGGTCATCGCCGAGATCCATCCCGACAGCACCACCGACGATCCCAGGTGGGAATGCGTGGATGTGAAAGCGGTCAAACCCCTGCCGCGCTTCGTCTCGCTGGAGCAGGCCAAGGCCGAGCCCCGGCTGAAGGACATGGCGCTGGTCAACAATACCCGCCTGTCGGTCCAGCCGGTGACCGAAGGGGAATGGGCCGTGGTGATGGAACTCGCCGGTCTTTGAACGACGGCATCGTCCTTCTTCTTCATGACAATATCCCCGGGGGTGCGGGGGCAGGCAGCCCCCGCAGGTCGCGGGACGCCAATCGGGACATATATCGCTTACCCTGACCCTGGAAGCCGCTTCATCTTCTCCTCGCTCCGCGTTAGGTTCGGCCAATATCCCGAAGCTCAAGGAGATCACATGAGCCAGCGACTTCACCTCGTCTTCGGCGGCGAGCTCGTCGATCCGCAGCGGACCGAGTTCCGCGACACCAACGACATCCATTATGTCGGCATCTTCCCGAATTACGAACAGGCCTACAACGCCTGGAAGGCCGAGGCGCAGCGCACCGTGGACAGCGCCCATACGCGCTATTTCATCGCCCATCTGCACCGCTTGCGGGACGAAGAGACCCCGGCCGGTCCGACCGAGGAACTCGGCAACTGATGGCGGTGGCGGGGCTGGGACGGCTCGGCCTCTGGCTGCAATTGCGCCACGAAACGCCTGACCAGCCCGATGCCCCGCTCCCTTCGGGCACCGGGCCGCTGCTGATTCTCGCCGCTTCACGGCCCAACCACGCGGCGCGGGCCCAGATCCGTGCGATGCTGGAAAAGCGCCGCCCCGATCTGCGCATTCTCGAGACGAGCGCAGGGGGACTGCCGGACCAGGAAACCGACCGCGCCGCCATGCGGCGCCTGATCCGGCGGGCAGAGCCCTTCGCGGTGCTGCTCCTGGGGACAGAGCTTCCGGCGGCACTGATCGTCAGCGCCGTCGAACTGGGCATTCCGGTGATCATGGGCGAAGCGCGTTTCGACAGGAGCGAGGCCCGCTGGAGCCTGCGTGCCGGGATGCGTCGGGAATTGCTTGGGATGGTCTCGACGCTCTTCGTCACCGACATTGACAGCCACCATCTCGCCCGCCGCATCGGGATCGCGCCCGGAAAGGTCAGCATGACCGGGCCGGTGGCGGAAATTCACGATCCGCTGCCCTGCAACGAAGCCGAGCGCTCGACCCTCGCCGAGCTTCTGGGCGGCCGGCATTCCTGGCTGGCCGCCTGCGTCCCGCCCTCGGAAGAGGATGCGGTGCTGGGGGCGCATCTTGCCGCATTGCATCAATCGCATCGCGCATTGCTGTTCCTGGTGCCGACCGATCCCGATCGGATCATTCCCCTTCAAGAAAGATTCGAGCAAAACGGCCTGATCGTCGCGCGCCGCGACCTAGACGAAGAGCCCGACGAGGAGGTGCAGGTCATGATCGCAGAGACAAATGCCGAGCTTGGGCTATGGTATCGGCTGGCCCCGGTCACCTATATGGGCGGCACGCTCAGCGGCGATGACGAATTGACGCGGCACCCTTTCGAACCCGCCGCCCTAGGATCGGCGGTCATTCACGGCCCTTTCACACGGCGTTTCTCGACCGAATGGCAGCAGCTTGACGGCGGCAACGCGGCCCGGCTGGTGCCGGGACCAGAGGCCCTTGCCGACAGCGTCGCCGAATTGACCCGCCCCGACCTGGTGGCCGATCTCGCCGGCAACGCATGGACGGTCAGCACCGGCGGCGCGGGGGTCGCGATGCAGATCACCTCGGCGGTGCTGGACGCGTTGGAGGATGCCGGACAATGAGACGTGCCCCGGCATTCTGGTATATCCGTCCGCCCAGCATGCGGGCCCGGCTGTTGTCGCCGCTCGGTACGATCTATGCCCGCGCGACGGCGCGGCGGCTGGCGGGGGGGGCAAGGCTGCGCATCGGCGTGCCGGTGATCTGTGTCGGAAACCTGAACGCGGGCGGCACCGGCAAGACCCCGACGGTGATCCATCTGCAGCAGGAAATGCAGGCGCGCGGGATCGCCGCCCATGTGGTCTCCCGCGGTTACGGAGGCAGCGCCAGGGGCTGCCTGAGGGTGAACGAGCGCGATCATGACGCGGCGCTGACCGGGGACGAGCCGCTGCTGATGGCCGCCTTCGGACCGGTCTGGGTCTCGGACGACCGGGTGGAGGGCGCTCGGGCGGCGGTGGCTGCGGGCGCAGAGGCGGTCATCCTGGATGACGGTTTCCAGGATCCGGCGCTGGCGCATGACCTGTCGCTGGTCGTCGTCGATGCGGCGAAGGGCTTCGGCAACGGGCTATGCCTGCCCGCCGGACCGCTGCGCGAACCTGTCGCCAGCGGCCTTCCCCGCGCCGATCTGCTGGTCTCGATCGGTGGCGAGGAGGCACAGGCGCGGTTTCAACCTCCTCTCGACATGCCGCATCTGCGGGGCGAACTGATCCCGCTGCAAACCGGCATCGACTGGCAGGGCCACCGGGTCCTGGCTTTCGCGGGGATCGGTCATCCCGAGAAGTTCTTTGCCACGCTGAGGGGTCTCGGGGCCGAACTGATACGCGGCGAGGCACTGGACGATCACCAACCCTTCACCCCCGCCCTGCTCACGCGGCTGGAGAGCGAGGCGGTTATGCTGGGCGCACAGCTTGTCACGACCGAAAAGGACGCGGTGCGCCTGCCCCGCAATTTCCGTTCCAAGGTGCTTGCCCTGCCCGTGCGGCTGTCGATCCGCGATGCGGCGCCCCTGACACGGGCACTGGACAGGCTGTTTCCCGGCTGATCCCGTTTCGGCCCATTCGCTTTGCAATTCACCGGGCCGTACCGATATATGTTGTGCGAAACCGGCCCTGTGCCACATCGAAGGAACGGATTTCATGTCACGCAAGGCGATGCAAAGGCTGAGCTTCTATCTGCTGGTGCTGCTGACGCTCTATGCGTCTCTGGCCGGTGCGGCGTAAGGGGGCCGGATGGCACAGCGTTTCGGTGGACTTTTCTCACCCGACAGCAGATCCGGCGATTCGGGCCGGCTACCCGTGATCGAAACCCGGCATCGGCTGCAGGGGCGGCCGAAATGGGTCACCATCGCCGCCTCTCCGTTCCTTCTGAGCGCATTCTTCCAGGAACCGGCCGGGATGGTCATGAACCTGGCGGGATTCGGGCTGATCGCCGCCGGAATGTGGATGACCGGCGAGGGGCTGGTCGCCGAGGCGCCTATGAGCGCCGCCGCGCCGCCCGCCGCCCGGCGATCCCGCGTAAGCTGTTCGGCGGGGTGATGGCCGCCTTGGGGCTGGGCATCGGCGCCGCCGAGCTTGGCGCCTTTGCCGGAGCCGCGCTGATCGGGATGGCGGGGCTGGCGCTTCACTGGCTGGCCTTCGGCCCCGACCCGATGCGCGACAAGGGGATGGAAGGCATCGACAGTTTCCAGCAGGACCGCGCCGCCAGAATGATCGAAGAGGGTCAGGCCCATCTGGACCAGATGAAGGACGCGATCCTGCGCAGCGGCGAAAGGCGGCTGGAGGCCCGCGTGGCGATGTTCGAGGCCACGGTGCACGAACTTTTCGACCAGGTTCGGGAGGATCCCACCGAGTTGGGCGCGGTTCGGCGCTATATGGGGATCTACCTGATGGGTGCCCGCGATGCGACGGTCAAGTTCGCCGATCTCTATGCCCGTTCGCAGGATACGCAGGCACGGGCGGCCTACGAGGATTTCCTGAACGACCTGGAAAGTGATTTCACCGCACGCAGCCGACAATTGCTGGAAGGGGACCGCAGCGATCTGGATATCGAGATGACCGTGCTGCGCGAGCGTCTGGCCCGCGAAGGGGTGCGCCCCGCCGATAGCGGCGAGCGCCCTGCATTGCGTTCGGGTGATGCACAGACCATGGACGATCTGCTGTCCACCCCGGAACGGCAGAAGACCCGCTGATCCATGCCCCGATTTGCCCTTCTCATCGAATATGACGGCGGCCCGTTCTCGGGCTGGCAGGCGCAGGCCGACCAGCCTTCGGTCCAGCAGGCGGTCGAAACGGCCCTGGGGCGGCTTGATCCCGGCTTTGCGGCGGGCGCACGGATCGGTGCGGCGGGCCGGACGGATGCTGGTGTTCATGCCACCGGGCAGGTCGCCCATGCCGATCTGGAGCGCGATTGGGATCCCTTCCGCCTGTCCGAGGCACTCAATTACCACCTGAAACCCGCCCCTGTCGCGGTGCTGGCCGTAGCGCGTGTTGCGGATGATTTCCACGCGCGGTTCTCGGCGATCGAGCGGCGTTATCGTTTCCGCCTCGTTGCCCGGCGGGCCCCCCTGACGCATGATCGCGGATTGGTCTGGCGGGTGCGGAACCCGCTGGATGCGGATGCCATGCGCGAAGGCGCGGCACATCTGGTCGGAAAGCACGATTTCACCACCTTCCGCTCCTCGATCTGCCAGGCCCAGAGCCCGGTAAAGACGCTGGACCGGATCGAGATCGAGGAACGCGAGATTCCCCATGGCCGGGAATACCTGTTCCGGTTGCGGGCACGCTCTTTCCTGCATAACCAGGTCCGCTCCATCGTCGGCACGCTGGAGCGGGTCGGCGCAGGATCATGGCAACCCCGGCAGGTCGCCGAGGCATTGGCCGCCCGCGACCGCGCCGCCTGTGGACCGGTCTGCCCGCCTCATGGGCTGTATCTTGCAGGTGTCGGTTATCCGGTCGATCCCTTCGCCCCCTGATCGGGTGACAAGGGCGCGATCCGTGATCATGCTGTGCTTGCTTAATCGCGAAGGTTACTTCACTGTGGCGTCAATCTTCGAGGCAAAAACGCGATATATGGATGCGCAAGTTTCTCGTTTTACTGGATGACAGCCATGAATGCCTTAACGCGATGAGATTTGCCGCCATGCGGGCGGCAAGCACGGGTGGCGCGGTCGTCGTGCTGTCGGTGATCCCGACCGCCGAGATCCAGCATGGGTTCGGCGTGGCAGATGTCATGCGCGCCGAGGCCTATGAACGGATCGAGGCGCATTTCGAAGTCTTCGCGAAATGGATGCGCTCGCGGCCCAAGGTCGAGCCCGAACTGGTCGTGCGCGAGGGCGATCCCGCCGATGAGCTGATCGCGCAGATCACCGAGGATGACGAGATCGGCGTGGTGGTCCTCGGGCTGAACAGCGACAAATCCGCGGCGAACCCGGTCCTGACCCGGCTTTTGCGCGAAGCCGGCAACCTGTCCTGCCCGATCACGGTCGTCCCGGGAGACCTGTCGAAGGAACGCCTGGAGGCGATCACCTGATACGCGCAGCCCGCAGCGCTTGACCCGGCAGGCCGCCATCGCCATATCGGAACCAAAGGAGCGCCCCCATGTTCATCCAGACCGAGACCACGCCGAACCCCGCCACGCTGAAATTCCTGCCCGGCGAAACCGTGCTCGCCAGCGGCACCGCCGATTTCCCGAATGCCGAAACAGGTGGGAAATCACCCCTTGCCCAACGGATTTTCGCCGTCGAGGGTGTCACCGGCGTGTTCCTGGGCCGGGATTTCGTCACCGTGACCAAGACCGAGGACGCCCCTTGGGATCATCTGAAACCCTCGATCCTGGGCGCGATCATGGAGCATTTCCAATCCGGAGCCCCGGCTATCGAGGGCGGCGCCCAGGAAGGCACCGGACATGCGGCCCATGACGGCCCGGATTCCGAGATCGTCGGCCAGATCAAGGAATTGCTGGATACGCGCGTGCGCCCGGCAGTGGCCCAGGATGGCGGCGACATCACCTTCCACGGCTTTGATCGCGGCATCGTCTATCTGCATATGCAGGGCGCCTGCGCGGGCTGCCCCTCTTCGACGCTGACGCTGAAAATGGGGATCGAGAACCTGCTGCGGCATTACATCCCCGAGGTGGTCGAGGTTCGGCCCGTTGCCTGACCCGGTTGCTCTTGGTTTCGACACATCGGCCGCGCATTGCGCGGCCGCTTTGCTGTGCGGCGACAGGGTTCTGGCCTCCCGGCACGAAGAGATGGCCAAGGGGCAGGCAGAGCGGCTGTTCCCCCTGCTGGAGGACATGCTGGCCGGGGCCGGGATCGGCTGGAGCGACCTTGACGTGATCGGCGTGGGGATCGGCCCCGGCAATTTCACCGGCATCCGCGTCGCGGTGGCAGCTGCGCGGGGATTGGCCCTGTCGCTGAACATTCCCGCCATTGGCATCAGCGTGACCGAAGCCGCGGCTTTCGGTTTGCCCCGCCCCTGCCGGGTCGTCCTGCCATCGCGCCGCGACCAGGTGATATGGCAGGATTTCGGCGCGAACGGGGATGACGGGGCACAAGACCGGCCACGGCAAGCCGCGGCCGGTTCGCTGCCGCCCGGCCCCGCGCCGGCTGCGCCGGCGGTCCCCCTGGCCGAAGCCATCGCATCTCTGGCCATGATCCGGCGGGCAGAGCCCACCCCGCGCCCGGCACCGATCTATCTCCGCCCCGCGGATGCCGCGCCGCCACGCGACCCGGCCCCGGTGATCCTGCCGTGACTCCCGACCAGCTGGCCGCCCTGCATGCGCGCTGTTTCACGACCCCCCGGCCATGGAACGCCGACGAGTTCTCGGCATTGCTGGCATCGTCCGGAAGTTTCCTGCTGACCCGCCATGACGGGTTCCTGCTGGGCCGCTTTGTCGCCGAAGAGGCCGAATTGCTGACCCTGGCGGTAGCCCCCGAGGCACGGCGTCGGGGTCATGGCCTTGCCCTCACCCGCGAATTCGCCGCCACGGCCCGCGCGATGGGGGCCTGCGACCTGTTCCTGGAGGTCGCCGCAGACAATCATCCCGCGCAAGCATTATATGCGGCCCTCGGCTGGCGCGAAACGGGGCGCAGGCGGGGATACTACGCTCCCGGACTCGATGCCGTCGTGATGCATCTTGGTTTGGCAAAACAACAAGAAGGCGGTTGACCACTTCCGGGCAATGCGCCCTAATCGACGCATCAGGCGGGCGACTTGAATCGCCCGCGGCAACAGGATGGGGTTATCTGTCATGACTTTGATGAAAACGCTGATGGCGAGCTCGGCGCTGATGGCGCTTGCGGGCGGCACCGCCTTGGCCGAACCTGCGCTGATCTTCGATCTGGGCGGCAAGTTCGACAAATCGTTCAACGAGGCCGCCTATATGGGCGCCAAGCGTTGGGCCGAGGAAACCGGCGGCTCCTACAAGGAGCTGGAGATGCAGTCCGAGGCGCAGCGCGAACAGGCCTTGCGCCGCCTGGCCGAAACCGGCGCCAATCCCATCGTCATGACGGGCTTTGCATTCGGCAATATCCTCAACGAGGTGGCATCGGATTACCCGGACACCAAATTCGCCATCATCGATGCCGTCGTCGATCAGCCGAATGTCAAATCGATCATGTTCGCCGAACAGGAGGGCAGCTACCTCGTCGGCGTCCTGGCCGCCATGGCCAGTGAATCCGGCACGGTCGGCTTTGTCGGCGGCATGGATGTCCCGCTGATCCGGCAATTCGGCTGCGGCTATGCGCAAGGCGCCAAGGCCGAGAATCCCGATATCAAGATCGTGGCCAACATGACCGGCACCACCCCGGCCGCCTGGAACGATCCGGTCAAGGGCGGAGAGCTGACCAAGGCGCAGATCTCGCAGGGCGCGGATGTGGTCTTCGCGGCGGCGGGCGGTACCGGTATCGGTGTGCTGCAGGCGGCGGCGGACGAGGATATCCTGTCGATCGGGGTCGATAGCAACCAGAACCACCTGCATCCGGGCAAGGTGCTGACCTCGATGGTCAAGCGTGTCGATGTCGCCGTCTACGAGGCGTTCATGGCGGGTGAGGATCTGGAAACCGGCCAGTCGGTGCTGGGTCTGGAAGAGGATGGCGTCGGATATGCACTGGACGACAACAACGCTTCGCTGATCTCCGACGAGATGAAGGCAAAAGTGGACGAGATCGCGGAACAGATCAAATCCGGCGAGATCGCGGTTCACGACTATTACAGCGACAACACCTGTCCCGCGCACAGCTTCTGATGGGGGAGGCTGTCGCGGATACGGGGGGGCGAGCAGCCGCGTCGGCCCCCTTTGCCATCGAGTTGCGCGGCATCTCGAAAGCCTTTGGTCCCGTGCAGGCGAACAAGGATATCGACCTGCGCGTGCCCAAGGGCACCATCCACGGGATCATCGGCGAGAACGGCGCGGGCAAATCCACGCTGATGTCGATCCTTTACGGGTTCTACAAGCCCGACAAGGGCGAGATCCTGGTGAATGGCCAGCCGCTTGCCATCGCCGACAGCCAGACCGCGATCCGCGCAGGCATCGGCATGGTCTTCCAGCATTTCAAGCTGGTGCAGAATTTCACCGTGCTGGAGAATATCATTCTCGGGGTCGAGGAAGGACGCCTGCTGCGCCCTTCCCTGGCCAAGGCGCGGGGGGCAATGAAACGGCTTGCCGCCGAGTATCAGCTGAACGTGGATCCCGACGAGACCATCGACGAATTGTCGGTGGGCCACCAGCAGCGGGTCGAGATCCTCAAGGCGCTGTATCGGCAGGCCGATATCCTGATCCTTGACGAACCGACCGGCGTGCTGACCCCGGCAGAGGCCGACCACCTGTTCCGCATCCTCGAAGGGCTGAAGGCCGAGGGCAAGACCATTATCCTGATCACCCACAAGCTGCGCGAGATCATGGACATCACCGACAATGTCAGCGTCATGCGACGCGGCGAGATGGTCGCTTCGGTCAAAACCGCCGAGACAAGCCCCGAAGAACTGGCCGAGCTGATGGTCGGGCGCAAGGTGCTGCTGAATGTCGAGAAAACCCCTGCCCAACCCGGCGCAAAGGTGCTGGAGGTGCGCGACCTGAAACTGGTGGATGATGAATCCGTCGAGCGGCTGCGCGGCATCAGCTTTGACATCCGCGCGGGCGAGATCCTGGGGATCGCGGGTGTATCGGGCAATGGTCAGACGCAATTGCTTGAATTGCTGGGCGGCTTTCCCGAAAAGGGCGCCAGGGTCGGCGGCAGCATCCGGATGAACGGGCAGGAACTGGACCTGACCGGCAGCAGATCCGATGCCGCAACCCGCCGCGCCCGGGGCATCGGCCATGTGCCCGAGGATCGCCAGACCGAAGGCCTGATCATGGATTTCACGGCATGGGAGAATGTCGCTTTCGGCTATCACCGCGCGCCTGAATTCAACAAGGGGCTGCTGATGGACAACGCCGCCATCCGCGCGGATGCCGAAGCCAAGATGGAGCATTTCGACGTCCGCCCCCGCAATCCGAACCTTGCCGCGCGCAATTTCTCGGGCGGAAACCAGCAAAAGCTGGTCGTCGCGCGCGAGATCGAGCGGAACCCGGATCTGTTGCTGATCGGTCAGCCCACGCGCGGCGTCGATATCGGTGCGATCGAGTTCATCCACAAGCGCATCATCGAGCTACGCGATGCGGGCAAGGCGGTTCTGCTTGTCAGTGTCGAGCTGGACGAGATCCTGTCGTTGTCGGATCGCATCGCGGTGATGTTCGATGGCCGCATCATGGGTGAGCGCCTGCCGGACGAAACCACCACGGGCGAGCTTGGCCTGCTGATGGCAGGCGTCACCGATACTGCGCATGCCGATGCCAGCCAGGGCATCCCGCCCGAGCACAAGCATATCGAGGATGTTTCCGGAGGGGCGGCCTGATGGACAAGATGCCGAAATGGGCGGATGTGATCCTGACGCCGCTGATCTCGCTGATCCTCGCAATGGGGATTTCCGCCATGGTGATCCTCGCCATCGGCGAAAGCCCCTGGCTGGCGTTGAAAACCATGATCGATGGCGCGCTCGGTTCCAGCTATGGCTGGGGATTCACGCTGTATTACACCACGAATTTCATCTTTACCGGGCTGGCCGTCGCCGTGGCCTATCACGCCCGGCTGTTCAATATCGGCGGCGAGGGGCAGGCGATGGTCGGCGGACTTGGCGTGGCCCTGGTCTGCCTTGCCCTGCCCTGGCCGCATTGGGGCATCGCCCTGCCCGCCGCGATGATCGGCGCGGCATTGTTCGGCGCGGCATGGGCGCTGATCCCGGCATGGCTGCAGGCGAAACGCGGCAGCCATATCGTGATCACCACGATCATGTTCAATTTCATCGCCGCCGCCCTGCTGAATTACGTGCTGGTCAACCTCATGCGGCCAGTCGGCAGCATGGATCCGGCTTCGGCCAATTTCCCCGAAGGCGCGCATCTGCCCACGCTGAGCGGCATGGCTGCCAATGTCGGCCTGGAATGGGGCAAGAACACCCCGGTCAATATCACCTTCCTCGTCGCCCTGCTCGCCTGCGTCCTGGTCTGGCTGCTGATCTGGCGCAGCCGTCTCGGCTATGAGATCCGCGCCCTTGGCCAATCCGAGCCCGCCGCCATGTATGCCGGGATCTCGCCGGTGCGGATCACCGTCATCGCCATGCTGATCTCGGGCGGGTTGGCCGGGCTGATGGCGATCAACAATGTCATGGGAGAGGCCGAGCGGCTGGTCCTGAACGCGGTCGAAGGAGCAGGCTTCATCGGCATCGCCGTGGCGCTGATGGGCCGCAACCACCCCTTCGGCGTTTTCCTTGCCGCGCTGCTGTTCGGTTTTCTCTACCAGGGCGGCGGAGAGCTGGCGCTCTGGACTTCGATCCCACGCGAATTGATCATCGTCATCCAGGCATTGGTGATCCTGTTCACCGGTGCGCTCGACAACATGGTGCGGATGCCGCTGGAACGGATATTCCTCGCCATGCGCAGGAAGGGGCGTGCATGATGGAGTGGCTGATCCCCTATCTCCCGGGCTTCACGGCGGCCTATGCCATTCTGGTCATGGGTGTCGCCACCCCCGGACCCAGTGTCGCCATGCTTCTTGGTCTCGGCTTGTCACGGGATCGGACGACCGCACTGACAGCCTCGCTTGGCATCGCCTTCGGTTCGGCGTCACTGGCATTGGCTACGACGCAAGGATTCGGTCTGCTTATCGAGCGGGTTGCATGGTTGTCAGCGTTTATCCGAATGATCGGAGCCGGCTACATCCTTTGGCTCGCAATCAATGCATGGCGCAAAGCGATCGAGCCGCCGAAGGTCGTCATTGCGAGTATGCCGGGCAAAGCAAACCTGCGCCGTGCCTTCATCACCGGCTACCTAATGCAAGTAACCAACCTGAAGGCAATAATGTTCTGGCTGGCCATCGCCACCGTGGGCGCGACCGACGGCGCCCCCATGCCGGTTCTGGCGCTTTTCATCGCCGGGGCTTTCGTGCTCTCGCTTGCCGGGCATGGTGCCTATGCGGTGCTGCTCTCCTCCTCTCCCTTCAGGCTCGCCTATGATCACGCCCGGCGCTGGATCGAGGCCGCGATCGGGGCCTTCCTGGCCTATGTCGCCTTCCGCCTGGCCACTGAAAGGAGCTGAGAATGGATTTCGCCACCATCATCCAGATCCTCGACAGCGCCGTGCGGCTGATGACCCCCCTGCTGCTGGCATGCCTTGCCGGGCTGTATTCGGAGCGTTCAGGCGTTTTCGATATCGGGCTGGAGGGCAAGATGCTGATGGCCGCCTTTACCGCCGCCTCGGTCGCCTATGCCACTGGCAGCCCCTGGCTGGGACTGCTGGCGGGAATCGGCGGCTCGATGGCGCTTGCGCTGATCCATGGGCTGGCCTCGATCACCTTCATGGGCAACCAGCTGATCTCGGGGGTGGCAATCAATTTCCTCGCCTCGGGGATGACGGTGCTGCTGGGGCAACGGATATTCGGCCTGGGCGGCCGGACCCCGTCCCTGACCGGCGGAGGCCGTTTCGGCGAGATCACCCTGCCATTCGCCGACAGCCTGCAGGGCGTCCCCTTCCTCGGTCCGATCTATTCCAACCTGATCTCTGGCCATACGATCCTTGTCTATGTGGCTTTCGTCTGCGTGCCGCTGACATGGTGGATCCTGTCCCAGACCCGCTTCGGCCTGCGTTTGCGGGCGGTCGGCGAAAACCCCGCCTCGGTCGATACCGCCGGCGTGTCGGTCACGCGGCTGCGCTATGCCTCCATCGCCATCTGCGGCCTGCTTTGCGGCCTCGCCGGCGCCTACCTGGCCACCGGCCTCTCGGCGGGTTTCGTCAAGGAGATGACGGCAGGCCGCGGCTTCATCGCGCTGGCCGCCCTGATCTTCGCCAAGTGGCGACCATGGAGCGCCCTTTTCGCGACCTTCCTGTTCGGCCTGCTGGAAGCCATCGCGAACCGCTATCCCGACCTGGATCTCGGCATCATTACCGTGCCCTCGATGTTCATGAACGCGCTGCCCTATATCCTGACCGTGATCATCCTCGCGGGCTTCGTCGGCCGCGCCATCCCCCCCCGCGCAGGAGGAGAACCCTATGTCAAGGAGCGCTGAACTCGCCGCCCTGATCCGCGAGCGTGCCGGAGAAGAGCCCCCGGAATACGGGCTCATCCTCGGCTCGGGCCTTGGCCATCTGTCCGAAGCGGTCGAGGGCGTGGCGATTCCCTATGACGACCTGCCGGGCTTTCCCCATGCCGGTGTCTCGGGCCATGTCCCGCAACTGGTCATCGGAGAGCTGGAAAACCGCCGCGTCGCCGTCTTCGGGGGCCGGTCCCATTACTACGAAACCGGCCACGCCGACGCGATGCGCCCGGCACTCGAAACCCTGTCGGCACTGGGCTGCGGCAAGCTGATCCTGACCAATGCGGCCGGATCGCTGCGCACCGATATCCCGCCGGGCGGGCTGATGCTTCTCAATGACCACATCGCTTTCGCGGGCACCAACCCGCTGATCGGCGAAAAGACCGATGCCCGTTTCGTGCCTCTGACGGATGCGCATGACATCGCGATACGCGCCGCGCTGGAAGAGGCCGCGAGCGCGGAAGGGATCGCGCTTCCCCAGGGCGTCTATTGCTGGTTCTCGGGCCCCAGTTTCGAGACCCCGGCCGAGATCCGGGCCGCAAGGGTCCTCGGCGCCGACGCGGTCGGAATGTCAACGGTGCCGGAAATCATCCTCGCGCGGTTCCTGGGAATTCGCTGCGCCGCCATCTCGGTCATCACCAATATGGGGGCGGGTCTCAGCGACGAGGCGATCAGCCACGATCACACCAAGGCCATGGCTCCGTTGGGCGCCGCCAAGCTGGAAAAGCTGCTTCGCCGCTTTCTCCGGAACGGCACCGCCGAATAGAATCGCCGCTTCTTCTTCATGAAAATATCCCCGCCGGAGGCATCCAGCCTCGCGGGAAAGCTGCGATCACCCGTTCAGGCGCTCCAGCGCCGCCGCGACCTTTCCGGCTACCGCATCAAGATCATCCAGGCGGCTCACCCGCACCACCGCTTTCTCGCGTTCGGCATAGCGCTCGCGATGCTTGCGATAACGCGGGTCGTAGTGATCGCGCATCAGGCCCTCTGCCAGCCCTTTCCAGTCACCGGCCTTCACCTGCGCCAGCCAACCCTCGATCCGCTCCGCCGGATGCAGCGCTGACAAGGAAGCGATGATCGCGCTCAGATGTTCGGGATTTTCCACGACATCGCGGTAATCGCGGGCCGAATAGGCCGCCCGTTCGCCAACCGGGACATCCAGCCGGATACGGGGAGCAGCGCAGATCGCCCGCCATAGAGCCTTGGGCACCAAAAGGTCACCCACCCGGCTGCTTTCGGCCTCCACCAGGACCGGACGCGCGGGATCCAGCCCTTCGAGCGCCAGGGCCAGACGCCCCTCGAACATCTTCTGGCCAGGTTGTCCTCCGGCCATGGCGCCGAACAGGCTGCCGCGATGCCGGGCGAGCCCTTCGAGATCGATTACCTGCACGCCTTTTGCTGCAAGATGATGCAGGATCGCGGTCTTGCCGCAGCCGGTATTGCCGTCCAGAACCACAACAGGCGCGGCCACCGCACCATTCTGCACCCTGTCCACCACCAGGTTGCGCCATGACTTGTAGCCGCCTTCGACCGTATCGACGCGCCAGCCGATCTGCTTGAGGATCGTGGCGAAGCTGCCCGAACGCTGCCCGCCCCGCCAGCAATAGACCAGCGCCTTCCAGCTTCCATCCCGATCGGCCAGCACCTCTGATATATGCCGCGCCGCATTCGCCGCGACCAGCGCCGCACCCAGCTTGCGGGCGTCGAAAGGCGAAACCTGCTTGTAGATCGTGCCGACCCGCGCGCGCTCCTCGTCATCCAGAACGGGCAGGTTGATGGCGCCGGGCAGATGATCCTCGGCGAATTCCGATGGCGAGCGCACGTCGATGATGTCATCGAACCCCGCCAGGGCAGGATCCGCGACATGGGTCAGTTTCACCGGCAATGTCAGAAAACGTAGACGGGGGTTCCGATCGGCACCTGGTCAAAGAGGCTCATCACCGCCTCGTTGCGCATCCGCAGGCAACCATTCGAGACCGCGCGGCCGATCGAGCCCGGCTCGGTCGTGCCGTGGATACGGATCGCGGTGTCCTGCCCCCTCGCGTTGTAGAGATACAGCGCACGCGCACCCAGGGGATTGGTCGGGCCACCCGGCATGCCGTCCTTGTATTTCTCGTAGGCGGCGGGATTGCGCTCGATCATGTCCTGGGTGGGGCGCCAGCTTGGCCATTCGACCTTGCGGCCGACGGTCGCCTTGCCCTTCCACACCAGTTCATCCTTGCCGACCGCGACGCCGTAACGGATCGCCTTGCCCGGGGCGACGACATGGTAGAGGAAGAAATCCTTGCTGACCACGACGATACTGCCGACCTCGAAATCATCGCGGATCGCGACCTCGGTCGGCGCATAGGGATCACGGGCCTGCGTCTTCACCGGGGCGGCGGGTGCGGTCTGCGACAGCGCCAGCGACGGAACGGCGATCAGCGGCAGGGCCAGCGACATCAACTGACGGCGTTTCATGATAGATGTTTCCTGTAGGCTGCTCGATTGTTCTTCTCGCCGGAAGATTATCTCGAACAGGTCGGTTTTTGCAACTCACCAAGATGTTTTCGCGGCATCCCGACCGGATTGCGTGTCCTCAAGGCAGCATCTGCGGCGATCCTTCGGCAAGAAGAACCGCCGCAGATCATTCGCGATCAGTGATCCGCGTGTTCGTCCTTCATGTCCGCATCACCATGCCCGGCATGCCCGGCATCGCGTTGATTATCGACCGGCACCTCGACCTCCTCGGTTCCGCAATCGCCGAAATCCAGCGTCAGCTTTACCGTCTGGCCATCCTCGAGCGGCGCCTTCAGGCCCATCATCATCACGTGATCGCCGCCGCGCTGCATCAGATATTCACCTTCCGCCGGGATCGTAATGCCCTCGACCGATTGCATTTTCATGATACCGTCGGTTTCCTCGCTTGTATGCAACAGCACCCGTTCGGCGGCATCCGAAGCCACATCCTGCAGCGTGCAATCGACCTTGCGGTGGTTTTCCAGCAGCATGAAGGCCGCGCCCGATTTCGGATTCGCGCCACGCGCATAGGCATCCTTGACGGCCATGCCATCATGGGCCGAAGCGGCATAGGGCATCAGCACCGCCATCGCGGCAAAAACAACTGTTCTCATGAGTATATCCTCTGTAAGTTTGGCAATTCGATCAAATGGTAGCCAAACCCTGCGGAGGATCGCGTGCGGATGCTGTCGGAACGGGTCTCGAGACGCCCGGCGCCGAATCGATCAGCATGACAAGACGTCGCTGCAGCGGATCGCGCATGACGGAAGCGTCCGGCATGACGGGCGCGCCCAGCAGCGACAATGCCATATCCGGGCAGATATGCGCCTTGGACTTTCCCGGAGCCCCCGGAACGTGGCGAATCACGACGCCCTCGCCGGTGCAGATCACCACCTGCCCATCGCTCTGCACGGTGCCGCGCGCCACGCCCAAACCGACGCCGGTCAGCGTCAGGCAAAGGATCAGGACAAGGCGCAGGACAAATCGCATGGACGGCAATCTATCCGATCAGACCGTTTCCGACAGCAGCCAATCTGTCGCAGCCTCGGTTGTTCCGATGGTTTTCCAAGTGACGACCGGCAAAATATTGGCACAGGCAGCGAAATGCCTGCGCAAAGCCTCATGCGCCGATAGCCTGGCCGAATCCAGGTCCGGGCAGGTGGTGGTGATTTGCATCATGGGCCCTCCCTTGTCGGGAGGCAGGCTATAACTGTCCCGCCGCCGCGCATAAATGCAAAAGCCCCGCCAAGGCGGGGCAAAGCACGGCTTCGGAATGGTTCCGATCAGGCTTGCGCTTCAGCCGGGCCGTCGTTCTTGGCGATCTCGCGCTTGATCTTGAGAGCGCGGGCCGACAGATCGGTATCTTTCGCCTTGGCCAGGAACTCGTCCAGACCGCCACGATGATCGACCGAGCGCAGGGCGGCGGCCGAAATGCGCAGCGAATAGCTGCGGCCCATCTTTTCAGACGTCAGCGTAACCTCGTTGAGGTTCGGCAGGAACCGGCGACGGGTCCTGTTATTGGCGTGGCTGACATTGTTACCGGTCATCGGGCCTTTGCCGGTCAGTTCGCAGACGCGCGACATGGTGTTAATCCTTCGTCTCAGCTTTAACGGGCGTCACCGGCAGGTAGGTTCGGCCCAATGTGAAAGGGCGCAGCAAAGCAGCGCCCGGAATTCCGTTCGCGGGTGACTATAGCGGGTAGCGCCCCGCGTCAAGCCCCTTGCCCAAGCTGTTCCGATGCCGCCTGCGTCAGCGATGCCATCGCATCTCGCCAGGGGAAGGGGCCGAAACTGATCCGCGCAACCCGCAATCCGGCCAGTTCGGCGATGGAGGGAGCAGCGGGTGAAGCCATGATATTCACGGGCAGCGGGCAGTCGCGGCACAGTTCCCCGATCAATGCCGGTTCCGTCAGGCCCGGGGCGAAAAAACCATCTGCTCCTGCCTCTGCATAGATCGCGGCACGTTCATGGGCCTCGGGCAACAGGGCCGCATGGGTATCGGACGGATTCTGCAAAAACAGATCGGTGCGGGCATTGATGAACAGGCCGGTCCGCGCGCGAATGGCCGCGATTCGCTCGGCATGTTCGGCGGCGGGGCGGATGCCGTTTTCCGGCGGCATCCCGTCCTCCAGGTTGATCCCCGCAACGCCCAGATCTTCCAGATCTGCGGCATTACCGGCGATTTCACCGGGTGTTTCGCCATAGCCCGCCTCGAAATCCACGGTCAGCGGCAGGTCCGATACTGCCCGGATACGCGCGACGACATGCAGCAATGTATCGAGCGGCACGGCCTCGCCATCGGGATAACCAAGCGCCCCGGCAACCGAGGCGCTTCCCGTCGCCAGGGCCTTCGCCCCGGCACGCGCGACGGCCTCGGCCGATCCGGCGTCCCAGATATTGTAGAGAACCAGGGGGTTACCGGGCTCATGCAAGAAATGGAAAGTTTTTTCAGTGGGCATAGGCTCTCTCTGTCTCGATCAGTTTTTCCTTGCGCCACAGACCACCGGCATAGCCTGTCAGGCTGCCATCCGCACCGATGACCCGATGGCAGGGAACGACCAGCGCGATGCGATTGGTGGCATTGGCACGGGCGACGGCGCGGGTCGCGGTGGGCTGGCCGATCTCACCCGCCAGCTGGGCATAGCTGCGCGTCTCGCCCGCCGGTATCTCGCGCAATTGTTTCCAGACGCGGCGCTGGAACTCGGTCCCGTGCATATGGACCGGCACGGAAAAGCGCGGATTGCGGCCGTCGAAATAGGCATTCAGCTCTGCCTCGACCCTGTCGGTCACATGGCTGCGGCCCAGGCCGATCCGCCCGCCGACCATGCCCGACAGCTTGCGCAACCCTTCGGGCAGCGCCTTGCGATCGATGAATTCCAGCAGGTGCAGCGCCTCGTCATCGGCGATCGCGATCATCCCGCCAAGCGGCGTATCGATCCAGTCGGCACGCAGATCGGCAGCCCTGCGCCAAACATGCGGCGGATGTCCGAAAAGCCGCGCGAAGGCATTCCTGAATCCCGAGGCCGAATCGAATCCGGCATCCAGTTGCGCATCGATCATCATGGCTCCCTCCGTCAATGTCCTCATCCCGCCGCGCAAACGGGTCGCTCGCGCCATTTGCAGGAAACTCTGCCCGAAATGGCGGCGAAAGGCGCGCCGGACGGTCGAGGGATCGAGCCCCATTTCCGTCAGGTCGCTTTCGGACCAGCGCCGCGACGGATCTTCGCGCAGCAGTGCCATCAGCCGTGAAACGATCTTGTCCCCCTCGGCGGTCGGTCCGGTGGGGAAACAACGGCGGCAGGGCCTGAAACCGGCAGCCTGCGCATCCGCCGGATGCGCGAACCACTGGCAATTCTCGGGCCTCGGCTTGCGGGCGGGACAGGTCAACCGGCAGAAGATGCCGGTCGTCGTGACTGCGACATAGGCGCGCCCCTCATAGGCGGGATCGCGGGCCAGAAGCGCGGCATAGAGCGTTTCGGGTTCGGGCAGATCGAGCATGGCGATATCCTTCCTCATGCCCTGTTTCTAACCGATTCGTGTGCCCGATGGAGCGCAAAATCGGGCGTTTATTTCACAATCGGATTCAACCCGACATGCCTTTCAATCGGTCCAGCATCCGTGCTGCCGCGACGCCCGGCGCCACATCGCCCGCCGCGACCTCGTCGCCAAGCCGCTGCAATTCGGCCCTCACATCGGGCTCATCCAGCCGTGCCAGCAACCCGGCCCGCAATTCGGCCATGAACCAGTGCCGCGCCTGCGCCGCCCGGTTCGCTTCGAAATGCCCATGCTCGCGGCGCCAATCGGCCAGCGCCCGCATCTCGGCCCAGGCTTCCTTCAACCCGTCTCCGGTGGCCGCCGATACAGCCTTTGCCTTGGGGAACCCTTCGGGATCCTGAGCCCGTTTCCGCAACAGCCGCAGCGCACCGGCATAATCCGCAACGGTGCGCCGGGCGGTGGGCAGCAGATCGCCATCGGCCTTGTTCACCAGGATCAGATCGGCCATTTCCATGATGCCGCGCTTGACGCCCTGCAACTCGTCACCGCCCGCCGGGGCCAGCAACAGCGTGAACAGGTCCGACATCTCGGCCACCAGCGTCTCGGACTGGCCGACGCCGACCGTCTCGATCAGCACCACGTCATAGCCCGCTGCCTCGCAAAGCCGGATCGTCTCGCGGGTGCGGCGGGCGACGCCGCCAAGCTGGGCATTGGAGGGGGTGGGACGGATGAAGGCCAACGGGTTGCGCGACAGGGTCTCCATCCGGGTCTTGTCGCCCAGGATCGAGCCCCCCGAACGGGCCGAGGACGGATCGACGGCCAGCACGGCGACGCGCAGACCCTGTTCGGTCAGCATCGTGCCGAAGGCCTCGATGAAGGTGGACTTGCCGACCCCCGGCGTCCCCGACAGGCCGATGCGCAGCGCCTGGCGAGGCGGCAAATGCGACAAGAGCGAGATGGCCCGCTCGCGATGATCTGCCCGCGTCGATTCGATCAGCGTGATGGCACGCGACAATGCGCGGCGGTCGCCCTTGGTCAACTGTTCGAGCAGTTCGGTCATGTGGCCTCTTCCAAAGCCGGGGCGAGCCGCCCCGTTGCCGCAGGTTCTTGAACCAGCGACGAAGCAAGCGTCAACCCCCACAGATGTCTCGGCAGGGCTCCACCCTGGCCTGGAAGTTTCATTTGACGCACTATCATCCATTCAGGAATCCGCGCAGCCCAATGAATGGCGGCAGGGTGGAATCCCAGACTGCACCCCCTATGAAACCCGCCTCGGTTCATGCAGGATCGAGGCCGTCAGACAGGTTCGACAAGGACAGGCCCTTGAACGAAGACAGAATTCCCTTTCACGGTGCCAAGCTGCTATTGATGGCCGGAGGCCGGTTGCTCACCTGCCTGCGGGACGATTTCGACCATATCCCCTTCCCCGCCCATTGGGACCTGCCCGGAGGCGAGCGCGAGGGGGACGAGACGCCCGTGGATAGCGCCCGGCGCGAACTGCGCGAGGAATTCGGTATCGATCTGCCACCCAAGCGATTGACCGGACACCGTTTCCCTTCGCATCAGGATCCCGGAATACAGTCGTGGCTGTTCCACGGCAGCCTGACAGGGGATGAAATCGCCGAGATCAGATTTGGCGACGAGGGGCAGGAATGGCGGATGATGGCACTCGGAGAGTTCCTTTCACATCCATTCGCCGTGCCGCATTTCAAGGACTGGATCCGTCGGGTTATCGACCTCCCCCCTGTCGCGTCAGAGCAGGCGTGATCCCTCGCGCCGGTTTCGGCCGGAGCGATCTGTCCAAACCGGTTGGTGGCGGTCAAGCGCCGGAAACCGCATGCCTCCTCCCTGCGAGGCGTTCCGATCAATCCCGGCCCCGGCCCTTCTTCTTCATGAAAATATCCATCCGGCAGTCCCGCCCGCGCTACCGGTTCGGGCGCTGCGCCTGCGGTGACGCCATCTCGGCCAGGATGGCCTGCGCGGCGGCACGCGGATCCCCGGCCTTCCAGACAGGGCGGCCGACGACGATGTGATCGGCACCGGCTGCAATGGCGCTGGCCGGTGTCTCCACCCGTTTCTGATCCCCCAGATCGCTGCCCGCGGGGCGGACGCCCGGCGTGACGATCAGCTTCGATCCCGGCAGGGCACGGATCGCTGCTGCCTCGCGGGGCGAGCAGATGATACCATCGGCCCCGGCCTCGAAGGCGCGGGCGGCGCGCTCCACGGTGATCTCGTGCAACTCGCCGGGCCGGATCATCGCGGCATCCAGGTCGGCGCGCTCCAGCGAGGTCAGTATGGTGACGCCGAGGATTTTCAGCCCGCTATCCCCCGCCCCTTCCTTCGCGGCGCGGATGACATTGGGATCGCCATGCACGGTCAGGAAATCCAGCTCGAACCGGGCCAGCCCACGCACCGCCGCCTCGACGGTGGCGCCGATATCGAACAGCTTCATGTCAAGGAAGATGCGCTTGCCATGCTCCTGCTTCAACTCATTGGCCAGCGCCAGCCCGCCGCCCGTCAGCATCCCCAGCCCGATCTTGTAGAAGCCGACGGAATCGCCCAGCTTCCCGGCCAGTTCCAGCCCCGCCACCGCATCCGGCACATCCAGCGCCACGATCAGCCGATCATCCATGAACATCCCCTTTTGCCGCGAAATCGCGGTGTTATGGCACAGCTTGTCGCGGCTTGAAAGCGGCGTGATACTTCCCATCTGTTACCCGAAGACCCGAACCGGGACGTGCCTCTACAGGGCGTCTGCCAACTCGGGGGCTAACAAAAGGAGAAATTGCCGATGAACATGGAAAAGTTCACGGAACGGTCGCGTGGCTTCCTGCAAGCCGCCCAGACCATCGCGATCCGCGAGGAAAACCAGCGGGTCGTTCCCGAACATTTGCTGAAAGCATTGATGGATGACGATCAGGGGCTGGCTTCCAACCTGATCAACCGCGCGGGCGGGGATGCAAGCCGCGTGGCAGAGGCCGTGGATCAGGCGGTTGCCAAGCTGCCCAGGGTTTCGGGCGCGGACGGGCAGGTCTATGTGGACCCCTCCATGGTCCGCGTGCTGGACGAGGCCGAGAAGATCGCAAAAAAGGCGGGCGACAGCTTCGTACCGGCCGAGCGTATCCTGATGGCGCTGGCGATGGTGAATACCCGCGCCAAGGATGCGCTGGAGGCGGGCGCCGTGACGGCGCAAAAGCTGAACTCCGCGATCAACGATCTGCGCAAGGGGCGCACCGCCGACTCGGCCTCGGCCGAGGACGGCTACGAGGCGCTCAAGAAATCGCCCGCGACCTGACCGAGGCCGCCGAACAGGGCAAAATCGACCCGATCATCGGCCGCGACGAAGAAATCCGCCGCGCCATGCAGGTGCTTTCCCGCCGCACCAAGAACAACCCGGTGCTGATCGGCGAGCCCGGCGTCGGCAAGACCGCCATCGCCGAGGGGCTGGCGCTGCGGATCATCGATGGCGACGTGCCGGAATCCCTGCGCGACAAGCGGCTCATGGCGCTGGACATGGGCGCGCTGATCGCGGGCAGCAAGTATCGCGGCGAATTCGAGGAACGGCTGAAGGCGATCCTGAAGGAGATCGAGGCCGCCGCGGGCGAGATCGTGCTGTTCATCGACGAGTTGCATACGCTGGTCGGCGCCGGCAAGACCGATGGTGCCATGGATGCGGCCAACCTGATCAAACCGGCGCTTGCGCGGGGGGAGTTGCATTGCGTGGGCGCCACGACGCTGGACGAATACCGCAAGTATATCGAGAAGGACGCCGCCCTTGCCCGCCGCTTCCAGCCGGTGTTGGTCGAGGAGCCGACCGTCGAGGATACGATCAGCATCCTGCGCGGCATCAAGGAGAAATACGAACTTCACCACGGCGTGCGGATCTCGGACGCGGCGCTGGTCGCGGCTGCGCAATTGTCCAACCGCTACATCACCGACCGTTTCCTGCCGGACAAGGCCATCGACCTGATGGACGAGGCCGCCAGCCGGCTGCGGATGGAGGTGGACAGCAAGCCCGAGGAACTCGACGCGCTGGACCGGCAGATCCTGCAGATGCAGATCGAGGCCGAAGCGCTGAAAAAGGAAGAAGACAGCGCCTCGCGGGACCGGCTGGAGCGGCTGGAAAAGGACCTGTCGGATCTGCAGGAGCGTAGCGCCGGGATGACCGCCCGCTGGCAGGCCGAACGCGACAAGCTGGAAGGCGCAAGGGGGCTGAAGGAACAGCTTGACCGGGCGCGGGCCGAGCTGGAGCAGGCCAAGCGCGAGGGCAACCTGGCCCGCGCGGGGGAATTGTCCTATGGCATCATCCCGGGTCTGGAAAAGCAATTGGCCTCAACCGAAACCGAAGAGGCCAACGGCCCGATGGTCGAGGAGGCCGTCCGCCCCGAGCAGATCGCCGAGGTGGTCGAACGCTGGACCGGCATCCCGACGGCAAGGATGCTGGAGGGCGAGCGCGAGAAGCTCTTGAAGATGGAGGACGTGCTGACCGGCCGCGTGATCGGCCAGTCCGAGGCGGTGATCGCCGTGTCCAACGCGGTGCGCCGCGCGCGGGCCGGGCTGAATGACGAGAACCGGCCGCTTGGCAGCTTCCTGTTCCTCGGTCCGACCGGCGTCGGCAAGACCGAACTGACAAAGGCGCTGGCCAATTACATGTTCGACGACGATCAGGCGATGGTCCGCATCGACATGTCGGAATTCATGGAGAAACATTCCGTGGCCCGGCTGATCGGCGCGCCTCCGGGCTATGTCGGCTATGACGAGGGCGGCGTGCTGACCGAGGCGGTGCGGCGCAGGCCCTATCAGGTGATCCTGTTCGACGAGGTCGAGAAGGCGCATCCCGATGTCTTCAACTTGCTGTTGCAGGTGCTGGACGACGGCAAGCTGACCGATGGCCAGGGCCGGACGGTGGACTTCAAGCAGACGCTGATCATCCTGACCTCCAACCTTGGGTCGCAGGCGCTTTCGACGCTGCCCGAAGAGGCCGATTCCACCGATGCCCGGACACAGGTGATGGAGGCGGTGCGGTCGCATTTCCGCCCCGAATTCCTGAACCGGCTGGACGAGATCATCATCTTCCGCCGCCTGACGCGCGGGAACATGGATGGCATCGTCAAGATCCAGCTTGCGCGGCTGGAGGCCCGTCTGGCCGATCGCAAGATCACGCTGGAACTGGATGACGAGGCGCGCAAGTGGCTGGCCGATCAGGGCTATGACCCGGTCTTCGGCGCCCGCCCGCTCAAGCGGGTGATCCAGCGCGCGCTGCAGGATCCTCTGGCCGAATTGCTGCTGTCGGGCGAGGTGCTGGACGGTCAGACCGTGCATGTCACCGCAAACGACGACGGTCTGCTGGTCGGCAATCGCATCGGACGTGCAGGGCAGAAGCTGGGAGCGATCGGCGAAGGGCCGAAGCAGGACGCGACATTGCATTGAGGCGGTCGGCCCGGTGGAAACAACCGTCGATAGGCTCCACGGACACGGGGGCTGTCCGCCCCCCAATCCCCTGCGGGGATTTCCCCCCGAGGATATTACAATGAAGAAGAAGAAGGGCCCCGGTTAGCGGGGCCTTTTTAATTTGCGCGAAGGCAATGCGATCAGAATTCCCGCCTAAGCCCGATATCGATGGTGGCAACCGACAAATCCGCCCCGACGCTATTCTTATATATCCCTTCCTTCTGCCCGGTCCGGATTGCCGACAGGCGTGTATCCCCTCTCTCCCGGAAGAATTTCTGGTAGCCGACGCCGACATGCAGCCACATCTCGTTTTCCAGTTGGCGCTCTGCGGCAAGCCTCATCTGAAGGAATGGTGAGGTGGAGAATCCTTCATCGAAACGCGCGTTCCGCAGCCAATGGTGATCGACTGCTTTCGGATCGACGCTCAAGCCAGCCCGGAACAGGCCCGACAGCCGCCAGTCCCCTTGTTCCCGAATGACCTCGCGCCGGCGAAAACGGTTCTGCGCTGTTGCTTGTAACTGATCCCGACCTCTCCATCGGGAAAACTCCCGCGCGCATCGCGGAAGCCATTCTCTGAATAGATGTAGCTGCCACCCCGGGCATGCCACTCGACCCATGTATATTTCAATCCGCCATGCAGGTTGACCCGTGTGGCCTCATTCAGGTCGAAATCGCGCCCGGCCGCCAGCTCGAGGTCGAGATAATGATCGAGCTGGCTGTCGGGATGCCGCGAACGGTCGGTCCATTGGTGATCGCTGGTGCCCTTGGCAAAGGGAGCCAGCCAATCGAAATCGGTCATGTCGGCGCGGCCATTCACGCTGAAAATCGCCTGACCGCTCAGCACCCAGGCATTGCCAAGGTCAAACCGCGCATTCAACGTCGCGACCGGGGTGTTCGCTTCCCAGATCAGGTGGCTGAGACGCTCATCCCCCGCGCCGCTATAGACCAGTTCATTCGCGGTTATTCGTCCATAGCCGAGCGTTGCCTGGAAATCGTGGCCCATGTCCCCCTCGGCCAATGCCGGCATCGCCAGGCAGGTAGACAGGGTCAGGGCAAGCAGGCCACGCAGATGTCGCAATTCACATTCCTCTTCAGGTGCCGCCCTGCCGTGAAAGGGAAGACGGGATCCGCCAACTCATCTTATGGTTTTACCGGGCAAACACAACGATCTGGACAATTGGCGAGGCCTTGCGTTCCCATGCCCGGTTCACGGGCAGGTTCCTGACAGGTATTTCCTGATAAAGACTTACCTGGGCCGCGATTCATTCAATCCCTGGGTAACGCCGCCAGAAATTCCTTGACCACCAGCGCCGAATTCTCGGATGCCAGCGACATGAAGACATCCATCTCGTTCGCCCCCTCGCCGCCGCCAGCCAGGTCGGAAAGCGAACGGAAGGCGATGAAGGGCGTCTGATTGGCCCATGCGACCTGCGCCACGGCGGCGGATTCCATATCGACGACCCGCGCCTCGAACGTATCGAAGATCCATTCGCGCAGCCCGGCATTGTCCACGAAGGCCGAGCCAGACACGCCATTGCCGCCGACACGGATCTGCGGCGCCTGCTCAAGGCAGGCATTGTCGCTGTTGCATTCGGCCAGGTCGATATTGTCCGCGACGGTTTTCGCGGCGTCCAGCAATTCGGGATCGCTTTCGAACCAGAAGCGCGTCTCGGGTTCTCCGCGATCCGAGGCTACGGTCGTTTCGCGCGTGAAGATCATGCCGTAATTCGGGAAGGGCGATTCCAGGAAAGGCGGGATCTCGAAGCCGTCACCCGTTTCGCGCGCCATGACCGTTTCAAGATATTGCCCCCATTGATCGGCCACCGCGACATCGCCGATATTCAGCGACGGATCGACGCCGCCCGCGATGCCCGAGAAGACGATGGCATCGATGTCGAAACGATCCAGCACCAGTTGCGTGGTCATGGCCGCGTTGACCATCGACACGCCCGAAAGGAACAGCACCACCTCCTGCCCGCCCAGCTTGCCGGTCACGAATTCGCTGCCATTGATCACCTGCGTTTCCGCCCCTTCCAGATCGGCCTGCAGGCTGACCCATTCCGGCGGGAAGGCCGAGATAACGGCAATGCGAGATGTCTCGGCGGCGACCGGCAGGGCGGAAGCGGCGAGAAAGGCGAGGCTGAGGCGGAGGGTCATGGGATGCTCCTTCATGATGAACGGGTCTTTTGCAGGGCTAGACCGGTTGCGCCCGATTTGCCAGCCGCAAGCCTGCGGTTCGTGTCGCCGCGTCACGGCTTGCATGATCCCGACGCTCGCGCCATCGTTGCACAAATTGCAAGGAGGAACCCCATGCTGCCGCCCATTCTGCAGAATCTGCGCATTCCCGTCGTGGCGTCGCCGATGTTCATCGTCTCAACTCCCGATCTGGTCATCGCGCAATGCAAGGCCGGGATCGTCGGCAGCTTTCCGGCACTGAATGCACGCGAGAAGGATGGCGAAGAGATCCAGCTCGAAGCATGGCTGACCCGGATCACCGAAGAGCTCGACCGCCACAACCAGGCCAATCCCGACCGCCCGGCGGCGCCTTTCGCGGTCAACCAGATCGTGCATCGCAGCAATGCGCGGCTGGAACGCGATATCGAGATCTGCCACCGCCACAAGGTGCCGATCTGGATCACCTCGCTCGGCGCACGCCCCGAGGTGAACGCGGCCGCCCATGATTGCGGCGGGATCGCGTTGCACGACATCATCAACAACAAATTCGCCCGGAAGGCCATCGAGAAGGGCGCGGATGGGCTGATCGCCGTTGCGGCGGGCGCGGGGGGCCATGCCGGGCCGCAATCGCCCTTTGCGCTGGTGCAGGAGATCCGGGAATGGTTCGACGGGCCGCTGCTGCTGTCGGGCGCGATCGCGACCGGGCGGGCGGTTCTGGCAGCAAAGGCGATGGGGGCCGATCTGGCCTATATCGGCAGCCCCTTCATCGCCACCGAAGAGGCGAGCGCGCCATCCGACTACAAGCGGATGATCTGCGACAGCGGGGCGATGGATATCGTCACCTCGTCGCTGTTCACCGGCGTTTCGGGCAATTACCTTGCCCCGTCGATCCGCAATGCCGGGCTGGATCCGGACGATCTGGAACATGCCGACGCCTCGTCGATGAATTTCAGCGAAGGCTCATCCAAGCCCAAGGCCTGGAGCCAGATCTGGGGCTCGGGACAGGGAATCGGCGCGGTGCGCGAGATCCTGCCGGCGGCAGAGCGCATCGAGCGGCTGGCAAGGGAATATGCCGAGGCGAAAGAGGAATTGGCGCGGTTCTGACCGATCTGCGGCAATCGGCCTTTGCGGATCCGCACACGCTCCCCATATTAGAGCGCGAACAGGTCCCGATCCAAGGAGGACGACTTGCCATACGAAAAATCATCGGACGCCCTCGCCCGGCTGACGCCCGAACAATACCGCGTCACGCAGGAAAACGGCACGGAGCGCGCCTTTACCGGCGAATACGATCATCATTTCGAGCCGGGCATCTATGTCGATATCGTCTCGGGGGAGCCTCTCTTCGTCAGTGCGGCCAAGTATAATTCCGGCTGCGGCTGGCCCGCCTTCACCAAGCCCATCGACGGGAACGTGACCGAGCACCAGGACCAGACTTTCGGGATGATCCGCACCGAGGTCCGCTCGAAACATGGCGACAGCCATCTGGGGCATGTGTTTCCCGACGGCCCGCCCGAGGCCGGGGGGCTGCGCTACTGCATCAACTCGGCCTCTCTGCGCTTCGTGCCGAAGGACCGGATGGAGGCCGAGGGCTATGGCGAATATCTGGACCAGGTAGAGGAGGCTTGAATGACCGAACGCGCTGTATTGGCCGGTGGCTGCTTCTGGGGAATGCAGGATCTGATCCGCCGCCTGCCCGGCGTCATCTCGACGCAGGTGGGATATACCGGAGGCGATGTCCCGAACGCCACCTATCGCGATCACGGCACCCATGCCGAGGGAATCGAGATCACCTTCGATCCGGGCATGATCAGCTATCGCCAGCTATTGGAGTTCTTCTTCCAGATCCATGATCCGACCACCCCGAACCGGCAGGGCAACGATATCGGGCCCAGCTATCGTTCGGCGATCTATTACGTGAACGAGGATCAGAAGCGGGTGGCGCTGGATACCATCGCCGATGTCGAGGCCTCCGGGCTCTGGCCGGGAAAGGTCGTGACCGAGCTCGAGCCGGTCGGAGATTTCTGGAAGGCCGAACCCGAGCATCAGGACTACCTCGAACGCTTCCCGACCGGCTATACCTGCCATTTCCCGCGCCCGGACTGGGTCCTGCCGAAACGCTCGGCGGCCGAATAGGCGGCATGATGTGAAAGACGAAACGCCCCGGAGGTCCTGCCTTCGGGGCGTTTTCCATGGAAGTTCGCAATCTTGCCGGGCGGAGGATGCAAGACCGTGGTGACAAATCCCGGCGGGCGATTACTCTGGGGCCGCATCCTGCAAATCGAGGGAAAGACATCATGCCATTCGAATCCACCATCGCCGCCGTCCCGACCGTCCTTGCCGAGAACGACCGCTCGAAAATCACCCGTTGGGATTTCGCACCCGGCGCCACGACCGGCTGGCACGAGCATGAGATGGACTATGCGTGGTGATCCTGACGGATTCGACGATGGCCTACGAGGCAGATGGCGAGGTCACCGAAAAGCAGGTGAAACCCGGGGACAGTTACCTGCGCCCGAAAGGCGTGCGGCACGACGTCAAGAACGCCGGCCCCGGCCCCCTGTCATTCATCGAGATCGAGACGAAACCGTAAGGCGATCTGCCGGCTGCTCCCGGTCGCGCTTGTGGAACCGACGCGGTTTCCGGGCAACCGGGGCCGCGTCAGCTCTTTGTCCCGGCAGGCGGGCGCACACCGAACACCGCGCAGTACAGCGCCGGCACGAAGACCAGCGTCACCAGCGTCCCGGCGATGATCCCGCCCATCATCGCGAAGGCCATCGGCCCCCAGAACACCTGCCGCGCGATCGGGATCAGCGCCAGCGAGGCCGCCGCCGCGGTCAGCAGGATCGGGCGGGCCCGGCTGTCCGAGGCCTCGAACACGGCATCCCATTTCGAGCGGCCCTTGGACAGCAGCACCTCGATCTCGTGCACGAGGATGATCGAGTTGCGGATCAGGATGCCGATCAGCGCAAGGATCCCCAGGATCGCCACGAAGCCCATCGGCACCCCGAAGGGCACCAGCACGGCGACCACACCGATCAGCCCCATCGGCGCGGCGGCAAAGACGATCAGCGACAGCCGGACGCTCTGCATCTGCGCCATCACCAGAACCGCCATGATCAGCAGCATCACCGGCACGACCGCGGCGATGGGCGCCTGGCTTTCCGCCGATGTCTCGACAGAACCGCCGACCACGATGCTGACCGCCTCGGGCAACTCATTCGCGTAATCCGCCACCGCGTCCTCCAGCGCCTGAACCAGCGTCGCGGGTTGCGTATCGCCATCGATGGCGGCCTTGACGGTCACCGTGGGCAGGCCGTCGCGCTGCATGATCAGCGGCTGCTCGGTGTCATATTCAAGGCTGGCGAGCGACATCAGCGGGATATTTCCCGCCGTCCCCGTCGTCAGTTGCAGGTTGCGGATCGAATCCAGCGATTGCCGGTCGGCATCCACGCCCCGCGCCACGACATCGATCAGGAAGATGTCGTCGCGCAACTGCGTGACGGTCTTGCCCGAGAAAACCGCGGACAGGGCATCGGCGATATCCTGGCCGGACACCCCGACCTGCCGGGCCTGGTCCTGATCGACCTCCAGCCGGATGACGCGGGCGGGCTCGTTCCAGTCGAGCGCGATATCGCGCAGGCGCGGCTCGGTTGCCAGAACGGCGGCCAGCCCCCTTGCGGCGTCACGGGCCTGGTCCAGATCGGGTGAGCTGACACGATACTGCACCGGTTTGCCGACCGGCGGGCCGATCTCGAGATTCTTCACGTAGAGATCGACGCCCGGAAACTCGGTTGCCGCCACCTCGTTGAGCATTGCCTTGACCCGGTCGCGCGCCGCCACATCCGGCGTCTGGATCACGATCTGGCCCATATGCGGCCCCGGTGTCGGCACATCCATCGACAGGATGAAGCGCGGCGCGCCCCTGCCGACATAAGAGGTCCAGAACAGCACGTCCTCGCTTTCGGCCAGATGCGCTTCCAGCCGGTCCATATCGGCGCGGGTCTTGGCGATGGAGGCGTTCTGACGTTCCCCGACATCGACGATCACCTCGGTGCGGTCGGAATCGGGGAAGAATTGCTGCTCGACAAAGCGCATGCCCCAGACCGATCCGGCAAAGATCAGCAGCGTGATGGCGATGGTCGCCCATTTGAACCGCATGCCCGCGCGCAGAAGTCGATGGAAGGCAAGGCGAAGACGCCCGGCCTTGTGTTCATGATGCGCCAGGTTTTCCTTGAGAAAGGTCACCCCCAAGAGAGGTGCGAACAGCACCGCCACGATCCACGAGATCAGCAGCGACACCGCGATCACCACGAAAAGCGAGAAGGTGAACTCGCCCGCCGCCGAATTGTTCAGCCCGATGGGGATGAAACCCGCCACCGTGACCAGCGTGCCGGTCAGCATCGGGAAGGCAATGGAGGTCCAGGCATAGCTGGCCGCGCTGGACAGGGACTCGCCGATCTCCAGCCGCGAGATCATCGTCTCGATGGCGATCATCGCGTCATCGACCAGCAGTCCGAGCGCGATGATCAGCGCGCCAAGGGAAATCCGCTGCAAGGTGATACCATAGAGATCAAGGATGACGAAGGTGATCGCCAGCACCAGCGGAATGGTCAGCGTCACCACGAAACCGGCCCGGAAACCAAGGCTGACAAAGCTGACGATCAGCACGATGATCACCGCCTCGGCCAATGCCTGGACGAAATGGCCCACGGCCTCGTCTACCACATGCGGCTGATCGGCGGTCTTGGCCATCTCGATTCCGACGGGCAGGTCACGGGCGACGCCATCCATCAGATGTTCGAGCTGCTTGCCGAATTCAAGGATGTTGCCACCCTCGCGCATGCCGATCTGCAACCCGATGGCGGGCCGACCGTCATAGCGGAACAGCGTCTCGGGCGGGTCCGCGTAGCCGCGGGTGACGGTGGCGACATCGCCCAGGTTGAAGAACCTCTCGCCCACCCGCAGGTTCACGGCAGCGATGGAATCGGCATCGTCGAACTGGCCGCCGACGCGGACCAGCACGCGCTCCGGCCCATCCTGCACCACCCCCGAGGGGGCGATCGCATTCTGCGTGGCCAGCGTCGCCATGACCTGCTGCTGGTTCAGCCCCAGGGCCGCCAGCCGTGCGGTCGAGAATTCCATGTAAATCCGCTCGTCCTGGACGCCCAGAAGCTCGGTCTTGCCGGCGGCGGGCAGGGCCGCCACCTGCTTGCGGATCGCCTCGACCCGGTCGCGCATCTCGCGCGGGGTAAACCCGTCCGAGGTAAAGGCATAGATATTGCCATAGACGTCGCCGAAATCGTCGTTGAACTGGAAGCCCTGGAATTCCTGCGGAAATTCGGCCGGATATCGGACATCATCTGGCGGACGCGCTTCCATACCTCGGGGACATCGGATCCGCGCGTGGTCGGCATCAATTCGACATAGACCACGGATTGCCCCGGGGAGGTGACCGAACGGGTGTAGTCCAGCTCGTCAAGCTCTTCCAGCTTGGTCTCGATGCGGGTGGTGACCTGCTTGAGCGTATCCTCGATGCTGGCACCGGGCAGAGCGGCGCCGATCACCATCGTCTTGATGGTGAAATTCGGATCCTCCTCGCGGCCCAGATTGACATAGCTCAGCGCCCCCGCAAACAGCGACAGGACCAGCAGGAACCAGACGAAGCTGCGATGATGCAACGCCCAGTCCGACAGATTGAAACCCTTCACGGCTCGACCCTCCGTCCGACCGGTTGCCCGGCTTGCAATGAATTCACGCCACGGATCACCACCTCATCCCCGATGGAGAGCCCCTCCGACACCAGCACCCGCCCGCGATAGCTGGGCCCGGTGGCCACGCCGACCGCCTCGACCCTGGCATTGTCGCCCTCGCGCGAGATCCGCCAGACATGCGGCTGGCCGTCGCGTTCGAACAATGCCGCATCCGGCAGGGTCAGCGCGGGTTCTTCCGGCGCGCCCACACGCGCACGGATCAACGTGCCCAAGCGGAAGGACGCCTCCGCCGGCAGGACCAGGTGCAGCCGCCTTGTCCGCGTGGCGATATCGGCAAGCGGCTCGATGCGGTCCAGCGGCGCGGTATAGGTCCGGCCCGGATCGACGCGCTGCCAGATGGTGAAAACGGCATCCTTCGGCAACGCCGCCAGCGCCGATTCCGGCAGGTCGATGACAGCCTCGCGCGCATCATCCGCCGAAAGCTGAAGGATCGGCGCACCGGCGCTGACCACCGCACCCTGCGCCTCGTATACGGCGCTGACAACGCCCGCGAAAGGCGCGGTCATCCTCGCGAAGCCCTCGGCATCCTCGGCCTGCACCAGTTCGGACCGGGCCTGGTCGGCGGCGGCCTGCGCCGCGGCCATGCCGCGCTGCGCCTGTTCCAGCTGCGCATCCGAGGCCACGCCGCGTTCGGCCAATGCCTGCGTGCGTTCCAGCGTCGTGCGCGCGGTCGATAATTGCACTTCGGCGGCATCGACGGCGGCACTGGCCGCGCGGGTGGTCGCGGCCAGATCCTCGGTGGCCAGTTCCGCCAGCAATTGCCCCTCCTCGACCCGGTCGCCCAGTTCGACATGACGAGAGATCATCCGCCCCAATGTCTGGAACGCCATCGTCACCTCGGTCTTCGAGGCGATCAGGCCAGGCACAGATCGAGCGTCATCGCCGCGATCTTCGACGATCTCGGTCACGACCGGGCGCGGCGGTTCTTCCGTCGCGGCCTCGCTGCCAAAACCGAGCCAGCCGGGCAATTCGAATCCCGCCGCCGGAAGCCCCGCCAATACCCCCGCAAGGGCCAGCACCGCGATCCGCTTCATGGTTGCACCTCTGCCGGTTCCACGGCACGCCCCAGATAAAGCAGTTGCGATCCCGCGCCGATCACCACCTGCCCGGGCTCGATCCCGCCCGACAGGTAAACCTCGCCATCGGAGAAATGGCTGATTTCGACAGGTGTCAGGCTGACCCGGTTTTCATCGCCAAGGATCCAGACCGCCGCGGTCTCACCCTGCCGGGTTAACGCGGTCCAGGGAACGACAATGCCGCTGTCGCTGCGCACCCGCAGATGACCGCGCACGGCGGCGCCCAGCAGGTCGATCCCCTCCGGACCACCTTCGACACTGGCACGCAATGTGACGGTTCCCGTGGCCGGATCGACCAGCGGCGCGATCTCGGTCACGACACCGGTCATCTCCGGGGCATCGATATCGATCGGGGCCAGCCGCACCTCGGCGCCCATCGCATCGTCCAGCAACGGATGATCGGGCGAGCGGAACACCGCTTCGAGCCCCTCCAGGCTGGCCAGTGAAACCACCGGCTGCGCCGCGCCGACGATCTGCCCCGGCGACATGTCCCGTCCCGTCACGACCGAAGCCTCGGGCGCGCGCAGCACGGTGTCATCCAGCGCCCGCCGGGCCTGATCGACTCCGCTCTCGGCCCGCTCTACCGCTCCTTGTGCCTCGGACAACGCCTGAACCGCCTGATCGCGGGCTGCCCGCGTGCCCACGCCACGCTCCAGCATCGCAGCTGCCCGCTCGCTTGCCTGCCGTGCCTGTTCCTGCGTGGCACGCGCGGAGGCGAGGCTGGCCTCGGCCACTTTCAGCCCCTGCTCCTGCTGCACGGAATCCAGCCGTGCCAGCGGATCGTCCTTGCCGACGCGATCCCCCTCCTCGACCAGGACCTCGGTCACCCGCCCGCTCTGGCGAAAGCCAGATCGACGCTGTCCTTGGCCTCCAATGTGCCGGACAGCCGCAAGTTAAGCAGCAGGGGCTTTTCTTCTGCGGTGACGAACTCGACCCGCAGATCACCAGCCCCTGCCCAACCGGCCAGGGCCGACAGGCCGACGAAGAAGACTGAGGCAAGATATCGCATGACCATCGCAGCTTCCGTTAACGTTGAATTCTTGCGTCAGGACTCTCCGGATGAGAAGCCCTGTGCCGCTACGTCACATCGGCTTTTTCATGGAAATGCGGCCGATCCCAGCTTTCATCGCGCAGGATCCGGGCAAGCGTATCGACCGCGCGCTGCACATCCTGCAAATCATTGTAAAGCGGCGCGAATCCAAAGCGCAGCACATCCGGCGCCCGGAAATCCCCGATCACCCCCTCGGCAATCAGCGCCTGCATGACCGCGTAACCCTGCGGATGGCGGAAACTGACCTGAGAGCCGCGCATGGCCGGATCACGCGGCGAGTTCAGCGTGACGCCCGGACAACCCGCCTCGACACCGGCGATGAAAGCCTCGGTCAGTTCGATCGAGCGCGCCCGCAGATCGGCCAGCTCCACCCCGTCCCAGGCATCCAGCGCCGCATCCAGTGCCGTCATGGCGATGACCGGAGGCGTGCCGACCCGCATCCGCTCGATCCCCGGCGCGGGCGTATAGCCCAGATCAAAGGCGAAGGGCGCGGCATGGCCCATCCAGCCCTGCAGGATCGGCTGCGCCGCATCGGCATGGCGCGGATGGGTCCAGATGAAGGCCGGAGCGCCGGGTCCGCCATTGAGGTATTTATAGGTGCAGCCCACCGCGAAATCGGCATCGGCCCCGGTCAGATCGACATCGACCGCGCCCGCCGAATGCGCCAGGTCCCAGACCGTCAGCGCGCCTGCCTCATGCGCGCGGGCGGTCAAAGCCTTCATGTCGTGGCGGCGGCCGGTGCGGTAATCGACCTCGGTGATCATCAGCACCGCCAGGTCTTCGTTGATCGCGTCCGCGACCTCTTCCGGCGCGACCACCCGCAATTCCGCACCCACCGCCCGGGCCAGCCCTTCGGCCACGTAAAGATCCGAGGGGAAATTGCCGCTATCCGACAGGATCACCCGCCGTCCGGGCCGCAGGGCCCGCGCCGCGCTGACCGCCTGGAAGACCTTGATCGACAGCGTGTCGCCCATCACCACCTCGCCCGGTCCCGCGCCGATCAGCCGGGCGATCCGGTCACCGACCTTGCGCGGCTGCACATACCAGCCCGCCCGGTTCCAGCCGGTGATCAGCATCTCGGACCATTCCTCGGCCATCATCCGCGAAACGCGCTCCTTCGCGGCAATAGGCATCGGCCCAAGGGAGTTGCCATCCAGATAGGTCAGCCCCTCGGGCAGATGAAATGCTTGCCGGGTCTTGGTGAAATCGGTCATACAGTTCCCCTTGTTCGACATGCCTGTTAACGAATTCACCACTCACTCCGAAAGAGACGTTAACAGCGGGATCGCCGCACCGGAAGAGGAGGTCACACCCTATGCTGTACCAGGTCACGGATTGGGACGATGCCTATGCCAACGGGATCCATATCCCCCGGGGCGACGATTTCCCCGCCCGGTGGGAGGCCGAGGCATCCGCGTTCCGCGCCACCGCCCGGCGGCAGGATCTGGGGCGCGGCGACCTGTTCCTGCCCGAAGGCACGGCCAAGGGACTGGCGATATTCATCCATGGCGGCTTCTGGATGAGGACTTCGCCCGCGACCTGGTCGCATCTGGCGGCGGGTCCGCTGGTGCAGGGCTGGGCCGTGGCAATGCCCGGCTATACGCTGGCGCCCAAGGCGCGGATCTCGCAGATGACCCGAGAGGCCGCAGAGGCGATCAGTTTGGCCGCCGAACGGGTTCCCGGACCGCTGACGATCACCGGCCATTCCGCCGGAGGGCACCTTGCGGCACGGATGATCTGCGATGACGGCACCCTGCCCAATGCGGTGGCGGCACGCATAAGATGCTGCCTGCCGATCTCGCCGCTCTCCGATCTGCGGCCGATGATGCGGACCGCGATGAATGACACGCTGGCAATTGACGACACAGAGGCTGCCACCGAAAGCCCCGCCCTGCTGACACCGCGTTCGGGTATCCCGATCACCACATGGGTCGGTGCGGCGGAACGACCGGAATTCATCCGACAGGCGCGTCTGCTGGCCGATATCTGGGCCGGTCTGGGGGCCGCCACCGACTGCGTGATCGAGCCCGGCCTCCATCACTTCGACATCATCGACGGGCTGACCCGCCCCGACAGCCCCCTGACCCGGACCCTGCTGGCCTGATCAGCCGCTGAACTCCTCGGGGTCCGGCCCGGTCCGGATACCACGGTCGAGCGCATCGATGGCGGCGATATCCGCGTCGCTCAACCGCAGTTCCAGCGCGGCAAGATTCTGCTTCTGACGCTCGGGATTCAGCGATTTCGGGATCACCGACAGACCATGCGCCAGGTGCCACGCGATGATGACCTGCGCCGGTTCCACGCCAAGCCTCGCCGCGATCTCTGCCACCGCACCCGCCGTGAAATCCGCGCCGCGCCCCAGTGGTGCCCAGCTTTGCGTGACGATCCCCAAGCGTTCGTGCACCGCCCGCATCCGCGCCTGCGTAAACCCCGGATGCAGTTCGATCTGGTTGAGCACCGGCGTCACGCCGGTCTCATCGATCAGCCGGATCAGGTGGGGCTCATGGAAATTCGCCACGCCGATGGATTTCACCCGCCCCTCGTCGCGCAGCTCGATCAGCGCTTTCCAGGTCTCGACATAGAGATCCTGCGCCGGAACCGGCCAGTGGATCAGGTAGAGATTCAGGTAATCCAGCCCCAACCGTTCCATCGTGACATCGAAGCCGCGCCGCGCCGCGTCCCGCCCCCGCTGATCGTTCCACAGTTTCGAGGTGACGAAGATCTCCTCGCGCGGCAGGCCGGAGTCGCGCACCGCCTGCCCCAGCCCCGCCTCGTTCCCGTAGCGCGCCGCACCGTCGATCAGCCGGTAACCGGCCCTTAGCGCATGCCCGACCGCGAGAGCGGTTTCACCCGCAGGTATCTGCCAGATGCCCAGTCCCATCTGCGGCATCCGCCGCCCGTCATTCAGGGTCATCACGGGTTGCTGCATGTCATCCTCCTTCATCGGCCGTTCAAGCGGTGAAATCCGCCGGTTTCGCCCCGGTTAGCGCCAATAGCCGCCCGGGCGCGATGGCAAAGATATGGCGCGGCGTGCCCGCCGCCGCCCAGACCTTGTCGAAATCCGACAGGCGCGGATCAAAGAACGCCGCCACCGGCTTGAGATGCCCGACCGGGGCCACGCCACCGATGGCGAACCCGGTCTCGGCCCGGATCAGCGCCGCATCCGCCTTGCCCAGGGGCTGCCCGGCCACGACCGCCGCCTTCCCGGGATCGACCCGGTTGCCGCCAGCGGTCAGGAACAACAGGACATGACCGCTTTGCTCGCCGCGAAAGATGATCGATTTGGCGATCTGGTCCAATTCGCATCCCGCCGCAGCGGCCGCCTCGGTTGCGGTGCGGGTGGATTCCCCCATTTCCAGCAGTTCGACAGGCTCCCCCGCCGCTTCCAGCGCCGCCTTGACACGTGCCAGGCTCTTGCTCATCCATCCCTCCGGGTTCTTTTGCGCGAGGCTATCCCGCTCTGCCGCGATGAACCAGCCCGCCCCTTCTTCTTCATGCAAATATCCGGCATGATCGACGAAACGCCCATGCCGACGACAAGGAGCCCAGCCATGAATGTCTATACCCTGCTTGTCGAGGTGGGCCGCAGCAAGGGTGACGGCCTGCCCGATGGCTCCACCGGTGCGGCGCTGATGTGCTATGCGGCGGGGCGCGACGAGGCCGAGGCCGTGCGCGAGACCGTGGCGATCCTGAAACAGGCCGAGATGTCGCCGCTGGACGTCACCGGCTATGGCACGCGCGAAGAACGGCTGGCCGAGGGGCACGAGATCGACGATGACGAAAGCGTGCTGATGGACCGTGCGCTTGACGAGGACGCGGTGATCATCGCCCAGATGCAACCCTTTTTCAAAGGTTGCGAAGGTAGCAATGACGAGGACTGACGAAGTCCCGCCGAATCGCCGCCCTGCCCCTATCCAAGCCGAATCGGTTTCGTTACACTCGATCACAATAATAACCGCAGCAGTCACGAACAGGCGACAGACATGACAATTTCACGTTTCATCATTTCCGCCGTGCTGATCAGTGCCGCGGCCTCTTGCGCCGGCCCCTATGGCCGCACGCCAAGCGGCTCTTCCGGTGCATCGGTCACCCCGGCGGCGATTCCCGCGGCGAATCCGGGCGACGAGGCCGGGTTGCAGCGTTTCATCCAGTCCTTCCGATCCCGCGCCCTGTCATCGGGTGTCTCGGCCGGCACCTATGACCGGGCCATGCGTATCGCGCGCTACAATCCCGATGTCATCCGGCTGGACCGCAAGCAGGCAGAATTCTCGCGCCCCGTCTGGCTCTACCTGGACAGCGCCGTCTCGGATTCGCGCATCTCGACAGGCCGGCAGAAATCCGGACAGCTCAGCGGAACACTGAGCGCCATCGAAGCCCGCTACGGCGTCCCGCGCGAGATCGTGCTGGCAGTCTGGGGGATGGAGTCGAATTTCGGCGGCAATCGCGGCAAGATGCAGATCATCCCCTCGCTGGCCACGCTGGCCTATGACGGCCGCCGGGGCGAGATGTTCCAGAACCAGCTCATCGCCGCGCTCAAGATCCTGCAGGCAGGCGATATCGACCCCGAACATATGCTGGGAAGCTGGGCTGGCGCGATGGGTCATACCCAGTTCATGCCGACCTCCTATCTTGAATATGCCGTCGATTTCACCGGCGATGGCCGCCGCGACATCTGGTCCGAGGATCCGACCGACGCGCTGGCCTCGACCGCCGCTTACCTCGCCCGCAACGGCTGGCAGCGCGGCCAGGCATGGGGGGCCGAGGTCCGGCTTCCCTCCGGCTTCAACTACAGCCTGATCGGCAAGGGCACCCGCCGCTCCAGCGGTGACTGGGCCTCGCAGGGCGTTCGCAAGCTGGGCGGCGGCAGCCTGCCCTCGGGCAATGGCTCGATCATCATGCCGGCGGGGGCGAAAGGCCCGGCCTTCCTGATCCTCGACAATTTCCGCTCGATCCTGCGCTACAACAATTCGGACAATTACGCCCTCGGCGTGGCCTTCCTGGGCGAGCGGATCGCCGGGCGGTCGGGCATCCAGGGAAGCTGGCCGCGCGACGACCGGCGGATGAGCAGCTCGGAGCGCGAGGAAATCCAGCGCCGCCTGCGCGCCAAGGGCTTCTATGACGGCGAGATCGACGGGCTGTTCGGCTCGGGCACGATGGAAGCCGTCGCGGCCTTCCAACGCTCGATCGGGGCAACGCCGGACGGCTATCCGACCTCGATCGTGCTGGACCAGCTTCGCCGCTGAGCCGGATATATTCACGAATGAAAAGGGCGGACCTGCGGGCCCGCCCTTTTCACATGCGCGCGTGATCCATGATCCACCGGCACAAGGGCGATAAGCACCCCTTGCTGCGCATCACCCGTTTTCCGATACCACCATCGCGAAACTGTCGATCTGTGCCCTGTCCCAATATTTCGCGAATGCGGGATGCCGCACCTCTCCGGACAAGAGCTCTCCCGGCTTCAGCCAGTCATAGAGGCTGGCCGCCGACCTGACCTCACGCGGGCTGGTGCGGATCATCAGGTGATGCGGCGTGAACTCGTCGGGATGCCGTAACCCCGAGCTTTCACAGGCTTCCTTCAGCGCATACATGGTCCCGTTGTGGAACCGCGCTGCCCGAACCGCCTTGTCGGGCACGACCAGCGCCCGGTAGCGGTCGCGGTCCTGCGTGGTGATGCCGGTCGGGCATTTTCCGGTATGACAGGACTGCGCCTGGATGCAGCCGATGGCGAACATGAAGCCACGCGCCATGTTCACCCCCGTCCGCCCCCAGGGCCGAGATCCGGCAGATGTCGAAAGCGGTGATGATCTTGGCCGATGCGATCAGCTTGACCCGATCACGAATATCAAGCCCGACCAAGGTGTTATGCACCAGCATCAAGCCTTCGCGCAGCGGTGCCCCCTTGTGATCGGCAAACTCGACCGGCGCCGCGCCGGTGCCGCCCTCGCCGCCATCCACGGTGATGAAATCGGGGGTGATCCCCGTCTCCCGAAAGGCCTTGGCCATGGCGAACCATTCCCATGGATGGCCGACGCAAAGCTTGATGCCCACCGGCTTGCCGCCCGACAGGTCGCGCAGCTGGCGGATGAAGTCGCATAATTCCCTTGGCGTCGAGAACTCCGAATGCGAGGATGGGCTGATACAATCCACTCCAACCGGAACCCCCCGCGCCTCGGCGATCGCCTCGGTCACCTTCGGCCCCGGCAGGATGCCACCATGTCCGGGCTTGGCGCCCTGGCTCAGCTTGATCTCGATCATCTTCACCGCGTCATCGGCGGCGGTTTCGGCAAATTGCCCGGGATTGAAACTGCCATCGGGATGGCGGCACCCGAAATAGCCCGAGCCGATCTGCCAGACAAGATCCCCACCCATCCGGTGGAAGCGCGAGATCGAGCCCTCGCCCGTCGTATGCGCGAAACCGCCCGCCTTGGCCGCGCGGTTCAGCGCCTCGATCGCATTGGGCGACAGCGCACCATAGGACATGCCCGAAATGTTCACGACCGAGCTTTCATAGGGTTGCGTGCAATCCGGCCCGCCGACGCGAATGCGAAAATCCTGGCTGTCCAGATGGGTGGTCGCCAGCGAATGGTTCAGCCATTCGTAACCGTCGCCATAGACATCGCGCAGCGTGCCAAAGGGCCGCACGCCCTCGATCCCCTTCGCGCGGCGATAGACCACGGCACGCTGCTCGCGCGAGAAAGGCGTCTCGTCGTGATCGTCCTCGACGAAATATTGCCGGATCTCGGGGCGGAAATGCTCCAGCAGATAGCGCATCCTCGAAGCCAGCGGATAGTTCCGCATCAGGGCATGGCTGGTCTGGTTCAGGTCATATATCCCCATGCAGGTCCCGACGAGCCCCAGAACAGCCAGCAGGACACCCAGGATCGGGGCAATGCCAATCAGGGCAAGCCCCAGGGGCATCATCAGAATCGCTATGACAAAAGGCAAATACCGCTCGTAATGCCGAGCACCTTCGACCGCGCTTGTGAATTTCAATCGCATGGTCTCCTCCCGTTTACGCCCCAAGCATGACTCAGAGCAGGGCGGAGATTAAGCAAAATCCGGAAAATCAGCCGGAAATAGGTAATATTGCCCCCGGATTCATGATGCCTGCGGGATCCAGCGCCTGCTTGATCGCCCGCATCGCCGCCAGCCGCGCGGGATCGCCCCAACGTGCCAGGTCGCCGGTTTTCAGGCGGCCCACACCATGCTCCGCCGAGAACGAGCCGCCGCGCGCGACGACCATCTGATGAATGCGATAGGACAAGTCGCGGCGGATATCGTCGTAATCGTCACGATGCCGTCCCCGGGCCGGGAACAGGTTGTAATGCAGGTTGCCGTCGCCCAGATGGCCAAAGCAATTGATCCACATATCGCCCTGCTCGGCCAGCATTGTCCCGGCATCGCGGATGAACCCGGCGATCTCGGACAAGGGCAGGCTGATATCATGGCTGGCAATCGCCCCGACAGCGCGGTTCGCCTCGGGGATATGTTCGCGCAGGTTCCAGAACTCCCCGGCCTGCTGTCCCGATTGCGCGATCACGCCGTCGCTGACCAGCCCCGCCTCTGCCCCCGCGACGAACAGCTCTTCCAGCGCCGAATCCGCCGCCAATCCGGCGGGAAGCCCGACCTCGACCAGCGCCATCCAGTCCGGGCGCGTCTCGAAGGGTTGCCGGATCTGCGGGAAATGCTCGGACAGGAATTCAAGCCCCTGCCCCGAGATCAGCTCGAACGCGGTCACGCCCCCGGCCATGCGGTCTTGCGCCAGGGACAACAATCGCAAGGCAGCCTCGGGGCTGTCCACGACCAGCATCGCCACGCCCGTTTCGGCCGGAACCGGGGCAAGCACCAGCGATGCCGCCGTGATGATCCCCAATGTGCCCTCGGCGCCAATCAGCAGGTCACGCAGGTCGTAGCCGGTATTGTCCTTTCGCAACCGCTTGAGATCATGCATGATCTCGCCCGAAGGCAACACCGCTTCTATCCCCAGGCACAGCGCCCGCGCATTGCCATGGCGCAGCACGTTGACCCCGCCCGCATTGGTCGAGAGCACACCGCCGATCTGCGCCGTCCCCTGCGCCGCCAGCGACAGCGGGAACTGCCGCCCGGCCTCGGCCGCCGCGTCGCGAGCCTGCTGCAATGTCGCGCCTGCCTCGGCCAGCATCACGCCCTCATCGGCGAACACCCCACGGATCGCCGTCATCCGCTCCAGCGACAGGACCAGTGGCGCGGGACCGTCGGACATCACCTGCCCTCCGACAAGCCCGGTGCCGCCGCCGCGCGGGACGATGGGCACATGCATATCCGCGCAGGCGCGCACCACCGCCGCCGCCTCCTCGACATCGCGCGGCGCGGCGATCAGCCCGGCCTGCCCGAAGAACCGCCCCCTCGGCTCTTCGAGATAGGCGGGGGAGAGGTCACGCAGAACGCCTTCGGGCAGGCGTTTTGCCAGCTTCTCATCGGCGGGATTCAGGGTCATGACCATGTTTTCCTTCTAGTTCCCGGCGGGTCAGCGTGCTTCGCTACGCCCACGCCGGTCGCTCCGCAGATTGGCGTAGAGCACGTGGTTTCGCCAGCGCCCATTGATCTGCAGATAGCTTTGCGCGACGCCTTCATATTTGAAACCCGACCGCTCCAGCACCCCGCGCGAGGCGGCGTTTTCCGGCAGGCAGGCGGCCTCGATCCGGGACAGGTCGAGCGTGGTGAATGCGTGATGCACCAAGACCCCGATCGCCTCGCGCATATAACCCTGACGCGCGAAGGGTTTGCCGATCCAATAGCCGATGGTCCCGGTCTGCGCGGGACCACGGCGGATATTGTCCAGCGTGATCGCCCCCAGCAGCACCCCGTCGCGGCGCAGCAGGAACAGCGGCAGGGCAGTGCCGCCCTTGCTGGCCCGTGCGGCCCAGTAGACGCGGTTGGTAAAGCTCTTGCGCGTCAGGTGATCGGGGGACCAGACCGGCTCCCACGGGGTCAGGAAATCGCGGCTTTCGATGCGCAGCGCCGACCAGGCGTTGAAATCCGCATGGGCGGGCAGCCGCAGCACGATCCGCTCGGCCTCAAGCCGGACGGGGCGTCGCCGCAGGAACAGCATCAGGCGGCAAGCCGTTCTGCCAGCGCCTCGCGCGGGGGCGCATGATCCACCGGGCCGTAAAGCGCGAGCGCCGGGCGGGACCGGCCGATCAGACGCTCGGCATGGGCGCGGACATCGGCAAGGCTGACCGAGGCGATGCGCTCGGCCACTTCGGCGGGATCCATCACCCTGCCCCAGATCGCCAGCACCCGCGCGATCCGCTCGGCCTGCGCCGAGGGGCTTTCCAGCCCCATCAGCAGACCGGCACGAAGCTGCGCCTTGGCGCGCGCCACCTCTGTCTCAGAGAGGTCGCCTGCGGCCCGCCTGATCTCGTCGATGGTCAGATTGGCGAGGTCGGCGATATCCTCGCCCCCGGTCCCGGCATAGATCGTCATCATCCCGGTATCGTCATGGAAACCCGACTGCGCAAAGATCGTATAGCACAGCCCGCGCTCTTCCCGGATTTTCTGGAACAGACGAGAGGACATCCCGCCCCCAAGCGCCGCCGAGAATATCTGTGCCGCGTAGAAATCCGGCGCGAGATAGCCCGGCCCTTCCAGCGCCATGGCAAAATGCGCCTGCTCCAGTTTCTTGACATGGCGCACCTCGCGGCCCTGCCAGACGGCACCCTCGCGCGGGGCTTGCAGGATCGGGGCCAGATGGCCGAAAGCCGCCTCGGCCAATCGCACCATGCGGTCGTGATCCACGGCCCCCGCCGCCGCCACGATCATCTGGCCGGGGCCATAATTCTCGGCAACGAAACCGGCCAGATCGGTGCGGCCAAAGCTGCTGACCCGCTCTGCCGGGCCAAGGATCGGCCGGCCGATGGCCTGGTCGGGATAGGCGGCCTCTTGCAGCCAGTCGAAGATCACATCATCGGGCGTGTCCAGAGACTGCCCGATTTCCTGCAGGATCACGCCACGCTCGATCTCGATCTCGCGCTGATCAAAGACCGGGTTCAGGACGATATCCGAGATCACGTCGAAGGCCAGATCGACATCATCCTCGAGCACCCGCACGTAATAGGCGGTCGCATCGCGCGAGGTATAGGCGTTGATGAAACCGCCCACATCCTCGATCGCCTCGGCGATCTGCAGGGCGCTGCGGGTCCTGGTGCCCTTGAAGGCCATATGCTCCAGGAAATGGGCGACACCGTTCTGCTCGACCCGCTCGTTCCGCCCGCCCGCGCTGACCCATATGCCGAGGGACGTGGAATGCAGCCCCGGCATCTCGCGCGTCGCGACACGCAATCCGTTGGGCAGGGTGGTCAGGCGCAAATGGGGATCGGTGGTCAATTCGTTCTCCGTTCGAGGATCAGCGATTTCAGCGCCTCTACATCATTTTCGACGCGTGTCACAGTTTCGGGCAGGTCGAACAGATCCGCCATATGCGGCGGCAGGTCCGGACGGACACCCACCGCCCGCTCGACCGCGTCGGGGAATTTCGCCGGATGCGCTGTTGCCAGGGTCACCATCGGCACGCCCGGCTCGATATTCTGCCGCGCGACGGCCGCCCCGATGGCACTGTGCGGGCACAGGATCTCGCCCGTTTCCTCGCGGATGGTGCGGATCATCGCCAGCGTCTCGTCCTCGGACACCCGGCCCGAGACATAGAACTCGCGCAGCGCCTGCAAGGCACCCTGGCTGATCGTGAAGCCGCCGGCTTTCAACTCTTCCATGATCTGGCGGATCGCCCCGGCATCCTTGCCATAGGCCAGATACAGCGCCCGCTCGAAATTCGAACTGACCTGGATATCCATCGAGGGCGAGATCGAAGGCTCGACCGTGCCGACCCGGTATTCGCCGCTGCTCAGGGCGCGGTGCAGGATGTCGTTCTGGTTCGTCGCCACGATCAGGCGGCGGATCGGCAGCCCCATCGCGCGGGCGAAGGAACCCGCCAGGATATCGCCGAAATTACCGGTCGGGACGGTGAAATCCAACTCGCGATGCGGCGCGCCAAGGCTGACCGCTGCGGTGAAATAGTAGACGATCTGCGCCACCACCCGAGCCCAGTTGATGCTGTTCACCCCCGCCAGCCCGACCTCGTCCCGGAAGTCATGGTCGTTGAACAGGTCCTTCAGCCGCGCCTGGCAATCGTCGAAATGCCCGGCAACGGCCAGCGCATGGACATTGGCGGCATCCGGCGTGGTCATCTGCCTGCGCTGAACCTCGCTGACCCGGCCATGCGGGAACATGATGAACACGTCGACATTGTCGATGCCCTTGAACGCCTCGATCGCGGCCGAGCCGGTATCGCCCGAGGTCGCGCCCACGATGGTGATCCGCTGCCCCGACCGCTTCAGCGCGATCTCGAAGAGCTGCGCGATCAGTTGCATCGCGAAATCCTTGAAGGCCAGTGTCGGGCCGTGGAACAGCTCCAGCAGGTGATGGCCTGGGGCAAGCTGTTTCAGCGGAGCGCGCGCCGCGTGATTGATGCGGGCATAGGCGCGGGCAATCGCGCCGCGCAGCTCGTCCTCGGTAAAGCAGTCGCCGGTATAGGGGCGGATGACGCGATAGGCGACCTCTTCATAGGGCAGCCCTTCGAGCGCGGCGATATCCTCCATGACCGGCACGGTCTCGGGCAGATACAGCCCGCCATCGCGCGCCAATCCAGAAAGCATCGCCTGTTCAAAGTTCAAAACCGGGGCCTCACCCCGTGTCGAGACGTAACGCATCGCCGATCCTTCAATATCTCCGCTGCCTGATACGCCAGATCAGCGCGGCTGTCATCCCTGCCCAGACAGCAGCAATCATGAACCATTGCACGGCATAGGACAGGTGGTTGTTCGGGATCCCCTCGATGGCGACGGGGATGGGCTCGACCCCTTGCGCATCGCCTTCGACGAAACTGGCGACGACCAGGACGGGCTGTGTCTCCAGCGCATCGGCCATGGCGGGGACATCGCGGGCGAACCAGATATTCTCGTCAAGGTTCGGCGCCGGGGTCGAGCCGCTCTTTTCATTCGGCCAATGCAGGTTGCCGCGGATGGTCAGCCGGACCGGACCGCGTTCGACATGGCGCGCCTCTTGCGGGACGAAACCGCGGTCCACCATGATCTTCCGCCCGTCATCGGTGATGAAGCCCGAGACGATCTGGTAACCGCCGCCCTGCTCCTTGGTATGGGACAGCAGGTCGAGTTCGTCACCCGTGGTGGTGCCGCTGACGGTCACCGGCAGGTATTTCATCGATGGATCGACCTGCGCGGGCAAGGGCACGGCCGGGGCGTCGATCTGCGCCTGGATCTCGGCCAACATCCCCTCTTTCCATCCCATCCGCTGCAATTGCCAGATGCCAAGTCCGATCAGGATGGCACAGCCGACCACGCCAAGGATCAGGGGAAAGAGATAGCGGCGCATGGGAGATGGAAAGCCTTCGATGCGGGTAAAACCCAAATGAAAACGCGCGGGGTTTCGACCCCGCGCGTCACCTTATTACCGGTGGGGAGATCAGCTGCCCCAGATATAGATCACGGCAAACAGGAACAGCCAGACCACGTCGACGAAGTGCCAATACCAGGCGGCGGCCTCGAAGCCGACATGTTGCTCTTGCGTCATCTGCCCCTTCTTGAAGCGGAGAAGGCAGACCAGCAGGAAGATCGTGCCGATGATGACATGCAGACCATGAAAGCCCGTGGCCAGGAAGAACGCGCCGGCATAGGCGGTGTCGGACAGGCCGAACTGCGCATGGCTGTATTCATAGGCCTGCAAGACGGTAAAGAACGCGCCGAGCACGACCGCGACGATCAGGCCGTTGATGGTGGTCTTGCGATCGCCCTCATGCACCCAGGCATGGTGCGCCCAGGTCACGGCAACACCCGACAGCAGCAGGATCAGCGTGTTGATGAAGGGCAGATGCCAGGCATCGAAGGTCACGATCCCCTCGGGTGGCCAGACGCCATCCCTGATCGGGCTTTCCGGACCCATCGGATACATCGCGTTCTTGATGAAGTTCCAGAACCAGGCGACGAAGAACATCACCTCGGAGATGATGAACAGGATGAAGCCGTATTGCAGCCCGATGCGGACCACCGGGGTATGATCGCCGGTTTCGCCCTCGCGGATCACATCGGCCCACCAGCTATACATGACATAGAGGACGCCGACAAAGCCGATCAGGAACATCCATGGGCCATGATCCTGCATCCACATCACGGCGCCGAACAGCATGATGAAGGCCGAAACCGCACCGATGAAGGGCCAGATGGAGGGCGGAAGAATATGATAATCGTGGTTCTTTGCGTGCGCCATATGTGAGTCCCCGTCGGCTCCTCGGATCAGTTGACGTTATTCGCCGGGGCCGCGTCAAGCACGGCCTGCTTCGGCTCGGTCCGGTGGAAGGTATAGGACAAGGTAATGTCCCGCACCCAGCTTGCATCCCGATCTTCCAGAAGTTCGGGATCGACATAGAAATTGACCGGCATCTCGACCCGTTCGCCGGGCTTCAAAGTCTGCTCGGTAAAGCAGAAGCACTGGATCTTGCTGAAATAATATCCCGCCACCTCGGGCGCGACGTTATAGCTGGCGGTGCCGGTGATCGTCTCGTCGGTCGTGTTGACGGCCTCGTAATAGGCCATCGCGTTCTCGCCGATCTGGACATCCATCCTGGTCTGCATGGGGCGGAAGGTCCAGCCGAGGTCCTCGTCCACATTGGCGTCGAAACGGACCCGGACGACCTCTTCCAGAACCTCGTCGGGGGCGGCGGTCGAAACCTGCGTCGTACCGCCGAAGCCGGTGACGCTGCAGAACCAGTTATAGAAGGGTACGGCGGCCCAGGCCAGCGCCCCCATCGTCAGCACGACACCGACCAGGCTTAGGGCTGTGCGGGATTCGCGGCTCATTCGCTTGCCTCCTGCGCAGCCGGGGTTTCCTGTTCCAGCGGCGTGATCGACACGCGCGGCTGGTGATCATAGGCTTCCATCAGATCGCCCTGCCGGACCTTGACCACCGTCAGGCCAAAGACCAGCGCGACGAACCCGGCCAGCACCAGCCCCAACCCGACATTGCGCGAACGGCGACGGCGATGCAGTTCATGTTCGGTTTGCATCGGCATCACCATGTCCCCACCCAATGTTGAACCAGCAATGCCAGGAAATGCAGGAACAGGTAATATAGCGACAGCTTGAAGACGCGCTTCTCGACCGCATAATCATCGGCAATCGCGGCATCCTCGTTCCGGCGCATGACACGCCATCCGCCCAGGATGAACAACGCATTCAGCACCACCGCCACGGCCAGGTAGACCGGCCCGCCGACCGGGGTCAGCCCCAGCCAGATCGCGAAGGGCGCAAGAACCAGCGTATAGCCGAAGATGTGGCGGCGCGTGACGGCCCGGCCATGGGTCACGGTCAGCATCGGCACGCCGGCCTTGTGGTAATCTTCCTTCATGAACAGCGCGAGCGCCCAGAAATGCGGCGGCGTCCAGAAGAAGATCAACGCGAACATCAGCAGGGATTCGATGCTGATGCCGCCGGTCGCGCAGGCCCAACCGATCATCGGAGGGAAGGCGCCTGCCGCACCGCCGATAACGATATTCTGCGGCGTCCAGCGCTTCAGCCAGATCGTGTAGATCACCACGTAGAAGAAGATCGTGAAGGCGAGGAACCCGGCGGCGAACCAGTTCGCGGCCAGCCCCAGCATCATCACCGCGATGACCGTAAGGCCAAGCCCCAGCCCCAATGCCTCGCCGCCGGTCACCCGGCCCGACGGGATCGGGCGCTTTTGCGTGCGGCGCATCACCGCATCGATATCGGCATCATACCACATGTTCAGCGCGCCCGAGGCTCCGCCGCCCAGGGCGATGAACAGGACAGAACAGAATGCCACGAAAGGATGCACGGCAACCGGCGCCACCCACAGCCCGACAAAGGCGGTGAAGACCACCAGCGACATCACCCGGGGCTTCAGCAACGCGACATAATCGCGAAACTCCGCCTCGGGGGCACCGTCATATGCGTGGGTATCGATCATTCCTGCGCGTATCTGTGTCTAGAGGATCAGTTGGCCGCGGCCAGTTCGACCCCGGAATCGGATGTCAACAGGGCGGCCTGTTCTTCTTCGCTCAGGCTGCCGCCCTGCGCCTCGACCCAGGCGATGTATTTCTCGGGCGCGACTGCTTTCACGACGATCGGCATATAGGCATGGTTGATGCCGCAAAGCTCGCTGCACTGGCCGAAATAGACGCCTTCCTGTTCGACATTGAACCAGAGCTGCGCGATCCGGCCCGGCACGCCGTCCTGCTTGACGGCGAAGGCGGGCACGGTCCAGCTATGGATCACGTCATTGGCGGTCACCTGCACCAGCACGTTCTTGCCGACCGGGACGACAACCTCGGTATCGGTGGCAAGCAGGTATTCATCCTCGCTATAGCCGTTCTCGGCCAGCTCTTCCTTGGTCAGCATGATCGAATCGAAGCTGAGCTCGTTCTCGGGATATTCGTAGGACCAGTACCACTGGTTGCCGATTGCCTTGATCACCACGTCCGGATTCGGCGGCATTTCCTGGCTGCGGAACAGCGCCGGCAGAGAGAAGGCGCCGATCACGACCAGCACCAGCACCGGCACCAATGTCCAGACGATCTCGACCGGGGTGTTATGGGTGAACTTGGCGGGAACCGGGTTCAAGCGGCTGTTATAACGGAAGATCACGATCAGCAGCAGCGCACAGACGAAAATGGTGATCAGGGTGATGATGATCAGGACGAAATGATCCAGCCATTGCTGATCGCGCGCCAGTTCGGTCGCGGCAGGCTGAAAACCCATTCCCTTCGCAACCGGCTTGCCGATCACGGGCAGATCGCCCAGTACATCCTGTGCCAGAGCCGCCCCGGCCAACATCCCCGCCCCTGCGAGTCCCGTAGCCGCTCCTGCTGCACGCCGAATCAACGCTATTGCCATCATTCCATCCCGTCGCGTTTGGTGAGGCCAAAATGGCCGCAAGGGCCGCACGAGGCCGCCCCTTTCCCTTTCACATAGACCGTTCTATGACCATATCTCGACCTCTCGGGCAAGTGATACATGGGAATTAGAAATGAATTTCGGGGACCATGCGTCCCGAAAACCCATCATCGCAAAGCCTGCGCCAACGGAGCCGCCCAACCATGACCCGCAACCGTTTCGACCCGTTCACCCAGCATCTGGACCGCGAGATCGCCCTTGGCATCCTGCGCGACGCCGTTGCGGGCGCCGATGACGGCGAGTTGTTCCTGGAGCGGAGCACCGCCGAGACGCTGGTCTTCGATGACGGACGGCTGCGCAATTCGGGCTATACCGCCAACCGGGGCTTTGGCCTGCGCGCCGTGCGCGGAGAGGTGACGGGCTATGCCCATTCCACCGAAATCAACGAGGAATCGCTGCGTCGCGCGGCCGAGACGGCACGCCTTGCCGTTGGTGCGGGCGGCGGCAACCTGGCCGATCCCGCCCCGATGGAAACGTGCGGGCTTTATGCCGCGATCGATCCCGCCGACGGCATTCCCATCGCCCGCCGGATCGAGCTGTTGCGGCAGATCGACGATTACGCCCGCACACGGGATCCGCGCGTCGTGCAGGTCACGGCCTCGATCGCATCCTCCTTGCAGGAAGTGGCGATCCTGCGCCCCGAAGGCGGGCTGGTCACCGATATACGCCCGATGGCGCGACTGAATGTCGCAGTCATCGTCGAGAATAACGACCGCCGCGAATCCGGCAGCTTTGGCGGCGGCGGGCGCGTCTCGCTCGACGGGCTGATGGAGCCGTCGCATTGGCAGAAGGCCGTGGACGAGGCTTTGCGCATCGCGCTGGTCAACCTGCGCTCGGTTCCGGCGCCGGCGGGGGTGATGGATGTCGTCCTCGGTCCCGGCTGGCCCGGCATCCTGCTGCACGAGGCTGTCGGCCACGGGCTGGAAGGGGATTTCAACCGCAAGAAGGCCTCGGCCTTTGCCGGGCTGATGGGGCAGCGGGTGGCCGCGCCCGGCGTGACCGTTGTCGATGACGGCACCATTCCCGACCGCCGCGGCAGCCTGAACGTGGATGACGAGGGCACGCCCCCGGCCCGCAATGTGCTGATCGAGGATGGGATCCTGGTGGGCTATATGCAGGATCGCCAGAATGCCCGGCTGATGGGCGTGGCCCCGACCGGCAATGGCCGTCGCGAGAGCTTTGCCCATGCGCCCATGCCGCGCATGACCAATACCTATATGCCCGGGGGCGATGCCGATCCCGCCGCGATCCTGTCGGATTTGAAGGACGGCATCTATGCGGTGGGCTTCGGCGGCGGGCAGGTCGATATCACCAATGGCAAGTTCGTCTTCTCCTGCACCGAGGCCTATCGCGTCAGGAACGGCGTGGTCGACGATCCGATTCGGGGTGCGACGCTGATCGGAGACGGCGCCACCGCCTTGCAGCATGTCCGCGCGATCGGCAACGACATGACGCTCGATCCGGGTATCGGCAATTGCGGCAAACAGGGGCAATGGGTGCCGGTCGGCGTCGGCCAGCCGACATTGATGATCGGTGGCCTGACGGTTGGCGGCTCGGCCAGCTGACCTTTTCATGCCGCCTGCCCTTCGGGCGCCATGGCGTTCATGCGCATTTCCGGGTGCAAAACCGGTAACCGCTTTTGCCGGAGATGCTTTAAGGATTTGTTAAATGTTCCCGGGTTATGCCTGTCTCAGGATGAGGCAGAGGAAGGCTATGGATACCGGGTTCGTTTCTTTCGACTTCCCCTCCCCCCGAAGCACCGGAGAAAACGACGATCTCGCCTATCTCCGTCTCATCCGCTCCCACCGGGTCGGACCGGCGACCTTCCATCGCCTGCTGGCCGAACATGGCAGTGCCAGCGCCGCGTTGGACGCCTTGCCCGAGATCGCGGCAGCGGCGGGAGTCCGCGATTACCTTCCCTGCCCCGAAGCCGTGGCGGCAAGCGAATTGCAGGCCGGGCACAAGGCCCGCGCCCGGCTGATCCGTCATGACTCGCCGCTCTATCCGCAGGTTTTGCGGCAGATCGACGGTGCCCCGGCGGTATTGTGGCTGCGCGGCGATCCCTTCTGGCTGGCGCATGATCCCGTCGCGGTGATCGGCGCGCGCAACGCTTCGTCACTGGGGCTGCGCATGGCGCGCGGCATGGCTGCGGGTCTGGGCAAGGCGGGACATGCCGTCGTTGCCGGGCTGGCGCGCGGGATCGATACCGCCGCCCATGGCGCGGCCTTGCAGACCGGGACCGTCGCTGTGCTGGCGGGTGGAATCGATGCGATCTATCCGGCCGAAAACGCTTCGCTGGCAGCCGAGATCGCCGAGAAAGGCGCCCTGATTTCCGAGCAACCTCCGGGGATGAAACCCGCGGCCCGGCATTTCCCGGCCCGCAATCGAATCATTTCCGGACTGTCGCAGGCGGTCGTGGTGATCGAGGCGGCGTGCAGGTCAGGCTCGCTGATCACGGCAAAATTCGCGCTGGACCAGGGCCGCGAGGTGATGGCGATACCCGGTCATCCGATGGATGCCCGCGCGGCGGGTTGCAATCAGCTGATCCGCGACGGCGCGCAACTGGTCCGCAGTGCCGCCGACGTGTCCGAGGCGATATCGGCGCATGATCGCCCCCGGCCCGAACCCGCTCCGACAGGAGACATTCCCCCTTCGCATGAGGAAATCGCTGCCATGGAAGCCTCGCGGCGGCCCCCCGCAAAGGCGCGGGACCACGGCGGTCCCGCCTCGCTCGAAGAACGCATTCTCGCGCGGCTGACGCCCAGCCCGATCGAGGAGAACGACCTGATCCGCGATCTCGGCCTCCCCGCCTCCACCGTCAACGCGGCGATCCAGGCGCTGGAATTGCAAGGCAGCCTGACACGGCTGACCGGCGGGCGTATCGCGCGGCTCTGAGACAGGAGTTGACCGGCGGGGCAGGATCGGGGATTGCTGTGACGGCATTTCGGCAATTCGTCGAACCACAGGGATGCCTTGAACCTTGCCCGGGCGCATATCCGGGCGCGAAAACGGTATCACCTTCGCTGGAAAAATGCCTGAACCGTATCCAACGGAGCCGAGATTTTGGCAATCATCAAGGTAACCGCGCTCGATCATCTGGTCCTGACCGTCGCCGACCCTGCGCGCACGGCCGAATTCTATGAAAACCTTCTGGGCATGGAGTTGCGCAGCTTTGGCGAAAATCGCCAGGCCCTGCATTTCGGCCAGCAGAAGATCAACCTGCATCGCGCCGGTCACGAATTCGAACCCAAGGCACGGGTGCCCCTGCCCGGCTCGGCGGATCTGTGTTTCCTGGTCGAGGGAACGGCCCGCGACAGCGCCGCCCGGCTGGCCGAAGCCGGTATCGCCGTCGAAGACGGCCCGGTCCCGCGAACCGGTGCGACTGGGCCTGTCATGTCGCTCTATCTGCGCGATCCGGATGGCAACCTGGTCGAACTGGCGCATCGCTCCTGAAATCCGGCCGCTGACCGCCAGCCGTTGACAGTGCCGCTCCGGCCACCCATGTTGCCGCCCCATTGAAGCTCGTTCCGAGGTCCCCATGCCCGTTGTCGTCGTCGAATCCCCGGCCAAGGCCAAAACCATCGAGAAATATCTCGGCGGTGACTATCGCGTGCTGGCCAGTTTCGGCCATGTCCGCGACCTGCCGCCCAAGGATGGCAGCGTCGATCCCGAGCAGGATTTCGCGATGAAATGGGAGGTGGCCTCCGACAGCAAGAAGCATCTCAAGGCGATCAGGGACGCGCTCAAGGAAGACGACAGCCTGATCCTCGCCACCGACCCCGACCGCGAGGGAGAGGCGATCAGCTGGCACCTGCTCGAAGCACTGCAAACCTCGTTGAAGGGCGGCAAGGATGTCAGCCGCGTCACCTTCAACGCCATCACCAAATCCGCCGTCACCGAGGCGATGAAACAGCCGCGCCAGATCGATCAGGCATTGGTCGATGCCTATCTGGCGCGGCGTGCGCTGGACTACCTGGTTGGCTTCAACCTGTCGCCGGTGCTGTGGCGCAAGCTGCCCGGCGCCAAATCGGCGGGCCGGGTGCAATCGGTCTGCCTGCGCCTGATCGTCGATCGCGAGATGGAGATCGAGGCGTTCAGGGCGCGCGAATACTGGTCCGTCCATGCCCGGCTGGCGACACCCGCCGGGGCGGAATACGATGCGCAACTGATTTCGCTGGCCGGATCCAGGCTGGAACGTTTCGACCTGGCCGATGCCGAAAAGGCCGCCATGGCCGTCAGCGCCGTCGCCTCGCGCGATCTCGGCGTGACCGGGGTTACTGCCAAGCCCGCCAGCCGCAACCCATGGCCGCCCTTCATGACCTCGACCCTGCAGCAGGAGGCCAGCCGCAAGCTGGGTCTTGGGGCAAAGGCCTGCATGTCGGCGGCGCAGCGGCTGTATGAGGCCGGTCTGATCACCTATATGCGGACCGATGGCATCGACATGGCCCCCGAGGCGGTGATGGCCGCCCGCGATGCGATCAAGGCCAAGTTCGGCGAGAAATACCTGCCGAAATCGCCGCGCATGTACAAGAACAAGGCCAAGAATGCGCAGGAGGCCCATGAATGCATCCGGCCGACCGACATGATGCTGTCGCCGGACAAGCTGAAGGTCTCGGCGGAGGATCAGCGCAAGCTTTACGACCTGATCTGGAAACGCACCATCGCCAGCCAGATGGAAGCCGCGCGGATGGAGCGCACCACGGTCGAGATCGCCAGCCCCGACGGTCAGGTCGGGCTGCGCGCCAATGGCCAGGTGATGCTCTTCGACGGTTTCCTGAAGGTCTATGACCAGGGCCGCGACGATGACGAGGGCGAGGACAGCGCCCGCCTGCCCGCCATTTCCGAGGGCGAGGCGGCGAAGCTGGTCGCCAAGGCATTCGAGCCGGAATTCGCCAAGGCGAAGGAAAAGACCGACCCCGCCCCCGAGGCGCCTGCAGGTCAGCGCGCCGCGCCCGGCCTGCTGACGGATGAGGCGACCTCGACCGCCGCGCGCCAGCATTTCACCCAGCCCCCGCCCCGCTATACCGAGGCGACGCTGGTCAAGCGGATGGAGGAACTGGGCATCGGCCGGCCTTCGACCTATGCCAGCATCGTCACCACGATCCAGGACCGCGAATATGTTCGCAAGGACAAGAACCGCCTGATCCCCGAGGACAAGGGCCGGCTGGTCACGACGTTCCTGGTCAAGTATTTCCCGCGCTATGTCAGCTTTGACTTCACCGCCGACATGGAGAACGAGCTGGACGAGATCAGCGCCGGCGACCGGATGTGGCGCGACGTGCTGTCCCGGTTCTGGAAGGATTTCACCAAGGCGCTGGAAGGCACGTCGGAATTGCGCATCAGCGAGGTGCTGGATGCCATCGACGACGCGCTGGCCCCGCATCTCTATCCACCCCGCGCCGATGGCGGCGATCCGCGCGAATGCCCGCTTTGCGGCGCAGGCCGGCTGAACCTGAAGACCGCGCGCTCGGGCGGGGCTTTCATCGGTTGCTCGAACTATCCCGAATGCCGCTATACCCGCCCGCTCTCGGCCCCCAATGGTGAAGAGCCGGTTGGCGACCGGGTGCTTGGCCATGACGATGGCGACGAGATCAGCCTGAAAACCGGCCGTTTCGGCCCCTATGTCCAGCGCGGCGAGGCAACCGAGGAGGTGCCGAAACCGCCCCGCGCCTCTATCCCCAAGGGCTGGGATCCGGCGGCGATGGATCTGGAAAAGGCGCTGCGGCTTCTGTCCCTGCCCCGCCCCGTCGGCCCGCATCCCGATGATGGCGAGTTGATCGAGGCCGGCATCGGGCGTTATGGCCCCTATGTCAAACATGGCCGCAAATACGCCAATCTGCCCGAGCTGGACGAGGTCTTCACCATCGGCATGAATCGCGCGGTCGAGGTCCTGGCGGCCAAACAGACACGCGGGCGCGTGGCCGCCGCGCCGCTGAAAGAGCTTGGCGATCATCCGGATGGCGGGGCCATCCAGGTGATGAATGGCCGCTATGGGCCCTATGTCAAATGGGAAAAGATCAACGCCACCCTGCCCCGCGACCTCTCGCCCGAGGATATCACCAAGGAGCAGGCGCTGGAACTGATCGCCGCCAAGGCGCGAAATCGCCCAAGAAGGGCGCGAAGAAAACCGCCGCCAAAACGACCAAGGCGGCGACCAAGAAACCGGCGGCCAAGAAACCGGCGGCAAAAAAGACCGCCAGCAAGAAGGCGGCCGGATAGGCCCGGATTGCCCGGGCAGGCAACGAAAAGGCCCCGCCATTCAGACATGGCGGGGCAAGGCGGCTCCAGCCGCGCGAATGGCGGCGGAACTGCGGCGAAACTGTGGTGAAACTCAGTTGGGGCGGGAAACCTCGCCCTCCATCTCGGCGCGGATCTGCTGACGCAGGATGTCGATCGGGATCATCTTGCCTTCGCGCCGGAAATGCCAATAGGTCCAGCCATTGCAGGAGGGCGCGCCTTCCAGCGCCGCGCCGACCTGGTGGATCGAGCCCTTGACGTCATTGCCGATCAGGCTGCCATCGGCGCGGACCTTGGCCTTGTGGCGGTTGCCGATCGAGAAAAGCTCTTCGCCCGGGCGCAGCATGCCGCGTTCGATCACCTGCCCGAAAGGCACGCGCGGCTCGGCCCGCTTGGCCTTGGTGGTGGCCAGCGCCTCGGCGTCGAAGCGGCGGATACGGGAGAGGCGCTTTTCGGCGACCTCGCGATAGGCCGCCTCGCGCTCGATGCCGATGAAATCGCGGCCCAGCATCTTGGCCACCGCGCCGGTCGTGCCGGTGCCGAAGAACGGGTCCAGCACAACGTCGCCGGGATTGGTCGAGCCGACCAGGACCCGGTGCAGCAATGCCTCGGGCTTCTGGGTCGGGTGGGCCTTGTCGCCATTGCCGTCCTTCAGCCGCTCTCCGCCATTGCAGATCGGGATCACCCAATCCGAGCGCATCTGAACGCCTTCGTTCAGCGATTTCAGCGCCTCGTAGTTGAACGTATATTTCGAGGCATCGGATTTGGTGGCCCAGATCATCGTCTCATGCGCATTGGTCAGGCGCTTGCCGCGGAAATTCGGCATCGGGTTGGACTTGCGCCAGATCACGTCATTCATGATCCAGAAACCCTGGTTCTGTAGCTCGGCGCCGACGCGGAAGATATTGTGATAACTGCCGATCACCCAGATCGCCCCATCGGGCTTCAGCAACCGGCGGGCGGCGGCCAGCCAGTCGCGGGTGAACTTGTCATAGGCGGCAAAGCCCGAGAACTGGTCCCATTCGTCATCGACGGCATCGACCTTGGAATTGTCGGGACGCAGAAGATCGCCGCGAAGCTGCAAATTGTAGGGCGGATCGGCAAAGATCAGATCCACGCTGCCTTCGGGCAGCGAATTCATGATCTCTATGCAGTCACCCGCCAGAATCTGGTTCAGCGGAAGGGGCCGCGCGGCAGCCGCGCGTTGTTCTTTGATCTTCATCATATCTCGAGCCTCTGGGTTGCCGGTTTTGCCCGGTCTGGTATGGACTCTAAGATGATTCAGACGCGATTCGGCGTCAATTTCTTTTTTGAATCAATTGCTTGCGGTTTTATCTTTACACAAGATATTGTGGACGGGCTTGAAGGAACGTCTATGATGAGGGGTCACCCCAAGATCTAGGAGCGCCCGTTTATGGGCCGGGGTCGGATAGCCGGCATTCACGTCCCAGCCATAGCCCGGATGCTGTTGCGCCAAATCCACCATGATGCGATCGCGCAACAGTTTGGCCACGATCGAGGCGGCTGCAATCGTCAGGCAACGGGTATCGCCCTTGACCACGGCCTCGGCGGAAAGGTCCAGGTCGCGGGGGATGCGGTTGCCATCGACCAGGACGTGATCGGGCCGGTTACGCAGCCCCGCCACGGCCCGGCACATCGCCAGATGGGAGGCGTGATAGATGTTCAGCCGGTCGATCTCTTCGACGCTGACATGGGCCACCGACCAGTCACAATGGGCCATGACCCATTCGGCAAGCGTTTCGCGCCGCGCCGGGGTCAGTTTCTTGGAATCGTTCAGCCCGTCGGGGATGTTGTCCGGTTCCAGCACGACCGCCGCCGCCGTGACCGGACCGGCCAGCGGACCGCGCCCAACCTCGTCGACGCCCGCGACATGGCGGGCGCCGCGCACCAGGGCAGCCTGTTCAAAGCTGAAATCCGGCAGGTTCATGCGGTGATGGTAACGGCGGGGATGCGGACCTCTTCAAGGTTCACACCATCGCCTTCGCGGTCCACGACCAGGAATTCAGCCGCACGGTCCAGCGGGGTCAGCACACCGTGCCAGACCCCCGCCCGCAGGTTGACGCCCATACCGGCGGGCACCAGGAAGGCAAGTGGCGCGCCGGGGCGGCCACCCTCGTCGGGTGCGACGACCGATAGCCAGCCATCCGGTCCAAGCGGCATGAATGCCTGTGAACCCAAAGGATGACGCTCCAGCATCGCACAGTCATAGGGCAGGCTGACCGGCTCGGAGCGGAAGATCGAGATGATCGCCTCGCCGCCGCCCCGCTCGACAGTGGCAAGCGCGTGATGCCGTTCGCAGCGCCCCTCGTTGATCAGCTTGTCGGGACTCGTTTTCGGGGTCAGCAATTCACCGAAAGGGGCAAAGGCCTCGGCGGTGATCGGCTCGGCTTTGATCGTGGTCATGTAACGGTTCCTCCTCCGGGCAGGGTTTATCCTGCCGAAGCCAGCCCGTCGAGGATGCGTCCCTTGATCGCGCGCATCAGGACCGGGTCCGACAACAACGCGACCTCTGCCCGGGCGGCACGAGACATCTCTTTGCATTCATTGGGGTTTTCGCGCGCCCATGCGAGTTTCTCGGCGATGTCGTCGCAATATCTCTGAACCGGTATATAGTGTTTCCACGGTTTGAAGCGACCGGAATAATAGACTTCCCAGCCATCCTCTTCCTTCAGCAATACCGACCGGCTGTTGATCATCGGGATGAAATTGGAGCCGTGGTCATAGCCTGTCATGCAAAGCTGGTAGCGGAAGCGATGGAAGAAGGCCGGCCCCTCATGGCGGGCGCAATAGGGCGCGATCTGCGGATCGCGCGCGAATTGCCGGAAGCCCCATGCCATCGCGATGCCGATATCGAAATCGGGATGGCCGAACCAGCGGCGGATGAACGCCATGCGGGATGTGCGGCACAGCCCCTGCCATGCCTCTTCCCGGGCCTCCGGGTCCTCCCCCGCCTCGGCGAGCTTGCGCAGGAACCACAGCGATGAAGGGCCGGGCTTGATGCCCTTGCGGCGCTCGTTGCCCGAGATCATGCCGCGCCAGACAAGCCGGTCCTCCTTGTCCTCGAACGGGATATTGTCGGGGCTGGGGGTCTCGTAGCCCCGGAATCCCGGGCCCATCTGTTCGGGCAGCGGCCAGAGAACGATATTCCGGGCGCCTTCCCGGCGGTTATGGCACAGGACCGGCTTGCCGAGCGGGTTGCGGTGCGGCGCTCCGATCCAGCGCGCATCCTCCATGTCGATATTCACCGGATCGCGCCGCCCGAGACGAAGAATATCGTTGATGACCCCTTCAGAGCGGCGTTCCTTGAAGCTCAGGCCGGGGCGGGCGATCGCGATCTCGCCGGGATGCCCGGGCTGCGGCCCGATGGCGAATGGATGCGGCTTGCCGAAACGATTGAAGACCTGTGCCCCGCCATCCCATTCACCGTAGAGCGGGGAAACTCCGTTCAACTCCTCCGTTCCCGGCTGGCAGCGCCCGCGCAGGCAGAACTCCGCCACGTCCTCGACAAAAGCCTCGGCCTGTTGCCGGGGCGTTTCCGGTGCCGGGTCGAGCATGCGCAGCAGCATCCGCTCCAGACCGGGACCATGCGGATAGTGCCAGCCGGGGCGCCTGGTGGCCCGTGGCATCGGCAGGATTTCAGCCAGGCGCTGGCGCAGATCTTCAAGCGTCTCGGTTTCGGTATCGACACGGATCAGCGCGGGATCGTCGCCGAAACAGGTTTCCACCGCATCGAGATGGGCTTGCCAGTCGCGCGCCCAGAGGTCGGGCAGTTCGCCCTCTTCGACCTGCCAATGCGCCGCATATGCCTTTGCCGCCGCACCATTCGCGGCAGTCATCCGGTCCAGCAGCCACGAATCCGGGTCCCGCACCGTCAGGATGAACCGCGCATCGGGGAATTGGCGGCGCAGGAAGTCAAGGCTGCGCCAGGCTTCCAGCGGCGGCCTCCACCATGGTTGCAGGCGATGAAGCCCGGTGAACAACCGCGCCCTCGGCCAGTCCCGCAGCGGAACCCGTCCCTTCGCCTGCGCCCAGGCAATATCCTCGGCCAGTGCCCCCCTGTCGTCGCAAACCGCCTCATGGCCGTTGAGGGAGAACAGCCGCGCCAGCGCCCGCCGCCGCATTGGTCGGGGCTGATATGGAAGAACACCGGTCGTTTCGGCATCAGCGCGCCAGTTCATCCTGCCTTGGCAGCAGGATGGTCAATACGCCCAGCACCGGCAGCGCCGAGCAAAGCAGGAAAACCAGCTCGATTCCCTTCGCATCGGCCAGGACTCCGAGCGCTGCGGCCGCAATACCGGCTATGCCGAAGGAAAAGCCAAAGAACAGCCCGGCCACCATGCCGGTCCGGCCCGGAACGAGTTCCTGCGCGAAGACGACGATGGCCGGAAAGGCCGAGGCGAGGATCAGCCCGATCACCAGCGACAGGATGCCCGTCGGGATCAGTCCCACATGCGGCAGGGCCAGGGTGAAGGGCAGCACCCCGAGGATCGAGAACCAGATGACCTTCAGCGGGCCGACCCGGTCTCCGACAATGCCGCCCAGCATCACACCGGCAGCCATGCCCAGCAGGAACAGGAACAGCATGAGTTGCGCCCCCTGCGGTCCGAGACCGAATTTCTCGATGGTGAAGAAGGTGAAATAGCTGGTCATCGCGGCGCCGTAGATATTCTTGGTGAAGGTCAGCACCGCCAGCACGATGATCGCCCGTATCACCACATTGCGCGGCAGGCGCAGCGTCGTGTCCGGCTGCATGGTCGAGGCACGCCTGCGCCCCTCGGCCCAATGGCCGACCTGATGGAGCAGCGCGACACCCAGGGCGGCGGCGACCGCGAACCACGCCACGGCGGGCCTGCCCAGGGGAACGACGATGAAGGCCGCCAGGAGCGGGCCGAGCGACTGGCCGAAATTGCCGCCAAGCTGGAACAGGGATTGCGCGGTGCCGAACCTGCCACCCGATGCCAGCCGCGCCACCCGCGAGCTTTCGGGATGAAACACCGCCGAGCCGATCCCGATCAGCATCGCACCGGTCAGCAGCACCCAATACTGATGCGCGAAGGCCAAGAGCAGCACCCCGCAGAAGGTCGAAGCCATGCCCAGGGAGAGCGACCGTGGTTGCGGATGCCGGTCCGTCACCATCCCGACCGCAGGTTGCAAGAGCGAGGCGGTGACCTGGAATGCCAGCGACAGGATCCCGATCTGGGTATAGGACAGCGAGAATTCCGTGCGCAGCAGCGGATAGATCGCCGCCAGCATCGACTGCATCACGTCATTGACCATGTGACACAGGCTGATCGCCAGCAGGACGCTCCATGCGGTTCCGGCTCCGGCCAGGCGGCCAGGACCAGAGGGTTCGGTGCTTTGCACACTCATCGCGATTCCCCGACCATAGATCGCTTCGGCTTTACCAGCCGCCTGCAAAAGATGAAATACGGCGCCACCGCCATTCATGCGCTGGAAACCGCCAAAGCGGATCTAGAGCGTCATCGAGGCGGGCAGCAGGGTCGAAAGGACGGGAAACAGGATCAGCACCACCAGCACCAGCATATCGACCAGGAGAAAGCGCGCCACCCCGGCGAAGATCCGGTCAACGGCGATATCCCGGGTCACGCTGCCGATGACGAAGACATTCAACCCGACCGGCGGGGTGATCAGGGCGATTTCCAGCAATTTGACAAGGATGACGCCGAACCAGATCGGATCCATCCCGTAGACCTGCATCAGCGGTACCATCACCGGCATGGCCAGGACAAGGATCCCCAGGGGCTCGATGAACATGCCCAGCACCAGGCAGGCAGCCGCCGCCAGGGCAACGACCGTCAGCGCCGGCAAACCACCGAAACGTGCCCATTCCGCAAGCACCATCCCGGCGCCGCTCTGCTGCACAAGGCCCAGGAACAGCGTCGCGGTCACCACGATCAGCAGCAGCGAGGCGCCCTGCACGGCACTGTCGCGAAAGACGATCCACAGCATCGCTGCCGACAGGCGGTGATGCAGCACGCCGATCGCCAATGCGATGCCCACGCAGACCGCCGCGGCGGTCAAGGGCGACAGCAGCCCGGAATACAATCCGCCGATGATGATCGCCAGCAGGACCAGCGGCGGCCAGAGCGCCAGCGTCGCCTCGGCCCGGCTCGCCCCGGCGGGGCCGGGATCCGGGGCGATGCCGGGCTCTTCGCGGATCCACCAGAGGATCACGGCGAGCATCCCCGCCAGCGACAGCAGCCCCGGCAGGAGTCCGGCGATGAACAGCCTGGCGATCGGCTGACCGCTCAGCAAACCGTAGAGGATGAACAGCACCGAGGGCGGGATCAGCGATCCCAGGGTGCCGCCGACCGCAACCGAGGATGTCGCGAGCCTGGGGTCATATCCGTGCCGCAGCATCTCGGGCACGCATATCCGGCCCATGGTCGAGGCGCAGCCCACCGACGAGCCGGATATCGCCGCGAAACCGCCGCAGCCCAGCACCGAGGCCATTGCCAAGCCCCCCGGCACGGCCCGCAACCAGACCTGCGCGGCATCGTAGATCCGTGTCGAGATCCCTGCATAGAAGGCGATATTTCCCAGGGTCACGAACAGCATCACCATCGCCACGACATCAGCTTGCAACACATCCGACAGCATGGGCGGGATCGTAGCAAAGGTCTGGGTCATGCCGGCATCCGACAGCACCGCTGACAGCGCGAAACCGGCGATCGCGATTCCGCCCGTCGCCAGGGCGACCGGAATTCGCAGCGCCAGCAACGCCAACAGCGCGATGATCCCGGTGAAGCCAAGCATGGCTGGGCTCATTTCAGTTTGTCCCTCCTCGACAATGCTGCCCGGCATAGCAGCGGTTCCCCGGGGCGGCAACGCGCGACTGACCGAAATTTGAATCCCTGCCCATCTGGTCTTCACCCGCCGGAAAGTGGAAACTGCACGGAATATTGATGGAGAGATTTATGCCCTTTCGCCCCTATCGGACCTCTTTGGCACTGATCCTGGCCATGTTCGCCGCGGCTCCGGCGCTTGGACAGGGCGGCAAATCCGGGTTCACGGCCGCCGATATCGAAGCCGCGAGCTATCAGGGTGGCGACCTGCCCGCCGGGCAATCTCCGCTGACCGCCAAGGTGCAAGTCCTTCTGGATCGATCCGGGACCTCTCCGGGGGTGATCGACGGATACAAGGGAGGAATGAGCGAAAGCGCCCTCAGGGCGTTCGAGCGCCGCGCCGGTCTGCCCATCGATGGCCGGATGGACCCGCAGGTCTGGCAATTGCTTCTGCCTTACGCGGCCCGCCCGCAGACAATGGATTACACGATCACCGAAGAGGATGCGCAGGGATTGGTCGAATCCATCCCGAGCGATTATGCCGAAAAGGCCCAGATGTCCGCGATGGCCTATACCAGTGTGGCAGAGAAGCTGGGCGAACGGTTCCACATGGACGAGAAATTCATCGCCTTTCTCAATCCCGGCACCGCCCTGGTGCCCGGCGCGACGATCAAGGTCGTCTCTCCTGCCAAGCCGATCAAGACCAAGGTCACCCGGATCATCGTCGACAAGGCGAATCGCCGCGTGGCGGCCTATGATGCCGATGGCGAGATGATCGTCGATTACCCGGCCACCGTCGGATCGGACGCGACGCCCTCGCCTTCAGGGGATCACATCGTGGTCACGGTCGCGCTCAATCCGAATTACACCTATAACCCCGCGAAGAATTTCAAGCAGGGCGACAATGACAAGCCGCTGATCGTTCCTCCGGGGCCGAACGGGCCGGTTGGCAATGTCTGGATCGACCTGACGAAACCCACCTATGGCATCCACGGCACCCCGACCCCGTCCCGCCTGTTCCGCAACCAGTCGAATGGCTGCGTGCGGCTGACCAACTGGGACGCCCGCGAACTGGCGGGAATGGTGGTTCCCGGCAAGACCAGGGTCGAGTTCCTGGAACCCGGCGTCACCATCGCCGATGTCACCGGAGGGACGCCCGCGCCCGCCGAGGGGGTGATCCCCGCGGCGGCGGTCGCGACGGCAACGACGGCGGCCAGCACCGCAGTGACAAGACCAGCCACGGCGGCCAGGCCAACCGTGTCGGCGCGCGCGCCCTTGCCGCGTCCGGCATGGCTTGGCCGGTCAGCGGCGACCACGGGCGCGGCGATGACGACGGAAACAGCGACGACAGACACGGCAACGGTGCAGGGCAACCAGCTCCGGGATATCCGCTGAGACCGGACAGGCCGCAGCGCCTTTGCCGCCGGTTGGACAGCCTCAGCCGGCAGGTGCTTCGGCTCCGGTTACAGGCACGGGGCCGGTCTACGAGAACACCAGCGAGGAAGCGGCGGACAGCCTTGCACCGGCGACGAACCAGAACCCCATTGACGACCTGCTGAGCAAAGCGCTCTCCAACGCGATCCCTGAATCCGATGTCGTCCCGCCTGCCCCGGTTCAGCCGCAGTGAGGCGTTTCTGGCCGATCCTTGCCTGCCTTGCGCTCGGCCCGGTATCGGGAGTGCCCGCACAGGAAGCGCCCCCCGCGCCTATCCGGCATGACGCCCCGATCAGCAGCGATACGCGCCCTCCCACCCGGCCGGAAAGCGACGCACCGACGCCGCCCGGCAAACCGGACGAGGCGCCGGAGCCCGCCGAGCCCCGCGCCCCGGCGCAGCCGGTTGAAGAGGCCGGGCCTCCCGCATGGAAGGATTTGCGGGAAAACGACCGGGAATATGCCGCCTGCCGCCTGGCGCTGTCGCTGCTGGGCAGCGTTTACGAGGAAATTCAGCCGGTTACCGATGCGGATGATCCGGATTGCGGTATCGCGAGACCGTTGCGCGTGACCGAGATCCTGCCCGGGCTGGAACTGGAAGGCGGGGCAGAGATGCGTTGCGACACGGCCCGCGCCCTTGGTTTCTGGGCTCGCGATTTCCTGCGCCCCGCGGCGGCGACCCTGCCGGATTCGCCCCGCCTGACCGGCTTGCGGTTGGGATCGACCTATAGCTGCCGCGCACGGGCCGGAACGGGGAAAAAGCGCCCGAAACTCTCTGAACATGCGCTTGGCAATGCGGTCGATATCGCCGCCTTCCTTTTCGACGGCGCCGAACCGCTGCCGGTTCAGCCGCGCGAGGATAGCGGCGACCGGTTCGAGGCCTTCCAGCGCAGCGCGAGGGCGACGGCCTGCCTTTACTTCACGACGGTTCTGGGGCCGGGATCGAACGAGGCCCATGACGATCATCTGCATCTGGACGTGAAGAGCCGCAAGAATGGCTGGCGCCTGTGCCAGTAACGCCTGATCTGGTCAGGCAGCCCACGAACTGAGATGGCTATCGCAGCGCCTCGCCCAGTGCCGCGAAGCTGTCGGGAACTGAGGCGCTCGGCCTGGTGATGAAGGCGTCGAGATGGGGAAACAGCCGCACCGCCTCGTCAAGCCGCGCATCCGATCCCGGCGCATAAAGACCGGCCCGGATCATCAGCTCCGATTCCGCATATGCCCCAAGCGCCGTGCGGGCCTTGGCAATCATGGCGTTTTCCGGCTCGCTGGCGGCCCCGGGCAGTGAACGCGACACCGAACGAACCACGTCCACGGCAGGAAACCGCCCGCGCTCGGCAATGGTCCGGTCAAGGATCACATGTCCGTCCAGGGTTCCGCGCAGGATGTCGGCGACCGGCTCCTCCATATCCGATCCGGCGACCAGCACAGTGAAGATGGCGGTGATATCGCCGCTTCCTTCGATGCCCGGCCCGGCCCGCTCTGCCAGCGCCATGATCAGGTTCGACACCGATGGCGGAAAGCCGCGATAGCTGGGAGGCTCCCCCGCCGCGAAGGCGATTTCACGATGCGCCTCGGCAAAGCGGGTGATCGAATCGGCGAGCAGCAGGACATGCTTGCCCTGGTCGCGGAAATGCTCGGCCACGGCCATGGCGGCCCATGCGCAACGCCGCCGGATCAGGGGCGAGCGGTCCGACGTCGCCGTCACGACCACCGCGCGCGCCATCCCCTCGGGACCAAGCGTGCTTTCCACGAATTCGCGCAACTCGCGCCCGCGCTCGCCGATCATCGCGATCACCACGACATCGGCCTGCACCCCGCGGGCAAGCCGCGACAGCAGAACCGATTTGCCGACGCCGGAACCCGCGAACAGCCCGATCCGCTGGCCGCGCACCAGCGGCAGAAGCGTGTCGAACACCGCAAGCCCCGTCGCAGTCTTGCCCCAAGGCGCTTGCGCCGAATCGCGGGTTGGGCCTCGCGGCGGAAAGGGCGTGGTTGCCCCCCTTGCGGCAAGGCGCGGCCATCCAGCGGCTGCCCGAACGGATCGATGATCCGCCCGATCCAGCGGTCGCAGGGCGAGATGGTCGGGGCAAAGAGCAATTCGACCGGTGTTCCGATCGACAATCCCTCGGGCTCTCCCTCGGGCAGGATTTCGGCGCAGGCGTGACCAAGGCCGACGATCTCGCCGCAGATGCTGCCCGATGGAAGCGGGATCCGCACCCGGTCACCGACAGAGGCATGGTCGTTCAGGCCGGACACGCTGATCAGGCCGGCGCGAATCGACCGCACCTGTCCCAGATAGGTGACAGGCGACAGCTCTTTCATCCTGCGGGCGATCGATTCAATTTTGTCCATTTTGTTGCCCATCCGCCGTTCCGTGTTGCGCCTCGAAACGGTTTCTAAACCTCTGTGGGTTAAGACCCGGTTTATCGACACAGAGGAGAACCTCCATGTTTGAGCGCATCGAGTTGATGAACATGGCCCGCGCGATGACCGATCACGCTGTCCGTCGCAATACCGTGGTGGCCCGCAATATCGCCAATGCGGACACCCCCGGCTTCAAGACGCGCGATCTGCAATCCTTTGCGGACAGCTATCGCCGCACCGACCCGCCTCCGCTACGCACCAGCCGCAGCGGCCATGTCGCGACTCCGTTCTGGTCCGCCGCCAGTCCGCGAGAGGTCATGTCCGGGACCCGCAATTCTCCCAATGGCAACTCGGTTTCGCTGGAAGAGGAAATGCTCAAGCTGGCCGAGACGAAGCGGGAGCATGACCTGTCGCTTGGCATCTACCGCTCGGCACTGACGCTGATGCGGACCAGCATCGACCGCCGCAACTAACGGATTTCACGATGAACGAACAGGTTTCGCCCTTGCGCCTTTCGGCGTCCGGGATGCGGGCTCAGGCCGAGAGGCTGCGCCATACCGCCGAGAATATCGCCAATGCCGACACCCCCGCTATCGCCGCAAGCTTGTCACCTTCGACGAGGCGATCCGTTTCGGCCGCCCGACCGGCGAGGTCGAGGCGTCGCCGGTTCACCTGGACCAGACCGAGCTGCCGCGCATCCACGACCCGGCGCATCCGATGGCCGATGACGAGGGCTATTACCTTGGATCGAATGTCGACCTGGTGATCGAAATCGCCGATTCGCGCGAAGCGGGGCGCAGCTATGAAGCCAATCTCCGCCTTTTCGAACAAACCCGGCAGATGAGCAGCTCGCTGCTTGAACTCCTGCGCCGATGAAAGGATTTTCCATGATCTCGCCTCTCAATGCCGCCAATGCCTATTCCGCCGCCCGCCCGGCCATCGCCCCCGGCCGGGCCCCTGCAACCGATGCCGTTTCGCGCATCGGCATGGCCGCCGAGGAATTCGCCCAGCAGATGCAACAGGTCGATGCCGCCGCGGCCGGTGCAATGACGGGCAAGACCGACACGCATCACCTGGTCCAGACCATCGCGGAATCGCAGCTGGCGATGGAAACGGTCGTGGCGATCCGCAACAAGGTCGTCGAAGCCTACCAGGAAATCCTGCGCATGCCGGTCTGAGGCCCAGGGATGAGCGAAACGCTGCTTTTCGACATGATGCGGCAGGCATTGCTGATCGCGGTGCGGATATCCGCGCCGATGCTGGTGGTGGCGCTGGTCGCGGGCATGATCATCGGCCTGTTCCAGGCGCTGACATCCATCCAGGAGATGACGCTGACATTCGTGCCCAAGGTCGGCCTCATGCTGGCGGTGTTCTGGGTCAGCATGAGCTTCATGACCACCGCCCTGTCCGATTTCTATGTCGGCCAGATCATTCCCCTCATCGCCGGAGACTGACCCCATGGAAAACGCGATCTACGCCACATTGACCCGCCAATCCGGCTGATGAAGGAAATGCGGGTCGTCGCGAACAACATGGCGAATGCCAACACCACCGGCTTTCGCCGCGAAGGGGTGATCTTCGCCGAGCATCTCGCCTCGGTCGATGGCCATGGCGACACCTTGTCGATGGCCCATGCCCGCGGGCGCATGGTCGATCTGAGGCAGGGCGTGCTGACCCAGACCAACGGCAATTTCGACCTTGCCATCGAGGGCGAGGGGTTCTTCATGGTCGAGACCCCGGAAGGCAACCGGCTGACCCGTGCAGGCGCCTTCATGCCCTCGGCCGAGGGAGAGCTGATGAATGCCGAGGGCCATCGGCTTCTGGATGAGGGACAGGCCCCGATCAGCATTCCCGCCGGGGCTTCCGGGATCGCCATCGGCCCCGATGGGACGCTTTCGGCAAACGGGCTGCCCTTTGGCCGGATCGGGGTCTTTGCCGCGCCCGACCCCGCCGGGATGTTCCACAAGGGTGGCACCAGCTTTGCCACCGACAGCGACCCGGAACCTGTCGAGAATCCGCATGTCCGGCAGGGTTTTCTCGAAGAGTCCAATGTCGATCCGGTCTTCGAGATCACCCGCATGATCGAGGTCCAGCGCGCCTATGAGCTGGGCCAATCCTTCCTTGACCGCGAGGATCAGCGCATTCGCGGCGCGATCACCGCCATGACCCGCTGAGAGGACAACAGATGAGAGCCCTGCAGATCGCCGCCACCGGTATGAGCGCCCAGCAAACCCGCGTCGAGGTCATTTCCAACAACCTCGCCAACATGTCCACCACCGGCTACAACACCCGCCGCGCCGAATTCGCGGATCTGCATTACCAGCAGGCCGTCCGCCCCGGCAGCGTGACCGCCGCCGATGGCACGCTCGTGCCGGCGGGGGTGCAGCTGGGGCTCGGCGTCCGGCCAACCGCCGTCACCGTGAACCTGGCCCAGGGAAGCCTGGCCGAGACCGGCGGCGACCTGGATGTCGCGATCGAGGGCGAGGGTTATCTGGAGGTCACGCTGCCCTCGGGGCTTTCCGCCTATACCCGCGATGGCGGTCTCAAGCGCTCTCCCACCGGGCTGATCGTGACGTCCGACGGCCATCCCGTCGCACCGGAGATCACCATTCCCGAGGATGCCCGCTCGATCTCGATCAATCCCGAGGGCGAGGTCTACGCCTTTTTCAGCGACCAGTCCGAACCGGAACTGCTGGGCCAGCTCACGCTGGCGGGCTTTACCAACCAGAAGGGGCTGGAGGCGATCGGCTCGAACCTGTTCCTGGAAACCGGCGCTTCGGGACCGCCCCGCGTCGCCACTCCCGGGCTGGAGGGGCTGGGCACGCTGCTGCATGGCTACCTGGAGGAAAGCTCGGTCGATGCGGTGCGCGAGATCACCGAGCTGATCAAGGCGCAGCGGGGATACGAGCTGAACGCCAAGGTGATCACCGCCGCCGACCAGATGCTGGGCGCAACGGTGCAGGTCCGCTGATGCGCGCGCTGCCATTGGTCCTGGCGCTCATCCTTCCGCTGCCGGCGCTGGCCGGGGGTGTGATCGCCACCCGCACCCTGCCCGCCGGAACCGTGATCACCGCCGCCGATCTGCGCGCGGGCAAGGAGGGCGCGGGGGGGATCGAGGATCCGTCGCGCTTCGTCGGGCAGGAGACCCGCATCACCATCTACGAGGGGCGCCCGATCCAAGCCAGCCTGCTGCGCGCGCCAAGGCTGGTCGAGCGCAACCAGATCGTGCGGCTCCTGTTCCGGCGCGGCACCGTGAATATCGCCACCGATGCCCGTGCGCTGGATCAGGGCGGTGCGGGCGAGTTGGTCCGCGTCATGAACCTGGATTCGCGAACCACCGTCACCGCCCGCATCGCCCCCGATGGCACATTGCACGCGGCAAGATAGGGAACCGGCCCGGAAATGCCGCTCCAACTGCGAGGACAAAGATGAGATCGAAGACCCTGCTCTGCATCGCGCTGGCCCTCGCCGCCTGCAACCGGATCGAGGATTTTGGCCGGCCGCCGCAACTCACCGATCTGCGGGACACGGCGGAATTCGAGGCGATGGTCAATCCGCCCCTCGATATCCCGGTCGATTCCGGCCGACCCGAAGCCTCTGCCTCGCTATGGGCGGGCAGGCAATCCTCGCTGATCCATGATCGCCGGGCCTCGGTGCGCGGCGACATCCTGACCGTGGTAATCGAGATCGACGACCGCGCCGAGATCAGCAACAGCTCGGGCCGTTCCCGCAGCGCCTCGGAAGATCTGTCGATCCCGCAATTCGGCGGCATCCCGCAACGGCTTGCGCGCAAGCTGCCCGAGGGCGCCGGTTTCGACGATCTGGTCGAGGCGGATGCGTCCTCGAACTACAAGGGCTCGGGCAATATCTCGCGGCGTGACAAGCTGACGCTGCGCGTGGCCGCCACCGTGGTTTCCACGCTTCCCAACGGCACCCTGCAGATCGAGGGGACGCAGGAGGTGCGGGTGAACCACGAGTTGCGGGAACTGACCGTGAGCGGCTTCGTGCGCCCCGCCGATATCGGCCGCAACAACGAGATCGCCTATGACCGTATCGCCGGCGCCCGCATTTCCTATGGCGGGCGTGGACAGATCACCGATGTGCAGCAACCGCGCTACGGCCAGCAACTCGCCGATATCCTACTGCCATATTGAGGCCCTCGAATGCTGAAGAAAATCCTCGTGTTGATCGTGCCGCTCGTTGCCTTTGTCGCCGGAGCCTTCGCCGGTGCGATGCTGAAACCTGCCTCGCATGACACGCCCCCGCAACCGGCGCATGGAACCGGCCATGACGAGATGCCGGCGGCAGAGGCGCATGGCGAGACCGATCACGGCGCGGCATCGCATGATGGGGCGAGCCATGACGTGGCATCGCATGACGGTGGCCACGGCGAACATGACGGCCACGGCAAGTCCGGCAAGGGCGGTCCGGCCTGGTTCAGCTTTTCCAGCCAGTTCTTCGTGCCCCTTGTCCGCGAGGGGGATTCGGGCGGGATAATGATCCTGACATTGTCGCTGGAAACGACCGCTGCCGAGCTCGAAGAGATCTCCGGGCAGGAACACCGGCTGCGCGACATCCTGCTGCGGCGATTGCTGATCGTGGCGAATACGGGTGGTTTCGATGGCAATTTCACCACCGAGGGCCGTATACGGGGCTTGCGAAAGCAATTGCTGGAGGCGGCCCAGGCCAGCGTCGGGCCGAAGGTATCCGGCGTGCTGATCGAGGATATCGCGCGGCAATCGAACTGACCGCAGGACGGCAATGGTTTCATGGAAGGAGCCCGCGCCCGGATGACCCGGAAATCGCGGGGGCGCCCGACCTGTCCGGGAAAGATCGCAGTTAACAGGCCCGTCCGGCCTTGACACCGGCAGTTCGACGGGGTGAGCTTGGCCTGTAGGAACCGACAGGCCGGTCCACGGCTTCGAATGACGCAAGGCGGTTAGACATCTGCGCCGACCGAGGCTCGGCAAAATCCCCCCGACAGGAGCAATCAGCATGAAACCTCTGACATATTTCCTTGCCGCTGCGGCCATCGGGCTGGCGGCGGGTTCGGCTTCGGCGCAGGACATCGTGGTTTCCTCGAAGATCGATACCGAGGGCGGGCTACTGGGCAACATGATCCTGATGGCGCTGGAGGATGCCGGCCTGCCCGTGCAGGACAAGCTGCAACTGGGCGGCACGCCGATCATGCGCGACGCGATCACCTCGGGGCAGATCGACATCTATCCGGAATATACCGCCAATGGCGCCTTCTTCTTCAACGAGGCCGACAGCCCGGTCTGGAAGAACGCCGAGGAAGGCCGCGCCCGCGTGGCCGAGCTTGACAAGGAACAAAACGACATCGTCTGGCTGGATCCGGCCCCCGCAAACAACACATGGGCCATCGCCCTGCGCCAGGACGTGGCCGAGGGAAACAGCCTCGCCACCATGTCGGATTTCGGCGCATGGGTCGCGGGGGGAGGCGAGGTCAAGCTGGCCGCCTCGACCGAATTCGTCACCTCTGCCGCAGCCCTGCCCGCATTCCAGGAAACCTATGGTTTCGCGATGAAATCCGATCAGCTGGTGCAGCTTTCGGGCGGCGACACGGCGGCGACCATCGCGGCGGCGGCGCAGCAGACCTCGGGCGTCAACGCGGCGATGGTCTATGGCACCGATGGCGGCATCGCGCCCGCCGGGCTGGTGGTGATGGAGGATGACAAGGGCGTGCAGCCGGTCTACCAGCCCGCCCCCATCGTCCGGGCCGAGGTGCTGGAGGCGCATCCGAATATCGCCGAGGTGCTGAACCCGATCTTCGCCACGCTGGAACTGGATATATTGCAGGAACTGAACGGCCGCATCCAGATCGGCGGTGAGCCTGCCGCAACGGTGGCCAAGGATTACCTGACGAGTGCGGGCTTCCTCGACTGACCGCCGCCGGGATGGCTTTCCGCATCAGCCGCACCGGGTTGCTGTTCGCCCTGATCGGATTGGCCGGGCTGGTGCTGCCCTTCGTGCAGTTCAAGCCCAACCGGATCGTTCCGGGCGAGGGGCTGCGGCTGTTCGAGGCCCTGTCCCTGCCCCTCGGCTGGATTATCGGGCTGGTTCTTGGTGCGGTGCTGATCGCGGGTTGCCTTGAGCGCTGGCCCGCCAAGCTGCGTCTGACGGTGGCCCTGCTGGCGGTGATCGCGGTGACGCTGGCCTTGGGCGCGGCGGCAACCCAGCTGACACCGCCGGACAATACGCTGGCGCGGGTTTCCCCGGCCTCCGGTTTATGGCTGCTGCTGCTCGCCTTCACCCTGATGCTCGCCGATGCGCAAAGCCGCATCACGCTTGGGCTGCCGATCCGTCTCGCGATGCTGACCGGGGCGATGGTCCTGATCGCGGTGATCCTTGGGTCGGGTGCGCTGGACGGGGTATCGGTCATGCGGGAATATGCGGCCCGCAGCGATCTGTTCGCCCGGGAGGCGGTGGGGCATCTGGCCCTCGCCTTCGGCTCGCTTGGCCTTGCGCTGCTGATCGGGCTACCGCTTGGCGTGGCGATCTACGAATCCCCGGCGATGCGCCGCCCGGTTCTGGGCATCCTGAACATCCTGCAGACCATCCCCTCGCTGGCGCTGTTCGGCATCATGATCCCGATCTTCGGCTGGATCGCCGCCAATATCCCCGGGGCGGCGCAGGCAGGCGTCGCGGGGATCGGCCTGTTTCCGGCGATGGTGGCATTGTTCCTCTATTCCCTGCTGCCGGTGGTCTCGAACACGCTGACCGGGCTGACCGGCGTCAACCCGGCCACGCGGGAGGCGGCGGCGGGGCTGGGCATGACCCGCCCGCAGATACTGGTGCAGGTGCTGATCCCGCTGGCGCTGCCGGTCCTGCTGGCTGCGATCCGTATCGTGCTGGTGCAGAATATCGGCCTGGCGGTCATCGCCGGACTGATCGGCGGCGGCGGATTCGGCACTTTCGTGTTCCAGGGATTGAACCAGACCGCCATGGATCTGGTTCTGTTGGGCGCGCTGCCGACTATCGCGCTGGCTTTGGTTGCCGGCATCGCGCTGGATCTGCTGGTCGAAGCGACCGGCGGGCGCCCGAAAGGAGGGCAAGCATGATCGAGATTCAGAACCTGACCCGCATCTATGGCACCACAGCCGTGGTCAAGGATGTCAGCCTGACGGTCGAGACCGGGCAGATCGCGGCGCTGGTCGGCACCTCGGGATCGGGCAAGACCACGCTTCTGCGGATGATCAACCGGCTGGTCGAGCCAAGCGCGGGACGGGTGCTGATCGACGGCAAGGACACCGCCGAGATCGAGCCGCATCTGCTGCGCCGCCAGATCGGCTATGCCATCCAGGGGCATGGGCTGTTCCCGCATCGGACCGTGGCGCAGAACATCTCGACCGTGCCGCGCCTGCTGGGCTGGACGCAGGATCAGCACCGCGCCCGCGTGGACGAGTTGCTGGAACTGTTCCAGATGGAGCCCGCCGATTTCCGCGACCGGATGCCACACGAGCTGTCGGGTGGTCAGCAACAGCGCGTCGGCGTGGCGCGTGCCTTGGCCGCGCGCCCCGACCTGCTGTTGATGGACGAGCCTTTCGGCGCGCTCGACCCGGTGATCCGGGCCAAGGCGCAGCAGGATTTGCGCGACATCCAGCGGCAACTGGGCACGACGCTGATCATCGTGACCCATGACATGGAAGAGGCCGTGACACTGGGCGACCGGATTGCGGTGATGGACAAGGGCGAATTGCTGCAATACGGCCCGCCATCCGAGATCCTCACCACGCCTGCCACCTCTTTCGTCAGCGACCTGATCGGCACCGGCGACCGGCCCTTTCGGCTGCTGTCGCTGACCCCGGTGGCCGAGATCATCGCCGAGGGACAGGCCGAGGGCGCCGAGATCCCGCGCGAGGCCAGCCTGCGCGACGCATTGGCCGAATGCCTGTGGAGCGGGCGCGACCGGTTGCCGGTCGAGGGCGGCGGCATCGTCACGCTGGACAGCTTGCGCGCACAGGCCGCGCCCACTGCGAGGGCGGCGGAATGACCGGACGGGTGCTGATGGCGGTGGCACTGCTGTTCCTGCTGGCCTTCCTTGCCAGCCCGGAAAGTTTCGCGCCGCTTTTCGAGCCATTCACCCGCAACAATGCTCCGGCGATCTACACGCAGACCGGCCTCATGTCGCTGACCCTGTCGCATCTGGGGCTGGTCCTGCTGGCGGTGATCGCCTCGACCCTGATCGCGGTGACGCTGGCGATCCTCGTGACCCGGCCCGCGGGGCGAGAGTTCCTGCCGCTGGCGCGCACCGTGACCTCGGTCGGGCAGACATTCCCTCCGGTCGCGGTGCTGGCGCTGGCCGTGCCGGTGATGGGTTTCGGGGCGGGGCCGACGCTGGTGGCGCTGTTCCTCTATGGCCTGCTGCCGGTGTTCGAGAACGCGCTGGCCGGGCTGACCGGCCAATCCCCGCAGGTGCAAGAGGCCGCGCGCGGCATGGGCCTGACCCCGCGCCAGAGGCTGTGGCAGGTCGAATTGCCGCTGGCCCTGCCGGTGATCCTGACCGGCGTGCGGCTGACGGCGGTGATCTCGCTTGGAACCGCGACGATCGGCTCGACCGTGGCGGCGAAGACCCTGGGAGAGGTGATCATCGCGGGACTGCTATCATCCAATACCGCGTTTGTCCTGCAGGGCGGGATGGTCGTCGGCATCATCGCCGTGCTGATCTATGAGGGTTTCCAGCGGCTGGAACAATTCGCCGCCGCGCGGATAGGGCAAGGCTGATATCGCGTCTTGACCACGAGCCTCTGCCGATATTTACTTCTCCTAGATATTTAGTCAGGAAACGGTAACAGGCTGCCATTGAAACAAGCCAGCCATGTCACCCGGGAGGACAGAATGAAAACCACCGTCGCCATCTCCGCGCTGGCCTGTGCCGTCGCGATGCCCGCATTCGCGGGCAAGCCCGAAGTCGTGCAGACCTATGTCTCCATCGCCCATGCCGCCTACGAGGACAGCCTGACCAAGGCGCAGGAATTGCAAACCGCCATCGATGCGCTGCTGGCCGAGCCGTCCGAGGATACACTGGCCGCCGCCCGCGACGCGTGGATTGCCGCGCGGGTGCCCTATATGCAGACCGAGGCCTATCGTTTCGGCAATGCCATCGTCGATGACTGGGAGGGCAAGGTGAATGCCTGGCCGCTGGACGAGGGGCTGATCGATTATGTCGATGCCTCCTATGGCGGCGCGACGGATGAAAACGAATATGCGGCCCTGAACGTGATCGCATCACCCAGCTTCACGCTTTCGGGCGAAGAGGTGGACGCTTCCGAGATCACGCCGGAGCTGCTGTCCGAACAATTGCAGGAGGCCGACGGGATCGAGGCCAATGTCGCCACCGGCTATCACGCCATCGAATTCCTGCTTTGGGGGCAGGACCTGAACGGCACCGATGCCGGCGCGGGCGAACGGCCCTGGACGGATTACGCCTCGGGCGAGGATTGCACCGGCGGCAATTGCGACCGGCGCGGCGCCTATCTGAAGGCCGCCACCGATCTGCTGGTCAGCGACCTGGAATGGATGGCCGCGCAATGGGCCGAGGGCGGCGAGGCCGCGACATCGCTGACCGCCGATCCCGATGCCGCGATCTCTGCCATGCTGACCGGAATGGGCAGCCTCTCCTATGGCGAACTTGCAGGCGAACGGATGAAGCTGGGCCTGATGCTGAATGACCCCGAGGAAGAGCATGACTGCTTCTCGGACAACACGCATGAAAGCCATTTCTATGACGGCATCAGTGTCCAGAATGTCTGGATGGGCCATTACACGCGCACGGATGGCACCGAGGTGACCGGGGAATCGCTGCGCGACCTGGTGGCCGAGGCGGACCCGGAGGTCGCAGAGGCCGTGACCACGGATATCGCCGATTCGGTGGACAAGCTGCAGGCAATCTGGGACAGGGTCGATCAGGGCGAGTCCTATGACCAGATGCTGGCTCGCGACAACAAGGAAGGCGAGGCCGTGGTCATGGCTGCCGTGGATGCGCTGGTCGCGCAGACGCAGGAAATCGAGCGGGCGGTGAATGTTTTGGGGCTGCAAGAGATCGGGTTTGAAGGTTCGGACAGCCTCGACAATCCCGATGCCGTGTTCCAGTAGGATTGGCTTGGCGGCGCTGGCGGTGCTGATCTGCTCCGCCGCGCCGCTGACTGCCGATCAACTGGCTTTGCGGGATCTGCACCTTTCCACCATCGCGCGCACCGATGAAGAAACGGCCCGCATAGAGGCCGTGACCGCCTCGCCGACCGATTTCACGGCGCCCGAGAAATTCGAGGCCAATCCCGCAGGGGCGGCTACCGTGCGGCGGCGCGATGATGCCGATGCCTTTTCGCTGCCCTCGGGAAATATCTCCTTCGAGGGAGAGCTGGATTTCAAACTCGGCAACGGGCTGTTCCGCAAGCTGTGGGTGTCGTCGCCCTCCTCTACGCTGGCCTCGGACGGGCTGGGGCCGCTCTACAATTCGCGCGGCTGCCAGAACTGCCACCTCAAGGACGGGCGCGGCCATCCGCCCGATATCGCGGGCGATCCGGGCGGCTCGATGTTCCTGCGCCTGTCGATTCCCGCGCCAGAGGATGCCGCCGCAAGCGAGATCGAGGAATACCTGGCCAGTATCGGACAGGACATCACCCCGACCCGCCCCGATCCGGTCTATGGCGGGCAGTTGCAGGACCTGTCGGTGCAGGGCATCCCCGCCGAGGGGCGGATGCGCATCACCTATGACGAGATCCGTATCCCCCTGTCGGGCGGCGAGACAGCCTCCTTGCGCAAGCCCGGCTATTCCATCGACAACCCGGCCTATGGCCCCCTGCGTGACGACCTGATGACCAGCCCGCGCGTCGCCCCGCAGATGATCGGGCTGGGCTTGCTGGAGGCGATCCCGGCCGCCGATATCCTGGCGGGCGCCGATCCCGAGGATAGCGATGGCGACGGCATTTCCGGGCGCGCGCAGATCGCCTGGTCCGCTCGCCATGACGTGCCAATGCTGGGCCGCTTCGGCTGGAAGGCCGGGATGCCGACGATCGAGGAACAATCGGCAAGCGCATTCGCCGGGGATATCGGCATCTCGAACCCGCTGCATCCCGATGGCTGGGGCGACTGCACCAAGGCGCAGACCGCTTGCGTCAACGCTCCGCATGGCGATGGCGATGCGCGCGGGACCGAGATCGATGCCGAGGGGCTCGACCTCGTGACTTTCTACAGCCGCAATCTGGGCGTGCCTGGGCGGCAGGGGGTGGACGACACGGACGTGCTGCACGGCAAGCAGGTCTTTCACGAAACCGGCTGCGCCGATTGCCACCGTCCGAAATTCGTCACCGCCCGGTTGAGGGACCGGCCCGAGCAGAGCTTCCAGCTGATCTGGCCCTATACCGACATGCTGCTGCATGACATGGGCGAAGGGCTGGCCGATCACCGCCCCGAAGGGCTGGCAAGCGGGCGGGAATGGCGCACGCCCCCGCTTTGGGGCCTGGGCTTGACTGAGCAGGTCAACGGGCACAGCCTGTTTCTGCATGATGGCCGCGCCCGTTCGCTTCTCGAAGCCGTGCTGTGGCATGGAGGCGAGGCGGAACCGGCCCGTGACCGCGTGATATCCATGCCGCCCGGGGACCGGGCCGCCCTGATCCGATTCGTGGAAAGCCTGTGATGCGATTACCCGACCTTGCCCTTGTCTCCCTGACCGCGCTCGCCCCCCTGCCCGCCATGGCTGGCGTGACCGAGGCGATACGGGAGCATATCCTGCCCGCCGTCGAGGATTTCTCTGTCGCCGCCGGGGATCTGGCCAAAACGGCGGCGGATGATTGCACGGCAGAGACACTGCGCCCGGCCTATCGACAGGCTTTCGACGCCTGGATGGGCCTGTCGCATTTGTCCTTTGGCCCGCTGGAAACCGATGGCCGGGCGCTGGCCATCGAATTCTGGCCCGATCCGCGCGGCATGGTCGCCCGCACCGTCGCGGGAATGACCGCCGATGCCGACCCGGTGGTTGACGATCCGGAAAGCTTCCCCGAGGTCTCTGTCGCGGGGCGCGGGCTGATGGCGCTGGAACGCCTGCTCTATGACCATGCCCTGTCGGGATACGGGGCCGGAGACTACAATTGCCGCTACGCGATGGCCATCTCGGCCGACCTGTCGCGCATGGCCGGGGAAATCCTGGCCGATTGGCGGGAACATGCAGAGCTGATGCGGACCGCCGGGGCCGAGGGGAATGCCCGCTACATGTCGGAAAGCGAGGCGTCGCAGGTTCTTTACACCGCGCTTCTGACAACGATCGAGTTCGACGCAGATCAGCGGCTTGGCCGTCCGATGGGCAGCTTCGACCGCCCGCGCCCGACCCGCGCGGAAGCCTGGCGGTCGGACCGTCCGTTGCGGAACATCACCCTGTCGCTGAAGGCCCTGCGCGGGCTTGCGGTGACCTTGTCGGACGATCCGATCCCTGTCACCGAGGCGGCATTCGACAGGGCGTTGGCGACAGCCGGGGCGCTTGACGATCCGCTGCTTTCCGGGGTCGAAACCCCGCAGGGACGGCTAAAGGTGGAGATCCTGCAACAGCAGATCCGTGCAGTAGGCGACGCCACCCGGGCCGAGATCGGCGGCGGGCTGGGCCTGAGTGCCGGGTTCAATTCGAGGGATGGGGATTAGGATGGCGTTACGCGTGACCGGGCTGCCGAAGGGATTGCGTCCCGCGATGGCCGGGGGCTGCCTGCCCGTCGCCGGCTGGTTCTCGAACCAGTGGCGCACCATCCGGCGACCCCGGGGATATTTGCATGAAGAAGAAAGAGCAGGCGATTTCAGGCGGTTTCGGGAGGGATTGTCATGATCGGGCGCCGGAATTTCATCGCCGCATTGCTTGCCGGGTCGGTCGTGCCGCGCCTGTCATGGGCGGATGCGGGCAGCCCCGCCATCCTGGGCGCAGCGCGCGAGGGCGATGGCGGTTACGCCCTGTTCGGCATAGCGGCGGATGGCGGCGATTGCTTTCGCATTCCCCTGCCCGCCCGGGGCCATGCCGCCGCCGCCCATCCAAGCGCGCCCGAGGCCGTGGCCTTTGCCCGCAGTCCCGGCCGCTTTGCCGTGGTGCTGAACTGCGTCACCGGCGAGGTGCTGACGCGGCTGGTCGCGCCCGAGGGGCGGCATTTCTACGGCCATGGCACATTCATCGCGGGTGGTGATATCCTCTGCACTTCGGAAAATGATTTCGGAACCGGACAGGGCCGGATCGGACTCTGGTCCCGGAGCAAAGGCTGGAGGCGCGTGGGAGAGATCCCGACCCATGGCGTCGGGCCGCATGAGATCAAGCATTTGCCGGGAGACGTTCTGGTCGCGGCGAATGGCGGCTATCGCAATCATCCCGACCGGCCCGGCGTCAAGCTGGACGTGCCCGAGATGCGGCCCAACCTCGCCTATGTCAGCCCCGATGGCGAATTGCTGGAAAAGGTAGAACTGGACAAGGACCTGCACCTCAACTCCATCCGCCATATCGCCCTGGGCCGGGACGGGCTGGTTGCCTTCGGGATGCAATGGCAGGGCGATCCGGCGCTCGGGATGCCCCTGATGGGGCTGCACCGGCGCGGCGAGGCGGCGGTTCTGGACCGGATGCCGGTATATGAGGCCGTGGCGATGCGGGGCTATGTCGGCTCCATCGCCTTCGATGCGGAACGCCGCCGCGTCGCGATCAGTTCTCCGCGTGGCGGGAGGGTGCAGGTCTTTGACGACACCGGGCGGCACTTGCGGGCCATCGAGCGCGAGGATGTCTGCGGCATTGCCCCGGCGACACGGGGGTTTTTCCTGTCAGATGGCCTCGGCGGCTTGATGCGGGCGGGCGAGGAGCTGCATCCGCTGGCCAAGCATCGCGGCCGCGCATGGGATCATCACCTGGTGCCGGTCATGGTCTGACATGCCGGTTTCCGGGAGCTATTCCCCGACCCCGACCGGACCGGCCCGCCATATATCGGCCATGTACCCCCTGATCGTCCGGTCAGAGGAGAAATAGCCCGAGCGCGCGATATTCAGCGCCGCCATCCGGTCCCATTCCGCCGGATCGCGATAGGCCGTATCGACCCGGCGCTGCGCCGCGAAATAGGCGTCGAAATCCGAGGCGACGAGGAAGGGATCGTCATTCCATGTCCGGTCCAGCAGTGTGAAATATGGATCGCCCTGCCCGCCCGAGAACCTGCCCTCGGCCACCATCTGCAGGGCGGCGCGCAGATCGTCGCTGGCCTCGATGGCGGCGCGGGCATGGCCGGGGCGCGCGGTCTCGGCAGCGGCCTCTTTGGCAGTCAGGCCGAAGAGGAAGAAATTCTCCGCCCCGACATGTTCGCGGATCTCGACATTCGCGCCGTCCAGCGTGCCGATGGTCAGCGCCCCGTTCATGGTGAATTTCATGTTGCCGGTTCCCGAGGCCTCCTTGCCCGCTGTCGAGATCTGCTCGGACAGGTCGGCGGCGGGGATCAGCATCTCGGCCATCGAGACATTGTAATTCGGCGGATAGGCGATCTGCAGGAATTTCCCGGTCACCGGATCGTTGTTGATGGTTGCCGCCACGTCGTTGACCAGGTGGATCACCGACTTGGCAAGCCAATAGCCCGGCGCGGCCTTGCCCCCGAATATCTTCACCCGTGGCACCCAATCCCCGTTCGGATCGTCATGGATCCGCCGCCACAGGGCGATGGCTTCGAGGATATTCAGAAGCTGGCGCTTGTATTCATGGATGCGTTTGACCTGCACATCGAAGATCGCATCAGGATCCGCCTTCACCCCCAGATCGCCCAGCAGGTGATCGGCCAGCCACTGCTTGTTGCGCCGCTTGGCCGCCCGCAGACTCTCGCGGAAAGCGGGATCGTCTGCATGGGCCTCGAGCCCGCGAAGCTGGTCCAGATCGGCGGTCCAGCCATCACCGATGGTCTCGTCGATCAGACCCGCCAGCGCCGGATTCGCCATGCGCAGCCAGCGGCGCGGCGTGACCCCGTTGGTCTGGTTCACGATCCGGTCGGGATGCAGCCTGTGTAGATCGGCAAAGACCGTATCCCGCACCAGGTCTGTATGCAGCGCCGAGACCCCGTTCACCTTGCCCGCCATGATGAAGGCCAACTCGCCCATATGCACCTGGTCGTGCCGGACGATGCCGACATGATCGGGGCGGCCCGTGGAGGCGCGGTGATCGGCGTCGATCATCTCGATGATCTGCATGTGGCGTGGCAGCACCCGCCCCATCAGCCATGTGGACCATGTCTCCAGTGCCTCGGGTAGAAGCGTATGATTGGTATAGTTCAGCGTGCCGCGCGCCAGGTCGCGAGCCTCCTCAAAGCCCAGCCCATGCTCATCCATCAGGAGACGCATGAGCTCCGGCCCGGCAATGGCGGGATGCGTGTCGTTCAGCTGGATCGCCACCTTCCCGGGCAGCAGGCGCAGATCGCCATGCTCGGACAGGAAGCGGCGCAGGATATCCTGCAGGGCGGCGGCGGTCAGGAAATATTCCTGCTTGAGCCGCAACTCCTTGCCGGCTTCCGTCGTGTCATCGGGATAAAGCACCCGCGACAAGGTCCGCGCCAGCGCCTCGGGTTCGGCGGCGGCGGTGTGATCGCCCGCGTTGAACCGCTGCAGGTCAAGCAGCGTCGTCGGATGCGCCCCCCATAGCCGCAGCGTATTGGCCCATTCGCCGTTCCAGCCGATCACCGGCATGTCATAGGCCCGCGCGATCACGCTTTCACCCGGATGCCATTTGGCGCGGCCATCGGCCTTCTCGACATGCCCCTTGAAGCCGATCGTGTAGCTGTAATCGATCCGGGTGAACTCCCAGGGATGTGGCTGGTTCAACCAGTCCTCGGGGGTTTCGACCTGCTGTCCGGCCTCGAAACGCTGGCGGAACAGCCCATGTTCGTAGCGGATACCGTAACCCATCGCCGGGCATTGCAGGGATGACAGCGACTCCATGAAACAGGCCGCCAGCCGGCCCAGCCCGCCATTGCCGAGGGCGGCATCGGGTTCGTCCTCGAGGATTTCCCGCTTGTCGAGACCCAGCTGTCCCAGGGCCTCGTCCATCGCCTCGTCCAGCCGCAGGTTGATGATCGCATCGCCAAGCGTCCGCCCGATCAGGAATTCCATCGACAGGTAATAGACCCGCTTCGCCCCTTGTTCGCCCGCGCGCCGTAACGCCGCCATCCAGGGATCGATCATCAGGTCGCGCACCGTGTGACTGACGGCCAGCCGCCAGTCGAAAACCGTGGCAGCCTCGGGTTCGCGGCCCTGTGTGCGGGTCAGGTGATAAAGGATCCGGTCGCGGAGATCCTGGGAAGCTGAGAGTCGGGTCAAAATCTGCCTCTTGAAACCTGTCAATCATCGCGGCGCCGATAGCGCCATCAGCGACCGGAACCTGTTGCCAGTTTTCACGGGTCTTGAAAAGCACCGGTCGGGATTATCGGGTAAGGACGCGCAAATGCGTCACAGGTGGCGCTTGCGTTCCTGCTGTGGGGGCACATCCCGTCGCCGGATATATCGAACAAGGAAGTATCACCCCGGGGGCGGAACTAGGGTTGCGCGCGCAGATAGGCGATGATCGCCTCGATATCCCCGGATGATTTCACACCGGGAAAGGACATCTTGTTGCCGGGCAGGAATCCTTTGGGATCGGCCAGAAAGGCGCGGAGGTTCTCTTCGGTCCAGGTGATTCCGGATTCGATCATGGCGGGCGAATACTTGTAGCCGTCACGGGTTCCGGCCTCGCGGCCGAGGGTGCCATTCAGCACAGGCCCCACGCGATTCTTCGCCCCTTCGCCGATCATGTGACAAGCCTTGCATTTAGCGAACAGCTTCTCTCCCGCAGCGATCAGTTCGGGATCGGGAAGCGGTTCTTCCGTCTTGCTGACAGGGTCCGTCTTGTCCTTGTCTGCCGGATCGGTCGGCGTCACGTCGAAGACCGAGGCATGCATGGTGATCTCGACGCTTTCCTTGCAATCCCGCATACAGGGCTCTGCCGTGAACACCGGATACTCGGTTTCGGGGCGGTCATCGACGATGAATCCCCCCGCATTGGGCATCTCTATCTCGGAGAAATTCCGGTCCGACAGCACGAAATCCTCATCGACCAGATAGTTCGAGTAAAGGATATAGGCGGTGATCGCATAGGTCTCGTCCGGCGTCAGGATCTGCGCCTGCCCGAAAGGCATCGAGCGGTGGACATAATCCCATAGCGTGGACAGATGCGGCCAATAGCTGCCGACCGTCTTGACCGGATCCTTGTGATCCAGCGTATCCTCGCCCCCCGCAAGCGCCGGCCAATTGTCCAGCCCTTCGGCGAAATCGCCATGACAGGCGGCGCATTTCTCCTGGAACAGACCTTCACCACTCGCCACGTCACCCGAACCTTCGGGCAGGCCGGTCCCGTCCGGCATGACATCAACGTCCCATGCCGCGATTTCCTCGGGCAGCGCCTCGCGCCCCAATCCGAGCGGTTCTGCGAGAGCGGGCGAGGTCAGCAGAACGGTCAGCAGAACGGCATCAAGATATCTCGACATTTTCCGCGCTCCCATCCTTGCGCACCCACCATGTCTGGATGCCGTTATTGTGGTAGACCGAGTTCTCGCCCCGGATCTCGCGCAGCGCGTCCTTGGTCGGCTGCACATAGCCGGTTTCGTCCATGGCACGGGATTGCAGCAGCATTTCCTCGCCATCCCAAAGGTGATCCAGCCAGAACCGGGTCATCGCCATGCGCTGGCCGAGGGCGGCCAAGCGCGCCGTCCGCCAGTTCCTGCCGCCATCGGTCGAGACATCGACGCGGGTGATCGCCCCCCTGCCCGACCATGCCAGCCCGGTGATGACCAGAGGCCCCTTGCCATGCCGGACCGGCACCTGCGGGCTGGGTGCGGTGACGACGGACTTGGCATCCATCACCCATGTCCATTTCCGGCTGATCCCGTTATCCAGCGTGTCGGTATATTTCGAGGTCTCCTCGCGGCTCTCCACCGGCCCCGGCGTCACCTCGATCCGGCGCAGCCATTTGATCCAGAGATTGCCCTCCCATCCTGGCACGACGAGGCGGACGGGATAGCCATGCTCCTTGCGCAGCGCCTCGCCATTGGCCTTGAAGGCGACCATGCAATCGTCGAGCGCCTTTTCCAGCGGGATCGAACGGCCATTCGAGGACGCGTCCGCACCTTCGACATAGAGCCATTTTCCCTCGGGCCTGATGCCCGCCTCGGCCAGCAGCGTTTTCAGCGGCACTCCGACATATTCCATGTTGTGGATCATGCCATGGGTGAATTGCGAGCCGTTCAACTGCGCACCCGCCCATTCCATGCCGCTATTGGCCGCGCATTCGCAGAAATAGACGCCGGACTGGCGGGGAAAGCGTTCCAGATCGGCATAGGTGAAAACCAGCGGACGGTCCACGAGGCCGTTGATCATCAGGCGGTAATCCGGCTTGGCCAGTTCGATCGCGCCGGAATGGTGCCGCTCGAAGGCGCAACCGGCGGGCGTGATCGTGCCGTCCAGCGCATGGATCGGCGTGAAATTGATCGAACTGATCGGATCGGCGGTCAGCCAGGGGACATTGCGGCGGATGACGTCAGACTCGAAGCGGATCGGCAGGCCATAGGGCGTCTCATCCACGCCCGCGCCGGTATAGCGGGCCCAGTCCTGCACTTCGGTAATCAGCGGGTCGGGACCGTCTTGGGCGCGGGCCGACAGGCTGGCGGCAGGCAACAGGGCACCGGCCGCCAGCCCCGCCCGCAATACGCCGCGGCGGCTGGTGGTTGCGAATTTTGACATTTGGGTGGCTCCTCCCTCAGTCTCCTGTGACGGTGATGGAATTGTTCGGTGCCGGGCTGACAGTGCCCTGCGCCCGGATGTGGTTCTCGACCAGGTCCCAGATTTGCGGCCCCTCGGTGCCCTCGTTGACCGAGGCCCAGCCCGCGACGACGTAATTGCGCGCCGGATCGACGGGGCTGCCATCCTTGAGCAGCGTCATGCCACTGATACGGCTGCCCATACCGGCATAGGGATCGATGCTGTAGCCAAGCCCGCCCACGCGCACCATGTCGCCGCCCTGCTGGTAATAGGGATCGGCGTTGAAGATGTTATCGGCCACGTCTTCCATGATCGTTTTAAGCATCTCGCCCGACATCTCGCTGCGATAGACCTGTCCGTAAGTCATCGAGGTCACGGAATGGATGTCCTCGCGGGTGATGTCGCCGGGCAGGACCGAGGCCCCCCAACGCACGCCGGGCGACAGAGCGATCTCGGCATCGCGTTCGGACAGCAGGGCGTCGCAGATCAGGTCGTCCCAGCTACCGTTGAAATTGCCGCGGCGATACAGAAGGCCCTCGGTCTTGCCGATCACCTCTTCCAGATCCGTCTTGTAGGGCGCGCGGATCTCCTCGATCAGCGAAGCCATGTCGGGATCGGGTTGGATCACATCCGAGAAGATCGGGATCAGCTTGTGGCGGAAGCCCATCATCTTGCCATCGCGCACGTCCAGATCGACGCGACTGACGAATTTGCCGTGGCTGCCGCTGGCGATGATGATCGTGTCACCCACGACGACCGGCTCGGGGATGGCGTCATGGGTGTGGCCCGACAGGATCACGTCGATACCCTTCACCCGGCTTGCCATCTGGTGATCGACGTCAAAGCCATTATGCGACAGGCAGACGACCAGATCGACGCCTTCGGCGCGCAGCTCGTCCACCACCTGCTGCATCCGTTCCTCGCGAATGCCGAAACTGTATTCGGGGAACATCCAGCCGGGATTGGCAATCGGCGTATAGGGAAAAGCCTGCCCCACGACGCCGACGCGCAGCCCCCCCGTCTCGAATATCTTCGAGGGCTCAAAGGCGGGCTCATCCCATTCCGCGTCGAAAATATTGGCGCCCAGCAATGGCTGGTCCATCATCTCCATCAGTTCCTGCACCCGCTCGGTGCCGAAGGTGAATTCCCAATGCGCGGTCATCGCCTGCGCGCCCAGCAGGTTCATCACCCGCACCATGTCCTCGCCACGGGTCTTGAGACTGGTATAGCTGCCATGCCATGTATCGCCGCCATCCAGCAGGATCGAGGCGGGCCGCGCGGCACGGATCGCCTTGACCACGGTGGCGATCCGGTCAAAGCCACCCATGCGGCCATAGGTCCGGGCAAGATCGGCGAAATCGGGCCATGTCAGCGCGTAAGCCTCGGGGCTGCCGGGGGTGATCCCGAACATCTTCTGGAACGCCTCGCCCACGACATGGGGCGCCCGGCCCTTCGCATCGCCGACGCCGATATTGGTATCCGGTTCGCGGAACCAGACCGGGCGCAGATGGGCGTGGCAATCGGTAAGATGGATCAGCGTCAGGTTGCCGAAATCCTCGAATTGCAGCAGCTGGTCCTGCGTCAGCGCCTGCTGAGCAAAGGCGCGGGGCAGGTTGCTGAATCCCAGCCCCGTCAATGCGGCCGAACCGGCAAGGCCAAGCTGCAACATCTCGCGGCGCGAAATCATCGGCATCCTCCTACATATTCATATATATGAAACTATCAGAACTGAAAAGACCCGCGCGACTTCTCGGCGCGGGCCAATCGTCAATGACGAACGCTGACGCCCTCGACCGGCAAGCCATTGCCGCGAGACGCAACGTAGAGTTCAAGGGCACGGAATTCATCGCTACCCATCGCGAATGTCTCGCCCCGCGTGTCCCGAATGCAGCCCCGAAAGCGGTTATGCTGCGACACCAGCGCCGCCTGCTTGAGGCGATAGACCGGGAAACCGTTAGTCATGCCCTGGCTCAGATGATCGGCCCGGATCCAGTCGCCATAATGATCCTCGTGGCAATTGGCGCAGGCGAGTTCAAGCTGGCCGTAGCGGGTGTAATACATCTCCTTGCCCTGTTCCCAATAGGGCTTGGCCGGCCCGTCGATCGCCACGTCCATCGGCATGCCGCGTGACTGCACCGAGATCGCCGCCGTCATGTTCTTCATCCTGTCGCCATTCCAGTCCAGCGCCTCGGCCTGCATCCGGTTGGTGCGGCAATCGTTGATGTAATCCTCCATCGACCACAGCTCGCCCTCGGCATTGACCTTGGGCATGACGGCCCGGACGCCCTTCATGCTCTCGATCCCCTCGTGGCAGGATGCGCAGCTTTTGCCCGCCTCGCCCTCGATGGTGTTCCAGTCGTCGATCCCCTGATCGACAAAGATCATGCCGGGATTCTCGAAATCATCCAGCTGCATCGCCTGCGTTTCGGAATCGCGGAACAGCCAGCCCGAATAGACCTGGTCGAACGCGCCTTCCAGATGATCCGGAGCAGGCACGGCGGTGGGCAGCTCGATCTCGCCGCCATTGATGACGATGGGATCGGTCGTTTCGGGCTCTGTCTCGGCCATGGCGGGCAATGACAGGACAAGCGCGAAGACCGACGCCATCGCGGCACGGGGATTCAGGCGGATCGTGGTCGTCATGGTCTTTCCTCCCTTGGGTGGCGTCCGGCCTTGAATAACGGGCCGGGGCTGCCTCGCCTGCTGTCCGGCGCGCTCAGGATACCTCGATGGACTGCTTGTCTTCATAGACCGAGCCGTCATCATCCTGCCATCTGAACACGAACTCCCCCGATTCCGGCACCTTGGCCTCGAACTCGAAATATGGGTTCGTGCTGATCGCGGGCTCCATCTCCACATCGATCACCGGCGCACCGTTGAAGGTCACGCTGAAATGGTTGATGATCGACCGCGGGATGACATTGCCTTCCTTGTCCTTGCGCTGCCCCGATTCCATCTGGTGCGAGATCAGCGTCTTGATCGTGATCACCTCTCCCGCCGAGGCGGTTTTCGGCACGCGGACGCGGGGTTTGACGTTATCTGCCATCTGAATTCTCCTTCTGTCCGTTCAGCCGCCGCAGCCGCCGATGGTGACTTTCACATTCGCCGCCGTCCGCACGAACTTGCCATCGGCCAGCTTGGCCACGGCGGTGACATCCTGCGTTTGCGCCAACCGGATTCGCGTCGAGGCGGCACGCTTGCCGGCCAGTTCACCGAACTTGAAAGTCGCGACCGGCAGCACCGGGTTGCCCGGCGCTAGCACCAGGATCTCGGACGCCCCCTCGGCCTCGACCGAGATTGGCACGGTATTGCCGTTCTCGGCGATTTCGGGCGCGTCCAGGGTGATCCCTTCGCCTTCGGTCGCCTCAACCCCGCCGGTGAATTCCGCGATCAGCTCGTCCAGCGTTTTCGCAGGTTCCGCATCCTGCGCCAGAGCGGCCCATGGCAATATTCCAAGCGCGGCAGCCGAGGCGCCGCTGACCAGGACGTCACGTCTGTCGATCTTCATTTCCTCTTACTCCTTCAGCGTCGCCAGATAGGCGATGACATCTTCAACCTGCTGCGCCGTCAGCAGGGGCGGCAACGGCTCCGATCCCGCTTCGCCGGTAAAGGCATCGCCGGGCCGGATATAGCCTGAACTCTTGTAGAAGCCGGGCATCATCGAATCGGGAAAGGTTCTCTTGGCATCCGCCACGATCCCCCGCAACTGCGCCTCGCTCCAGCGATCTCCGGCACCGTCCAGCGCCGGGCCGATGGTGCCCTGGAATTCCGCATCCGTCCGGTCGCTGATCGCATGGCAAGCGACGCAATTGCCGCTGGTCTTGTCGGCATAGATCGCTGCTCCATTCTCGGGATCCCCGGCTGTCTCCGACAACGGCGCCTCGATCAAGCCATCCTCGGCGAAAGAAACGTCCTGCGGCGCGGTTTCTGCGGCCAGCGGCATGGCGAAAGCCAGCCCCGACAACAGCGCCAATGCCGCCGAAATGGCGTGGCGTGGCATGCGATCCTCCCTTCGGTATCCCGTATCGCGCCCAAGGTAAGAGGTAACTCTTCACTTTGGCAACCAAAAATTCACATTTTGCTATATGTTTGGCCCGCAACCGCTTTCGGCAACCCGAGCGCAATCGATGGCAACCCCGGGCCCGCCTGTCGAATTCGACAGGATCATTGTCCAGACATGCAAAGATGAGTAGATATGCATAAGTGAAATCGCAAGGAAGACCGCAGATGCGGGCAATTGCCGTGAAATCCGCCGCCATCTTTGTGGCGGCCATGCTGGTCCTTGGGGGTGCAGTTTCCACCGCCCCGGCCGAGGCCGGCGAATCCCCAAGGATCGCCAGTGACAGCGTGGATTGGCAGGCCGCGCCCATACGCCTGATGATGGTCGAGCAGGAAGGCTGCATCTATTGCGAGGCATGGGACCGCGAGATCGGGCCCGGCTTTCCCAAATCCTCCGAAGGGCGGACGGCCCCCCTGTTGCGGGTCGATATCGACGGCCCCTGGCCCGATGGCATCGCGCTGGACCGCCGCCCGACCATCACGCCGACCTTCATCCTTTTGCGCGGCGGCGCCGAGCTTTCGCGGCTAGAAGGTTATCCCGGCGACCAGTATTTCTATCCGCTCATCGACGGCATGCTCACCGATGCAGGCATTGCCGCGGCTTCTGGAAAGGCGGGCGGATGACGCGGATCGGCGCAGCGGACCGGACCACCGAAGACGCGGTCGGCACCGCCGAGATGATGCAGCGCGCCACCGAGGCCGCCTCTTTCATGAAGGCCCTGGCGCATGAGGGCAGGATGATGATCCTCTGCCATCTGTCGACCGGAGAGAAAACCGTCGGCGAGCTGGAAAAGCTCTTGAACCAGCGGCAGGCAGCGGTCAGCCAGCAGCTCGCGCGCCTGCGCGCGGAAGGGCTGGTGACATGCAGGCGCGACGGCAAGGCCCGGCTCTACTCGGTCGCGGATCCGCGGGCGGCAGAAGTCGTGGGGCTGATGTATCGCCTGTTCTGCACGGACTGAATATCCGCTCATTGCCGCAAGGGGCTCTGCCCCGTCGCCTGCCAGCGACTCCCCGGGATATTTGGAATGAAGAAGAAGCAGGCTTTTGTCCGGCTGCCACATGGGTTAGTCAAAGCCGTGACAATCAGCTTTGACGGTGACAGACATGCATGACATCCGGTCCATCCGCGAGAATCCGCAGGCTTTCGACGCCGTATTGGCGCGGCGGGGGCTGGAGGCGATGTCGGCATCCATCCTGTCGCTGGATTCCGAACGGCGGGCCAGGATCGCCGAGGCCGAGACCGCGCAGGCCGAACAGAACAGGGCCAGCAAGGAGGTCGGCGCCGCGAAGGGCCGTGGCGACGAGGCCGAGTTCGAGCGCCTGCGCAAGCTGGTCGCCGAGAAGAAGGCGGATGTCGCCCGCATGCAGGCAGAGGCGGCGGAACTGGACGCACAGCTTCGCGATGTCCTGATGGGCATTCCCAACCTGCCGCTGGACAGCATTCCGGACGGCCAGGACGAAGAGGACAATGTCGAGCTGCACCGTTGGGGAGCGCCCCGTGAATTCGGTTTCGCCCCGGCCGAGCATTTCGAGATCGCGGGTGTCAGGCCCGGCATGGATTTCGAAACCGCCGCCAAGCTGTCGGGCAGCCGCTTCGTGATGCTGAAAGGCGGCGTGGCGCGGCTGCATCGCGCTTGGCGCAATTCATGATCGACCTGCATGTGACCCGGCACGATCTGGAAGAAACCTGGACGCCCGTTCTGGTGCTGGAAGACATGATGACCGGCACCGGCCAATTGCCGAAATTCGGCGAGGACAGTTACCAGACCCGCGAGGGCTGGTGGTTGATCCCGACCGCCGAGGTCACGCTGACCAATACCGTGTATGGCGACATGGTCGATCACGCCAGCCTGCCGCGCCGGATGGTGGCGCATAGCCAGTGCTTCCGCTCCGAGGCGGGCAGCGCGGGCCGCGACACGACCGGCATGCTGCGCCAGCACCAGTTCGAGAAGGTCGAGATGGTGTCCATCACCGATGCCGAAACCGGCATGGAGGAACATGCCCGCATGACCCGCTGTGCCGAAGCCGTGCTGGAGGCGCTGGAACTGCCCTATCGCACCATGGTGCTCTGCACCGGGGATATGGGCTTCGGCGCCCGCATCACCCATGACCTTGAGGTCTGGCTGCCGGGGCAGAACAAGTATCGCGAGATCAGCAGCGTCAGCTATTGCGGCGATTTCCAGGCCCGGCGCATGAATGCCCGCTACCGCCCCGAAGGCGGCGGCAAGCCGGAATTCGTCCATACGCTGAACGGCTCGGGCCTGGCGGTTGGCCGCACCCTGATCGCGGTGCTCGAAAACGGCCAGCAAGAGGACGGCTCGGTCGATCTGCCCGCCGCCCTGCATCCCTATCTGGGCGGCGCGACCCGGCTTGGCGCCGATGGCAGGCCGGCCTGAACCGGGCTTCTTCCTTGTCCCAATAGCTTCGGGGGAATCCGGCGCCAGCCGGATGGGGGCAGACAGCCCCCATCCCTTATCCGCCCTTGGGACGTTGCCTGTTCTTGTGCTTTGACAGCGCCCCCGACTGGCTGATCTTGTTCGCTTTCGCCCGGTAGGGATTGTCCACCCCCTGATCGCGGAAGAACAGCCGGATCGGCGTGCCGGGCATGTCGAAATCCACCCGCAGCCCGTTGACAAGATAACGCTGGTAGCTGTCGGGCAGCTTGTCTGTATGGGTGCCTTCACGATGAAGGCGGGCGGGCGCGTCTTGACCTGGGTCATGTAGCGCAGCCTTATCCGCCGCCCCCCCGGCGCCGGGGGCGGATGGCTCTCGGTCATGGCCTCAAGCCAGCGGTTCAGCTTGGCCGTCGAGATGCGCCGGTTCCAGACCTCATGCGCCTTGAGGATCGCGGCATGCAGGCGGTCCAGCCCCTTGCCGGTCCGGGCCGAGACCGTCACCAGCGGAGCCCCTTTCAACTGCGGCAGCAAGCGTTCGAAATTCGCGCGCAGCTCGTTCAGCTTGTGGGGCTTGTCCTCTTCCAGGTCCCATTTATTCGCGGCGACCACGACGGCGCGCCCCTCGGTCTCGGCAAAATCGGCGATGCGCAGATCCTGCTGCTCGAAGGGGATTGCCACGTCCAGCAGCACGACCACCACCTCGGCGAAGCGGACGGCGCGCAGCCCGTCGGCCACGGAGAGTTTCTCGACCTTGTCGATCACCTTGGCGCGTTTGCGCATCCCCGCCGTGTCGAAGACCCGCATCGGCGTGCCCATGAACTCGGTCGTGACGCTGATCGAATCGCGGGTGATCCCGGCCTCGGGGCCGGTCAGCAGCCGGTCCTCGCCGATGATCTTGTTGATCAGCGTCGATTTCCCGGCATTGGGCCGCCCGATCACCGCAAGCTGCAGGGGCCGCGCCTCGGATGGCCGCCAGTCCTCGGCCCCCTCGCCGCTCTCCGCCTCCTGCTCCGGAATATCCACATCCGTCGCGGGCTCGATCGGCGCGGGACGCTCCGCCTCGACCTGTTCGGACAGCGGGACCAGCGCGCGATAGAGATCGTCCATCCCCTCGCCATGCTCGGCCGACAGGCGCAGCGGCTCTCCGAGCCCGAGCGCATAGGCTTCCAGCGCTCCGGTTTCGCCAGCCCGTCCCTCGGCCTTGTTGGCGGCAAGGATCACATGACGGGCGCGGCGGCGCAGGATATCGGCGAAATACTCATCCGCCGCCGTCACGCCCGCCCGGGCATCGACGACGAAAAGGCAGATATCGGCCTCGTCCACCGCGCGTTCGGTCAGGCGGCGCATCCGGCCCTGCAGGCTGTCGTCATCGGCCATCTCGAGACCGGCGGAATCGATCACCACGAAGCGCAGATCGCCCAAGCGCCCCTGGCCTTCGCGCAGATCTCGGGTTACGCCGGGCTGGTCATCGACCAGCGCCAGCCGCTTGCCGACAAGACGGTTGAACAGCGTCGATTTCCCGACATTCGGACGGCCAACGATGGCGAGGGTAAAGCTCATCGGAATGCGTGCAATTGGCCGCTGCGGGTCACGACGTAAAGCGTTTGCCCCGCCACGACCGGAGCCGCTGCCGCGCCGCCGGGAATCTGCCCCTGTCCGACCAGTTGCCCCGATCCCGGATCGAAGGCACGCAGAAGGCCGTCGGAGGAGGCGACGAACAGCCGCCCGCCAGCCAGAACCGGGCCGTAATGGGCATGAATGCGATCCTGCCGCTTGGTTTTCTGATCGGTGTAATAGGGCAGCTCGATCCGCCAGATCACTCCGCCAGTCGCGGCATCCAGGCGAATCAGTTCGGCCTGGTCGTTCACCGCGAAGACCGAGCCACCCGCGACCACGACCGGGCCATTGGCCCCATCGCGCGAGGACCAGTTCCGCATGCCCGAGGTCATGTCCACCGCATCGATCCGGCCCGACGAGGTGCCGCCATAGACGGTGCCGCCCGAAATCACCGGATCCCCCGTCACGTCGCGAACCGTCGCGATGGCGCGGCCTATGCGCGTGCCGGCCACCTGCGCCGTCCAAAGCGTCGCGCCGGTTTCGGTATCGGCGGCCAGAAGCTGTCCCGAGCTGAACGGGAAGACAACGCTATTGCCCTGGACCGCTGGCACCGAGACGCCCATCACTCCCGAAGGAGAAGGCCCACCCGTGGTCTGCCACAGCACCTTGCCATCGGCGGCGCGCACCGCCCAACCGACATTGTTGCGCGCGGCGACATAGACCGTGCCGTTCTGAACGGCGGGACCGCCGCCAATGGCCGCGTCCACCCGCTGCCGCCACAGGACGGCCCCAGAGGCGGCATCCAGCGCCACGAGTTCGCCAAAACCGGTCGTCGCATAGACGCGCCCGCCCTCATAGGCCAGCCCCCCGCCCGAGGCGCTGTCGCGGCTGTCGCCTGCGGGTGTGACGTCGCTCGACCATGCGGTGCCGCCCGACAGCGCCGTGGCGGTCACCGTCGCCCGGCTGTCCAGCGTGAACACGCGCCCTCCGGCCACGACCGGGTCGGCGGTGATACGATGTTTCCGGTCATCGCCCTGCCCGATATTCGCGCTCCAGATGCGGCTGGTTCCAGCGCCAAGCGCGACATGCCCCGGCTGGTGGGCGGCATTGCCGCCGCGATGGGTCCATTCGCCATTCCCCCGCGGCGCAGCCAGCGACAGCGCCGTGGAACTGACGGGGGCAGGCCCTTCCACGGCCGGTCCATCAGGCGATGCCACGGCCAGGGGGTCCAGCCGTTCGCCGGGCAGGATGACTTCCCGGTCCCCGCAGGCCGACAGTGCCACCATGGCCGCAAGAACCGTGGTCAGTCGCAACTTGGCGGTCATGCTCGCCCCTCCCTCGTCTGTCATCATCAATCGTTCCCGCATCGTCATTCCGCCGGCACGGAATTGGCCGGTTCGGGCTCGATTCCCAAGGCGATCATCATCTCCGAAAGCCGCCGACGCAAGGCTTCGCTCAGTTCCGGCTTCTTCTGGATTTGCCGGATCAGCGTCACGGCGTCATTGTCGCGGCCAGCCTCGATCAGCGCCACCGCCTTCTGCTCAAGCGCCAGCGCCTCGAACGGCCCGCCGCTGCGCGACAAATGCGCCAGGATCTCGTCACGTTGCGAGGGATCCATCGAAGAGCCTTCCAGCATGACCAGCTTCAACTGCGCAAGTTCACGCAAGACCCCATCCGAAGCCGCATCCTCGCTCACCCCGCGCAGCGCCTCGGCGGCGGCATCCGCGCCGCCCGATCCCGCCCATTCGCCCGCCGCCAGCAACCCGCTCAGCGCCCGGCGCGCATCCGAACCCCGCGGATCGAGCTTCATCACGCCGCCGGATCCCCGCTCGCCTCGGCCTCCAGCACGGCATCGCCCCAGGCCTGCGCCTCGGCCCGCTCGCGCGACAGCGACCATTCGCGCCAGATCGCACCGCCCACGATGCCCAGGATCACCACGATCGCGATCCAGCCATAGCGGCGAAACAGCGCGAACAGCCGGTCTCGACGCAGGTCCTCGGTCACCTCATCGATAAAGCTGTCATTTTGGTTGGCCATGGGGCACCTTGCTCTCGTGTTTTCGTCGCAGTTGGTCTTATACTGCGCGGACGGTATTTGCCAATGCCGGGGCCGGTCGGAATTTCCAGGCAAAGCCCGATATAGAGTAACGGATTACGGAGCAGTGTTGATGCTTAACGAATATACGATGCAGATCTGGTCGTGGTGGGCGTTGTTTGGCGCGACGCTGGCGCTCAGCCTTTCGCTCGGCGATGATGATGACAGCTCCTCCGCACCCGATCCGGATCCTGATCACGCACCGTTCGAGGGGCTGGAGGATTTCAACCCCGAAGCATATGAGGATTTCATCATCGGGACCCCCGGACCGGACGACCTGACCGCCGAGGACTTCAAGCCGAGCGCCATGGCCGGGCAGGCGGATGCTGACAGGATCACGGGCTCCAACCTGGATGATTACATCCTTGGCGGCTTCGGCGATGACATGATCCGGGGCGAGCCGGGCAATGACATCATTCGCGCGGGCGAAGGCGACGATCATGTGCATGCCGGGTTCGGCAATGACATCGTCTTCGGCGACGCCGGAAACGACACCATCAATGGCGGTCACGGGGATGACGGGATTACCGGAGGCGAGGGGAATGACAGCCTGTATGGATGGGGTGGCTCGGACACGGTCCTGGGCGGCGAGGGCAACGACACGCTGAGCGGGCTGCGTCCGGACCGCGCCGCACCGCGCGACGCCGCCGAAGCCGAGAGCGACGGGCCCGACATTCTCATGGGCGGCGATGGCGATGACCAGCTCTGGCTGAGCGATGGCGACGAGGGAACCGGCGGCGAAGGCCAGGACAGTTTCATCGCCGACTGGCGGTCGGACCACATCACCTCCAGCACCACGATCCATGATTATAACGCGGAAGAGGACCAGATCGCCCTGTTGATCAACCCGCCAGAGGACGGACAGGATCTGCCCGAGGTCACGCAGGAGGTCAGCGAGGATGGCGAAGATCGCCTTGTCTTCATGGATGGCGTGGAGATCGCGCGGGTTGTCGGAGCCGGTTCGGGTGACGAGCTCGATATCGCGACCTTGACCGAAAGCCCGAACGCGCAGGCATCGGCGTAAGGCGCAAGAAAAGGGCCCGCCGGGATCGATTCCCGGCAGGCCCCGCAAGATGAAAGGCGGTGTCGCCAGCGCTCACATGCGCGAGGCGACGTTTTCCCAGTTCACCAGGTTGTCGAGGAAGTTCGACAGGTATTTCGGCCGCGCATTGCGGAAATCGATGTAATAGGAATGCTCCCACACATCGCAACCCAGCAGCGCCGTCTGATCGAAGCAAAGCGGGTTCACGCCGTTCTCGGTCTTGGTCACGACCAGCGAACCGTCGGCATTCCTGGCCAGCCAGACCCAGCCCGAACCGAACTGGCCGACACCGGCCTCGGAAAACTTCTTCTTGAACTCATCGACCGAGCCGAAAGAGTCGGTCAGCGCCTTTTCCAGTTCCGACGGGATCGCACCCGGTTTCGGCGCCATCATTTCCCAGAACTGGGTATGGTTCCAATGCTGACTGGCATTGTTGAAGATGCCGCTCTGCGCCACGGCACCGTTATTATAGGTGCCCTTGACGATATCCTCCAGCGACTTGCTTTCCCATTCGGTGCCCGCGACCAGCTCGTTCAGCTTGTCTACATAGGCGTTATGGTGCTTGTCGTGGTGATATTCCAGCGTCTCTTTCGACATGCCCGCAGCGGCAAGCGCGTCATGGGCATAGGGAAGATCGGGAAGGGTGAAAGCCATTTTCCTCTCCTTTAATGAAAGGCCTGAGCCGTTGAGCCGGGGGGCACAGTCCCGCATTTACCCGGTCAGTGCAAGAGGGTGTGGCGGGAACTCCGCCCATATGATCCGGGCCATATGATCCGGGCGTGGGGGCAGAGCCTCCGATCCCGTCCCGATGCCCGTCCTACAAAAGACCCGCATGCTCCAGCGCAGCATCTATCTGGCGCCGGGTCGCATCGCTCAGCGGAGTCAATGGCAGGCGGACCCGCTCATCGCACAGCCCCAGGCGGGACATCGCGTATTTGACCCCGACCAGCCCCGGCTCGATGAAGATCGCCACATGCAGCGGCATCAGCCGGTCCTGATATTCCAGCGCCGCCGCGTAATCGCCGCGCAAGGTGGCCCCCTGGAACTCGGCGCAGAGTTTCGGCGCGACATTCGCCGTGACACTGATGCAGCCCACGCCTCCATGCGCGTTGAAGCCAAGCGCCGTCGCGTCCTCTCCGGAAAGCTGGACGAAATCCGTCCCGCAGGTGATGCGCTGCTGGCTGACCCGTTCCAGCTTGCCGGTGGCATCCTTGACGCCGATGATCCCCGGCAGTTTCGCCAATTCGCCCATGGTTTCGGGCAGCATGTCGATGACCGAACGGCCGGGGATGTTGTAGATGATGATCGGCAGATCGACGGCCTCGGTCAGCGCCGAGTAATGCGCGATCAACCCCGCCTGATTCGGCTTGTTGTAATAAGGCGTCACCACCAGGGCGGCGTCGGCCCCCACTTCGGCGGCATGGCGGACCAGCCCGATCCCCTCGCGGGTCGAATTCGACCCGGCCCCGGCGATCACCGGGATGCGACCGGCGGCGATCTTGACGACCTCTTCCACGACGATGCGGTGCTCGTCATGGGTCAGCGTCGGGCTTTCGCCGGTCGTGCCCACCGGCACCAGGCCGTGGCTGCCCTGTTCGACATGCCATTCAACCAGCTTCTTCAGCGTGTCCAAATCCAGCTCGCCGTCCGCTGAGAACGGCGTGACGAGGGCAGGCATCGACCCTTTGAACATGACACGCTCCTGTGGTTTCTTCGTTAAAGTCGCGCGAACCTAATCGCACGCGCGCGTCTTGCCAAGGTTGTGAATTGCGCTTTGGCGCTATCGCGGAGACACAGGGTGGTGATGCGACATATGCGCGACATGCTGGCGGTGGCCTTGCTGATCACCCTGCCCCTCTCGGCCGCCCGGGCCGAGGATGCCGGAGCCATGGCGCTGGCCCTGTCGGCGGCGGATGTCCGGGATTGGGTCACGGCGCGGGATGCCGCAACCGCCTCGGGACCGATGGCCGAGGCGCTGGTCGGCTGGCAGGCATTGCGGGCCGGATATGGCGAGTTCGGGAATTACCTGGAATTCATCCGCAGCAATTCCGATTGGCCGGGGCTGGATCTGATGCGCAGCAAGGGCGACGAAAAGCTGCGCCCCGACCTGCCCGCCAAGGATATCCGCGACTGGTTCGGCGATCGGCTGCCCACCTCGCTCGTCGCCGAGACCGCTTATCTGACCGTGCTTGACGGCCAGGCGGCCAAGGATGAACGCGCCCGTTTCTGGACCGAAACGCCCCTGAGCGCGGCGGAGGAGACGGCATTCCTCTCCGAATACAGGGACGAGCTGGCGCCGCTTCATCGCGCCCGGGCCGAGCGGATGCTGGATTTGCAGGAATGGCAGCAGGCCGAACGGCTCCTGCCCGAACTGGAGGAAAAGGAGCGTCCGCTCCTGGCCGCACGGATCGCGTTGCAGGCCGGCCGCCCCGGCGTCGACGACCTGATCCTCGCCCTGCCCGAAGATCGGCGCAGCGATCCCGGCCTGATCATGGACCGTTTCCTATGGCGGGTCCGGGCCAAGCAGCATGACGGCGCCCAAGCCCTGATGCGGGAGGCATCAAGCAGTGCCGAGGCCCTGCGCGACCCTGCCCTATGGGCCCAGATGCGGGTCGATTACGCGCGCCTTGCCATGCGCAGGGGGAATTGGGCGCTGGCCGAACGCCTTGCAGCACCGCATTTCCTGCCGCCCGAGAATCGGCATTATTCCGATCTCGAATGGCTGGCGGGATATGCGGCGCTGAAATCGGGCGCTCCGGATCGTGCGTTGGATCATTTCCTGCACCTGGAAACCGTGGTCGGCAGCGCCATCAGCAAGGCGCGGGCCTTCTACTGGCAGGGTCGCGCACATGAAGCCCTTGGCGACGAGGCCGCGGCGCGGGCGGCCTATGCGCGTGGCGCCGAACTGCCCGGCGTCTTTTACGGGCAGCTTTCGGCGGAAAAAACCGGAATGCAGATGCCCGTCGAATATGCCGTGCCGGGCAAGGCCGTCGAGGCTCTGCCCGACTGGCGCGGCAGCGATCTGCGCGAGAATACGGTGTTCCGGGCCGGGTTATGGCTCCTCGCCACCGGGCGACCAGACGAGGCGCAGCGATTCTTTCTTCACCTCTCCGAAACCGCATCGCCCGAGGACATCGCCCGGATGGCGCGCCTGATGATCGAGGCGGGGACACCGTGGCACGGATTGCGCCTGTCCAAGCGGGCGGCCGATCAGGGCGTGATCTATCCGGCCGCGCATTTCCCGCTGACCGGGCTTGAATCGGCCGATCTGGGCCTGCCGCCCGAACTGGTGCTTTCCATCGCCCGCCAGGAATCCGAGTTCAACCATACCGTCAGCAGCCATGTCGGCGCCCAGGGGCTGATGCAACTCATGCCCGGCACCGCCGAACAAATGGCCCGCGAGCTGCGGGAACCATACGAGCGGACAAGGCTGACCACCGATCCGGCCTATAATGCAAGGCTGGGGGCCGCCTATCTGGAAGGATTGCGGGAAAGGTTCGGGACCTCATCGGCGCTGATCGCCTCGGGTTATAATGCCGGGCCGGGACGACCGATGGGCTGGCTGAAGGATTTCGGCGACCTGCGCCGCGATTTCGATCCGGTGGACTGGGTCGAACTGATCCCCTTCGACGAGACCCGCAACTATGTCATGCGGGTCACCGAGGCGATGCCGATCTACCGCGCCCGGATCATGGGAAAACCCGCACCGATCCTGCCGACTTGGGATCTGACCGGCGGCGGGCTGATGCCACCGCCACCCTTGCGGCTGACCCTTGCCCTGTCGTCGCGCCCTCCCGCAAAGCCCTTCATCGGACCGCGCCTTCCCGAAGGCTGGATCAGGCCGACTTCAACCGCTGCCGCCACAGAGTGAACAGCCCCGCGGCCACAACGATCACTGCACCCGTGACGACATTGGGGCGCAGCACATCCCCGAAGATCGTCAAGCCGATGATGCTTGCCCAGACCAGCTGCGTATAGGCGAAAGGCTGCAATGCAGAGGCCTCGGCCAGTTCATAGGAACGGATCAGCAGGTAATGCGAGGTCATGCCGCACAGGCACAGCGCCGCCATCCAGATCCAGTCCTCGGGGGCGAGCCATTGCCAATCCCAGATGCCGAACAGGGTGATCGCGACCGCTCCGGAAATTCCAGTCCAGAAGAAACTGACCATGGCCGGGTCGTCCCGCGAAACGTGCCGGGTCAACAGCCCGTAAAGCGCGAACATCAGGCGGCTGCGAATGGCAGGAACGATTCCAGCGTCATCACACCACCGCCGGGTTGCAGGATCACGAGGATCCCGCTGAAGCCGATGCAGATCGCGGTCCAGCGCCGCCAGCCGACCTTCTCGCCCAGGATCGGGCCGGAGAGTGCTGCGACCAGCAGCGGATAGACCGTGAAGATCGCATGGGTCTCGACCAGCCCGAGCCGCACGAAAGCCTCGACCATGATGATGGTCTCGGCGCCCAGCAACGCCCCCCGGAACATCTGGGTGAAGGGCCGCTTCGTACGGATCGCCCGCTTCAGCCCTCCGGGTTGCCGCGACACCATCGCGATGACGAAAAGCGCAAAGACCCAGTAGCGGATCATCACCACCAATGCCGGTGGATAGCTTTCGCCCAGCACCCGCGAGAACCCGTCCTGTATGGCAAAGATCAGGCTGGTCAGGCACATCAGCAGGATCGCCAGGCCGGTGCGGTCGATGACCGGCGCGGCCGTTCTGGGCGGCATCGGCGGAGGCGCCGAAGCGGTCGCGGCAGAGGCTGCATAGGGCGCCTGCGAATCAGGCTGCGGTTGTGTGATCGCGCGTTCTTCCATATTCCCGCCCTTGCGCCCGTGATGGCGCAAGGTCAAGTCATGGCCGGCATGCATTGGCCGAAGACCGCGCCCCGTATCAATCCCTGCTGCGGATGACCTTGGCGAAAGCGTCGAAAAGCTGTGGATTGGCGGCGATCATCCGGCCCGATTCCAGCGGGTCGTCGCCCTCGCGGATACCTTCGACGAAACCGCCCGCCTCGCGCACCATCAGGATGCCGGCGGCCACGTCCCAGGGCTTGTTGCCACGCTCCCAATAGCCGTCATAGCGACCTGCGGCGACATAGGCCAAATCCAGCGATGCTGCGCCCAAACGCCGCACGCCCGAAGTCAGCGGCATCAGCCGCGCCAGATCCTGCAGCGCGGCGGGCAGCGGACCGCGCCCGGCAAATGGAATCCCGGTCGAGAACAATGAATCCGTCAGTCTCGTGCGCCCCGAGACCCGCAGCCGCTGATCGTTCATATAGGCTCCGTTGCCCTTCTCGGCCACGTAGAGCTCGTCCTTCGCGGCGTCGAAAATGACGGCGGCGACGATCTCGCGCTTATGCTCCAGCGCGATGCTGACGGCCCAATGCGGCAGCCCGTGCAGGAAATTGGTCGTGCCGTCCAGCGGATCGACGATCCAGCGGCGGGTGGGATCCTCTCCCGCCTCCTCGCCGGTCTCCTCGCCCAGCCAGCCGTAATTGGGGCGGGCGGTGCGCAGCTCTTCCTTGATGATCCGCTCGGCCTCGCGGTCGGCGCGGCTGACGAAATCGCCCGCGCCCTTGACGCTGACCTGCAGGTTCTCGACTTCGCGGAAGTCCTTGACGAGACCGCGCCCGGCTTTGCGGGCTGCCTTGATCATGATGTTCAGATTGGCGCTTGCCATCACATGCTCCTATGGGGTTGGCGGCGTCATAGGCGCAAGCGGCGCGAATGCCAAGGATCAGGCGGCAGGATCGCGCAGCATTCGCAGCGGTTCGGTGCGCGAAAGCCGCAGCACATGGGTCATATAGGGGTAAACCAGATCCGACTCGCGCACCGCCGCAAACAGCCGCCGCCTGAGACCGTGCTCCCCAAGCGGCAGCATGGCAAGCTCGGGATTGGCGGATTCGCGGCGCAGCACCCAGTCAGGCATCACCGCCACCCCGCGGCCCGAAGCGACCAACATCAACGATACGGCCGTTAATTCAACGGTGCGCTGCCGGGCGGGTTCGATCCCGGCGGGGGTCAGGAACTGGCTGAACACATCCAGCCTGCCGCGATCCATCGGATAGGTGATCAGGGTCTCCGTGGCAAAGTCCTCGGGATCGGCATAGCCCTTGGCCACCAGCCGGTGCCCGGCGGGAACCACCAGCGTCGGCGAATAGTCGAAAAGCGGCTGAAAGGTGATGTCGGGCAGGTCCTCGGGATCCGAGGAAATCACCAGATCGACCTCTTCCCGCGACAATGCCGGCAAGGCAGTGAATGCCAGCCGCTGGCGGATATCCACATCGACATCGGGCCATGAACGCCGGAACTGGTCCAGCACCGGCAGGAGCCAGTCGAAACAGGCGTGACATTCCATCGCGATATGCAACCGGCCCACACGGCCCATCTCGACGCCCTTGAACTCGGCCTCGGCGGCGTCGATCAGCGGCAGGACCTGCTCGGCCACCCGCAACAGGCGCGTGCCCGCGGCGGACAAGCGCATCGGCTTGGCCCGGCGCACGAACAATTCCACCCCGGCCTGCTCTTCCAGCGCCTTGATCTGGTGCGAAAGCGCCGATTGGGTTATGTTCAACGCATCCGCCGCACGGGCAAGCCCGCCTTGTTCATGAACCGCGCGGACGGTGCGCAAATGGCGAAGTTCCAGATGCATATGAGTCGTTTTCATTACAATCTTGAAGATTATGAATTTGTCTCACAGCTCGTCACGTGACACAAGACCGGCAATGAAAGGAATCACCATGTCCCGCACCACGCCGAGCATCAGTTTCGAGTTCTTCCCGCCCAAGACGCTTGATGCGTCCTTTCGGCTGTGGGAAACCGCGCGCGGCCTGGCCCCCTTTGCCCCCGATTTCGTCTCGGTCACCTATGGCGCGGGCGGCACCACCCGCAAGCTGACCCATGAGGCGGTGACGACCATCAACCGCCATTACGGGCTGAAGGTCGCGGCGCATCTGACCTGCGTCGAGGCGACGCGCGTCGAGACGATGAAGATCGTGCAGGATTATGCCGATGCCGGTATCCGCGAAATCGTGGCACTGCGCGGCGACGCCCCCAAGGGACAGGACCGTTTCACCCCGCATGAAGGCGGCTTCGCGAATTCGATCGAACTGATCGAGGCCATCGCCGAGCGCGGCGACATGACCATCCGGGTCGGCGCCTATCCCGAGCCCCATCCGGACAGCAATGGAACGGATGCCGATGTCGCCTGGCTGAAGCGCAAGGTCGAGGCGGGCGCGACCAGCGCGATGACGCAGTTCTTCTTTGACCCTGAAACCTTTTTCCGTTTTCGCGACAAATGCGAAGCGGCGGGCATCGATGCGCCGGTGATCCCCGGCATCCTGCCGATCCAGAGCTGGGGCGGCACGAAACGTTTCGCTGCGGCTTGCGGAACCTCGGTTCCGCAATGGGCCGAGGACGCCTTCGCCGAAACCGACGGCAACCCCGAGGCCGAGCGCGAGCTGGCCACCCGCATCTGCATCGAGCTCTGCGAGAAACTGATCGCCGGAGGCGTGGACCGGCTGCATTTCTATACGCTGAACCGCCCGGAACTCACGCGCGATGTCTGCCTGGCCCTTGGCATCAAGCCGACCCGCAAACTGGAAGAAGTGGCCTGAGCCTTTACCGCTACGAGGTTTCCGCCCGGCCAAGCCCCGGAGGATCCTCTGCGGCAATGGCCTCTTGCCCGGTTGACGGCTTGCGCCCGTTGCCCGCCCCTGCCTGATCCGCCAGGGATCCGGTCAGCTTCGCGGGCCCCGGATAGGGGCGCGGCACCGTTTCATGCAGCTTCTCGGTCTCATATTGTCCCGCCACGCGCGACGCCCGCGCCAGGAACGCCTTTCCCCAGTTCCGCCACGAGCCGACCGAGGGCGCCGAAGCGTCTCTAGTGAAATGATCCCGCCAGCCTTCGGGAAGTGGCAAGCCCACCGATTCCGCGCGATCCAGCATCCAGACCAGCGGGATATTGGCCAGCGGCCGCGCGAATTCCAGACCACTCAATTGCCCGCCGATATCGGCATGTGCCCCCTGGAACCACATCTGCTCGATCTGCCCGGCCGTGCTGTTGTTGTCCCACAGGATCGGCGCGAATGCCGCGCGGTTCTCGTTCAGGGCAAGAGCCTGGAACCCATGTTCGACATCATCGCCCAGATGGGTGTCATGAAAGCGAAAACGCGGTTCGGTCAGTATCCACAGAAGCGGCAGCCGAATGCCAAGCGCCATCACCGTATCGAAACACCCGACCATGCGGATCGGCACATTGACCTGGCTGCGGCGGCGGTGAAAGATTTCCAGTTGCCTGCTCTTCGTGCCCTCGCTGTAATAACGCCAGGCGAGCCGGACATTCCGGCTGCTCGCATATTCCGGCCGCAGCAAGCCTACTCGGCCGATCATCCCGGCCAGGCTGCGAATCGCGAAGCCCCCCCGGGAATAGCCCAGAAGGAAGACCTGATCGCCGGGCCTGTATCCCTTGGCCAGCCAGGCATAGGCTTCGATGATCCGCATCGACAGCCCCTGCCCCATCATCAATTCGGGCACGGTCCGCCAACTGTTCCACTGCTGGCCCGACGCGTAATGGATACGCAGGCGCCCGTGCTTGAGTGGACCATATCTACCGCGCAGCAATGCATGCACGCGGCCTATCGAACTGCGTTTGCCATCGTCCAGCGAGGCGAATGTGCCGTCGATCAGGATGACATGGATCAGGTTACTGCGAATCGTCCTCATGGGCGGATGCTAGCATCGCGAAGTAAGGAAGAAATTACTCCAGCGCCATCACAGTCGCGTGGGTCATCACGCCAAATCCGTTGAAGCGGGTATTCGTGACCGTCGAATAGGCACCTGCTCCGTGGAAGACCAGGTAATCGCCTTCTGCGATCTCGGCCGGCAGGTTGAGTTCGCCCGGCAGGCGGTCCACCGAATCGCAGGTCGGGCCAAAGATCACCCGCCCGCTTCGCTCACCCTCGCGAAGCGTCCCGTCCGGGGTGAATACCTGCACGCGGTCGATATTCCCGACGATCGGCAATTCGGCCAACCCTCCGTAAACGCCGTCATTCAGAAAGATGCTGCTGCCATCGCGGATCGCCTTGATACGCGTGATCAGGGAAAACGCGTCGGCGCAAAGCCCCCTGCCCGGTTCGCAGACCAATTCCGGCGCGTCCTGTCCGAACATCTCGGCCACGGTCGAACCGATCCTGTCGAAGATGGCTTCCAGGTCGGGTTCGACCCCCACGACGCGATAAGACGGAAAACCGCCCCCCACATTCAGCCGGCGAATCCGGACATCCGCCATGTCGCAAATGTCGCGGGCCACCCGGATATAGCTTTCCCATGCCGCCGGATCGACGCATTGCGTCCCGGGATGGAAGGTCAGGGAGGCGATATAGCCGCGATCCGAAACCGCGCGCAGCATCTCGGCGGTGATCTCGGGCGTTGCGCCGAATTTCGAACCGAAATCATAGATCGCCCCGACGACCGGCAATTTGAACCGGGGAGAGATCTCGACGCCATGCCCGTCGATCTCGGTCGGAACCTGCTCGAACATCTTGGCGAGTTCGGACAGGCTGTCCACGGACCATGCCCGGACACCCGCCTCGACGGCATGGGCGATCTCGCTGCGGGAACGAACCGGGTTGTGGTAATGCCGCGCGCCCCCGGAGCCATATGGCCGATCAGGTCGATCTCGGCCGGAGAGGCGACGTCAAAGCCCCTCACCCCGGCGGTCAACAGGTTCTGCACCACGACCTCTTCGGGGTTGGATTTGACCGCATAGGTGACAAGTCCCGGAAACCCGTCGATGAAGCGGCGCACCCTTTCCCGCAGGACGGTAGGGGCAAAGACCATCACCGGGTTTTCCGGCTGGAGATTGCTGATGACCTCGGCCGGATTGTCCCAAACGGTCTTGTTATGTCCCATGGATGACCTTTCGCGCATGAGTTGCAGGTTAGCGGGCGGGGCTGATGGTTAGAACCCGGAATGGCGCTTATGAGTTCCGATTTCACCGATGGAAATGGTGTTTCTGCATAGCTATCTGGTCATTATAACGAATTTTATGACGATTCGCCCAAATGGAAGGCTCATTGGCATGGATGATCTGGATCGCTACATCCTGAGGCTCCTGTCACAGGATGCGCGCATGTCGGTGGCGGTGCTGGCAAGACGGGTCAAGGTCGCGCGCTCGACCGTGCAGGCACGGCTGGAACGATTGGAGTCCAGCGGCACGATCGCGGGCTATACGCTCCGCCTGGGCGAAACCGCGCGGGTCAGCCGGGTCAGGGCGACCGTCCTTCTGGTCATCGAGCCACGCAGCCTGCCGGGCATCCTCGCGCGGCTGAAACCCATGCCGCAGGTCGAGCGCATCCATACCACCAGCGGCCGCGTCGACCTGTTGCTGCAACTGGCCACGAGTTCGACCGCGGAACTGGATGACCTGCTCGACCGGATCGGCGAGATCGACGGGGTGCGCTCGTCGGAAAGCCTGATCCATCTGGGGACCAAGCTGGATCGGGCGGTTTGACCGCCCTGCCCCCTTGTTCCGCGGGCACCGGACCGGGATCAGTCCCGCCGCAAGCTGAACAGATTGACAAAGCGCTGCGCGGCGGCGGCATGTCCCGTGAGGGAGATCGTGCCTGCAGCCGCAAGCTCCGCCAGGGGAGTCGACCCGTAAACGGCGGCGGCCAGGTTGTTGCCATCCCCTTCCAGCACGAAATCCGCCTCGATCTCCTGCGCCGCCTCGATCCGGGTAATACCATCACCCGTCAGCCGCATGACGAACCCTTCGTGACCGGAACGGAATCCTGCGGTGATATGCCGGCCCTGCGCGGCGGTCCGATCGATCATCGCCGTCATCGAGATCATCAGCGCCGTCGGGCTGATGAAGCGGCGCGGATCATGGCCGGGATGTTTCGCCCCCCAACGGCCGATCGCCTGTAGCACAGGAAACAGGTCGCGCCCCGATTCGGTCAGCGCGTAGGCGCCCGTATTGGGATCATGCCGCGCCACCCCCGCCTCGACCAGTTGCGCCAGGCGTTGGGTGAGCACCCCCGCGGTGATCCCCGGCAGGCCCGAGCGGATCACCTGAAACCGCTTGGCCGCGAACATCAGTTCCCGCACCACCAGCAAAGCCCACCGATCGCCGACCACGTTCAGCGCATGGGCCGCCAGGCACCCTTCGTCATACCTGATCCGCATCTTTTCGCCGTCCTTCATCATAAATTCATACTATCAGTTGCTTTTTCATACTACAATAGGCATGCTTCGATTCGTATTCCCGACAGAGGAGGATGAGATGACCTATTATTCCGGTTTCGTTCTTGCCGTTCCGACCGCCAACAAGCAGGCCTTTATCGATCACGCCGTGGAGTCATGGCCGATATTCAAGAAACGCGGCGCGATCCGCATGATCGAAGGCTGGGGTGAGGATGTCCCGCATGGCAAGGAGACCGATTTCTATCGCGCCACCAAGTGCAAGGACGACGAAACCCCGCTGTTCTCGTGGATCGAATGGCCGGATCGCGATACCGCCGACAAGGCATTCGCGGCAATGGCCGAGGATTTCGAGGGCAAGGAAATGCCCGAGATGCCCTTCGACGGCATGCGGATGTTCTGGGGCGGCTTCACGCCTATCGTCGACGAAAGCTGAGGGCGGATCATGACGATCAAACACGGCCGCCCTTGCTGGTATGAATTGGCGACCGGCGAGGGCAAACTCGCCGCCGCCGGGGATTTCTACCGCGAGATCCTTGGCTGGCAGGCCGAGGATTCCGGGATGGAGGGCTTCGACTATCACCTTGCCAAATCCGATGGCGACATGGTGGCGGGATTGATGGTAATGCCCCCGGATGTCAGCGAAATACCACCCTTCTGGATGATCTATTTCGCCGTTGACGACGCCGACAAGGCGGCTGCCGATATCGTGGCCGCGGGCGGTTCGATCCACCGCCCGCCCGAGGACATTCCCGGCACCGGCCGCTTTGCCATCGCCGCCGACCCGCAGGGCGCGGCTTTCGGCATCATGCAGCTTGAACCGATGGAGAACGGTCAGGACGGGACCGCCTTCGATCAGGGAAAGGGGGGACACGGCAACTGGAACGAGCTGATGAGCACCGATCCAGAGGCGGGCTTCACCTTTTATTCCGGCCTGCTTGGCTGGCAAAAATCCACGCCCATCGATATGGGCGAGATGGGCAACTACCAGCTTTTCTCGCATGACGGCACGGATATCGGCGGGATGATGGGGCTGGGCAATGCTCCGGTCCCCTGCTGGCTGCCCTATTTCGGCGTGAACGGGGTCTCCCCGGCCATCGAACGCATCAAGACGCATGGCGGCGAGATGCTGCATGGCCCGCAAGAAGTCCCCGGCGGCGCCTTCATCGCCATCGCGCGTGACCCGCAGGGCGCGCATTTCGCCGTCGTCGGCCCGAAGGAGACAATCTGATGTCTGCCAAAGTCACCATCACCACCTTTGACTGGGTTCCCGAATTCGCACATGGCTATGTGCGCGATATCCGCCCGCGTTGGGCGCTTGAGGAAATCGGGCGGAGCTATGACATTGACACCGTCCCGGTGCAGGAGAAAATTCCCGAGCATTTCGCGCGGCAGCCTTTCGGGCAGGTGCCGATCCTGAAGGATGGCGACCTGTCGCTGTTCGAAAGCGGTGCCATCCTGCTGCACCTGGCCGAGGGGACTCCGCTGATCCCGGACGGCAAGGAGGGCGCCCTTGCCCGGCAATGGCTAATCGCCGCGCTTAACAGCGTCGAGCCCTATGCGATGCAATGGGCTATTGCCAGGTTCTTCGACAAGGACGAGGCCGCCGCCGCCCGCTTCGAGAAATCCCTGCGCGGCAGGCTGTCCTTGCTGCAGGACGCTCTGGCGGATCGTGACTGGCTGACCGGCAGCAGCTTTACCGTTGCCGATCTTCTCATGGCCGATATCCTGCGCGCTCCGGCCGCGAACGGCCTGCTCGACGATCTGCCGAAGCTTGCCGAATATCTGGAACGCGCCACATCCCGCCCCGCCTTCACCCGCGCCATGGCCGATCACATGGCCCATTGGCATGCCGCCGATGCGAAAAAGGCGGCGGCATCGGCATGAGGCTGCATCTGACGGTCGCGGCGGCGCTCATCGTGCTGCCGCTTCATGCCCTGGGTGAAACCGCGAATGTGGACGGGCACGAGGTCTGGTACGAGCTTCACGGCGAACTGACCGCGAAACAGACACCAGTGCTGTTGCTGCATGGCGGGATGATGAATACCGAACTGGCATGGGCCGAACTGATCCCGGCCCTGTCGCAGGACCGCCCGGTGATCGGCATCGATCAACAGGGCCACGGCCATACCGCCGATCACGAGGGTCCGGTCACGCTGGAGACGATGCGCACCGACACGCTTGGCGTGCTGGACGCCCTGCGGGTGGACAAGGCCCATGTCATCGGCTTCTCGCTTGGCGGCATGCTGGGATTGGAACTGGCGGTGAACGCGCCCGAACGGGTCGCTTCGCTGACCGCGATCTCGGCCAGCCAGAATAACGACGGCATGCTGCCCGAACTGGTCGAGATGAACCGCAATCCCGATCACGCCCCCTCTCCCGAGATCGTCGAATTGTTGCCTTCACCCAAGGATTTCCTCGAAATGCGACGCGGTTTCGAAGAGCAAAATCCCGGCGGCTCGGGCGCCATGGTGCCGCTGATGAAGAAGCTGAACGCCCTGCTGATCTCGGATTGGGGATGGAGCGACGAGGAACTGGCCGCGATCCCGGTGCCGGCGATGATCGCCATCGGAGATCGCGACTTCGTCCGGCCCGCCCATGCGGTGCATCTTGCCGAAACCATCCCCGGCGCATGGCTGACGATACTGCCCGACACCACGCATATGACGATCCTCGATGCTCCGGCCCTGCCCGATCTGCTGAAACGGCGAATCGAGACCGCCGAAGCTGATAACCCGGAAACATCCGCCTCTCAGTGAGGGCGACCGTAGCCCCTACCCCTCCGTCGAGCCACTGTCAGAGGAGGGCAGGGTCCCGCTTCGACCTGTTTGCCGTGGCGAGACCTGTGTTCGGCGGGTTTTATTCTGCGGCGTTCCGCTGTTCCGGCGCAAAGCCGGAACGAGGCGGGTGTCACTTGATGATCACCTCCGGTCCCATCATCAGCGTGGGCAGCCATGTGCTGAGCCACGGAACATAAGTGACCAGGATCAGGAACAGGAACAGCACCGCAAGGAAGGGCAGCGCCGCGCGCACCACGCGGATCATCGACATGCCTGCCACGCCGGATGTGACGAACAGGTTCAATCCGACCGGCGGCGTGATCATCCCGATCTCCATGTTCACGACCATGATGATGCCCAGATGGATCGGGTCGACGCCCAGTTCGAGCGCGATCGGAAAGACCAGCGGCGCCACGATCAGCAACAGACCCGACGGCTCCATGAACTGCCCGCCGATCAGCAGGATCACGTTGACGATCACCAGGAACATGACCTTGCCCAACCCGGCACTCAGCATGACCCCGGCGATCTTTTGCGGGATCTGCTCATCCGTCAGCACATGCTTGAGGATCAGCGCATTGGCGATGATGAACATCAGGGTGACGGTCAGCTTGCCCGCTTCCAGCAGCACGCCGCGCGTGCCGGGATGGAAGAATACCGTCACCAGCGCCTGCGGCTTTTTCCACAGGGGGATGCGGTTCTCTCCATCGCGCAGGGGGCCCATGTCCCGATAGATGAAAAGCGCCACGATGAAGGCCCAGACCGAGGCGACGGCGGCGGCTTCGGTCGGGGTGAAGATCGCTTTCGTCACACCGGGGATCCCATAGAGCCCGACCATGATGACGACGATCAGCATCAGCCCCCAGAAGGCGTCCTTGAAACTGTCCCAGATTTCGCACCATCCCAGCCATTTGCCGCGCGGCATGTTCTTCCACAAGGCAATGCCGAGAATCGTGACCATCAGCAGCCCCCCGGCCAGCAGCCCCGGAATGACGCCAGCCAGGAACATCCGGCCGACCGACACATCGGTTGCGCTGGCATAGACGACCATCACGATCGAGGGCGGGATCAGGATGCCGAGCGTACCGGCATTGCAGATCACCCCTGCCGCGAAATCCTTGGAATAACCGACCTGCCGCATCGCCGCGATGACGATCGAGCCGATGGCCACCACGGTTGCGGGCGAGGAACCGGACAGCGCCGCGAACATCATGCAGGCGAAAACCCCGGCGATGGCCAGCCCGCCCGGCAGATGGCCGACACAGGCGATCGAGAAACGGATGATCCGCTGCGCCACGCCGCCGGTCGACATGAAGCTCGATGCGAGGATGAAGAAAGGGATCGCCAGGAGCGTCGCATGACCCGACATGGAATTATACAATGTCTGCGCGATCGAGGCGAGCGACGTATCGGAATACAGCAGCAGGAACAGTGTCGAGGAAAGGCCAAGTGCAATCGCGATCGGCACACCGATCAGCATCAGCCCGACGATCAGAACGAAAAGAATTGCAACGTCCATCCGGTCAGTTCCCCCGGTCCAGGTGGCGGATATCCTCGATCGCGTCCTCGACCTCATGGCTGACGATCAATCCCTGGCGCTCGCCCGTCCAGATATGCCACATCGCCTGCAGCAATCGGAAAAGCAGCAGCGCGACGCCCAGGGGCAACGCGAAATAGGGAACAAGGCGGGGCAGTTTATCGTAAGCCTCGCCCTGGTTGAACGCATCGCCCATCCAGGCGAGAAAGCCCGGCATCGGGATCTGTTCGGTCGTGTAGAAGGCCCGGTCCCGGGTCTCGATGAAGCCGGTCGGGAACCACCGTCCCCCGGTCTGCTGCATACCCGCGAAGGGTGCCCAGTAGTCCCATGCCCCTTTCAGCAGCAATACCGCGTAGATGACGCAAATCCCCCCCGCGAACAGCGCCAGCAGCCTGCGCAGGGAAGGTGAAAGAATATTGATGATCGCGTCCACGCCCAGGTGGGAATTGATCTTGACGGCATATGACATGCCAATCAGCACGAGCCACGCGAACAGTACCAGCGTGGTTTCGAGTCCCCAGATCAGCGAGCTCTGGAAAATGTAGCGCATGATGACATTGGCGAAGGTGATCACCGTCATCAATCCCAGGATGATCGCTATCACATTCTCTTCCAGGCTGTTGGCAATGCGGCCCAACAGGCCACGCGGTTCATATCGCTGGCTCAATGTCGCCTCCTGAACAAAAAGGCCCGCCCTGCGCCAGGACGGGCCGGGCACTGGTCAGTAATTTGCGTTTATCGCCTGAACGGCGTCGATATTCTCCTGTCCGACACCTTCCACGAACTGCTCCCAGACAGGCTTCATCGCATCCACCCATGCCTGACGCTGCTCATCGGTGAGTTCGCGGATCTCGCCACCGGCATCCAGGATTGCCTGGCGCGCCTCCTGATCGACCTCGTTGACGGCGGCGTTACGCTCTGCCGTGACCTCGTGAAGTATGGTCAGCATCTTCTCGCGCAGATCCGTGTCCAGGCCGTCCAGCCAATCGGTCGAGGCGACAACCAGGTAATCGAGCACGCCGTGATTCGTTTCGGTCGAGCCGTCCTGCACCTCGTAGAATTTCTGGCCATAGATATTCGACCAGGAATTTTCCTGCCCGTCCACGACGCCGGTCTGCAATGCGCCGTAAACCTCGGAAAAGGCCATTGGCTGAGCCGATGCGCCAAGCTGTTCGATCATCGCGACGAGCACATCCGACGGCTGCACGCGGAATTTCAGGCCCTTTGCGTCCCCGGGTTCGACCAATGGCTTGTTGGCCGAGAACTGCTTCATCCCGTTATGCCAGAATTCCAACCCCGAAAGACCGCGGCGTTCCATCGACGCCTTCATTTCCGTCCCTGCCTCGGACGCCTGGAATTCATCCACCGCCTCGATATTCTTGAACATGAAGGGCAGGTCGTAGATCTGGAAAACCTTGGTGAAGGTTTCGAATTTCGACAGTGACGGCGCAGCCATCTGCACATCGCCCTGCAGCATCGCCTCCAGCACCTTGTCGTCGTCATATAGCGTCGAGTTCGGATAGACCTCGACGCACATCTTGCCGTCCATCTCGGCATTCACACGTTCGGCGAAAAGCGCGGCGGCTATGCCCTTGGGATGCTTGTCGCTATTGGTGACATGGCTGAATTTCACCACGGTTTCCCCATCGTCACAGCCCGCCGGATCGGCCAGTGCCGTCCCCGACATGAGCGCCAATCCACAGGTCGCGATCAACAGTTGTCTCATCGGTAATCCTCCCTTGCTTATTTCGACCGGGTTTTCCTACCCCGGTTCCGGATGTCCCGCCATCACATCGGCATAAACCCGTGGTGGCAAGTAAAATCTCGTTCTCCGTTAACATCGAAGAAGATCTCAATCGATCCCGCGGTCTTGGCCTTTCCGCTCGGCTTCGGTAATCGGGTGCCCAAGCAAGGGGATCGCCAGGATGAGCATGGAAAAGAGTTTTGACGCCAGGGCCGCCGAGGCCCGCATCAGCGCCGAATGGGAAAAGACGAACGCCTTCGCCGCCGGGGCCAATGCCTCGCGGTCGGAAACCTTTACGGTGATGATCCCCCCGCCCAACGTGACCGGCAGCCTGCATATCGGCCACGCGTTCAACAACACGCTGCAGGATATCCTGATGCGCTGGCACCGGATGCGCGGTTTCGACACGCTGTGGCAGCCGGGACAGGACCATGCGGGCATCGCCACGCAGATGGTCGTCGAGCGGCAGATGATGGAACGGCAGGAGCCGAACCGGCGCGAGATCGGCCGCGATGCCTTTGTCGAGAAAATCTGGGCATGGAAGCAGGAATCCGGCGGCACGATCATCAACCAGCTCAAGCGCCTTGGCGCCTCGCTGGACTGGTCGCGCAACGCCTTTACCATGTCCGGCGCTCCAAGCGCCCCGGCTGGCGAAGAAGGCAATTTCCACGACGCCGTGATCCGGGTCTTCGTCGAGCTTTACAACAAGGGCATCATCTATCGCGGCAAGCGGCTGGTGAACTGGGACCCGCATTTCGAGACCGCGATCAGCGATCTCGAGGTCGAGAACCGCGAGGTGCCCGGCCATATGTGGCATTTCAAGTATCCGCTGGCGGCCAATCCTGAAACTGGTGAACGCGAGACCTATGAATATGTCGAGCGGGACGAGGACGGCAACGTTACCCTGCGCGAGACCCGCGACTATATCTCCATCGCCACGACCCGCCCGGAGACCATGCTGGGCGATGGCGCGGTCGCGGTTCACCCGGACGACCCCCGCTATGCCCCCATCGTCGGCAAGCTGTGCGAGATCCCGGTCGGTCCCAAGGAACACCGCCGCCTGATCCCGATCATCACCGACGAATATCCCGATCCGGATTTCGGCTCGGGCGCGGTCAAGATCACCGGGGCGCATGATTTCAACGATTACGGCGTGGCGACCCGCAACGGCATCCCGCTTTACGCGCTGATGGATAGCAAGGGCGCGATGCGCATGGACGGGCTGTCCTATGAAGAAAGCGCCGCCATCGCCACCCGCGCCGCGAATGGCGAGGATGTGGGCGATGTCTCGGCGGTCAACCTCGTCCCCGAAGAGCTGCGGGGGCTGGACCGGTTCGATGCCCGCAAGCGCGTCATCGAGGCCATTACCGAGGAGGGGCTGGCCGTCACCGATGCCGAGGGCGCACCATTCGTCGAGAACAAGAAGATCATGCAGCCCTTCGGCGATCGCTCGAATGTGGTGATCGAGCCGATGCTGACCGATCAATGGTTCGTGGATACGAAAAAGATCGTGCAACCCGCCATCGACGCCGTGCGCGAGGGCCGCACCACGATCCTGCCCGAGCAGCACCAGAAGGTCTATTTCCATTGGCTGGAGAATATCGAGCCCTGGACGATCAGCCGGCAACTCTGGTGGGGGCATCAGATACCGGTGTGGTATGGGCCTAAAGATGTCAACATCGGCACCGGACTGAAAGAGGTTTTCCAAGCTCCGAAGCAATTCTGCGGCGCCAACGAAGCCGAAATCCGTGAGCAAGTGGAGAAATTTTACTCCGCGCAAACAAACAAAAATATAATAATTGAGTTCGAACCACTAGAAGCGCTTCGAGAGCGGTTAATAGGTAAAAATGCAGGTGGGGAAGATCGCGACCCTGCACTGCCACTGGTCAGCATCGAAGACAATGACATCATTGTCACTCTCTACCGCGACCCCGACGTCCTCGACACGTGGTTCTCATCCGGTCTCTGGCCCATCGGCACGCTTGGCTGGCCCGAGGATACCGAGGCGCTTCGGAAATATTTTCCGACCGATGTTCTGGTGACGGGCTTTGACATCATCTTCTTCTGGGTCGCCCGGATGATGATGATGCAGCTTGCCATCGTCGAGAAGGAACCCTTCCACACCGTCTATGTCCACGGGCTGGTGCGCGACGAGAAGGGCGCGAAGATGTCCAAGTCCAAGGGCAATGTCATCGACCCGTTGACCCTGATCGACGATTTCGGCGCCGATGCGCTGCGCATGACCCTGGCCTCGATGGCGGCGATGGGGCGCGATCCGAAGCTGGGGCCGCGCCATGTCGAGGGCTTCCGCAATTTCGTTACCAAGATCTGGAACGCCTCCCGCTTTGCCGAGATGAACGGCGTTCGCGGCGGAGGCGATCGCCCTGCCCCGCGCCACACCGTCAACCGCTGGATCATCGGAGAGACCGCCCGTATCCGCATGGCCACCGACGAGGCGCTGGCAAGCTATCGCTTCAACGACGCGGCGAACGGGCTTTATGCCTTTGTCTGGGGCAAGGTCTGCGACTGGTATGTTGAATTCGCCAAGCCGCTGTTCGACGGCGAATATGCCGATGAAACCCGCGCCACGATGGGCTGGGTGCTGGATCAATGCTATCTGATGCTGCATCCGGTCATGCCTTTCGTGACCGAAGAGCTCTGGTCGCTGACCGGCGAGCGCGGCAAGATGCTGGCCCATGGCGACTGGCCGGAATATGGCGCCGAACTGATCGACGCGGATGCCGACCGCGAGATCAACTGGGTGATCTCGCTGATCGAGGACATCCGCTCGGCCCGCGCCCAGATGGGAGTTCCGGCGGGCGCAAGGCTTGACCTGATCGTGACCGAGGCCGATGCCGCTGCAAGCAGGGCACTGACCGCCAACGCCCCCCTGATCGAGCGGCTGGCCCGCGTCAACGCCCCGCAGGACGGCGTGGCGGGCAAGGGCATGATCGCCGTTTCCGCACAGGGCGCCAGCTTTGCCCTGCCCATTGGCGACGTGATCGATGCCGCGGCCGAAACGGCGCGGCTGGAAAAATCATTGGCGAAATCGGGAAAGGACGCCGATGGATTGCGCAAGCGGCTGGACAACCCAAAATTCGTGCAAAACGCCGATGTGGATGTGATCGAAGAGACACGCGAAAAGCTTGCCGCCCTGGATGACGACATCGCCCGGCTGCAGGCGGCGCTGGCCCAGTTGCAGGCGATGCGCTGAAGATGCGGCATTCGCGTGGATTACCCGCGTGGATGCCTCCGGCGGGGATATTTAAGTGAAGAAGAAGCGGAAATTCCTTCTTCTTCATGCAAATATCCATATTCCAACGATGCGGCACCCGCAGGTCAGCGCGCGCCCAGATCGGCAAGCGCAGGCGGCAGCGCCTCTGCCAGTATCTCGAGTTCCGCGGCAGGGGCGCAACTGACGCGTATGCAACGGTTCAACGGCGCGATGCCCGGCATGCGGATGAAGACCCCGTCCTCCTCCAGCCGATCGACAAGGGCGCGTGCAAACCTCCCGTCTTGTCCGGTATCGACCGCGACGAAATTCGTGGCCGAGGGCAAGGCGTTCATACCGTTATCCATCGCGATCCGGGCAATACCGTCACGGGCAGCGACGACCTCGCGCTGGACATGAACAAGCCAGTCCCGGTCGGATAACGCGGCCAGGGCACCGGCCTGGGCGATGCGGTTAACACCGAAATGGTTGCGGATCCGCTCGAAGCCCGCGATCAGGTCGGGATGGCCCATGGCATAACCGATCCGCGCGCCCGCCATTCCATAGGCCTTGGAAAAGGTGCGCATCCGGATGACGCGCGGATCATCGGCGGCGATTCGGGGAACCGCCTCCGCGGGGGCGAATTCGACATAGGCCTCGTCCAGAAGCAGCAGCGCGCCTTGGGGCAACTCATCCAGCATCGCCTCTATCGCGGTGCCGTCATGCCAGCTCCCCATCGGGTTGTCCGGGTTCGAGAGATAGACCAGCCGCGCATCGACCTGATGCGCGCGGGTGATCAGCGCCTCGAGATCCTCGCGGTCGTCGCGATAGGGCACCTTGTGCAGCACACCACCGAAACCCGCGACATGGTAGTTGAAGGTCGGATAGGCCCCCTCCGACGTCACCACGGCCTCCCCCGCTGCGACCATCAGCCGGACGAGCAGGCCCAGCAGCCCATCGATCCCCTCGCCGACGACGATACCCGCAGCCGGGATCTCCAGATGCGCCGAGAGCGCCTGCAGCAGGTCATGGCTGGTCGAATCGCCATATTGCCAGATCCCGGCCACGGCGACGCGCATCGCCTCGACAGCCTTGGGACTGGGACCGAAGCCATTCTCGTTCGCGCCAAGCCGGGCCGCGAAGGGACGTCCCCGCCGGCGTTGCAGCGTTTCGGGGCCGACAAAGGGAACGGTGGCAGGCAAGGCTGCAGGAATCGGAGCGAAATGAGGTATCTTCATGCCCCGAGACTCGTTCATTTCCGCCCGCCCCGCAAGCGTCAGAAGGCCCGGAAGGTCATCGTCGTCAACGTGCGGCTGATATGGGGAATGTCGAACAGACGCTCGGACAGGAAGCGGCCGACATCCTCGTCCTCGGGGATGTAGATCTTCGCCAGCAGGTCGTAATCCCCCGAGGTGGAGTAAAGCTCGCTGACGATCTCGCGATCATAAATGGCCTCGGCGACCTCATAGGTCTTGCCGGGTTCGCAGCGGAACTGAACGAAGACGGGACGCATGGCTGAGCTCCTGATGATCGATGCGGGCGCAGGTTAGACCGCCGGTTGCGTGCGGGTCCAGTCCCCCTGCGCATGGCCGCGCCAGAAGCGCAGCAGCAACAGGACGGCGGCGAAGGAAAGCCCGAAGACAAGCCCCAGCCACAGGCCCGGCGCGCCGATACCCGCGACGAAGGCCAACCCGTAGGCCACCGGCATCCCGATCACCCAATAGCTGAAACCCGCGATCCACATCGGCACCCGCGTGTCATGCACTCCGCGCAGCAGCCCCAATGCCACCACCTGCAGGGCATCGGTCAGTTGGAACAGCGCGCCATAGAACAGCAGCCCCGCGCCAATGGCGATGATCGCGGGGGCCTGCGGCTCTGCCGGGTCGAGGTAAAGGCTTACCAGCGCCTCGGGGAAAGCCAGGTAGATGGCGATGGCGGCCACTGCGACGGCCATGGACAATCCTATCACCGTCACTGCCGCATCCCGCATCCAGGCGGCGTCGCCCCGGCCCTTGGCCTGCCCGATCCTCACCGTCGCCGCGTTCGACAGGCCCAGATGCGCCATGAAGGTGATCGAGACGATCTGCAACGCGATCCCATGTGCCGCCAGTTCCTGCGTGCCGATCCAGCCCATCATCACGTTGGAGGCCACGAACAGCCCGCCCTCGGCTGTCATGGTCAGCCCGATCGGCCAGCCGAGCCGGGCCACAGCGAAGAAAGCCTGCCAGTCGGGGCGCCAGAATCGCTGGAACAGGTGATATTTCCGCGCCATCGGCAACCATTCGCAATAGGCAACCAGCATCACCAGTTGTGCCATCTGCACGCTGAGACTGGCGATTGCCGCCCCCCGCACGCCCAATTCGGGCGCGCCCAGATTGCCGAAGATGAGCAGCCAGTTGAGCGCGATATTGAGCGGCAATCCCACGACGGTGATCCACATCACCACCTGCGTCCGCTCCAGCGCGGCCAGGTAGGAGTTCAGCGTCAGCCCGGCCAGCATCGGCAACAGCCCCCAACCCGCGATGCGCAGGTAATCCTGCGCCAGCGCCGAGACGGTTTCCGTCTGCCCAAGGGCAAGCAGGATCGGCCGGGACCACCACATCAGCGGCATCGCCGCCAGTGCGAATATTCCGGACAGCCACAGTGCCATGCGGGTCGAACGGCGCGCCTCGGTCTCGTCCCCGCGCGCGATGGCGGTGGCGATCAGCCCCATCACGCCGGTGCCGAAACCCATGCCGAGGAAAAACAGGATGATCAGGAAGGAGGTCGCGATGACCAGCGCCGCCAGCGCCTCTACGCCATACCACCCGACCATGACCGTATCGCTGACGCCGATGGCCATGCGCGCCAGATGACTGCCGATCAGCGGCAGTCCAAGCGACAGCGTCGCGATGATATGCGGGCGATAGCGGCTCATCACATCGCCATAACCGCTCGCATGAGAGCAGGCAATCACGGAGATTGCGCATCGTGCAGAAAGCCGCTTTCCGCCATGGCCGAGCATATGCGCCGTCGATGCGGGATCGAAAGCAGGCCTCTCCAGATCGATCCGATGCCTGCCTCCGGCACGGCGACCGGGCCGCGGCTCTGTGTTGAGAAGCGCTGATTTTGTCGCATATGGCAGCAAGCTTCACATGACGATAGATGATTTCTATCAATCCACGAAACATCGATATTGATTTCACATGGACGAGTCGCTTTTCTTGCACAGTAAGCAAATTCGAAAGGCCAGCCATGCAAGTGAATGCGCCAGCGCCGACCGCAGAGGACATCCGTGCCATTGTTGCGCCGCTTGCCTCTTTGGAAGGGCCCCTCCTGCCGATGCTGCACGCGTTGCAGGACAGCTACGGACATGTGCCGCAGGCCGCCGTGCCGGTCCTGGCCGATATGCTGAATCTCGGGCGTGCCGAGGTCCACGGGGTCATCAGCTTTTACCATGATTTCCGCGATGCGCCTGCCGGCCGGCATGTGCTCAAGATCTGCAGGGCCGAGGCCTGCCAGTCGATGGGTGCCAACAGGCTGGCGGACTCCACGCTCAGGAAGCTGGGTATCGGCTGGCACGATACGACCAGAAATGGCGCGGTGACGGTCGAGCCGGTCTATTGCCTCGGGCTTTGCGCCTGTGCCCCTGCGGCGATGCTGGATGACCGGGTTGTCGGGCGCGTGGACGATGCCCGCATGGACAAGCTGCTGAGCGAGGTGGGCGCATGAAGATATATGTTCCCATGGACAGCGCCGCCAAGGCGCTTGGTGCCGACGAGGTGGCCGATGCGATCGCTCGCGAGGCCAAGTCGCGCGGGATCAAGGCCCGGATCATTCGCAACGGCACGCGCGGGATGATCTGGCTTGAACCGCTGGTCGAGATCGATCAGGGACAGGGCCGGGTCGGATACGGACCGGTCGCGCCCGAGGATGTGCCTGCGCTGCTGGACGGCAAGTTGGACAGTCTTGGCCCGGTCGAGGAGATCCCCTTCTTCGCCCGCCAGACCCGGCTGACATTTGCCCGTTGCGGCGTGATCGACCCTCTGGATCTGGACGATTACCGGGCGCATGGGGGATTGGCCGGTTTGCGCCGTGCCGCTGCCATGTCGCAGCCGGATATCATCACGGAAGTCACCGATAGCGGGTTGCGTGGCCGTGGCGGGGCAGGCTTTCCCACCGGCATCAAGTGGAAGACGGTGATGGAGGCCGAGGCGCCGCAGAAATATATCGTCTGCAATGCCGATGAAGGGGATAGCGGCACATTCGCCGACCGGATGATCATGGAGGGCGATCCCTTCACCCTGATCGAGGGAATGGCGATTGCCGGTCTCGGGGTCGGTGCGACCAGGGGCTATGTCTATCTGCGCTCGGAATATCCCGATGCGATCCGGGTGATGAACGAAGCCGTCAGGATTGCCCGGCAGAACAGCGTGCTGGGGCCGGATGTGCTGGGCTCGGGCCGCGCGTTCGACATGGAGATCCGCATGGGCGCCGGTGCCTATGTCTGCGGCGAGGAAACCTCGCTGCTAAACAGTCTGGAGGGCAAGCGTGGCGTGGTCCGCGCCAAGCCACCCCTGCCAGCGCTGGAGGGCTTCCTCGGCAGGCCGACCGTGGTGAACAATGTCATCAGTCTCGCCACCGTGCCGGTAATCTTCGAGAAGGGGGCACAGAACTATGCCGATCTCGGCATCGGGCGCTCGCGCGGGACCGTGACCCTGCAGATTGCCGGAAACGTCCGCCATGGTGGGCTCTTCGAGACCGGCTTTGGCGTGACACTGGGCGAGATCGTCAACGAGATCGGCGGCGGCACCGCCTCTGGTCGCCCGGTCAAGGCGGTGCAAGTGGGCGGGCCTTTGGGCGCCTATATGCCAGCCGACAAGTTCGACACGCCGACGGGTTACGAGGAATTCGACCAAAATGGCGGGCTGATCGGCCATGCCGGGCTGGTGGTGTTTGACGACAGCGCCGACATGTTGAAGATGGCCCGCTTCGCGATGGAATTCTGTGCCGTCGAAAGCTGCGGCAAATGCACGCCATGCCGGATCGGTGCGGTGCGCGGAGTCGAGACGCTGGACCGTATCGCCGAGGGCGACATGGCCGCGACGGAACTGCTGACCGATCTTTGCGAGACCATGAAGGATGGTTCCCTCTGCGCGCTCGGGGGCTTTACGCCCCTGCCTGTCATGTCCGCGCTGACCCATTTCCCCGACGATTTCGCCTGCCATAAGGAGGCCGCCGAATGAAGGATTTCATCATTCCTGCATTTCCGCCCGGTGACGACCGCGACATGGGCACACCGGCACGGGCCGGCGCGCCGGTCACGCTGACCGTCGATGGTTTCCCGATCACCGTTCCCGAGGGCACATCCGTCATGCGTGCCTGCGCCGAGGCGGGGATACAGGTGCCCAAGCTTTGCGCGACCGACAGCGTCGAGGCGTTCGGCTCTTGCCGCCTCTGCGTCGTCGAGATCGAGGGGCGGCGCGGCACGCCCGCCTCCTGCACGACGCCGGTGGCCGAGGGAATGGTCGTGCATACCCAATCTGACAAGCTGCGCCGGATGCGCAAGGGCGTGATGGAGCTGTATATCAGCGACCACCCGCTCGACTGCCTGACCTGCGCTGCCAATGGCGATTGCGAATTGCAGGATATGGCGGGCGCGGTGGGGCTGCGCGATGTGCGCTACAAGGCGCCCGAGAATGGCGGGCTGGCCAATCACTTTGCACAGCGCGACGGGGCCGGGCCAAATGCCAGCTATATCCCCAAGGACGAGAGCAATCCCTATTTCACCTATGATCCCTCGAAATGCATCGTCTGCTCGCGCTGCGTGCGCGCCTGCGAAGAGGTGCAGGGCACCTTTGCCCTGACCATCGAGGGGCGCGGCTTTGGCAGCCGGGTCAGCGCCGGGGCTGCGGGCGACGATTTCATGGCCTCGGATTGCGTCAGTTGCGGCGCCTGCGTGCAGGCCTGCCCGACCGCCACCCTGCAGGAGAAATCGGTGATTGAGCTGGGCACGCCCGAGCGCTCTGTCGTGACCACCTGTGCTTATTGCGGGGTAGGCTGCAATTTCAAGGCCGAACTGAATGGCGACGAACTGGTGCGCATGGTGCCCTACAAGCACGGCAAGGCGAACCGGGGCCATAGCTGCGTCAAGGGCCGTTTCGCCTATGGCTATGCCCATCACAAGGACCGCATCCTGAAACCGATGATCCGCGAGACCATCGAGGAGCCATGGCGCGAGGTCGATTGGGACGAGGCACTGGCTTTCGCCGCCGCGAAGATGCGTAGGCTGCAAGAGAAATACGGCCGCAAATCGATCGGCGTGATCACCTCTAGCCGCTGCACCAACGAGGAAACCTACCTGGTGCAGAAACTGGCCCGCGCCGTGTTCATGAACAACAACACCGATACCTGCGCCCGAGTCTGCCATTCACCCACCGGATACGGGCTGGGCAAGACCTATGGCACCTCGGCGGGCACGCAGGATTTCGACAGCGTGATGCAGTCCGACGTGATCATGATCATCGGGGCGAACTCGACCGATGCGCATCCGGTCTTTGCCTCGCGGATGAAAAAGCGCGTGCGGCAGGGCGCGAAGGTGATCGTGGTGGACCCACGCCGGATCGACATGGTGCGCTCCACCCATATCGAGGCGAGCCATCACCTGCCGCTGCGCCCGGGCACCAATGTCGCCATCGTCACCGCCATGGCCCATGTGATCGTGACCGAGGGGCTGCATGACGAGGCCTTCATCCGCGAGCGCTGCGATTGGGACGAGTTCCAGCATTATGCCGAGTTCGTCAGCGACCCGCGCCACGCGCCCGAAGCGATCGAGATGCTGACCGGCGTTCCCGCCGCCGATCTGCGTGCGGCGGCGCGGCTTTACGCGACGGGCGGCAATGGCGCGATCTATTACGGCCTCGGTGTGACCGAGCACAGCCAGGGCTCGACCACCGTCATGGGGATTGCCAACCTCGCCATGCTGACCGGCAATATCGGACGTGAAGGCGTGGGCGTGAACCCGTTGCGGGGCCAGAATAACGTGCAGGGCTCTTGCGACATGGGGTCCTTCCCGCATGAATTGCCGGGCTATCGCCATGTCAAGCTGCCCGATGTGCGCGAGATTTTCGAGCAGGCATGGGGCGTCGAGATCGATCCGGAACCGGGCCTGCGCATTCCCAACATGCTGGATGCCGCCGTCGAGGGCAGGTTCAAGGGGCTTTATTGCCAGGGCGAGGATATCCTGCAATCGGATCCCGACACCCATCACGTCGCGGCGGGGCTGGCAGCGATGGAATGCGTGATCGTCCATGACCTGTTCCTGAACGAGACGGCCAATTACGCCCATGTCTTCCTGCCGGGCTCTACCTTTCTGGAAAAGGACGGCACCTTCACCAATGCGGAACGGCGCATCAACCCGGTCCGCAAGGTAATGGCGCCGAAAAACGGCTACGAGGACTGGGAGGTGACGCAGATGCTGGCCAATGCGATGGGAGCTGGCTGGCACTATACCCATCCCAGCCAGATCATGGACGAGATCGCCGCGACCACGCCCAGCTTTGCCGGTGTCAGCTTCGAGCTGCTCGAGGAAAAGGGCTCGGTTCAGTGGCCTTGCAACGACACGGCGCCCGAGGGCACGCCGATGATGCATGTCGACGGCTTCATGTCGGGCAAGGGGCATTTCATGGTGACGGAATATATCGCCACCGATGAACGCACCGGCCCTCGCTTTCCGCTCCTGCTGACCACGGGCCGTATCCTGTCGCAATATAATGTCGGCGCGCAGACGAGGCGCACCGCTAACTCCGCCTGGCATTCCGAGGACATCCTGGAGATCCACCCGCATGATGCCGAACAGCGCGGCGTCAATGAGGGCGATTGGGTGCGGCTCGCTTCGCGCGCGGGCGAGACGACTTTGCGTGCGACACTGACCGAGCGCGTGGCAACGGGCGTGGTCTATACCACCTTCCACCACCCGGAAACGCAGGCCAATGTGGTCACCACCGATTTCTCGGACTGGGCGACGAACTGTCCCGAATACAAGGTGACCGCCGTGCAGGTCAGCCCGTCAAACGGGCCTTCGGAATGGCAGGAAAGTTATAACCGACAGGCCGAACTGTCGCGCCGCATTCTGCCGGCGGCGGAGTGATGCAATGAACCGCATGGAACCCTCCGGAACGGTGCCGACGACTCATGTCCGGGCGGGCGGCCAAGTTGCCACCCGCCGGACCTTACCCGAGGAAACTCCGGTGGCGATGGTTTATGACGGCACCACCCATGCGGTGATGATGGCCTCGCCCACCGATATCGAGGATTTCGCCACCGGCTTTTCCCTCACCGAAGGGATCGTCACCGGCATGGATCAACTCGCTTCATGCGAGACGGTTGCCCATGACAGGGGGATCGAGGCGCGAATGTGGCTCACCGGACCCCGCGCCGAGGCATTGAACGCCCGCCGCCGGACTCTGGCCGGTCCGGTCGGCTGCGGATTGTGCGGAATCGACAGCCTCGAACAGGCCACCCGGGCCCTGCCGGTCCTGCACCGGCAAGGCCCGGCCCTGACCGCCGAAGAGATCGCCTCCGCCACCGATCAGCTATGCGGCTGGCAACCCCTTCATGACCGCACCCATGGCGTTCACGCGGCGGGCTTCCTGTTGCCGGGCAAGGGCGTGATCCTCGCCCGCGAGGATGTCGGCCGTCACAACGCGCTCGACAAGCTTATCGGCGCATTGGCTCGGCAGGGGCTGGACGCGGAACTGGGCGCCTTCGCGCTGACCAGCCGTGTCTCGGTGGAGATGGTGCAGAAATGCGCCATGGCCGGCTGCACCATCCTGATCGCCGCCTCGGCCCCCACATTGCACGCCCTGCGCCTTGCCGAAGGCGCGGGAATAACGGTTGCGGGTTTCGCTCGCGGTAAAGAATTTGATCTATTTTCCCATCCCGAACGGTTAGAGGCCGAGTTTCGCCATGTCGCCTGAAAAGCTTGTCATGATGGCCAACCAGATCGCCCTGTTCTTCAGCACCCAGCCCGGAGACGCGGCTGACAAGATCGCCGATCACCTGAAGGATTTCTGGGGACCGGAGATGCGCGCGCAATTGCTGCAATATGTCGAGGCAGGCGGCGGGGGGTTGCAGCCCTCGGTCAGGGAAGCTGCGAAGCGGCTGTGAAACTCGCCCGTATATCACAGGTTCCGTAGCGTCTTGTCTGCGGATTCAGTTTCGGAAGGATATCGTCGAATGATACGCAAACTCATGCTGGGGCTGGCCGCCTGATGATTGGAACGGCCGCTCAGGCCGACGAGATGAAGATGGCCGTGACCACCTCGTTCCACAATTCGGGACTGGCCGAGGTGCTGCTGCCGGAAATCCGGAAGGATCTGGATCTCGAGGTCCAGCTGCTCGTCGTGGGCACCGGGCAGGCGATCAAGCTGGGCGAGGCCGGGGATGTCGACGCGATCCTGGTGCATTCGCGTGCGGCCGAGGACAAGTTCGTCGCGGATGGTTTCGGCACCCATCGGCGCGAGATCATGTATAACGATTTCGTCTTCATCGGCCCTGGCGACGATCCCGCCGGGATTGCCGATGACGAAAGCGCCGTCGAGGCCTTGCAGGACATCGCGTCGGCCGAGGCGAATTTCGTCAGCCGCGGCGACGACAGTGGCACTCACAAGAAGGAACTGGGCCTGTGGAAGGCTGCCGATCTGGATGTCGAGGGGGTCGGCGACTGGTATAACGCCGTCGGCAGCGGCATGGGTGCGGCGCTGAACACGGCGGCGGGGATGAACGCCTATATCCTGTCGGACCGCGCAAGCTGGTTGAATTTCGGCAACAAGGCCGATCTCGAACTGCTCTATTCCGGCGATCCGGAGTTGTTCAACCAATATGCCTATATCCCGGTGAACCCCGAAAAGCACGACCATGTGAAGCATGACCTGGCCGAAAAGCTGGAAGACTGGCTGGTCTCGGAGCGGGCGAAGGAACTGATCGACGGATACGAGATCAATGGCGAGACGCTGTTCGTCTTCAACGCCGAGTTGGAGTGAACCTGTCCGGCAGCAAGCGGCACGGATCGGAAGGGCGTAATCCTCTTTGGTCCGCCGCTGTGGATCTCGGCCCGCCCCCCGGGACAGCCTTGGCGGCGTGATCACCTTCGGGTCCCGCGCGGTATCCCGAAGCGTGGCCTCATGCCATCCGGGAAAAGGCCGTTCACGAAGCGGGCAAGCTTGGTCAGCTTCCCGCCCGGATCCCGGACAGCGGAGCCCCGGAAAACAGGCAGCGAGCGGCAATCTTCGTGCGGGTTTCTGCTGAAATCCGGGGACGGAGTTCCACCCTGGCCTCGCAAATGGTCCCTGTTCCGTCATTCGGCAGGAACGGACGCCACGGCACAACCAAACATAAAAGCAACCGTCCCGAATTTCTGATTCTCCGCTCTACAGACCCGCCACTCCATGTCGATTCCCGCGCGGGAACACCCATGCGAAAAAGGTTTCATCCGGGATCGAGCGTATGAGCTGCGCGATCAGGGCCGTTGCCGCGACCGCGAAGACAAGCCGCCCCACGAGCACGCCAAGAACATCCGCGCCCAGGGCCATCACGAGCAAGGTATCCTCGATGATGCTATGCGCAAAGCCCATGAAGACGCAGGAAATGAAGACCTGCCGGGGCGGCAGGTCGCCTGACCGCGCTTCGCGGATCAGCAAGCCGCCACCATAGGAGATGCCCAGGAACAGGCCGACGGCGGTGAACTGTCCCGTTTTGCCCCTGATCCCGGCCAGGCGCAATGCCGGGGCGAGAAGCTTCATCAGCAGCGCCATGAGGCCGATCAACTTCAGCACCTCCAGCCCCCAGGCAAGGGTCAGGAGAATGGCGAGCATGTAGAGGAGTGCCTCGACGAGTCCAGCCAGGAAACCCATCCAGTCGGTCGAGGCGCCACGGGTATCCAGGTCGGGTTCAGGGTTTCCGCCTGCCAGCCCGTTGCGGCAAGCAGATGGTGGAGGATCATCGCATAGACGATTGCACCGGCAATACGGATCATCGTGGTGACCGCGAATCCCGGCCCGGCCTTCCGGATGATCTTCTGCTCGATTGGCAGGCCATGCGCGATCAGGACAAGTGATGAAAACACGGTGATATCGGCCACGCTCATCGACTCGGCGGGCACCAGGGTGAAGATCATCGCGATCGCGCCCCATATCCCCACAAGCATTCCCGTCAGCCAGGCAAGGCCCAGTGCCGGCGGCAGCCCGAACAGCCCCATGACCGGCGCAAGGGCGGGGGCGGCAAGCTCGATCAACCCGGTCCGCGACATCACCTCGGTCACGATCGTGACCGGCACCATGATGCGCACCAATTCCCAGTAAATCTGCAATGTTTCCTGGGTCTTGTGGACGGCGAATCTGAATGCGGACATTTCGGCCTCCTCGCATTGTTGCCATCATTTCCTAACCCGGTCCCATTCGCATTTGTGGTCAAAGATTGCGCATCTTTGCAATTTTATTGCATGCTGGACCCCGCGATTTCGGAGATTTGGATGGATCGGATCGACAGGGAACTGCTGAACCTGCTGCAGCGCGACGCGTCGCGCACGAATGCCTACATGGCCGATGAGGTCGGCCTGTCCCCGTCAAGCTGCCTGCGGCGGATACGGCGGTTGCGTCAGGCAGGTGTCATTGACCGGATTGTCGCGATCCTGAACCCTGCCAAGGCCGGGCGCAGGCTGAGAGCCGTGGTGACCGTGGAGCTGAGGCTCCATGGTGAACCGAATACGCGGCAGTTTCTCGATCTGGCGGCGAGGGAAGAGGCGGTCACCCAGGCTCATGCGGTGACAGGAGAGGTCGATGCGATCCTGATGCTGCGCCTGCGCGACATGGAGGAATATGACGCGCTTTGTCATCGGCTGTTTCAGAACCGAACCAATGTTGCGCGCTACTGGACGATGATGGTGATCCGCACCGCCAAGGACGAAACCGCGATTCCGCTGGAATGATGGCTGGCCTGATGGGGCGGTATTCGGGAAAGAACGCCTTCGCCCTACCGCCCGAGCCTTTCGGTGAGCCCGGCGGAAATGAAATCCGCGGCAATTCTGACACGCTTGGGAGGAGATGCGCCGGGACGCACAAGACAGGTATCGATTTGCATCGCATGGGGATCGCGACACCATTGTTACTCACGCTCATCGGACAAGACCCGTAGCCTATCCGGGAGTGACCAGGCGCGGTGCTGTTGGGCATGACGTCCTTCATGAAACCGACCGTGGCTTGGTTCTCCGAACGAAACGCCAAACGTCCAGAATGACAGGAGCGAAGCGATGAACCAGGAAACCTACACAGGCGGTTGTGCATGCGGCGCCATCCGATACGAGGCGGCGGGCGATCCGGTCGCCGAACTTCACTGCCAGTGCCGGCATTGCCAGATGCGCAGCGGCACGGGCCATTCATCCTATGCGGTCTTTGCCGGAGCGGATGCGGTCACGGTGACCGGTGATCCGCAAATCTGGCGCATTGCCGGTGACAGCGGCAATGAAAAGCTCCACGCGTTCTGCGGGACCTGCGGCACGCCGACCCATGTCACCTTCGCGGCCAATCCCGAGATCACGGCAATCCATCCCGGCAGCCTGGATGAGCCGTCACGGTTCAAGCCGACGCTCATGACCTATGGCATCCGGGGGCTCGATTGGGACCGCTACGATCCGGAGCTGACCATCCTCGAGAAGGGGCCGCCAGCCTGACCTTTATTGCTGCCGGCGGAGCCCGACATGCGGTGACGCCGGCGGCTTCTTCGATATCGGGTGTTCGGATGACAGAAGGATCGGCAGCAGGCTGTAACCCGGTTTGCCCCCTACTCCCGATCCCCTCGCATGGGCGATGGCTCTGGCCACGACAATTACCTGCCCGCAACGGATCAGGCCGATTCCCGGGCCGGGGATAGACCCGGGATTCATCGGTGCAGACCCATCTGCATTCTATGGCCTTGCCCCGTAACAGGCACCGGGTAGGATATTGCAGCGTCGTCGTCGAGCATTATTCCGATCACGCGCATAAACTGCAGGAATGCGCCCATGACACGCAGCAACCGTCCCGTCCTTGAAAGCCCGCACAAGCTGATTGCCATCGGCTTGTTCCTGCTGCTTGCTTCAGCCGTCGTTCTGGCAATTGTCGAACGCAATGCGGTGATTGCCGAGCTGGAGCAGGAAAGCGCGGTTCTGCATCGTCTTGCCTCGCAACGGGTGGATCAGCACGATGCTCATTTGACGGCGCTCTCTGCACTCGCCACGGCGGCGGAAGGCGAGCGGCAGGATTTGTTCCTGGATGTTGCGGCGACCATTTCGCGCTTCTATCCGCGTATTGACGAGGTTCAGCTTATTCCTCTTGACCCGAATGACCGGATGATCGGCACGGAACCCATCGATCCGGCATTTGCCGATACCATCCGTTCGGCCGCCAGGACCTCGGACGGCAGCATCGCCTTGCTGCCGCATCCGGACAAGCCGGATCATTACATCATGGTCAAGCGCAGCCCCAATTCGGATGCTGCACGTTACGGCTTGATGCTTGGCATCGATACCGGAAAGCTGCTGGACGAGGCCGGGCCATTCTGGTCGCGATCCGGTGTCGCGCTTACCCTGTCCCTGCCGGACGGTCATCCGCTCTTCAAGCGGGGGGAGATCCCAGAGACATTGCGGTTTTCCAGGCCGCTCAGCAGCCCCTCCCAGCCCCTGCCGCTGGAAACGGGGATGAGGATCGGTTTTGCCGATCTGTTTCCTCCTGCAAGGACAGGCTTGACGCTTCTGGTTGTCGGGTTTGCCGGATTCGCGGCCCTGTCGATCCTGCGTCAGCGGGCGCGTACGCGGAGGGCCGTGGAACAGGCGCGGCTCAACGCATTGGAAACACGCCTCGCCCATGCATCGCGCGTCAACGCGTTGGGCGAGATGGCAAGCGGCCTTGCGCATGAAGTGACCCAACCGCTCACTGCCATTCTTGCGCAGGTTCAGGCTGGGCGGAGAATGCTTGGCCGGGGTGATACGGAGGCACTGGAACCGGTGCTTGACGATACCGTGACACAGGCACGCCGGGCTTCCGCCATTCTGGAGCGTTTTCGCAACTGGTCGCGTCCACAGAATGCGCCGAGATCGGTTTTTGATCTGCGCGATGCGATCAGGAACGTGGAAATCCTGCTCGCCCCGCAAGCCGCGTCGCATGATGTGCAGCTTGCATTCAGGCTGCCAGATCATCCCGCACCCGTCATCGCTGACCCGGTGGAAATGGAGCAAGTGGTATTCAACCTGCTGCGCAATGCGATTGACGCCACAGCCGATCGGGGTGGCGCGGCACGGGTGATCGTGGCCTTGCGGCTGCGGGAAAATGAAGTCGTCCTGGAGATTTCCGACAACGGCCCCGGCGTGCCGGCGGAGTTACGTCCACGCCTGTTCACACCATTCACCACGACGCGCACCGACGGCACGGGCCTTGGCCTTGCGCTGAGCCAGCGCCTGGTGGAGCGTGCGGGCGGTGAAATTGCCCTGGTGGACGGTGGAACGGGCGCGACTTTCCGGGTCGTTCTGCCGCGTGTCGAAGGGATAGCGGAGGCCGCGCAATGATACATCCCGTCTACCTCGTGGATGACGACGAGGCCGTGCGCCATGCGCTTGGCCTGCTCTTGTCCACGGTCGGCATCGAGGTCACGGGTTTCGCCGATCCCCAGGCATTTCTTGCCCAGGTGCCGAAACTCGCGCCCGGCTGCCTGGTCCTCGATATCCGGATGCCGGCAATCTCCGGCCTGAAACTGCAAGAGCGGCTGACCGCGCAAAACATCGACTGGCCGACCATCGTCATCTCCGGGCATGGCGACATCGACGCTTGCCGACGCGCCTTTCGCAACGGTGCGGTCGATTTCCTGTCCAAGCCGATCGACGAGCAGGATCTCATCGATGCCATCCAGAGAGGGCAGGAGGCGTTGGAGCAAATGTTGAACCGCCGTGCCGAAAAGGCGGAGACACTGGCGCTTTTGGCTTCGTTGACGCCACGTGAACGCGAGGTGCTCGACCGCATCGCCGAAGGTTTCACCACCCGTCAGATAGCCAAGGGGTTAGGCCTGTCTCCGCGCACCGTGGAAAGCCACCGGGCCGCCATCGGCGCCAAGTTAGGCACGACCTCACAGGCGGAAATGACGCGATTGTGGCTGGACGGGCATGAAACTCCGTAGAACTACGGAACCCGCCGTCAGATCTACGAATACCGGGTGTTCCCCGATTGCATTAGCTCTCTTTCCACAAACTGGAAAGGAAACCATCATGATCCGCAACCTCGTTTTCGCGACCGCAGTTCTGACCCCTCTGGCAGCCGCCGCGCAGGAGCTGCCCACCGCGCCTTACCTGCCGCTGGAACTGGCGACCCAGGCAGCGGACGCCGCGCTGAACGCCTGCATTGCCGAGGGTCATAATGTCAGCGTCGCCATCGTGGCGCGTGACGGTTCGACCAAGGTGCTGCTGAAAGCCGACAATTCCGGCCCCCACACCGCGTCGAGCGCAACCGGCAAGGCTTTCACTTCCGCCGCCATGGGGCGCGATACGGCTGGCCTCGCCGAGTTCATCGCCTCGCAACCCGCCAATGACGGGCTGCGCGACATGGATGCGCGGATGGTCATCCAGGCTGGCGGCCTGCCGATCAAGCTTGGCGATGCGCTGGTCGGTGGCATCGGTGTCGGTGGCGCACCCTCGGGCGATATTGACGCCAATTGTGCCATTGCCGGCCTGACCGCGATCGGAGCGGCAGAGTAGACCTGTCTCGGAAATCGGTGCGGCTCGCCTCGCTGCGGGCCGCACTTGCTCAGGGGGGAATAGATATGCCGGGAACATTTCCCGTTTGCCTGTGCCTGGCCGCGGCAAGCGCCGGACCTGCCGCCCATGGAGGCCGGAGGCAAATCCGGATGGATCAGATCGCCGTCTTGCGGCTCTCCTCCAGATAGATTTCGCGCAGGCGGGTTGCCACGGGACCGACCTTGCCGCCCCCCACCGATGTGCCGTCGATCTCGACCACCGGCATCACGAAGGCCGAGGCCGAGGTCACGAAGGCCTCCGCCGCCGCCTGCGCCTCGGCCAGGGTAAAGCTGCGTTCCTCGACCTGCATCTGCGCCTCGCGGGCAAAGCGCAGCACGGCGGCGCGCGTGATCCCGTGCAGGATGTCGTGGCTCAGTTCACGCGTGATGATCTTGCCGTCCTTGACGATGTAGGCGTTGTTCGAGGTGCCCTCGGTCACCTTCCCGTCCTCGATCAGCCAGGCATCGTCGGCACCGCGCGCCTTGGCCTCCATCTTGGCCATCGACGGGTAGAGAAGCTGAACCGTCTTGATGTCGCGGCGGCCCCAACGCTGATCCTCGACACTGACGATCTTCCAGCCGGTTCGGGCAGCCGGGGCATCCGCCAGGCCGGGCTTCGCCTGCGTGAACATGACCGTGGTCGGAACCGTTCCCTTCGGCGGATAGGCGAAATCGCGATCACCGGGATTGCCGCGAGAAACCTGCAGATAGACCAGCCCGTCGGTGATCCCGTTGCGCTCGACCAATTGCCGATGCGCGTCGAGATATTCATCCTCGGACAACGGGTTGTCCATTTCCAGCGCCTCAAGGGAACGGGTGAGCCGCGCCATGTGGCCAGCGAAATCCAGCAGTTTTCCGTCCAGGACGCTGACCACCTCGTAGACGGCATCGGCCATCAGGAAACCCCGGTCGAAGATCGAGACCGTGGCCTGATCCTCGGGCAGATATTCGCCATTCACATATACGGTCCGCGCCATGCCTTTTCCTCCGTTCCGGCCGATTTCCCCGGTCCTGCGCCGAAAGCGGCACAGCGTCAAGCACGACAATCCGACGGAACCGCAATGCTGCGGTGCAAAAACCCGGCTTGATGACCGCGAAGGGCTGCGCTAAACGGTCACGCAACATCGTTTCACCGAACGCCAAGGATTCGCAATGAGCTTTCGCCTTCAACCTCAGCCCCCTGCCCGCCTCAACCGCTGCCAATTGTTCGGCCCGGGTTCGCGGGTGGCACTGTTCGAGAAGATGGCCAAGTCCGATGCCGATGTGATCAATATCGATCTCGAGGATTCGGTCGCTCCCGACGACAAGGACAACGCGCGCAAGCAGACCATCCAGGCGATCGGGGATATCGATTGGGGCGACAAGACCCTGTCGGTGCGGATCAACGGGCTGGACACGCCCTGTTGGTATCGCGACGTGGTGGACCTGATGGAACAGGCAAGCGAACGCCTTGACCTGATCATGATCCCCAAGGTCGGCAACGCCTCGGACATCTACGCAGTCGATGCGCTGGTGACCGCGATCGAACGCGCGAAGGCCCGTGAAAAGCCGCTTGGCTTCGAGGTCATCATCGAAAGCGCCGCAGGCATCTGCCATGTCGAAGAGATCGCCTCGGCTTCCCCGCGCATGCAGGCGGTCAGCTCGGTGCCGCGGATTTCGCCGCCTCGATGGGCATGGCCACGACCGGCATCGGCGGGACGCAGGAAAATTACTACATGCATCGCGAGGGTCAGAACTACTGGTCCGATCCGTGGCATTGGGCGCAGGCCAAGATCGTCGCGGCCTGCCGCACGCATGGGGTGCTGCCCGTCGACGGCCCCTTTGGCGATTTCAGCGACAAGGAAGGCTTCATGGCCCAGGCCCGGCGCTCGGCAACCCTGGGGATGGTCGGCAAATGGGCGATCCATCCCAGCCAGATCGCCCTGGCCAACGAGGTCTTTTCGCCATCGGACGAGGCCGTGACCGAAGCCCGTGAAATCCTTGCCGCGATGGAAGAGGCCAAGCGTTCCGGCGCCGGAGCCACGGTCTACAAGGGGCGGCTGGTCGACATCGCCTCGATCAAGCAGGCAGAGGTGATCGTGCGCCAGGCCGAACTGATCCGGAAGTAATCACCATACCCGAGCAGGCCCGGTTCAGTGGAGGGAACCGGCCTGCGACCCGGGAGGGCGCGGGCCCGTGGAAACACGGGGCCCGCTGCGTTTCGGTTGACCGCCCCCCCGGAATGGGATCCGCGGAACCGGCCGGAGGGAGTTGCGACAGGATGCGTGCGTTGCATCGGCACGCCAACGCAACACATAACCGCTTCAGCCAGCAAATGCTGGGATTTCGACGGCACAGCCCGTACACAGCCCGTACACAGGTAGCGCGCGTTGCGTGATGAATTACGGTCATTCGTTCGAGTCACGCGGTATGCCAAGCTGTAGCCGGAAACTATCGCGCAGAGTTTAGTACGAAAAACATACTGAGGCAGCCGATAGGGACCGCCACCTTGTCACGAAACTCGATGCGCCCCTTCTTCTTCATGCAACATATCCCCGGGGGGCGCCGGGGGGCAGGCAGCCCCCCGGCCATCGCGGGACGCAAACCATTCCCTTTCCCGGTCGGGTCCGAAACCGGACCACCCAACATACGATTCAGGCGCGGCGCAGCTTGCGGAAAGCGGCAGAGGCGCCCCATCCGGCGATCACGGCAACGGCAAGCGACATCAGCCCGTAGATCAGCGGCTGGTCGAAGGCCAAGCGATAGAGCCAGCGTTCAAGGCCGACCTTGCGCACCTCGATCGGTGCGCGATAGACATCCATGACCTGCCCATCGCGCAGCAGGAAGATCCGGGTCTTGTAATCGCCCTCGATCAGGTTGGCGGGCAGGCGCACATCGGCGCGGAACAGCGTCTGGTCAACCAGCTTCACACTTCCCTCATCGAGCCGATACAGCCCGTTGCTCTCGCGCAGGCGGATCAGTGCCTCGGTAAAAGGCACCGCGTCTTCGACGGCCAGTTTCCCGGCATAGGCCCTGAGCGCCAGCGGCAAGGATATCCGGTAGCGGCGATCCCAATCCTCTTGCAGGATGTCATTCATCGGCCCCGAGGTCGCAACGGCGTAGAACCCCGGCGCGGCACCGATCTCGACTTTCTCGGTGTTGATCCAGATGCCCGCCTTGCGTTCCTTGCGCCAGATCGTCAGCGGACGCGAAGGCGCCTCGACAGTGACGATGATCTGCAATGGCGGGCCGTCCGGGATCGGCGTCTCGCGCTTGATCGCGCCATAGATCAGGATCTCGGAGCCGTCGAAACTCGCCGTGATCGCCACCGAGTCCCTGGACAGCCCGGCCACGACCTGCTCGGCCGGTTGCTCCTTGCGCTTGGCGATCGCGGCGATCACGCGCTGCCGCTGTGACGGGTCCGGGAATGTCGGAATAACCTCGCCGGTTTCGGAAACAGGCGCCGGCTCTTCGCCCGTCTGCGCCACCGCCGGTCCTCCGGTCAGCCACAGCGCCAGAAGGACCGTCAGGACTACCCGCATCACCGCGCCTCCGTGGTGATCGAGTAAAGCTCGTCCGGACGCAGGAACAGATCCAGCGCCAGCTTGCCGCAGACCAGAAGCACCAGCAGCGCCAGCAGGATCCGCAACTGCTCGGCCCTCAGGCGCGCGCCCAGGGTGGTGCCGATCTGCGCGCCGATCACCCCGCCCACGATCAGCAGAACGGCCAGCATGATATCCACGGTATTGTAGCTGACCGCATGCATCACCGTCGTGAAGGCGGTGACGAAGGTAATCTGGAACAGCGAGGTGCCGACGACGACCTTGGTCGGCACGCCGAGCAGGTAGATCATCGCGGGAACCATGATGAATCCGCCGCCCACCCCCATGATGGCGGCCAGCACACCGACGGCCACCCCGACCAGCAGCGGGGGAATGACGCTGATATACAGCCCCGAGGCGCGGAACTTCATCTTGGCGGGCCAGCGATGCACCCACATATGCTGGTGCGACCGCTTGCGATAGGTGGGATTCTTGGACCGGCGCAGCGCGCGGATGCTTTCCTGCAGCATCATCGCACCGATCAGGCCCAGGAACACGACATAGCAAAGCTGCACGACCAGATCGACCTGCCCGACTTCCTGCAGGATGGTGAACACCCACACACCCAGCCCCGATCCGACCAGGCCGCCAGCCAGCAGCACGCCCCCCATCCGGAAATCGACTGTCTTGCGCTTGACATGGGCGAGCACGCCGGAAACCGAGGATGCCACGACCTGGTTGGCGCCCGTGGCCACGGCGATGGCCGGGGGGATGCCGATGAAGAACAGCAGCGGCGTGATCAGGAAGCCGCCGCCCACGCCGAAAAGCCCGCTCATCAGCCCGACAAGGCCGCCAAGCCCGACCAGGGTGAAAGCGTTGACGGATACCTCGGCGATGGGAAGAAAAATCTGCATGTCACGCGCTATCGGGCAAGTTGCCTCAGGATGCAACGGCGGGCCGTTCGCGTCAAACCACTTTCGGTCAGCCGCCAATGGGTTGAAGCCCATCCGGCACAGGGATAAGCAGGGAGATGAAACAACAGCGCGTGAACGGAACCGCAATGCGCATTCTCATCACCAATGACGACGGCATCAACGCTCCGGGCCTGGAGGTGCTGGCAGAGATCGCCGCCGAGATCGCCGGTCCCTCGGGCGAGGTCTGGACCGTGGCCCCCGCTTTCGAGCAATCCGGGGTGGCGCATTGCATCAGCTATTCGCATCCCACCATGGTCGCCCGACTGGAAGAGCGCCGATACGCGACCGAGGGCAGCCCCGCCGATTGCGTGCTGGCCGCGATTTCGGACGTGATGGCCGACGCCCTGCCCGATCTGGTATTGTCCGGGGTGAACCGTGGCAATAACGCAGGCGAGAACGCGATGTATTCCGGCACGATCGGCGGCGCGATGGAGGCGGCCTTGCAGGGACTCCCGGCTGTCGCCCTGTCGCAATATCTGGGCCCCGAGACCGTCGGCCTGGCCGACCCCTTCGAGGCGTCGCGCCGCCATGGTGCGGCGGTGGTGCGCCAGCTACTGGATCATGGCGACTGGAATTCGAGCGACGATTTCCGGCTGTTCTACAACGTGAATTTCCCCGCGAAACCGGCCTTGGGCGTGCGCGGCATCCGGGTCGCCCCACAGGGGCGGCGGAAGGATTCGCGTTTCAGCGTGGTGCCCTATACAGCGCCGAACGGCAGGCGCTTCATGTGGGCCCAGGGTGGATCGCAGCAGGCTCCGGCCAACGAGGGCAGCGATGTGGCGATGAACATGGCGGGCTTCGTGTCGGTCACGCCGATGCGGGCCGACCTGACCTGTCACGCCTCGCTGGAACGGCTCTCGGAGGCGCTGGACCGGGACGGCCAATTGCAGGAGGCCGATCCAGTCAGATGAGCGACGAGGATCATCAGGACAGCCCGGCGGAACGCAAGATGCGCTTTCTTTTCCAGTTGCGCTCGCGCGGGGTGACTGATCCCCGTGTCCTGGCGGCGATGGAACGGATCGACCGCGGCATCTTCGTGCGCGGGCAATTCGCGGACCGCGCCTATGACGACACGCCGCTGCCCATTCCCTGCGGCCAGACGATCAGCCAGCCCTCGGTGGTCGGGCTGATGACACAGGCGCTCAATCCGGGGCCGCGCGACACGGTGCTGGAGGTGGGCACCGGTTCGGGATACCAGGCGGCGGTGCTGGCCGGGCTGTGCCGCCGCGTCTATACCGTCGACCGCCACCGCCGGCTGGTGCAGGAGGCCGAGGCGATCTTTCACGATCTCGGGCTGCCGAATATCACCGCGCAGGTGGCCGATGGTTCTCGCGGGCTGCCCGACCAGGCGCCCTTCGACCGCATCCTGGTGACTGCTGCGGCCGAGGATCCGCCAGGTCCGTTATTGGCACAGCTCAAGATCGGCGGTATCATGGTGGTGCCTGTCGGGCAGTCGGACGCGGTGCAGACATTGATCCGCGTGACCCGGTCCGAAACCGGGTTCGATTACGACGAGCTGCGGCAGGTGCGGTTCGTGCCGCTGGTCGAGGGGTTGGGCCAGACATGACCCCCGGCCGGGCAGTTACAGGTTAAGGATATCGGAATGAGCAGAAATTTCAGGCTTCTGGCCAGTGCGGCAGGGACAATCGCGCTGCTCGCGTCCTGCGGCCCCAATGGATTTGATCCCGATCTGCGTGGCTGGGTTCCCGGTGCGCTCAACACCGCCGATGCGGCCGCCAAGGCCGTGCCGCGCCCGAATCCCGACAGTCGCGGATTGATTTCCTTCCGCGATTACCAGGTTGCGGTGGCCAAGGCGGGCGATACCCCGGCCAGCATCGCGTCGAGATTGGGGCTGGGGGCGGATGAACTGGCGCGTCACAATGCGTTGCCCGCCAACGCCTCGTTGCAGCGAGGGGCTGTTCTGGTCCTGCCGCGCCGTGTTGCGGGCGGAACCCCGGTCCAGGGCGGCATCGTCAGCAGCACCGGGCAGGTCACCGATCCGTTCGCGGGTCAGGGCATCGCCAAACCCGATGTGCCGGGCCGTGACAAGGGCGCCGCTTCAAGCCAGCAAACCACGGCCAAGGGCCAGCAGCCCCGGCAGCACCAGGTCGCCTCCGGGGAAACCGCCTGGTCGATCGCGCGGAAATACGGTGTCAATGTCCAGGATCTCGCCTCGTGGAACGGGTTGCCATCCGATATGCGGCTGCGGGTCGGTCAGAGGCTGATCATCCCGGTGGCCGGTCAGCCTGCGCCCAACGCCGCGCAGGCCACGACGCCTCCGGGTTCCGGCAGCCCGACCCCGCGTCCGCCTTCCGCCGCCCAGCCCCTGCCGGATGAGGATACCGCGCCCGCTTCGGAGCCCGGCCCCGAAGCCGACGCTCCGGATCTTGGCGCAACCCGGACCGCGGCCTCGGGCAACGGGCGTTTCAACATGCCTGTCTCGGGCTCGATCATCCGCGTCTACGAGAAGGGCAAGAATGACGGGATCGACATTTCCGCACCAAGCGGAACACAGGTCAAGGCGGCGGGATCCGGGAAAGTCGCGGCGATCACCCGCGACACGAAAGGCGTGCCAATCGTCGTCGTCCGGCACGATGACGGGTTGATGACCGTCTATACAGGGCTGGACGGGCTGAATGTTTCCAAGGGAGACAGCGTCAGCAGCGGGCAGGCGATGGGAACAGCCGGAGAGTCCGGCGTGGTCCATTTCGAGGTCCGCCGCGGATTCGACAGCGTCGATCCCGAGGGTTACCTGCGCTGACCGCAGGTCAATGACCGGCCATATGGTTTTCGCCAGGATGGCCGGTCGAGCGGTTTTCTCGCTTCAGACGCGATCGAACTGATCCTCGACCGCCGCTGCGATCTCACGCCGGATGACGATCCGCAGGTTGCGAGAGAAGCGTTGGCCAAGCTCTCCCTGCAGCTCGCCCTGGATCATTTCGCGGATCTGGCTGCGAACGCCCTTGACCTCATCTTCGATGATCGGACCGAAAAGCGATCCAAGCCCGCCGGGCGTCAGCGCCTGTTCCTTGTCCTGCGCGCTGTCGGACTTGACCAAATCGTCGAGGCGCAGGTCAACCTTCTCTGCGATTCCGCTATCGGAGAACGGTTTGAGTTCTTCTGCCGTCTGCATCTGCTTTTCCTTTCCTATGTCAGTGACGTCATCCACGGCACCCGCATCCGACGGGTGAGCGTTGCTGCTCTCATCGCTTTGCGATGAAGTGCTTCTTTCGGCAGTTCTGGAAGAATCCGGTGACTCTTGCGGCGCTGCGACGGGGTTGCCAATATCATCGGGTCGCATGTCGTCAGCGATAGCCGGCGGTTCAGGGAGGGCGGCGAGCATATCCCGGACCGACGCCTTCTTTCCCGGCCAGAGGCGCTGACCCGGGTTGGCACTCTTGTCCAAGTCGCCGGTCGAGCCGCCATGCGGCAGGTCTGCCGTCGCCTCGGCGTGATCATTGGAATACCGGGATGCGGCCCGTTTCTGCCGCCTCGACAATTTCATCGCCAACCCGATTCTGCGGGGAACCCCGCCAGTAACCGTGTTTCAGCCATGGGTCACCCCCATGGCCGAATTGTCAGTTGTCGCGGCCGATGGCGCGCAGCACGCGATCCAGGCTTTCGCCCTGCTTGCTGGTAAAGGGCGCATCGCGCACCGCGTTGTAATATTGGGACGGGTCATATGTGGGAATCCCGAGCTTAAGGTTTTCTACCGTAAGCAGACCCATAGCGGCCAGAAGTTGATAATGTGCTAATTGCAGATTGGCTTCCGCCGTGATCTTGTCAGCCCGCGCCTCAAGCAGGGACTGTTCGGCGTCCAGCACGTCCAGCGTCGTGCGGGCACCAAGCTGAGCCTCTTCGCGGACCCCGTCATAGGCTTGCTGGGCGGCGGAAATCTGTTCGTTGATCGATCCGATCTGCGCGCGCGCCACGTCGATATTGGCCCAGGCTGTCCCGACCTGCTGATTGATATCCCTCGCAACGCTCAGAAGCGCGGCCCGGGCCTCGTCCCGCGCGGCCATCGCCTTGCGATGCGCAGCCGGCAGGCGTCCGCCGGAATAGATGGTCTGGCTCAGTTCCAGTCCGACCGATCCGTTCAGCCGGGTGTCGTAATCGCGGGAGCCCTGAATGATATCGCGGCCAACACCCGCCTGCGCCGTGCCGGACAGGGTCGGATTGCGTTCCGCTGCCGCCGCGGCCACGCCCAATTCGGCAGCCGCAGCGGATCGCTGCGCCTGCTTGATCGCCGGGTGGTTCTTTTGCGCGATGGAGCGGGCTGCCTCCAGATTGGCGGGCAGCTTGGGCAGGGGTGGAGGAGCGGATAGCTGGCCGGGTTTCTTGCCGGTCGAGGCCAGATATTGTTCCCGCGCCACCTCGAGATCGCCTTCGGCGGCGGCCAGGGCTGCCCGCGTCGCAGCCAGCCGGGCCTCGGCCAAGGACACATCGGTCACCGTGATCTCACCGACTTCGAAACGATCCTGCGCGGCCTGGCGTTCCTGCCCGATCACCCGGACCGAGTTCTCTTGCAGGGAAACCTGTTCGGTGGCCCGGCGAACATCGAAGAAGGCCTGGGTCGCCCCAAGGAGCACGTCCTGCTCGACCCCGACCAGCGCCTGCCGGGTCGCCAGAACCTGCTCCTTGGCGGAATCGATCGCCAATTGCGAGCGCCCCCAATCGTAGAGTGGTATCTCGGCCCGCAGGGCCAGCGCGCTGGAGCGCGTGCTGCCGTGGTTGCCCTCGATCCGGGAAACCTGATGACTGGCGACCCATTGCAATATCGGCCGAAGCTGGGCCACGGCATTGGCGACATCTTCGTCGGCGGCCCGCAGAACGGCGCGGTTCTGCTCCATCAGCGCGGAATGACGATAAGCTGAGACCATGGTGTCCGCCAGTGATTGCGCGCCCGCAGGCAATGCGGCAACCACAGACAGCGCCGCAGCGGCTGCCATGCGTTTGAAACTCGTCAGATGCTTCACAGGCTGAATCCCCGTTCCTTCGTGAAAGCCTTGAGCACCGGCGCATGCGCATTGAATGCATAGCGCCAGTTCACCCGGCCGTTCAGGCGATATCCGATTCGGGCCACGCCAAGCGAACCTTCCATGAAGAGGGCACCGATCCGTCCCCCTTCCTTCAACTGCTCCAGGATGGCCGAGGGCACGTCCTCGACCGCGCCTTCGATCAGGATGACGTCATAGGGACCTTGCCTGGGCTCTCCCTTGGTCAGGTCGCCATGAAGCGTCGCGACATTGAACACATTCGCGTCGGCAAGCCGTTTCTCGGCCTCGGCCGCCATGGTTTCGTCGTCTTCCACGGCAACGACGGCTTCGGCCATCCGTGCGACGACCGCGGCGGAATATCCATAGCCGCAGGCCAGATCCAGGACCAGATCACCGGGCTGGATATCCAGCCCGTCCACCAGCTTGGCCAATGTCCGCGGCTCAAGCATGACCCTGTTTTCACCGATGGCGAGATTCTCGCCCGAATAGGCGACGGCGCGCAGAGGCGCCGGGACGAATTCTTCACGGGGAATCGCCAGCATGGCTTCGATCACCGGGAACTTGGTCACATCGTTGGGGCGAACCTGGGTATCCACCATCACGGTGCGGCGCGCGGCAAAATCGGTCATTGTCGGAACCTCTGCTCGACCTGCTTCTGGGGCTTATTGCCACGTTTCATGTAGGTGAGCAACGGCGGTCATTCCAGTCTTGCGCGGCGCGCAGCGATCCTTTATCCCGAACGCACTCTCGACGGCGGTGGGTTGGCGGAGTGGTTACGCACCGGATTGCAAATCCGTGAAGACCGGTTCGATTCCGGTACCCACCTCCAGTATCAGCCGAGGGCTTCCGATGATTTACACCGCAACCTCCCGATTGGCCGAAGCCTTCCTGCGATTGCGCGCGCACCTCGGCGGATCAGGGAACCTGCGCGAGAGGCTTGTCCTGGATCGGGTGCCCGGCCGTGCCGATATCTGGGTGCATGGCGCTTCGGTGGGCGAGTTGACCTCGGGCCGCCCGGTGATCGAGGCGCTGGCCGCCGAGTTCGAACTGCAAGTCACCGCGAACAGCGTGACCGGGCGCGACATGGTTGCCGGGTGGGGGCTGCCTGCAAGATTGGCTCCGCTGGACATGCCGGGATCGCTCAGCCGGTTCCTGGATGCCGTCCAGCCCCGGCTGGCGCTGACGATCGAAGGCGAGTTCTGGCCGTTGCGCTCTCGCGTGCTGGCAGATCGGAACATCGCGCAGGCGATGATCGGAGCGCGGATGTCCGAGCGGTCGGCGGCCAAATGGAGCCGGTTGCGCAATGTGATCACACCGATGCTGGGACGGATTGCCGCCTTCTCGGCCCAGGACAGCGGGAGCGAGGCGCGGCTGCGCGGCCTGGGCCTGCCGGATGCGGCGATCCTGCCGCGATTGGACCTAAAACTGCTGTCACCGGCGCAAGTCGCCCCCCCCGCTGACGATCCCGCGCGTGATCTTGTCCTTCTGGCCGCCTCGACCCATGAAGGCGAGGATGCGCCGATTCTGGACAATTGGCTGGCGGCACGGGCCGCTCACCCCGGTCTGCGCCTGATTCTCGCGCCACGCCATCCACAGCGCGGCGACGACATCGCGGCGCTGATCGCGGCGCGCGGGCTGGATGTCCGGCGGCGCTCCGATGGCGCCCAGGACGCGCCGCTCCTGCTGGCGGATACCCTGGGCGAGATGCCGCGCTGGTATGCGCGGGCGGGAATCTGCCTCGTCGGCGGGTCGCTGACGGATAATGGCGGCCATACGCCGTGGGAACCCGCAGCCTATCGCTGTGCGATCCTGCATGGCCCGCATATCGCCAATCACGCCGACAGCTATGACGCCCTCGCCTCGGCGGGCGGGGCGGTCGAGATCGACGGTGAGACCCTGGCGACCGAGCTGATCCGGCTGGCAGGCGATCGTTCCGCCGCCCGCAGGATGGGCCAAAACGCCCGGGATGTGCTGACCGAGCGGGCTGGCGATCCGACGGCATTGCTTGCCCGGCTCGGAGAACTTGCCAAAACCGGGCGATGACACGATATAGAAGGAACATGAATGAGGTTTTCGCATGATCCGCTATGCGTTGCGCTGTGACAAAGGCCACGATTTCGACGGCTGGTTCCGCTCGTCCGACGGTTTCGAGACGATGCGGGATGCCGGCCAGGTCACTTGTGCGCAATGCGGCTCGACCAGCGTGGAGAAGGCGTTGATGACCCCCTCGGTGCCCGTCGAGCAGAAACGGCCCCTGGACGCTCCGCGCAATCCATCAGAGGCCGCGCTGGAAAAGCTGCGCGAACATATCGAAAAGAATTCCGATTACGTTGGGCTGCGCTTTGCCGACGAAGCGCGCGCCATGCATGAAGGCGAACGTCCCGGCCGCGCGATTCACGGCGAGGCGAAACCGGAGGATGCCCGAAAGCTGATCGAAGATGGCGTGCCGGTCGCCCCGTTGCCCTTCATCCCGCGCCAGAAGGCGAATTGACGTCGCATGCGACATGCGGCCACGGGACATGCCGGTTGCATCTCCTCTTGCGGTTTCCCCTGCTCACTCATAAAAGCCGCGCCGATGGACAAGTCTGAGGCTGGAGGCCCGCAATGCCGCTTCTGGTAATGAAATTCGGCGGCACTTCCGTGGCCGACCTGGAGCGGATCGGGAATGCCGCCCAGAAGGTTCAGCGCGAGGTCGAGCGCGGCTATGACGTCATCGTAATCGTCAGCGCCATGTCGGGCCGGACCAACGAACTGGTCGGATGGGTCGAGCAGACCTCGCCGCTATTCGATGCGCGCGAATATGACGCGGTGGTAAGCTCGGGCGAGAACGTGACCGCCGGGCTGATGGCCCTGACATTGCAGGAAATGGGCGTGCCCGCGCGCAGCTGGCAGGGCTGGCAGGTGCCGATCAACACCACCGACGCCCATTCGGCAGCGCGTTTCGTGGAGATTCCGCGCGACAATATCGACCGCAAGTTCCAGGAAGCTTCAAGGTCGCCGTAGTGGCGGGTTTCCAGGGGCTGGGACCTGACGGGCGGATCACGACCCTGGGGCGTGGCGGCTCGGATACCACCGCCGTCGCCTTTGCCGCCGCCTTCGAGGCCGAGCGCTGCGATATCTATACCGATGTCGATGGCATCTATACCACCGATCCGCGCATCACCTCGAAAGCGCGCAAGCTGGAAAAGATCGCCTTCGAGGAAATGCTTGAACTGGCCAGCCTGGGGGCAAAGGTGCTGCAGACCCGCTCGGTCGAGCTGGCAATGCGCTACAAGGTCCGGCTGCGCGTGCTATCCTCTTTCGAGGATACCGACGAGAATTCCGGCACGCTGGTCTGCGATGAGGATGAAATCATGGAATCGAAAGTCGTAAACGGGGTCGCCTATTCGCGGGAAGAGGCCAAGATCACCCTCGTCACCGTCGAGGATCGGCCGGGCATATCCGCCGCGATCTTCGCGCCGCTGGCCGATGCCGGCGTGAATGTAGACATGATCGTGCAGAACATATCCGAAAAGGATTATGACGATCACCCCGGATCGGTGACCGACATGACCTTTTCGGTCCCGGTCAATCAGGTCGAGCGCGCCAAGCGCGCCATGGAAGAAGCACGCGCGGCGGGCCATATCTCATATGACGAATTGATCGTGGACACCGAAACCGCCAAGGTCAGTGTCGTCGGTATCGGCATGCGCAGCCATACGGGCGTTGCGGCCCGGATGTTCAAGGCGCTGGCTGATGAAAATATCAACATCAAGGTCATCGCCACCAGCGAGATCAAGATTTCGGTGTTGATCGACCGCAAATATATGGAACTCGCGGTGCAGGCGTTGCATGATGCCTTCGGGCTCGAAGCGGCCTGACAACAAACCGGGCGCAAGATCCGGAGAACGGCCCAAAGGGCCATCGCGGCAGAAAAGACAGGGGCGCGATGCCGGACCGTAACGAAAGCGATTCACGCAAGCTGCTGAGGCGGCTCAAGGAAATTCTTGCCGCTCCCGGAGGCGGGCAGGACCGGTTGGATCAGATCACCCATCATATCGCCGATTCGATGGGCACGCAGGTCTGTTCGATCTACCTGTTCCGCGATGCCGAAACGCTGGAGCTCTGCGCCACCGAAGGGCTGCGCAGCGAGGCCGTCCACCAGACAAGGCTGCGCTTGGGCGAAGGCCTGGTCGGGCGCGTCGCCCGCACCGGACGTTACGTGAATACCGCCGACGCCCCCTCGGCTCCCGGTTTCCGCTTCATGCCCGAAACCGGCGAGGAAGTGTTCCCCAGTTTCCTGGGTGTCCCGATCCAGCGCGTGGGCGAGCGGCTCGGGGTGCTGGTCGTCCAGTCGCAGGACAAGCGGCTGTTCAGCGATGACGAGGTTTACGGCCTTGAGGTCGTCGCCATGGTGCTGGCCGAGATGACCGAGCTTGGCGCCTTTCAGGGCAGCCAGTCCGACAGCATGCCCCTGGCCCATCGCTTTCCGCTGATGTTCCGCGGCGGCACCGGACAGGAAGGCGCTGCCGAGGGGCATGTCTGGCTGCATGATCCACGGGTGGTGATCGCCAATCCGGTCGGCGACGATCCCGAGACGGAACTGCAGCGCCTGCATGACGGCGTGAACCGGCTGCGCGAGACAGTCGATACCATGGTCGCCGCAGCCGACATGGGGGGCGGCGGCGAACATACCGCCGTGCTGGAAACCTACCGGATGTTCGCCCATTCACGCAGTTGCTGCGCCGGATGGAAGAGGACATCAAGCTGGGCCTTTCGGCGGAGGCCGCGATCGAGAAAGAGCAATCCGCCGCGCGTGCGCGGCTGGAGATGTCCGCCGATCCCTATCTGCGCGACCGGCTGCACGATCTGGATGATCTGTCGAATCGATTGCTGCGGATCCTGACCGGCCAGGGCAGCAATACCGGCGCCGAAATGCCCGACGACCCGATCCTGGTCGCCCGCAATATCGGCCCGGCGGAACTGCTGGAATATGGCCGCAAGCTGAAGGGCGTGGTGCTGGAAGAGGGCTCGGTCGGCAGCCATGCCGCCATCGTGGCGCGGGCGCTTGCCATACCGCTGGTCATCCATACCAGCCGCATCACCGCCGAGGCGCTGAACGGCGATCCGATCCTGGTCGATGGGGATCAGGGCATCGTGCATCTGCGTCCCGAGGAGAGCGTCGCCGCCGCCTTCCGCGACAACCTTGCCATGCAGGCCGAGGCACAGGACCGCTATGCCAGCCTGCGCAACCTGCCCGCCACCGGTACCTGCGGCACGACGATACAGCTTTACATGAATGCCGGGTTGATGGCCGACCTGCCCTCGCTGGAAGGATCGGGCGCCGAGGGCGTGGGGCTGTTCCGGACCGAATTGCAGTTCCTGATCCGCAACCATGTGCCCCGCCGGGCGGAGCTGGCAAGGCTTTACCGCCATGTCATCGACAGCGCCAAGGGCAAACCGGTCATGTTCCGCACGCTGGATATCGGTTCGGACAAGGTGCTGCCCTACATGAAGCCACAGGACGAACCAAATCCGGCGATGGGCTGGCGCGCCATCCGCGTGGGCCTGGACAAGCGCGGCGTGCTGCGGATGCAGTTGCAATCGCTTATCCGCGCTTCGGCGGGATGCCCCCTGCATGTGATGTTCCCCTTCATTTCCGATATCACCGAATACGAGGCCGCCTATCGCATCCTGATGCATGAACTGGCCCGCGAACAGCGATTGGGCCATGACATGCCCAGCGATATCCGGGTGGGGGCGATGCTGGAAACGCCCGCGCTGGCCTTTGCACCCAAGCGATTCTTCGAGATGTGCGACTTCATCTCGATCGGCGGCAACGACCTGAAGCAATTCTTCTTCGCCGCCGACCGCGAGAACGAGCGTGTACGCCGGCGCTACGATACGCTCAGCGCGTCTTTCCTGATGCTGCTTCGGCAGATCGTCGCGCGCTGCGAAGAGGCACGCGTGCCGCTCTCTTTCTGCGGCGAGGATGCGGGCCGTCCGATCGAGGCGCTGACATTCGCCGCCCTGGGCATCAGGCGGCTCTCCATGCGCCCGGCCTCGATCGGGCCGGTCAAGCACCTGATCCGCCGCGTTTCGATCAGCGAATTGCGCCAGGTCATCGATGACGCCCAGGACTCGGGACTGACCAATTTGCGCCGTCCCATCACCGAATGGCTCGCGCGCCAATAAGTGAACCTGCCCCGCTTCCATGCAAAACGACGTCAGGTTATTCTCTTCCAGGCCCACGGCACGGAAACTCGCTGGCAGACCAGCGCGTTACCGCCTATACAGCTTGCTGCAATGCGGCGGTGTCCGTATGATAATCAGGTTTTTGGCATCGAAATCCACTCATGAAGCGCAGACAATTTCTTAATGCCGCCAGTGCGCTGGCTGTCGGAGGCCAGATCGTGGCCACCAAGGCGCAAGCCCAGGGCGGCGCGGCCGAAGGGCCGTCTCCGATGCCTGATGTCTTCGGATTCGAAGAGGTCGCGGCGCTTGCGGCGGACCGGGCGACGCGCGTCTATACGCAGCCGGTCGCGGAACAGGTCGCAGTTTTGCCGATCTGAACTACGATCAATATCGGGCAATCCGGTTCCGCCCCGAGATGGATCCGCTGAAGGGGAGCGGAGGATTCGCCCTGGATCTCCTGCCACCGGGGGCGATCTTCTACGAGCCGGTGAATATCAGCATTGTCCGTAACGGAGTGCCGCAAAAGCTGGGCTTTGATCCGCATATGCTGGAATTCGATCCGTCGCATTTCCCCGACGGCGCCGATCTGGAAACCAGGGGCGATATGGGATGGTCGGGATTTCGCCTGCGCACGATGCTGAACAAGCCGGGCGTGATGGACGAATTCCTGGTCTTCCAGGGCGCCACATATTTCCGCGCCGTGGCGCGGGGGACGCTTTACGGGCTTTCCGGGCGCGGACTCGCCATCAAGACCGGCAGCCCCGATGGCGAGGAGTTCCCGCTTTTCACCGATTTCTGGATTCATGAACCGACCGAGACCACCGGCTCGATCCGCATTCACGCGATGCTTGACAGCAAATCCGTGACCGGGGCCTACCAGTTCGACGTCAATCCCGGTGCTGTCACCATGATGAAGACCCGGGTCGCGCTATTCCCCCGGGTCGACCTGCGCGAGACCGGCCTAGCACCCCTGACGTCGATGTTCTGGTTCGGTCCGGCCGGGCGGCGCGGGGTGGATGATTATCGTCCCGCCGTCCATGACAGCGACGGGCTGCAAATGCATACGGGTGCCGGGCAGGCTTTGTGGCGCAGCCTGTCTTCGCCTGCGAAATTGCAGATCGCATCATTCGTCGACCGCGATCCCAGGGGATTCGGCCTGATCCAGCGCAAGCGCGATTTCGAGGATTACGAGGATGCAGAGGCCCTGTATCATCTGCGCCCCTCGGCCTGGATCGAGCCGGAGGGAGCATGGGGCGAGGGCGAAATCCGGCTGGTCGAGATCCCGGTCGAAAACGAGTTCAACGACAATATCGTCAGCTACTGGGTCCCGAAGGAGCCGATGGTGAAAGACAAGCGGCATGAATTCAGCTATCGGCTCAGCTTTGCCGCGCTGCCGCCCAACGACCTGCCGCTTGCGAAGATCCGGCAGGTGCGATCCGGCCGGTCGATCAATTCAGACAGCATGCGCAGCTTCATCGTGGATTTCGACCTGCCGCTCTTCACGGAAGAGATGCCCGAATCCAAGGTGACCACTTCGACAGGCGACATCGTCCATGCCTATCTGAAGCCCCTGCCGGATCAGCAAGTCCTGCGGCTGGCCTTCGAATACGAACCCGGCAATGCGCAATTGGCCGATCTTCAGGCCGTGCTGACCAGCAAGGACGGTGTCGCGCTCAGCGAAACCTGGATGACACGTTGGACAGTATGATCGCCATCGCCGCGCAAGAGCATCTCGCGCCATCCCCGATGCCGCCCGAAGCGCCGTTGGACATGCCGGTGCAGGATTTCCGTGCACCGCCCCCCGCCGGCCCGCGCCGCAGCCGCGACGGATTGCGGGTCTGGCTGGCCAGAACGGTCGCTTTCGGCGGCACCATCGCCCTGGCCGCGTTCGGTTTCTTCCAGATGCTGACCGCGTTCGGGGACAAGCCGACACCGATGCAGTTGATGCTGCTTGCGCTTTTCGTGCCGACATTCGCCTGGATCGGCTTCAGCTTCTGCGCCACGCTTGCCGGCCCGCTCGCCCCCCGTCCCGGAACCCCGGCCCAGCCCGGCAAGGCGAAAGTCGCGGTGGTCATGCCAATCTACCACGAGGACGCCTCGACCAGTATCGGGCTGCTGACGGCGCTGGCGCGCGAGCTTGAACAGGAGGGCATGGCGGACAGGGCAGAGATTTTCGTGCTGTCGGACACACGCGATCCGGCGGTGGCGGTAAACGAAACGCTGGCGGTCGCCGCCGCGCGCGAGATGTCCCCCCTGCCCTTCTGGTATCGGCGGCGGGAAACGAATACCGACCGCAAATCCGGAAATATCGCCGAGTTCCTGCGCAGATGGGGCGGTCGCTACGATCAGATGGTGGTCCTGGATGCAGACAGCGTGCTGAGCGGGGAAACCGTCAGGGCCCTGTCGGCCCGGATGGAGGCCTCGCCCGACCTCGGGCTGATCCAGACCATGCCGGTGCTGATTGGTGGAGAGACGATCTTTGCCCGCCTGACCCAATTCGCGGGCCGCGTCTATGGCCCGATGATCGCCCGCGGAGTCGCGGCCTGGTCCGGGAATACCGGAAACTACTGGGGACATAACGCGATCATCCGCATCAGCGCCTTCGCGCAATGCTGCGGCTTGCCGAGACTGCCCGGCAAGGCCCCCTTTGGCGGCTCGATCCTCAGCCATGACTTCGTCGAGGCGGCGGCATTGTGCCGGGCGGGCTGGAAGGTCCGGCTGGATTACGATCTGCGCGGCAGCTACGAGGGCTGCCCGCCGACATTGCTGGACATGGCGGTGCGTGAGCGGCGTTGGGCCCAGGGCAATCTCCAGCATCTCAGCCTGATCGGCATGCGCGGCACCCGCGCCATCAGCGGGGCGCATTTCGCCATCGGCATATTGGGCTTCCTGATGAGTCCGATCTGGCTTGCCCTGATCCTTGTCGGGCTGGTCCTCTCTGCCACGGTGCTTCTGTCCACGCCGGAATATTTCCCGAACGCCTACCAGCTTTTCCCCGACTGGCCGGTTTTCGACTCCCGCCGGATGCTCTGGCTCTTTGCGATCGCCATGGGCCTCCTGTTGCTGCCCAAGCTCTTCGGCATCCTTCGCGCATGGTCCCGCCCGCTGGCGAAGAATTCGGGCGGTCCGGTGCATATCTTCGCCAGCGCGCTGTTCGAGGTCATACTCTCGGCCCTGATCGCTCCGGTGCAGATGCTGACCCAGACACGGCAGATCTACGAGATCCTTTGCGGCCGGGACAGCGGATGGAAGGCACAGACCCGTGCCGGATCGATGCCCGCCTGGCGCGTCGTGCTGAGCCGCCACTGGGCCCATGTCGTCCTGGGCCTGGGGACATTGATCGTGCTGGCGGAGTTTTCGCCCCAGCAATTGATCTGGCTGTCGCCGATCCTTGCCGGGCTGATCCTGTCGCCGCTCACATCGCGTCTCTCGGCCAGCCCGGTCTTTGGCCGATGGGCCCGCATGCGCGGGCTCCTGGTAACCCCGGAAGAGCGTGAAACGCCGCCGATCATAGCGGATGCGCAGGCAATGACCCGCCGCCTTCCCCGTCCCGTCGACGGGATCGAGTCGATCCTTCGCCTTGGCCGGGACCCCGAGCTCATGGCCCGGCATATCGCCATGCTGCCCGCAGAAATCGATCGTCCTGCAGCCGAGAATCTGGCCAGCATCACCGCCGAAGCCAAGATCGCCAATGCGGCGAGCCAATCGCAGGCATTGGATTTTCTGAACCAAACCGAAGCGGATGCGTTGGTGTCCAGCAAGAGCCTGCTGACACTTTGGAGCCGTCTGCCCGCATGAAACGAATAATAGCACTGGACATGCTGCGCGGCTATGCGCTGGTCTGCATCATGGTCGATCACATGCCGCGCTCGGTATTGCGCGAGACCACGCTCGGAAATTTCGCGGTATTCGATGCCGCCGAGCTCTTCGTGCTGCTGTCCGGGTTTCTCGTCGGGCTGGTCTGGAAGACGGTCGAGGAAAAACAGGGCCGCCGTGCCGCGCAATGGCGCTTCACCCGCCGCGCCTTCGAGGTCTGGCGTGCGCTGGTGATCGGTGGAATCGTCATGGCCCTGCTATCGGCCGGGCTCCTGGCGATGGGGATGAAGCATACCGCGATCTGGAACCAATATGCGATCTGGGTCATCGAGAACCCGCTCGGATATCTGGGAACCCTGGCAACCATGTGGCTGCAGCCGAACCTTCTGGACGTGCTGGCAGTCTATGTGGTTCTCATCGCCTCGGCGCCGCTTCTTGTTCCCGTCCTGCTTCGCTGGCCTCTGCTTTTCGCCGCGGCATCGCTGATCACCTGGTGGTTCGCACCCGAGTTCAACAAGATGATCCCGAACCATCGCGGCAACGGGCTGCTGTTCAATCCGTTCGGCTGGCAGATGCTTTTCTATACGGGCACGGCAATGGCCCTGTTCAGGCATCGCTTCATGCCGGTCCTGCTGCGCCACAGGCACCTGTTGACCGCGCTCTCCATCGGCATGTTCACATTTGGCGCGGCGATCGTCATCGCGGTCAAGTTCGGCGAGACCGCCCTGCCCGTTCGGGAAGCGTTGAAACAGGTCTATGGCGTCATCGTCAAATGGCACCTGGATGGCACACGCTATCTTGCGATCCTCGCCGCCAGCTGGCTGATCGCCGTACCGTTGAGCAACCCGATGGAACGGTTGGCCGCAAGCCGCCCTGGTGTCGCGTTGCAGCAGATCGGGCGCGGCGGGCTCTGGTCATTCGTCATGTGCGTTCTTCTGTCCGTGATCGGCGATGCGCTGCAACAGAATCCGCCCGATCAGTTCTTCCTGCGCAAGCTGGGCATCGATTTCCTGGTTGTCCTGGCCTTGTGGTCGCTCTCGGTTCTCTGGCTGACTTATGGCGCACCACGTCAAAAGGCGCCGCACGCCAAGCGCGGGCCGTGGCAAGCGCCCCCATGCAGGACGACCAGCCCATCAAGGCGGTGAGCATGAAACCCCGTCCGGCCCAGAGACCGGGCAAACCGGTTTGCCCGGATCCGCTTCAGCCAGTCAATCAACGGGCTTGACGGATATTCCCCGTAATCGTCGCGCCACGCGCAGAATATACCTGCCCTCATCTATCAAGTCGGCGATGGCTGGATCGCAGCATTCTGCGAAAAGCGCTCGTGCCTGACGTCCGCATATCAGTGGATGATGGAATCAAGGCAAGATCGAACCAACCAGTTTTTGCTTAATACGCGAGGTGAAGCTGCTAAAGTCGCGGCAAGATGACCAGATCCTCGCCTCAACTCGCGGATGACACGCTGGAAAGCCGCAAGGGCGGCCTTGGCCGGATACTGCCCCTCTGCGGCGTTCTTGCCCTTTGCATCGCCCTGCCGGGTTTCGGCATCGGTCCGCTGACGAATTACTACCTGTCGGAAAGCAAGGCTCGTGGCGACAGCACGATGAAGCTGGCCGTGGCAACGCTGGACGGAGAGCTTGCCCGATACGAGCGGCTGCCGCAGCTTCTGGCCCAGCAGCCGATCCTGCGAGAGGTGATCTCGTATCCGGACGATCAGGGGATCGCACGGGCGGCTAACGCATATCTGAAGGACGTGAATGCCCTGCTGGAATCGTCCGATCTATATGTCATGAGGCCCGACGGCTTGACCGTGGCCGCCAGCAATTACGATTCCGACATGCCCTTCATCGGGCAGAATTTCTCGTACCGCCCCTATTTCGACGATGCGCTGGCGGGCGGGTTGGGGCGCTTCTTCGGGTTGGGCACGACTTCGTATCGCCGGGGCTATTATTTCGCCGCACCGATCCGGGAAAATGGCAAGGTGATCGGTGTCGTGACCCAGAAGATCGATCTGGCTCAGCTTGAGGACAGTTGGAGGGCGTCGGGATATGAAATCATCGTGACCGATCCCGAAGGAGTCATCTTCCTTTCGACCCGTGCGAACTGGACCTATTACTCGCTCGCCCCGCTCAGCGCCTCGATGTTGCGGCGGTCTCGCGAGACTCAACGATATGCCCGGACCGAAATCGGAACCCTGCCGCTGGAAGAGGCGGGAGACGCGAATGGCCATCCACTCGTCACCATTGACGAGAACGGCAGGACGCGGACCTTCATGATGATCGGGCAAGAGATGCCGGAGGCCGGATGGACCGTGCGGGTGCTGGTCGACACCGCCTCGGCCCGGCGGCAGGCCTGGGCCATGGCGCTGATCGCGATGCTGGCGATCGTCGTCGCGACGCTGGCCGCCGCGATTCTTGTCCAGCGCCGCAATCGCGGACGGGAACGGGCGGCCTATCAGCGCGCGACACAAGCCCTGCTGGAACGGCGCGTGGCAGAGCGCACGGCCGAGCTGGGCAGTGTCAACCAGCAGCTGAAGGGCGAAGTGGAGGAGCGGCGGGCAGCCGAGATGGAATTGCGGCGCACACAGCGGCGGCTGGTTCAATCCGCGAAACTGGCGGCGATCGGACAGATGTCGGCCGCGCTGAGCCACGAATTCAACCAGCCGCTTGGCGCGGTACGCAATTTCGCCGACAATGCCGAAACCTATATGCAGCGGCAACGCTATGACGAGGCGCGCAAGAATATCGTCCGCATCCAGGGTCTGGCCGACCGCATGGCCGAGATCAGCCGCACATTGCGGAATTTCGCCCGCAAACCGCGGCAGCGTCTCGAACCGGTCGAGCTGTCGGGACTGGTTCGAGACAGTGTCGAAGTCATCTCCTGGCGGCTCAAGGGCAGCCCGGCGAAAATCTCGGTCGATGACATCCCCGATGGGCTTGCGGTCGTGGCCGAGCCGGTGCGATTGCAGCAGGTTCTCGTGAATTTGATGGCCAATGCCCTGGATGCCCTGGACGGCTTGGAAGATCCCCAAATCGGGATAACCGTGAAATGCGAGGGCAAGGCAGTAACGTTGACGGTCGCCGATAACGGACCGGGGATTCCTGCCGAATTGCAGGAAAGGATCTTCGATCCGTTCTTCTCGACCAAGGGCGTCGGGCAGGGGCTGGGACTTGGCCTGTCGATCTCCTACAATATCATCCGGGATTTCGGCGGCGAATTGCGATTGTGCGATGCACCCGGCGGCGGCGCGATCTTTCATATCGAGCTGCCCGCCCCGCCGGTCGGCGAAGATGAGGCGGCGGCATGAGCGGACGTGTATTGTTGATCGACGACGAAGACGACATTCGCCTGTCGATGGAGCAATCCCTGGACCTCGCCGGCTTCGATGTCGAAAGTTTCTCAGATGCTCAATCCGCATTGGAACTGGTCAATTTCGGCTTTCGCGGGATTGTCGTCACCGATATCCGCATGCCCGGCATCGATGGCCTGACCTTGATGAACCGCGTGGCCGAGATCGATTCCGAGATCCCGGTCATTCTGGTCACCGGGCATGGCGATATCCAGTTGGCGGTGCGGGCCATGCATGAAGGCGCGCATGATTTCCTGGAAAAGCCCTTTCAGGCGCAGCAATTGGCGGATATCGCGAAGCGCGCGATGGATTTCCGGCGGATCGTCCTTGAAAACCGGGTTCTGCGCGCTGCGGCCGGTCAGGCCGATGACCTTGAGATACGGCTGATCGGGCGCTCGAACGCGATGGTTGACCTGCGCCGCCGCATGCGAACCATTGGACCGACAGAGGCCGATGTCCTGGTCATCGGCGAAACCGGCGTCGGAAAAGAGATCGTGGCCCGCGCCCTGCACGATCTGTCGCCCCGCGCGACAAAACCGTTCATCTCCATCGACTGCGCGGCCTTGCCGGCAAGCCTGATCGAATCCGAGCTGTTCGGGCATGAACCGGGCGCGTTCGCCGGCGCCATGCGCGAGCGTTACGGCAAGTTCGAGCATGCGCAGGGCGGAACGATCCTGCTGGACGAGATCGCCTCCATGCCGATCGCTGTGCAGGGAAAATTTCTCAGGGTGATCGAGAACCGGGTCATTACCCGCCTTGGATCGCATGACGAACGCCCGCTGGACGTGCGCTTCATCGCCACCTCGCGCTCCCCGCTCGAGGAAGAGGTTGCAGCCGGCCGCTTCCGGGCGGATCTTTTTTACAGGCTGAATGTCGTTACCCTCATCATTCCTCCGCTTTCCGACCGGCGTGAGGATATCCCGCTGCTGTTCAGCAAGCTGGTGCAGGAGGCTGCCTCGAGATATCGCCGCGAGCCGCCGGCGATCTCGCCGCGGCTGATCAGCCAGGTGAATGCCGCCAGATGGCCGGGCAATGTCCGCGAGCTGCGCAACGCCGCGGATCGCTATGCCCTGGGTGTAGCCCTGCAGCCCGCCGCCGACGCGGACCAGGAACCCATGCGCCTCGCCGATCAGGTGGCAGAGTTCGAACGCAATGTCCTGATCGGCGCATTGCTGAGCCATGGCGGCAAGTTGAAACCGGTTTACGAATCGCTCGGATTGTCGCGTAAATCGCTTTACGAGAAGATGCAGAAACACGGCATCGACAAGAAGCAACTCGGCATCGAGGCCGAGGATCAGGACGACTGATGGGAAGAAGTCGGAACACGGCGTCGCCCCAATGTTACCATATCCACCCATTGCTGCGTTGCGGCAGCGTTTTCTCGCGCTGAACGCGGTCAGATTGCTTGCCGCAAAAGGGGGCGGACTGCTTTCCAGAATGCACGTCACGGGTATCTGCCCGTGGAACTGTTGCATTTCGGGAGGAAACAAATGCGCATTTACCGTTTCGCCGCCGCAGCCGCGTCTGCCTTCATGCTGGTTCAGCCCGCCATCGCACAAGAGGATCGCGAGGACTGGCCAAGCAGCATGACCATCGGCACCGCCAGCCAGGGTGGGACCTATTTCATCTATGGCACGGGCCTGGCGGCATTGATCAGCAAGAACCTTGGCGTGAACGCGTCAGCCGAGGTCACCGGCGGCCCGGTGCAGAACGCCACGCTGGTCGAAACCGGCGATCACCAGATCGGCCTGCTGACCATGGGCCCCGCCCATGAAGCCTGGAGCGGCGAAAGCGAATTGGCTCCGGGTGTCGAACACAAGCAGTTGCGTGCATTGTTCCCGATGTATCAGACTCCGTTCGAATCCGTCGCGCTGGCATCTACCGGAATCGGCGATGTCTCCGACCTGGATGGCAGGAACGTCTCGGTCGGACCGGCCGGCGGAACCGCCGCGACCTATTGGCCGCGCTTTTTCGAGGTGGTCGGGGTCAGCCCGAATGTCAGCTATGCCGGTGGCAGCGATTCGACCGGGCAGGTCAAGGACGGCCTGATCGACGCCTTCGCCTTCGCCGCCGGTGTTCCGATTTCCGCCTTTTCGCAGATCGCGGCTGAGAACAAGGTAAACATCTTCGGCTTCACCGAAGAGCAGCGCGACCAGATCCTCGAGACAATGCCCGAGGTCTCGGCCTATGACATCCCCGAGGGCATGTATCCCGGTGTTCCGGCGCATGGCACCGTGGCAATGTGGAATTTCGCCACCGCCTCGGCCGAGATGTCCGAAAGCCTTGCCTATGAAATCACCAAGCTGGTGATGGAGAACAACGAGGCAATGGTCCAGATCCATGCGGCCGCCGCCGAAACGCTGCCCGAGAACGCGGACAAGAACGGCTTCCTGCCCTATCATCCGGGCGCCGTCCGTTATTTCGACGAGGCCGGGATCGAGATCCCGGACGAATTGCGCGGCTGACGCGCAGCGGCGCCCCGATGCCGACAATCCGGGGCGCCGCATTCTCTCCGACAGCACCGTGCGGAAGGTCTTGCCGCACATGATCCGGACAACCGGGCGAACCGATCGCCGCCGGTCCTGTCCTCATTTGCAATGGAGTCCTCGATGTCCCATGCCAACCTGTCACAGCCGAGCCCTGCCGATCCGGAGACGCCGGTCATCGCGCAAGGGGTCGATGACGAACCGCTCACCCCGACGCAACGCGACCTGCGGGGCCGCATCGGCCTGCTCTTTGCCGCGCTTTGTATCGGCTATACGCTGTTTCACCTTCTGGTCATGAACCTGTTCCCGCTTGAGACATGGGCCTATCGCATGATCCATGTCACCGGCGGCCTGGTGATCGGCTTCCTGGGCTATTCGGCGCTGACCCAGTCTGACGCAGCGTTGAAAGGCGAGTTCGGCCTCGCCCGGCGCGGCTGGCCGGAAAAGGCGCTTCTGGCGCTCGCCCTGGCGGGTACGGGCTATGCCTTCGCGATGATTGCCTATGCCTGGCTGGGCTGGTGGTTCGCCGGTGCGGCCAATCCGCCCCCCTTCGTGTTCGGCAGTTTCGGCATTCCGCTGATCCTGGGAACCATCGCGGCAGTTGTCGCGGGCTGGTTGTATTCCGGGCGTGACCGCAGCCGGATCTATGAAGGCGACTGGCTGCTGGGCATCGCATCAATCGCGATGCTCGGCTATATCCTGTTCGTCGTGGGCGCGCTGCGCCTGCGGGCGGGAACCGCGATGGCGCAACCAGGAGATCTCTTCGCGGCAGCCGCCGGTGTCATCCTGATCCTGGAACTGACACGCCGCCTGACCGGGCTGGTGCTGGTCGTCATCGTCTGCGTCTTCATCGCCTATTCCTTCATGGGACCGTGGTTGCCGGGTTTCCTGAACCATCGCGGCTATGACGCGTCGCGCTTCTTTACCTATATCTTCACCGATCAGGGGATTCTCGGTGCGCCGATCGCCGTGTCCTCGACATATATCATCCTGTTCATCGTCTTCGCGGCTTTCCTGCAGGCCTCGAAGGTCGGCGATTATTTCGTCAACTTCGCCTTTGCCGCCGCAGGGCAGGCGCGCGGCGGTCCGGCCAAGGTGGCGGTCTTCGCCAGCGGGCTGATGGGCATGATCAACGGGACTTCGGCAGGCAATGTCGTCTCGACCGGCTCACTGACGATCCCGTTGATGAAGCGTGTCGGCTATCCGGCGAAATCGGCGGCCGCGATCGAGGCCACGGCCTCGTCCGGCGGGCAGATCCTGCCACCGATCATGGGCGCGGGCGCCTTCATCATGGCCGAGGTCACCGGGATTCCCTATACCGAGATCGTCGTCGCCGCGATCATCCCGGCGGTGCTGTATTTCATCTCGGTCTATTTCATGGTCGATCTTCAGGCCCTGAAACTGAACATGAAGGGCCTGCCCCGCGCCGAACTGCCCAAATTCGCCTTGCTGGTGCGCCAGATCTACCTGTTTTTGCCAATCATCATCCTGATCTACACACTGTTCGCCGGCTATTCGGTCATCCGTGCGGGCACGCTGGCGATGATCTCGGCCGCGGTCGTGAGCTGGCTGACACCGCATCGGATGGGAGTGCGGCAGGTGCTGCACGCATTGGACCTGGGCGCGCGCATGTCGATCCAGATGGTGGCCGTCTGTGCGGCAGCCGGGGTGATCGTCGGTGTCATCGCCCTGACCGGGGTCGGTGCGCGCTTTTCCACCCTGCTGCTGACCATCGCCGATCAAAGCCAGCTCCTGGCGCTGTTCTTTGCCATGTGCATCTCGGTCCTGCTGGGAATGGGCATGCCGACGACCGCGGCCTATGCGGTGGCGGCGGCGGTGGTCGCGCCGGGGCTGGTCTCACTGGGCATTCCCGTCCTGGTCGCGCATTTCTTCGTGTTCTATTACGCGGTGATGTCGGCGATCACGCCGCCGGTGGCGCTGGCCGCCTATGCCGGCGCGGGGCTGTCGGGTTCGGATCCGATGAAGACTTCCTTCGAGGCGTTCCGCCTCGGTCTTGCCGCCTTCATCGTGCCGTTCATGTTCTTCTCGTCGCATGAACTGCTGATGCAGGGCGAATGGCTGGACATCCTGCATGTCTTCGTCTCGGCGATGCTGGGCATGTTCCTGCTGTCGGCTGCGGTCATCGGCTATTATTTCGGCCCGCTCAATATCGCGCTGCGCGCCGTTCTGCTGGCTGGCGCGCTGGCCATGGTCGATGGCGGCTGGTTCAGCGACCTGGCGGGCCTGGCCATCGCGGGCGGGCTGTTCATCCTGCAACGCGGCCTGCCGACCCGCCGGCCGGCAGGTTGATCATGTGACATCGGGCCGCCCATGAACAGGGCGGTGGCATGGCCACCAACAGGCTGCCATGCCATCGCCGGATTCTGCCTAAATCCTCGACACCGGATAACCCCCTGACATCCGGTTGGTTCTCGTGGCCGCTCTTGCCTTGTGTTATCCTGCGCATCCAGCAAGATTGACATCACCACAATCCGACGGGGGACAATATGATGAAAGACGCGGATCAGCGATTCATGGCCCTGGCCCTGGCCGAGGCCGAGCAGGGGATGGCGGATGGCGGGCTGCCGATCGGCGCGGTGCTGGTCCGGAACGGCGAGGTGGTTGCGGCAGGCCATAATCAGCGCGTGCAGCACGGTGATCCCATCGCGCATGGAGAGATGGACTGCCTGCGCAAGGCCGGACGGCAGCGCAGCTATCGTGACACGGTGCTTTATACCACGCTCAGCCCCTGCATGATGTGCAGCGGCACGATCCTGCAATTCGGCATCCCCCGCGTCGTCATCGGAGAGGCCGAGAATTTCGAGGGCGACATCCCCTTCCTGCGCGAGCGCGGGGTCGAGGTCACGCTGATGGATGACGAGGACTGCAAGGACGTGATGCGGCGTTTCCTGGCCCGGCCCGGCAATCTGGAGCTGTGGCACGAAGACATCGCCGAAGATTGAGGGGCAGCGAGATGGATCAGAAAAGCCAGGATTACCCGCTGTCCGAAGTGCCTCAGGCGGCGCGCAAGAGCTTTGGGTCGCTCGTTGTCGTGCTGCTGGGCTTCACCTTCTTCACCGCGACGATGTTCGCGGGCGGCCGGATCGGCGCGGCCTTTCCGCTCTGGCCCGACCTGGTCGCGATCATCGTGACCGGGAACCTGCTTCTGGGCGCCTATGTCGCGGTGCTGGGGATGATCGGCGCGCGTACGGGGTTGAACACCGCGCTGCTCAGCCGTTTCAGCTTTGGCCGGATCGGGGCGAAACTGCCCGATCTGCTGCTCGGCTTCACGCAGATCGGCTGGTATGGCTGGGGCACGGCGACCATGGCCGTCGTGCTGCTGCGATTGGTCGGGATGGATGCCGAGACGCATTCGACCCTGGCTTACGCCTTGATGATCCTCTTCGGCCTTGCCTTCTGCTGGACGGCCTATATCGGCTATCGCGGGCTGGAGATGTTGTCGGTCGTCTCGGTGCCGCTGATGATCCTGCTTCTGGCGATATCGCTGTGGATCGCGGTCGGTGACGGCGGAGGCGGCCAGGGCCTGATGGCGATCCAGCCCGGCGAGGCGCTTGGCATCGGCACCGCCATCACCATGGTTTTCGGCACTTTCGTATCCGGCGGCACGCAGGCGACCAACTGGACCCGTTTCGCGGCCAGCCCGAGCCAGGCTGTCTGGGCGTCCCTGATAGCCTTCTTCATCGGCAACGGCCTGATGATCGCCACCGGGGCGCTCGGGGCATTGGTCTATCAACAGCCCGATATCGTCGATGTGCTGGTGATCCAGGGGCTGACCATGCTGGGGATCGTGATGCTGTTTTTGAACCTGTGGACCACGCAGGACAACACCATCTACAATTTCTCGGCCGTGGGCTGCACAGGCTTCGCCACCGAGAACCGGCGATTGGTCACGATCATCGGTGCAGCCATCGGGACGGTCCTCGCGCTTCTGAGGATCGACCTGCATCTCATCCCGTTCCTGCTGCTTCTGGGCACATTCATTCCGCCGATCGGCGGGGTCATCATGGCCGACTACCTGGTCAAGCGCCGCGGCTCCTATCCACCGGTCGCGACGGCCGATCTGCCGGATTTCAACAAGGCGGGCCTGGCCGGATATGTCGTCGGCTGCCTCGCAGCCTATTTCAGCCCGGGCATTCCGCCGCTCATCGGCATCATCGTGGCAATCCTGGTCTATATCGTGGTCGACCGGATACTGACGGCACGGGACACACCGGCGACCAGTTCGCAATAAGACATCGCATGGCGGGCAGCCCGCCATCGCGACCCGCCCGCCGATGCGGATCACGGCGAGTCACCTGGACGGGAAGCACCGGAATACCGTAACCCGCCTGCTCGGCACGGACCATTGACCCGGCGGCCCGTTCGCGGAACTCGCCCCCACGGGCTGAGATTTTCCTTGCACAAGAGCGCGAATGCGCGCCTATTCCACGACCACCGACAGGCGCGGTTTGCTGTCATGCGGACGGTCGTTCTCCAACTGCGAGACACGAGTTTCCAGCTCCGCGATCCCGGCGGCAACCTCTTCGGGGGCAAGTGCCTCGGGTTCCTCCTCCTTGCGGCCGATCATGCCGCGTGTCAGCCGGGCCAGCAGGCGCGACAGATCGTCCATGATCAGGAAGAAGGCCGGCACCACCAGAAGCGACAGCACGGTCGAAACGATGATCCCCCCGATCACCGCCGTCGCCATGGGCGCGCGGAAGGATCCCCCCTCGCCCACCCCGAGGGCCGAGGGCAGCATCCCCGCCGACATGGCAATCGAGGTCATCACGATGGGCTGGGCGCGCTTGTGCCCGGCCTCCATCACCGCCTTGATCCGGTCCATCCCCTGCCGCCGCATCTCGATGGCGAAATCGACCAGCAGGATGGCGTTCTTGGTCACGATCCCCATCAGCATCAGGATGCCGATCATCACCGGCATCGATAGTGGCGACGAGGTCAGGATCAGTGCCGAGGCCACGCCGCCGATGGCCAGCGGCAGCGACAGAAGGATGGTAAAGGGCTGGATCACGCTGCCGAACAGCAGGATCAGCACCGACAACACCAGCATCAGCCCCATGATCATGGCATTGCCGAAACTTTCCATCAGTTCGGCCTGGATCTCGGCATCGCCGGATTCGGCCACCCGCACGCCGGGCGGCAGATCCACCCCGGTGACAAGCTCGTTGAAACGCTCCGTCGCAGAACCGAGCGCCACGCCGACGGGCAGGCTGGCGCCGATGGTCGCCTTGCGGGTGCGGTTGAGCCGCTCTATGGACGAAGGACCTTCGCCGATGCGGATATCGGCGACGGATTTCAGCGGCACCGAGCCGCCCGTGACCGTCGCGACACGCAGGGCGCCGATCCGGGCAAGATCGCCGCGCGTCGCGTCGTTCAGCCGCACCCGCACGGGCACCAACCGGTCGTCTATCGCGAGCTTGGCCAGCGCCGCATCGATATCGCCGATGGTCGCCACCCGCACCGTCGCGGCGATGGCGGCGGTGGTCACGCCAAGCCGTGCTGCCTCGTCGGGCTTGGGCGTGATCTGCAATTCGGGCCGGGGCAGCGCGCCTTCGGTGCCGACATCTGCCAGCAACGGATCGCCGCTCAGCGCGTTTTCCAGCATGGCGACGGCGCGGTTCAGGCTCTCTTCGTCGTTGGACAGGATCGAGAAGGACAGGTCGCGCTCTCCCCGGTCGTTCAGCCTGTAGGTGCGAATATCGGGGACATCGCGCAGCATCAGGGCAATCTCGGCCTCGATCACGTTCTGGGGCTTGGTTCTGCCCTTGTTCTCGACATCCGGAACGATGGCAGAAAGCAGCGGCACCGAATTGCCGATCCCGGCCAGCCTATGCAGCAGCGAATGGTCCAGCTTGTCCAGAAGCACCGTCACCGAGGCACGGCGGATATCGAGATCCCCGGTCGGCGACGAGCCGCCCAGAACGAAGATGTCTTTCACCCCCTCGATCCCGCGGATGCGCTCGGTCATGGTGCTGGTCGTGCGCTCGGTTTCCTCCAGCGTTGCGCCGGGTGGCAGTTCGACACTGATCGAGATACGGCTGACATCCTCGGGCGGCAGGAAGCTGCCGGGCACCCGAAGCATGAAAAAGACCGAGACGATCAGGACCAGGATCGCGGTCAGCATGGTCAGGTATTTGTGCCGGGTGGTCATCGCCACGAAACGCAGGTAGCCGCGCATCACTGGACCGTCACGTTTTCCCTCCCCGTGCCCGGCGGCGTCCTTGTCGCGCATCAGGTAAGCCGCCATCATCGGCGTGATCAGCCGCGCCACCAACAGCGAGAAAGCCACGGCGATGGCCACGGTCAGGCCGAACTGCCGGAAATACTGGCCTGGAATGCCGGGCATGAAACTGACCGGGACGAACACGGCGATGATGGTGAAGGTGGTCGCGATCACCGCCAGCCCGATCTCGTCTGCGGCCTCCATGGCCGCGCGATATGGCGTCTTGCCCATGCGGATATGGCGGGCGATATTCTCGATCTCGACGATGGCGTCATCGACGAGGATGCCGGTGGCCAGTGTAAGTGCAAGGAAACTGACCAGGTTCAGCGAAAAGCCCAGCAGGTCCATCATCCAGAAGGTCGGGATGGCCGATAGCGGCAGGGCCACGGCGGCGATGAGCGTCGCGCGCCAGTTGCGCAGGAAGGCGAGCACAACCAGCACGGCCAGTAGCGCGCCCTCCAACAGCGTATGCAGCGCCGCCTCGTAATTGCCATAGGTGTAATAGACCGTATCATCGACGAGGCTTATTCCGACCTCGGGATACTGGCCCCGCAACTCGTCCAGCATCTCGTTGGTCACCTCGGCCACCGACACTTCCGAGGCGCCCTTGGCCCGGAATACCGCGAAGGTCACGACCGGCGTGCCGTTGAAACGTGAGAACGACCGCAGTTCCTCGTAGGTGTCGGTGATCGTCCCCAGTTCCGACAGCCGGACATAACGCCCGCCGCCAAGCGCGATGGTGGTGCGGGAAAGCTGCTCGACCGTGCTGGCATCGCCCAGGGTGCGGATCGCCTGCTCTCCGGCGCCGAGCTCCGCCCTGCCGGAACCGAGATTGGTGTTGGTCAGGCGCAGTTGCGAGCTGACCTGTTCGGCAGTCACGTCATAACTGGCCAGCCGCACCGGATCGAGTTCGATGCGGATCTCGCGGTCGGCGCCGCCATAGCGGTCCACCCGGCCGATGCCGGGCCGGCCCTGGAGCGCGCGCTTGATCTTGTCGTCCACGAACCAGGACAGTTCCGCCATCGTCATATCGGGGGCCGACACGGCGAAGGTCATGATCGCCTGCCCCTCGACATCGATACGGTTGACGATGGGGGTTTCCACGTCGCCCGGCAGGTCCCCGACGATCTTGTCGATGGCGTCCTTGGTATCCTGCACCGCCTTGTCGGTGGGCACTTCCATGCGGAACTCGACCAATGTCTGGGACTGCCCGTCGGTCACGGTCGAGGTCACGTTCTTGACGCCCGCAATGCCCGCGACGGAGTCCTCGACCTCCTTGGTCACCTGCGTCTCAAGCTCGGCCGGGGCGGCGCCGGATTGAGCTACCGTCACTGCGACAAGCGGCACATCGATATTGGGAAAGCGGGTGATGGGCAGGCTGTTGAAGCTTTGCCAGCCCAGCATCAGCAGCATGAAGAACGCCAGAAGCGGCGCGACGGGATTGCGGATCGCCCAAGCCGAGAAATTCATGGTTCCACCCTCACCCTGCGCCAGCCAGGACAGCGTTGACCCGGTCGCCGTCGCGGACAAAGGCGGCAGCCTTGGTCACCACCAGGTCCTCTTCGGCAAGCCCCGAAGTGATCTCGACCATGTTTCCGTCGCGTATACCGGTTTCCACTGGCAACTCGCGCACCACGCCATCCTCGACCCGCATCACCACCGGCTTCCCGTCAGTGCTGCTGCCAATAGCAGTGACCGGCACTGCCAGCCCTTCGCGCTCGGCCAGGATGATCTCGGCATCCGCATACATGCCCGAGCGCAGCGCATCCGGATCATCGATGGAGATCCGCGCGATGCCGAGCCGGGTCGTGACGCTGATCCCCGGTTCGACCAGCCGCAGGGTCCCGGAGATCGGCGCCTGGCCGCCGACATTGCGGATCAAGGCCGGCATACCCGGCTTCAACCGTAGCAGGTCAGCTTCGGAAATCTCGGCCCGCAGTTCCAGCGCCCCCTCTTTCATCAGCACGAACATGGGTTCGCCCGCCGCGCTGGCCACGGCGCCGACCTGTGCATTACGGGTCAGCACCTCGCCCGCCACCGGGGCAACGACCTCGGTGCGTTTCAGGTTCAACTCGACATCGGCAAGCTGCGCCTCTGCCAGGTCCACCTGGGCCTGCGCGGCCTCCAATGTCTGCCGCGCCACGGTGACCCGCGCCATAGCCGACACCGCCGCCGCCTGAGCCTGGTCATAGGCCGCCTGCGAGGCATTGCCGCGCGCACGCAAGGCGCGATTGCGTTCAGCCACGCGCTGCGCCTCGTCCGCCGAGGAATCGGCTTCGACAACCTGCGCCTCGGCCTGCGCGACCGTCGCCCGTGCCGAGGCCAATCCGGCCCGAAGCTGGCTCTTTTGCAGTTCCAGCGCCGCCGTCGAGAGGCGCGCGAGCACCTGCCCGGCATCGACATGATCGCCGACATCGGCCTCCAGCGTTTCGATCGGCTGGCCCTCGACCAATGGCTGGACGGTCACCTGTTCCACCGCACCGACGAGCCCCCCGGCAATCACCCGGTCGCGCAGGACCGTTCGCGCAACCTCGGAAACCGTGATCGCGGGCGGCGCGGGCTGGGTGGTGGCGGCGGATTCCTCTTCCGCCGCCCAGGCAGGCAGGGCGAGCGACAGAACCAGCACGGAAAGAATCCTGCACCTCATTTCGGCTCCTTCGGCCTTGCTGCGGCCACTTCATCCAGGATCATGTCGACCAGGCGCTGGACCAGCGCCGTCAAATCGTCGCGCGACAGCCGGCATTGCGCGCTTGGGCCATGCGCCTGGATCGATGTCGTCTTGACCAGCATCACCACCATCGCCGCATGCGCAAGAAAACGCCGCTCCGCCTCTTCACGAGACACGCCGGCGATCAGTGCGAAGGCGGCAACCAGGTAACTTGTTATCCCCCACTCCATATGCTGGACGACATTCCCGATCTCGGGCTTGCGCTGCGCCGCCGCCGTGATCTCGGCCCAGAGCGAGGCATCCTCGACATCGCAGCATTCCTCGGCCACACGCAGATGCAGCCCCTCGCGCAGCGCCGCCAGCGGATCGTCGGCCGTTGCGATATCGGTGAATTTCTGCCCCACCTCTTCAAGGTCGCGGGTGATGATCGCCGCCACCATCGCCGCTTTCGACGGGAAATAGCGGTAGAAATTGCCCACGCTCATCCCCGCCGCCCGCGCCAGTTCCTGCATGGAGGCGCCATCGAACCCTTTCTCGGCAAAGGTCTGGCGGATGCTGTCCAGAATCTCGCTCTCGCGCGGCCGGACAGGGGCGCCATCGGGATTCTGCGTATCGAAGGGAATGGGACGGATGACCATGTCGGGGGAGCGATTCCATAAGTGAACGTTCATTCACATGATTGCAGATATTGAGCAATCGTCAAGGAAAACTATCCAGCCCAACCCACCAGGCACTTGAAGGATATCGGCAATCGTCTGAATACTCTCCGGTATGAGCCTGGAGGCTGCCGCAATTCCGCAGCAGCACAAACGCGAATACAGGAGCCGATCATTGCGATACCGTCTGCTTTACCTCGTTCCTGTCGTCATGCTGATCATGGCCGGAGCGGCGGTCGGCTACACCAAGATCATGGCGAGGATCGGGTCGGGAGAACCGCCTGCCAGTGCCCCGGCTGAAAAACAGGCTGATCGCATTATCGTCTCGAAAAACGACAAGACGATGTATCTGCTGCGTGATGACAGGATCCTGACATCCTATCGCATCGCCATGGGCGCCGATTGGGACCAGGGGCACAAGCAACGGGAAGGCGATGAGCGGACACCCGAGGGAACCTACCGGATCGACTGGCGCAATCCGAACTCCGTCGCGCATCTTAGCCTGCATATCTCCTATCCGAACAAGGACGATGCCGAACAGGCGCGCCGCGGCGGCTATGATCCCGGCGGCAATATCATGATCCATGGCCTGCCCAACGGATGGGGTGCGGCAGGAGGATTGCATCGGCTGATGGACTGGACAGATGGCTGCATCGCCGTGACCAATGACGAGATGCGGGAAATCTGGTCCCTCACTCCCGATGGCACGCCCATCACCATCGCAGCCGAATGGAAAGAGCCGTGACCATCTGGTCTTTTTTCGAAATCCACCCACAAGAGGATGAAAGAGATGAATGTCCGCCTTGTCATGGGAATCGTCCTCATGCTTGGTGGGTGCAATCAAGATGAGGTCGAAGGCATATATCACGAGGATGACGGCGAGGGCACCCGCGTGACAATGATCCTCGAGTCCGGAAAGGTGCGGCTCTGGCAAGGCGATACAGATCTTCCGCCGCTTACAGGACATTACCGGCAAGAGGCCGGGCGCGTGATCCTTTCCCTGGCCGGGCGGGTCCTGACCCTTTCCCTGGAAGGCAACTGTCTTTACCCGATCGATGACCCATCTCAGGCGATTTGCAAAAGCCGATACTGAAGAGATGCCGTCTTCATAAGGCCCGTCTCGGTATCGGCGTTACGAAGATGCGGATCGCATCCTGGTGGCACTGATGCGCTGCGGCAGCCGGTGGACTCGCCAATGAACGCTGATCGGGCCTAATCGCGTCTGGAGGAAATATCCCGGGGCAGGTCACCCGATATCCGAAAGCAGATGGTGCATGCGCCCGGTGACGATGCCCGGAAATCGTTGAGACCGGCCCCGCCAAGGGATATGCTGCACCTTCAGCCAGGGTGTATAATCTGCTCCCAAACCCGACCGCGCCCCACCTTGCGGAAACGCGCAATCTTCGCTTCATCGGATCCGTAGCGGAACGCCATGTTGACCAGCTTGGCAACGTGTTTCTCAGGCAATCCATCATAGCTCGAGGTCGGGTATGACCTTTATTCCGACTTCACATGTATTCCGCAATCCGGTCGAGGCTCACTCCACGGTCACGGATTTCGCGAGATTGCGCGGCTGATCGACATCCGTGCCCTTGGCCACTGCCGTGTGATAGGCCAGATATTGCATCGGAATAGCATAGAGGATCGGCTGGAACAGATTGCCGCCTCCGGGCATGGTCAGCGTCGCGTAGACGCCGTCATTGGCCGCGGCAATGCCCTCGTGATCCGACAAGAGCAGGATCTGGCCGTGGCGCGCCATCACTTCCTGCATGTTCGAGATGGTCTTTTCGAACAGATGGTCATACGGAGCCAGCACGATGACCGGCACGTCACGGTCGATCAGGGCGATTGGACCGTGCTTCAACTCGCCCGAGGCATAGCCTTCGGCATGGATATAGCTGAGTTCCTTCAGTTTCAGCGCACCTTCCATCGCGACCGGGAACAGCGCCCCCCTGCCCAGATACAGCACGTCCTGCGCCTGCGAGAGCCATTCGGACAATGCCCGGCAATGATCCGACAAATCCAGCGTCTGCTGCAAGAGCCCCGGAACGGCCCGCAACTCGGCCAGATGCCCGGCCAGTTCGGCATCCCCGATACGGCCACGGTCATGCGCGGCCTTCAGGGCAAGGATCGCCAGCACGGTCAACTGGCAGGTGAAAGCCTTGGACGACGCCACGCTGACCTCGATCCCGGCCAGCGTGGGCAGGGCGATATCCGAATCGCGGGCAATCGCGGAAGTGCCGACATTGACCAGCCCGACGGTCCGGCTGACATGATCGCGGGCGTAATGCAGCGCGGCGAGTGTATCGGCGGTCTCACCTGACTGGCTTATGGCGATGAACCAGCTTTGCGGCGACAACGGAGGCTCGCGGTAGCGGAATTCCGAAGCCACGTCGATATCGCAGGGCAGGCCCGCCAGCGCCTCGAACCAGTATTTCGCGACATGGCCCGCATAATGCGCCGTGCCGCAACCGACCAGCGACAGCCTGTCCACCTCGCGGAAATCCAGCCCGTCGGGCAGCACGATCCTGTCACCCTTGACGTAATGGTTCAGGACATCGGCGATCACCGATGGCTGCTGGGCGATCTCCTTGGCCATGAAATGGCGATAACCGCCCTTGTCGATGGCGGTGGCACCGACATCGATCCGCCGCTCCGCGCGGCCGACCTGCTGGCATTCCTCGTCATATATCTGCACACCGGCACGGGTCAGGACCGCGTGATCGCCATCCTCCAGATAGGTGATCCGGTCGGTGAAGGGCGACAGCGCCACGCGTCGGAACCCAGGAACATCTCTCCTTCGCCATGGCCGATGGCCAGGGGGCTGCCCTTGCGGGCGGCGATCATCAGATCACCCTCGCCCTCGAACAGGAATGCCAGCGCGAAGGCCCCTTTCAGGCGGGCAAGGGTTGCGCGGGCAGCCTCGCGCGCGGTCATGCCCTGCTCCATGAAATGGCCGGCCAGAAGCGCCACGGTCTCCGTATCGGTCTGCGATTGCGGCTGGATACCGTTGGCGATCAGCTCCTCGCGCAATTCGCGGAAATTCTCGATGATGCCGTTATGCACGACCGCCACCGGGCCGGAGCGGTGCGGATGCGCATTCTCCTCGGTCGCGGCGCCGTGGGTGGCCCATCTCGTATGGCCGATGCCGGTATGGCCGCGCAGGGGATCATGCACCAGCCGGTCCGACAGATTGGCCAGCTTGCCCACGGCGCGGCGCCGGTCCAGCCGCCCGGCCTCGTCGATCGTTGCGACACCGGCGCTGTCATAACCGCGATATTCCAGCCGTTTGAGCGCGTCGACAAGCTGCGGCGAAACCTCGTGACGGCCCAGGATCCCGATAATGCCGCACATCAGCCCTTCTCCTTCTTCGCACGCAGGGCCTGCATGAGCCGGATGCCGAGGCCCGGTTTCGTGGCCTGCCTGGCGCGGCCGATGGCAAGGGCGCCGTCCTCTACATCCTCGGTGATGACCGAGCCGGATCCGGTCACTGCCTCGGCCCCGACCCGAACAGGGGCAACCAGCATGGTGTCGCTGCCGATGAAGGCATTGGCGCCGATCTCGGTGCGGTGCTTCATCACGCCGTCATAATTGCAGGTGATGGTGCCAGCGCCGATATTGGTCTGCTCGCCGATATGGGCATCGCCCAGATAGGTCAGATGGCCGACCTTGACACCCTCGTCCAGCACGGCGTTCTTGATCTCGACGAAATTGCCGACATGGACATCGCCGCAAGTTCCGCACCTGGACGCAGGCGGGCGAAGGGACCGACGGTTGCCCCTGACGAGATGTGACAGCCTTCCAGATGGCAGAAGGGCAGGATCTCGGCGCCGGATTCCACCGTGACGCCCGGGCCGAAGACGACATTCTGGCCAATGACGGCATCGCGGCCGATGGCGGTGTCCAGCGCGAACCAGACGGTTCCGGGATCCGCCAGCGTCACACCGTTCTCCAGCGCTTCGGCGCGGGCGCGGGCCTGGAATGCGGCCTCGGCCGAGGCAAGCTCGGCGCGGGTATTGATGCCCAGGGTTTCCTCTTCGTCGCAGGTGACGACATTGCAGCGGCGATCCTCGGCGCGGGCCAGCGCCACAAGGTCGGTCAGGTAATATTCCCCCGCCGCGTTGTCATTCGTCAGCCGGACGATCAATTGCCGCAGCAACCCGGCATCCAGGGCCATGACGCCGGAATTGCAAAGCGCGATCAAGCGAATAGCCTCATCGGCATCCTTGTATTCGACGATCCGTTCAAGGCCCGCCTCGGTCACGACCAGACGGCCATAGCGGCCCGGATCCTCGGCCTCGAAACCCAGCACGACAAGATCGGCCGTATGGCTCGCCAGCGCGGCCAGCGTATCCTCGCCGATAAAGGGGGTATCGCCGTAAAGCACGATCACCTTACCCTCGAACCCTTCCAGCGTGGGCAAGGCCTGACGCACGGCATGGCCGGTGCCAAGCTGTTCGGATTGCAGGACGATCCGCGCGTCCGGTTCCAGTTTCCGGACCGCCGTCTCCACCGCATCGGCGCCATGACCGGCAACGACGACGATCTCGGCGGGTTCAAGGCTGCGCGCGGCGGCCAGCGCATGGCCGACCAGCGGCACCCCTCCAAGGCGATGCAGCACCTTGGGCAGGTCCGACTGCATCCGGCTGCCCTGTCCCGCCGCAAGAATGACCACTGCTACCGGTTTTTCCGCCATGCCTGCCCCATTGCCTGTTCAATTTCGTTGTTCCGGGTTCTAATCCGTGCAGATGCGCTGGAAAGCCCTTGGGCATTCACCTTTGGTTTCGGATTGTTAACTGAAAGGGAAGACAGATGGCGGGAACGGTGGTTTTCGATCTGGATGGCACATTGGCCGACACTTCGGCCGATCTGATCGCCGCTGCGAATTCCTGTTTCGAGGCACGTGGGCTGGGCGCGCTTCTGGATCCGGTCGCGGATGCGCTGATCGCCTTTCATGGCGGGCGGGCGATGCTGCGGGCGGGATATGGCCAGATGCCGCCGGACATGCTGTTGCCGCCCGGCGCCGAGGAAGAGGATTACCCCCGCCTGCTGGATTTCTATGGCAACAATATCGCGGTCCATACCCGGCTTTATCCCGGCGTCGAGACGGCGCTGGAACGGCTTGCCTCGGATGGCCACCAGCTTGCCATCTGCACCAACAAGCCCGAGGGTTTGGCGGAAACGCTGCTTCGCCATCTGGGGATACGCGATGCCTTCGCCGCATTGATCGGAGCGGATACGCTGCCGGTGCGCAAACCGGATCCAAGGCCCTATCGCGCGGCGGTCGAGGCTGCGGGCGGCGAGGTCTCGACATCCTTCCTGCTGGGCGACACCGAGACCGATTGCAAGACCGCTGCAGCAACCGGCGTCCGGATCGCGCTGGTTGGTTTCGGTCCCGAGGGAGAGGCGATCTCGCGATTGAAACCGGATGCGCTGATCGGTCACTATGACGAATTACCGGTTTTGGCGCGTAGCTGGTTGGGCGAACGCGTGTCTGCCTAGGACCCAAGCGCGGCGTTGGCAGCCCGCACCAGGCTCATCCGGCAAATGCTGGGAATTTGGCTGCACAACCCCTACACAGCCGGTGCAACGGCGGCGCGCGTTGCACGACGTTTCTTCCGCTTTCGCACGAAAGTAGAGGCATCCGAAACATGAATCCGAAACCGGCGCGGCAAAACCAGTACGAAAAACATACTGGACCGGGTTGGGATAAAGGTGGGTCGCTCTTTCTTCTTCATGCAAAATATCCTCCGGGGGGGGCCACTGGTTCGAGAACCAGCCGGCGACGGGGCAGGCAGCCCCCGGCCGTCGCGGGGCGCATATCCTCGGGAAACGCCTCCGCCTTACCGGTTGCCGATCATGCCGAAGAACCGTGCCGTTCCGCCGCCATCCCCCAACCGGTCCACGGCCTGTTCAAGTTCGGCAGTCCCCGCCTCGCCCAGGACAGGCAAAGCATAGGCCCGGTATTTCGAGCGCAGCACGGCCATCGGCACCGGCGCCTCGGGATCGCCGGTCGCCTCGGTCGGGCCCGAGGCCAAACCCGCCCGTCCCGCATGAAAAGCCGCAGATCGGCAATGCGCCGGTGCGGGAATGCCGTGCTGTAATCCTCGCTCTCGGTGATGGTCATCAAGGCCGCAAGCCGCCGGATCTCGGGATCGGCAAAGCTATCCCCGGCGATATCCACGGGATCGACGCGTCCGCGGGCCAGCGCCACGGCGGTTGGATAGGCGGTGGAATACTGCGCCTCTTCGGTCGTGACCGGATCGCGCGTGGCGAGGCGGCGGGACTGGTGGAAGGTGACGATCTCGACCCGTTCGACCTGTTCGGATGTCAGTCCGTGTTCCGCCCGCAGGTTCAGTGCCGCCTGCACGGGGGGCTGTGCCCATCGGCAGATCGGCCAGGGCTTGAAATATTGCTCGGCGATGCGCCAGCGCTGGCCGAGATCGGACCAGAGATCGGCGGTATCCTCGCCCTCGACGGTGATCGCGGGGGCGCCGGTAAAGCCATCCGCCGCAAGATATCCCGCCGAAACACCCGCCATCGCGCCCCAGCCAGAGCCGTCCTTGAGCATGGTCGGATGATCGATGCAGCGCATCATCTGGCTGCGCGGTCCGTGATACTCGGCAATGCCGATGGCATGACGGGTCCGGACGCGATCCAGCCCGAGCAGTCTTGCTGCCAGGGCCGCTGCCGCCACGGCGATCCATGCGCCGGATGTGTGGTAATCGCTGGCGGTGCGGTGCAGCGCGATCCCGGCGCGGGTGCCGATCTCGTAGCCCAGCACCAGCGAGGCCAGGAATTCGCGGTCATCGGTCAGCCCCTCGGCCTGCGAGATGGCCAGCAGCGCGGGTAACAGCCCGCAGCCGACATGGCCCTTGGTCAGCTTGTGGCCGTCATGCCCGTCCAGCGAGTCGATGGTCATGCCACCGGCCAGGGCCGCCCCTGCCGGGCTGACCCTGCGGCCATCCATCAGCATGATCGCGCCTTTCGATCCCGCCGCGAAATGCTCTGCCGCGTGGTTGCGGATGATCCGCGACAGGCTTGTGCGGCTGCCCCCGGCGGCGACACCCAGCAGGTCCAGAAGCCAGCGGCGGCCAAGCGCCAGCGCCTCGTCGGGCAGGTCGGCGGCGCTTGTGTCATGGAGGAAGTCGTGGAGCTCTGGCATGATCCGGCCTCAGTCGCGGACGAAATCGGGAACGCCGAGCGTTCCCAGCAAGCGTGAGGTTTCGTTATGGACCAATGCGATATTGCTGTCGCGCACGGTCGGCAGCAATTGACGCGCACGGCGAATCTCGTCGTAATCCAGCACGGCCGAGACAAGCTCCTCGCCCTGGCCCGCCTGTGCCAGGATACGCCCGAAGGGATCGACGATACATGACCCGCCCCAGAAGCTCAGGTCACGCTCGGTCCCGGTCCGGTTCACCATGATGACCGGTGCACCGTAGATCATCGCGTAGAAACGGCAGGTCAGCACCCATCCACCGGGATTGTCGAATTCGACGCCAACCGCCTCGATGCCGGAACTGACCGGACAGATCAGCATCGTGGAGCCGTGCAGAAAGGCCAGATGGGTCAGTGCCGGGTTCCAGACATCGGCGCAGATGAGCAAGCCCGCCCGCCAGTGTTCGTCCATCGCCCATGTCTCGACGAAACGGCCCGAGGCGTAGTGCTTGCCCTCTTCCAGCTTGCCGTAATTGGGCAGGTTCACCTTGCGATGCAGATGCACGAGCTTACCATTCTGAAGAATGGCCGCCGAATTGTAGAATTGCGCGGCAGGGCCTTCTTCGATGAAGCCGACGGTGAGCGCCATCGGCCCGGCTGCCTCGGCCAGTTGCCTCAGCCGGGGATCCTTGCGCGACATCGCCGCCGTCAGCAGCTTTTCCGGCCCGTAATGGCCGGTCAGAGAAAGCTCGGGCATGACCAGCATGTCCAGCCCGGCCTCGCGCCCCTTGGCGATCCAATGCAGGTGGCGGTCGAGATTGGCATCGACATCGCCGATCTCGCTGGCGAACTGGGCCGCGCCCAGGTTCAGCTTCTTGCGGTTGATCATGGGCGCGTGCCTTGTCAGCAAAAACGTGTTGGGTGGGATCATGCCCACCCGACTGGTCAGATCAGGCCGTTATCCTTCAGGAACTGTGTGGCCGCGTTCTCGATCGAGACCTTCTCGACATCGACGCTGGCGTTCAGCTTGGCCATCACCTCGTCATTCAGCTTGGCCGAGACCTCGTTCAGCAGTTCGCCGATATCGGGATTGGCTTCCAATACCTCGTCGCGGATCACCGGGGCAAGGGCGTAGCTGGGAAAATAGCCCTTGTCGTCGGCGAGCACGGTGAAGTTGAAGGCGGGAATCCGGCCATCGGTCGCAAAGACCAGCCCGACATCGACCTGTCCGTCCTTGAGCGCCTGATAGACCAGCCCGGTATCCATCCGCTTGATATTGGCGCGGCCGAATTCGAAGCCATAGGCCTCTTGCAGCGGCTTCAGCCCGTCGGCGCGGGCATAGAATTCGGCATTCGAGGCAAGGGTCAAGTCGCCATCGTCATTCACGGCCTGGGCCAGGTCCGAGATCGTCTTGATGCCGGTTTCCTCGGAATCCTCGGCGCGCATGGCGAAGGCATAGGTGTTGTTGGCCTCGGACGGGTTCAGCCAGACGATGCCCTTTTCGGCGTCCAGTTCCTTGACTCGGCTATAGGTCGCTTCGGGGTCCAGCTTTTCCTCGACCTTGTTATAGGTGATCAGCGAGGTGCCGGTATATTCCCAGTAGACATCGATCTGGCCGTTCTCCATCGCCTGCCGCACAGCAGCAGAGCCCATGCCGGCGCGGTTGTCGACATTATGGCCATTCGCCTCCAGCACCTGCTGGGTGATAGCCGAGAGGAGCTGCTGTTCGGTAAAGTTCTTGCCGCCGACGACGATATCGGCAGCCTGCGCGCCCATGGCGAAACCGGCGAGGGCAAGGCCGGTGAGGGTGGATTTGACGGTGATGTTCATTTGAAACTCTCCCTTTGTTGGCTGGATGGTATTTTTCTATCGCAGCGGGTTCACGCCTTTGGGGATCAGGTGCAACTGCGCCTGTCCCATCAGGAAATCGACGGCAACGGCAAGCGCAGCGGTCGGGATCGCCCCGGCCAGCAGCATGCCGGTATCCATCAGGTCGATGCCGGTGAAGATCAACTCGCCCAAGCCCCCGCCGCCGATCAGGAAGGCCAGCGGCGTCGTGCCGACATTGATCGCCAAAGCGGTGCGGATGCCGGAAAAGATCACGTAGAGCGCGTTGGGCAGCTCGATCCGCCAGAGGATCTGGCGCCGGGTCATGCCCATGCCGGTCGCGGCCTCTTTCAGATGCGAGGGAACCGTCAGCAGACCGGCATAGGTATTGCGCACGATCGGCAGAAGCGAGGCGACGAACAGCCCGAAGAACGCGGGCGGAAAGCCGATGCCCAGAAGCGTCATCGACAGCGCGACGACGGCCAGTGTCGGGATGGTGGTGCCGATATTGAAGACCTGCATCACCGTTTCGGCGTAACGCTCCATCGACGGGCGCGACAGCCAGATGCCGACCGGCAACCCGACCAGGATTGCCGCTGTCCCGGAGGAAACGACAAGCACAAGATGCTGCTTGGTCAGGTAGACGATATCTTCCCGATAGGTGACAATCGAGTCGACCAGACCCGAGGCCGAAACCCATATGCCGAGCGCGAAGACCAGAAACAGGGTGGCGCGCGGCCAAGGCCAAGCGACTGCGTCATGACGCCTCCAGCTTTTCGGGGGTATTCCGGTCGCGGGCATAGGTAGCTTGCAGCGCAGCGGTCACGTCGGGCTGCGAGATGACGCCCGCAAAGCGGCCCTGATCGTCGGTGCAGGCCAGCCACATGGTGTCCTGCGCGAACATCTCGGACACGACGGCGCGCAGATCGGCGCGGATGGGCACTGTCGCAGGCAGCGGATGGGCCAGGTCGCGCACCGTTCCCGAGGCGCCGGTCATCTCTTCGGCGGTCACGAAACCGACCGGGCGGTGATCGCTGTCGATGACCACCGCAATCCGGGCCTTTGCCCCAGAAAGGGCCTGCCGCGCATCGTCGATCTTGGTCGAGCGAGAGGTGATCGGCGCATCGCTCCTGGCGACCTGTTCGGCGGTCAGCAGGCGCAGCCGCTTCAGGGTGCGGTCGGCACCGACGAAATCAGCGACGAATTCATTCGACGGATGCGCCAGGATCCGGTCGGGCGAGGCGTATTGCTCGATCTTGCCCGCCCGGAAGATGGCGACCTTGTCGCCCATCTTCACCGCCTCGTCGATATCGTGGCTGACGAACATGATGGTCTTCTTCATCTCGGACTGCATCTTCAGGAACTCGTCCTGGATGATCTCTCGGTTGATCGGGTCGATGGCCCCGAAGGGCTCGTCCATCAGCATCACCGGCGGATCGGCGGCCAGCGCCCGGATCACCCCGACACGCTGCTGCTGGCCGCCCGACAGTTCTTTCGGAAAGCGCTTCAGGTATTGGCGGGCATCGAGCCCGACCAGGTCCAGCAACTCGGCGGCGCGGTTCGCGGCCCGCTTTGCGTCCCAGTTCAGCAGCCTGGGCACGACGCAGATATTTTCCTCGATGGTCATGTTGGGGAACAGGCCGATCTGCTGGATCACATAACCGATATTGCGGCGCAGTTCGATATCGTCGAGCCCGGACGTATCCTTGCCATCAAGATAGATCTTGCCGCTGGTGGGCGGGATCAGCCGGTTGATCATCTTGAGCGCGGTGGTCTTGCCGCAACCGGAAGGGCCCAGAAGGATGCAGATCTCGCCCTCGGGCACCTCCATGTTCACCCGGTCGGCGGCAACGACATCGCCATTCGGCGTCCTGAAAATCTTGGTCAGGTCTTCGAGACGGATCATGTGAGATGTCCTTCCTGTGATTTGTTGTCCTTGCCGGCTTTACGCATTGACAGCGCTTTTACCGGTTCCTGGCCCCGTTGCATTGGACAGTGGGACGAAGGCGGGCCTCGCCCCCGTCAGCGTTTCAGCCCGGCCGGGGTCAGCCGCTTTTGCAGTTTCAACAAGCCCCAATCCGCAACGATAGCCAGCAGCGAGACGGCAATCGCCCCGGTGATGAGCTGACGCGGATCTGTCTGGGATATGCCTCGGGCGATCAGCACGCCAAGCCCGCCCGCACCGATATAGGCGGCAATCGCGGCCACGCCGATATTCATCACCACGCGGTGCGGACGCCCGCCATGATGACCGGGATGGCGATCGGGATCTCGAGCCGCGCCAGACGCTGGAACGGGGTCATGCCCATCCCCGTCGCCGCCTCGCGCAGGGCGGGATCGACATTGGTGATCGCGGTATAGGTGTTCCGGACGATGGGCAGTTGCGAATAGAGCAGGATCGCGATCACGGCGGGCAGCCAGCCGATCCCCTGCCCGATCTTCGAGAGTATCGGGATCATCAGGCCGAACAGGGCGATCGACGGGATCGTGACGATGATCGAGGCGACGTAAAGCACCATATCCGCGATGCGCTTGTTCTGGGTGATGGCGATGCCGATCGGCACACCCGTCAGGATCGCGAAACCCACCGCGACCACGACGATCGAGATATGTTCGCCCGCCAGTCCGAGGATCACCAGCCAGTTATTCGCGATGAAGCCCAGAATCTCCAATATGTCCCCCCTTTCCTCTGGTGATGGATCGCGATCTATCGGCAGCTATCCCGGGATAGCCCGGATCGGCCCGAGTCACGTTGCGTGTTTCCGCCATCGTCTTGCATAAATCCGCCATAAGCCTTGATCTCGGGCGGCGGCCAGCGGTTGCGGACTGGCATGGCGGCATCTGTCGACAGCTGCGGAACCCGATTATAGACCGCGTGCCATACCGATCTTCAAGAGAAACTTCGTCGCGGATGCTGTCCTTCCTTCCGGTCGGAAAGCTGGCTGCCGATGTCGGAATCATTGGCGCATATCCGACTGCCAAGGCGTCAGGATGGAGGGCATCGAGAAGCGGGGCCTCGCCCGCGATTGGACATTCAGGAGGCATCAGGGATGCTGAAGGAACGAATTGCAGGGCTGCTGGACCAGCGGCTTTCCGGCCACTCGCTTCCCCGCGATTTTTATGTGGACGAACAGGTCTTCCAGGCCGATATCGAGGCCGTGTTCGAAACCGACTGGCTTTTCGCCTGCAGCACGGTCGAGATTCCGCGCCCCGGCGATTACCTGACATTGCGGGTTGGTCACAACCCGATCGTGGTGCTGCGCAACCGCGAGGGCGAGGTCGTGGCCTTCCACAATACCTGCCGGCATCGCGGCTCGCAGATCTGCCTGAAGGAAAGGGGCCGCGCCAATCGGCTGGTCTGCCCCTATCACCAATGGGTCTACGAGTTGGACGGCAGCCTGATCAATGCCCGGCAGATGCCCGAGGGTTTCGATACCAGCGCCTATAGCCTCGCGCCTGTGCATGTTGAGGTGATCTGCGGCATGGTCTATATCTGCCTTGCCGACGAGCCGCCGTCGCTGGAGCGTTTCAGGGCGGGTGTCACTCCCTATATCGCCCCGCATATGCCCGACCGCACCAAGGTTGCATTCACCTCGACCATTGTCGAAGAGGCGAACTGGAAACTGGTGATCGAGAATAACCGCGAATGCTATCACTGCGCGGCGAACCATCCCGAACTGCTGGTCTCAATGGTCGAATTCGCCCTACCGGACGATCCGCAGGCAAAGACCCAGTTCCAGGGGCTGATGGATCGCTCGACCGCACGATGGGATGCACTGGAATTACCCCACAAGCCCGCCGATGGCGGGATCGAGTTCCGCTGCATCCGCCTGCCCTTCAACGAAAATACGGTGTCCTTCACGACGGATGGAAAACCGGCCTGCAACAAGCTGCTGGGTGATTTCACCGAGCAGGATCTGGGCTCGGTCCGCATGTTCCGCGTGCCGCATAACTGGAACCATTTCCTGTCCGATCACATCATCCATTTCCGCGTCCTGCCGATCTCGGCGAACCGGACGGAGCTGCGCACAACCTGGCTGGTTCACGAGGATGCGGTCGAAGGCGTGGATTACGATGTCGAGCATCTGACCGAGGTGTGGATGGCGACCAATAGCGAGGACGGAATGCTGGCCGAGAACAATCACCGGGGGGTTCTGTCGCGCGCCTATCGGCCGGGTCCCTATGCACCGTCGGAATTCATGCTGACCCATTTCACCGATTGGTATGCGGGCAAGATGGGCGACTATGTCGGCACCCCGCACAGGGCGGTAGCAGCGGAGTAGGGGCGTGGATACGCAAGCAATCGCTACGGGCCTGATGCCCCTGTCCTGCATCGCGATCCGTCAGGAGACGCCGACGATCAAGACCTTCCGCCTGCGCGCGCGGTCGGGGCCGGTCAGCTTCGTGCCGGGGCAGGCGCTGGTGCTGAAAGTGCCGATGCCCGATGGTCCGCTCTGGCGCAGCTTTACCATCTCGGGCGGGGGCGGGGGTGATCTTCACCTGACCATCAAGGCGCAGGCGGCAGGCGGCGCGACCCGCTGGCTGCATGACCATTTCCGCGAAGGCGATGTCATCGAGGCGCGCCCGCCGCGTGGCACCTTTACGCTGGCGCTTCGAAGCAATGAGAAACTGGCCTTCGTCTCGGGCGGGTCGGGCGCGACGCCGATGATGGCTATGCTGCGTGACCTGGCCGAGAGCGAGCCGGAGGCCGATCTGGCCTGGTTCCATGCCGCGCGCGATCCGTCCGAAATGCTGTTCACGTCCGAACTGACCGAGTTGCAGCGCCGGATGCCCCGGTTGAGCGTGGCCGTGACGGTGACGCGGCCCGCTCCGGGCTGGTTCGGGTATCATGGCCGCATCCGCCGTGGGCTTCTCGCAGCGGCTGTGCCGGATTTCGGTCGCCGAGAGGTGTTCTGCTGCGGTCCCGGCGGTTTCATGCAGGAGGCGCGGCTGATCCACGCGGCAGAAGGCGGCGCGAAGGCGCAATTCCATACCGAGAGCTTTGGCACCGAGACTCCCGTCACCCCTGTTGCACCCGAACCGGTTGAAACGGGCGGCCCCGCCCATCTGCTGAAGGTGAATGGTCGCGACCTGCATATCCGTCCGGCCGAGACGGTCCTGCAAGCCAGCTTGCGTCAAGGCGTCGTCATCCCCTGCGGCTGCGGCGAGGGCATGTGCGGGACCTGCATGGTCAGGCTGGTGTCGGGCGATGTCGATGCCCGGCCCAATGGTGGGCTGACCGCAGAAGAGGCAGAGCAGGGCTATATCCTCGCCTGTTCGAGCCGTGCGGTCTCGGATGTCGAGATTGCCCTGGAATAGCGGTGTTCGGGTTGCCCGGGGGGTGACGGCTTGAAAGATCTCTTGAAGCCGGTACGGCGTCCGATCAATCATGGCGCAATGCCATCAGGGACCGCCAATGTTTTACCATGAGATCAGGGAACCCCTGTGTTTCGCCTTTCTGATGCTCGACGGGCAATCGATGATGAGCCTTGCCTCGGCGACGGAACCCCTGCGGGCGGCCAATCGCCTGTTGGGGCGCGAAGCGTTCCGGTGGGACCTCTGCAGCCTTGACGGATCGCCCGTTCTGGCCTCGAACGGGCTGCCCTTTCAGGCGGTTACATTGGATCAGGCGCTGGAACGCAATCACGCGATCTTTCTGTGCGGCGGGGTCCGGCTGGAGCCGCCGGACGAGCGGCCATACCTGGCGGCGATGCGGCGGGCGGCGCGCAGCGGGCTGGCGCTTGGCGCCCTCTCCACCGCCAGCTATCTCATGGCGCAGGCGGGGCTGCTGGACGGCTATCGCTGCACCATCCACTGGGAAAACCGGACGGCCTTCGAAGAGGATTTTCCGCATCTCGAGATGACCTGCACATTGTTCGAGATCGACCGGAACCGGCTGACCTGCTCGGGCGGGACGGCGGCCATGGACCTGATGTTGCAGATCATCGCCGACCGGCACGGGGCCGATCTTGCGCAGGCCGTCGCCAACCAGTTCCACCACGAGCGGATTCGCGAGGCGAACGAGGATCAGCAGGGCGGCAGGGAGCAGCAGATGACCGCCCTGCCCCAACCCCTGCAAAGGGTCATCCGGCTGATGCGGCAGAACCTGGAAATTCCGGTGCCGATCGAGGAGCTGGCCGAAGAGGTCTGCCTGAGCGCAAGGCAGCTTGAGCGCTTGTTCCGCCTGCATCTGGGGATGACCCCGGTGCGCTATTACATCTCGCTGCGCGTGGATCGGGCGCGCGAGATGCTTCTCTATACCGGAAAGCCGATCATGGATATTGCCGTCGCGTCGGGTTTCGCCTCGACTTCCCATTTCTCGAAATGGTTCAAGGAATTCAACAAGACCCGCCCGACGGAATTACGCGCGCGTGCCCGACTCTTGCGCTCGCAATATCATCGCGGCCCGCTCGCCTCCGATGCGCAGGGTCAGCCGTAGATCGCTCTTGCCATAGGGGTGGAATCAGAAGTTTGGAATCCATCCCGCCTGCTTCCTTTGAAGGGCGCACATGGCCTGTCCAGGCAAGAGAATGTCTGTTTCAGGCACATTCCATCCCCATTGCTGTGCCAGATTGGAACGGAACAAGGAGTGCCATGCGATGCATTTTTCCGGCTTTCGCGTCATCAAGGAGGCCCTGACAGGGCACAAGGGATGGAAACCGCTCTGGCGCAATCCCGATCCGCAACCATCCTATGACTATGTCATTATCGGCGGCGGCGGGCATGGGCTGGCGACGGCCTATTACCTCGCCCGCACCTTCGGGCAGGCGCGTATCGCGGTTCTGGAGAAGGGCTGGCTCGGGCAGGGGAATATCGGCCGGAACACGACAATCATCCGCTCGAACTACCTGCTGCCGGGGAACGAGCCCTTCTATGAATTCTCGATGAAATTGTGGGAAGGGCTGGAGCAGGAGTTCAACTTCAACGCCATGATCAGCCAGCGCGGTGTGCTGAACCTGTATCACAGTGACGCACAGCGGGATGCCTTCCGCCGCCGGGGTAATGCGATGCTGCTGGCGGGTGCGGATGCCGAACTGCTGGATACGGCCGGGGTCCGGGCGATGGCACCTTTCCTGAATTTCGACAATGCCCGCTTCCCGATCAAGGGCGGGTTGCTGCAGCGCCGGGGCGGCACGGTCAGGCATGACGGGGTAGCCTGGGGCTATGCCCGCGGTGCCGACAGGCGCGGGGTCGATCTGATCCAGAATTGCGAAGTCACCGGTTTCCGGATCGAGGATGGCCGCATTCGGGGTGTCGAGACCTCTCGCGGTTACATCGGTGCGAAGAAGGTCGGGGTTGCCGTGGCCGGATCCACGGGGCGTGTCATGCAGATGGCGGGGATGCGCCTGCCGATCGAAAGCCACGTGTTGCAGGCCTTTGTCACCGAGGGGCTGAAACCGGTCATTCCGGGCGTGATCACATTCGGCGCGGGGCATTTCTATGTCAGCCAGTCGGACAAGGGCGGGCTGGTCTTTGGCGGCGATATCGACGGCTACAATTCCTATGCCCAACGCGGCAACCTGCCGGTGGTCGAGGACGTGGCCGAAGGCGGCATGGCCCTGATGCCGATGATCGGCAGGGCGCGGCTGCTGCGGTCATGGGGCGGGATCATGGACATGTCCATGGACGGCTCTCCGATCATCGACCGCACGCATGTCGAGGGGCTCTACCTGAATGCCGGCTGGTGCTATGGCGGCTTCAAGGCGACGCCTGCCAGCGGTTATGCCTTCGCGCATCTGCTGGCCAGGGATGCCCCGCATGACACCGCCCGTGGTTACCGCCTCGACCGTTTCGCACGCGGTCATGTCATCGACGAAAAAGGCGTGGGCGCCGCGCCGAACCTGCATTGAGGTCAAGACATGCTGATTCCCCATCCCCTGCTTGGCCTTCGCGACGCGCAGGAATTCACCTATCTGGGCGATGCAAGGCTGATCGAGCGCCCCGACGGAATGGCCGAGGGTGCCGAGGCTGCGTTCGCCGATTACGTCTATCTGCGCGACAACCCGGCGGGTGTGCATCGCGAGTTGTGGTTTCACGAACAGGGCGACCGGTCCTGGCTGGTCGTGACGCGCGACACCGTTACGCATGAGATCCTGGGCGCAGAGCTTGCCCGCGACGTGGCGCTGCGCGGAAAGGGAGGTGCGGCATGACCCGGCTTTCCGGCGGATTGATCGACCGTTCGCGCAGCCTGTCCTTTACCTTTGACGGACGGACATTTTCCGGCCATCCGGGCGACACGCTCGCTTCGGCGCTCTTGGCCAATAATGTGCGGCTGATGGGGCGCAGCTTCAAGTATCACCGCCCACGGGGACTGATCGCGGCCGGGTCCGAAGAGCCCAACGCACTGGTCGAACTGCGCAGCGGCGCGCGGCTGGAGCCCAATACCCGCGCCACAGTGGCCGAGCTGTATGACGGGCTGAGCGCCCGGAGCCAGAACCGCATCGGCTCGCTCAGCTTCGACCTGTTGGCGATGAACGATCTTCTGTCGCCCTTCTTCGCGGCGGGGTTCTATTACAAGACCTTCATGTGGCCCCGCGCCTTCTGGGAAAAGCTGTATGAGCCCGCGATCCGCCGGGCGGCGGGGTTGGGCAGCCTGTCCATGCAGGCAGATCCGGATGCCTATGACAAGGGCTTCCTGCATTGCGACCTGCTGGTGATCGGCGGCGGCGCGGCAGGTCTTGCGGCAGCGCTGACAGCGGCGCGCTCGGGTGCACAGGTGATCCTGGCAGACGAGGATTTCCGCCTTGGGGGCCGGTTGCTGGCCGAGACGCATCTGCTGGGTGATGAACCCGCCACCGAATGGGTGGCCGGGGTTGAAGAGGAACTTGCCAGCCTGCCCAACCTGCGCATCATGCGCCGCACCACCGTCTTCGGGGCCTTCGATCACGGCATCTATGGCGCGGTCGAGCGGGTCGCGGATCACCTGCCCGAGCCGGGCGGCAAGCCGCGTCAAACATTGTGGCGGATCACGGCGAAACGCGCGGTTCTGGCGGCAGGCGCCATCGAGCGGCATATTCCCTTCGCCAATAATGACCGCCCGGGCATCATGCTGGCGGGCGCCATGCGCGCCTTTGCCAATCGTTGGGCTGTCAGCCCCGCCGAGCGGGTGGCTATCTTTACCAATAACGACGATGGCCATCGCACTGCCATCGATCTTGCCGCCAAGGGGATCGAGATCGCGGGTGTTATCGACAGCCGCACGGATGCAAAGGCCCTGGGCGACTACCCGATCTTTGCCGGAGGCTTGGTCAGCAATGCCAAGGGCCGTCTCGGCCTGACCAAGATCGAGGTCAGGCAAAACGGGCGCAGCCAGTGGATCGATTGCGGCGCGCTCGGGATTTCGGGGGGGTGGAACCCGAACCTGCACCTGGCCTCGCATCACCGTGGCCGACCGGTCTGGGACGAGACGCTGCAAAGCTTTGTTCCGGCCAAGGACGGACCGCCGGGTCTGATCGCCGCAGGGGCCGCCAATGGTCAGGGGAGCACAGCCGCCGCCTTGCGTTCCGGCGCGGAAGCTGCGGCCCAAGCGCTTGCCGAACTGGACCTCAAGGCCATGATGCCCGAATTGCCGCAGGCCGAGGACGCGGTATCGAAGCCGCAAGCGCTCTGGCATGTGCCCGGCAAGGGCCGGGCCTGGGTGGATTTCCAGAACGATGTCACGGTCAAGGACATCAAGCTGGCCCATCAGGAGAACATGCGCCCGGTCGAGCATCTGAAGCGCTGGACGACGCTTGGCATGGCGACCGATCAGGGCAAGACGGCGAATGTCACCGCGCTGGCCGTCATGTCGGAACTGACCGGCAAATCAATCCCCGAGACCGGCACCACGATCTTCCGCCCGCCCTATACAGGCGTATCGTTGTCGGTCCTGGGCGGCGGCAACACGGCCGAGCATTTCCGCCCCCGCCGCCTGACACCGACCCATCACTGGGCCAAATCGCAGGGCGCGGTATTCGTCGAGGTCGGACCGTGGATGCGGGCGCAGTATTTCCCCCGCCCCGGCGAGACGCATTGGCGCGAAACGGTCGACCGCGAGGTTCTGGCCACCCGCAAGGGCGTTGGCATCTGCGACGTGACCACGCTTGGCAAGGTCGATGTGCAGGGCGCGGATGCCGGGGAGTTCCTGAACCGGCTTTACTGCAACGGCATGAAGACGCTGAAGGTCGGGATGGTCCGCTATGGCCTGATGCTGCGCGAGGACGGTATCGCTTGGGATGACGGCACCTGCGCGCGGCTGGCCGAGGATCATTACGTCGTCACTACCACGACGGCGCAGGCCGGGCCCGTCTATCGCCACATGGAATTCGCCCGGCAATGCCTGTGGCCGGACATGGATGTGCAACTGATCTCGACCACGGATGCCTGGGCGCAGATCGCGGTCGCCGGTCCGAATGCGCGGCGGCTGCTGGAGCGGATCGTGGACGAGGGTTTCAATATCTCGAACGAGGCCTTCCCCTTCATGGCCTGCGCCAGCCTGACGATCTGCGGCGGGCTCAGGGCCCGGCTGTTCCGGATCTCGTTTTCGGGCGAACTGGCCTATGAGGTCGCGGTGCCGGCGCGATTTGGCCATGCGCTGATGCAACGGCTGGTCAAGACGGGAAAGGATCTGGGCGCGACCCCCTACGGAACCGAGGCGCTCGGCGTCATGCGGATCGAAAAGGGTCATGCCGCCGGTAACGAGCTGAACGGTCAGACCAGTCCGCAGATGCTGGGCATGGGCCGGATGGTCTCGACCAAGAAGGACAGTATCGGCGCGGTGATGTCCCGGCGCGAGGGGTTGGCCGCCGAAACGCGGCGGCTGGTCGGGTTGCAGCCAGTCGATCCAGCACAGCCGGTGGTTGCAGGGGCGCATCTGTTCACCGAGGGCGCGGCGCAGAGCATGGCCACCGATCAGGGTTGGATCAGCTCTGCCGGTTACTCGCCTCATATCGGCGCGCATATCGGGCTGGGGTTCCTGGCCCATGGCGACGAGCGCATCGGAGAAGTCATTACCGCCGCCAATCCGCTCGACGGGCAGCAGGTCGCATTGCGCGTCGTCTCGGCCCATTTTGTCGATCCAGATGGAGGACGCCTGCGTGACTGACCTGACACCGATCACCGCTCTTGGCGCGGACAAGCCCGCCAAGCAACAGTTTGGTCCGTTGCGGATTTCCGAGAATCCCGCGGCGGCGCTTGCCTCGCTGGCCTTGCGCCGGGGGGCATCGCGGCCCATGCCGATGGGGTTGGAACTGCCCGGTCCGGGCAAATGGGCTGCGGGGCATGGGGTGGCCGCCTTCTGGACCGGCCCCGATCAATGGATGATCGAGGCGGAAAACCGCGCCATCGAGGATTTCGCAGCCGATCTCACGGCCCATGCGGCGGGCTGTTCGATCACCGAGCAGACCGATGGCTGGACCGTTTTCGAAATCGTATCAGAGAGCGGCGACGCTCCGATCCGGGCGATGATGGAGAAGCTCGTCAATCTGGATGTGGCCGCCTTCGGCCCCGGCAGCGCCACCCGCACCGGGCTGCATCACATGAGCGTCTTTCTCATCCGCCGCAGCGGAGACAGGCTTGCCATCATGACCATGCGCAGCACCGCAAGCGAACTCTGGCACGTGCTGGAAGAAACGGCGAAGGGACTGGGCTGAAGCCGTATTCGGGCAGATTGGCCTGCTATTCGCGATATCCTCGCAGCAGCGCCCCTGACCGGCGCGCATATCGTTGCAGGTTCTGTTCGGACCCGTCGTCCCCCGGGGACTTGGGTTCGCGCAGTCATATCGCCAATGCCCGAGTCCCGGCAGAGATCGCCAAAAACATGAATAGCGCTGGCCGCGAAACGGGGCCAGCGCTATTCATGCCGCATGGTTCAAGAAGCGCGCGTTTTACGCGACGCCCCATTCCTTGTTCTCGGCGATATCCCAGCCAGCCGTGGATTCGGCACCGGCCGCGCCGGATTCTTCCTGCAGGGTGTAAAGCACCTCGAACTTGCGGAAGTTCAGCGTCACGGTTTCCTGGATACGGTCCAGGCCGTCTTTCGCACCGCCGGTGTTGTAGCTGGTGATCATGAGATTTTCCAGCTTGATCCGGAAATACTCGATCGGAGCCGCACCGCCCGATTTGCGGACGATCAATTCGCCGCTTTCGATATGTTCGCCCGAGGTGGAGCGCTTGATCAGGTCCGAGGTGGCCAGGTCGACATATTTGGTCAGCGTGATGTCCTGGACATTGACCTTGCCGCCACCGCCGCCCGAGCCGATATGCGTGGTGCCGGATTGGGTCAGGCCCCAGTTCCAGGCCAGCACGTCAATTTCGTCGCGATGCGTTTCGTCCTGCGATTCGCCACGGATATTGTTCGAGAGTTTCAGGAAAATATCGACAGCCATTAAATTAATCCTCTGTTGCAATGCCGAGTAAAAACTATTGTTCCTATAATCAAAATCCGCGCTTTTCTCCAGTCTGACCTAACGTCAACCTTGCTCGAATATGGCAAGAAAAAGCGGTCTGGGCATGGCTGTAGTTCCAGTGGCCTGTTCGCGTATCGGTTCGATACCCGATCGCGGCAGACGGTCCCGATATCGACAAGCCAGGCAGCACGGCACGGCCGAGACCGGCAACTCGGGCCTCAGGCTTCCTCCTCCATCGCCGTTGCCCCATCGGCGCCGCCATTGCGCAGCTTGTCCAGAATCCGCTGTTGATCGGCCATCCGGCCCGTTGTCTCGCGGCAGGCCGGATCGGCGGCATTCAGAGGCCGGGCCGCCCGTTCCTCCAGCGAGGCAAGCGCCTCCATCGCCGACACGGCCTGTGCCTTGCGGGCGGCGATAAATCCAAGCGGCCGGTTTTGCTGCAGGAACATCTCCAGCCAGGCGCCGTGATATTCCTGTTCGAGACCAATCACGGATCGCCCGGGATCAAGCGCATATACCGCGATCGGACCATCCGGTCCCGGCGCCCGTGACCGGTTTCCCGCCGCTGGCACCATGACATTCGCGATCTCGTAGCGCCCGAGCAACCAGCGCATGACCAGATCCGGCGCGGCGTGCAGGGCGCTGGGCAGATCCTCCGCCCGTCCCGAGCGAAACGCGGGAAGAAGTGCGGTATCGAGGCAGCGCCACTGGCCGGCCGCCCCGGAATGGAATGTCAGCAGGAATCGCATCGCAGCATGCCCGATTATTCTGTTGTCGCTGCCGGTGGGTTACGGAAATGACCTAGGCATGGATGTCCCGACCTGCAAGGGATAATGTTAGAAATCCGCGATACACGCATGATTATTCGCGTTTTTCGGGCATCATACCGGCAGTGGTCGATGTAACGCTTCTCGACGGGATGACGATGGCGCAGGTGAGCGGGGCATCGTCTTTCCGGCGGATCTGCCCGGTCATGGGATCATCTGCCGCGCCGCGCGCATGGCTGCCGGACTATCCCGCTTGGGCAGATCGATACAGCTTCCATTCATCGACCACGCGGCCATCGGGAAGATGGCAGTATCCGACCGTACCCCGCTCTTCGTCGCGAAGCTCCACAACTCCGCGCTGGTTGATGCAATGAAGCGATGCGGGATTGGGCATGCCGATTGCCGTGGGTTCCTGTTTGCATGCCGCCAGAAGCAGGCATGCCGCAACCATTGTCGTCCGTATCATCATCACATCTTCCATTCGCTTCGGGCACACCCTTTGCCGATCAGGCATGGGCTGCGCCGGTCCGGTCAGCCAGCCGTCCTTCGACCGAGGCTATCCGCATTGCTGCACCTTGGTCACGGGATCAGGCGGCTGGCATTCGGTAACGGGGGGCGGCAGATCATCACCGGGATCAACACATCCGACAAGCGTCAGGCATATGGCGAGCGTAAAGGCTGTCTTGAGCATTTTCGATCCCGGTAGGTTTTGCCAATCCGCCTGACATATCCGCAGATCGCAATGGAATCCACGGCCATGGCGGCCCTGCCCCGCAAAGACGACGAAAGGCCGGACGTGCCATAGGGACGGGGTCAGTTCAGTTGCTCTTTCAACAATACGCGAACCGACTTGTCGAAGCTGCTCTGGTCATCCGCATCCGCGCCTTGCTCTGCGATGAACGTATCGCGCTTGTCGACAAGACCGGCCAGTTCGGTTTCCAGTTCCCGGCGCTCCTCGAGCTTCTGCTGAAGATGGGCCGCCCGTTCCTCGGTGCTCATGCCGCGCAGCGCGGGGGGCAGTTCCGCCTCCGCCACTCCGTCCAGCGTGATACTGCCATTGTCGATAGCGGCAACCAGATCGCCCCCGCCCGTCACGACCTCGCGCCCGGTCTTCTTGGCATAAAAGCTCGAATTGTCTGCCCGGACCGAAGCGGGTGCCTCGGCACGTTCGGCGATCTTGTCCTCCAGCTCCGATTGCTTGGCCGAGGAACCGTAGGGGACCACCGTCGCGTCGATACGAAGCTGGATCTGGTTGATCTGGTCGTCATAGGGGGTCTGGATCTGCACGACCTGGCCGCCATCCTGCGGGATCGGATGATATCGCCCGCCGCCCAACCGGGCCATCTCCTGCCAGTATTCCCGGGTTTCGGGATCGCTTCCCGCCTGGATCGTGTTGACGATGATGCCCTTGTCGCGCGCGGCGGCGATCACCTCGGCATAGCGGGGCGCGTTGGCGTAATCCATATGCGGAGGCGCATCACCGACAAGGAAGATGATGCGGCGGACGTGATCGCCCTCGGCCCAGTCCTGGCCGCGCACGGCGGCGTCGAGCGCCTCGTTCACGGATTCCGGGGTATCGCCCCCGCCGTCTGCGTTGAAACGGCGAAGCTTCGAATAGAGCCCCTGCACATCGCGCGTCAGGGGATGGGGCTTGACGACATATTCGTCGCCCCGGTCGCGATATCCGATCAGGGCCATGCTGATATCAGCATCGGGATTCACATCGAGGATCGTGTTGGCGATCGACCAGATCTTCTGTTTCGCCCCCTCGATCAGATCCGCCATGGAGCCGGTCGTGTCCAGCACGAAGGCGACCTGCACCTGCTGCGATCCGGTTTGCTCCGTTGCGGACTGATCCTGCTGCGCCAGCGCGCCGGCAGGAGCGAGCACAAGTGTTGACAGGGCGAATACGGTATTCCGGATGATCTGGCGCATAATTTCCTCCGTTTCAAATGCGTTCATGATGCCATGCCTGATCCGTCCATGAAAGCGATGGTTCGGATCATCGGAAGACAAACTCTTGAAAAGATTGTGATCGTGATGGTTAATGGGTGGAAGTCACGTTTCTGCTGCCCCGCCTGAACCAGGAGCCGTCACGAATATGACTGCAGCCATTCCGGCCCCGCCCTGCGACCGTCACGAGCAGGGACGCCGCCCAACCGGCGCGACGATGTCGCGTTTCAATCGAGGGAAGCGACCATGCGCCTTATGACGATGTCCGCCCTTCTTCTCATGGCCTCGCCTGCCGTGGCTATGTCTCGGGCGAGGGACATGTCTATGACGGCCTATGCAACGACAACGGGATCATCCTGGAATCCCGGAACCCGGTCACGCGTTTCATCGGTCAGGGCGCGGCAACCAGGCATCTGACCGGCAAGGAAACCATCTATCTCGGAAAAAGCTGCGACGCTTATTCAGAAGCTTCGGCGAGGGGGAATGGGGCTGGGCGAATGGCGGTTTTCTCATCAATCTGTCCGGCCACAGCATCGGGTTTCCCCGGCAGGAACCGTATTGCCCCGAGAATGGCCCGCAACCGGATTTCTTGGGTTGTCCGCTGCAATGAGTCGATGGACAGTCCCGGTTCGCAAACCGGGTGCCGAGAGAGATGCCGTCTCGTCCTCGGAGCGGCACCGGCCTTCGCCCTGCCATCCCTATCCCGGTGAACCCACTCAATACCGGATCGTCGCCAGTTGGCGCAGTTCCTCTGCCGTTGTCGTCGGATAGCCGAAGAACTCCAGATATGCGGGAATTTGTTCGAACAGCATGTCGGTGCCGATCTGGACCCGGCAACCCCTGCCCCTCGCGGCGGCCAGGAAAGCGGTTTCCTCGCGCTTCATGACCACCTCGCCGACGAAACTGCCCGGATCGAGACGCGTCACGTCCAGGGGCATCGGATCGCCTTCCTGCATCCCCATCGGGGTGGCGTTCACGACAATCTCCCGCCCCGCGGGATCGTTGACGCCTGTCGTGACCTCGATTTCCGGATAGGCCTTGCGCAGGCTGGAGGCCAGCCGTTCGGCCGAGGCGGGGTTGATGTCGTACAGGTCCAACCGTGCCGCCCCTGCCCCGGCCAGCGACGCCGCAATGGCCGAACCGACACCGCCCGTTCCGACCACGAGTACCGACGCCCCCGCCACCTCGCATCCCTTGCGAATGGCACCGCGAACGAAACCCTCGCCGTCGAACATGTCACCGATCAACCGCCCGTCGGGATCGCGACGAACGGCATTGCAGGCACCGCAGATGCGGACGGCGGTGCTGGCCTCGTCAAGCAGATCGACGGTCGCGACCTTGTGCGGCATGGTGACAAGCGCACCCGCGAAATTGCGCAGCCTTGCAACCAGGGGCAGGAAGCCCGCGAAATCCGCGGTTTCGCACCCCATCGGCACCACCACCGTGTCGATGCCCATCGCCTCGAACCATGGATTGTAGATCATCGGCGCCTTGAAGCTTTCGGTCGGCACACCGATATGGGCGATCACCCGAGTATGGCCGGAAATCATCGGTTCATCCTTGCAAATCAGTTGCGTGGCATATCCTTGCCGCGCGTCAGGCGCTTCAGCGCGGCGACGCGGAACGGCGCGTTCAGCGCTCCGTATCCGTCATATCCGCCACGGCGTTCCACGATTTCAAAGAACAGCCCGCAATGCAGGGGCCTGCCATAGAACTGGAAGAACTCGGCCTCGCCTTCAGCCTCGTAAAGGATGTTCCAGCGCCGCAGACGGGCGGCTGTGGCTTCGTCCAGCCCGTAACGGGCGCGCAGATCGGCATAGTAGTTCTCGGGGATCGGCAGGGTCTGGAACCCCGCGCCCGCCATCGCCTCGGCCGAAGCGAAGATGTCGCGTGACGCCAGCGCGATATGCTGCACGGCCGAGCCCATCGAATCGGTCAGAAAGCCCCCGGCCAATGTCCGGTGCGACTGCGCCCCGTTCAGGGTAATCCGGGTTCCGCGATCGGGCGTGGCGATGGCCTGGGATCGGATCAACCCGTCGGGATCGGCGACATCCAGCATCGGGCGCCGTTCCATCTCGAAGATCGAGGTGTAGAACAGGCTCCAACTGAGCATCTCGTCGTAATCCATCGTCTCGGCCAGATGATCCACGCATGTCAGGCCGAAATCGGGGGCCCGGTCTCCGGTCGGCGTGAACTCCACCTGCCACACCTCGTCAAGGCGGCTTTTCGCGTCGATGAAATGGAGGATCGAGCCGCCGACGCCGCGAATGGCCGGGATCTCCAACTCACCCGGCCCCGGGGGCTGGCTGAACAACGTGGCATCCAACGCACGCGCCCGCGTGACGGTAGCCTGCGCATCCGCGACTCGCAGCCCGATATCGCAGACCCCGGTGCCGTGATTGAGGAAAAAACTGTGCGCGAATCCGGTTTCCTCGACATTCACCACGATACGGATCCCGGCCTGACGCCAGACCGTAACCTGCTTGTTGCGATGCCGCGCCTCGCGATGAAAGCCCATCTGCGCCAGCGCCGTCTCGAGATTGGTAGCCTCTGAGGGGCTGGAGGCGAATTCGATGAACTCCACGCCCTCGACACCGATATTGGCAGGCAGATCCGGCAGATCGGCCCGTAATGCCGGCTCGGCCCGGCGGGTCTGGTCCATCAGCCAGATCAGCGAGCGGTGACCGTCACGGGCTATGGTGCCGGGACTGCCGCCGCGAAACTGGTCGTTGAAAATCTCGAGCGACAGCGGTCCGTCATATCCGGTTGCGGCGACGGCCCGGGTGAATTCCACCACCGGCAGATCCCCCTCGCCCGGCATATTGCGGAAATGACGCGACCAATACAGCAGATCCATATCGATCTGCGGCGCATCGGCAAGCTGCACGAAGAATATCCGGTCGCCGGGAATACGCCGGATCGTATCGGGATCGATGCGGCGGCCAAGACTGTGGAAGCTGTCGAGAACCAGCCCGAGCGCCGGATGATCGGCGCGGCGGACGATTTCCCACGCGTCGCGGTGATCACTGACATGCCGTCCCCATGCCAGCGCCTCGTATCCGATCCGCAGCCCCCGCTCGGCGGCGATCCCGGCCAGTTCCGCCAGGTCGTCGGCAGCACGGTCGATCCCCCCCATGGCCTGTGGATGAACCGACGAGCAGATCAGCATCAGATCCGCCCCCAGTTCGGCCATCAGGTCGAACTTGTGCCGGGCGCGGTCGAAGGCACGGGCCCGCAACGGCCCGGGCAGGCCCTCGAAATCGCGGAAGGGCTGATACAGCATGATCTCCAGCCCGTGATCGCGGATCATCGCCCCGACCTCGCGCGGGCTGGCGGCGTCTTGCAGGAAATCCTGCTCGAAGATCTCCAGCCCGTCGAAACCGGCGGCCGCGATCGCCGCCAGTTTCTCGGTCAGGTTGCCCGAAATCGAAACCGTCGCGATCGAGGTTTTCATGGCTTGCTCTCCAACCCCAGCTTCCCGCGAACGCCCCGCCACAGCGGCGTCTGGCTGACGAAGATCAGCACGACCGCCGCCAGCAGCACCAGTGACAGGGGGCTGGTCAGCATGCCCTTGAACAAACCGGCGATGCTGTCCTGTTCGGATATGATCGCCCGGCGCCAGTTCTCGTCCAGAAGCCGCGACAGGATCACGCCGAGGATCACCGGACCAAGCTGGTAGCCGTAGGATTTCATGAAATAGCCCAGCACGCCGAAGCCCAACATCCAGTAGACATCGCTGATCGAGTTGTTGACCGCATAGGCGCCGACGATGGACAGCAGCAGGATCAGGGGGATCAGCACCGCGCGGGGCATCTCGACGATCTTGGTGAAGATGCGGATGCCGGTCAGGCCGAAGATCAGCATGAAGATATTGGCCAGCACCAGCGCCCCGGTGATGAACCAGAACATCTGCGGCTGCTCGATCATCAGCATCGGACCGGGGTTCAGCCCGTGGATATAAAGCGCCCCGATCATGATCGCCGTGACCGCATCGCCCGGAATACCCAGTGTCAGCATCGGGATGAAGGCGCCGCCGACCGCGGCGTTATTCGCGGTTTCCGGCGCGACCAGCCCCTCTTTCGCACCCTGACCAAAGGGGACCTCGGGATCGCGAGTGACGCGCTTGGCGTGATCATAGGCCATGAGCGCGGCGATATCCCCGCCCGTGCCCGGCAGTGCCCCGATGAGAACGCCGATGCTGGACGTCTGCAGCGACAGCGGCAGATACCGGCGGATCGAGGACCAGTTCGGAACGATCCGGCTGATCTTCTGCTTTACGGCGGCCTTGTCCACATGATGCAATTGCATCAGCGCCTCCGAAACACCGAACATGCCGATCATGACAGCGATGAAGCTGATACCACCCCATAGCCCGGTGAATCCAAAGGTGAAGCGTTCCTCGGCGGTCAATGGATCAAGCCCGACCGTGCCGATCAGCAGCCCCACGGAGCCCGCGAAAATGCCTTTCACAAGGCTTTCGCCCGACAGCGAGCCCACCAGCAGGATGCCCAGGACCGCCAGCAGCATGTAGTCGCGCGGCTGGAACACCAGGGCGAATTCGCTGACGGTCGGCGCGGCGATGGCCAGCACGACGATGCCGATCAACCCGCCCACGAAGGACATCACCGTGGAAAGCCCGATGGCCTCGCCCGCCAGCCCCTTTTGCGCCAGCGGATAGCCATCCATCGCGGTGGCGATGGCCGAGGGTGCGCCGGGGATGTTCAGCAGGATCGCCGTGCGCGAACCGCCATAGACGCCGCCCATGAAGATCCCGACCATCAGGCACAGCGCGGGATAGACATCCCAGGTAAAGGTAAAGCCGATCAGGATCGACACCGCCATGGTCACCGACAGGCCGGGGATGGCGCCGACATAGACGCCCGCGAACGTGCCTGCGGCGACCAGGAACAGCAGTTTCAGATCCAGCCACGGAATCAGGAAATATTCGAGCGCCTGCATCACTGGCCTCCTCCGAAGATTTGACCGATGGCGGCGAGAAACTCTGCCTCGGGCACGATCCCGGCGGGCATCAGCACGGTGAAGACGAGCCGGAAGACGATATAGACGAGGATCAGCGCCAGCAGCGACACGGAAACCGCAAAGACCACCCCGCCCCGGCGCAGATAAAGGATCGACAGCACCAGGAAGATCAGCGAGACCGGCAGGAAGCCCAGGGGCACCAGCAGCAACGCGTAGCCGGTGATGAACAGCATCATCACGATGACGGCCGGAGGCAGGATATCCCGCAGGAAGCGGGTCCGGTCACGCTCGGCCTTGCGCCAGCAATCCAGCAGGATCAGGCCCGAGCTTACGGCCATGACGAAGGCCACCGCCATCGGCAATGCCCCGGGCGAACTGAGTGATGAGAAACCCGAAATCCCGTATGATGCCCATAGCAGCACCAGGCTGATGACGAATAATGCGGCATTGAAGACGAGTTCGCCGGCACTGCGGATATGATTGCCATGCATGACCGATCCTCCCTTTGATCTGAATGGTTCCGCTCCGGCAGCAAGGCCGGAGCGGGCGGCCATCACGGTTTCGGGATGCCGAATTCCTCGGGCGACGCCTTGGTTTCGCCGGCGTCATGTAGCAGCCAGGTCGTCAGCGATTGCCATTTCGTCAGGAAATCCTGCGCCTCCTGCCCCGACAGGCTTTCGACGATGTAACCGCGATCCGCCATCAGCTTGACGAAATCCTCGCTTTTTGCACCCTCGGCATAGGCCTCCGTCAGCTTGGCGACGACATCATCGGGCGTGCCGTTCTTGACGAACACGCCGAAGAACGGACCCCAGGGGAAGTAATCGGCATATTCCGGATGCGTCTCGCCCAGGGCGGGCAGGTCGGGCAGAACCTCGGTCGGCTTGTTGTCGATCAGCGTGATCGCCTTGATCCTGCCGCCCCGGATTGCCTCGATGGCGGCGCCCAGCACCGCGGGCATGACATCGACCGCGCCGCCCTGCAGCGCCGTCAAGGCCGGGCCATCGCCGTCATAGGGCACCTGCGTCACCGGCAACTCGGTCTTCGAGGCGATCATCGAGGTCACCACCGATGGCAGCCCCCCCGGTCCGGTCGAGCCGAATTTCACCTCGTTCGGATGGGCCTGGATATATTCGACCATTTCGTCGAACGTATCGAAGGGCGCGTCATTATTGGCGACAAGGATCGGAACGCCCCGCGCCAGGATATTGATCGGCGTGAATTCCGAATAATCAATGTCGCCCAGCCCCATCACCTTGTAAAGCAGCGGGTTCTCGGCCCCCATCAGCAGGGTGTAGCCGTCGGGATTCTGCGCATAGACGAATTTCGTGGCGATCGCGCCGACGCCGCCGGTCATGTTCTTCATGACCACCTTGCCGCCCAGAACCTCTTCGGCATGCGGCGTGACGGTCCGCATCACCGTATCGGTCGAACCGCCCGCGCCCCATTGGATGATACCCTGTATTTCCTTGCCCGGATAATCCTGCGCGAATACCGCGGTGCCCAAGGCCGTGCCCAGTGCCGCCACGGCAGCGAATTTGACAAAAGTTTTCTTCATGATGCTCCTCCCTTGCTCCGGGCGAATCCCGGAACTCCCAAGCTGCATCATCCGGCCATAATGCGTTTACGGCAAATACAAATCCGTCGCCTTCATTAACATGATGTTAACATGCCTGCCTCACCTTGCCTTGCGCTGCTCCCATGGACGCGACTCCGTGGCACGCACCAGTTCCCGCCGCAATTGCTGAATCGCGTATTCGGCGAAACCGGAAAGCACGCGCCCCGACTTGGTCACGACATAGATGGTGATCGGCGCATTCTCGATCAGCGGCAACCTGACGACACCGGGCATATACAGTTCCGCCACGGAGAATTCGTCGATCACCGCCACCCCAAGCCCGTGGCGCACAAGGCTGACCACAGTTTGCGCGAAACGGCCACGCATCGAATACCGTATCGGCAGCCCGGCCTCGCGCAGCGGGGCGGCACAGACCGCGCCGTAGGGATCGTCCGGATCCACACCGATCATCGGGTATTTCACCAGGTCATGGATCGACACCCGCCCGAAGCCCGCCAGCGGGTGATCTTCGGGGACGATGGCCGCCAGCCGGCCCTCGGCCGCGATCTCGTTGCTGATCCCGGCATTCTCTATCGAAGTGCTCATCATCACGAATTCACCGCGTTCCAGCATCAGGTAATCGATGGTCTCCTCGATCTTGAGGATATTCAGGTCGATGAACAGATCCGGATAGCGCTGCCGGACCGTCCGCACCGCCCTCGCAGCAATGAACTGCGCGACGGAGGGCGCCGAGGCGAAGGACAGGTCCACCGCCTCGCCCCGCTGCATGGAGGCGACGGCCCGGTTCAGGTTCTCGACATTGCCGAAGACCCTGCCGATCTGGTCGAAGATCGCGCTGGCCTCGACCGCCGGCAGATAGACACCCCCGCGCCGTTCGAAAAGCCGCAGGCCCAGGGCCTCCTCGGTATGCTTGACAAGCCGGCTGATCCCGGGCGCGGACACGTTCAGCATCCGCGCGGCGCCGCTGATGGTTCCGGTCAGCATCACGGCGCGGACGACTTCGATCTGGCGCAAGGTCAGTTGATGCATGAACCGGACCGCCCGTTGCAGTTGATTTCGACCGGAACCAGCAGGCCAGATTCCCGCCTCGCAGTCCATAGCCGATCATCATCCGGATCGCAGCGAAGCCGGTTTCCCGCAGGTAAATCCCGGTCGGGGTCGCGCTTGCACCATGGGCTGAACCCAGGTCCAGGCAGCCTGCTACATCGATCTGCCCACGGTGGTCCTTGGCGGAGGCAATCATCCGGCAGTTGCAACATCACCTGTTGCGCAATCGTCACGTGATCCCGGATTGGTGACGATATCAGGTTGAACCCGACCATTCATCAAGGCTAACCGGCCGGGATCAGAACACGACGCCCCATCTGACGGGGTTGTCGCATAATCCAGCCAGCCACCAAGCCCATACAGGCAAGGCAGTCAGCTTTCCGGACACTCAACCTGCCTGGGGCTGCATGACTCGACTTATCTTCTCGCCGAACCGGCGCATCCTCCACAACACGACATCCCTGCCATTCCTGGCTCTTTGCGGAATCATGATCTCTCCGGCGGCTGGCCAGCAGGTGCCGGAACAACTGGCCGAGCCGGCGAACAGCGAAGAGGTGATCGTGCTCGATCCGATCGTGCTCGAAGCGCTGCGTCAGTCGCATCCCGTCGCGGCCGTTCCCAACGCGGTCACGATCATCGATGAACAGAACCTGGATAATGAGCTCGCCGTTGCAGGCGACATGTCCACGATCCTGGGAAATCTGGTTCCGGGATATTCCCCGAGTCGCCAGAAGCTGACAAATTCCGGCGAGGCGCTGCGCGGACGCAGCCCGCTTTATCTGGTCGACGGCGTTCCGCAGAGCAATCCGTTGCGGGACAGCTCGCGGGACGGCCAGACCATCGACCCGGATCTTCTGGAGCGCGTCGAGGTCGTCAACGGGTCAAGCTCGATCCAGGGCATGGGCGCGTTGGGCGGGATCATCAATCTGCAGACTCGCGATCTTGCGAAATCCGAGAACTGGGAAGGCCTCTACCGCCTGCGGGTGACCGCGCCGGACAACTTGGAAAAGGAGGGCTTCTCCTACAAGGGCATCTACATGGCCGGGCGCACATACGGCGATCTGGACCTGACCTTCGGGATCACCGCCGAAAAATCCGGCATCTATTACGACGGGGCGGATAACATCGTCGGGCTCGACTGGAGCCAGGGCGACATGGCCGACTCGCTGAGCCGGGATTTCTTCCTGAAAGCGGGCTATGCGATCAGCGACGACCAGCACCTGCAACTCATGATCAACGATTACAGGTCGCGCGGCGATGGCGATTACATGGCCGTGATCGGGGACCGGGCGACCAACCGCTATGCAAGCGCGACCAAGGGGCGCCCGGAAGGGGGCATAGCATTCAATGACGTGACCACGGCTTCATTGGATTACACCGATGACGACCTGTATGGCGGGCAACTGCGTGCGCAGCTCTTTTATCAGGATTTTTCGGCCCTGTTCGGTGGCGGTCGGCTTGAAACGTTCCAGGATCCCAATATCGCCCCGATCGGCGAACTACACGACCAGTCGCAGAACGAATCCCGCAAACATGGCCTGAAACTGACATATAGCCATAGCGACCTTGGTATCCCCGGCTTCTCCGCCGTGGCCGGTATCGACATCCTGAACGACCAGACCCAACAGGTTCTGGCCCAGACCGGGCGTGTCTGGGTGCCCAAGATGGAATACAAGAACTGGGCCCCCTTCGTTCACTTCAATCAGGAACTGCTGGACGACCGGATCACGCTCAGCGGTGGGCTGAGATACGAGAATGCGCGCCTGGATGTGGGCGATTATACCACCCTGTATACCTCCGGCGGTGGAGTTCGGGTCAAGGGCGGATCCCCCGAGTTCAACGAGGTGCTGCCCGATCTCGGTGCAACTTTCAAATTATCCGACAGCCTGACCGCCTATGCCTCTTATTCGAAGGGCTTCACCATGCCCGATGTGGGCCGCGTCCTGCGCGGGATCTCGGAGCCGGGACAGGACGTCGACAACCTGATCAAGCTGGAGCCGGTCATCGCCGATAACCGCGAGGTCGGGATCGATTACGCGGATGGGCGGCTGACGCTTCACGCGGCATATTTCTGGTCCGATTCCGATCTGGGAGAGCGTATCGAGGAAATCGGTGGCGCGTATTTCACCACGCGGGAGCGCACCGAGATCGAGGGTTTCGAATTGTCGGCAGCCTATGACATGTCGGACAGCCTGCGGATCGGCGGCCTCTATTCCCGTCCTCGCGGCAGGTACGATTCCGATGGCGACGGCTCGGTCGATACCGATCTTGGCGGCAACAACATGAGCCCCGACCGCCTGAACCTCTTCGCCGAATGGAACGGAACCGCGGAATTGCCGAAGATCGGGACGACGCCCCTGACCGGGCGGGTGCAGGCTTCGCATTTCTTCGACCGGGATTTTGATGGTCCCGCCGCGCCCGAAGGCCAGGATTTCGACGGTTATACGCTTGTCAGCCTCTCGCTCGGCGCGCAGACGCAGGTCGGAGATTTCACCCTTGGCATCGATAACCTCTTCGACGAGGAATATGTCACCTATTATTCCCAGACCGTGACAACCAAGGATGACCGCTTCTTCGCGGGACGAGGACGGACATTCACCATGACCTACGAGAAACGGTTCTGACCTGGTCTGAAGGGAGTGAAGATCCTTTACAGGTGATATTGGGCGTGCCGTGTTTCGACGCGGCGCGCCTTGCCATACCGAGATCTTCCAATCCAGTTGTCAGTTTCAAACACCGGCATTCTTGATTGATTAAGTCAACTTCTATAGTCGCATCCCCGGGTCAACATCATCGCACCGGACAGGAGTCGGCTTTGAGCGCACGAGACAGTATCCGCCTGGAGGCGCAGGCCTTGTCTGCCGGATATGGCGGTGCGTCGATCCTGTCCGATATCGACCTGACCGTTCCCGCGGCAAGACTGACCGTGCTGGTCGGGGCAAACGGTTCCGGAAAATCGACGCTGCTGAAGACCATGGCCCGGATATTGCGCCCGAACTCGGGCTCGGTCCTGCTCGACGGCAAGTCGGTTCACCGGATCAAGACGAGGGAAATAGCCCGCAAGCTGGGCCATCTGCCGCAGGGTCCGGTCGCGCCCGAAGGGCTGACCGTGCGCGAACTGGTCGCCCAGGGGCGCTTCCCGCATCAGGGATTGTTGCGCCAATGGACCAGCGAAGACGAAGCCGCCGTCACTGATGCGATGGAAACTGCGGATATCGCGGGCTTTGCCGACCGGCCGGTGGATTCCCTGTCAGGCGGACAGCGGCAGCGCTGCTGGATCGCCATGGCGCTTGCCCAGCAAACGGAATTGCTGCTGCTGGACGAGCCGACGACATTTCTCGACCTGAAGGTGCAGGTCGATCTGATGGAACTGCTTGCCGGGCTTGCACATGAACGCGGGCGCACGCTTGTTGTGGTTCTGCACGAATTAAGCCTTGCCGCCAGCTATGCCGATTACCTCGTCATGATGAAAGAGGGCCGTATCGCCTGTGCCGGAACGCCCGGAGAGGTCTTTACGGCCAGCCATATCAAGGACGTGTTCGATCTTGACGCCAAGGTGATCCATGACCTCGACACCGGGCATCTGGTCTGCGTGCCGACCGGCACCCATGCACAACGCAAGACCGTGGAGCAAGTGGCGTGACCGTTCTGGCGGAACAGGCCGGTGTCCGGAGCCGGACGGCAGCCCTGTCAGGCGCACTGGCCGTGACATTCCTGCTTTTCGCCCTGCATGTCGCGGTAGGCAGCAAGACCCTTTCACCCGCGACATTGCTGGAAGCGATCTTTTCCCCGGATGAGAAGGCTTTCGAGCATATGATCGTCTGGCAGCTACGCCTTCCCCGCGCCCTGACCGCGATGAGCGTGGGTGCCGCGCTATCGGTCGCCGGAGCGCTGATGCAGGGCGTCACGCGGAACCCTCTTGCCGATCCGGGGCTGCTTGGGCTGATGGCCGGAGCGTCCTTCGCGGTGGTGATGGCGTCGCAATTCCTGGGCGTCACCGCCTATTCCGCGATACCCTTCATCGCCGTGATCGGGGCGCTTGGCGCGGCCCTGATCGTCGGGCTGATCGCCCTTTGGGTTCCCGGAGGCACCAGCCCGCTTACCCTGACACTGACCGGTGCGGTGATCTCGGCATTCCTTGGGGCTCTCATCGCCATCGCGCATCTTCTGGACGAGGAAAGCTTCGACAGCCTGCGGATATGGCTGTCGGGCTCGCTTTCCGGCAGGGATCTGGACATCTTCGCCATGACCGCGCCATGGATCGGTGCGGGTCTTGTGGCATCGGTGCTGCTGGCTCGGCAGGTGACGGCACTGGCGATGGGCGACGACGTGGCCAAGGGGCTGGGCGTCAGAACCGGCTGGCTGAAGCTGCAATTGCTGCTGACGGTCGTGGTGCTGACCGCAGGGGCCGTCGCCCTGGCCGGACCGCTCGGCTTTGTCGGGCTGGTCATCCCGCATGCGGTGCGGCTGTTCGTGGGCTCGGATTATCGCTGGATCGTGCCCTATTCGATGGTGCTGGGCGCGGCCTATCTGCTGGTTGTCGATATCATTGCCCGAACCGCCATCGCCCCGCGCGAGATCTCGACCGGGATCATCACCGCGATGGTCGGCGCGCCTGTCTTCATCCAGCTTGTCCGCATGAAGGCCAGATGACCGGCGCCCGGCATATCGTCCTGCGTTCGCGCAGCGAGTCGGTTGCGCTGCGCCTGCCGGTCCGCGCCCTTGTCGCGGTGCTGGTGCTGGGCCTGCTTCTGCTGGCGGTCATCGCGGTCAGCCTTGCCAGCGGCAGCTACGCTATCGACATGTCCGATCTGCTCGCCACGCTGAGCGGGAATCCGGCTTCCGACGCGATCGGCAATGTCGTCTGGCAGTTCCGGTTTCCGCGTGCGCTCGCCGCCGCATTGGTCGGCGCCATGATGGGGCTTTCCGGGCTGGCGATACAGAATGTCACCCGCAACGGGCTGGCCGATCCGTCGCTGGTCGGCATTTCCCAAGGCGCGGCATTGGCGGTCGTGCTGGGGATCGTCGCCATGCCGGGGATGGATTACGTCTGGCGCCCGGTCCTCGCCTTTGCCGGAGCGATGGCAGTCGCCGCCATCGTGCAAAGCCTCAGCCACCAGCAACGCGGCAACAACGCCATCCGCTTCATCCTGCTGGGCGTTGGCGTCTCGGGCTTCATATCCTCGATCACATCGGCGCTGCTGACATATGGAGAAATCGACCGCGCCATGTCCGCATTATCGTGGCTGGCCGGCTCGATTGATGCCGCCACCTGGCGCGATGTCGTCATCCTGTCCGTCTGCGGCCTGTTCCTGCTGCCGCTTCTGCTCGGCCTCAGCGTGGCATGTCGGCCCTGCGGATGGGTGAGGAAACCGCAATCGGGCTGGGCGTGCCGGTGAGGCATATCCGCAGCGCCCTGATAGCTGTGGCGGTCGCGCTTGCCGCCGTGGCCACGGCGATTGTCGGCCCCATCGGCTTCGTCGGGCTGATCGCACCCCATGCCGCACGCCGGATCGCTACCGGCGGCCTGGGCCTGCAGATCGTCCTCACCGGACTTTGCGGCGCATTGCTGGTTGCGACGGCGGACCTGGTCGGCCGGGTAGCCTTCATGCCGGTCCAGATTCCCGCGGGCCTCGTCACCTCGGTCATCGGCGTTCCCATTTTCGTCTGGTTCCTGCAAAGAGCCGCAGCGAGGCCTCAATCATGAGCAGTCACGTCTTCTGCCGCGAATTATGCCTGAAACGGCATGAACCATTGGCCGGAACCGGCAAGGTCGCTGCGCGCAGCCTGTTGCTGCACTGGCCACGCGGCAAGTGGCGGGTTCCACGACATGAATCGGCCGGGATGGGAGACCGGCTTCGCGCCGCGCTGAAAAATGCGATGGATGCCGGGATCCATGTCGGCCTTGTCGATGACGGGAATGCCCGCGATGGCGACGGCTTTCTGCTGCAACTCTACCCGCAGCGCGTCAGGCTGGCCTGCATGACCGAGGCGGAACTGGTCGACCAGATCTCCGCATTCTTGGCAGGGGAAAAGATCGGGGGCGAGGCCGAGCCGCGCATCTCGGTCCTGTGCTGCACCGATTCACGGCGCGACGCATGCTGTGCCCGGTTCGGTTTCGCCACCTTCAAGGCGCTGAAAAAGCATGCCGATCCCGCCCGGTTCCAAGTGTTCCAATGCACCCATGTCGGGGGCTGCCGTTTTGCCGCCTCGCTGATGGTGCTGCCACAACGGCAGCGCTATGGCCGCCTGTCGCCCGAGGAAGTGCCAGCCTTTCTGGAGGCAATCGGGGAAGGCCGGGTTTACCTGCCCGCATATCGGGGGCGCCCGGACGCACCGGAACCCTTCCAGGTCGCCGAAATCGCGGCGCTGGACTGGGCTGATCGTCACGGCATTGACCGGCGCCAAGTGCGGATCGACCTGCCTGACGCAAACGAGGCCTTTCGGCCCGGCGACAGGATGACCCTCATCGCACAGGCTGGTGATGCCCGATTGGCAATCGATCTCGCCACCGTCTCGTATCCGGTGCAAACCCGATGCAACTCCGCGGTCAAGGACGAGGACAACCACAGCACACGCTGGCGCGTTTCCGGGATTACCCCCTGCTCCGAAGAACGAAGATCGTATGCCGGAAACGATGAAAGCGCATCTCTCCAGGCAGATACGGGACTGACATCATGAAATTCACATCAGCCGCCATCATCACCATCATGTTCGCCACCTCCCTGCCCTCCACCGCGCAGGAAAGCCGGGTGATGACCGACAGCACGGGAACCGAGGTGACCATCCCGGCCAACCCGCAACGCATCGTATCGCTGCACGATACTTCGCTGACCGTGGCGCTGCTGGAACTGGGCGTGATGCCGGTCGGCAGCCATGGCCGGGTCGAGGATAACGGTGCGCCGTTCATCCGCTCGGGCAAATCGGTGACGGGATATGATTTCGACAACAGCGATATTGAATTCATCGGCAACCTGCCCGCCGATATCGAGGCGGTCACCGCGTTGGAACCCGACCTGATCCTGACCACGAGTTGGCAGACCGCGGGTATCGCGCAGCTGCGCATGATCGCGCCGACCTACATGTTCGATATCGACGCCACCGAGGATTTTGACGTCTATGCACAGCTTGCCGAGGTGACCGGCACAACGGACCGGCAGGAAAAGCTGGAAGGCCGCTACCGGCGGCAGATCGACACGATCAAGCAGCAGATCGACCCTTCGGAGATCAGGGTCAGCGTCATTCAGGGCCAGGGCGGAGAGCTGCATGTCTGGAACACATACGGTTCACTGGGCAAGGTATTGCGCGATGCCGGGTTTACCTTCCCCGAACTGACCGATTCCATCGAAGGCAATTCCCGCCAGGTCTTCTCGGGCGAGGCCTATCCCGGGTTCGATGCCGATTTCATCTTTGTCACCTATCGGCCAGAACGCGGCGAGACGGTTGCCGACGCCCGCGCCGCATTGGACGAGGTTCTGCCCGGATGGTGCGATATCCTGCATGCCTGCCGGAACAATCAGGTGATCTATGTTCCGCGGGAACTCGCTTCATCGGCAACCTATGACTCGCTCTTCGCATTGACGGAGATCGTCAGCAGCCATGTCATCGGACGCGATTTCGTTCCAATGCCGGATTGAGGCTTCTTGATCCCGGATCGGCCGGACTCTTACCGGAACGCTCCAATCCACAGAGATTTCCATCGGCATAAACAGCATGCCGGGCCGTATCGGGTATGATCATTTACCATATTCACGTGCCACGGATAGCGGTACGATGATCGGATTATCGAGGCCATCTACTGCAATCATCCTGCATTGAATGCCGAATACCTGCGCGATGCGTTCCTGCGTCAGGGTGACGCCTCTCTCTCCTTGCGCGACGACCCGTCCCTTGTCGAAAAGCACCACATGATCGGCATAGCGCATGACCAGGTTGAGATCATGCAGCACGATCACGAAGCTTCGGGCATTCTCCCGGTTCAGCCGGTGAATGAGTTCAAGGAGTTCAAGCGCGTGCGAGATGTCCAGATGATTGGTCGGCTCGTCGAGGAAGATCCGCGGGGCGTCCTGCGCCAGTGTCATTGCAATCCAGGCGCGCTGCGACTGTCCGCCCGACAGGTTCCCGATCGGGTGATCGGTGAGATGGGTGATCTCGGTCGCATCGAGCGCCTTGTCGCAGGCCTCGTAATCTTCGACAGAAGGGCCGGAAAACCGGTTCCGATAAGCGAAACGGCCCAGCATCACCAATTCCCGGACCGTCAGCGCATCCGGGGCGCTTGGGGATTGCCCGAGCATCGCGATTTCACGCGCCAGGTCTTTCTTCGACCAGGAGGCGACGGGTTTACCTGCGATCTCGGCCATGCCGGAGCCAGCGCCATGCAGCCCCCGCATCACGCGAAGCGCCGTCGATTTTCCGCTGCCATTGGGACCGCAAAAGGCGATGATCTTGCCCTCGGGCAGGTCCAGATCAATGCCGTTCAATGCCGGGTACCGTCATAATCGGCTGTCAGGTCACGCAATCGCGCCAGAATGTCAGACATGTGCGCCTCGTCCCTTCATCAGCAGATACAGGAAAAGCGGCGTTCCGATGGCTGCCGTTACCGCACCTGCGGGAATCTCCAATGGTTGGGCCAGCAGGCGGGACAGCATATCCGCTCCGACCAGCAGGATCGCCCCGCAGATGGCTGAAGCGAACAGGTATCCCGGCGTGAACTGCCCACAAAGCCTGCGCGCGATATGCGGGGCGATCAGCCCGACATATCCCATGGCGCCGACATGCGAGACCGCCAGCGCCGTCAACAGAACCGCCACCGCCAGCAGCACGGCTTGCGCGCGGGCCAGATGCAGCCCGGTTGAGGCGGCGCTCTGCGGGTCAAGGACAAGCTGCCTGAGCGGAAGGCGAAGCAGGATCAGCACGGGAACCATCGCGCATAGTCCCAGAAACAGCGTGACGACATCGCTCCAATGCGCGGCGCTGACGCTGCCGATCAGCCAGGTCATGGCCTGTGCCGCGCGATGCACAGGCCCAAGGATCATCATCAGCACGACAGCCGCCTTGGCCAGCGCGGCAAGGGAGATGCCGTAAAGGATCATTCGTATCGGCTCCTGTATGCCCCTGGGATCGAGGCGTGTCAGCAGGGCGACCAGAATGGCAAATGCCAATGCCCCTGTCGCAGCAGCAGCAGGCTGCCAGTGGATCGACACGGCCAGCTTGCTGGCCGAATCCGAAAACAGCCACAGGAAGGTCATCACGCCCAGGGCCGCCCCGTCGGTGATCCCGAGGATGGAGGGCGACGCCATCGGATTGCGGGCGACCCGCTGCAGGATCGCCCCGGCGATGGCAAGGGCCATCCCGGCAAGCATTGCCACCAGGACACGGGGCAGGCGCAGCGTCGTGATGATGATCGCATCCGGACCGCTACCCTGTCCGAACAACGCCGCGAGCACCCGGACGGGCGGGATGAAGGACGAGCCGGTGCCCGTGGCGATCACGGCCAGTATCAGCAACCCGATCCCGAGCCGGACCGGACCCGCATGAAGGCGCATATACTTCATCGCGCCAGTGCCCGCTTGCGGCGCAAAAGGCCGATCAGGATCGGAACACCCACCAGTGCCAGCACCGAACCGACAGGCGCTTCACCGGGCGCCACGATCAGCCGGGCGACGATATCGGCAAGCACGGCAATCAGGCCTCCGATCATGCAGGTGAATAGGGCCAGGCGCAGGGTCGGGGCCGCGTCGCCGATCAGCCGCCTGGCCAGATGCGGCGCGATCAGCCCCAGGAATATGATCGGGCCGGACATGGCCACGGCCCCCGCCGCCAATCCGGCGGCCGTGACAAGCGAGGCCACGCGAACGCGGGACACGGAAACCCCAAGCGCTTCCGCTGTCTGGTCGTTCAACCGCAGCGCATCCAGCGATTGCGCCAGGGCTGCGCAGGCTGCATATCCCAGGATCAATGCCGGAAGACCGATCCCGAGAAGGCCGAGATCGCGATCCGCGAACCCTCCTGACAGCCAGAACAACAATGTTTCAAGCGCTGTTTCGTCCAGCAGCAGAATGACCTGTGTCAGCGAGGTCAGAAGTGCGGCGATCGTCACCCCCGCCAGTAGCGTGGTATCGTTGCGCGTCAGCCCCCCAGAGGTGGCAGTCACGCTGAAGACCAGCCCCGTCGTCGCCAATGCGCCGGTAAATGCCAGCAGGCCGATCTGCGGTAATCCGATGCTTCCGAATGCGCTGATCCCCAGAGCAACCGCCAGCCCGGCGCCCGCATTGATACCGATCAGCCCCGGCTCGGCCAGTGGATTGCGGGTAACGATCTGGATCATCAGCCCGGAAAGCGCGAATCCCGCGCCCGCGACCACCGCGATCAGCGTGCGGGGCAGGCGCAATGACCGGATGATGACCGCATCCGTGCCCTCACCATGATCCGCAAGGGCCGCCAACACCTCCCCGGGTCCATAGAGACGCAGCCCCAGATGCAGGCTCGCGATCAGCGCCAGCGCCAGCGCCAGGGCCGCGATAAGAAGCAGTAGCGAACGTGTCATTCCGTGATGATCCCGGCCCCGTTGACATTCGGGATCATTCGCCCGATGCCGGGCTCAATAACCAAGTTATTTTGTCAACTGCAAGTGTTGCTGGATTCGCAGGCGATACATATGAGCACAGGCAATGAGGGACACAGGCATGATGAAACCCGCGAAACTGCTCTGCTGCGCGATCGCGCTAAGCATCCTCACCATCGGGAACATGGCCATGGCGCGCGAGGTGACCCATAGCCTGGGGACGGCCGAGGTGCCGGACGAGCCCCGGCGGGTCGTCGTTCTGACGAACGAGGGAACAGAGGCACTTCTGGCCCTGGGCGTAACCCCGATAGGCGCGGCGAGTTCCTGGAATGGTGATCCCTGGTGGGATCATATCGAGGATCGGATGGCCGATGTCACGCCGCTTGGCAATGAAAGCGCGGTCAACCTGGAATTGGTCGCCGCGCTGCAACCCGATCTCATCCTTGCGACCAGGCTGCGGCACGAGGCGATCTATCCTCAGTTGAGCGCCATCGCACCGACAGTCGTATCCGAACGCCTGCGCGGCGACTGGAAGGAGAATTTCCGCCTTTATGCCGAAGCACTGGGGAAGACCGAAGAGGCAGAGCGTGCGATCAGCGATTATGACGCCGAAGTCGCCGACCTGCGCGAGCGCCTTGGCGATCACCTGCAAGAGAAGGTCTCGGTCATCCGCTTCATGCCGGGCTATATCCGCATCTATCAGTTGGACAGTTTTTCCGGTGTCGTGCTGAAGCAGCTCGGCTTCCATCGCCCCGAGAATCAGGATGTCGAGGAATTCTCGATCCAGGTCGGCACGGAAAGCATTCCCGACATGGATGGCGACCGGATATTTCACTTCACCTGGGATACCGGGAACGGCGACGGGCCGGACATGGCACATGACATCATGTCCAACCCGCTTTGGCAGTCCCTGTCGGCGGTCTCGTCGGGCCGGGTCCATGCCGTCAGCGATGCCATCTGGAACACCGCAGGAGGAATCCTGGCGGCCCGCCTCATGCTGGCGGATATCGCCCGGATCTACGGAGTGGACCAGTAACGGGTCATCCCCGCCATGGGCCGATCCATGGCAGGGATGACAATCACGCTCACCAGGTCATGTTATAGGTCACACGCGCCACGGTGCCCTGTGCGGCGACATGGCTGCTATTGGCGTTGTTGCGCAGGAGTTGCCCGAATACCGTGTGGTATTGGTTGTTGAGAAGGTTCTCGATCCCGACGCTGAGCGTGCCTCTTTCCAGCTCGAACCGGTTGTAGAGATCCAGAACGGCATAATCCTCGACCTCGCGGCCACCGAAGCCGACACCATCCTCGAAGGCCGAATCCCGCCCGGCGGAATAAAGCACCTGAAGCCGCATATCCCACCAGGGTTTCGGGCTGTATTCCACGTAAGCCGTCAGCTTGAGAGGAGAGATGCGATAACTGTTCAGCGCGATGCTGTCGCCGGTCTCGGGGTTCTTGCCAGTGCCTTCCTGCAGGGTAAAGGTGCCGCCGAGGCGCAGCCGGTCATCGACCGTGTAATGCAATCCGCCTTCGATCCCGTAGATTTTCTCTTTCGTCCGGTCCTGCACAAGCGAGAAGTTTTCGACCAGGACACCTCCCAGGTCGGATTTGCTGTAGAATGCCGCGATATCGGCGCTCAGCCTGCTCCAGTTGCCGCGCATCCCGATCTCATAGGTATCGGTTATCCGAGGCGCCAGGTTGGAGTCGCCGACATTGAAGCCTTCTTCCGCCTGGCGCAATTGCACGCCGATATCGGGCAGCTCGAAGGCCTGCGAATAGCTTGCGTAAAGATCGACATTCTGCGTGGCGGCGTAAACCGCGCCAAGGTTGAAGGTCGTCTCGGAATAGTCGATCTCTCCGCCTTCGATGGCGTTTCCTTGCCCCAATGTGGTGAAATCATCGTAAGAGGCATTCACCCAGTCATGCCGGACCCCCGCCCGCAGGGTGAGTTTCTCGGTCGGGAACAGCTCCATCTGGCCGAAGATGCCCGCGGATTTTGTCGTGAGCTCGGGCATGAAGGTGCGTTCGGGATCAATGACCACGAACTGCCTCCCACCCGAAGCATCGTAAGCCGCGCCGTCAAAGACAGTCACCGGCATGCTGGTCTTTTCGTTCTTGATATCGGCGCCCCAGATGAGATTGGCACCATGTGCCGCCAGCCCGTTGACAGGGGTGTTGAACGTGACCTGACCGCCATAGGTCTCGGATTCAAGGAAAGACTGGGCGAGCGCGTTCCAACCGCCATAGGGCCGTCCGTCGAATGGCGCGAAGCGGGTGCTGTAATCGCGATAGTAAAGCCTTGCATCGACCTTGCCACCCCAGAGATCTTCCTTGCTGTAGCTTAGGTTGAGAACCAGGTTCTCGCGGCTGGTCTGGTCGGCCAGTTCCAGCCCTTCGAGCGCGCGCGCCTTGGCATCGCCCGGCGGCAGAGCATCCACGGCCGGGTCCGAGATGAAATCCGTATCCTGTTCGGCATCCAGGTAATTGACCGCAAACTGCAGCCGCTGATCGCCGAAATTATAGCCGAGCTTGCCCATCAGATCGACCGTCCCGGTATCCGACAGATCGCCTTGGCTTGGCTCGGGCGGGATCCGGTCGCCGTCGCCGTCGAAAAAGCCCCGCGTCTGCTCGCGCGAGAAGGACAGGACGTAATCCATGTTGCCCCGCGTCCCGCTGACCTTCTGGGTGATCCGCCCCGATAGCGCATCGCTTCCGAAATTCGACAGGCTGGTTGCGGCGCCGATTGTCGTTTCGAACTCCAAGGGCCTGTCGCTGGCCTGCAGGGTATTGATATAGATGATCCCGCCAGCCGCACCGCCGCCATAGATGGCGCTGCCGCCATGCACGACCTCTATGCTATCGATATTCGAGGGAGAGATGTTGAACAGATCACGTGACACGTCGCGGCTTGTTCCCATCGGCACGCCATCGATGATCACCTGCACATTCCTGCCACGTAATGTCTGGCCGTAATTGGTCAGCGTCTGGCTGGCCGTCGCCATCCCCGGAACCATGCGCTCAAGCAGTTCGGCGGTAGAGCCGACCGTTTCCTGTTGCTGGCTGATATCGTCGCGGTCGATGACCGTGACATATCGGGACTTCGTGTCCAACGCCCCTTCGCGCGACGCGGTGAGGACGATCGGATCAAGAAGGATCGGGGCTCCGGCATCCTGTGCGCCGGCCGTGCCGGTCGACAGGGCCCAGGCCGAGGCGGAAGCAGCAAGTCCATGCATGACCACCCGCCCGAGACTGCCGTGCGAGCTGTTGAACATGGGGAATGCGGGCTTTGGGTGTTTCATGCTGATCTTTCGAGCGAATAATTCCGAGTGTTTAAATCGGATAAATGGAAGGCTCGCTCGAATCAACACGATGACCCAAGGTCAACTGTGCCGTGTTACGCAAACCCCACAGTGAAATGCCCCATCGTCAGTCCATCTCCCATGTCATCGACATCGATCCGTCAAGTTCACGACAGGCTCCACAGGCACGGAAACTCTCGATGCGATCAAGGATGGACATCTGTCTACGGGCTTTTGCGCGCTTGCCGGTATCGGGGAAGTCCCGGCGGAAACCGTAGCTGACGATTTGGCCTCGACCCCGACGATCTCTCCGCGCCGGTTCTCCAACCCGATATCGACCTTATCCCAGCCCTTGTCGCGAGAATGCGGGAACGAATATCTCTGATCGCTTCGGGATGCGATGTCACCGAAGCCCGAAGACCTTCCTGTCAGTCACAGCTTTCGCCGATATGGCGATTTTCTGGCTGTGAACCGGAACAGGTCTCAAACTTGGCGGCAAATGTCGATATGGCTTTCCCCTTGGCCATGACGCGCAGGTCTTGCGAGCCACCAGCGACCAGGGTCTCGACATCCTCGCTACGGGCAATCAGGAAATCCGCCGGTGCGCCCTGCCGGATCCCATGGTTATCCAGCCCCATCAGCCTGGCGGGGATATCGGTAATCATGGAATAGGCGAGTGGCAACTCGTCGCCCTTGAGATGTCCCGCCAGCAAGGTCCAGCGTGCGATTTCAAGCATGTCGCCGGAACCCGTGGGAACGAAGGGATCCTGGATATTGTCCGAGGCGGTCGCGATCGGAACCCCCGCACGGGCCAGTTCGGCGACGCGGGTCAGGCCGCGCGGCGGCATGATGTCCTGATCGCGCCCCTGCAGATAGAGATTCGCCGCAGGCAGTGTCACCACCCCCAGATCCAGTTCGAGGATTTCTGCCATGATCGCTTCGAACCTGTCACGCGGCAAAGCGCTGAGAACCGAGGCATGGCTCAATACCGTGCGTCCCTGCAAGCCGAACCTCCGCACGCGCTCGAAAACATTCGCGAACAGGGGCCGCGTGGGATCGAGATGCTCGTCCAGATGCAAATCGACCGGAAGATCGTGACGGGCGGCGGCTTCGAACAGGATATCGAGATATTGGTCGGGGTCCTCGGCGACGGCAGGCGTGCCGCCCACGGCATCCGCATGTTCAACGGCCCGGTCTATATTCGTGCGGAGCCAGTCGAGATCCTGCCCCGGATGCGGGGTCATGAAGGCGACAAGCTGTATCCGGACCCGGCCGGCCCAACCCTTTCGCAGTTCCGTCAGGGCCTCCATCCCGCTGAAACCGGCATCCTTGTCTACATTGACATGACTGCGGATCGCGGTGGTTCCGTGCAACAGGCATTGAGCGACGGTTTTCGAGGCGCGATTATGCACATCCTCGGGCGTGGCAGTTCGGGCATATTTCGCAAATGCCTCGCGTGCACCCTGCAACGTGCCGGACGGATTGGGCGCGAACCTGAGCACACCGGTCTTGTCGAGATGCTGATGCGCATCGATGAATCCCGGAGAGATGATGCATCCGGCCGCGTCGATCACTTCGACGCCCGCATCGGGTGCGATCTTCGGGGCGATATTGCTGATATGGCCGTCACTGCCAATCAGGATATCGGCGTTTTGCAACATGCCGCGACCGGTTGAAATCTTACCGCCTTTGACCAGACGGGGGGCGGATTGCATCTTTGTCATCAAGAACCTCTTCGGTCGGATTGTTCGAGCTGCGTCGCGGCGGGACTACAGCCCGCCACGGCGCAGCCCCTTTTGTCAGGCAGCGGCAAGGCAGCCGGTCAGTTGCGCCTGCAACGCCTCGCGGTTCAGGTTGCGCCCGATAAAGACCATTCGATTGCATCGCGGCTCATCCGCCCATGGATGGTTGGGCCGGAACTCGATCTGGTCATGCACGCCATGCAGCACATAGCAGTAATCGTCATCCTTGATCGAGAAGATCCCCTTCATGCGGAACAGGTCCCGGTTATCCTGTTTCCTGATGTCCTGCACCCACCGCAGGATGGCCTGCACATCCATGTGACCGGACAATTCGATCCCGACCGAAGTGACCGAGGCGTCATGGCTGTGATCCGCTTTCTTCTCCCACGGAGCCGGATGACGATGATGGTGATCGTGAGAATCCAGATCGATTTCCGCCGCCATCTTGCGATTGCGATCAAAGGCGGCGAGGCCGAGAATACGCTTCAGGTCGATCTGCGCATAGCTGGACTGCACGATTTCGGCGGTTTCGTTCAGCCTTGCGATCCGTCCGGTCACATTCCCGACCTCGTCTTCGGTGACAAGATCGATCTTGTTCAGCACGATCCGGTCGGCACACACGATCTGATCCACGGCCTGATTGTCCAGCGCGTCGATATCCGCATCGTCCAGATGCTGCATGATATGCTTGGAATCCACCAGCGTGATGACCCCGTCCAGATTGGTTTCCTCACGGATCGGATCGTCGAGGAAAAAGGTCTGAGCCACAGGATAGGGATCGGCCAGGCCGCTGGTTTCGATGATGATATGATCCAGCCGGTCGGGACGTTCCAGAAGCTGCCGGATAACCCGCAACAGATCCTCACGCGCTTCCGCGACGCAGCAGACGCAACCATTGGTCATCTCGAAGATCTCTTCGGTGCTGCCGACAACCAGACCGCCATCGATGCCGATCTCTCCGAACTCATTCTCGATCACGGCAATCTTCATGCCGTGATTTTCCTTGAGGATATAATTCAGCAAGGTCGTCTTGCCCGATCCCAGGAACCCCGTCAGCACCGTGACCGGAATCTTGTCCTTGACCGAATTCTGCATGATTACTCTCCCTTCGATGAAATTACGGTGTCTTGACCCAGCGGCGGACTTTCCCCGAGTTCAGGTCGAACAGGTCCAGCACACGGCCAAGACTGTGATCGACCATCTCCGCGATGCTGGATGGTTTGGCGTAAAAGGCGGGCACGGGCGGCGCGATGATGGCGCCCATTTGGGTGACCGTCAGCATATTGCTCAGATGGCTTTGCGTCAGCGGCGTCTCGCGGGCCATCAGCACCAGCTTGCGCCGCTCTTTCAAGGTGACCTCGGCCGCGCGGCTGATAAGGCCGGATGTCACACCCTGTGCGATCTCGGCCAGCGTTTTCATCGAGCAAGGGGCGACGATCATTCCCATGGTCCTGAATGAACCGCTGGAGATGCTCGCCGCGACATCGTCGGCGCGGTAAAGGTAATCCGAACGCGCCTCGATATCCGACAGCTTGTGATCGGTTTCGTGCTGCATGGTCAGCAATGCCGCCCGGCTCACGACGACATGGGTTTCGACATGCAGTTCACGAAGTATCTCCAGCAGCCGCAGCCCATAGACAAAGCCCGAGGCCCCGCTGATGCCCACCGCCATGCGGGGCGGGTGGTCAGGCCGGGGAATGGCGGCGTTCATTTGCGGCTCCCGGTCAGATCACGAAGGATTGCCTGCGCCAGCTTTTGTGCCTGAAGGCTGATCGTCGCGCGGGTGCCGTGGAAATCCGGGCCCCTCGTGGCGTCCAGAGCCAGCCGGGAGGTCGTGCCGTCGGCGCTTGACGACGGGTCCAGCGGGCTTCCCGGCAATCCGTCGATCATGAATAGATCACGATGCGGCTGGAAATGCGTGGCCATCGCCCAGAGAACCTGGCTGTCCTGGGAGACATCGACATCCTCATCCACCGCGATCACGGTTTTCAGATAGGGATCCCAGCCCAGAAGCCCCAGCATCACCTGACGCGCCTCGCCGGGGCGGCTTTGCCTGAGTGCAACATAGCAATGGAAATGCGTGCCCGAGGTCGGATAATGCAGTTGCGTCACCGCCGGAAAGCGGGCTTTCAGCTTTTCGAACATCTCGGCCTCGCGCGGCAGGCGGGCAAGGTTCAGATGTTCGGCGGTCGCGCCCCCTACCACATCAAGCAACCATGGCTCGCGCTTGCGCATGATCGTCGAGACATGGAACAGCGTGTTGGTCGAACGGTCCGAGGAATAACCCGAAAATTCGCCGAACGGTCCCTCGGCCACATGCGCCTCGGGATCCAGATGTCCCTCCAGAACGAATTCGGCGGCTGCGGGAACCCCGATACCATGGCGCGGGGTGCGGACCAGTTCCAGCGGCGCCTGCATCAGCGCACCTGCAACAGCGCGCTCGTCCACGCCGTAAGCCACACGCGCAGATGCCGCCAGCATGAACAGAGGATGTGCCCCCACCACCATGGCAACCGGAAGAGGCCGGCCGGCTTCGCGTGCGTTCTGATACATGCGCCACAAATGACCGCGCGAATGCAGGCTTGTCGCCAGCGCATTCCGGGCATGGCGCATCGAACGGTGATAGCTCAGATTGGAAATGCCGGTCTCGGGATCGGTGGCGACGATGATCGCATTGGTGACATAGGGGCCGCGGTCGCTGTCGAAATGCCGGATCATCGGCAGGTCTTCCAGATCGACTTCGTCACCTTCGTCGATCACCTGACAGACCGGACCGTCATCGACATATACCGGTTCTATCGGCGCATTTGCGCGGCGTTGATATTCGGCATGCAGGTTCCCGGGATCGGTGCCGAGAATACGGGCGATGCGGTCGCGCGACGCGAAGATATTGGTCACAAGCGGCCATGCGCTGCCCGGCACCTGATCGCAGAACAGCATTGGCGCGCGGTTCTGTGCTGCCAGCGCCTCGACCAGTGCTGTGACCTCCTGTCCGTCATCCAGCTGGGCCGGGACATGCAGGATGTCATCGGGAAAGCTGTCGCGGTAATTCCGGGCGAAGGTCTGGAAGTCCTGGTGATCGGTGGTCATGGCGTAGCTATCCCCGATGGGCGAGAAAAAGAAGGTGCGGGGTTGAGGAGCCCCGCACCCCGGCCTCAGACGTAAGTCGCCTTGAGGCGCTTTTCGGCTTCAGCCAGATCGCGCGGAGGCTTGGTTGGCTCGATGCCGATAAGGCGGGCAATGTTGTTGCGAGGTAATCTTCGAGAATATCCTCGCTCAGATTCATCCCCTGCGGTTCGGGCGAGCAAAGAACCTCAAGCTCACGCAGCCACATACCGGGGTTGTTGGGGGGTGAATCCGTCCCGAAGACGATCTTGTGGGGCGGAAGCTGCTTGGCGAATTCCACGATCCGCGACTGGAAGCACCAGCCGGATTCGCAATAGACATTGGGCGTATCCATCCCCATCCAGAAAGCTCGAAGGAATAGTTGCCGCCGGTCTGGATGCCGAAATGGCCGATGATGAAGTTGACCATCGGGAATTCGCGGATGATCGGATAGAATTGCGTCGGGATGGAATATGGGCCGTCGCCGGTATGGATCAGCACGACGACGCCCAGCTCGGCGCATTTCTTCATGGCGGGGCGCAGCCATTCCAGGCAGCGGTCGGGCCGGTAGCCATGCATGTTGGAATGCAGCTTCAGCATCTTGAAGCCGTATTCCTTGACGTGGAATTCCAACTCTGCGGCACCGTTTTCCGGGCCCCAACGCGGATTGAAATTGAAATTGCCGATGAAACGGTCGGGATATTTCTGGCAGAGCTCGGCCACATAGGACATGTAGTCGCGGATCCCCTCACGACCGCGCCGGTTCCCGTCCCGGTAACCGGTATTGCCGGGCGGGGGCTGGATGAAGCCCATATCGATCCGCCGCGGCTTGCCGTTGATCATGTAAGGGCCGTCCATCAGTTTCAGCATCCGCTCGCCAGTAAAAGGCTCGCCCGTATGCCGCCATGCTTCGTCCACCAAGTTGGTGGGATGCAGGTGGGTGTCGATGATCATATGTATTCTCCGCGGTTCTAGACGAATGTCGCCAGGTAGTGCTTGTTCTCGATGCCATGGCGCTCCAGTTCCGCGACTGCATCCTCATATGTGGCGGGGTGGGGTGTCGGCTCGATACCGAGCATCCGCGCGAGGTTGTTGCCGAGGTAATCCTCCAGCGTTTCTTCGTCGAGATTCATGCCCTGTGGCGGCTCGTGGCACAGCACCTCCAGCAGATTGAGCCACATGCCCGGCTCGTTCGGGGGCGTGTCGGAGCCGTAAAGGATCTTGTGGGTGGGCAGGTCCTTGGCGAATTCCACGATCCGCGACTGCAGGCACCAGCTGCTTTCGCAATAGACATTGTCCAGTTCCATCGCCCATTGGAACGGCTCGAATGTATAGACGCCGCCGGTCTGCACACCGAAATGCGCCATGATGAAATTGACCTGCGGATATTCCTTGATGAGCGGAATCCATTCGCTCGGGATGCTGTAGGGGCCATCGCCTGTATGCACCTTCACCAGCACGCCCAGTTCCGCGCATTTGTCCAGCGCGGGACGCAGCCAGTCCTTGGCACGGTCCGGGCGATAGGCATGCATATTGGCCTGAAACTGCACCATGCAGAAACCATGTTCCGTGACATAGCGCTCGATCGCCTCGACGCCGTTCTGCACACCACAGCGGGGATTATAGACAAAGCAGCCGATGAAACGGTCAGGGTATTTCTGAACCATCTTCAGCGTATAGGCCATGTAATGCTCGATGGATTCACGCCCGCTCAACTCGCCATCCGTCCAGGTATAGATCGTGTTGCCTTGCGGGGGCTGGATAAACGCCTTGTCGATCCGGCGCGGCTTGCCGTTGATCGTATAGGGGCCGTCCATCATCTGGATCAGGCGCTCGCCACTAAACGGATCACCGTCATGCTGCCATGCGAGATCGACCACATCGGTCGGATAGCAGCTGGTATCTATAATCATGCTTGGTCTCCTTCTGCTCGGCCCGGTCAGAACCGAATGTCAAGAAAACCTCTGTGCCCTCCCCTCCGCAGATCGGGCGACCGGCCTGCGAGCAAAATGTTTCGACATCAGTGATTTTCCTCAGGGTGACTCTGGCACGGTCAGAACAAGACGTATAATATTCGTTTCATCGGCTGGTGAGAGGTTTTCCATATGGACATGAACGATCTGCGGCAGTTCAACCTGCGCACGCTGCGCTATTTCCTCGTTCTGGCGGAAGAGCTGCATTTCGGCAGGGCAGCAGCCCGGCTGAACATGTCGCAACCGCCGCTAAGCCAGCAAATCCGGCAGTTGGAGGGTGATCTCGGCGTCCAGCTTTTTGCGCGCAGCCATCACAGTGTTGAACTGACCCCTGCGGGCCAAGCCTTTCGGGAGCATGTTCCGCTGATCTTCGAACAACTCGGCAAGGCGGTTTCCGTCGCCCGCATGACCGCGCGGGGATTGGTCGGAGGGCTGGAGATCGGCGTCATCAGTTCTTCCCTTGTGGGGGTGGTGCCAGCCGCACTGGAGGCATTTCGCAATCGCTATCCGAATGTCGAATGGCAGTTGCACGAACTGACACCGCCACTGCAAATCCAGGGTTTGCTGGAAAAGAGGATAGATGTCTGCCTGTTCCGCATGCCTCCTGCGCAAGAAGGGCTGCACCGCGAGATCATCATGCAGGAAGACCTGATGGTCGCCCTGCCGAAATCTCATCCTTTCGCCGATATGCCCACGATCTCGTTGGCGCAATTGAAGGACCAGCCCTTCGTCATGTTCGGCCTGCAGCAATCACGCTTTGCCGATTTCCTGTATGAATGCTGCGTTCAGGCCGGGTTCATCCCTCAGATCCGGCAGCAGGTGGTCGAGGTGCAATCGCTTCTCAGCCTAGTCGGCGCGAATATGGGCGTGGCACTGCTGCCCGCCAGCATGCAAAAGCTTGCCTTGCCGAATGTTGTATTCAAGACGGTGGATCCCGCGCCACCTCAGATACCGCTCTATGCGATTTACCGCGAGGGGGATCCCTCGCCGACGCTCCGGCAGTTCTTGCAGATTATCCGCGAGATGACGCCAGAGACCGGAAGCGGAGATTAACCGTCAGATCGCGGCAAGCACATTCCCGATTTCCGTTAGCAGCCTGTCCGCATCCGCGTCGGAAAACACCAGAGGGGGCCGGATTTTCAGGATATTGGCATGATGCCCCGTGGCCGAGATCAGCACCCGGCGGCGGCGCAAGCCACCCACCACAGCCAGCGCGGTTTCGGGATCGGGCGCCTTGCTATCGCGATCCTTGACGAATTCGACCCCGATATAAAGGCCAGCGCCACGCACATCGCCGATACGTTCGTCACGGGCGGCAAACCGTTGCAGTTCCTGCCGGATCATCGCTCCGATCCGCGCGGCGTTCATTTGCAATCGCTCACGATGGAGCACTTCGAAAACCGCTCGTGCCGCCGCGATCGCCACGGTATTCCCGCCGAACGTGTTGAAATAGCGCATCTCGTTGCCGAAGCGCTCGACCACCTTCCGGCTCACCGCGACCGCCGCGACAGGAAAGCCGTTGCCCATCGGTTTGCCCATGGTGACGATGTCGGGTATCTGCCCATGGCGCTGATAACCCCATAACTTGTCGCCGGAACGCCCGAACCCGGCCTGCACCTCGTCCGCGATCACGACGCCGCCGGCGGCATGGACAACTTCGGCGATGGGTTGCAGGATATCCGTCGGATGCGCGTAGATACCATCCGATGAGAACAGGGAATCCGCAATAAAGGCCGCAATGCCTTCCCCCCGCTGCTCTAGCTGCTCTATCTCCTGCGCGACCTGCCGGGCAAGAACCCGGCCGAGCGTGGCCGGATCCAACCGATAGGAATCCGGTGCGGCAATACGGCATACGTAATCCCCGGCAGGGGCATTCCGGCCGAGCGACGGAGACAGGCTCGCGGTCAGGAATGAATTTCCGGTATAGGCTTCCGAGGTGACGATCACCCCTCTGTGGCCGGTGTGGTGCATGGCGATGCGCAGCGCCAGATCATTGGCCTCGGAGCCGGTGCAGGTGAACATGATATGCTCTATCGGAGCGCCGAAGCTGGGCAGGATCTGCCCGGCGAAATCCAGTATCTCATCTTGCAGATAGCGCGTATGCGTGCAGAGCGTCTGCATCTGTGCATGAACCGCCGCGACCACATCCGGATGGCAATGGCCGACCGAGGCGACATTGTTATAGGCGTCCAGATACTCTTCGCCGTTCCGGCCCCACAGCCTGGTTCCCTGCCCCCTGACGATCTCGACCGGATCGGCATACATCAGGCGATATGCCGGGCCCAGTAGCTTCTGGCGCCGCTGGATCATGTCCCGTGCGGCAGGGTCCAGATCGGCCATGCCGTTAGGGTCAAAACCATTCGCCATGCCGATATTGAGACCGGCCGAGTTCCTCGCAGCCATCGCAACGCCTCCTGTTGTTCGGGTTCACCTGACCCGATCTGCCATGATTTGCGGCATTTTCCCGGAGTTTGCCATACGAAGCGGCGCAACCCTGTACAGACGGGCTTGCGCGACGGCTCCGCGCGTGAACCGGTGCGCGGTCTCATGGCACCATATCGGCGAATACACCGCTGATCCTGTCGAAAGGTTGCCGCAGGAAATATTCGAGTTGTCGCCAGCCCTGATGGCTGTTTCGCAGGATATAGGCGGCGTTATCGGGAAATTGTCCGGCGCGCCATGTGGTAATCAAAGCGCGCGCGATCACCCTCGCCATGACCAGATGGGGCAAGATTTCCATCTCGGTTCGGGTCAGGCATGTTCTTCGCAGATAACCGGCAAGAAGATCGCGGCAATCATCGAAAATCCTGTCATCATCATGTCCGGTCAGTTGATTGAGCAGCGCCGTCGAGACATCGATCACGGCATAGCTGCGCACCACGTCGCCAAAATCGATCACGCCGCTGATGAACTCCGAAGAGGCCGGATCGGCGACAAGATTCGAGCGACTGAAGTCGTTATGGATGACCTGCCGGCGGCATTGTTCCAATGTGGGCTTGATCCGCCTGAACCGATCGAACCCCGCTTCCAGTAAAGCGCGACGGTCAGGCGACCGAATGTCGCCCAGAAGGTATTGAAGCCGCAGCAAATGCTGCACATCCCATGCGATTTTCCGCCCATCCTGAGGATGCGAAAAATCCGCCATCGCGTGTTGTAGCCGGGCAAGCACCGCCCCGATCTTCTCACGTTCCCCGGCAGTGGCCGCTATGCGGTCCAGCGGTGTCCCCTCGATATAGCTCAGCGCGCGCACAAGCCGTTTCTGACCGTGGCTGTCTCGGTAGAGGAATATATCCTTGTTATCCCGGTTACGGATCACGCGAGGGACCAGTAAGTCCGGATCGCGCCGGGAAACATGGTCCAGCGCCGAGATTTGCAGCGAAATTTCAGCCTGGTTTTCATCCGGGTTCGAGAATTTGGCGATAAAACGCGCACCCTTTGGATCCGCCACCAGAAAAGTGTCATCCTTCTCGGTATCTAAACGCGACAGCAGATCGGACATCCCGTAATTCTGCCCGAGCACCGCGAGGGCTTCACTGAACGGGACCGATTTGAACGGCGTGGCAAGGCCACCAGCCGCGAGAATATCAGGATGAAGCATGGCGCCGTTTCCGTCAGATTGTTTAACGAATGTGATTGCCCCACGCGGAATAGGGAGCTTCCGCGTGGGGCTTACCTTGCCGACCGCGAAGGGAAATAGGGTCGGATCAAGGATTCCGTATCCGGTCAGTGTCCCGCTAGATCGCCTGACAGGCCAGCATTACGGGATGGAACTCCGTTGAACAGCAGATTGAGCAACAGGGCCGAAAAAGTCCCGACAAGGATGCCGCTATGGAAAATTCGCTCGATAACATGGGGCAATCGGTCGAAGATATCGGGTGAAACCAGTGGGATCATCGACAGCGCGAGGCTGACGGCCACGATGTGGATATTCCGCCTGTTCCTGACAAAATCGACCCGGGCGAGAATCTTGACTCCGGTTGCCGAAACCATGCCGAACATGACGATAGCCGCACCGCCGATCACGTAGCTGGGGATCGAAGCGCTGATGAAGGCGACCTTCGGCAGGCATCCCAGCAGGATCAGGATCGCCCCGCCTGTTGCCACGGCGAAACGGCTGAGAACCCCGGTGATCTGTAGCAGCCCGACATTCTGCGCATAGGTCGTATAGGTGAAGGTGTTGAAGATACCGCCGATGATATTCCCCAGCCCGTCGGTCCGCAGGCCACGCGCCAGACGATCTTCGGAGATTTCTTGCCCCCCCATATCGCCAACCGCCAGAAACTGCCCGGTCGCCTCGATCATCATCACGATCATCACGGCGCAAAGGGCGACGGTGCCCCAGAAGTTGAAGATCGGTAGCCCAAAGGCGAATGGTGTCACGATATTGAGCCAGCCTGTGTCACCCAACCCGCTGAAATCCACCCGCCCGGCAGCGATCGAGATCGCGAAACCAAAGCCGATACCGAAGAGAACGCCGAGATTGGCGAGGAAACCTTTCAGGAATCGCGTTGTCAGCAGGATGGTCAGCAGAACTATCGCCGCAACCGCGAGGCCGAAAGGCTCGCCATAAGCCGGATTGGGCACCACGCCCTCTGCCGTCTTGATCGTCGGGTTGCCGCCCGCGGTCCAGTTCACCCCGACCCGCATCAGCGATACGCCAATGACCAGCATGACGCTGCCGGTCACCACCGCAGGGAAAAATCGGACCCATTTGCTGAAGAAGGGCGCCGCGATCAGCGTGAATATCCCCGAGGCGATTACCGCCCCGAAAACACCCCTTATGCCCAGATCGGGATCGCTTCCGGTGGCGATGATCGCCGGAACCGCGGTGAAGCTGATACCCATCATGATCGGCAGCCGTGCTCCGATCTTCCAAATGCCAAGACACTGGATCATGGTCACGATACCGCAGCAGAACAAGTCCGCGCTGACGAGCATCGCGACTTCCTCCTTGCTCAGACCGATCGAGTTCCCGACCAGTAGCGGCACCGCAACTGCTCCGGCATACATCACCAGAACATGCTGCAGCCCCAAGGCCGCCAGCTTCGGCGCGGGCAGTCTTTCCTCGATGGGATCGTCACGCCTTTTGTCCGTCGCGCCGGCCATCTCGTTTACGAAATTACTCCCGGAAATCTCGCTCATGGATTACCTCCTCCCCATTGTTGTCATTCTGTTCAGGGTATCGCGCCAACCTCTGCGACCAGATGGGCTCCTCCTCCCCTGTCGCTGATTGATCGCCCGCCGATTCCTCCTGTCTCCCGTATGCTGTGCGGTTACACATTCATTTATCAATCGGCATAGTTGACTTTATTTATTGAGCAACTCTATAAATCATCTTCGCCTCACCAGAGCTATTCGAAGATGGAACCGACCCTAAAACAGTTGCGGGCCTTCGTTGCCGTCGCCGAAAGCGGCCAGTTCACCAGGGCGGCGGAACGACTTGGGCTTTCGCAATCGGCGACCAGCACATTGATAAACCAGCTTGAAGGCAATCTCGGGCTGCGTCTGTTCGATCGCCATACACGTCTGTTGCGGATGACTCAGGCCGGGGAAGAGGCGCTCTCCATCGCCCGGCAGGCGGTGGGCGATATCGACCGTCTGATCGAGAACGCGCAGGAGCTGAACATTCTCAGCCGCGGTCGCGTGGGAATCGCTTCGGGCACACTTCAGGCCGCGCTGCTGTTGCCACGCCTGATCCGGAGTTTTGGTGAAAATCATTCCGGCATCGATATTTCTCTCCACGATGTGTCCGAGCGCGTGATGATCGACATGGTAAAGAACGGAAGCGTGGACCTTGGCCTCGGCACCGTCCCCGACGGGGATAGCGAAGTCGTCGGGACCCGCCTGGCGGCCGATGCCTTCCTGGTCGTGATGCGTCCGGAACATCCGCTTGCCAAGGCGGGGGCGTTGCGGTGGAAGGACCTTGCGGAAGAAACCCTGATCGGTCCGCAACGCGGCAATCCGATCCGCGAACGCCTTCAGGCCGAGCTCGCGCGCGTGGGGATCGAATTGAAGCTGCATCGCTCGTTTCAGGATGTTTCCCTGCCGCTGACCATTATCGGCATGGTCGATGCCGGGCTGGGCGTGGCGATCATGACCTCGACCGTAATCCCGCTGGCGCGATCCATGGGGCTGGTCACCGTGACACCGTCGGATCCGCTGATTGCGCGCGACATCTCGTTGATCCATCGCAGTGACCGTTCGCTGTCTCCGGCGGCACGAAAATTTCGAGACTTCGTGTTGCGGGCGATGAAGTGAACCGCCCGCGCACCGATCCAAGTCAGGCGGGCAACCTCCCGCCGACCTGACCGATGCGCTGCGGGATCGGTGTTTCACGGCTGCTCCCGCCGTGCTTTCAGACCTTTAAGCACATCTTCCGGTGTGATCGGATAATGATGGAACCGAACCCCGATGGCGTCATGGACCGCGTTGCAGATGGCCGGTCCGATGGCGATGATCGGGTCTTCTCCCACGCCTTTCGCACCCCATGGACCACCCGGATCGGGTGCCGCTTCGAGGATGATCGTCTCGATATCCGGCATGTCCATCGAAAGCGGCATCTTGTAATCGACCAGCCCGGCATTGAGCGAGCGCCCGTTGGTGCGGTCGATCACGTAATCCTCGGTCAGGGTGTGGCCGATACCTTGCTGGATTCCGCCTTCGATCTGACCTTGTGCGGCAATCGGGTGAATTACCTTGCCGACATCATGCACAGGCATGACCTTGCGGCATTCTATGATGCCGGTTTCGGTATCCACCGCGACCTCGACGAAATGCGCCGCGAAGGAATAGGATTTCGTCGGCGTGTAACTGCCCGAGGCGATCAGATGCTCGGACGGGACGCCCCGCGTCGGCCCCATGGCTTCGACAAGGGTGATGCTTTGACCGGGATTGCCGCGGACCGTGATGATCCCGTCGACAAGGCCGAGATTTTCGGCGCTTTCCTGAAGCAACTCGGCCGCACGGGCCAAAACGCGCTCACGCAGTTCGGCCGCGGCAATCTTTGCGGCCGAGCCAACCAGATAGGTCGTGTGGCTTGCGAAGGCACCGATGTCCCATGGCACGACATCGGTATCGCCATGCACGACGGAAACCGACTCGAACGTGACACCCAGTTCCTCGGCCACGATCTGCGCCAGCGCGGTATGCGCGCCAGTGCCTAGGCCCGCCGCGCCGGTTAACAGCGTCACGCTGCCATCCTCGTTCATCTTGACGGTGGCATTGCCCTGTTCCTTGATCCCCGGATAGGCGCTAGAACCATGCATCTCGCAACCGATCCCCCAGCCCTTGCGAATGGCCGGATTGCGCGGGTCGCTGCGGTTGGGATTGTTGCGCTTGCCTGCCCAGTCGAAGGCATCGGCGCCATGGCTGATACAGGCCTCCAGCCCACATCCAACGATAGGATGCCCGGAGGGGGCGATATCGCCTTCGCGCACGGCATTTTTCAACCGCATCTCGACCGGGTCTATCCCCAGCCTTTCCGCCGCCTCGTCCATCTGGATATCGAGCGCATAATAGGTCTGCACCACGCCATAGCCACGATAGGCCCCGGAAATGGGAGTGTTGGTATAGACAGCCCGCCCGTCCAACCGGACATTCTCGCATCGGTAAAGCGAAGTCGCGGAGGCGGTGCCGACATTCGTCACCCCCGGGCTGTGCGATCCGTAGGCTCCGGATTCAAAGATGATCTTCATATCCCTTGCGACCAATGTGCCATCCTTGCGGAAACCTTGCTTCAGCCACATCCGGAAGGGATGACGCGAACGGCCTGCAATGAAGGTTTCGCGCCGGGTGAACTCCATCTTCACCGGCCGGCGGCATTGTTTCGCCAGTAATGCACACAGGAATTCATGCTGGAACAGATCCTGCTTGGCGCCGAAACCCCCGCCCATGTGATCGACCAGCACCCGCACCTTGTTCAGCGGCAGGCCAAGCACCTCGGCCAATGCACCGCGAACCATGAAAGAGGTCTGGGTCGAGGTCCAAAAGGTCAGCTTGTTGCTGCCGTCCCAGTCAGCGACGCAAACATTCGGTTCCATATAGGTCGGAACCGGACGTCCGCCCTCGAATTCCCCTTCAAGGATCAGATCGGCTTCGGCAAAGCCACGCTCGACATCGCCGCGCTCGATCCGAACGGGAGGGATCACCAGATTACCCCCCGGACCCACATCATGGAGTTGAGGAGCATCGGGGGCCTGAGCCGTATCGATGTCGTAAACGCCGGGAAGCGGCTCATGCTCGACATCGATCAGGTCAAGCGCCTCGTCGGCCACCTCCTCGCTGATCGCGGCGACCGCAGCGACACCTTCGCCCCAGAACCGCACCCTGTCATCGAGGATATATTGATCCTTGGTGCAGGAAGCAGAGCGCGGATGCGGCGAGCCGTAATGCAGCACGCGCGGCACGTCCCGATGGGTCAATACGGCCTTGACGCCGGGATAGGCCAACGCGCGCGACACATCGATACGGGTGATTTTCGCATGAGCGATCTCGGCCCGCTTGATCTTGCCGTATAACATGCCGGGCATATGGTAATCGCCGGTATATTTGCCTTCGCCGGTGACTTTTTCGATGACATCGGCCCGCTTGACACTTTTGCCGACGATACGGAAATCCTGTTTGGTCATTGGCGTCAGGCCTCCGCTTTGCTGAAATCGGGCGCTTTTGTCCCGTCGCCGGTGCTGGCTGCCGCCATGCGCTTCCCGGCTGTCCGTATCGCGTCGAAGATCTTGGTGTAGCCGGTGCATCGGCAGATATTTCCCGACAGGCCAAAGCGGATTTCCTCGTCCGTGGGATGGGGATTCCGATCCAGAAGACATTTCGCCATGATCAGGATGCCGGGTGTGCAGAAACCGCATTGCGAAGCGCCGTGCTCCATCATGGCTTCTTGCAACGGGTGCAGATCGTCCGGGCTCGATTGCAGCCCCTCGACGGTCGTGATCTCGGCCCCTTGGGCCTCGACCGCCAGAACAAGGCAGGCATTCACGGGCTTGCCATCCATGATGACCGTACAGGCCCCGCAATCCCCGACATCGCAGCCCTTCTTGGTGCCGGTCAGCCCTCCCTCTTCGCGCAAGACGTCAAGCAGCGAACGGTAGCTGGCGACCGCGAGACTGCGTTCCTCGCCATTCACCGTCATTTCCAGAACTCTTTTCGTCATGCCGGTTCCTCCCTGGCAAGTTCGATGGCACGGCGGGTAAGCACGCCCACCATGCTGCGCCTGTATTCGGCAGAGCTACGGACATTGCTGATCGGTGTGCATTCCTGCATCGCCTGTTCCGCGACCCGTTCGACGGTGTTTTGGTCGAAGCTGGAACCGATCAGGATTTCCTCTGCCTTGTGCGCCCGCAAAACCACCGGCCCTACCGCGCCCAGAGCGATACGGGCCCCGGTGCAGATATTGTCCTTTGCATCAAGGCTGACTGCGACGCCGACCGTGGCGAGTTCCATCGCCTTGCGGCGCCCATGCTTGATATAGGAGCGGCCGCTGCCTTGCTGCGGGGGCGGGATGATGATGGCGATGGCGATTTCGCCCTGTTCCAGCACGGTGCGACCGGGCCCGGCAAAGAATTCGGCCAGGGGAATTGTCCGCCCGCCTTCGGGGCGGAAGGTTTCGATTGACGCGCCATCCGCGATCAGCGGCGGGATTGTGTCAGCCGAAGGCGAGGCACGGCAGATATTGCCGATCACCGTCGCCCGGTTGCGCACCTGGATCGAAGCCAGTTCGGCAAGAGCACGGCGCAAATTGGGATAATACCGGATGACGGATGGCTCGGCCTCCAATTCGCCCGCCGTCACCAGCGCACCAAAGCGCAGCCCCGATGTCTCGGAATATTCGATCGCGGATAGATCGGATATGCGCTTGATGTTAATGAGATGTTTCACCTCCCGCAGGCGTTCCCGTATCTCCACGAAAAGATCGGTTCCGCCTGCGAGTATGAAGGCCCCCTCCCCCAGGGTTCCTAGAAGCTCGGAAGCCTCATCGAGAGACTTTGGCTCGTGATACTCGAATCTACGCAATTCGCCCTCCTCTGGCATTGGTCTCAAGCAATGTTTGGACTGCCTGGCCGCTTTCCGATCGGGGCTTCGCCGGGTCTTGTAATTCGGCTCTGATTGCTAGTTCTGGTCCTCCGCGATTTCTTGAAGAAACTCTCGTTCGAGCGCGCGCAGCAATTCGGTATTCATGGCCTCTGCCTGATGGCCGTCACCCTGCAATAGCGCGGCAAGGGTCTTGGTATGGGCTGGCACGCCGGAGAAACCGGACTTGCGGTTTGGCGCATGCGCACCCAGAAGCGGCTGGCAGGCGATCAGTTCCCGCACGAAGCGGGTTATCATCGTATTGCCCGCAAGCTCGGTAAAGGTCATGTGGAACATGCGCGAGAATTGCCGGGCCTCGTTGATCTGCCCCTCGTCATAGCAGGCGGCTTCTTGCCGAAGAATATCCTGTAGCCTGGCAGCGCCTTCCTCATCCAGACGTCCAGCCAGGGCCTGCAAGGCCGCGCCTTCATTGACGATTCGGGCCCGCATGATCTGGCGCGTGGTTTCGGGTGAGCTTTGCATCATCCTGGCCCCGCGATTGGGGGTCAGAATCACCAGCCCGGCCTCGGCCAGCCGCACCAGCGCGTTGCGCACCGCCTGACGGCTGGCATCGGCACCCTCGGAAAGTTCGCGCTCGGTCAGCCGGTCGCCGGGACTGAGCCGATGCGCCTGTATCGCCTCATTGACCAATGCCATGACGCGGTTTTCGGCCGCTTCACCGCTTCTGTGGCGCTTTTTTGTCCCTGAGGATTCGCCAGGCGGCCGGTTTGTGGTTGCTGAATTCATGATCATCCGAATTGTTGACAATCGAGAGAATGCGGCGCTATTCAAATATTGTCAACAATTCAATTTCGGGATCTTGGCGACGCTCTTCATGGCCCCGGCAGTCGAGCTGATCTGTGGAAACAGCAAGCGGAGGGGCACTATGAAACAGGAACTAACCACGTCTGGACAGGTCTGCCAGGCACATCCAGCGCTCGTCGATCCGTGGGAGGCGGCGCTTTCAGCCGGACCCGGAACAGTGATGGCGGTGCTGACGCAGACCATTGGCCCCGCATACAGAAACCCGGGAACGGTCATGTCCATCGCCCCCGATGGCAGTATTGCGGGCGCGTTGACCTCGGGCTGTATCGAGGCCGATCTGATCCTGCATGCCGAACAGGTTCGCGCCAAGGGGATCCCGCGCCGATTGCGCTACGGGCAAGGATCGCCATTCATGGATTTGCGCTTGCCCTGCGGCGGGGCAATCGAGGTGATGCTGTTCCTGATTCGCGATTTCGAGATCTTGGCAGATCTGTCTCGACACCGGGCCGCGCGCCGCCGGGTGTCGGTGCATCTGTCGAAGGCCGGGCGGCTGAGACTGGATAATTCCGGGGAGAACGAGGATTTCACGATCGACTTTCCGGCCCCCACCAGATTCGTAATCTTTGGCGCTGGCCCCGAGGCTATTCTATTCGCCGACCTGGTGCGCTCGCTCGGCTATGAGCATGTTCTTTTATCGCATGAGGATCACAGCCTCGACGCAGCCGCGAAAATGGGCTGCAAGACCTGCAGGCTGGACGCGCTTTCCGATTTCAGGGAACTGGTGGCCGATGATCGCTGCGCTGCGCTGCTTTTTTACCATGACCATGATTACGAACCCGAGATACTTTCTCGCCTCGTGAATGGTCCGGCATACTATATTGGCGCCCAGGGCAGTCGGACCACGCAGGCCAACCGGCTTGCCAGATTGTCGGAAATGGGGGTGCCGCCCGAGAAACTGGCTCGGATTCGGGGACCAATCGGCCTCATCCCTTCATCCCGCGATCCGAAAATGCTGGCGATTTCCGTGTTGGCCGAGGTGATGCAAGCCGCAAGAGAACTGCCATAAGCAGGAAAAAACCACAATAATTTCGATTTTATTATTAATAAATTTGAATAATGAATTTGTAAAAAGAAATATTCCATCCCTATCCTTGCCATGACCGGAACGACGGAAGAGGGGAGCATATGAAGGGCCACGGGTGGAAACCAGCCTTCATCCATGCAGCGGGATCGTCCGAACACCCGGTCAGAAGATCAGGCGCAGCCGAAATCATCAGAACCGCTGCGCTTCCTTGAGCACCACCACCGCAACGAGTGATGCGGTGCAAAAAACTAACGCATTGGGAGGAGTGTAAGGATGAAACCATGTGTATTTCGGCTTGGGGCGGGCCTGGGTGCCGCGCCTTTCCTGCTGGCCGGCATGATGCTTGGAAATGCCGCGTCGGCGGAAGGATTGAAGATGGGACTGCTGGTTCCCGGAAGCGTATCGGAGGAAGGTTGGAACCGGATCGGTTATAATGCGCTGAAGGGGGTGGAGGAACAGCTTGGGGCCGAGGTCAGCTATGTTGAACTGCAACAGAACCCGGCCTCTTTTTCCAAGGCATTCTACGATTATGCCAGCCAAGGCTACCACGTCATCCTTGGTCACGGGTTCGAGTTTCAGGATGCCGCGCTGGAGGTCGCGGAAGAATATCCCGACACCTATTTCCTGATTTCTTCCAGCGACATTCACGAGGGTAAAGTGATCGGGTTGAATACCGATACCAGCCAGCCCTTTTTCCTGATGGGGGTCGTGGCCGCAAAGATGGGCAAGAAGGCCGGGCTTGTCGGTGGCATGGAGATCCCACCCATTCAGCAGGCATTTGCCGGGTTCAAGGCCGGGGCTCACAGCGTCGATCCCGACTTTCCGATCAGCGAATCCTATATCGGCAACTTCACCGACACGACAGCCGCCAAGGAATCGGCACTCAGCATGATCGCCCAGGGCGCGGATTTCGTGGTCCCAAATGCTTCGGGCGCGACGGTTGGTGGCTATCAGGCCATCGCCGAATCCGGTGGCGATGTGAGAACCTTCAGTATCTTCAGCGACTTCACGGAAGTCGCGCCGAACAACATCCTGGGCCTTTACGTGGCCGACTATGCGCAAGGCGTCGTCGAGGTCGTCCGCGACATCCAAGAGGGCAACTCGCCAGAATCGAACGTGATCTTCGGCCTCAAGGACGAGAAAGTGATGCAGTTCACCTTCCGCGATGATGGTCCGGTTTCCGTGCCGGAGGACATCCGCGCCGAGATCGAGGAAATTTCTGCCGGAATCGCAGCCGGAAACATCCAGACATATTCTGACTGACGGGATCGCCGCCGCTGGCCCGCAGGGCCGCGGCGGAACAGGAAAGGTTTTCACGACTATGACACAGGTCGAACAGGGCGGGCGCGGCGATGCCGCGAGCCGGCCGTATTTTCGTATGGGACGAATCCTGACCGGCACGGCCACGGCCATCGCCCTTCCCGCCGCCGCAGTCGCCATCGCGCTCTTGTGCGGTGCCGTATTGCTGACCCTGAACGGGTTCAATGGCACCGATGTTATCAATGTCATGCTGCTGGGCGTGTTCCAGGACATGCGCTCGGTGTCCGAGATCCTGCTCAAGGCAACCCCCCTGATACTGATCGGCACCGGGCTTTGCGTCGCCTTCCGTTGCAAGATGTGGAATATCGGCGCAGAAGGACAGCTTTACGCCGGAGCCGTCGCCGCGACACTTGTCGGTGTCAGCTTCGAGGGCCTTTCACCATGGCTCTATGTGCCCGCCGTAATGATCGCAGGAGCCCTTGGCGGGGCTTTCTGGGGCGGCATCGCCGGTTATCTGAAGGTCAGGTTCCACGCCAGCGAGATCGTCACCACGATCATGCTGAACTACATCGCGCTCATCACGACCAGTTACCTGGTCACCGGACCGATGAAGGATGCAGGCGCGGCCTATCCGCAATCGGCGCGTTTGCTTCGGGAATCCTGGCTGCCCGCTCTGTTCACCGGGATGCGGGTGCATATCGGGATTGTCATCGCGCTCGTCCTGGCCCTGGCGCTTTACGTTTTCCTGTATCGCTCGAGCGCCGGCTACGCCATGCGGGTGGTCGGGATAAATCCGCATGCGGCGCGATATGCGGGCATCAAGCCCGGCCGCAACATGATCTCTGCAATGTGTATCAGCGGGGGCATGGCGGGGCTTGCAGGGGCTATCGAGATCGCGGGCATCACCCATCGACTCTATCAGACCATCTCTCCCGGTTACGGTTTCGAAGCGATCGCGGTCGCCCTACTGGCCGGAAACAACCCGCTTGGAGCAATCGCCTCCGGCGGACTATTTGCCGTGCTTCGGTCAGGGGCCGAACTCATGCAGATCAATTCCCAGGTGCCACAGGTTCTCGTGCTGGTGATCCAGGGAATCGTCATTCTCTCGGTCGTCGCCTTCGCCGCCTTCCGGTGGCGCCCCGGTCGCAAGTCGTAAGGAGCATAATATGCAAGATCTGCTTACTCTCGGTTTCCTGGCGGCGCTGCTGGGTGCTGCCTGGCGCCTCGCAACTCCGCTGATCTTCGCCGCCATCGGAGAGGTTTTCTCCGAACGGGCCGGTATCCTGAATATCGGGCTGGAAGGCACGATGCTGATGGGAGCCTTTTGCGGCTTTGCGGCGACATTCGCCACAGGCCATATCGGCCTTGGCCTCATGGCGGGGATTGCGGCTGGAATGATCTTCGGCCTGATCTTCGCCTTTTTCACGATCACGGTGAAAGCCAACCAGATCGTGGTTGGCGCGGCGATCAACCTGCTGGGGTTGGGGTTGACGTCATTCCTGTTCAGGACCTACTACGTCTCGACAGGGCGAGGCGTCGAAATTGCCGCGCCGGTGCGCATCCCGTGGCTGAGCGACCTCCCCTTCTTCGGGCAGGCAGTGTTTCGGCAGAACCCGATCGTCTACAGCACGGTTATCGTTACCATATTGGCGACGATCCTGCTATACCGCAGCTCCTTTGGACTGACCCTGCGCGCGGTTGGAGATCACCCCAAGGCGGTGGATGTGGCCGGGCGCAGCGTGGCCGCCTATCGCTACGGGGCGGTGCTGTTGGGAACCGGTCTGGCGGGGCTTGGCGGGGCGTTCCTGACCCTTGGCCATTCCAACCAGTTCGTCGAGGGGATCACTTCCGGTCGCGGTTTCATCGCATTGGCCGTGGTGATCTTTGCCCGCTGGTCCCCCGTCGGAGCATTTTTCGTCTCCCTGCTTTTCGGGCTGTTCTACGCCCTGCAATTACAGCTTCAGGCCCAACCGATGGGGAATGTCCCCTATCAGGTTTTCCAGGCGCTGCCCTACCTGATGACCATCATCGCCGTTGTCGTTGTCGGGGGCAAAACTGTAGCACCGCGCAGCCTTGGCGTGCCTTATAACGAAAGGTGAGATTCATGAGCGACAAACCCTTTTTGCGGATGGACAACATCCACAAGTCCTTCGGCGAGATCATTGTCAGCGCCGGAGTGACGCTGGAGATCGAGGAAGGCGAAATCCATTCGCTCCTCGGGGAAAACGGCGCCGGAAAGAGCGTCCTGATGAGTATTCTCTGCGGTATTCTGAAGCCCAATTCCGGGCAGATCATCTACCGGGGCAAGCCGCTGAATATCGGCTCGCCGCGTGAAGCCATCCAGCAGAAGATCGGCATGGTGCATCAGCATTTCATGCTGGTCCCAAATTTGACCGTCGCGGAAAACTACGTGCTGGGCCAAGGCTCCCCGTTGCGGCTAATTCGCAATATGAACGAGGTCCATGCCCGCATCCGCGATATGAGCGAGCGTTATGGCCTGGATGTCCAGCCCGATGCGGTTGTCGAGGATCTTTCCGTCGGCGAACAGCAGCGGGTAGAGATCCTGAAAGTGCTGTTTCATGGTTGCGATCTTCTGATCCTCGACGAACCGACCGCCGTCCTGACCCCGCAGGAAACCGATCGCCTGCTTGATCTCATGCGGGGGCTGGTGAATGACGGGAAAACGGTGATCTTCATCTCGCACAAGCTGGACGAGGTGATGCGGGCCAGCGACCGGATCAGCGTGATGCGGGATTGCCGTGTCGTTCATACAACGCAGGTTTCCGACACTTCGCCCCGCGAACTGGCCCGGCTGATGGTCGGGCGCGACGTCCTGATGGAATTGCCGCACAGCCCCTGTGAGCCGGGGGATACGGTGCTGTCGGTTGAGGGGCTGTCCTGCCGCAACGAACTTGGGTTGCCAGCCCTTCGCGACATCAACCTTCAGGTGCGCAAGGGCGAGATCGTAGGCATTGCGGGCGTATCCGGGAACGGCCAGACAGAACTTGCCCTGGCGCTGTCCGGCTTGCTGCCGGTCGATGCCGGACGGATCGAACTGGCCGGTCGGGACATTACCGGGCTCAGCCCGACCGAAATCAATGCCCTGTCCTTTGCGCATGTGCCCGAAGATCGTCACAAGATGGGGATCCTCATGCCGATGTCGCTTGCCGAGAACGCTATCCTGGAACGCTATGACCAACCGCCGTTCATGGCTCGCGGCCTGTTGCAGCGGCAGAAGATCGCGGCTCATACACGCGACCTTATCGCCCGCTTTAGGGTCAAGACCCGAGATGAGAACGAACCGATTTCCAACCTCTCGGGTGGAAATCAGCAAAAGCTCGTCGTGGCCCGGGAACTGGCCCGCAATCCCGATTTCCTCCTTGTCAGCCAGCTCACTCGCGGCATTGACATAGGTGCTATCGAGTTCATCCTGCAGGAAATGCTCAAGCAGCGCGAAGCAGGCAGGGGAATCCTGCTGATTTCGACGGAACTGGAAGAACTTTTTGCGATCTGCGACCGTATCCTGGTTATATCCCACGGTGAGATCCTGGGGGAAGTGCCCCCCGATCGCGACAGGCTGGAAGAAGTTGGCCTCCTGATGGCGGGAAAGAAGGCGGATCAAAAGGATATGGCTGCGGTCGGACATTAGGAACCAGTTCGGGAAATCATGAACATCACCCTTCGCCAGATTCGCGCATTCCTTGCCGTCGCCGAGCTAGGCCGGTTCAATCTGGCGGCCAATCACTTGGGATTGACGCAATCCGCCGTCAGCATCCTGGTTCGCGAGCTGGAGACGGAGCTGGGGGTGCGGCTGTTCGATCGTCATACGAGGATGGTCAGCCTTTCCGTCATTGGGCGTGAATTTCTGCCCCAGGCCCGCAAGCTGATGGACGATCTGGATCTGGCGACGCGCGATATTCGTGACAGCGCGACGCTGAAGCGTGGTCAGGTCACAATCGCCGCGGCAATCGTGCTGGCCGCAACTATCGTTCCACCTCTGCTTGCGCGGTTCGCGGAACTGCATCCCGGCGTTTCGGTCCAGCTGCGTGATATGCCCGAGGAAAAGATCCGTTCCGCGCTGAAACGCAACGAGGTCGATATCGCCATCGGCACGCTTGTGGATGACGATCCGGAAATCGTGACAACGCCGGTCATGCGTGACCGGCTGATGGTTACCTGCCGGACCGATCACCGTTTCGCGCAAGCCGAAGAGGTGCGCTGGATCGAGCTGGCGAATGAGAAACTGATCGTCCTGGCTCCGAAGAACCCGTTGCGTGACCTTGTGGAGCGGACCATGATCCGTGTCGTTCCGAATTTCCGGCCCAGTCACGAAGTCCGTTTTTCGACCACCGCGATCAGCATGATCTCGGCGGGTCTGGGGATATCGGTTCTGCCCGAGAATTCGCGCCAGCTGGCCCCGGATGTTCTGGTCCGCACGGTAGATTTGGTTGCGCCTCGCGTGACGCGGGAAATATCGATCCTGCAACATCGGCAGCGGAGTCTATCCCCCGCGGCCGAAGGCCTGCGGTCAATCATCCTGGAAAATGCGTCGTCCAGCTTTGTCGCGCCGCACTCGTGACTTCCGCGGAAATGCCACGCCGGATCACGCCACCCTGCCGGGTCGAAAAGACGATGTACGGCAAAGAGGCGGTCGGCAGAACAACTGGCGCATCTCGCCGCTTATATCAAAGCAATTCCGGCCGAACTGGATACCGATTCTGCGCCCGGTCCGATATCTGCCCGAAGCAGGCGCGGATCATCCAACGCACGAACCAGACCAATATCGGCAAGGAACTTTGCCTTCTTCTCCTGTCATTCGGACAGAACCCGCCTGAAAAACTCCTTTACCGGCCCCTGTATGCGCGCACCATCATGTCCGGCACCCGGCACGATCTCGAAGTCAACGGGCACCTCCATTTTCGCCAAACCATCGCGCAAGCTACACAGACGTTCCATTCTCGTCGGCCCCGCATCATTGGCACCGGGCATGGCAAAACTAGAGCCAGGCCCAACGGTAACCCCTTGCGCATTGGTATCCTCGGCACCGATCACCAGTTGCACAGCCACGTTTCGCAGCCGATCAAGACGCAACGGAACACCCAGAACAGTCTCCATGTCGGATGTTCCGACCCACCAGGGCCTACCGCCTTCGGGCAATGTTACCGTCCCCGGCGCGGCAATGGAGACCCCCAGCAACCTGTCGGGATGACAATAGTAAAAACGATGGGCGAATTGCGCGCCGCCGGAAAATCCATGCATGAGGAAACGGTCGCTGCGCAGCGGGAAGATCTCCGAAATCTCGTCGATCATATCCAGCAGGGCCAGGTCGTAACGCAGCCCTCGATAAGCGAGATGCTTGTAATTGTTGAAATCGTCAGGACCGAAAATTCCACAGGGGAAAAGTGGTGCCAGCAGGGCACATTCATGCCTTTCGGCAAAGTCGACGAACTGATCCCGCAGTTCATAGGCATTCCTCAGGCTCCCGTGAACCAGCACGGCCAGCGGATATGTCCGCCCTGCCCCCGGTTCGTAGCTACTCGGCATGTAAGTGCAATAGGCAAAGCGCGGATCGGACTGCGAGGCGAAGATGGCACTCCGGTCGAGACGATAGAAATTCACGATCGGCATTATCTCCTGACCTTCTGACGGATATATTCGGCCAGCTCGGCGATCAGCCGCGACATGGCTTGCTTGAAGTCCGGGTAGTCGGCACTGCGCTCGCGGGTCTCTTCGTTCATGTAGAGACGACGATTGATCTCGAACTGAATGGCATGGCGGCCAATGGCGGGATTCGCATAGGCTTCGGTCAGCTCGGCGCCACGGAAGGGCTTGTTCATTGCGACGCGAAAACCTTCCCGCTCCAATAACTCGCATAGTATGGCAGTAAACTCGGCCCCGGCCGAGACGCCGTGGAGATCTCCGACGCAGATATCGGCGCGCGCACTGCCCGGCCCATCCGAGGACATTGCATGGCCGGCATTGGTCATGGAATGGCAATTCAGGTGATAAACCATCCGAAACTGCGCGAAGGCGCCGTCAAGCAGTTGCCGCAATGCCATATGATATGACAGCCAATAGCGGCGGATACGGTCGCGCGCCTCGGTAATCGCCAGTTTCCGGTCATACATCGGCATTTCAACCCACGCGTTCCGCCAGATCAACCCCATGCCACGGCGGGCCGTATTGCTTTCCCGCAGGTGATAGGGCCAGGCGCCTTCGATCAAAGCCGCGTCCATATCGGCAAGCGATCTGTTTGGATCGAGAAAGCTGCGCGGGAAAAGCGCGCGCAGTAACGGCGCGCCATGTTCGGGAGCTGCCGAGAACAGGTCATTGACATAGGTATCGGCCGAAACGCGAACCGTCTCGGCATCCACAGCGGGATAAAAATCCGCCGGCAGTTCCAACCCACTATGGGGACTGTCGAAAACCAGCGGGATCAGGGGCTCGGTTGGTGGCGATACGCCGAGGACACCGGGTATATTTTCGGGCATCGGCAACAAGAATTCATCGGTTTGCATGACGGTCGCCATTGGTCACTTGCTCCGTTCAGCGAGCAAAGCCCGCTCGATTTCATCCACGACACCGGTGATCGCGCCCAAGCGTTCTCCTGTCTGCAACCGATCCATGGTGCGGGCCACACGCCCCTGCCGCGCGATCGCCGCCTCGGCCTCTGCCGATGCCTCATCGGCGGGCAGAAACATCACGCCCGACGCGTCGGCGAGCACGATATCGCCGGGCAGGACCGGCACATTCCCGCAAGAGACCGGACGATTGAACATGCCGCCAAGCCCCAGGCGGCGTGTAGTCTGAGACGAAACTCCCCTGCTCCAGACAGGCAGTCCCTCGTCGAGAATTTCCTGCATATCCGTCACCGGCCCATCGATCACCACCCCGACGGCACCGGCCAGCTTCGCCGCTCGGGCCACGGCGCCCCCCAGGCAGGCGTGACGGTCATCCCCCAGGCGATCGACGACCAGCATGTCGCCGGGACGCAGATGGCTGACGGCGTAATGCATCAGCGTCGAGCACATGGCAGGCAAAGCGAGCGTCACCGCCAATCCGGCGCGGCAAGGTTGATCCGGCGCAATCGCCTGTATGCGCCGATCGGCGAAACCGGTCAGCCGGACATGGCCGAGTGTCGCGGTCTCGACCTGCTCCAGCCGCGACAGCAATGCAGGATCGGCTGGTTCCGGCAATGGATCGATACGATAGCGGCTCATCAAGGTCTCTCCATATCCACGGATGCGCGGGGGTCGGTTCGTTGCAGATGCTCGATCAGGCGGGCGAGTGTTCCGACGATTTCCCCGGTCAGCCGCTCTCCCGCCCCTACTGAGGCCAGTTCGGCATTCCCGCCGAGCAGGCCATTGGCATCGACCTCATCCGCATCCAGCGGTAGGTTCACTCGAAGATCTCCGAAATTCGCTCCCGATACCCCGCGGACGGGCAGGCCCATGACCTGCCCCCGCAGCGCTTTGGCAACCCGCAGATCGGGACGGCAAAGCGTTGGAAACAGATGCATTGCCACGGATGAGATTGGCTCTCCGCCATGCCCCCGCACGGAGGCGCAGCCAAAGAGTTCCCGCAGCAATCGGTCGGGAACCGCTGTCCACAGATCGATGGAAGGGATTATCACGCCGTATTCACGCCGCAGCTCACGCGCGAGCTGGGAAATCAGCGGGGCATTCCCGCCATGCCCATTCACAATCAGCAAGTGGTGAAGCCCGTGCTGCAACAGGCTTTCCAGCATATCGCGCAGCACAGCCTTGAAGGTTTCGGGTCGCAATTGCATGCCACCGGCAAAAGGCCGAAAGAAATCCGCATAGCCGAATGCCAAACCCGGTGCGACAAGTGCATCCGCCCGCGATGCGGCAAGTTCGGACAACCGCTCGGCCAGGATGTGATCGCCCATCGGGCAATGCGGCCCCTGCACTTCCTGCGAACCCAGAGGGATCAGGATGACAACCGGTTCCCGCGTCCTGCGGGCAAATTCGGATTGCGTCATCTCGGCAAGGCGTATCTTGGTCATGATGCCGCTTCCCGGCGCGCGCCATCGCGCAGCCCATGCAGTGCGGGCAGTGAAAGTTCCGAGGAATTCACGTTTACCTGCCGATGCATTCGCAGCTCGCCATCGCGCAAATAGCAATGCACCGTGTCGCGAAAGGCGGTCTCGACGAAGACCCAATCGAAACTCAATCGCATCCAGCCCTCTGGACTCCCCTTCCCCCAGCTCGCCCAAGCCGCGACCGTGAAACCGTCATCGGCTTCATAGGAATGGTGCAGGCGCGCGCCGGTCATCGTCGTTACGCTTTCTGCACGGTGACCCAGCCCGGCAAGGACACGATGGGTTCCGCGATGATCCTCTTGCAGGAAAACGATATTGTCGCCTTCGCGTTCAATGCTGACAGAGACGATGCCCTGGTCATTGGATTGCATCCTGTATCGGCCTTCCCAGTCAGCGGGAGCCCGTAACCGGTTGGCCGGTGGTGCCGGCCGAAGCTCCAATGATGCCAGCCGGGGCGGCAAGCTGAAACCCCGCCACTGTCCAAGAGCAGGACGAAGCCGCTCATGAATCGCGGTCTGAAAGCGTCGGTCGTTGTCGTCCATCCCCGCAGTATAGGCGACCACTGCGCGCTCATTGGGAAACACAATGCAGCCCTGGCCGAACAACCCGGTCGCGGAATAGCTGTCATTGGGGCCACACCACCATTGATAGCCATATCCATCGCGCCGCTCCGGCTTGGCGTCACCATGTTCCTCTCCGGGTCCGAGATAGTGCTCGCCCGTCAGCACGCCCAGGGTCACTTCCCGGACCTGCTTGGAGGTCGCGGCGCTGACCCAATCGGGATCAAGGATCTGGTCGCCGTTCCAGCGGCCGCCCTGCAAATGCAGAACCCCCAGCTTCAACAGATCGGAGGTCAGACAGGACAGGCCATTGCCGCCGCTATTGACACCTTCCGGGCTGAGATCCCAGCAAAGGCGCCGCGACATGCGGAGAGGGTCGAAAACCCGCTGGCGCAGATAGTCATGAATGGTCTGACCGACGGCGCGCTGGACGATGGCCGACAACATGTAACTGCAGGCGCTATCATATACGAAGACCTCACCCGGGACATATTGCAGGGGCCTGGCAAGAAAATCCGCGGCCCAGCTTGATCGCAGCTTGCGCCAGGCACCACCGGAAATCCCATGACCATGACCGCTGGTCATGGTCAGCAGGTGACGCAGGCGCATGGCCTCGATTCCATCGGCAGCCAAATCCCGAAATTCGGGGAAATGGTCGATGACACGGCCGTCCGGATCCAGCTTGCCGTTGGAGATCGCCAGACCGACGGCCATCGAGGTGAAGCTTTTTGTCACCGAATGCATCATATGCAACCGATCTGCCCGATACGGCGCCCAGTAGGCCTCGCCGATCAGGGCACCGTCATGCCAGACAAGCAGGCTATGCATCTCGATCCCGGTCCGGGCGATCTCGTCCAGAAGATCGACAATCGCCATGGGGTCGGTGTTGCGCTCTTGCGGTGCCGCGCGTTTCAGGCCGTCGAAATGGTTCATTGGGCGCCCTCGCGCAGCGGATCATTCGCTCCGAAACGCCAGTTCAGCACAGCCCCGGTCGCTGTCCGCTCCAGCTTGGGAATGGCGGCCAGAAGCGCCCGGGTATATCCGCTTTGCGGTCTGTCAAAGACGGTGTCTCGCGGCCCCTCCTCGATGATCGCACCGTCGCGCATGACCACGACGCGATCCGCCAATTGCTCGACCACGCTCAGGTCATGGGTGATGAACAGACAGGAAAAGCCATGCTGCCGCTGCAATTCCGACAACAGTTCCAGAATCTGCGCGCGCACCGTAACGTCAAGCGCCGAGACGGCCTCGTCGGCGATGACGAAATCCGGACGGCCGATGACGGCCCGGGCTATCGCGATGCGCTGCCTCTGCCCGCCGGACAATTCATGAGGCAGACGATCCAGATGGGCGTCTTCCAAGCCCACCTCGCGAACGGCTGCTCGGATACGGTCGTCGCGTTCCGCCGAATCCAGGTTACGCTGGTAATACAGCGCCTCGGCCAGCAAACGGCGAATAGTGAAACGCGGATCGAGAGAGCCAAATGGATCCTGAAAGATCATCTGGCAGTTCAAACGGTAATCCATCCAGTTCGCATCATGCTTGCCAATGGGAAGTCCCCGGAACAGGATATCGCCACCGCTGGCCGGTATCAGGCCCGCGACTGCCCGCCCAAGCGTCGTCTTGCCCGACCCCGACGCGCCAACCAGTGCAACCACCTCGCCGCGACGTATCCTCAGGTCGATCCCATGCAACGCTTTCTTCCGCGAGGTTCTGGCTAGGAACCCCGTCCGCGAGCGATATTCGACCTCCAGCCCCCGCAGTTCCACCACGGGCGTTGTGCTATCATCGAAGCTGCGGACCGGTCCGCGTTCGGGCATGGCCTGCAGCAGCCTGCGGGTATAGTCATGTTGCGGCGCCGCGAGGAGGTCATCTGCGCGGCCGGACTCGACGATCTCGCCATCACGCATGACCAGCAGCCTTTCACAGTAGCGCGCAATCATCGGCAGGTCGTGGCTGATCAGGATCAGCGCCGTCCCCTCTTGCCGCGTCAGTTCTATCATCAGTTCCAGAACGTCGCGCTGCACGAGCGCATCCAGCGCTGTCGTGGGTTCGTCCGCGATCAGCAAGGCCGGTTTCAACAGCATCGCGGAGGCCAGCATGATCCGTTGGCGCATCCCTCCGGAAAACTCATGCGGATAGTCGTCAAGCCGGTCACCCGGCTCGGGAATGCCGACACGTTCCATGATGTCGAGGATGCGCGCCCGCCGTCTGGCCGTGTCGAGCCTTGTGTGCTGACGCAGGGGCTCTTCCAACTGCCTGCCGATGGTCATCGAAGGGTTGAGCGACGTCATCGGTTCCTGAAAGACCATCCCGATCTCGGATCCGCGTAACCGGCGCAGGTTCCGGGCGCTCATCTTGAGGATCGAGCGGCCTCGAAACACGATATCCCCACCGCGTGGCGTGATGGCTCCAGGCTGCAGGCCGATGATGGAACGGCCCAGCATCGTCTTGCCGGAGCCCGACTCCCCCACGAGTCCCAGCACTTCACCCGGGCGCAAATCGAAGCTCGCCTGCCTGACGATCAGGTTCGATTCATCATGCACCAGGCCAAGCTCCAGATCCTTCACTTCCAGAAGCATGTCGGTCATCTTCGTCACAGCCCCCTCATGCGCGGATCGAAACGGTCTCGGACGTAATCGCCAAACAGGTTGATCCCCAGCAATGTCAGCGAGATGCACAATCCGGGAAACACTCCCAGCCAAGCCGCCCGATCCATGTAAGGACGGGCGCTGGCCAGCATATTGCCCCAGGTCGGCGCGGGAGGCGGCACTCCGAGGCCCAGGAAGCTCAGGGCGCTTTCTGTCAACAGGACCGAGCCGAACATCGAGGTCGCGATGACAATGATCGGGGCAAGGCAATTCGGCACGATGTGGCAACGCATGATGTAGAATGCCGGGTGCCCCATCAGCCGCGAGGCTTCGATAAACTCGCGCTCACGCAGCGACATCACTGCCCCGCGCACGACCCGGATCACCGTCGGCAGATAGGCCAGGCCGAGGGCAAGGATGACGCCGAACATGTTGGCACCAAGGATCGACAGCAATGCCAGCGCCAGCAGGATCGACGGAAAGGCCAGCAACGTATCGGTAAGCAGCATGATGACCCGGTCGATCCATCCTCGGGCGTAACCGGACAGGGTGCCGAGGATCAGGCCAAAGAATACCGCAAACGTCACTGTCAGAAGCGAGATCGAAACGGACGATCGCGCGCCCAACAGAAGGCGGGACAACACGTCGCGCCCATATTCGTCGGTGCCCAGCCAGTGCTGCCCCCCCGGCGGAAGAAGTTTGCCACCCAGGCTGATGGCCAGAGGATCATAAGGCGTCCAGAAAAGACCGACCAGCGCCGCGATCAGGAAGCAACCGATCAGGAAGCCGCCAAGATATCTGTTGGTGCCGTGAATGCTCATTGGGCTTTTACCCTTGGGTCGAAGATCGGATAGCAAAGATCCACGATCAGGTTGACGATCACATAGGTTGTCGCCACGAAAAGAAGACATCCCTGCAATACCGGGTAGTCGCGGCCATAGATCGACTCGACGATCAACCGGCCAAGCCCCGGGATGGTGAAGACGGTTTCCACGACAGCTACCCCGCCCAACAGGTTCCCGAGAATCAGCCCAAGCAAGGTCCATGTCGGTCCAAACGCGTTCCGCGCAACATGCCGGATCAACACCGTTCCCTCGCTCAATCCCTTGGCGCGGGCATGGGTGACGTAATCGAGCCGCAGCACATCCAGGGTGGAGGCTCGCGCCATGCGCACCAGGATACCCGCCTCATGCAGGACCAGCGAAGCAACCGGCATCACCAGATAGACCAGTCCAGACCAGAAATCATCGGCGATCGAGACATAGCCCAGCACCGGCAACCAGCCGAGATTGAGCCCCAGAAAAAGCAGGAGCATCAAACCAAGCCAGAAGGTCGGGATCGACATCAGCGCAGTGGCGCCGGTGATCACGGCCAGGTCGAACGCGCTATTCTGCCGCCACGCCGCCAGCATCCCCAGAGGCACGGCGATGACAGTTGCGATCGCCACGGCGATCAGCACCAGTTGCGCGGACACGGCAAACCGATGCAACACCAGCGACAGCACCGGCTGCCCGGTCGTGATCGAGTTGCCCAGGTCGCCCTGCAGCACCGCCTTGAGCCAGGTAAGAAATTGGACGACGATAGGCTGATCCAGGCCAAGACGCTGGCTCATCGCTGCATAGGCGGCCTCGTCGGCATTGTCGCCAAGCATCAGGCCTACCGGGTCGCCGGGAACGAGCCGGATCAGCGTGAACACCGCGATGGAAACCAGAAGCAATGTCGGCGCAGCCGTCAATAATCGCGAAAACACGAATCTGAGCATAATTTTCCCGTCCCCTCTATCCGGCTGGCTATTCCGTGACGCCCACGCCCCAAAGACGGGTGAAACCGTTCCACGTCCGATAACCGGTGACATGTTCGGCCGCGACCGACACATCGAGCCCATTGCTCAGCATCAGCATCGGCACGTCGGTGAGAAACAGTTCGTGCAACTGATCGAACACCGCCTGACGGTCTTCACCGTCCGGGGTCTGCAGCGCCTTCTTCAAAAGCTCGACGGCTTCGGGATTGTCCCAGATGACACTGCCACGTTCGTCCTTGGAGCCGATTATCGCGCTATATGCCAGCGCGGGATCGTCCCGGTTCGAGTAATTGAAGGCCGAGAGCTGGAACTTACCGTTGCGGAACCGGTCAAGCTGGGTTGCCCATTCCAGCACCTCAATCCGCGCATTGATACCGCTGGCCTGCAACATTGCCTGCGCGATGACAGCGACATTCTCGTTTATCGGATTGCGGCGATTGGTCTGGATGACAATCTCTTCGCCGCCATATCCCGCGGCATCAAGCAGTGCGGCAACCTCTTGGGGAGCATAGGCGATCTGTTTGTCCTGAACCCCGTCATGATAGGCCGATGCGGTCGAGACCAGCGAGGCATTGGGCACGCCCATACCGTGGGTCGCCGCTTCGACGATCTGTGAAACATCCAGCGCCTTCGCGATGGCCATGCGCATCTTGGGCGAAGACAGGACCGGATCGGTTGTCTGCATCAACAGGGTAATCATGCCGCCATGCGGCTCGGCCACGACCTGAAAGCCGGGCTCATTCATCAGTTCGGCGGCTTCTCCTGGCGGCAGATAGGGCAGGATGTCCAGGTCCCCGCTGCGCAAAGCGGCAACGGCGGTGGATTTGTCCGGCGTGACGATCAGATTGACGTCATCGATCAGCACCTCCTTGCGCCCGGCGTAGCGTCGATCACTTCACCCTGCGGCTGATAATCCGTGAATTTGGCAAGGTGAATACGCTCGCCGCGCACCCAATCCTCGAACATGAACGGACCGGTGCCGACAGGGTGATCCCAACTACCGTCCTCGGCATAACTGTCGGGATGCATGATCGCCATGCCGCCGCATTGCGATTGAGCCGCATATTTCAGGAACATCGCATCCGCCTTGTCGAGCGTGAACACCACGGTATCCTCGTCCGGCGCCTCTATCGTTTCTACCGCCGCTCCGCGGCTACCATCGAAATAGGACGCGCAGTTGAACTCCGGCGCGGCCATCAACGCTTCCCAGCTTTGCTTCACGATATCGGCGGTCAGATGTGCACCGTTGTGAAAGACGACATCGTTCCGGAGATCGAACCGATAGACCCGCCCATCCTCGGATATGGTCCAGCTTTCGGCGAGCATCGGCCTGACCTCGCCCCCCTCACCGAAAGCGACGAGGCCTTCACCGACATTCAGTGCCACCGAATCCGATAGCGAATCGCGATTCACCCCGGGCTGCGAGCTTCGGATATCCGCCGAGATCTGCACGTTGAGCGTCTGCGCCGACAATGCAGACGCGCCAAGCAATGTCGCCCCCACCATCGCCTGCATACGCATGATTGCCGGTTTCATGATGCCTCCTCGCCCTGTCATGTATTGCATTATGATTACTTATAATACAATATAGGGCATGCAAATCAGGTCAAGTGGAAAATGGTTCATGCAAGCAGACCCGCATTCCAGGCCGGAGACGGGCAGTTTCGCATTGCTCGCGCCCGCGCCGCTTGTCAGGCATCAGACATGACATCCGTTGCCCCCCCGCACCCAAACCCCTTGCGACAGGAGAAGAACCACCGATGCGCATAGCCATGCTGCAGCTCAATTCCCGCCACGACAAACCGGCCAATATCGCCGCTATCGAAACATTGTTCGCAGAGCGGATCGCCGGGAGCGGGGTCGATCTGGTCGTCGCACCGGAATACGCGACCTTCCTTGGCGGCACGGTCCAGCAGCAACACGCCGCCGCCGAACAATTCCCCGAGGGCGAAGCCTACCGCGCAATGCAGAGCCTGGCACGGCGATATGCCGTCGCCTTTCACATAGGCTCGATGATCGAAAGCGATGGCGGTGCCTATTATAATACCGCCGTCGCCTTCGGTCCCGACGGGGCCGAACTATGCCGGTATCGCAAGATACATCTGTTCGATGTCGAAACCCCGTCGGGCCATGTCTTTCGCGAATCCGACGTCATTGAACGCGGAAACGAGATCGTCGATTACCCGCTTGGCAGGCACCGCATCGGTTGCGCCATCTGCTATGACCTGCGTTTTCCCGAGCTGTTCCTCGCCCATATGAAGGCAGGTTGCGACATCATCACGATACCCGCGGCGTTCAACCTGGAGACCGGCAAGGATCACTGGGAAGTCATGATCCGCACGCGGGCCATTGAAACCCAATGCTATGTCATCGCCCCGGGACAAATCGGCTTGCACGAGGAACCCGGCGGAGCGCGCGCCTGCTACGGAAACTCCATGGTCGCCGATCCATGGGGCACGGTCATCGCGCGCGCCCCGGCCCAACCCGGCGTCACCTTCGCCGAACTGGACTTCGCCTATCTCGAACATGTTCGCGGTAAACTTCCCTCCAACTCTCACCACGTGATCTCATGATGCTTGATAAATACGCTTTCTGGATGAGCACGCCAAATCTCGATTTCCTGGAAATCGCCGTGAATGCCGGGTTTCGCCGGGTCATACTGGATATCGAGCACAACAGCTTCACCCCCGACCGGCGCGAGGCCTTGGTCGTCGCCGCACGAGCCATGGGAGTGATGGTTTGCGCCAAGATCGAGGCACCGGAATCCGTTTGGGTGCAGCGCGCGGTGGATCTGGGCGTCGATGCTGTAATCCTTCCGCATGTGGAACGATTGCGAGATGTCCATGCTGCACTCTCGACGACGAAATTCCCGCCTCAAGGCACGCGCAGCTATGCCGCTGGCAGATCTGCTGGCTTCGCGGCCCCGGACAACGACTATTTCGCCCGGCAGAACCGTGAAATCCTTTGCCTGCCGATGATCGAAACCGCCGCCGCATTCGACGATCTGGACGCCATACTGGCCAGCCCGCTGGTCGATGGCCTGTTCGTCGGTCCCTTCGACTTGGCTCTCTCAAGGGGGCGCGACAATTACCTTTTCCAAGCGGCGGATCGTGCCGATATCGCTTATATAGCCACACGGGCAAGGGCCGCCGGAAAGCCCTGGTGGATGCCGGCCTGGGGCCCTGCAGAGCAGGTATTCGCGCGCGAGAACGGTGCTATGGTGCAAATTGTCGGTGCCGAGCATCAAGTTCTGGCGGCAGGTATGGCGACGGTGATCTCGGGCATCGCCACGGGCCGAGCCAAGGCCGACGCGCCTTAGTCGCGATCGCGCCGCAGATGATCATACAGGATATCAGCGGCGCTCACGTAATCTCTTGCGGCGATCGCGGCCAGGATATCCAGATGATCCCGTGACGCCTTCTTAACCCGTGTTTCGGTCAGGCTGGTGAACTCGGCGACCTCGGTCATCTGCCGCAGTTTGTTCTGGCGCTCGATCGCTTCGCTCAAAAAGCGGTTCCGGGCCCAGGACACGACAGTCGCATGAAAATGGGCGTTGGCATCGAACCATGCCGCGCCGGAAATTCCGGCAAGCGGCGCCTCCAGCAGTCGTGCCTGCTGTTCGCGCAGCGCATCCAGCTGTTCGGGAACGGGGTTGAAGCCGGGATCTCGCAGGGCACCGCATTCAATGATGATGCGAAAGGCATAGCTTTCGTTAATGGCGGTCCGGTTGTCGAGCGTCTCGGCGAACTGCCAACCATGCCCGGTGCGGCGTTCGGCCAGGCCGGAATTGGCAAAGCGCATCAGCGTGCGCCTGATCGCACCCCGGGTCACACCGAAATGTTGCGCCAACTCGGTTTCCGAGACCTCGCGGCCGATATGGCCGCTGGCCCGAGCGATCATGATCTTCTGGTAAAGCTCCTCGATCTCTGAACGGGGAAGCAATGCTTCGAGTTCCAGGCCCGTCGATGGCGGTGCCTTGAACCGAAAGCCGGCATTCGGAATCCTGGTGAACACCCCGAGTTCTTCCATGAACTGCAGGACATGACGGACCGGCGAGCGCGAGGTTCCGAGTTGGCCGGCAAGCCGCAATTCCGAAACATGCTCACCTTTCTGCCAATGGCCGCTTTGGGCCAAGGCAATGATCTTGCGCGCGAGTTCAACCTGCAAGTCGCTCAACGAACACTGCGTGACCAAGCTTTACTCCATCTCCAATCTACCGGAATCGTCATTGGAACAGCATATCGAAAATCGAGAACCGGAACCGGTTCTCGCGGGAACCCCGCTTCGGTATCACCTATGTTGCGGCATAGAAAGACACGGCGTGGAATGAAGCGCCGACAAGCCCCCCATCTAGGCCATCATATCCCAAGCCATCCGGCCACGGACAGCCTCGGAGATGGCGCGAAGATGCGTATCAGCACGCCGTGGATGCGGAAACGTCATTCTGGTCCGGGATGAATGGCTGCCACCGGAAAATATAAGGGCCCGCCCGTTTCAAGGCGAGCCCTCCGCTTTCCCTCAGGCGGAACGGATCTGTGGCTTGCCCCCGGACAAACGCCGAACGGCCCAATCAAGCGCCAGCATCGCCAGCAGAGACGCACCCACCAGCGGAAATAACAGGCCACCAAGGATCAGGATCGCCATCAGCCCGCGAAACACGCGCGGGTCCGAGGGCACGGGCGGCACACCCAGGCGACGCGCCGGTCGGCGTTTCCACCACATCACCGCCGCCGAGACGGACATGGCGACGATGGCCAGACAGGCGGCGAACAACAGCAGCTGGTTTGCCAGCCCGAATTGCTGGCCCATATGGGTGTTGATGCCGAACTCCAGCCATTTTCCCGCCGGGCCGTAATCGTCATAGCCCATATCCACAAGCGCCGCGCCCGAATACTGGTCCAGGTGCACGACCCGCTGCTGGTGCAGGTCGTCAGGATAGACCGGGCCGGTATAGACGCCGCTTGGCGAGCGGGGCAGGCTGATCACGTAGCCGTCATGCAGCCCAAGGCGGTCGAATGCCGCAGCGGCGGCGTCGATGCCGATCGCCTGTGCCGCACCATCGGCTGCGACGCTTTCGGGAACTCGCGCCTGCTCCAGCACCCATGATGTCTTGAAGGTATCGTTCAGCTTCTGGTCCGACATGGGCACATCCACGCGCACCCCGGAGGGATAGCCGAAATTCGAACCATTCGCCCATTCATTCACCTTGCCGCCCCAGACATTCGACCAGGGCATTCCGGTGATTGCCAGGAATACGATGACCCCACCAACGAAAAGACCCGTCACCGCATGCAGATCCCGCCAGAACACCCGGCGGCGCGGCGTTGCCCGGACCGAGACCACCCCGCCTTTCCTGCCGCGTGGCCACCACAGGAAGATGCCGGTTCCGACCAGCAGGATCGACCATCCGCCGGCGATCTCGATCAAGGCCCGCGCGAATGGTCCGAAATAGCGCAGGCTGTGCAGGTATCGCACCGTCCACATGACCGTCCCCCGATCCGGCAATGCCCCCAGAACCTGCCCGTCATAGGGATCGACATAGACGGTGACTCGCTCATTACCGGCAGTTGTCAAGGTGATCTCGGCCGAGGCGTCGGGGCGCGGAGGATCGGTGAATTTCACCGCCTGGCCCGGCTGCGCGTCAAGCGCCGCAGCAATCATCTGCGAGGGCGCCACGGTTTCGGCATGCTGAATGGCGACGCGCTTCAGATCGGCATGAACGAAGCTGTCGATCTCGTCGCGGAACAGATATAACGCGCCGGTGATCGACAGGGTGATCAGGAAGGGCAGGACAAGAAGTCCCGCATAGAAATGCCAGCGCCAGACGGCGCGGTAAAAGTCGGATTGGCCCGTTCCGGATACGGTGCCTTGCCCGGTGCTTGCCGGATTGGTCATTATGTTGCCCTCGTAAACTGGCCGCCATGATGCGGCGAACCGGCGCCCACAATTGCGGCAGGCGCTCCGATCATTGGAGAAAACCGATTGCGCGAATGCCCCTCCTGACGTGGAGCCGGGATGCGGAGGTTTCGCGAGGCAGATCAGGCCAGTATCGGCGGTCCCCGTGCCGAGGGGGCAAGCACATCGATCCGCCGGGCATGCAGCGGGCGGTCGATCCAAAGACGGTTTGCGAACAGGACCGGCTCGAATGGCGGAAGGGCGGCGGGCTCGGCAGAAATGGCGTTCTGTGCCACCAGGTTCCAATCGCACGGGCCAGGCACGTCATGATCCCCTAGCGGAGCCTCGTCGAGCGGCACCAGGCTGCCATCCTGTGCCCAGACCATCTCGACCTGATCACCGCCGGTGCACAAAACCACGACGACCCGATCATCTCCGGTCTTGGCCAGCATGGTTCCGTCGCCAAGCAATGACACCAGCAGGAACGGCAGGAACAGAACCATGACTGCAAGGCGGCGGAACGACTGCATCATTCCGGCGCCACGTCGGCGATACCGGCCTGCATGGTCAATGATCGTTCGATCGGGCACGATTTTTCCGCTGGCCAGCATGTTTCCGTTGCGCCGGATATTGACAAAGATCACGTTCCTGTCAAATGCCACATTTTGCCGCAGGAGATGGAGAGGAGAATGGCCGATCCTTCATGACTGCAAAGCCGGAAAGTCTCAGATCCATTCCTGGCCCGTTCTCCGGCAGGAGACAATGCAGGGACTGTTCTTACCGCTCGGACGACGCGGCAATCTCAATGCCCACATGCCCGCAAGCGCTGCCAGACAGCAATTCGAGAGGACGCACCATGGGCGGTAAGGCGGTTTCGTCACCCGCAATCAGATACCAGTCGCGTTCCAACGGCATGCCGCCGCCGGGACCGATCATGCCGATCTCACCGCCCGGGCGGACAGGTTCGGCGGATCGGCGGCGAGCGCCTGCTAATATCCCGCAACCACGCTACGCAGCGGCGTTGATGGAGAGGCCATCGTCGTCAACCGGCGAAGGATCAAATCTCGTGCAGATGGTGCCAGAAGCTGTCTCCGGAATATTTTTTGCGAAACAATCCCAGATCGGCGAGCGCGGGAGCCAGTTCCTCCAGCACCATATCAAGGCAAGCAGGAGAGCCTCCAGGGGTCGCTATGAAACCGTCGATAGCTCCGGCATCGACCCAATTGCGAATTTCGTCCACGGCATCGCCGATCGTGCCTATCACCCGCCAATGCGCGGACCCCACCACCTCGGGACGCGCCAGCAATTGCGCCCGGGTCGGCTCATCGCGCAAAATGGCGCGGCGCAGCAACCCGGCATGGGTGCGGCTACGCGGGCTGGCGGGCGGTTCGGGTAAATCCGCCGCACGAATGCGGCGATCTTCGGGCCAGCCGGTCAGATCCAGCCCCGTCGCTTCCAGAATCGTGGCGATCTTGCGAGCCGGATCGGTGCGGGAATGAGTGAAGGCGAACAATTCCTGCGCCTCTGCCCGCGTCGGGGCAAGCCACAGGCTGAAGCCGGGCATCAGCCGGATATCGTTCGGCTCGCGCCCCACCCCCTCGGCCCGGTGACGAAGATCGCGGCGCAGTTCTGCCGCAACCTCCATATCGGGTGTCGAGGCGAATATCCCCTGCGCGACCGAGGCTGCAAATTGCCTGCCTTCGGGCGAAGCTCCTGCCTGGAACAGCGGGATCGGCGGGCCATCGAAGCGGGGCAGGTTCAGCGGGCCATCGACCGAGAAATACCGCCCCCGGTGATCGATGGGCCGGGTCAACGCCGGATCGGCGAAACGCCCCTTTTCGCGGTCGCGCAGCAATGCCTCTGCCGGAAAGCTGTCCCACAACTCGCGGACGACTTGCGTGAACTCCGCCGCGCGCTCATATCGCTCCGCCGCCGGTGGCATTTCCGACAGGCCGAAATTCCCGTTGCCGTCCAAAGCAGTGACAATGTTCCATCCCGCCCGTCCCCGGCTGAGCCAGTGCAGTGACTGGAGCTGACGCGCCACCGTATACGGGGTCCGGAAAGTGGTCGACGCCGTGGTCAGGAGGCCGATAGCCGAGGTCCGCCCGGCAATGGACGCCAGCAGCATCGTCGGATCGAGGCTGGCAAAGCCGCCGCCACTTTCAAGCGCCGGGCGGTTCAACATCTGCACATCCGGCAAAAAGGCGAAATCCAGATGAGCCGCCTCGCCCCGCCGAGCGATATCGGCAAAGAAATCCGCAGAGTAGATATTCTCGATGCCGCTATCCGGCCTGCGCCATCCCTCGCCGCTATGCCAGGTCGGTGCGAGCGATATCCCGATTTTCAGCTTGCGGCCCATAGACGCCCCCTTGAATTCATGACTTTTTTACTATGGATTAAGAGCGACGCAGGCAAGGAGCGATTTGTGCTGGAAGCAACCGGGTTGGAGGCCGCTTATGGCAAGCAGAAAGTGCTGCATGGCCTGTCGCTGCGAATCGCAGCCGGGCGACTGACCGCATTGGTCGGGCCAAATGGCTGCGGCAAATCAACATTTCTGCGGGCAATCATGGGTTTCGTTCCGCTGACCGCCGGACAGGTGACGCTGGACGGTAAGCCCCTGCCGCGCGACCGGCGCGCATTGGCGCGGCGCATCGCCTATCTGCCGCAAGAGGCGCATTGCCCCGATTACCTGACCTTGGGCGAATTGGTCGAGCTGGCCGGTTTCGCCCGCTATGCCACCTTTGCCGGTCCGACCGAACGCGACAGGGAGCTGTTTCGCTCTGCGCTGCGGACGGTGGGGTTGATCGACCTTGCGCATCGCCCGGTCAACTCGCTTTCGGGCGGGCAGCGACAGCGGGCATGGATCGCGATGGTGCTGGCCCAGGATGCCGAGATCATCCTGATGGACGAGCCGGTGAACCATCTGGACATGAAATATCAATATGCCACCCTTGGTCTTGTCCAACGCCTGACTCGCGAGCATGGCAAGACGGTCGTCGCGGTGCTGCATGACCTGAATCTGACCGCCGCCTTTGCCGACGAGGTCGCGATGCTGGCGGATGGCCGGCTGGTCGCGCATGGCCCGGTAGAGCACACCGTGACCGAGTCCAATATCGCCCGCGTGTTCGACCTTGGCGCAGATGTCATCACCCATGCGGGAAGGCGCATCTGCATGCCGCATCTGAAAATACCGGCATGAGATTCATGGCACTCTTCGTCGGTCTCGGGTTATGCCTCTTCCTGCATCTCTGGCTCGGATCCGGCATGCCCCCTGCTGCCATGGCCAAGACATTCCTCGATTTCGATCCCGATGATTACGGCCATTACGTCATCCTCTATCAGCGCCTGCCCCGCGCCCTGATCGCGCTGCATGTCGGCGCGGTGCTGGCCTGTTCGGGTGCAGTGCTGCAGGGTCTGGTTCGCAACCCCTTGGCCGCGCCTTCGACATTGGGCATCAGCGGCGGAGCGATGGTTTTCGTGGTTGCCGGGGCGGTGCTGGGGCTGGGAACTGCCGCGCAGGGTATCGCCGCGCTGGCCGGGGGCGCGGCAGGCGCGGGCGCGGCCATGTGGGTGGCACGGCTTGCCGGGCTGGGTCTTGATCCGCGCGGCATGGTGCTGATCCTCGCCGGAGCATTGGTGACGATGCTGTGCATGGGCGTGGCCAATGCGCTGCTACTGTCCGACCCGGCACTGCGGACGGCTTACCTGGGTTGGATCTCGGGGGATATCAACCATGTCTATGCCGATCGGCTGACACAGTTCTGGTGGATCGGCTGGCTGGCCATCGGGGTCCTGATGGTGCTGGCAAAGCCGCTGACATTGATAATGCTGGGGACCGAAAAGGCCGCCTCGGCGGGGGTCGATGTCCGAAGAGTCAGCCTGCTAGGGCTGGGCGCCTCGGTAATCGCCGCCTCCTCGGCAACGGCAATCTGTGGACCGGTGGGTTTTGTCGGACTGGTCGTGCCGCATCTGGTCCGCCCCTTCACCGGCCCGGCCCTGTGGCGACTGATGCCGGTCTCGGCCGTCGCCGGAGGGCTGGCCTGCCTGATCGCCGATCTGATCGCACGCGAGGCGTTCTCGCCCTACAGCCTGCATAGCGGGGTCGTGCTGGATCTGGCCGGAGGTCTGGTCTTTGCCCTTCTGATCCGCCGCCACTACCTGGGAGCGCAGGCATGAAGCCCGCGCGCGCGACCGATGGGCAAGAGCTGGTCCATTTCGGCCACCTGCAATTTCGCGCGCGGCATCTGCGGGCGGGCCTTTTGCTGTTGGGCGTTGCCGCAGCCCTGTCACTGGTCTCGACGATGATCGGCGTGACCCGGATCGGGGGAAGCGATATCACCGCGCTGCTGCGGGGCGGCCTTGTCGATGACGCCGGCTTTGCCCTGCGCGAGGTTCGCCTGCCCCGGATTGCGGCGGGATTCATGGCTGGCTGGTGCGTCGCCCTGACTGGCGCGATGCTGCAATCGCTGGCACGCAATCCGCTGGCCGATCCGGGGCTTCTGGGGCTCAGCCAGGGCTCCATGGTGATGATCCTGCTCTTGATCCTGTTCGCCCCGGCGGCACCGCCGATGCTGCTGCCATTCGCGGCGATGACCGGGGCGCTGGCCGTGGCCCTTGCCCTCGTGCTTCTGGTCGGGCGCGGGGGGGCGGGCGGTCTGGCGCTGCTGCTGATGGGGATCGCGGTAGAGACGATGCTGTCCTCGGTCACGCAGATCCTGATCCTATATTCCCCGCCAGACATGTCCTATGCGCTGTCGAACTGGCTGGCGGGTTCGCTTTCGGGTGCGGACCCGGCGGCGGTGCTGGCGTTGCTGCCATGGTTCCTGTTCAGCCTTGGCATGGCCGTCTGGCTGGGCCGCAGCCTCTCGACCTACGACCTGGGCCAGGACCTTGCCATGTCATTGGGCGAGAATGTGAACCGCTCGCGTCCTCTGATCCTGGTGGTCTCGGTTCTGCTCAGCTCTGCGGCGGTGACCGCGGCGGGGCCGCTGGCGTTTCTGGGCGTCATGGCACCGCATCTGGCAGGATTCCTGTCTCCGGCATCGGGGCGGCCACGGCTGATCCTGTCAGGGCTGATGGGCGCGGTTCTGGTGATCGCCGCCGATATGCTGACCCGCTCGGTCTCGGGCGAACTTGCGCTGCCCCTGGGGCTGTCACTGACACTGGTCGGCGTGCCGCTCTTCGTGATCTCGCTGCGCCTGCGGGCGCTGAAAACCTTGTCCAACCGCTGAAAGGCCGATCATGCGACTGCTGTTCCTGCTTCCCCCTCTGCTTGCCTCTCATGCCACGCTCGCCGAAACCGTAACCGACGCCATGGGCCGCGGCGTGGAGATCCCCGACGATCCGTCGCGGATCGTAGTGCTGCACGAACCGCTTCTGGGCGTGCCACTGGCCGATTTCGGCGTCGATCCGGTCGGCAGCTATGGCCGCGCCGATGATGGCAGCAGCCTGATGGCCGCCGATTTCTATGCCTCGATCCTCGGCGATGACGCCCCGGACCCGGCCCCGCGCGGCATCGGAGCGGTCGGCGATATCGACCTTGAACGCCTGCGCGCCCTGTCACCCGACCTGATCATCGGCACCGAGCTCGATGCGGACAAGGCCGATCAGTTGACAGCCATCGCGCCGGTCTACTTGCAGGCCAGTTCGTCAGGCAAGGTGCGCGGCTTCGAGACCGAGAAACAGCTTGCCGCGCTGCTGGACCGCACCGACGCATTCGAGGATCGCCGCGCCGAATATCAGGAAAAACTCGACCGCCTCAAACCGATCATCCCACCGGGACAGAGCTATCTTGCGGTGATCGTGCATGACAAGATCAACCTCGTCGGAGAGATGTCCGGAGCAATCCAGGCGATCGAGGATCTGGGCTATAACCGTCTGCCCCTGAAAGCCGATGGCCCGGATAACGCCCTCGGCTCGACTTTCGCCGTGCCGATCAGCAGCGAGGCTTTCGGTCGCATGAATCCCGATCTTCTGGTAATCCTGAGCAGCTATGCCGGCGCCTCCCATGACGAGGCGGGAACCCGCGCCCAGCTGGACCGGGTCATGCCGGGATGGGAACGTTTCCTGAAACCGGCCCGCGAAGGCCGGATCGTCTGGATGGATTCCACCAAGGTCGCCACCCCCTCTATCGCCAGTGCCGAACACGCGCTGGATGCCATCGAGGCATGGAGCGCCCAGGCAAGCAAGAACTGACCGCACCGGAGGGATTCCGGCGCGGCTTAAGCCCTTCTTCTTTATCCAAATACCCCACGGGGGTCGCCGGTTGGAACGCCACTGGTTCGAGAACCAGCCGGCGACGGGGTGTGCCCCCCGTCCTCGCGGGACGCACCCCCATCAGAACCGCAGATCGAGCCCCAGCCCAACTTCGCGCGGCTTGGTCATCGATGCGATGATGCCGCCAATTTGTCGGTCATCGTATTTATAGGTCGGCGCGCGCTCGTCGAATATGTTCTCGACATAGGCATAGAGGTTGACCTTGTCGTTCAGCGCGTGATCGACGCGGGCGTTGGCGATGGTATAGCTGTCGACCTCATAGCTGGCACGGTTCCAGTCGGTCGAGTAATATCCGCCGATATGGCTGACATCGGCCGCGACGGTCGTCTTGTCCGTGACCTGCCATTCCATGCCAAGGCTGATCGTATGGTCGGGCGTCCGGCCGAACTTGTTCCCTTCATAGTTGACACCCGCGGCATCGGTGAATTCGCCGATCTCCGAATGCAGCAGACCAAGCCCCGCCTTTACACGCAGCGTATCGTTGACGGCATAATCCATCGTCAGATCAAGCCCGTAAGCCTTGGCGTCATCCGCGTTCACGACGATATTGCCGCGCGGAAGACCGTCGAGATACTCGGGCAGGACCCGCTGCGAGTCACTGAACCGGGTATAGAACAGGTTACCAGTCAGGCGCATGCGCCCGTCGATCAGATCGGCCCGTCCGAACAATTCGTAATTCGTCGCGCGTTCTGCGTCGAAATTGAAATATCTACCTTGAACAAAGGAAAGGTTGACGCCGCCGGGGTTATATCCCTTGCTGACCAGTGCCCCGACGGTCACGTCGGGCGACACGTCATAGGCGACCGAAATTTTCGGCAGCCACGCATCAAAACTCCTGTCATAATCCAGTTCCTCGCGGGCAAGGCTGGATGTGCCGCTGCGCTCGATGCTGTCGCGCTGATAGCGCAGCCCGGCGCTGACCGTCCAGCGGTCGTCCGGACGCCAGGTCAGTTCGGAGAATACGCCCAGGTTTTCCTTGGTATCCTCGAATTCCGAAACGCCCCGGGTATAGAGCAATTCGTCGGATTCTGTCTTGGCGTAGAACAACCCGACAACGCCACTGAAGCGGCTGTCCTCACCGCCGAAAGTCAGGCGGGTTTCGTTCGAGATCTCCTTGGAGTCGATAAAGGCTTCGCCATTCTCCGCCGGTGCAGCAAGGCGATGGATGGACTGATCACTGAACTGTGTCTGGTTGGACAGTTGCATGCCATTGCTGAACTCATAGCTGACATCGGCAATGGTCGTATTGACCCTCTGATCCCAGCTTGGCATCCCGAGGCTGGTGCTTTCCAGATCGTCGTAAGGCAAGCCCGCCGCCTCGGATGTGGGACGATTGCTCTGCTTGTGCGAGAATGTCAGCATTGCCTCCAGCCCCGGTGCCGCCTGTGGCTGCCACAACAGCTTGAACCGCGCCTCCGACGCTGCGAAATCTTGGTCGGTCTCGCCCTTCTGGAAACCGGGATTCACGTAATCGATGAACCCGTCGCGCCCGGCATGATCCAGCGAGATCCGCGCGGCGAGATCCTGCCCCAGCGGCGCAGAATAGGCCACCGATGCGCGGCGGGAACCGCCGGTGCCGTATTGCAGCCGGGCCGCGCCTTCGGGCGTGAAGCTGGGATCCTTGGTATTCACGATGATCGCGCCGGCGATGCTGTTGGCGCCCTGTGCGATGGTCTGCGGACCACGGAATACCTCGATCGCATCCACATCCCAGATCGACGCCACACCAAACACGGTCTCGTTATAGCTGAGATAATGTCCGTCGACGTTGGTCTTGGCCCGCGGCACGGTACCGCCGAAGAACGCTCCGGCGCCCGAATTCGGACCCTGCGTGTCCTGTCCGCGAATGATCGGCGCGCTCACCGTGTCGGGAAAGACCACATTGGGCATACCGTTGATCGCCTCGGCCACGGAACTCGCACCGACATCACTGGCGATATCCTCGGCCGATAAAGCCGAGACCGAAGACGCGGTGTCCGAGATGCTGCGCAACAGCTTTTCACCCTCGAGGATGATCGGCTCCAGCACGATGACATCCTGTTGCGCCTGTGCCGCAAACGGAGTGATCAGGGCGACACTGCCAAGCAGCATACCCGCAAACGAACGCGTTCTCATGTTCAGTCCCCACCATTTAAGTTGCGTGGCTGGCAGGAACTGCTGGCGTTGATCGCAGTGAGCTATCGCAGAAACGGACCGGCCCATCAAGTATTGTTGAATATTTCCGTCGAGATTTGTCCGCAGGGTTGACAGTGCGCAACACAAGGCTTTGACTGCACCCGTTCCTGATGCCCCAGCCCGATCCGCAAGGCGTGTCATGTAGCCACTCCGGTGGCGCGGTCGGGCAAGGTTACCTCCTTTCCCTCTGCGCAATCCGGCTGGCCACTGACCTTCGGGCCCCATGAACCGCCATTCCGGAAGACAGACATGCCAGACAGTTTCCCCGACATTTCCATCGCGCAGGCCCCTTCGTCCCGCCCTCCTGCAATCCCGATCACCGAAAGGCAGGAACATGCCTGGCTGCGGCAGCAACAGGACCCCGACACGGTGCTGGCCGCCCTGCTAGGGTTTCGACTGACGGGTGGGCTGGATGCGGCGCGCATGATCCGCGCGCTGCATGAGCTTCCCGCCGTGGTGCCGCAACTCTCCCACTGCCTGAAGATGACCGATGATGGCGAGCTGTGCGCCCTACCCGTCCGCGCATCCGTCCGGCTGCACAACACCGCCTCGGAGGCCGAGGCAACCGCATTGCTGCGCGAATTGCAGACCGCCCCATGGGATCCGGAATCCGAGGCGCCGTTCCGCTGTGCCCTGGTTCTGCTACCCGAAGGGGCAATGTTGGGGCTTGCCTTCCACACGCTTGCCGGAGGGCCGGACGTGGCCAATGCAAGCCTGCGCGCATTGGCCGGTATCTACAATGGCAACCCGCCACCGCACCCCGTCAAGATCGCACCTATATCGCCACGGAATACGCCGCGCCCCGGCCTCGATCCGCTGGCAGGGTTGCGCTCCGACACACATGCGACGATTTCGCAGCCGATCCGGCTGGCCCTGGAAACCACCGCCTCGACCGGTGAACTGGCTTGCCAACTCGCCGCCGCGATCACCGAGGTCACCGGCGCTCCCGCCCCCGACATCGCGACGATCGAGCCGGTGCTCCCCGATCTTGCCCTTGCCCTGCCACTGGACCCCCTGGTCTCGGTCGCGCGGCTGATCCAGCCGTCGCTCGTGCTGGACGGAATCTCGACCGCGCGGCTCCCCCTGGACACTGCATGCACCGGATCAGGGCTGCTGGTGGGGCTACGCGAGGGCGAAGGGTTGGAGATGATCGCCGGACCGGATATCTCGCCGATGGCAGCTGGGCTGGTGCTGGAGCGTTGCGCCGCGCGGCTGAAATCGGGGGCGACCGATGTTCCGGCCGTTGCCGCACCCGCTCCCGCCATGCCCGACACCGCGTCCGATCTGCAACGGATCATCCTGAAGGAATTCCGCGCTGCCCTCCGCGACGACACCTTGGGACCAGAGGATGACTTCTTCGATTTTGGCGGTCATTCCCTGACGGCAACCCGGGTCATCGGACGGCTTCTGGACCAGCATGGCATCGAGATCCACCTGTCCGACCTGTTCAGCCATTCGACCGCCGCGGCACTTGCGAAGCTGGCCAATCAAATCGGGCCGGAAGCAAGTGGAGAACCCGCTACCCAGCCAGTCGGTGACCCTCGCCACTCCGCACCGCTGTCGCTGGCGCAGGCTTCGCTGTGGCGCGCCTATGCGGCTTTCGGCTACGGCGATATCTTCAATATTCCCTTCGGCCTCCGCTTCCTCGATCCCCTGGACGAGGCTGTATTCGGGCTCGCCTTCCGCGATATGCTGGAACGTCATCCGATCTTGCGCAGCCTGTTTTCGGAGAATGGCGGCGAAGTCCGCCAGACTGTCGTGCCGATGGCCGAACTGGACCGCTACCGCTGGTTCTGGCAATCGACCGAAGCCGGTGGGGCGAGCCGCAGCAGCGAGGCCGCGCATGTTTTTGACCTTGCCCGCGAATTGCCGCTGCGCCTGCGTTTCTTCATCGAAGATGGCCAGCAGGTCCTGTCGATGCTGTTCCATCATGTCGTGCTGGACGAATGGTCCGTAGGTCTGCTGATGGAGGATCTGGCACGCGCCTATGCCAGCCGCGCGGCCGGATCGGTGCCGGTCTGGACCGACAACCCCGCCCCCTTCCACGAATTCGCCGCTCGTCAGGCCGCAGCCGGGCCGAACGAGGCGCATCTGTCCTTCTGGGCCGATATGCTCGACGGCGCACCAGGAGCCGCACCGCTGTTCGGAGGAACCGCCGGAAACGGTTCTCCGGCGGGAGGCTGGGTCGAGTTGCACGTGGAACCGGAGATTGCCGAAGGGCTTTACGCATTGGCCAAGACCGAGAACGCGTCCCCCTTCAACGTAGTCTATGCGGGAATCGCGGCAACGCTCCACTGGTTGGGCGGCATCGATGATCTGCTGATCGGCACCTCCGCTTCGGGCCGGCTGGAAGCCGAGTTCTTCGATACGATAGGTTATTTCACCACCATGGTCGCCCATCGCACCCTCTTTGCCGAAGGACTCACCGCCCGTTCTCTGGTGGGGCAGGTTCGCGACATGATCAACGGCTCGATGCCCCGGGCCGATATCCCGCTGGACCTTGTCAGCGAAAGGCTGACCGGGCAACCGCAGCCAATGGATCACATCTTTGAGGCATTTATCCAGATCCATGCCCGCAACCCGATGAATGGCCAGTTCGACTTGCCCGATGGAGGCAAGGTCCGATTCCGCCAGATCGACCCGGAAAAGACCGAATCGATCCTTGGCCTGCAATTCGAGGTCGTCGAGGATGTCATTGGCCACGAGCGCAGCCTGCGCGTGATGATGAGCTATCGCTCGGACCGCTATGACGAAGACAAAGTGAAGCGGATCACATCGACGGTCGGCGAAACCTTCCGGCTGCTGGCCGATCCGGCGCAAGCTGGGTTACCGCTGACCGAGCTGCGAAAACGCGCGATGCGGTGATGGGTACAGAAGTTCATGCGCCGCCGGCGGGTCTTTCGTATCCGCGCCCCGGATCGGCGGCGTTTCCCCATGAGCTATCCGACGATGTTGCTTGCGGGACCGCCAGGTCAGGCTGACAACAACAGTCCCTGCCAGAGCCGAGGGCGGCCCATGCGCGGTCAATCACACCCGCCGCCATCTCCTCCCCAGCAACCACCTCTGGAGAATTCGCCTGCGGCGCCACATTGCTCGTTTTCCGCCGCCGATCTTGCTTTCGTCCCTGCCAAAAGAAGAACGCGATTACTCCTGCCACGGTGAACAGGAACAGTTCTTCGACGGTCATGCGGTCCTTCGTTGCCATAGTCCCGTCCTATCAGGCTGCCCGCGCGCGACAACTGACCACAGGCAATATCATTGATGACCGCAGGTCCGATTCCCATCTCTGAATTACTCCCTGCACTGGCCCGCGCCGGCTCTCTTCCTGCCGTGGCGCGGGCTTTCTCATATCCGACCCGTTTCGCCTACCAGCCATCGCAATGGCTTCTGGCGGGTTTTGTCAGGATGCCGGGCAGGAGCAATTCATTCAGAGCCCCTTCAGTCGCAACTCGATTGCAGGGCCCCATCGGCGAGTCCAGAGCCCTTGTTTCGAGCTCGCCGCTCCCACAGGATCCGAAATCATCCGACGCGATCCGCACCTCATCTTTTTAACGGTGTAAGGACGAGGCTTGCGCAGATTATGCCCAATGCACTGAAAATATTTTATAATTTTGCGTCACTCGACTGGGCATTGTTGCACAAACCTGACGATGGAGGATTCACTTCGCGAATCCATGCGGTTAGACGCACTCCATGAGCAAACCATCTCCCGCCCGCTATCGTATGACGAACTGGTCCAGCTCCAATTCATCGCTGCCGAAGCGGGGATCCCTGCTGATCTGGGCCGACAAGGGCATGGCCTGGCGCGCGCCGCATGACGGCCGGCCCCGACCTCCGCCGGTCTTTTCCGATGCGGCCATCCAGTTCTGCCTGTCCATCAAAGTGCCGTTCAAGCTTCCCTTGCGGCAGACCGTCGGGATGGTGGCGAGCCTGCTGAAGCTGGTGGGGCTGGACTGGCCCGTGTCCGACTTTTCTACCCTGTGCCGCAGGCAAAAGACCCTGGCCGTTCAGGTCGCTTATCGCCGCGCGGATGGCCCGCCGAACCTGCTCGGGGACAGTCCCGGGATCAAGTTCCCCGGCGACGGCGAATGGCAGGCGCGCAAACATGGGGTGCAGGGCCGCCGCCAGTGGCGCAAGGCGCATCTCTCGCCATGGACCCGGCCACATCCGACATCCGTGCCGTGGAATTCACGCCAAGCCGGGATGGCGACAGCCCCGTACTGCCGGAGCTCCTCGGCCAGATCCCAGAGGGCGAGCAGGTCGCGCCGTGACTGCCGACGGCGCCTGTGACACGCGCCGCTGCCACAAGGCCATCCTCGTGCGTGAGGCCACTCCGATCATTCCGGTCCGGAAAAACGGCCGCCTGTGGAAAGACGATTGCCCGGCGGCACGCGCCCGCAACGAGACTCTGCGCGCCACCCGTCATTACGGCAGGGCGTTCCGGAAGCGCTGGACCGGATACCACGCCCGCAGCCGGATCGCGGCAAAAATGTCCTCGCAGGTTCCCTTGAACCGGTGGCGTTCACCTGCTCGACCTGAAATCCTTCGGCGAACGCATCATGGCGAGAGACCCGGACCGACAGACCGCCGAGGTCCACATCCGTATCGCACTCATGAACCGCTTCAACGCCCTCGGCACCGCCGAGATCGTCCGCGTGGCATAACGTCCGCGGGGGAAGGGGGAAGTCACGCCTCAGGCGCGAGTCGCGCAACAACGCCCATGGAAATCAGAGAGATATTTGCCCACAACTTAAGAGCGCTACGGAAAACCAAGGGGCTGTCGCAGGAAGAGTTGGCGCATGAGGCCGGTCTGGATCGCACCTACATCAGTTCGCTAGAGCGGCAGATTTATGGAGCGAGCATCGATGTCGTAGATCGAATCGCCAAGGGGCTTGCGGTCGAGGCAGCGGACCTGTTGCGATGTCCAGAGGCCGAGGCAACGAAATGATGATCTGAGCCCTCGAACAGCCGGTCAAGATGCGCATCCAGCGACAGCAGCCTGCCATTGACCAGCCGCAATCCCTCCCACACGCCGTCGCCCAGCACGAAACCCGCGTCGAAGACCGAGACCATGGCGCGGTCGCGATGGACGAAATCGCCGTTCACATAGATCAGCGCATCATCGTTGCGTGGATCGCCGTCATAGCTTTGTGCGCTGGTAGGGGCCATTTCCGTCGCTTTCCTTCTTTCGCGTTTCCGACCGGGCCATCTTACGAAATCCGGACAGCCAATCCAGTGCATCGAAACCGGGAGGAGGTAAAGCCGCGTAGAGCTGCCGGTCGAGTTCGGAAAACCCCCGGACAGGCAGGCCCAGCCAGCGCAGATGCCGCTCTGCCGCGGCGCGCAGGGAGGCCAGGTCGTTGCGCCTCGCGGCCTGTTGCATCATGCGCATATGCGGAGAGGGCAGGTAGCGGCGCAGGCGCATGAGCAGCGCATGCCGGTGCATCGGCGCGCGTCGCCAGAGCATCAGTGACAGGCCGCAGACAAGGGACAGCAGCAGCACGGCGGCGGCGACAGCCCTGTTACCTGAGCCAGCCTCGTCCACCGTCCCGAAATTCGACCCGAAGCCCGCGAAGCCGAAGGGTATGGGATCGAGCGGGGCGATCTCGATCCGGCGATTCGCGGTGTCGAACCACGGAAAGCCCGTGCCGGGCAGGATGGCGGGTTCGCCCGTATGTGGCCGCAATTGCCATTCCCAGACAACGCGGGCCAGCGGTCCCCGATCGGTCATCACCGTTTCGCGCTGCTCGGGGGCGGTAAAGCTGATCATCCATGGCTGGCGCAGGTCGGGGCGCGGAGGCAGGTAATGCGCCAGCGTGCCCTGTGCCTCGATGGTGACGCGGCGGGTCAGGACCTCGTTCTGCTTCAACTGCCCGGGGCTGGCGGACAATTCATCCGTCAGGATCAGCTTGCGCGCTGACAAGGGGCGGTAATCGCCGGGGAACGGCCTGACGTTCAGCGTGACGGCAGGGGCGGTGACCTCGGTTTCCGCACGCTTTCCATCCCCGGTGACATAGGTCAGGCGATGCGTGACCGGGCCGATCTCGACCGGCCCGTCGCGGCTTGGAAAGACCGCCACCTTGCGCTCGAATATCTGCAGCAGACGGCCGTTCACGCGCTCCTTGTGCCAGTCGTCACGGGCGATCTGGATCCAGTCGTAATCGGGGGAGTTGGGGAAGATCATCTCTTCCAGCGAGACGGTCAGGTCATATTCGCCGCGGATCGTCAGTTCGACCATCTCCGAGACGACCGGATTGCCGTGATCATGCAGGACCCGCAGCTTCGTGTCGCCCTGCGCGCCAGCAAGGCCGGTCAAGGCCAGCCAGAGGATCAGCGGCAGCAGAAAACGGCTCACCATGGGTCGGCCTCCTTCGGGCGGATCAGGCCAAGCTGGGCGCGGCGCTCGTATTCGGCGCGGATGCGCAGGCGCAGGAATTCGCCCGGATCGTCTGAAATGGTTTCCAGCCACTCGTCGGTTGCGGCGATTCCCTTGCGGTCCAGCTGCCGATCCCATTTCGGCCCCGAGGCATTGGCCTGCAACCTGGTCTCGACCGGCTCGTCCGACATCCGGCCCCCGGTCCCGGCGAGCCGACCCGGTGCGACACTGTCACCACGCGGAGGTGGAAACATCGAGGCCACGAGGTCGCGATTGGCGCGGGCCTGGGCATCGGCCGAATTGGCGAAAAGCATGGCATCGAAATAGGCCACCGACAGCGGGTAATCCCCGGTCGCGGCAAGGCTGAGCCCGCGATTATAGGTCTGCGACCGCCCGGCCTCGGCAAAGGCCTCGTCGGCGGCGGCATGATCGCCGATGCGATACAGCGCCACCCCTCGCGCGGCTGGATCGGACAAAAGGCGTGCGGCCATGCCATCCCATCCCGCGCGCAGCGCCAACCGCCCCATCGCCTCGGGCCCCGCCACGGCCAGCGCCGCCAATGCGGCGGCAAGGACGATCAGCGGCGCCTTCATTTCCGCCTCCGCAGCATGATCAGCAGCGGCACAAGGGCGAAAGCGGCAAGCAACGGGCCGAGATCGCGATATTGCAGGGCCACCAGCACCGGATCGCGGACCGCCGCTCCGGGCCGGTCCAGCCCTGCCGCCAGCCGGGTCATCTGCTCAGTTGGCAACGCCTTGCCACCGCCCCGGACAAGCCGCTCCAATGCATCATCGGGCGCGGGTGGTGCTTCGGGCGCTGTCGCCGATATGCGCAATGCCGAGATACGCACCCCCTGATCGGCCAGCCGAGAGGCCTCTGCCTCGGCTTGCGCATCCACGCCGCCACCATCCGAGATCAGGATCAGGTCGGCCCGGCGCATCTTGTCGAGCAGTTTTCCGGCCAGGCCGAGTGCATCGGCGGGCCTGCTCCCGGGATTGGGCAGGGTGTCGGGTTCCAGCACGGCGATCTGCGTCTCCAGCGTGGCAAGATCGGCCGTGGGGGCGGCGACGGTATAGGCTTCGCCACCATAGAGGATCATTCCCACAGGACGCCCCGCCAGCGCCTGCAGCAGCCCCGCCGCCGCGACCTGCGCCTCGGCAAGACCGGGGCCTTTTGCGACGGACGGGGACAGGTCGATGGCGATGATGACCGCATCGGTCTGTGCCAGTACCGGCGCATCGCGGCGCGGCAGCGCGGGGCCGGTCAGTCCCAGTATCAGAGCGAATATGGCAAAGGGCGCCAGCATCCGTTGCCAGACCGGCTGCCGTCCGCCCAGGGCTTCGAGCGCGATCATCGCCCGCAGCATCTGGCGCGGCATGACCCGCTGCCAGCCCCCCGCATCGGGCGCGCGCCGAAGGCTCCACAGCATCAGCGCCGACAGGGGCAGGAGGGCCAGCAACCACCAGGGCCGCAACAGGATCAGCCCGCCCATCCCCGCCTCCTGACGGCAAGAAGGGTCAGGCAAGCCAGTGCCAGCGCGGCGGGCCAAATCCAGAGCGATTTCCAATAGCGCATCGGCGGGCGCGAGGACGGGTTCGGCTCCAGCCGGTCCAGCGTGGCGGCCATCCGCTGCAGGTCCCCGGTGGTCCGGACGCGGAAGTTTTCGCCCCCGGCGGCGGCGGCGATGTCGCGCAGGGTCGCCACGTCGACGGCATCGCGAGCGGCGGGCTGGTTCTCCAGATCCTCGGGGCCGAGCGCGATCGAGTGAACCCGGATGCCGTGACTGGCGGCAAGCTTGGCTGCCTCGATGGCGGGCACGTTTCCCGAGGTGTCCACCCCGTCCGACAGCAGCACGATCACCCGTGTCGGCGCCTCGCTGCGGGCCAGCCGCCTGGTTGCCAGCCCCAGCCCGTCCGAAATCGCGGTGCCGCGCCCGGATATGCCGATCTGCGCCTCTTCGATGGCGCGGGCGACGGCATCCACGTCAAAGGTCAGGGGCGAGGCGAAATAGGCCCGTTCGCCAAAGATCACCAGCCCGATCCGGTCACCCCGCCGTGCCGCCACGAAGGCCGAGGCGGTGCGCTTGACGGCCTCGAGCCGCGAGACCGGCTGATCGTCCAGCCGGAAATCCTCTTTCATCATGCTGCCCGACAGGTCCAGCGCCAGCACGATATCGCGCCCCGATGCGGGAATGATGTCACTGATTGCCTCGGTCCGCGGTCCGGCCATGGCGACCACCAGCATCACCCATGCCAGCGCAACCAACCAAGGCCCCTGCCTGATGCGGGGATTTCCCACGTTACGGGCGGCCCGGTCCAGATGGGCGGGCAGGATAAGGGCGGCGCGCCGGATGGCCAGCGGCGGACTCAGCCAACGGATCGCCAGCGGCAGCGGCAGCAGGATCAGCAGCCATGGGACGGCGAAGCTCATCTCCGCCTCCGGCCATGCAGGGCGATGTGTTCGATCTCGGCATCCGCCGGGGCGGGGGCTTCGCCATAGGCGGCGGGGCGCAGGCGCTTGGGCAGGTGGCCGAGGATTCGGGCGATGCTCAGGATACGCTCTTGCGCGGGCAGGCCTCTCGTCGCCCGGATGCGCGCCCGGCGCGAGGGACGGCGCGCAAGCCATGGCGACAGCAGCGCATAGAGGATCAGAGCCGCCAGCAGGCCAAGCCCCGCCAGCCCCAGGGCTTCGCGCCAGCCCAGTATCGCCATGTCGGCGGGCAGGCGGGACGGGGCAAGGGCGGCGAGCATTTCCTCATGCGTCACGGCTGCACCTCTGCGGGGATCGCGCCAAGGACGCGCAGCCGGTCGCTGTCGTCGGACAGGTCGGGAACCGACAGCCGGGCAAGGCGGCTGGCGCGGCCATCGCTGACCGCCAGAACGCCGCTTGGCGCAACGCATTCGATCTCGTCCAGGATCAGCGCGACGGTGAGCTTGCGGCGGCGGGCAAGGCGCGACAATGCGGCCTCTGCCGATTGCCACCCGCCCGGAGCGGTTGCCAGCAGAATCCGCCCGCCCGCAGGGGCGAGACGGGCCGCATGGGCCAGCGCCTCGGTCAGTGAAGGCGTGCCGGGTTCCGCCAATGCGCGGTCATGCTGATGGGCCAGCAGCCGGGAAACGCTGGCCATATGCGCGTCGCCGGTGGCCGGAGCCAGTTCCGCCAGCCCGGCGCCCGAAACGGTCAGCCCCGCCACCGAGCCCCCGCGCAGCGCCGCCTGCCATCCCATCCGCGCGAGATGCCGGGCCGCCCGGACGGATCGCAGCGCCGTCCCGGTGCCCCACAGCATCGGGGCGCGGAAATCGGCGATCAGCAGGGTGGTGTCGTCGCGATCCTCGTGCAGGCTGCGGATATGCGGCTGGCCGGTGCGGGCCGTGGCGGCGGGGTCCAGCCGCCTCGGATCGTCGCCCGCGACATAGGCGCGGATCTCGCGCAGATCCATGCCCGATCCCTCCAGCCGCGCCGGAGCCACGCCCGGACGGCGCGTGGCAGGGCGATGGCGGCCCGGTCCCCGTATCTCGTCACGCAGCGCCAGCAACTCCTCTGCCGTCAACCGGATTCCCGGGGCATCCGGCAGAGCGGCCAGAGTCACCAAGGCCGCACCTCGCGCAGGATGTCGGCGACGAGCGATCGTCCACTGCGCCCCTCGCTGACGGCCTGCCATGCGGGAACCATGCGATGCGCAAGGGCGTCGGCCGCCAGCGCCTCGGCATCCTCGGGCAGGCCGTGATCGCGGCCATGCAGCCAAGCCCGCGCCCGCACGCCCGCCGCCAGCGCCAGTGATCCGCGCGGCGAGACCGGATGCTCGATCCATTCGGCCACCGCGCCGCCCGGGCGCGTGGCCATCACCAGCCGCACGATGAAATCCTTAAGCGCCGGGGCCAGATGCACCTGCGCCACCTCGGCCTGCGCCTGTGACAGTTCCTCTGGCGTCACCGCCGTTGCCGCGACAGGGGGCGATTGCCCTTCGGCCTCGACCAAATCGAGGATGGCGCGTTCGGCCTCGGCCCCCGGCAGGTCAAGTCGCAGATGCAGAAGGAAGCGGTCAAGCTGCGCCTCGGGCAGCGGGAAGGTTCCCTCGTGCTCGATCGGGTTTTGGGTGGCCACGACCATGAAGGGATCGGGCAGGGGGCGGGTGGTGCCGCCTGTCGTCACCTGCCGCTCGGCCATCGCCTCCAGCAGCGCCGATTGCACCTTGGGCGGGGCGCGGTTGATCTCGTCCACCAGCACGAGGCTGTGAAAGATCGGACCGGCCATGAAATCGAAACCGCCGGTCTCGGGCCGGAACACCTGCGTGCCGGTCAGATCCGAGGGCAGCAGGTCGGGCGTGCACTGAATGCGCGCATGACTGCCGGGCAGATGCGCGGCCAGTTGCTTGACGGCGCGGGTCTTGGCGATGCCGGGCGGTCCCTCGATCAGCACATGCCCGCCGGACAGCAGCGCGATCAGCAGCCGTTCGACAAGGATTTCATGGCCGATCAGCGTTGCGCCGACCTCGGCCCCCAATCGCGCGACGGCGTGGGCTTTATGCGATAATTCGTTCATCGCCTCCTCCCAGGGGTGAACATGCACAGTCTGCAAGGAGTCGCGTCGCGGCGCCACCCCGTCTAAAGTAGGAGATGGAAACCGCCCCTGTCGCGCAAAATTTCCACAATGCGCGTTCCAGGTCTTACGAACTCATAGCCCCCGCCGACATTGGTGCTGGCATCGATGTTCACCGCTACCGTCGGCGCCTTACCATCGCCCATCAGAAGCTCGATCAGCTTGAGCTTTACCCTGTCGTCGGTCTTCTCATCGTTCAGCATTTCGGCCGCGACATCGAAAACACGGGCCCGCAATACTGCCCGCTTGCTCTCGACGTCCGTGACAAAGCGCGCCTGGGTATCAGCCAGCAACTCCGCGACCGCAGGCCGCTTGAGCGCCTTCGACAGACCGTAGCGAGACATGCCCACCTCTTCGGCTGCCGCGGTGATTGATTAACCCTTGCGGACACGCGCATCAACAGCAGCGCGGACCTTGGAGGAAAGCTGTGGCTGCGCATCCTTGGCCAGACCCATTGGCAATATAACGAGCTTCCCTTCTGGGTGCTCATGAAGGATCGGGAGCAGATCAGGGAGGCGTTCCCGGTCTTGCAGAAGCTGCTGCGCCCTCTGCAAGACGTTTGTGCCGCCAAGGCAAACATCACGGTCGCCTTCATTACCTTCGAAGGCGATCAGAGATGCAGTCATGGTATGTTCAAAGGGGAGGAGTTTTTCGAAGAGAACGCCATCAGTGATCTCTATGAAGAACCCGGATGCCGTCCTCGAGAGTCGAGTGTTTTCGATGATGCCTATCCCAACGACCCTTGGGCGATGAAGTCGACACATGACGATCCCTGGATCGTGTAGGAACAGGTCTGCGAACCTCACGTCACCTGCGGCAGGGACGGATCGTCCTCATCGACCCGCCTGCATGGCGGTCAAACGGTTAGGAGGCGACGGCCACAACGATCGCCCATAAAAGAAGGCCCGCGCTTTGCGCGGGCCTTGGCTGTACAGATTTCCGGGTTTAGGTCAGATGGTGATTGTGGCCCGTTTCTTTTCCCATATCTCGAAGATTTTCTGGGGTTCAAACAGCTTTTCATAGCTGTCGATCGAGAAGGGGGAATAACCCTCCCGTAATCCTGTTCGTCGAGTGAAGGCCAAGCAGAAATGCTGTAGATCCGGCTCGGCCGCCTTCTGATCCAAGGCGAGAACGAAAGCATCGATCAGGAGTTCGATGACCAAACCCCATCGATTGGCACAGGCACAGGTGAGGCGTTCGTAGAAATCACGCGAGTTCAGGCGGGAAAAATCCAGTCCGGCTTTATCGGCATAGGCATGGCAGAGACTGGCCAATTCGGTAAGATCTGCTGTACGGTGCAAGACGATCTCGGAAAACGAGACCGGTCGCATGAGATAGGCGAGCTGTTCCTCGCTGGTAACGTGAAGAACGAGAGTTTCTACGCCCGAGAGGATCAGCATCAGCGGCCATTCCGGCTGCTTGAGCAGCGATTTGAAACTGTCGAGGATCATTGCCCGCGCCTCTCCAGTCTTCTTTGGGAAGATATGCTGGCATTCGTCATAGTGAATGCCGATCACTCCCTGCTCGCGAGCCTGGGTGATGACCCGATCCCAGACCTCGCGTTGCGTCAGACGACCCTCGGCGGGATAACCCAGACCTTCGCGCAAGGTGTGAATACCCAGGTCTTTCCAACTCAGAAGGCCCTTCAAGACGACCGAAGCGAAACGAGCCGCCCGGCCGTCGGGCATCATGGTGTCGCCATCGTTCAGTGCCTCGAGTTGCTTGCGGATCTCCGTGGTCTTGCCGACGCGCGAAGGGCCGGTAACGAGCAAGCCCCGTGCCTCGAAGGGCCGACGCAGAGCAGATTTGGCATAATAATCGGTGACCATCCATTCCATCCCCTCCCGCAGACGCGTAGCCCGCGGGAAGCTGTAATGCGCTCCCTTAAACGTCGTGATATGTCCGGCGGAGGTGAGGTTGACAAAGCTCATAACAATTTACCCGTCGTGTCCGGCCTGGGCAACAGATTCGAAGCTTTGTCCGTCTCATCATTCGTGTGCTGGACCTGTCCTTCGATGGGAGGCTGAAAACCCGGGCCAATCTTGCGTACGCCTGTGGCACCGGTTTCGCTCGCGACGCTACCGGGTTGCGCCGTTCCGGGAAGCGGCGCTCGACGTGGCGAATGCTGGCCTGCGGTCACAATTTCGGCCTTCTTCTGTGCTTCGGCGATGGTCATATAGCTGCGGGCCAGTTTGTGTTCGACCGCGATGAAATGCATTCGGTCGAAACGTGCGCGGCGAACCCGCGCCAATCGGGCCTCGAAATTCGCGGTTTCCTCCGGATCTTCGGCCCGCGCTGCCTCGGCAATCTCCAGAAATTCGGGGATGGTCAGATCCTTCATCGCGGTCCAAGAGAGATCAGCAAGGATCGGATCGGGGTGACCCTTGATCAGGACGGTTACGTGATTGGTGCTGTCGGGGTCGGAGAAGACGGAAACCTTACCCTCGACGTAATCCCTGACCGCCTGCAATTCCGGCGAGCTATAGGGCAGTCCATAAACCTTAACGCCCTCATCGGTGATCGTGACATCGCTTTTCCAGCCCAGATGGATGCGTCGGTCATGCGGACTCGGCGGTGTGAGCGCACCATAATTCAAATCAATGAATTCCTTCATCTTGATCGGGCGGCGTCCCATCATCGTGACACCGTAATGCCGCTCCGAGGGATATTCATCGACCAAGTAGCGGGTAATCAGCCATAAAGTTCCTCGCAGCTAAGCACACCATTCTTGATCGGATCATAGCCGGGCAAGGCACCGGCCTTGCGACCGGTGTAACCGTGAATCAGATTGATCAGGATGCTCTCCAGGGAGCCAAACATTCTTTCGAGGAAGGGCTTGTCAACACCGTGATAGGTGCGGGCGTCATGACTTTGGCCGCCAATCCCGAGCGTGGCGGCTTTTACCGCGGCGTTCCGGATGCCGTAACCATTGTCGCCCTTGAGACTGCCAATACCCACCGGTGGCATTGGATCGCATTCGCAGCCATACATGACCTTTTCGCGGGTCTTATCTCGCGTTACCATGCGCAGGGCTTCAAGGGTCGCTTCCTTCGACGGATTGCAGGTCAATACCCAGGCCAGCGGCATGCGTGTCGCGACATCGAGCGCCAAAACCAGCCAGAGTCGGGTGCGAATAATTTCCTCGATCTCCTCCAGTGCAGCTTGATCTTTACTGCTCAATCGCTCCCACCAGCCTTTTTTCTTGGCCACGGTGATGAGTGACAATTTGCATTCATCGATTTCGATGAACTCGCCGATCATCAGCGCCCGCGTATCGGTTATGCCGCGAGAGCGGTTATTGGCCACGGCACGCTCACCATCCCGGGCGATGGCGAGGGCAGTTGACCCGATCATCTTGATATGATCGGCCATAGTCTTGTGGGTGACCGGTTTCAGCGGCTTTAGACCGTTCAGCTTGCGCTTCGCATTTTCTTCCGCGGTCAGGGTACGCAGTTGTCTAAGCACGGCCGAGACATTAGGCTTTTTCAGATCGAGATGGATCTGTTCGATGGCCTCGGTCATCAGCTCGCGCATCTTTGTCAGGATGCGCGAAGACCGGTTGCCGCGAAGCCAAGCCTGATCGACGAGCGCCATCTCATCGTGGCCGGACTCGATATAGCGCTGCCGATATTTCAGAATGGTTCGACCATGCGGCATGAACGCAACCAGCCTGGTCGATCCACCGCGCGGTGCCAGATTGATGGGCCGGACCTTGTAAAGCTGACCTGCGACCTCGCGAATGATCCTACGGTTGGAATTCTTGTTGAGTGCAGCTGCTGTGACCTTCAGGCCGGTCTCCACTAGATAATCGACTCCGGCAATAATCGCCTTCCGCAAGTCGATCTGATCCTGCAGTTCCTCCGACAATTGCTGCCGGTAGTGCAGGCCACCTTGTCGAATACGCGCTGCGGCAGGAGAATCGGTGAGCCTGTCGATTGTCGATGTGCCGGGCAGCTTCAGAAGACCCAATAACTCTTTGTAACTCAGGATTTCGACCGATCCGGTTTCAACATGCTCGGCGCGATAACTGCCGTCGCCGTTGGGATAGACGGTGCGGGTGTTGCCCGCAGTTTTAATACGCTGACCAGCGGGAATAATGTAATTCATCTTCATAGCTCTGTTTTCCATATACGGGAGTGTTGACAGATGACGGCGTTCATATCGGCGTTGAGTTTCTTGGCCGCGATCAAGCGCAAGCAGGATCGAAAGATCCGCGCTGGCTGCAGGTCGAGATGCGGGGCGAGATCGGAGATCCGCCACAGCGTTTTGAGGTTGTGGACAGCCTCCTCAACCAGCCGATCCGAAACCGGATCAGGCGGCTCGAAAGCCATCAACCGGTGCATGCGGTGCAGGTTTTCGCGACGCGAACGGGAATAGGCGTCCGCTTCGACTTGTACGAATTCATGGGCTTCGTGATGCGGCACAGCATCTGCGATTGCATCGATCTCTTCTTGAACCCATGGTTTCTTAAGGCTTTCGGCGTTTCGTACGAAAACGAAGCGCGTACGCCCCGATCTGTAGATGAAACGGAGATCAATCGTATGCAGCGCGGTCGTGCCGCATAAGCGCCGATAAGGAAACTGCAACGGCTGGAATTCGACATCGATAATGTCGGGATCGATCAGTGCTTCCTCGGCAACCGCGAGTTCGGCACCACTCTCGGCCAGACCAACCTTCGGCTGCCAGTGATTGATTTCGGTCTTGTAGGTCAGGCTGACCTTGTGCGAAGTATTGCTCGCCGTGATCGGGTTGCGAACGCCTGCGAATGGCAGGACACCATGGATATCTGGCAGTGTGATCTTGCCCGCTGAACGCAGCCTGGGCTGGCCATAATTCCAGGTGTCGTGATCGATTTCCATGAAGGATTCGCTCATGCTGCACCTCCGGCGTCGATGTTGTCGGGAATATTGGGCTCGGCTTCTAGCGGTCGGGCAAAACGTGTATCCTCCACCCCCAGAAGCCGCGCCAATTGTTCTCCGCCAGGTAGTCGGGAGATCCGCTCGATGGCGTGACGTTCAAAAACCGGCTTCACGCCGCGCTCGGCCAGAAGTGGGAATACGCCTTGCTCCTCGATGAAGGCGAGGGTGGTGATATACTGCGCCTTGCGGGTTCCCGAGAGCGCCCGAACGACGACATGGTTTCTGGCGAAGCGCTCGAGATCTGCCCGGGAGATCAAACGCAACGGACGATTGGCAAGCCGGGAGTCAACACTGCGCGATGCGAGATGCCCTGACGTGATCAATGCCTTGACCGTTGGCACATCGGCCGCCAGCAACCTGGCGGCTTCGGTCATGTTCACCATATCCAGCGGGATGGCGTCCAGCAGTTCCTTGATCTCGGAAACCGATACGAGGAACTCCGCGAGTAGAAACGGATCCGGTTGAGAGGAAACCAGCTCTAGGTTGCCCGCGAAGACCTGCTGGATGACCCAGGCTGTGGAGCAATGACAGTTTGCCGCCACCTTAGTGATCGGTTTCCATCGCCGTCCGGGCCGCAGCACATGATGTGTTGCAGCCTGCAGGTTGCGAATGAACCTCATCACCTCATCTTGGTGAAACATCGGCATGCCGCCATCGACAGGGAAGTAGTTTCTGAGCAGTTTCAACTCGCGGAGCCGATCCATGACAAATCGATCGGCTCCGATCACGGCACGGGTTACGCTCATCGATGACAGCTTGCGGAGCTCGGCGGCGATCTTCTCCATATTGTCGCGCCTGAACAGCAGGTTTCGATCAGTATCGTTATTATGCTGCGGATTTGTCAGCAGGCCTTCCATGCGTAGCTTTCGGGTCAGTTGCGAAATCGGGACGTTAAAATGCCGGCTTGCCGTCAGCACCGTGAACATCCGTGTTTCATTGCAAATCTCGCCCAGGATCGAGGTGCCCGGGGCGATCCTGAAATTGTCGAGGATGAATTCGCGGACGATGCAGCGAATTTCGTCGAATTCGGGATCCCTGCGGCGTTCGCGCAAGCAAGTGAGTACCGGCCCGTAAATCTTGCCGTAGCTACCACGATCGGAACCGGCCTGATCGCGTATATCCCCAAGCAGACTCAGTAATGCTTGGGGACCGGATTTGAGGATTTCGAAACCCACATGCCCGGCTGCAATTAAAGCCGCTGCATCCTGGTCGGGGATCCTTGCTTTCGGCCCCTTGGTCAGCAGGATGCCTAAGGCCTCTGAGAACAGCCAGGCGACGTGAAACGCTTGACGATCGATCCATTCACTGCTGATGCCTTTCTGAATCCTGGAAAGGAGGTAATCCTCAAGGGCGTGGCGGTCATTTTGAGCTCTGGTTATCTCACTCGGAGCCCAGGATCTTACAATGGCAGTGAAATCCAGCGATTCTGAATGCCGGCCCGGATATTTGGGCCGTTCCAATACGAGGTCATGTTTTCGGCAGCGGCGGAACGCAGCTACCTGCCATGTATAACGCTGCCATGGACCGAAATGTGGCTCATCCGCCTCATCTTCGGCGACACACAACGGGCAAATCTGTCCGCCTCCGCGCAGGAGGGCGGTGAATTTCAACCGTTCGCGACCGAGCTGGAACCAGTCATGCTCGATCAGCCGTGGTGTGTGAAATAGGATCGGCGCGGAATCACAACCAATCAAATCTGTCACCTGCACAACGGCTTGAGGCACGCCGTGGCATACATCGGCATAGGGAATTGCCATGTCGCGGCACAATGCCCGCATGCTGACGCCATTGCGGAGCGCAATCCGCGACGCAAGCGAGGTGCCGGTCTCGCCTTCTGTTGTTTTAACGGTAAGTGCGAGTTTTCCTCGATCCCGAGGGCGGGATATTTCGGGATGAGTGCCGTCGTTCACCGTCTTGCAACGGTGCTCTACATCAATCTTTATCATGTTTTCTTGGACCTACTGACAGGCCAGAAGAAGCTGGCGAGTCAGTAGGCACTTCTCCATTGTACTGAAAATCGGAGCCCGGCGCCGGTCAGTACGGCGCACATGCTTGACTTTTGAGGCAATTCGGAGGAAGCTCAACTCGTCGGAGGTTCGAATTTCGACAAGCAAGCGACCTCATAAGCAACGCTTTAGGGGTCGTTTCGCTTTTTATGAAATCATCGTTCACCTCTTTCCATGGTGGGATAGCGCTCGGGCCAGATTTCCTCTGGTCTTTTAAGCAACTTGGATGCGATAGCTTCCTCGACCCGCCGTGAGCGCGAGTAACCCGCGCAAGCAGAACCAACGCTGGCATGCGAGATGCCGAGTTCCCGTCCGACCTGTGCCAACGAGGAGCCGGCTATCCGCAATTCCGCTTTCACGAGTTCGTGAGTGCGCATATTTATTAGGCGAGCCATTATATTATGCCATCTGATCGTGCCTTCCAACTAAGGCTTTCACATCCGCCGGTGATTTGGCAACACAAATGATTCGGCGGCTGAATTTTAACTTGGCAGCAGAGTCAATCGTGAAAATCTGGCTTTTGAACTGTGTAGGCGTTTGGTTGTAAAATCGGTATTTGAATAGCGCTGCACGACCTAAGATGTTGATCAAACGCAACCCTCTGATTGCACGCCAAAGCTCCCAAGTTCTGATAAGAAATATTCCGGCAGTTTATTGATTATAAAAAGTGTTTTACATTCGCACATCGAAAAGACGTGCGCCGCTTTGGCAAAGTGAGTGGTCATTCTCCATGTCTGAATATCACGAAAAAGTGATAGCTCCACGGTAAGGCACCCACGAATTGCGTGGCATATGTTTCCTATTTGTTCTAATATTGATACAAGCATCAAGGAACTATCCGGGGAGTCCGGACATATGGAAAAATGGTATTGGCTTCACCCATGGGCGTGAAAGACGGGCGAAAGTTTTCGCCAATAGCGGGTGAAAATTGTCCAAACCTGCAGCAACGTTTGCGATATGCCAGAAGGGTTGCGCGGCACACCCCTACAGAGTTCGTCGTCAATAAGATTGTGGAGTTGGGCGACCAGCCTGTCATGGTCATGAGAGTTGTTGCCGATTTACGCGAAAGAGGAATAGGACTGCGTGCAATTGCCGACGGAATAGATACGATGCAGTCGACGGAGGTCATTGTGCCGCGCCTTTTGTTTATCCTTTCGGAGATGGAGCGGGTGGAGACCAGAATGCGAACAAGTGAAGCCGTCCGACATGCACAATCCGAGGGGATCGTTTGTGGGCGACCATTTACGATGACACCAGAGCGGCAGGCCATTGCAGTCCGAATGCTGGCGCAAGGTAAGTCTGGACGTGAGGTGCTCGATGTTGTCAAAGCGATCCGCGGCCCGAACATTAGCCGGTCGGCGTATTACTTGTGGCAGAAGCGCCGGATGATCGATCAGCAATCACCGGGAGCACGACCAAGTGTTGCATCTTCGTCGTCGTCGACCACGGAAAGCCGCTGCTCCGAATGCAAGTCAAGCCGAAAGTGACATAGGATGCGGGGCGAACGGAGGACCGGGCACCCATCGACGCGAGATGCTTCAGCTGTAATATCCCCATACCTAAGCAGGGATTCTCAGAATGACAGACAAGCAACCCGCCTCACAAGACGTGCTCACCCAAAGGCGTGCTCACCTCGCCACCATCAATGACGTCTTGTCTATTGTCAGCAAGCTGTCTTTCACTGGTGGCTTCCTTGCCGTCGTCTGGTACTGTTGCTTCGCCGAGGGTATCGGCTTTCCGATCAACAGTTTGTCGCAAGCTGTCAGCACTTTTGCGGTCGCTTTTGTCCTGGTGCTGCTGCTTGGCCTGCTGATTGGCGTCAGCTACCTAGTCATTCAGCCTGCTCTATTCCTTCGCGCCGGTTTCAAACGACATTCAAATGGCGAGCAGTTTTGGGCCGCAAGCGTGGATGCGTGGCTACTGCTTGTTATGGGTTCGTCCTTCGCCATCGTTCTGGCAATCCCAATCTCAATGGGTTGGAAAGCAATTGGCATTCCAAACTTGCTCCTTGGCGCAACAGCCGTCTGCGGCTCAGGCCTGCTCCTGCATCGCCTTACTGCACCCCGAGACACGTCTCTCCCACTCGATTTCATGCTGATTGCACCGGGGATCATACTTTCTTTGTTGCTGATGACTTTTGGAGGTCAGCTTATCCCCGCCGCGATGACCGCTCTCGGGATCCGCTCGAAGCCCGGTCAATTGGTTACCATTGCTTCAGATTCTCATGAGCGGGTTCAGGCGCTGGCCAAGGCCGAGGCGCTAACACTTGAGGCCGAGCAGATCGGTAAAGACCAGTGGCTCTACCCAAAAGCGACTGTGCTCTGGAGCGGACTTGGTGGGCCAGCCACGGTCAAGTTCACCGACGAACGCCACGATCTGCGCATTACCCTGCCAGAAGAAGACGTGCACGTCTCTTCTATTGAGACGCGCAGGCCGATGCGCGTAACGGTGCCTCCGGCGAAAGCCGCCGAAGCTACTCCGCAAGCGGTGCAAAGACCCCATGCTTCAATAAAACAATGACTTAGGGATACTGCTGCCACCTGATAATGGAGGTGGTGATGCTCGATGGAGCAGCCAAAGGCCTCCTCGATCCGCTTGCGCTGTTTCAAGGACAGGGCATAGCCCTTGTGCCGGGTGGTGCGGCGATCGATTGCTGAATAACGCGCCTTTCGTGCGACATGCGGTGTGACGCAGGCCTGACGCAGATCGGCGACGAACCCGGCGGCATCAAAGCCCTTGTCTCCCCCAAGTGTCAGTCGCCGGGTCGATCCCGGAGATTGGAGATGGATCATGTCGAGAGCGGCCCGACGCTCGGCTTCGGGTCAGGTCGCCCTCCACGACCAGACCATTTCGGTTCTCCATCAGTGCATGGCCCATGTAGCACAGCATCACCCCGGTGCCGGGGGATTTCTTGTAGAGCCGCGCATCCGGGTCGGTGGTCGAGGCATGGGTGGCGTTGGAACGCTTCTCGCCCCGGAAGTTGACTTCGGCATTGCGGCTCTGGTGATTGCTGCGGGGCATCGGGGCGGTCTCGGGTTCGTTCGGTTCGCCGCCCGCTTGTACGAATTTCGGCACTCGATCGCATGAAGATTCGACAGTTGATCCGGTCAACAAAGTTGGAACCCAAACGGTAGCGAAGGCGAGAAGCGCGTAGACATCAAGTATAGCAGCGCTACTTGCCTTCGCGGTTATTGATCTTGCTGCTCAGAGCCGTGCTCAAGGTGAGTCCAAAGAGTCAGAGTCGATCGCGATGATAAGATCTTCCCGTTTTGGGAAATTCTGCATTGACTTTGCCGCCGTCCTCCCCCATATTCCCAATTCGGGAACACGGAGGGCAGATGCGGATCATTGCTCGCAGCAACATCACCAGGTTCGGCGCAAGGAACCCGATGGCGCGCGCTTCGCTGGAGCATTGGTATCGCATTACTGCCGCATCTTCGTGGAATACGGCAGCCGAGGTGCAGGCGTCATTCACGAAAGCCAAGGTGCTGAACGCCGAGCGCGTTCGGTTCGAGATTAGCGGCGGTGATTTCCGCCTGATTTGTGCGTTCGACTTTCGTCGTCAGGTGGCCTTTGTGAAATTCATCGGCACGCATGCCGAGTATGATAAGATCGACGCGCTGACTGTGGCGCAATACTGAGAGGAACGGAGCTATGGATATTCGCCCCATCCGTACCGATGAGGACCACAAGAAGGCTCTTGAGCGCATTGATGCACTCTGGGGTGCCGAAACCGGCACACCGGAAGGTGACGAACTGGACCTGCTCTTTGACCTCGTGGAACACTATGAAGAACATCACTTCCCGATCGAGCCTGTGGAACCTATCGAACTCCTGACGGCCCATATGGAAGCAACGGGCCGCACTCAGGCCGATCTGGCTGCCGTTATCGGCTCGCGGCCTCGCGCGTCTGAGATCCTCAATAAACGGCGCGCTCTGACCGTAGACATGATCCACAAGATCAATGTTGCGTGGGCCATCCCCGCCGATTGTCTCGTGCGGCCCTATCATCTGGAACCGGCATGACAGTGGTCACCAGCGTCTAGCAGGTCCGTATTCAACCTGTACCCTAAGTACGTTTTCGCCCCACCTTCATCTTCATTGGGTTGCATAGACTTACGTTGAACCATCATAAAGGAACGGTCGGCCCCTCCTGGGCTTGACGACATTGCGCAGAAATTGGGGTGGAGAAAAATGTATACTGCCGAGATCAGCCGGACCAATCCAACGGCATTCTTATTTGTCATCGACCAATCCGGCTCCATGGATGAAATTATGGAAACGGAGCAAACCAAGGCACGGTTTGTCGCTGATGTCCTGAACAAAACGCTTTACCAACTCATCATTCGTTGCACTCGCGCGGAAGGGGTCAGAGACTATTTCGACGTTGGCGTTATCGCATATGGCGACTCAATCCGCTCGGGCTTTGCCGGTGCGCTTGCGGGCAAGATTCTGCATCCCCTTTCTGACGTCGAAGCCAATCCCTTGCGTATCGAAGAGCGGGTGAAGCGCGTCTCGGACGGAGCCGGCGGGCTGGTCGATCAGCCGACTAAATTTCCCGTGTGGTTCGATCCTACCAGTTCGGGCGGAACCCCTATGACCGCTGCCATGCGAACGGCGGCGGAGGCCATTGCTGAATGGTGTGATTCACATCAAAACTCCTATCCACCGACGATCATCCATGTCACCGATGGGGCTTCAACAGATGGCGACCCGTCCGAGATTGTGACTGCACTCAAGCAGATGTCTACCAATGACGGCGAATGTCTGCTTTTTAATCTTCATATTTCCACCGCTGGTGGTCAGCCCTCCGTCTTTCCGTCATCCGAAAGCGGACTCGATGAACATGGGCGGCTTTTATTCCGGCTTTCGAGCGGATTTCCCGAGCATCTGGTGCAGGCGGCGCGGGAAAAGGAGTACGACAGCGTGAGCAGCGAATCTCGCTTCTTCGGTTACAAAGCCGGTTATGAGGCCATAGTTGACTTCTTCGACATAGGCACCCGGGCCAGCAACCTCCGGTGATGTTATGCGCCTTCTGAATCGTTGGACGGTCGGGAAGCAGTTAACCGAGCCCCACCTGAACGAAGATGCGGCTAAGGCCGATAGCCCAAAAGGCATTTTCGTTATCAGTGACGGAGCATCAGAATCGTTCGCATCACGTCGGTGGGCTCGCGTACTCGTTAAGCATTATGCCCGGCGTCCAGTCATAGATGCAGATTGGCTGACTCAGGCTATTGGCGAATATGCGGCCGTCTTCGACCGGGAGTCGATGTCCTGGAGCGCGCAGGCGGCTTATGATAGAGGGAGTTTCGCGACTCTCTTGGGCGTCCAGTTCGATCCTGACGGTGTGTTAATCTTGGGTGTGGGAGATTCTCTGGCCGTGCTAGACGATGGCGTGGAAATCCGCGCAACTTTTCCGTATTGTGAACCAAGACAATTCAGAACCAATCCGCTATTGCTTTCAACGATCCCGGACCGCAATGCCGTGATCCTCGGGGCCGACAATTCGACACGCTGGAACGTGGAGGGGGTAGAGGCTCCCAAGATCTACTGCATGACCGACGCGATAGGCGCTTGGCTATTGTCCGCGCGCGTCGAGCGTATGAACCGCTTGCGGATGTTACAGAATCGGAGAGAGTTCGTCGCCCTAGTTGAAACAGCCAGGGCCGACGGAACAATGCGGCGGGATGACACGACGTTACTCGTGATCGGCTAGGGGGTCACCATGTCTGCATATCCGACCATGGATCAATACAACGACGCGGTTCAGCACCCAAAAGTCGCGTTCAGTGATCCAGTTCTGCAGGTTGCCAAAATCGCGACTAATGGGATGGGATTGCCGATTGCGTTGGGCGGGGGCTTTGCGCTCACCTACACGGCGACATCTCAGGGACGGAAATATGCAGTTCGATGTTTCCATAAGGAAGCGAAAGGCCTAGAAGCCCGATACGGTTATGTTGACAAGGGCCTCCGTGCAGCGGGGGAAACCTACTTCGTTGGTTTCGAGTATCAGCCCACCGGCGTATTGATAAACGGGAAGCGTTTCCCGATAGTCAAAATGGATTGGGTAGAGGGTGACACCCTCGGATCCTTCCTGGAAGATAACTACAGCAACAGGGACCGTATAGATAGGCTGCGCGTGCAGTTTGGAGACCTTGAGCGTTTCCTGCGATCCAAGGGGCTAGCCCACGGCGACCTTCAAAACGGCAATGTGCTGGTGAAGTCGGACCTGAAGCTAATCGACTACGACGGTATTTATGTTCCGAACATGCCCCTTGGGCAAGGTGCAGAGCTTGGACACAAGCATTTCCAACACCCAATGCGAGCGGCGTCCGGCTTTGGCCCCGAAATGGATCGGTTTTCGTTTATTGTGATCGATCTGAGTCTTCGGGCAATTTCCCAAGATCCTGAACTTTTTTCCAAGTATTCCAATGGAGAAAACATCGTCTTTACGGCAAACGACTTCTTTGATCCGAGAAGATCGGCTGCTTTTGCCGATTTGAAGGCAATTCCAGCCCTTGCCCGCGATGCGAGTAACTTCGCAAGTATCTGTGCAGCACCGTTGAAGGGCGTCCCTACTCTTGAAGAATTCCTCGCAGGGCGGAGCATCCCTGCCGCGCCGTTTATCATCCGCTCCCCTGCCGGACCTGAGTATTCCAAGCGATCGACGGCCTATATCGGTGCTTATGATGTGGTAGACGCCACAAGTTTTGCAGCCGTGTCCAAGCAGGTAGGCAACCGCATTGAGCTGGTTGGTCGGGTTAAAAAAGTGCTCACTGCAAAGACGAAATATGGAAAACCCTACTGCTTTCTCTTCTTCGACAACTCCCGCCAGAGCGTTAAGCTGAATATCTGGAGTGAAGGGTTAGCGAAGTTGTCCCAAACCCCTTCACAGACGTGGGTCGGAGCATGGCTAAGCGTACAGGGACTGGTCGATCCAGCATATACCGGAAAGCACGGAACATCGTTGTCGATCACGATCACAGCCAATAGTCAAGTTCGTAAAATCACCGAAACGGAGGCGCGTCACCGGCTTAGAGCCCCTGCCAGTTCAAGATCGCGCGGCAGAGACAACCGATCAATTCTGGATGATATTTCCTCACCATCCGCACCGCGCAGCACTCTTGCAAGAGGCACGGCAGGTATAAGTAGAAGGCCAGCCCCAAATACTCTCGTCACCCCTATGAGTAAGAATCAAGGCCTGCTGAAGAAAATCGGCTCTGCACCCAGTACTTCACCGCGACACCAATCAATATCCACCCGTACTCCCGTTGGTAGCTCTCCGCCAGCAAAGGGTGGATTGCCCTGGTGGGTTTGGGCGATAGGCGGAATTCTCTTGTTTCTCTGGCTTTCTGGATGATGGTCGAAGCGATTTGCATCAGATGTATGGAGATTCATTCCGGAGGAGGATAGAAAATTATGGCCGTCCACGAACGTTCTCCAAGCCACAAGGCAGACCTGAATGATCCTGAAGAGCTAGCGTTGCTTGATGCCGCTATTGTTGCTCTTAGGAGCGTCATTTTTTTTGAAGTCGAACCCGAAAGTCTTCTTCCCGATGTCAACGCTGCTCAGATCTTCCAGAACCTGTGCGCGATGCAGATCGAATATTGTCGCGCGATTCGCCAACTAACAATCGACGGTCACATTCTACCAGCGGCAGCACTGCTTCGTACTGTTTTGGAAGTAAGTACACGATTCGCATGGGCATCTATAAATTTTCCACAGCGCAAGCACTATTATTTGGAACAGAAGAGGTTCGCCGGCATGGCCTCTATGATGAATGAACTCGCGTGGAATGGCGCTTACGAGAAACTATACGGTCCCCTTTGCGATTTCACTCATGCGAATTACGGCATCGCAGATTTGCAAAGAGAGAACGTTAGAGTAGACGCGCTTGATATAGAAGATTTAGACAGAGCGCTGGCGTTTATTCCGATATTTGATGAGGTGGGGAAGATTGATCATTTAAGTGCGGATATAGAGATGCCCCCCAATAAGCTGCTTTCACGGTTTGGACAAAAATTATCTGTTCGAGCGTTTGACTTCGTTGTGACAATGCTTATACGCGGCGCCGGGGTATATGCGGACTCGAAACCGTGGTGGCATAATCGCCTCATGCACGAATGGGATCGGCTTGCTTCCAATTTTCATAAAGAGATGCCCATTCTTTGGTATTGGGAACGCCAGCGTCTCATAGTGCATCGAAAAGAAGGATGGTTCAATTTTGACCCCGGCGCAGCTTAAGCGCGGTTTTCAGAAAAATCCGGGCAGGGACTACGGTAAATCTCGAAGCCAATTGAAGATTAGATTGGATTTTTTACGCGGTCGCTTCCCGCTCGGCCAACTTCAAGGCGCGGCAACCTTATCGAAACGAAAAACGTGGAACAGCAAGAGGCAATGGGTTTTCCTGATGGCTAGAAGTCTCGGCCCGCATGGGGCGTTTAGCCGATTTTACACGTGACAGCAGCGAATTAGCCTGCCAGAGTGCAAAGGGTCATGGCAAAAGCAATAATGTAATGTTCCGCGTTGATCGTCAGAAAAACCGTATGTCGCCGCTGCCCCGTGCCCGCTTTGCGGATTTACAACTTCGCGAGCGTCAACATCTGCAGGAATGGCTGGTGCATCAGCCCGACGCGCTCGGTGAGCCGCTGCTGATCATCACCAAGGAGTTCGACCGTTTCGAGGAAACCAGCGAACGGCTGGACGTGCTTGCATTGGACCGCCATCGCAACCTGGTGGTGATCGAGAACAAGCTGGACGATTCCGGTCGTGACGTGACTTGGCAAGCACTGAAATACACGGCCTATGTCTCAACAATGAGCACAGCGGAACTCGTTCAGGTACATCAGGACTATCTAACCCGCTATTGCAACGGCGGATCGGCTGCGGACAGTATTTGCGCGTTTCTGGGCGAGGATTCAGTGGATGATCTGATCCTAAACCCCGGCAACGGCCAACGTATTATATTTGTTGCCGCCAATTTTCGACCCGAGGTGACGGCGACAGTGCTGTGGCTGATCAATCGCGGGATCGCTGTTCAGTGCTTTACCGTGTCCCCTTATCTGTTTGGAGAAGAGCTGTTCGTCGATGTGCAGCAGGTGCTGCCGCCACCAAACGCTGAAAGCTATATGGTAAAAGTGGCGTCGAAAGAAGTTGAGGAATCAGCAAGCAACGATGCCGGGCAGCGCCGATATGCCTTGCGGCGCGAGTTTTGGGCACTTCTGCTTGAACAGCTTCGACGGGATGGCGTGTCGATGTTCGATGGGGTGAATCCGTCCAAAGAGAACTGGATCACAGCCGGGTCGGGCGTTGGCAGCGCACCTTTCGGGATCGCGTTTACGCAGCGCGAGGCAAGGGTTGAGCTTGTCTTATGGAAAGCCGACAAGGCGGAAAACGTCCGGATTTTCGACGGCCTTGCCGCACGAAAAGAGGAAATAGAGCGGGAGTTCGGCGGGCAGATGGAATGGCTCAATGATCCACAACTGCTGCAGTGTAAGATTCTTGTACGTCATCCTTTCGAAGGCTTCGATCGGGAAAGTTGGCCTCGGATGGCGGAATGGATGTCCTCGACTTTTGAACAGTTTGCGCGAACGTTGAAAGGCCCTCTCAATGAAATCGGCAATAGATACTGAGCGGTTTTCGCCGCATGTATCCTGAAACGAGGCCTTGGAGAGAAACATGCGTCACAGAATTAGTGCCGAAATCGTTCTGAAGGGCGTCCGCCTCGAGGATGCGCAGGAGCAGCTCGGTGATCCGAAGGATTTGGAGGAGGGCAATAATCACATCAGCTTAAACGTGGACAAACTTTATGCAGGGCACGACATAGCTGATGATTACGGCATTCGTAAATTTTGTGGATGGCTGTCGATGGGTATCGTCAGCGGCCCGGTCCCTACAAACGGTTTTGGTGACGCTAGCACGGTCGTTTATGTGACCGTCATGGCTGCAGAGGAGTTCCCGAAGGTGGAGGTCGCGGCAGAGTTGCGCAGGGCAATGCGCGATATCGCATGGTTTTTTCGAAAAGATGCCGTATTTCTCGTCAGTGACAGCGATCGCGATTTCACTGAATACGGCGTGTTTAGCTGCGCACCCGGCTCTGGCTCACGTTATGGCCCTGCACTGTAGAAATCCTCATAATTCTGCCGCCAAGCACGAGGATCATAGAAGCCTTCTGCCCTACTCGAACGATAGGGGCAAGCATCGTCCAAGACAATCAAGGCACGCTTTGCTGCGCCGTCGCCATGCCGAAGTACCAGCCCCCAGAGGGGGAGTGATCAAGCCCCGCTCCCAAACTTTGCGCAGCTATATCACTTAGCCTTTGACCTTTCCTCTGGAAAACCATGCATCTTGAAAAGATCATCCAGTAGTGGTGAAACGTGAGCGTCCGGTGAAGCCGCCCTGCTGGAGTGTCGGGATTGGTGCTGGTGTCCACCATCGATAGTGGACACCAAGATGCACTCTATCGCCCCCCCCCGCACTCAGGCGGCGTCCGAAGCTTGTTCTGTTATGAGTTCGGCGTAATTCCACGGAAGCAGCTCATCGAGGCGGGTCATTTTCTGATCGGCAATGCGCCCCAGAATCCATGTCAGCCAGGCCTGCGGATCAACGCCATTGAGCCTTGCCGTTTATACCGATTGGCGAACTATGCCGAGCCGGGACATTTTTTCTCGTTCAGATAGTGATCTAGCGGTGCCCTGTTCGCCATAGTTCTACGTTTCTCCACCGCAGTTGATGCAAAGGAGAGAAGCTATGGAAGTAATTCATTATCTGGAGCGCAGCCGTCTTTTCCGTACCTTGGTTCATGGTCCGCACGGCGAGTTTGCGCGTGTTGTTGCTGACCGGTTGTTAGCCGATCAGTTGAGCAAGCAGTGCACGATGCGCTCGCTGCGGCTGTTTCGGGAACTCATGGATTGGCATGTAGGCTACGGGAATCGCGCTTCCAACTGCGCAAGCTGCTGCGTGATAGCGTTGGTCATGACCGAGTCTTGGACCCCGCCTAGGACGACATCACGGCCGATCTGCAAGGCGCGTGTCTGTGTCGTCCGTGTCGTATGGGCAGCCGCTTCTACGGCCGCTTCATTCGCTATCGCCCGCAACCTCGGATCGGTGAACGTCGCTGCAATCCCCGCCTCGATGGCCTGCCGTTGGAGGGCTGCCCGACCCGCCGCCGTGGCCGCCACAATCCCCCCATAGGCCGCGAGGGCCTGCGGAACCGAACCTCCTAAAGCGAAGCCGGCAGCACCGCCGGGGATGCCGTGACCGAACCCTGCGCGACCACCCATCCCGCGACCACCCCCGCCAACAACCGGAGCCCCGACCCTCGGGACATTACCCGTCTGAACGACATTAACCCGTTGGGTAATCGGACGGGAAGCTGTTGCCCGCAACTGCCGGAAACGGCGTTCGAGGGCGTCGATGTCCCGGGTTGCCTTCTGCAATCCCATAGGACGGAATTGGATGGAATTCAGCGTCCGGGCAAGAGCCATGCCGGTCCTGTTCAGAGACCCCATTTCCCGGTCCAGACGCTTGATGCCTTGGATGGTCTTTTGCAACTCGGTCCGGTTCAACCGGAGGGTTGCTTGCTCGACAAAACTCGCCATCAGTTAATCCTCCGGGGTTTCTGGGCCATCGCGTTCAAGAGCTCGATTGTCTGGGGGCCACAGCCCAACGCGGTGGCAACCTGCCCGGTAAGCGGTGAAGATCAGCTGTCGGCTATCGAGAGCATCGCGCAGAGGCAGCGCGGTCCTTCGGTCTTGACCCCACGCAGGCCCGTGGTGTTGCCGGTCTAGCAAACAAATATCTGAACCTTGCCAATGCGACAGACGATCTCGCCCGCTCGACAGACATCCTGAACGGCGTGTTTGCCGGGTCAGTCGTCGTCGGCGAATCCTTCAATGCAGCCACCGCCCTCGCGGCGGCCCGCACCGCAGGCGTCGCGACAACGGTTACTGGCGCAGGGCTTGTTGAATTCAGCTTGCTGACTGACGCTCTGGGACAGCGAGCCGGTTCATCGGCAAACGCGGTTCGTAAGCTGTTAACCACACCCCTCGCCCAAGCAGGCGCGGGGGGAGGAATTTCCAAGGGACGAGTCGAGGGTGCGATTGCCGCCGGTTTCAGGACCGAACAAGGGCTGACGCTCGAACAGGAGCGAGCCTTGGGCGAGAACCTGCCGAAGTTCGTTCGAGACTTCATAATCCCGCGTCTTGAAGCCGGAGGTGTTAATCTGGAAGATCGGGCCGCTGTCAGGAAGTTCCTGCGCAACGCAGGGGCCAATGAGACCGCTGAGCGCGCATTGCTCGAGATCATTTCCGCCCGGGATGAATACGAGAAGGCAAGTAAAACAGTCGATCAGTTCGCAGATACCACACAACTTGCAATCACCAACTCCAAGAACATGAACGCGGCTCTTGAGACCCTAGCTGTCGGGTTCAACGACCTGTCGTCATCTGTCCTTGTCCCGCTGCTCGAAACAACGGCCCCGGCAGTCGCATCTCTCGGACGAGGGATGCAGGACGCCGCCATGTGGTTGGACAGCATGTCGGAATCGCAACGCCACACGGTGGCTAGTATCACGGCTCTCGGCACGACTGCTGCCGGGGCCGCTGTTGCCGTCGGGGGTGTTACTGCCGGGTTTAGACTCCTTGCCCCACTGGTTGCGGCAGGTAGCCCGGTTATCGCCGGGCTTACTTTGCTAGGAGCTGCGGCCACCGGGGTCGCCAAGATTCTCGATGGTATCGATGAAAAAGAACGGCGCGATATTGATCGGATGGGACGCGAACAGAGGTTCCGCGAGGGTCAGGCGAAACGGGCCTCCGGGTTGGGCTTCGGATTCAATACAGACTTGATCGACCCTGCCCTGCTATTCACCGACAAGCTAGCGAGGGATTACCGCGCCCCGGCAGGGCCACGCCAGTTCCTCGGTCCGAACCTGCCCGGTTCGGGAACACCCAATATCACCGCGGCTTTTCAGGCTTGGGCGAACGCGACTCGCGGGGCCGGTCTTGATCGCGACAACATTCTTGGTCCCTTGACGGCCGGGGCCGCCGTTGAGTTTGGAAAGGACCTGCTTGGGACCATAGGCACCAACCTTCAGGACCGTGTCATGACCGCCGGGGATACGTGGGAAAAAAGCGTTGAGGAAAGCGGGAACGTCTTCACCAGTGGTATTGAGTCCGCCGCAGTGCGGATGAACGAGCTTATTATCGCTGGAGCCACGGAGGCCCGCAACATCCTGAGTTCTGTCTCTACCGGGCCGGTTCGCGGATTCAGCCGTCCGGACATCGGCGATAGCAGCAGCGGCGATGGCGGGAACTTCTACATCGGACAACCGATCCCATAAGGAATACATGACATGACAAATGATCCGGAATGGTTGATTAACTTCAAGAAGTATCAGGAAGGAGATGCTACGGCGAAGGAACACCACGCGATAGGCGGTGGTCGGGGTTTTGGGGTTGGTGCGGGTAGGGGCAATCCTAACCGCATTCAAACCGCCGAGCAGGTGTGGGAATGGTTTGTGAAATACCGCGAGCATATCGAGTCCAACCCGATCAAAGAGCAGCTTGTTTTCAGCGCCCGCGAAGGTATCCGCAAGACATCAATCGATAAGATGCGGGCCATGACGTGGCAAGGTTTCGCCCGATTCATGGGAGTAACGTTTGACACCGTCATGAAGTGGAAGCAGAGCCGCGAAGACTTGAAGGAGGTCTTAGCCGCGATCAAGGACGAGATGTTTGACCAGAAGTTTACCGGGGCCGCCGCGGGGGTCCTGAATCACTCGATCATCGCCCGTGAGCTAGGGCTGACAGATAAGAAAGAGATCGCCGGAGCCAATGCAGGTCCCGTCAGCTTCACCATTGAGCCGGTCAAATCCGGAACGTTCTTGCCCCCCACGGAGGCCAAGGAAGGCTTGCATCCAAGCGCAACAGATGATCCCGGGTCGGAAGAGGGGTAACACCCTGATTCTGCGATAAAATTCAAACAAATCAAGGTGAATTGGTGGAGCCGAGGGGAATCGAACCCCTGGCCTCATCATTGCGAACGATGCGCTCTACCGACTGAGCTACGGCCCCATTGGGCCGCTATTTGAACCCGGCAAGACGTGATGTCAAGCCGCCCCGCACGCTGCAGCTTCTGCAAGAACCTCGTCCGCACGGCAGTCCGACAGGGTGCCGGCAGCAGGCCCGGCGACCGGGTCTCGCCCCCGATCACCGGCTTGGCATGTCCTTGCGGCGAAAGCCGGTTCCGTCTCCTCAGGCGGCCTGCTCGGGATCGAGCGTGACTGACCACAGCTCATTATCGGCACGGTCCATCAGCCGAACCGTCATCTGTCCGCTATCGCCCGCGATATCGACAAGACCGAAGAATTGCAGCCCGGCAGAGGGCGGCAGGTTCACCTGACCGGCTGGCGGAGCCTTGACGAATTTCACCTCGGGACCGAAGGTCATGTCGAGATCGTTGGGGCCGAAGCTTCCGGAATGCAGCGGACCCGAGACGAATTCCCAGAAAGGCTCGAATTCCTGGAATGCCGCCCGGTCGGGATGATATTCATGCGCGGCGGTATAGTGGACATCTGCCGTCAGCCAGACGGTATTCCTGATCCCCTCGTCGCGCATAAAGCGTAGCAGCGAGGCGAATTCCAGCTCGCGCCCCTTGGGCGCACCAGGATCGCCATTGGCAACGGCCTCGACGAATTTCTGGTCCTCGGACACCTTGTCCCAGACACAAAGCCCGATGGGCATATCGCAGGCGATCACCTTCCACGTCGCCTTTGATGCCTTCAGTTCGGATTTCAGCCAGTCGAGCTGCGCCTTTCCCAGGACCTGCGATTGCGCCGTGACCTCGCCCTGCATCCCCTCACTATTGGCGCCGCGATAGCTGCGCAGATCGAGGAAGAAGATCTCCAGCAGCGGACCGTAGGCAATCTTGCGATAGACGCGCCCCGGCTCGGTCGGGACATAGCTGATCGGCGTCATCTCGTGGAAGGCGCGGGCAGCGCGGGCATGCAGCAGGGCGATGGATTTTTCCGTGTAGCGGTCGTCGCCGGTCAGGTCCTTGCCCGGGGACCAGTTGTTGACTACCTCATGATCGTCCCACTGGAACAATGTCGGGCAGGCCGCGGACAGGGCCTGCACATGCTGGTCCATCTGGTTGTATTTCCAGCGGCCACGGAATTCCTCCAGCGTTTCGGCGACCTTGCGAACCTCGTCGATCAGCACGCTGTTCTTCCACAACCCGCCCTCGATCTCGACCTCGTCTTCCATCGGACCGTCGGCATAGATCGTGTCGCCCGAATGGATGAAGAAATCCGGCTCGTGCAAGGCCATGGTGGCGTAGGTCCGCATTCCCTCGTCATCGATGCCCCAGCCCTGCCCGGCGGTATCGCCCGACCAGACGAAGCGGATGTCGCGGCGCTCGGTGGGGGCGGTGCGGAAACGGCCCATGATGGGTTCGCTGACGGCATTCGAATCCGACAGGTCCGTGGCGGTCATGCGATAGAAGACCGTCTGGTCCGGTGCCATCCCATCGACCAGTGCCTTGACCGCGAAATCGCTGTCCGGCAACGCGTTCATCCGGGCGAGCAGGCGGGCATCCCCGAAATTCTCCGACGTGGCGACCTCCAGCGCGATGCGCGAAGGCCGGTCCGTGCGTGTCCAGACCATGCCCCCCTGCATATTGATGTCACCCGACTGGACGCCATGCGCGAAAACGGGCCGGGCAGCGGCGCGGCTGATCGCGGGCATGGCGAGAACCGATGTGGTGGCAAGTCCCGACATCAGAAGGCTGCGGCGCGTCATGCGGGGGCGGTTGAGGGACATGCGTCTGGCTCCTGTCTCTGGCTGGATTCGGCACAGGGTTAGCCATGAATTGCGACGCTAATATGTCGTGTTCGCTGTGTTTCGGTGACGCGGGAAAATGCAACTCCGCGTGAACTCGGGGAACCCTCACCAATATGCGAGCGTTCGCCGCTGACATCTTCCATCAGACGTGATGTGCAGTCTGAAACGAAAAGGATATTATCGGCGCCATGAACATACGCTCTCTCGCACTTGCGCCCGCCCTCATCCTTGGCCTCGCCTTTCCGGCCCTGGCCGAGAAAATCCCGCTGAACGAGATCTCCAGCTATCTCAACGGCCTCAAGACGGTCACATCCGAGTTCACGCAGGTGAATAACGACGGTTCGATCTCGACCGGTACGGTTTTCATCAGCCGTCCGGGCCGTGTGCGCTTCGAATACAACAATGATTCGACCCTGGTCCTGGCATCCGCGGGCAATGTCGCCGTATTCGACCCGAAATCCAACGGCGGGCCGCAGCAATATCCGCTGTCAAAAACCCCCCTTTCGATCATCCTGGACGCGAATGTCGATCTGGGGCGCGCGAATATGGTCACCGGCTATGCCGAGGCCAAGAACTCGACCGTCGTGACGGCCCAGGATCCCGCGCATCCGGAATACGGCAATATCCAGATGGTCTTCACCGGCGGGCCGACCGAACTGCGCCAATGGGTCGTCACCGATGACAGCGGCGAGAAGACCACGGTTATCCTGGGCGAAATGCGCAAGGGCGGCTCGATTCCGGATGCGAAATTCTCGATCAGGAGCGAGCTCGCGCGCCGCAACTGATCGCTGAACCTCCTGCAACCGGGCCGAAGCATCAGCCCGGTTGATGCATTTCATCACAAATCCGGGCTTGATCTTCCTTGCAGGAGCGTTCAACGCTGGCTGCGAATTTTTGCCGCTCAGGTTCCCAGCATGTCTTCCCAAGCCCGGATTTTCGCCCCCGTCCTGATCGGGGGCTCCCTGATCCTGCTGATCAATTTCGCGATGCGCGCCAGTTTCGGCGTGTTCCAGATCCCCATTGGCGAGGAATTCGGCTGGCCGCGCGCGGAATTCTCACTGGCCATTGCCATCCAGAACCTTGCCTGGGGGATCGGTCAGCCGGTGTTCGGCGCCCTGGCGGAACGTTGGGGAGACCGCTTGGCGATCATCCTGGGGGCGATCCTCTATTCGGCGGGGCTGGTGCTCAGCGCCTATGCGACGACGCCTGCGACCATGCAATTGCTGGAGGTGATGGTCGGTTTCGGCATCGCGGGCACCGGTTTCGGAGTCATCCTCGCGGTCGTCGGACGTGCCGCGAGCGACGATAATCGCAGCCTCGCCCTTGGCATCGCCACCGCCGCCGGCTCGGCGGGGCAAGTCTTTGGAGCGCCGCTCGCCGAAGTCCTGCTGGCCTTCTACACGTGGCAATCCGTGTTCATCATCTTTGGCGTGATCGTGCTGGCCTGCATGCTCTTCCTGCCGATGCTCGGAGATGGCAAGCCCGCCACCCGCTCCGAGTTGGAGGAAAGCTTGGGCAGCGTGTTGCGGCGCGCCTTTCGTGACCCGTCATATCTGATGATCTTCGCTGGCTTTTTCTCTTGCGGCTACCAGCTTGCCTTCATCACGGCGCATTTCCCCGCCATGGTGACCGAGATGTGCGGACCGATCAGTCCGATGGGCACGCTCGCCTCGATCGGGATCACCACGACCTCGGCGCTCGGGGCGGCGGCGATCTCGCTGATCGGGCTGGCCAATATCGCGGGGGCGATCTTTGCCGGATGGCTGGGCAAGCGCTATAGCAAGAAATACCTGCTGGCGGGCATATATACGCTGCGCACCATCGCCGCTGCGGCCTTTATCCTGACGCCGATCACGCCCAGCAGCGTTGTCATCTTCTCACTGGTGATGGGCGGGCTGTGGCTGGCCACGGTGCCGCTGACCTCGGGATTGGTCGCCTATATCTACGGGTTGCGCTACATGGGCACGCTTTACGGGTTTGTGTTCCTGTCGCACCAGCTCGGCTCGTTCCTGGGCGTTTGGCTCGGGGGCAAGCTGTATGACATCTATGGCGATTACACGCTGGTCTGGTGGGTCGGCGTCGGCGTCGGTGCCTTCAGCGCCCTGATCCACCTGCCGGTCCGCGAGGCGCCGTCGCGCCTGCCACCCACCACCCCGGCCGCCGCCTGAACAAGTTTGTTTGACTGGTCAATCAATATTCCTTAGCCTTGTCGCAAGCCCCCCCCGAAGGGGCTGCATGAAGCAACTGGGAGTATTCAACATGACCATCCGTTCCATCAGAACCCCGGCGCTCACCTGCCTGGGCCTGTTCCTTCTTGCCCCGGCGGCATTGGCGCAGGAAGGCGAAGCCAATGATTGCCCGGTCGCCGAATTCACCAAGGGATTGCGCTTCCAGCAGCAATCGGCCGAGATCCGGGCGCTACAGCGGCAAGCCTATAACATCGCGACCGAGAAACTGGACGCGGCGGTCGCAGATGCCGAAGACCCTTCGAAACTGGCCGTCGTCACCGATCTGGACGAAACGGTGATCGACAATACCCCGCTTCTGGCCCGTGACCTGGAGAATTGCCATACCTATGACGCTTGGGACACCTGGCTGCCATGGGAGCGCGACGGCAATCCGGCCCTGATCCCCGGCGCGAAGGAATTTCTCGACCATGCCGACAGCCTGGGCGTGGCAATCCGCTATATCTCGGACCGTGCGGATGAGCAGAAAGAATACACGATCGCGTCGCTGACCGAACTGGAATTGCCGCAGGTCAGCCCGGAAACCGTGCTGCTTCTGGGGCCACCCAAGATCGAACGCCGCGAGCTCGTCTCGGAGGATCATCAGATCGTTCTGCTGCTTGGCGACACGCTGCATGATTTCGACAATGGCTTCCGCAAGACCCCGCTGGAGGATCAAAAAGCGCTGGTCGATGAGAATGCAGGCAAATGGGGCGCTGAATGGATCGCCTTCCCGAATGCCGCCTATGGCAGCTGGTCCGAAGCGCCACTGACCGCATGGGACGCTGAAACCGTCATCGAAGAATGGTGATCGGGTCAAGGTAGATCACGGCCGACGCAAGAGAGGCGCAGCACATGATCGCTGCGCCTCCATCACCCCAAGCCGTCAATATTCGCAACTCCACCCCGTGGCGAAACACGGCGGCGCCCAGTTACGCCCCGTCTGCCTTGTCTTCTCCCTCGGTCGAGGAATCCTCGGCATTCTGCGCCGCACCTTCCGTCCCCGCCAGCCTGCGCATGACCGGGCGCAGGGCTTCGGCTTGCACGCATGCCAGCGTCACGGCGTTGTCATCGGGATGGCGGGACAGATGCTCGGCGATCAGCCTATGACCCAGCCCGTAGCCGGTCCATTTCCGCAGGTCTCCGCCACCGAAAAACCAGCGGGCATGATCGTAATCACGCCGGGACCATTCATTCATCGCGGCACGGACGCTACCTTGCGCCGGGGTGGTCGCATCCCATCGGTCGGGCTCCCCGCCCAGGACCTGCAAGACGAAATGGCCCGCCAGCCCCTCGCTGACCAGAGCCTCCCCCAATGAGCGGCCATAACCCGGCCCGTCCCAACGGATCAGGTGATGCATCTCGTGGATCAACGTCCGGACCAGCATCGGGGCAGCAAAGCGGTCGGGATCGAGCTTGATCTCGATCAACCCGGGAGTCGGGGCGAATCCGCCCACACCCAAGCCGGGAATGCACCCTTCGGGATCGGCCTTCACCACAAGGTCGAAATCGGGCAAATCCGCATGAACGGACGCCTGCGTCACTGCCTCGCGGGCGGCTTGCCGAATTTCCGGAAGGATGCGCGTCAGCTCATGACGCGCATTCAGCATATGAATGTGCCAGGTCGTCAATGAAGTTCTACCCTCAGACCTCGGGCACCAGCACTTCCCGCTTGCCGACATGGTTGGCGGAGGAAACCACCCCCTGCTCTTCCATCTGCTCCACCAGACGGGCAGCCTTGTTGTAACCGATCGCCAGCTTGCGCTGGATATAGGAGGTCGAGCATTTGCGGTCCTTGGCCACGATCATCACGGCCTGATCATAGAGTTGATCCTCGCCATTGTCACTGCCGCCAAGGCCCAGAACCGCGTCGATATCCCCGGCTTTTTCATCATCTGGTCCCTCGACCACGCCGGACTTGTATGATGGCGGCCCAAAGCTTTTCAGATGGGTCACGACCTCCTCGACCTCTTCATCGCTGACGAAGGGGCCGTGGATGCGGGTGATCCGCGCGCCATTGCCCATATAGAGCATGTCACCCTGCCCCAGCAATTGCTCGGCCCCCTGCTCGCCCAGGATCGTGCGCGAGTCGATCTTGGAGGTCACCTGGAACGAGATCCGGGTCGGGAAGTTGGCCTTGATCGTGCCGGTGATGACATCGACCGAAGGCCGCTGCGTCGCCATGATCAGGTGGATGCCCGAGGCCCGCGCCATCTGCGCCAGACGCTGGATGCAGGCCTCGATCTCCTTGCCCGCGACCATCATCAGGTCAGCCATCTCGTCAACGATGACGACGATATAGGGGAAGGCCTCGGGCTGGAATTCCTCGGTCTCGAAGATCGGCTCGCCGGTATCCTCGTCAAAGCCGGTCTGGACGGTGCGCTTGAACAACTCGCCCTTGGCCAAAGCCTCGCGGACGCGCCCGTTATAGCCCTCGATATTGCGCACGCCCATCTTGGACATCTTGCGGTAACGCTCTTCCATCTCGCCCACGACCCATTTCAGGGCGACGACGGCCTTTTTCGGATCGGTCACGACCGGAGAGAGCAGATGCGGGATATCGTCATAGACCGACAGTTCCAGCATCTTGGGGTCAATCATGATCAGGCGGCATTCCTGGGGTGTCAGCTTGTAGAGCAGCGACAGGATCATGGTGTTGATCGCCACCGACTTGCCCGACCCGGTGGTCCCCGCGATCAGCAGGTGGGGCATCTTCGCCAGGTTGGCGATGATCGGTTCGCCGCCGATATCCTTGCCAAGCGCCAGCGGCAGGGGCTGCTTGCCATCGCCAAAGGCGCGCGCCGACAGGATCTCGCGCAGCAGCACCATCTCGCGCTTGGCATTCGGCAGTTCGATGCCGATCACGCTGCGCCCGGGAACGGTCGAGACACGTGCCGACAGGGCCGACATCGACCGCGCGATATCATCGGCCAGGCCGATCACCCGCGAAGCCTTGAGACCCGGCGCGGGTTCCAGTTCGTAAAGCGTGACGACCGGGCCGGGCCGCACCTCGGTGATCTGGCCCTTGACGCCGTAATCGTCCAGCACCGCCTCAAGCATCCGGGCGTTTTCCATCATCGCTTCTTCGGAAAGCTGCAGCCGCTCTACCGTCGCTGGCGCGGTCAGCAATGCCAGGGGCGGTTTTTCATAGGCGGTCTCGGTCTCATCGAAACGCAATTGCGGCTGCGCTTCGGCCTGCGCCTGCCGCGAGGCCGTGGATTTGCGCTGCGGCGGCACCATGACGCGCTTCGTATCCTGTCCGAAAGGTGTGGGCTCGGCAATTTCGTCTACCTCCTCCCCCACGAGAGGAGGCTCGGCGCGGATATCGTCCTCTGCCCCGCCACGCACCAGCCGGGAGGTCACTGCCGCGAGAACCGAGGACTTGGCCGTCCGGTTCCGGATCGCGTCGGTGATACGGCCCCGGACCTCTTCATCCGAGGGGGCATCGCCCTGGTAATCGGAGTCACGATCGATCAGTTCCGGCTCGGGCAGATCACCCGCCAATTCCTGCGGACCGGCATCGGTCTCGGCCATCCTGCGCCGCTGGAACATCCCGCCGCGGGCCCGTGCCTCTTGCGGCTCCGCCGCATTCGCATCCCTGCCATGGCGCCGCTCACGCATTTTCTGCGCAAGCCCGGCCGAAGCCGCGGCCCCGCGCCCGGCGATCCGCATCCCCATGTCATAGGCCGTCACCAGCCCGATCAGGAAACGCCGCCACAGGTTGCGCAGTTCGCGCAGATCGAAGCCCAGCACAAAGGCCGAGACGGCGACCGCCCCGATGACGACCAGCAGGGCGGCGATCTTGATGCCGATCTGCGCCTTGAGCGGGATCACGTTCAGCAGCGCGCCCATCACCATGTCGCCGAAATGGCCGCCCATGCCGTAGCTTTGCTGCCATTCCGCATCCGGTGCCAGGCTGCTGCAATAGACCGAGGCAAGGGCCACGGCGATCGGCAGGAAGATCGCCCGCATGATCCGCTCTTCGCCCCGGTGCAGCATCAGCCGCAGGCCCCAGACAAAGGCGCCGACGACCAGCATCCACGAACCCTTTCCCGCGATCATCATCAGGGGCGAGGACACATATGCGCCAAAACTGCCCAGAAGGTTCTGCGCTGGCGCATCGGTCGCCGCCAGGAAGCTGGGATCCTCGGCGGTCCAACTGCCCAGCATCATCGCGACAAGAACGCCGACAAGGATAAGCCCCGCACCGGCCAGTTCCTTGCCGCGTCGCTCCAACGCGGCCTGCGTGCTCTGGTCGAACAGCGGATCGCGGTGTTTCGCCTGCCAGCTTGCCATTCCGTTACCCTTCCCCACTCTCAATCGTCGCCATACAATACGCCGCGCAACCGGATCAGCGCGGCCTCGGTTTCCTCGGGTGCCGCGACAAGTGCCACGCGCACAAATCCCTTGCCCGGATTGACGCCCCGCACCTCGCGCGACAGATAGGCGCCCGGCAGGACCTGTATTCCCGCCTCCGCCCACAGCTTGCGAGCCGCCGCCTCACCATCCTCGACCGGCAGCCACAGGAAAAACCCGCCTGCGATGGGGCGATAGCCGGGAATATTTCCCAGCACCCGGTCGGCAATCTCGTATTTCTGCCGGTAAAGCGCCCGGCTGGCCTCGACATGCGCCTCGTCCCGCCATGCGGCCTCGCCGACGGCCTGCGAGGGCAGCGGCAAGGGCGCCCCGGCATAGCTGCGCAGCCTGCGGATCTGGGCGATATTCGCGACACTTCCCGCCACGAAGCCCGACCGCAGCCCCGGCAGGTTCGAGCGTTTCGACAGCGAGTTGAAGACGACCACCCGATCTGCCAGCCCCATCGCGGTGGCAACCTCCAGCGCACCGGGCGGAGGGGTATCGCGGTAGATCTCGGAATAGCATTCATCGGCGAAGACCAGGAAATCATGGCGCTCTGCCAACCCGACCAGCGCCTGCAGATAATCCCGATCCGCGATCGCCCCCTGCGGATTGGCAGGCGAGCACAGATAGGCTATCGCCGTGCGATCCAGCAATTCGGCAGGCAAACCCGCATAATCGGGCAGATCGCCGGTCTCAACGGTGGCGGGCACGAAAACCGGTTCGGCCTGCACCGCCGCCGCCGCAACCGCATAGACCTGATAGAACGGGTTGGGGATCAATATCGCCGGTGGCTGGCCGTTCTTCTGCTCGGGGCACAGCGCCAGGGCCGCATTGAACAGCCCTTCCCGCGTACCGTTCAGCGCCATCACACGCCCGGGCTCGATGTCGAGACCATATCGTGTTCCGAGCCAGCCGCAAATCGCGTCCAGAAGCCCCGGCGTTCCCTCATTCACCGGGTATTTGGCAAGCCCGCCGATATGCTCGGCCATCACTTGCGCCACGAAACCGGGCATGGCATGACGCGGCTCGCCGATGGTCAGCACCATCGGAGCCTCTCCGGGCGCCAGCCCGGGCTCGATATCCGACAACAACGCCCGCAAACGCGGAAACGCGTAGTCCGGCAGGTTCGAGAACCGCTCGGGAATTGCCATGTCTGCCTCGCTTTCGGAGTCTTTGCCCCGTTATTGGCATCAACATTAGCGTGATCAGGCGCTTGCGTCCAGTGAAAGCCGGGCCAATGGGCCTAATTGGCGGCCAATGCGCTTTCCATGCCCGCCGCGACGCGCAAAAGATGCCGGTCGCCGCCGACATGCCCCATCGCCATGATCCCGCAACCACGATGCCCGGTGGGCAGCGACACGGCCGGAAGCCCCAGCAGGTTGCCGATCCGCGTATTGCGCAGGGTCAGCAGATTGGCGCGGGCGAAATATTCCTCGTCCTCGTTCAGCCGGGCGGCATCGGGGGGCAGGATCGCCGAAGTCGGCAGCAGGATGGCATCGTATCCGGCGGTTTTCGCTGCCCATTCAAGACGCAGCCGCGCCAGCTTTTCCCATCCGCCGACATAATCCGCCGCGCTGACCTCGGCCCCGCCGCGGAAACGTTCGAGGATCGGTTTGTGCATCAGCTCGGGCGCATCCTCGATCTGCGCGCGCCATATTCCATAGGCCTCGGGCGCGAACAGAAGCGGAGACAGATCCATGGCGCGCCTGACGATCCCGGGATTGCCGTGGGTAATGGATGCCCCCGCGCGGGCCAGCCGGTCAACCGCGTCGTGAAAGGCCGAAACCGGGCCTTCCTCGGCCTCTTCGAAGGGCAGGCCATCCAGCACCATCAGCCGCAACCCTGCCGCCGAGCAGCCTTTGAGATCGACGGCGGGCCTGCCGGTCAGCACCGCCATGATCTCGGAGCAATCCTCGACCGAGCGGGCCAGCGGCCCGGCCACGTCGAAACGGCGGCAGAGCGGCACCACGCCCTGCGACGAAACCGCACCATGGGTCGGCTTGAAGCCGACGATGTCGTTCCATGCGGCAGGCACCCGGATCGAGCCGCCGGTATCGGACCCGATCGCCGCCGCCGCCAGCCCCAGTGCCACCGAAACCGCCGCCCCCGACGAGGATCCCCCGGGCGCCCGGGACGGATCCCGCGAGTTGGGAGGCGTCGCCGTCATCGGGTTCAACCCCAGACCGGAAAAGGCCAGTTCCGTCATATGCGTCTTGCCCAGGCAGACCAGCCCTTCGCGTGTCGCCTGCGCCAGGGTTTCGGCATCGCGCCGCGGCACCCGCCCTTCCAGCAGGCGCGAGCCCGCCTCGGTCACCGTGCCGGCACTGTCGATATTGTCCTTCCAGCTGATCGCCACACCGTCCAGCACGCCCCGGCGCAGTTCCGCCTTGACGCGGTCATGGGCGGCGATGGCCTCGGACCGGGCGCGGGCCTCGGTCAGCCGGGCATAGATGCGCTTGCCGTCGGGATGCGCCTTGATGGCGGTCAGGTAGGCCTCGGTCTGATCCAGCGGGTCGAGCAGGCCGGCGGTGATCGCCCGGCCTTGCTGAACCGCCGACGCCCTCAGCCAGTCCATCTCAGAAATCCACCGCGAGGCCGTTCTTTTCGTAATCGCCGAAGCGCACGGGTTCCGGGCCGTCGCGGCCGCCATATTCCTTGGGCAAAGCCGCCAGTTTCGCTGCAGCCTTGCGGCGCTCCTCGGCCTCGGCTAGGGCGCGTTGGGCGGCGGGCGGCAAATCGGGTCGATCGCTCATGGAAACATCCCCTGATTGGGCGTATGGATCACGTCAGTCTTGCGACAAGACTTAGGCGAAGGAAAGCGATTTGGCAAAGCCGACTGGTGATTTGGCACGAAAAGGCGCGTTGCGGCTGCTTGCAGGCGTGCGCGAGGGGCTCAGCCTGTCCGATCAGGGAACATCGCTGAAATCGATGTCCCCGGCGGATCAGGCCCGCGCCGGTCGTCTTGCAGCCGAGGTGCTGCGCCATCAGTCCCGCGCGGATGCAGTGATCGCCTCCTATGTCAGCCGCAAGCCCACCCCGCAGGTCGCCGATGTCCTGCGCCTCGCCACGGTCGAGATGCTGGAACTGGGCGGCGCGGCGCATGGGGTCGTGGATGCGGCCGTCACCCTGACCCGAGGGCTGGGCAAGCGCGGACAGGCGGCAGCGGGCATGGTGAACGCGGTGCTGCGCAAGATTTCGCGCCACGAGGACTGGGCCGATCTGCCGCCACAGCGCATGCCCGATTGGCTGCGACTGCCCGTCGCCGAAGCCTATGGAGAAGATACGACACGGGCCATCGAGGCCGCCCATCAGGCGGGCGCGCCGCTTGACCTGACGGTAAAGCCTGATGCGCCCCTTATCGAAGGCGCAACAGAGCTGCCGACCGGATCGCTGCGCATCTCCGGCCATGTCCAGGTCTCGGCCCTGCCGGGCTACACCGAGGGGGCATGGTGGGTGCAGGACGCTGCTGCGGCCCTGCCGGTGTGCCTGCTCGATCCGCAACCGGGCGAGAGGATCGCAGATATCTGCGCAGCCCCCGGGGGCAAGACGCTGCAACTCGCGACAAGCGGTGCACAGGTGACGGCGGTGGATATCAGCGCCCCGCGGCTAAAGCGCGTCGCCGAGAACCTCAAACGCTGCCGCCTGAGCGCCGATCTGATCACGGCCGACGCCCTGGAATGGCAAGCCGATACAGCCCCCGACGCGATCCTGCTGGATGCCCCTTGCTCGGCCACCGGCACGATCCGCCGCCATCCCGACCTGCCCTTCCTGCGCGACGGCAGCGGCATTCCCGATCTGGTGGCGCTGCAATCGCGCCTGCTCGATCACGCGCTGGCCCAGCTCCCTCCCGGCGGAAGGCTGGTCTATGCCGTCTGCTCGCTGCTGCCCGAAGAGGGGGAGGCGCAGATTCGCGCCGCCTTGACCCGCCATCCCGGCCTTGTCGCCCGCCCCCCTGCACTGCCCGGCATCGACCCGGCATGGATCACCCCCGAGGGCGGGCTGCGCCTGCGCCCCGATTACTGGCCGGATCTGGGCGGGATGGACGGATTTTACATGGCGCGCCTTGGAAAGCCCGCCTGACGCTGGACCTTCTGCCCGCAGGCGGTTAGTTGATCGCCAAACCAGATGCGAGGCCCGCCACATGTCCCATCCCGTCACCCTGAAACGCGCCCTGATCTCGGTCTCCGACAAGACCGGGTTGATCGAATTCGCCCGGAAACTGTCGGCCCGTGGTGTCGAACTGCTCTCGACCGGGGGCAGCGCCAAGGCCCTGCGCGAGGCCGGGCTGACGGTGGTGGATGTCGCCGATGTCACCGGCTTCCCCGAGATGATGGATGGCCGCGTCAAGACCTTGCATCCAGTCGTGCATGGCGGATTGCTGGCGCTGCGCGACAATGCCGAGCATCTGGCCGCGATGGAGGCGCATGGTATCGGCCCGATCGACCTGCTGGTGGTGAACCTCTATCCCTTCGAGGAAACCGTGGCGAAGGGTGCCGCCTACGAGGATTGCATCGAGAATATCGATATCGGCGGTCCGGCGATGATCCGCGCGGCGGCCAAGAATCACGGTTTCGTCAGCGTCATCGTGGATGTGCAGGATTACGACGCCCTGCTGGCCGAGCTGGACGCAAATGACGATCACACGACATTGGAATTCCGCCAGCGCCAGGCGCAGATTGCCTATGCCCGCACCGCCGCCTATGATGCCGCCGTATCGACATGGATGGCGGGTGCCATCGGCGAGGAAACCCCGCGCCGCCGCGCCTTTGCCGGGACGTTGGCCCAAGGGCTCCGCTATGGCGAGAACCCGCATCAATCCGCGGCCTTCTACGTAACGGGCGAGGCCCGCCCCGGAGTCGCCAGCGCCAGGCAATGGCAGGGCAAGGAACTCAGCTACAACAATATCAACGATACCGACGCGGCATTCGAACTGGCCGCCGAGTTCGACCCGGCCCGAGGCCCTGCCTGCGCGATCGTCAAACATGCCAATCCCTGCGGCGTGGCACGCGGAGAGACCGCCATCGACGCCTACAAGCGCGCCTTCGATTGCGACCGGACCTCGGCCTTCGGTGGGATCGTGGCGTTGAACCAGCCCCTGGACGGTGCGACCGCCGAGGAAATCGTCAAGATCTTCACCGAAGTGGTCATCGCTCCGGATGCCGATGAGGACGCCAAGCGCATCTTTGCCGCCAAGAAGAACCTGCGCCTGCTGACCACTGGCGGACTGCCCGACCCGGCTGCAGCCGGAACGACATTCCGGCAGGTGGCGGGCGGATTCCTGGTGCAGGGACGCGATAACGGCCATGTCGCCCTCGACGCGCTGAAGATCGTGACCGAGCGCCAGCCTTCGGAAGACGAGTTGAACGACCTGCTCTTCGCCTGGACCGTCGCCAAGCATGTCAAGTCCAACGCCATCGTCTATGCCAGGGACATGGCAACCGTCGGTATCGGCGCGGGCCAGATGAGCCGCGTGGATTCCACCCGCATCGGCCGCCGCAAATCCGAGGACATGGCCGAGGCGCTTGGCCTGTCCCGACCACTGACCGAGGGTGCGGCGGTCGCCTCTGACGCCTTCTTCCCCTTTGCCGACGGAATCGAGGCGCTGGCCGAGGCGGGCGCAAAAGCCGTGATCCAACCGGGCGGTTCCATGCGCGACGAAGAGGTGATTGCCGCCGCCAACCGGCTTGGCCTGGCAATGGTCTTTACCGGCCAGCGGCATTTCCGTCACTGATGGCCGAGGCTCCGAAATCCGGGGGCGTCAGGCCCAAGGCGCCACGTGCGCGCAGGCCCACCCCCCCGCCCGAGCCGGTTCGCGCCGATATGCGGCTGACGGGCTGGATCGCTGCAGCGATCATCGCACTCGACCAGGCATTGAAATACTGGGTCGTGCATGTCCTGCAGCTCGACCGGCTCCACGAGATCGATGTGCTGTCCCCGTGGCTCAACCTGCGCATGGCATGGAACCAGGGGGTGAATTTCGGGCTGTTCTCATCCGGGGAAAACACCATGCGTTGGGTGCTGATCGGCATCGCGCTGGCGATTTCGCTCTGGGTCTGGATCTGGATCTGGCGGGCGGCTCCGGGACTGCTTGCGCGAATATCCGCCGGGTTGCTGATCGGCGGCGCGCTTGGCAACGTGATCGACCGGATCGCCTATGGCGCGGTCGCGGATTTCCTGAACATGTCGCTGCCCAGCTGGCAAAACCCCTACAGTTTCAATGTCGCGGATATCGCAATCTTCGCGGGTGCCATCGGTCTGGTCCTGATACCGCAGAGAAAACCCGATCCCGAACCGCAGAAGCCGGCAAGAAAGCCACGCGCCAAACCCAGGAACGACAAGCCTCGTGACGAGGCGGATAATTCGGGTTAGAACGGGGCGGAATGATAAAGGGGCGGATCATGCGGGCAATCTCGCTGACAATCGGTATCGCGGCGCTGATGGGCATGACCGCTTGCGGCGGCAACCCGAAGCTGATGAATCTTGAAAGCGGGCAAAAATCGCCGGATGAATTCGCGATCCTGCCGACCAAGCCGATCAGCATGCCACCGGATCTCGCCCTGCTGCCCACTCCGACGCCCGGTAGTTCCAACATCACCGACCCGACCCCGGTCGCGGATGCGGTGGGTGCCATGGGCGGCAATCCTGCCGCATTGACCGATCAGGGCGTTGCCGCGTCGGATCAGGCGATGGTGGCCTACGCCTCGCGCGCGGGCAACGATCCCGCCATCCGCACGACGCTGGCACAGGCCGACCAGAGATGGCGGGAGCGCAACAAGCCCCGCCCGCTTGAGCGTCTGGCGGGCACCAGCGTCTATCACCGCGCCTACAGGCCGGTATCGCTCGATCCCTATGCGGAACAACAGCGCTGGCAGCGCGCGGGCGCCCGCACGCCAAGCGCCCCTCCCCGGCCGGAGGAATAACCACTTCCCGGCATCTGCGTGAAGAGACGCGGGTTTTCAATCTGCCCGGAAGATCGACGTACAGGCCGATGACGGCGATACGATCCCTGCATGACCTGCACAAACCCGTGTTTTCTCGCGATCGCGGCCTTTCCGCTATAGACTTCGCCAAATCTCTCCCCAATCATTGACCCAAAGAATGCCCATCAAGGGCGTCGCGTTCAGAGTCCGGGGGAAATCATGGTCTACTATAACGAGATGTTCGAGGGCGAGTCCGTCCGCGATCCATATGCCCGCCTCAGCGAATGGGTCGAAACCATGCCGGAGGATTTCCGGCAGATGAAACAGGCCGAGGCCGAGGCCCTGTTCCGGCGTATCGGCATCACCTTCGCGGTTTACGGCGAGGGAGGCGATCCCGACCGGCTGATCCCCTTCGACATGATGCCCCGAGTCTTCGAGCAATCCGAATGGCGCAGGCTGGAACGCGGCATCAAGCAACGCGCCCGCGCCCTGAACGCCTTTCTGCGCGACGTCTATGGCCGGGGCGAGATCATCCGCGCCGGCCGCATCCCGGCACGGCTGGTCTATCGGAACGAGGCCTATGAAAAGGCTGTTACCGGCATCGTGCCGCCGCGCGGCGTCTATAGCCATATCATCGGCATCGACCTTGTCCGCACCGCCAAGGACGAGTTCTTCGTGCTCGAGGATAATTGCCGCACCCCCTCGGGCGTCAGCTACATGCTGGAAAACCGCGAGATCATGATGCGCATGTTCCCGCAGCTTTTCCGCCAGAACCGCATCGAGCCGGTCGAGCAGTATCCCGATTTGCTGCGCCGGACCCTGGAATCGGTGGCGCCCGCGAAATGCGACAGCCGTCCGACCTGCGTGATTTTGACGCCGGGCCATTACAACAGCGCCTATTACGAGCACAGTTTCCTTGCCAACCTGATGGGCGTCGAACTGGTCGAGGGGCAGGATCTCTTCGTCGATGGCGAATTCGTCTATATGCGCACGACGCAGGGGCCAAGGCGCGTCGATGTCATCTATCGTCGGATCGACGACCCGTTCCTGGACCCGCTCTGCTTCCGCCCCGATTCCATGCTGGGCGTGCCGGGGCTGATGGATGTCTATCGCTCGGGCGGGGTGTCGATCTGCTCGGCCCCCGGCGCGGGCGTGGCCGATGACAAGGCGATCTATACTTTCGTGCCGGAAATGGTCCGCTTCTACCTGGGCGAGGAACCGCTCCTGAACAATGTCCAGACCTGGACGCTGTGGAAGGACGAGGATTACAAATATGTCATGGCGAACCTGTCCGATCTGGTGGTGAAAGAGGTCCATGGCTCGGGCGGCTACGGCATGCTGGTCGGGCCAAGGGCCAGCAAGGAGGAGATCGAAACCTTCCGCAAGAAGATCGAGGCCAACCCCTCGAACTACATCGCCCAGCCAACCCTGTCGCTTTCCACCTGCCCGACCTTCGTCGAGCAGGGCATCGCCCCGCGCCATGTCGATCTGCGCCCCTTCTGCCTTTGCGGCGACCGGATCGAGCTGGTGCCGGGCGGGCTGACCCGTGTCGCGCTGCGCGAGGGCAGCCTTGTCGTCAACTCGTCGCAGGGCGGGGGCGTCAAGGACACCTGGGTCCTGTCGGAATAAGGGGAGGGATCAGACATGCTCAGCCGCACCGCCTCGAACCTGTTCTGGATGGGCCGCCACCTGGAACGCGCCGAAACCGCCGCCCGCCTGCTGGATGTCGGCCAGCGCATCACGCTGCTGCCCAATACCGCGGTCGGGTATCAGAACGAATGGAACTCGCTTTTGCAGGCATCCGGGGCCTCCGACCAGTTCCGGCAGAAATACAGCGAGGTCACGCAGGAGAATATCGAGGAATTCATCTTCTTCGACCGCGACAACCCCTCGTCGGTCGCCAACTGCATCGAAAGGGCCCGCGAAAGCGGCCGGATCGTGCGCACCGCCCTGACGGGACAGGTCTGGGACGCGCTCAATGTCACCTACCAGGAATTGCGCAAGATCGAGAAAACCCCGCGTTCCAAGCTGGACACCGCGACGCTGACCGATTTCACCACCAGCCATACCTCGACCGTGCGCGGGGCCATCAACGCCACGCAATTGCGCAATGATGGCTGGCATTTCATACATACCGGCTTCGGGCTGGAGCGCGCCGACGCCACCGCCCGGCTGCTGGATGTGAAATATTTCGTGCTGCTGCCCCGGATCGAGTTCGTCGGCTCTGGCCTGGATACCTATCAATGGATGGTGATCCTGCGGGCACTCTCGGCCCATCGCGCCTTTCATTGGGCCTATGGCGGCGACATCACCGCCGCGCGGGTCGCCGATTTCCTGATCCTGAACGGGGAAAGCCCGCGTTCGCTGGTCACCTCGCTTTACGAAACGGTCTGGCATCTGGACGGGCTCGTCCGGCGCTATGGCGAGAACGCGCCCGCCACCGCCCGCAACCAGGCCCGGGCCACGCTGGACGCCTTGCAGGCGCGCGATATCGACACGATCTTCGACGAGGGGCTGCATGAATTCCTCAGTTGGTTCATCGGCGAGATCGGCACCGTCTCGAACCTGGTGCATCAGGACTACCTGCTGGGAGGGGCGTGATCCATGAAACTGCGTATCTCGCATGAAACCGTCTATGGCTATGACCAGCCGATCCGGAACCTGGTGCAAAGCCTGCGCCTGACGCCCTCGGTCTTCGAGGGGCAGAAAACCCATGACTGGCTGATCGAGATCCCGGGCGGCATCAGGGGGCCGGGATTCCGGGACGCGCCGGCGACTGGATCGAGGGCTGGACCCTGCGCGGCCCGGCCCAGGAGATCGCCGTGCGGATCAGCGGCCATGTCGAAACCCGCGACTTGGCTGGCGTGCTGCGCGGCCATCGCGAGACGATCCACCCGCTCGCCTATCTGCGCGACACGCAGGCGACGGCGCCGGACAAGGCATTGCGGAAACTGGCGCAATCGGTCGGCACGCATGACGACGCGCTGGACCTGGCCCATAGACTATCGGCTGCGGTCAACGAGGCGATCGCCTTCCGCCCCGGCGTGACCCAGGCACGAACCACCGCCGCCGAGGCGCTGGCCCTGGGCGAGGGCGTCTGCCAGGATCACGCCCATGCGCTGATCGCGCTTGCCCGCCTACGCGATCTGCCTGCCCGCTATGTCTCGGGCTACCTGCACTCGACGCAGGACGGACAGCCGCACGAGGCCGCCCATGCATGGGCTGAAATTCATGTCAGTAATCTGGGTTGGGTCGGTTTCGACGCCGCAAATGGGTGCTGCCCGGATGAACGCTATGTCCGCCTTGGCTCCGGCCTGGATGCGACCGATGCCGCTCCGATCCGTGGAGTTGCGATGGGCAGCGGGGCAGAGCGGCTGGCGGTGACCGTGCAGGTGGAAGAGATGGCGCAGTAACCGCGTCACTTCCCTGCCCCGCATCAGCAAACTTGCCAGGGCGGGGCAGGAAAACAGAGTTGCAAGCGAAAGACCGTTCCGGCGAATGCGACGGCCGGAATGCTAGCCCTGGTCAGAGGGTTTCTGCGGCAGCTTGTCGAAATCCGAGGCATCGTGGCGCTCGTCCATCTGCTCCCACGGCTCGCCGTTCCTGCGGTTGACGATCCGGCCGCGCTGCACAGCGGGACGCTCCGCGATCTCGTCTGCCCACCGGCGCAGATGCTTGTATTCCGAGACGTTCAGGAACTCACCCGCGTCATATTGCCTACCGAAGACCAGATTCCCGTACCATGGCCAGATTGCCATGTCGGCGATGCTGTATTCCTCGCCACCGATGAAGCGCCGCTCGGCAAGCGTGCTGTCCAGAAGATGCATCTGCCGCTTGGTTTCCATGGTGAAGCGGTCGATGGGATATTGCATTGGCCAGGGCGCATAGGCGTAGAAGTGACCAAAGCCGCCACCCAGATAGGGGGCCGATCCCTGCAACCAGAACAGCCAGTTCATCGCCTCGGTCCGGGCGGCGTGATCGCGCGGCAGGAAGCGTCCGAATTTCTCGGCCAGGTACAGCAGGATATGGCCGGACTCGAAGACGCGCACCGGCTGGCTTCCGGAACGGTCCACCATCGCCGGGATCTTGGAGTTCGGGTTGACGGCGACGAAACCCGACGAGAACTGGTCACTGTCGCCGATCTTGATCAGCCATGCGTCATATTCAGCGCCGCTCTCTCCGGCGGCAAGCAGTTCCTCCAGCATGATCGTGACCTTCTGCCCGTTGGGCGTGGCCAGCGAATACAGTTGGAACGGGTGTTTCCCGACCGGCAGATCCCGGTCGAACTGCGCGCCGGAGGTAGGCCGGTTGATGCCCGCCCATTCGCCGCCATTCTCTGCATCCCAGGACCAGACACTGGGCGGCTGATATTGCGTATCGTTCATGATGTGATCTCCTGAGGGGATGCCCGAGACATAGGGAACCCGGCACGGTTGTGCAATTCGGAAGCGCAGATATTGCGAGGACGGAAAAACGCGCGCTTTACCCTCACTCTCTGGAAAATTTTTCCCGAATCTCTTGGCAGCCGCCGCAGCTTGGCTTAGCTCGGGTTTGAGTTTCGGTCTGCGACGGTATACCGAGACATCGGAGACAAGACGGAATCACCGAAACGGCGGGTGCCGGTCAGCCAGACAGAAGGTCCAAGAAGATGGAAGCCACATATATCCAGCGCCATGGTTTGGAAGTCGATCAGGGCTTCGCCCGTTTCATCGAGGAGCAGGTCCTGCCCGGCACGGATATCGACGCCGATCGCTTCTGGTCGGGCTATGCCGAATTGCTGGACGGTTTCGCCGCCGAGAACCGCGGCCTGCTGGCCCGGCGCGAGGAGTTGCAGGCGGCCATCGACGAATGGCACCGCGCCCGCGGCAATCAGCCATGGGATGCGGCGGCCTATCGGACCTTCCTGACAGAGATCGGCTACCTGGTTCCCCAGCCCGCGCCCTTCAGCGTCGAGAATGGCGCCGTCGATCCCGAGATCGCCAGCATCGCCGGGCCACAACTGGTCGTGCCGGTCAGCAATGCCCGTTTCGCGCTGAATGCCGCCAATGCGCGTTGGGGCTCGCTTTACGATGCGCTTTACGGAACCGACGTGATGGGTCCGCCCCCCGCAGGTGGCGGCATCGATCCGGCTCGCCGCGACGCCGTGGTGGCGCGGGCGGCGCAATTCCTGGACGAGACATTCCCGCTTGCCTCGGGCAGCCATGCCGATGTCACAGCCTATCGTACCGATGCAAGCGGGCTGGTCGCGCTGGTTGACGGGACCGAGGTCGCGCTGGCCGATCCGTCGGCCTTCATCGGCGCGCGGCAGGAGGGGAAGGATACCGCGCATGTGCTGCGCCATCACGGGTTGCATGTCGAACTGGTCATCAATCCCGGTCATCCGATCGGCGCGGCCTCGGCCTCGGGCCTGCGCGATGTCGTGATCGAGGCGGCGCTGACCGCGATCCAGGATTGCGAGGACAGCGTCGCCGCCGTCGATGCCGAGGACAAGATCGGCGTTTACGCCAACTGGTTGGGGCTGATGAAAGGCGATCTGGCCGAGACCTTCGAGAAGGGCGGCAAGAGCACGACCCGCCGGCTGGCCGATGACCGCGAAGTGACGCGACCCGACGGCAGCCGGATCACCTTGCCCGGTCGCGCGTTGTTGCTGGTGCGCAATGTCGGGCTGTTGATGACCACGGATGTCGTGCGGCTGAACGGCGAGGACACGCCTGAAGGACTGATGGATGCGATGGTGACCATCGCCTGCGCCCTGCATGACCTGAAGCGGGGCAAAGGCCCGAGCAACAGCCGCGTGGGTTCGATCTATGTCGTCAAGCCGAAGATGCATGGCCCGGACGAGGCGGCGTTCACCGACCGCGTCTTTACCCATGTCGAGAAAGTCATGGGCCTGCCCGCCAATACCGTCAAGCTGGGCCTGATGGACGAGGAGCGCCGGACCTCGGCCAATCTCGCCGCCTGCATCCACGCGATCCGCAACCGGGTGGTTTTCATCAACACGGGTTTCCTCGACCGCACCGGGGACGAGATCCATACCTTGATGCAGGCCGGTGCCTTTGTCGGGCGCGAGGGGATGCGGAAATCCGCGTGGTTGCAGGCCTATGAGGATGGCAATGTGCTGATCGGGCTGGCCTGCGGAATGCGCGGCAAGGGACAGATCGGCAAGGGCATGTGGGCCAAGCCCGACGCCATGGCCGAGATGCTGGAGGCCAAGATCACCCATCCGATGGCGGGCGCGAATACGGCCTGGGTCCCCAGCCCGACCGCCGCGACCCTGCATGCGCTGCATTACCACAAGGTCGATGTGGCCGCGCGCCAGGAAGAACTGGCGGGCAACCCGATGCCCGATCCCGACCTGCTGCTGACCCCCGCCCTGACCGGCGACGAGCCTATGTCGCGCGACGAGATCCTGCGCGAGGTGGATAATAGCTGCCAGGGCATCCTGGGCTATGTCGTGCGGTGGGTCGATCAGGGGATCGGTTGCTCGAAAGTGCCGGATATCGACGACGTCCCCTTGATGGAGGATCGCGCCACCTGCCGGATCAGCGCGCAATATATGGCGAACTGGCTGGAGCAGGGGCTGGTCAGCCGCGATGAGATCGAGGATGCGCTGCGCCGCATGGCCACCAAGGTCGATGAGCAGAATGCGGGCGATCCTGCCTATATTCCCATGGCCCCCGCATTCGATGGCCCGGCCTTCGCAGCGGCGCGGGACCTGATCGTTGACGGGACGCGCCAGCCTTCGGGATATACCGAACCGGCGCTGCATGCCCGGAGGAAAGAGGCAAAGGCGATGCGCGGCTGATCGAGTTATTGCTGCTGACCGCTGACACAGACCGGTTCCCGGGTCCCGCCGAGGAAAGAACAAGATACTTACGGCGGGAACCAGGTGCGAAGATCACGCCCGGCGCAGCGCCGACATTCCCATCACCCGGGCACGCTTGCGCGGATCGCTGTCGAACAACGCCGCCAATTGCTCGGTGATCGCGCCCGCCAGTTGCTCGGCATCGGTGATCGTCACGGCGCGTTCGTAATAGCGGGTCACGTCATGGCCGATCCCGATGGCCAGAAGCTCGACCGCCTTCTTGCGCTCGACCATGGCGATCACGTCGCGCAGATGCTTTTCCAGGTAATTCGCCGGGTTCACAGACAGCGTCGAGTCATCGACCGGCGCACCGTCCGAGATCACCATCAGGATCTTGCGCGCCTCGGGCCGCTTGACCAGCCGCTTATGCGCCCATTCCAGCGCCTCGCCGTCGATGTTTTCCTTCAGCAGCCCCTCTTTCATCATCAGCCCCAGATTGGGCCGCACCCGCCGCCATGGCGCATCGGCGGGCTTGTAGATGATATGGCGCAAATCGTTCAGCCGCCCCGGCGTCGCGGGCCGTCCGGCCTGCAACCACGCCTCGCGTGCCTGCCCGCCCTTCCATGCCCGGGTAGTGAAGCCGAGGATCTCGACCTTGACGCTGCAGCGTTCAAGCGTCCGCGCCAGCACATCGGCGCAGATCGCCGCGATCGAGATCGGACGCCCCCGCATGGAACCGGAATTGTCCAGAAGCAGCGTCACCACCGTATCGCGGAACTCCATATCCTTCTCGACCTTGAAGCTCAGCGGCGTGGTCGGATTCGCGACGACCCGGGCAAGGCGTCCGGCGTCCAGAACGCCCTCTTCCTTGTCGAATTCCCATGACCGGTTCTGCTGCGCCTGCAAGCGCCGCTGCAACTTGTTCGCCAGGCGGCTGACCGCGCCGCGCAAGGGTTCAAGCTGCTTGTCCAGATAGGCGCGCAGCCGCTCCAGCTCCGCCGGATCGGCCAGATCCTCGGCACGGATTTCCTCGTCCCATTGCTGGCTGAACACCTTGTAGTCGGGCGACGCCTCGCTGACCGGAGGGGGGATGTCCGGCGGGCTCTCGGCCTCGGGCATCTCGGCTTCGTCGGTCAGCTCGTCTTCGGACTGGTCGTCCATGCTGACCTGCGCCTGCCGCTCGTCCTGCTGCTGCTCCTGGCTGTTTTCGGGTGAGGCCTCGGCATCCTCGCTGTCATCCTGGTCGCGGGACTGGTTGTCGCCGGCCTCCTCGTCCTGTTCGGCGTTTTCCTCGGCATCGTCCTCTTCGGGCTCGTCCGGATCCTCGCCCAATTGGTCGCCATAGCCCAGATCGCTGATGACCCGGCGGGCAAGGCGCGCGAAGGCGGCCTGATCGGCCAGAACCTCGTTCACCTCGCCAAGCGTACCGCCGGCCTGCTGCTCGACAAAGGGCCGCCAGAGATCGGCCACGTGCTGTGCACCGGCAGGCAAGGGCCGCCCGGTCGCGGCCTGCCGCAGGATATAGCCTGCCGCCACCGACAGCGGCGCATCCGAGGCCGCCTTGATCTGCGCATAGCCCTTCTTCTCGGCATCCGCGCCGATCTTGGCGTCGATATTCGACAATGCGCCGGGCATGTCGCGCGCGCCCAAGGCCTCGCAACGGGCAGTCTCCATCGCCTCGTAAAGCTCGCGCGCCATCGGCCCGGCGGGGGCGAATTTGGCATGGGTCGCGGCGTCGTGATGGCGCATCCGCATGGCGAGCGCGTCGGCGGTGCCGCGCGCCAGCAACACCTCGTCCCGCCCCATCCGGCGGCTGACCTGCGGCAGCCGCATCGTATCGCCCGAGACCCCGGCAGGATCGGCGCTGAAGGTGACGTTCAACTCGTGCTCGTCGGCCAGCGTGCGGGTGGCCTCGGTCAGGGCCTTCTTGAACGGATCGGCGGGGTTGTCGGTGGTCTTCATGTTCTATTCATACTCCCCCGGATCAGCCGAGTCGAACCCGCGGCATGCCGCGATCACCCGGCCATTGCCGCCGCGCTTTCCGGCAGTTCCTCGTCGAACAGGCGCTGATAGAACTCGGCCACGGTCTGGCGCTCCAACTCGTCGCATTTGTTCAGGAAGGTCAGCCGGAAGGCATAGCCGATATTGTCGAAGATGCGGGCGTTCTGAGCCCATGTGATCACCGTGCGCGGCGACATCACCGTGGACAGGTCGCCCTGCATGAAGGCGGTCCGGGTCAGGTCGGCCAGCGTCACCATCTGGCTGATCACCTTGCGGCCCTTTTCGTTATTGTAGTTCGGGTTCTTGGCCAGCACGATGGCGGCCTCGGCGTCATGCGACAGATAATTCAGCGTCGAGACCAGCGACCAGCGGTCCATCTGGCCCTGGTTGATCTGCTGCGTGCCGTGATACAGCCCGGTCGTGTCGCCCAGCCCCACCGTATTCGAGGTGGCGAACAGCCGGAAGAAGGGATTCGGCGTGATCACCTCGTTCTGGTCCAGAAGCGTCAGCTTGCCGTCAGCCTCCAGCACACGCTGGATCACGAACATCACGTCGGCGCGGCCCGCGTCATATTCGTCAAAGACGATAGCGGTCGGGTTGCGCAACGCCCATGGCAGGATGCCCTCGTGGAACACCGTCACCTGCTTGCCATCGACCAGCTTGATTGCATCCTTGCCGATCAGGTCGATCCGCGACACGTGGCTGTCGAGATTCACGCGAACGCAGGGCCAGTTCAGGCGTGCGGCGACCTGCTCGATATGGGTCGATTTGCCGGTGCCGTGATAGCCCTGGATCATCACCCGGCGGTTATAGGCAAAGCCCGCCAGAATCGCGAGCGTCGTGTCGGGGTCGAATTTATAGGTGCTGTCAATATCGGGCACGCGATCGCTGGACTCGGCAAAACCCTTTACCTTCATATCGCTGTCCAGACCGAATGTTTCGCGCAGGTCGATCTCTTCGGTGGGTTTGGCGTTCATGTCCAACATTGTCTGGCCCTTTCCTCGCATCCGCGCCTTGATTGCGCATTCATTCGCCGGGTGCAAGCATGAGCAGCGGGAAGAGCACGACAATCGCAATCATTCCCGCAGGATTATGCTTACCCCGACACAAGGGAAACTCTGCCGACAGGACTGGATGGCATTTTCGGGCCGCGCAGGGGGCAGGGACATCCAGCAACCTGTCTATTGACGATAAATTGGCATTTCCGATCCCGCCGGCACGGTTCTTCCCAACGGCGCCACTTGCCGGGGGTTTCCGCGATTCTCACGCGTCGCCGCGCGCCTGGATGCACCTGCGGGACCCTGGGCGACGCCCGTCCGGTGTTGCGTTGACGCTGTCTGCCGCACCCAATAAGGTTGACGCCGACCGCACCCCGAACCGAGGCCACGCGTGAAGGATTCCGCCAGAAATCGATTGGAAGAGATGATCGCAAGCACCGCTTCTGGGGATCGCGACGCCTTCGCGATGCTTTACGAGGCGACGTCTTCCAAGCTGCATGCCATTTGCGTTTCGGTGCTGAAGGATCGCCCCGAAGCGGAAGAGACGCTGCAAGAGATCTATATCAGGATATGGCGGGAAGCGGACCGTTATGGGGCGAGTGACCTCTCGCCCATGACCTGGTTGATCACCATCGCCCGCAACCGCGCCGTCGACCGGCTGCGCGCCCGCAAGTCGCGCACCGCGACCTCTCCCTCGGATGAGGCCGCATCACTTCCTTTGACCGGACTGGGAGCCGAGCCCGGGGTCGCCACGACCCGCGTGCAGGAGCGCAGGCTACCGGACGATTGCCGGGCCGAGATCGGCAACGATCGGGCCGAGGCCGTCCGTGCCGTCTATATGGAAGGTCTCACCTATGCTGATCTCGCCTCCCGCCACGACATGCCAATCGGCAGCGTCCGCGACTGGCTGCGCCGCAGCTTGGTGCGCCTGGGGGATTGTGTCAGCCAATGACGGAAGAAACCCCGCTTACCCCGCAGCAAGAGGATGACGCGCTGGCGGCCGAGCTGGCGCTCGGCCTATTGGACGGCGAGGACGCGCAGAACGCCGTGGCACGCCTGTCGGCGGATCCGGCATTCGCGCAGAATGTCCGTGACTGGCAGGAACGTCTTGCAGGCATGGCCGAGGGGATGACCCCGGTGATGGCCCCTGCCCGCGCCTGGCAGGGTATCCGCGAAAGGCTCGGCCATATCGCCGCGCCACTGACCGAGGATCCGACCAGGACGCTTCCATGGTGGCGTGGGCCTGCGGGCCTGCTGGCCGGGCTGATCGCGATTGCCGCCATCGCCGCCTTCCTGTGGCTGCGGAACTAGGTGACAAAGGTCATGCGGACTTGAAACTACTCCCTCTCCTTGCGCAGATGGGTGACAGGCAGGAAACGGGTTGAGGGAAACATGAGCGGGTTGATTGCGCTTCTGGACGACGTGGCAAGCATTTCCAAGGTCGCGGCGGCATCGATAGACGACGTGGCGGGACAGGCCGCCAAGGCCGGGGCCAAGGCAGCGGGCGCGGTCATCGACGACGCGGCCGTGACCCCGAAATACGTCCATGGCTTCGATGCCAGCCGCGAACTCCCCATCGTCTGGAAGATCGCCCGCGGCTCGATCTTCAACAAGCTGGTGATCCTCCTGCCCGTGGCGCTGCTGCTGTCGGCCTTCGCGCCCTGGCTGATCGCGCCGCTGCTGATGATCGGCGGCGCTATCTGTGTTTCGAGGGCGCGGAAAAGATCGCCCATGCCCTTGGCCACGGACAGGAGCATGACAGCGAGCAGCATACACATCCCGAAAGCGACGGCGCCGCGCTGGAAGAACAGCGGGTGGCCGGTGCGATCAAGACCGATTTCATTCTCTCGGCCGAGATCATGACCATCGCGCTCTCGACCATCCCGATCGAGGACTCGCTGCTGGCGAAGGCACTGATCCTCGCCGTGGTCGCGGTCGGCATCACGGTTGCGGTCTACGGTTTCGTCGCGCTTATCGTGAAGGCCGATGATGTCGGCGTCCACCTGGCGACCGAGCGCGGCGGAGCCATTGCCGCGTTCGGGCGGGGGATCGTCAAGTTCATGCCGGGTTTCATGAAGGCGCTGACCATTATCGGCACCGCCGCGATGATCTGGGTCGGCGGACAGATCATCCTGCACGGGCTGGGCGAGATGGGCTGGCACGCACCCTATGACTGGGTGCATCACATGGCCGAGACCGCTGCCCATGCCCTGCCACAGGTTTCCGGGCTGGCCGAATGGGTAACCACCGCCTTCCTGGATGGCGTTTTCGGCCTGATCCTGGGGCTGATCCTGATTCCGGTCGTGGAAAAAGTCCTCAACCCGGTCCTGTCGGCAACGATCCTGCCATTGATCGGGGCTGCGAAACGGTTGCTCGGCGGGGCCGGGCAAGGCTGAATCGGCATTTTCGCGCGGGTTTCCCCACCGACCCTTGCAGAACATCCGGGAACATAATCGAACATTTTCGCATATCCGGCGGCTCGAAACCGTTGACCGGACGGTCAAAGGCTGTCACATTTCATTCACAATAATGTTGCGCCTTCGTCACAACCGCCGGTTAGGTCCGGCTGCGAACCGCAACTCCATGGGGAGGAAAATAAATGCTTCGACTTTGCACCGCATCCGCGGTGGCGCTGGCTGCTTCGCTATCCGCTGCCAATGCCAAGACCGATATCCAGTGGTGGCACGCCATGGGCGGCGAACTGGGCTCCAAGCTCGAGGAAATCGTTCAGGGCTTCAATGAAAGCCAGGGCGAATACAATGTGATCCCTTCCTACAAGGGCACCTACCCCGAAACCATGACCGCCGCGATCGCGGCCTTCCGGGCCAAGGAACAGCCTGCCATCGTGCAGGTCTTCGAGGTCGGCACCGGCACGATGATGGCAGCCGAAGGCGCCATCGTTCCCGTGCATCAGCTGATGGAAGAGCAAGGCGCCGAATTCGACCCAACCGCCTTCCTGCCAGCCGTTGTGGGTTACTACACCGACACCGACGGCAACATGCTGTCCATGCCGTTCAACAGCTCGACCCCGATCCTGTATTACAACAAGGACGTGTTCGAGAAGGCCGGCCTCGACCCCGAGACCCCGCCCAAGACCTGGGGCGAGATGGAAGAATTTTCCAACAAGATCATCGAATCCGGCGCGGCCTCCTGCGGTTTCACCACCGGCTGGATCAGCTGGATCCAGGTCGAGAACTTCAACGCCTGGCACAACCAGCCCATCGGCACCGAGCAGAACGGCTTCGGCGGCCCGCAGGCACGTTTGAGCGTGAACGGCCCGGTGCAGGTGAAGCATTGGGAAAACCTGAAAAAATGGGCCGATGAAGGGATCTTCGAATATGGCGGCCCGGTCGGCGGTGACGACGCTCCCCCGAAATTCTACTCGCAGGAATGCGCGATGATCATGAACAGCTCGGCCAGCCGGGCGGGCGTCATCGCCAATGCCAAGGATTTCGAACTGGGCTACGGCATGCTGCCCTATTATGACGATGTCGAGGGCGCGCCGCAGAACTCGATCATCGGTGGGGCCACGCTCTGGGTGCTGTCGGGCCGCCCGGACGAGGAATATGCCGGGGTCGCGGAATTCTTCGAATATCTCTCCAGCCCCGAGGTCCAGGCCGACTGGCACCAGTTCTCGGGCTACCTGCCGATCACGCAGGCGGCCTATGACCTGGGCAAGGAGCAGGGCTATTACGAAGAGAACCCGGGTTCCGAGGTGGGGCTTCAGCAGATCACGCTGAACGAGCCGACCGAGAACTCCAAGGGGCTGCGCTTTGGCAATTACGTCCAGATCCGCGGCATCATCGACGAGGAATTCGAACAGCTGCTGTCCGGGGACAAGGACGCCCAGGGCGCGCTGGACAGCCTGGTCGAACGCGGCAACGCGCTGTTGGAAGAGTTCGAAGGCCAGAGCCAGTAACCACATTTCGGGGGCCGCGCCGGATCGCGGCCCCCGTTTCCCTTTTCGACCGGACCCCCGATGAAGCGCACGATTTTCAACAACCAGTTGCTGCCCTGGCTCTTGCTGGCGCCTCAGCTTGCCATCACCTTCATCTTCTTCATCTGGCCAGCCGGTCAGGCCATCCGGCAAAGTTTCCTGCGCGAAGACGCATTCGGCATCAATACCAGCTTTGCCGGGCTGAATAATTTCCAGGGACTGCTGGGCAATGCCCAATACCTGAACTCGATGAAGGTCACGGTGATCTTCGCCGTCTCGGTCACCGTGTTGTCGATGGGCGTGGCGCTTCTGCTCGCCGTCGCGGTGGACCGTATGCTGCGCAGCTCGCGCGTCTACACGACGCTTCTGGTCTGGCCCTATGCGGTCGCCCCTGCCGTCGCCGGTATCCTGTGGTGGTTCATCTTCAACCCGACCGTCGGCATCATGCCCTATATCCTCGACGTGATCGGCTATGACTGGAACCACAACCGCTCGAAGACCGACGCGATGATCCTTGTCGTCATCGCCAGTGCATGGAAGCAGATCAGCTACAATTTCCTGTTCTTCGTGGCGGGCCTTCAGGCCATCCCGGCCAGCCTGCGCGAAGCGGCCGCCATAGACGGCGCGGGCCCGGTGCGGCGCTTCTTCGACATCACCTTCCCGCTTCTGTCGCCCACAACCTTCTTCCTGCTGGTGGTCAATATCGTCTACGCCATGTTCGAGACCTTCGCGGTCATCGATTCCACCACCGCCGGCGGCCCGGCGCAGGCCACCAATATCATGGTCTACAAGGTCTATTTCGACGGCTTCATCGGCCAGAATCTCGGCAGTTCGGCGGCGCAATCCGTGATACTGATGCTGATCGTCATCGCCCTGACCGTCATCCAGTTCCGTTGGGTCGAGAAAAAGGTCGAATACTGATGATCGAGAACCGTCCCGGACTGACCTTCCTTGCCCATCTGGTGCTGATCGCCGGAGTCCTGATCGTCGCCCTGCCTGTCTGGGTGGCCTTCGTCGCCTCGACCCGCGGCGCGACCGATTTCATGTCCGGCACCATCCCGATGTGGCCCGGCCCGCATCTGATCGAGAATTACAGCCGGATGCTGGATACAGGACTGTCGACCAGCGGCACCCCGCCCGTCGGGCTGATGATGTTCAACAGCCTTGTGATGGCGCTCTCCATCGCCATCGGCAAGATCGCCATCTCGATGCTCTCGGCCTTCGCCATCGTCTATTTCCGCTTTCCCTTCCGCGGGCTGGCTTTCTGGTGCATCTTCATCACCCTGATGCTGCCGGTCGAGGTCCGCATCGTGCCCAGTTTCCAGGTCGTCGCCGGGCTGGGGCTGCTGAACTCCTATGCCGGCCTGTCGCTGCCGCTGATCGCCTCGGCCACGGCGACCTTCCTGTTCCGGCAGGTCTTCCTGACCATCCCGGACGAGCTGACCGAAGCCGCCCGCATCGACGGTGCCGGACCGATGAAATTCTTCCGCGACATCCTGCTGCCGCTGTCGCGCACCAATATGGCGGCGCTGTTCGTCATCCTGTTCATCTATGGCTGGAACCAGTATCTCTGGCCACTGCTCATCACCACCGACGCGCAGTATTACACCATCGTCGCCGGCATCAAGCGCATGGCCGACGTTGTGGACGGCCTGCCCCAATGGCACCTGGTCATGGCGACCGCCATCCTGGCGATGCTGCCGCCCGTGGCGGTGGTCATCGGCATGCAGCGGCTGTTCGTCAAAGGTCTTGTCGAGACGGAGAAATAAATTGGCATCGATCACGCTTGATAATCTCGGCAAGGTCTATCCCGGCGGCACCCGCGCCGTGGGGGACGTGAATATCGACATCGCGGATGGTGAATTCATCGTGCTGGTCGGCCCCTCGGGCTGCGGCAAATCCACGCTGCTGCGCATGGTCGCGGGGCTGGAAAGCATCAGCGAGGGCGAGGTCCGCATCGGCGATCGCGTCGTCAACGATGTCGAACCCGCCGACCGCGACATCGCCATGGTGTTCCAGAACTACGCGCTTTACCCGCATATGTCGGTGCGCCAGAATCTCGCCTACGGGCTGAAGAACCGCGGCACTCCGAAAGCCGAGATCGAGCGCCGCGTGAAGGAGGCCGCAGAGATCCTGCAGATCGGTCCCTTCCTCGACCGCAAGCCCCGCGCGTTGTCGGGCGGACAACGCCAGCGCGTCGCCATGGGCCGGGCCATCACCCGCGAACCGGCGGTCTTCCTGTTCGACGAGCCCTTGTCCAATCTTGATGCCAAGCTGCGCGTGGCCATGCGGCTGGAGATCAAGGAGTTGCAGAAACGCCTGCGCACGACCTCGATCTATGTCACCCATGACCAGTTGGAGGCAATGACGCTGGCCGATCGCCTGGTGGTGCTGAACGGAGGCCGGATCGAGCAGATCGGCACCCCGCTCGACGTCTATCGCCGCCCGGCCTCGACCTTCGTGGCAAGCTTCATCGGCAGCCCGGCAATGAACCTGCTCGACGCGAAGGCCGTGCCGCATCTGCCCGGCACCGCCCATGCGGGCACCATCGGCATCCGCCCCGAGGACCTGAGCCTCGCCGAGGATGGCCTGATCGAAATGAACGTGATGGCGGTGGAAGAGCTTGGTGCGCAACGGCTGGTGCATGGCCGGACCAGCGGCGAAGCGATCACCATCGCACTGCCTTCGGACGCTCCCCTCGGCGATACGCTAAAGTTGGGATTCGACCGCAAGAACCTGCATCTGTTCAGCCGCGACTCGGGTGCCCGGATCGATTGATCGTCCTGTCCCGGAACCGGATATGCCCCCGGCCGGGATCCGGCCGCACGGAACAGCGCGAGTGGCTCGCGGCCTGTCCCCCGGTCACTTCCCGGTCATCGCCTCTTCCTCTGCCCGCATGCCACCGACGACGCCAAGGGATTTCAGCTTGCGGTGCAGGGCGCTGCGTTCCATGCCGACGAATTGCGCCGTGCGGCTGATATTGCCGCCGAAACGGTTGATCTGGGCCAGCAGGTATTCGCGCTCGAACATCTCGCGGGCCTCGCGCAGCGCCATGGCCGTGACCTGTGGGCCAAGGCTGAGCGCATCGCTATTGTCCGGGGTCGCACCCTGAGGCTCCAGTTCGGAAGGCTTGATCGGGCCGCTTTCCTCGGCAAGGATCAGGACCCGCTCGATCACGTTGCGCAACTGCCGGATATTGCCCGGCCATCGCATCGCCTGTAGCGCCGCGATGGTGTCGTCGGGCAATTCACGGCCGATCAATCCCTGCGTCTTGTTGAATTGCTCGATGAAATGCTGCGCCAGCGGGCCGATGTCCTCGCGCCGTTCGGACAGCGGCGGCACGACGACCGGCACCACGTTCAGCCGGTCATAGAGTTCCTGGCGGAAGCGGCCGGCGGCGATTTCGGCGGGCAGGTCGCGATTGGTCGAGGAGATCACCCGAAGATCGACCCGCACCTTGTCCGATCCACCCGCGCGGGTGAATTGCTGCTCGGTCAGCACCCGCAGGATCTTGGGCTGTGTGCCAAGCGGCATGTCACCCACCTCGTCGAAATAGATCACCCCGCCATGCGCCTGTTCGAGAAGCCCCGGCTCGATCCCTCTTTCCGGGGATTCCCTGCCGAAGAGCACCTCTTCCATCCGCTCGGGCTCGATCCCGGCGCAGGAGACGGTCACGAAGGGTGCGGATTCACGGGGACTGTGGGCGTGGATGTAACGGGCGGCAAGTTCCTTGCCCGCGCCCGGTTCGCCCGCCAGCATAACGCGGCCATTCGACTTGGCCACCTTGTCGAGATTGTCGCGTAGCCGCTTGAAGGCCGCTGAATGGCCGATCATCTCGGTCAGGCGGGGCTCGCCGCGCTTGAGGCTGTTGTTCTCGCGCCGCAGGCGGCTGGCCTCCATCGCGCGGTTGATGACCACCATCAGCTGGTCGATATTGAAGGGCTTCTCGATGAAGTCATAGGCACCCTGCTTGATCGCGGCGACGGCGATCTCGATATTGCCGTGGCCCGAGATGATGATCACCGGCACCTCGGGATTGTTGTGCTTGACCTGCTTGAGGATGTCGATCCCGTCCATCCGGCTATCCTTGAGCCAGATATCCAGCACCATCAAAGCGGGTTCCTGTTCGTTCAGCGCCGCCACGGCCTCGTCCGAATCGGCGGCCAGCCGGGTCTGGAAACCCTCGTCCTTCAGGATGTCCGCGATCAGTTCGCGGATGTCGCGTTCGTCATCGACGATCAGAATATCAGTCATGTCGTACCTGCCTCGTCTCTCTCTTGCCTGGTTCTTCGTTGCATTCCGCGTACGGGGTTGCGTTCCCGCGGTAGACGGATCTCGGCCATTGCGCCGTCGCGGTCCGGCGCATCGGTCAGGGAAAGGCTGCCGCCATGCTCCTCGACGATCTTCTTGACGATGGGCAGACCGAGGCCGGTGCCCTGCGTCTTGAGCGTCACATAGGGTTCGAACAGCCGCGAGCGGTCGGCGGGCAGGCCCGGGCCGTTATCGATGATGCGGATCGTCACGCTGTCATGATCCGTCTCCATCGTGACCGAGACGCGCGGTGTCCAGCCTTCGGGCGGCTTCCCGGCGCGCTCCTCCACGGCCTCGCCCGCGTTCTTCAGGAGATTGGTGAAAGCCTGCCGCAACATGCCCTCGTCGCAATCGACGATCACCGGCTGGTCGGGGATAGCGGCTTCGAGCGCGCCTTTCAGCGCGTCCTGCTGAAGCAAGACCGACGCGCGCAGCAATTCGGCGAGGTCGATCTCGGCCCGGTCGGGTTCGGGCATCCGGGCGAAGCGGCTGAATTCATCGACGATCCGGCGCAGGTCGCCGGTCTGGCGGATGATCACCTCGACATATTGATCCAGCGAGGCCTTGTCCTCGGGCCCCGCCAGCGGCGCGAACTTGCGCCGCAGCCGCTCGGCGGAAAGCTGGATCGGAGTGAGCGGGTTCTTGATCTCATGCGCAACCCGGCGGGCAACATCGCCCCACGCGGCCATGCGCTGCGCGCTGACCAGTTCGGTCACGTCATCAAAGGCGACCACGTAACCTTCCAGATCACCTTCGGTATTGCGCCGCACCGCCATCCGCACCAGCAGGCTTTCCATCTGGCCGTTGCGGGTCAGGCGGATCTCATCCTGCACCGTTTCCGCAACAGAGGCGGAGAGGCGCTGGAAAAGCGCCGCGAATTCGGGCACGGCATCGGACAGGGGAGCATCGATATCGCGGCCCGGCTCCAGCCCCAGAAGGCGAATGGCCGAGCGGTTGAGGAAATCGATCCCGCCCTGCGCGTCCAGGCCGATCACGCCCGAAGTCACCGAGGTCAGCACATTGTCGAAAAGCCGCCGCTGCTCATCCGAGGCGCGATAGCTTTCGACCAGTTCCTCGCGCTGCGTCTTGAGCTGGCGGGTCATGCGGTTGAAACTTTGCCCGAGCGTCTGGATCTCGTCGCCGGTATCGGGTTCGGGAATCTGCAGGTCGAGATTGCCGCGCCCGACCTGTTCGCTGGCCTCGGCCAAAAGGCCGATCGGACGTGACAGGCGGCTGGCGAACCAGAGCCCCATCCACATCGCCGCCGCGACCAGCAGCAGGGCAAAGCCCAGATAGACCAGCGAGAATTCGAACAGCACCTGCCCGCGGGTCTGCTCCAACTGTCGGTAATCGCCGATGGTTGCCCTTGTATCGTCGAGCAGCCCCAGCAGGTTGCCGTCCACGTCGCGGGTGACATAAAGGTAACGGTCTGCCAGCGGCGGCAAGGCGACCAGCGCCCGGAATTCGTTATTGTCCCAATCCTCGATCAGGACCAGACCGTCGGATTGCGCCCGGTCAAGCTGCTCGCTGCTTGGTTCCTCGTACCAGAACAGATAGCTGCGCTCGCCGCGCGACCGGATCGTCCCGGTGCCGTCGATGACATAGGCTTCGCGCAGCCCACGCTGGATCAGTGCCTGCCCCTGCACCAAAAGCTGGCGCATCTCGCCATCGCCGATCATGGGATTGGCCCGGCCCGCCTGTGTCAGCACCCCGGCCAGGGCGCGGGCATCCTCGGTCAGGTCGTGGCGGTGTTCCTCCTGATAGGCCTCGGCGGCGGCCTGCGAATTGGTGACGACCTGCTGCACCCGGTCGGAGAACCAGCCCTCGAGGCCGATATTGACGAGGAACCCCGCGAACAGGGCGACCAGCACCGTCGGCACCAGCGCCAGCCCGGCAAAGATCATCACCAGCCGGCGATGCAGCCGCGACCCGGCATCCGAGTGGCGCCGCGCCGAGATCAGCCGGGCCATCCGGGCCAGCACCAGCGCGATCAGCACGATCAGGTAGAACAGGTCGAGCAGCAGGACCATCCGCAAGGCCTGCCCCTGCGCATCCAGGCTCAGCGGCCCCAGAACGCTGAGCGTGGCCACCATCAGCAGCGCACCCGCGATCAGCAATCCCCAGGTGAGCACGCCACGCCATTGCCGCCCCAACCGGATTTGCGCCAGCCTGTCCCAAGTCAGCCCGGATATGGACTCTGCCATGACCCCCACTCGCCGTCTTTCGCGGCTTCACTGTTGCAGCGCCGTGACTCCGGCGCGCCTACCTGTGGCGGTTTTACATCAGTTTGCGGCGGCGTGTCACCTCGATATTCAGCTCTGTCAGTTTTTTGCGCAGTGTATTGCGGTTAATTCCCAGCAGATCGGCACATTTCAGCTGATTTCCGCCGGTCGCATCCAGCGCGACCTCCAGAAGCGGGCGCTCAATCTCGTGCAGGATGCGGTCATAGAGGCCCGGAGGCGGCAATTCATCGCCATGCAGGTCGAAATATCGCTGCAAATGCGCCTCGACCGTATCCGACAGCCGCGCATTGGCGGCGGGGGCGGTCCCGCCGCTTCCGGTCTCTGCCGCCAATGCGCCAGTTCCCGCAGCCGCTCGCACACCGCCCTGCTGGCTCAGCGCCTCGCGCATTTCGGTGGCGGAAATCTCCGGACCGCTGGCGGTCAATGCGAGGCGCCGCATCAGGTTTTCCAGTTCCCGCACATTACCGGGGAAGGCATAGGCACGCAGCAATCCCGCCGCCTCCTCGGCCAGGCCACGCTCGGGCAGGCCCTGGGTGGCGGCACGGGCCAGAAGATGCTCTGCAAGCGGCAGGATGTCGTCAACGCGGGCGCGCAGGGGCGGCACCGAGACCGTCACCCCCGCCAGCCGGTAATAGAGATCCGAGCGCAGCCGGCCCGCCGCCATGTCGGCCTGCGGATCGGGACCGGTGGTACTGACGATACGCGGCAGCCGGATCCGCTCGGATTCGGCCTCCAGCGTCTCGATAAGCCCGATCAGGCGGGCCTGTGCGGCCTGGTCGAATCCCGCGGGATTCTCGATGATGATCGTGCCGCCCCGGGTCTTGTCGGCGACACGGGCGAAGACATCCTCGCCCGCATCGGCCGAGGTCAGCACGACGAAACCCTGTTCGCTCCGGTCGGACAGGTCGTGAAAGCTGCGCGCGATGATCGATTTGCCGGTGCCGGGCTCGCCCGCGATCAGCACCGGCAGATCGGCGTTCAGCACCCGTGCCACCATCCGGAACAGGGCCTGCATGGCAGGCGCGTGACCGATCAGCGGCATGGCGGGATCGGCGCTGTCGCGCGAAGCCGGTGTCTCGGGCGCGAAATCGGATTTGCGCGGGCGGCGGGACAGCGCCTGCCCAGCCTTGGCCATCAGGTCGGGCAGGTCGAAGGGCTTGGGCAGGTAGTCGAAGGCCGCCGCCTCGGTCGCGCGGATCGCGGTGACGATCGTATTCTGCGCCGAGATCACGATGACGGGCAGATCGGGCCGCACCTGCCGGATGGCGGGGATCTGGTCGATGCCATTGCCGTCGGGCATCATCACATCGGTGATGACGAGGTCGCCCCGCCCTTCCCCGACCCATTTCGACAATTGCGAGAGGCTGCCGGTGGCATGCACCCGGCAGCCGCCCGCGTCAGCGCCTGCGTCAGCACGGTGCGGATGGTGCGGTCGTCATCGGCGATCAGAACGGTTCCGTCCATGGGAGTAGGTCCTTATGCCTTGGGCAATGAAATTCGAAACAGGGTATGGCCGGGGCGGCTGTCCACGCGGATCAGCGCGCCGTGATCGGTCACGATCTTGCTGACCAGCGCCAGCCCCAGCCCGGTGCCGTTCTCGCGCCCCGAGACGAAGGGCTCGAACACCTGTTCGGCGATCGCCTCGGGCAGGCCGGGGCCGTTATCCTCGATCTCGATCTGCAGGGGTAGCGCGCGGCCCTTGGGCCAGCTGTCGTCGGGCGGCAGGCGCAGGCTGTGGTCATAGCTGCTGCGCAGCCGGATGGTGGCGCCGGGGCGTTCCCCCAGGGCTTCGGCGGCATTCTTCACGAGATTCAGGCAAACCTGCACGAGTTGGTCGGCATCAGCCAGCGCATGGGGCAGCGAGGGGTCGTAATCGGTGACGATGCTCACCTTCTTGGCGAAACCGACGGTTGCAGAGCGCCGCACCTGCTCCAGCACATCATGGACATTCACCGGCGCGAGCTTGGGAGCGGAAGTATCGCCGAAACGCTCGACCTGCTCCAGCAGCGACACGATCCGGCGGGATTCGCTGACGATCATCTCGGCCATCTCGCGGTCCTCGGGCGGGGCATTCATCGCCATCAGCTGCGCTGCCCCCCGGATTCCCGCAAGCGGGTTCTTGATCTCATGCGCCAGCATCTCGGCCATGCCGATGGCGCTGCGGGCAGCGGAGCGGACGGCGCGGCTTTGGTAAAGCACGCCGCTGTCATCCTCGGGCACGATCAGGATCGAGGCCGCGCCATCGATCCCCTCTGCCGGCCCGGCATGGACCGAGGCATGGCGCGTCTGATGGCCGCCCGCCCGGTCGCCGATCTCGAAATGCACACCGGGCTGGTAGAGCGCCTCGTCACCCCCGATGACCCGGTTGAAGAGAGGTCCAAGGGAGGGACGGATACGCAGCCGCTTTACCATGTCCTCGCTGTCCAGCGGTTTTCCGACCATCGAGTTGCGCGAGAGGTTCAGCCAGATCTCCGCCGCGTCATTCATCGCGCCCACCCGGCCCTTGTGATCAAGGATCAGCGCCGGCAGAGGCAGTTGCAACCAGCCCGGACCGGGATTCGCCTCGCGGAAATCGGCCGGGCGCGGACAGGTCATGCGGCGGCCTTTTCCGTTCCGGGGCCTTGCGCCTCGGTGAAGGCGCGGCGGATCAGGGCGATGGTCGCGGCGGGACTGTCGGCGCGCAGCATCTCGGCCCGCATCGGCGCGCCATTCGCATCGGCATACCAGCCAGATGCTTGCGGGCGACGCGCAGCCCCAGCTCGGCACCGTAGAAATCCAGCATGTCCTCGTAATGCTCTTCGACCGCCTCGGCCAGCGCCGCGCCCTGCGGGACGACCGGGGCGGGCGTGTCCCAGAGCCGGTGGGCGATCTCGGCCAGCCGCCAGGGCGCGCCCTGTGCGCCCCGCCCGACCATCACCGCATCGGCCCCCGATGCCTGCAAGGCAGCCCGCGCCGACACCGCGCAGGTCACGTCGCCATTGGCCACCAGCGGAGGACGGCCCGGCAGGTTCGCAACCCCGGCAATCTTCGTCCAGTCGGCATGACCCTTGTAGAACTGCGCCCGCGTGCGGCCATGCACGGTCAGCATGCGCACCCCGGCATCGCGGGCCCGCCGTGCCAGTTCGGCGGCGTTGAGGGAACTATCGTCCCAGCCAAGCCGCATCTTCAGCGTCACCGGCACCCGGACCGCACCGACCACCGCCTCGATCAGCCCCAACGCATGATCGAGATCGCGCATCAGCGCCGCGCCCGACAGCCCGCCCGTCACCTTCTTGGCCGGGCAGCCCATGTTGATGTCGATGATCCGCGCGCCCATCCCCTCGACGATCCGGGCTGTCTCGGCCATCGCCCCCGCCTCGCGCCCGGCGATCTGGACCGAGACCGGCAGCCGCCCCTCGGTCAGCGCCTTTGCGCGCACCGCCGCCCGCGTCGAAGGGCGGGGCGTGACCATCTCGGTCGAGGCGACCATCTCACTGACCATCAGCCCGGCGCCATGACGCGCCACGGCGCGCCTGAAGGGCAGATCGGTGATCCCCGCCATCGGCGCCAGGAATACCGGCGGCCCAAGTCGCGTATCGCCAATCATGATCGGTTCGGGCAATTGCATGTCTCGTTCCTTCGGCTTGCTTCGATCCGCCTGCAAGGGCATGAATGCCAGCCCCTGCCGACCCTTCGCATGGATGACTGGGGCTGCTTAAATTTCGCGCTTACTGCCTATAATATAGGCATTCGAAATGCGATGCCATGTCGCAATTCACCGGCCCGACCGTCGCTTCCAGCATGGCGGTTTCGTCCGACCCTGCTTACATATGCCACAATCAGCAAGAGGGCATCATGTTCCTGTCGGTCTTCGATCTTTTCAAGCTGGGCGTAGGCCCGTCCTCGTCGCATACGATGGGGCCGATGGTCGCCGGGGCGCGGTTCCTCGCGGCCCTGCGCGAACAGCCATTCCGCGCCCAGGGGCTGAAGGCAAGCCTGCATGGCAGCCTCGCCTTCACCGGCAAGGGGCATGCCACCGACCGCGCCACGATCCTCGGGCTGGCGGGATTCCTGCCCGAGACCATCGATACCGGGGTCGCCGAAGCCGCCCTGGCCGCGAATCGCGAAAGCCTGATCCTGGCGCCCGAGGGCCTCGGCGAATTGCGGTTCGATCCGGACCGCGACCTGCGTTTCGATTTCGAGAATGCCCTGCCCGGCCATGCCAATGGCATGACGCTTTCGGCCACCGACGCGCAAGGTGACGTGATCTTTCACCGGGTCTACTACTCGGTCGGCGGCGGCTTCGTGCTGACCGAGGAGGAACTGGCCCGCAAGGGAGAGGAGGACCGCAGCGACGCGGCCCCCAAGGTCCCCTATCCATTCGCGAGCGCCGCCGAGATGCTGGCAATGGCGGAAAAATCGGGCAAGTCCATCGCGCAGATGAAGCGTGCCAACGAGTTGATCTTTCGCAGCGATGCTGAACTGAGGGACGGTCTGGCCCGGATCTGGCAAGTGATGCGGGATTGCATGGAGCGGGGGTTGGCAGCCGAGGGTATCCTGCCCGGCGGGCTGAGCGTCCGCCGCCGCGCCCGCGCCATCCACGAAAAACTGTTGGCCGAACGGGGCATGAACCTGACCGCGCCGCATGTCATCAATGACTGGATGTCCACCTATGCCATGGCGGTGAACGAGGAGAACGCCGCTGGCGGGCAGGTCGTGACCGCGCCCACCAATGGCGCGGCGGGGGTAGTGCCCGCCGTGATCCGCTACTGGCTGGACCATGTGCCCGGCGCAAGCGAGCGGGACCTCCCGGATTTCCTGCTGACCGCCGCTGCGGTCGGTGGGCTGGTCAAGCATAACGCCTCGATCTCGGGCGCGGAATGCGGCTGCCAGGCCGAGGTGGGCTCGGCCTCTGCCATGGCGGCGGCGGGGCTGGCCGCAGTACTGGGCGGCACGCCGAGACAGGTCGAGAACGCCGCCGAGATCGCGCTGGAGCATCACCTGGGCATGACCTGCGATCCGGTGAAGGGGCTGGTGCAGGTGCCCTGCATCGAACGCAATGGGTTGGGCGCGATCAAGGCGGTCAGCGCGGCCAGCCTTGCCATGCGCGGCGATGGCAGCCATCTCGTGCCGCTGGACTCGGCCATCGAGACGATGCGCCAGACCGGCCAGGACATGAGCGAGAAATACAAGGAAACCTCGCTTGGCGGGCTTGCCGTCAATGTCCCGAATTGCTGAGTCAATCCGGCAACGTTTTGCGAATTGACGGGCGCGGCGCTTGCCCCGGAGCCCTACCATTGCTAACGCTTGCGGGGACAGTGACCCATTCAACCAGAGGCCAATGCCCATGAATCCGCGTTTCGCCCTCCTTGCCCTGCTGAGTTTGCCGCTTGCCGCCTGTGACGAGGCCGCAATGGCCGATCTGCGCCGGGGCATCGGCATGGAAGCCGAGGAAACCCAACCCGAGGATCCCGCGAAACCCCGCCCACCCGCGGTATCCCCGCTGGAGGTTCCGATCGAGACCAGCACGGCCGAAGCCAAGCTTGCCGTCAATGCCGATGCCGAGACGTTGAACACGGCAGCCTTTGTCGCACGCGGAAACGAGCCTTTCTGGAGCGTGGAAGTCAGCGGCAACACAGCCATCTACAAGACCCCGGAGAACCAGGGCGGCCGCAAGATCAATGTCAGCCGCCTGACCTTCGCCCAGGGTGTCGAATATGTCGGCACGATGGACGGGCTGGTATTCAAGGTAAGTTTCCGTGGCGCCGATTGCACCGACAGCATGTCGGGCGAGAAGTTCCCGATGTCCGCCTCGCTGACCGTCAGGGGCCGCACCCATAACGGATGCGCCATGCCCGCCAGCAGCGCATCCGCCGAACCGCAGGGTTGATGGTGTTTCCGCCCCTTTGGCTCAGCCATTGTGGCGCGGAAACATCCCTCGCCGCAAAATCGGGCTGCGATGGGGTGCCCGAAGCGCCCGATGCCGCTAGTATCACCTGAACCGCTGTTATCAAGGATGCCGCCAATGCGAGGTTCCCGCCTGACCAGCCGCCTGATGGCAACCACCCTTCCCGTCGCCTTCCTGGTCGGATCGGTCACAGGCACCGCCATTGCCGAGCCGATGCAGGCGCGCAACATGACCACATTCGGCATGCCCGGCGGGATCGATACCCCCACGGCCGAGGCGCTGCCTGACGGGACCCTGGGCGCCACGTTGTCCTATTCGGAATACGCGCGGCGCCACAACGTGGTGTTCCAGGCCATGCCGCGCCTGACCGCGGTGTTGCGCTATTCCCGGGTCGAGGGTATCGAGGATCGCCGCAATAACAACGACCATCTATGGGACCGCTCCTTCGATCTGCGTATCCAGCTTTTGGACGAGGCCGGATGGCGCCCGGCCGTCGCGGTCGGCCTGCAGGATTTCGTCGGCACCGGCATCTATTCGGGCGAATATATCGTCGCGACCAAGAACATCACACCGACTGTTCGCGCCTCTGCCGGGATTGGCTGGGGGCGGATTGCCGGCGAGACCCGCTGGCCGCTGGAGCGTGGCGATCAGGGTGGCAAGCCGAATGTCGATGACTGGTTTACCGGCAGCGCCAAGCCCTTCGGCTCGATCACCTGGCAGGTCAATGACCGGTTGAGCCTCGCCGCAGAATATTCCAGCGACAACTACAAGAACGAGGTCGAAGGTGTCGGCGGCGATGAGCCCGGCAACCTGAACCTCGCCGCCTATTACCGCTTTGGACAGGGTTACGAGGTCGGCCTTTACACGCTTGGCGGCGAAACATTCGGGGCGCAGTTCTCGTTCTCGCTGAACCCGCGCAAGGCACCCTATCCCTCGGGGCTGGAAAAAGCCCCCGCCCCTGTTCGCCCCCGCCCCGCCCCCGCAGCGGATCCCGAGGGCTGGTCGGGCCAATGGGCGCAGGACCCCACGGCGCAGCCGGCGATCCAGCAGGCATTGTCCGACGCGCTTGCCAAGGAAGGGCAGTTGCTCGAATCCATGGCCCTGTCGGGGAATCGCGCCGAGGTGCGGATCCGCAACCAGCGCTATATCCAGCAGGCCGAGGCGGTCGGCCGGACGGCGCGTCTGATGACACGGGCGCTGCCGCCTTCGGTGGAAACGCTGGTCATCACCTCGTCGGCGGACGGAATCCCGACCTCATCGGTGACGCTGCGCCGCTCGGATGTCGAAAGGCTGGAAAATACCGAGGCAAGCAAGGTCGCAAGTGCCGCGGCCCTCACCGATGCCCGCCCCTATCCCGGCGACCTGGTTACGACCGATGGGATGTTCCCGCGCTTTCGCTGGCATATCGGGCCATATCTCGACCTGGGGCTGTTCGATCCGGGCGAACCGCTGCGCTATGAAGTCGGGGCAGAGGCGCGCGCGACCTATGAGATCATGCCGGGCCTGATCCTTGCCGGTACGCTGCGCCAGCGTGCCTTCGGCAGCATGGACCAGCGCGGGCCGAGCAAGGGCAGGGATCCCGACAATCCCAACAAGCCCCGCGAACATTACCCGCCCGAGGAATACGAAGCCAGACCCGAACTGGAGACCCTCAATGGCGTGCCGCGCGTCCGTTCGGATACGCGGATGTATCGCAGCGACGGGCCGACGATCCCGGAGTTGACGGTGGCATGGTATGCGCGCCCCACCGACACGGTCTATACCCGCGTGACCGCCGGTCTGCTGGAACGTGCCTATGGCGGGGTTTCGGCCGAGGCGCTATGGAAGCCGGTCAATTCGCCGCTGGCCTTCGGGGCGGAGATCAACCGGGTCCGCAAGCGCGATTTCGACGATGTCTTCGGCTTCCGCGACTACGAGGTCACGACCGGGCATGTCTCGGCCTATTACGAGTTTGCCCAGGGTTACACGGCGCAGCTCGATGTCGGGCAATACCTGGCGGGGGATCGCGGTGCGACGATCACACTGACGCGCGAATTCGCGAATGGTTGGCGGATCGGGGCCTTCGCCACGAAAACCGACCTGAGCGAGGATGAATTCGGCGAAGGTTCCTTTGACAAGGGGATCAGCATCTCGATCCCGATTTCCTGGGCGACCGGCCAGCCCTCACGGCAACGCGCCAGCAGCACGCTGCGCGCATTGTCACGCGACGGCGGCTCGCGGGTGAACGTCAACGGGCGCCTTTACGACAAGGTTCGCGACAGCCATTCGGTCAAGCTCTATGAAGGCTGGGGGAGGTTCTGGAGATGAGCAGCAAGGCTTCGATCCAAAAGGCCGTCCTGGCCTGCGCGGCGCTCGCCGTCCTGGCATCCTGCGGCAATGAAAGCAGCGATCAGGGCGACAGCCCCTTCGTCATCGCGGCCAAGACCGCCAGCGGGGCCATCGCATCCCGGCGCGCATCAGCGGACAACGCTCCGGCAAAGCCGCCGAAGACACCCGCCGAGATGGCCGCCGAAGCGCTGCGGGTCAATCCGAACCCATTGATCATGGCGGGTTTCGAGTCGCTCGGGCGCAGCCAGGTCATGGCGATGACCGACCGGAATGGCGGCATGCGAACCTATATGACTCCTTCGGAAGAAGCCCTGATCATGCGCGATGGCATGCTGGTTGGAACGCGTGGCCTGGGCAATGATTTGTCGGTCGCAGAGCCCGCAACGGCGGCACTGATCCGGGCCGGGCGCTCGGGCAGCGCGCCACGGGTCATGCGCTATTTCAGCGGCGACGGGCTGGAACGTCCGCTCAGTTTCGATTGCGATGTCGGTCCCGGTCCGAAGGCCGGAGTCATCGTCGAAAACTGCCGGGGACATGGCGTCAGCTTCCAGAACAGCTTCATGGTGCAGGGCGGGCAGATCCCCGTCTCGCGGCAATGGATCGGGCCCTCATTGGGCTATGTGACCATCCAGACCCTGCGCCCCTGACAGGCACGGCCTGTCCAGCAACCCGGAGACCCCGGAAGGGGCCGACTGGTCCGTCATGCCATCGAAGGATGCCGAACGATGGCGCCGAGTATCGCATCAGAGTCAGCGCGCAACAGCCGGGCGGCTTGACGCAGATGGTGCCACGTCATCCGTCAACCTCCGGGCAGGCTTCCTTGCGGTAAGGTCAATGCCGGAGGATGGCGGCAGGCGGGAACTGATCCGGATTCCAGTGAGGTTCATTCCTGCAAAGGGATTTCACCATGGCTTATAGCAGACATGCACAGTTCTTGCCCTGGCGGCCTGTTAGGCCCCGGAAATCGATTCCCCGATGCCCATTGCGGTAGCCCTACATGACGAGACACGGTTCCATCGTACCAACGGCAAAGCGTGACCATCCGTCACAAAGGCTGGACACGCACCGCGACGCAGTCTCAACTTCACCTATCGCGTGGTTCCCGCAATTCGAGCCCTTCTGCGCCTTTCGCGGCATTACCCCAATGATTCGACTAGGCTCCATCAGCCGAGATTTCAGTCAGCTTGGCGACCGTGTTCAGGTTCCGGACAGTTCCGAGCTCCATGGCGGAAAGATGAAGCCGGGACCGCCCCATGCCGGATGGATAATGAATGAATATCTCGCGATCGCCGAGCTGGATTTCTTCGTCCGTACGTCTCTTTGCCGTGTCCAGAACGTCCGATGGCGTCGCTTGATCGAGGAACAGAACGCCGATCTGGTTAGGTGCCGCTTTCGGAAACGGATTTCTCGCGAGAATCTCGTGCAAACTGTGGGGATCCCGCATGATAACGCCTACAGGCTTGCCCATCCGTTCGTGAAGCCTTGCCTCAAGTTCACTTTTTGCGGCTTCGCTCGTCCAACTGGTTCGGAATACAACGTTGCCGGATTGAATGTAGGTACGGACCCCCTCGAACCCGATTTCCTCGCATATGGCGCGTAGATCGGCCATCGGCAGTTTTCCCGTTCCGCCGACATTCACGGCCCGGAGAAGTGCTACAAATATTGCCATGAGTTCAGTCCATTCCGTTTCCCTGTCCATCCAACCATAGCCAGCGAAAGGCAGAAAGATCCGCATTCCAGTTATTCAAGGCATTTGTGTTGCGGCAAAAAGAAAAGGGCTGACCGGAAGGTCAGCCCCTGAAAACAGATCGGGTATTTCCGATCCGCTTCGAAATCAGCTGTCGTCATCGTCCGAAGCGACGGCGGCGATCACACCCAGCAGCAGCAGGGCGGGAACAACCAGGCCGGCGTTCGAGGATGCAGGCTGTTCTTCGACAACGACCGGCTCGACGTCGACGACGGGGGCAACATAGCCACCGGCCAGAGCCGAAGAAGCGGTCAGGCCGAGAGCGGCAGCGAAAGTAGCGAATTTGGTCATGATCATGCTCCGTTTCGTTTTGAAGGCTGCCGTTTCCGGCAACATCGCTGCGACAGTTACACAATCCTACGCAGTTGAAAAGCAACATTACTACTTCACCTGCGCGGCTTGCGCCCACTGTTGCATATTGGCCAACACTTGAATCGCGGAGCGGTTCCAGGCAATCGGAAGCGTCCGGAAAAAATGTTGCCATTCTGCACTATCTGGAACGAACCCCCTGTGCAAACACGAAAAATACGGTCGCGGCAGCAACGACGGAGGGACCGGCGGGACTATCGAGATAAAGGCTCGCAAGAAGCCCCGTCAGCACCGATAACGCGGCGAGAATCGAGGCGATGGCAGCCATTCGCTCGGGAGTCGCCGCAAATCGGCGAGCCGTCGCCGCCGGGATGATCAGCATCGCCGAAATCAGCAGCGAACCCACGATTCGAATCGCGATCGCCACCACTAGGGCGAGCGCGATCGACAGCGCAAGACGCTCCAGCCGGGGATCGATTCCGGCCGCCATGGCCAGTTCCTCGTTCACCGAGGCGGTGACCAGCTTCTGCCAGCGCCAGACCAGCAGGGCCAGCACCGACAGCGCCCCCGCCCATATCCAGACCAGATCCGAACGGCCGACTGCCAGGATATCCCCGAAAAGATAGCTGGCCAGATCGACCCGCGCCGCAGGAACGAAACTGATCGCGACCAGTCCGAAGGCCAGCGCCGAATGGGCGATCACCCCCAGCACCGTGTCCATCGCCTGCCCGCGCGCGGTAAGCGCCGTGACCAGCACCGCCACGGCCAGCGCGACGGTGATCGTCCCGGCATAGATGGACAGGTCGAAGGCAAGGGCGAGCGCCACGCCCAGGATCGCGGCATGCGCGGTCGAATCGCCGAAATAGGCCATGCGCCGCCAGACCACGAAGCTGCCGAGCGGCCCGGCCACCAGCGCCAGCCCCAGCCCGGCGAGAATCGCGCGTATCAGAAAATCATCCAGCATCCTGTTCCGATCCTTGGCGGGGCTTATCCATGCTCGGCACAGTCATGCTGCGGGCCGTGGTCATGGTCGTGGTCGTGGTCGTGATGGTGGCGATAGAGCGCCAATGTGCCCCGCGCCTCGGCACCGAACAATGCGCGGTATTCCGGGGCATTGCCGACATCCTGCGGTGTTCCTTCGCAGCAGATATGCCCGTTCAGGCAGATCACCCGATCCGATGAGCGCATGACCACCAGCAGGTCGTGACTGACCATCAGCACGGCCGCGCCGGTCTGGTTCCGCACATCCTCGATCAGTCGATAGAAGCCGACCATGCCGGGCTGATCCAATCCCTGCGTCGGCTCGTCCAGCACCAGGAGTTGCGGATCGTGCAGCAATGCGCGCGCCAGGAGGACGCGCTGAAACTGTCCGCCGGAAAGTTCGGTCAGTTGCCGCGCCTCCAGACCGGCGACGCCGGTTCGCGCCAGCGCATCGGCGATGGTCTCGGCCCCGACCCAATGCGGCAATGACAGGAATCGCCGCACGGTCATGGGAATGGTCCGGTCCAGTTGCACCTGCTGCGGGACATAGCCGATTCGCAGCTCCTTGCGCCGGGAGATCATGCCGGAAACCAGCGGCATATGGCCCAAAAGTGCCCGGATGAGCGAGGATTTCCCCGATCCGTTCGGACCGACGACGGTCACGATCTCGCCCGGAGAGATGCTGAAATCAATGTCGTGCAGCACCGGCTCGCTTGTGCCGGGGCGGTGGATGGTCAGTTTTTTTGAGGTAATCAGGGCGGTCATTCCCGCCCCTCGGCACAAACGGGGCATAGCCCGAGCGCCTCTATCGTCGCACGCTCGACCGTGAAGCCCTGCCCGCCCGCGGCGGCCTGCAATTCGCCGCGGACCCTGGGGGCATTGGTTTCCGCCACCTTGTCGCATTCGCGGCAGATCAGGAAGACCGGGGCGTGATCCTCTCCCGGATGGAGGCAGGCGGCGAAGGCGTTCAATCGTTGCAGGCGATGCGCCAGCCCGTGCTCGACCAGGAATTCCAATGCCCGGTAGGCGACCGGGGGCTGGCGGCCGAAACCGTCATCGGCGAGCCGGTCCAGAACCTCATAGGCGCCCATCGCGCGATGCGCCTCGAGCAGGATCTCCAATGTGCGCCGCCGGACAGGTGTCAGCCGGGCACCTTCCCGGCTCAGCCGTTCCTCGGCCTCGACCAGGGCGCGTGACTGGCAGGCCGCATGGTCGTGAGGGGCGAAAGCCTCGCCATGATCTGATTTTCCGTGCAATTTGTTACCTTATCACAGATCTCTTGACTTGTTATTACATAACATGGGATGAGCTGCGCCCGCAACACGGCCCGCAACTGATCGAGGAAGTTATCATGCGCCTGACCATGCCCACCGCGATATTGACGCTATTCGCCGCACCTGCACTGGCAGAACCGCCCCAAGTCGTCACCGATATCCCCGTCACCGGATCGCTTGTCCAGCAGGTAATGGGCGATCTTGGAGAGGTGCGCGTGCTGATCGGCGAGGGTTCCGACCCGCATCACTTCCAGCTTCGTCCATCGGATGCCAGGGCGCTGCAATCCGCGGACCTGCTGGTCTGGATCGGCCCCGAACTGACCCCATGGCTTGAGCGCACCACCGCCAACCTGGGGGAAGGCGAAGCGCTATCGCTTCTGCACGTGCCCGGCACGCATCTCCAGGAATTCGGCGCGGATCACGGGGATCACGACGACGCTCATGAGCACGAGCACGCGGACGAACATGAACATGAACACGAGGAGCATGCAGAGGATCACGCCGGCCACGACCACGAGCATGAAGATGCCGGTGAAGATCAAGGGCATGATCACGATCATGCTGAAGATGCGCAGGACGAGCACGGCCACGACCATGACGGCATCGACCCGCATGCCTGGCTCGACCCTGCCAACGCCCAGCTATGGCTGACATCCATCGCCGAAGCCCTGGCCGCCCGCGACCCCGACAATGCCGATGCCTATGCCTCGAATGCCGAAGCCGCCATCAGAAGGATCGACACACTGGAACAGGAGATCAATACCCGGCTTGAACCCGTCCATGATCGTTCCTTCGTCGTTTTCCACGATGCATATGGCTATTTCACCGCGCATTTCGGGCTTCAGCCGGGAATTGCCGTGTCGCTTGGCGATGCGTCCTCGCCCTCGGCCGCGCGCCTGAACGAGGTTTCCGCCCGGATCGCCGAATCAGGCGCCGCATGCGCCTTTCCCGAATATGGTCATGATCCGGCATTGATCGACAGCGCGACAGAAGGAAGCGGGATCGGGGTCGGGGCAGAGCTCGATCCGGCTGGTCGCGGGTTGGAAGCCGGTGCGGCGCTTTACGGGGAATTGCTGCAAAACATGGGCAATGCGCTGGCCGATTGCCTGGCGAAAAAGGACTGACACGCGATTTCTGCGGCGAAGTCATGCCCCGGATTTCGCCGCAGATTCTATTTCCGACTCTTTTCCTTTGACATTACCGAGTAAATTAGTCAGCTTTACTCCAGAACAACTTTTCAGGAATGAGGCTGACCATGACCGCGACGCGCCCTGCCGACTTCACCCGCCCCGGAACCAGCGTTCTGGCCCGACTGCCGCAGCATGACGCCAACGAGCTGACTCGTGGCGGGAACCAGGCGCTGATCGTTCTGGACGAGCAGGTCTATCAGCTCCGCATCACCCGCGCGGGCAAGCTGATCCTGACCAAGTAAAAAGGGCGCTCGCGCGCCCCTCCCTTCGGTTTCCTGCCTTCAGCCCCTTGGCCCGCCGCGCGGCTTCCCCGGGGGGCGTCCGCCCGGCTTGCCAGCGGGCCGTCCGGCAGGTTTGCCACCGAAGGTTTTTCCGCTGCCACCGCCCTTGCCCGCATTCCGGGGGCCCTTGAAGCCCGGTTTGCCCGAATAGTCGCGCGCGCCCTGTCCCCCGGCAGGTTTCGCGCCAAAACTGCGCCGTGGGCGGTCGCCCGCCGCGCTATCCCCCGCGCGGGATTCGCTTGTCCGTTCCCTCTTGCTCCAAGGCTTGTCGCCCCGCGCCGGGCGATCCCCATCAGGTTTCGGGCCGGTGCCGAACTTGCGGGGCGCCCCGCCCTTGCCATCCGCACGACGCGGAGCCCGGTCATCGCCGCGCAATGGGCGTAATTCGCCACGCTCCCCCCGTTTGCCCAAAGGCTTACGCGGAGCCTCTGCCCCGCGCGGGCGCATTTCACGCTCTTTCCCCGGGGCCTCGCCCGTCAGCAAGCCGCCAAGCTGGTCACGCAGGACCCGGCGCTTTACCTCGGTCACCTCGTTCTTTTCCATGCCGGTCAGGCGGAACGGACCGTAACCCACGCGAATCAACCGGTTCACCTGCAGACCGATATGGGCCATGGCCCGCCTGATCTCGCGATTGCGGCCTTCGCGGATGCCCACGGTCAGCCAGGCATTTGCCCCTTGCTGACTATCCAGCTTGATCTCCATCGGCGCGAATTCCTCGCCATCGATGGTCACGCCCCGGCGCAACGGCGCGAATGACAGATCGTTCGGTGTGCCATTCACCCGCACCCGATAGCGGCGCAGCCAGCCCGTCGAGGGCAGTTCAAGCTGTCGCTTCAACTCCCCGTCATTGGTCAGCAGCAACAGCCCCTCGGAGTTCAGGTCGAGCCTGCCGATGGTCATCACCCTTGGCAGATCGCGGGGCAACGCGTCGAAAACGGTCTGACGGCCCTTGTCATCCGCCTCGGACGTGACCAGCCCGACCGGCTTGTAATAGAGCCAGAGCCGAGTTTCCTGCGGCTCCTCCAGCTTCTTGCCGTCAACCGTGATCTTGTCCGAAGGCGATACGTCCAGCGCCGGGCTGGCGATCTTTTCCCCGTTCACGGTGACGCGGCCTTCGAGGATCATCCGTTCCGCCTCGCGGCGGCTGGCGACGCCTGCGCGGGCCATCACCTTGGCGATTCTGTCGCCGGTGGATTTGCTGTTGTCGGGACTGTCGGTCATGACGGGTTCTCCTGCGCATCTCTGCGGTGGCAAAGACGTCCTTCTACGCGCAATCCTTACCGCAAGGAAGCTGCTTTTCACCGCTTGCGCCGTCAAGCCCGGCTTGCGACAAGCGGATATGGCCGGTTTCACATCCCATATGGCACAGGCCCTGGCAGAAGCGCGGGCGGCAGCGGAACGTGGCGAGGTGCCCGTCGGCGCGGTGATCACCGATCCCGACGGGCGTGTGGTCGCGGCAGCCGGAAACCGCACGCGCGAATTGTCGGACCCCACCGCCCATGCCGAGATCCTGGCGATTCGCGCCGCCTGCACCGCCGCCGGATCCGAGCGCCTGCCCGGTCATGATCTTTGGGTCACGCTGGAGCCCTGCCCGATGTGCGCGGCGGCCATCTCGGCGGCCCGGATCGCGACGCTGTATTACGGTGCCGAGGATCCGCGGATGGGCGGCGTCGCGCATGGTGCGCGGGTCTTTGATCATCCGCAATGCCATCACCGGCCGCAGGTCTATGACGGGATCGGAGGCGGAGAATCCCGCAAGCTGCTGCAATCGTTCTTTGAGGAGCGCCGATGAAACATATCGTATTCGACCTTGGACAGGTGCTGATCGAATGGTCTCCGGAACCCGCATTTGCTGGGCATTTCGACAATGCGGAAGCTATCCGCGACTGGATGGCGCGGGTCGATTTCGACGGCTGGAACCGGTTGCAGGACGGCGGCCGCACAATGGCCGAGGGGCTGGCGGCGGCGCGGGCCGCCCATGGAGAGGACGCCGCCCCGCTGGAAAGCTACACCGCGAATTTTCCCCTCACCATCGCTGCGCCGGTTCCCGGCAGTTGGGAAATCGCCGAATCGCTGAAATCGGCGGGGCACCGGCTATTCGCCATCACCAACTGGTCGCATGACAATTGGCCCGCCGCGCTGACGGGCTATCCACGGCTGCAGACGCTGTTCGAGGATATCGTGGTCTCGGGCACCGAGGGGCTTCTGAAACCCGAGCCCGGGATCTACCTGACTCTGATCCGCCGCAACGGCATCGCACCAGACGACTGCATCTTCATCGATGACAGTGCCGCGAATGTCGAGGGCGCGCGGGCGGTGGGCATGGACGCCATCCGGTTCACCGGCAGCGAGGCGCTGCGCATGGCCCTCAAGGAACGCGGCATTGGATAGCTTGCACCTTGCCGCGCAGCCTTTTATACGGGGCGTGTCGCGGGTGTAGCTCAATGGTAGAGCAGCAGCCTTCCAAGCTGAATACGTGGGTTCGATTCCCATCACCCGCTCCACTGCATATTTATTACTCGAATCTATTCAGACACTTACAAAAAATGTGTCCCGCAGAGAAGTCAGGCTTGGGACACTTTCACGGATTGTGCAGCTTGCCTTCACACCGATTCATCGACCAGCTTCAACATCATCACCCTGAGGGACAGCCACCGTCATGGCTACCAGAGGAGCGCAGGCCCATACGGCATCTAGGCACCCCGTTCGTTTGACGCGGTCAGGATCACCGGCATTGTCTCCGGGTTGGCGCCTTGACTTCAACGTTCAATGAGTCGCCTCTTCCGCTGACAATGCTCGCTCACCCCCAATCAGAATTCAACAAATTACTTACCAATCAATGCATTGACGGAAGATGTCCACCTCCAGCTACGCATGGCGTGCTGCGGCTTCACAGTGGTGAACCTGCCGTCTTTGTGATGGGCGCGTTTCATGCTATAGGATTCTCGAGAGCGGTTCGAAGTGTTGCCGGAGCAACGTGATTTAAGAGGTTGAATAATGAAGAAGCGCGGCGAATCTCTGACAACTGCTGCGACCGACCCTGTTGCGGGCAAAACGGTAGCTGAAATTCTCGGCGAGATCGCTTGGCTGATGACGCAAGACCCCGAACATGCCGGGGCGTCCATCAACAAGCTCGAAACACATGTGATGCCTGGCATTGTACTGCGGCAGCTTCACATCCAATATGCCGAAATTCCAAGCCCGCCTGCTTCCGGAAATATGAATCCCAATCTGCAACCTGTTTCCGTTGAGATATGGGCTATGGTGAGCGAGGCTGTCGCTGCCCGTCTGAATGCCGATCCTGCGGCATCTATTGGTATTGCGGAGTGGCGATCCGGTTCAATTCGACAAAGCGTGTTTTGTGCGACGCTGCCTGGATTCCGCCCTACGGAAAATCAAAAATGATGGACCTAATTGTGGATTTAATCCGCATTGCCAGTTTTTCAGTGGCGGGATGTGTATCAGTATACGCGGCGCCGCATGAGATGTCTACGCGTGAAGGATATTCTAACATTGCCGCGCTGCAGGACGACCGCATCGGATATCACTGGCAGCATGGCGTGTGGTTCGCCTATCCGTTAGTTTATCATAACCCTAAGCCGCTAGAGGAGTTTATCCCTACATTACTTGACAAAGAAGCATTGTCGAAAACTCTATTGGACAATCAAGAACGAACTGGTTTCGCAGAAGATGGCAAGTATGACCCCAGCGTAATCACAAAATATAATGTTGGAGGTGTATTTGCCTTCAAGCTTGATGATCTTTCTCCAGTTGAACATAATGTTTTCTTTTATGCGGACATCACAGATGATCCGGATGATCCAAATGATGCCGATCTGGTAAAAATGGAAATTCTCTGGGCGGGCGGACAGGCACCGAAACCAGGAATAGATATCACACGCCGATTTGGCATTTATCTAGAAAAGCGCGGCCTTGCGCCACCTCTGGGACAGGGGCATCTTGTTGGCCAAAGTACATCTCAAGAATTGCCCCCTGCTGGGTATAAAATACTCCCTCGAAACCATTCTGGCGAAGACTATAGTATATATGAACAAGCCGATAATTTCGTTGCAATTCTTCGTTGCCTTGTTGAGTACGGTTCGGAACCGGCCCCGCAGCCTTTATGTCATGGCCAAATACATGAAACAACTTCAGATACCTATCTTTATGTTCGTTTCCCAGAGAGTGTAGTTTACTTCCGCAATAGCTGGTTAGGTGTGGCGCAAGCCACTTTCAGTCTTGTTAATTCTTGGCGCGCTGAGGGTCAAAATATCTAATGATTTTGTCACGCGGATATCAATTGAGATGAATAAAAGTATATAGTATGAAAAAGATCGCCACAATATTAATCGCCCTTTCCGTTGCGCTTGTGGTAGCGGTACTAGTTCTTTGGGATACTTTTGCGGACATAACAACACTTCCATCAGAAGACGGCCCGCTCAATCTACCTTTAGATGAAGGGCGCTCTTATGTTTGCATTTCATCCCAATATGAAATTCCCGATATGGAAATACAAAAGTATATCGACGGGACTTGCTGGGGTGGAAATGAAGTGCCTGTAGGGAGCACATATATAACTCAACTGAAATCGCCAAATAAATGTAATAAATTTCGCATTGATGCGAACTTCATATCAGGCGAGCCCTACGGAACTCGATGTTTTACCAAAAATGAAATTGATGGGTATAATCTTATCATAAGGTCTGGGATTATTGAAATGGAGCAAGGGCAATATAATGACTGAGTCAATTTCAAAGATCTATGCTAGATATATATCCAATGGAGGTCCGTTAGACCAAGTCCGAATAGATTATATAATCTCCAACGGTCAAGGGCAATCAGATTATAATGCTGTTGCGCACGCCCTCACATCCGCTGGAATATCGTATCATCATGGAGAATATTGGACAAATCTATATGGAGAACTCCGTGAGCTGCGAACAACACTTTCTGGTGGTGAGGGGTTTTCATTAGATTCCGGTCGCGACATTTTCAACAATCGAATTGGGATATCCATATCAGAATATGCTTTGGAAAATAAACTTCCAGAATCTGCTCTTAGAGACCTTACCGCAGACGCTCTAGGAAGAGGGCTTCTTATTGTTGATGAGTTTGAGGACTCTCGCCTTATCCAAGGCGAAGATTATATCTTCATTGGCACATCGGTATATGATGGCCCATCCGCTGAAATGGCAAGAACCTTAGAACAAAAATATGGATTGGAACCTGGTTCTCTATCGGTTGGCACCGCCACAGGTGAAGGGGAGCGTGTTTATTGGGAGTCGTTGGATAGTTCAGATCGTCCGCAACCGAAACCTGAAATTGATGATTTAATAGGCGTTCATTGTTTCCCAGGTCACACACCTATTGCAATGGCAAATGGCAGCAGCGCCTCCATTGAAACCCTATGCCCTGGCGATCTTGTACTTGCTTTTGATCCTTTGGCGGAGCTTGGTCGAGGTGCACTGGTTCCCAAGCGGATCGTACGCGTGTTTCAGAACGAAACACCGGAATGGCTGCGCCTGACCTGGCAGTCAAATGGCGAAGAGCAGGAACTGACTGTTACTCCAGGGCACCGTTTCCTGAACACGAATGGCCTTTTTCAGCGCATTGATGAAATCCTTGAGGACGATATCTCTACTATCGTGCTTGACGACGGAACTCTTGCCATGGTGAAGGCCGAGCAGATTGTTTGGTCTGAAGAATTCCGGTATATGTTCGAGGAAGTGGAAGCTGTTGCGATGGCAGCGGGCGATGGCTTGACTCATCGCCCGGCGGGGGTGTGGCGAAGCTATAACTTCGAGGTTGAAGATTTCCACACCTATGTTGCTGGTGGCGTGCGTGTGCACAACGACAGTCAAGTTGTTATCGATTTCGCGGGAACTATTGGCCGGACGTTCGGCACGCAGTTGGCAAATGTCTTGCTTGAGGACGGAAGCCAGTTCGAGAAGCTTCTCGGCGGAACTGTACTTGGCACGATTACAGAGAATATGGCCGAGGTCATCACGGATGTTGGTTACCATGCCTTCAATGGCGGGCAAGTCAACTTCGGACAGGCCCTTGAACGTCAGCTCAAGGATCTTGGTCCTGAATTTGCGGCCAGTTTGACAAATGCCGCGACCTCGCTTCTCGTGGCAGAACTTGGCGAAGAGCTCGGCCTTGATGGCTTCGGCGCAGAGCTCTTCGGCGTCACCGGCTCGGCTTATGCTGGCAGCGTCGTCGAACAGATGGCCAATAGCTATGCGGAATCCGGGAGTGCCTTCGCCGATGTAAGCTGGGATGTCCCCTGGGAACAAATCAGCGGAGCTGCTGGAGCTTTTTTTGGATCGAAACTGGCCCATAAAATCCTTCCTGCAGAGTCGCTGGAAGGCTCTCTCGGCGGAGGTCTCGGATCGGTGGTCGGTCTCGCAGGGGCGACCAGTATTTTCGGCCAAGGCGTCGGGCTGCTCAGCAATTTCTTGATTCCCGGTGTCGGTGCCTTTTTTGGTACATTGCTCGGCACGCTTTTGGGTAATTGGCTTGGCGACAAGCCCGAACCGGAAGGATTGATCGATCTGTTCGTGGATCGGGATGGCAATACCTTCATGACCGGAAATATTCTGCTCTATGCGACGATGTCTTCGAATGATGGGTTTCCCAAGGAGGTGACCGAGAGCCTCGGCCTGGCCATCCATGAACTGACGCTTGATTATCTCAAGAACATCAGTGCACTCGATCTAGCGAACGCGAATATTGATAATTTCCACCTGAGCGACAGCTTCCAGGAACAAACCGGGCTCGACGCCAACCCGTTGGTCCGCGTTCTGCAGCGTATGAAAATAGAACCTGACGGGGACAACGGGCTCAAGTACTTTGTGAACGATCAGCGTGTCGATTCACCGGAGAAAATGGTCGATGCGGCACTTACGGATTTCTTGGAGGAAGCGCAGCCTATAGGCGGCGATCTCCTACTTAAACGTGCCGTTGCCCGTTCACCAGCAACGGACTCGATCACGTTGGCGGCTCACGCGGCAGCTGCCGAAGAATATGGGAAATATCTTGAAGATCGCGACACCATAAATGCATTGATCGCAGCCGCGCCTGATAGTGCCTTCGCTGCCGGATGGGCGATCGTACTGGCACAAGCCGAAGAGCTCAAGCTCCGTACCGTGAACAAGAACGACTTCAACGGCGGCTTGCACGGTTTCCTAGCCTCATTGGAAGAGGCCGGGCTGGCTGTCAATCCGGGTGATGTCAGCATCGGACGCGATGCCAATAATCGCGTGACGATCGAGCTTGCCGTTGATCGGCAAGATGCGGTACCGGAAACAGCGTTTGTCGCGGCACAGAATGTCAAATACGTGGAGACCTCGTCTGGGGGAAAACTCCAGTTCGCTTTCAATAACAGCATGGGGGCCGTCGGCTATACCGATGTGACCGGGAAGGTCGTTGATGGCGCTCGGATTGCGGTTCAGGGAGAGACGACTGGACGGGATTTTTGGATCGCCCCCGATGACCGCAGCTTTGTTTTCGAGGACGTGGGAACCCATACGATCAAGGTTGGTCAAGCCGAGATCGAAAGCAGCGACGATATCCTGATTGGTCGCGATGGCAATGACATCATTCGTGCTGGAACCGGTTGGGACTGGGTGCAGGGCGGCAACGGCAATGACCTGCTCCGAGGCGGCGAGCAGGCAGATACCCTTTTCGGCGGCAACGGTAAGGACACGCTCTATGGTGAGCAGGGATTAGACTATCTGGAGGGGGGAGCAGGGGGCGATGTTATCAGCGGCGCGGGGCATGAACAGTCTGGCGGCATCATTACCGTTTATGATGGGGACACGGCCGGTTACACTCAGTCAAACGCAGCAGTGGGTATCAATCTGGACCTCGGAACGGCCCGTGGCGGGCATGCCGAAGGTGATAAGCTGACCTATATTTTGAACCTGGTGGGATCGCGCTACGACGATCATCTGTACGGGAATGACAATCGGAACGTGCTCGAGGGTGGAGCTGGTGCCGATACACTCAATGGCGGCCCAGGTACGGAGTTTCCGGACTTTGCGTCCTATGCAAGAGCTTCGGTGGCCGTGTACGCATCGCTGGCCGATCCGTCCCGCAATACGGGTGACGCCAAGGGTGATGTCTATCGCAGCATCGAGGGTCTGCTCGGTTCCGCCAACGGCGACACGCTTGTCGGTGACGGCGGCGACAATTTCCTTTGGGGAGAGGGTGGCGATGATCTTCTTCTGCCCGGCAGAGGTGTCAATGGCATTTTGGGAGGTTTCGGCCTCGATCTTCTAAGCTACCGCACTTTGAACAATGCTCTCACCATAAATCTCGGCAACTGGAAGAACAGCAGCGCGGATGTCGCAAATGATACGGTGTATGATGTAGAGGCCTATCAGGCTACAAAATACGACGACACGTTAATCGGGTCCGCGCAGGGTGACATTCTGCTTGGGTTCAATGGCAACGATCATCTCAGAGGCCTCCAGGGCGGCGATGCCCTTAACGGTGAAGCCGGGAATGATACACTCGACGGGGGCGAAGGTACCGACACCTTGACCGGCGGCATCGGAAATGACGTCTATATTGTCGATAATGCCGGAGACCGCGTCATAGAGGCCGTGTCCGGCGGTACAGATCGGATTCACACTTCTGTCAGCATTGATCTGGATAAGGCAAACAGCAGTTATTATGGCAATGTTGAAACTGTCACGATGGCAGGGAGTGCAGACCTCAGTGCCCGTGGGTCGTCTGGCAACAATTCGCTGACGGGCAATGCCGGAAATAACATTCTCGATGGCAGATCTGGGAATGACAGTCTTGACGGAGGTCTCGGCAACGACACGATTATCGGTTCATGGGGCGTAGACACGATTAATGGCGGGGCTGGAAATGACACGTTCAGTTTCACTGGCAGCAGCTCTTCCGTTTCTATTGATCTGATCACGAACAATCATACCGGCTTCGCTGCAGAAACGCTGATACATGAGGTCGAAAACATCGCTGCAGGTAGCGGCAATGATACGCTGCGCGGCACATCCGGGGGCAACATTCTGGATGGGGGAGCGGGCAGCGACCTGTTCATCGCCACCGGTGGCGCAGGCGACAAGCTGATTGGCGGGACTGGCCGGGATACGGTGAGCTATCAGAATGCGTCTTCCGGGGTGTTGGTGGATTTCCTCAATCCTGGCGAAAATACGGGGGTCGCCGACGGCGACACCTATGTCGGCATTGAGGACTTGTTTGGCTCTGCGCAAAACGATCAACTTCGTGGCAACAATTCCAACAACAGCATTCGTGGCGGCGATGGGCATGACCGCCTCGAGGGGAGGAATGGCACGGACTGGCTTCGGGGCGAAAACGGAAATGATACTTTGGATGGCGGTGCGGGAGCCGATAACCTCATCGGCGGTACCGGCAACGATGTCTATGTCATCGACAATACTGGCGATCGAATCAGTGAGCTTGCCAATGAGGGGAGGGATCGCGTGCATGCGAGCATTTCGATCGACCTGGCAGGCAACGAGGGGGCCTATGCCAATAATGAGATTGTAACCTTGTCGGGAAGCGACAACCTATTTGCCTATGGCAATGCAGCGGCCAATTCTCTGGTTGGCAATAGCGGCAATAACCGGATTGCGGGACGGGCGGGCGATGACACCCTGACCGGAGGGGCGGATGCGGATAGGTTCATCTTTCGGAATGGCTATGATCGCGATGTAATCCAGGACTTCGAAAACAACGTGGATACGATCGAGGTCACAGGCTTCGGCGTCAGTAATTTTACCCAGGCACGCAGTCACGCCACACAGGTCGGTAATGACGTCATCTTCGACTTCGGCGGAGATGATGTGCTCACGGTCAGGAACATCACCATCAGTGCTCTTGCAGATGATATGGTCTTCAGCTGACAGGTAAGTCTGTGGTGAGGGCTGCGACGAGGGTGCAGGCGAGCAAGGGTGGCGCTGGTCGGGGGGACTTTCGTTAACAGTGATCGCTTGGATCGGGCTGTGTCGACAGCCCGATTCCCTGCCGCGCAACGCGCGGTGGGAAGTTTTGCATTTCCTTGATACGAAACCCATCCGGAACGGTGTCCACAGGCCGACACGATGGCGGCGTCCCGAGCATCATATAGGTAGTCATGCGGATGGATCTGGGCTCAGGAACTTAGGTAGACAGGTCTCGTCCAGAGTGAACTGAACCAATGTATACTGCGTTCTGCTTGCCTCACTTCTTAAGCGGGCAGTTTTTATACAATCGTTTCAACAGTTATAAAGTGTGAAACGCATCTTTGCCTGGAAGCTTGATGCAGTCGATGGCGGGGATAGGGCATTTTCCCTATCCCCGCCGTCTGTGTCTCGGAACCACGCAAGGCCATCCATTGACAGCTGAGCCATTTCACGTAATTGAGACCGCATCGCCATGAGCATCTCTGCGTCAACGATTCATGGCGGCAGCCTCACGCGCTTCCTGTCGCGCGAGGCGTTTCTGAGTGAGTTTTACACGGCAAAAGGCGGAAGCCAGAGTATGCCCATTGTGAAAGACCTCGACGAAGACATCAAAACAATCTTCAGCCAGATCGATCATCTGGATACCCATCTGATCGAGTTGGAAACGGAAGTGACGGCCCGGTATCTGCTGAACGATCCCGCGGCGTTGATGCGGCTGCAGAAGCGCCTGCGCGGATGGAAGCTCACCAAGACAGAATATGGCCTGTCGCCGCCCTTCAAGATCACCGCGACCTTCACCCGCAAACGCAGGCATGGGTAATCATGCGTATGGCTTCTGCGCCATCAGCCTGGGTAAGCTACCCGTATTGATCGTAATATATTTGGGTGAACAAGTCATATTATGGCCCGCGTCTCCTCCCGTCGAGCGCGGGTCTTTTATGTCACGATTCACTGCGCGCCGGCGTAACGCAGCTCTTCAGTCAGCCGATCCCGGCCGAAAATCGTATCCAGCCGCTCGCGCAGCTTTGCCCGCGCCATCTGCTCGAGTTGCGCCTGTGACGGGCCGAGCCTGCGGATCGCATCCGGCACGGAACTGCGGACATAGTCGACAACTTCGCCGATGGCCCGATCCGGCACGGCAACCGAGGGATGCTTTTGCAGCGTGTCGATGATCGCGCCAACACCGGAATTCAATGCCAAGTGCAGCGCGTCCCGATGCCGGGCCTCGATCTCGATCCGCCACCGCTCCGGCAACCGGCGGAAGAACCAGGCGAGCGCACCCAGGATCAGCCAGGCCGCATAATCCACGATGATCGGCTGCAGGATATTCTGCAGGCTGTCGATGACGCTCATGGCTCACCTTCCAATGGTAGAAAGACAGAGCTGCTGCTCGGCAGCGCGGCGGTTCACGAGGCCCTGGACAACCCTGCCGCCGGCCCTGTTCCAGCGTGGCAGTTCATTGCAGGCATCCTGCCATCGCCCGGCATTGGCGCGCCTGGCCAGCGTGGATCCGCAAGCGGCGCCGGTGCCGACATTGTAGGACCAGGACGCCAGCGCGACCTGGACGCCCTCGGGCTGCTGTGGCAGCGCCGGGATGCAGTTGACTAGGCGGTCTCGAAACTCGCCCAGGGCATCCATCAACATGGCACTGCACTCGGCCGAGCTGTATCGATCCCCCTGCTTCACACCGCGGGTCTCGCCGTAACAGACCGTCCAGACCGGTGGGCTGGCGATTCGATCGAGATAGGCCTCGGTGCGCTCACCCTCCCAGGGGCCGACGAAGGCAGCAGCCGCGGCGAGGATCGCGGCCGTGCCGGTTGTGGCGGCAGCCCTGCCCCTGGTCGAGACAAGCGATTTCAGCCACGCCAGAAGCGTGGTCAGGAACTGGATCATGATTTTCTCCTATGAAACGAAAAAGCCCGCCGGAGCGGGCTTGTTGTGACGACGGATGCGTGGTTACGATTGCGGGCCTTTGTTCCCGAATTGGGGCACCAACATGGAATGGATATTATTGTCTGGCGGCGCGAGCCTGCTGTTTATCGGGCTATCCGTTTGGGGTCTGCCACAATATAAAACTGCCATGCGATCTTGGGCTATAGGAAGCGGCATCTTGTGTGCCGGACTGATCGTAGGACCTCCTATTGACCGTATAGTTGGAGCATTGACGGTGCTCGCAGCCCTGTGGTGGGTCGCAAAGAATGCAATCACAGGAAAGCTTTAAACGGCCAATTTCGATTGATTGTCCGGCCAAGCCGGGATTTATTTCCGAGGCCTGCCCATCTCGCCGTGGGTTGGCATGGGGCTGGATGGTTTCGGCATATTTTCTATCCGGCCCCGCTCACCAGATTTTCTGGAAGATCATGGCCACGGCCGCACCGATGACGGCGACACCACCGCGATCCATCCAACGGAAGAAATGGCCACGGCCATAGGTCACACGCTCCAGCTCCGCGACCCGGTCGATCAGCTTCGCGAGCGTGCCGTCATAGCCATCCATGCGCTTGAACAGGGTCACCATGCGTTCCTCCATGCGCACCAGCGTCACGAGCGCGTCCTCGATCCGTGCCATGCGCGCGTCGAGGCGATCGATGGCGCGACTGCTGTCCTGGTCAGGCATTTCGCTTCCTTGCAATCAGGCATGAAAAAGCCCGCTCGAAAGCGGGCCTGGAAGGTCAGATCGTCTGGTCCCGGAGTTCGACGGCGTCGATGTCGTTTCGAGACCGGGTAATTCAGTCAGTAATCGTTGGCCAGGGCCAGGAGAACTCCGCTGATGATCACGGTCCAGACAAAGGTCGGGACCTCGGAAGTCGGGCTTTTCTCCGCGACCACCACATCCGCATAGGCCTGGTCCTGTGAATATCCGGCCGTGGCGGTCGATACCGCCAGAGCAATCGCGATCGAAAACGCCTTTAAATTCTTCATAATTCCTCCAGTGAATTGGGTGCCATGTAACAATTGCACCCGGGATTCATGCCGTCCAGACAAGAGTATTGGAATTACAGACCTTCGGCGCTCAACGCGTGATCCACGTCGCGCTGACAATTCGCCTTGATGTCCTCGACATCGATGATCGTCTCCGGATGTTTCGCGGCATTGAGATATTGCCGGATCACCCCTTCGATGACAGCGAAGGCCAGTCGGCATTTCTCGGCCTGCGCGACAATGATCTCGGCGACTTTTGTTGGATTGTCCGCCGTCAGACCTGCGCCGGTCTCATAGGCGAGTGCCGGATACTGACCTGCATCCGGCTCATCGATGCCGGTTTCCTGCCCGGCAGCCATGGCGGCAAGCCATTCTTTCGCCTGCCTTTCCTTGTCGAGATAGGAGAGCTGCTGCCCCTCGGTGACCGTCACGTAGCGGCTGCGGGTTGCGCCGCGAATATCCGTGATCGCCTTCAGCGCAAGGACTCGCCGCTCCTCATTGGATCGCGGATCGATCCAGACACCCTGTTCATAGTCGAATTCAGCCCAGTCCCCCGGTCTTTCAGGGTACGGGGTTGGCGTATTCCCAACGAAATACTGGGAGCTCCCGTCAAAATGTCCCTCGTACAGCCTCTGCCCATCCTGGATATTCAGCTCGGCTGTTTTCAGGTCCGGGACATCGAGGGTCGAAACGATCTCGCCTTTGATATCTACTACGGTGAATATCATTTCTTGAACTCCGAAACGACGATGGCCGCTTTATCCAGATCGGAACTGAACTGGGAATGGACTTCGGCAGTCATATTGTTACCTGTCCCCGATGTAATATGAATGAGAGTTGCCGAGGCTGAAGGCTGAAGGTTTGCTTCTTTGGCCTGCGTTCCATTGACCGAAATCCTCAGTTTCAGGACATTTGAGGTTCCGTTATTTGCGAAACCCCAAATAACCACAGTGGATCCGTTCTGGGTCGGGAAGGTCACGGACACCGATCCCGAGCCGGTGTTGTTGTTTGAGTACTGCCGGGTGACCGCTCCATCTGCAATCTTGATCGTCCCCACCGACAGGTTCTTGATATGGGCGGTGTCAATGGCCGCATTGGCGATCTTCGCCGAACCGATGATGCCGTTGGCGATCTGTGCAGACAGCGTGATGAGCTCGCCGGTCGTGACCAGATCAGACGTGATGCTGTTCGGAGTGATCAGCGTGCTGCCGGGGTTCTTGGCCCGGGCGACGAGATCGCCGATATTGATGTTGTTGTCGGTCTTGTCCCGGTCCACGCGGATATGGATCCGGGCCTGCTGCGCATTGCCGGGAGCGGTGAACGTGGCGTTGTAATCCGTGACTCCCGTATCCGTTACATCATTGGTGATGTGGTTTTGCCCAGCAATGGCTGCCCCGGATTCATCAAACCACTGAACCCGCACGTTAATGGTATAGTTGCCCCCGGACTGCGCCCGCAGGGCAAAATAATAGGGCTTGCTGTTATCGACCGAAAAGCGCCGGGAACTCACGAAGGATGTGAATCCTGTGCCGCCCGCATGGTTGTATCTCAGCATGCCTATGCTGCTGAAGATGGCCCCTGAATTACTCAGGACGAAAGGGCCGGACGGCAGATCCCACGCCGCTTCCGATTGAAACTGGTTGTCCGGCACGAGATTGGCCGGATCAAAGATCGTCAGCGCATAAGCCCCAAGAGTGCCTTCTGCGATGGTATAGTCGCCGAATACCTTGACCACGCCCCCGGAGCCAGATTCATCGTCCCAGGCCACGATCCGCAGCCCGGCCTCTCCCGCACCTGCCACGGCACGGATCGTATATGCCGATTGCGCAAGGCCGGCCGTGGCCAGGGCCGTCTGGCCGGCATCCACGAATGCCTGCCAGTCCTGGAACTCTGCCTCGACCGTATTGGTGATGTTCGCGATCGATTGCTGCGCATTCGTCGCCGCGGCCATGGCCGAGGTCGCGCTGGCCTGTGCGGCAACGGCATCGGTGACATCCGTGATCTCAACCCAGGCAACATGAGCGTACGCGGTTGTGCCCTGAGCCGCAGACGTATGCAGCAAAGGAGCCCAATGCGTTGCGGCTGCCGCCCCTGAAGGAATTGTGAATGTCGTATCAAAATACTGCCAGCTATCGCCGATCAGGGCCTGCTGCCAGTCATTCCGAACAAGCGTGGAGGTTTCTGCATTAAACGCTCGGATACCAACATATAACGAGCCACCGTTGACCCCTCGACCGAGGCCACGAACGCGGATTGTCCTACCTCGAGTATCACCTATCCGCGCTGGCGACTCAATAAGGACGCGCCCAATATCATTGAAGCCGATACGCAACGAGCTGGTGAACCCGTCCGGAGCTCCGGTGGTTGAGACGATATCGGCCGTGGTGGTTCCAGGTTCGCCAGTATTTGTATTGGAAGTCTGCCACCCGCCCATATCCTCATCCATGAAACCGGTCTTGTGGTTCATGGAGCCATAGGCGGACTGGAACTGAACGATCTGCCCCTCAACCCCGTCCAGTCCAGCCTCCAGGTCGACGTAAAGCTGCGCGACCTCGGTATCGAGGTTTGCTTGCACCTGATCGGCCTTGGCGCTGGCGGCGGTCGCATCTGCCGCCGCTTGATCTGCCTCGGCCTGGGCATCCTCCACGGCCTGCTTGATGTTGTCGGCGAGATCAGCCCATTGCAACAGGACCTCCGGCGTCGTGACGGTCAGCCAGGGCGACCAGACGGATTTCGGGGTGCGATCCGAGAGCAGGCGGGCGCGGACCTCGTAAGTCTCGAACGGCAGGACATTGACCAGGAACCAGATATGCGGATCGACAAAGCCCCGGTTCGTGTCGATGACGATATCCGTCTCGCCCTGCACGCGGGCCTGTATCTGGATATGTGTCGCGCCGGGGACGTTCTCGTCGCAGGCCACGCGAATGGCCGGGCGCCGATCGGTGCTGTCCCCATCCTTGACGGTTGCAGGCAGAACCGTCAGGCCGGTGATCGGCTGCGTGAACGGCGCCGGATTGACCGGCGTGGCGATATCGGTCGGCATCTCGAAGCCGCTCGACCAGTCGTAATCACCCGGATCGACTTCGCGCAGCGAGACCAGCACATTCATGCCCGGCGTCTTGGCGACGCTCTCGACCACGAACAGCTTGTTCTCGTAGCCATTGCGATTGCTGGTCCAGGAGATCATGTCCACGCCCGGCTCCAGGGCATAAGCCTCGGGTGGCAGATGGAACTGATGTCGGCGGAAGCGTCGGAAATCCTGCATCTGCGCCCGCTGCAGCCGCTGCACCTGCTTGCCATAGGGTGCGGCAGGATAGCTGACCGAGGTCGGCAGGTGGCGCCCGCCATCAGCGGTGGTGGCCTCCGTGTCGATGAATTCCGGGCTGTCCTTCGTGGTCCATTTCTCGCCCGGCTCGGGATAGGTGGCCGACAGCGCGTTGAAGGTGTCGCTGACCGGATTGAACGGCTTCAGCGACTGCCCCTCGGTGATGATGATGCTGTCATCGGTGATCGCCATCGCCGCCGCGCCGGGCAAGCCGACGATCGGCTTGATCATCCCGCCGACCTCGGCGAAATGCATATTGGCCGCCTTGCCGATCTCCTCCAGCACGCTGGCCGGCGTCATCGACACCTCGATCTCCATGCCGCAGCGATAGGCGGGCTCCGTTCCGCCACCGGCGAGGGTGACCGGGTCATCGCATGCATTGGCGGCCGCCATCCATTCGGCGGCAGGAAGGCGCCAGGTGGCCAGGTTCTTGCCGCCCCAGACCCATTCGCTGCCGAAATGGATGCCCCGGATGATGTTATAGGCAATGACGGCCGGGTTGCGGCTCGGCTCGTAGGTCTCGGGCTGGCCCCATCGATGCGCACCGATGCCCCCCGCCGTGTCATCCTTGCGGATATCGTACATTGGCAAGGCGTCCGGCTGGAACAGATAGGCCGGATAGCTGGTCAGCGTGTCATCGTCATATTGCGTGGTGATGATGACATAGGATTTGCCGGTGCCGACCATGTCGGCGGTCCAGGGATAATCGGGATCGCTGCCGAAAAAGCTGACCAGGGCATCATCGGCAGCCGTCTGCGTGCCGTCGATGAAGCGCACCCAGATGCGCGGATCGGTGGTGTCGGCATCGTCCCGGTAATTGTTCAGCGGATGGCCGAGCGGCAGCATGCCGGCGGGAACCGTCCCGGCGTCATATTCCTGCGCGGTGCTGGCCGAGGGGCTGCTGACCGCGCTTTCGCGGTTCCACAGGACATCGCCGGCCGCGTCATCCACCCACATGCCCACCAGGCCGGGTTGCGGCAATGCCGATATCTCGATCACATCGGTGATGAAGCGCGTGTCCTTGCCCCAGGAGCCGATATACTTGCGCTTGCCAGCCGTGACGTAATCGCCGGCGATGAAGGAGAGCGGATTGTCATCACCCCATTGCACGTCGAATTTGACGCTCAGTTCCGGCTGATCGGGCTGCGGGGTCAGCGCCTGGCCGAGCAGGGATGCGCCGATCCCGATCGCCGTGCGCAGCAGCGCCGCACCGATTCCGCCCGCCGCAAGCGTGCTGCCGATCCAGGAGACCGCCGCGGTGACGGGACCGGCATATGCGGGAGCGGCCGCCAGCGCGGTCAGCGCTGTCGTCGCGAGTAACAGTTTCTTCATATTCAACCGACCTTGAATGCCCTGGTCATGTCCGCGCGCGGGAGGCGGCCGTGACCCTGTTCCGTCATCACGATGACGCCGCTGGCATCGACAATGCAGAAGGCCTCACCGATCGGGCCCTCGGCGGCGAGGATGCCGAGATCGCCGACACGGGCCTGGGAGGGATGGATTTCCGGCAGGTGCAGGGCGGCGAAATCCCCCAGGTTGTCCGCGCCGCTGTCGCCCAGGAGTTTCAGGGCGGCCCTGGGTGAGCGGTATTTGCCGCGATAGCCGCGCGCCAGGTCCGCACCGGTGATCGCCTGCACGGCGCCGCAGACCAGCCCGAGGGCGCAATCCTGCTTGCCCCAGGCAAAGCCCACGCGGCGTTGCCGGTCCATCTCAGCGGCAAAACGGCCGCGCCAATCATCGCGGCGGGTGAGTTGATGCATGGTCATGTCTTCCGGTACCATTGGGTTTCGCGCGAGCTGATCACCGAGGCGTATTCGCAGAACCGGTCATTCGCGCGCCGACGTTTTTTGATGCACGTTCGACGACTTCGCCGGATTGGTGGCAGTGAGCTGCGACATGATCTCGGAGCGGACCTGGAAGCCGATATTGCCATTGCCGCCCACGGCCGGTGTGGCGATCTGCAGCTCATCGACGATCCCGATCCAGATCAGCTGCGGATTGCTGGTGATGTCACCGCCCGTCATCGTGGTCGCATGCACCTCGCAGGGAGCCAGCCGCACGTCAAAGCCCCGCACGAGCTGCTGCGCGATATCCGCGATCTGGCTCATGCCGATGGTCAGCGCATTATCCGTCAGGTCCATGACATATTGCAGCCCGTCGAGGGACAGGTTGCAGCCGCCGAAATACTGGCGGCTGGTCAGCCCGCCCTCGGGCGTCTGGACATTGAGGACGAGGTTTTCATCACCGGACCAGAGGCCGACCGGGACCTCCACCCCGCCACCGAGCGGGCGGGCGAAGACGGTCACGAAATAGACCGGCTTGATGCCCTGGTCCCGTGCGGCCTGCAGGGATGTGACAAGGCTGGGGTCGAGTATCTTCATGGGAGTTTCTGCAAGATGGTAAGGGAGGCGCCGGATGCGTGATCGCCGAGATTCATGCGATAGGGACGAAACCCGCCGGGCGGGATGATAGCCCGGAAATAGGGTTCCACGAGGAGCACGGCCTGCCCCGGAGCGACCCAAAGCGGCAGCACCGGCCGAACCTCCCTGCCGAAGATGGTGCCATCGGAGACCGGCGAGGAGGTTTCCAGGAACTGGCCGAAATACACCTGGCCATTGGGGCCGAGGATGGTGATGTAATCGCCGATCGTGGCCACGAACCCGTTGGGCAACCCGGCCAGGCCAATCTGCGTTCGATTGGCGCGCACGGCATCGACCGTGACCGCCTCGAGCCCGGAATTGTCGCCGAAGGCGGGGCCAGGATAGGACGGATCGGCCAGCAAGAACGATCGGCTTACCCCGTCCAGCGCATGGATCCGGGCATTGATGGCGCGCGCCTCGGGCTTTGCGACAGGCTGCAGGGGAAACTCGGCGGTCCAGAGGGGCCGGGCCAGTTCAGCGCCCCAGTAGCGCCCGTCACCGCTGCCGGAGAGCTCGTCATTGCGCTGCAGATCGAATGTGACATCCCCCGCATGCAGAAGCTCGGAGAGGAAGGCCAGCGGATAGGGATAGGTCAATGCCATCAGCGGAGCCTCGGGTTGCGTTGATATTTCTGGATCTGGTCCGGGATCGATCTGGAAATCTCGATCCCCATGCTGGCGGCGGATTGATCCGCGACGTCGGCCATGCGCAGCTCGAACAACTCGCTTGGCACGATCTCGAGGACGCCACGGGAGTCCTGCGCGCCGCTCGCATCGCGCACCATCCGGGTCGAGAGATCATGCGGAATGACCGTCGAGCCGCCGGGCAGGCTGACCAGCTCGCCGCCGCGCTCGTTGATCCGCGCCAACCCGCCCCGGAAATTCTCGACGCCATTGGCGAAGCCGGGAATGCGGAACCCGCCCAGGGGATTGAGCCCGGCGCCACGCAGCGCGTTTGTCAGGGGATCGCCCGTGAGGCTGTTGAACAGGCTGCCGAGGCCGGAGGAGAGCAGCTTCTTGCCGAATTGCTGCAGCACATCCGCCATGCTGCGCGTGCCGGTGATGACATCGGCCGCGAGATCGCCGAATTTCTTGCCCATGTCCTCGGTGGCTTTCGTCGCGCTCTTCACGGAGTCCTTGAGCTTGTCGATCCCGGCCTTCGCAGCGCCGCCGGCGGAGCTGCCCGCCCGGCCAGCCGCGCCGCCGGCACCATCAAGTGCTGCTCCCAGGTCATTGACCGCATCGGATGTCTCGCCGGCCGCTTGTCGAACCTCCGGGAATTTCGCTCTCAGATCGCCAAGGCCGAGCGCGGTCAGCCTGATGCCGGCTCCGGCATTTTGCATGGACTGCGTGACGGAGCCGGACATGGCCTTGAAATTCTCTTCGGCGGATGCCGCCAGGGCCGCTGCTTCTGCGCGCAGTTCCTCGGTGAGACCACCGGTCCCGCCGCCGGTGGGTTTGACGCTTCCAAGCGTCAGGAAACTGATGCCCGTCGTCACCTTCCTGATGAAACTGTCCCATATCTGGGTCAGGTCGGCGATCATCGTGATGAAGTCGGACCGGACCAGGTTCCAGACACCGGCGAGTCCAGCGGGAATGGCCTTCGCGGAATCGACAATCCCCTGCCAGACCAATGCCGCGAGACGGCCCAAGGTCTCGAATGCACTGCCGACGCCACCGGTTTTCTCGATGAGGCCGGTGAACCGGTAGATCAGCTCACCAACCCCGACAATCGCGATACCGATCCCCGACCGAAGGAGCGCGCCCCGCAATGCGGTCAATGCGCCAACGAGCGAGAATGTGGCAATGCGCGCAGCCACCAGCGCCGCCACGAAACGCGTCCCGAAACCCGCAACGGCGGTGGCGATATAGGTGATGATGCGGTCGATATTGCCGGCCAGCCCGTCGATCATGGCGCGGAGCGCCCCACCTTCGCGCAGGCTGGCGGTCATCGCATCGGCCAATCGCCCCATGGCCGGGACAAGCTGCAGCGCGAGCTGCTGGCCGGCATAGCGCGTGACCAGGCCGAGCCGCGCGATCGAGTCATTGGCGGCCTCAACTCGGCCGGCTTCAACGCTGCCCAGGGCCAGGCCGTAATCCTCGACATCTTTCCGGGCGCGACGGATCGCGTCACCGCCCTGGATCATCAGCAAGGCGACCTCGCGATTGCGCACACCGAGATCGCGCAGAACCGCCGTCGCCTCGCCCGAGGACAAGCCGAGCGCCTTGACGCGATCGGCGATCGTGGCGAGCTTCTCATCGGCATCGAGATCGGAGATGTCCGAGGCCGCCAGGCCGAGCCGTTCCAGCGCCCGGCCCGCATTCCCGGAGGTGCCGATATTGGCGATCTCGCGATTGATGTTCTGGATCTCGTTGGGCAGCGAAGAGAGCGGCACACCGGCTTCGCTGGCGGCCAGCTTCAGGGCCTCGAATGCCCCGATCGAGGCGTCCAGCCGGCGCGCCGCCTTGGCGGATTGGTCGATATCCTGGGCACCCTTGAGCGCGGCGGCGCTGATCGCCGCCCCCATGGCGGCGGCAACCGAGGCGACGCGGCGGAACTGCTGACCGAAATCCCGCAGCCGTTTCTGGCTCTCGGAGAGGCCCTTCTGGAACCGGGTCGCATCGAGCCCGAGCAGGGCCTGCATGCGGCCGATCAGCTTTGCGGCTGCCATCAAGAACCTCCTTTCCGGCTATCTGATTGCGGAATGCGGGTGGAGGAATGCCGCGCGCGCCATTCTTCCATGGTGATGCTGGGCAGGTGCCGCTTCACGCCTTCCAGGTACATATGCAAGTCCAGCTTGCCCTCCCCGGTCCGCGCAAGCAGCGCGTCGAGCCGGGGCAGTTTCTTCGCGCGGCTCAGCCCGGCGGTCACCCATGCGGCGGTCAGCAACATGTCCTCCTGGCGGCGCTGCCGGAGCTGCGCCGCGTCGCATTCAGCGAGCCAGAGCCGCGGGGTGATCCGCCAGAAGCGATCTGGATCGAGACCGAGCGAGAGCCAGCCGGTATAGAGATCGGCGAGGTTCAGCGCCTCGCCCGGGGCTTTCCCGCGGATTTACCGCGCGCCGCACCGGTTTTCTCTGCCACCTGCGGCTCCGGGAAGGCGGCTTCCAGCAGACGGGCCACGATCCCCTGATCTGCCGAGACGAGATCGTCGGCCAGGTCATCGGCCTCCTCGGAATCCATCCGCATGCCCTTCTGCAATGCGATCGACACCGCATCGACCAGGATTCCGAAGTTCAGGAGTTGATCCTCGCCGCGGTTTTCATCCAGCAACCCACCAATGCTGGGCCCATGCTGGTTCTGCAGCCTGCCCAACCCGGCCATGCTCAACCGCAAGGTGAGTTCGCGGCCGTCATGGGTGATATGCAATGCGCCCGTGATATCCGCCATGATCAGGGCCCCGCCACAATCTGGGCCGAGAGGCGGAAGGTTGCCTCGGCGGTCATCTTGTCATCGACCGGCGCGCTGCGAGCATAGCCTTTCAGGAAGGCCCAATATTGCTCGGGAGCGGACCCTTCTCCGGGCGTGATCTCGAGAATGATCTCCTCGCCCGTCGACTTGATGTCGAGCAGCAGGACATCGGTCACCGAGCCGGGGATGTAGTTCATCGGCACCGTGACCTCGCCGCCATCGATCAGCCCGGCGATGAACTGCCGCCGCCGGCCGGGAGATTTCATATGGGTGATATCGACCTCGTCGACCTGCTCGTCAGGCAGGGTGATATCGCCCACCAGTTCGATTTCCGTCCAGGTCGGGGTGGCGCCTTGGCCGATGCGTACGGTCGAGCCGTAGCCGATCATTCCATCAGGCATGGTTTCGTTCTCCTCTATGCGGGATGTTTCAGGAAAGGCTGACGGAAGTGAATTTTGATCTCCAAAATTCGCGCCGCATCAGCGTAAAATAAAAAGTCTACAGACTGGCAACCGGCCGCCAGGATTGCAGCCGGAAGCCCATGACCAGCGTACCGACGAAGGCATAGCCCTGGCTGTTGGTGACGATGCTGGTCTCTTCGAGCACGCAGCGCAGATCCGGCCTGCGCAGGGCCGCGATGATGATCGCCTCGATAAGCGCGCTGTCCTCGTCGAGCATGTCCTCGATCTCGTCGCCGCCCGCGCGGCGCAGCGCGACCTGCATCAGCGTGCGCCGCGTGGTGGTTTTCTGCGTATCGGCCTCGCAGGGCTCCTGCGGGGTCAGCACGCCCAGCACCGGCAGCGTGGCGTCATCCACGCTGCCGGGCCAGATCTTGAAGATGGTGACATCGGCGAAGCGCGGATGCGCCGCCAGCGCCGCCCGGGCCGTCGCGCGATATTCAGAGCGGTAATGGCTCATGGCGCGGCTTCCAGATCGAAATGCAACTCGCAGATGACATGCGCGTCCAGGCTGGGCGAGCCGTTGCTGTGCACGGTCCGGACCCGGAACCGCCGGCTATCCGGGACGGTGATATGATCGCCGCGCTTGAGTTCCGGGACGAGATCCCGGCGCACCCGCCATGTCGGCGCCTCGATCAGCACCTCGTTGCCATCGGCGCCGGGGATCTCGATCGGCGACTCGCGGAAGATCGACTGGATATCCCGCGAGATGCCATCCTGGGGCAGATAGGTGACCGGGTCACCGAAGACATCGGCAAGGATCCCGGTCATGCCGTCAAAGGCGGAGGTCATCAGGCTGCGGCAAGTCGGATCGTGCCGTCGAGCAACACGACGCCAATGGCAGAGGGATTTGCCGCATCTTCCACGGCGGCCCCGACAAGCTGATTGCCCGTTGCAACGGAAGTCAAGCTCTTCGCGGTATCATCCCAGTAAACGGGATCGCCGGCAGACCAGGCCTCAGCCGAGACCTTTGGCAGATTGAACACGCCACGGCGGACCAATACGACGGCGTCTCCGACCGCAGCATCGCCCTGCGCCACGCCAAAGATCGACCCGACCAGCACGCCATCGCCCGAGGTAACAGCGGCCGCCATCGTCAGGGTGAGGTTCTCACCCGGTTGAATGTAATTCTTCATCTCGCTTCCTCATCAGAAAAGGGTGAACGACGAAGGGCGACTGACGCCGCCCTGTCGTCAGTGATATTGGATGCCGTTTACTGGCCCGGATTCTTGTAGGTGCCGCGGAACTCGACCGCAGCGGCGCCGAAGATATGGCGGGCATTCATGACCACCGCGTCCGGGTTCATGCCCTCGATGGTCTGGACCGTGGGCGCATTGTAGCCTTCGAGATAGGCGTGCGCGATCGGCGGCAGATCGCTGGAGACCAGGTACCAGGCGGTATCGGAGCCCCCGGCCGCCGCGCCGAGATTGGCCACCACGCTCGGCTGCAGCGAGGATTTATACGGGTTCACATCGCCATCCTTGTTGGGCGTGACCGTGGTGGCGAATTGCAGCGCCACCAGTTCCAGTGCCGGCGGCACGATCAGCCGATCGGGTTCGACCTGCATGAAATCGTCCTTGTCGGTCGATCCGAAGACCCGCTGTTCCCACATCGACTTGCGGGCCTTGGCGACATTGGCCGGGTTGATGACGCCAGCCGTGCCGAGATTGTTGTGATCGGCATGGAACAGCGCCTTGCCGTCCGATTTGAGCTTGGCATTGTTGCGGATCAGCGACCAGACCATGGCGCTTTCCATGGTGCGCGCGGCCATGGCGAACTCGGTCGGGATGCGCTGGAAGGCGCCCATGTCGTCATTCACCACCGCCTCGAAGGTCAGCTTGATGGTGCGCCCCCGGCGCTCGACCTTCAGGCCCTCGGCCTCGTCGGCCAGGGTGGCGGATTGATATTCGCCGTTTTCCTTGACCGGCTTCAGCGAGAAATCCCCGCCGAAGCGGACCGAATGCAATTCCCGGAAATCCGTGGCCGTCAGCGGCGTGCCGGTGACCATCTGCCAGGAGGCGTTGCGGCGCTGATAGGCCGCGAGCAGGGATCGGTTCATCACCTCGGTGGTGACATAGGCAAAATCGCTGATCCCGTGCGCGCCGCCCATCATGGTGGTGGCACGCATGCCGCGCCGGATGGTCTCGGCATCGTTATAACCCCGGCCGGGCCCCGCGAGCTCCATGGCGAGATGGCGCAGGCGCATGCCCCGGAATTGTTCCGCAGGTCCCTCGGCCTGCCCCATCAGGGCTCCGATCATCCCCTCCATCCGGGTCTCGGATTCATCGCGGGTGATCACGCTGCGTGGATTGGCGGAACGGCCCGGGGCTTCCGAGGCGGCCAGCATGGTCAGGACCTGCGCACTGGCGGCGTCAGCACTGACGCCCGTGTCGATCAGTTCATCGACCTGCGCCTGCATCAACCGGCCCGAGGTCACGAAACTGGCCGTCATCTCGCGGATGCCGCGCACGCGGCTCCGCTCGCCCGCCAGGATATCCTCGGCCGAGGGCGCCTGCAGGCGCGTGGGCTCCGCCGGTTGCGGCGCGGGCGCCGGGGCCGGAGTTCCGGCCGGGGCCTGCATCGTGGCGGTACCCGCGGGCGGCGTGCCACTCGTTGCCGGATCGGCGGCCGGGGGATTGGCCGGTGTCCCGGCGGTCTTCGCTTTGTCAGCCATGATGGCCTCCTTCTGGTTGTCTTGCTCTCTGGTGGTGGATGGGCGATCGCGCTGGCTGCCGCGGTCACCGGATCGATGATCGGCCATGCGCATCAGCAGGCGTTCGCGGCCGCGCATATACAGCTCCTGCGCCTGGTCCTTCGTGCGGACCTCGGTCAGCATCGTGGTCTGGGGCGCCGCGGCCTCGCCCTCGTCCAGGACCCTGTCGGCGAAGCCCGTATCGATGGCGGGTTGCGGGCCCAGCCAGGTCTCGGCCCTCATGATCGCCCGGGCCTTGTCCGGGCTGATGCCCGCGGCCGCCGCATAGACCGAGGCATAGGTGCTGGAGACGACGCCCAGCATCTCGGCATGGCGCCTGGCCTCATCCTCGGTCCCGAAAAACGCCCCCGACGGATCATGGATCATCAGATGGGAGCCGGCCGACATCAGGCGCTCATCGCCGGCCATGAAGATCAGCGAGGCCGCCGAAGCGGCCAGCCCCTCGACGATGATGCGGCAGCCGCCGGGGTGACCGGCCAGGATGGTCCGGATCTGCTCGCCGGCATCGGCATGACCGCCCGGGGAATTGATCCGCACGGTCACGCGGCCCTCGCCGAGCTCGGCAAGCGCCCGGCGCACCATGGCGGGGCAGAAATAGATATCCTCCTGCCACATCCAGCCCGCCCAGGAATCGTCGATGACATCCCCGCTGAGGATCAGTTCACCGTTGAAGATCAGATCACTGCCCGAGTTCATGCGCGTTTTCCTTTTCTGCTGCGGGGATCTCTGCGATCGGCGTCGCAGGTTCCGGTCTGATGGGGGCAGCCAAGGGCAGCCCGGCCGCCTTGTCGGCCTCGAGGTCCTGCCGGCGTTCCTCGCGGATACGTTCGGGATCGCGGCCGAGTTCACGCTGCACGCCCTGGCGGCTGTTCAGCCCGGTCTCGACCTCCTCGGCCATGGCGCGGATTTCCTTGGTCGGATCGACAAGGATGCGCCGCGGCGGCGTCCAGTCCAGAGTGAAGTCCAGCCTGCCAAGATTGGCCACACGCAGCCCCTCGCGGAACCAGCGTTCCATGCCGGCACCGAACTGGGCGATCATCAACCCGCGCTGCCACATGCGCACCAGCCGGTCCATCTCGTTGCGGCCCAAGCGCCCCGAGGAGAAGTTCACCTTCTCCAGGTCGACGGCGAGCGATTCATAGGTGACGCCGATCCCGGCCGCGATGGCCCGCAGCCCCTGTTTCATGAACTCCGAATAGCCCTCGACCCTGGGCGGATCGACCACCACGGCATCGGCATCGGGGGGCAGCTCGACCACCGCGCCGGGGGACAGCTCGTCGAGCCCGGCTCCCGGCTTGGCGGGGCGCTGCGCGCCCGGCGCCCATTTGACCAGGATCGCCAACAGGGCCGAGATGCGCTGCTTGAGGATCTGTGCCTCCTGGTAATCCGACAGTTCGCCAAGCGTCATCATCACCGGCGCCAGCCAGGGCACCCCGCGCAGCTGGCCGGGCCGGTCGAAGCGGCGCAGATGGATCACATCGGACCAATGCACCCGTGTTGAGGCCAAGGCCTTGCGGCTGCGCACCGCGCCCGGATGCTCGTTATAGATATGATAGGCCTCGATCGCGCCGGTCGGCCCGTATTCGACGCCCTCGATGACCAGGTTGTCGCCCCAGCTCTGCCGCGTGACATCGAGGCAATCCACCTCGACCAGCTCGACCTGGTAGGGGAGCGTGAGACCGGCGCCGAAAGGCCCGTTGCGCCAGCGCCGCCGCAGCAGCACCTCGCCATCGGAAAACACCGCCGACATGCAAATCTGCTGCATCTCGAAGAGATCGTATTCGCCGATCGCATCGATATCACTGCTCAGCAGGTGCCGTTTGATCAGCGCCTCGATCTTCTCCTTGCCGGCAGCATCCGTGCTGCGCACCGAGGGCATGATCCCCTCGCCGACCACGTTGGAGACCACCACGTCGCGGGCCCGCGCCGCATAGGCGCGGTTGCGGATCATGTCGCGGCTGAGATGGCGCAGCCGGGCGCGCGAGCCATAGGCCGCGGCATCGGCCGCCGTCGCGGGCGCCTTCCAGCCATAGCTTCGCCGGCCCCAGGAGGCGGCGTCATAGTTCATCACCACCGCAGCCTGGGCGCGGGCCGTGGCCCGTTTGAGCCCGGCGGCGGGTGAGACCATGGCGATGGCGCGATCGAGCAGGTTCATCACAGACCCCGCGTCGTCAGCGGATAGCTGATCCGGGCCCGGTTCTCAGTGCCGGAAATCTCCGCCTTCATATAGGCGATGATCTCCTTCAACTCGGCCACGGATCGGAAGCTGAGCTTCTCTCCCGCCACCTCGGCGCTGGTCACGCCCTTGGCGAACAGGGATTGAACCCGGGCCACATCGGCTTGCGTAAACGCCATCAGCGCCTCCTGAGATAATTGATCTGGCGCGGCAGATCGGCCTGCGCCGGTTCATCCGTGTCGCGCGCCTCCTCGACCTGGTCGAGCGGCACCAGGTGCGGATTGAGATTGCCGGCCACGCACCAGGCGGGCGGGGCCTCCCAGTTCACCCGGTTGAGACCGAGATGCTCGGACAGTGCCAAGGCCTGCACCGAATGATCGAGGCTTTCATTGCGTTGGACGCCCTTTCTGAGTTCCCAGCCCTTGTCGGTCCGCTGCTCGGCGAGATGCTCGGCAATATGCTCGGCCTCCATCCAACCGGGGATATGCTGGGCCCCGATCGGGGTATCGAGGCGGCCAAGCGCGGCGGCGACGGAATCCTTGAGCCGATCGACGGCCATGTTCAGCAGCTTGATGCCGCGCGCCTTCTTGCCGCCCGAGGCCCGTTCCGGGGCTTCATGCCAGACGCGATCGCGCTGGTTGAAGCCCGGCCGGCCGATCGACAGGAAGAAGCGATGGCCCATGCCCTTGCGAGCCTGCTTGCGCCAGAACTTCTCGGCATTGTCCGACCAGCCCTTCGGCCCGTTGAAATCGATCACGACAGCGACCGGCCTCAAGCCCCAGCTCTCGCCCTCGACCGGGTAGATACGTTCTGCCAACTCGGCCAGCACTGCCGCATCCTCGGCGTAACGGCCGGGATCGATGGCGCGATACTTGCCGTCATCACCCTTGGCGCTCGGTGCATCATCGGGCGGCTGATGGATTGCGAAGCGCTCGAGCGCAACCCGCTCACCCTCGGCGCCCCAGGCCATCACCATGACCTCGAAGCGATTGCCCTGCACATCAACCATCACAGTGACGAAGCGGGCCCAGCCCGGGGCAATGCCTTTCGGGATCGGCAGGGCGTGATCGCGCAGGGTCTCGGCGGTGAGCGCGTCCTCGCCCTCCTCCCTGGGGCGGCGATAGGGGATGCCGATCTCGGTATAATGCACCCCCTTCAGATCGAGATCGTCGCCGGAGATCTCCAGGCTGCGCCGGGCGGTCTCGTAGCGCTCGACCAATCCGGACCAGGACGCGAAGGCGGCCGCCGCGCCATTCAGGGCATAGCTGGCGAAGGGCACGTTGCGGATTGCCGCGTCATCGATCCGGACCAGGTCGCGCCGGCCGGTGGCCTCATCGACATGACGGCCCTCATGAAGCCAGCCGCCATGATGCACCAGGGCGCGGCGGTTCAGCTCCGCCTTGTGCCGATGCGGCAGCACCGAGCCGCAATGCGGACAGACCATCGCCGCCATGTCGCCGGCCTCGCCCGGATCGAGATCGGGATTGTAATCCAGCCGGTCGAAGCGCGGCTCGAAGAGCCCGGCGCAATCCGGGCATTCCCAATACCAGCGCCCCCGCGTGCCCTCGTTATAGAGATTGACGATCCCGCCGGTGGTGGCGGGCAGCAGATGCGGCTCCAGCGGGCTGGCCTCGCGGGCGGTCTCCTCGTCGACCGGGAAAGCCGGGGTGCTTTCCACGAAGACGCAGCCCCGGCTCAGGAAGGTCCGGATCCGCTGCAGCGCCATGCCGAAGGGCGAGGCTTCGGGCGCATCCTTCGGCCCCAGCCTTTGCGGCATGTGATCGTAATCGGTCAGCAGCACCAGGCGCTGCGAGCGCGAGGAGAGCTGGTTGGGCACCGGGTAGCCGATCGCCAGCCGCATGCCCTTGAAGCGCTTGCGGCTGAAAGTGCTGTCCTCGCGCGCACGGCCGAGCCGTTCATGCAGCGCCGGGCTGTTCGTGATCGCCGGATCGAGCTTTTCCTCGACCCAGGCATCGGCATCGGTCTTGGTCATATGGATCAGCTGCACCGGGCCCGGCGCACAGGTGACCGCATGGGCGGCGACCGAGAGCAGCATCTGGCTCTTGCCGCTTTGCGACGGGCCGGTGAAGATCACCGCCTTGAAGCGGCGCGACTGCGAGATATCCTGCGGCTCGACCGTATAGGGCGCGACGCCGCGATCATAGGCGCTCCAGCGCCCGGCGACCGGCACACGCAGGAAGCGTTCGCCCGCATCGGTGACGGTGATCCGGCTCGGCGGATCGAGCAGCGGCAGCGCATCGGCCACCAGTTCCTCGGGCGTCACGAAGGGCGGCAAGGGCGGGATCCGGCTCAGCTGGCCGAGGCCCCGGTCGAGCATATCGACCATCAGCCGAGATCCAGCTCCGGCGGCGGACCGGACATCGGCACCACCGCGCCGCCCTGGCTCACCCGGCCCTCGACCTGGCGCCGGACCTCGAGGCGCAGCTCGTCACAATAGCTCTGCAGCTGCGCCACCTGCGGGGCGGACAGCCCGAAGTTCATCTCCGCGAAATCCGGCAGGTTGTCCATCGCCGCGCCGAAGGTCACGATCATGTCCTCGATCAGCGCCCGCATGCGATCGGCGCGCAGCAGATCGCCGCGTTGTTCGGCCACCCGGTTGCGGTGATATTCCGCCTCGGACCATTTGCGCAGATCGTCAGCGGTCAGAGCCGCTTCATCCTCGGCCTGGTCATCGTCCAGGTTGCGGAAGGCCAGAGCCGCCTGCGCCGCCAGTTGGTCCCCTCGCTGCTTGGCCGCCCGGGCGCGATCGTCACGGGCCTGCCGCCAGGCCCAGCAATGGGCGAGCCGGAACTCGTAGGCGACGCCGTTCTGGCCGGAGGACAGGGCCGGCATGCCCTTGGCGATCCAATCCGTGATGGTGTTCGCAGACACGCCGAAGGCGGTGGCGAGCTGCGCCCGGGTCAGCGGTGAGCCGTCATCCGTCACGCCATCCGGCAACGGGTAACGCGCGACGTCGAGCACGCTCCCGTCGGCAAGGGTGATGGTCTGTGACATGGGTTTCCTCAAGAAGAACAACAACAAGGACAACAACAACCCCGCGCCGGAATTGCTGGCCCAAATGCGATGCGGTGCGAATTACCCCCGTGTGGATCATGGCCGGGAAGGACCCGCGCCGGTCTCAGCCTCGACTGGCCGACCGCTCGATCATCTTCGCGATGGTGCGCTGCAGATGCACCGGCAACCGGCGGGCCGAGACCTCCTCGGCCCCGTCGAAGAAGCCGAGCCGCTCGCGATATTCCGGCACGGCCGTGGTGAAATGCAGCAGTTTCCGGATCGAGCCATCCGGATTGCGTTTCCAGATGCCCGGTGACAGGCGCGAGCTTGCGGCAGGCACGAAATAACCGGCGCGGCGGCGTTTGCGGGTGCCGCCTGTTGCGGCGACGGCCTGTTCCTGTCTCGAAGTGGCGGCCAGCGCCTGGTTGCGCTCACCAGGAGACCAGTTGCCATAGGCATTGAGCTTGGCCCCGGCCGCCGGAACCGCCGCGCTGATCCGGCCATCATGCCCCAAGCGCGATGATAGCAGGGCCTCCAGCCCGGTCTGGCCGCGCGGCCCGCCGAATTCCTCCACCTTCAGGTAATGGCGTCGCCCGACCGAGGGCCGTTCCAACACCTTCGCTTCCAGCTGCGACGGCTTGGCCCGCCAGACCATGAAGGCATTCCTCGTGAACCGCGTCGGGCGGTCAAACACCTGGTCCATCCGCCCCTGCACATGCGCAAGCACGTCATCCGCCGTGTCGTTCAGCGCCCAGACCGCCGCCATCTTCGCATCGCGATCCGCAAGGCGGCGCAGGTTCGCCTGCAACGCGCGATCATCGAGGGAGAGTGTGGGCATGGGCATCTCCTGAAACAAAGAGGCCCCGCACGTTGGCGGGGCTGTTCGTTGTGATACACGCATAGAAGAGTGCAGTCATTGCACTAATCTTCGTGTGATTTCACTCTGATTTACAGCAATGTGGTCTTGCCGCAGTATTTATCAGAATATGAAATCGTAAGCGCTATAGTCTTTTGCATAGCCAATATCATCGATATCGACCCCCAGCAGGGTGATCGAATTATCACCATAGGTGATCACCGCATTGCCGTTGACGCTTTCGAGATGGTTATTCATCAAATCCCTGAAGTTCTCGATCTCCTTGACCGCCCGTAAGTCAATATCCTCACCATTATGTCGATTGAAATCGCGAATCACGTCATCGCCGTCGTTTGGCTTGAAGACAAACAAGTCCTTGCCAGCGCCGCCTGTTAATGTGTCATTTCCGTTCTCGCCAAAGAGCCTGTCATCATCGACGCCCCCGGAAATCTTGTCATGCCCGTAACCACCCAGCAATCTGTCTTCACCAGACTGACCGAAGAGCATGTCAGCGCCTCCACCACCCGACAATGTGTCATTGCCGCTCTCACCAAAGAGCCTGTCGTCGTTGTCGTCACCGGAAATCTTGTCGTGCCCGTAACCACCCAGCAACCTGTCTTCGCCATCCTTACCGAAAATCAGATCCGCGCCGCCACCGCCTTTTATTATGTTCGCGGATTGATCCCCGACAAGCCTATCGTTGTAGGAACTACCGAAAAGGTTTTCGAAATCACGGATACTATCACCACTTGCGTGCCCACCCGATACAGCGTCAGTCCCCAGATTCACACTTACACCACTATTGCTTGTCACATATGACAGGGTATCGATCCCGCCGCCTCCATGTAGCAGATCGCTCCCTGCACCACCTTCGAGAATATCTGCGCCGTAATCGCCTCGCAACGTATCGGCTCCGCTGCCGCCCTTGATCACGTCGCTTCCGGCGAGGCCTCTGATGTCGTTATTCGCACCATCGCCAATCAGGCGATCATTCTTACTACTACCGACCAGATTCTCGATACTCGTAAGCTCATCGCCCTCGGCATGGCCTCCAACTGCCGACCCCGTGCCGAGATCAATCTTCACGGCGCTGCCACTTTGGGCGTAGGATGCCACGTCACGACCAGAACCACCGTCCAATTCATCTGCTCCGGCCCTGCCGATCAGCGTATCACTGCCGTCCCCGCCATAGACCACGTCTCGATCGCTGGACCCGGTATAGCGGTCATTGCCGCCGCCCAGGGAGATGCCATTGTAATATCCCGCAAAGTCGGAAATACCGCTGAAATCGAAGATATCCGCACCCGAGGTGCCAGAGATGGTATCGCCGCTCTGGAAGTAAAGTGCTTCGATGCCGCTTACATTGGCGCTGGTCAGCCGATAGTTCGAGACGGCGATATCACCATAGACGATGATCTCGTCATAACCTGTCCCGCCGTTGAAGACGTCATGA
>NZ_PXNQ02000004.1 GCF_003007735.2 Paracoccus methylarcula
AGAGCAGTTTGCGCTTAATCGAGTCCACCCCGGCCCATTTCTTCTTCATGCAAGTATCCCGGGGGTCCGGGGGCAGCGCCCCCGGCCATCGCAGGATGCTACTCGCAGCCGAACCTGATCAACTGCAAACTGCTCTAGCTCAACCGTCTTCGGCCAGGCGGGCCTGCGCGCGGCGTGCGGCCAGCGTCGGAGCCCCATCGAGATCGTCGCTTTCCGCCTTGAAGGTGACACCGGAGGGCCGGGTGGCGATTTTGCGCCGCGTCTTGCCGTCAGGCGCGGTGTTTGTACTGCGTGGCAGGATCAGCCGCGTGACCTCTGTTCGGCGCAGGCCCAGGGTGCTGGTGCGGTCGAACAGGGCCTCGACGACCCGTGGCTCTGCCTGCGGTTTCAGCAGAAGCTCCATGCGGGTTACCGGCCGGGCCTTCTTTCCCTGTGCCGACAGCAGGACCAGATCGATGACGCCGGGCAGGGCGCGCAAGGCCTCGGTTGCAGCCCCGATTTCCTCGCCCGTCATGTCGTCGATATCGCAGGCCAGTTGCAGCGCCTGATCGGTCCGGTCGGGTGGATCCGAGATGTCGAAGGCGGTGACCCGCAGGATATTCGGCCGGTCGGGCAACTCGCGGGTGCCTGCGCCCATGCCGATCGCCGCAAGACGGCCTGCTTGCCGGATGCCCGTCCCGTCCCGGGTCAGATGAGCGACGATCGCGGCTCCGGTCGGGGTGACGCGTTCGCCTGCCACGCCGTCGTCATGCCAGGCATATCCTTTCAGGATCCGGGCCGTCGCCGGGGCCGGAACCGGCAGCATGCCATGGGCCGTCCGCACCATGCCGCCGCCCAAGGGCAATGACGCAAGCGACCAACTCGCCCCTTCCAGCGCGGCGGCGATACTGCCGGCTGCGGTCACATCCATCAGCGCATCCCAATCGGCGAGCTCGTGGAAATGCACGCGCTCGATCGGAATGTCATGGGCCGCCGCCTCGGCCTCGGCGATCAGGTGCAGGATGGCGCAGGCCCGCGCGGCCGTTCCGTCGGACAGAGGCGCCGCCTCGATCATCGCGCGCATGGCGCGATAGGTCGTTTCTTCGCCATGGCGGTGATGTCCATGGCCGTGATGGTCGTGGTGCCCGTGTTCATGGTCGTGATGGTGGTGGCTGTCCGCCGTTGCTTCCAGCGCAAAGCGCCGCACGGCCATGCCCCCGCTGAGCCCTCGCGTCAGCGCGGCATGACCGACATGATCGGGCAGAATGGCGGCGATATCACCTGCCACCCGGTCTTCCAGCGCCGGAAATGCGTCCAGCATCGCAGCGATGAACATGTCGCCCGCCACGCCGCCAACGGGATCGAGATGAATATGCAGGCGGGCACCCTCTGGCAGATCCATGGTCAATGCCCCTCTGGCCAGGCATTGACCAGATGACCATCCTCGAAACGCATCTCTTCCAGCGACCCGACGATCTCGATGCCGGGCCGGGCCTGCAATTCGGGCAGCATGGCCTCGGAAGCATAGAGATATTCCAGATGCAGTGTGTTCGGGATCCGTAGGAGGCGTGCGCGGGAGATATCCTCTGCCCCGCAGGTCTTGACCGCCGCCTGGATGGCGCTGCGATCATCCGGCATGACCATCGGCATATGCGCCTGCGTCAGCACGGTCGAGGTGAGCGCATTCGCATAAACCGCCTCGCGGTCGAATGCCACCTCCAGCCGGGCGGTCACCACATCGGCCCGGGCCGCACCATTGCCGTTGCCGTTGCTGCGGGGCGACAGTTCCAGCGCCGCCAGCCGCGAGATCCGCAACGTCGCATGGGCCTGCATCTTGGGCGATGAGAAACGGTGCGTGATGTTCGGATCCATGCCGGTGCCGGAAAATTCCTTGCCGATGCGGTCCACGACCAGTACGTCGAGATCCCCCGAGGCAGTGTGCGCATCAACCGGCCCGAGCGGGAGCCGGGGCATGTTGGCCATTGCTTCCTGCAGGTAAGGCTGCTCGGCCTCCAGCATTCCCTCGCTGTCAAGGACCACGACACGGGCCAGCCGGTCATAGGCGTTCTCGATGGTGCCGATACCGAACAGGATCCTGCAACGCTTCAGCTTCATCCGTGCCATCAGATCGACATAGACCGGCACCTCGTCGATACCGCGCGAATGGCAGGCCTCGGCGCCCGATTGCTTGCCGAGGCCGATGGCCAGCATCTTGGCCAGTCCGCTTTCATTGGCTGCCCGAAAGGATGTATGCGGCTTGATGCGATTGAACAGGATGATTCCGTCTGCCTCATGCGCCAGCCTGTCGATGCGTACGGACATGCCGTTGTCCAGCCGGCCGATCTCGACCGTCTCCATCGAGGAACGGATCGGGCAGCCGATTACCGGCTCGGTCACGCCCAGCTTTTCCAGCACCGCCGTCTGACCTTCGGCGGTTGCGCCGCCATGGCTGCCCATGGATGGCACCACGAAAGGATGCGCGCCGCGCGCCCTGACCTCGTTCACGATGGCCGTCACCAGTTCGGGGAATGCGGCGATGCCCCGGCTGCCCGCCGTTATGGCGATCGACATGCCCGGCCGGATCCTTGCGGTGCAATCCGCCCCGGCCATCGCATCACGAACCGCCGCCGCCGGATCCTCGATATGGTCGGAAGGAAAGTCTTGCCGGCATAGCGCGATGCGCGGCAATGGCGTGTCCTCGACCAGTTTCACGTAGTTCGGCTTTGTCCCGTTCGACATGATCCTTCCTTTCTATCCGGTGACGCCGGTGGGCCAGGGCGCGAATTCCTCTTCCCCGGCGCCAAGCCGCAGCGTGGGCGGGCGGCTCCTGTCCTGTTCCAGCCTCAAGGCTGTCATGGCGTCTCCTTTCCGAAGGGCTGTGTGACCTCGTCTTTGCGCATGTTCCCGGTCAGACCTCGCGGGCATAATCGGTGACGCGCTGACGCGCCTGAAGCAGGTGATAGGCCATGGTCAGCCCCGCCGCGTCCACGTCGCGGGCGATGATGGCCTCGTATATCTGCCGATGTTCCTGGGTAACCCGGTCGATCCGTGCCTGGCTGCCTTCGCGTGTCAGGCTCTGGGCGACGTCTATGGTGCGTTCCATCACCTCGCGGATCGCGCTCAGCATGGTGACGAAGGCGTGATTCCCGCTGGCCTCGGCGATGGCAAGGTGAAAGTCGAAATCCGCATCGAGTGCCGTTTCACGGCGCTGCATCGCGTTTTCAAGCGTTTTCAGCGCGGCCTCGATCTTGGCGATCTCACGCGATCCGGCGCGTTGCGCGGCCAGCCTTGCCGTCGCCTTCTCGACCACCATCCGCGCTTCCATGGCCCGCATCAGGTCCGACACGCTGTCGGCGGCGGCGAACTCGATCAGCCGTTGCGGCGGGCGCTTGCGCACGAAGGAACCGACGCCGCGCCGCGCCTCGACCAGCCCGTCATCCTGCAGCTTGCGCAGGGCTTCCCGGACCACGGGCCGCGACACCCCGAAGGCCGTGCAGATGCGGTTTTCCGAGGGCAGCTTCTCGCCTTGCTTGAGCGCCCCCGAGACGATCTGTTCGAGGATCTGGCCATATAGCTGATCCGACAGCGTCTTGCGCTTGCGGATGGTCAGCTTGCCGTTATCCATGTCCGGGCTGTCCGAAATCACCTGGAACCCTTCTTCTTTGCATAAATACCTTCTGATTGCGCGGCGGCATGGGCAAAGCGCAACGCGGCACAGGCCGCGCCATAGCCATTGTCGATATTGGTGACCAGGACGCCCGGCGCGCAGCTTGCCAGCGCCGCGTCCAGCGCCGTGCGGCCCCCGGTGGCCACGCCATAGCCGACCGAGGTGGGAACCGCGATCACCACCCCCGGCACCAGTCCGGCCACCACGGAAGGCAGGGCGGCATCCATCCCGGCGAAGACGATCAGCACCTGCATCTTGCGCAAGAGCGGTGCGCGATCGAGCAGACGCCACAGCCCCGCAACGCCGACATCCGCCACCTCGGTCACCGCCAGGCCCGAATAGGCCAGCACCCGCCGCGCTTCCGTCACGGCCGCGGCGTCCGACGTACCGGCGCTGACCAGCGCCACGCGAGGCGTATCCGCTTGCGGGGGAAGACTGCCCAGGATCGCGCTGCGCGACAGGGCGCAGTAATCCAGCACCGAACGTTGCCGGTCCGGCAGGGCCCCGTATTGCGCCGGGGCCATCCGGGTCAGGAGAAGCCGGCGGTTCTCGCGCAGCGCATCGTCGATGATGGCGGCGATCTGCCCGGATGTCTTGGGTTCGGCCAGCACCGCCTCTTCCAACCCGATCCGCGCCTGCCGGTCGCGGTCGAATGTGACATCGGGATGGCTGTCCAGTCGTTCGTCAGGCATGCAGGAACGCGCTTCCCCGCCGATAGGGGCGCAGGGTGATGGCCAGATCTCCGCCGCCATGCTGGCGGCTGGCCTCCCGCGCCCGCGTTGTCAGTTCGGCGAGTCTGTCCGCATCGAGCCCGTCCATCAAGTCCTGGTCCAGCTCGATGGCCAGTCCCGCATGCAAGCGGCGGCAGCGCAGGGTGACCTCGCCCAGATCGGCGCGAAGCGCCGTTTCCACCGCGTCGATCATGGCCAGTTCCGCAGGCTCGACCCGCAAGCCTGTCTCGACCCGGCTGGCAAGGCAGGGAGAGGCGGGCAGTTCGGCGATATCGCCCAGGCCGAGGGATCTGGCCAGCGCGCGGACATCCGCCTTGGTCATCCGGGCCTGAACGAAGGGATGCAGGATGCCATGTTCCTCTGCCGCCCGGAGCCCGGGGCGGTAATCGCCCAGATCGTCGAGATTGGTGCCAGCGGCAACGGTCCCGTGCCGCGCCAGGCGTGTCAATGTTCCGTAAAGATTCGATTTGCAGAAATAGCAGCGATCAACCGGATTGGCGCGGTAGCGCTTGTCGGCGAACTCACCGGCATCGACGATCTCCAATACCAGTCCCCGCCCTTTCGCGAATGCTTTCACCCGCCCGGTCGCAGCATCCGGAACGGCGGGCGAGACGGCATGGCACAGCGTCAGGTTCTGGTCTTTGCGCGCCAGCTCCGCCGCCGCAGAGAGACACAGGCTGTCCACGCCACCACTGACGGCGATGGCGAGCCGGTCGGGCTTTTGCAGCGCTTCAGCAAGAACGGACGGCAAGATCATTCCCGGCCCTCGCCGTTCCACAGATGTCCCAGCAGCCTGGCGCTGGACAGTTCCAGGTGCCTGCGCATCAGCTTGCGGGCGGCAAGGCTGTCCTGCGCCTCGATCGCCTCGGCCACGGCGCGATGCTCTTCGGCTGCTTCCCGGCTGTCGCCGCCGCGCTCGACCGAGCGATTGCGCCCGGCCTCGATGGTTTCCCGCAGGCTGGCGCTGAGATAGTTGAACAGGCCCAGGTAATAGTCGTTCCGTGTCGCCACGCAGATCGCGCGGTGAAATTGCAGATCGGCATCGACCCCGGCCCGCACCTGTTCGGGGCCGAATTTCTGCACGGCGGCGAAGGCGGAGACCGCGGAATGGATTTGTTCCAGATCCGCGTGGCCGCGACGGAGGGCTGCGATCGCGGCGGCCTCGATCTCGACCCCGAGGCGCAATTCGAGGATCTGGGCCAGCTTGCGGCGATTGTCCACGTCCCGCTCGTCGATGGCAAAGCCCATGCGGGGCCGGTCGCTGGAAACGAATGCGCCCCGGCCCTGATGGCTGGCCAGCAGCCCCTCTGCCTTGAGGCGCGATACCGCCTCGCGGATCACCGAGCGGCTGACATCCAGTTTCTGCGACAGCACCGCCTCCGAGGGCAGCATGATGCCGACCGGCCAATCGCCGTTGACCACATGGCGCCGCAGCGCCTCTGTCGCCTGGTCGCTGAGGGTCTGGCCACGGGCCAGAGGCACGGCATTCTCGAACAGATCGCTCATGGCCTTTCCCTCCCTTCACTTTCTTGCAAGCCTACACCTATATGGCTAGCTGTCAATAAGATGACATTACAGCATGGCGATCTTGAAATCCGCTTTCACTCATGTAATTAATTGTATTATAATATTAATATTCTCATCACCGAAAAATGCGCGCTCAGAATGATGTATTTTTATTTGACAAGTTGGTGGCGATTGGACAGGGTTGCCGCGACGGCACGACCGTGCCGCATCAGGAGGAGACAGGGGCAGACCGACACCTGCCGGCCGTTGGGGCTCGGGTGTCTTCGGCTCTATAACGGGGAGGTTTTCATGTCTCGGATATTCAGGGCCACGCGCCGCACGGTAGCGGCAGTTGCCGTTCTGGCGGGTGCCGCCATCGGCGCGAATGCGCAAAGCATCACCATGGCAACCGGGCAACAGGGCGGATCATGGTATCCGGTTGGCGGAGCATCAAGGCAATTGTCGAACGCGAGCTTCCGGATGTCAGCATGACCGTGACGCCGGGGGCTGGGGTGTCCAATGTCGTCGGCGTGGAGGCCGGTCGGTTCCAGATCGCCTTCGCCAATTCGATCTCGACGGTGGACAGCCTTTCGGGGAAAGAGCCGTTCCGGCAAGCCACGACCAATGTCTGCAATATCGGCATCCTCTATCCGCAATATTTCCAGATCGTGGCGCTTGCCGATTCGGGGGTCGAGACCGTTGCCGACATGAAGGGCAAGCGCCTGACCACGCAACAGCTGGGCAATACGGGGGAGTTTCTGACCCGCGAATTGCTGTCGACTGCCGGTCTGAGTTTTGACGATCTCGAGTCGGTCGCCCACACTTCCTATTCCGACAGCGCCTCGCAGATGAAGGACGGGCATGCGGATATCTTCACCCTGGGATCGTCGCTGCCCACCGGCTCTGTCATGGATCTGGCCTCCGCGCGCGATATCAGGATGATCGATGTCGACGAAGAGACCTTCAAGCATTTCAAGGATCAGAACGCCGCGTTCCAATTGCGTGAGGTTCCGGCGGGATCCTATCCGGGTGCCGACGAATCCGTGCATGCCATCAGCTACGACACCCATATGGTCGCGCCCTGCGATTCCGACGGCGAACTGGTCAAGGCGGTGCTGGGGGCCATCGCGGACAATATCGACAGCTTCGCCTCGGTCACCAAGTCGATGGCCGATCTGACGGTCGAGGAAATGGCGACTGATATCGGCGTGCCCTTCCATCCGGCGGCCAAGGAATTCTATGCCGAACGTGGCGTGGAAGGGTTGGAATAATCCCGCAGGGATCCTGATCGGGGCGGAGTCGTGAAACTTTGCCCCGCTCTGCCTTCGATCCGTTTCGGCGGAGGGAAATCCAGGCCGCGCCGCGAGCTGCGGGGTTCGGCAGCGCCATAGGGAGGAGCCCATGAACTTGACGATCCTGGACCGGAGCATACCGCTATTGGGGCGCATCGCTCGCCTTATCCTGATCGGGATGGCGCTCTGGCATCTGTATGTGGCATTCGTCGGACCGCCCAACCCCTATATCATGCGCGGTGTCCATGTCGCGCTGGCGCTCTTGCTGATCTTTTTGACCGTCGATTTCCGGGGGCGGCTCGTGGAGCGGCCCCGGTGGTACGATATCGGGCTGGGCGTCATCGCCTGCCTGGCGGCGTTATACCCGTCGCTGAATCTCGACTATATCTTCCAGCGTTTCCTGTATGTCGATCCGCTGACGCCGCGCGATATCGTTGTCGGGATCGTCCTTGTGGTCCTGTTGCTTGAGGCGACAAGAAGAATGCTCGGGCCGATGCTGCCCATCACCGCCATATGCTTCATGGCCTATGGGCTCCTGTTCACATCGACCCTGCCGAGCGTGATACTCGAACAACTCTTCATGACGCCCGAAGGGATCTTCGGTATCCCGACCTCGGTCTCGGCAACCTACATGGTCCTGTTCATCCTGTTCGGCTCGCTGGTCGAAAAGATGGGGGTGGGCCAGCTCTTCATGGATTTCGCCGTGGCGCTGACCGGTAGACAGGCCGGAGGCCCGGCCAAGGTGGCTTGCGTCACCTCGGGCATGTTCGGTTCCGTTTCCGGCTCTGCGGTGGCCAATGTGATGACCACCGGCACATTCTCGATCCCGCTGATGAAGCGCATGGGATTCAAGCCCGCCTTCGCGGGCGCGGTCGAAGCCGTCGCCTCGACGGGGGGGCAGATCATGCCTCCGGTCATGGGGGCGGCTGCCTTCGTGATGGCCGAGTATCTGGGGGTAAGCTATCTTCAGGTGGCAAAATACGCCATCGCGCCCGCGCTGCTGTTCTATGTCGCGCTGTTCGCGGCCGTGCATTTCGAGGCCAGGCGCAGCGGCATCGGCTCGGTCCCGAAAGAGGACCAGGTGCCGATGGGTCAGGTGCTGCGTGAGCGCGGTCATCTGTTCCTGCCGCTGGCCATCATCATCGGCGTATTGCTGAATGGCTATTCGGCGCCCTATGCGGCCCTTTGCGGGGTGCTTTCCGTCGTGCCCGTGGCGGCATTGCGCAAGACGACCCGGCATTACGTGACATTGGACAATGTCCTGGTGGCGCTTGAAAACGGGGCCCGCAACGTGCTGTCCATCGCGGCGGCCTGCGCCTGCGCGGGCATCGTGGTCGGCGTGATCGACATCACCGGCCTGGGCCTGTCCTTCTCGAATTTCGTGATCTCGGTCGCTCAGGACAAGCTGATCTTCGCGCTGCTGCTGTCGATGGTGGCGGGGATCATCCTGGGCATGGGCATGCCCACAACACCCGCCTATATCGTCCAGGTCGCCCTGCTGGTTCCGGCGCTGGTCAAGCTGGGGGTGCAGGTCGAGGCGGCGCATCTTTTCGTGTTCTACTTCGCCATCCTCTCGGCCATCACGCCGCCGGTCGCGATGGCGGTCTACGCGGCCAATTCCCTGAGCCAGGCAAAGATCATCGAAGCCAGCGTCGCTGCGATCAAGCTGGGCGCGACCGGCTTCATCGTGCCCTTCATGTTCGTCTACGAACCGACGATCCTGATGCAAGGGGAGTGGTTCCGCATCGTCATCGTGATCGCCCAGGCCACGCTTGGGGTGGTGCTGCTGGCGGCATCGTTGCAGCGTTATTTCTTTGGCAGGCTGGAGGGATGGCAAACGGGCCTGCTCTTCGTGGGGGCATTGTGCTTTATCTATCCCGACTGGCGTGTGACATTATGCGGATTGGCCTGCGCCGGTCTGGTCTGGCTGCGCCAGAACCTGCGACGACCCGGGCCCGCCGCGCGACAACCCGGCGAGTGATTCATGCGAGAAACGGAGACAAGCATGCTGCAATCGACCAATCCTCCAACCCGCAGCGGTGGCCAGATCCTTGTCGATCAGCTTCTGATCCATGGCGCCGACACCGCCTATTGCGTCCCGGGGGAAAGCTATCTGGAAGTTCTGGATGCGCTGCATGATGTGAAGGACCGTTTCACCCTGATCAACGCGCGGCACGAGGCCGGTGCGGCGGATATGGCCGAGGCGCATGGCAAGCTGACCGGCAAACCGGGCATCTGCATGGTGACTCGTGGCCCCGGCGCCTGCCACGCGGCCATCGGGGTGCATATCGCGCAGCAGGACAGCACGCCGATGATCCTGCTTGTCGGCCAGATTGCCCGCGGCACCACCGACCGCGAGGCGTTCCAGGAAGTCGATTACCGGGCCATGTTCGGCCCGATCGCGAAATGGGCCACGCAGATCGACGATCCACGGCGGATTCCCGAATACATGGCGCGGGCTTTTCGTGTCGCGACCTCGGGCCGCCCCGGCCCGGTGGTCGTCGCGCTGCCCGAGGACATGCTGACCGAATGCGTGTCAGTTGCCGATGCGCGCCCCTATACTGCCACCGGCGCGGGCATCACGCCCGAGAACCTTGAAGCCGTGAAGGCCGAGCTGATGACGGCGAAACGTCCCCTGCTGCTGGTCGGCGGCTCGGGCTGGGACGACGCGGCAGCGGCGGCGATCACCCGCTTTGCCGAGGCGAACAATATCCCGGCCACCTGCTCGTTCCGCCGGCAGGACATCATCGACAACCTCTCGCCGGCCTATGCGGGCGATTTCGGGACATCGACCGGCCCGACGCTGTACAAGCATCTCGAAGAGGCCGATCTGCTGGTCGTCATCGGGGCGAGGCTGGGCGAGATGACGACCCGCACCTATACATCGCTGGATGCGCCCAATCCCGGCATCCGCCTGGTGCATATCCATCCCGATGCCGACGAGATCGGACGCGTCTATTCCCCCGATCTGGGGCTGGCCTGCACGCCTGCCGTGATCGCCGCCGCGTTGGAGGACTGCGATCTGGGCAAGGCGGATGCCTGGGCCGATTGGTGCGCGACCCTGCATGGTGATTACCTTGCCGATTCCGAGGCGCCCAATGGCGGCGAATGGGCGCTGGACATGGGCGTGGCGCTGGCGCAGATCCGCGACGAATTGCCCGATGATGTCGTGGTGACGATGGATGCGGGCAATCACAATGGCTGGGCGCAGCGTTTCCTGCGCTTCGGCCGGCCGGGGCGCGTGCTGGGCTCGACCTGCGGTGCCATGGGCTATTCGGTGCCTGCCGCCGTGGCCGCGTCGATCTCGAATCCCGAGCGGCTGGTGCTATCCTTCGTTGGCGATGGCGGCTTCCTGATGAGCGGTAACGAATTGGCCACCGCCGCGCAATATGGCGGCAAGCCGGTGGTGCTGCTGTTCAACAATGGCATCTACGGCACGATCCGCATGCATCAGGAGCGGGATCATCCCGAACGTGTCTCGGGGACGACATTGCAGAACCAGGATTTCTGCCGCATGGCCGAGGGGCTGGGATGTCATGCCGAGCGCGTGACCAGGACCGAGGATTTCGCCGCCGCCCTGACCCGCGCGCGCGAAAGCGGCCGGCCCGCCGTTCTGGAACTGGTGACCGATCCCGAGCAGATCTCGACGCGCACCACGATCTCGGCACTGCGCCGTGCGGCCAAGGCAAGGCAGACGAGTTGAGGGCAAATGAGCCGTCCCCAATCCGATCCTGTCCGACCCGGGATGTCCGACCAGCTTTACCGGGCATTGGAAGCCGCGGTCGGTGCGGCCCATGTCACCGCCGATCCGAAGGCGATGGAGCCGCGCCTGATCGAGGATCGCGGCCTGTATCGGGGCACGGCACTGGCGCTGGTGCGGCCCGGCACGACGGAAGAGGTCGCCGGGGTGGTGCGGGCCTGCCGCGCCGCCGCTGTGCCGATCGTGCCGCAGGGGGGCAATACCGGCCTGGTTGGCGGGGGTGTGCCGGAGGGTGCGGTGATCCTGGCGACCGACCGGTTGAACCGGATCCGCGCCGTCGATCCGCTGAACTCGACCATGACTGTCGAGGCCGGGTGTATCCTGTCCGATATCCAGCAGGCTGCGCAGGACATCGACCGGTTGTTCCCGCTGTCCCTGGCCTCTGAAGGTTCCTGTCAGATCGGCGGCAATCTTTCGACCAATGCGGGCGGCACGGCGGTGCTGCGCTATGGCAATATGCGCGAGCTGGTGCTGGGTCTGGAAGTTGTCCTGCCGGATGGCGAGATCCTGAACGACCTGAACGGGCTGCGCAAGAACAATACCGGCTACGATCTGCGCAACCTCTTTATCGGTGCCGAGGGAACCCTGGGCGTCATCACCGCCGCTGTTCTGAAACTGTTCCCCAGGCCGATCCGGCGTGCGACGGCGCTGGTGGCCTGCACGGGGCCGCAAACCGCGCTGGCATTGTATGACCGGCTTCGGGCACGGAACGCGGACAGCCTGTCCACCTTTGAATATATCGAGCGGATCGCTCTGCAGATGGTGCTGGATCACGCACCGGGTTGCAGTGATCCGATGGCGCAAGAGCATCCGGCCTATGCGCTGGTCGAATTGACATCGTCCGATCCCGAAACCGATCTGGATACCCGCCTGGAGGCGGCTCTGGCGGCGGCTTTCGAGGCCGGGGAAATTCTTGATGCCGTCATCGGAGCCTCTGAGAGCCAGCGCGATGCGCTATGGGCCCTGCGCGAGAACCTGTCGGAAGCGCAGAAATTCGCGGGCGCTTCGATCAAGCATGATGTGTCGGTGCCGGTGTCGAGGGTTGCCGAGTTCCTGATGACGGCAGCCAGTGCCTGCCGCGGGCATATGCCCGAGGTCCGGGTTTGCCCCTTCGGGCATTTCGGCGACGGCAACATCCATTTCAATCTGTCCCGCCCATTGGACATGTCGGATGCCGATTTCCTGAAGGAATATCCCGCTTTCAACCGGATCGTGCATGATATAGTTGCCGGACTGGGTGGTTCCATCTCGGCAGAGCACGGGATCGGGCTGGTGAAGCGGGGTGAATTGCGCCGCTACAAGGACCCGGTGGCGTTGAGGCTGATGGAACGGATCAAGTCGGCGCTTGATCCCGAAGCTGATGAATCCCGGAAAGGTGCTTTGACCCGGGCCGGTTGCAGGTTCGAGATAGGCCCTGCATGCGCATACATCGATTTACCCGATACAGGCGGGGCGAAAGATCGGTGCCGCGAAATTCATTGCCAATAGTGACCGCATGGATATGCTCCCCTGATATGGGATCAGGATGAATGCGCTATCAGCTTCGCAGGATCTGGGGCACGGGCGCGATGAGGGGGCAGGGATGGCGGCAGGAGGAGGCGACAAGGGCGGGCGCGTGACCATGGCCGCGATCGGGCGGCTGGCCGGTGTTTCCCAGGTCACGGTATCCCGCGCGCTGAGCGATCCGTCGAAGGTTTCCGCCGACACACTGCGGCGCATTCGCGAGGCGATCGATCAGACGGGTTTCGTGCCGAACGCGCTGGCCGGTGCACTGGTGTCCCGCAAGAGCAGGCTCATCAGCGCGCTCGTGCCCTCGATCACCAGCATTGTCTATTCCGCGATGGTTCAGGCCTTCGGAGAGCGGATGCGCGCGAAAGGCTATCAGATCCTTCTGTCGGAAACCGGCTCGGCCCCGGAGGATGAGGAAGACGCCATCATGCTGCATCTGTCGCGCCGGCCCGATGCGATGATGCTGACAGGGATCCATCATAGTCCCAAGGCGCGCAAAGTCCTGCTGGGGGCGGGGATTCCCGTGGTCGAGCTGTGGGATGTCACCGAATCCCCCATCGATCTCTGCGTGGGCTTCTCGCATGGCGCGGCGGGCCGGGCGGCTGCGGATTTCGCGGCCGATGCCGGTTATCGCCGGGCTGCCCTTGTTCATGCCGGGGACGAACGGGCCCTTCGCCGCAAGGATGCCTTTGCGGAAAGGTTCCGTCAGCGGACCGGCCAGGACCCCGCCGAGATCAACCTGAACGCTCCGGCCAGCCTCGGGCAGGGGAGATTGGCGTTGTCGCGCCTGATCGAAGAGACTGGTTTCGGGGGCGGCCTGATCTTTTGCAGTTCGGACCTTCTGGCGCATGGTGTCGTGACCGAGGCGCAGGCGCGCGGGCTGCGCATCCCGCAGGAGATCGGTGTGCTGGGATTCGGCGACCAGGAATTCGCCGCGCATGTCGAACCCGCCCTGACCACGCTGAGCGTCGATCGGGAGGCCCTGGGCAGGCAGGCCGCCGAGGCGCTTCTTTGCCGGATCGAAGGGGAACCGATCGACAGGCCCATCTTCGATCTGGGCTTCAAGCTGGTGCGCCGGGATTCGGCCTGATCGGCCTCAATCCTGATCGGGCTGCCGTCATTCAGTGACAGGGCGCGGCGCAGATATTGCTCCAGATCGGCCTGGTTTTCCAGAAGCCGGGGGCAGGGTTGCGAAACGTGCCGCGTTGCAGGCCGATCCCGGTTGGAAGGCCAGTCTCGCAAGGAGCGTGGAGGCCGGGTATCTCGTCAGGCAGGAAAACAAGATCCTCGTCCCGGCGCCCTTCTTCGAAGGCTGACGGGCGGGAGCCTCGCGCGGCGGGTTCTATGAGGCAGCGGCGGGGGCGAAATATTTCGCGTGGGTGGCGCGGAATTCCTCGACCCAATCCGGCCGTTTATACAGGTGGTCGCGCATGGCGCCCATCGCTGCTAACTCGTCCCGGGTCTCGATCCCGCGAAGAATCGCCTCATGTCCGCTGATGATGCTTTGCAGTTTTTCCATCGAATGAACCTGCAGGCGCCTGACCCGGTCGAGATGCCCGGAGCGAGATCGGATCAGGCCCCGCAAGTTGTCATGCCCCAGGCCCGTGAACAGGATCCCGTGGAAATATTCGTCGAGTTCCTGAAACAGCCTGAGCTGGGTCCGGTCTTCGGCCACCCCGCGCTGCAACTCGATCACCGAGCGGCCCTGTCCCACCACATCGGCCGCGCCTTGCCGGGCCAATTGCCGAACCACCTCGGTTTCGAGGGCCACCCGCAGCAGCGATGCCTCATGGATCTTGGGGATGTCGATCAGCGTCACCATCGTGCGGGATTGTGGAATGACCCGGACAAGATCGTCCTGCTCCAGCCGTTGCAGGGCATCGCGCAACGGCGTCTGGCTGACCTCGTATTTCGCCGCAAGCTCCGCGCGCAGCAATCCGGTGCCCGGCGGCAGGTCGAGCGACAAGATGCGCTGGCGGAGATCGCCGTAGATCCGCGCGGAGGCCGACGACCAATCGCGCGGCAAGCTGAGGCGGACCAGGTCCAGGGCGGCCTTCACCGAGCTGTTCATGCTTGCTTTCCGATTCTTCTTCCTGGCGACATGGTTTCAACCCTATGACAGTTGACCTGGGTGATAAACTAAAATATTAGTGCATATGATGTCTCCGCCAGGTCCACGAGGGCACCTGTCTGGACCGGCGTCAAGACGAGGCCGTCCCCGCCCGCCCCGAACCAATCCCGTTCCTCGGCGAACCCGGTTCGGTCAATCCGATGTTCATCCTGCCCGAAAAACTCGTCTGATCCTTCCCGGGCCCCTGCGGCTATCCAATGCAAAGGAGCAATATCCATGATCAGCCCCAACGACCTTCGGGGAATCATCCGCAACGGTCTTTTGTCCTTTCCCGTCACGCCATTCGATGCCGAAGACCGTTTTGCGTCTTCGGTGTTCAAGGAGCATCTGGAATGGTTGGGCCAATACGAGGTCGCCGGGCTGATCGTCGCGGGCGGCACGGGCGAGATGTTCTCTCTCAGCCCTTCGGAGATCGTCGAGGTCGTCAGGGCCGCGCGAGAGGTCTCGGGTGACCGTCCGGTGCTGGCCGGCTGCGGATATGGCGTGCGCATGGCCTGCGATCTGGCGCAGGAGATCGAGGCGGCCGGTGGTGACGGTATCCTTCTGCTGCCCCATTACCTGACCGAAGGCCCGCAGGAAGGCGTGGCCGAGCGTGTCCGGGCCGTCTGCAACTCCACCAATATGGGGGTCATCTTCTACAATCGCGGTCAATCCCGGGTTTCGGCGGCGACGCTTGCGCAATTGGCTGGGGAATGTCCGAATCTCATCGGCTTCAAGGACGGCACCGGGGATATCGACACGGTGCGCCGGGTGACCGCGATGCTGGGCGAGCGGCTGTCCTATATCGGTGGCATGCCGACGCATGAGCTGTTCGCCCAGGCCTACAAGGGGGCGGGAATGCCGACCTATTCCTCGGCCGTGTTCAATTTCGTTCCGGAGACCGCGCTGGCCTTTCACAAGGCCCTGTCCGGCGGCGACGATGCCACCTGCGAACAGATGCTGCGCGAGTTCTACTACCCTTTCGCCGAAATCCGCGACCGGCAGCCCGGCTATGCGGTCTCGGCCATCAAGGCCGGCGTGACACTGCGCGGTTTCCAGGCTGGCCATGTTCGCGCACCCCTGACCGATCTGACAGGGCAAGAGCGCGAATTGCTGCAGGAGGTGATCGGTGGGCGCAGGTGACGCGCATCGGATCGATTGCCGTTCCCGAGCCGATCAGTCAGCCACGATCACCCTAGTTTCCCATTCGCGGCATTTCCGGGTCAACGGGCCGGGCAGGGGGCGGTCCACGAACACCGTGTCCAGCTCGGCCATGGAGATGATGCGGACGGGGGCAGAGCGCTCCAGCTTGCTGATATCGGTGACCAGGAAACATTTGCGGGCCAGTCCGGCGATGGCGCGGCTGACACGGACCTCGGCCATGTCGAAATCCAGCAGGTCGCCATCGGCATCCAGCGCGGATGAACCGATGATCGCGTAATCGGGCTTGAACTGGGCCATGAACTCGGTCGTCAGGTCGCCCACCAACCCGCCATCAGATCGGCGCAGCGCGCCACCCGCGACCATGATGTCGCAGCTTTCATTGGCGACCAGGATATTGGCGACATTCATGTTGTTGGTGATCACCGTCAGGTTGTGGTGGTGCAGAAGCTCGCGCGCGACGGCTTCGGTGGTGGTGCCCAGGTTGATGATGATCGAACTGTTGTCGGGGATCTCGGCTGCGCAGGCGCGGGCGATGGCGGCCTTTGCGTCCTCGTTCATGCGGCGTCGTTCCTCGTAGCCGATATTGCTGACGCCGCTGCGCATCACCGCGCCGCCATGGACGCGATCCAGCATCCCCTGGTCCGCAAGCTCGCCCAGGTCCCGGCGGATGGTCTGCAACGTGACCTCGAAACGTTCGGCGAGTTCCTCGACGCCGACGCGGCCCGTCACGCGGGCCAGATCCAGAATTTCCATCTGGCGGATATTCAGCGCCATCGCGGCTCCTCCCTTGCTGAAACTACGGAACGCCTATGCGCGCTTTTTGTCAATCCGAATGAAAACGCAAATCTACGAAAATAATCGTTGACAAAACGCACGGACACGTGATCGGATATTGCGAGTTTGGGGGGATGTCATGCCGGATATAACCGATCTGTTCATCATCGGTGGCGGAATCAACGGCTGCGGCATCGCGCGGGATGCCGCCGGTCGTGGGCTGTCGGTCCGGCTGGCCGAGATGGGCGATCTGGCGCAGGCGACCAGCTCGAAATCGACGAAGCTGTTTCATGGCGGGCTGCGCTATCTGGAATATCTGGAAATCCGGCTGGTCCGCGAGGCGCTGAAGGAACGCGAGGTGCTGTTGCGCGCGATGCCGCATATCAGCCGGCCGATGCGTTTCGTCCTGCCTCTGGATCCGCAGATGACATTCGAGTCGCATACGCCGGTCTCGAAAATGCTGGGCTGGCTGATGCCGTGGAACAGGGGGCACAGGCCGAATTTCCTGATCCGGGCGGGATTGTTCCTTTACGACAACCTGGGCGGGCGCGACATCCTGCCGGGCACGCGCAGCCTGGCGCTGACGGATTCGCCCGAGGGCGCGCCGCTTCAGGACCGGCTGTCCAGGGCCTATGAATACAGCGATTGCTGGGTGGACGATGCGCGGCTGGTGGCGCTGAACGCGCGTGACGCGGCACAGCGCGGTGCCGATATATTGCTGGGCGCGAAAGTGGCCGAGGCGGCACGCGAAGGCGATCACTGGTGCGTCACGCTGGAGGATGGGCGGCTGTTCCATGCCCGGGCATTGGTGAATGCGGGCGGGCCATGGGTCGGGCAGGTGATCCGGGACGTGGCGCATCTGCCCTCGACGGAATCGGTGCGGCTGGTGCGGGGCAGCCATATCGTGGTGCCGCGGCTGTATGATCACGACAAGGCCTATTTCTTCCAGGGGGCCGATGGGCGGATCATCTTCGCGATCCCGTATCAGGACGATTTCACCCTGATCGGAACCACCGACCGCGATCACGAGGGCGCGCCCCTGGATGCGGAATGCACCCCGGAAGAGCAGCAATACCTGTGCGACTTCGCCTCGCGATATTTCAAGTCGCCGGTGACGCGGGACCAGATCGTCTGGACCTATTCCGGCGTGCGCCCGCTTTACGACGACGGCGCCAAATCGGCGACTGCGGCGACACGGGATTACGTGCTGTCGATGGATGAGGCGGGTGCGCCCTGCCTGAACGTCTTTGGCGGCAAGATCACCACCTATCGGCGGCTGGCCGAGCATGCGATGGAAAAGCTGGCACCGCATTTCCCGCAGGCCGGGGCGGCCTGGACGGTGGGGGCGGCCTTGCCCGGCGGTGATTTCCCGGTCGATGCCGTGCCGGGGCTGATCGCCGGTTTGCGCGCGAACTATCCTTTCCTGACAGAGCGTTGGGCGGCGCGGCTGATCCGCGCCTATGGCAATGATGCCTGGGCGATACTGGGCGAGGCAAGCGAGATGGCCGCGCTTGGCCGCGATTTTGGTGCGACACTGACCGAGGCGGAGGTCCGCTGGCTGATGGATCGCGAATTCGCCCGCCATGCCGAGGATGTCGTCTGGCGCCGCAGCAAGCTGGGGCTACGGATGGATGCGCCGCAGGTCGCGGCGCTGGAGGAATGGATGATGGAAGCGAGGGCTGCCGCATGACGTTGGAACTTCGGGCTGTCGGCAAATCCGTGGGTGGCAAGGTGCATCTGCATCCGACCGATCTGGTGATGCAGCCCGGCAGCATGAATGTGTTGCTTGGGCCGACCCTGGCGGGCAAGACCACGCTGATGCGGCTGATGGCCGGGCTGGAGCGCCCGACCGAGGGACAAATGCTGTGGAACGGCAAGGACGTGACCGGACAGCGGGTGCAGGATCGCAAGGTCGCGATGGTCTACCAGCAATTCATCAACTACCCGTCGATGAGCGTGTACGACAATATCGCGTCTCCGCTGCGGCTCATGGGTGCTGCCCGCGGCGAGATCGACCGGCGCGTGCGCGAAACCGCCGAGATGATGCGCCTGACCCCGATGCTGGAACGCCGGCCGCTGGAACTGTCCGGAGGGCAGCAGCAACGCTGTGCCCTGGCCCGGGCGCTGGTCAAGGATGCCGGGCTGGTGCTTCTGGACGAGCCGCTGGCCAATCTGGACTACAAGCTGCGCGAAGAGCTTCGGGTCGAAATCCCCCGGATCTTCGAGGAATCCGGTGCGATCTTCGTCTATGCGACGACCGAGCCGGAGGAAGCGCTGCTTCTGGGCGGCAATACCGCGACCTTGTGGGAAGGGCGGGTGACGCAATTTGGCCCGACGCCCCGGGTCTACCGGGCTCCTCGGGACGCGGTGACCGCTCGGGTGTTCAGCGATCCGCCGATGAATTTCTCGACGGTTCGGCTGTCGAACAAGCATGCCGCGATCGGGCAGGCGGAATGGCAGGCGGATCTGGCCGATGGCGAATACCTGGCCGGCTTCCGGGCGGCGCATCTATCCCTGGATCAGACGGCAGGCACATTGCCATTGACCGCTGTCCTTGAATCGGTCGAGATCACCGGCGCGCAGACCTTTCTGCATCTGCGCCACGGCCCGGATAGCTGGGTTGGGCTGGTCGATGGCGTGCAGCGCCGGGAACTGGGGCAGGAGCTGACGGTCTGGCTGGACCCGGCCCATATCTATCTGTTCACGCCGGAGGGCGATCTGGCCCGCACCGCGACCTATGCCGCAGCCGCATAGGGGCAGGAGGGAGGAAAGACATGGCGCAAATAATACTGGAAAACCTGTCCCACAGCTATCTCCCCAACCCGTCGAAGGACGAGGATTGGGCGCTGAAGCCGATGACTCTGACATGGGAGGATGGCGGCGCCTATGCGTTGCTGGGCTCGTCGGGTTGCGGGAAATCGACGCTTCTGAACATCATCTCGGGACTGCTGCGGCCATCGAGGGGGCGGGTGCTCTTCGGGGACCGGGACATGACTGGCCTGTCTACGATGGAGCGCAATATCGCACAGGTGTTCCAGTTCCCGGTCGTTTACGACACGATGAGCGTGCGCGATAATCTCGCCTTCCCGCTGAGAAACCGGGGCCTGCCCCAGGATCAGGTCGCCGCGCGGGTGGCCGAGGTGGCCGAGATGATCGGCATGCGGGATATGCTCGACCGCCGCGCCCGGGGGCTGACGGCGGATGCCAAGCAGAAGATCAGCCTTGGCCGGGGCATGGTCCGTCAGGATGTCAACGCGATCCTGTTCGACGAGCCGCTGACGGTGATCGACCCGCATATGAAATGGGAACTTCGCACCCAGCTCAAGGATCTGCATCGCCGTTTCGGGCATACGATGATCTATGTCACCCATGACCAGACCGAGGCGCTGACCTTTGCCGACCAGGTCGTGGTGATGTATGACGGGCGCGTGGTGCAGGCGGGTACGCCCCAGGCATTGTTCGACGCGCCGGAACATACATTCGTCGGCTATTTCATCGGCTCGCCCGGCATGAACCTGATGGACGCCCGGATCGAGGGAGCGACCGCTCATATCGAGGGAGTGCAGCTGCCCCTGGCGCATGGCTATGGCGCACTGGAGGGCAAGACGCAGCTTGGCATCCGGCCGGAATTCCTGCGTCTCGGCACCGGGCAGGAGGGGCTGCCCTATACCATCCGGCGGATCGAGGATGTCGGCCATCACCGCATCGTCCGCGGGCATGTGGGCAAGGCCGACGTGAACGTGATCGTCCCCGAGGGTCAACCCATTCCTGCCGACGCGAACCGCGTGCTCCCCGATCCCGTCCATGCGCATGTCTATCTCGACGATTGGCGGGTCGCCCCCTCTAACCTCGAAAGGGCCGCGTGATGGAGAAACCCGTCAATAACCGCGCCTGGTTCCTGGTGCTGCCGGTGCTGCTGCTGGTTGCTTTTTCGGCGATTTTGCCGCTGATGACAGTTGTCAACTACTCGGTGCAGGATACGTTCGGCGGCAACCAGTTCTTCTGGGCAGGTCTCGACTGGTTCGAGGAGGTGATCCATTCCGACCGCATCCGTGCGGCCCTTGGGCGGCAGGTTCTGTTCTCGGCGATCATCCTCGCCATCGAGATCCCGCTTGGCATCTTCGTGGCGCTGAACATGCCGAAAAAGGGTATCTGGGCTTCCTTCTGCCTGGTGCTCATGGCACTGCCCCTGCTGATCCCCTGGAACGTGGTGGGCACGATCTGGCAGGTATTCGGCCGCGTCGATATCGGGCTTCTGGGATATACCCTGAGAAAGCTGGGCATCAGCTACAATTACGTGAACAACGCCATGGATGCGTGGATCACGGTGATCGTCATGGATGTCTGGCACTGGACCAGCCTCGTCGCGCTGCTTTGCTATGCCGGGCTGCAATCCATTCCCGACGCATACTACCAGGCCGCCAAGATCGACCAGGCCAGCCGCTGGAAGGTGTTCCGCTATATCGAGCTGCCCAAGATGCAGGGCGTGCTGCTGATCGCGGTGCTCCTGCGCTTCATGGACAGCTTCATGATCTATACCGAGCCCTTCGTCGTCACCGGGGGCGGGCCGGGCAATGCCACCACCTTCCTGTCCATCGACCTGGTGAAAATGGCGGTGGGGCAGTTCGATCTTGGCCCGGCGGCGGCGTTCAGCCTGATCTACTTCCTCGTGATCCTGCTGATTTCCTTCGTGTTCTACACGGTCATGACCAGGCAGAAGGAGGGTGAATGATGGCGGTCGTAGCTGAAACCAAGGGCCGTGGCGCCGCGCTGGTGATGGCGCTTTACCTTCTGTTCCTGATGTTGCCGATCTATTGGCTGCTGAACATGAGCCTGAAGACGAATACCGAGATCCTCGGCGCCTTCAGCCTCTGGCCGAAAAATCCGACGCTGGCGAATTACCGGACCATCCTGACCGATCCAAGCTGGTATATGGGCTATGTCAACAGCCTGACCTATGTGGTCATGAACACGGTGATCTCGATCACGGTGGCCCTGCCAGCCGCCTATGCCTTCAGCCGTTACCGTTTCATCGGCGACAAGCACCTGTTCTTCTGGCTGCTGACCAACCGCATGGCGCCCGCGGCGGTCTTCGCATTGCCGTTCTTTCAGCTCTATTCCTCGATCGGGCTGTTCGACACCCATATCGCGGTCGCCCTCGCGCATTGCCTGTTCAACGTGCCGCTGGCCGTGTGGATCCTCGAAGGCTTCATGTCCGGCGTCCCGCGCGAGATCGACGAGACCGCCTATATCGACGGCTATTCCTTCCCGCGCTTCTTCGTGAAGATCTTCATGCCGCTGATCGCGAGCGGCATCGGCGTGGCGGCGTTCTTCTGCTTCATGTTCTCATGGGTGGAACTTCTGCTCAGCCGCACCCTGACATCGGTCAACGCCAAGCCCATCGCGGCAACTATGACGCGAACGGTCTCGGCATCGGGACTTGACTGGGGCGTGCTGGCCGCGGCGGGAATCCTGACGATCATTCCCGGCGCATTGGTGATCTGGTTCGTGCGCAACTACATCGCCAAGGGCTTCGCCCTGGGGAGGGTATAAGACCATGACAGGCGGCATGAACACGCATTTTCTTCTTCACGGAAATATCCCTGGGGGTCCGGGGGCAAGCAGCCCCCGGCGGTCGCGGGACGCAATCGAAAGGGTGACATGATGCGCCGTTCGCTCAATCTCGGCTTCGGCATCGCCGGCCTGGTCTGGCTCGCCGTCATTTTCTGGCTGACCACCCAGGTTCCGATGCGCGACGAGTCGAAGGACTGGACCGGCAGCCTCGATCCCGGCGGCTGGATGGCCTGGACCCTGCCGACCGCGCTGTTCTTTGCCGTTATTGCGGGGTTGCTGATCTGCTTTACATGGCTTGCGATCCGTTCTCCCGAGACCCCGCGCAAGGGTGTACTCGGCCTCATGACGACGCGCGGCGACCGGCTGTTCATCAGCCTGCTGGGATCGGCCTTCATCTGCCTGATCTGGCTGGGCGTGATGGGGATGCCGCTTTGGGGCGGGGTTGCCGCCGCCTTGATATACGCCGCAGCGGTGTTCCGTTGGGTGTAACGACCGCCGGGCAAAATTGATCCGGCAGAAAGATGGGAGGGAAACCATGAGACTATATCTGACCACCGCCATGGCGCTTGCGCTGATGGCGACGGCCGCACAGGCGGGCATGGAGGAGGCGAAGGCCTTTCTGGATGCCGAAATCGACAACTCGGTCCTGACCCGCGAAGAGCAGGAGGCCGAGATGCAATGGTTCGTCGACGCCGCCGAGCCTTTCAAGGGCATGGAGATCAACGTGGTGTCCGAGACCATCACCACGCATGAATACGAGGCCAAGGTGCTGGCCCCGGCTTTCACCGAGATCACCGGCATCAAGATCACCCATGACCTGATCGGCGAGGGCGATGTCGTCGAAAAGCTGCAAACCCAGATGCAGTCGGGCGAGAATATCTATGATGCCTATGTCAATGACAGCGACCTGATCGGGACGCATTGGCGCTATCAGCAGGCCCGCAACCTGACCGACTGGATGGCCAATGACGGCAAGGACGTCACCAATCCGGGGCTGGATCTCGATGATTTCATCGGCATCTCGTTCACGACCGCGCCGGATGACAATCTTTACCAGCTTCCCGACCAGCAATTCGCCAATCTCTACTGGTTCCGTTACGACTGGTTCAACGATCCCGAGATCCAGGCCGAGTTCAAGAAGGAATACGGCTATGACCTGGGCGTGCCGGTGAACTGGTCGGCTTATGAGGATATCGCCGAATTCTTCACCGGGCGCGAGATCGACGGCAAGAAGGTCTTCGGCCATATGGATTATGGCAAGAAGGACCCTTCGCTCGGCTGGCGCTTTACCGATGCCTGGCTGTCGATGGCCGGGAATGGCGACAAGGGCATTCCGAACGGGGTTCCGGTCGATGAATGGGGCATCCGGGTCGACGAGAACAGCCGCCCGGTCGGCTCCTGCGTGGCGCGGGGCGGGGATACGAATGGCCCGGCTTCGGTCTATGCGATCCAGAAATACCTGGACTGGATGGAGAAATACGCACCTCCGGCGGCCCAGGGCATGACCTTCAGCGAATCCGGCCCGGTTCCCGCGCAGGGCGAGATCGCCCAGCAGATGTTCTGGTACACCGCCTTTACCGCCGACATGGTCAAGGAGGGGCTGCCGGTCGTGAACGAGGATGGCACGCCGAAATGGCGCATGGCGCCCTCGCCCCATGGTGCCTATTGGCAGGAGGGGATGAAGCTGGGCTACCAGGACGCGGGATCCTGGACGCTGCTGAAATCCACGCCGGATGATCGTGCCAAGGCGGCATGGCTCTATGCGCAGTTCGTGACCTCCAAGACCGTGGACGTCAAGAAAAGCCATGTCGGGCTGACCTTCATCCGCGAATCCTCGATCCAGCACGAGAGCTTTACCGAGCGTGCCCCGGAACTGGGCGGCCTGGTCGAGTTCTATCGCTCGCCCGCCCGCCTGAACTGGTCGCCTACCGGCACCAATGTGCCCGACTATCCCAAGCTGGCACAGCTTTGGTGGCAGGCCATCGGCGATGCCGCCTCGGGCGCCAAGACCGCGCAAGAGGCGATGGACAGCCTCTGTGCCGAGCAGGAGAAGGTGATGGAGCGGCTGGAACGAGCCGGCATCCAGGGCGATATCGGTCCGAAAATGGCCGAGGAGCATGACCTGGAATGGTGGAATAACTTCGCCAAGGAAAACGGCACGATCGCTCCGCAACTGATGCTGGAGAACGAAAAGCCGCAGCCGGAGACCATCGGCTATGATGAGCTGGTGAAAAGCTGGCAGGAATAGGTGATCGGGCAGGAGGGGGGCGGCCGCCTGGCTGCCCTCTTCTTCTTTGCCTGAATACCTCTTGCCCGGCTTTGCGGCCGGGTGCCTCCGGCGGAGGTATTTGTGCAAAGAAGAAGACGGGGGAATGAAAGATGACCATTCTGGCGATGGATCAGGGCACGACCTCTTCGCGGGCGCTGGTCTTCAGTGACGATTTGCAGGTGCGGGCGAGCGCGCAGCAGGAATTCGAGCAGCATTTCCCGCGTTCTGGCTGGGTCGAGCATGACCCCGACGATATCTGGACGACCAGCGCCGCGACGGCCCGGGGGGCGATCGAGAAGGCGGGCAATCCCCGGATCGACGCGATCGGGATCACCAATCAGCGCGAGACGGTGCTGATCTGGGACCGCAGGACCGGGCAGCCGATCCATCGCGCCATCGTCTGGCAGGACCGGCGGACCGCGGATATCTGCCAGCGATTGCGGGACGAGGGGAACGAGGACGCGGTCCGGGCGGTGACCGGTCTGCTGCTGGATCCCTATTTCAGCGCCACCAAGATCGCCTGGATGCTGGATCAGGTCGAGGGGGCGAGGGCGCGGGCCGAGGCGGGCGAACTGGCTTTCGGCACGGTGGACAGTTTCCTGATCTGGAAACTGACCGGCGGGCAGTCTCATGTGACGGACGCGACGAATGCGGCGCGGACCCTGCTTTACGATATCCGCAAGGGCGATTGGTCGGAGGATATGTGCCGCCTGTTCGGCGTGCCGCGCGCCATGTTGCCGGAGGTTCGCGATTGCGCGGCGGAATTCGGCGTCACCCGCGCCGACCTGTTCGGGCGCGAGATCCCGATCCTTGGCGTGGCCGGCGATCAGCAGGCAGCGACCGTGGGGCAGGCCTGTTTCGATCCCGGCATGATGAAATCGACCTATGGCACCGGCTGTTTCGCGCTGTTGAATACCGGCGATCAGGCGGTGGCTTCCGAGAACCGGCTCTTGACGACCATCGCCTACCAGTTGGACGGCAGGCCGGTCTATGCGCTGGAGGGCAGCATCTTCATTGCCGGGGCCGTGGTGCAATGGCTGCGCGACGGGCTCAAGCTGATCCGCGAGGCGAGCGAGACGCAGGCGCTGTCGGAACGTGCCGATGACAGCCAGCAGATCATCATGGTGCCCGCCTTCACCGGGCTGGGCGCGCCGCATTGGAACCCGCAGGCGCGCGGGGCGATCTTTGGGCTGACGCGGAACACCGGCCCGGCGGAATTCGCCCGCGCCGCGCTGGAAAGCGTGGGTTTCCAGACCCGTGACCTGTGGCAGGCGATGCGAGCCGACTGGACAGAGGCGGGCGATGCTGTCTTGCGCGTCGATGGCGGCATGACCGCCAGCGAACCGGCGATGCAATTCCTGGCGGATATCCTTGGGGCACCGGTGGACCGGCCGGTGAATACCGAGACCACCGCCCAGGGTGCGGCATGGCTGGCGGGATTCCGCGCGGGCCTGTGCCCCGATCCGCATGAATACGCCAAGGCGTGGCGCCTGGACCGGCGGTTCGAGCCGCAAATGGATGAGACCCTGCGCCAACAGCGGTATTCCGCTTGGCAGCGCGCCGTCAAGGCGGTCGTCTCGGTCTGACTTCCGGCTTTGTGATTTCACCTTCGCGTGTTTTCCCGTATTATTGCGGGAAAACGACAAGAGGGCAGTGATGAGCAGGCTTCTGAAACTCGCGATCGTCGCGCTTGTCGCCTCATGCGGGGGCGGCAATTACAAGGCGCCGCGCAATCTCGACAATGCATGTGCAATCGTGGCCGAGCGCCCCGCCTATCTGCGCGCGATGAAGAAGGCCGAGCGGCGATGGGGCGTGCCCGTTCACGTGCAGATGGCGACGATACACCAGGAATCCAAGTTCATCGGCGACGCCCGAACACCTCATCGCTATTTGCTGGGGGTGATCCCGGTTGGCCGTCAAAGCAGCGCCTATGGCTATTCGCAGGCATTGGACGGAACCTGGGAGGAATATCAGCAGAAAACCGGGAACCGGCGGGCGCGGCGCAACGATATCGACGACGCGACCGATTTCATGGGCTGGTACATGGATGGCTCCACCAAGAGGCTGGGTATCTCGAAATGGGATGCGACCTCGCAATACCTTGCCTATCACGAGGGGCGCGGCGGCTTTGCCCGCGGCTCCTACAGGTCGAAATCATGGTTGATGGGTGTGGCGAACAAGGTGGGCGGCCGGGCGCAGACCTATCGCGCGCAATTGTCCTCTTGCGGACGGGGGTGACCGCCGTTGGTCCTGCGGCCCGTTGTTCCGACGCATTTCCGGGTGCAAAACCGGCATCCGCTTTTGCCGGAAATGCCTTGAGCCGGCTTACCCCAGATAGGCGCGCAAGCCCGGCGGCGGATTATCGAGCAGTTCCCCCGTCGGTGTTGGCGCATGGGCGATCCCTTCTTCGATCAGGATCGTCTGCGGAGCGAAGCTGCGGGCGTCTTCGGGATCATGCGTGACCATCAGCACCGTCGCCTGCGTCTCACCGGCGATGCGGGCCACCAGTTCCAGCATTTCCGCCTTGAGCGCCGGGCCAAGGGCCGCGAATGGCTCGTCCAGCAGCAGCAGCGGGCGGGCGCGCAGCAAGACGCGGGCCAGCGCGACGCGGCTTTGCTGGCCGCCTGACAGGCTGGCGGGACGGCGCGTTTCCATGCCCGCCAGTCCGACCTCTTCCAATGCCAGCGACAGGCGGGTCCGTTGATCGGAGCTCAGCCGCAGATCCGGGCGCAGTCCAAGGCCGACATTCTGCGCGACGCTCAGATGCGGAAACAGGTTCTGGTCCTGGAACAGGAAGGAGACCGGGCGCGGCCGGGGGGCAGGGCGGTGATGTCGCTTCCGTCCCAGAGGATCCGCCCCCGGTCCGGTGTCAGAAAGCCGCCGATCAGCGACAGGAGCGTCGATTTGCCCGAACCGGAGGCCCCGATTACCGCCATGCGCGAGGCGGGCGGGACCGACAGATCGGCTTGCAGGGTGAACTCGCCGAGGGTGACGGCGATATCCTGGAACTCAAGCAAGGCGGCCTCCCCGGTCGAACAGCCAGAACAGCGCGAAACTGATCGCCATCAGCAGCACTGCGCAGGCCGAGGCATCGGCCATGCGATAGGAATTCATCAACTGATAGAGCTTCAGCGGCAAGGTCGGCTGATCGGTTGCGAAAAGGGTGATGACGCCCAGATCTCCCATCGCCAGCGCCGCGGCCAGACCTCCGGCAAAGCCAAGGGGACGGGCGAGGCGCGGCAGGGTCAGGTAGCGTAGCCGGGCCAGCCCCTGCATCTCCAGCGAATCCGCGAGCCACCCGTAATCGCTGCGCAGGGTCCGGGCGGCAGGGATCAGTGCCCGCAAGCCGAAGGGCAGGGCCATGATGGCATTGATCGCCACGGTGACCGGCAGCGCCATCGCATCGATCGAGAACCATCCGCGCAGCAGGATGAACAACCCGGTGCCCAGCACCAGCGGCGAGGCGATGATGGGCAACATTCCCGCCATCTCGATCCAATGCGCATTCGGGTTGCCGGTCCCGCGCGCTATGGCCAGTGCCAGGGTCAGGCCCAGCAGCAATGCCAGAAAGGCCGAGCAGATCGCCATCACCACCGAGCGCGCCGCGGCGGTCCAGACTTCGGTGGGTAGCAGGGGAATGCGCGGCAGGCCCGAGGCGGTGACCGACAGGATCGGCCATAGCAGGAACGCTGTCGCCAGCAGGATCGCCAGCATATCCGTTCCCCGGCGCCAGCCCGGCGGTCCCTGTGGTCCTTGGGTTTCCTGCAACCCCGCGCCGAAAGCGGCGGGGATCGTGATCCAGCGGGCCAGCGTCATTGCCGCAAGGCTCAGCCCGATCTGCACCAGTCCCAGCATCGCCGCCCGGCCCAGGTCGAAATCGAAGCGGAAAGCCTGGTAAATGGCCAGTTCGACCGTGGTGGCCGATGGTCCGCCTCCGAGTGCGAGGGCGACGGTGAACGAGGTCAGGCAGACCAGGAACACCGCCAGCCATACCCCCGGCAGGACCGAGCGCAGCATCGGCCGCTCCAGGTGGCGAGAGATATCCGCCGGGGTGAAACCAAGGCTTTCCGCCAGGCGGAACCGCTCTGCCGGGATCGCCTGCCAGCCTTGCAGGATCAGCCGCACCGAAAGCGGCAGGTTGAAGAAGACATGGGCAAGGATGACCCCCTGCCAGCCATAGATGCTGATCTCGGGCAAGCCAAGGAACCGCAGCCCGTCATTGATCGCGCCATTGCGTCCAAAGACCGAGATCAGCCCCATGATCGCCACGATCACCGGCAGGATGAAGGGCGCGCCCAGCAACGTGACCAATGCCGCTCTTCCGGGAAAGCGCCGTCTTGCCAGCGCGCGCGCGACCGGAATCGCCAGCAATGCGGACAGGGCGGCGGATACAACCGCCTGCCAGAGGGTGAACCGGACTGCCCGCCAGTCCCACAGGCCCAGCCCCGACAATCCGCGCGCCTGCCACGCCACAGCCGCCAGCGTGCCGAGGATCAGCATGGCAAGCAGCGAGGCAATCAATATGCCAGCGGGATCGCGCCGGATTACATGCATTGCCCGCGTTCTTTCCGCGCGGCTCTGACGCGAACGGGCCAGGCCATGATTATTGCGAGAACGCCCGCAGCCATTCGTCCAGCGCCGGCTTGCGAAGGGCTTCAGCCTCGTCCTCGCTGTAGAACAGCGTCTTTTCGGGGCGAGGCAGATCGCGCATGACCTCGGGCCATTCTTCCCGTGGCAGCTTGGCGGGCATCGACCAGTTGGCCAGCGGGATGATGCGCTGAAACTCGGGCGTCAGGATCCAGTCCATGAATTCCTGCGCCAGTTCCGGCTGATCGGTAGATTTCACCTGCGCGGCCAGCTCGGCCATGAAGTAATGCCCTTCGGGAAAGATCGCCGCGTGCTTGGTCATGTCGTCCTCGGCCTCGATGTGATAGGCCGGAGAAGTCGTGTAGGACAGCACCATGTCCGCCTCTCCATCGGTGAACATGCCATAGGATTCCGACCAGCCCTTGGTCACGGTCAGCACCTTGGGGGCCAGCTTGGCCCAGGCCTCGGGCGCATCCTCGCCATAGACCGACTTGACCCACAAGAGCAGGGCAAGGCCGGAAATCGAGGCACGCGGGTCCTGGATGACGATCTTCAGATCGTCTGGCGCGTCCAGCAATTCGTCGAAGCTGGCGGGCGGGTTTTCCAGCCGTGTCTCGTCATAGATGAAGGCCGTCTCGCCCCAGTTATAGGGCAGGAAGATCTCGTCGCTCCATTCCACCGGCAGCGACAGATCCGAAATATCCTGCCCATGCGGTGCAAACAGGCCCGAGGCGCGGGCGCGCGCCGTCACATCGGTGTTCAGGCCAAAGACGATATCGGCATCGGTGCCTTCGCCTTCCATCAGGATGCGGGGCAGGATGTCGCCGGTGACGAATTCCAGGTCGCAATCGCAGAACGCCTCGAAGCCTTCCTCGATCTTGGGGCCCGGCCCCCATTCGCTGGCGATGTAATCGCCGGCATAGACGGTCAACACGGGTTTGTCCTGTGCAAATGCCGGTGTGGCAGCCAGTAGCGCCGCGGCAATCATGCGGATTTTCATCGCCGAGCCTCCTCTTTTGCGGTGTCGAAAGAAAGGGCAGCGAAACCTTCCCTCCGCCGGGGTCAACCGGATCAGGTTCAACGGGTCCGCGATCACGCGTCTCAGCCCGAACGGGCCCCCCGAGGTATCCGCGCAGCATAGTATGCCCGCCGTGCTTCGCAAGGTGAAAGCGTGGTTTCCAATGCCCGCGCAGAGGACTAGAAACATCGCCACGAGGGAAGAGAAGGACCGGCATGAGCGATCAGCCCACCCCGATGATGGCCCAATACCTGGCGATCCGAGATGCGAATCCGGGCGCGCTCCTGTTCTATCGCATGGGCGATTTCTACGAGATGTTCTTCGAGGATGCCGTGCAGGCTGCCGCCGCGCTCGACATTGCCCTGACCAAGCGCGGCACCCATCAGGGAGAGCCAATCCCGATGTGCGGCGTGCCGGTCCATGCCGCCGAAAGCTATCTGCTGACGCTGATCCGCAAGGGCTTTCGCGTTGCCATCGCCGAGCAGATGGAGGACCCGGCAGAGGCCAAGAAGCGTGGCAGCAAATCGGTTGTTGCGCGGGATGTCGTGCGGCTGGTCACGCCGGGCACGCTGACCGAGGAATCGTTGCTGGAAGCCCGGAGGCACAATTTCCTCGCGGCCTTCACGCAGGTTCGCGAAGAGGCGGCCCTGGCATGGGTCGATATCTCGACCGGCGCGTTCCAGGTGATGGAATGTCCCCTGCCACGGCTTGCGCCGGAACTCGCGCGGCTGGCGCCGCGTGAATTGCTGGCGGCCGACGGGGCCGGGCTGGAGGAACTGGCCATCGAGGCGGGGGCAGCGCTGACCGATCTGCATGCGGGCGCCTTCGACAGCACCGCTGGCGCAAGGCGGCTTTGCGCGCTCTACGGGGTGGAAACGCTGGACGGGTTCGGCAATTTCACCCGCGCCGAACTGTCGGCCATGGGTGCGATCGTCGATTACCTTGAGATGACGCAGAAGGGCAAGCTGCCGCTGCTGCGGCCTCCGGTCCGGGAACGGGCGGGCGGGGCGATGCAGATCGACGCCGCGACAAGGCGGAATCTTGAACTGACGCAGGCGCTGTCAGGAGGGCGCGAGGGGTCGCTTCTGGCCGCCATCGATCGCACCGTGACTGCTGCCGGAGGGCGTTTGCTGGAGCGACGTATCAGCGCTCCGTCCCGCGATTTGGCGTTGATCCATGCGCGGCAGGATGCGGTGGCGCAGCTTGTCGATGATGCCCGCCTTTCCGCCGATCTGCGCGAGGCCCTGGCGCGGGTGCCCGATATGGACCGGGCGCTGTCGCGGCTGGCGCTGGAACGGGGCGGGCCGCGCGATCTGGCCGCGATCCGGGCCGGGCTCACGCAAGGGGCGGCGATTGCCGGGCGTTTGCCAGAAGATGCAGCAGCGGTGCTGCGCGATACCGCCCGCGACTTGACCGGCCATGACGAGTTGATCGACCTCCTGGACGATGCGCTGGTGGCCGAACCGCCCCTGCTGGCCCGCGATGGCGGCTTTGTCGCGCCCGGTTACGACGAGGATCTGGACCAGACCCGCAAGCTGCGCGACGAAGGGCGCGGCGTGATCGCCTCGATGCAGGCCGATTATGCCGCGAAGGCCGGGGTTCAAAGCCTGAAGATCAAGCATAACAACGTGCTGGGCTATTTCATCGAAACCACGGCGACCCATGCCGAGAAGATGATGAAACCGCCCTTGTCGGAGACCTTCATCCACCGCCAGACCACTGCGAACCAGATCCGCTTTACCACCGTCGAGCTGTCGGAACTGGAAACCCGCATCCTCAACGCCCGCGACCGCGCGCTGGAGATCGAGCGCGAGATTTTCGCCCGCCTGCGCTCTGCCGTGCTGGACCGGGCGGCGCAGATCGGACAGGCCGCCCGCGCGCTGGCCGAGATTGATCTTGCCGGTGCATTCGCCGATATCGCGGCGGGCGAGGGTTGGACCCGTCCCCGCGTCGATGACAGCCGCGCCTTCGTGGTCGAGGGCGGGCGGCATCCGGTGGTCGAAAGGGCGCTGAAGCGGCAATCTGAAAGCTTTGTCGCCAATGACTGCGAATTGACGGCGGGCGAGACCCCGGCGATCTGGCTGCTGACCGGGCCGAACATGGCCGGGAAATCGACCTTCCTGCGGCAGAACGCGTTGATCGCGGTGCTGGCGCAGGCAGGCAGCTTCGTGCCCGCCCGGCAGACCCATATCGGCATGGTCAGCCAATTGTTCAGCCGTGTGGGCGCCGCTGACGATCTGGCGCGGGGACGTTCGACCTTCATGGTCGAGATGGTCGAGACGGCGGCGATCCTGAACCAGGCTGATGATCATGCGCTTGTCATCCTTGACGAAATCGGGCGCGGGACGGCGACATGGGACGGGCTGTCCATCGCATGGGCGGTGATGGAGCATCTGCACGAGGTGAACCGTTGCCGCGCGCTGTTTGCCACCCATTATCACGAGATGACCGCCCTGACCGCGAAGCTGGACGGGGTCGAGAACGCGACCGTCGCGGTCCGTGAATGGGAGGGAGACGTGATCTTCCTGCACGAGGTTCGCAAGGGTGCCGCCGATCGCAGCTATGGTGTGCAGGTGGCGCGTCTGGCCGGATTGCCCGCGAGTGTCGTGGAACGCGCGCGCGAGGTGCTGGACGCGCTGGAATCGGGTGAACGCGAAGGCGCGGCACGTCCGGCCGCACTGATCGACGATCTGCCATTGTTCCGTGCCGCGCCTCCGGCTCCGGTATCTGTTAAGGTCAGGGAATCGCCGCTGGACGGGCGGCTGAAGGATGTGCATCCCGACAGCCTGTCACCACGCGATGCGCTGGACCTGATCTATGAACTCAAGGCCCTGACCGGAGATTTGCCATGAGCTACAACACATTCGGCCGTGAATTCCGGTTCACCACCTGGGGCGAAAGCCATGGCCCGGCGCTTGGTGCGACGGTGGATGGCGTGCCTCCGGGTGTTCCCCTGGACGAGGATTTCATCCAGAAATTCCTGGATCGCCGGCGTCCCGGCACCTCGAAACACACCACGCAGCGCAGGAGGCCGATCAGGTTCGCATCCTCTCTGGCGTGTTCGAGGGGCGCACGACCGGCACCCCGATCCAGCTGATGATCGAAAATACAGACCAAAGGTCAAAGGATTACGGGGAAATCGCCAGCAGTTTCCGCCCCGGTCATGCCGATATCACCTATCACATGAAATACGGGTTGCGGGATTATCGCGGCGGCGGACGTTCCAGCGCGCGGGAAACGGCAGCGCGGGTTGCAGCCGGGGGCGTGGCGCAGGCGGTGCTGGCGCATCTGCTGCCGGGGCTGAAGATCACCGGTTACATGGTGCAGATGGGCGAGATGCGGCTGAACCGCGACAATTTCGACCCAAGCGCGATTCCCGATAACCCGTTCTTCCTGCCCGATGCCGCCGCAGTGACGGCATGGTCGGATTACCTTGACGGGGTGCGCAAGGATCAGAACAGCGTCGGCGCTGCGGTCGAAGTGCTGATCGAAGGTTGTCCGCCCGGCCTTGGCGCGCCGGTCTATGCCAAGCTGGACACAGATCTGGCTGCTGCGATGATGTCGATCAACGCGGTGAAAGGCGTCGAGATCGGCGAGGGGATGGGCGCGGCCAGCCTGACCGGCACCGACAATGCGACGAGATCCGGATGGGCAATGACGGTCCGCTTTTCCTGTCGAACCATGCCGGCGGGATCCTTGGCGGGATATCGAGCGGGCAGGACATCGTGCTGCGTTTCTCGGTCAAGCCCACCAGTTCCATCACCACGCCCCGCCGCACGATCAACCAGCGCGGCGAAGAGATCGAACTGATCACCAAGGGCCGCCACGATCCCTGCGTGGGTATCCGCGCCGTGCCGGTGGCCGAGGCGATGGCGGCCTGCGTCATCCTGGATCATCTGCTCATGGATCGGGCGCAAACGGGCGGGAACCGGGGCGAGATCGGCTGACCGCTTCTATCCCGTGCTTGCCGCTTGTTCAAATATATCGGGGGGTGCTGGTCGGGATCATGCGTCCGGCTGATCCGACAGGAAAACCCGCACTTCGTCGCGCGAGGGGATGGCGTCGCCGGCCCCCGCCCGGGTCACTTTCAATGCCGCTGCAGCCGAGGCGAGGCGAAGCGCCTCGGGAACCGCATTGCCTCGGTCAAGCGCTGCGGCGAAATAACCCGCGAACGTGTCCCCTGCGCCGGTCGTATCGATCGGATCAACGGGGAATGCCGGGTGGCGATGGACCTGCCCGGTTTTCAGGTCGCGATATTCGGCCCCCTCGGCGCCACGGGTGATCAGCAGGGCCTCGACCGGCAGTTCTCCGGCCATGGCGGCAAAGAGCTGCTCTGCCTCGCCCGCATTCATCGCAAGGATGGAGACATGGGCCATGACCTCGCGCAGCGCGTCGAGATCGAACGGGGCCGCCGAATAGATCACCCTCGCACCGGCGGCGCGGGCGATCCGTGCGGCCTCGACCTGGCAATTGGTTTCGTTCTGGATCAGCAGCGTGTCTTCGCGGGTAATGTGCCGCAATGCCTTCTCCAGCATCGCGGCCTGCAATGCGCGATTCGCGCCCGGATTGATGATGATTGAATTCTCGGCCGTCGAATCCAGCAGGATGAGGGCATGGCCGGTCACATTGTCCGGCAGCCGCTGGATACTCCCGGTATCGACGCCTGCGGCTTGGAGCCTCTGGATCACCCATTCGTCGCCCTCGCCCATCGCGCCAAGATGCCGCGTCACCGCCCCGGCCAAGGCGGCCGCGATGGATTGGTTCGCACCTTTTCCGCCCAATCCGACCGAGTAGCTGCTGGCGGCAAGCGTTTCGCCGGGAAGCGGCAGGTGCTCCATCCGGTAGACATGATCGATATTGATCGAACCCAGATTCCAGATCGCCATCAGCTTCTCTCCTTGCGCTTGTATGTGACCGGGGCTGCCCCGCCTTGTCCAGTAATGAAAAACGCGCCCCGCAAGGGGGCGCGTCCGGTGCGTCTTGGGGATGGCTGGATCAGGTATCCAGCTTCTTGCCCTTATGCGGTGCCCAGAGCCGCTTGTTGGTCAGGTATAGCAGCGCAGTCAGCACGATCAGGAACAGGACCGAGACGAGGCCGACCTGCTTGCGGTCCATCAGCTTGGGTTCGGCTGTCCACATCAGGAAGGCAGCCACGTCGGTGGCCATCTGATCGACCGTGGCCGGGGTGCCGTCCTCATAGGTGACCAGATCTTCCGAGAGCGGCGGCGGCATGCCGATACTGCCGGTCGAGAAGGCGGTATTTTCATAGAGAACCGTTCCCGCTTGCTCGATTTCCTCGCCGGTATAGCCGGTCAGGATGGCGTGGATATATTCCGGACCGCCGATCCCGTTGAAAAACTGGCTGATGCCGGTGCCATAGGGACCGTGGAAACCCGCCCGGGCCTTGGCCATCAGGGACAGGTCCGGCCCCATACCGTCGCCAGTGACGGCGGGGAAATGGTCGGTCGGCAGGCGCGGACGCTCTTCGCCGGTTTCCTTGTCGATGATGGTCATGTTGGCGGCATAGGCACGGACCTGATCCTCGGGCAGGCCGGGGCCGCCTTCGTCATGCAGGGTGCGGATCGGGACGAATTTCATGCCGTGGCAAGCAGAGCAGACCTCGGTATAAACCTGAAGACCACGCTGAAGCTGGAACTGGTCATATTTGCCGAACGGTCCCTCGAAGCTGAAATCGATATCCTCGATATGACCGCCGCCATGTCCGCCGCCTTCGGCCTCGGCATGACCCTCATCGGCGCCCTCTGCGGCATGTTCGGCACTCTCGCCTTCTTCCGCTGCGGGCTCATCCGCAGTGGCGTCTTCAGCCGCCGGTTCTTCGGCGGCAGCTTCCGCTTCCCCGGCATCTGCTGCGGGTTCTTCTGCCGCTTCTTCCCTCTGCGGCAGGTTCTTCCGCTGCGGGCTCATCCGCAGTGGCGTCCTCGGCCTCCGGTTCTTCGGCCGTAGCCTCCGCTTCCCCGGCATCTGCTGCGGGTTCTTCGGTCGCTTCTTCCCCTGCGGCAGGTTCTTCCGCCGCAGGTTCATCTGCAGTGGCATTCTCTGCCGCCGGTTCTTCAGCGGTGGAGCCGTTTTCCGAAGCGGGTTGCTGCGCCTCGGTGGGCTGTTCGGTTGTATCGGCCTCTTGCGCCAGCGAATAGCCGGTCGCGAAGATGGTCAGGGCCGCAACAGCCGTGAGCGTCTTGGTTCTCAGGGTCATTGATGGCTCTCCTTACTCGGCCGGATGCGCTTTGGCGCCGTAATGATCGTTGAAATCCTCTTCGATGGTCGTGGGCATCGCATCGGGCTTTTCGATCACGCCGAGCAGCGGGAGGATCACCAGGAAATAGGCGAACCAGTAGGCCGCGCCGGCCAGAGCGATATAGGGATAAATCCCCTCGGGAGGCTGCGCGCCGACCCAGGTCAGGATCACGAAATCAGCGGCCAGCAGCCAGAACCACCACTTGAACAGCGGACGATAGCGGCCCGAGCGGACGCGGCTGGTATCCAGCCAGGGCACCAGCGCCATGACCAGGATCGCGCCGAACATCGCCAGCACGCCGAAGAACTTGGCGTCGATGATGCCAAAGGACAGGAAGTTGACCAGTTGCACCAGCCAGACATCGGCGGTGAAGGCGCGCAGGATCGCGTAGAAGGGCAGGAAATACCATTCCGGCACGATATGCTCGGGCGTGGCCAGCGCGTTTGCCTCGATATAGTTGTCGGGGTGGCCCAGGTAGTTGGGCATGAAGCCGACAATGGCAAAGAACACCACCAGGATCACGCCAAGCGCGAACAGGTCCTTCATCACGAAATAGGGCCAGAATGGCAATGTGTCCTTTTCGGCCTCTTCCTTCGAGGTCCGGCGCACTTCGACACCCGTCGGGTTGTTGTTGCCGGTGGTGTGGAAGGCCCAGATATGGACGACGACCAGCGCCGCGATGATGAAGGGCAGCAGGTAGTGCAGCGAGAAGAAGCGGTTCAGCGTCGCGTTATCCACCGCCGGTCCGCCCAGCAGCCAGGTCTGGATCGGCTCGCCGATGCCCGGGATCGCGCCGAACAGGCCGGTGATCACGGTCGCACCCCAGAAGGACATCTGGCCCCAGGGCAGCACGTAGCCCATGAAGGCGGTGGCCATCATCGCCAGGTAGATCAGCATGCCGATGATCCAGGTCACCTCGCGCGGGGCCTTGTAGCTGCCGTAATAGAGACCGCGGAAGATGTGGATATAGACGGCGAAGAAGAACAGCGAGGCGCCGTTGGCATGCAGATAACGCAGCATGTAGCCGCCATTCACGTTGCGCATGATATGCTCGACGCTGGCAAAGGCCAGGTCGACATGCGGCGTGTAATGCATCACCAGGACGATGCCGGTGACGATCTGCAGTCCCAGGCAGAAGGCCAGGACGATGCCCCAGATCCACCACCAGTTCAGGTTCTTCGGCGTGGGGATCATCAGCGTGTCATAGAGAATGCTGACCACCGGCAAACGGCGGTGGAGCCAGCGCTCAAAGCCCGATTTGGGCTCGTAATGGTCGTGCGGAATACCGGCCATGTGGTGCCCTCCTCAGCCCAGCTTGATGGTGGTTTCGTCGACGAATTCGGCGACCGGGATATGCAGGTTCTGCGGCGCGGGACCTTTGCGGATGCGCCCTGCGGTGTCGTAATGCGACCCGTGGCAGGGGCAGAACCAGCCGCCGAAATCGCCCGCTCCGTCACCGATCGGGACGCAGCCCAGATGGGTGCAGACGCCGATCATCACCAGCCATTCGCCGCTTTCGTCCAGCGAGCGGTTTTCGTCGGTCGCGGGCTCGTCCGGCTTGTTCTGGTTCTCGGCGCTCTGGTCGATCAGATCGCCCAGATCGACGGCGCGTCCGGCCTCGATCTCTTCGGGGGTCCGGCGGCGGATGAACACGGGCTTGCCCAGCCATTTCACGGTAAGCTGGGTGCCGACATCGACGCCGCTGACATCGACCTGGATCGAGGACAGGGCCTGAACATCGGCCGAGGGGTTCATCTGGTTCACAAGCGTCCAGGCGGCGGCTCCGGCGGCCACCGTGCCTGCACCCGCCGTGGCATAATAGAGGAAATCCCTCCGGGTGCCTACGTGGTCATCTGCGTGGGACACGGGTCATTCTCCAGTTCGGGCCAATTGGTCGGCCGATATGTCATTCCGGGCCGCGTTTCATCGCAACCTTCGCGTAGGCGGTTCTAGCGTTCAAATCCCCGTCAGTCCAGCGGGTAAGCCAAAACCGAAAAGCCTTGTGGCCCGTCTATGTTGAAAAAATGTCGCGTGCGATCGAAAGCGGCTGCGCTGTTTTGTCGCGGGGTAAGGCTGCGGGCTTTTAAAGCAGGCCTTCCGACCGAAAGCTGAGTTCGCGCGATTTGCCGATGATCAGGTGATCGTGGATGGTGATTCCCATACTGTCCGCAGCTCGTGCGATCTGCGCCGTCATGGCGATATCCGCATCGGATGGGGTCGGATCGCCGGATGGATGGTTGTGGACCAGGATGAGTGCGGAGGCGTTGAGTTCCAGCGCCCGGCGGATGATCTCGCGCGGGTAGACCGGAACGTGATCGACGGTGCCGCGCGCCTGTTCCTCATCGGCGATCAGGATGTTCTTGCGGTCGAGATACAGCACGCGAAGCTGTTCGATCTCGCGATGGGACATGCTGGTGTGGCAATAATCCAGCAATGCCTGCCAACCCGACAGAATCGGTCGGAGCAGGACCTTGGCGCGGGCCATGCGCTGTGCGGCGGCCTCGACCAGTTTCAACTCGGTGACGACGGCATTGCCGACCCCTTCGACCTCGGTCAGCCGCGACGGGGCCGCAGAGAGAACGCGGTTGAAATCCCCGAAATGCTCGATCAGGCGGCGGGTCAGTGGCTTGACGTCCTGTCGTGGAATCGCCCGGAACAGGACCAGTTCCAACAATTCATAGTCCGGCATCGCCGCAGCGCCGCCTTGCAGGAAACGTTCGCGCAGCCGGGCCCGGTGATCGGCAAGATAAGAGGGGGTGGATTTGCGTCCCCGCGCCGCCGATCTGGTGGAATTGGCGGCGCGATGATCCAGAACTGCCGGGTCGAACAGGGGCAGTGGTTTCTGTTCAGGCGGATGATTCGTGTCCATGCCCGGATCATGCGGGGATGGAATGAAAAAAGCCCTAAACGGGGGCGTATGGCCGCCCCCGTATCAGCGAGTCATGTCGTCCCAGAACCCTTTGACCTTGTTGAAAAAATTTGTCGATTGAGGGCTGTTGTCAACTTTTTCGGCCTCGAATTGGCGCAGCAGTTCCTTTTGACGGCTGTTCAGGTTCACCGGGGTTTCGACCGTCAGCTCGATCAGCATGTCGCCCGCCTCGCCATTCGCGCCCGGACCGTGGCGGAGCGGAGGCATGCCCTTGCCGCGCAGGCGCATCTGCCGACCCGTCTGGCTGCCGGCCGGCACCTTCACGCGGGACCGGCCGCCATCGATGGTCGGAACCTCGACCTCTCCGCCAAGCGCAGCGGTCGCCATGCTGACCGGCACCTGGCAGGCCAATGTCTTGCCGTCGCGCAGGAAGATCTCGTGTTCCTTCACCTCGATGAAGATATAGAGATCGCCCGCGGGACCGCCCCGCATCCCGGCCTCGCCTTCGCCCGCAAGGCGGATACGGGTGCCGGTTTCCACGCCCGCCGGGATGTTGACCGACAGGGTGCGATCCTTTTCGACCCGGCCCGCTCCATGACAGGATTTGCAGGGGTTCTTGACGATCTGGCCCTGGCCGCCGCAGGTGGGGCAGGTGCGTTCGACGGTGAAAAAGCCCTGCTGCGCCCGAACCCGCCCCATGCCTGAACAGGTCGGACAGGTTGCGGGCTGGGTCGCGCCCTCGGCGCCGGTCCCGTTGCATTCTCCGCAGGCGACCGAACTGCTGACGCTGATGGTCTTTTGCAGGCCGGTATAGGCATCCTCGAGCGATACGCCCAGGTTGTAGCGCAAGTCCTGACCGCGCTGAGCGCGCGAACGTCCACCGCCCGCGCCGCCGCGCCGGCCCATCATGTCGCCGAAAAGATCGTCGAACACATCGGCGAAGGCCGAGCCGAAATCGCCCGGATGCGCGCCGCCGCGACCGCCAAAACCGCCGCCGCCCATGCCGCCATTCTCGAAGGCCTGGTGGCCGAACCGGTCGTATGCCGCCTTCTTCTGCTCGTCCTTCAGGCAGTCATAGGCCTCGTTCACCTCCTTGAACTGAGACTCGGCGCCGGGATCGTCCTTGTTGCGGTCAGGGTGAAGTTCCTTCGCCTTCGAGCGATAGGCCTTCTTGATCTCGTCTGTCGAGGCCCCGCGCTTGACCCCGAGAACATCGTAATAGCAACGCTTGGCCATGTTATGTCCTGTTTACTGATCCCCGGAACGAAATCCGGCCCGCATTGAGACGCGGGCCGGTCCAGGGATACGGCCCGGATCAGCCGCGTTTCTTGTCTTCGCCGAGATCCTCGAAATCGGCGTCCACGATGTCCTCGTCGGCGGCGCGGGGTTCGTCCTCGCTGCTGCCACCGGCGCTGTCGCTATCGTCCTGCTGAGCCTTGTAGATGGCTTCGCCCAGCTTCATCGACGCGTCCATGACATTCTGGATGCCGGACTTGATCTTGCCGGCGTCGTCCGACTTGACCGATTCCTCCAGCGCGCCGATGGCCAGTTCGATCGCCTCGACGGTCGATTCGTCCACCTTGTCGCCATGCTCTTCCAGCGATTTGCGGGTCGAGTGGATCAGGCTTTCGGCCTGGTTCTTCGCCTCGACCAGTTCGCGGCGGTCCTTGTCGGCCTCGGCATTGGCCTCGGCATCCTTCACCATCCGCTCGATATCCTCGTCGGACAAGCCGCCCGAGGCCTGGATGGTGATGTTCTGCTCCTTGCCGGTGCCCTTGTCCTTGGCGCTGACCGACACGATGCCGTTGGCGTCGATGTCGAAGGTCACCTCGATCTGCGGCATGCCGCGCGGCGCGGGCGGGATGTCCTCGAGATTGAACTGGCCAAGCAGCTTGTTGTCGGCGGCCATCTCGCGCTCGCCCTGGAATACCCGGATCGTCACCGCGTTCTGGTTGTCCTCGGCGGTCGAGAAGATCTGGCTCTTCTTGGTCGGGATGGTGGTGTTGCGGTCGATCAGCCGGGTGAACACGCCGCCCAGGGTTTCGATCCCCAGGGACAGAGGGGTCACGTCCAGCAGCACCACGTCCTTGACATCGCCCTGCAGCACGCCGGCCTGGATCGCGGCGCCCAGTGCCACGACCTCGTCGGGGTTCACGCCCTTATGCGGCTCTTTCCCGAAGAAATCGGTGACTTCCTGGAACACCTTGGGCATGCGGGTCATGCCACCGACCAGAACCACCTCGTCGATATCGGATTTGGAAACGCCCGCATCTTTCAACGCTTCCTGGACCGGCTTCATGGTCCGTTTGATGAGGTCGCCCACAAGGCTTTCCAGCTTGGCGCGGGTCAGTTTCATGACCATGTGCAGAGGCGTGCCGGAATCCTTGTCCATCGAGATGAACGGCTGGTTGATCTCGGTCTGGCTGGAGGAGGACAGTTCGATCTTGGCCTTCTCGGCCGCCTCTTTCAGGCGCTGGAGCGCCATCTTGTCCTTGGTCAGATCGACGCCATGTTCTTTCTTGAACTCATCGGCGAGGTAATTCACGATCCGCATGTCGAAATCCTCGCCGCCGAGGAACGTGTCCCCGTTGGTCGATTTCACTTCGAACAAGCCGTCGTCGATTTCCAGGATGGTGATGTCGAAGGTGCCGCCGCCAAGGTCGTAAACCGCGATGGTCTTCGTTTCCTTCTTGTCGAGGCCATAGGCCAGCGCCGCCGCCGTCGGCTCGTTGATGATGCGCAGCACTTCGAGACCGGCGATCTTGCCGGCGTCCTTGGTGGCCTGACGTTGGGCGTCGTTGAAATAGGCCGGAACTGTGATGACCGCCTGCGTGACCTCTTCGCCCAGGTAGCTTTCGGCGGTTTCCTTCATCTTCTGAAGGATCATCGCGCTGACTTGCGCGGGGGAATAATTCTCGCCCTTCACCTCGACCCAGGCATCGCCATTGCCGCCATCCACGATGGAATAGGGGACCAGTTTCTTGTCCTTCTCGACGGCCTCGTCGCCGATGCGGCGGCCGATCAGGCGCTTGACGGCGAAAACGGTGTTGGTGGGGTTGGTCACGGCCTGACGCTTGGCGGATTGGCCGACCAGACGCTCTCCGTCGGTGAAGCCGACGATCGAGGGGGTGGTGCGTGCGCCTTCGCTGTTCTCGATCACCTTCGGCTGGCTGCCATCCATGATGGCGACGCAGCTATTCGTGGTACCGAGGTCAATCCCGATGACTTTGGACATGTATCTCTAACCTTTCTTGCGGCGATATGATGAGCTTGGGTCCGTTATGGCCCCCGCGGCCCGATCCCTATGATTGATTCACGCCCGGAACGAATCCGTGGCTTCGCGGCTGTATATAGGTGGGGAAAATGAGGCTGCAAGCGGGGAGTCGGTGCTTATTGGCCCCGAAATTCGCAGAATTGTCGTCATTTCCGCCTTTCCGTGGTCCGAGGCGCCGAGTGTTAGCGTTGACAACATGGGCAGAAAAAGCTCGACCGGCCCGATTGCACGATCCGCCTGATATGACCGGCACAGCCATCGGTCTGACAGGATGCGCCCTCGCGGTCATAGACGCGAAAGCTGTGCTGGAAATATCCCAGCTCCCCACTCGCCTGCCGGTGATCGCGCAACGACGAGCCTCCTGCCGCGATGGCATCCCTCAGCACATCGCGGATATGCCCGGTCAGCGCCGCAATCCGTTCCTTGCCGATGCGGCCCGCAGCCCGGCGCGGATCGATGCCGGCCCGGTGCAGCGCCTCGCTGACATAGATATTGCCGAGGCCCGCGACGATCCGCTGGTCCAGCAGCGCCTGCTTGACCGGCGCGCGCCGCCCGGCGAAAGCCGCCGCCAGATAGCCCGTATCGAAACCCGGGTCGAACGGCTCCGGTCCTAGATGAGCCAATAGCGGATGGGCCTCGCCTTCGCGGATCAGGTCGATCATGCCGAAGCGGCGGGCATCGTTGAAGGTGATCGTCGTGCCCGACCCGGTCACGATCACGACATGATCATGACGCGGCAGGATGGACGGATCGCGATGGAACCCGGCCAGCCCCGCGCCCTCGACCAGAAGCCGCCCCGACATGCCCAGATGCATCAGCAGCGTGCCGCCCCGGTCCAGGTCGGCCAGCAGGTATTTCGACCGCCTGCGCAAAGCCGTCACCGTCGCGCCGGTCAACACCTGCACCAGGTCGGGCGGCAGGGGCCAGCGCAAATCGGGACGGCGCGCCTCGGCACGGGCAATGCGCTGGCCCTCCAGATGCGGCTGCAAGCCGCGCCTGACCGTCTCGACTTCCGGCAGTTCCGGCATGGCGTTCCTTTCGCTGCATTGCGCCTTGGGCGCATCCCGGTCATTGTGCGCGCGGCGCGCCTGACGTATCTGGCGCGAAGGACAGCGGACGGCAAGCGCGATGAGCGAAAAGAAACAGACCCATTTCGGTTTCCGAACCGTGGACGAGGACGACAAGGCCGGGCTGGTCCATGGCGTGTTCTCCAGCGTGGCCTCGCGCTATGACCTGATGAACGACCTGATGAGCGCGGGCGTCCACCGTGTCTGGAAGAATGCGATGATGGATTGGCTCGCACCGCGCAACGGCCAGCATCTGCTGGACGTGGCCGGGGGCACTGGTGACATCGCCTTCCGTTTCCTCGACCGGGCGCCGGGTGCGCGCGCCACTGTCTGTGACATGACCGAATCCATGCTGGTCGAGGGGCGCAAGCGCGGCGAGGCCGCCAAGCTGGCCAGCCGGTTGGCATGGGTGACCGGTGATGCGATGCGGCTGCCTTTCGCGGATGACAGCTTCGACCGCTACACGATCAGCTTCGGCATCCGCAACGTCACCCGCATTCCCGACGCGCTGGCCGAGGCGTTCCGCGTGCTGCGTCCCGGCGGACGGCTGATGGTGCTGGAGTTCAGCCGGATCCCGGTGCCGATGATGCAATGGGCCTATGACCGCTACAGCTTCAACGTGATCCCGGCGATGGGGCAGGCGGTGACCGGCGACCGCGACAGCTATCAATACCTGGTCGAATCGATCCGCCGCTTTCCGGATCAGGAGGCGTTCGGCGAAATGATCCGCCAGGCCGGATTCGGCCGTGTTCAATGGCGCAACCTGTCGTTGGGCGTCGCCGCGCTGCATTCCGGCTGGAAGCTTTAATGCGCGGTCCGCATAACATCCTGCGCCTGATCCGCACCGGCGCGACATTCGAGCGGACCGGCGCAATGGGCGTGGCGCTTGACGCGATCGAGGCCCCGGCCCGGCTGCGCCTGGCGGCGCGGGTGCTGGGCTGGCCGTTCCGCTGGATGGGTTACAAGGGCAATCCCGATCTGCCGCCTGTGACGCGCGCGATCACGGCGCTCGGCCCCGCCTATATCAAGTTCGGACAGATCCTCTCGACCCGCGCCGATGTCGTCGGCACTGAACTGGCCGATCAGTTGCGGATGCTGCAGGACCGGCTGCCGCCCTTTCCGACCGAGACCGCCAAGCAGATGGTCGCGGCCGAGCTGGGCCGGCCTGTCGATGAGCTGTTCTCGGAATTCTCGGAACCCGTTGCGGCGGCTTCCATCGCGCAGGTCCACCGGGCAAGGCTGCGCGAGACCGGGCAAGAGGTTGCCGTCAAGGTGCTGCGTCCCGGCATCGTGGGTGCCTTTCGCCGCGATATCGATGCGTTCCATTTCGCCGCCGGAATGATCGAGGGTATCGCCCCCTTCAGCCGCCGCCTGCGGCCCCGCGATGTTATCAGCCATTTCGAGTCGGTGGTTACCGGTGAACTCGACCTGAGGCTTGAAGCCGCCTCCGCCTCGGAATTCGCCGAGAATACCCGCGAGGACAAGGACTTCGCCATCCCGCTGCCGCATTGGCACCTTTCATCACGGCGGGTGCTGACCTCGGACTGGGCAGAGGGCATTCCGATGGGCGACCGCGAAGCGCTGATCGCGGCGGGCCACGACATCACCCGTGTCGCCCGGCGGGTGATCCAGCTTTTCCTGCAACACGCGCTGCGCGACGGCTTTTTCCATGCAGACATGCATCACGGCAATCTCAAGGTCGCGCCGGACGGGGACATTGTCGCCTATGATTTCGGGATCATGGGCGAGATCGACGAATATACCCGCCGCGTCTATGCCGAGATCCTGATGGGCTTCATCCATCGCGACTACCGCCGCGTGGCGCGGGTGCATTTCGAGGCGGGCTACGTTCCCCGCGACCGTGACGAGGCGGCCTTTGCCCGTGCCCTGCGCGCGGTGGGGGAACCGATCTTCGGCGCCGATGCCAGCCAGATCTCCATGGCCAACCTGCTGGCCTATCTGTTCGAGGTCACCGAGCGCTTCGGCATGCCCACACGGACCGAGCTGATCCTCTTGCAGCGGACCATGGTGGTTGTCGAAGGCGTCGCGCGTTCGCTGGATCCGCAACTGAACATGTGGGAGGCGGCCAAGCCCGTCGTCTCGGATTACATCAAGGCAAGCCTCGGGCCACGGGCGATGGCGAAGGACGCGATGCAGGTGGCGCAGACATTGGGACGCTATGGCCCGTTGCTGCCGAAGCTCGTTGACCGGATGCTGTGGGAAAATGCGCATGCGAAGCCCCAGCCCAGGAAGAATGGCCACCGCCGGGGCTATGCGGTGGCTGCGGGTGTGGCGTTGGCAGTGGGGCTCGGGGTCGGCCTGTTACTCGGATGACGAAATCCTGTCCCGCGACATTGCCGGACCGAGATTATCAGCGATCTGTTCAACCCCGATGGTCTTGCTCCCAATGAGGCAGCGGGTGCTGGTCAATCCTTGCGACAGTTTTGCAAGATTGTTTTCAGATCTGGCACATTCGGCTCCTTGTCCGGCGTGGATATTCGCATCCGAACCGTAGCGCCCATTATGAAGAAGGAACCAGAGCCTGTGTCGTGAAGACAACCATGAATTGCCGGAGATGCGTCAGCCCGCCGCGTCGAAGGTCCGGTCCCAGATATTGCCTTCGGTATCCTCGGCATGGACGCTGATCGGCTTGCCGTTGGGCCTATAGGCGAAACGGAACACCGGATCCTCGCTGACCGAGATTCCCGCCTGCATCGAGAACAGCAATTCATCGCCCTGCCGCACCTCCAGCCTGTCGATGAAATGGGCGGGAATATTCATCAGCGTCACCTGATCGCGTTGCAGCCCGGAAAACATCGGATGGCGGATCATCAGCGTGCCGATGCTGCGATCCCCGTCCTGTGCGGTTTTCCAGCGCATCTCGCCCATGGTCTCTTTCACCGCCGCCATGTCCTTGCCCGCCGGAGCCGAGCAGCCGCCCGAAGCCTTGACGAAGCGTCCGGCCATGATCTTGCCGCCATCCACACGGCTGCCGATGGCGCGCAGGTCGGTATAGGCATCGACACGGACACGGACCTCGAAATCAAGCGGCATCAACGCCTCGCCGAAGCTGTATTCGGCGGCCACGGGGGCCGGGTTCTCGTCGATCATCAGGGTCAGGTCGGTCAGTGCCGGGGCACCTGCCGCTTGCGTCAGCCGGATCGGAACGATGGCCGCGTCATTGGCGCGCATCGGGGCATCGACATCGAGGATGCCAGCATCGATCGGCGGTTCCTCGGTCAGGCCCAGGACCGATTCACGCAGGTCGTTCCATGTTTCCGAAGGCTGCAGCGGGTTCTCCTGCGCCAGAACGGGCGAGGTCATCAGAAGCGCCGCAGCCGTAAGCCATGCCTTCATTGTCATCCTCCCTTCTTCATGCGCCGGTAGATCAGTTCTGCCGTATCAGCGCCCGCATCCTCCTCGGCCCGGGCGACGACCTGCGCATGCAGCGGCGATTTCGAGCAGACCGGATCGGTCGCCCGCGCATCGCCCGCGATGGCCATAGCTTGACACCGGCAGCCGCCAAAATCCATGTTTTTCCGCTCACAACTGCGGCAGGGTTCAGTCATCCATCCGGTGCCGCGAAAGGCGTTGAAGGCCTCCGAGAGGTGCCAGATGTCGGACAGGGAGCGGTCGCGGACATTCTCGAACCGCATCCAGCCGATGGAACCGGCGGCGTGGCAGGGCAGGACCGAGCCATCGGGCGCGACATTCAGCCCGGTCGAGCCCCAACCGCCCATGCAGGCCTTGGGATAGACCGCGTGATGATCGGCGGGAACGTAATCGATGACCATCCGCCCGCGCAGCCGGATGCGGGCATCGTTCACCACCTGCCGCGCGAAGGCTGCCTGTTCGCGGGTCGGCATCAATGCCTTGCGGTTCAGGTCGGCCCAACCGTGGAACTGCACGGTCGCCACCTCGATCCGCCTTGCGCCAAGGGTTTCGGCAAGCTCGATCATGTCGGGCAGGCGTTCCATGTTCTGGCGATGGACGACGGCGTTGATGGTCAGGGGAAAGCCGATCTCTGTGACCCATCCGGCGAATCCCATCTTCTTGTCCCAGGACCCCGGATGGCCGCTGATCCGGTCGGCCATGTCGGGGCGGATGCCCTGCAGCGATAGCTGGACATGATCGACTCCCTTGCTGTCCAGTTCCTCCAGCCGTTGACGGGTGATACCGATGCCCGAGGTGATCAGGTTGACATAAAGCCCCGCCGCGCGCGCCGATTCCGCGATCTGCGCCAGGTCGCGCCGGGCACCCGGCTCGCCGCCCGAGATATGCACCTGCAACACGCCCAGATCGGCAGCTTCGCGGAAGACCCGCGCCCAGTCCTCGGCGGGCAGTTCGGCCTGCGCACGGGTCAGTTCGACCGGGTTCGAGCAATAGGGGCAGGAGAGCGGGCAGCGATGGGTGATCTCGGCCAGCATCGCCATGGGCAGGCCGGGAGCGACCGGGTTGCCGTCGAGATCGCGGGGCTGGGCGGGGAGATCCTTCATGACGAGTCCTTCGGGTGTGATTGGAACCTGCAACCGGGGGTTTCACACCCCCGGACCCCCGTGGGATACTTAAATGAAGAAGAAGAGATGCGCGGCATGGAGTCCATTGATGACTTATGTTTCCTTGGGAGGCGATTTCACGAAAACCATCCGCCGCTCGATCAGGCCGGTCAGGAAATCGCGGATATCGCCGGTGATCTGATCCTCCGGGGCCTGGTATCGGGTGGCAAGATCGCTTGCGATGGCTGCCATGCTGCGCTCTCCGTCAAGTTCCGACAGGATCGCATCGCCGATGGCGTCAAGCTGCATGGCGCGTTCGGGAGCCTGCAATACGCGGATACCCCGCACCCGGTCATCCTCCAGCCGCACACCGCGGGGCAGATAGGGGATATCCTCGGGGGCGATCAGCGGGTCCATCACAGCATTCCTTCTCCGGGCCGCCATGCGCCGGGTGGGATATTGCCCTCGACATAGCCATGCCACAGCGCGTCAAGCTGAGCCCAGAGCACGTTGGTCTTGAAGATCAGCGCGGCTGCGGCGGCGTTCTGCTTTTCCAGCGTGTCGGCATGGGTCAGCACGTAATCGAGGCCGAAGGCCACATCCTCGGGCGCCTCGGTCAGGCGTTTCCTGAAATAGGCGAGGCTGGTGTCGTCGGCGAAGTCGTAATGGGCCAGCAGCCCCTCGATCCGTTGCGCATGGATTTGCGGGGCGAAAAGTTCGGTCAGGCTGGCGGCGACGGCGTCCAGCAGAGGCATGTCGCGGACGAAGCGGAGATATGCTTCCACCGCGAAACGGGTGGCGGGCATGATGCCCCGGCCAGAGGCGACGAAATCAGGATCCAGCCCCACGGCGCGGGCCAGCGCCAGCCAGCGGCGGATGCCGCCGCCCTCGTCCACGTTGCCATCGTGATCCTCGATCCGCTTGCGCCAGCGGCGGCGCAGGGCGGGATCTTCCACCCGCGACATGAAGGCGGCGTCCTTCATCGGGATGCGGGACTGGTACATCCAGCGATTGATGACCCATGCGCGGACCTCGTCCGGCGTGCAGTCGCCGCCATGCAGCCGGGCATGGAAGGGATGCCGGTCATGGTAGCGCTCGGCGCCGATGGCGCGCAGGCGGGCCTCGAAATCCTCGCGGGATTGGGGCTGGGCGGGGATGTCCTTCACAGCGTGATCTCCATGCCGTCGCGGCCGATCTGCCATCCCCGAGCCTCGGCCTGTGCCGTCTGCGGGCTTGAGGGATCGCTCAGCGGGTTGGAATTGTTCATATGCACGAAAATCCGGCGCGCGATGGGCGTGTCCGCCAGTCCGGTCATGGTTTCCGAAACCGGCATATGGCCCATGCGGCGGCCAGTCTTCTGGCCAAGTCCCATGCGGATCATCTCGTCATCCGCCCAAAGCGTGCCATCGAACATCAACAGGTCGGCGCCGCTGATACGGATTTTCAGCCATTCGGGGATAGTGGCGCATCCGGGGATATAGAGCGCCCGGCGGCCCCCGGCCTGCAATTCGACCCCGACCGTGGTTTCGCCGACCAGTCCGGTCTCGACCACCTCGCCCTCCTGGTAGAGCGGCACTTTGCCGGGAACGGCGAAAAGCGTCGCGGTCAGGCCGGGGGCAAGCTCGACCGTCTGACCCAGCGATACGGTCCGGCGTGGCACCAGGTCGGTGCGCAGGGCCGACAGCATCGGGTTGGCGGCAAGCGCCTCGTGGATTGCGGAGGTGGCGAACAGATCGAATGGCTGGCTTTCGCGCAAGGTCAACAGACCGGCCACGTGATCGATATCGCCATTCGTCACCAGCACCGAACGCAGCGGCATCCGGCGCGGTCCGGTCGGGTGAAGGGCAGGCGTGGCCGCCAGTTGCATGCGGATATCGGGCGATGCGTTCAGGATCGCCCAGTCCTGCCCATTCGCGCTGACCGCGACCGAGCTTTGCGTCAGGGCGGGGATTCGGCCCGCCCGCGCGGCATCGCAATTGTCGCAGCCGCAATTCCATTGCGGCAACCCGCCACCCGCCGCTGCGCCCAGAATGATGATCTTCATGAAGGTTTCAGACGAAGCGGCCCTGCCCGACAGATCGGACAGGGCCGTTTCCTGCCTGTTTCCAAGGGGTCAGAACAGGACGGGCTCATCCTCTGCCGGGGCATACATGTTGATTTCCATGCCGCAGGCGATTTCCTTCAGGGTGGGTTTGGTCCATGCCATGTTGCTTCTCTCCTCCAAAAGCCGGGGTCGCGGCATTCGCGACTGGACCTCATGGTAGATGAGAGGCAGCATGGGTCAACAAGACGAAGGTCTGATATTACTGGTTTCGGTTTCTTTTCGGCTCTGCGCGGGAATATTCGGCAATGTTTCATCTCATTTTGACTGCTTGCATTGCCGGATCGCCCGAAGATTGTGCGCCGATACTCCTGCCGGAAGCCGAGGCCGGCACGCGGGCGGAATGCGAGGCCCGGGCAGAGCGAATCATCGACCTCTGGTTAAAGGATCGTTCCGGGCTGACCGGAGCCGGGGCCGAATGCCGTTCGACCGAGGAATTGCCCGCGCTGCCTTTGCAACAGGTGGCACCCGGTATCCATGTCTATATCGGCGATCCCGTCCAGATGGAGGAATCAGCCGATGGCAGGATCGCCAATCTGGGCGTGGTGATTGGCGAGGCATCGGTTGCGGTGATCGATACCGGCGTGTCGCGTGCGCAGGGACAAGAGCTTCATGCGGCGATTCGGCGATTGACCGATCTGCCGGTCAGTCATGTCATCCTGACCCATATGCATCCCGACCATGTCCTGGGAAGCTCGGTCTTCAAGGAGGCAGGGGCGGAAATTCTGGGTCATGCCGCAATGCCCATGGCACTGGATGTCCGGGCGCAAGGCTATCTGGACAGCGTTGCCCGGCTCTACCCGCCCGAAGAGGTCATCGGCACCGGGATCACCTTGCCGGACCGGGTTGTCGAGGACCGTGACCGGATCGATCTTGGCGGACGCAGCCTTTCATTGCGGGCGGAGGGCACCGCCCATACCGACAATGACCTGACGGTTTTCGACCCGGAGACGGCGACCCTGTTCACGGGTGATCTGGTATTTCGGGAACTCGCCCCGGTGATCGACGGCTCGCTGATCGGCTGGCTGCAATGGCTTGAGGTCCCGCCCCGACCCGTGCCGCGCCTGATCGTTCCGGGGCATGGGCCAGTGACGGATTCATGGACCGAGGCGATAGGGCCGCAGGCCGAGTTCCTGACCGCGCTGAGAGATGCCACGCGGGATGCGATTGCGGCGGGGGTGCCAATGTCAGACGCGGTGCCGCGGATAACAAAAGCCTTGCAAGACAAGCAGGATGCGTGGAACTCTTTTCCCCAGACAGCAGCCCGCGACGCGACGGCTGCCTACAAGGAATTGGAGTGGGAGTGAGTTTTATTTGACAAAACCGCATGGTTTGGCAATTGCTAGCGTTAACATTTGGGCGAGAAACGATCCGAAGCGAATGCATGGGAGGAAAGAATGAGAACCGTTTTCTATCTGACAGTCGCGGCTGCGGCCCTGTCTGCCGGAATGGCGCCGGCCCAGATGGTCATCGAACCCGGCAGCGACGACCGTATCAACTGGCAGAGTCTCGAGGATTTCAAGGCATCCCATAGCGGGCTGGAAGGACAGGAGTTCAATATCCTCGGTCCCTGGCTTGGTGCCGACCAGGAACTGTTCACCTCGCTGCTGCCCTATTTCGAAGAGGCGACCGGGGCCAAGGCGAATTATTCCGGTTCCGACAGCTTCGAGCAGCAGATCGTGATCGACAGCGAAGCGGGATCGCCTCCTGATATCGCGGTATTGCCGCAACCGGGATTGGCCGCCGATCTGGCCAAGAAAGGGCATCTCAAGCCCTTGGGCGATGAAATGGCGCAATGGGTGCGCGATAATTACGCGGCGGGCGATAGCTGGGCTGACCTGGGAACCTATGCCGGCGCGGATGGCAGCGACGCGTTCTATGCATTCCCCTTCAAGGCCGATGTGAAATCGCTGGTCTGGTATGTGCCCGAGAATTTCGAGGATGCGGGCTACGAGGTGCCCGAAACCTACGAGGATCTCAAGGCGCTGACCGAGCAGATCGCCGAGGATGGCGAGACGCCATGGTGCATCGGGCTTGGTTCCGGCGGTGCAACGGGCTGGCCCGCGACGGACTGGGTCGAGGACCTGATGCTGCGCATCAACAGTCCCGAGGATTACGACGCCTGGACGACCAACGAGATGCCTTTCAACGATCCCAAGGTCATCGCGGCCATCGAGGATTTCGGCTGGTTCGCCAAGAACGACGATTTCGTTGCCGGTGGCGCGGGTTCTGTCGCATCGACCGATTTCCGGGATAGCCCCAAGGGTCTCTTTGAATCTCCGCCCGATTGCTACATGCATCGCCAGGCCAGCTTCATCCCCTCCTTCTTCCCGGAAGGGACCGAGATCGGACTGGATGCGGATTTCTTCTATTTCCCGGCACCTGCCGATGGCGGTCTCGGGCAGCCGGTGCTTGGCGGCGGCACGCTGTTCTCGGTCTTTTCCGACAATCAGGCGGCGATGGCCTTCATAGACTTCCTGCAGGTTCCCGCCGTGCATGAGATCTGGATGGCGCAGAAGGGATTCCTGACCCCGCATACCGGCGTCAACACGGATGCCTATGGCGACGAGACCCTGAAGAGGATGGGACAGATCCTGCTTGATGCGACGACCTTCCGCTTTGACGGATCCGACCTGATGCCCGGCTCGATCGGTGCCGGGGCGTTCTGGACCGGCATGGTCGATTTCGTCGGCGGCAAATCGGCGCAGGAAGTGGCTGATGCCATCCAGCAAAGCTGGACGACGGTCAAGTAAACTGCCGCAGGCAGGTATGACGATCCGGGATGGCGCCCGACGCGCCATCCCTACCGGAACCAGGGGAGGGTAAAGATGGAATTGTTCTGGCTTGCCATCAGCACGATCGCGATAGGCGTTTTCGGCTGCGTGGCCTGGTTCTGGGGGTCGAACATGATCCTCGACACGATCTACCCGCCGCGCGGAGAGAAGGCGGGCGACAATATCCGCAGGGCCAACCAGATCCGGCCCTGGCTGTTCCTGGGACCCGCGATCCTGTTCCTTGGACTGTACCTGGTCTATCCGGTGCTCGACAGCCTCTGGCGGTCGCTGCACAACGCCGATGGCAGCCGGTTCGTGGGTGTCGACAATTACACATGGGCCGTGGGCGATTCCAAATTCGGCGAATCGATGCGCAACAACATGCTGTGGCTGCTGGTCGTGCCGGCTCTGTCCACCCTGTTCGGGCTGATCGCGGCGCAACTGACCGACCGGATCAAATGGGGCAATATCGGCAAATCGCTGATCTTCATGCCGATGGCGATCAGCTTTGTCGGCGCGGGGGTGATCTGGAAATTCATCTATGAATACCGCGATGCCGACGAAACGCAGATCGGCCTGCTCAATTATCTCGTGACCAAGCTTGGGGGGGATTCGCAGCTCTGGCTGACACTGATCCCGTGGAACAACTTCTTCCTGATGATCGTGCTGGTCTGGATCCAGACCGGCTTTGCCATGGTGATCCTGTCGGCGGCCCTGCGCGGCATCCCCGAAGAGACCATCGAGGCCGCGATCCTCGACGGCGCCTCGCCCTTGCAGGTGTTCTTCAAGATCAAGGTGCCGCAGATCATGGGCACCATCGCGGTTGTCTGGACTACCATCACCATCGTCGTGCTCAAGGTCTTCGACATCGTCTTCGTGATGACCAATGGGCAATGGGGAACGCAGGTGCTGGCGAACCTGATGTATGACTGGATGTTCCGCGGCACGCCCGATTATGGCCGCGGCTCGGCCATCGCCATCGTCCTGATGCTTCTGGTGACGCCGATCATGGTCTGGAACATCCGCAATGTCCGCAAGGAGATCCGCTGATGGAAGGCATGGCCGGACAGAAATCATCGCTGACATGGGTGGTCAATATCTCCGCCTTCCTGCTGGTGCTGCTGTGGACGATCCCGACATTGGGGCTGTTCGTATCTTCCTTCCGCGACCGCGACCAGATCGCGAGCAGCGGCTGGTGGGCGTCCTTCTCGGCATCCGAGCAGACCGGCTTCGTCCGCACCGGAACCGATGACGATGCCACCCAGGTCGATGGCCTCTACGTGATCGAGGGCACGGTGCTGGAAGGGGATCAGGAACTGACCGCATGGGGCACCCGCTCGCGCGAGCCGGGGGCCTTCCAGCCCGGCGAGACAACCGAGATCGAGGATGGCTGGCAGCTTACCGTGAACGAGGATGGCAGCTATCGCCTGACCTCGGAGGCGCCCTTCGAGATGCGGCGGGGGGAGCGGATCTTCACCACGACCAAGGCGCCCGCGAACCTGACGACCGCGAATTATCAGCGGGTGCTGACCGCAGAGGGGCTGGGCCGCGCCTTCATGAATACGCTGACGGTGGCGATCCCGGCGACGGTGATCCCGATCCTGATCGCGGCTTTCGCGGCCTATGCATTGGCATGGATGCAGTTTCCGGGGCGGGCATTGCTGACCGCGGCCGTCGTCGGGCTGCTGGTCGTGCCCCTGCAGGTGTCGCTGATCCCGTTGTTGCAGATGCATAACAGCATCGGCATCGGCAAGGGATATCTGGGGATCTGGCTGGCGCATACCGGCTTTGGCCTGCCCCTGGCGGTGTATCTCTTGCGAAACTACATGGTCGGATTGCCACGCGAGGTGATCGAATCCGCCCGCGTGGACGGCGCGACCGATTTCCAGATCTTCCGCCGTATCGTCCTGCCCCTGTCCTTCCCGGCGCTGGCCAGTTTTGCGATCTTCCAGTTCCTCTGGGTCTGGAACGACCTGCTGGTGGCGACGGTGTTTCTTGGCAATACGCGGGAACAACTGGTCATGACCGGGGTGCTGCGCGAGCTCATGGGATCGAAAGGCGGCGAATGGGAGATCCTGGCGACCTCGGCCTTCATCTCGATCGCGGTGCCGCTGATCGTCTTCTTCTCGATGCAAAGATACCTGGTCCGCGGCCTGCTGGCGGGATCGGTCAAGGGTGGTTGATTTGAACGAAATGACGAATGACTGGTGGAAGGGCGGGATCATCTATCAGATCTACCCACGCAGTTTCCAGGACACGACCGGCGACGGCATCGGCGATCTGGCCGGGATCGCGCAGCGCCTGCCCTATGTGGCCTCGCTCGGGGTGGATGCCGTCTGGATCTCGCCTTTCTTTACCTCTCCGATGAAGGATTTCGGCTATGATGTCAGCGATTATCGCGGCATCGACCCGATGTTCGGCACCATGGAGGATTTCGACTGGCTGATCGAACGCGCGCATGAGCTGGGCCTCAAGGTGATGATCGACCTGGTGATGTCACACAGCTCGGACCAGCATCCCTGGTTCACGGAAAGCCGCTCCAGCCGCGATAATGACAAGGCGGCCTGGTATGTCTGGGCCGATCCCAAGCCTGACGGAACACCGCCCACCAACTGGCTGTCGATCTTCGGCGGCAGCGCATGGCAATGGGATGCGCGGCGCGAACAGTATTACCTGCACAACTTCCTGGCCTCGCAGCCGGATCTGAATTTCCATAACCACGAGGTTCAGGACGCGCTGCTCGAGATGGTGCGGTTCTGGCTGGACAAGGGCGTGGATGGGTTCCGCCTGGACACGATCAATTTCTATTTCCACGACGCCCAGTTGCGGGACAACCCGCCGCTTGCGCCGGAATTGCGCAAATCCGACACCGCGCCGGCGGTCAATCCCTACAACCATCAAAGCCACAGATACGACAAGTCGCAGCCCGAGAACCTGGCCTTCCTTGAACGCCTGAACCAGATGCTGAGGGAAAGCGGCGCGGTCGTGGTCGGCGAGATCGGCGATAGCGAGCGCGGGCTGGAACTGCTCGAGGAATATACCGGCGTGCCGGGCCGGATCGAGATGTCCTATGTCTTCGATTTCCTGTCGGGCGAGGATCTCCTGGCCAGCCGTATCGTCGAGGTGTTCGAGCAATTGCAGGAAATCGCTCCGAATGCCTGGCCCTGCTGGGCCATGTCCAACCATGACGTCATGCGCCATATCAGCCGCTGGAACCTCTCGGACCAGGCTGCCAAGGCTTATTGCACGGTGTTGATGTGCTTGCGCGGCTCGGTCTGCCTCTACCAGGGCGAGGAATTGGGCCTGCCCGAGGCCGAGCTGCAATTCGAGGAGCTGCGCGATCCCTATGGCATCGAATTCTGGCCCGAGTTCAAGGGCCGCGACGGTTGCCGGACCCCGATGGTCTGGGACATGGGGGTGAATGGCGGCTTCTCGACCAGCCAGCCGTGGCTGCCGGTGCCGCATGCGCATCTGCAGCGCACCGTGGTCGGGCAGGAAGCCGACGCGCAATCCGTGTTGCACCATTACCGTTGGGCGATCGGCCTGCGCCGGAAACACAGCGCGCTGAGGGGCGGAAGCATGACCGATATCAGGGCCGAAGGACCGATCCTGTCGTTCCGCCGCTCCGACGATGCGCAGACTTTGCAGATCCGGGCCAATCTGTCCGATGAACCGGTCGGCGGGATGGCGCCCTGGCAGGTTCAGATTATCGAAGGTTGATGAGGGGGGAGGCTCGCCGTGGCCGATTTGAAACTCGCAGATATCGCCAAATCCTATGGTGATGTGAATGTATTGAAGAATATCGACCTGGATATCAGTTCCGGGGAATTCATCGTGTTCGTGGGCCCGTCCGGTTGCGGGAAATCCACGCTCTTGCGGATGATTGCCGGGCTCGAACAGATTTCCGGCGGGACGCTGGATATCGATGGGCAGCGGATGAACGACATTCCGCCCAGCCAGCGCGGCATTGCGATGGTGTTCCAGTCCTATGCGCTCTATCCGCATATGACGGTGCGCGACAACATGGCCTTCGCGCTCAAGATCGCCGGCAAGTCCAGGGACGAGATCAGGGACGCGACCGACCGCGCCGGCAAGATGCTGCAACTGACCCCCTATCTGGACCGCCTGCCCAAGGCGCTTTCGGGTGGTCAGCGTCAGCGCGTGGCCATCGGCAGGGCGCTGGTGCGCGATCCCAAGGTCTACCTGTTCGACGAGCCGCTCTCTAACCTAGATGCCGCCTTGCGGGTGGCCACCCGGATCGAGATCGCGCAACTCAAGGAATCCATGCCCGACCGCACGATGGTCTATGTCACCCATGACCAGACCGAGGCGATGACACTGGCCGACCGCATCGTCGTACTGGCCGGTGGCGGCATCGCGCAGGTCGGCGCGCCGCTGGAACTTTACGAGCGCCCGATCAACGAATTCGTCGCCGGCTTCATCGGCTCGCCCGCGATGAATCTCTTGCCCGGCAAGGTGACGGCGGTGGGGGAGGAGACCACCGTCGCGCTGGCTGGCGGCGGAGAGGCCCGCGTCGCCATCCCGACCCGTGCCGGGGACGAGGGGATGCCCGTAAATCTCGGCGTCCGCCCCGAGGACATGTTCGAGACCGACGGCCCGGCGCTGTTCGAGGGCAAGGTCGATCTGACCGAGGCCCTGGGCGAGGTGACGCTGCTCTATTTCGGTACCAACGCTGAAACGGTGCCGGTCATCGCCAAGCTGCCCGGCATTCATGCCGGTTATGGCGGCAGGACCGTGCGCCTGGCCGCGAAGCCCGAGGCAATGCACCTGTTCCATGACGGGGAATCGCTGCTCTATCGCGACGGGGTCGAATTGCCGCCCTATCAGCCCCGGGTGGCGAGCGCGGGGTAGGGCACGAAATTCGGGGATGGGTATTGCGTCCCGCGATGGCCGGGGGCTTCGCGCCCCCGTCGCCGGGTGGTTCTCGAACCAATGGCGCACCACCCGACAACCCCCCGCGGGATATTTGCATGAAGAAGAAGGGGCGAGGTTGGACCTGGGGGCCAAGCCATGGGACCAAAGTCGCAACACGCATTAGCGTAACTCTGCTATAGTCTCCACCACGAGGAGGAGAATCATGGCGTATCGCAGCCACGCCGATCTGGTGGCCGAGCAATCGCAATCCAATTCCGCGACATCGGCGCTGGCGGCGTCATGGCGGCGCTCGATGATGAAACACGGGCTTGATCCCGGCGACCGGCGCCGCCCGGAAAGGCTGACCCGGCCCGAGTTGACCGCGCGCCGCGAGGCGATGGAACGTTTCCTGCATGTCGCCACGCCGCAGCTCGATCAGCTTTACAACCTTGTCTGCCTGTCGGGCTGCAACGTGCTTCTGACCGATGCCGAGGGCGTGGTGTTGGATCAGCGCATGAGCGAGGCCGATGCCGCGCAGTTCCGCGATTGGGGGCTGTGGCAAGGCGCCGACTGGTCCGAGGCGGTGCAGGGGACCAACGGTATCGGCACCTGCCTGGTCGAGGGGCGGCAGGTCACCATCCATCGCGACGAGCATTTCCACACCCGCAATATCGGCATGTCCTGCATGGATGCGCCGATCTGGGGGCCGGATGGCAAGCTGCTGGCCGCGCTGGATGTCAGTTCTGCCCGCGCCGACCAGACCGAGCGCTACAACCGGCTGATCTCGGCGCAGGTCGCGCAGACCGCCAGGGCGATCGAGGCGGTGTTCTTCCGGGCCAGCTTTCCCGAGGCACGGATTGTCGTCGCTTCGGACGAGGGCGGCGATGCGGCGATGCTGCTGGCGGTGGACAAGGACGATCTGGCCATCGGCGCAACCCGCGCCGCCCGCCGCGCTCTGGGGCTGGAGCGCGAGGGGGCGATCCGTCCGCGTCCCGCCGCCGATCTGCTGGGCCGCGACGACGATATGTCGGGCTTCGACAAGGCTGAACGCGCCGCCGTCACCCGCGCCCTCGCGCGCGCAGGCGGCAATGTCTCGGCCGCGGCACGGGCGCTCGGCATCGGCCGGGCGACCATGTATCGGCGCATGGCGAGGCTGGGCCTGGGTGAAAAACAACCCTGACTGTCTCACCCGTGAGACAGCTTTCGCCGCGGACCCGCATAGGGTGATTGCCTGGCGGACCACTTGCGTCAATCTCTTCCCCAGACCCGGATGGGGAGTCCGGGATGACCCAGAGGAGGAATGAAATGCCGAACGATCAGACGCATGAATTCAAGGGCGTGGGCGTGATGCCGTTCGCCGGACGCTATGACAACTTCATCGGCGGTAAATGGGCCGCCCCGAAATCGGGAAAATACTTCGTCAATACCACCCCGATCACCGGCGGCGAGATCGGCGAGATCGCCCGCTCGAACGCCGATGACATCGAGGCCGCACTGGATGCCGCCCACGCGGCCAAGGACAGATGGGGCCAGACCTCGCCCGCCGAACGCTCGGGCGTGCTGCTGAAGATTGCCGACCGGATGGAGCAGAACCTGGAACTGCTCGCCGCTGCCGAAACATGGGACAATGGCAAGCCGATCCGAGAGACCATGGCCGCCGACCTGCCGCTGGCCATCGATCACTTCCGCTATTTCGCGGGCGTGCTGCGTGGGCAGGAAGGTTCCCTGTCCGAGATCGACCACGATACCGTCGCCTACCATTTCCACGAGCCGCTTGGTGTCGTCGGCCAGATCATCCCGTGGAACTTCCCGCTGCTGATGGCCTGCTGGAAACTGGCCCCGGCGCTCGCCGCTGGAAACTGCGTGGTGCTGAAACCGGCCGAGCAAACCCCGGCGGGCATCATGGTCTGGGCCGATCTGGTCGGCGACCTGCTGCCGCCGGGCGTGCTTAACATCGTCAACGGTTTCGGATTGGAAGCGGGCAAGCCGCTGGCCTCGAATCCGCGCATCGCCAAGATCGCCTTTACCGGCGAGACGACGACGGGCCGGCTGATCATGCAATACGCATCGGAAAACCTGATCCCGGTGACGCTGGAGCTTGGCGGCAAGTCCCCCAATATCTTCTTTGACGACGTGGCCCGCGAGGATGACGATTTCTTCGACAAGGCGATCGAGGGTTTCGTGATGTTCGCGCTGAACCAGGGCGAGGTCTGCACCTGCCCGTCGCGCGCCCTTATCCATGAATCGATCTATGACCGCTTCATGGACCGCGCCCTCGCCCGCGTGAAGGCGATCAAGCAGGGTGATCCGCGTGAAGCGGACACGATGATCGGCGCCCAGGCCAGTTCCGAGCAGAAGGAGAAGATCCTCAGCTATTTCGATATCGGCCGCCAGGAAGGTGCCGAGGTGTTGACCGGCGGCAAGGCCGCGGAACTGGGCGGCGATCTGAGCTCGGGTTATTATATCGAGCCGACGATCCTGAAGGGCCACAACAAGATGCGGGTCTTCCAGGAGGAAATCTTCGGCCCGGTCGTGTCGGTGACCACCTTCAAGGACCATGACGAGGCCCTGTCGATCGCCAATGACACGCTTTACGGCCTTGGCGCCGGTGTCTGGAGCCGCGAGGCCAATACCTGCTATCGCTTTGGCCGCGCGATCAAGGCGGGCCGGGTCTGGACGAACTGCTATCACGCCTATCCGGCCCATGCGGCCTTCGGTGGCTACAAGCAGTCGGGGATCGGACGCGAGACTCACAAGATGATGCTGGATCATTATCAGCAGACCAAGAACATGCTGGTCAGCTACAGCCCAAAGAAACTGGGCTTCTTCTGATCCCGGCAGCGGGGGCAAACGCTGCCCCCGCACCCCCTGCGAGGTATTTGTCCAAAGAAGAAGGGGCGTAGTTTCACGCAGCCCCGAAGCGCGGCGGGTTCAGGCCACGCCGCGCTTTTCCACCAATCGCGCCAGCAGGCTTGCGCCGACCGGCAGGATGCTGTCGTCAAAGACGAAGCCCGGGTTATGCAGCGGCACAGTCCCGCCATGGCCGAGGTTGAAGAACGCACCCGGAACTACGCGCAGCAGATCGGCCATGTCCTCGGAACCCATGGTCAGTTCGGCATTCGCCTGCGCCTTGTCGCCAAGCAATTCGCGCGCCACTTCGATCAGGTTCTCGACGCGCTCGGGATCGTTCGACAAGACATCGAACACATTGCGAATATCGGCCGTGATTTCAATCTCATGCGCCAATGCGAGACCCGCGCAGAGCTGGCGGATGCGGGCCTCGATCATGCTGCCGTCGGCCTCGTCGAAATAGCGGAAGGTGCCGCGCAGGACGGCGGATTCGGGGATCACGTTATAGGCGCTTCCGGCGTGGAATTCTGTCACCGAAACCACCGCCGCATGGGTCGGATCGGTATTGCGTGAGACGATCTCCTGCATGTCCTTCACCAGCCCGCTGCCGATCACGATAGGATCGCGGCTGACCTGCGGCATCGCGCCGTGACTGCCTCGGCCCTTGATTTCTATATCGAAAAATCCGGCGCCCGCCTGTGCCTTGCCGGGCCGGATCCGCAGCTGAGCATGCTCGTTATAGGGCGAGTTATGCATTCCATACAGCTCGTCGCAGGGAAACCGTTCGAACAGCCCATCGCGCAGCATGGCCCGGGCTCCTCCCAGACCTTCCTCCGCCGGTTGAAAGATGAACACGGCACGCCCCGCGAAATCGCGCGTTTCGGCCAGGTAGCGCGCTGCGCCAAGCAGCATGGTCGTATGGCCGTCATGGCCGCAGCCGTGGAACACGCCGGGATTGCGTGAGGCATAGGGCAGGTTGGTCTGCTCATCCATCGGCAGCGCGTCCATATCGGCGCGGAGACCGATGGTCCGGCCGGGTTGCTTTCCATCCAGCACGCCGACCACGCCCGTGCCGCCGATGCCGCGCGTGACCTCGATCCCCCATTCATCCAGCAATTCCGCCACCCGGGCCGAGGTGCGATGCTCTTCGAAGCCCAGTTCGGGATGGCGATGAAAATCCTGGCGGAGCGCTGTCAGGTCATCGGCGAATTCAGCAATACGGTCGATGCTATGCATGGGGTCCTTCCGTTCGGTTTGCCCGGGTGATGTTGCATATCCGGTCCGGGCGTCATCTGAACAGCAGTGCTGCCGGCGTGCAACCGCGGTTCGACGGGATTGATGGAAATCACGAGGACATTATGGGCTATCGGGCAAGCGGCCGCAGGACCGGCTACTTGTCCGAGCCGCCATGCCTGCGCAGGATCTGCACCGTATCGATCACTGCCAGAACCAGGGTCGCGGCAACCACGCCACCCAGATCCCATCGCGGAACATACCAGACCAGTATCACCAGAAACCCGATCAGGAGCCCAAGAGCCAGAATTGCCATCAGCTTTTCGCTCATGCTGTTTCTCCAATTTGTTCCGGCTCTTGCTGAGCCTCCAGGAGCCGTGCCAGCCAGGCCGCCGTCCGCAACAGCCGCGCATCGTCTCCGAGCCGCCCGACAAGCTGCAGGCCCATGGGCAGCCCCTCTTCGGTGGTAAACAGGGGCAGGGTCACGGCGGGTGTTCCGCAAAGCGTCCAGATGCCGTTGAAGGCGGAATCGCCTGTGCTGCCCAGCCCGTCGGGGGCCGGGCCGGGGCTGGCCGCGCAGATGATCGCGTCGCAGCGGTCGAAGACCCGTTCCAGCCCGGCGTTCAACACGTCGCGCCAGTCGAGCGCGGCCAGGTAATCGCGTGCCAGAACTGCCTTTCCCGCGTCGATGGCTTCGGTCAACTGCGGCGACATCAGGTCGCGGCCCCGGCGCTCGTGATTGTAATAGCATTTCGCCATCTCGGCCTGGTTGATCCGCGTGCGGGTCTGCTGTGCCTCGGCGAAGATCGGTGGCAGTTCCACCCGCTCGACCTGATCGCCCAGCATCCCGGCAAGCTCATCCAGCGCGGCGCGCATGCGGGGATCGGTTTCCGGCGGGGCGGGAAGATCGACCAGTGCGAAATGCGGGCGCACGGGCGGCTCTGCGATTGCTGTCTGGTGCAGCCGGGGCGCGGGCATGGGGACGGTTGCCCGGTCGGCGGGATCGTGGCCCGCCATCACCTCGGCCAGCAGGGCGGCATCGGGGACCGAGCGGGCAAAGGCCCCGACCGTGTCGAGAAAGGGCGATTGCGGCAGGATGCCGGATCGGCCAATCATTCCGAAACTGGGCTTGAAGCCGACCACGCCGCAGAACGAGGCGGGCCGGATGACCGAGCCGCCGGTCTGCGTGCCCACCGCAAGCGGCACCATTCCTGCCGCCACCGCCACCGCGGATCCGGACGAAGACCCCCCGGGGGTGCGCGAGGGATCATGCGGATTGCGCGATTTCGACGGCTGCATGAAGGCCATCTCGGTCGTGACGGTCTTGCCCATGATGATGGCACCGGCAGCGCGCAGCCTTGCCACCAAGCCCGCATCCTCGCGGGGGACGCGGCCCTTGTCGATCCCGGTCCCGTTCTCGGTCGGCACGCGTGCCGTGTCGATGACGTCCTTGATCCCCACCGGCAGCCCGTGCAGCGCACCGATGGGCGCGCCGGATTTGCGGCGCGCATCGAGCGCCCGCGCCTGTTCCAACGCATATTCGCCGTCCAGCCACGCCCATGCCTGCAATTGCGGCTCGGTCTCATGGATGCGTTTCAGGCAGGCGGTAACCAGCTCGACCGCCGAGATCTGCCCCTGGGCGATACGATCACGCAGATCGGTAGCGTAAAGCCGTGTCAGGTCAACCGCCATAGAACAGCTCCGGCAGGTAGAAGACGATATCGGGGAAGATATACATCAGCGCCATGGCCATGAAGACCATGAACAGGAAGGGCAGCACTCCGGCGAATATCTGGGTCAGCTTGACGCTTGGTGGCGCGATGCCCTTGAGATAATAGGCCGACATGGCCATGGGTGGCGTCAGGAACGAGGTTTGCAGGTTCAGTGCCACGAGGATGCCGAAGAACAGCGGATCGATCCCGAACATCGGCAGCAGCGGCAGGAAGATCGGCACGAAGATGATGATGATCTCGGACCATTCCAGCGGCCAGCCCAGCAGGAAGATGATCAACTGCGCCAGTAGCAGGAATTGCAGCGGCGTCAGGTCCAACCCGCCCACGAATTCCGAGATAAGCTGTTCGCCTCCCAGGTAGGAGAACACCGATGAGAAGGTATAGGAGCCGACGAAGAGCCAGCAGACCATCGCCGTGGTGCGCACCGTCAGATAGACCGACTCGCGCAGTCGCTGAAAACTGAGCGCGCGATACGCCGCCGCCAGCACCAAACCGCCCAATGCACCGATTGCTGCCGCCTCTGTCGGGGTGGCAAGCCCGAAGAGGATCGAGCCCAGCACCGCGACGATCAGGATCGCCAGCGGAAAGAACGAGGTCGCCAGCATCAGCAGCAGGCGCGGCAGGGGCACCGAGGGGACCTCTTCTTCGGAGGGGCGCGGCGCGACGGAAGGCTGCAAGATGGATCTGCCGATCACATAGATCAGATACAGGCCCACCAGCACCAGCCCCGGCAGCATCGCCCCGGCATAGAGGCGCACGATCGAAACGCCCGAGGCGGCGGCATAGACGATCAGCATGATCGATGGCGGGATCAGGATGCCGAGCGTGCCGCCCGCGCAGATGATACCGCTGGCAAAGCTGGGATTGTAACGCGCCTTCAGCATGGCCGGCAGCGCCAGCAGCCCCATCAGCGTGACCACCGCCCCGACGATCCCGGTCGCCGTGGCGAACAGCGCGCATGTGATCAGCGCCGCCACCCCCATCGAGCCGGGCATGTTGCGCGACGCGACCGCCAGGGTCGAGAACAGCCGGTCGACGATATTTGCGCGTTCGACGATATAGCCCATGAACAGGAACAGCGGCACGGCCGTCAGCACCTCGTTCGACATGACGGTATAGGTCTGGTTGATGAACAGGTCGAAGATGCGGTTGTTGAAGAACCCCTCGATCCATGTCGTGACCGAGGTCAGCCAGTCGGCATCCTCGCCCAACCGTTCGAAGCTGCGCCACATCCGGCCCGCGTCGAAATAGGCATAATAGCCGAACATGATCCCAAGGGCCATCAGCGTGAAGGCGATGGGAAAGCCCAGGAAGACAAGGATGATGAACACGCCCAGCATCGACAGGGCGACTTGTGGGTCGGTCACTTTTCGTTCTCCGGCAGGGTGATCGGGGATGTCGGATCAGGCATCATGGGTTTCCTGCGCCTTTTCTCGGATAAGGAGTTCCTCGGTCTCCTCGACATCCTCTTCGGCGAGATACCAAACCCCGTCCCGCAGCGCGAGGATGCAGCGCAGGACCTGGGCGATGCCCTGGATGAAGAGCAGGATTCCGGCTACGACCAGCACCGTCTTGAACTGGAAGATCGGCACGCCCGCAGGGCTGTTCACGCTGACCTCGCCATATCTCCAACCGCGGGCGGCATATTTCCAGCCCGAGAAGATCAGCGCCGTGACGCCCGGAAAGAAGAACAGCAGATACAGCACCAGATCGACCCCGGCCTGTACCCGGACCGGCCACATCCGATACAGGAAATCGCCCCGCACATGGCCGCCGCGCGACAGCGTATAGGCGCCGCCCATCATGAACAGCGTACCATACATGATGAAGGAAACATCCAGCGACCACGAGGTCGGCGCGTTGAAGATATAGCGGACGACGACCTCGTAGCTGACCCCGATGGTCATCAGCATGACCAGCCAGCCGAATGTCTTGCCGAACCATGCCGACAGGTTATCGGCAAAGCGCATGAAGGCGAACATGGGATTCCTCGCATTGCGGACCGCCCCGGCCCTTCAGCCGGGGCGGCAAGGCTCAGAGCTTCAACTCGCCCGGGAAGAAATGCTCGTAGGCGAGCGCATAATCGGGCTTGTCCATCAGTTCGTAATAGGTCGTCCGCTTGACCCATTCACGCTGGCTGTCCATCACCTTCTTGATGAACGGATCCTCTTCCAGCGTGGTGATCATCTCGGACCACGCCTCAAGCTGGGCCTGAAGGATGGGCTGCGGCGTCTTCTGGACCGAGACCCCGTCCTCGTCGCGCAGTTTCAGCAGGTCGGCCGAGTAATTGTCCAGCGCATAGGCGGTGTTATAGGTCGACACGGCCTCGACCGCATGTTCCATGATCGCGCGCAGATCGGGTTCCAGATCCTCCATCACATCCCGGTTGAACAGGAACTCGAAGGCTTCGGAAGCCTGGTGATAGGAGCCGAGGTAATAGTTCTTGGCCACGTCCTGCGCCCCGAAACGGCGGTCCGAGGACGGGTTGTTGAACTCGAAGGCGTCGATCACGCCACGCTCCATCGCCGGGACGATCTCGCCGCCGGGCAATTGCGCGACGGACATGCCCATGGATTGCAGCAGGTCGGCGGCAAGGCCGACAGTGCGGTATTTCATCCCCTGGATGTCCTCGACCCCGGCGATCGGGTTCTTGAACCAGCCGAATGGCTGCGCGGGCATCGGGAAAGCCATCAGCCCGACGACATTCAACCCCATCTCGTCCTGTGTCAGCTCGCGATACAATTCGCGGCCGCCGCCCTGCCAGAACCAGCTGAGCATATTGGTGGGATCGCCGCCGAAGACCGGGCCGGTGCCGAACAGCGATGCGGCCTTGTGCTTGCCGTACCAGTAGGCCGAAACCGAATGGGCGATGTCGATCACCCCGTCGCTGACCCCGTCCATCACCTGGAACGCGCCCACGACGGCGCCCGCGGGCAGCAGGTCGATCTTGATCCGCCCGCCGGACATGGCCTCGACCCGGTCCACATATTGCTGCGCCATCGTCTGCCAGATATCCGAGGCCGGCCAGCTTGTCTGCATCTTCAGCGTCAGCGGCGACTGCGCAAGAACGGCCGGAGCCGCGACAAGCGTGCTGGCGGCCGCTCCGCCCGCGATGGCGCCTCCGCGGCGCAGGAACGAACGGCGTGAGACATCCTGGGTTGCCGGTACATGTTTGGTCATTTTTCCTCCCCCTGTTGCTACGGACAAGGTCCAAGCATGGCTGACACTGTCCAAATAATTGGGTTTTGATGCAAGGAAATGTTGGTATCCGGCGGGGCCTTGCGTTCCGGATCATTCGGGAACCGGCGGGATTGTGAAGGTTTTTCAGTCTATTGCGCGATTTTCAACTCATGAGGATTGGCCTGGCCCGCGAACCGGAACCCTGTCCAAAAGAACAGGGGTGTTCCGCGGTAAAATCCTTGACTCATCCAATTCATCTGTTGTCGTATTTGCCCACGTTATATGGGGTAATTTGGAATGAGAAAACTTTCTTTCGCCGTTGTCGGCATCGCGGCACTGTCAGCTTGCAGCATCGATCCCAAGCAGTGGGAGACCGAACCGGTTACTGTCGAGACACCGAATGGCCGGGTGGTCTGTCAGCTTTATTCGCCCGATATCGTGCGTTGGGATCGTGCGATCGAACGCCCGGAGAACATGTCGGTCAAAACCGCCGATGCCTATTGCCATAACGAGGGTGTGAAACAGCAGGGCATGTAATACGCGGTTAACCCTCCGCCTCATGGCGAGGGGAGCGCAACCGTTTCCGTTTTCAGGTTGAAACGGCTATTTATCATTCATGGACCACGCGATCTTTTCAAGACCGCGCGGTCTTTTTTCCTGGCGGCTACAGCCCGATCGTCTCATCCAGCCCCAGCATGATGTTGAGGTTCTGCACCGAGGCGCCGGACGCGCCCTTGCCCAGATTGTCCAACACGGCCACGATCGTTGCGCAGCCGGTGTCCTGGTCCCCCTGAACCGAGATATGCATCATGTTGGTGCCGTTCAGCGCCGTCGGCACGATCCGCGCCCCGGGTTCTCCAAGATCCAGGACATGGACGAAATGCTCACCCGCGTAATGGGCCGCCAACGCGTCATGCAAGGCCGGGATGCTGCGGCGCCGATCCAGACGCAGCGGCAACTGCACCGCCATGCCCTGAGCGAAATTGCCGACCGAGGGCGCGAAGATCGGCTGTACGGTCAATCCGCCCTGCTGAACGATCTCGGGGATATGCTTGTGATTCTGGTTCAGCCCGTAGACGAAATGTGCCGGAGCCTCGCCGGTCTCGTATTCCGCGATCAAGTTCTTGCCGCCACCGGTAAAGCCCGAGACCGCATTGATCGACAGCGCCTCGTCCGGCGCGATCAGCCCGGCGGCAACCAGCGGGGCGATCATCGCGATGGAGCCGGTCGAATAGCAGCCCGGGTTGCTGACGAAACCTGCCTCGGCGATGCGTGCGCGATTGTCCTTGTTCAGTTCGGGAAAACCGAAAACCCATGCCTTGTCGACACGATGCGCCGTCGAGGCATCGATCAAGCGCACGTCCAGGCCCTCGCAGAGCCTGACCGCTTCGCGCGCCGCGTCATCGGGCAGGCACAGGATCGCGACATCGGCCCGGGCGAAAGCCTCGCGCCTTGCCTCGGCATCCTTCCGGCGCTCCGGATCGATCTGGATCAATCGGATATCTTCACGCGCTTCCAGGCGCTCGCGGATCTGCAGACCCGTCGTGCCGGCTTCGCCATCGATGAAGATATGATACGCCATTCTTGGACCTCCGAAGGAATGTTCCGCTTATAGGCGTATCCCGGCGGCATCACAATCGGGGGACAAATCAGATCGAGCAGATTTCCGAACGGGTGAGAAACCGCTTTTCGCGCCCGTTATCAAGGCTGAACATCCCGCCCCGCCCCGGCACGACATCGATGATCAGGTCGGTATGCTTCCAGGCCTCGTATTGGCTGGCCGAGATATAGAAAGGTGCCCCTCCGATCTCGCCCAGTTTCACATCCCGTTCGCTGAGCTTGAAATCGCTCTGCGGATAGCACATCGGCGACGACCCGTCGCAGCAACCGCCCGATTGATGGAACAGGACGGGGCCGTGATCCGCAACGATTTCGTCAATCAACTCCAACGCTTCCCGGGTCGCGGTGACAGTGGACATTTCACGCCTCCAATTTAAGTATCCGCCCGGCGTTGCGGGCGGGTTTCGGCAAATCATGCAGGCTCGGCACCTGTGTGACCTCATTCTGCATGATCCGGGCAGAATTTTACAGAGATTCCGATGGCGTGAATTGAAGCCGGGTGTTTTCCTGCAAGAAATACCGAAGTATCGGGGTCAAGCGGGCATTTCATGTGCCCAGGGTGGATTCGCACCGGGACGCGACACGGTGATGGCGGCGGCTTGCGCGCCCAGGGTCAGGGCGGCATGGATCTGTTCGCCGGTGATCCCGGCGATTCCATTCTTGCTCAACACGCCCTGACGTCTCAGGCTGGCCAGCACGCCGGCGTTGAACGTGTCGCCCGCGCCGATCGTATCGGCGACATCGGTGCGAATGGCCGGGGCGCTAACAGTTTCGCCCGACCACAAGGCGCGGGCACCAGAGGCGCCGCCGGTCAGCAGGACAATCCTCGGGCCCAGTTCCAGCACCTTGCGGGCCGCATCCTCGGGGGCGAGTCCGGGATGCAGCCATTCGAGGTCGTCGGTCGAGAGCTTGACGATATCGGCCTGTGGCAGGATGCGATGCAGGCGGGCGCGGAAAGCATCCGCGTCGGAGATGAAGAAGGGCCGGATATTCGGATCGATCATGACCGGCAGGCGGTCATGGTTGCGCTCGATCAGGGTCTCGACGGCCGCGCCGCAGGGATCGGGCACAAGGCTGATGCCGCCTGCGAAGATCGCCTCGATCCGGTCTGGCAGGGTGGGGATGTCATCCGGCGACAGCATCCGGCCCGCCGAGCCCTCGTCATAGAAGGAATAGACCGCATCGCCATCGCTCAGCGTCACCAGTGCGAGGGTGGTCAGCCGGTCCGAGCGGGGACAAAGGCCGGTATCGACCCCGGCCTCGGTCAGCGGGGCCAACAGCAACTCGCCGAAAGGATCGCGGCTGATAGGCCAGAGATAGCCGGTCGGTGTCCCAAGGCGGCCCAGGGCGATTGCCGTGTTATACACGGCTCCGCCCGCGAGGGGCCGGAATGTGTCGCCCTCCGGCACCATGTCGATCAATGATTCACCCGAACACAGGATCATGGTCGCGTCCTCCCGCTATGCGCCGCCAATGGCAAAATTCCCGCCCGGAGCCATCCCATCCGGCAATAGCCCTCCGCCAAGCTGGATATAACCTCCGGCATCGGCGAAATACAGGAAAACCGCTAGCGCCACCAGAGCGGCGATGATGGCGGCGGCGATTTTCCAGATCGACCAGGGGCGTTCACCCTGCACCCGGCCCGACTGCCCGTTGACAAGGAACCGATAGCTTTTGCCGTTATACTTGTAGGCTGCGGCCCAGATCGGCAAAAGAACATGCTTGAAACTTTCGCCGCTGTAGTCGGTCTGGATCTGCGTCACCCGCTGCTCGTCCCCGCCGATGTCGTGGCGGGCGTCGTTCAGGATCACCCCGGCCATTTCCTGCCGCGCGATCCGGTGACCGTCGGCAAGCGGGACGGTGTATCCCTGGGCTCCGAATCCGGCGAGATAGTCGGGGCGATACGGCACCAGATGCGACAGGTCCCAAGGTGCCAGCCCATCCGAGAACTGCCGCGGCAGAGAGGCAGAGGCCAGCACCAGCACATCGTTGAAATCGCGGGAGACCCGGCCCGACACGTGACGCCAGCGGATACGCCTGACCTGCCTGGCAACGCGCTGACGGCGGCCATTCACCTCTTGCGTGACATATACGGTCTCGTAATAGGCATCGCCTCGCTGCCCGGAATAGGCCGAGCGGGTGCGGGCGTCAAAGGTCCAGAAGGGCGAATAGACGCCGCTCATCCGCCGCCCCCGCCGCGCATAGGACAGCAGACCGGAGGGCGCGAACCAAAGGCGCCCCAGCCAGTCCTCCATCGCCTTGCGGGCCTGTTCCTCGGTCAGCTTGAATGGCAGCACGCCCTGTGGCTTGATATGGCGGGTGGTGCCGGTATCGATGACGACAGGGGTGGCGCAGAATGGGCAGGCGCCGGCATGGCTGCCGCCGTCGAACTGCATCTGCGCGCCGCAATTGGGGCAGGAGGTGGTGCCAATCTCTTCGGCGACATCCGAAGCTGCATCGAGCCGGAACCCCTTCTCCAACGGGATTTCGGTTAATTGCGGCGCCTTGTGCCCCGCATCCCATTGCAGGGCCTGCCTCGTCGGAGCAATTATCGGGATCGCGCTTCCGGTCCCGCCCTGATGCTGGTGGGCGGATGCGGGCGCCGGATTGTCAAGAATGTCCTGCCGATGGCCGCAATAGTCGCAGACCAGTTGCTGCTGGCCCGGCTGGAAGCGCAGGCTGGCACCGCATTGCTCGCAGGGATAGCGATGCTCGGTCGAGGATGTCGGCATGGGCGGTCAGCGCGGCAGGGGTGGAGGCAGCGTGGTGAACAATTGCGCGAGTTCCGGGATGTCTTCGGCCTTCAGCCAGCCATCCTGTCCCTGTGTCCAGACCAGCGTTTCGCGGGTAAAGCTGCCATCCGTGATCATGCGCCCCAGATGGCCGCGCCCGAACGGCCCCTGCGCCTCGCCATCGATCGCTACATGCCAGACGGTTTCGGCCTGGCGGCCGGGCAGCGGGGGCGGAGTGGCCGCGGCGGAAGAAGGCGCGGGATGGGGCACCTGCCCGGCATGCGGCGCTTGCCCCCAGGGGCCTGCCATGCCCATCCCCATGGCGGCGCCCATCGCCGCCCCCATGCCCGCCCCGGCGCCTCCCGGATTGGTGCTGGCATTCATCATCGCCTCGCTGGCGGCATATTGGCCAAAGCGGTCCAGATCGCCGATGATTCCCATCGAGGTCCGCTTGTCCAGCATCTTCTCGACCTCTTGGGGCAAGCTGATATTCTCGATGTAGAATTCCGGGATGCTCAGCCCATAGGCCGCGATCACCGGCCCGATCGCCTTGGCCACCATCTTGCCCAGATCGCCGGTATTCGCGGCCATATCAAGCACCGGGAGCCCCGACCCGGCGATCATGCGCGAGAATTCCTGCACGATCACGTTGCGGATCTGGAAGGTGATTTCATCACTGGTGAATTCGCCATCCGTGCCAACGATTTCCGACATGAAAAGCGCCGGATCCGAGACGCGCATCGAATAGGTGCCGAAGGCGCGCAGGCGGATCGGGCCGAATTCAGGGTCGCGGGCGATGATCGGGTTCTTGGTGCCCCATTTGAGATTGTTGAAGCGGGTGGTGTTGACGAAGTAGATTTCCGATTTGAACGGGCTGCGGAAGCCGTGATCCCAATGCTGCAGCCGGGTCATGATCGGCAGGTTGTTGGTCTCCAGCATGTAGAGACCGGGCTTGAACACATCGGCCAATTGCCCTTCATGGATGAAGACGGCCGCCTGTCCTTCGCGCACGGTCAGCTTGGCGCCGTATTTGATCGCACGCCCGACCGTGTCGAAGCGCCAGACCATGGTGTCATGCGTGTCGTCGGTCCATTCGATGATCTCGATGAACTCGCCGCCGAGAATGTCGAAGATGCTCATGCCGTCCTCCGTCAGAGACCGATAGCCCGGATCGTCCATGGCCATCCTTGCCCGACTTTTCGCACAGGATGGTAACGGGATCCATTCATTGCTGGCCGATCCGCCCGGCAGCCCGACTCAGGGCAGCAATTCCCCGGCGATTTGCCGGACGATCGGCTCGGCCTCGGCCTCTGACATGCCGGGACGAAGGCGTGGGTCGTAAAGGATTTTCAACAGCAATTCGTCGTGCCGCGTCAGCAGGGCGAATTCCTCGTCGTCGTTGAAGATCGAGGGGCGCGCCTCGGGGCTGTCATTGGCAAGGCCCATGCCCTGCGCCATTTCTTCATGGATGCAGGACAGGCGCAGGAGCGGGGGCAGTTCGGCGCGGATCACCGCGACGGCATGGGCATAGCTGGTCGAAGCGCCCTCGGAATAGGCGAAGACGGTGCAATAGATATCGGGCGACAGATCACGCAATGCCGCGACGTCCCGGACAGGGATACCCGGCGCAAGGCCGGGGAGCCGCGCACCGATCTCCCGACGCTCCTCGTCGCTCAGCACCAGGATGGTGAAATTGCCGGTACCGTCAGTCAGGGCGACGTCATGCCCGGTGATCTCTCTCAGCCGGTTGGCAAAGGCGGCGACCTCGCTCCGTATTTCTCGCTTCAAGGCGGTGTTGGATGACGGGCCGAACTCCAGATCGACATGAACCGGCTGTTGCCAGCGCCGCAACGGGGCGCTGGCGCCATCGGTATGATGCGTGCCATCGCTGCTGTATTCGTCGCGCAAGGCGATCCGGATGAAATTCCGTGCCAGTGTCTCGGCATCGATGGGCGCATCCATGGGAACCCGGTCGAGGCGCAGCCGATTACCGTCAAGCAGCTTCCGCTCGACTTCCGCGTAATAGTTCTGCTGCGTTTGGCTGATCGCGCTAACCTTGGTTGCTGCAACCCGATTAGCGGCTCGATTCCGCTCTGCCCGGGCCTCGCGAAGCTCCGCCTGGCTGGGGCCTTCGGATTCCGGAAGCTCAGGCTCGGTGACAGGGGGCGGGGCGATCCCGACCTCTTTTCCACCCTTGTCCGTGCAGCCGGCCAGTGCGAATGCAAGCATCAATGCCGGCATTGCCAGCGGATGGCACCGGGCATTGCGCAAAACCGAAGGGGACATCGTCAGCATCACGGTTCGACAGGCCGTCCGGCCGCTCCCTCCGGTTCGCCCGGGCGCTGTGCGCGGGCGGATGACAGCGCGTCGCGCAGCTCTGCCTCCATCTGGGTCAGTTCCTCTTCGGCGGCGGCCCGGCGGGCCCGGCCCTCGTCGGCGATCCGCAAGCTGTCCTCGATGGTCGAGATCAGTTCGGCATTTGCGGTGCGGACAGCCTCGATATCGAACACGCCCCGCTCGGTCTGCGTGCGGATCTGGGCATTGGCCTGGCGAAGGTTTTCCGCATTGCCGGTCAGCAGGTCATTGGTCAGGTCGCTGGCCTCCCTGACCGCATTCGCGGCCTCGGCGCTACGCTGGATGGTGACGGCCTGCGCAAGCTGCGTCTCCCATAGCGGGACCGTGTTCACCAGGGTCGAGTTGATCTTCGTCACCAGCGACTTGTCGTTCTCCTGCACCAGCCGGATCGAGGGCAGCGATTGCATCGTCACCTGCCGAGTCAGCTTGAGATCATGCACCCGGCGCTCCAGGTCGTCGCGCATGGTTTGCAGATCGCGCAGCTCCTGCGCCTCCATCACCTGATCGGATTCGGCGGTCTTGTCCAATGCGGCCCGCTTGGCGGGAATCACATCGTTATCGAGTTCGCGCAGCTTTTCCTCGCCCGCCGCGATATAAAGCGCCAATTCGTCATAGAAATTCAACGTGCGGTCATAGAGCAGATCCAGCGATTTGATATCCTTCAAAAGCTGCTGCTCGTGCCCTTCCAGATCCGTTGTCACGCGGTCGATCTGGGTCTGCACTTCTTCGTATCTGGCGGTGAATTTCGCGAAAGGTGCTGCGCGGCCCAGAAAACGCTCCCACCAACTGCGTTCGCGGCGCAGATCCAGCTCCGATGTCGAAAAGCCCCTGATCGAGGTGACGATTTCGCGCAGGCTCTCGCCCGCGGGTCCGACATCCTTGTTCTTGACATCGGCCAGCATCTTCTGGCTGATTTCCTGTAGCTGGGTCTGCGCGCCCGCGCCGAAATGGATGATCGAGCCGGAATCGTCGAGATCGATCTCGGCCATGCGCTTGCGGATTTCCCCGCTCGTGGCGGGGTCGGCACTGGTCATCTCGACCTGATCGCTGCTGGGTTCGGGCAGCACCACCGAGGTCACGTCTTCGATGTCCTTGGCAACAGCCTCGGCGCGGCGTTTCGTGTCTTCGGTCATGACAACTTCCCTTTTGACTTTGACGACCGCCCCGGCCGTTTTGCGCTGCAGCATAAGGTGATTCGGCAGGCTTTCAACAACTAGAGGGGGCGAAAATTTCGCCCCCCTTGCAGACGGGCAACGCCCGTCACCTTCCTGCTGCATCGAATTGATGCGATATTAGGCAGCCTTTGCCTGCGGTCCGAACCGGCCATAGAAGCTGTCGCCCTTGCCCGCCATGTCGCGTAGCAGATCCGGTGCCTCGAAACGGGCGCCGTGACGGTCGGTCAAGCCCTCGCAGATCTCGACTGCGCGCGCCGCGCCCAGCATGTCCAGCCAGCCGAATGGACCGCCCGACCAAGGCGCAAAGCCCCAGCCCAGGATGGCGCCGACATCGCCTTCGCGAATGTCTTCCAGCACGCCTTCCCCAAGCGCCCGAACGGCTTCGAGGGTCTGGGCGAACATCAGGCGGTGCTGAACCTCGGTCAGTTCCGGCTGCTCATCCGCCTGAGGATATTTCGCCTCCAGCCCGTCCCAAAGCTCCTGCCGCTTGCCCTTTTCGTCATAGGCATAGAAGCCGGCATTTGCCTTGCGCCCAAGGCGGCCCTCATCGGCCATCCAGAACAGCACCTCGTCAACCGTGCCATCGGGATAGGCATCGCCCATCGCGGCCTTGGTCGCCTTGGCGATCTTGACGCCCAGATCGATAGAGGTCTCATCGACCAGTTGCAGCGGACCCAGGGGCATTCCCATCATCTTGGCCGCATTCTCGACCAGCACCGGGTTGACGCCCTCGGCCACCATCCGCACGCCCTCGTTGATATAGGGAATGATGCAGCGATTGGCATAGAAGAAGCGGGCATCGTTCACCACGATCGGCGTCTTGCGGATCTGGCGCACGAAATCGAGCGCCTTGGCCACGGCACGGTCTCCGGTCTCGCGGCCCTTGATGATCTCGACCAGCAGCATCTTGTCCACGGGCGAGAAGAAATGGATGCCGATGAACTGATCGGGGCGGGCGCTTGCCTTTGCCAGATCGCTGATCGGCAGGGTCGAGGTGTTGGTGGCGAAGATCGCATCCTGCGGGATGACCGCCTCGGCTTTTTTCGTCACTTCGGCCTTGACGCCGGGATCCTCGAACACCGCCTCGACCACCAGATCGCAGCCCTCAAGCGCGGCATAATCCGTGGTGGGCAGGATGCGGCCCAGAACCTCGGCCTTTTTCTCCTCGGTGGATTTCTTGCGGCTGATCGCCTTGTCCAGCAGACCCTCCGAATAGGATTTCCCCTTTTCGGCGGACTCTTGCTTGGCGTCGATCAGCACCACTTCGATTCCGGCCATGGCGCTGACATAGGCGATACCCGCACCCATCATTCCCGCACCGAGGATGCCGACCTTCCTGACCGTCTGGTCCGGGGCTTCGGGACGGTTTGCGCCCTTCTCCAATGCTTCCTTGTTGATGAACAGGCTGCGGATCATGGCGCTGGACGAAGGGTTCATCAGGACATGGGTGAACCAGCGGGCCTCGATCTTCAGGGCCTGGTCAAAGGGCACCAGCGCGCCTTCGTAAACCGCCGAGAGCAGGGCCTTGGCGGCAGGGTAAACCCCCATCGTCTTGCCATGCACCATCGCGCTTGCGCCGACAAAGGTCATGAAACCCGCCGGATGATAGGGCGCGCCGCCGGGCATCTTGTAGCCCTTCTGGTCCCAGGGCTTGACCAGATCGGCATCCTTGGCGTTCAGCACCCATTCACGCGCGGTGGCCAGAGGATCCTCGGCCACCTCGTCGATGATCCCGGCAGCCTTGGCCTTTTTCGGATCGTTAAGCTTGCCCTCGAGCAGGAAGGGCGCGGCCATCATCGCCCCAAGCTTGCGCGCCAGCCGCGTGGTGCCGCCCCCGCCGGGAAAGATACCGACCATGATCTCGGGCAGGCCGATCTTGGCCTTCGGGTTGTTGGCGGCAAAGATGCGATGCGTGGCCAGCGGCAATTCCAGCCCGATGCCAAGCGCCGTGCCGGGCAGGGCCGCCGCGATGGGCTTGCCGCCTTTCAGCGTCTTGGGATCCATCCCGGCGCGCTCGATCTTGCGCAGCAGGTGATGCAGGGTCATGATCCCGTCGAACACGCCCTGCGCGCCGCCCTGGTCCTTCATTCCTGCAATGACATTCAGATCCATCCCGGCGGCGAAATCCTTCTTTCCGCTGGTGATGACGATGCCCTTCACCGCCTCGTCGGCAAGCGCCTCGTCGATCAGCTTGTCAAGCTCGGCCGCGCCCTCCAGCGACAGCACGTTCATGGACTTCTTCGGGACATCCCAGGTAATGACGGCAACGCCGTCCGAGTCTTTCTTGATCGTGAAATCGGTCATCTGAATGCCCTCCCTTACACGCGCTCGATGATGGTGGCGGCACCCATGCCGGATGCGATGCAGAGCGTCGCGAGCCCGATCTGCTTGTCCTGCCGTTCCAACTCGTCCAGCAATGTGCCGATGATGATTGCGCCGGTCGCGCCAAGCGGGTGGCCCATGGCGATGGAACCGCCATTGACATTGACCTTGCCGGGATCGACCTGGAAGGCTTGGCAGAAGCGCAGCACGACCGCGGCGAAGGCCTCGTTCACCTCGAACAGGTCGATATCGCCGATCGACATGCCGTGATCCTTCAGGATCTTCTCGGTGACCGGTACCGGTCCGGTCAGCATGATCGTCGGATCGGTGCCGATCTTGGCGGTCGCGCGGATGCGTGCACGGGGTTTCAGACCATGCGCCTCGCCGAATTCCTTGCTGCCCAGCAGCACGGCCGCCGCCCCGTCCACGATGCCCGAGCTGTTCCCGGCATGGTGGATATGCTCGATATGCGACAGATGCGGATATTTCAGCATCGCCACCTTGTCGAAGCCGGGCATGGACTCGCCCATCTCCTTGAAGCTGGGCTTCAGCTTGGCCAGATCATCGGTGGTCGTGCCGGGGCGCATGTATTCGTCGCGCTCCAGGATGGTCAGCCCGTTCTGGTCGGTGACCGGCACGATGGACTTGGCGAAACGGTTCTCTTCCCATGCCTTGGCCGCCCGGCGCTGCGATTCGACGGCCAGCGCATCGGCCTCTTCACGGGTGAAGCCGTATTCCGTGGCGATGATGTCGGCGCTGATCCCCTGCGGCACGAAATAGGTCCTGAGCGCAAGGCTGGGATCGACGGCGATCGCGGCGCCGTCGCTGCCCATGGCCACGCGCCCATCATCTCGACACCGCCGGCGATATAGCCCTGGCCCGCACCTCCCCTGATCTGGTTCGCGGCGAGGTTCACGGCCTCCATTCCGCTGGCGCAGAAACGGTTGATCGCGAGCCCGGGAATGGACTCATCGAGATCCGAGGCCAGCACCGCCGAGCGTGCAAGGCAACCGCCCTGTTCCTTGACCTGGGTGACATTCCCCCAGATCACGTCCTCGACGGCATGGCCTTCCAGCCCGTTGCGCTCCTTGACGGCATTGAGCAGCCGCGCCGACAATGCCAGCGAGGTCACTTCGTGCAGGCTGCCATCCGGGCGGCCCTTGCCCCGCGGCGTGCGCGCGGCGTCGTAGATATAGGCTTCAGACATGCGTCCTCCTGTGGTGTTCGGTCAAGCCCGGTCCGAGGGGTTGCCGGGCATCAGGTCATAGGGATGTTTCCAGCCGGGCAGGGCGCTGATAGCGTCCAGCCATCGGTCGATATGCGGCCAGTCCTTGCGATCGAAACCGAAGGGCTCGGGATAGAACAGGTAGCCGCAGCAGGCGAAATCGGCGATGGTGGGGCTGCTGTCCGCCACCCAGTCCCGCCCTGCCAGGTGATCGTCCAGCACCTTGTAGGTGGCTTTCAGGCGTCCCTGCAGAAAGGCGATGGCTTCCTGCGGGCGCTTTTCCTCGGGCAGGAAATTCATCAGGAAGCGCGTCGCACCGGCCTGTCCCGACAGCTTGTGATTGTCGAACATCAGCCAACGCAGCGTCTCGTTGCGATCGGATCCGAGGAATTTCCCGGTCCGCTCGGCGATATGAAGCTGGATCACCGCCGATTGCGTCAGGGTCAATTCGCCCTTGCGAAAGACCGGCACCTCGCCCATCTCGTTGATCTCCCGGAACCCGGGGCTGCGCGCCTCGCCGTTGAAGAAATCGACATAGACGGGCGACCAGTCGTAACCCGCCAGCTCCATGGTCAGCGCCGCCTTGTAGGCATTGCCGGATTCGCCAAAGCACCAGAGTTGGGCGGTCATCTCTTTCCTCCTAGATGCCGGGGGCTTTGCGCCCCCGGACCCCCGCAAGGTATTTGCACAAAGAAGAAGGGGGCGTGTTAAGGTTAATGCAACGCTTTCATGTCAGAGTCCCCGGTGCGGTACAGGCTGAGGAGCCGATGACCGCCAAAGGAGAAGTCGTCCCGGTCTGTGGGCCGATAACGCCCGACCCGTCGTGAGGCGGGAGAGGCCGGGACGCAGCCTTGTGCTTCTTCTTTGCACAAATACCTGTTCCGGCCTTGCCCATCTTTGCCACCGCTTCAGAATGCTTCCGCATCAAGGGCCATCACCGGATCGGCGCCGGACTGGATGCGGGCCAAGTGCGTGGCGGTCATCGGCAGTTGACGCTTCATGTAGTAGCGGCCGGTGGCGAGCTTCGTCTCGAGATATTCCTTGTCGCCATCACCCGCGCCCAGGGCGGTCTGTGCGGCCACCGCCATCTGCGCCCACATGAAGCCAAGCGTGACATGCCCGAAGAGATGCATGAAGTCATAGGAGCCCGACAGGGCGTCATTCGGGTTCTTCATGCCGCGTTCCATGAAGAACATGCCGGCTGTCTGCAGATCCTTCGAGGCGGCTTTCAACGGCTCGACGAAATCACCGGCGAGGGCTTCGTTCCCACCATGCTCCTTGCAGAAGGATTTTACCATCTCGAAGAAGCCCATGACATGCTTGCCGCCGTCCTGCGCCAGCTTGCGGCCGACAAGGTCCAGCGCCTGCACGCCATTCGCACCCTCGTAGATCATGGTGATGCGGGCATCGCGGACGAACTGGCTCATGCCCTGCTCCTCGATATAGCCGTGCCCGCCATAGACCTGTTGCGCCAGCACCGCCGATTCGAAGCCCTTGTCGGTCAGGAAGCCCTTGATGACCGGCGTCAGCAGCGAGATCAGCCCTTCGGCCTCGGCATCGCCCTGGTGACCGCGATCGATCATATGCGCGCCCCACAGCGCCAGCATCCTTGCGCCTTCGAGGAAGGATTTCTGGTCCATCAGGCTGCGCCGGATATCGGGATGCACGATGAGCGGATCGGCGGGGCCCGAGGGGTTCTCGGCCCCGGTCACGGCACGGCCCTGCAGCCGTTCGCGGGCATATTCGACGGCGTTCTGATAGGCGGGCACCGCGCAGGCATAGCCCTGCAGCCCGACACCCATGCGGGCTTCGTTCATCATGGTGAACATGGCGCGCATACCCTTGTGCAACTCGCCCAGCAGCCAGCCCCTGGCACCGTCGTAATTCATCACGCAGGTCGAATTGCCGTGGATGCCCATCTTCTCTTCGAGATTGCCGACCGAGACCGCGTTCCGTTCGCCCGGTGAGCCGTCCTCGTTCACCAGGAGTTTCGGCACGATGAAAAGCGAGATGCCCTTGGTGCCCTCGCCCCCGCCCGGAGCCTTGGCCAGCACCAGGTGGATGACGTTTTCCGACAGGTCGTGATCGCCTGCCGAGATGAAGATCTTCTGGCCGGTGATCAGGTAACTGCCATCCTCCTGCGGTTCCGCCCTGGTCCGCAGCATGCCCAGATCGGTGCCGCAATGCGGCTCGGTCAGGTTCATTGTGCCGGTCCAGTCGCAACTCACCATTTTCGGCAGGTAGGTCTGCTTCTGTTCGTCGGTGCCATGGGCGTGGATGGCGGAATAGGCGCCATGGGTCAGGCCCTGATACATGTTGAAGGCCATGTTGGCCGAGACGAACATCTCGCCCGTGGCGACGCCGAGCGTATAGGGCATGCCCTGTCCGCCATATTCGGGATCGCAGTCCAGCCCGGGCCAGCCGCCTTCCTTCATCGCCTCGAATGCCTTGTCGAAGCCTTCGGGTGTGCGCACCACGCCGTTTTCCAACGTGCAGCCCTGCCGGTCGCCGACCGTGTTCAGCGGTGCCAGCACCTCGGAGGCCAGCTTGCCCGCGGCGTCCAGCACGGCCTCGGTGAAATCGCGGTCGAGTTCATCATGGCCGGGCAGGCCGGATTGCGACAGCTTCAGCACGTCGTGGAGGGCGAACTGCATGTCGCGGATCGGGGGGGTATAGATCGGCATGGTTTATCCTGAACGCTTGCTTCGGGTTGCGGTGGACAGGCGGCTTTCGGCATCGCCGATCTGCGTCTGCAGTTCGGCAATCGCCTCGCTGAGTTCCGAATATTGACGTTCCATGTCTTCCAGACGTTCCCGCGCCACCTGGATGGTGGCGGCGATCTGCGTCTCGTTCCGGCCGCCCGGCTCGTAGAGTTCGAGCAATTGGCGGATCTGTTCGAGGCTGAAGCCAAAGCGCTTGCCGCGCAGGATCAGTGTCAGCCGCGCCCTGTCCCGGCGGTCATACAGCCGGTGCTGGCCGCGACGTTGGGGAAAGATCAGTTCCCGCGCCTCGTAGAAGCGCAGGGTGCGGGGGGTGACGCCGAAGCTGTCGCACATCTGGCGGATCGTCATCAGCTCGTCGGACATGGATCGCGGTTCCTCCTCATTCACCGTCTGTCGTCCTTGGCAGCATACATAGCCAAAAGTTGACGCGAACGTAATCGAAACGCTGCGTCACAACCGACAGGCGGACCAGACCCGGCCGCAAGGCCGGATGGGGCAGGTCAATCGAGCCCCTTCAATTCATCGGCGGCCGTGTCGCGCAGATCCTGCAGATCGGCGCGGGCCGCCTGCAATTCCTCGATCTGCCCGGCAAGGACCCCAAGCTGCCGGTCGGCAAGCTCCAGCCAGACCTGCAACTGTTCGCGGCTGCCCTTTTGTTCATAGATCAGCAACCATTGGCGAATCTCTTCCAGCGAGAAACCGAAACGCCGGCCGCGCAGGATCAGCGTCATGCGCGCAGCCTCGCGCGGGCCGTAAAAGCGGGAACGCCCTTCCTTACGTGGCTGCAGCAGTTCGATATACTCGTAGTAACGCAGGGTTCGGGGCGTCACGTCGAACTTCGCGCACATCTCCTTGAAACCGATTACCTGATCGTCCGTCATCCGCCTCTCCCAGCATCCGCTTGCCTGAAAGGCTATCCTGACGCAGGTTGCTTCTCAACCGAAAGGCGCGGATAGCGGTGAACGGGACTTGAGCAGGCATGGTTGCCCCGGCTAAGCCATGGGCAGATTTGAGGAGACCGGACAGATGGGCGATGACGCGAAGGACGCCACGCAGGACGACAATCACGCCCGAATCGCCCAGGCATTCATCGAATCGATTCCCCATGCCAGCGCGTTGCGGATGCAAGTGGACGAGATCGGAGACGGCCGCGCGGTGATCTCGATGCCGTGGGATGAACACCTGGTCGGCGATCCGCGCAGCGGGGTCATCCATGGCGGGGTCGTCTCGGCGCTGATGGATACCTGTTGCGGTGCAGCGGTCATGGCGCATTCCAGCCAACCGCGCTCGACCGCGACCATCGATCTGCGCATCGACTATATGCGCGCGGCCAAGCCGGGCCAGCGGATCACTGCGCGGGCCGAGGTCTATCACATGACCCGCAGCGTGGCATTCATGCGGGCCGTGGCGCTGGACGATGATGACGCAAGCAATCCGGTTGCCACCGCGACCGGCGCCTTCACGGCGGAACGATAGGGGCAGGCCAATGGATCGCAACGAGCCGCTGGACCAGATCAAGACCCGCCGCGATTCGGCGCTGAACGCGCTGGTCTCGGGCGTTCCCTATATGAATTGGCTGGGTATCAGGTTCGACCGGCGGGGGGATGAGTTGACCGCCGTCCTGCCCTTTGACCGAAAGCTGATCGGCAACCCGCAGCTTCCGGCGTTGCATGGTGGCGTGACTGCGGCCTTCTTGGAGATGACCGCGATTGTCGAATTGGCATGGGCGGCGATGTGGGAGGATCTCGAATCGGGCCGTATCGCCCCCGATGCGGCCATGCCCGAAAGCCTGCCGCGCCTGCCCAAGACCATCGATTTCACCGTCGATTACCTGCGCAGCGGCCTGCCCCGCGACGCCTATGCCCGCGCCAATGTGGTGCGCTCGGGGCGGCGCTACGCCTCGGTCCAGGTCGAGGCATGGCAGGACAACCGCGCCAAGCTGATCGCCCAGGCAACGGCGCATTTCCTGATGCCGCAGGGGTGATCGGATGGAGATCACCCACCGGCGGGTGCTGAATATCGCCCTGCCCATCGTCCTGTCGAACGTGACCGTGCCGCTTCTGGGGCTGGTCGATACCGGGGTCGTGGGCCAGCTTGGCCGGGCCGAGCCGATCGGCGCGGTCGGGATCGGCGCGGTGATCCTGACCTCGATCTACTGGATCTTCGGTTTCCTGCGCATGGGGACCTCGGGGCTGGTGGCGCAAAGCCACGGGGCGGGCGACGGTGCGCAGGTGGGGGCCCATCTGCTGCGGGCGCTAACCATTGCGGGGATCGCGGGGCTGGTCCTGATCCTGTTGCAACTGCCCATCTTCTGGGCGGCGTTCCGGCTGGCGCCGGCATCGGGCGAGGTCGAATCGCTGGCGCGCGATTACCTGGCCATCCGTATCTGGGGGGCGCCCGCCACCATCGGCCTTTACGCCATCACCGGCTGGCTGATCGCCATCGAGCGGACGCGGGCGGTGCTGGCGCTGCAGGTGTTGCAGAACGGGTTGAACGTGGGGCTGGATGTCTGGTTCGTGCTGGGCATCGGCATGGGCGTGACCGGAGTCGCTTGGGCGACATTGATCGCGGAATGGGCCGGGCTGATGCTGGGCCTGTGGCTTGCCCGCCATGCCCTGCGCGCCGCCATAACTGCCGCCCGCAATGCCGCCACGCTGTTCGCGCGGGACAAGCTGAACCGGCTCTTGCGGGTGAATGGTGATATCATGATCCGCTCGGTGCTGCTGCAGGCGAGCTTCACCAGCTTCCTGTTTCTCGGGGCGGCGCAGGGCGATGTGACCCTGGCGGCCAACCAGGTGCTGGTGCAGTTCCTGGCGATTACCGCCTTCGCTCTGGACGGTTTCGCATTCGCCGCCGAAAGCCTTGTCGGGCAGGCCGTCGGGGCCTACCGGCCCGAGAAGGTACGCCGCGCCTCTATCGTGACATCGCAATGGGGCGTTGGGGGCGCGATCGTCCTGGGGCTGGTCTTCTGGTTCGGCGGCGGGGCGATCATCGACCTGCTGACCACTGCGCCCGAGGTCCGGGCAGAGGCGCGTCAATACCTGGTCTGGATGGGCTTCGCGCCGCTGATCGGCGTTGCCAGCTGGATGTATGATGGCATCTTCATCGGAGCCACCCTGACGCGCGAGATGCGCCTCGCGATGCTGCAGGCGGTGGCGGTCTATGTCGCGGCGATCCTGATATTGCCGCCGCTGATGGGTAATCACGGGCTCTGGGCGGCGCTGATGATCCTGAACGCGGCCCGGGGGGCGACCATGGCCCGGATGTATATGCGCGCAGAGGCGGCGGCAACGGCGCGGGCCTGAGGGCATGGTGTGATTCGCGTCCCGCGATGACCGGGGTTCCACCCCGGACCCCGAGGTATTTGGACAAGGAAGAAGCGGGATGCGGCCCATCACGGCAATGGGGCGAGTCGTTCGCAGCGTATCACGGATATGTGGCCCGCATACGCCCCATGCGTGTCCGTTGCGAAAAAAGGGGGCCGAAGCCCCCTGATTCCGTTGCAGAGCGTTTCGGGTCTAGCTTGTCTCGCCGATCACCTGCCGCTTGGCCTCTTCCAACATTTCCGCCATCTTGGCGCGGATCGTGGCGGCGTCGGCGCGGCCTTCCAGGTCGCCGGCCAGCTTGCGGAACACGTCGTCATCACCGGGCTCTTCGAAATCCGACGAAACGACGGTCAGCGCATAACTTCTTGCTTCATCGCCCGATTTCCCCAGTAATTCGGCCGCCCATTCGCCCAGCAGGCGATTGCGGCGCGCCTCGGCCTTGAAGCGCAGATCGGCGTCATGGGCGAATTTCGCCTCATATGAACGCTCGCGGTCGTCAAAGGTGGTCATGCTTGGCCTCCTGATTAGCGGTCGGATCCCGGTATGCCCATTGCGGAGCCGCGCCGCAAGCCTTATTGCCCCCCGACCCTGTTCTGCGCTAAGGGCGGGCAGTCAGATGCGAAAGGATGGCCCCCTCATGGCTCCGCGGCGCAAGAAAATCTACGAAGGCAAGGCGAAGATCCTTTACGAAGGCACCGAGCCGGGCACGCTGGTGCAATATTTCAAGGACGACGCGACGGCCTTCAATGCCCAGAAAAAGGCGGTGATCGAGGGCAAGGGCGTGCTCAACAACCGCCTGTCCGAATTCTTCATGCAAGGGCTCACGAATATCGGCGTGCCCAATCACTTTATCCGCCGCATCAACATGCGCGAGCAATTGATCCGCCAGGTCGAGATCATCCCGCTTGAGGTGATCGTGCGCAATTTCGCCGCCGGCTCGCTGTCCAAGCGCCTTGGGCTGGAGGAGGGCACGCAATTGCCGCGCCCGATCGTCGAATACAGCTTCAAGAATGACGATCTGGGCGATCCGATGGTGTCCGAGGAATATGTCATCGCCTTCGGTTGGGCCAGTCAACAGGATCTTGACGATATCGTCAGCCTTGCCTTGCGGGTGAATGATTTCCTCTCGGGCGTGTTCTTCGGTGTCGGCATCAAGCTGATCGATTTCAAGATCGAGATCGGCCGGATATGGGACAATGATTTCATGCGGTTGATCGTTGCCGATGAAATCAGCCCCGATTCCTGCCGCCTGTGGGACCTGAAGACCGGGCAAAAGCTGGACAAGGATGTGTTCCGCCGCGATCTGGGCGATCTGACCGACGCCTATACCGAGGTCGCCCGCCGTTTCGGCCTCATGCCCGCGAACACGACCAGCCTGAAACCGACCGCGATCAACTAAGAGGGAAAGCCCCATGAAAGCCCGTATCACCATCATGCTCAAGGACGGCGTTCTCGATCCACAGGGAGAGGCGATCCGCCATGCGCTTGGCGGATTGGGGCACAGGGGCGTGACGGGCGTGCGCCAGGGCAAGCTGATCGAGCTGGACCTGGATGCGACCGATCCGGAAGCCGCCCGTGCGGAGGTGGCGAAAATGTGTGAAGGTCTGTTGGCCAACATGGTGATCGAGAAATACTCGATCGAGATCGCCTGAACGACGGCGCATGCTCGAACCTGTTGCAATCGCCGCGTAATTGTCGCCCAATACGCGGATGGAAAGCCGGAACGACAAGATGCCCGAAGATACACCCCCCGTTATCCAGATAACCGGGCTGCACAAGGCCTATGGTCAACTGGAGGTTCTCAAGGGGGTCTCGATGACCGCTCCGCGCGGCCATGTTGTCAGCCTGATCGGATCCTCCGGTTCTGGGAAATCGACGCTTCTGCGCTGTTGCAACCTGCTGGAAAACAGCCAGCAGGGCGAGATTCTCTTCGATGGCGAGGCCGTTCATTGGAAGAAGCAGGGGCAAGAGCGTGTGCCCGCCGACCGGGCGCAGGTGACGCGTTTCCGCACCAACCTGTCGATGGTGTTCCAGCAGTTCAACCTGTGGTCCCACATGACGATCCTGCAGAATGTCATGGAAGCCCCGCTGACCGTGCTGGGCGAAAAGCGCACCGAAGTCGAGGAACGGGCGCGGGCGCTTCTGGCCAAGGTGGGTATCGGCGACAAGGCCGAGGCCTGGCCCGCCCAGCTTTCGGGTGGGCAGCAGCAACGGGCGGCGATCGCGCGGGCATTGTGCATGGAACCGCGGGCATTGCTGTTCGACGAGCCGACCAGCGCGCTCGACCCGGAACTGCAGCAGGAGGTCGTGCGTGTCATCAAGGACCTCGCGGCAGAGCATCGCACCATGATCATCGTCACGCATGACATGCGCCTTGCCGCAGATGTCAGTGATCACGTCGTTTTCCTGCATGAAGGTCTCATCTGCGAGGAAGGCCCGCCCGACCGGCTTTTCGGCGCTCCGCAAACCGAGCGGCTGCGCCAGTTTCTCAGTGCCACGATGGTGGCCTGATCTTGTCCAACAGGAGAGTATAAAATGAAAAAACTGATCCTTGCCGCAACCGCTCTGGCCATGAGCGCCGGGATGGGCATGGGCGAGACCGTTCGCCTTGGCACCGAGGGGGCCTATCCTCCGTATAACTTCGTCAATGATGCAGGCGAGGTGGACGGCTACGAGCGTGAGCTCGGCGATGAGCTGTGCAAGCGTGCCGAGCTGGACTGCACCTGGGTCAAGAATGACTGGGATTCGATCATCCCGAACCTCGTTTCGGGCAATTACGACGCGATCCTGGCCGGGATGAGCATCACGCCCGAGCGCGAGGAGGTCATCGCCTTTACCCAGAACTACATCCCGCCAGCGGCCTCGGCCTATGCCGCATTGTCGGAGGATGCCGATATCGAGGGTGGCGTGGTCGCCGCCCAGACCGGGACGATCCAGGCCAGCCATGTGGCTGAAAGCGGGGCGACCTTGCTGGAATATGCCACCCCGGACGAGACCGTTGCCGCCGTTCGCAATGGCGAGGCGGACGCGGTCTTTGCCGACAAGGACTTCCTTGTGCCCGTGGTCGAGGAATCGGGTGGCGAAATGGTCTGGATCGGTGATGACGTGCCCTTGGGCGGCGGGATTGGCGTCGGTCTGCGCCAATCGGACACCGAATTGAAGGAAAAGCTGGACGCTGTCATCGGGGAAATGAAAGAGGATGGTACCATCAACGAGATGATCGCGAAGTGGTTCGGCGAAGACGCCCCGCTTTTCGAATGACATGAAACGCCGCCTCCGATTCCGGTCGGTGGCGGCATGACGGTGCCGCTCATGATCTCGCAATGTGCCGATCCTGCCTCGCTTCAGGGGCTGTCATGGCTGATGTGCTACCTGACCACGGGCAAGCACATGCTGTTCTATGCCAGTTTCGGAGTCGTGCTTCTGCTGCTGGCCGTCACTGCACCCATCGCGCTCTTGTTCGGTTTCGGCGGGGCGATGGCGTCGCGGTCGCGCCTTCTGCCGGTCAGGTGGTTCGGCAAGCTCTACACTTCGATGGTGCGGGGCGTGCCGGATATCATCTTTTTCCTCTTCGTACCGATCGCGCTGGACCAGGCCCTTGAATGGACGCGCCACCAAATGCTTTGCGATACCGACGCCCCGGTGCGGCAAGGCAATGATTTCGTCGTCTGCGCGGCGGCCAAGCTGCCGCTATCGACCAGCCCTGAATGGGTGCACCAGACCTATGGCTTCATTCTGGCCGTGATCGCTTTTTCGATTGTCTTCGGGGCCTTCGCCGCGAATGTGCTTTATGGCGCGATGCAGGCGGTGCCGCGTGCGCAGCTTGAAACCGCCGAAGCCTATGGCATGAGCCAGCGTCAGGTGAACCGCCGAATCCTGATTCCGCAGATGTGGAGCTATGCGATTCCCGGCCTGTCCAACCTGTGGATGATCCTGATCAAGGCGACGCCGCTTCTGTTCCTGCTGGGGATCGAGGATATCGTCTATTGGGCGCGGGAACTGGGCGGGGCCAAGACCAGTGCCTTCGCCTATCCGCATCCGGATTGGCGGCTGTATTACTTCCTTGGCATCCTTGTCTTCTACCTGGCCATGACCTGGGGATCCGAGAAGATCCTCGCCCGTCTGACGCGCCGCCTCTCGGCGGGACAGGCGACCATGGGCGGCGAAGCGCTGCGCAAGGGGGCTGCATGAGCTGTGTCCAGACGATCAGCGATTACGCCCTGCGCTCTATCGGGATGGGCGAGCGGTTGCTGCCGCGCAGCGATTTCACCCTGTGCCAGCAATTCACGCTGATCGGCTCGGGGCTGATCTGGAACCTCTATTTCGCCTTTCTCGCGCTGCTGGTCGGCTTCTTCCTTGCCAATGGGCTGGCGGTGGCCAAGACCAGCCCAAGCCGCTGGCTGCGCAAACCCGCCGACTGGTTCATCTTCCTGTTTCGGGGCAGTCCGCTCTTCATCCAGTTCTTCCTCGCCTACGAGGCGCTGGTCATGCTGCCCCGCGCAGGGATCGAGGTTCTCGGCATCACCATCGAGACAAGCTGGCTGACCAGGGCATGGGCGGGGGCGCTGATCGTGCTGATCCTGAACACGACAGCCTATTCCGCGCAGATATTCCACGGTGCGCTCATGTCGGTGCCCAAGGGCGATATCGAGGCCGCCGACGCCTATGGCCTGACCGGCTGGCACAGGTTCCGCCGGGTGGTCTGGCCCACGATGATGCGGTTGGCATGGCCCTCTTACACCAATGAGGCGATTTTCCTGTTCCACGCCACGACGCTGGTGTTCTTTTCCGGTTTTCCCGCCTTTCAGCAAAAGGGCGACAGCCTCTATTATGCGAGCTATTTCGCCGACAAGACCTTCAATCCCTTTGTGGCCTATCCAATCGTCGCGGGTTACTTCATTATCTGCACATTGATCCTGATCGGGCTGTTCGGCATCGCGAACCGGCGGTTGAACCGGCATCTGCCGGGGGCCGCGAAGCGGCTGAAATATCGCCCGCAAATCGTGAGATAGCTTCATGGAATGGCTGAGACAGCATCCCGACGTCAAGACCATCCGCGTCGCTGCTGCCGATCTGAACGGCGTGGCGCGCGGCAAGAGGATGCCTGCCCGTTTCGCCCAGAAGCTGATGGATGAGGGGACCAAGTTTCCCTATTCGGTCCTGAATCTCGATATATGGGGCGAGGATATCGACGACAGCCCGCTGGTTTTCGAATCCGGCGATCCTGACGGGTTGCTCCTGCCGACCGAGCGGGGCTTCCTGCCGATGCCCTGGCTGGACGCGCCGACCGCGCTTTTGCCGCTGTGGATGTTCCATCCCGATGGAAGCCCCTATGACGGTGACCCGAGGCAGGCGCTGGCCCGCGTCGTGGCCCGCTACAAGGACGCAGGGCTGGTGCCAGTGGTGGCGACCGAACTGGAGTTCTTCCTGATCGACGATTCCGGCAGGCAGTTGCGTGTCGCGCCCAGTCCCCGTTCGGGCAAGCGGCGGACGGGCGGGGAAGTGCTCAGCCTGCGGGCGCTGGACGCCTTCGACCAGTTTTTTACCAGTCTCTACGACGCCTGCGAGATGATGGATATCCCCGCCGACACCTCGATTTCCGAAGCCGGGCCGGGGCAATTCGAGATCAACCTGATGCATCAGGCCGATCCGATGAAGGCGGCGGATGATACCTGGTTGTTCAAGATGCTGGTGAAGGGGGTGGCACGGTCCTATGGTTTCGCCGCCAGCTTCATGGCCAAGCCCTATGACGCGTGGCCGGGCAACGGGATGCATATGCATTTCTCGATCCTGACCGAGGATGGGCGGAACATCTTCGACAATGGCGGCGAAGAGGGAACCGAGCAGTTACGCCATGCCGTCGCCGGATGCCTGCGTGCCATGCCCGGCTCGACCCTGCTGTTCGCTCCGCACGAGAATTCCTATGACCGGCTGGTGCCGAACGCCCATGCGCCCACCGGGATCGGGTGGGCCTATGAGAACCGCACCGCGGCGATCCGCATCCCGTCCTCATCCCCCAAGGCCCGCCGGATCGAGCATCGGGTGGCGGGGGGCGATGTGAACCCTTACCTGACCGTCGCCGCGATTCTTGGCGCGGCCCTGGACGGGATCGAGGACAGGCTGGAGCCGCCCGCACCGTTCAAGGGAAATGCCTATGACAAGAAGCTGGACCAGCTTCCCGGGGATTGGGGATCAGCGATCGAGGCCTTCGACAAATGCCCCGAAATCCGGCGTATTTTCCCGGAGCACCTGATCGACAATTATCTGATGACCAAGCGGCAGGAACTGCATTACATGGCGGAACTGACCGACGAAGAGACGGTCGAGCTGTATCTGGATACGGTCTGACAGGCTGTGGTCGGAATGATTTTCCGGCCACTGGTTACGGTTTGTCTTTCGGCTGATCTTCCGCTGCGCGGGCATCTTCCTGCGCGTCTCCTTCGATCCCCTCCGGACGGCCGACGAGCACGAAGCGCAGCTCATCGGAATGCAGCAGGCGTTTTGCCACGCGCTGGACATCATCGGCCGTTACCGCTTCGACCTGTTCATTTCGGGTATTGGGATAGTCGGCAGGAAGGCCGATCAACTGCATCCCCGCAAGGATCGAGGCGATCTTGCCATTGCCGTCGAAGCGCAGCGGGTATTCGCCGGTCAGGTAGGTCTTGGCATCGGTCAGTTCCTTCTGCGTCACGCCTTCTTCCGCCATGCGGTCCCATTCCTGCCGGATCAGGTCGATCGCCTGACTGACTGTATCATTGGAGCCGGCCATGCCGCCTTGCCATGTCTGCCCGTAAATCCCGGTCGCCAGCCCGGTGCCGATCCCATAGGTCAGCCCGCGTTTTTCGCGGATTTCATCCATCATGCGCGAACTGAAGCCGCCGCCGCCAAGGATATGATTGGCCACATAGGCGGCGAAGTAATCGGGATCGTCGATCGGCAGGCCCGGCCCGGCAAAGCTGACGATGGTCTGTGGGCTGTCCCAATCGATCACCGTCACGCCGCCGGTCAATTGCAGCCTTGCCTCTTCGGGAAGCGGGGCGGTGCCTTTCTCGGGCAGGCCGCCAAGGATCTTGTCCAGCAATGGACCAAGTTCTTCGGCGCTGATATCTCCCGCGACGCCAACGACGACGCGGTCGCGCGCCAAAACGCGGTTCTTGGCGGCCACCAGGTCCTTGCGGGTCAGTTTCGCCACGGATTCGGCGGTGCCGTTGGTCGAGCTTGCATAGGGATGATCGCCCCATGCCTGCCTGGCCATCTCCTTTGCCGCGATGGACTGCGGATCGGTGGCTTCGGATTTGATGATGGCCTGCACCTGTGCCCGGACCCGCTCGACCGCGCTCTCGTCGAAACGCGGCTGCGACAAGGCCTGCGCCAGCAGATCGGCGGCTTCGTCGCGGTTCTCGGTCAAGCTGCGCATCGAGACATTCAGTGAATCGTCTCCGACATCGAAACTGAAATTCACCCCCAGGGCTTCGACCGCCTGCGCGAATTCGGTGGCGTTCCGCTTGCCCGCGCCTTCCTCCAGAGTGGCGGTCATCAGGTTGATGGCCCCACGTTTCTTGGGGTCATCCAGGCTTGCGCCTCCCTTGAAATCAAGGCTCAGCGAGACGAAGGGGATCGAGTGATCCTCGACCAGCCAGGCCTTGATGCCGCCGGGCGATGTCACCTCCTGGATGTCGATGGCATGGGCCGGAACGGCCATGACCGTGAAGAAAAGGGCAATGGCGGCACGGATCATTCTTGCACCTCGGGCTTGGCGGCATCCTGTGGGGCGGGGCGCGCCGGCGGTGGTCCGGAGAGGTTCGCAGGCGTCGTGGAAGGCGTGGATGTCGCCGTTTGCGCATCGGTCCGGGGATCATCGTCCTCGGCGGGCAGAAGCCAGCCGGTGACGCTGGCCTTGCTGTTCAGCAATGTCCGGGCGGCCTTGCTGACATCCTCGGCGGTGATCGAGGCGAGAATATCGGGCCAGTCGTTCACATCCTCGATTGTCAGCCCGGTCGCGAGACCCTGACCGTAATCATAGGCCCGTCCATGGGCCGAGTCGCGGGCATAGATCTGCGCGGCGCGGATACGGGTTTTCACCCGTTCGAGATCATCCGGATCCGGGCCGGTTTCCAGGAATTTCGCCAGCACCTCGTCCAGCATGGCCTCGGCCTTGCCGGATTCAATCCCCTGTGCGGGAACCATGGACAAGGTGAATGTGGTCTGATCGACCGCCAGGCCGTCGTAACCGGCACCGACCCAAAGCGCCTTGCCGGGAATTGCCAGCTTCTGCCCCAGGACCGATGTCTGCATCGACCCGCCCAGCAAATCGGCCAGAACGGTCAGTGCTGCTGCGGTTTTCTGATCGCCGGGATCACGCTCCGGCGCGAGGTAACTGCGCACCAGCCGAGGCTGAGCGACGCGCGCATCATGCATTTCCATCCTGCGGGGCGCATTCTGCCGTGGTTCCTGCGGACGCAGGCGCGGCTCGGCCTCGCCCTTTGCCGGGATGGGGCCGTAATATGTCTCGACCAGTTCACGCGCCTTCTCGGCGGTTACGTCGCCCGCGAGGATCAGCACCGCATCGTTCGGAGCATAATGCGCGTCATACCATGCGATGGCGTCCTTGCGGGTCAGCCCCATCATCTCGTCCCGCCAGCCGATGACCGGGCGGCCATAGGGATGGTTGTAATACTGAACTGCATTGCGCTCTTCGGCAAAGAGGGCGCGCGGATCGCTGTCGATCCGCTGCGCGCGCTCCTCCAGCACCACCTGCCGTTCGGCCTGCCAGTCATCCTCGCCGATCTTCAGGTTGGCCATCCGGTCCGCCTCCATCTCCATGATCAGGGGCAGGCGGTCGCTGGCGATACGCTGGAAATAGGTGGTGTAATCGTAAGAGGTGAAGGCGTTGTCCATGCCGCCATTGGCCGTCACGGTCCTGGACAATTCCCCCGGCTCCAGCTTGTCGGTGCCCTTGAACATGAGATGTTCCAGGTAATGGGCGATCCCCGACTTTCCGGGCTGCTCATCGGCCGAGCCGATCTTGTACCACAGCATCTGCACGACGACCGGGGCGCGGTGATCCTCGATCACGACGGTTTCCAGCCCGTTCGGCAGGGTGAAATGGCTGATCCCCTCGGGCATTTCGGCCAGGGCGGGTGGCGCGGCCAGCAACAGCGCCATCGTGGCGGACAGGACAGGGCGACGCATGTTCAGGACGTTCTCCTCTATTGCGAGAGGAACCTGACCCGAGGGGAAGGCGGGTGCAAGTCTCCCCCGGGGTCACCTGTCGACAAAGTGATCCGGGGTGACCGTTCCCGGAGCAGCGGGCAGACCGGCTCCCGCCATCCGGCCCTTACAGTACGTAGCGCGACAAATCGGTCGAACGCGCCAGATCACCCAGATGCTCATCGACAAAGGAAGCGTCCACGCTGACGGTCTCGCCGCTCTTGTCCGGGGCAGCGAAGGACAGGTCCTCGAACACCCGCTCGATCACGGTGTAAAGCCTACGCGCACCGATATTCTCGACCGAGGCATTCACCTCGGCGGCGATCCGGGCGAGCGCGGCGATGCCGTCCTCGGTAAAGCCGACCTGAACGCCTTCGGTCGCCATCAGCGCGGTATATTGCCGCGTCAGCGCGTTGTCGGTCTCGGTCAGGATGCGGACGAAATCCTCTTCGCTCAGCGCGCGCAGCTCGACCCGGATCGCAGCCGCCCCTGCAATTCGGGCAGCAGATCCGATGGCTTGGCGACATGGAAGGCGCCCGAGGCGATGAACAGGATATGATCGGTCTTGACCGGGCCGTATTTGGTGCTGACCGTGGTGCCCTCGATCAGCGGCAGCAGGTCGCGCTGCACGCCTTCGCGGCTGACATCGCCGCCCCGGGCGTCCGAGCGCGCGCAGACCTTGTCGATCTCGTCGACAAAGACGATGCCGTTCTCCTGCACCGATTCCAGCGCGGCGGTCTTGACGGCCTCGTCGTCCAGCAGCTTGTCGGCCTCTTCGGCGATCAGCAGGTCATAGCTTTCCGCCACCGTCACCTTGCGCCGGACCCGCCGCCCGCCAAAGGCCTTCATCAGCCCCGACAGGTCCATCATCCCGCCCATGGCCGCCCCCTGCTGTCCGGGGATCTCCATGGCGCCCAGAGGATTTGAATTATCCTGCAGCTCCAGCTCGATCACCGTGTCGTCAAGCTCACCCCGCTTCAGCTTGTCGCGGAACATCTGTCTTGTGCCCTCGCGCGCGGCGTCCCCGGCCAGCGCCTCGACCACCCGTTCCTCGGCCGAGTGATGCGCCCGTGCCTTGACCTCCTCGCGCATCCGTTCGCGGGTGTCGATCATCGCCGAATCTGTCAGGTCGCGGATGATCTGTTCGACATCGCGCCCGACATAGCCGACCTCGGTGAACTTGGTGGCCTCGACCTTGATGAAGGGCGCATTGGCCAGCTTTGCCAGCCGCCGGCTGATCTCGGTCTTGCCGACCCCGGTCGGGCCGATCATCAGGATATTCTTGGGATAGACCTCGTCGCGCAGATCATCACCCAATTGCTTGCGCCGCCAGCGATTGCGCAGCGCCACGGCAACGGCACGCTTGGCGTCCCTCTGACCGATGATGAAGCGATCCAGTTCGGATACGATCTCGCGCGGTGTCAGGTCGGTCATTGCTCTGCCTATGCTGTTTCTTCTTTGTCCAAATATCTCGGGGGTGAGGCCCGTCAGGGCCGAGGGGGCGGCGCCCCCTTACCCGCCGATCGTCTCAACCGTCAGGTTTCCGTTGGTGTAAACGCAAATATCCGCCGCGATGGCCATTGCCTTGCGGGCGATTGTCTCGGCATCCAGGTCGCTCTCGATCAGGCCCCGCGCCGCCGCCAGTGCGAAATTCCCGCCCGAGCCGATCGCGGCGATGTCATGCTCCGGCTCCAACACGTCGCCCGCGCCGGTCACGACATAAAGCTGGTCGCCATCCGTGACGATCAGCATCGCCTCCAGATTGCGCAGATACTTATCGGTGCGCCAGTCCTTGGCCAGTTCGACACAGGCGCGTTGCAGCTGTCCTGGCGCGGCCTCAAGCTTCGTCTCCAGCCGCTCCAGCAGGGTGAAGGCATCGGCGGTGGAACCCGCGAAACCCACCACCACGTCGCGCCCGCCGGGCTTGAGGCGGCGCACCTTGCGGGCCGAGCCCTTCATCACCGTCTGGCCGACGCTGACCTGGCCATCGCCCGCGACCACGACCTTGCCGCCCCGCCGCACCGCGAGGATCGTCGTGCCATGCCATCCTGGAAATCTGTCTTCCGCCATCCGGGCCTCCGTCGTTTCGGGTCAGATATGGGTGCGGCTGCGGCTTCGCAACCCGTTGATACCGGAGCAAGGCCGAATTAGCTTGCAATGCATGAGCACGCCACTGCATTTGCATATCTATCTGCATCACCCGGTCCTGCAAACGGTTCGCGCGGGAAAGCTCGGTTTCATCAACCGGTTAAGCAACCTTCTCGGGGACAGGGGCTGGCGGATAGAGGTCCACAAATCGGGTGACGAGGCAAGGGCGCGGGCCCCGAAGCGGCCGGGTTACGCGCTTTTCAACATGGAACGCCCGACCCATCCACGGGCGCTCACCTTCCGTCTGGCCTATCATTATCCCTTCTGGAGATTGGAGCAGGTGGCCGAACGCTGGCGCTGGCCGGTGGCGCGGGCGCGATTCGACCCGGAACTGCTTGACGCGGATGCCGCCGAGGATTTCGCCACCCGCCTGCGCCGGCGGGTCTTGCCCGGGCCCGAGCCTCGGCGGGGTGATTACGTGCTGATCCCGCTTCAGGGCCGTATCCGGCAGCAACGGTCATTCCAGGCCATGAGCCCGGTCGAGATGGTCGAGGCGGTCGCCCGGACCGGGCGACCCGCCGTGGCGACCCTGCATCCCAACGAGACATATGACATTGCCGACATGGCGCGCTCGAGGACCTGTCGAATCGTTTTCCGAACCTGAGCATCGGAGGCGAAACCGGCGCGCTGTTGCGCGACTGCGCATTCGTGGCGACACAGAACAGCGCGACTGCCTTTGACGGCTATATCCTCGGGAAGCCGGCGGTCCTCTTCGCGCAGGTCGATTTTCACCATATCGCGCTCAACGTGGCCGATTTGGGCGCCGAAGAGGCCCTGGCCCGCGCCCCGCGGCATGATCCGCATTTCGCGGCCTATCTGGACTGGTTCCTTCGGCAGGGCAGCTTGAACATGATGGCACCGGATGCGGATGACCGCTTGCTGGCTGCGATGAGGAATGGCGGTTGGCCGGTATAGATTCGTGGCCGTCTCGGGAATGACGGCGGCCCACAAATGGGGAGGAGAGAAGATGACGGACAAATCGGAAAACGACCGTGCGGTTCGCGTCCCGCGCGAGACATGGGGATCGGGGCAGGATCCCTGGCATGGTCATATCGAAGGCGTGCAGATCGATGCCGGGATCACGGTGCTGTTCTATTCCAACGACACGCCGGGCAGGGGGCCGAAATGGCATGTCCATCCCTATGACGAGCTATTCGTCATCAGGAAAGGCCGCGCTCTTTTCACCATAGGTGACCGCAGGATCGAGGCGGAAGAGGGCGATGTCCTGCTTGGGCCGCGCAACGTGCCGCACAAGTTCCACAATCTCGGGCCGGGGCGCCTGGAGACCGTGGATATCCATCACAGCCCGCGCTGGATCCAGACGAATCTGCCGGACCCCGAACTGGACGACGAAGCCGGGACATGATCGCCGGTTTCCCGTCCGAAAATGGGCGGGACATGGCTGTCAGCCGTCCGGAAGGACTCCGGGCGGCTGACGGTCTCGGATCAGACGCTTTCGTCGATCCAGCTTTTCAGCGCGGCTTTCGGCGCCGCGCCCATGCGGTTCGAGATGACTTCGCCGTCCTTGAACATGAACAGCGCCGGGATGCCGCGCACGCCAAGGGCGGCGGCCTGTTCCGGGTTCTCGTCCACATTGACCTTGACGACCTTCAGCTTGCCTGCATATTCGTCCGACAGTTCTTCCAGCGCGGGGCCGATCTGTTTGCACGGCCCGCACCATTCAGCCCAGAAATCCACGATAACCGGGGTGTCGGCCTTGCGGACCTCGTTGTCGAAGTCGGTGTCATTCACATGCACGGTAGCCATGTTCGATGCTCCTTGAAGGGCGTGGGCCGGAAGCTCCGGCGGTAAGGGTTCTTCCAACAGCTATGGACGCGAGGTCTCGTGGTCAAGGGCTTCCATTACTTCGTCCAGTAGTGGGTCCGGCAATGCCATCAGGTCGCGCGTCGCGGTCCACAGGATGGCGGTTCGGACGGCATGTCCGGGATAGATCAGCCGCAGCGCCGCCCGATATGCCGCCATCTGGCGCAGGATACCGTTCGGAGTGGCCTCGGGCCGCGCCGGGACCTCGGCGTTGGATTTGTAGTCCACCGCCAGGACCTCATTCCTGCGCAGCACCAGCCGGTCGATGGTTCCGTGCAGCGGGCCGATGCCCGGAACTTTCGCGGTCAGGCGAACCTCGCGCAGAACCTCCGCGTCGGGGGCGGGCTCCATCACCTCGGCCAGTTCCGGCGCCTCGATCACCGCCCGGGCCTCGGCGATCAGGGCCGCCATCTCGTCCTCGTCCGGCAGACCGCCCTCGGCCCCGGCCAATGCCGCCTGCGCCAGATCGGGCCATTCCGCGGGGGGGGTGCCGGGCAGATGTTCGAGCAGCAGATGCAACCGGGTGCCGCGCAGCATGGCGGCGGCAGGATCGGCGTCCTCGACCGGCGCACCCAGCACCTTGGCTCCACCAAGCGATGTCGCCGCGACGGGGCGGGGTGGCCGCGGAAATGTCGCGGCTCGACGTTGCGCCCATTCCGGAAGTGATACATGATCTGCGGGGGCGTTCTCGGCGGAAACCTCGTCAGCGGGCCAGTTGCCGAAGGAAAGGCGTCGCACGGTGCCGATGCCTTCGACCTCGATATTGGTCGAAGCCAGCCCGACCCGGCCCGCGCCCTCGACGATCATGCCGTGCCAGCTTTCAAGCCCGGTCCCGGTGTCGCCCGCCGCAGCCACGATCAACCAGCTTTCCGCCCGCGTCATCGCCACATAGAGCAGCCGCCGCCGTTCTTCCTCCTGCCGCCGCGCCTGTGCGCCGACCGCCTCGGCCATGGGCTCGGGGCGCTCCGAGGCACTGCCGCGCCATGTCTGCATATCCGCGATCCGGACGGTGCGTGCGCGGTTGTCGCTGCGACGTTTTTGTGTCTCGGACAGGATCACCACCGGGCTTTCCAGCCCTTTTGACCCATGCACCGTCATGATCCGGATCAGCCCGCCCGAGCCGCCGGGAAGTTGGCGCTTGACCTCGACCTCGTCGCCCGACAGCCAGACAAGAAAGCCGGTCAGCGAAGGCGGCTCGACCGTCTCATAGGCCAGCGCCTGCGACAAGAGCTCGTCAATGCCATCCTCGGCTTCGACGCCCAAGCGGGCCAGCAGGGCATTGCGCCCGCCATGCCGGGTCAGCAGCCGCGAGATCAGGTCATAGGGGCGGATATAATCGGCATGGTTCAGCAGGTCGTTCAGGATGTCCGATGCCTGCCGATGGCCGGAAGCGCGCAACTTTTCCCAGAGATAGGTGCGCCCACGCCCAGAGGCGAGCCGGTAAAGATCGTCCTCGGACAACCCGAAGAGTGGCGAGCGCAGCGCGGCGGCCAGCGACAGGTTGTCCTCGGGCGTGGCCAGCACCGACAGCGTTGCGGTGATGTCGCGCACGGCAAGTTCCGCCGCCAGCTTGAGCCGGTCCGCCCCGGCCACGGGCAGGTTCAGCGCCTTGCATTCGCGGATCAGTTCTTCGAACAGACCCGCCCGGCGCTGGACGAGGATCTGGATGTCGCCGGGGCCGATGGCGCGCACCCGCTCGGATTTGGTATCGAAGATGGGCGTGCCGATCATCGCCTTTATCTGCCTGGCGATGGCGCGGGCCAGCAGCGTGTCGGCGGCATTCTCGGCCGGTGCATCGACCGGCTCTGTCCAGTCGCCATGCTCGGGCTTGTCCGGCTCGGGGATCGGAGGCCAGATATCCACCCGCCCGGGCAGGTCGTCGCGAAAGGCGATATGGCACGGCGGATCCCCCAGCCCTTCGGCGGCGCCATCCCGGAATACCGCGTCCACCAGCGACAGGATCGCCGGGGAAGAGCGGAAGGAATGCGACAATCCGCGCTGCTGCATGGGGCGCTGGATCGCGTGGAAATCCCTGTCGAACAGGTCGCGCATTTCCTCGAAAACCGCGATATCGGCGCCCTGGAAGGAATAGATCGACTGTTTCGGATCGCCGACCACGAAAAGCGTGCGCGGATGGGTGCTTGCCCCCGCGCCGCTGGTAAATTCTGCGGTCAGGCTGCGGATCACCCGCCATTGTTCGGGGCTGGTATCCTGCGCCTCGTCCACAAGGATATGATCGATGCCGCCATCCAGCCGCCACAAGACCCATTGCGCCATGCTGGATTCCCGCAAGAGCCGGGCAGTGCGACGGATCAGATCGTCGAAATCCAGCCAGCCATGCGCCGCCTTGCGTGTCGCCAGCCGCCGCGTGAATGCATGGGCAAAGCGGTGCAGCGCCAATGTCTTGCGCGCGATGGCAAGGCCGAGCATCCGGGGGCGGCTGTCCTGCACGCGCAGCATCAACGCTTCGAGATCGGGCATCATGGGCGCGCAGGGGCCGCTACGCAGCTCCTTGGTCGGAAGGCTGCCGATCTTCGCGGTGAAGGGCTCTTTCGCCTTTTCGCCGGTCAATAGTGTGTCGGCCAGCAACCTGAACTCGGCCTGTGTCGGCGCTGACCAATTGCCCTCTCGCAGTCTGTCGGCCAGCTTCTGATCGGTGGATTTGCCGCCTTGCAGGATCGGCACCAGTGCCGCGAGCAGATCGCCCTCACCGCCGTCGAAAACCTCGGCCAGCAATGCCCCCTCGTCCAACCCCGGCGGCAGGTCCAGACCGGCCCAGATAGCATCCGCATCGGGGGGCTTTGCGAAATCGGCCTCGGACAGCCCGGCCAGGAAATTGTCCAGATTGTCGCCCGAATGCAGCGCCGTCAGATCGAGGATCGCCGGATCACCCTCATCGGCCATTTCTTCCACGATTTCGGTGCGCAAGGCGCGAGCGCTGCGGTCGTCAAGCTCGGCGAAGCCCATCGGCACCCCGGCCTCCAGCGGAAAGCGCCGCAGCAGGGCAGCGCAGAAGCTGTGGATGGTCTGCACCTTCAACCCGCCCGGAGCCTCGATGGCACGCGCGAAGAGCCGCCGCGCCTCGGCCAGATCGGGATTGCCGCTTTCGCCCAATTGCGCGAGTTCTTTCCGCAATTCGGGTTCGGGCAGCATTGCCCATTTGCCCAACCGCTTCAAAAGACGGTTCTGCATCTCGGTCGCGGCGGCCTTGGTATAGGTCAGGCAGAGGATGCGTTCCGGCGCGGTTCCGGCCAGCAGAAGCCGCGCCACACGGTCGGTCAGAACCCGGGTCTTGCCCGATCCGGCATTGGCCGTCAGCCATGTCGATTTCGCCGGATCCGCCGCTTCGGTCTGGTTGCGGGTCGCCTCATCCATGATCGCCGACCTTCTGGGGTTGCGCGGGATCGGTCAGCGACCATTCGCCATATCGCGCGAGATGATCGTAATCGCCTGCATAGCTGGTCTTTTCCGGCGAACGCATGGAGGTGAAACCGGCACCGCCCGACAGGTAGGCGCCGATCAGCCGGACAAACCCGTCCCAACTTTGGGTTTCCATCTCGGGGGAATACTGGCGCCCATGCGTGCGACCCTCGCCACCCAGCTGGATATAGCGGATGCCGGCCACATCGACCGGACCAAGCGCGTCGAAGCCGCCGCGCCTCGCCATCGCGGCCTCGAGGATCAATTGCTTGTCGAAATACGCGATCTGCTTGTCGGTGGGCGGAGAGCCGGACTTGTAATCATAGATCGTCACCCGCCCGTCATTCAGCAGATCGATCCGGTCCGGCTTGGCGGTCAGGCGGAAATCCATGCCGGTCACCGAAACCGCGCCGCGCCGCTCGATCACCTGCGGATGCCCTTCGGCCAGGCGGGTCAGCTCATCCGCCACGATACGGTCGGCGATCGCCTCCATCCGGGCCTGCCAGAAGGCGCGGGCGGCGGGCCAAGGCACCCCTTGCTCCAGCACCTCGGCGGTGATGCGCAGGAACTCGGCCCGAAGGCGCTCTGCCGGGGTGTCGGGGCCCGGTTTCGTCCTCAGCAAACGCTCGACGATGCCGTGCAGGGTCTGGCCGCGCAGGGCGGCGTCGGGTTCGGGACGCAGCGGGTTCAGCGGGCGCAGCCCGAGAACGCGCTTGGCATAGACCGCGTAGGGATCGCGGATCAGCAACGAGATATCGGTGACCGGCAATTCGCGGAATGACGGGGTGGGGGGAACGGGGGACGGGCGGGGCGCGGGTAGGGCCTGCCCATCGGGGCGCGCCAGCGCCGCAGCCATCACCAGCCATTTTGCACCGCGTTTCCGCATATCGGCCAATGCCTGCGGGCCGCGGCGATCCGGCAATCCCGCCATCAGGTTGGTCAGCCGGTTCAGCCAGCGCGAGGGAATGGTTTCGGCCTCGGCATTGCGCCTGGCGCGGGTCAGGATCACCTGCCCGGCGGCGATGCCCTGCTGGAAATCATGCGCGGCCAATCCGATCTGCCGTTCGGGCAGGGTCAGTCCGGCCTGCCTGCGCATCTGCCGCGACAGCCACGGATCGGGATCAAGGGGCTGGGGCCATTCGCCCTCGTTCAACCCCGAGAGGATGACCGTGCCATGTCCCTCGGTCCGCGCCTCCCTCGGGCCACGAATGCGCAGCAGGGGATGCGGTTCGACATCGTCGCGGATCGATTGCGCCTGCAACTCGTCGGTCAGCAATGCCGTGAAATCGGCAGGAGGCATCGGCGGGCCTTCGGCGGCATGGGCCGCCATATGGTCCATTATGGCCGCGGCCTGCTGCCCCGCCTTGCCGGTCCACAGCGCCGAACTCCTGGCATTGCCATCGGGTCCGGCCGCCAATGCCTCTGCCAGGCCGCGCAGATCCGCCAGCCGGTCGGGCAATGGGCGGGGGGCACGATCGGTCTCGAAACCCGCGATCCGGTCGAGGATGCCGGCCAGCCAGTCCGCCCATGCCTTGCGCGCCCCGTCCCCCTTACTTCCCCAGTTGCGCAAGGCGCTGCCATCGGGAAAGGCCGGGCCATGGGCGCGCAGGTGCAGCTCCAGCTCACGGGCCTGAAGCCGGGCCTCGTTGGAACCGACCACCTCTGAACCGGTCGCCGTCATCGGATGTTTCAGCAGGATCAGCAGCCGGTCGATGGTCAGCGGCTGACCGAACAGCGCCGCGAGATGGCGCAGGAAAAGCCCCTGCGCGGTCAGGTGCAGCGGCTGGCCGGAACTATCGTCCGGACGCAGATGCCAGCGGTCCAGTGCCGTGACCACACGCCGGATCAACCCGCTATTGGCGGCGATCAGCGTGATCGGCTGTGCGCGCTCGGCGGCTTCGCGCATGAGCAGCGCGATGGCCTCGGCCTCGCTGCGGGGCTGGTCGGCCTCGATCAGCGTGAGATGCTCGCAGGCTGGCAGCAGATCGGGCAGGGTGGGGCCATCGGCGATCCATTGATCGGTGACAGGAGCGGGGCGCAGGGCAAGCGAGACCAGCTTGTTTCGATCCGGTGCGGGTGCCCGGGTGGCGGTCCAGGGACGCGGGCGACCCGCCGCCTTGATCAGAGGTGCAAAGCGCGCCTGTGGATGATCCTCGCCTTCCGCATCGAGCCTGTCCCAGATTGCCTGCGGCTGGTCGAAATCGAAACCCGGCAGAACCACGGCGCCATTCGGCAATCCCGCGACCGCCTGCATGAACATTCGTGTCGCCCCGTGCGAGCCCGTCGAGCCTGCCACGATCACCGGCGCTTCCGGCAGGTTTTCCGCCCTGGACCATTGGGCGGCGGCCATCTCGGCGCGGGCGCGCTGACGGGCGGGGCGGTCGACCTGAGCGCCGGTCAGGTAGAATTTCGCGGCGATGCGCAGGAACCCGAGCGCATCCTGCCAATGGCGGGCATGATCGCCGGTATCGATGGTCTCCAATGCCTCGGGGCCGCATCCCTCGGATTGCATCTCGATCATCAGCCCGGTGAGCGAACGGGCCAGTTCCGGCACCGAATGGCCTGCCGCCAGATCGGGGCGCGTCCGCAAGAGCTGATCGATCAGCCGCGCCAATTGCAGCCTGCGGGCCAGTAGCGCGGCCAGCGCCCCCTGATCCGCCGCCGGACCGGCGCCGAGATCGGTGATCACGCGCAATTGCGGCAGCAATAGCGGGCCGTGATCGTCGAAAGCCTGTTGCAACGCTGTCAGGGTGCGGCCGGAATTGGCATAGATGGTGACGCGGGCGATGGCTTCGGGCGGCTGGCTGGCCATGCGTTCCAGGAACCCCGCCACGAATTCCCCGGCGAAATCGACGCCGGGAGGAAGCGCGAAGAGGCCGCTTTCCCATTCAGCCATCGGTCAGCAACGCCTCGGCCAGCGGGATCGCCTCGGGCCGGCCGACATCGCACCAGCCGCCTCTGTGAATCATCCCGAAGGCACGCCCCTCGGCGATCAGCACATCCCAGATACGGTTCAGCGAGAACATCCGATCGGGGATCTCGGCCAGCCGTTCCGGGCGGATGATCTGCGCACCGGCAAAGACGAAATCGCCGCGCCGGGCGAGCCGGCCCGTGGCATCCATGGAGAAATCCCCCCCGCCGACCCGCGCCGTCGCCGCCGCGATGGGCACCAGCGCCAACAGCGCGTCCATCCGCTCGTCCCATGCCTCGCACAATGCGGCAAGGGGATTCGGCCCGGACCAGACCACGTCGGGATTCAACGTCATCACCGGCCCACCGCCCAAGAGCGGCAGCGCCTTGCGCAGCCCTCCGCCGGTATCCAGAAGCAGGTCGGATTCATCACTGATGGCGACATCCTGTCCGGCCAGGTGATCCGCGATCTGGGCGCCAAGGTAATGGCTGTTGACCACGATTGGCGAAAGCCGCGCCTCCCGGCCCATTGCCAGCGCGCGGTCCAGCAGGGTCTGGCCCGCGACCTCGATCAGCGGCTTGGGGCGGTTGTCGGTCAGGGGCCGCATCCTCGTGCCGAGCCCGGCGGCGAAGATCATCAGGGCTGGGCGCATCGGCGGCGGATCCTTTCGATAATGTCGTCATCGGGTTCCGGTAATTCACCGACGATCGCAGCGAGCGAGGCAAGCGCGGGATGCGCGAGGTCGCGGCGGATATAGCCCCAGACCCGGGGCATGAAATCAAGGTAGCGAGGCTTGCCGTCGCGGATGCAGAGACGGGTGAAAATTCCCATGATCCGCAGGTTCCGCTGCGCCCCGAGCAGCGCATAGGCGGCGTGGAAACGCTCCCCGTCCATCCCGGTCGCCTCCAGGTAGCGGGCAATGCAGGCGGTTTCGATGTCTTCCGCGACATCGCGGCGGGCGTCCTGCAGCGCCGAGACAAGGTCATAGGCGGGGTGGCAGGCCACCGCGTCCTGGTAATCGATCAGCCCGAGCGGGGCCTCGTCACGCCAGATCAGGTTCTCGGCATGAAAATCGCGCAGGCCGAGGACCGGCGGAATATCCGCGGCGAGTTCGGCATGTAGCCGGGCGATCTCGGGGGCGATCCCCGCGGCCATTTCGGCGGAAGCTCCGACCGCCTGCGGATACCATTCGGCGAACAGTCCGACTTGCTCGGCAAGGCTCGGACCGTCGAGGGGTGCGACGAAATCGGGGACAGGGTGACGATGCAGTTCCACCAGGAAATCGGTGATCCGGTCATAGATTTCGGGGGCCGTGTCGGGGCGGTCTTCCAGCACCCGCGCCACGAGATCATCGCCGAGGTCCTCGACCAGCAGCAATCCTGCCTGTTGATCCTCGGCGAGTATTTCCGGCGCGCCGAAACCGTGACCGCGCAGCCAGCGGGTCATGGCGACAAATCGCGGCACATCGCCCGAGGGATCGTCCATCAGAACCGCATTCCCCCCGGGACCGATCAGCCGGAAATAGCGCCGGGCCGAGGCATCCCCTGCCAATGGCTCGACCCGAGCCTCTCCCCATCCCGCACTGGCAGCGAAGCGGTTGCGCTGGAGTGCCCGCTGCGTATCGGTTCCTCCGATCAGGGTGATCTCGCGCAAGGCCGGATCGAGATGGCTGGCGATCGAAACGGTCAAGGCACCCTCGGGCAGCACCTCCATCCGGTCTGGCCATTCGATCAGGCAGATGGCTTGGCCTTGCGCTTCATCCAGTCCCAACTCGTCCAGTTCCGATGGGTCGGTAAGACGGTAGAGATCGGCATGCCAGATCTCGGTTCCCATCGGGTCGTCATAGGTCTGCACCAGCGTGAAGGTCGGGCTGGGCACATCCTCGGCCGCCTCGCCCTGGCGGGCACGGATGAAGGCACGCGCGAAATGCGTCTTGCCCGCGCCGACGGGACCGTCCAGCAGGATCGTCAGGCCGGGCCGCGCGGTGGCCGCCAGCATCCGCGCGAGCGCGGCGGTCAGGTTTTCGTCGGCGATCAGGCTATGCGTTATCATGAGCCGCTTCTACCTTGTGGAATCCGCTGTGCAAATGGCCATTGCCATGTGAGACTGCCCACCGGGTTGATATTGATGGGGAGCATGGGATGCTACGCATTACCATTCTGTTGATGATGCTGGCCGGCCCGGCCCTTGCGACGCAGGAATATATCCTGCCAACGCTGTTTGACGTGACGAAGGTGGCGACAGATGACGTGCTGAATATCCGCGCGCAGCCCAATGCCGGAGCCGAGATCATCGGCACGCTGGCTCCGGATGCGACGGAGATCGAGGTGGTCGAAGAGACCGGGGGCTGGGGTCGGGTGAATAATGGCGAGGCCTCGGGATGGGTTTCCATGGCCTATCTCGCCTATCGGGTCGATGTCTGGGAGGATGACAAACTGCCTGACGGGTTCCGTTGTTTCGGGACCGAGCCATTCTGGGGGCTGGAACGACAGGCCGATCAGTTGCTTTTGAGCCGTCCCGACATGGAGGACGACGCGCGGCCGATTCAGGCAGTGCTGGGAACCGGGGTATTCCGCGATCCGATGCGGGCGGTCGTGGCCGAGGGGATCACGGTGACCTCGACGCGGGCCATCTGTTCGGACGGAATGTCGGACCGGCTTTTCGGGCTTGAGGCGCATGTGATCCTGCATGGCGACAAGCCGGCGATGCTGTCAGGCTGTTGTTCGATCCAGCCGTGATCGTCGGGCTTTCGCGTCCCGCGAAGGCTGGGGCTCTGCCCCAGACCCCGGGATACTTGCATGAAGAAGAAGGGAATGGCTTGCCTGGATCATTCGCGAAGGAGCTAACCTAACCCCAGCACATCCGCCATGTCGTATTCGCCCGGCCCCTTGTCCTGCCCCCACAGGGCGGCGCGGATGGCGCCGCGGGCGAACAAGGCGCGGTCGGTGGCGAGATGGCGAAGCACGATACGCTCACCCGCCCCGGCAAAGATCACGTCATGCTCGCCGACCACGTCTCCGCCGCGAATGGCGGAAAAGCCGATACTGCCTGTTTCGCGCACACCGGTGATGCCCTCGCGCGCGGGAACCCGCAGATCGGCCAGCCTGGCGCCGCGCCCCTCGGCGGCGGCCTCGCCCAGCATCAGGGCAGTGCCCGAGGGAGCGTCGACCTTGTGACGGTGATGCGCCTCGACCACCTCGATATCCCAGTCCTCGCCCAGGGCGGCGGCGACCTTGCGGGTCAGGCCGAGCAGCAGGTTGACGCCAAGGCTCATATTGCCCGCGCGGATGATCGGCGCGTGGCGGGCGGCGGCCTTCAGATGCGCGAGATCGGATTCCTCCAGTCCGGTCGTGCCGATCACATGCACGGCGCGGGCCTGTGCGGTCAGCTCGGCAAAGGCCACCGTCGCCGCCGGAGAGGTAAAGTCGATCACCGCCTGCGCCCGCGCGATCTCTGTCACCGCATCGTCGCTGACCGTTACGCCGACTGCAGCCCCGCCCATCGCCTCGCCGATATCGCGGCCGACCCAATCATGCCCCGGACGTTCCAGTGCGCCGACCAACCTGGCCTGATCGCTTTCCAGAAGCAGCCGGATCAGCATCTGCCCCATCCGGCCCGATGCGCCCGTCACCACGATTCCCGGCAACCCGCTTTCTACCTGTTGGCTATCAATCATCTGTCACCCCCACGCTTTCCTGCGTCATATCCCGTTGCTTTGCCATTCGCGACCCCCTACATCGGGACGCATGGCACAGAACCGCTTTTCTCATGGTAAGGGCCCGTCACAGCGGCAGCTGCGCGTGGGCGAATTGATCCGGCGCACTCTTTCCGACGTGCTTTTGCGCGCGGATGTGCATGACCCGGATCTGAACCGGCATTCGATCACCGTGGGCGAGGTACGCACCTCGCCCGATCTGAAGGTGGCGACGGCCTTCGTGCTGCCCCTGGGCGGGCAGGAGGCAGAGGAGGCGCTGGAGGCGCTGCGCCGCAATGCGCCCGAACTGCGTCACCTGATCGCCAAGGAGATGACGCTGAAATATGCGCCGCAACTGCGGTTCCAACTGGACGAGACCTTTGATCGCATGGACGATACGCGCCGCCTCTTTGCCGATGAGCGCGTCCGCCGCGATGTCGAGGCCCCGGATGACGATGAAGCCTGACCTGCGGCGCCGGCTTGGCGTTGCAGCGGGAATGGTGCTGGCGATGGCCCTGCCCGCCGCTGCCGCCGAATGCGGCAAGATGAGCCATGACGGCAATGGCTATGTCGTCTGCGAGGTCCCGGCAGAGCAGGAACCCGCGCTGAAGCTGTGGCAGGACGGGGCGGATGGCAAGCCGCTGCGCAATTTCGGCAATGTCCGCAAGACGCTTGGCGCGGGCGAAAGCCTGTCCTTCGCGATGAATGCCGGGATGTTTCATCCCGATTATCGCCCCGTCGGCTTGCTGATCGTCGATGGCAAGGAATTGTCGCCCATCACCACGGCGGCGGGTGGCGGCAATTTCGGGATGCTGCCGAATGGGGTATTCTGCACCGGCGGGACGCGGCCGTTCCAGGTGATCGAAAGCCGCGCCTTTGCCAAGGTCCGGCCCGATTGCCGATTGGCCACGCAATCGGGGCCGATGCTGGTGATCGATGGCGATCTGCATCCGCGTTTCCTGGTCGATTCGGACAGCCGCTATGTCCGCAACGGCGTGGGAGTCTCTCCCGACGGGCAAAAGGCATGGTTCGTGATCTCGGACCGGCCGGTGACCTTCCACGAATTCGGGCGGTTGTTCCGCGATGGGCTGGGCGTGCGCGATGCGCTCTATTTCGACGGCTCGATCTCGCGGCTTTACGCGCCGGCGGTGAACCGGGCCGATTTTGGGCGCAGTCTAGGACCGATCATCGGACTGGTGGAAAGCGCCGGTTGACGGGCTGGGCGCCCGGGGCTATGCCCTCGGCCTTCCAATTCGCGAGGTTCCGATGGCACGAAAGAAGGGCCGCAACATCAATGGCTGGCTGATCGTGGACAAGCCCGCGGGCGTGACCTCGACTTCGGTCGTGAACAAGCTGCGTTGGGCGCTGGACGCGAAAAAGGCGGGCCATGCGGGCACGCTGGACCCGGATGCGACGGGGGTTCTGGCAGTGGCCCTGGGCGAGGCGACCAAGACCGTCAGCTATATCACCGACGCACTGAAATGCTATGATTTCACCGTGAACTGGGGCGCGGAAACGACCACCGACGATGCATCGGGGGAAGTGGTCCGGCGCTCGGATAGCCGCCCGGAACCGGCGCAGATAGAGGCGGCGCTGGCGGGTTTCACGGGCGAGATCATGCAGGTTCCTCCTGCCTATTCGGCGGTGAAAGTGGATGGTGAGCGCGCCTATGACCTGGCGCGCGAGGGCGAGGAGGTCGAACTGACCGCCCGTCCGCTCTGGGTCGAGAGCCTGTCGCTGATCGAGACGGATGGCGATACCGCGCGACTGGAAATGGTCTGCGGCAAGGGCGGCTACGTGCGATCCATTGCCCGGGACCTGGGGCGCGAACTGGGCTGCCTCGGCCATGTCGCCGGGCTGCGCCGGATCTGGTCCGGACCGTTCGATGTCGAGGACGGCGTGGCGTTCGAGCGTATCGACCGCGAGGCGCAGGCATGGCTGGAAGAGCGGCTTCTGCCACTGGAAGCCGCGCTTGAGGATATGCCGATGCTGCGGGCCACACCAGACGGCGCGCGGCGGATCCGAAATGGCAATCCGGGCGAGGTGACGGGCACCGCCGAATGGGGGCAGGCGATTTGGGTCAGCGACGCCGAGGGACCCGTCTGCATCGGGCGCTACCAGGGCGGCACGGTCCAGCCCGAGCGGGTCTTCAACCTGTAGATCACAGCGGGAACAACCGCCCTTGGCTCAGCCCTTCTTCTTCATGCGAAATATCCCGGGGAGTCGCGCGTAGCGCGACGGGGCAGAGCCCCGGCCATCGCGGAACGCATCCCCGGCACTTCATTCAGAACCCGGCGAACCCCGATTCCGACGGGCGGCACCGATGCGCGTGGCGGACCCGTTTCAACAAGCCGTCACCCTCCGGGTCTGCGAATGCCCAGGAACGGCCCGTCGCTTGCCGCGTCTATCCGGGCGATGGCGTCGGGGATGTTTTCCCGGATCACCGCCATTTTCCATGCGGTGGCGTGGATCATCAGATCCGCCGATACGGCCAGCGCGACATGGCCCGGCCAGAACAGCAGGTCTCCACGCCGGATCTGTTCCGCTTCGGGAAAAGCGTCGCGTTGCAGGTCGCTGTCTCCGGGACAGGGGATACCGCAAGCGGTCAGTGCGATCTGCACCAGTGCCGAGCAATCCAGCCCCGAACGGCTGTTCCCGCCCCAAAGATAGGGCGTGCCCAACAGGGTCTCGGCGAGTTCGACCGGATCACGGACAGGTCGGTCGTCGATATGCTGGAGAGGCACGTAACCGCCGGTGACAAGGCGGGCGAAGCGCCCCTCGGTCCCCTCGACCGCCAGCCGCGCGCCGATGGAAAGCATACAGATCTCGGGCTGCTTCATGTCGGCGGCAGGGTAGAGATGGGTCGCTGGCGCCGTCACGCGATGGGTGATCGGCGGCAATTCGGGGCTAAGGGTTTCCTCGGGCAGCCATCCGCAATAGCCGTCAAGCGCGGCCTGCACGAAGGCCCATCCGTCGCGACGTTCGATTACGGTCAAGTCGGCGCCGAAAATCACCTGCCGGTCGCGATGACCATCGGGCGCGCTCATCAGATCGGCAAGCGGGACAGCCATCCGCGCAGGCTCTCCGGCCGTGTATTCCGGGCGGTCGAGCTTGCCGCGCAGGCTGTCGAGCGCGACCCGCTCGGTCGCGGGGGTCAGGCGGCGGTCATGGTTCATTTCAGCAGATCGGGTAAAGCGGCAAGGATGGCGCGCGCGCCCTGACCGACGCCGCCCCTGGGGCGTCCGGGCGCAGCGGTGGGTTGCCAGCCATAGATATCCATATGGACATAACGCCCCGCACCTTCGGCAAAGCGGCGCAGGAACAGCGCGGCGGTGATCGAACCGGCCATGCCGCCCGATGGCGCATTGTCCAGATCGGCGATGGCGGGTTCGATCATCGTCTCGTAAGGCTCCCAGAAGGGCATGCGCCACAGCGGATCGCCCGTTGTCATGGAGGCCGCCGAGATCGCCTGCGCGGTGGCGTCGTCATCGCAGTAGAAGGGCGGGATGTCGGGGCCAAGCGCCACCCGCGCCGCGCCGGTCAGCGTTGCCATCGAGATCATCAGGTCGGGATTTTCCTCGGCTCCCAGGGTCAGCGCATCGGCCAGCACCAGCCGCCCCTCGGCATCGGTATTGTTCACCTCGACGCTCAGCCCCTTGCGGCTGCCCAGCACGTCGCCGGGGCGGAAGGCGTTGCCCGCGATGCTGTTCTCGACCGCCGGAATCAGAACGCGCAGCCGCAAGCCCTGCGCCGCCCCGGTTCCCGCCAGCATCTTCAGCAGGCCCAGAACGGTTGCCGCGCCGCCCATGTCCTTTTTCATCAAGCCCATCGAGGCGGGCGGCTTGATGTCCAGCCCGCCGGTGTCGAAGCAGACGCCCTTGCCGACCAGCGTCAGCATCGGTCCGCTTTCCCCAAGGCGGATATCGATCAGGCGGGGTGCCTGCTCGGCCGCGCGGCCGACCGCATGGATCATCGGAAGGTTGGATTTCAGCAAGGCATCGCCGGTGGTCACCTCGACGCTGGCGCCGATCTCGTTGGCCAGCTTGCGGGCGGCGGCTTCAAGCTGTTTCGGGCCCATGTCACTGGCCGGGGTATTGATCAGGTCGCGGGTCAGGAATTCGCCCGCGGCGATGGCAAGTATCCGGTCTGCGTCCACATTCTCGGGGCAGGTGAGGCGCGTTTCCTTCGGGGGGCTGCCCTTGTAGCGGGTGAAGCGGTATTGCCCCAGAAGCCAGCCAAGCGCCGCCTCTTCCGCGTTGAAACCGTCGGGAAGATCCATCAGGTGCCAATCGCCCTTGGGCAGCGAGGTGGCGGCACGCGCGAAGGCAAAGCGTTCGCGACGGGCGCGGGCCGGATCGCCAAGCCCGAACAGGGCCCCGGACAAGCCGCCATCCGCTGCGGGCAAGAGGCAGATTTCCCCGGCCTTGCCGGTGAAACCGCAGGCGGCGGGCCAGTCTCCCGCCGCTGCCTCGGGCGGGATCCCGGCGTCTTTCGCAACCGGCCATATCGGCAGGGCCTGGTCCGATGAGGGGGCGAATTCGAGCGGCATGGCGGGTTCCTTCGTCGATTGACGGCCAGACTACATGCTGGTGAACTCTTCGCAAGATGGGCTCAGCCCAAGCCGCTGTTTTCCCGCATCCTGGCAAACGAGCTGTCGCCCACCCTCATCAACCGGGCGCGAACTGCGGCGAGGGCCATGGGGTCGCGTTGTTCGATGCAATTCCCGAGATTCTGGGCGACGGCCGCCAGCGACGGCAGGCCGATTTGCCATGCCATCCGTGCCAGGGCCTCCGCATGCGTTACGGCATTCGCAAAATCTTCACGGCTCAATGCCTTGTCGGTTGCCGCCAGGGCCGCCGCAAGCTGTTCGAGCGTCAGCCCGATGACGTTCCGGGCGGTTCGTTCGCCCAGCTCGTTGACGATATCCGCCATGCGCCGCTTGTCGAAGCGGACGGGTTCGGACAAGGGCAGCGCCCTGACATATGCCATGCTGGCATCTCCAAGATGTTCCAGACCCTTCCCGGCCTCCTTCGAGCCATTTCGGGGTTCGGTGACGACAGGAACACCGCGCCGCGATGGATGCGGATATCGCGATGATTGCCGCATGTGAATGCCATGGAAAGCTTAAGGAAGACGTTGCGATGAAACGGAAATTTGGTTGTAATTGTAGATATCCGGTTTCCCGGGAAGCTTGAGGGGCAAGGGCGGATCAACCCGCCATGCAGGGGGCCATGCGCGGGCATCCGCAAGTCACGGCGGAAAACCCGGCAATCCCGGTCACGAATTGCCCTATTGCGCCGGTCTGTCGCAGGTTCCCGATGGTGCCGCTCACGGGAAAGCAACTCATGGCGTGATAATTCCTCTCGAATTCCGTTAGAATGATGTTTATCGAGCGGAAAACTTGCGAGAGGTCAGCCATGCACAATGTTCGCCCCCTGCCGCAATATCTGGTCAGCCGCTATCACGGCTGGAAAGCCACCGCCTATGCCGAAAACAGCGCATGGTACCGGCGATTGGCCGAAGACGGCCAGAGGCCGCGGGCGATGGTGATTTCCTGCTGCGATTCGCGGGTGCATGTCACAAGCATCTTCGGCGCCGATTCGGGAGAGTTCTTCATCCACCGCAATATCGCCAACCTGGTGCCGCCCCATGCGCCGGACGGGCAGCAGCACGGCACCTCGGCGGCGGTCGAATATGCCGTCGCGGCGCTGCGGGTGGCGCATCTCATCGTTGTGGGGCACACGAGTTGCGGCGGGGTGGCCGGGTGCCACGCGATGTGCTCGGGGCAAGCTCCCGAACTGGAAGAGAAGTCCAGCTTCGTTGGCCGCTGGATGGATATCCTGCGCCCGGGTTACGAACGGGTGAAGGACCTGCCCGAAGATCAGCAGGTCAGCGCGCTGGAGCGCGAGGCGGTGCTGGTCTCGATCGGGAACCTGATGACATTCCCCTTCGTGGAATCCGCCGTCACAAGCGGGGAATTGTCATTGCACGGCCTTGTCCATGACATCCGCGAAGGCACCTTGTGGCAAGCCGAAGACGGCGGAAGGCGCTGGATAGCGGTCTGACGCCACGCCGGTCGTGGCGGATGCCTGCGGCGGCGGCTTGTCATCGGTTCGGCGCCGCCCGTTTCGTCAGACGCAGGTTTCGTGAAGCGGTGCGAATGGCAAACCCCGGGTTGCACCCGAGGCGGATCAGCGATCCGGCCGCCACCGGATCACCCGCCAGAGGTAACCGGCGACCAGCGCGGCGGCGATGACGGTCGAAACCGGGTTCAGCCATGCGCCGACCTGCTGGTAGCGTGCTCCCAGCCAATATCCGGCCAGGGCAAGCATGCTGCACCAGAGAATGCTTCCGAGGGCCGAGAACAGGATGAAGCGGGGCATGAACATCCGCGCAAGCCCCGCCGGAACCGAGATCAGCGTGCGGACAGTCGGGAACAGGCGGCCGAGGAAGACCGCCGAACGCCCGTGACGGTCGAACCACCGTTGTGCCCGTTCCAGTTCGGCCGGGGTCATCGTCAGCCAGCGGCCATGGCGTTCGATCATGCGGCGCAGCCGGTCGGCACCGTAAGCCCGGCCCAGGAGATACCATAGCCACACCCCGGCGAGCGAACCGGCGGTTCCGGCGAGGATGACGAGGAACAGGGCCGGTCCGCCGCGTGCCGCGCCGAAACCCGCAAGTGGCATGATCAGTTCCGAGGGAATCGGCGGAAAGACGTTCTCCAAAAGCATGAGGGCGGCGATGGCCAATGCCCCGCCGCCCTCGATGAAGCTGGTGATCCAGTCGAACACCTGTCGGGTCTCAGCCCTTCTTGAGAATGCGATTGCCCAGCAACTCGGCTATCTGCACGGCATTCAGCGCCGCGCCCTTGCGCAGGTTGTCGCTGACGCACCAGAGGTTGAGCCCGTTCTCGATGGTGGAATCCTGGCGGATGCGGCTGATGAAGGTCGCGAAATCGCCCACGCATTCGACCGGCGTGGTATAGCCGCCCGGCTCGCGCTTATCGACCACCAGGATGCCCGGAGCCTCGCGCAGGATGTCGCGGGCCTCGTCCTCGTCCAGGAAATCCTCGAACTCGATATTGATCGCCTCGGCATGGCCGACAAAGACCGGCACCCGCACGCAGGTCGCGGTGACCTTGATCGCGGTATCGACGATCTTCTTGGTCTCGACGACCATCTTCCATTCTTCCTTGGTCGAGCCGTCTTCCATGAAGACATCGATCTGCGGAATCACGTTGAAGGCGATCTGCTTCTGGAACTTACTGGGCGCGACCTCTTGCCCAGGCACATACATGCCCTTGGTCTGGTCCCACAGCTCGTCCATGCCTTCCTTGCCCGCGCCGCTGACCGACTGATAGGTCGAGACGACGACGCGCTTGATCCGGGCGCGGTCATGCAGCGGTTTGAGCGCCACCACCATCTGCGCCGTCGAGCAGTTCGGATTGGCGATGATGTTCTTTTTCGCATAGCCTTCGATCGCGTCGGGGTTCACCTCGGGCACGATCAGCGGAATGTCGGGGTCGTAGCGATAGAGTGACGAGTTGTCGATCACCACGCAGCCCGCCTTGGCGGCGATGGGCGCATATTTCCTGGTGGCGTCCGAGCCGATGGCGAACAGCGCGATATCCCAACCGGTGAAATCGAACTGCTCGATATCCGTAATCTTCAGGGTCCTGTCGCCAAAGCTGACTTCGGTGCCTTGCGAACGGCGCGAGGCGAGGACGGCAATTTCATCCACCGGGAACTGGCGCTCGGCCAGGATGTTCAGCATTTCGCGGCCCACATTTCCCGTGGCGCCGGCAACAACGACTTTGTAGCCCATCGGGGCCTCCTTTCCTACGGTCGCTGGCGTTTAACGCAGGCACTCGCCGGATGGAAGGGGGCGCGAGGACAGGGGGCATTGATTGTCGTGCGGTTGTGCGAATAGGCCCCTTTTCATCGACGGTCATTTGCCTATGCTGACCCTGTCGAAGAAGGAAGGCTGAATGACCCGGTCCGAAATTGATTACGGTGGAATGATGCATCGCGCGATGCAGGGCTTGATCGCGGATGTCCTGCGTGACGTGGCCGAGCACGGCCTGCCTGGCGAGCATCATTTCTTCATCACTTTCGATACCCGCGAAGATGGCGTCGAGATGGCCGACTGGCTGCGCGAACGCTATCCTGAGGAAATGACCATCGTCATCCAGCACTGGTTCGAGAACCTGATCATCGACGAAGAGGGTTTCAACATCACGCTCAATTTCGGCAATTCGCCCGAGCCGATGCGTGTGCCCTTCGATGCATTGCGGACCTTTGTCGATCCATCGGTGGAATTCGGCCTGCGCTTCGAGACCCAGGACAGCGACGAGGACGAACCGGACGAGGACGACGGGCCGGATCACGAGGACGACGGGCCGGATGATCCTCCGGGCGGCGGCGAAGTCGTGCAGCTCGACCGTTGGCGCAAATAACCCGTCACACGCCTGTCACCTGCCTGCAATAAGCCGGGATTCGGCATAATTGCAGGAGATCGCCATGTCGGATTTGCCGCTGTTTCTTGGCCAGTTCATCCGCCGTCCATCCGAAATTCGTTCCGTTATTCCCACCGGCCGGGCCACCGCCCGCGAGATGGCGCGCCTTGTCTCGCCCGATATGCGCGCCGTGGCCGAGATCGGTGCCGGAACCGGCACGGTAACCCGGTCGATCCTGGCCCGCGGCCTGCCGCCCGAACGGCTGGATCTCTACGAGTTGAACGCGGCCTTTTGCGACCGGCTGCGGTCCCGCTTTCCGGGAACTCGTGTTCACAACCATCCCGCGCAGGAGATGGCCAATCGCGCCGGTGAGCCCTTTGATGCGGTCATCTCGGGCGTGCCGACCTTGCCGATGCCGGACGAATTGCAGGCCGCGATCGTCGGTGCCGCGCTGTCGGTGATGCGCCCCGGCGCGCCCTTCGTGCAGATCACCTATGGCCCATTGCCTCCGCTTTCCGAGGCGACCCGCCGCCGTTTCGGGCTGAGCCATGAACGCAGCCGACGCATCTGGGCGAATCTGCCGCCCGCACGGGTCTATGTGTTCCGGCAGGAATAAAGACCTCGTTCAGCATACAATGGCATGCCGATTGCTTATCGCTGCCGCGGGGGCTAAAAACGCCGCGAAACCGCGAGGGAGCCATTCACCATGACCAAGACCCGCACCGAAACCGACAGCTTCGGCCCGTTGGAGGTTGACGCCTCGAAATACTGGGGGGCGCAGACGCAGCGCTCGATCCTGAATTTCCCCATCGGGTGGGAGCGTCAGCCGGTCGCGATCATCCGCGCATTGGGGGCGATCAAGCTGGCGGCGGCGCGGATCAACATGGCCGAGGGCAGGCTGGACGAACGGATCGGCCGCGCGATGGAGCAGGCCGCGACCGAGGTGTTCGAGGGCAAGTTCGACGACAATTTCCCGCTGGTCGTGTGGCAAACAGGTTCGGGCACGCAGTCGAACATGAATGCCAATGAGGTGATCTCGAACCGCGCCATCGAGATTCTTGGCGGCGAGAAGGGATCGAAAGACCCTGTTCACCCGAACGATCACTGCAACATGGGGCAGTCCTCGAACGACACGTTCCCGACCGCGATGCATGTGGGCATCGGCATGATGGCGCGCGATGTGCTGCTGCCGGGGCTGGAAAAACTGCACGAGGCGCTGGTCGCCAAGTCGCAGGAATTCAAGGATATCATCAAGATCGGCCGCACCCATACGCAGGACGCCACGCCCCTGACGCTTGGGCAGGAATTCGGCGGCTATGCCCATCAGGTGAAGATGGGGATCGAGCGCGTCAAGCTGGCCCTGCCGCATATCTATGAACTGGCGCAGGGCGGCACGGCGGTCGGCACCGGGCTGAACACCAAGAAGGGTTGGGACACGGCCATCGCGGCCGAGATCGCGAAGATCACCGATCTGCCCTTCGTCACCGCGCCGAACAAGTTCGAGGCGCTGGCGGGCCATGACGCGATGGTGTTCTTTTCGGGCGCGCTCAAGACCGTGGCGGCATCGCTGTTCAAGATTGCCAATGACATCCGCCTGCTCGGCTCCGGCCCCCGCTCGGGTCTGGGCGAGTTGATCCTGCCCGAGAACGAGCCGGGATCGTCGATCATGCCCGGCAAGGTCAACCCGACCCAGGCCGAGGCGCTGACCATGGTCTGCGCCCATGTGATGGGCAACGATGCCGCGGTGGGTTTTGCCGGCAGCCAGGGGCATTTCGAACTGAACGTCTATAACCCGATGATGTCCTATAACGTGCTGCAATCCATGCAGCTTCTGGGTGATGCGGCAGGTTCCTTCACCGATAACATGGTGGTGGGAACCAAGGCCAATACCGCGCGGATCGAGAAACTGATGAAGGAATCGCTGATGCTGGTGACGGCGCTGGCGCCGACCATCGGCTATGACAACGCGACCAAGGTGGCCAAGACCGCGCACAAAAACGGCACCACCTTGCGCGAAGAAGCCATCGCGCTTCGTTTCGTGGATGGCGAGACCTTTGACCGGATCGTCCGGCCGGAGGACATGATCGGACCCAAGGAATGATTGCGGCGACCCTACAACTGATGTTCCAGGGTGAGTTGGCGGATGCCATCTCGCTCTGGTCCCGCGCCTTTCCCGATATGGTGATCAAGGAATTGTCGGGAGAGGGTGAACCCCGCCGTGTTCAGGTTACCGTTGCCGGGCAGACGTTGTTCCTCTTCGACAGCCCGATGACGCATGATTTCACCTTTACCCCGGCGATCTCGCTGGTCATCGCTTGTGACCGGGCAGAGGATGTGGACCGGCTGGCCGGGATATTGGGAGAGGGTGGGCAGGTTTTCATGCCGCTTGACGCCTATCCCTTCTCGCCTCGTTTTACATGGGTGGCGGATCGCTTCGGGGTCAGTTGGCAGCTCATGCAGCAGCCCGAGGGGGCGGCGTGACCAGGCCGGTCAACCTGCGACAGGCCCGCAAGCAGCGGGCCCGCGATGAAAAGCGCGCGCAGGGCGATGCCAACGCCGCCAAATACGGCGAGGCGAAACATGCCCGCGCGGCGCGCCGGGCCGAGGATGAGCGGACCGGACGGGCGCATGAGGCCCATAAGCGCGATGATTGATCTGCCGCCGATGACCCCACCGCTCAAGCACTCGGTCACGATCGAGGGGCATCGGACATCGGTTTCGCTGGAGGACGCGTTCTGGCGCGCCCTGGGGCAAGAGGCGGACCGGCTTGGCATGACGCGGGCAACGCTTATCGGCCAGATCGACCGCAATCGCCCCTCGGGGATCGGGCTTGCCACCGCGCTGCGGCTGTTCGTCCTGTCCGAGATGCAAAAGAGAAACGATTAAGGCCGGTTCTGTCGTCCAGGCATGAAAAAACCCCCGCGAGCTCATGCATCCGGGGGTTCGTTCATCTGATGGCTTGGCTCAGAGGCCGCGCGCAATCCGCTCGATGTCGCCGCGGTTCAGGCCGATATCGTCCAGTTCGCGGTCCGACAGGCGGCTCAGTTCGCGGCGGGTCTGGCGCGTGTCATTCCACGACCCGATCAGCGAAGCGAGATTTGCGACGACACTGCCAAGACCCCCAACTGCAAAGCTGCGGTTCGTTTCGATGGCGGACATCATATCACCTGTTTTCATATTGCCCGATCAATGGGCAGGTTTCGGATAAACCGGAGATAGATTGTGCAGCCGCAGAATTGTAGGCGCAGAATCGGCAAAGCCGCTATGCGATTTTTGCAGGCTAATTAAAGCCTAACGGAATGCTGCATTGCAGCGATACTTGGAGTGATCCGGATAATTTTCGGGCAATGCCCGATCAACTCCAATCGCCCAGCTCCGCCTGCCACAAAGTCATTGCCGCTACGGCAGCCGTGTCTGCACGCAGGATCCGTGGGCCGAGACTGATTCGCGTGACGAAGGGCAGGGCTGCGATGCGGGATCGTTCAGCCTCGGAAAAACCGCCTTCGGGTCCGATCAGGATAGCCCATGGACCGGGGGGTAGTCCCGCAAGGGTCTGTGCCGGACCCGCCATGGCCTCATCCGCCCAGATGATCCGGCGGGTTTCGTCCCAACCGTCCAGCAGTCGGGCCAGCGGCACGAGATCGTCCACGCCTGGCACATAGGTGCCGCCGCATTGCTCGGCCGCCTCGACGGCATGGGCTTGCAGACGATCCTGCCGGATACGTTCGGAATTGGTGAAATCGGTCTGAACGGGCAGGATCCGGGCCGCACCCAGTTCCGCCGCCTTCTCGACGATGAAATCGGTGCGGGCCTTCTTGATCGGCGCGAATAGCAGCCAGAGATCGGGCGGGTCGCGCTGCGGTGCGGTTTGCTCCAGCAGTTCAAGGCTGCCGCCACGTTTGCCCGCCTCGGCAATGCTTGCCGACCATTCCCCGTCGCGGCCGTTGAAGACCGATATGACCTCTCCGGCGCGCAGCCGCATGACGCCCGACAGGTAATGCGCCTGCGGGGCTTCCAGCGTGACGGGTTGTCCCGTGGCCAGGGGGTGATCTATAAACAGTCTTATCTTCGCCATGACAGGCAGACGCTATGCAAAGCCAGACGAAAAAGCCAGACACCGTCGCGGATGCGCCCAAGGGAAATTGGGTTGACCGATACGCGCCAGAAACATGGCGGGCCTGGCTGCATCTGAGCCGGGCCGACCGGCCCATCGGGACATGGCTGTTGCTGCTGCCCTGCTGGTGGGGAATAGGGCTGGCGATGATGGCGGATGCGCCCGCTTGGCGCGATCTGTGGATCGCGGTGGCCTGCGGGCTTGGCGCGCTGGTGATGCGCGGGGCGGGCTGCACATGGAACGACATTACCGACCGGGATATCGACGCCAAGGTTGCCCGCACGAGATCGCGACCCCTGCCCTCGGGGCGGGTGACGCTGCGCGGGGCCTATCTGTGGCTGATTGCCCAGGGGCTGGTGGGCTTCGTGATCCTGCTGACATTGGGGAAGGCGGCGATCTGGATGGGGATAGCCTCGCTGGCTCTGGTGGCGATCTATCCCTTTGCCAAGCGGTTCACATGGTGGCCGCAGATTTTCCTTGGCCTCGCCTTCAACTGGGGGGTGATGCTGGCCTACGCGGCGCATATGGGGCGGCTTGACCTCGCCCCTGTGATCGCGTGGCTCGCGGGCATCGCCTGGACGATCTTTTACGACACCATCTATGCCCATCAGGATGTCGAGGATGATGCGCTGATCGGGGTCAAGTCCACCGCCCGATTGTTCGGCGAGAACAGTCCGCGCATCCTCGCCGGGTTTGCCCTGCTGGCGGTCCTGCTTCTGGCGGTCGCGATCTCACTCACGGGTCGCAATCTGTTGATAGGCTGGATCGGATTGGCCGGCTTTGCGGGCCATCTGTTCTGGCAGCTGCGAAATTTCCAACCGGATCAGAACAATATCTGCCTGCGCCTGTTCCGGTCGAACCGTGATGCAGGTCTTGTGCTGGCAATTTTCCTCGCTTTGGCGGGGCTTGCATGATTGCGCCGGGCCGAGGGCGCGGCTAGACCGATCCGGCCTGCAACAATCGTGAGGTGCCGTTCATGGCGTCGTCCCGCAAACGCGTATCCAGTTCCTTGATGACACTTGTCGTTTTGGCTGGAATCGGTGGATTGAGCTGGTTCGGTGCGCGTGAGGCGGCGGATTTCATGGAACGGCGCTCCGAGGCCCAGGTGCGGAGCGTTCTGGCCGATGCGGGGCAGGACTGGGTCGGAGTTCGAAGTGACGGGCTGCAGGTGCTGCTGTCGGGAACCGCGCCAAGCGAAGTGGAGCGGTTCCGTGCCATGACGCAGGCCGGGACCGTGGTCGATTCCAGCAGGATCGTCGATGACATGACCGTGGCGGCCGTTGACGCGGCACTTCCTCCGGCGTTCAAGGTGGAATTGCTGCGCAATGACGAGGGGATCTCGCTGATCGGGCTGGTTCCCGCTTCGACCGACCGGGCGGCACTGGTCGAAACCCTGCAGAACGAGACCGCCGCCCCGAAAGTTGCCGATCTGTTGGAAAACGCCGATTATCCGGCGCCCGAGAACTGGGACGCGGCGATCACCTATGGCTTGCGGGCAGCGCAATTGACGCCACATGCGAAGATCTCGATCGCGGCGGGTGCGGTGAGCATCGAGGCGCTCGCCGAGAGCAGGGCCGAGAAAGGCCGGCTGGAGATGGAACTGAACCGCTCGCTGCCCGCTTCGGTAAAACTTGAGACGAATATCTCCGCGCCGCGCCCGGTCATGGCACCCTTCACTCTGCGTTTCATGATCGACGAGCAGGGTGCGCGCTTCGACGCATGCGCAGCCGATCACGAAGAGGGTCGCGAACGCATCCTTGCGGCTGCCATGCGGGCCGGGGTCAAGGGAACGCCCGGCTGTGCCCTGGCGCTTGGCGCACCTGCGCCGGAATGGGCGGATGCGGCGGTTGCCGTGATCGGAGCGGTTGCCGCGTTGCAACAGGGCACCGTGACCATTTCTGATGCCGATATCGCGTTGACGGTGCCTGCGGGGGTGGAACGATCCGATTTCGACAAGGTGGTTGCCAATCTCGAACGGGCATTGCCGGCGGTCTTCTCGTTGAATGCCCATCTGGAAGAGGCCTCCGATGCCCCGGCGGGACCGGCCGAGTTCGTCGCGACCATGTCGGCGGGGCGCGAGATGGCGATGCGCGGCCGCATTACCGACCAGCAGATGCGCGAGGCGGTCGATAGTTTCGCGCGGGCAAGATTCGCATCCGTCCAGGACAGTCTGCGCAGCGACGGGAATACACCCGGCGGTTGGACGGTGAGGGTGATCGCGGGGCTAGAGGCGCTTGACGGGCTGGAAAAGGGCTCGGTCAAGGTTTCCCCCGAGACGATAGAGCTTTCGGGGGATTCGGGTGATCCGCGTGCGGCGGAACATGCCGCTGCCGCGTTGTCGAAACGTCTTGGTGCCGGTGCCAAGTACCAGCTTTCGATCCGATATGACCGCCGGCTCGATCCGGCCCTGGCGCTGCCTGACGGCAAGGAATGCGTAAACCGGTTGAATATCATCATGTCCGAGGCGGCGATCGGCTTCGAGCCGAACAGGTCGACCATCGCGGGCGACCCCACCGAAACCCTGGATCGCCTGGCGAAGGTCATGGGCGATTGCGCCGATTTCCAGATCGAGGCCGGTGGCCATACCGATTCGCAGGGCTCGGAAGGCTTCAACGCGGACCTGTCGCGGTCCCGCGCCCAGGCCCTGGTCCGCGCCATGTCCGATGCGGGGATCGATGTGACGAACATGACCTCGCGCGGCTATGGTGAAAGCCAGCCCATCGCCAGCAACGACACCGAGGAAGGCCGCGAGGAAAACCGCCGGATCGAATTCCGCCTGATCTCCGAACAACCTGTCCGCAGCGAACCCTTGCCCGCGCCGGTGACCGTCGAGGGCACGACAGGTGAAGTGCCGGAGCCCGATCCGGATGTCGAGATACATATGCAAACCGAAGAGGCACCGGAAGCCGAGGAAGAGATGGCCGGTCCGGATTTGCCGCCGGCGAAGATGAACCCGGGCGCCGCTCCGGCAACGGTTGGCGCCAGCGAAGAGTTCCAGGCACTGGACGAACGCGAAGAAAATATTAGGCTGCCGGTTCAGACGCCCGATGACGGCACCCCTCGTCCCGCGCCACGCCCCGGCACGGCCGAAGGCGGAGGGGAAAGCGGTGACGGCAATATTGAACAAAGTGAAGCCACCGAAGAATGAACCGTACCGAATTCATCGCCGCCACGGCAGTTATCCTGTTCACAACCTTTGTGGTGGGCTGGCTTGTCGGTTTGATTGTCCAGCGCCTGACGCGTCCGACAAGGGCGGGCATGACCGAACTGGACCGCATGGCCCAGCAGCTTCACGAAGCCGAGGACGAGCGGGATATGGCCGTGGCGCGGCTGGAGGGGCGCGAGGCGGAACTGATGGGCAAGCTCGCGTCCGCCGATGCGGATCTGCAGGCGACGATGGACGCGCTTCGCATCAGCCGTGCCGAGATCGAGGAATTGCGGGACTATATCGAGAAAAAGCTGGTGCAGCGCTGATTGCATCGGTGGTGGGGGCTGTCCGCCCCCACCCAGCCCATCCGGGCTGGGTTCCCCCGAAGATATTTGGGCAAAGAAGAAGCGGTCAGATTCCGGCGTCGATGATGGCGCGGGCAAGGACCGGCACGGTGTCGCGGTTCAGCCCGGCAATATTCAGGCGCGAATCGCCGACCATGTAGATCGCCGCATCGGTCTTGAGCTTGCTCACCTGTTCGGGCGTGGCGCCGAGACGCGAGAACATGCCGCGATGCCGGGCGATGAAGTCGAAGCGGTCGCTGCCCGACAGGTCGCGCAGTTCCGAGGCGAGCTGTTCGCGAAGGGCCAGCATGCCGTTCCGGACATCCTCCAGTTCCGATGCCCAATCGGCGCGCAGCCCCTCGTCGGTCAGGATGGTGCTGACGATGCGGGCACCGTGATCGGGCGGGAAGGAATAGGTCTGCCGGTTCAGGAAGGCGAGGGAGCCCTGGCTCAGATCGCGGGCGGAATTGTTTTCGGCAAGCGCCATCAGGATGCCGGTCCGTTCGCGGTAGATGCCGAAATTCTTCGAGCATGACGCCGCGATCAGCACCTCGGGCAGGCGCGTCGCCAGCAGGCGGGTGGCGGCGGCATCGGCATCCAGCCCGTCGCCGAAACCCTGATAGGCAAGGTCGATCAAGGGCACTGCCCCGGATTTTTCCAGGATCGCGGCGACTTCCTCCCATTGCTCCGCCGTCAGGTTGGCGCCGGTCGGGTTGTGGCAGCAGCCATGCAGCAGCACCACGTCGCCCTTTCCGGCCCTGGCGATATCCTCTTTCATCGCCTCGAAAGCGACGCCGCGGGAGTCGTTGTCGAAATACCGGTATTCGACAAAGGGCAGACCCATGAATTTCATGATCGACAGATGGTTGGGCCATGTCGGATCCGAGACATGGACGGTCACGCCGGGATTGGCCAACCGTGCCAGTTCCAGCGCCTGGCGGACAGCGCCGGTGCCGCCAACCGTGGCCAACGAGGCGAGTCGGTCGGACGGCACCTCGCCCAGCACCATCTGCGCCATGGCGTTGCGGAATTCCGGCTCGCCGGCAAGGCCGGTATAGGCCTTGGTGGTTTGCGCCTCCCAGATCCGCTGCTCGGCGGTCTTGACCGCGCGCATGACCGGGGTCACGCCTTCGGGGTTCCTGTAGACCCCGACGCCCAGGTCGATCTTGCCCTGGCGCGTGTCGGCCTTGTATTCCTCGATCAGCATCAGGATCTTGTCGGCGGCTTGCGGTTTCAGATCTGTCAGCATCAGGCGTCTCCGGTTGCGATTTCGAGGTCGGGAAAACTGCCCCACTCGGTCCAGCTTCCGTCGTAGAGCGAATGGTTGCGGTGGCCGATCCGCTCCAGCGCGAGGCTGAGGACCGCCGCGGTCACGCCGCTGCCGCAACTGGTGATGGCGGGTTTCGACAGGTCCACCCCGGCTGCTTCGAATGCGGCGCGAAGGGCATCGGGGGACTTCATCGTGCCGTCCTTGTTCAGCAGATGGCCGAAGGGCAGGTTCCTCGCGCCCGGAATATGGCCGGCCCGCAGGCCGGGGCGCGGCTCGTCGGCCTCGCCGCGGAAACGTTCCGGGGCACGCGCGTCGATGATCTCGTGATCGCCCAGCTTCGAGGCAGCGGCGACCTGTGTCACGTCGCGCACCAGCCCCGCCTGACGCTGCACGGTGATGTGACGGTCGCGCAAGACCGGCGGCATGTCCTCGACCGGGCGGCCCTCGGCCTGCCATTTGGCGAAGCCGCCATCCAGCACCGCCACGTCGGTCTTGCCCATCAGGCGGAAAGTCCACCAGAGACGGGCGGCGCTGCGGACATCGGAATTGTCATAGACCACCACCTGGTGGCCGTCACCCACGCCCATCGCCCTCATCCGGCTGATGAACATCTCGACCGGAGGGGCCATATGCGGCAGGGCGCTGCGCTTGTCGGAAATCTCGTCGAGGTCGAAGAAGCGTGCGCCGGGGATATGCGCGGCGTCATATTCGGCGCGGGCATCGCGGCCAGTTGCGGGCATATGCCAGCTTGCGTCGATCACCCGCAGATCGGGATCGTTCAGATGCTTGCCCAGCCATTCGGTGGAAACCAGCGTTTTCGGATCGTCCTGCATCCGCACCCCCCTTGTCGGTACTGGCCCGATTTACAGGCGGAAGGGGCAGGCTGCAATGGCGGGATTGATCTCATCCCCCCTGTTTGAGCAATCGCTGCTTCTGCCGGTTCCAGTCGCGCTTGGCCGAGGTCTCGCGCTTGTCGGCGATTTTCTTGCCCTTGGCGACGCCGATCTTCAGCTTTACCAGCCCGCGATGGTTGAAATACATGACCAGCGGCACCAGCGTCATCCCTTCCCGTCCGACGGCCTGCCACAGCCGCGCAAGTTCCCGCTTGCTCACCAGCAGCTTGCGCTTGCGGCGTTCCTCATGCCCGAAGACACCGGCATTGGACAGCGCGGCGATATGGCCGTTGATCAGCCACAGCTCGCCATTCTCGATGGAGGCATAGCTTTCGGCGATATTCGACTGGCCGGTGCGCAGGGATTTCACCTCCGATCCGGTCAGCATGATGCCAACCTCCAGGTCGCTTTCGATGAAGTAATCGAAACGCGCCCGCCGGTTCTCGGCGATCACCTTGTAGTTCTTGTTTTCGCTTTCCTTGGCCATGACGGCATCAGATAGGGATCGGTTCCGGCAAAGTAAAGATTTCCCGGCTTGCGGCGGATGCGAGCCTTGCCCAGACTGCCGATGGCAAGAGGAGAGCCAGGATGAGACCGGGACCCCGCAATCTGATCACCGATGTCACCGGCCTGCGGGTCGGCAATGCGCAGGACGCGGAATTGCGTTCCGGCGTGACCGTGCTGACCGGCGACGCACCCTTCGCCGCCTCGGTGCATGTCATGGGCGGCGCGCCGGGAACGCGGGACACCGACCTGTTGGCGCCCGACAAGCTGGTGTCACAGGTCGATGCGCTGGTGCTGTCGGGAGGGTCCGGATTCGGCGTGGCTGCTTGTGACGGGGTGATGGCAGGGCTGGCTGCGGAGGGCCGCGGCTTTGCCGTGGGCGAGGCACGGGTGCCGATCGTGCCCGGTGCGATTCTGTTCGACCTGCTCAATGGCGGACAGAAGGATTGGGCAGAAAACCCCTATCCCGGATTGGGCTTGCGGGCTTACAAGGCCGCGACTTCGGAATTTGCCATCGGCAGTGAAGGTGCGGGGACCGGAGCCATGACCGCACGCTTGTGGGGCGGTCTGGGCTCGACCTCGGCGGTGCTGGAGAACGGGATGACGGTGGGGGCGTTGGTGGCCGTCAACGCGCTCGGCTCGGCCACGGTAGGCGATACGGCGCATTTCTGGGCTGCTCCGTGGGAATTGGAGGGCGAATTTGGCGGCCTCGGACTGCCGGCCGAATTTCCCGCCGATGTCGAACCCTTGCCCTTCAAGCGCCCGGGCGAAGCCACCACCATTGCCATCGTCGCGACCGATGTGGCGATGGACAAGGCCGGTCTGCAAAGGCTGGCGACAGCGGCGCATGACGGGCTGGCCCGGGCGCTGGTCCCCAGCCACACGCCGCTTGATGGCGATCTGGTATTTGCCGTCTCGACCGGAGCGACGCCCATGCGGGATCCACTCGCGGATTCGTTCCTGCTTGGTCATGCGGCGGCATCGGTTCTGGCACGGGCGATTGCGCGCGCCGTCCATGCCGCCAATTCCCGCCCCGGTGATCGCCGGGCTTGCTGGCGGGACATCGCGGAACGGGGGTGATTCCGCCGGCACTTGCGGTCAGATCGCCAACAAGCCATTTTGCAGCCGCCTATCTGCCAGAGGAATCCCGCCATGGATCTGCCCACATTGCTGACCGACATATCCGAGCGCTTGGGCGATCTGACCACGGCGCTGATGATAGGGCTGTTGACTGGCGCGCTGTTCGGCTTTGCGGCGCAGCGATCGGCCTTTTGCCTGCGTTCGGCGGCGGTGGAGCTGGCGCGAGGCCGTCCGGGGCCGCGTATGGCAGTCTGGCTGATGGCAGTCGGGGCGGCGGTGCTGTCGGCGCAGGGCGCGCGGATGGCGGGACTGTTCGACGCGGATACGGCGCAACTGATGAATTTCGCCGGAAGCTGGTCCGGAGCCGTCATCGGTGGATTGATCTTTGGCATCGGCATGGTGCTGGCGCGGGGCTGTTCGGGAAGGCTTCTGGTTCTGGCAGGCTCCGGAAATCTGCGCTGCATGCTGGCCGGGCTGGTCTTTGCGCTGGTCGCGCAGTTCACCATTGCGGGTTTCCTTGCCCCGGTGCGGCAATGGGTAAACGGAATGTCGATGACCGCCGGAGGCCGCAACATGGAATTGCTGGCCGAATTCGGCGCGGGGCCGCTGGCCGGGGTTCTGATCGGCGCAATCATGCTGCTTGCGGCAATCGCTCTGGCCGGACGCGTGCGGATCGGGCGTGCTGCGGGCATCTTTGCAGTGATCACGGGAATCGCCATCACCATCGGTTGGGTGCTGACCTATACGCAATCGCTGGTCTCGTTCGAGCCTCTGGGCGTGGTCTCGGCCACTTTCGCGGCGCCTTCGGCGAATGTCGTGCTGTCGCTGATGACTGCCGAATTCGCTTTGGATTTCAGCCTTGGCCTGATCCCCGGAGTGTTTCTCGGGGCGTTCCTTGGCGCGCTGGTCGGCGGAGAATTGCGGCTGGAGGGTTATCACAGCGTTCCGCAAATGCTGCGCTCTCTTGGCGGTGGGGCGCTGATGGGTTTCGGAGGCGTGCTTGCGGGTGGCTGCGCGATCGGCGCCGGAGTCACGGGCGTGTCGATCTTCGTCGGGCCGCTGCTGCTGGCGACGGTCTGCTTCTTCATCGGCGCATGGGCGGCGGATCGGGTCGTGGATCGCGAGGCCGCCATGGCGCATGATCCGGTGCAACTTCAGCGCTGAATCAGCGCCGCGGATGGGCGGCACGATAGACGGCCATCAGATGGGCATCATCTACGCCGGTATAGACCTGCGTCGTGGACAGGCTGGCATGGCCCAGGAGTTCCTGGATGGTGCGCAGATCCCCTCCGGCGGCCAGCAGATGGGTGGCGAAGGAATGGCGCAGCGCATGGGGCGTGGCCGAAGGTGGCAGTCCCAGGGCGGCACGAGCGCTACGCAGCGCGGTGGCGATGGCATCCGATCCCAGCCTGCCGCCACGCACGCCCCGGAACAGTGCCTGATCGGGGGTCAGCCGCCACGGGCAAAGGCGCAGATATTCGGCCACCGCATCGCGGGCTACGGGCAGCATCGGCACATGCCGTTCCTTGCCGCCCTTGCCGGTAATCGTCAGCGCCTCGCGAAAGGGCCAGTCGCAGCCATTCAGCCCCAAAGCCTCGGATATTCGCAAACCGCAGCCCCAAAGCAGCGTCATCACCGCGACATCACGGGCGGCGACCCAGGGCGTGTCATGCCCCACCGCAACCATGTCCAGCGCATCCTGCGCCTGATCCGGCGAGAGCGGGCGTGGTAGGGAGCGGGCATATTTCGGGCTGCGGGCCGAGAGCGCGGCTGACAGGTCGAACCCTTCGCGATCCGAGAGCCAGCGCAGGAAACTGCGCACCGCCGATTGCCTTCGCGCCAAGGAACGCGCACCCAGCCCCCGCGCCCGTTCAGAGGCGGCGAAGGCGCGCATATCCGCCTGCCGCAGGGAGGCCAGCGATTTCGGCGTGGCAGCCTCGCCGTGATGCCCGCCCAGGAAACCGAGGAAGGCCAGCAGGTCGGCGCGATAAGCGGTAATGGTATGAGCGGAACGGTCGCGGGTCGCGGCCTCTATCTCCAGCCAGCGGGCCAGCGCATCCGCCATGGCGGGAGCGAGGGCCAGCGGGCCGGGCGAGGTCATGCCCGCAGCCGCATGATCAGCACCAGCCGGAACACCTGCCCGAAGAACCGCAGCAGGTCGGTGCCATGGGCGGGCATGAAGCGCGACTTGTCGGCGCTGCCCATCAGCAGCATCGCCTTTGGGCGCTTGGCCCCCAGGTCAAGAGGCAGCAACGCCTCCGAGGCGACTTCACGGGCATGGGCCGGCTTGGTGATGGATTCGGCGGGGCGCAGGATGATGTCGTCACCGCGGGGCGCGCGGCGGCCTGCGGCGATGATCTGGTCGATACTGCCTTCAGGCGTGACGATCACATCCTCGGGCAGGCCCTGGATTGCCGGCATTTCCTCGACCACCAACCGCAGGGTCTCGATCCGCAGAAGCGGCGCGATCTCGGTCTGAAGGCTGTGGATGAATTCCTCCAGATCAGCGGCTTCCAGCAGGCCGATCACCGCTCGATGCACCACCGCCGTTCCCGACTGGTTGTCATAGGCGGTGGCGATCACGCTTTCATGCTGCGCCTCGAGCCGGTCGAGCCGGGTTTCCAGCGCCTCCATCGCGCGGCCGCGAATGTCGATGACATTCTCGCCGATCTCGGCCTCGCGCGCATCGACAAGTGCCCGCATCAGGTCGCGATCGGCCAGGATGGCGCCGGGATCGGCCAGAAGCTTGTCTCGAATCTCCTGATCGAGTTCCAACGTCATTCCTGCCCCTTTCGATGTCATGCCGTTCTCAGCCGATCTTCTGACCGGTCTTTTCCCAATCGGCATTGAACTGCGCCAGACCCTTGTCGGTCAAGATATGGTTCGCCATCGACTTGATGACGGCGGGCGGCGCGGTGATGACATCGGTGCCGATCTTGCCAACCTCGATGATATGGTTGACCGAGCGGATCGAGGCCGCGAGGATCTCTGTCTCGTAGCCGTAATTGTCGTAGATTTCCCGGATATCGGCGATCAGTTCGACCCCATCCAGGTGGATGTCGTCCAGCCGGCCGATGAAGGGGCTGATGAAGGTCGCACCGGCCTTCGCCGCCAGGATCGCCTGCGCAGACGAGAAGCACAGGGTGACATTGACCATATGGCCCTCGTCCGACAGCGCGCGGCAGGCTTTCAGCCCGTCCCATGTCAGCGGCACCTTCACGGCGATATTGTCGGCGATCTTGGCCAGCGTCTTGCCTTCGCGGATCATGTCCTCGGCCTTCTCGGCCACGACCTCGGCGCTGACCGGGCCATCCACCATCTCGCAGATCTCGCGGGTGACCTCGGTGATGTCGCGCCCGGCTTTCAGGATCAGCGAGGGGTTGGTCGTCACACCATCCACCATGCCCAGATCATTGAGCTCCCTGATAGCGGCAACATCTGCGGTATCGACAAAGAATTTCATGGTCCGGCTCCCTTTGTGGCGGTTCGTGAGCGTCATACTCCAGATGGGGTCCGTCGGAAAGAGGGACAACCCGTGATGCGCGGGCTTGCAACCTGCCCGTCAGGTCGGCTTTATCTGCGCAATGAGCCATGACAGCCCGCCCGCCTATTTTCCGCCGCGCAGCCGGATTGCCGTGCTGACGACCGAACCCGTGGGCGTGCTGGACTACCTGGCGCCCGAGGATGGCGTCAGGCAAGGGCAACTCGTGCGCGTGCCGCTTGGGCCGCGCCGGGTGCTGGGGCTGGTCTGGGGCGAGGGAACCGGCGATTTCGATCTGGCCAAGCTGCGCCCGGTCGGCAAGGCGCTGGAGGCAGAGCCGTTCCAGCCCGGCTTTATCGATTTCCTGATCCGCGCCGCCGATTACACCCTGACACCGCCGCCCCTGATGCTGCGCATGGCCACGCGCGCGCCGGATCTGGACCAACCGCCCGCCGCCCGCCGCGTCATCGTGCCCGCCGGCGAGCCCCCCGACCGGATGACCGAGGCGCGTTCGCGCGTCCTGCAGGTCATGAACGATCACGGCGGGGCCAGTTTCGCGCCGTCCGAGCTGGCGCAACTGGCCGGGGTCGGGACATCGGTGGTCAAGGGCCTTGTCACGCAAGGCACGCTGGCCGAGATAGAGGCGCCGCGCGATCTGCCCTATCCGCGTCTCGATCCATCGCTGCCCGGAAAACCGCTTGCCGAGGATCAGCAGGCCGCCGCCGACAGTCTGCGCGGCGCGATCCACGAAGGAGGCTATGGCACCACGCTGCTGCGCGGCGTCACCGGCTCGGGCAAGACAGAGGTTTATCTGGAGGCCGTCGCCGAATGTTTGGTGCAGGGGAGGCAGGCGCTTGTCCTGCTGCCGGAAATCGCGCTTTCGGCCGAGTTCCTGGAACGCGTCGAGGCACGTTTCGGCGCGCGTCCCGGCGAATGGCACAGCGGCATCACCCGCACCGAGCGCCGCCGCCTGTGGCATATGGCCGGGCGCGGAGAGGTCGGGCTGGTGGTCGGTGCGCGCTCGGCGCTGTTCCTGCCCTTTCGCGACCTAGGGCTGATCGTCGTCGATGAGGAACATGACGGCAGCTACAAGCAGGAGGACGTGGTCTACTACAATGCCCGCGACATGGCGGTGCTGCGGGCCTCGATCTGCAAGGCGCAGGTGGTGCTGGCCTCGGCGACGCCAAGCCTTGAAAGCTGGGTGAATGCGGGAGCCGGGAAATACCGGCGGCTCGATCTGCGCTCGCGCTATGGCGAGGCGGAACTGCCCGACATGACCGCCATCGACCTGCGGGCCGAGGACATGCCTTCGGGGCGCTGGATCTCTCCGACTTTGGCCGGGGCGGTCGAGACGCGGCTGGCACAGGGTCAGCAATCGCTGCTGTTTCTGAACCGAAGGGGGTTCGCGCCGGTGACGGTCTGCCGGGCATGTGGCGAGCAGATCGGCTGTCATCAATGCGATGCGCGGATGGTCGAACATCGTTTCCAGAACCGCCTTGTCTGTCACCAATGCGGCGAGACGCGGGCCATCCCCACCGCCTGCCCGTCCTGCGGGGTGGAGGGCAAGCTGGCGCCTATCGGACCCGGCGTCGAACGCATCGCCGAAGAGGTCGCGGAAAGGTTTCCCGAGGCCAAGGCGACAGTTCTTTCCTCGGACCTGTTCCATTCGGCGCGGGCGCTGAAAGAGACCATCGCGGCGATTGCCGAGGGCGATACGGATATCATCATCGGCACACAGATCGTCGCGAAAGGGCATAATTTCCCACGGCTTACGCTGGTGGGTGTCATCGATGCCGATCTTGGGCTGCAGGGCGCCGATCTGCGCGCGGCAGAACGGTCCTTCCAGTTGATGCGGCAGGTGGCGGGGCGCGCGGGGCGGCAATCCGGGCAGGCTCCGGGCGTGGCGATGCTGCAGACACATCAGCCCGATCACGCGGTCATCCGGGCGATCCTGTCGGGCGAGGACGAGAGTTTCTGGGATGCCGAGGCGGCGGCGCGCCAGGCGGTCGGGATGCCGCCCTTCGGGCGGTTGGCGGGGATCATCCTGTCGCATCCCGACCTGGCCACGGTCTCGGCATTCGCGCGGCAACTGGCGGAAAACGCGGGGATTCTGCGCGAGGCCGGGGCCGAGTTATGGGGGCCTGCACCGGCTCCGATCGCGCGGGTCAGGGGCCGTCAGCGGATGCGGATGTTGATCCACGCACCGCGCCAGGCCCCGCTGCAGGCGGCGATTGCCGATTGGCTGGCACCGCACAAGCCGCCAAGCAATCTGCGGCTGGCCGTGGATATCGATCCGCAAAGCTTTTTGTAGAATCCGGCCGATAGCCTTGCTGGTCTTGCCCGCGTAGCAACGCGGCAGTTCAGGCCGCCAATACCGGGAATCTGGCCGCGCAACCCCTGCACAGGCAGCGAGCGTTGCATAGGTGGTTCAACGCTATCCTTGCGATTGAAACTGGATCGCAAGGGAAATCGGCCCTTGCCAATGGCCGGAAGATCGCCGCATCTACCAGGAAAGGAGTTGGTTAATGCGGTATCTTGTTTTCATGGTTTTTCTTGCAGGCCCTGCCATCGCGCAGGATTGTCATCCGAGCTACGAGGGGGCATGCGTTCCGGTCGCCAGTGACGTGGATTGCGCCGGCGGCAGCGGAAACGGCCCCGAATATGTCCGGGGACCGATCCATGTCGTCGGGCCGGATGTATACGGGCTGGATCGGGATGGCGACGGTATCGCCTGCGAGCGGTGAATCCCCGAACGGTCTGACGGTCAGTTCCGCAGCACGATGCAGCGTCCGCCGATCTTCTTGAATTTCAGGCAGAAACTTGCGGCTTCGCGCCTGCTTTCATAGCCGATCTGGGCGGTATAGATGGGGCGCGGCATGCCGCTTAGCTTCTTGCGGACATAGCCGACGCGCTTGCCTCCGAGGATCGGGTTCAGGCTGCGGTTCAGGCGGGTGACCTGTTGAATGGCACCGGACCGGCTTGGATGGCTGGCGACGATCACGCCCCATGGAAAGACACGGGGCTGGATGATGAATTCGCGCAGGCTGCGATCGCCCGCCATCTTCTCGCAGGCGGGGCGGAACTCCATCTCGGGGGTCAGGTCCAGTTTCAGGTCACCATCGCCGGGCGGGTTGTCGCGCCAGCGCAGGGCGTCGAAACCGGTGATCGCCTCGACATAATCCAGTGTTTCATAGGGTAGCGTGGTCTGCTTGGCGATGAAGCGCGCGGCACGATTCTCGCCGCCGTTATAGGCGATGGCGGCCAGCCCGATATTGCCGAAACTGTCCCGCAGGTAGTCCAGATACCACGCGGCCTTGCGGATCGCCTGCGCCGGGTTGAACGGATCGTCCAGATCGTAGAGATCGGCGGTGCCCGGCATGAACTGGGCTATCCCCAGGGCCCCCGCCGGGCTGACCGCGCCGGGCTCGAACCGGCTTTCCTTCCAGAGCAGGCGCGCGAGGAAATTCGGGTCGAGCCCGTTCTCGGCGGCATTGCGTTCGATCAACTGGCAGACATCTCTGGTGTAATGGTCCAGCCGGACACAGTCGCGCCCGTCATCCGAGCAGCGCTTCTCTTCGCTGGTCCGGGCTGGCGGGTTGCCCTTGACAGTATCCACGGCGGGCCGTGCCAAGGCCTGGCCAGAGATAGCGAGCAAGATCAAGATAAACGATATGAAATGACGCATCGTGAGGCAAATCATCCAGCCGGATTTCCGCGGCATCTCCTGTCGAAACCGTTTCCGGTTTCCGCGGGAATGCCTTGGGTCCCCGCCTATCCCTTCTTGCTCGGCTTTTTGGGTTTCTTCGCAGCGCTTGCGGCCTTGCGGGCAGCCTTCTTTGCCGCTTTCTTCGCGGCCTTCTCGGCTGCTTTCGCGGCTTTCATGGCGGCGCGCCGGGCGTCTTTCTCAAGCTGCTTCGCCGCTTTGCGGGCCTCTTTTTCGGCCTGCTTGGCGACTTTCCTGGCAGCCTTCCTGGCGGCTTTCTCGGCTGCCTCGACAGGGGTGACCGGGGCCGGTGACGTCGCGTCGGCCTTTGCGGCGCCGCTTTCGGTGGCGGGTGCTGGCGGCGATACGGGGGGCGCCGGTATTCTTGCGACAGGTTTTGCGGAAGCCTTGGCGACGCGGCGCGACCCGGTTCGCTGGTCGGGTTTGCGGGTTTCCGATGTTTTGCGGCCGGCGGGTTTACGGGTGCCGCCGCGCGCTGCGGTTTTCGTCTTGGCCGTGGCCGTCCGCCCGGTTGTGGCGGGTTTGGGCGTGACGGGCTTGGCGCCGGTGGTGTTCCTGGCTTTGCCGTCCGGTGTCAGGCCGCGGCGGCGGCGCTCGTTCGTGCAGCGGCGCAGGGCCGCGCCAAGCAGATCAGCGCGCGAGACCTCGCCATTCTTGCCCGGCTCGCCAGCGGTTGCGGCCGCCTTGCCAAGATCGTCGATCAGGCGCATCAGATCGGCCACGCTCAGCGCGGCGATGGCGGGTTGCCTGCTGGCGGCGGCCAGTGACCGCTCCCCGGCGGGCAGGGTCTCTTGTTCGAGTTTCCGGTAATTCGGCATGGCGGCCCTTTATGAAGGCTATCGGTCTTGCTGCGCAGATTGCGTGAGAGTTCGCGGATTTGCAATTGAAATGGCCCCGATCATGGATCGGGGCCGGAAAAACGCATGAAACTGCGGATGCGGATCATCGCGCCGGAACAGCGCTCTCAACCAGCGGTTCCTGAGTGGCCGAGGTCGCAGCCGCAGCGGTTGCCTGTGCCTGTTCCCTTGCCGGGATGACATAGCCTTCCGGGGTTTCGATCAATGGGCCCTCGTAGCGAAGGCTGTCGGCCTGGCTGCGCACCGTTACGCGGGTGCCATTCCCGGTTTCGTCGAACAGATCCATGATGTCCTGGTTGAACAGGCGGATGCAGCCTGCCGAGGTGGCCTTGCCGATCGACGAGGGATCCATGGTGCCATGGATACGGTAATAGGTGTCGCGGCCACCGCGATAGAGATACAGCGCACGCGACCCCAGGGGGTTGTCGACGCCGCCGGGCAGGCCGCCCGCGAATTGCGCGTAAAGCTCGGGTTCGGTGCGGATCATGTTCTGGGTAGCGTCCAGCTTGGCCATCTCTTCTTGAGCGAGACGACCGCATTGCCGGTGAAGCCCTTGCCGGCACGGCCCACGGCGATGCCGAAGCGCATTGCCTCGCCGCTTTCCATCACGTGATAGAGCACGCGGGCATAGGGGTCGACAACGATCGTGCCGGGAGCCTCGGGGCCGTTATAGGGCACGCGCTGGCGCTTGTTGCGTTCGTTCAGATAGGCGGCGCGCACCGCGGGAATCTCGATCGATTCGCCATTCGGGCCGGTATCGGTGCGGGCCTGATAGATCGAGGGCACGTCTCCGGTGGCGAGATTGATGGCGGTGGGTTGTGTGGGGCCGCAGGCGGAGAGGCCGAAAGCCACCACTGCAAGCAGGTAAGCGAAGCGCATCGTCAATTTCCTTGTTCGGCAGCAGATACGCTGAAAAGCGGCGCATCCGAGGCAACGTCTTTGTCGCGAATCCGGTATGGCAGCAGAACCATACGCGATTCGAGCTCATTCCATCAGCCTGTCACGGGGTTGGGCAGTCAACCCCGGCGGCCGTTCACGATGGGAATTGATGAGGATCTGTGGCTAATCGATCCTAGTAAATTCACCCAAAAGGAGAAATTGAAACATAAATACAACCAATGGGCGCATATGATCACGGCGGCTTTATCCTGTTTCGCGGAAAGCTCACGTGAATGTGCATCATCTGGCGATTCCTCCACGGCAATTCCGTCCGGCGGGCCGGGCTGCGCCCATCCCATCCCGACAGGGCCGATTGCCCTTCGGAAGGCGCGTGACTAAGCTGACCCGAAACCAGCAAAGACATTTGACGTGAGACATAAAGATACTCCCCGGTCCTCGGCCTTCGCGCCCTTTCGGCACCATGATTTCCGTATCCTGTGGGGGGCGACCCTGGCGTCGAATTTCGGTGGGCTGGTGCAGGCGGTCGGCGCCGCATGGCTGATGACCCAACTGACCGAGAGCGCGACGCTGATCGCGCTGGTCCAGGCGTCGAATACCTTGCCGATCATGCTGCTGGCCCTGATATCCGGGGCGCTGGCGGATCTGTTCGACCGCAAGCTGCTGCTCTTGGCCGCGCAGAGCCTGATGCTGCTGATCTCCGCCTTGCTGGCATTCGTGGCGTGGCAGGGGTGGCTGACACCCTGGCTGCTTCTGGGCTTTACTTTCCTGATCGGGGCGGGGCAGGCATTGTATAACCCGCCCTGGCAGGCCAGCATGGGCGATCTCGTTCCGCGAGAGGACTTGCCCGCGGCGGTGACGCTGAATTCGGTGGGCTTCAACCTGATGCGCAGCGTCGGTCCGGCCGCCGGCGGCTTCATCGTTGCCGGTTTTGGCGCGGCGGCGGCCTTTACCGTGAACGCCATGAGCTACCTGCGCTGATCGGTGCATTGGCGCGATGGAAGCCGGATGTCGCGCCCCGGACGATACGACGGGAACCCTTTGTCGCGGCGGTGGGTGCGGGGCTGCGCTATGTCGCATTGTCGCCCAACCTGTTGCGGGTCATCCTGCGGGCGGCGCTGTTCGGCTTTGCGGGCGTGTCGGTTCTGGCGCTGCTGCCGCTGATCGCCAAGAGCCATCCCGAGGGCGGCTCGCTGCTGTTTGGCGGGTTGCTCGGCTGTTTCGGGATCGGGGCGATCATGGGCGCGATGTTCAACCCGCGCATCCGGGAAAGCTTCGACAACGAGATCGTGATCCGCGTCGCCTTCCTGGGCTTTGCCCTTGCGGCGGCGATCCTGGGGCAGACGCAATCGGTCTGGCTTCATGCATTGGCGATGCTGCCTGCGGGCGCGTCATGGGTTCTGGCACTGTCGTTGTTCAATGTGACCGTCCAGCTTTCCACCCCGCGATGGGTCGTGGCGCGCGCGCTGGCACTGTATCAGACGGCGACATTCGGCGGCATGGCGGCGGGCTCGTGGATCTGGGGCAGCGTGGCTGGTGCGCAGGGGCTGGGCACCGCCCTGACCATGGCGGGGGCGTTTCTTGCGGCGGGCGCGCTGGTCGGGCTGTGGTTCCGCGCGCCGGAATTCGGCAAGGCCGATCTCGATCCCGCCAACCGCTTTCAGGAACCGGCGCTGCGGCTGGATCTGCGCGGGCGGTCCGGCCCGATCATGATCATGGTCGATTACCGGATCGCGCAGAAGGATGTTCCCGAATTCCTGCGCCTGATGCAGAAGCGGCGCAATATCCGCCGCCGTGACGGCGCCCGGAACTGGGCGCTGCTGCGCGATTTGGAACATCCCGATCTTTGGTCGGAAAGCTATCACATCGCGACATGGGACGAATATGTCCGCCACAACCTGCGCCGCACCAAGTCCGATGCCGAAGTCACCGCCGAACTGCGCGCCCTGCATATTGGCGAGGGCGACCCGGTCGTGCATCGCATGATCGAGCGTCATTCGGTAAGTTTGCAGGATGACGTTCCGCTGGTCGGAAAATTGGAGGTGCCCTGAAATGACGGAAAACCCGCTGGTCATCGCCCCCAATCTCAAGCGCCGCCTGTCGGGTGTGACCGCGACAGTGGTGCGGCTGATTCCGGTGCAGGCCCGGATGATCGCGATCTGTGCCACCGGCCCCGGATTGCCTGCGGGATTGCCGCATATCCCCCTGATCCGCGCCGCGACCATGCCGCGCGACCGCTGGCGGGTCTGGCATGCCCGGCGCAATACCGAGATGCTGCTGGGGCTGGTGCTGACACGGCTGTTGCGGCGCAAATACCGGCTGCTGTTCACCTCGGCCTCGCAAAGGCGGCATAGCGGCTATACCAAATGGCTGATCGGCCGGATGGACTCGCTGGTGGCGACCTCGGCCAAGGGGGCGGGCTATCTGGATCATCCCGCGCGGGTCATCCATCACGGCATCGATACCGAGGGTTTCGCCCCGCCGGAGGACCGGGCGGCGCTGCGCGAAAGCCTCGGGCTTCCTGTTGGTGATCTGCTGGTCGGTTGCTATGGCCGCATCCGGGCGCAGAAGGGAACCGGTGATTTCGTGCAGGCGATGATCGCGCTCTTGCCCTCACGTCCCGATGTCACCGCGCTGGTCATGGGCCGGGCGACCGAGAAGCATCAAGGCTATCTTGCCGATCTGAAGTGGCAGGTCGAAAAGGCCGGGCTGAGCGGGCGGATCCGCTTCCTGCCAGAGGTGCCGGTGGACCGGATGGCCGATTGGTATGGCGTGCTGGACCTTTATGTTGCACCGCAGCGATGGGAGGGGTTCGGCCTGACCCCGCTTGAGGCGATGGCCTGCGGTGTGCCGGTCGTGGCCACTCGCGTCGGCGCTTTCGAGGAACTGATCGCGCCCGAGACCGGGACATTGATCGCGCCGCAGGACGAGGCTGCGATGCGGACAGCGGTGGCGGATTGGCTGGACAATCCGGATGCATTGGCCCGGGCGGGTGACGCTGCGCGCGACCACGCCGTCCTGAACCACGGGATCGAGTCCGAGGCCCGTGCGCTGGTCGATATCTATCGCGAATTGCTGGCGCGGCCATGACCCCGCTGCGCTTTCATATCGCCCGGCTGCTGCGCGACGAGGCGGCGCTTGCGCGGCTGTCGGTTCCGCAAGGCAATCTGCTGGCCGCTCTCACGGGCAGGAACGTGGCGCTGATCGGCAATGCCCGCTCCCTGGCCGAGACCAGCCATGGCGCCGAGATCGACGCCGCCGATCTGGTGATCCGGATCAATCGCGCACCCATGCCCTCGGCGCGAAGCCATGGCAGCCGGACCGACTGGCTGGCGCTTGCCGTTCGGCTGTCCGGGCAGGATCGGGCACGGATCTCCCCGGATCGGATCCTGTGGATGTCGCATAAGCGCAAGCGGCTGGATTGGCAAAGCGCGACCAGCGCCGGGTTCTACCTGCATCCGCTTGCCGATTACCGGGCGCTGAAGGACCGGCTGGCCGCGCCGCCCACCACGGGCGCGATGATGATCGATCTGCTGATGCGTTCGGATCTGGCGCGGCTGACGCTTTACGGCTTTGACTTCTTCGCCAGCCAGAGCCTGTCGGGACATCGCAGTGCCGGACAGGTGCCGCATGATTTCAGTGCCGAGGCCGGATGGGTCGCCGATCTGGCGCGGCGTGACGGGCGGCTGGTTCTGTCCGATCCACCCGCAAGGGCAGGGGGATAAGCCGATGTTCCCGATCCGCGACCATAACCCCTCCCAAAGCCGGCCGATCGTCACCTATCTGCTGATCGCGGCGAATGTGGCGATGTATCTGCTGACCCTGCCCGCGCTGGAGGGCGGAGAGATGCTGTGGGTGCGGCTGGCGCTCTACCCGCTGGCGATCTCGAACGGAGAGATGTTTTCGGGGTTGCTGACCCATATGTTCCTGCATGCGGGCTTCATGCATCTCGCGGGCAACATGCTGTTTTTGTGGATCTTCGGGGACAACCTGGAAGACCAGATGGGAAAGCCGGGTTTCCTGGCCTTCTACCTGGCCTGCGGGCTTGCCGCCGCAGCCGGTCAGATCGCCTCCGAGCCGTTCTCGCCGGTTCCAATGGTCGGCGCCTCGGGCGCGATTGCGGGCGTGATGGGGGGATACCTGCTGCTCTTTCCCAAGGCGCGGATCGATATCCTGTTCATCTTCATCATCTTTTTCAAGGTCTTCACCGTGCCGGCATGGATCATGCTGGCCCTGTGGTTCGCGATCCAGCTTTTCGGCGGCTTCAGCTCGGTCGGATCGGAGGGCGGCGTTGCCTATTGGGCCCATGCCGGCGGGTTCCTCGCCGGCCTTATCCTGACATTGCCGGTTTTCCTGCGGCGTGGCGGCCCCTCGTTCTGGAACCGCACCCATGGCAAGCCGCCCCACGCGGATGCGGTCTACCCGCCAAGCCGGATTCCCCGCGTGCGGCGGTAAGGCCAACCCGTCAATCCGGCATGCGCCCGATGCTCATATGCCGCTTGCGGCCAAAGCCGGGGCGCCGCTCGACCTTGAAACCCACTGCTTCCAACGCCCGGCGTACATGCCCGGCGGCTGTATAGGTCGCAAAGCTGCCGCCGGGGGCGGTGTGGCGCCCGACCTCGGCCATCAGTTCTTCCGACCACATCTCGGGGTTTTTCGCGGGGGAGAAGCCGTCGAGAAACCATGCCTCCGCGCATCCCCGCCATTGCGGCAGGGTCTCGCGCACATCGCCTTCAATCACCCGCAATTCGACCTGCCCGACCGCGATGACCTGTTGCCCCCATCCGGCGCGAAGCTGCGCCGCAAGACCGGCCAGTTCAGGGAAGGCGGCATGGGCCTGTTCAAGCTGCGGCAGGCTCATCGGGAAGGCCTCGAAGCTGGTCATCGCCACGGGAGCCTGCGTGATCGCCGCCAGCGCGAGGCAGTTCAGCCCGGTGCCAAAGCCAAGTTCCGCGACATGGAAGCCGGGGCGAAGCCGCGCTGGCAGGCCGTTGCCGGTCAGGAAGACATGCCGGGTCTCGGCCAGGCCCCCGGCAAGGCTGAAATAGGGATCGTCGAAACATGTCGCCACCGGTACTCCGCCCTCGCGCCATTCCAGCACGGGCTCATTGCGTCCCGCCATGGCCGGGGTTCCACCCCGGACCCCGAGGTATTTGGACAAAGAAGAAGGCAGCTTTGGATTGGAGGGCATATTCGCTGGCGATGCTTGCGGGATTTGAACAGCTATAGAGGTTAAGCTGTCGCGGTGGCAACTACCGGGGTAGGGGGGAATGGCGCTGGCTTGTGCCTTGGTTGCGTAGCGATGTATGCCGGGCCCGTCATTTCCAGCGAAAGGTCGCAATCCCTTGCCCGGTCCCAGCAGAACAGAGAATGCCGACGTGACGGTTGTCGGCGGCGGGATCCTCGGCCTGTGCTGCGCATGGGAGATGATCCGGCGCGGCACCCGGATCCGGGTGATCGAGGCGGAACGCATCGGGGCGGGGTCTTCGGGCGGGCATGTCGGGGCCTTGGCGCCGCATGCGCCCGAGAACTGGAACGCGAAGAAGGCGTTTCAACTGGACAGCCTGCTGATGGCCGAGGATTTCTGGGCCGGGATCGGGGCGGCGTCGGGATTGCCGACGGGCTATGGCCGCGCGGGGCGGGCGCAGCCGGTTGCCGACGCGGCGGAAGCCGAGAGGTTGCAAGAGCGTATCGCGGCTTCGATTCGGCAATGGCCTGCGCATATGACGATGCGACTGACGGACCGGCCGACCGCGCCGCTGTTCCCGCACAGCCCTTCGGGCCTCTGGCTGGAGGACGGGTTGACCGCGAGGATCAACCCGCGCGCCGCGCTTGCAGCGCTTGCCGCCGCCATCCGGGCCGGGGGTGGTGAGGTTGTCGAGGGGCGGGTATTGCATCCGCAGGATATTCCCGGCCCGGCCCTTTGGGCGACCGGAGTTGCGGGGTTGGAGGCGCTCTCGCAGGATCTGGGATACGCGGTGGGCAAGGGGGTCAAGGGGCAGTCCGCCTTGTTGCGCCTTGATGCGGGGGCGGCGGCGCAGATTTTTGCCGGGGGGCTGCATATCGTGCCGCATGAGGATGGGACGGTAGCGGTCGGATCGACTTCGGAAAATGATTTCACTGATGATCGCACCGATGCGCAGCTTGACGATATCATCGCCAGGGCGCGCGGGATCTGCCCGCTTCTTGCCGATGCGCCGGTGATCGACCGGTGGTCGGGGATCCGGCCCCGTGCGAAGAGCCGTGCGCCCCTGCTAGGGGCCTGGCCCGGGCGTGAGGGGCATTTCGTCGCCAATGGCGGCTTCAAGATCGGCTTCGGCACGGCCCCGAAAATCGCGGTGGTGATGGCGGATCTGCTGTTGGATGGCGTGGACGCGATTCCCGACGGGTTCCGCCTTGCATGACCCGGATCAGGGTGATCTGGCCGCCAATCCGCCCCCGTCATCCCGACGCCGTGACACGTCCAGCTTGGCTTCGGATTCGCGGATCTCGCGCAGTCTGAGGCGGATATAGGCCAGGTGGCGATGCGCGGCCTCCTGCGCGGCGCGGGGATCCCGGGCAATGATCGCCCGCGCGATGGCACGATGCTGGTTGCGCAACTGCTCGCGCGTGCCCGGCAAGGTGAACAGCCGCCCGCGATTATGGATCACGTCGCGGCGCAGATTGCCCGACAGTGCCCGCATGATCTGCAACAGCACCAGATTATGGCTGGCCTCGTAGATCAGCAGATGCAGTTCGGTATCGGCCTCTGCCTCCTGCTCGGGATCGGCGGCGGCATGGGCAAGGTCGATCCGTTCCAGGCAGGTGCGGAGGCGGCGCAGGTCGATGTCATTGGCGCGTTTCGCAGCCAGCGCCGCGGCCTGGCATTCGACGATATCGCGGAATTCCAGGTAATCATCCGCCAGTTCCGCCCGTTCGGACAGCAATGTCAGCAGCGGGTCCGAGATGGCCGCCGCGCCCAGATGGGCGACACGCAGCCCCCTGCCGTCGCCGCTCTGCAGCAACCCCTTTTCCTGAAGTGCCTTCAGCCCGTCGCGCAGGGTCGGGCGGGAGACATCCAGGCGCTTGGCCAGCTCCCGCTCGGGCAGCAGCGGCTCGCCGGGGCGCAGCGTGCCTTCGAGGATCAGGGCCTCGATATGGCGGGCCACGCTTTCGGCGGCCTTTTCGGATTTGATCGCGCTGCCGGACATCGCGTCTCCTGTTTTGATTTTAGACAATCCGATTTGACAGGTTTGGTCAAATTATTTTACCAAGAACTATATCGCAAGGAAGAGGCGTCCCCATGTCCGGCATCGCCATGCCCCAGCCAGATATCCGCATCCTGGAGCGCGCGCCGCAAATCGTGGCGTCGTTGCAAGAGGCCCTGCCGCTAGACACGGTGATCTTCGATCCCGAGGAGACGCGGGCCTATGAATGCGACGCGTTGACGGCCTATCGCTGCGCACCCCTGGCGGTGGTGCTGCCGCGATCGACCGAGGAGGTCGCGGCGGTCATGCGGGTCTGTGCGGATATGGGCGTGCCGGTTGTGCCGAGGGGGGCGGGAACGTCGCTGGCCGGCGGCGCCTTGCCCACCGCCGATTGCGTGGTGATCGGCACGGCGCGGCTGCGCGATGTGCTGGAGATCGACACCGATAACCGCTTCATCCGCGTGCAGACCGGCGTCACCAATCTGTCGGTCAGCGAGATGCTGGAGCCGCATGGCTTTTTCTATGCGCCCGATCCGTCCTCGCAGCTGGCCTGCACCATCGCGGGCAATATCGCGATGAATTCGGGCGGGGCGCATTGCCTGAAATACGGGGTGACGACGAATAACCTGATGGGCGCGACGGTGGTGCTGACCACCGGCGAGATCGTCGAACTGGGCGGGCCGGAACTGGGGCCGTCCGGACTGGATCTGCTGGGCCTGCTCTGCGGCTCCGAGGGGCAGCTCGGGATCGTGACCGAGGCGGTTCTGCGGATCGTGCCCCGGCCCGAGGGCGCCCGCCCGGTGCTGATCGGCTTTGACGGTGCCGAGGTGGCGGGCGAATGCGTGGCGCGGATCATCCGCTCGGGCGTGCTGCCGGTTGCCATCGAGTATATGGACGAACCCTGCCTGCGCGCGGTCGAGGATTTCGCCCATGCCGGATATCCGGATTGCGCCGCCGTGCTGATCGTCGAGGTCGAGGGTTCCCCGGACGAGATCGCCGACCAGATCGCCCGAATCCGCGACATTGCCGCTGCGCTGGACCCGGTCGAGTTTCGCGAAAGCCGCAATGCCGACGATGCGCTGGCGATCTGGAAGGGGCGGAAATCGGCCTTTGGCGCCATGGGGCGGTTGGGGGATTATATCTGCCTCGACGGCACGGTGCCCGTCGGGCAGCTACCCTATACCCTGCGCCGGATCGGGGAATTGTCGAAGCAGCATGGGCTGGAGGTCGCCAATGTCTTCCATGCGGGCGATGGCAACATGCATCCGCTGATCCTGTTCAATGCCAATGAGCCGGGGCAGTTGGAACGTGCCGAGGCGTTCGGGGCCGATATCCTGCGGCTTTGCGTCGAGGTCGGCGGTTGCCTGACCGGAGAGCATGGCGTGGGGGTCGAGAAGCGCGATCTCATGGGCGCGCAATACGATGCTGTGGATCTGGCGGTGCAGATGGAGGTGAAGGATGTTTTCGACCCGGCATGGCTGCTGAACCCCGCGAAGGTCTTTCCGCTGGAAGCCAGCGCCGCGCATCGCCTGAAAGTCGCCGAATGAGCACCGATGCGATCAGCCGGACCGCTCATGCCCCCGGAAGCGAGGCCGAACTGGCCGAGATCGTGGCGGGGCATTTCACCACTGGGCAGTCGCTGCGGGTGGCGGGCGGTGGAACTCGCGTCCAGACCGGCCATGTCGCGGGCGAATTGCTGACCACCCGCGCCGTCTCGGGCGTCGTGGCCTACGAGCCGGGAGAGATGACCCTGATCGCCCGCACCGGCACCCCCCTGCACGAGGTCGAGGCGATGCTGGCCTCGGAAGGGCAGGCGTTGGCATTCGAGCCGCCCGATCTGCGCAGGGTGCTGGGGGGCGATGGCACGCCGACGATCGGCGGGATGGTCGCGGCGAATGCCTCGGGGCCGCGGCGGATCATGGCCGGGGCTTGCCGCGATCACCTGCTGGGGGTGCGTTTCGTGGATGGGCAGGGACGTATCCTGAAGAATGGCGGAAGGGTGATGAAGAATGTCACCGGGCTGGACCTGTCCAAGCTGCTTTGCGGCTCTTTCGGAACGCTCGGGGTGCTGACCGAGGTGGCGATGAAGACACTGCCACAGGCACAGGCCCGCGCGACGCTGGCCTTTCCGGGTGTTGACGAGGCGGCGGCGCTGCGGATTTTCTCGTCGGCGCTGGCCACACCCTTCGAGATATCCGGCGCGGCGTTCCATGACGGCATTGCCTGGCTGCGCATAGAAGGGCTGCCGCCGCAGCTTGCCTATCGGCAAAAGCGCCTGCAGGACCTGTTCTCCGGTCGCGAGATCGAGATCCTGGATGCCGATGCGACTGTCAGGCTCTGGCGGGACCTGCGCGATGTCACCCATTTCGCCGGGACGGAGGCGCCGTTGTGGCGCGTGCTGGTCAAGCCAAGCGATGCTCCCGCCATTGCGGCGGCGCTGCGGGGGCTTGGCGGACAGGTGTCGCTGGACTGGGGAGGCGGTTTGATCTGGTATTGCGGTCCGGGCGAGGCCGGTGCCGTTCGCGATATTGCCCCTCATGCGGTGCTGGTCCGGCGGGGTGAAGTGGAAGGCCCGGTTTTCCCGAGGCAATCCGCGCCGGTCGAACGGCTGTCCGAGGGGCTGCGCCGGAAATTCGACCCTGCGGGGATCCTCAATCCCGGCCTGATGGAGGGCTGACATGCAGACGAATTTCACGCCCGAACAGCTTGCCGACCCGGCTACCGCGCGCTCCAACGAGATCCTGCGGTCCTGCGTGCATTGCGGTTTCTGCACCGCCACCTGTCCGACCTACAAGCTTCTGGGCGACGAATTGGACAGCCCGCGCGGGCGCATCTATCTGATCAAGGACATGCTGGAAAACAACCGTGTGCCGGACGGCAAGACGGTTGCGCATATCGACCGCTGCCTGTCCTGCCTGTCCTGCATGACGACCTGTCCCTCGGGCGTGCATTACATGCATCTCGTCGATCATGCCCGCGAATATATCGAACGGACCTATCGCCGCCCCTTCGCCGAGCGCGTGCTGCGATGGCTGCTGGCGAAGATCCTGCCCTATCCGGGGCGGTTCCGGCTGGCGCTGAGGGGGGCGGGATTGGCCCGCCCGCTCCGGCGCCTGATGCCCGATGCGCGGCTGAGGGCGATGCTGGACATGGCGCCGCGGGCCATTCCGCCGGTCAGCCCCAATGACGCGCCGCAGGTCTTTCCCGCGCAGGGGCCGAGGCGCAGGCGCGTGGCGCTGCTGATCGGCTGTGCGCAGCGGGCGCTGAACACCGATATCAACGATGCCACGATCCGCCTGCTGCGCCGCCATGGCTGCGAGGTGGTGATCCCGAAGGGAATCGGCTGCTGCGGCGCATTGACCCATCATATGGGCCGAACCGGCGAAAGCCACGCCATGGCCGCCGCCAATATCCGCGCCGTGGTGGCCGAGATCGATGGCGGCGGGCTTGATGCGGTGGTCCTCAACACCTCGGGCTGCGGCACCACTGTCAAGGATTACGGGCATATGTTCCGAAACGACCCGCTGGCCGGGGATGCCGCGCGGGTGGCGGCACTGGCGAAGGATGTCACCGAGGTGATGGCCGAGCTGGGCCTGCGGGATGCCGGTCATGCCGAGCCGCTGCGGGTCGGTTATCACTCCGCCTGCTCGTTGCAGCATGGCCAGCAGGTCAGGGCCGCGCCCAAGGAACTGCTGGCGCAGGCGGGCTTCATGGTGCTGGAGCCCCGCGACAGCCATATCTGCTGCGGCTCCGCCGGGACCTATAACCTGATGCAACCCGAGATCTCGGGCCAGTTGAAGGCCCGCAAGGTCGAGACGCTGGAGGCGCTGGAGCCGCAGGTCATCAGCGCCGGGAATATCGGTTGCATGATGCAGATCGGTTCGGGAACCGGCGTGCCGGTCGTCCATACCGTGGAATTGCTGGACTGGGCGACCGGGGGGCCGCAGCCGCATGGATTGGCCGGGGCCGGGGCCGGGGGCTGAGCCGGATTGCGTCCCGCGATGGCCGGGGGGCTGCCTGCCCCCCGGCACCCCCCGGGGATATTTTCATGAAGAAGATAGGGGGATGACCGGCAGTCGGTGATGCCGACGGAGCCGGGCGGCAAAACGCGTCGATCAGCCTGCCCGGGTCATGGTCAGCGTGACCCATTCGCCCAGATCGTCGCGGCGATCCAGCGTGAAACCGGCGGCCTGGTAGCCTCGATCACCTCTTGCCCCTGATCGGTCAGGATGCCCGAGAGGATGATCTTGCCACCCGTTCCGACATGGCGGGCCATCTCGGGGGACAGGTCGATCAGCGGCTGTTTCAGGATATTGGCGAGCACCAGGTCGAAGGGTGCGGCCTCTTCCAGCGCCGGGTGATCGAAGCCGGTCGCCTCGATGCAGATCACCCTGCCGTCCAGCCCGTTGGCGATGACATTGGCGCTGGCCGTGTCCACCGCGATGCGGTCGATATCGCTGGCCAGCACCGTCACCGGCCAGATCCGTGCCGCCCCCATCGCAAGAACTGCGGTGCCGCAGCCAATATCGGCGATGCGCTGCGGCTGGTAGCCGTCATTGGCGAGCCGGTCCAGGGCTTCGAGACAGCCCTTGGTGGTGCCGTGATGACCGGTTCCGAAAGCCATTGCCGCCTCGATGCACAGCGCCTCGACCCCCTCGGGCACCTGGTCGGCATCGTGGCTGCCGTGGACATAGAACCGCCCGGCCTCGACCGGGGACAATTCGCGGCGGACATGGGCCACCCAATCGACCTCGGGCAGTTCCGAGATGACGAAGGGATCGGCCCCATGAGCCGCCGCCAGGAGTGCCAGCGCCACCTCGTCGGGCTGTTCGAGGAAATAGACCCCGACTTCCCAACGATCCGAGCCGTCCTCGATCTCGAAGATGCCGGAACCCACGGGTTCGAGGGTCAGGTCTTCGCAAGCCTCGGCGAGGGCTTCGGCGGCGCGCGCCCGGCAAGATGGGTCAGGGCGGTGAATGTCGGCATGGTCAAGGTTCCAGATTGGGTCCCGACGCCATAGCGCGGCACCCGCCCGGACGCAATCTTTGCCGCGTTGCACAATGTGCAGCCATCGACTAGCCATATCTGCGGATGGAGGACAATGCAGATGCCGGGAGACAGAGGATGAGCGCCGCGACCGGCACCAACCCCGCCCCCGCGATCGAGACGAAACCGCTGGTGGCCGCGGCATGGATGATGGGGGCGGTGGCCTCATTCACCTCGATGGCGATTGCCGGGCGGGCCGTGTCGCTGGAGCTCGACACGTTCGAGATCATGGGCTGGCGCTCGATCTTCGGCGTGGCGATCATGGTTACGGTGATCAGCCTGCGCGGGTTGTGGGGGGTGATCAACCTGCGCCGGCCCGAGCTGCACCTGGCACGCAATATCTGCCATTTCACAGCGCAGAACCTGTGGTTCTACGCGATCTTCACGATCCCGCTGGCGCAGGTCTTCGCGCTGGAATTCACCGCGCCGCTTTGGGCGCTGGTCCTGTCGCGGCTGTTCCTGGGCGAGAAGCTGACGGGGCCAAGGGCGGTGGCCGCGATCCTGGGCTTTGCCGGCATCCTGCTGGTGACCCGGCCCGGATCGGCGCCGATCACGCCGGGGCTGGTCTCGGCGGCGGCCTGCGCAGTGGGATTCGCGCTGACCTATGTCTTCACCAAGAAGCTGACGGCAATCGCCCATACCGCCTGCATCCTGTTCTGGATGACCCTGTCGCAGACCGTTTTCGGCTTTGTCTGCGCAGGAATCGACGGGGACATCGCGCTGCCATCCGCAGCGGCGGTCCCCTGGATCGCGGTGATCGGGGCGGCCGGGCTGGCGGCGCATTTCTGTATCGCCAGCGCCTTGCGGGTCGCGCCCGCGACGCTGGTGATGCCTTTCGACTTCCTGCGATTGCCGGTGATCGCTGTGGTCGGGCTGCTTCTTTACGATGAGCCGATCGGAGCACTGGTCATCGCCGGGGCGGCATTGATCCTTTCCGGCAATTACCTGAATATCCGCGCCGAGGCGCGGCGGCGTCAGACACCGAGGCCGGGGGCGCCGGGACCCTGAGCGGCGGCGCGGTCGTCGGGGTTGAACATCTCGCATAACTCGTGCGAGAGGCAACCGCAGCGGATACAGCCGCTGAGCCGGTCGCGGACCCGTTGCAGCATGTGGATGCGGTGATCCAGATCGTCGCGCCAGCTTTCCGAGATGCGCGCCCAATCCTCGCGTCCGAGCGGCTGGCCCGACAGGGCGGGTTCGAGGGCGGTGCGAATCTCTGCCAGCGGAATACCTGCTTGCTGACCCGCCTTGATGATGGCCAGAATGCGCAGGCTGGCCCGCGAATAGCGCCGGTGATTGGCGGCATTGCGAGTCGAACGAATCAGCCCTTCGCGCTCGTAGAAATGGATGGCCGAGACGGAAATACCGCTGCGACGGGAGAGTGCGCCGACTGACATGACCGGAGTCGATGGCGTGCATGTATTGATTTTTTTGGACATTTTTCTCTTGTCCTAAACTATGGTTAAGGTCTTAGGGTGGCGAGCCATGACCGAAATTGCAAGGAAAAGACTTATGACGCAGGGCAATCGGATCGTGGTGATCCTTGGATCGATCCGCGAGGGACGAATCAATGACCGGATCGCGGCCTGGACCGTCGGGCAGTTGAAGGCGCATGGATTTGCGCCCGAGATTGTGGACCCCGCCGATCCCGAGCTTTTGCCGGTGCAGACCGGCGACAAGCAGGCCGTTCAGCGGCTGAAGCAGCGGATGGGGGATGCGGACGGGTTCGTGATCGTGACGCCCGAATACAATCATGCCGCTCCGGGGCCGCTGAAAACGCTGATCGACGCGGTCAATGCCGAATGGCGCGCGCGTCCGGTGGGGCTTGTCAGCTATGGGGGCATTTCCGGCGGGCTGCGCGCCACCGAGTCGCTGCGCATCGTTCTGGCCGAGCTGCACAGCGTCACCCTGCGCGACACGGTGAGCTTCGCCTCGCCATGGCGGCGTTTCGACGAGGCGGGGCGGATCACCGATCCCGAAGCCGCCGAGGCGGCCGAGGCGGCGATGGCGGTCTTCGCCCATCGCCTGCGCTGGTGGGCCGATGCATTGGCGGATGCGCGCGCGGCGCGCGCCTATGACCCGGAGGACAGCTAGATGGACCGCTTGCTGAAAGATCCGCGCGCATGGGGGCTGATGTTCGCCGCGATGCTTACGATCATGTCGAATGCCACGATCACGCCGTCCTTGCCGGGATTGGAGGCGATGTTCGCAGACGATCCGCTGGCCCCCTATCTCACCCGGCTACTGATTACCGCGCCTTCGCTGCTGGTCGCGATCACCGCACCTTTCGCGGGGGCGATGACCGACAGGCTGGGGCGCAGGCGGCCATTGCTGGTCGGGCTGGTCCTTTATGCGGTCGCGGGGACGGCGGGGCTGTACCTGGACTCGCTCGAGGCGATATTGGCCAGCCGTCTTGCCCTGGGGCTGGGAGTGGCGGCGATCATGACATCGCAGGCGGCGCTGGTCGGGGATTATTTCGAAGGCCCGGCGCGGGGGCGCCTGATGGGTTACCAGATGGCCGCGACCAATATCGGCGGGCTGGTCTTCGTCACCATGGCCGGGGTGCTGGCCTCTGCCGATGCCCGTCTGCCCTTTGCGATCTATGGGCTGGCCGCCCTATTGCTGCCGATCCTGTCGGCGATCCTGCCCGAGCCGCAGCGCTTTTCCACCATGTCGGCGGAGGCGCAGGCGAGTGATCCGGGCGAGCCGGGCTGGCAAGTGACCGTCGCGATCATGGCGACGGCGGCGGGGCTGACCTTCGTGATCTTCTATGCCGTGCCGACGCAGGTGCCCTATCACCTGCAAGGGCTGGGCCTGGTCGATCCGCGCAATGCCGGGCTGGTCATGGGCGCAATGATGTTCGCCGCCGCGATCATGTCGGTGGTGTCGGGATTGATCCGGCCAAGGCTGGGGCGGATCGGCACGCCGGTATCGGGCTATCTGGCGCTTGGTGCGGGCTTTGCCGGGTTGTCCATCGGGCATTCGCTTCCCTTCGCCATGGTCTCGACCGCGATGATCGGGGCGGGGCTGGGATTGTGCATGCCGACCTTCATCACCACGGCGCTGAATGTCGCTCCGGCACGGCGCCGGGGGCTGGTCACGGGCCTGATCACTTCGGCAATTTTTCTGGGACAATTCCTTTCACCTCTGGCAAGTCAGCCGCTGGTTACCCATCTGGGCTATTCCGGCGCCTTCCGTATCGGGAGTTTCGCTTTCGTCGCCCTGGCGGTCATCCTGACCGTCACGCTGCGCCGGCAGACGCCGAGAAACATCAAGCCGCTCAGTGCGCATTAGCGCCACGCGGATCTGCAAACGAGGGAGCCGGGCATGACCGGAATCATCGAGATCGACAATCTGTCGAAAGAATATGGCGGCGGCACAAAGGCGCTTACCGATGTGTCGATGTCCATCGAAGAGGGCGAGATCATCGCGCTGCTGGGACCGAACGGGGCGGGCAAGACGACGCTCATCTCGATCATCTGCGGGCTGGTGGTGCCGACCGGCGGCTCTGTCCGCGTCGGTGGCTATGACATCGGCAAGGATTGGCGGGCGGCGCGCAAGCTGATCGGGCTGGTGCCGCAGGAGATCGCGCTGGAGCCCTTTGAGTCGGTGCTCAACTGCGTCCGCTTCACCCGCGGCCTTTACGGCGAAGGGCCGGACGACGCCTATATCGAAGAGGTGCTGCGCAGCCTTGCCCTGTGGGAGAAGCGCGATGCCGCCACCAAGGAATTGTCGGGCGGCATGAAGCGCCGGGTGCTGATCGCCAAGGCGCTGGCCCATCGCCCCAAGGTGCTGTTCCTCGATGAGCCCACCGCCGGGGTCGATGTCGCCCTGCGGCGCGAGATGTGGCAGGTGGTCGAGGGGCTGCGCCGCGAAGGCGTGACCATCATTCTGACCACGCATTACCTGGAAGAGGCCGAAGAGATGGCCGACCGGATCGGGGTCATCAACAAGGGCCAGCTTTTGCTGATCAAGCCCAAGGACGAGCTGATGGGCGAATTCGGCGGCAAGACCCTGAGGATCGAGCTGGACGAGCCCCTGCATGCGATCCCGTCGGAACTGGCCGGCCGTGGGCTGGTCCTTGCCCCGGATGGGCTTGAGATCAGTTATGACTACGACACGCGCGCCGAAAGGACCGGCATCGCCCGCCTGCTGGGTGATCTGGCCGCGCAGGGGATCACCGTGCGCGATGTTTCGACCCGGCAATCCAGTCTCGAGGAAGTGTTCATTTCCCTGGTCCAGGAAGACAAAGCGGAGGACGCGGCATGATGGCGGACATCAACTGGCCCGGTGTCTGGGCGATATTCCATCACGAGATGATGCGGTTCTTCCGCACCATCTGGCAATCCCTGGCCTCGCCGGTCGTGTCGACGGTGCTGTATTTCGTCGTCTTCGGTGCTGCCATCGGCGGGCGTATCCAGTCGGTCGAGGGCGTGCCCTACGGCGCCTTCATCGTACCGGGGCTGATGATGCTGACGGTGCTGCAGCAATCGGTCAGCAATGCCAGTTTCGGGATCTATTTCCCGAAATTCAGCGGCACGATCTATGAATATCTCGTCTCGCCGGTGGGCTGGGTCGAGGTCACCATGGGCTTTGTCGGCGCCGCAGCCGCCAAGGCGATCCTGATCGCGCTGATCATCCTGTTGACCAGCTTCGGCTTCGTCGGTGTCCATATCCTGCACCCGTTCTGGATGCTGGCCTTCCTGTTCCTGACGGCACTCGGCTTCAGCCTGCTGGGTTTCATCCTCGGGCTCTGGGCCAAGTCCTTCGAGCAGTTGCAGATCGTGCCGATGATGGTCATCACGCCGCTGGTGTTCCTTGGCGGAGCCTTCTACTCGGCCAGCATGCTGCCGCCTTTCTGGGAGGCGGTCGCCAAGCTGAACCCGGTGCTTTACCTGATCTCGGGCTTCCGCTGGTCCTTCTTCGGGCTGGCCGATGTGCCGGTGGGCGTGTCGCTGGTCGCGGTGGCGATCTTCATCGGCATCTGCTTTGCCATCATCCGCTGGATATTCATGACGGGCTGGCGGTTGCGCGAGTGATCCAGGGGTGTCGAACGTTCCCGGAGACAGCAGAATTGCAACAGTTTATCGGTATTTTGCCGTTAACTACTTGATCGATGGCGTGCCTCGGCGATCGGCGGGATAATCTTGCATCCGTAGGTAACGATGGAGATTTTATGATGCGTATATTCTGGATTGTCCTTGGCGGGCTTTCGATTGTTGCGGGCGTCCTGGCGCTGGCCAATCCCCTTGCCGCCACCCTGACCGCCGAACGGCTTGCCGGCTGGAGCTTCCTGTTCATCGGTGTGCTCGAGATCTTCGCGGTGTTTCAGCAAAAGAGCTGGCGCGGCAGGATCTGGGCGATACTGGCGGGGCTGGCCTTTGCCATCCTTGGTGTCATGCTGTTGGCCCGGCCCCTGGCAGGTATCCTGTCGCTGACCCTGATCGTCGCCATCCTGTTCCTCGTGGCGGGTGCGGTGAAGCTGGCCATGGCGTTCTCGCTTGAACGCGGGAATGGTTTCTGGCTGATCCTGCTAAGCGGGGCGCTGTCGATTGTCCTTGCCCTGATGATCTTTGCGAATTTCCCGGCTTCTGCCGCGACGATCCTGGGCGTGCTGCTGGCGATCGAGCTGATTTCGAACGGCGTGTCGATGATCGCGCTTTCGAGCTCTGCGCCAGTGAACAAGACATGAATCGTGGCGGTGCCGCGCCAGTTCCTTCCGGCGCGGCACCGTCCGATTCTATCGCTATTTCGATCTGACAAGACCTTTGCAAATACGGGTCTGTGGATCCAGCCGGACATAATCGCGGGCCGAGATCACGGTCATGTTCAACGACCTGTTCCAGCCTCCGAACCAGCGTTGGCGGATGCCGTTCCGGTAATAGCTGCCCATGATCTGATCGACATAGGGTGGGATGATCGAGGTGTTCGGGATGCGGGGCGCGTGAAATCCGATTCGGGCATAGGGGCCGAGACAGGCATTGGGCATGGTGATCAGCATCGTGCAGGCCGAGCGGCAATAGCCCCGGATTCGGACTCTCTTGCCCGACCGGGCAAGCCGCTCGCGCAGCTTGACCATCTCCAGCACATTGCCGCCCTTGTCGTTGACGACATCGATAAGTTTTGCACGCTCTCTTATCTCTGCGGTTCCCGCATGAGGTGCCAGAGACAGCATCAATACGGTACCGATCAGCGGGGCATATCTGCGCATTCTTGTAAACATGCTTCGCATATGCCGCGAAAATTAGCGCAAGGGGAAGTCACGTTCCGGCGAATGGCATTCGTAATGCTCTCTTTTCAGGTGCCCGCGAATCGCTTATGTGCGGCGGATGCAGCAGAACCCGCCCGATCTTCGCCCCGATCTCGCCCGCGCCACCATTCCCGATGAGCGGCGAGCGGGTCAGCCAACCATCGGCATGGTCAGTCTCGGCTGTCCAAAGGCCCTGGTCGACAGCGAGCGCATCCTGACAAGGCTGCGGGCCGAGGGCTATGCGATCAGCCCCGATTACGGCGGTGCGGATGCGGTGATCGTGAATACCTGCGGCTTCCTTGACAGTGCCAAGGCGGAATCGCTGGAAGCGATCGGCGAGGCGTTGCAGGAAAACGGCCGGGTGATCGTCACCGGCTGCCTGGGGGCAGAGCCGGAATATATCACCGGCGCGCATCCCAAGGTGTTGGCGGTCACCGGACCACATCAATATGAATCGGTATTGGACGCGGTGCACGGGGTGGTGCCGCCCTCGCCCGATCCCTTTGTCGATCTGCTGCCCGCCAGCGGTGTGAGCCTGACTCCGCGCCATTACAGCTATCTCAAGATTTCCGAGGGCTGTAACCACAAATGCAAGTTCTGCATCATTCCCGACATGCGCGGCAGGCTGGTCAGCCGCCCCGCCCATGCCGTGATCCGCGAGGCCGAAAAGCTGGTCGAGGCCGGGGTGAAGGAATTGCTGGTCATTTCGCAGGATACCAGTGCCTATGGCGTTGACCGCAAATTCGCCGAGGAACGGGGCCATCGCGCCCATATCACCGACCTGGCCCGCGATCTTGGCGGATTGGGCGCATGGGTGCGGCTGCATTACGTCTATCCCTATCCGCATGTGCGCGATCTGATCCCGCTGATGGCCGACGGGCTGGTGCTGCCCTATCTGGATATTCCCTTCCAGCACGCCCATCCCGATACGCTCAAGCGCATGGCGCGGCCGGCAGCGGCGGCGAAAACGCTGGACGAGATCGCGGCGTGGCGCTCGGTTTGCCCGGAGATCACCCTGCGCTCGACCTTCATCGTCGGCTATCCCGGCGAGACCGAGGCAGAGTTCCAGACCCTGCTGGATTGGCTGGACGAGGCCAGACTGGATCGCGTGGGCTGCTTCCAATACGAAAACGTCAATGGCGCGCGGGCCAATGACCTGCCCGACCATGTTCCGGACGAGATCAAGCAGGATCGGTTCGACCGTTTCATGCAGAAGGCGCAGGCGATCTCCGAGGCCAAGCTGGCGGCCAAGATCGGGCGCAAGCTGGAGGTGATCGTCGACGCGGTGGACGAGGACGGTGCGACCTGCCGAACCAAGGCTGACGCGCCCGAGATCGATGGCAACCTGTTCATCGACGAGGGTTTCGAGGCGCTGAAACCGGGTGATATCGTGACCGTCACCGTGGACGAGGCGGGCGAATACGATCTCTGGGGCAGGCTGTGAGCTTGCAGGATCGTCTGCCCGAATTCGTGCGGACGCATTACGAGGTGCATGAATGGCGGCATGCCAGCGCGATCCTCGCCCATGATTTTCAGGATGAATGGCGCGACATCCTGGATGTGCTGACCGCGTTCCGCCTGCGTCGCGAATGGATCGAGGTCGGTGGCGGCAGGAAATCGCAGGTTGCCGACCGGATCGACGGTTTCCTGATGCGGCGCGGATGGGAGGAAAAGCAGTTCCAGACCGCAGTGCTGGTCGACGGCAACCGGCTCGACAGCCCGACCCACAAGATCGACTGCTACCGCAACAAGATCGGGCTGGAAATCGAATGGAACAACAAGGATCCATTCTTCGACCGCGATCTCAACAACTTTCGCCTGCTGTTCGATTTGCGCGCGCTGAGCGTTGGTGTCATCATAACCAGATCGGACGAGCTTCAGGATATCTTCAACGATCTTGGGCGAAAATCGTCCTTCGGGGCATCGACCACGCATATGTCCAAGCTGCTGCCGCGAATTGAAGGTGGCGGCGGGGCTGGATGTCCTCTATTGGTGTTCGGTATAACCAAGAAACTATATGTTGACGGAGGGCAGCCATGAACAGTGCATCTGACGACCTGCTGGCTGTCGCCGGAGAGACCCGGTTCGGCACCATCCTCGCCGATCCGCCCTGGCAGTTCCAGAACCGCACCGGCAAGATGGCGCCCGAACACAAGCGCCTGTCGCGTTACCCGACCATGACGCTGGACGAGATCTGCGATCTGCCGGTCGAGGCGGTCGCGGCGGCGCGCTCGCATCTGTATCTGTGGGTGCCCAATGCTCTGCTGCCCGAGGGGCTGCGGGTCATGGATCAATGGGGTTTCAAGTACAAGAGCAACCTGATCTGGTACAAGGTTCGCAAGGATGGCGGCCCCGACCGGCGCGGCGTCGGGTTCTATTTCCGTAACGTGACCGAGGTGCTGCTGTTCGGCGTTCGCGGCAAGGATGTCCGCACGCTCGATCCGGGGCGTTCGCAGGAAAACGTCTTTGTCACCCGCAAGCGCGAGCACAGCCGCAAGCCCGACGAGCAATATGACGTGATCGAGGCTTGCAGTTGGGGCCCCCGTCTGGAAATGTTCGCACGGGGCGCGCGCAAGGGCTGGACGGTCTGGGGCAATCAGGCGGATGAATATGAACCGGACTGGCCGACCTATGCCAACCATTCGCAAAGCAATGTCGTCAAGTTGCGTTCCAAGTAATTCCTTCCCCATGACAGCCGGTTTTTCATGCTGCCACCTATGATTACCATCAGCCCAGCCTTTGATCCCGACGGCCAGCCGCGCAAGCCCGGCGCATTGTGCATCGGCGCACAAAAGGCGGGCACGTCATGGCTTGCCCAGATGCTGGGTCAGCATCCGCAAGTCTGGATTCCGCCCTTCAAGGAGGTCCAGTTCTTCAATCACCGGTATATTCCCGAGCATCAGCGCTGGATCGGTTGGCATTACCGCAACAAGCCCAAGGAAATCCGCGACCGGCATGTCAAGCGCGAGGTGCCGATGCCGCCCGAGCTTGATGCCTATCTCGATGGGCTGACCACGGGGAAGATGTTTCATAACCATTGGTACAAGCGCGTTTTCGCGCCTGCCCCGCAAGGCGCTGTGCCGATGGATTTCACGCCCGAATATTCGACCCTGCCGGATGAGGGGGTAGAGTTCGTGGCCCGCTTCCTGCGCAAGGCGAAGGTTCTTTACCTGATCCGTCATCCGGTTGATCGGGCCATCTCGCAACTGCGAATGAACCTGCGCCGCGAGAAGCGGACGCCAGAAACCCTGGCCGACTGGCTGAAAGAGATCGAGAACCCGATTCTATACGATCGCGGGGATTACGCGGCCTACCTGCCCCGCTGGCGGCGGCATTTCCCGGACATGATGGTGATCCCCTTCGGCCGGATCGCCCGTGCACCTGGTGAGCTGATGGACGAGGTCGAGGAATATCTGGGCATTGGGCCCTATCCCTACGGTAATCTGGGACAGAAGGTTTTCGCCAACCCGGCAGGGCTGAAACCCCCGGCCGAGGCAGTCGATGCCCTGACCGAACGGATGGCGCCGCAGCTTGATTTCCTGGCGGCCGAGTTCGGGCCCGGCTTTGTCGAGGAAACCCGCTAGACATTTGCGCGGCTGCCCTTTCATGACTCGCCGCTTTGGCCTACATAGCCGCAAAGCTTGCAGGAGATTCCGATGGCGTCCTATCAGTTCGTGTATCACATGGACGGCGTGTCCAAGACCTATGCCGGTGGCAAGAAGGTCTTCGAGAACATCCGTCTGAACTTCCTTCCCGGCGTCAAGATCGGCGTCGTCGGCGTGAACGGCGCCGGTAAATCGACGCTGCTGCGCGTCATGGCCGGTCTCGACAAGGATTTCACCGGCGAGGCATGGGCGGCCAAGGGCGCGACCGTGGGTTATCTGCCGCAGGAGCCGCAGCTCGATCCGGCGCTGAACGTGCGCGATAATGTCATGCTGGGGGTGGCGGCCAAGAAAGCCAAGCTGGATCGTTACAACGAGTTGGCGATGAATTACTCGGACGAGACCGCCGACGAGATGGCGGCGCTTCAGGACGAGATCGATGCCCAGAACCTGTGGGATCTGGACAGCCAGATCGACGTGGCGATGGAGGCCCTGCGCTGCCCGCCCGACGATGCCGATGTCGAAACGCTTTCGGGTGGTGAACGCCGCCGTGTGGCTCTGTGCAAGCTGCTGCTTGAGGCGCCCGACATGCTGCTGCTGGACGAACCGACCAACCATCTGGATGCCGAGACGATCGCATGGCTGCAAAAGCACCTGATCGAATATCCCGGCACGATCCTGATCGTCACCCATGACCGCTATTTCCTCGACGATATCACCGGCTGGATCCTCGAACTCGATCGCGGCCGGGGCATCCCCTACGAGGGCAACTATTCGGCATGGCTGGAGCAGAAGGCCAAGCGGCTTGAACAGGAAGCCCGCGAGGACAAGGCCAAGCAAAAGACGCTGGAGCGCGAACTGGAATGGATCCGTGCAGGTGCCAAGGCCCGTCAGGCCAAGCAGAAGGCCCGGATCAACGCCTATAACGAGATGGCGAACCAGTCCGAGCGCGAGAAGCTTTCCCGCGCGCAGATCATCGTCCCGAATGGCGAACGTCTCGGCAACAAGGTGATCGAGGTCAGCGGGCTGAAGAAAGCCATGGGCGACAAGCTGCTGATCGAGGATCTGGAGTTCAGCCTGCCGCCCGGTGGGATCGTCGGCGTGATCGGTCCGAACGGTGCCGGTAAATCGACCCTGTTCCGGATGCTGACCGGCCAGGAGCAACCCGATGCCGGAGAAATCACCTTTGGCGACACGGTGCAGCTTTCCTATGTCGACCAGTCCCGCGACGCGCTGGATGCGGGCAAGACCGTGTGGGAGGAGATCAGCGGCGGGGCCGAGCAGATCGTGCTTGGCGACGCGCAGATGAACAGCCGCGCCTATGCTTCGGCCTTCAACTTCAAGGGTGGCGATCAGCAGAAAAAGGTCGGCCAGCTTTCGGGTGGCGAACGCAACCGCGTGCATATGGCCAAGCTGCTGAAATCCGGCGGCAACGTGCTGTTGCTGGACGAACCGACCAACGATCTGGATGTCGAGACCCTGCAGGCTTTGGAAGCCGCGCTGGAGGATTTCGCGGGCTGTGCGGTCATCATCAGCCATGACCGTTTCTTCCTCGACCGTCTCTGCACGCATATCCTGGCATTCGAGGGCGATGCTCATGTCGAGTGGTTCGAGGGCAATTTCGAAGCTTACGAGGAAGACAAGATCCGCCGCCTAGGCCCGGATTCGGTCGAGCCGAAGCGGGTGAAATACAAGAAATTCACGCGGTAATCGTGGGTCGCGCCCACCGGAACGTGACTGGCTCTCGCCGGTCACGGGCCTTAGGGATGGGCAAGCCGCCCTGTCCAAGCCTCGAAAGGACCGCCCATGCCGACCCGCCGCCATATCCTGATTAGCGGAGCCGCTCTTGGAATGGGGGCGGCCATGCCCGCCTTTGCGCGGGATGCCGATCGTCCCAACCCGATGCCGGAGGAGCTGCGCAAGGCGTTGGAGCGCGATCCGACCTCGCCGGTTCTGGGCAATCCGGATGGCGACATCACCCTGACCGAGTTCTTTGATTACAATTGCCCCTTCTGCCGCAAGATGGTCGGCACGATGCAGAAGCTGATCTCCTCCGATCCGCAATTGCGCGTGGTTTACCGCGAATGGCCGGTTTTCGGCGAAGGATCGGTCTTTGCGGCACGGGCCTCGCTTGCCTCGCTGGACCAGGGCAAATACTGGCAGTTTCATGCCGCCCTGCTGGGGATGAAAGATCGCGCGGTCGAGGCGACCGTGATGCGCGTGGCGCGGAAAATCGGGCTGGACGAGGAAAAGCTGCGCGCCGATATGAATTCGCCCCGCGTGGAAGAGCATATCCAGATGAGCGGCAATCTTGCCGAGCATATGGGCCTGATGGGCACGCCGACCTTCATCGCGGGGGACGAGGGCGTTTTCGGTGAAATGAGCCTCAAGGAAATCCAGGGACTGGTCGCCCGAGGGCGCACGACCCTCGGTTAACGTACCTTGCCTTTCCAGCCGGGCGGGCGCTTGGCCACCCAAGCGAAGAACCGGACGAGTTCCGGATGGCTGCGCAGGGCCTCGACCGTGTTGTAGTGGCGTGCCAGTTCGGTTTCCGACAGCGTCCTGTGGATGGTCGAGTGGCAGACCTGGTGCAGCAGCACGGTCGGACCGCCCTTGCCACCGCGCAGACGCGGGATCAGGTGATGACGGCTTTGCGGTGCCTCTGGCGGGATCGGACGGCCGCAAAGCGGGCAGGTGGGGTCGGTGTCAGGATCGTCCATCTGAAACCCCGTGACACTGGCCTCAGGCGATCCATTCCCATGGCCGGGTATGTTCGCCAAGCCTGCGCTTGACCTCCGCCTCGTCCACCTCGCCATCGCGCACCAGACGGGCCACCAGACCGCGCTTCCTGTCATCGACAACTTCGGTTACGCTGGCACCCGTTCCCTCCAGCACCTCGTTATAGACACGCGCGATGGCCAGCTTGCGCAGGTCGGGCTTGAAGATCTTGCCGACCGCCGTCTTGGGCAATTCGGGCAGGATCTCGACATGCTTAGGAATCGCAGCGCGTTCGTGGATATGGTTGCGCGCATGTTCCATCAGTTCCTCGACCGTCACCGTGCCGTCCGAGACCAGTTCGACATAGACGCAGGGCAATTCGCCCGCAAAGCTGTCGGGCTGACCAATCGCGCCTGCGAACGCGACTTGCGGATGGCTCAGCAGCCCGTCCTCGATTTCTGCCGGGTCGATATTATGGCCGCCCCGGATGATCAGGTCCTTGGCCCGGCCGGTGATCCACAGATAGCCATCCGCATCGATCCGGCCCAGGTCGCCGGTGCGCAGATACACGTCCTCGGTGAACAGGCGGTGGTTCTTTTCGGCCTCGGTATAGGTCGAGCCGGGAATGACGCCGGGATTGGCCACGCAGATCTCTCCCACCTCGTCGGTAGCGCATTCATGTACATTGCCCGCATCGTCGTGATTGAGGATACGGACATGGGTATAGGGCAGGGGGATCCCGACCGAGCCGACCTTTTTCAGCCCGTCGACGGGATTGCAACTGACCAGGCAGGTCGCCTCGGTCAACCCGTAGCCTTCGGCGATCTCGACCCCGGTGGCCTGTCTGAAGCGGTTATACAGTTCCAGCGGCAAGGGGGCCGAACCGGAGATTGCGGTTCTGAGCGACGACACATCGGCATCCACCGGCCGCTGCATCAGCGCCGATATGGCGGTGGGCACGGTGATCAGGAAGGTGCATTTCCAGCGCTCGATCAGTTTCCAGAAATTGTCGAAGACGCCTTCGCCCCGATAACCGGCAGGTGTCGGCATGACGATATGCGCACCTGACGCGATGCAGGACATCAGCACCGGATAGGCGGCGAAGACATGGAACATCGGCAGCGGACACATCAGCACGTCGGTCTCGTCGAACAGGAGCGTGCCGCCCAGCCAGCCGTTATAGATCATGCCGGAATATTTGTGTTGCGCGAGCTTGGGCATGCCCGTCGTGCCGCCAGTGTGGAAATAGGCGGCGATGCGGTCCTGCTGCGGATCGTCGAATTGCAGGCGGCCGGGCTCTTGCGCGTTGGTCGCGGCCTCGAAATCCAGCAGCTTGGCGTTGTGCTGCGCCGTGACCTTGGGCCGGATCAGCGGCACGATGAAACGTTTCAACCCGTGCAGATGCCGGTTCAGGTCGATCTCGACGACATGCGAGACATTAGGGGCCGAGGCGACGGCTTCGGCGGCCTTCTGGGCGATGTCGGTCTTGGGAAAGGCCTTCAGCGTGACCAGCACCTTGGCATTGGTTTCGCGCAGGATCCCGGCGATCTGTTCCGGGTCCAGAAGCGGGTTGATCGGGTTGACGATCCCCGCCGTCGCCCCGGCCAGCAGGACAACCGGAGTCTCGATGCTGTTGGGCAGCAGATAGGCGACGGTATCGCCCGGACCGACGCCGAGGCTGCGAAACAGGTTGGCGGTTCGGGTGACACGCGCCAGAAGTTCCCGCCAGTTCAGTGTCGTAGCCGGATCCTTCGCGCCTGACATGAGCTGGAAACTGATTGCGGGCCGGTTGGGGAAACGATGGGCCGTGCGTTCGAGAAAGCCGTATAGCGTTGCGGGAAGATCCCGCGCTTCATAGGCCATTTCGGCTTCGATGCGATTACGGTCGTCATAATTGACAAAACGGCCCATACTTCCCCCTCCTTCAGAGCCCGGTCACGGGCCCTGCTCATGATGTGGCAGAATGGAATGAACCTGCCCTCGTGAGCAAGGGCCTACCAGGCAAGAGGCGGGCAGGACGCCGCGTCAGAACACGATTCGGACGCGACGTCATGTTACGGCGTCACGCCACCTGGGGAATGCGCAGCTTCTGGCCGGGATAGATCTTGTCGGGATCGGAAAGCATCGGCTTGTTGGCCTCGAAGATCGCCTGATACTTGTTGGCGTCGCCCAGGTATTTCTTGGCGATGGCCGACAATGTCTCGCCTTTCGCGACGGTGTGGAATTGCGGCTCGGCATCTTCGGGCATATCGGCTTCGACCTTGGATATTCCCTCGATATTGCCGACGGCGAGAACCAGCTTCTCCATGGTTTCGCGATCCGCGCCGCGTGATTCGATCTTCACCAGGTCGCCTTTCAGCGTCAGATGCACATCGCCTGCATCCAGCCCGAGCGTCTTGAGCTCTTTCTTCAGCGCTTCGACCTTGGCTTGCGTCGCATTTTCCTGCGCAGGTTTGGATGGTTTCGAGTCGGCGGGGGCGGGGCTGGCCTCTGCCTTGCCGAATATCGACTTGCCGGTATCCTTAACGAAATCCCAGATCGCCATCGTCATTATCCTCTCAATAGCGTGATCACCTTGGTTGAACGCGACTGACGCTGCAGAGGTTCCGCGCGGGCCAGCCCGGACCGGTCCCGGTGAATCAAGGGCGTCATCAAGCGAATCTTATCATTTGCCGTCCTATCCAATCCTGAACCCGCGGTGGAACAGGAGAATCCGGATATGTCTGCGAAAACGTTGTCTGTAGGGATGTTGTGCCTGGGGCTTGCGGCCTGCGCGACGAATGAAACCGAAAGGTCCGCGCCTCCGGTTCTCGATCCCCATGATATCCAGGTGATCGCGGCGGGCAAGGCGACCTGTTTCAAGACGACGGAGGATCAGAACAGGATCGGCGCCCGGGCCACGAACAGCGTCCGTGACCGTATCGGATTCGCGCCGGTGGAACCGAACGAGACCTTGGCCAAGCCGCCGCGCGCCATGCCTGCGACATGGCAAATCGTGGCAGGATGACACATGTCGGCTCGAAAACCAGCGGCCCTGCCGCGCGGGTGAAGAAGCTGGGCTACAAGCCCAGGCTGACGGCCGAGAATATCGCCGCTGGACCGTTCGACCTGCACCGGGTCCTGCATGAATGGAATCACTCGCCCGGGCATCTGGAGAATATCCTGCTTCCGAGCGTTCGCGATTACGGTATCGGGCAGGCGATCGGCGCGGATGGCAAGACCCGGTTCTGGGCGGCGGTTTACGGCGCGCCTCAATAAATGCCGAGGGTTCGGCCCTGTATGCTGTCAGGGGTCAAGTGGACCGTCGGTGAACTGCATGCGCGCCAGCCTCGCATATAGGCCATCCGCCGCGACCAGATCCTCGTGACGGCCCTGCGCAACGATACGGCCCTCGTCGAAGACCACGATCCGGTCGGCCTTCTTCACTGTCGCAAGGCGGTGCGCGATGACAAGGGTGGTGCGGCCTTCGGACAGGCGGTTCACGGCGGCCTGCACCAGCGCCTCGGATTCCGCGTCCAGCGCGCTTGTCGCCTCGTCCAGCAAAAGGACCGGCGCGTCGCGCAGGATGGCGCGGGCGATGGCGATACGCTGACGCTGACCGCCCGACAGCATCACCCCGCGCTCGCCCAGTTGCGTGTCATAGCCTTGCGGCAGCGCCGATATGAAATCATGGGCATGCGCGGCACGCGCGGCCGCTTCGATCTGCGTGTCATCGGCATCGGGTGCGCCGAGGCGGATATTCTCGCGCGCCGAGGTGGCGAAGATCGCCGGGTCCTGCGGCACCAGCGCCATCGCTCGCCGGAAATCATCGCGGCGCATGTCCTTCAGGTCGATCCCGTCAAGCGTCACCCGGCCCTTCATCGGGTCCCAGAAACGCTGGATCAACTGGATCACGGTGGTCTTGCCCGCGCCCGAGGGGCCGACCAGCGCGACTGTCTCGCCCGGCTGGATGGTCAGGTCCACATCCTCCAGAGCCGAGGTGTCGGGGCGTGTCGGATAGTGGAAGACCACCCCGTCCAGTCCGATCCGGCCTTGCACCGGGCGGGGCAGGGCGACGGGGTTCTCGGGGTCGGACAATTCGTCCCGAGCGGTCAGCAATTCTGCCAGGCGCTCGGTCGCACCGGCGGCGCGTTGCAGCTCTCCCCAGATTTCCGAGAGGGCACCGGTCGAACTGGCCACGAGGATCGCGTAGATGACGAATTGCACAAGCTGCCCGACCGTCATCACTTCTTCGCGCACGTCCCGCGCGCCGATCCAGAGCACGCCGATGACGCCGGCGAAGATCAGGAAGATCACGATCGCCGTCATCAGCGCGCGTGTTCCGATCCGGGTCAGGGCGACGTCAAAGGATTGCTCGGTCACATCGGCGAAGCGGGCGGCGCTGCGGGCCTCATGGGTGTAGGATTGCACCGTCTGCGCGGCCAGCAGGCTTTCCGAGGCGGTGCCCGAGCTGGAGGCGATCCAGTCCTGGTTGACCCGCGACAGGCGGCGCAGGCGGCGGCCAAGGATGATGATCGGCAGGATGATGACAGGCACGATCAACAGGACGAGCCCGGTCAGCTTGGTCGATGTCAAAGCCAGCATCGCCAGTCCGCCCGCGAGGATCAGCATGTTGCGCAGCGCGATGGAAAGCGAAGAGCCGATGACGGACTGGATCAATGTCGTATCGGTGGTGATGCGCGACAGGATCTCGCCGGTCATGATCCGCTCGAAAAAGCCGGGGCTGAGCGTGATCACGCGGGCGAAGACCGCCTTGCGGATATCGGCGACGACCCGTTCGCCCAGTCTTGTCACGAAGTAATAGCGGGCGGCGGTGCCCAGTGCCAGCAGCGCCACGATGGCAAGCGCGGCAGAGAAATACTCGTCCAGCAGCCCGGCGCCGTCGTCGAAACCGTCGACGACCCGGCGCACGGCCAACGGCAGGACCAGGCTGATCCCCGAAGTGACGATCAGGGCAATCAGGGCCAGCAATGCCTGCGACCTGTAGGGGCGGACGAAGGGCCAAAGCGCCCGCAGCGCGCCGACCCTCTTGCTGGTGGGCCGGTCTTCGATGATCCTGTTGCCGCGCGCCATATCCGCCTGTCTCTGATTGTTCCCCGCCGGCCGGTTTAGGCGCTGCGCCGGGCAAGGTCCAGCGCGGGGACCGGAAGGCCAGACTTCCGTCTGCCGTCGCGACCGGGCCGCGCCCGGCCTCTTGCGGGCGAGCGGGGAGCGTGGCAGTTGGCAATCATGGTGGATGTGTCAGAGCTTTATCGTCGGCATGTGGCAGAGGGACGGATCACGGCCGATCCCGCGCAGGAGGCTGTTCTGTCTGAACTTGACCGGCTGGTTGCGGGATTGCCCGATCCCGCCGCAATGCAGCCGAAACGCAAGACCGGCTGGCGAGCGTTGTTCGGCGGCGGCGCGTCGGCGCCCGAACCGGCGCAGAAGGGGCTCTATCTTTGGGGGGGCGTCGGGCGCGGCAAGTCGATGCTGATGGACCTGATTGTCGAGGCTGCCCCGGACCGAGGCGTGCGGCGGGTGCATTTCCATGAATTCATGCAGGAAATCCAGGCCGGGCTGGAAGAGGCACGCAAGCGCGGCGACCAGGATACGGTGCGTCCCGTCGCGGCGGGCGTGGCCGAGTCGGTGCGGCTGCTGTGTTTCGACGAGATGCAGATCACCGATATCGCCGACGCGATGATCGTCGGGCGGTTGTTCCAGATATTGTTCGACCAGGGCGTGAGCATCGTCACCACCTCGAACCGGGTGCCGGAGGACCTGTACAAGAACGGGCTTAACCGGCAATTGTTCCTGCCTTTCATCGACCTCATCCGGGAGCGGATGGAGATTGTCTGCCTGGACAGCGATACCGATTATCGCCAGAATCGCAGCACCGACCGGCAGGTCTGGTTCACACCCGCGGATGCCAAGGCGCATGCGGGGCTGGATGCGCTTTGGGACGAGTTGAGCGGCGGGGCCGCGCCCATGCCCTGCAAGATCGAGATGAAGGGCCGCAGTTTCGAACTGCCCGCCTGCGCGGGAAAGCTGGCACGGGCGGGGTTTTGGGATCTGTGCGGCCAGCCGCTTGGACCAGCCGATTACCTGGAGCTGGCGCGGCGTGTCGATGCGTTGATTATCGATGAAATTCCACGACTTGGCATGTCGAACTACAACGAGGCCAAGCGTTTCGTGACCTTGGTGGACGCGCTTTACGAGGCGAAGGTGCGGCTGATCGCCAGCGCCGCCACGCAGCCCGAACAGCTATATAACGAGGGCGAAGGCAGTTTCGAATTCGAGCGCACCGCGAGCCGGATCCGCGAGATGCAGGATGCGAATTGGGGCCGGTTGGACCTCGCCGGTTAGGGCTGGCGAGTCCGTGCAACAGGGGCGAGCGTTGCATCCGCGAGATCGCGCAACAAGAGCGTGGCTTGACACAGCACATGCCGGAAGGGGCGGGAGATTAGTGGTCGATCGGTGATCGGGGGCGTATTCGGCAGTCGCCATGTTCTGGAAGGTGGCTTCCGCCTGCTCTCGTCAAAAAGAAAAAAGTTGTGCCGACACAAATCCAAACATTTCCACCTCTGTCCCGAGATTGACATGCTGTCTGGAAATTCGATGGTCCTCATGCCCGTCTGATGGAAAATTCGTCCTTGCGGGGTCGCGTTTGGAACCCGATACGGGTTTCCATTTTGCCCGCAATTAAGGCAATAGCGTGCAAATTCGCCTTAATCATGAGCAATTCAACGATGCGTCGTGGCAACCTGCAGATCTCGGCCTTTCTCCCGGTGCTTCCGAAACCGTCAGGTCAGGAAGCCCTGCGCGCGTCATTTGGCGCGGCAACGGGTATCGGGGTCTGTTCCCTGCTGGCAATCTGGCTGCCTCATGCCGGGACCCTTCCATTGGCCCTGATCGCGCCTTTGGGCGCCACTGCTGTCCTGGCATTCGCGGTTCCGAATTCACCACTGGCCCAACCGTGGTCCGCCATCATGGGCAATATACTCTCGGCCATGACGGCAGTTGCGGTGCTGAGCCTGCATGTCGGTCCGTGGTCTCCGGCGCTTGCCGTGGGCCTTGCCATACTGGTCATGATGCTGGCCCGCGCTCTTCATCCTCCGGGCGGTGCGGTTGCCCTTCTGGCGGCGCTGGACCCCGGACCGGTCCTGGAGGCGGGCGTCGCCTTCGCATTCGTCCCGGTCGGGCTGATGACGATGACATTGATCGGGGCCGCGATCACCTTCAATCGCCTGACGGGGCGGGTCTATCCGTTCAGGCAGTCTCGGCCGGATTCGTCGCGCGAAGCGGCGATCCGCCTTGGTCTGCCGGAGGACGAGCTTGGCGCGCTGCTGCGGAAATTCAATCAGTCGGCGAATATCGGCGTGGTCGATCTGGGGCGTCTGCTGGCGGCTGCCGAGCAAGAGGCGGCCAATCACCGCTTTGACGGCGTTTCCTGCGCCGAGATCATGACCCGTGACCTGGTCTCGGTCAGGCCCGAAACCAGCATCCACCAGGCTGCGAAGCTGTTTCGCAAGCATCGTATCAAGAGCCTTCCCGTCATCGACACGGAGAGGCGTTTCAGCGGCATCATCCTGCAGGCCGATATCATCGATGCGATGGCTCGAAGCCAATTCGACCTGCGCCTTGTCGGCCGCCCAAGGCAGCTTACCGCGGGACAGATCGCGAGACCGGCCGATCGCGGCACCACGGTGGATACGCCTGTCGGACAGCTTCTGAACCGACTGGCGGTTCAGGGCGTGGAGATCGTGCCGGTCATGTCGGGGCCAAGGCTGGCCGGGATCATCACCCGTTCCGATGTCATTCGCCTGCTGTTCCATGGCGTGGAGCGGCGCGAAACGGCCTGAAATCCGCCGGATGAAGGGATAGTCTTACCCGTTCTCGCGCAGGATCCGCCCGGCCAGGTAGAGAGAGCCGCAGATCAGGATGCGGGCGCGGGGATCGGCGTCGGTGATGCGCTGGACCGCATCTTGCGCGCTGTCGGCGGTGCCTGCCTGCATTCCGACCTGTTTCGCAAAGCTGGCGGTGTCAGAGGCGGGCAGGGTGTTCGGCTCGCCCTCGATATCGATGGCGGTGAGGCTGGCCGCATGCGGAGCCAGCGGGCGCAGGTAGCCGGTGACATCCTTGGTGTTCAGCATTCCGCAGACCAGATGGGTCGGACGGGGCGGCAGGTTGCCGAGGATGGCGGCCAATGCCTCGCCTCCCGCCGGGTTATGGCCGCCATCGAGCCAGAGCTCGGCCTGCGGAGCTGCGGCATCGATCAGCGGGCCACGGGTCAGGCGCTGCATCCGGGCGGGCCATTCGGCGCGGGTGACGGCAGCACGGGCCTGCGCCTCGGTCGCGCCGAGTTCGCGCAGGGCGGCCAGCGCGGTTCCGGCATTCTGGACCTGGTGGTCGCCGATCAGGTTGGGGCGCGGCAGATCCCAGAGCCCGTGATCGTCCTGCCAGATGATGCCGTCGCGATCGGGCGCGACCTGCCAGTGCTGGCCATGGACCGAGAGCGGCGCGGTCAGGCCCGAGGCGCGGGCCTCGATCACCCGCAGGGCCTCGTCCTGTTGCGGGCCGACGATGCAGGGCACGCGCGGCTTGATGATCCCGGCCTTTTCTCCGGCGATCTCGGGCAGGGTCTCGCCCAGATACTGGGTGTGGTCGATGCTGATCGGGGTGATGACCGTCAGGCGCGGGGCGTCGATCACATTGGTCGCGTCGAGCCGCCCGCCGAGTCCGACCTCGAGCAGGGTGTAATCGGCCGGGCTGCGCGAGAAGGCGAGGAAAGCGGCGGCCGTGGTGATCTCGAAGAAGGTGATCGGTTGGCCGTCATTGGCGGTCTCGCATTCCTCGAGGGCGCTGGCGAGTTCGGATTCCGCGATCAGCTCTCCCGCAAGGCGGATGCGTTCGTGGAAATGGGCCAGATGCGGCGAGGTATAGGCGTGGACGCGGGCGCCGCCTGCCTCCAGCCCGGCGCGGATCATGGCCTGGGTAGAGCCCTTGCCATTGGTTCCGGCGAGATGGATCACCGGCGGGATGTCGCGCTCGGGATGGCCGAGGGCGGCGAGGATGCGGTGCATCCGGTCAAGCGACAGGTCGATGACCTTGGGGTGCAGCGACATGAGGCGGGCAAGGATGGCGTCGGAATGGCTCATTGTCGCACAAGCCGGGGGCCAGCCCCCGGACCCCCGGGATATTTGCATGAAGAAGAAGTCAGGAAGCCGGTTTTTCTTCGGGTTTCACGTTGTCCTCTGGCGAGGGAACGGCTGTTTCCGCCGGGGCGGGCAGATCCGCCCTTGTCGGCGCGGGCATGCCGCCCAGCATCCGCAGGATCGAGATCAGCTCGTCGCGCAGCTGCATGCGATGCGTCACCCGGTCCAGCATACCATGTTCCAGCAGGTATTCGGCGCGCTGGAAGCCCTCGGGCAGTTTCTCGCGGATGGTCTGCTCGATGACGCGGGGACCGGCAAAGCAGATCAGCGCGCCGGGTTCCGAGATCTGGATATCACCGAGCATCGCGTAGCTGGCGGTGACGCCGCCGGTAGTGGGATGGGTGAGCACGACGATATAGGGCAGACCGGCCTCGCGCAGCATCTCGACCGCGACGGTGGTGCGGGGCATCTGCATCAGGCTGAGGATGCCCTCTTGCATCCGGGCGCCGCCGGCTGCCGAGAACAGCACCAGCGGGCGCTTGAGTTTCACCGCGCGTTCGGCGGCGGCGATGATGGCATTGCCGACATACATGCCCATGGAGCCGCCCATGAAGCTGAAATCCTGTGCGGCCGCGACGATCGGGGTGCGGCCCATCTCGCCCTCGGCGACCAGCATCGCCTCTTTCTCGCCGGTGGATTTCTGCGCCGCCCTCATCCGGTCGGGGTATTTCTTCTGGTCGCGGAATTGCAGCGGGTCGGCCAGCGGCTCGGGGACCTTCACCTCGGAAAAGACGCCGCCATCGAAGAGCGCGGCAAAGCGCTCGCGCGGGGTGATCGCGAGATGGTGGTCGCAATTGGTGCAGACATTGAGATTGTCCGACAGCTCGCGGTGGAACAGCATGGTTCCGCATTCGGGGCATTTCGTCCACAGGTTCTCGGGCACCTCGCGGCGCGAAAAGAGCGAGTTGATGCGCGGGCGGACGTAATTGGTGATCCAGTTCATCGCGTACGGCCTTTGCTGTTGCAGGCCCCAGATAGGCGGCGACGACGGGAATTGCAATTGTCGCGTGGTGCTGAATAGATGTCGGCATGTGGGCTTCGATCTTCGTTTTCGTACATACCGCGATTGCCCTGGCGCTGGTGGGCCGGGTGCTGCTGCGGCCGCGGCTGGAGCCTGCGGCGCGCTTGGCATGGATCATGGTGATCGAAGCGGTGCCGCTGGTCGGGATCATCGCCTACCTGTTGTTCGGCGAGGTGCGGATGAACCACGCCGAGGTGCAGCGCATGGCCGATGTGCGCGACCGGCTGACCGGGCTGCGCAAGCCCAGCAGCCGGGTGCTGCGCGAGCCTCCGAACCTTGCCCGCCCGGTGATCGCCGCCAATGCCGCCGTGGGCGGGATGCCGGCGGTGGACGGGAACCGGCTGCGCCTGCTGGACGAATCGGATGCGGCCATCGATGACATGGTGGATGCCATCGACGGGGCGCGGGATCATGTCCATGTGCTGTTCTATATCTGGCTGCCCGACCGCAGCGGTGAAAAGATCGCCGAGGCGATCATCCGCGCCAAGACCCGTGGCGTCGAATGCCGGGTGATCGTGGATGCCCTGGGTTCGCGCGGGCTGGTGCGTTCGGAACTGTGGCGGCGGATGAAGGGGGCGGGGGCCGATTGCGTGACCGCCTTTCCCTGGGGGCTGCCCTTCATCAGCTTCCTGTTCCAGCGGCTGGATTTGCGCAATCACCGCAAGGTCGTGGTGGTGGACAACCGGATCGCCTTTACCGGCAGCCGGAACTGCTCGGACATGGCATTCGCGGTCAAGCCGCGCTTCGCGCCATGGGTCGATATCCTGATCTCGGTCGAGGGTCCCCTGGTGCGGCAGTTGCAATCGGTCTTCCTGGCCGACTGGATGAGCTATACCGGGCGCGACCTGGGCGACATGCTGGAAATTGTCGAGGCGGTCGAGGATCCGGGCATGGCCGCGCAGATCGTGGCGACCGGGCCGGATCGGCGGGCGGGCACTGTCTCGGACTGCCTGAGCGCGATGATCCATGCCGCGCGGGAGCGGGTGACGATCACCACGCCCTATTACGTGCCGGACGCGGCCCTGGATGCGGCGATCCGGGCGGCGGCGCGGCGCGGGGTAGAGGTGAACATGATCCTGCCCGCCCGCAACGATTCGCTGGTGGTGGGGGCGACCAGCGAAGGGTTCTATTACGGGCTGCTGGCTGCCGGTGTCCGGTTGCACCTGTTCAGGCCCGGCCTGTTGCATGCCAAGATCATGACGGTGGACGGGCGCATGGCGATGGTGGGCAGCGCCAACCTGGACCGCCGCAGCTTCGAGTTGAATTACGAGGTCAACATGGCGCTGTTCGATCCGGATTTCGTGGCCGGGTTGGACCAGCGTCAGCAAAGCTATGCCGAGCGTGCGCACGAGATCTCGTTGCAGGAGGTTCGCGACTGGAGTTGGCTCAGGCGGCTGCGCAATAACCTGCTGGCACTGGCTTCGCCGTTGCTCTAGCCGTTGGCCGCCGGCCCGTGATCCGATAGTGGTGGCGCATAGCGGGATTTCGCTAGGTTTGAAGCGGGGAAAGTGCCGTGCCACGCATCTGGCTGCATATCGGGATGTTGAAGACCGGAACCACTGCGATGCAGCAATGGTGCGCCGAGCATGAGGACGAGCTGCGCCGGCAGCGGCTGCTTTACGTGCGGGTGCGCAAGCATCTGCCGGCCTGCGGGCCGATGGCGGATGCCCTCGCCCGGCGTGGCCCGGAGGGTGAGAAGCTGATCGCCAAGGTGCTGCAACAGATCGACGAGGCGGGCGGTGAGGTCGATGACGTGCTGATCTCGTCCGAGGCCTTTTCCAATCATGGCCCGCATTCGCTGGCGCCCCTGGTGGATGCCCTTCGCGGGCACGAGATTTCCATCCTGATATGGCTGCGCCGCCAGGATCGCTTTGCCGAGGCGCTGTACAAGCAGGCGGTCAAGTGGAGCGGCCGCACCGGCAGCATCGAGGAATTCGCCCGGCCCGGACGGCTGAGGCAGCTCGATTACGCCGCTTTGCTGCAGGCTTGGCGGAAAGCGTTTCCCGATGTCGGCCTCGTTCCGCAAATCTATGCCGAGGCCAGTTCCGGCGAGAAGCCCGACAGTGTGGCAGCCCTGCTTGCCGCCATCGGGCGGCCCGACCTGATCCCCGCGGACAGCGCGGAATGGCGCAGGAACCTGTCCCCCGGGGCAGAGCTGATCGCGCATTACAACACCATCCCCTCGGATCGGGGGCGGTCGCTGCGCAAGGCCAACCGGCAGGTGATGGAGGAATTCGGCGAGGCGGCGGCAGGCCGGGGCGACATGCTGCCGCCGGAGCTGGCGCGGGCCCTGATGGATCACCATGCCGAATCGAATCGGCGCCTGCGCGAGGAATGGTTCCCGGACCGGCCCGAACTGTTTCCTCCGGATGTCGAGGCCGTCCGGCCCGGCGTGGCCGTCGAAGAGGCGGCGTTGAAGCGTTTCGACGGGCTTTTTGCCGCGAAAGCCAAGGGTTGAAACCGGGGCAGGTGATGCGCCACGGCCGTCAGATCGGCATCGCGGTGGTGTATTTCGTCTGCCGCAGCACGAAATGGGTCACCGTGTCGCGAATGATCCCGAGTGCCAGCATCCGGCGCATGATGAAATGCTCCAACCCCTCCGGATCGGGGGCGACGATCTTCAGCTGGTAATCCGAGGTGCCGGTGATCGTCGCGCATTCGATGATCTGGTCTTCGGTCTGCACGAACAGGTCGAAACGGGCGATCGAATCCTCGGTATGATCGAGCAGGGAGACCTGCACATAGGCCATCGCGTGCAGCCCGGCCCGGCGCGGGCGCACCAAGGCCACCTGACGCTCGATCACCCCGTCCTCGATCAGCCTGCGGATCCGCCGCCATGCCGGAGAGGTCGAGAGGCCGGTCTTTTCGGCCAAGGCCTGGTTGGACAGGGTGGCGTCCCTTTGCAGCAGCCGCAACAGGCGGAGATCTGTCTCGTCCAGGTCGGGCATATCTTGCCTGATTTCTCTTTATTGAAGGTAATAATTTTCCAGATAATGCCAAATCAAGGCGAATCTGACAAGAAATTCTTCTTCATTGGGGTAGAATATTGGCAAGGAGGAGACTCGGATGCCAAAATCGACCCAATACCAGGCCAAGACCCCTGACCGGAACGGCTTCATCAGCTATGACGCCGAGGAAAACTCCGTCTGGCATGACCTGATCACCCGTCAGCTTCCCGCCGTCCGGGCCAATATGGCGCAACCCTATCTGAAGGGGCTGGAGCTTTTGGACATGCCCACCGACCGGGTGCCGCAATGTCCCGAGATATCCAGCAAGCTGAGGGCGTTGACCGGCTGGCAGGTGGAGCCGGTGCCGGCGCTGATCGGTTTCGGGAAATTCTTCGGGATGCTGGCGAACCGGACCTTTCCGGCGGCCAGCTTCATCCGCAACCGCGAGCATTTCGACTATATCGAGGAGCCGGATATCTTCCACGAGATCTTCGGTCACACGCCGCTGCTGACCGATCCGGCCTTCGCGGCCTTCAGCCAGGTTATCGGCGAGGCGGGGACGCGCTGTGACAAGGCCGATTACAGCTGGCTGATTCGGCTTTACTGGTTCTCGATCGAATTCGGGCTGATGCGTGAGGGCGGGCGACTCAAGGCGCTCGGTTCGGGATTGGCGAGTTCGGTGACGGAACTGCCCTGGTCGATCTCGGACAAGCCGGAGCATCGGCCCTTCGACGTGATCGACATCCTGCGCACGCCTTACCGGATCGACATTCACCAGCCGGTCTATTTCGTGATAGACAATCTGGAGGATCTGTTCGCCGCGGCAAAGCGCGACCTTCTGGCCGATATCGCCGAGGCCCGCGCGATGGGACTGCACGCGCCGAAATATCCGCCGAAAGATGCCGCCTGAGGAGAAGCCCATGACAACTTGTGATCTGGCCAACAAGACTTGCGAGCCCTGCAAGGGCGGAGTTCCGCCGATGCCGGGGGATGATGCTCGGCAGATGTTGGCGCAACTGGACGGCTGGAGCTTGTCGGATGACGGCACGACCATTCGCCGGCGCTTTGAATTCAAGGGTTTCGCCAAGGCCGTCGAGATGGCGAATCTCGCGGCATGGCTGGGCAATAAACAGGGGCATCATCCTGATATCGCTTTCGGTTGGGGTTATTGCGAAGTTGCCTTTACAACCCATGAGGCAGGCGGGTTGACCGAGAATGATTTCATCTGCGCCGCAAGGCTTAACGCATTGGTCGCCTGACGCTTGTTCCTTCGGTCCAGCCGGTTTATTCCGGCAGTAGTTTTTGACCGAGGAAGCATTTGAATGGCATTTGGACTGAAGGGCTGGCCAAAGCCTGTCGCCCGCGAAAAGACCGCGCATAAATGGGCCTCTCTCGCCGAATCGCTGAGGAACGGAGGGCGTCTGCCCGCGCGTGGCCTGCGCGACGAGGCGGTGGGTCTGTATCGTGAATTGGGAACCTTCCTGCAGCTTTCCGATCCGCGCGCGATTCGCGCTCGCGGGGGGCTGGCCAAGCTGATCAGCCAGCCGGGCACCGATTGGCGCTGGCGGTCGGCGCTTCTATGCGGGCCGGTCGCGCCCGCGGGACTGGTCGAGCCCGAGGCGGGCGAGACGCTCGGCGACGAGATCGCGGTATGGCATGATTGCGCGCATCGCGCATTGCTCTTGCGGCAGGTGATGAATCGTCATTCCGATGACCAGGCCCCGTTCGGATTGCGGCTGGAGGTCATGGGCTTTTCGGGCAGCTACCTTTCACTGTCGCTGGATTTGCCCGGGGATGTCCTGGACCAGCTTGGCAAGGATCACATCCTGCGGCTCGAAACCGGCCTGGAGGCCGAGACACCGATCACCGTCTATGGCCGGCTGAACCTGGTGCAGGGCCCGAATACCGAGCAGGTGCTGCGTCAACTGGGGGACCCGATCTCGCGGGACAGATGCCGGAGAACGGCGGAATACGACCTGGCCTATGCCGATCTGTCCGACCGCCCGATCGAGAAGGTCTGGCTGGATCTGATCTTTGCCGAACCATATATGAACGCCGTGACGGTGAGCGACATGGTGTTGTCGCGCTATCCGCGCGCCGAGCTGTAGGAGAGGGTATGCCGCAATTCGAGAGTCATGGGTTGAAGGCTGGCGCATGGTCGGGGATTCTGACCGCAGAGGCTGCGCCCGGCCGTGTTTTCCTGGCCCATCTGGGCGAGGTCGTGTCAGTTGCGCATGTGACCGGGGCCGGCGACGGCCAATGGCAGGTTTCGGTCGATCTGCCGTCCGAACTGCTTGCCGACGGGGTACACAGTTTCATCCTGTTCGCGGATGACGGAGAGGGAAGCGAGGCACCTCAGTCGGATGCCGCGCAACTGGACCGGCTGAACGTGATGGCCGGGGCGCCGCTTGACGATGCGCTGCTGGCCGAAGTGCAGCTTTTGCGGTCGGAGCTGGAGCTGCTCAAGCGCGAGTTCCGCCGCCTCGCGACACCCGGCTGAACGGATATTCCCGCCGTCACCCGGGCGTCACCATTCCTTGCGAAAAGCGGGGGCGGAAGCTATATCGGGCTTTCGCTTTGACCCGAGGTTGCGCCATGTCCGAACTGCAGACGCCCTATTACCTGATCGACAAGGCCCGTCTGCGGGGTAACATGGAAAAGGTGGCGCGCCTGCGCGAACGTTCGGGCGCGAAGGCCCTGCTGGCGCTGAAATGTTTCGCGACATGGTCGGTCTTCGACTTCATGCGCGATTTCATGGATGGCACGACCTCGTCCTCGCTGTTCGAATTGCGGCTTGGGCACGAGGAATTTGGCAAGGAGACCCATGCCTATTCCGTGGCATGGGCCGATCACGAGATCGACGAGGCGGTCGGCTATGCCGACAAGATCATCTTCAACAGCCTGGGGCAGCTTGATCGTTTCGGCGACCGGGCGAAGGGCATCACCACGGGTTTGCGCCTGAATCCGCGCTTTTCGACCAGCGGTTTTGATCTGGCGGATCCGGCGCGGCCCTTCTCGCGCCTTGGGGAATGGGACACCGCCCGGCTGGAGGCCGCGATGGGCCGGATCAGCGGCGTGATGATCCATTACAATTGCGAGAATGGCGATTTCGAGCTGTTCGACCACCAGCTTGCGCGGATTGAGACCGAGTTCGGGGATATCCTGCACAAGCTGGACTGGGTCAGCCTTGGCGGCGGAATCCATTTCACCGGCGAAGGCTATCCGCTGGACCGCCTTGCGGACCGGCTGGCGGCGTTCAGCCGGAAATTCGGTGTGCAGGTCTATCTGGAGCCGGGCGAGGCCAGCATCACCGAATCCACCACGCTGGAGGTCTCGGTCCTTGACCTGATCAATAACGGCAAGGACGTGGCTATCGTGGACAGCAGTATCGAGGCGCATATGCTGGATCTGCTGATCTATCGCGAGACCGCGAAACTGCCGCAGCATGGCGAGCACGAGTACCAGATCGCGGGCAAGACCTGCCTTGCGGGCGATATCTTCGGCGACGCGCGTTTCGCGCAGCCGCTGAAGATCGGCGACCGGATCAGCATCGCCGACGCGGCGGGCTATACGATGGTCAAGAAGAACTGGTTCAACGGCGTGGCCATGCCCGCCATCGCCATCCGCGAAGAGGATGGCAGCATCCGCAGCGTCCGCAGCTTCGGTTACGACGATTACAAAGGCAGCCTCTCCTGAGGCGACCCCACCTCTGCCACCGGGAAAATGGAGACAGAATTGGCCAAGCAGAACATCCTCATCATCGGCGCCGGGGGCGTCGCCCAGGTATCGGCGCACAAACTCGCGCAATGGGCGCCCGAATTCGGCGAGCTGCATATCGCCAACCGCACCAAGGCCAAGGCCGATGCGATCATCGCCAGCCTGCGCGAGAAAGGGCACGAGATGCCCTTCACCAGCCATGCGCTGGACGCGATGAATCCCGACAATGTCGAGGCGCTGCTGAAAAAGATCGACGCCGGGATCGTCATCAATGTCGGCACTGCCTTCATCAACATGACCGTGCTGGAAGGCTGTATCCGTGCGGGTGCCGCCTATATCGACACGGCCATCCACGAGGATCCGGCCAAGGTCTGCGAAACGCCGCCGTGGTATGCCAATTACGAATGGAAGCGGCGCGGCGATGTCGAGAAAGCCGGGATCACCGCCATCCTTGGCGCCGGTTTCGATCCGGGCGTGGTGAACGCCTATGCCCGCTTTGCCGAGGACGAGTATTTCGACAAGATCGATTCCATCGACATCGTGGATATCAATGCCGGCAGCCATGGCCGCTGGTTCGCCACCAATTTCGACCCCGAGATCAATTTCCGCGAGTTCACCGGCACCGTCTATTCATGGCAGGGCGGCGAGTGGAAAGAGAACAGGATGTTCGAGGTGGGCCGCGAATGGGACCTGCCCGTGGTCGGCAAGCGCACCGCCTATCTGTCGGGGCATGACGAGGTGCACAGCCTCTCTGCCCGCTACAAGGATTCGGATGTCCGTTTCTGGATGGGCTTCGGCGATCACTATATCAACGTGTTCACCGTCTTGCAGAACCTTGGCTTGCTCTCGGAGCACCCGGTCAAGACCGCCGAGGGGCAGGAGGTCGTGCCGCTCAAGGTGGTCAAGGCGGTGCTGCCCGACCCTGCCAGCCTTGCGCCCGATTACGAGGGCAACACCTGCATCGGCGATCTGGTCAAGGGCAGCCTGAACGGCAAGGAGGGCGAGGTTTTCGTCTACAATGTCGCCGATCACAAGCTGGCTTATGAAGAGGTTGGCAGCCAGGGCATCAGCTATACCGCCGGTGTGCCCCCGGTCGCCGCCGCGATCCTGATCGCGCGGGGAGACTGGGACGTGAAGAAGATGGTCAATGTCGAGGAATTGCCCGCGCGCCCCTTCCTTGAACTTCTGGGCGAGATGGGGCTGCCCACGCGGGTCATCGATGCCAAGGGCGATCACGCGATCTGAACTGTTGCCGGGTTCCCGGAATATCGAACGGGCCGGTAAGTGCACCGGCCCGTTCTTTCGCGTCCAATCAGGGAGGTAGGGGAGGGACTTACCCTTCGGGCAGCTGTGCCGCGACCTGATTGACCGCAGCCTCGATCTGCTGGCACTGGGCCTCGACCGTGGTATCCTGCTGGCTGGCGGCCTCTTCCAGGGATATTTCGGCGCCTCCTGCCGAGACCGTGCCTTCGCCGCCCTTCTGTTCGGCTGCGGCACCGGCCTCGGTGTCGCCTTCGGGCAGCATGCCGATCATCTTCTCCTGGGCGGCGATTGCCTCGCGCCGGTGAATCCCTGCGTTTCGCAGAATTTCAGGATGCCGAGTTGATTACGCGCCGCCTCATAGGCGAGAGCCGGATCGGTAGCACCCGCTGCCGGGGCCTCCTGCGTCTCGGCCGTGTCCTGCGCGAAGGCGGCGGAAGCGGCGAGCGAAACGCCCAGAGCGAATGCGAATTGGCGGAACATGTGTAACTCCTTTTCCGTCATTTGGATGCGCGTGCCGTGACGCGCACTCTGCCCTAACACCGTGCTCGGGGAATGGTTCGGGCAACTCGCCGGTGATTTGGTTTCGGCGCGGATATCCGCTGATAGACGTGTTTTGGCAGGCGCCGGATCGGCAAAGAAAAGCCACCGAGCGGCGGATGCTGGACATGCCAGGATGCAAAACGGCATGTCCCGCGCGCCGCATTCCTGCCCGGAGGCTTGGCCTATCGGCGAATCGCCCTGATCTTTCCGCTTGGCCCGCCGCCGCAGAACAGCCGGTCGCCACCATCCGATTCAAGCCCGGATACGCCGTATCCTTCCGGCATCTCGATGCGCTCGAACACCTCGCCCGTCTCGGGGTCTATGCGCCGGACATCGCTTTGCTCGCCCTCCCAGGTGCCGTGCCAAAGCTCGTCATCGACCCAGGTGACGCCGGTGACGAAACGATCGGATTCGATCGTCCGAAGCACGGTTCCGGTTTCCGGATCGACCTGGTGGATCCTGCGGCCGCGATGCTGACCAACCCATAGGGAGCCCTCTGCCCAGGCAAGACCGGAATCCTCGCCATTGCCCGGTGCAGGGATCGTGTGAAGGACATCGCCGGTTTCCGGGTCGATCCTGCGGATCACCGCTTCGGCGATCTGGAACAGGTGCTTTCCGTCGAAAGCCGTTCCCGCGTCGGCGGGGACCGCCAGCTTGCGGGCCGTCTCTCCGCTATCGGGATCGAGGGATTGCAAGCCCGCATCGCTGGCGAACCAGACGTTCCGCCCGTCGAAACTGACCCCGTGCACGGCATCGGTGCCCGGGAATGGGCCATATTCGCGAAGGATTTCCGCATGACGGTGTTTCATGACCTGATCCTAACCTTTCGGCAGCGGCGCCGGGAGTAACAGGCTTGTCGGGAAGCCCGGCACATTCGATGCGATCCAGCGGCGTGCGCGCCCGTGACCGAACCACTCGACCTTACCCGCTTCGGCCAAAGCTTCAAGCGCTCGCTGAACGGTGCGGGAACTGACATCCATCGCCAGGGCGAGGGCCGAGCTGGACCATGCCTCGCCATCTGCAAGCAATGCCAGCAATCCGGCATGTTCCCCATCGACCGGCGGCGCCAGCAGGGCAACCGCCGCCGTTCCATTCGGTTCGAGCCGGAATCCTCGCTCCGTCGCCTGCAATCCGGCGAGAGGCCGGATGATCCTGCGAAGCCTGCCCATCTCGACCCGCAACCTTGCCCGATGCGATTCGTCGGCCTCTTTGGCGCGAAAGGCGACCGCAAGCAGGCTTTCGCGCGAGACATCCTGTGGCCATGCCTCGGCGAGCGCGCGTGCCAGTGCGAAAAGCACCGGCCGGCCGGTGAGTGGGATCACGGTATTGCGGCTGCGCAGGATGCTGCGGCAGGCATCAATGACCAGCATCCCGGATTGGATCAGCGCCTCGACCTCGGCGAGAACGAGTGGCCGTTCTCGCCCATCCGCGATCAGGCGGGCTGCGGGGGCGGCGAGCATGGAAGCGGCGCGGTCGGTTTCGGCGGCAAGCGATGGGATCCCGGTCTTTCGGGCGGCGTCGCACGCGCGGTCAAGCGCCGACCGGGCGTCTTCTGTCCTTATGCGCCGCATGGCTATGCCGGTGGCGACCAGCCAGTATCCGCAGCGCGAGGCAGGCGGGAGTATTTCGGGATCGAGCCGGTCAAGCGCCTGCTCGGCCTCTTCGAGCCGCCCGATCAGCAGGGACCGGCGCGCTTCCAGATAGGCGGCATGCGCGGCATTGGTTCGGTCCCCATGCGCTTCGAGCTCCTTTCGCGCAGGGCCCAGGGTCTGCAGGGTGTCGCCAAGATCGCGCAGCACGAGCGCGATTTCGGCCTCGGCGAGAATGCAGCGCGCCCGGGCCATCGGCTCAGCCGATCCGAAGGCCCGGGCGGCACGCCGGAGCAATTCCCGCGCGAGGGAAAGATCGCCGATCTGGGCCATGGCGATACCGCGCAGGGCAAGCGCGGGCGGATCCTCGCGCAGGGCGACCCGCTTCATCGCGGTCAGCGGATCGCCCGCCGCCAGCGCCCGGGCCGCCGCCGCGATCAGCCTGTCCATCGAAATCCCGTCACGCTTGTTACTCTCACCCGGCCTCCGCTTTGCCGTAACTTCCGAACTGGTCCTACGGAAGATTTGATCGGGAGCCGGAAAATGACAAGCTTTTCAGCCGCAGACAGCACGGGCTCGGCCCTATCGCAAGCCCGCAATCTGCTTGCCCTTGCCGCCTCGCCGGTCTTCGCCGTCATGGCCTGGGTCGAGGCCGGGGAGATGGGCGCAGTTTGCTCACCGGGCATGGGTATCCTGCCCATCGGCAGCATGAGCATCATGTATCTGCTGATGAGCCTGTTTCACCTGTCGGCCTGGCTGAAGCGCGGCCCCCACGGATCGAGGACAAATATTCAACCGACAACAGAAGGAGACTGAACCATGACTCATGCGATCGTTTCACGCGAAGAATGGCTGGAAGCCCGCAAGGCGCTGCTCGCCAGGGAACGCGACATGACCCACCGGCTCGACGAATTGCGGGCCGAACGCCGGAAACTGCCCTGGGTCCGGATCGAGAAACCCTATGTCTTCACGGGCCCCGAGGGAAAATGCACGCTTGGTGACCTGTTCGGCAGCCGCAGTCAGCTTGCCGTCTATCACTTCATGCTGGCCCCGGGCTCGGATCACATCTGCCCCGGCTGCTCTTATACCGCCGATCATGTCGATGCGGCGCGGCAGCATTTCGAGCAGGCGGATCTGGCATTCGCCGCAGTCTCGCGCGCCCCGATCGGCCGGATCGGCGAGGTCAAGACCCGGATGGGCTGGACTTTCCCCTGGGTGTCCTCGGGAGACAGCGATTTCAACTATGATTTCGGCGTGTCCTTCACCGCCGAAGATCGTGCCGCCGGATGTGCGATCTACAATTACGGCACGGTGATCGAAAACAGCGAGGACATGCATGGCGTCAGCATCTTCGTGAAGGATGAGGATGGCGGCATTTTCCACAGTTACTCGACCTATCAGCGCGGCACCGAATTGCTCATGGGTGCATTCAACTGGCTCGACATGGCGCCCAGGGGGCGGAACGAGACCGGCGGCACGATGAGCTGGGTGCGGCTGCATGACGAGTATTGAACCGGAAGGCATCCGGTTCGCAGGATGTCCCGGTCGGCTTGTGCGGGTCTTAGCCCGCCTTGCCGGCCGGTTCCGGCAGCAGGGGCGCGCGGCCCTCGTCGGTCAGAAGCCACGCCCCTTCCGGTTCGATCACGACGGCGCAAAGATCACGGCCATAGGCCGCGCCGCCATCGATATTCAGGCGATTGCCGTAATGGGTGGTGCTGCGAATCGCGGTATGGCCATGAACCACCAACGGGCCGTGATCCGCGTCGCTTTCCAGGAAACCCTTGCGGATCCAGACCAGGTCCAGCTCGGCCTGATCCTGCAGGTCTATGCCGGGGCGGATCCCGGCATGGACGACCAGGGCCAGCGGATGCAGGAACCAGAGCGGCAGGGAGGACAGGAACACCGCATCTTCGGGGGGCACGGCGCGCTGCGTCTCGGCATGCAGCCGGTCCCGCGGCAGCGTGGGATCGACACCGTAGGAGGCAAGCGTTGCCGCAGCGCCCAGCCCCGGGTGATCGACCCAATGCTCTGGCGAACTCAGGCCGGGATCGATCCAGTCGGGATCGCGCAGGAAATTCGCCAGGAAGCGATCGTGATTGCCACGGGTCACGATCCATGACCGGCCATCGCGCTGACCCCTGGACAGGTATTCCACGACGCCACGGGAATCCGGGCCGCGATCGATCAGGTCGCCGACATGGACGATCAGCGCATCCCGTCCGCCATCGCGCATGATCCGCGCATGCGCGCCTTTCAGCAGCTCCAACTGGCCGTGAATATCCCCGATGGCGTAAAGTCGCATGCGGCCTCCCTGCGGCTGCGGAAATGGGCAGGTATCGCGCCGCCCCGAAGGACGGCGCGCAGAGGACGATCAGACCTCGAATTGCAGTCTGCGTGCCTGCAGGAACTTACCGGTATTCTGCAATGCCGCCAATGCCGCGTCGCTGATCGCCTCGTCCAGATACAGGATCGCGATGGCATCCTCGCCATTCGCCGAACGGCCAAGCGTAAAGTTCGCGATATTCACGCCCAGGTCTCCAAGCGTTCCGCCCAATGCGCCGATCACGCCGGGAACGTCCTTGTTGCGGGTATAGAGCATATGCTCGCCGATCTCGGCATCCACATTGATCCCGCGGATCTGGATGAAGCGCGGCTTTCCATCGCTGAACACGGTGCCGGCGATGGATCTCTCGCGCTCGGAGGTCACCACCGTCAGCTTGATATAGCCTTCGAACACCCCGGCCTGGTCCTGCCGCGTAGTCGCGACCTGGATGCCGCGATCCTTGGCGATGACGGGGGCGGAAACCGTGTTCACATCCGGGTTCGTGGCTTTCATCACCCCGGCAATCACCGAAGCGTTCAGCGCGTTCAGGTTCATCTCCGAGACGCAGCCGTCATACAGCACGTTGATCGCCTTGATCGGCTCATCGGTCATCTGCCCGACAAAGGCGCCCAGATGGCCGGCCAGCTTGATCCACGGCCCCATGACAGAGGCCTCCTCGGCGGTCACCGAGGGCATGTTCAGCGCGTTCTGCACGGCGCCGGTCAGCAGGTAATCCGACATCTGTTCGGCTACCTGCAGGGCGACATTCTCCTGCGCCTCGGTGGTCGAGGCCCCCAGATGCGGCGTCACAACGACATTCGGCAGGTTGAAAAGCGGGCTGTCGGTGGCCGGCTCCACCGCGAAGACGTCAAAGGCCGCCCCGGCGACCCGTCCGTCCGTCAATGCCTCGGCCAGCGCCTCCTCGTCAACCAGGCCGCCACGCGCGCAGTTGATGATCCGTACACCCGGCTTCAGCTTGGCGATGGCCTCACGCGACAGGATGTTGCGGGTCTTGTCGGTAAGCGGCACGTGGAAGGTGATGAAATCGGCACGGCCCAGCAGGTCATCCAGCTCGACCTTGGTGACGCCGATCTCCTTGGCGCGTTCCTCGGACAGGAAAGGATCGAAGGCCAGCACCTTCATATGCAGTCCCAGGGCCCGGTCGATGACGATCGATCCGATATTGCCCGCACCGATCACGCCAAGCGTCTTGTTGAACAGCTCGACGCCCATGAAACGGCTCTTCTCCCATTTCCCGGCATGGGTCGAGATACTTGCCTCGGGCAATTGCCGGGCAACCGCGAACATCATCGCGATGGCATGCTCGGCCGTCGTTACGCTGTTGCCGAAAGGCGTGTTCATCACGATCACGCCCTTTTTCGAGGCTGCCGGAATATCGACATTGTCGACCCCGATCCCGGCGCGTCCCACGACCTTCAGATTGGCCGCGTGCTCCAACAGTTTTTCCGTGACCTTGGTGGCCGAGCGAATGGCCAGCCCGTCATATTGCCCGATCACCTCGGCCAGCTTTTCCTTGTCCTTGCCCAGATCGGGCATGTAATCCACCTCGACCCCGCGATCGCGGAAAATCTGGACGGCGGTTTCCGACAGCTTGTCGGACACGAGAACCTTCGGCATGTCTGTCATCCTTTCACCAGAAGCTGTCAGCCTTTTCGGCTCAGCTTTCTTCTTCATGAAAATATCCTCGGGGGTCCGGGGGCAGACAGCCCCCGGTTCGATGGTTCAATCCTGCGCCGCCAGTTCGGCACGATAGGCCCATTCGATCCACGGCATAAGCGCCGCAACATCGGATGCCTCGACGGTCGAGCCGCACCAGATCCGCAACCCCGGGGGCGCGTCGCGATATGCCCCTGCATCCAGGGCCACGCCTTCCTTTTCCAGCCGTTTCGCCACGGCCTTGGCGAAAACCGCGCCGTCCGTGATCGCGGGATCGGTGAACTTGAGGCACACGGAGGTCGTCGATGCCGTCGCGGGATCCTCGGCCAGGTCGGCGATCCAGTCCTTGTCGGCGATGAAGTCGCGAATGGCGGCGGCATTGGCATCGGCGCGGGCGATCAGTCCCTGCAGCCCGCCGATCCCCTGCGCCCATTTCAGCGCGGCAAGGTAATCCTCGACCGCCAGCATCGAGGGGGTGTTGATCGTTTCGCCCCGGAAGATGCCCTCGTTCAGCTTGCCGCCCTTGGTCAGCCGGAAAATCTTCGGCAAGGGGCGGTCCGGCGTGAAGTTTTCCAGCCGCTCGACTGCACGTGGCGACAGGATCAACATGCCATGCGCAGCCTCGCCGCCCAGCACCTTCTGCCAACTGAAGGTCACCACATCCAGCTTGTCCCAGGGCAGGTCCATGGCGAAGGCGGCGCTGGTCGCATCGCAGATCGTCAGCCCGTCCCGATCCGCCGGGATCGCGTCGCCATTCGGAACCCGCACGCCCGAGGTCGTGCCGTTCCAGGTGAAAACGACATCGCGCGAGAAATCGACCTGCGTGAAATCGACGATCTTGCCATAATCGGCCTTGCGCACGGCCGCATCCAGCTTGAGCTGCTTGACGGCGTCGGTCACCCAGCCCTCGCCAAAGCTTTCCCATGCCAGCATCTCGACCGGGCGTTCGCCGAGCATGGTCCACATCGCCATCTCGACCGCCCCGGTATCCGAGGCAGGCACGATGCCGATCCGGTAATCGACCGGCACGCCCAGCACCTCGCGGGTCAGCTCGATCGCCTCGGCCAGCTTCGCCTTGCCGACAGCGGCACGATGCGAACGGCCAAGCGGAGCATCCGCCAGCAGGTTCAGGTCATATTCGGGGAATTTGGCACAGGGGCCAGAGGAAAAACGCGGGTTGACCGGCCGCGTGGCCGGGATCGGATGATCGGTCATGTAACTCAGCCTTCCAGCTAAAAGCCCCTCGTTGGGGAGGGGTGTCCCGCTGCGGGACATAGCCAAACGCCGGACATACTGCAACAGAAAAGAACTCGGCCCAGCAGATCGGAGCGGTATATCGGCCTGGCGGAGCATCGGGAAACCTGCCGCATACCGAGCGGAAACGGGTCAGGAGGTCATGGACCGGAAGCGCAGCACGCGTGTGCCATCCGTGGGGTCGATCAATTCCCGATACGGTATTCTTCGGGCAGATAGGTCATGCTGTCGGTTTCGGCACCAATTCCCATATGGCAGTCGGCACAGAACTGCATTCCCCCGCTATTTTCAGCACCGGTTCGTCCCATCAACGCCCCGCTCGGCTTGATCGCGGTATATATCCAGTCGCCGGTATCGGGAAACGCGCCCTCTTCCGCCTTTTCCATCAGGAAAAGCGGCCCGGGCTTGGCTTGACCCTTGTCCGATATGGTGAAGCTCGGCTTGCCGAGAATTCCGCCCACCGGCATCGGGCCGCCTTCTTCGAACCGGCTATAGGTCGGCATCGCGGCCGGATCGGCAAGGTTCACGACATAACGCTCGCCATGGGTCGCGGAAATGTAGGGCGAGCGTGTCACGCTTTCCCAGGACAGGAAGGCGCGCGCTTCGGGCAGATCCGACAACAGCCAGGACGGCCCGTCGATCTTATCGCCCGCCTCAAGGACTGCCAGTTGCTCTTGTAGCGCATCGCTCAGGCAATCATACAACGCAGCGGCATCCTCGTCGCCGACCTCTGCAGCAGGGTCAGACAGCGTGCAATTCGCGAGGTCGCCGGCCGGTGCAGGCGACGGTATCGCGATGATGACGGCCATCGTCATCGACCAGGCGACTCCGCCGATGATCGCCGCAACCGGTCTTGCTGTTGGAATATCGTGGGTTTCAGACGTATCGCTATTTCCTGGTTTGAATAGTTGCATAACGGGCCTCCCCCCTGTCCAAGAATGGAGCGGTTTCGGCTTTACGGTAAATGCAGGCAGAAACCGCTTATGTGCCTATTCGCGGGTCGCGCCGCGTTTGTTACGAAAATATCTCCTTCATTCTGTGCCTCCCCTGTCACGGCCCCGAAACGAGGCGGTTCGTCACCCGATCCGTCCCAGCATCCCGGAATACATCCGGCAGCCAATAGGAGAGCGCGCTGAGCCGCCCGGACTGGTATCGCCCGGGCGGGCGAGGGATCAGCCGTCTTGCTGCGCGGGTTTCTCTGCCCCGGCCTTGTCATTCATGACCTGCATCATCTCGGTACAGGCCTCCATCATCGGCCCCATCTGACTCATCATCTGCATCATGCCCATCATTCCGGACATGTCGCCATCACCCATCATGCCGTGGTTCTTCATCATTTCACTCGGCTGCATCTCTTCTGTGCCGCTCTCCTGGGTCTGGGCCAAGGATGTTGCGGCCATAAGCGCAAGAGCAGTCGCAAGCGAAATTCGTGTCAGGTGTTTCATCGTCTTCTCCTTGCTGATCTGTTGGGGTTTAGTCCCTCGTTGCACCGGCCTCCGAGGCCGGATTGCTGTCTGCGCAACAGGATTTCGAACCGGTGGCGCAGGATTTCGAACGGCACATCATGCAAAACCCGGCCGCGCACATGATAGCACATGGTGCCAAGCTCAGGATCAGGGGGGCGGCCCCGACCGCGGTCAGCCAGCTCCAGTTGAACGCCGCGCCTGCCCCGATGACGATCAGAGCGAGGATCAAGAGTTTCCTGCGACCCGATAAAAACTGCATGAAGGCGGACCGCCCGGTCCGCATGGGTTCAGATGTTTCGGTCATGTTTCATCTTTCCGTTTGCGAGATGATGGGTTCGAGTTGCGTGATCGTCGCGGGGCGGCTCCAATCGACCGGATCGATATACCGGCTGGGTTCCCTGACCCGCGTGTCCGATCAATGCCGATGGCAGGTCGTCATCCTTGTTCCAAAGCCCCCAGTGAAAGGCGGTGCCGAGCCCTGCAAACACCGCCAGCGGCAGCCCCGCGATCATGCCGCAGGTTCCAAGCAGACCTCCTCGTTTCCCTGCTACACTCATGACTCACCCTCGCCATTGATCCGGGCCTGAACCTTACGCTGTCGTTCGGGCCAGGTGCTCTTGATGAAGGCCAGCACCGCCTTGATCTCGGCATCGGTCAGAACAGTCTCGAAGGCTGGCATGTCGCTTTCGTAATCCGGCACGACGGCCGCGACGCCCTGACTGGTCATGGTGAACAGGTCCTGATCGGAATGATGCCATGTGTGGCCGGTCTCATCATGGGGCGGTGCGGGCATCCGTCCGGAGGGCAGGCGCCGTTTCCAATCGGGCTGCCCTTCCAGATCGGTGCCATGGCAGGAAGCGCAGTTCTCGCCGTAGAGCCGCTGTCCGAGCGCGATATCCTCGCTTGTCATGGATGTGCCGAGGAAGGTCAGTTCCTCCGCATCGCCTATGCTGTCGTCTGCCCACACCATTGTGATCGCAGCCACCACAAACGGCGCCGCAGCCGAGACCACAGCCACCAAACCGCGTGTCATACCGGCCTCCGAAGATATTTGACCAGGGCCAGGATACCCAGAACCAGCAACGCAACGGCCAGCAACAGGATCAGCCCGCCACTGGCCATCATCACGATCATCATGCCGCCCATGCAATCACTCATCTGCATAGACGGACACCCCGCCCTCGCCAAAGGCATAGGTCTTGAGGGTGCCGGTCTTTTCCCGCGCCATGCCCGGGGCATTGGCGGGCATGCCGGGCAGGGTGATGCCGGTGACGTCCGGACGGTCGGTCAGCAGCCGCTCGATGATATCCGCCGGAACCAGCCCGCTGACATAATAGCCGTCGATCTTGGCCAGATGGCAGCCCAGCCCCTGCGCGGGGACGCCAGCCTCTATCGAGCGCTTGTCGAAATTCACGTCATCGATACGCGTCACGTTGTAGCCATTCGTTTCGAGATAATCGGCATAGCTGTCGCAGCAGCCGCAGCCGGGATCACGCCAGATGGTGATGTCCTTCGACATCTCGCCCGTCTGTGCTTTCGTGATGGTTTTACTGCCGGTTTGCGCACCACTAAGCGAGGTGAACGCGAAGGTTCCGCCGATAGCGACTGTGGCAAACGAGGCGATGATTGTCCGTCTTTTCATGTCTTGCTCCTTCATGCGGCCGCGATGGCCGCCCAGTTCGCGCCGCCATCGCGGCTGAGTTTCAGATGTCCATCGATGAGGGCGGCCAGCAGGTCCGCGTTCCCGGAATGAACCGCGACCGCGCTTGCCGAACCTTGGGCGAGACGTGACCAGACCACGCCCGCGTCCGCTGACATCCACAGGCCCGAGGGCAGGGCGGCGTACAGGACCTTGGGTGCCGAGGGGGCGGTGGCGAGGGCTCGAACCGGCTCGCCCTCGGGCAGTGGCGCTTCGGCGGGCGGGGCCTCGCCTGACACGAGCGCGTCCATGGCGTTGCCGGGCTGGACATCCTGCCACCGGCAGAAGCAGTCGGGCACGCGGGTCAGCCCGGCCCCGGTCCCGGCATATATCCAGATGCCGCCCATTCCGGTTTCGAGATTGACCGAGGTGAGGGTCAGCGGATCATGCTCTGCCTCGTTCAGCCAGGGACGATCCATCGCCAGAACCCAGCTGCGCCCGGCATTCTCGCTTTTCCAGAGCCCGTCCCCGCGCACCGCCGCATAAAGTAGTTCCGGGTTTCCGGCCGCGATGGCGACGGCGTCAACCGTTCCCTCGGACAGCCCGGTCGCACGGGTTTCCCAGGTCTGACCACCATCCTCCGAAATGCTGACCCCTCCCGAAGCGAGCCCGGCAATGACATGGCCGGAGCGGTCGGGATGCGTGGCCAGGGCACGGATGATGCCCGGTGCGGCCCATTCCCCCTGTGCATCGCCGGTCAGGTCGTACCGCCGGATGCGGCTTGAGGCGACGAGAATATGGTTACCATCGAAGGCCAGGGCCGGATCAGGCGCCGTGGCTTGCGCGAGCAGCGGTTTCGCCGCGACCGTAAGCCATGCTCCGGCACCAGCGGCAAGGAATCCCCGGCGTGACAATCCGGGACAGGAAATTTTTGACATTTGATCGTCTCATCTGATCACCAAAAGGCATTGGATGCATGCGCGGCATGCGCCAATGGATTGGAATGCGCGCCGTCGGCAGTCGGGCCGACAAGGCGCAGCGCGATGCCCTGACACGCATGAGCGCGTGTCGGCACCGTTTCAGATGGGGGTTCGGGGAGGGAAAGGCTCCGGGGAGCCCGTGCGGCCAATCGACAATATTTCGCCTAGCGGCCGTTCCCGCAGCAATGATGCCTCCAGGACTGGTCCGGGCAATACGGCAAATGTAGCGGCGACAGGGGTGGTGCAGATCATGTCGCAGGCCGGTCCGCCTGTTGCGGCATCCTCGTCGATTTCACAGCCTTCGCAGCCGGACATCTCCATGCCCTGCTCTGCCGATGTAACCATTTCGATCGTCATCGCGGAAGCGCTTGCCGAATGGACCACGGCACCCGCCGCATAAAGGGCGAGGAAGAGCGTCATGACGATGTGCGCAAACTTCCGCATGACATGGTGATAAACCGGAAACCCCATCCTGTCGATGTCGAAACCGGCAAGCAGCCCTCACATCGACGTCAATCAAAGCGGGGAAAGTCGCTTTGGGGAGAAACGAGGCAAACTCCAATACCCCAACAGCTTGGCAGATGTTCTGGTGGCGTTTGCCGTGATCCCGTCAGTCTCCGCGTTTCCAGCCTTTGCTACCGTGGACGACATCACGCAGCTTCTCATCCTGGTTGTCGTGGCGCTTTCGAACAGGCTGCCGCGCCATATCCCGGATCTTGACACGACTACGAATAGCATCGTGCCAAGTGCAACAAGCACGGGACATGAAAACGAAAACCGACCGCTGTGTTTCAATCCCGCGAGAGGGCCGGACCTCGTCTTGCCGAGGTCGGAGGTCCGGCAGATCGTCAGGTCTTGCTTAGCTGGCAAGCCAGGTCTCGGTGTCGATCACATCGCCATATGCGAAGGCCAGCGCCGACATCATCGTGGCGTGAACCTGTGCCGCCGGGATCGTGCTCTCGCCGAATTCCAGATTCATTGTGGCGCAGGCATCGTGGATTGTGGTGGTCTTGTAGCCAAAATCCGAGGCAGCCCGGACGGTCGCGTCAACGCACATGTGACTCATGGCGCCAACTATAACCACGTCATCGATGCCCTTTTCGTCCAGCATGGCCTTCAGCCCGGTGTCGCGGAAGGAGTTCGGGAAGTTCTTGACGATGACGGCTTCACCATCGGCCGGCTGCACCGCCTCGTTGATCTGCACACCGTCGGAACCGGGAGTGAAGATCGGGGCGTCAGACGCGGGCATCTCATGACGGATGTTCACCACCATGTCCCCCTTGTCACGGGCCGCCGCGATTACTTTTGCGGCATTGGCCGAGGCGGCCTCGATCCCGGTGAGGGGCAGCTTTCCCGAAGGCCAGTATTCGTTCTGGAGGTCGACGACGAGGATGGCGCGCTTGCTCATATCATGGTCCTTTGATTTCGATTGGAACGGTTGCGGCAACGAATATCCGCATATATGGCTTGCGCCGCCATTGGCGGTATCGACATAATACAAGGCGATATCGCCATATTGCGAGGCCGGCATGACCGCAAAGACGCAGATCGACATCGGGCTCGTGCTCTATCCCGGCGCACAGATCTCGGCCGTATTGGGATTGGCCGACCTGTTCGAGATCGCGGATCGAGCCGCCGCAAAACGGCCCGATACCGATTTGCCACGGCTTTGCGTTGGCCAATGGACCTTCGAGGAAGGGCGCAGCCTTCCCTCGCCACCGGAGACCGGAGGTGACAGCGACGTATTGATCCTGCCTCCCACCCTGAACGCACCGGCTTCACCCGAGGCAGCCCGGCCGATCGCGCATTGGCTGCGTGAGCGCCATGAAGGCGGATGCATTCTCGCGTCGATCTGCGGCGGTGCGTTTCTTTTGGCTGAAACCGGGCTTCTGGACGGGCGGAGCGCCACCACACATTGGGTCTATACCGAGGCGTTCAGTCGCCGCTTTCCGCGCGTGGCGGTCGATACCGACCGGTTGATCATCGACGATGGCGATATCCTGACCGCTGGCGGCCTGATGTCCTGGACCGATATCGGGTTGAAGCTGGTAGACCGTTTCCTGGGACCGACCGTCATGCTGGAAACCGCCCAGATGCTGCTGGTCGATCCCCCGGGACGGGAGCAGCGATATTACAGCGGTTTCACGCCTCGGCTGAACCACGGCGATGCCGCCATCCTGAAAGCGCAACACTGGCTACAGACCACGGGCGCCAGGGACACGAGCCTGACCGTATTGGCAAAGCAGGCCGGGTTGGAGGAGCGCACATTTCTGCGCCGCTTTCATAGGGCGACCGGCCTGACCTCGTCGGAATATGCGCAGCGATTGCGGGTCGGCAGGGCGCGGGAGCGCTTGCAGTTCGGGACCCTTCCGGTGGACACGATCGCATGGGAGGTGGGCTATTCCGATCCGGCAACCTTTCGAAAGGTGTTTCGGCGCATCGTGGGCCTGACGCCAAGCGAATACAGGCAGCGCTTCCATATCGGATAGGCGTTGAACAAGTCCTGCACTGGCCACGCGATGGCGGGGCCGATCATCACCTATCCGCACCGCGCGATACGGCTTCAGGCGTAGGTTTCCCGGGCGACGGAACGGCGGATTTCGACGCTGTCCCGTCCCGGAGGAGCACCGAACATGCGGCGATACTCGCGGCTGAACTGCGAGGGGCTTTCGTAGCCGATGGAAAATCCCACCTGCGCGACATCCGCGCCGTCGCGGAGCAGGAGCCGCCTTGCCTCTTGCAGGCGCAACTGTTTCTGGAACTGCACCGGGGTCATTGCCGTCACGGATTTGAAATGGCGGTGGAATGTGGCCGGGCTCATGCCCGCCAATGCCGCGAGATGCGGCACGCTGATCGTGCTGGTGAAATTGTCGCGGACCCAGGCGATGGACCGGCCGATGCGCGCCATCCGGCTATCGGCCAGGCCGATCTGCCGCAGCATTGTTCCCTGAGGGCTGTTCAGAAGCTGCCAGACGATCTCGCGCCGGATCATCGGCGCCAGAACCGGAATGTCCCAGGGTTTCCCGGCCAGTGCCAGCAGCCTTTCGAGCGGGTCGATCACAATGCCGGGGAGGGGATGCACGTCAAGGGCGGCCGGTGCGGGTGCGGGGCGGTCGGGATCGCGCGCCATTTCCAGCAGCAGATCGGCGATGACTGCGGGATCGATATTGAGGGCGAAGGCAATATAGGGGGTCTCACGCGACGCGGTGACGATCTCGGCCCGGATCGGAACGTCAAGCGATGCAATCAGGCATTTGCCCTGGTCGTATCGATAGACGCGGTCCCCGAGACGGCTGATCTTGGCACCTTGCAGCACGACGATCAGAGAAGGCCGGTAGACGCCATGAAACGGGCCGGTCGGAGTCTCGGTAACCGTCACGAACAGCCCGGGCAAAGGGGTTTCTCGCCCATGGTCGCGCCAGATCGCCAATGCGCTGGCCTTCAGGGTGTCCAGACGGGTTTCCTTCATGGTGTCAATATAGCCGGACAATGATGCCATGCCAGAGCCAAGCCGAAGGGAATGAGAGGATCGGGCAGGATTTCGCGAGGATCGGCGTGGCCCGGTCAGGCCATCCGGCCATAGATAGGAACCGTGCCGCGATCACCTGGACCGGCATTCTATCGAAGGACATATCTCATGCGTTATCGTCGCCTTGGCCATAGCGGCCTTTTCGTCTCCGAACTTTGCCTCGGCACAATGACCTTTGGCGGGTCTGACGGGCTATGGGGCCAGATCGGCCAGCTTCAGCAGGAAGAGGCGGACAGCCTCGTCCGGACCGCGCTCGACGCGGGGATCAATTTCATCGACACGGCGAATGTCTACGCAAACGGGAAAAGCGAGACGATCCTTGGTCAGTCATTGAAGAATCTCGGCATCGCCCGCGAAGAGGTGGTGATCGCGACCAAGGTCCTTGGCCCGATGGGAGAGGGGCCGAACGCGCGGGGGGCCTCGCGCGGGCATATCCTGGACCAGGCCAAGGCCAGTCTGGCACGGCTGCAGCTCGATCATGTCGATCTCTACCAGATCCATGGCTTCGACCCGGCGACACCGATGGTCGAGACATTGGAGGCGCTCGATACGCTGGTTCGGCAGGGATATGTCCGCTACCTGGGCCTGTCCAACTGGGCGGCCTGGCAGATCGTCAAGGCAGTGGGGATAGCCGAAGCGCGGAAACTGGCGCCGATCGTGTCGCTGCAGGCCTATTATACCCTCGCGGGCCGCGATCTCGAACGGGAAGTCGTGCCGATGCTGCAATCTGAGGGCATCGGCCTGATGGTCTGGAGCCCTCTGGCCGGTGGTTACCTTTCGGGGAAATACGACCGGGAAGGGAAAACGGCGGAAGGCCGTCGCGTGGAGTTCGATTTCCCGCCGATCGACAAGGATCGCGCCCATGGCGCCATCGAGGTGATGCGCGGCATTGCCGCCGGCAAGGACTGCTCGGTTGCCCAGGTGGCACTGGCCTGGCTGTTGCACCAGGATGTGGTGACCAGCGTGATCCTGGGTGCGAAACGGGTCGATCAGCTTACCGACAATATCGGCGCGACAGGGGTTTCCCTGACCACAGGGGAACTGGAGGCGCTGGATGCCGCCACCAGGCTTCCGGCGGAATATCCCGGCTGGATGCTGGAACGCCAGGGCGATTACCGCGCGCATATGCTGGAGGAACTGCGGAGCTGACCTGCACGGAGATGGAGAGCCGGTCGAAAAAAGGGGCGTCGCGTCGGGGAGACCCGCGCGGCGTCCGTTTTCCATATCGCGCGCAGGGACTATTGCGATGCGATGATGCGGAGCAAGGACCGGCTTTCAGCCATTGGCGGTGATTTTCTACCCTCGGGATGCATTCTCCGTCCCGGGATCATAACATCATGTCACCTGTATGGCCGGAGAATCGCATGAACGCCGAGATCAGAGCCGCCACGCTCCCCGATTTGCCGTCCATGGTGGAACTGCTGATGCAGGATGCCGAACGCCGCCAGGCACATGATCCTGCGCTATGGGTGCTTGCGAATGATGCCCGCAGCCAGATCGCGGATGCGGTAACCTTCGCATTGACGGCCGAAAAGCAGCCTTTTCGGCAGCAATGGCTGGTCGCGGAGGCCGATGGCAGGCTGGTCGGTATCATCCATGATGCGCGCCTGCCCGTGCCTCCCATTTACGCGGGCAAATGGGGCGATCCCGGCCTGTTGATGCCGGAAAGCTTTGTCACCCGGGACGCGCCCGAAGGCACTCTGGATGCCCTGATTGACGCGGCCGAAGCCGATCTGCGCGCGTTGGGGGCAAGGATTCTGCTGGCCTCGTTTGTCTGTGGTGGCGAATGGCACGAATCTTTCCGAGGCCGGGGCTATGAGCCCCTGACCCTATACATGTCCAGATCCGGTCTCGACAACATAACGCAGCCTTCGGACGTTCGAGCCGCGACGGATCGGGATATGGGCGGGATCGTGGCGCGTAGCGCCGAGAACGGGGCGGTTCTCCATCAACTGGACGCGTTCTGGGCACCTCATCCCGAAGCCGATGCCAGGTTTGGGGCCTGGATGCGGAAGAGTCTCACCTTCACGGACCGGGATATGCTGGTTATCGGGGATGAAGGGGGGCTGGATGGATATGTCGTCGCGCAACCGGCATCAAGGCTGCATTTCCCTCCAGCGCATGATATTTCCGCAACCGGCGTAATCGACGATTTTTTCCATCGTCAATATGCCGATCCGGTCGCGATGCAGAAGAACGGTGCCGGCGGGCAGGCTCTCCTTCAAGCGGCCGAGGCATCTTTCACCACGCGCGGAATCACGACCGCATTCGCCGTCTGTCCCGCCGCCTGGACTTCCAAGATCGCACTTCTCGAGAGCGTCGGATACAGGACGGCAATGGTCTGGATGATAAAACGGTAGTGAAATGATGGGAGTCCGCTTCCCTTCAGGCCGGGCACGGTGAACGCTTCTTTTCATTAGGGGCGTATCCCCCGACCACGGTGCCTTGCCGGTCGTGCCGAGCCGTTGCCGATCTGCCGAAACGTCGAAGCGCCTGCACCCGGACATTCCGGGGGCAGGCGAAATCTCAGCGATAAAGCAGAACCGGAACCTTGCAGGCCTGGATCATCGCCGTCGTCGTCGAGCCGATGATCAGGCTGCGGATGCGGCGGTGACCATGGGTGCCCATGACGAGAAGTTCGAAGCCTTCCTCTGATACCAGCTTTTCAAGGGCCGTTTCAGGTTCCCCCGGCACGATCCGCGTTGTCGCCTTGCGTTCCGCAGCTGTCAGCCTCCCGGCTGCATCGTCAAGCTTGCTCCGGATCGCCGCCTGCTCCTCGCCCGCATAGACCAGGGTTATGTCGAGATCCTTGAAGGTCGGACTGCTGGCCATTCGGGCGATCGCGGCTTCGGCACTTTTACTGCCGTCATAAGCGGCCAGAACCTTGTTGATCGGCTTGAAGGCCCGCGATGCGACAAGAACCGGCACTTTCGCGGAACGCACGACACGTTCGAGGTTGGAGCCCAGATGCCCCTTCGCGAAATCGGCGGCCTCTCCACGTTTGCCGATCACGATGACACGCATCTCCTGCTCGAAATCCTTCACGGCTTCCAGCAGATCGCCCTTGCGGAGCCGGGACACCACCGGCCCGACACCGTCCTGCTCAAGGATCGCCTTCGCGTCCTCAAGAATGGCATGTCCCTGGGCCTGTGCAAGCTTCGCGCGCTCTTCGTCGAGCTTCGAGAGCTTGTCCAGCAATGCCGAGCGCGCGCCGAGTTTCAATGCCCCGGACAGGTCTGAGCCGGCCGCGGTTTCCCGGCGTCCCAGCACATGCATGATATCGACCATCGCGTTCAGGCGCTTGGCGATCCAGGCAGCATGATGGCAGACGCTTTCCGAGTAGATGGACCCGTCCACCAATGCGAGTATCTTGCTCATCGTCTTTCCCTCCCTAATGTCCCATCAGCTTTTCCATCGCGCCGGGCTTGTCATGGATGGCAAGCTTGTCGACGAGCGTTTCCGAGGCCTTGTTCATGCCGATCAGTTCGACATCGGCACCCTCGCGGCGGAATTTCAGGATCGCCATGTCGAGTGCCTGGACAGAGCTGATATCCCAGATATGCGCCCGGCTGACATCGATGACGACCCGGTCGACCGCTTCCTTGAAATCGAACGCATTGGCGAATGCCTCGGTTGAACCGTAGAATAATTGCCCCTCGATGACATAGGTCCGTTCGCGGCCATCGGATGACAGGTCGGTTCTGATCCGGAACAGCTGCGCGATCTTGCCGGCAAAGAAGATGCCCGAAAGCAGCACACCGACCAGAACGCCGATGGCGAGGTTATGCGTGTAGACGACCGTCACCACGGTCGCGATCATCACGATCGAGGATGAACGCGGATGCACGCGCAGCGCCTTGATCGAAGACCAACTGAACGTCCCGATCGAGACCATGATCATGATCGCGACCAATGCGGGCATCGGGATTTGACCCACCAGGCCGCCAAGCCCGACGACCATGATCAACAAGGCAAATCCCGCAGTGAACGTGGACAGGCGCCCGCGCCCGCCGGATTTGACGTTGATCATCGATTGCCCGATCATCGCGCAGCCCGCCATGCCGCCGATAAAGCCGGTGGCGGTATTGGCGATGCCCTGTCCGATGCATTCCTGGTTGCGGTCCGACCTGGTGTCCGTCAGGTCATCGACGATATTCTCGGTCATCAGGCTTTCCAGCAGACCGACGATCGCGACGGCCATGGAATAGGGAAAGATGATCAGCAGGGTCTCGAAATTCAGCGGGATCTGCGGAATCAGGAACACCGGCAGCGTGTCGGGAAGCGCGCCCATGTCGCCGACCGTGCGCACATCCCAACCGGTCGCCGCGACCAGTGCTGTCAGCAGCACGATGGTGACAAGCGGCGACGGAATCGCCGTGGTGATGCGCGGGAACAGGTAGATGATCGCCAGCCCCGCCGCCACCAGCGCATAGGTGAGCCACGTGACATCCGGCTTGCCCAGGTCCAGTTCGGGCAGTTGCGCCATGAAGATCAGGATCGCCAGCGCGTTCACGAAGCCGGTCATCACCGAACGCGACACGTAGCGCATGAAGCGCCCGAGTTTCAGCAGACCGGCGCCGATCTGCAAGAGCCCGGCCAGCACGGTGGCCGCCAGCAGATATTGCAACCCGTGATCCTTGACCAGAGTGATCATCAGGACGGCGGTTGCTGCGGTGGCGGCCGAGATCATGCCCGGTCGTCCGCCCACGAAGGCAATTATGACAGCGATAGAGAAAGAGGCGTAGAGCCCGACCTTCGGGTCGACGCCCGCGATGATGGAGAAGGCAATCGCTTCGGGAATGAGTGCGAGCGCGACGACGATTCCAGCCAGAAGATCGCCGCGAATATTCCCGAACCATTGCTGGCGGTAGGCGGAGAGTGAGATCATATGCAGTCCGATATCCCGTGTCGGTGAGCCCCTGAGAGAGCGTTCCGGCATTGCAGTTTGGGTTTGCCAAAGGATTATCCGGCGGATCAGCGGCCGGAAGAGCCACCCGGGCTTTCACCGGGTCCGTGCGTATGCGGGTCTCATAGACAAAGACGGGAGCAAAGATCAACCTCTCGCGGGCCTTCATGGGCTCGAGTAACGGCTTTCTGTGGTTTCAGCCCGCTTTTTCACAGGTGAGTAAAGAGAAAAATTCGCTTGCCGCAACGACGTCGCCCTTTGGCGACAGCTTCACCCTCCGGCCACAGACGCCGAATTGCTCGGCTATTCCGAGATTTGCTGCCTTATCCATTGCCGGAACGTCCGAAAGCCCGGGCGGCTCCTGCCCTCTGCCCAGCACAGGTAATAGTGGCGTGTGTTCCCTGCCGACCAAAGATCGTCGCCGAATAGTTGCACCAGGCGCTTGCTGGCCAGATAGGGCGCTGCATAGACATGGGGCAGCCATGCCACGCCATACCCGTCCAGTGCCGCGACAAGCGTCAGCGCACTGGGTAGCCGGGTGATCCGTGTATGAGCGCGATGTGCTATGCCATGATCGTCGAACCATCTGGACATTTCGATGTCCCGGTCCTCGTCCAGGATCCATGGCAGCTTGGTCAGATCCCGGGGGGTTTGAATGGATATGGACTCCAGGACCGAAGGCGCCGCCACGACCGCATCCCAACCTTCCAGCAGCCTTTCGCAACTCAACCCCGGCCAGTTTCCGTCACCATGCCTAACAGCGGCATCGAAATCGCCTTGTTCAAGATCATGCACCGTTGCATCGGTATTGATACGCAGATCGATTTCCGGGTGACGTTGCAGAAATTCGCCAAGGCGGGGCAGCAGCCAGTGTTGGGCGAAATGCGGCGTCACGGTGATATTGAGAATATTATCGTCACGTCGGAATCGGTCGATATCACCGGCCATCGCCCTGAAATTCCGAACGAGATTGTCGGCCAGGTCCGCGGCTTCCGGCAGCATGACCAGGCGAGTGCCGGAGCGGGTGAACAATTTGCGCTGCAAGCGATCTTCCAGCCCCCGCAGATGCTGACTTATTGCGCCATGCGTCACCCTGAGCTCATCCGCTGCGGCACCGACAGAGCCGGTTTCATGCACCGCCGCAAAAGCGCGAAGGGAGTTCAACGGCAGCCAGGCGATATCGTTCTGTCTTTTCATGATAGAAAAACTAACGGAAATCCAGCTTTTCTGACAAGTCCTTCGCGCCAATAATTGCTAGATTTTGCTAATCATCAAGCGGAGCAAGATCGAAATGACAGACAGTTTTTCTGACAATCGTCCCGAGAAATCCTTCATCCGTCAGGTTCCCGCTTCCGGTATCGACCGGGAGGCAATTCACCGGATCCGCGAGCAGGGACGGATCGAGCGGGCGAAAATTGTTCGCCGGTGCTTCGTGGCACTCAAGCGCGCTGTCAGGGCGCTCTTGCCGGGGGCGTCTCACGAGGTGTCCGGCCAGCGGCGTGCGGGCATTCGAAGCTGACGCAAGCGCGGCCTTCCAGAGCCACGGCTGGCCGGCCTGTGGATGTCCGGACATGCCTTCCATCGGCCGGCTGCGGCAGGGCAAGGGAACGGCCATGGCGTAAAACTTAGCTGATCGGCGAAGTTTTTCCTTGCCGCGGGAATGAGAGGGTGTTAGTTAGCCGTATGGCTAAGCATGAACCCGACCTTTCGCTCCTTTTTCACGCGCTCGCCGATCCGACCCGAAGGTCGATCCTGACGCGCCTGGCCGAGGGGCCCGCCCCGGTGACCGAACTGGCCAGGCCCACCGGGCTGCGCTTGCCGACGGTGATGCGGCATCTCTCCGTGCTGGAGACGGCGGGGCTGATCGCCACATCCAAGGACGGGCGGGTGCGTTCCTGTGCCATCGTGCCCGAGGCACTGGTTCCGGTGCGGACATGGCTCGATGAGCAGCGGGCCATATGGGAAGACCGGCTCGACCGGATGGATGAATATGTGATGAAGCTGATGGAGGAGCGCACGCAATGAAACCGGAACAGGTTCCGAATACCGACTCGAGCAGCCGTTTCGCGACGCTGACCTTCGAGCGTGACATCGCCGCCCCGGTCGAGACCCTGTGGCACGCCTGGACAGCGCCCGCCGCCCGATCGGTCTGGGCCGCGCCCTCGCCTGCGGTTACGGTCGAGTTTCTCGAAGCCGACACGAGGGTCGGCGGATGCGAGATTTCGCTTTGCAAGGTCGAGGGCCAACCCGATATCCGCTGCGATTGCGGTTGGCTGGAACTGAAGCCTGCGGAGCGCAGCGTGAACTACGAAGTGATATCGTCCGGCGAGGTGACGCAATCCTCGGCCCTGGTGACGGCGGCTTTCGCGCGCATGGACGAGGGCAGCAGGTTGATGCTGACGGTTCAGCTTTCCTCTGCGGTTGACGGCATGGAGGCAGGCTACAAGCAGGGATTTGGCGCGGGTCTGGACAACCTGGCGGGCGTGGCCGAGCGGACCATGGTGCTGCGCCGCAGGATCCGGGCGCCGCGGCAGTTGGTATGGCGGGCCTGGGCAGATCCCGAGGCGCTGCCAAAATGGTGGGGGCCGGACGGGTTCAGTTGCCGCACGCACAGGATCGACCTGCGCCAGGGCGGCGAATGGGTCTTCGACATGACCGCGCCGGATGGAACGGTTTTCCCGAACCATCACCTTTACAAGGAGGTCCGGGCCGAAGAGCGGATCGGCTATACACTTCTGTGGGGCGAGAACGGACCGAAGCATGCCGATGCCTGGATTTCGTTCGAGGACGTGGACGGGGCCACAGAGGTGACGCTTGGCATGGTGTTCGGCACGGCTGCCGAGTTCCAGGATGCCAAGGGCTTCGGAGCGGTGGAACTGGGGCTGCAAACCCTGGGCAAGATGGCGCGTTTCGTCGGCGCCGACTGACATTCGGTGATTTGCCGTCGTCTCGAACCGGATTTGTGGGCGGGTCTCATCCAGATCGCGCCCGTCCCTGTCGGCGAGGCATGAAGCCGGTCAGGCCGAGGAAGGTAAAGATCCCGGAAGCGGATACATCCGAGCGGCAGGGCGCGCCATCTCCTGCTTACAATAATTGGTGTTGACTCGGAGTGGTTTGGGAGCCGCGCACTTCGCCGCCGCAACTTTCGCGGGGTGCAAGCTTCGGCAATCGACAGGCTGTTTTCATGCAGATGATGCCGGGTAATCCGGCCACCCTCGACTGTGAGCCGCAAAGCGAACGGTCCCTCGAAGGATTTGCCCGTCGCGCGCACGGTTCCCGACAGGTATCCCATCAGGACAGCGTCTGGCCCATCAACAAGGAATGTGTCGATGGAAGCCTGCGCTTCCTCGGGCACCGTGTGCTCCATTAACTCCGTGAACTGGGCTGCGCATTCCGTGGCGGCAGACCGTGGCCGGATCCAGGGAACAATCCTGCCCTCGCATTCTCTGCTGCCGCATCGGTCAGCGGGGACAAGGCCGGTTCGGCAGCAAAGAGTTCCGCCGTTTCGCGGATCAATCGGGTGGATGTCTCGGTCGCTGTCATGGTTCATATGCCGCCTGTCGTGTTGACTGTCAGCATGAACCAATCGGCGATCCGATCAAGCCGGGATCGCAGCTCACCATGTTGCCGAAATGAGAACGCGGGGACGCGGATGTTCAGTCGTCATATGCCAGTTTCGGATACCAGTCGCTGCCCCGGCCCTCGGGGGTGGTGTCGAGCAGGATCCATAGCGGGTTCATATCGGGAGCATTATGCGGGTCCTGGCCGGGATCGGCCATTTTCGAATTGCCCTCGGCGCTGTAGAAATGACGGATGCTGCCATTGTCGCGCTGAAAAACCGTATAGGCAGGCATGTCGGCATCTCGACCGCCGACGAAATCCTCGGTGAAATTCCCGCTTGGATCGGAATAGAGCCTGAGATGCTTCCAGCCGCGTTCGCGCCCATAGGCGGCGATCCGTTCATAGGGAGAGCGCGCGACGACCGCGAGCGCGATCCGCCGTTCCAGATGCGGAACCTCCGGGTCCCACGAGCTTAGCTGCGCGGTGCACATCGGACAGCCCTGCTTGCGTTGGGGGCCATACATCATGCTGTAGATGACGAGCGTATCATGCTTGCCGAACAGGGCGTCGAGGCCAACCTCGCCATCCGCTCCGACAAAGCGATAATCCGTCGTGACCTCGCCGCCCGGCGGAAGCGCGCGCCGCATTTCCCCGACGCGCCAGATATGGCGGCGGAGCTCGATCTCTTCGGCAAGCAATGCATTGCGCGCCTTGCGATATTCGGCGGTCTCATTGGGGAAGCTGGCATCGTTCAATCGCGCAAGTTCCGCTGCGGGTACGAGTTTTCCGGTATCGGTCATCATCCTGTCTCCTTCCCTTTTTGGCTGTCGGGCGAACCTGCGGGAGGCCCGGCGGCGCGGTTCGGTTCGTGAAAGACATTGTATGTCTTGTCCTGTCGTTTCGACGACAGAGCTGGCAGGGCGTTACTGCGCCGCCACCCCTTCGCTCCATGCCGCCATCGCCTTGTCGACATCCATCCACACCAATTCGAAGATGTGGCCGTCGGGATCCTCGAAACTGCGCCCATACATGTAATCGCCCATCTCCTGACGGGGCATCGGATCGGCCTTTGCCCCCGCCGCGACAGCCTTTGCGAGGGTGGCATCGACTGCTTCGTGGCTGTCTTCGCTGAGACAGAGCAGGGCCTGGACCTGGGTCTTGGCGTCGATGATCTGCTTTGAGGTGAAATCGGCAAAACGCTCATGGCTCAGCAGCATGAATGTGATCGTCTCCGAAAAGACCATCATCGCTGCCGCAGCCTCCTGGCAGAAGCGGTCGTCCCTGGTGGCGCCGATCGCCTGGTAGAAGGCGGCGGATTTTTCCACATCGGCGACGGGCAGGTTTACAAAGATCATCCTGGGCATCTCGGCCTCCCTGAATTTCGAGATTCGGTATTTGACGAGGATTCCCCAGCAAGTTATAAAATACAACATAAAAGTTAAAAATAATAACTAAAATGGTGAATCGGCAATGAAGCGCTGGTATGACGACGCATGTGGCACAGCTTTCGCGATGGAACTGATCGGGGAGCGTTGGGCGCTGCTGGTGGTGCGTGAACTCATGTTCGGACCGCGCCGCTTCGGCGATCTTCGGGCCAGTCTCAACGGGATCAGCGCCAATGTGCTGACCCAGAGGCTGGCAGGGCTGGAGCAGGCCGGGATCGTGATCCGGCGCAAGCTGCCGCCGCCCGCTTCGGTGCGGGTCTACGAGCTGACGCCCTGGGGCTATGAAAGCGAGGAAGCGATCAAGGCACTGGGCCGATGGGCGGTCAGGTCGCCCACGCATGATCCGACATTGCCCCTGTCGGCGGCGTCCTTGATGCTGTCCTTCCGGACGATGTATGCGGGCGGGATCGAGGCGCTGATAGGTTTCCGGCTGGAGGAGGAGGGGTTCATCGCGCGTGCCACCCGCGACGAGATCGCCATTCGCCGGGACGAGCCGGAGGCTGCCGATGTGACATTCAGCGGCTCCCCGATAGCGGTCGCCTCGGTCGTCTATGGCGGCCGCCCGATCGGCGAAGCGCAAGCCTCTGGCGACCTGCGGCTGGAGGGAAGGCATGAGTTGGCCGGGGATTTCGTGAAAAGATTTCCGTTGCCGCCCAGGATCGACAGGCCGTGACCGCCCGCCACATGGCCTGAACTTGCGCCGGGCCTTCGAGATGGCCGCGGGGAAAGATGCCTGGATTGACGACATGGCCGAGAATCGAAGGCCAATGGATCACATCTCCACCGAAATCGCGGGGGATCCTGGCATTGACCAGGGCTGCCCCCTGTTGATAATCTCGTCCTGTCTGAAACAGGTTAGGTTCGGGAAGGTTGGCCCGGCCCCCGCCCGGCGGGTCCTTCCGTCATCAAGTTGACGGCCCAAGACTATCGAGCTGTCCGCATGATGTGGACGCCGCTGGAAAGGGTATGGACATGAAACCACGGATTTCCGTTCTGACACTTGGCGTTATCGATCTCGAACGATCGCTTTCCTTCTATCGCGATGGGCTGGGTCTGCCGACCGAAGGCATCATCGGGCGCGAGTTCGAGCATGGCGCAGTGGCTTTCTTCGATCTCTCGGGCGGGCTGAAACTCGCGATCTGGTCGCAGGATGATCTTGCGCATGACACCGGGTTGTCCAGGCATGCGGTCTGCTCCACCGCTGTCAGCATCGGCCATAACGTATTGCGCCGCGAGGATGTCGACGAGATCATGGAAAAGGCGCGGTGCGCGGGGGCGAAGATCGTGAAGGCGCCGCAAGATACCTTCTATGGCGGCTACGCGGGCTATTTCACCGATCCCGACGGGCATCTGTGGGAAGTGGTCTGGAATCCGCAGATGCTGCCAGCGGATTGAAGCCTGCCGAAACATGCCCCTTGGCTTGCGATGAGGCGGGCCGGGGGCTCATCCACGGTATGTCCGGCGCAGGCGGATCGAACTGACGGTTTACCTCTTCCGACGGATACAGTTGCGCAATCGGACAGGCTCAGGTCACGCGTTCGGATGTGAATAGCCCAGGACCCGTGCCGAGCTGTCCAGATTACAGATATGCCGCCGGCTGCCGTCCCGCGCCTCGACTTGTGCCACGCCCCCCGCCTCGGAAAGCCAGCGCGAGGCGACTTCGCTGGCGGGACGCTGGATATGCGCGGCGATGACGGCTGTGCATGCGGCCTCCTGCCGGGTATGCAGGATCGCCGGTGATTCAGCCTCTACGCATGCCGAGAGCTGGGCGAGGAAAAGGATTGGCAGGAGAAGACGCATGATGATCTCCGGATGTGGTGGCGAGATGACCCTAACACCGAATGTATATTTCTGGCAAAACCCGCTTTGAGCGGTAGCCTGATCCTGATCGGGACGCTGGCGGTGAAACAAGGATGGGGGCATGGCATGGCGGATAGCGTTCGGGACTCGTCAAAGGCGTCGGCATCGGGCGCCACCCCGCGGCAGCCGGTTTTCCACGAGATACTGGGCGATGACTGGTACAGGCTTGGCGGGGTCGTCCGGCGTCATTACTTCCTGCGAGCCTTCAGTGACGATCATATCTGCGTCAGGGGCAGGATGCACGAGGTCTGGCACGGTGCTGCAGCCCGGCTGCTGATCCCGTTTGCGCGGATATTCGGTGCGCTGGTGCCTTATCGCGGCACGGATGTGCCGATCGAGGTGGATTACCGTGCCCGTCCCGGCGACAGCACGATTCATTGGGACCGGGTGTTCCATTTTGCCGGTCGTCCAGCCTTCCATTTCCGTTCCCATATGGAGCCGGCCGGCGGCAATCGGGTGATCGAATTCGTGCGCTTCGGGATCGGCATGCGACTGAAGGTCACCGCCGAGGAGGGGGCGCTCGTCTTTCGCGATGCAGGCTATATCTGGCGGATCCTGGGCATCGACATGCCGTTGCCGGTGGGGCTCGTGCTGGGCCGCGCCTATATCGAGGAGCGGCCGGTGGACGCCTCGCATTTCAGCATGCGCATGACATTGACCCATCCGCTGTTCGGCGAATTGTTCCGTTACAGCGGCAGCTTTGCGCTTGGCGATGAGCGCGTGACCTCCGTGGATGCGCCGGAGACCGGGGGAACGAGGGTTCCGCGATAGGCAAAAAGAAGCCCCGTCCAGCGATGTGCCACCACCACGCGGAAGCGATAGAGCTTGCCCGCATCCTCGGCCCCCGCCCTGATCTGCGGTGCCATCCATCCGGGTAGGGCCAGACCGGCAAGGCTCCAATTGCGGAATATCCAGGTCACTCCAGCCGGGCCGGGGCGCAGATCGAAGGTGAAGCGCAACGGGCCGAAACGCTCCTCGAACAGACCGAGCCGGTTCCGTCCCGCATCGGTCAACAGCGAGGAGAATTGGGATCTGCCGAAACGGCGGGTCCATCTTTCTCCGCCGGGAACCGGTTCCAGGGTGACCGAGGCTTCATGATGGCCCGAACGCGGCAGGCCGAGCAGCCGACGCAACAGCAGGGCAGGGATGTTTTTTCCCGGGCGGGCGACGGCATGCCCGGATGCCGAAAGGTGAGTGCCATCATGTACCGCCCTGACGGATCCGGGCAGGTCTCTCCATCTTCTGCCAAGGAGGCGTTCGAACAGGATAGGGCTGTCCGGCAGGCTGTCATCGGTTCGCGCATGGATCGGGAATGAGGCCAGTTCCCGCATGATGTCGTCAATCTTCAGTATCCCGGCACAGGGCATCGCACCGCGCCGCGTTTCGCGCCCTTCAAGCAGCGCGCGAACCATGCGGCGGCCGGGGCGGCAGGGGTATTCGGTCCCGAACCGGCCTCTGCCCATAGTGCCCATCGTGCCTGCACGGTCTGGTCGTTCCGGTCGCAGCCGGTCGCCTGAACGACCATGCCGCCGCGATCGCTGCCGAACCGGGCAAGGATGCCGGCCAGGCTCCGCAACGGTCTCGCGAGCGGGCGCAGCGACGGCATTAGCTTCCAGCGAACCGGCAGGGCGAGCAGCGCGAGTCCGATATGCATCGCCCTCACCTCGAGCCCGGCCATGAAGAGTGCGGTGCGGTGGATGGAAAAGCGCTGCGGCAGCAGGTCGAGATCCGGGGTCTCGCAGATCGAGGCGAGCCGCGTGCCAAGGCCGGGCATGTGCAGGCGGCGCGTGCCAGACCATCCGGGAACATCGCGCCATGCACCATTCCTGAATATGCGCACCGGCTGCCCGACATAGGACAGAATGGCCTTCACGACGGAAAACCCGCGCGGAGCGCGTGCCCCGGGCGAGATCGCCACCACCACCTCGTCGATGCGGGACCATCCCTCGACCAGCGGTTCAAGAGCGGCGTGGGACAGCGCGGGCGTGGAACTGGCCGCCGTGACGGCGAGGACATCCGCCTTGCGCGCGGCATCGTCGAGCGCGTCCGTGAAACCGGCGACATGGTCGCGTGCGTCGGCGAGATCGACATAATGGGCGCCCAGCCCGATCGCCTCCCGGGCGAGGCGGTAATCGCTGCCCTGGAACGGACCGGCGGCGTCGATCACGAGCCATGGAGAGAGCCTCGCCAGATCTTCCGGGCGCGATCTGTCGAAGATCCGGGTGATGATTTGCGCTGCCGTGCCTTGTTCTTCAAGCGAGCGGCGCAGCACCTCCAGCGGGTTCGCCCGCCTTGCGGCAAGGACCAGTTCGATCCCGGGAAACCGGGCCAGCATGGCGGCCAATCGGCTGCCGAACGTGCCGGTCGCCCCGACGAGGACGATGCGCCGCCTCACGGATCACCCGGCGGAATATCGTCGATGAACCGCGCCCGAATATGCGGCGGCGGGATCATGCAGCTATCCCTGCGCCCGAGCAGGCGATAGCGGTTGCGCGCGATCAGGCGATAGGCGGAATCGCGCAACGGGCGGGGGACGATCCGTAGGACGCGCAGCCATCGCCAGGGGCGGCTCAGCCGTCCCAGCATCGCGATCACCGCGTCGCTCGCCCGGAGCGGGTGGCCACGATCGAAGAACAGGAAGGTCGAGGGATCGTCCGGGTCGATGCCGAAACGCTCTGCCAGATGCCGGCCATAGGGCGACTGGATCGAGGTGAACCGGATCGCGCCAGCCGGATCGACTCGCAGGATGAACCGCACCTGTGCGGAACAGAAATTGCACAACCCGTCGAACACCATCAAACCGTCCGGATCGTCTTGCACGCGACATTCGCCCTGCAAGGTTTCTCGTCCGATTTCCGGCTTGTTCCGCAAGGCTATGCACTCCACCTGTCGAGACAGGAAAGGCGGGACCGCAGGACGGAATTGCCCGATCCCATCTGCCCGTCCCTGTGAATTAAGAGGGTGGTGGAGGGCGTGGCAATAGCCGATCGGCGAAAGATGTCCGAATATAGATCGCGAATCCGCGGCATTGATGCCCTTGGCCGGTATCATGCGCCGATCTACGCGGATTTGGCGCCCGGTTGGGTTTTCCAGCTACGAACAACATCCCGCCGGTTGCGAAAACCCATGGGATCGTCGAAGAGTCAAGGATCATCGCGCTACCCGGCGAGGCGCGCGAAATTCCCGGTTCGAGCGGCAAGACAAGGATAATTCTGATGCAACTGAGTGTATATCTGGCTGGCGAGATACATACCGACTGGCGGGAAAGCGTCATCACTGCCTGCGAAGGCCTGGCAATCGACTGGCACAGTCCGGTAACCGACCATGCCGCGTCGGATGATTGCGGGGTCGAGATATTCGGCGCCGAGGACAGCAAATTCTGGCATGATCGCAAGGGCGCATCGCTGAATGCCGTGCGAACCCGCACCGCGATTGCCCGCAGCGACGTGGTCGTGGTGTGTTTCGGCGAGAAATACAAGCAATGGAACGCGGCCTTCGATGCCGGTTATGCCTCGGCTCTTGGCAAGCCGCTGATCGTGTTGCAACCCCCGGAACATGATCATGCGTTGAAGGAAATCGATGCGGCGGCAAATGCCGTGGCGCGCAGCCCTTCAGAGGTTGCCCGCGCCCTGAAATACGTGGCTGCCGGAAAACTTTGAGGCGGAGGGTATCAGCGGCCCCCAAGATCACCTGCCCGCATTGGCGTGGCTCGGGCAAGGTCGAGAAAGGATTGCGCCGCTGGCGACAGGGTCCGTCCGGAACTCCAGACCAGCCCGATGCGTCGCTTGGCTCCGAAATCCGGTATGGGACGGAGGACAAGCCGGTTGGCGCCAAGGACCGGCAAGGTCAGCGTCGGCAGCGCCGTGATACCAAGCCCCTGGGCCACCAATGCGCCGGCGGTGGCAAGATGGGCTACCTCGAAACGCGGTTCGAGAACGCGGCCTATCCTCAGGCAGGCCCCGTCCAGTAATTCGCGCACGCTGGTTCCCCGTGCCATGGCAATGAACGGCATGTCGAGAAGTTCCGGCCACGAATAGTTGCGATCTTCGGCCAGGGGTCCGTCGGCGGTTCCCATGGCGACGAATTCGTCATCGAGGAGGCGGTGAAAGGATAACCGCGCGCGCGTGCCGACCGTCCCGGCGGTAAAGCCGATATCCGCCTCGCCTGCTTCCACCGCGTGCAGGACATTGTCGGATAACGCGTCGAGGATACGCAAATCGACATTCGGATGCTCAAGCGTGAAACGCTGAAGGAGGCCCGGCAGAAGACTGGCCGTGACCGAGGGAAGACCCGCGATGACCAGCCGCCCGTTGCGCGCGGCGAGATAGGATTCGAACTCGACCATTCCGCTTTCGGCGGTGTTCAGCATCCGCTCGGCGATATCGGTAAGCAGCAGGCCCTGCGCGGTCGGCGCGACATTGCGCGTGTCGCGGTCGAAAAGGCGGGTTCCCAGGCATTCCTCGATCGCACCGATCTGGCGTGACAGCGATGACGGGGAAATTCCCAGGTTTTCGGCTGCCGCCCGAAAGCTGCCGCTGATGGTGAGGATGCGGACGCATTGGTAATCGTCAAGCGAGAGTTTGTTGCGCATTTCGCATCAATTATCGCGATATGCGCCATTTATCGCAATGGATTTTTCGGGAAAACTGATGCTGCGGCCCCGTGCGGTTCGCGAGGGAGGAAAATCATGAACACAATTTCGCGCGCCCTGATCGGCGCATCCATGCTGACCCTGCCGATGGCGGCAATAGCGCAGGATACCGATATCCTCATCGGCTCGACCTCTGCTTCGTCCAGCCATTACGGGTATTTCGTGGCGGTTGGCCAACTCATCAACGAAAAGGTCGACGGGCTCAGCGCCTCGGTGGTGGAGACCGGCGCGACGATGGACAATATCCGACGGATGGAACGGGATCAGGTCGATCTCGGGCTGGTGACGACCAATGTCGCCCAGCATGCCGTGGCCGGTACGAATGACTTCGAAGGCAAGGCGCAGGATCTGACGCTGCTCTGGGTCTATACCGGCGCACCGCAAAACGTGGTCATGCGCGCCGATGCCGGGGTGGAGAGCCTCGCGGATCTGGAAGGCGTGCGTTTCAACCCGGGCATTCGCGGCTCTGCCACCGAAGCGACGACAGAGGCCGTGTTCGAGACGCTTGGACTCGGCGCCGATTATGTCCGCGGATCGACCACCGACATCGTCGATGCGATCAAGGACAACCGTGTCGCGGGATATGTCAAATCCGGGGCGGGGCAGAAGCTCGATGCCTCGACAATGGATATCGCGACCTTCACCGATATCGGGGTTCTGGGCCTGACGCCCGAACAGGCCGACAGCTTGCGCACCAAGATGCCCGACATCTCGATCGTGGACATTCCCGAGGGCGCGGCAGAGGGCATCCCGGCCTATACGACATGGAGTTTCGGTGTCGGTGTCGGCGCGCCATCCACGCTGGACGAAGAGACCGCCTACAATATCGTCAAGGCGGTGATGGAGGATGAGACCGCGCAGGCCAATGCCATGGCCAGCCTCAAGGAGGACGACATCTCGGAATTGACGCTGACCTATGGCACGATCCCTCTTCATCCCGGTGCGGCGCGCTGGTTCGAAGAGCAGGGGATCGACCTGCCTGAAACGCTGCGGCCGGTCGAGTAGGCCATGACGCTTGAACGCATACAGAACGGGTTGGCAATACTGGTCGGGGTGTTCGTCTTCTGGACAGCTGCCACGGGACCCTTTGAGGGACTGGTCCAGCGGGCCCTATTTCTTGCGCTGGTGGTGGCACTCGGATTCGCCCTTTACCCTCTGGGCGCCGGCACTCGCTGGCGGCCTGTGGGGCTGGCCATCGACCTTGTGTTGACAGCTGTCACGACCCTCGCCTGCGGTTATATCGTCTGGAATTACGAGACGATCATGGGTTCGCTGCCCTGGGCCACCGGATGGGACATGGCGATGACTGCCGGTCTGATCCTCGCCGTGCTGGAACTGGGGCGGAGAACCGTGGGGATCGTCTTTCCGGCGCTGGTGGTGGCGGGGCTGGCCTATGCCCTGCTCGGCGAGCATATCCCCGGATCGCTCGGACATCGCGGCTTCGACATGGCCTTCGTGACCGAGACGATTTTCCTCGGAGACCTGGGTATCTGGGGCATGCTGACCGGCGTCGCGGCAACCGTCATCGCGGCATTCGTACTGTTCGGTGCGCTGTTGCTGCATTCGGGCGGGGGACAGGCCTTCATGGATCTGGCCATGCGCCTTGGCGGTCGCCAACCGGGCGGGGCTGCCAAGATCGCCACGATCGCCAGTGGCCTGTTCGGCATGATTTCCGGTTCCGCTGTTGCCAATGTCGCGACAACGGGCAATTTCACCATCCCGATGATGATCCGGCTTGGCTATCCCAGGCCATTCGCGGCAGCGGTCGAGGCGGTGGCGTCCACCGGCGGACAGATCGCGCCGCCGATCATGGGCGCGGCGGCTTTCGTCATGGCCGAGATTCTCGGGGTCCCGTATCTCACCATCATCGTCGCGGCGATCATTCCGGCCGCGCTGTTCTACCTGTCGGTCTTCGTCACCGTGCATATCGTGGCCTTGCGCCGCAATCTCGCTATCGTGCCCGAGGACGAGTTGCCGGCCTGGGCCACGATTGCCGCGCCGCGCCGGGTGCTGCCGATCCTTGCCGCGCTGACCGGGCTGGGTATCGGTATCTATCTGGGCCGCTCCGTTGCCACGGCGGCGTTCTATGGCATTGCCGGGCTTCTGGTGGCCTTTGTCGCAACCCAGGCCGGACGGCTGAGCCCGCGCGAGATGGCGGGCCGTATCATCGCGGGGGTTTCCGACGCGGGCAGGGGCATGGTCATCATCGGCGTCCTGCTGGCCGGGGCGCAGGTGCTGGTCTCGATGATCAACCTGACCGGCATCGGCGTTACATTGTCGTCGCTGATCGTGACCCTCGCGGGCGATTCCACCGCCCTGGTGGCGCTGATCGTGGGACTTGTCTGCCTGATCATGGGGATGGGACTGCCGACGACCGCCGCCTATGTCCTTGTCGCCGCCGTTCTGGCACCGGCGATGACCGCGGTCGGGATAGACCCGCTGGTCGCCCATCTCTTCGTGTTCTACTTCGCGACCATCTCGGTGATCACGCCGCCGGTCTGCGTGGCGGTCTTTGTCGGTGCCGGGATCGCGCGCACCAATTGGCTGCCTGCCGGTTTCGAGGCCGTGCGCTTGGGCGCCGTGACCTATGTCGTGCCGTTCATGCTCTTGCTTTATCCGGGCATGACGATGCGCGGCGGGGTGTTGTCGGTCATCGAAGCGGTCACCTCGGGGATTGTCCTGGTCCTGGCTATCCCTGGCCTTCTCTCCGGCGCTCGCCTGACCGGAAAGCGGGCCATCGATCTGGCCCTGATGATCGCCGCGGTCGGTCTTGCGATCTGGCCGCATCCGGCTGCCCCTTTCGCGGCGCTGGCGCTGCTGATCGGGGGCCGGGTGATCGGGCGACGGCAGGGCGAGGTGCTGGCATGAGGCGCTCCGTATCGGCGCAGGCGCGGGTTTCTCCGGTGACCGGATCGAACCTGCGGTGGAGCTTGCCGAAAAGGGAGAACTCGATTTCCTCGTGTTCGAATGCCTGGCGGAACGCACCATCGCGCTTGCCCAACTGGCGCGGATGAATGATCCGGATGCGGGCTTTGACCCGATGCTCGAACGGCGGATGCGGGCGGTGCTTCCGGCCTGCGCTGCGCGCGGCACGCGGATCATCTCGAATATGGGCGCGGCGAACCCGCTTGCTGCGGCAAGAAAGCTGCGCCAGATCGCCGACCGGCTCGGACTGGGCAATCTCAGGATCGCGGCGGTCACCGGCGACGACGTGATCGATGCAGTGATCGATGGCGATTTCATCCTTGATGAGACGGGCGCGCCAGCCCGCGCATTGGGCGACCGGTTGATCTCGGCCAATGCCTATATCGGCGTCTCTTCCATCGTCTCGGCATTGCAGGCGGGCGCGGATGTTGTTCTGACCGGGCGCGCCTCCGACCCGGCCATGTTCCTTGCACCCCTTGTCCACAGCTTTGGCTGGACGATGGATGATTGGGACCGGTTGGGGCGCGGCACGCTTGTCGGCCATCTGCTGGAATGCGCGGGACAGATTACCGGAGGCTATTTCGCCGATCCGGGCTACAAGGATATCCCGGATCTTGCCCGGCTTGGCTTTCCGTTGGCCGAGATCGCCAAGGACGGCGATGCCGTGATCACCAAGCCTACCGGAACCGGGGGCCAGGTCACTCGCGCGACCTGCACCGAGCAACTGCTCTACGAGATCCACGATCCGTCCCGCTATTTGCAGCCGGATGTCGTCGCCGATTTCTCCCGCGTTACCCTGACGGAGGACGGCCCCGACCGTATCCGCGTCTCGGGCGGAGCCGGGGCGCCGCGCACGGGCATGTTGAAAGTGTCGGTGGGCTATGACGATGGCTGGCTGGGCGAGGGGCAGATCTCATATGCCGGACCGGGAGCCGAGGCGCGGGGCCGGTTGGCCATTGAATTGCTGCGGGAGCGTCTCGCCACAAACGGACCCGCCCTCCGTGAAACCCGGGGCGAGTTGATCGGCGTCGATGCCATACTCGGGCAGGGCGGGGTGCAGGGTTGCAGCCCGCGCGAAGTTCGCGTCCGCTTTGCCGCGCGCTGCGCCACGCAGGCCGATGCCGCCCGTATCGGCGAAGAGGTCGAAAGCCTTTATCTCAACGGTCCCTCGGGCGGTGGCGGTGCAACCCGCAGCATCCGCCGGATGCTTGGCGTCGCCTCGACATTGATCCCCGAGGAACTGGTGAAAACCCGCGTCCAGATGGTGGAGAGCTGATAAATGCGTTTGCGTGAACTGGCCCATTCCCGCACCGGCGACAAGGGTAACACCTCGAATATTTCCGTCATCGCTTATCGCGCCGAGGACTGGCCGCTGATCCGCGAAAGCGTGACGGTGGCCAGGGTCACAGATCTGTTCGGCCCGGAGATCGCGGGCGAGGTCACGCGCTACGAACTGCCGCAGCTTCATGCGCTGAATTTCGTTCTCAAGGGCGCGTTGCGGGGCGGCGTGACGCGATCGCTGGCGCTCGACGCCCATGGCAAATGCCTTGGCTCCGCCATTCTGGAGATGGAGATACCGGATCACGGTGCCCTGGCATCGAAAGGCGATGCAAATCCATGAGGCAGCGGTGATCTGCTTGCCGTTTCATCCGCAAGCCATGGGTGGTTTCGACCGCGCCGCCAGAGATCGGCGCAGCGCGAGATGGGGCATGGCACAGTCGCGAATGGCCGGCTATTCCTGATCCGGAAGCCCTCCATCAAGTGGCGATCGTACGGGGGCCGGTCGGCTGCCTTGATGGCCGCGCGGGGACCGTGTCAGATCGTCACGCCGCCATCTACCAGCACCGCCTGCCCGGTGACGAAGCGGCTTTCGTCCGAGAGCAGATAGACGACCATCGGCGTCATGTCTTCGACCGTGGCGAGCCGTCCCATGGGTTGGCGGGCGATGAAATCCTTTTCCGCCTGCACCGGGTCGTCTGCCCTGGCGATACGTTCGCGCAGGCTGGGGGTGTCGACCGTGCCGGGGCAGAGCGCATTGCATCGCAATCCCTGCCCGACATGGTCGATGGCGATTGATTTCGTCAGACCGATCACCGCCGCCTTGCTGGCGCCGTAAGCGCAGCGATTGACGAAGCCCTTGATGCTGGAACACATCGAGGACATGTTCAGGATGCTGGCCGTGCCCTTTTGCGCAGCGGTCTCCAGCAGTCCGGGCATCAGCGCGCGGGTCAGGTGGAACATCGCATCCACGTTCAGCCGAAAGCTATTGCTCCAATCCTCCTCGGTGCAGTCCCGCAATGTGCCGTTGGCCACCATTCCCGCGCAATTGAACAGCCCGTCCAGGGCAGCGGCCTCTGCCGCCACCTGCCCGATCATGGCGGCATCGGTCACGTCCAGGACTCGTGTGTGCAATCCGGGTGCCGCGAGGTCTTCGAGCAAGCGCGGGTCGCGGTCGGTTGCTATGACCTCTGCGCCCTCGGCCGCACAGGCCAGCGCCGATGCGCGCCCGATCCCCTGACCGGCCGCCGTTACGAGAATCCGTTTGCCGGAAAGCCGCATGATCTCCCCCATCTCCAATACCCCGGTCTCGACATATCACCCTGCCGGTGACTTCGCCAGAACCTGCCAGCCAGATTGCAAGCCGCTTGCCGGTGAACTAGGCTGCGGCGAAGTTTTCAACTGGGGGGATGGGATGAAACTGCTGCGTTACGGGCCGGCCGGGGCCGAAAAGCCGGGACTCTGGACGATCAGGGCCGGGTGCGCGATCTTTCGGACCATATCGACGATATCGCCGGTGAGGTGCTGACACCCGAAGGGCTGGAGCGCCTGCGCGCCCTGAACCCCGCCGACCTGCCCGTGATCGGGGGAGAGCCGCAGAACGGGTTGCGCCTTGGCCCCTGCGTGGGCCAGGTGCGCAAGTTCATCGCCATCGGGCTGAACTATGCCGACCATGCCGCCGAATCCGGCATGGCCGTGCCCACCGAACCCGTGGTCTTCAACAAATGGACCAGTTGCATTACCGGCCCGGATGACGAGGTCCTGGTGCCAAGGGGGGCGACCAAGACCGATTGGGAGGTCGAACTGGGCGTGGTCATCGGTGCTCGGGCGTCGGGCGTCGGCAAGGCCGACGCGATGAAGCATGTCGCGGGCTATTGCGTCGTCAATGATGTCAGCGAACGCGAATGGCAGTTGGAACGCACGGCAACCTGGGACAAGGGCAAAGGATTCGACACGTTCGGACCCATCGGCCCGTGGCTGGTGACAACGGATGAGATCCCCGATCCCGGAAAGCTGAAGATGTGGCTTGAGGTGGACGGCAAGCGGTACCAGGAAGGCTCGACCGAGACGATGGTCTTTGGCGTCGCGGAACTGGTCAGCTATTGCTCGACCTTCATGACCCTGCTGCCGGGCGATATCATCACCACCGGAACTCCGCCCGGCGTTGGCATGGGGCAGTCGCCGCAGGTCTTCCTGAAAGGCGGCGAAGTCATGTCCCTGGGCATCGAGGGCTTGGGCACGCAGACCCAGAAGGTCGGCAACGCCTGATCATCAGCACCGAATCCCGCCAGCCTGGAATCCCGGACAGGCTGGCGGTCTCGCTTTTGCGGTGCGGGCCGATACATGGCCCGGCCGGGAATACCGGGCCCGTTCAGGCGCCGGTCACGGTTTTTCCTGCAAAACAGGCAGCTCGCTGGCTTTTGAAACACGGCGGAAAGCGTTCTGCTGCGCGTTCGGGTGTCAGGCGTCCAGGGGATCGGCCCAAGCGGGGCGCAGTGCGGGAAGCTGTGTTCGAGGCGGGTTGATTGCAGCCAGATCGGCGCCCAGTTGGGCGGCCGCCAGCGTTGCCCCCAGATCGGCCTTGCCCTGGCCCGCGATGTCAAAGGCCGTGCCATGCGCAGGGGTCACGATCGGGAAGTCGTGACCCGCAATCAGGGTCACGCCCCGGTCGAAACCGATCAGTTTCATCGCGATCTGCCCCTGGTCGTGATACATCGTCAGCACCGCGTCGAACTCCCCCCGAAGGGCACGCACGAAGACGGTGTCCGAAGGGATCGGTCCCTTGACGTTCAAACCCTCGGCGGCGGCCTGTTCCACGGCTGGAACGATGATGTCTTCGTCCTCGTCACCGAAGTTCCGGCCATCGCCCGCATGCGGATTGAGTGCCGCCACCCCGATGCGGGCTCCGGGCTTGCCTGCGCCTTGCATGACGTCAGCCGTCAACCGGATATGCGCCAGTATGCGGTCGATGCTCAGCAACTCGGCCACTTGCCGCAAGGGGACATGCGATGTCACGCGGGCGTTCCAGACCTCGTCCAGGACGTTGAATTCGTGACTGCTGCGCGAGCTGTCCAGGATGGCGCCGATGAAGCCGGCCTCATCGACATATTGAGGCCGCGCTAAACGCATGGAATGCTTGTTGAACGGTGTGAACATCACCGCATCCACCAGACCGGCCTGTGCCAGGCGCAGTGTCGCTGCGAAATTTTGCAGGGATGCGGTGCCCGCCTCCATGGTCCAGTGGCCGAGTGTCAGGCCATCTGTGGGACAGTTTCCGAGATCGACCATCACCTGGCCTGCTGGCAAGGTCGAGCCGATGTCATCCGGCCGGATCATGGGCAGCACGAATTCGACGCCCGCATGTTTCTTGCCCATGTCCAGCACCCGTGCATCGCCGACAACGATCACCTCGCGGTCCCGCATGGTCTGATGGACCAGCAGAGCCGCAGTCAGCTCCGGTCCGATGCCGCAGGCATCTCCAATCGCAATCGCTAAACGCATGGTTCAATCCCAAGCCTCTGTAACTTGTAGTCCATCACGTCCTCATAAAACCACCTGAACCTGTCCGTCGGCATGATCACCTTGTTCAATCTCCGGGAAACCGGCATCCGCTGTCAGACCCCAGTTCCTGCGGCTCGACTTACGCTCCGCAGCCTCGGATCTCTGCGGCCCATTTGTCCCATGCGCCGATCGCGGCGCGGTGAGAGTTGCATCGGCTCGTCAAGACCGCCCATGATCACGGCGGCGAACCGGAAAGCCGGGCCCTTGCCGGTCACAGCAGCCCCCTGCCTGCGAGGTTGCGCATCAGTGCTCCGGTGCCGAAGGTCCATGGCGCGCATTCCGTCGAAAGCCGGACGGTGTTGCGCAGCATGCCCAGGTTGGCCTCGCTGATCGTCACAACGTCGCCAGTCTTGTGGGTAAAGCCCTGTCCCGGTGTGTCGCGATCCTGAATAGGGGCGAAAAGCGTTCCGAGGAACAGCATGAAGCCATCGGGATATTGATGGTGTCTGCCGATGGTCTGCCCGACAATGCTTTCCGGATCCCGGCTGATCTTGGTCATCGAGGAATGGCCGTCCAGCACGAAACCGTCCTCGCCCTCGACTTTCAGGGTCAATTCCGCGCGGCGCATATCGTCCAGCGTGAAACCATCGTCGAACAGCCGCAGGAACGGCCCGATGGCGCAAGAGGCGTTGTTGTCCTTGGCCTTGCCAAGCAGCAGGGCCGAGCGTCCCTCGACATCGCGCAGATTGACGTCATTGCCCAGGCTCGCCCCGCGAATCCGGCCCCGGCTGTCGACCGCGAGAACGATTTCCGGCTCGGGATTGTTCCAGTTCGAGATCGGGTGCAGGCCCACATCCGCCCCGTAGCCGACCGAGGCCATGGGTTGGGCCTTGGTGAATACCTCCGCATCGGGACCGATCCCGACCTCCAGATATTGCGACCAAAGACCTTCCTTCTGCAGGATTTCCTTGACCTGCATCGCCTTGTCCGAACCCGGCACGATCCCCGACAGGCTGTCGCCAATGGTCGCCTGAACGCGTTGGCGGATCTCCTGCGCACGGTCGGCATTGCCTGCGGCCTGCTCCTCGATCACCCGTTCGACCATGGACTCGGCAAAAGTGACGCCGCTGGCCTTGATGGCCTGCAGATCGCAAGGGGCGAGCAGGTGCAGCCTGTCCTCCGCCGGGTCGGACAGGTCGCCGAGGGTTCCGACCTGCTCACCTTCGGCGCTGGCCGCATGGGCCGCGGCATCCTCCTGTTCGATCAGGTCGCGCATGGTCGGCACCTCGCGCGAGGTGATGTCGATCAGCCTGTCCCCTCGTAACACGACGACGCATGGTCCGATTCCGGGACGCCACAGGCGGCCGACAAACAATCCATCGGGATGCGGGTTGGAGATAGGTAGGATCATGTTTCAAGCCTCTGCTCTGGTTGTCGCTTGCGGCGTGCTGCCCATTCGCTCTCGGGCCTAGCCGGGCGTCCGCGACGACATGTTCGCGGCACGCATTCCGAATATGCCGGAAGGGCAAGACCGATCCGGCGCTTGTCAATTTTCCTGCCCGGATGGTATACCATTCGCGGCGAGCATCAAGGGGCCGATTTCCCGCTGCCGGTTATTTCAGGAAGGGGAAGCATGAAGCTATTCGATTTGACGGGCAGGAGGGCGCTTATCACCGGTTCGTCCATGGGGATCGGTCTTGCATTGGCGCGGGGGCTGGCCCGGGCCGGGGCCGAAATCGTGCTGAACGCTCGCAATGCCGAACGTCTGAAGCAAGCCGCCGAGGCGCTGCGCGACGAAGGGGCGGAGGCGCTGGCCCTGCCTTTCGACGTGACCGATCACGACGCGGTGCGCCGGGCCATCGACGGCTTCGAGGCCGAGCACGGTGCCATTGATATCCTTGTGAATAACGCCGGGATGCAGCATCGGACCCCGCTGGAGGAGTTTCCGCCGGACGCCTTCGAGCGGCTGATCCAGACCAATATTTCCAGCGTTTTCCACGTGGGTCAGGCTTGCGCACGGCACATGATCGGGCGCGGTCGGGGCAAGATCGTCAATATCGCCAGCGTTCAGGCGCAACTCGCCCGGCCGGGTATCGCGCCCTATACCGCGACCAAGGGTGCGGTGGCGAACCTGACCAAGGGGATGGCGACGGATTGGGCGAAATACGGATTGAATTGCAATGCCATCGCGCCGGGATATTTCGATACGCCGCTGAATGCCGCGCTGGTCGCGGATTCCGAATTCAACGCGTGGCTGGAAAGGCGGACACCGGCGGGTCGCTGGGGAAAAGTCGAGGAACTGGCCGGGGCCTGCATCTTCCTTGCCTCAGACGCTTCGCAATTCGTCAACGGGCATGTGCTCTATGTCGATGGGGGGATCACGGCGAGCCTTTGAAAATGCGACAGTGTCCTATGCCGGGCGGGCGCTGAACCGGTCCGTATGATCTGCAGGCTTCGGGCCGTTCCCGCCAAGCCGTGACACTCTATCCCAGCAGGTACTGCATCAGGTAAAGCGTCGCCATTCCCGCAAGAATCGCACCGATCACGTTTATTCTGCAGCCGACGGCAAAGGCGGCTGCGGCGGCGATCAGGCGGGCGGGATCCAGTTGGCCGCCGGTGGCCTCGGGCCACAGGATCAGCGGCGTGATCAGGGCGGGAAATACCGCCACGGGGACATAGCGCAGATGCAGAAGCAGCCAATCCGGCAATTCGCGGTCCCCAAGGAAACCGAGGAACGAGAACCGGATGAGAAACGTCCCGATTCCCAGCAGGACCGTCAGGCTCCAGAATGCTCCGTCCCCGATCATTCCGATACCGTCCTTGCCCGCCGTCTTAGCCAAAGTTCGCTCTGCGCTCCGGCGATCATGGCGGCAATGGCCGAGATCAGCAGGCTGAAACTGCCGGGCAGTGACGACAGCAGGATCGCCGCGGTCACCGCGACCAAGGCCGCGACGATATGCGGCAACGTTCGCATCAGCGGGGCGATCAGCGAAATGAAACAGATGGGTATCGCGAAATCCAGCGACAGCGAGGCGGGAATCCGCTGTCCGATCAATGCACCGGCCAGGCAGCCGCCATACCATAACGGGCAGCAGAGCATGGCGCAGCCCATGTAATAGGCGACCTTCTCGTCGAGGGACATGGCGGGAGTCATGTCGAAATGCCTGGCGGCGACGGCATAGCTTTGATCGATCATCAGATAGGACATGAGCATGCGCGTCCCGATCCTTGCCCGGCCAAGATGCGGTTGCAGCGCGGCGGAATAGAGCGCCATGCGCAGATTGACCGCCAGGGCCGCCAGCAGGGCGATGAAAACCGGCGCGTTGTCCTGCAAGAGCGCGATGGCGGTGAATTGCGAGGCGCCCGCAATGACGATCGCCGCCATCGCCATGACCTGAAGCACATCCAGTCCGGCGTCACGGGCAACCACGCCGAACAGGGTGGAGAAGGGAACGATGATCAGGGAAAACGGCGCGCAGGCGCGGAAGCCGGCCAGGAAAGCGCTGCGCTGTGCAGTCATTTCGCGGCTCCGGGCCGCAGCAGCAGCTTTATCAGGGTCAACCCGGTTGCAGTGGCCTCGCACCGCGCCTGTTGCGCCTTAATCCGCGGATCCGGCAGGTCCTGCAGTTGCGCCAGTTCCGTCAGGCGATCGCATTGCAGCAGGTTCGCCGTCAGGTCGTATCTGGTATCGATACGCGCGATCTCGAAAGCTTGCCCGCCGGTCCCCTCCTTCAGCGAATCCATCTGTTCCGAAATGGCGTCTCCCCAGGTTTTCTTCCGGTCGAGAAAGCATTTCGCCGCCGCGTCAGGGGCCGTATCCGGAGGGTATTGCAGGCATTCCCGATGCGCGGCATCGATGCAGCCGGCCAGTTCGGCACCATTCGATGCGCTGTCTTCAACGCAGGCCCTCAATTGCGGCACGGCCCCGTTTTCGTCGCCTTCGGCAAAAGCCGTGACGGGCAGTGCAAGGCACAAGGCCAGAAGCAGGTTGCGGACCATCGGATTCTCCTCATTTCGCGGAAGGACAGGATAAATGCCCTTGATTCTGGTATACCATTCTGCAATCCTTTCTCAAGACCGAAGCTGGGAATGCGCCTTGGCATTACCCGCAATGGGAAAGGCATCAGATCATGGGCGATACGCGCGCGAACCGAAAATTCCGCTCGCAGGAATGGTTCGACAATCCGAACAATCCGGGCATGACGGCGCTATATGTCGAGCGTTACCAGAACCAGCAATTCACGCGCGGGGAATTGCAGGGCGAGCGTCCGGTCATCGGCATCGCCAATACCGGCAGCGACATTGCGCCCTGCAACAAGATCCATGTCTTCCTGATGGACCGGATCAAGGCGGGAATCCGCGATGCGGGCGGTGTCCCGATGGAGTTCCCGGTCCATCCGATCCAGGAGACCGGCAAGCGCCCGACCGCGGCACTGGACCGGAACCTTGCCTATCTGAGCCTTGTCGAGGTTCTGCATGGCTATCCCATCGACGGGGTGGTGCTGACCACCGGCTGCGACAAGACCACCCCGGCGATGCTGATGGGGGCGGCGACGGTGGATATCCCGGCGATTGCCCTCAATGGCGGGCCGATGCTGGATGGCTGGTGGCGCGGCAAGCGGGCCGGGTCGGGCACTATCGTCTGGGAAAGCCGCCGCCTGCTGGCCGAGGGCAAGATCGATTACGACGAGTTCATGTCCCGTGTCTGTGCCTCGGCTCCGTCGCTGGGACATTGCAACACGATGGGCACCGCCTCGACGATGAATGCCATGGCCGAGGCTCTGGGGATGAGCCTGCCGGGCAATTCGGCCATTCCGGCGCCGTTCCGCGAGCGGATGAACATGGCCTATGAGACCGGCAAGCGGATCGTGACGATGGTGCATGAGGATCTGAAGCCTTCGGACATCCTGACCCGCGAGGCCTTCGAGAATGCGATCGTCACCAATTCGGCGATCGGCGGTTCGACCAACGCGCCGCCGCATTTGCAGGCGGTAGCACGGCATGCGGGCGTGGAGCTGAACGTGAAGGACTGGCAGAGCATCGGATTCGAGGTGCCGCTGCTGGTCAACATGCAGCCCGCGGGGGAATATCTGGGCGAGTCCTTCTTCCGCGCCGGTGGGGTGCCGGCGGTGATGGGAGAGCTGCGCAAGGCCGGGCTGATCCGCGAAGGGGCGATGACTGCGAATGGCCGAACGATGGGCGAGAACCTTGCCAATGCGGAAAGCGTGGATCGCGATGTCATCCGTACGGTCGCCGATCCGATGCGCGAGAATGCGGGTTTCCTGGTCCTGTCGGGCAATCTCTTCGATTCGGCCCTGATGAAGACCAGCGTCATCTCGGATGACTTTCGCAAGCGCTACCTGTCCGAGCCGGGGCATGAGGGGATATACGAGCGCGCGCGTGGTGTTCGAAGGCCCGGAGGATTATCACGACCGGATCAACGATCCCTCGCTGGGGATCGACGACAGGTCGATCCTGTTCATCCGCAATGTCGGCTGCGTGGGTTATCCCGGCTCTGCCGAGGTGGTGAACATGCAGCCCCCCGATGCGGTCCTGCGCCAGGGTGTGCAGCATCTGCCGACGGTCGGGGACGGGCGGCAATCGGGAACTTCCGAGTCACCCTCGATCCTGAACGCCTCGCCCGAGGCCGTGGTCGGCGGCGGGCTGGCGCTGCTCAGGACCGGGGACCGGGTGCGGCTGGATCTGAATGCCAGCACCATGGACGCGCTTGTCGATGACGGGGAATGGGAGGCGCGCCGCGCGGCATGGTCGCCGCCCGAAATCGTCAGCCAGACCCCTTGGCAGGAGATCTACCGCCGTCATGTCGGCCAGCTTGCCGATGGCGGCTGTCTCGAACTGGCGACGGCTTACCAGAAGGTTGCCGGAAGCCTGCCGCGCGACAATCACTGACAGGCGCGTAGCCTGATCGATCTGGATAGGGGGAGACCGAATGAGCGGGAAATCAATCCTGGTAACCGGGGCGGGCAGCGGCATCGGCCGGGCGGCGGCGCGGCTGTTTCTGGACAGGGGATGGCGCGTCGGGCTGATCGGGCGCCGCCCGGCACCGCTGGAGGAAACGGCGCAAGGATATGGCGCCGCGCTGGTGCTGCCCTGCGATGTGACCGATGCGCAGGCTGTCGGTGCCGCCTTCGCGAAAGCGGCGGGGGAGTGGGGCCGGGTGGACGCGCTGTTCAACAATGCCGGCACCAATGTGCCGGGCAAACCCATCGACGAGATCTCGGTCGAGGAATGGCGGCAGGTCTGCGACATCAACATCACCGGCATGTTCCTCGCCGCGCGGGCCGCCTTTGGGCAGATGCGCAGGCAGGATCCCATGGGCGGACGGATCATCAATAACGGCTCGATTTCCGCGCATGTGCCGCGGCCGGGCTCGGTCCCCTATACCATGTCGAAACACGCGGTGACGGGGCTGACGCGGACATTGTCGCTCGATGGCCGTCCCTTCGATATCGCCTGTGGGCAGATCGATATCGGCAATGCCCTGACCGACATGGCGGAAAGGATGATCAGGGGGGTGCCGCAGGCGGATGGCTCGACTGCGGTCGAGCCGGTGATCAATGCGGCGATCATCGCGGATGCGGTGTTGCATATGGCCGAACTGCCGCTGGAGGCGAATGTGCAGTTCATGACGGTGATGGCGACCAAGATGCCCTTCATCGGGCGCGGCTGACGTGCAAGCCATGGCGAAGGCCCCGGGTCCATGGGGTGCGGCGTGACGCGTTCCCCGCTGCCGGGAACCGCCAGATCATCCTGATCGGGCCGATCAATCCCGCCTATTCATAAAGAGAGGTCAAGTTGATGAAGGACATACTGGCGATTGGAGCATATCCGGATTGGGCGCTCGACGCGCTCATCGAGGATTTCGGTGCAAGGCAACTTTCGGGGCCAGAGGCTTTGGCCGAACTGTCGCAGGAAGAGCGGGGCCGGGTGCGGGCGGTTGCCTACAAGGGGCACAAGGCTTTTGACGCCAGCGTGATGGACATGCTGCCGAATCTCGGGCTGATCGCGAATTTCGGGGTAGGCTTCGATGCCATAGATATCGCGGCAGCCAGCGAGCGTGGAATCAAGGTTACCAATACGCCGGATGTGCTGAACGACGATGTTGCCGATCTTGCGGTTGCCCTGCTGATCGGTCAGTCGCGCAAGCTGGTCGAAGGTTCGGACTGGGTCCGTTCGGGCCAATGGGCCGAGAAGGGCGAGATGCCGATGAATCGCAAGGTGTCCGGAGGCAAGGCCGGCATTCTTGGGCTTGGCCGCATCGGGCGCGAGATCGCCGACAGGTTGGCGGCCTTCAAGATGGAGATGCATTACTACGCCCGATCACCGAAGGATACGCCGGGCTGGACCTATCATTCCGATCCGGTCGAACTGGCCGGTGCGGTGGATTACCTGATCGTCTCGCTGGTCGGGGGTCCCGCTACCGAGGGATTTGTCACTGCCGGGATGCTGGACGCACTTGGCCCGGACGGGATCATCGTCAATATCTCGCGTGGTTCGGTGATCGACGAGGCCGCGCTGCTGGACGCGCTGGAGCAAAACAGGATCCGCGGCGCCGGTCTGGATGTCTTTGCCAGCGAGCCGAATATCGATCCGCGTTTCCTGGCGCTTGATAATGTGCTGCTGCAGCCGCATCAGGGCTCGGACACGGTCGAGACTCGTGCCGCCATGGCCAGCTTGCAGCGCGACAATCTCCGGGCGTTTCGGAAGGGCGAGGCACTTCTGACGCCGGTCAATTGACCGGCTCGGACTTCGCCGTGCGGGATTCGAAATATTCCAGCATATTGACCGACAGGCGCTCCAGATGGCTCTCCATCGCCTTGCGGGTCTTTGCGATATCTCGCTCGCGCAGCCCCTCCACGATCCTGCCGTGCTGCCTCAGCACGGTCGCCCGGGACCGCCGCTGGATGGCCGACAGGTAGCGGGCACGCCACAACCGCGCGAGATAGGCGCTGTAGGTATCGGCAAGCGAAGGGTTATGCGAAGCCCGCGCGATGGCGATGTGAAAACTCATGTCGGTTTCGAACAGTTCGAGCCTGTCCGTGCCGGGAGCATTGTGCATCTCGGCGAAGCGATCCTGGATCGCGCTGATATCCGCGATCTCCTCCTCTGTCGCGTGTTTGCAGGCCAGTCGTCCGGACAGGAGTTCCAGCGCGCTGAGGACGGCGATATCGTCGCTGACCTCCTTAAGTGAAGGATCGGCCACGACCGGGCTGCGAGCGGTGCGGAGCAGGACCAGGCCGTCATTCGCCAGGATGCGAATTGCTTCACGCATGGGAGTGCGGCTGACGCCGTATTTGGCGGCGGCGTCGCGTTCCTTCACGGGTGCGCCGGGCGCGAGAACACCGCGAAGTATATCGCGGCGCAGCTTGTTGGCGATATCTTCCGCCAGGATTTCACCTGCCATGACGGTTCCTGCCCACTCAAGGAAACGATTATCTGGCGATGGCTAAAGCCACCGGCCCCTATGCGCAACCGCGTAGTCCGTGCATATTCAAAACTGTTGATTGTTACAAATGGAAGGGTTACGTTGCGGAATTTAAATGGTATACCATCTGAATTGTGTGGGAGCAAGATCAGAAACGCCTCACAGGCGACCAACAGGAGGAGAAGATAATGAAATTCAAGGTATTGGCCAAGGTGTCGACATTGGCAATGCTTGTTGCGGTGCCGGCAATGGCTCAGGAAACCCTGAGCATCCAGTCCCATTATGCACCCGAGCAGACATCCGGCAAGCTGGCGCAGCAATTTGTCGATGACGTCGAGACAATGTCTAATGGCGAGATCGACATCGAGCTGTTCTTCTCGTCCTCTGTCGTGAAGACCGTTGAAACATTCGATGCGGCGGCCAACGGGATCATCGATTGCGACATGACCGGCGGCGCCTATCAGACCGGCAAGAACCCCGCCTTCCAGTTCGTCGGCGATATCATGGGCGGTTATGACACGCCGTGGCAGCAATATGCCTGGCTGTATAATGGCGGCTTCGAGGCTGCGGACGAGCTGTATGGCCAGTTCAACATGAAGCTTGTCGGCTGGTGGATCTACGGTCAGGAATCGCTGGCCTCCAAGACGCCCGTTGCCAGTATCGACGACCTGAAGAATTTCAAGTTCCGCTCGCCTCCGGGGATGGAGACAGAAATTTTCGCGGCACTTGGCGCCTCGCCCGTGGTGATGGATTTCACCGAGGTCTTCACCGCGCTGGAAACCGGGATCATCGACGCCACCGATTACTCGGGGCTGGCGAACAACAAGTCCATCGGTCTTTTCGATCTGGTCAAGCACGCCACCTATCCGGGTTTCCACTCGATGCCGTCGGATCACCTGGCCTGCCGCCTGGACAAGTGGGAAAGCCTGAGCGACGCGCATAAGGCGATCATCGACACGGCCATGCAGAAGCTGGCCTTCCAGACTGCGCTGACCTTCGAGGTCGAGAACGCGAAGGCCGCGGCAGAGCTGGAAAAGCAGGGGGTGACCTTGCATGACTGGTCGACCGAGGACCGCGCCGCCTTCCGCGAGGCAGCACAGAGCGCGTGGCAGGAATGGGCGGCCAAGACCCCGGAAGCCAAGGCGCTGGTTGACAGCCATGTCGACTTCATGACCCAACTCGGCCTGTTGGGCGAAGAAGGCTGATCACAAGCATATGTGGCGCGGCATTCGATCCGGGTGCCGCATCCCTTACCACGGATGGGGAGGTCAACTTGCCCGAGAAAGCCGCTTCCAAGCTGACTTATGTCTGGCCCGCAATCTTTGCACTCTGCATGGCCTGGGTGATCTGGTATCTGCCGCGCTTCATTATCCTGCTCGGGGCGGGCAATGATAATCTGAATTCGAAATATCAGGCTGCCGGCGCCATCGACTTCCTTTTCCTGCTTGGCGCCCTCATCGCTGCGGTGGCGGGAGTTCGCAGCGCCGGGGTGACCGAAGGCGAGGGCGTTCTGGAAAACCCGTTCGACAAGCTTTCGTTGTTTCTCAGCCGTGTGACGATGCTGCTTGTCGCGGTGCTGGTCTGCGTCATGTTCTACGAGGTCGTCTTGCGCTATGTGTTCGAAGCGCCGACCCTGTGGGCGAACGAGCTATCGCTTTGGCTGGCGGGGTTCGTCTTTTTGTTTTCCGGCCTCTACGCCATGCAGCAGCGAAGCCATATCCGCATCTTCCTGCTCTACGATGTCCTCCCCCGGTGGCTGCAGAAGATCTGCGACAGCATCTCGACTGCACTGATCGTGATATTCGCCATCGCGATGGTCTGGGGCAGCTTCGACGAAGCCTATAGCAAGTTCCTTCGCTGGGAGACCTTCGGGACGGCCTTCGATCCACCGATTCCGGCGACAATGAAAATGCTCATCCTCGTCGTCATCATCCTTGTGGCGCTTCAGGCGGTGATCAATCTGATTACCGATTGGAACAAGGGGCCGCAGCATCACGGCATCATAGACGAGACCGAGGTCGAGGACATGATCAACACCGCTCAGGCACAGGGCAACCAGGGGAAATCCGGCTGATGTTCGATATAGGAACCCTTTCTCTCATCCTGCTGGTCGCCTTGCTCGTGTTGCTGGCGATCGGCATGCCGCTGGGCTTCGCTTCGGCGGTCATGGCCGTGGCGGTCCTGGTCATGCGTTTCGGGCCCGAGATGCTGTTCGCGAATTTCGGGACCGGACCGCTGAATATCCTGGCACAGCGGATATACGGGATATTGACGGATTACGTCCTCATATCCGTGCCGTTGTTCATATTCATGGCGAATTTGCTGGAACGCTCGGGCATCGCTGCCGAGATGTATAATTCGCTGAATGTCTGGCTGTCGCGCAAAAGGGGCGGCATTGCCATCGTGACCTCGATCATGGCGGTCATCATGGCCGCGATGTCGGGGATCATCGGCGGCGAGGTCGTGCTGCTGGGGCTGATCGCCCTGCCGCAAATGCTGCGTCTCGGCTATGACCGGAACCTCGCCATCGGGACGATCTGCGCCTCGGGATCTCTGGGGACGATGATCCCGCCCTCGATCGTGCTGATCATCTATGGCCTGATCACCGAGACATCGATCAAGGCGCTGTTCACCGCGAGTTTCCTGCCGGGGTTCATCCTGGCCACCTTCATCATCATCTACATTATCGTCCGCACGCAGTTGAATCCTTCGCTCGCTCCGCTGCCGGAGCCCGAACCGGGCGAACCCGAGGGGAACGAAAAGCGCAACCTGTTCCTGTCATTCCTTGTCACCCTTGTCGGGGGCGGCAGCGCCGTGCTGTTCCTGCGGGCACTCTTCTTTACCCTCACAGGCCGGAATGCGGCGGTCGAGGGCGTCGAGTCCGTTGCTTTCGGCACGCCGGATTACGCGGTGATATTCGGCGTCGTCGTGGTGGTTGCCATTGCATTGCAGGTCCTTGTATTCGGCCGCCAGCGTTTCGCCGAAGGCTGGCGCATGGGCAAGGGGCTGGTTGGCCCGCTGGTCGTGATCGGGGTCGTGCTCGGCTCGATCTATGGCGGCATCACCGGCATCACCGAAGCTGCGGGTATGGGTGTCATCGCCGTCGGCGTCATCGCCACGCTACGCGGCGAGATGAGTTTTCACCTGCTATGGGAGGCCCTGAAACGCACACTTAAGGCGACCGGAACGATCATCTGGGTGACCATCGGGGCGACCGCGCTTGCAGGGGCCTATACAATTGCGGGGGGGCCGACCTTCATCGCCTCGACCATTGTCGGCAGCGAGTTGCCGACCATGGGCGTGATCCTGATCATGATGCTGATATTCCTGATGCTTGGCGCATTCATGGACTGGGTTGGGATCGTGCTGCTGGTCATCCCGGTCTTCCTGCCCATCGTGCTGAAACTGCCGGTCGAGGAACTGGGTTTCTTCGGTTCGCTGGAGCCCAGCCATGTCGCGATCTGGTTCGGGGTGGTGTTCTGCATGAACATGCAGGTCAGTTTCCTGTCGCCGCCATTCGGACCTGCCGCCTTCTATCTCAAATCGGTGGCACCGCCGGAGATCTCGCTGACCGATATCTTCCGCGGCTTCCTGCCATTCATCGTCATCCAGTTGCTGGCCCTGTCGCTGTTGCTGATCTGGCCGCCGCTGGTTTCGGTGTTCCTGTAAAGCGAGGTGGTAATGCTCACGACCGAACAAGCCGCACGGTTCGAACGGGACGGGGTGGTTATGGCGGTGGTGTTCCATCCGTTGCCCCCGCATTCGTCGCTGGCAAATCGCTCTGACGGCTTTCGCAGGTCCTTCGATCTGCGATATGATGTCACCGGCCAGTCGACGGGGCGGGCGCATTTTCCTGAATTCGCTGCGCGTTCGCACCGAGATCCGCCGCAGAAACTGACCGATTGGCGCGAATTGCGGCGGATGTGGGAAGACACGCGCACTCGCCTGTCGGGACAGGCTCATATTCCGATCCACCGCTGGCGCAGCGACAGCCCCGCCTGCGCATAATACCGAAGGAAGCCAGATGTCAGCTACCGTTCGCCTGTCGCCCGAAGACAATGTCGTGACCGCCGTTCGACCGTTGGAGGTTGGAACCGAGGGGGCGACGATGCTGATCCCGCGCGGACACAAGATGGCAACCCGCGACATCGCCAAGGGCGAGGCGGTGATCAAATACGCGCAAATCATCGGCTATGCGCATGAGGATATTGCCACGGGCTCTCATGTACACACGCATAACCTCGATTTTCGCAATGTGGACCACGAACATCAGTTCGCGACCAATCTGCGCCCGGCCCCCGAGGTTGCGCAGCAAGACATGTTTCAGGGTTATCGGCGTGCGACGGGCCGCGTCGGGACCCGGAACTATATCGCGGTTCTGACCTCGGTGAACTGCTCGGCCACGGCGGCGCGGCTGATCGCGCAGAATTTTACCGCCGAGAAGCTGGCCGATTATCCGAATGTCGATGGTGTCGTCGCCTTCGTTCACGGCACCGGCTGCGCCATGGGTGGTGACGGCACCGGTTTCGAGGTGCTGCAACGCACATTGTGGGGCTATGCGCGCAATCCCAATGTCGGCGGGGTGCTGATGGCGGGGCTGGGCTGCGAGATGATGCAGATCGACTGGCTGATCGAGGCCTATGGCCTGACGCCCGGACCGCTGTTCCAGGCCATGAACATCCAGGATGTCGGGGGCCTGCAAAAGACCGTTCAGCTGGGAATCAAAAAGATCGAGGCGATGCTGCCCCTCGTCAACGATATCCAGCGGCAGGCATGCCCGGCCTCGGAACTGATGGTGGCGCTGCAATGCGGTGGCTCGGACGCGTGGTCCGGGGTTACGGCCAATCCGGCGCTAGGTCATGCCTGCGATTTGCTGGTTGCTCAGGGCGGCACCGGGGTGCTGGCCGAAACGCCGGAAATCTACGGCGCCGAGCATCTGCTGACCGCACGTGCGGCGGATGAACAGGTGGGCCGCAAGCTGATCGGTCTGATCGACTGGTGGCAGGATTATACGGCGCGCAACAAGGGCTCGATGGACAACAACCCCTCGCCGGGGAACAAGAAGGGTGGATTGACGACGATCCTGGAAAAATCGCTCGGCGCTGCTGCCAAAGGGGGGACCACGCCGCTGAAAGGCGTCTACCGTTACGCCGAGCCGATCACCGAAACCGGCTTCGTGTTCATGGATTCGCCCGGATACGATCCTGCCTCGGTGACCGGGCAGATCGCCTCTGGCTGCAATCTGGTGTCCTTCACCACCGGACGCGGTTCGGCCTTCGGGGCAAAGCCTTCGCCCTCGATGAAGATTGCCACCAATTCCGAGATGTATAACCGCATGGTGGACGATATGGACATCAATGCGGGCCGTATCCTGACCGGCGAGGCCAGCGTCGAAGAGGTCGGGCGCGAGATCTACGGGATGTGGTTGCGCATGGCCTCGGGCGAGCAGACCAAGTCCGAGAAGCAGGGGCTGGGAGATTTCGAATTCGTTCCGTGGCAGATCGGCGCGGTCATGTGATGGAACGGGGTTGAAGGTAATGCCATCGATTGCCGCACCGCGCGAGGACCGCTCGGGTTTCGGCCTGCTGACCATGTGCCTGGGAGTGGGCTTTTTCACCTGCATCGACACATCGGCAAAATGGCTGATCCTTGCGGGACTGCCGGCGCTTCAGGTGGTGTTCTGCCGATATGCGACGCATTTCCTGCTCTCGCTGGTTCTTTACCTGCCGGGTGAGGGGGCGGGTGTCTTTCGTTCGGTCCGCTGGCCGGTTCAGGCGCTGCGGTCGCTTGCGCTACTGGGAAGCACGATGCTGAATTTCCAGGCGCTCAGCTATCTGCCGCTGACGGTCACCACCTCGATCATGTTCGCCGGTCCCATCGTGGTGACGCTGCTGTCGATGCCGATGCTGGGCGAAAAGATCGGATTACGCCGCCTGCTTGCGGTGCTGACCGGCTTTGCCGGCGTGCTGGTCGTGGTGCAGCCATGGGGGGCAGAGTTTAGCCCGGCGATGTTCCTTTCGCTTGGTGCGCTGAGTTGCGCCTCGCTGTATTTCGTGCTGACCCGCATGTTGGCGGGGCAGGAGACGACCGCGACCTCGCAGATCTGGTCGAGCGGGCTCGCGACGCTCTGCATCGCGCCTTTCGCGCTCGGAAACTGGGTCTGGCCGGACACGACCCTGAATATGGTCGTGTTAGGCCTGATCGGCATCTTCGGCGGGATCGGGCATATCCTCGCCACGGTGGCGCATCGCTTTGCCGATGCCTCGGTCCTGGCCCCGGTGGTTTACCTGCAGATGGTCTTTGCCAGTATCGCAAGCATCGTCGTCTTTGCGGCCTATCCCGGTATCTGGACCATTATCGGCGCGCTGATCATCATGAGTTCCGGTATCTATATCTGGCGCCGCGAAACCCTGGCCTCGGCCGAGCGGCGCAGGCTGTCCGTAGCGCCCAGATAACGCCTGCACCTTGGACACGGAGCCCTTCCGGCACAGGGAGCGGGCCGGATAAACCCGTCCGGGCCAGTCTCAAGGGGGACACAGGTGGTTGCGGAGGTCCGGTTTATCCCAAGCCGACACTTCGCCGTTATCCGTTCTTCTACCGAGAGGCCACCAGATCATGACATCAGGTAAGGGGGCGGAGGCCGCAAATATGGTCGAGGACGCGATCCGCGGCGATTGCCGGGTGCGGGATGGCTTGCGAGATGCTGAACCCCGATGACCCCGAATGACTTCCCTGCTGCCGGAACGGATAAAATGCGCGGCATATTTTCACGTGTTGTTAACGCCTTGCTTGTGCGATTCGGGCGATTATCGGCCCCGGACTAGGCTTTGTCTGGAGGTCGATAGTGATTTGTCATGGTGGGTATGCGTGCCAACTGCAAGGTAGGAGCGTGATCGGACGCGGCCTGTCAGGCTTCGGGCAAATACTCGCGATGACATGCCTTATCTTGATCGCGGCCACCGGTTCGGCAAATGCCAAGGTCGCTCTGGCGACATTGGATCTTAACGGAACAGAAGTGAATATTGATGGCGGAGCGATCTATAAATCTCTTTTTGTTGAAGAGGGTTACATTTTTTCTGAAGTCAGGATCGACATCACGCTCGCCCACAGGATGTATAGCCTGGATGAAGGTATTCGCCTGTATGTTCGGCCACCGGGCGGGAAGTGGGTGATATTGAATGGCAGGACGCATTTCGGCTGGAACTACGATGTGGAATTGCACAAGACGATCACAAAAACCGCATCCTATTCTTACCGACCCCAGGTCAAGTATCCTGCCGGAAAGTGGGATTTCTCATTCTTTGACGCAACCGAGGTTCCTGGCTGGGCCGATCCTGGCGGACACACATATCTCGACGGATCGAAGATCACCATTTTGGGCACCCCTATCCCTCCGCCCCCGGAGGTCGAGGAGATCACCTCGACCGTCTCGGGGCTGACGAATCTTTCATCGCTGCCAGTCAATGTGAAATTTTCCAAGGATGTGGAAGGATTCGTTTCCGGGGATATTTCTACAACTAATGCGACGGTGGGGCCTGTCAGCGGCTCGGGACGGGATTACAGCTTCAACCTGATGCCGTCCGGAGACGGGGGGTTCACCGTCGGTATCAAGGCGAACGCTGTCATCGATGCCTATGACCAAGGCAACATGCAATCCGGGATCCTTGAATTCGTATTCGACCACAGCGCGCCGGTGGCTGAAATCACCTCGACCGAGACCGGTCCGACCGCTGCGGACATTATCCCGGTGACGGTGACATTTTCCGAAGCCGTGACGGAAGTCGATATCACCGATATTTCCGTTAGCAACGCGACGAGACAGGGCGTCACCGACATCGGCAATAACAGCTATATATTCACGCTGGAGCCGTTCAAAGACGGTGAGGTGACTGCCTGGATTCCCGCCTCTGGCGTCACGGACAGTGCCGGCAATTACAATGGGCAATCGGAAACTTTCCGGATCATCTCGGATCGCAGCGCGCCGGTGGCTGAAATCACCTCAACCGAGACCGGTCCGACCGCTGCGGACATTATCCCGGTGACGGTGACATTTTCCGAAGCCGTGACGGAGGTCGATATCAACGCTATTTCCGTTAGCAACGCGACGAAACAGGGCGTCACCGATAATCTCGACAATAGTTATATATTCACGCTGAAGCCGTCCAAAGACGGTGAGGTCACTGCCTGGATTCCCGCCACTCGCGTCACGGACGGTGCCGGCAATGGCAATGGGCAATCGGAAACTTTCCGGATCATCTCGGATCGCAGCGCGCCGGTGCCTAAAATCACCTCGACCGAGGTCGGTCCGACTGCTGCGGCCAGTATTCCTGTGACGTTGACATTTTCGGACAAGGTAACGGGGTTCGATGCCGAAGAACTGATGGTCAAGGAAGCGGAGATTGCGAATTTCGACGATTCTGCCAACCCGGTCTTCACATTCAACCTGGTTTTGCCCGCAGGTAAATCAGGCAGCGCGAGTGTCGGTATCACCAGGGGTGCGGCCACCAATCTCGCGGGCCTCATGAACGAAGAGGGTGCCAGTTTCGCGATCGCTTACGACCGGATCGTGCCGACGGTGACGATAGCCGCTGAGGTGACCAGCCCGAGCAACGCCGCCCGCATCCCCGTCACGGTGACATTCTCGAAGCCGGTCAGCGAGTTCACGGGTAATCATGTCATGCTCACCGGCGCAGGATGGAAAATTTTTCTGGCGAGGGGGCGGATTATGCCTTCGACCTGGTTCCAACGCGGGTTGGAACCATCACCGTCGATATAGATGCCGGGCAGGCCAAGGACAGGTTTGGAAACGGCAATATCGCCGCGAAGCGGCTTTCGATCACCTATGACGCCGTTGCGCCGACAGTGACCATCGCTTCGGAGGTGCAGAGCCCGGCCAATATCGGCCGGATCCCGGTGACCGTGACATTCTCGGAAGAGGTCGTCACTTTCGGAACCGCCAATATGTCGGTAACGGGCGCGCAGGTGGAAGGCCTGTCTGGTTCGGGGAGAGGTTACAGTTTCGATCTGATCCCAGAGGCCGACAGAAAAGGTTCCATCCGTGTGATGATCGCCGAAGGTGCCGTCAGCGATCACGCTGGCAACGGCAATCGAAACGCGGCGGAGTTCTCGATCGATTACGATATCTCCGCACCCACCGTCACCATCACTACATCGGCATCGCCGCAGGACAGCCTTGGCCGGATTCCGGTTCTTGTCAGTTTTTCGGAGGAGGTCGAGGGTTTCGATCAGACGGACCTCCAGGTTTCCGGGGCGAGCGTGGAGCAATTCACCGGGATCGGTTCGGAATACAATTTCGATCTCGTTGCCTCGGGCGAATCGATTGTCACCGTCGATATCGCCGAGGACGTGGCCCATGATCGTGCCGGCAACGGCAACCTGTCCGCGTCGCAATTCACCTATTCCTACGACACCACCCGACCATCTGTTACCCTGAGCGGGACTCCGGATTTCCCCGGAACGCCCTACAGGCTGGCCATCGCCTTTTCCGAGCCGGTCACCAAGCTGGCGCTCGCGGATTTCAAGGTGGTGAACGCCGATATCTCTAGCCTGTCGGGCACCGGAGCGGATTACAGCTTGCAGGTTATCGCCCGGACATTCGCCCATTCCATCCGGTTGCGTGAAAACGCCGCCGTGGATTCCGCCGGCAATGGCAACACGGCCTCGAACCTGTTTGCGAACCGTCCCGATGGCAGCGGACCGAAACCGCGGCTCACCGGCTTGCCCGCTTCCTTCCTGCCGGGCGACCGCTTTGATATCATTTTCGATTTCGGCGAAGCCGTCTCTGGTTTCACCATCGGTGACGTCATGGTTGCGAATGGCACGGTCGCCGCGCTGACCGGCGGGCCTCGACGTTATCGCGCCGCGGTGATGGCGGACGGAAAAGGCAATCTGTCGGTTGCGCTTGCTAAGGGGGCGGCCCGGGACAAGACCGGTCAGGCCTCGATGGCCGCGATCGCGTGGGCCCGGATCGAAAGCGAGATCATCACGGGCAAGGCCATCACCGGTTTCCTGGCGGCCCGGGCACGCGATCTCGTCCAGCAGCAACCCGATCTTGTCGAATTGTTGCGCCAGCGCCGGCACCGTTCGCGCAGGCGGCGCTTCGATCTGGATGCGTTGTTTCGCGATGACAGGGAGTATTTGAGCTTCGTGGCCGAGAATGATCGTGCGGTCTGGATGAAGATGAGCGCAAGGCGGACAAGGAAGGGCAAGAAAGCCAATACGAGCTATGTTCATAGCGTGATCGGCAACCACATCGTGCTGAATGACGATTTGCTCGCCGGGGTGATGTTGCAGATGGACAATTCCGGGATGACGACGTCTGACGGGGTCGCTATCGGTGGCGGCGGCTTGCTGGTCGGGTCTTATGTCGTCGGCAAGCTCGCCGATCATCGGCTCTATTACCAGGGCAGTATCCTGTACGGCAAAACCTGGAACCATGTTACGCCCCTCGGGACCTTCACCGACAGGTTCACCGGGAAGCGCAAGTTCGTCTCGCTTGGCGTCGAGGGCGATTATGCCGTGGATGTTCTGACGCTTCGGCCAAGTCTTTCGGTCAGCCATGTCCACGAAAGCCAGCACGCCTATGCTGATGGCCTGTCGAACCTCGTGCCGGCCCGATCCGTCTCGATGACCGAGATCGAACTGGACTTGGGGGCCGAAAGCCCCGTCTGGCCGGACAATGACAACTGGATCCACAGCGCCGGTATCGCCGGGATATGGGCAAAGCATGAAGGCTCAGGCGCCGCTCCCCTCGATCTGCAACGAGAGGGTGGACGTCTGCGGATCGGGGGCGGTCTGCGCTATGACGGCGACAATGGATTGACCGGCAGCTTCAAGGCTTCGGTCGATGGTTTGGGGAGCGGTTCGATAACCTATGGTCTCGGTGCCGATTTCATCTTCAGGTTCTGACCGGGCGCGGTTGCCGCCGCGTTGCGGAAACCGCGCTTGAACGGTGGGTCGGGGGCGGCTCAATCGCCAAAAGATTCAGTTAAGAGCGTGGCTCGACGCGGAAATCCTGATCGGCAGAAACCTGGCCTGCCGCAAATGTGCTTGTCAAACACCGAAGAAACATGTCGCGCGACAGTAGCCCGGATGTTGCCCTGAACATGATCGTTCTAAGCCCGCAAAATCGGGCTCGAATTCTCTTGGCGATCTTTCAACGGAATAAATGGTAGCGGAGGAGGGATTTGAACCCCCGACACAAGGATTATGATTCCTCTGCTCTAACCAACTGAGCTACTCCGCCACGGGTGGGGGCGATGTAAGGGGTGGCGTCGGGGGCGTCAAGCGTTTTTCTGTCAGGGACGGCATGCTGAATTGCCGGGCATGCGATCCGCTTGCCGAGCCTGGTTTGCCGCGGCGGGGATCATGGCGCGAAACGGTATCCACAGGGCTTGCCTATGCATCGAGCTTGCGCCACCTTGCAGGACATGAATCCCGCGTTGACGGGACGAATTCCGACAGGGAGACTTACATGAAACATCTGCTGACTTCGCGTGCGATCCTGCTGGCATCACTGCTGGCCATCGCACCTGCGGCATATGCCGAAACACCCGCCGATACGCTGGTTGTAGCTGCCACGATCGACGATATCATCACGCTTGATCCCGCCCAGGCCTTCGAATTCTCGGGCATCGACGTAACGATCAACCTGTATGACCGGCTGGTCGATTTCGATCCGACGGATCTCGAAGCCGGCTTCCAGCCATCGCTCGCCGAAAGCTGGGAGGTGTCGGAGGATGGGATGTCCATCACCTTCACTATCCGCGAAGGCGCGACCTTCCATTCCGGCAACCCGGTCCGCGCCGAGGATGCCGCGTGGTCGTTCCAGCGCGTCGTCAAGCTGAACAAGACCCCGGCCTTCATCCTGACGCAATTCGGTTTCACGCCCGAGAATGTGGAGGAAAAGATCACCTTCGAGGGCAACAAGCTGACCCTGAACCTCGACAAGCCCTATGCCCAGTCCTTCGTTCTGAACTGCTTGACCGCCGGTGTCGCGAGCATCGTCGACAAGGAAACCGTCATGGCGAATGCCGAAGGCGAGGATATGGGGAATGCGTGGCTCGGCACCAATGATGCGGGATCGGGTGCATATACGCTTGGCAACTGGCGTGCGAACGAGGCCGTCCAGCTTGCCGCTTACGAGGATTACTGGCAAGGCGCACCCGAGATGAAACGGGTCATCGTCCGCAATGTCGCCGAATCGAGCGCGCAGCGGCTGCTGCTCGAGCAGGGCGATATCGACGTGGCTCGCGATCTGACCCCGACCGATGTGGACGCGGTGCGGGAGGTCGAGGGGCTAAAGATCGACGAGGAACCCAAGGGGCGCATCCTCTACATGGGGCTGAGCCAGAAGAATGAGCTGCTCTCCAATCCCGCCGTGATCGAGGCGATGAAATACCTCGTCGATTACGAGGGCATCTCGAACAGCTTCCTCAAGGGAATTTTCGTGCCGCACCAGTCCTTCCTGCCGAAGGGATATCTCGGTGCGCTTGACGAAAATCCATGGACCTATGACGTCGAGAAGGCAAAGCAGATACTTGCTGATGCGGGTATCGAAGGCGGAACCGTCACCACCAAGATCCGCGATCTGCGCGAATATATCGATGTGGCGCAGGCCTTGCAGGCATCGATGGCCGAGGCAGGGTTGACGCTGGAGATCGAGCAGATGACCGGGGCGCAGGTGCTGGACGCGTACCGCGCCCGGGAGGTGCCGATCTTCCTTGGCGAATGGGGGCCGGATTATTCCGATCCGAACACCAATGCCGCGACTTTCGCCTATAACCCCGACAATAGCGACGAGGCCAAGGCGACCGGACTGCTGGCATGGCGGAATTCCTACGCGGTTCCCACGGAGATGGGAGAGGCGACCGAAGCCGCAACGCTTGAACAGGACAGCGAGAAACGGGCCGAAATGTACAAGGATATCCAGCGTCAATATCAGGAAGAGGCGCCGATCATTCCGTTGTTCATCCGCGTCGCGAATACCGGTCTTCAGGAGAATGTCGAGAACTGGACGACAGGCGGCACCGTGACCAACGCGATGTATCGAAGCGTCACCAAGGGCGAATAAACCTTGAGCATGACCGATACGAATACAGGCGGGCAGGGGCCGACCCCGCCCGTCTCTGCTTCCGACCGGCGGGCCGGGCGCAACCGCCGCTTGCGCAGGATCGCCGGAACGCTCCTGTCGCTGGCACTGACGCTGCTGGGCCTGCTGCTGGTCACCTTCATCATCGGGCGGGTCATGCCGATCGACCCGGTGCTGAAGGTGGTCGGCGACCGGGCCACGCAGGCGCAATATGATGCCGCCTACCAGGCGATGGGCCTCGACCAGCCGCTCGTGGTGCAGTTCTTCCGCTATCTCACCGAGGTCGTCACCGGCGATTTCGGGCGCTCGATCTCGACCGGGCAGCCGGTGATCGAGGATATCAAGCATGTCTTCCCCGCTACGCTGGAGCTTGCGACCCTCGGCACGCTGATCGGGGTCAGCATCGGGGTGCCCCTGGGCGTGATCGCCGCAGCAAGGCGTGGCGGTATCATCGACCAGATCGCCCGCGTGGTGGCTTTGGTCGGTTACTCGATGCCGATCTTCTGGCTGGGGCTGATGGGGCTCCTGCTGTTCTACGGGATCCTTGGCTGGGTCGGAGGACCGGGGCGGCAGGGTATCATCTATGACGGCATGGTGCCGCACGTTACCGGCATGATCCTTGTCGATTCGCTGATCGCGGGGGACTGGGCGGCCTTTCGGGACGCGTTCAGCCATATCATCCTGCCCGCCAGCCTGCTGGGCTATTTCAGCCTCGCCTATATCAGCCGCATGACCCGCAGCTTCATGCTCGAACAGCTTTCGGCCGAGTATATCACCACCGCCCGCGTCAAGGGGCTGAGCGAGCGCGCCGTGATCTGGCGGCATGCCTTCCGCAATATTTCGATCCCGCTGGTGACGGTGATCGCCCTCAGCTTCGGCTCGCTGCTCGAGGGTTCGGTACTGACCGAGATCATCTTCAGCTGGCCGGGCCTTGGGCAATATATCACCAAGACGCTTCTGGCCGGGGACATGAACGCGGTTCTGGGCGGCACGGTCGTCGTCGGAACCTGTTTCATCGGGCTGAACCTGCTCAGCGACCTGCTGTATCGCGTGCTGGATCCGAGGTCGAAATGAGCGAGACATCAATCACCCGCCCGCAATCCCGCCGCGAATGGCTGTTGTCCGACGCGCCGCAGACCCGCCGTCAGGCGCGCTTGGGGGCGATCTATCAGGGCTGGCTCACATTTCGCGCCAACAAGCTGGCGATGTTCGGGCTGGTCATCCTGATCCTGCTGGTCTTCATGGCGATCTTTGCGCCATGGCTGTCGCCGCAAAGCCCCTTTGCCCAGAATCTCGCGGGCCGTCTGCAACCGCCCTCGGCAGAGCACTGGCTGGGCACCGACGCGCTTGGCCGCGATATCCTGTCGCGCCTGATCCACGGCTCTCGAATTACCCTTTTCATCGTCGGCACCGTGGCCCTGATCGCGCCGATCATCGGGCTGTTTATCGGCACCGTCGCCGGCTTTGCCGGAGGCTGGGTCGATCAGGTCCTGATGCGGATCACCGACATCTTCCTGGCCTTCCCCAAGCTGATCCTCGCATTGGCTTTCGTCGCGGCACTCGGCCCCAGCATCGGCAACGCCGTCCTTGCATTGGCGCTGACCGCATGGCCTCCCTATGCACGATTGGCGAGGGCCGAGACCCTGACCATCCGCCACGCCGACTATATCGCCGCCGCCCGCTTGCAGGGGGCGGGACCGCTTCGGCTGCTGATCCGGCATATCTGGCCGCTCTGCATCTCTTCGCTGATCGTGCGGGTGGCATTGGACATGGCCGGGATCATCCTGTCGGCGGCTGGCCTTGGCTTCCTTGGCCTTGGCGCGCAACCACCGATGCCGGAATGGGGGGCGATGATCTCGGATGGGCGGGTCTATATCCTCGATCACTGGTGGGTGGCCGCGATGCCGGGCCTTGCGATCTTCATCGTCAGCCTTGCCTTCAACCTGCTCGGAGACGGGCTGCGCGACGTGCTGGACCCGAAGGGAGACAAGGAATGACCCAGTCTCTTTTGCAGGTCCGGAACCTCCGCGTCACCTTCCCGAGCCGTCAAGGAGAGTTCCACGCCGTCCGGGGCGTCAGCTTCGATCTTGGCCGCGAAAGGCTGGGCGTGGTGGGCGAATCCGGCTCGGGCAAGTCCATGACGGGCCGGGCGATCCTTGGCCTCATCCGCCCGCCGGGTCGCGTCACCGCCGACCGGCTCGAACTGGACGGAGAATCGATCCTGAACCTGCCCGAGCGCCGGATGCGCAAGCTGCGCGGCAGCCGGATCAGCATGGTCATGCAGGATCCGAAATTCAGCCTCAACCCGGTGATGACCGTCGGTAACCAGATCATGGAGGCTTACCGCCTTCACGCAGGAGGGGGCAGGGATGCTGCCCGCAAAAAGGCGCTGGAGATGCTGAACGCGGTCCAGATACGCGATCCCGAACGGGTCATGGGGGCCTATCCGCACGAAGTCTCGGGCGGTATGGGTCAGCGGATCATGATCGCCATGATGCTGGCTCCCGACCCGCAGATCCTGATCGCGGACGAGCCCACCTCGGCCCTTGACGTATCGGTCAGGGGCGAGGTGCTGAACATCATGGACGGTCTGGTGCGCGACCGCGGCATGGGGCTGATCTTCATCAGCCACGACCTGAATCTCGTCTCGAAATTCTGCGACCGGGTGCTGATCATGTATGCTGGCCGCATCGTCGAGACATTGGCCGCCAGCGAGCTGCATAACGCCCGCCACCCCTATACACGTGGGCTGCTCGGCAGCCTCCCCCGCCTCGACGCGCCGGTCAAGCGCCTCCCTGTCCTGCAACGCGAGGACAGCTGGCGGGATGGGGGGGTCGGGACCACAACATCGGAAAGCGCGTAATATATGCTTCTTCTTCATCCAAATATCCCACGGGGGCGCGGGGGTGTGAAACCCCCGCTCCGGCGGTGCCTCCCATGCTGACCATCGACGATCTCGACGTTTGGTTCGGCTATCCGCCGGACCGTGTGGATGCGGTGAGAAACGCGGCGTTTTCAGTTGCCAAGGGCGAGAGTTTCGGCCTCGTCGGCGAGTCCGGTTCGGGGAAATCGACCATCCTGCGCGCCGTCGCTGGCCTCATCGATAGCTGGTCCGGCCGGATCGAGGTCGATGGCCACCCGGTGCACGCCCGGCGCCGGGATCGTGCCTTCTACAAGACCGTGCAAATGGTGTTCCAGGACCCCTATGCCAGCCTGCATCCGCGCCATTCGGTCGATGCCGTGCTGTCCGAGGCGCTGAGCCTGCAGGGGATGGATGATATCGACCGCCGGATCGCCAAGCTGCTCGAGGATGTCGGGCTGGGTCGCGGTTTCCGCTTTCGTTATCCGCATCAGCTTTCGGGTGGGCAGCGGCAGCGTGTCGCCATCGCCCGGGCGCTTGCCGCCGAACCCCGGCTGCTGCTGCTGGACGAGCCGACCAGCGCGCTGGATGTCAGCGTGCAGGCGGAAATCCTGAACCTGCTCACCGATCTGCGGGCCGAGCATGGGCTCACCTATGTCATGGTCAGCCATGATCTGGCCGTGGTCGGGCATATCTGCGACCGGCTGGCGGTGATGCAACATGGCCGGATCGTCGAGGTGATGTCCGTGGAGGCACTGCGCAAGGGCGCGGGAGAGCAGGAATATACCCGTCACCTGATTGCCGCTTCCGGCTGAGATGCGCGGGGTTCCTTGATGGCAACCCGCGCTGCGTAACTGCGCATGCCGGGAGGTGTCCCGAGACGGCGGACGGGGCTTATGCCCCGTTCTTTTCATTCAGCGATCCGATTCCCTTGTGCCTGGCCTGTCATTCTCCGAAGACTTGCCCACAATCTCTCCGGCTAGGCGGAACAAATGACTGCACATGGCTGTTTGACAACGTGAAAGCTTTCCAGGGAAAGGAAATCCCATGCAGAAACTGACCGTCATATTGCTGTGCGGCCTGACGCTGACGGCCGCCGCCTGCGGTCCGAACACCGCCACCCGGGCAACCACCGGTGCCGCGACCGGCGCCGTTGTTGCCGGGCCAATCGGGGCGGTCGCGGGGGCTGCTTTGGGGGGAAGCGGCGCGGTGCGCGTCAGATAGGGCCCGTTCGGTCGGAACGAAAATCAGGCCGCCGGGCGAGACAGGCGCGGACTTATCCCCGCGCCCTGATCACCTGCAGAAGCGGCATCAGTTCCGACATGTCCGGCCCATGTGCCTGACCCGTCACGGCCTTGCGCAGCGGCATGAACAGCCCCTTGCCCTTACGGCCGGTGGCCTCCTTCACCTGCGCCGTCCATTCGCTCCAGCTTGAATCCGAATAGGGCGGCGGGGGCAGCAGCTTCATGGCTTCGGTGATGAAATCCGTATCCTCGGCATCGACCAGCGGCTCGGCACCTTCGCTGCAGATCCGCCACCAGCCCGCCAGATCCTCCAGCGTGGTGATGTTCTGCGAGGCGACGCGCCAGAAACGCTCGGCCTGATCCGTCGGCACGCCAAGCGCGGCGATACGGTCCCTGACCGTCTCGAATGGCCGCGACTGGTTGTGCTCGCGCGTCAGCGGCCAGAGATCCTCTGCGTCGAACTTGGTGGGCGAGGCGCCGAAATGCGACAGGTCGAATTGCTCGGCCAGCTCGTCCAGGCTGGCCAGCCCGACCGGCTGGCCCGAACCGATCCGTGCCATCAGCGAGATCAGCGCCTCGGGCGCGACCCCGGCCTCGCGCAGATCCTTCAGCGAGAGCGCGCCGATCCGCTTGGAGAGTTCCTCGCCCTTTGCGCCGGTCAGCAGGCTGTGATGGGCGAAGGCAGGAGGCGTGCCGCCGATTGCCTTGATGATCTGGATCTGGGTGGCCGTATTGGTCACGTGGTCCGAGCCGCGGACGATATTCGTCACGCCCATATCGGTGTCGTCCACGCTGCTGGCAAAGGTATAAAGAACCTGCCCATCGGCGCGGATCAGGACCGGGTCGCTGACCGAGGCCGCGTCGATCGAGATATCGCCAAGGATGCCATCGACCCATTCGATCCGCTCGTGATCCAGCTTGAAGCGCCAATACCCGTCGCGCCCCTCGGCCCGCAGCTTCTCCTTCTCGGCATCCGTCAGGTTCAGCCCGGTGCGGTCATATACCGGCGGTTTGCCCATGTTCAGTTGCTTCTTGCGCTTCAGGTCCAGCTCGGTCGGGGTTTCGAACACCTCGTAAAGATGGCCGGAAGCGCGCAGGTTATCCGCCACCTCGGCGTAGCGGTCCAGCCGCAGCGACTGGCGTTCGACCCGGTCCCATTGCAGCCCCAGCCATTCCAGGTCGCGCTGGATGCCATCGACATATTCCTGTTTCGAACGTTCCTGATCGGTGTCATCAAGGCGCAGTATGAATGTGCCGCCCGCCTTGCGGGCGATCAGGTAGTTGAACAGCGCGGTGCGCAGGTTGCCGACATGGATATGCCCGGTGGGCGAGGGGGCGAAGCGGGTGGTGGTCATGGAACATCTCCTGTTGCCCGTTGCTCTTTCACAGCCGGGCTTTTTTGTCCATATCGGGGTTGGCAAGCAGGAGCGGCAGATGAGTGACTGGGACGGGATGCGCGCCCCCGACGCGGCGGCGATCGAGGCATTGGCGCGGGAGGCGGTGGCGGGCTTGCCGGCGCGGTTTGCCGGTCATGCGCAGGATGTGGCGATCCGGGTGGCGGAATTCGCCTCCGAAGAGATGCTGGACGAGTTGCAGATCGATGATGGATTCGAACTGACGGGGCTTTACGAAGGTATCCCGCTGACCGAGAAATCGGTTTCCGATCAACCCGGGGGGCCGGATATCGTCTGGTTGTTCCGCCGTCCGATCCTGGATGAATGGGCGGCGCGGGGGAATGTGACCCTTGGCGAATTGATCGCGCATGTGGTGACGCATGAGCTGGCGCATCATTTCGGCTGGTCCGACGAGGATATCGCCCGCATCGACAGGTGGTGGGAATGAACCAGTTGCCGATCCTGACGGTTACGCTGAACCCGGCGCTGGACCTGTCCACCGCCGCCGATGAGGTGCGCCCCGATCAGAAACTGCGCTGCGACAAGCCGGTGGTCGATCCGGGCGGTGGCGGGATCAATGTCAGCCGGGCGATCAAGATCATGGGCGGGCAATCTACGGCGATGGTGGCGCTTGGCGGGGCAACCGGAACCCGCATCGCCGAGATGCTGAAGGCCGATGGGCTGTCCATCATCCGGCTGACCGCACCAGGCGAGACGCGGCAATCGCTGGCGGTGACCGACCGGGCCTCGGGCAGCCAGTACCGTTTCGTCATGCCTGGCCCGGAATGGCACAAGGCGCATGTCTCGGACATGATGGCGGCGATAGCCGAGGCAGCGCGTGCCGGGGGCTGGGTGGTCGTTTCCGGCTCGAACCCGCCGGGGGTCGCGCCGGGATTCGAGCAGATGCTGACCGTCGGGCTCAAGGACGGGCGAGCCAGGCTGCTGGTCGATACCTCGGGCGACGCGCTGCGGGCGCTGGCCGGGTCGTCAACGCCGGTGGACGTGCTGCGCATGGACAGCCATGAGGCCGAAGGCCTTGCCGGTCGCCCCCTGCCGCTGCGCAGCGACAGCGCGGCTTTCGCCGCCGGGCTGGTGCGGGACGGGGCGGCGAAATCGGTGATCGTGGCACGCGGGGCGGATGGCTCGGTCATCGCCGGAGAGGATGGCGCATGGCATGCCGAGGCTGCGAAAGTGCCGGTGGTCAGCGCCGTCGGCGCGGGCGACAGCTTTGTCGCGGGCTTCGTGCTGGCGATCTCTCGCGGGCAGCCGGTCGAAGAGGCGCTGGCGCTTGGCGCGGCGGCGGCCTCGGCGGCGGTCATGACGCCCGCGACCGATCTGTGCCATGCACATGATGTCGAACGGCTTTATGCCGGGCGGGTGGTGACGCGGTTGTAAGACCGCAACCCCTTCTTCTTCAGGCAAATATCCTCGGGGGAATCCGGCGCCAGCCGGATGGGGCAGACAGCCCCCGGCCAACGCTGGAAACTGGACCGCCCTTTCAGCCCGCATCAATAAGGCAGGCCATGCTCCCTGTGCAGCCGGTCGATGGCCTTGCAAAGCTCTTCGGACGGGGTCTTGCCGAAACCTTCGATCAGGTGATCGAGCTGCGCCCCGGTGGTCGCGCCGATAATCGGGACGTTCCTGAAGGGCCGCGTCAATTGCCATGCGACAGACAGATGGACCGGATCCCAGCCATGTTCGGCGGCGAGGCTGTGATAGGCCGCCACCGCCTCCTGTGCCCGCGCGGTCTTGCGGCCACCCAGATTGCCGAGCCCACCATGCGTCTTGTCCACTGCGGCACGGCTGCCTTCGGGCATCGCGCCGTCCTGATACTTGCCGGACAGGAGCCCCGCTGCGAGAGGTGAATAGGCGAGCAGCGTCACCCCCTCGGCATTCGCGGTCTCGGCAAGATCGGTGTCATAGAGCCGATAGAGCAGCGAATATTCGTTCTGGATCGCGGCGACGCGTGGCCCACCCGTCCGGTCCGCCACATCGCACCAGCGGGTCAGTCCCCACGCGGTCTCGTTCGACAGGCCGAAAGCGCGCAGCTTGCCGGATTTGACGGCTTCGGCCATGGCTTCCAGCACATCGGCCATGTGGTCCAGCACCTGCTGTTTCGAACGGCCGGATGAATCATAGGTCCAGTTCTGCCGGAACGACCAGGAGCCGCGAACCGGCCAATGCAATTGATAAAGATCGATCCGGTCGGTCTGCAACCGCCGCAGCGAGGCGTCGATGGTCTTCCGGATAATTGCGCCGTCATAGCCTTGCCCGTCGCGGACCATCTGGCTGGGGCCGGTGACCTTGGTGGCCACTTCCACCCGGTCGCGATTGCCGGGTTTCGACAGCCAGCGGCCGAGGATTTCTTCCGAGCCACCGACGGTTTCGCGCCGTACCGGGTTGACCGGATACATCTCGGCGCAATCCATGAATGTCAGGCCGATCTCCAATGCGCGGTCCAGCTGGGCATGCGCATCCGCTTCGCTCGTCTGGCTTCCGAAGGTCATGGTGCCTAGGCAGATCTCGCTGACCTCGACATCGCTGCCGCCAAGTTTCACGCGTTTCATTACTGCCCCCGTTCTGCCGTTTCAGGCGGGAAGCTAAGGATAACGGCAGGGGATACAACCCTTTTTCATCCCAGGTGGCGCAACCGGTCCAGAGCGCCTTGCAGGATATAGCCGGCCGCGACCTGGTCGATGACCTCGGAACGGCGCTTGCGCGACGTATCGGCCTCGAGCAGTGCGCGTTCGGCGGCGACGGTGGAAAGCCGCTCATCCCAGAAGCCGATGGGCAAATCGGTCAGGCCCGACAGGTTCCGGGCAAAGGCGCGGGTCGATTGCGCCCGTGGTCCCTCGGTCCCGTCCATGTTGCGCGGCAGGCCGAGGATCAGTCCCACGATCCGCCTCTCGTCCAGGATCGCCATGAGATCGGCAGCATCCAACGTGAATTTCCGCCGCCGAATCACCTTGAGCGGGGACGCGACCTGCCGCATCCCGTCGCTGACCGCGACCCCGATGGTCTTGGTCCCCAGATCAAGCCCGGCCAAGGCGCCCATTCGGGGCAAGCTGGCCGCCAGATCGGCGATATCTTCATGAATCATTCGGTCAATCCCGCCTTTTCCGCCGCTGCCCTGATCGGCGCGATCGCCTCGGGCGTGGCGCCGAACCGCTCTAGCGCCTCGTTCCAGATCACGCGGGCACGGTCGGTCTGTTCCAGAACCGCCAGCGATCCGATCAGCCGCGCCCATTCCTCGGGCGAGCCGCCCTGTGTCGCCAGCCGCGATTCCAGCCCGGCGACCATGTTCTCGATCATGTCCCGCCGTTCCTCGGCGGTCATATCCTCGGCCGCGGCCATCGCATCGGCATCCGGGCCGGGCAGGCCAGGCATTCCGGTGGTTTCCGGCGCGGGCGGGACATAATCCGGCTGGCCGGCCAGCCAGGCGAGATCGCGGATACCGGCCCGGATCGGCGCGCTCCACGGGGCGTCGTGCGGGCTCTCTTCGAGAAGTCGTCGCCAGATCGGAAAGGCGCGGTCGGGGCGGCCATTCTGCAATTGCAGCAGCCCCAGGAGATAGCGGCCCTGTGGCAGGCTCCGGTCTTTTCGCAAGGCCCGCGCCAGCGCGTGTTCGGCCTCGGGCGTGATGGTTCCGCCGGCCGCCTCGATCATCAGGGCGGACAGGCGCAGCAATTCCTGGGCACTGGCCCGATCGCCGCGCAGCTCGACCAGCCGCTGTTGCGCTTCGCGCGCCGCGATCATGTTGCCAAGGCGCATCTCGTTGGTGGCCAGCAAGGTCAGCCCTTGCGGATCGTCGGGGGTCCTTGCGACCGCCTCGCGCAACTGTTCGACGAGGGCGACATATTCCTGATCGACATCGGGTTTGTCGGGCTCGGGGGCCGCCGCCTCGGCCTCGGCCTGGCGGGGACGGTTGTCATAGGCGCGTTCGGCCATCGCGATCCGCTTGGACAGCGGCAAATCCGGGGCATCCGGGGCGCCTGGTAAAGATAGAGCCCGACTGCCCCCACCAGTAGCACCGCCAGCGCGACGGCCGCCCCGGCCATCCCGCCGCCATGCCGGGAGGGGGTGGCCTCGGCCAGCCTGCGGTCGGTCTCCAGCACCTTGCGGCCGATCTCGTTGCGCAGGCGTCCGGCCTCGTCCTCGCCGATCACGCCGCGTTCCAGGTCGCGTTCGACCTCGCGCAGCTGATCGCGATAGACGCGCAGGTCATAGCTGGCCGCCGATGGTGCCTCGGCATCGCGCGCGCGCCTGAGCGGCACGGTGATCGCAGCCGCGACCACCAGCGTCAGAAGCGCACTTAACAGCCAGAACATCGGATCTCCTCGATTTTCCCGGTCCGGACTAACCGGTTTCCCGGCGATGGAAAAGCGAAACCGCGATGACAAGCCCGCGATGAAGACCTTAGCATGATGGCCATTCCCGGCACGGTGTCGCATTTCGCCGCGATCTGCCGCAAGATGTGTTGTCAGACTGGTCCACCCTCTCCATGGTGGGCGCTGATTCAGGGTGGGGTTCCCATGGCTACAGCATCGCGTTCCGGTCGTTATTCCGTCTTTGCCATCGCGCGGGAGGCGCTGCGTCAGCATCAGGGCTGGCAGCGTGCCTGGGCCAATCCGCAACCGCGTGACCGCTACAAGGTGGTGATCGTCGGCGCGGGCGGGCACGGGCTGGCGACGGCTTATTACCTCGGCAAGAATTTCGGCATCACCGATGTCGCTGTGATCGAGAAGGGCTGGCTGGGCGGTGGCAATACCGGGCGCAACACCACGATCATCCGCTCGAACTATCTGCAGGATCCGTCGGCGGCCATATACAACAAGGCATTGCAGCTTTATGAAACGCTGTCGCAGGAGCTGAACTACAATATCATGTTCAGCCCGCGCGGCGTAATCATGCTGGCGCAGACCGAGCACGAGGTCCGTGGCTACAAGCGCACCTCTTACGCCAATCACCTGCAGGGTGTGGCGACCGAATGGATCGAGCCTGCCCGCGTCAAGGAGCTGGTGCCGATCATCAACCTGGAGGGGCCGCGCTATCCGGTCCTTGGCGGGCTTTACCAGGCACGCGGCGGCACCGCCCGGCATGATGCGGTTGCCTGGGGCTATGCGCGTGCCTGCTCGGATATGGGCATGCATATCATCCAGAATTGCGAAGTTCAGGGGGTCGAGACCGAGGGCGGGCAGGTGCGCGCGGTCAATACCTCCAAGGGCCGGATCGGTTGCGAGAAGCTGGCGATGGTGGTGGCCGGGCATTCCAGCCAACTGGCCGAGATGGCGGGCTTCCGTCTGCCAATCGAAAGCGTGGCGCTGCAGGCGCTGGTGTCGGAACCGATCAAGCCCTGCATGGATGTCGTGGTGATGGCCAATACCGTGCATGGCTACCTGTCGCAATCCGACAAGGGCGAGATGGTGATCGGCGGCGGCACCGACGGGTTCAACAATTTCACCCAACGCGGTTCCTGGCACCATGCCGAGGAAACGGTGCGGGCATTGGTCGAGACCTTCCCGATGATCTCGCGTCTCAAGATGCTGCGGCAATGGGGCGGTATCGTGGACATGACCGGAGACCGCTCGCCGATCCTGTCAGCGACCCCGGTGGGCGGTATTTTCGTCAATTGCGGTTGGGGCACAGGCGGGTTCAAGTCGATTCCCGGCTCGGGCTGGGCGATGGCCGAGCTGATCGCCAACGGCACCCCGGGACCGCTGGCGGCGGAATTCGGTCTGAACCGCTTTCGCGAGGGGCGGTTCATCGACGAATCCGTCGCCGCCGGCGTGGCGCATTAGGCAGAGTTCCGCGCATGGAAAATCTTGCAGGAACCTTCGCGCCGAAACATGAATTGACTCGTTGTCAACCATGTCAAGGAAAGGGACAATCATGGCTGAAGGCAATAAGAACGGGCTCTATTACATCATCGGTGCCGTCGTGGTCGTCGTGGCATTGCTGTTCTTCTTCATGGGCGGCGGTGAGGGCGGTGATCCGGCTGCCGAAGGTGCTGTCGAGGATCCCGCAGCAGCCGAGGCTCCGGCAGACCCCGCAGCAGCCGAGGCTCCGGCCGATCCCGCAGCGACCGAGGCCCCGGCCGATCCCGCTGCTACGGAAGAGCCGGCCAACTGATGTAGAGCACGGGGGGAAATCCCTTTCTGCTTCACCTGAAGATTCGCGGGAGGAGGCAGGTTTCGGGCAAGGCCTGGCAAGGCTTTCCCGATGCCTCTTGCCCGGAGGGACCGGGGGCCATCCGCTCCCGGTTTCCGCTTGCGCGGGGTGCGGGCCATGACGCGCGATCCCGGCCTCGAATCCCAGCTTCTCGACGATCTTGACCATCCTGATGGCATCGAGAGCCGCCCGATGTTCGGCGGGCTCTGCCATATGCTGAACGGTCATATGCTCTGCGCGGCGCGTGAGGGGCGGGCGATGTTCCGTGTCGGCAAGGAAGCCGAGCCCGAGGCGCTGCTCTTTCCCGGCACCGAGCGCATGTCGCAATCCGGGCGCGACAAGCCCGGCTTCGTCTGGTTGTCCGGCCCATCGCTTGCCGATGATACGATCCGCCGGGGTCTCGCCCGCATGGCGCTGGCCCATGTTTCCACATTTCCACCCAAGGATCGCTGAATGCTGATACTGACCTGTCCCTATTGTGGCGTTCAAGCCGAGGAAACCGAGCTTCATCCGGGTGGCGAGGCGCATCTGAAACGCGTCGGCCCCGAGGGCGATGACGCCGAGTTCGAGAGCTACCTGTTTGCCCGCAGGAACCCCAAGGGCGTGCATTTCGAACGCTGGCGCCATGCCTATGGTTGCGGCAAATGGTTTCTTGCCGCCCGCGATACCGCCACATTGCAGGTCTTTGGCACCTACAGCGCCCAGACCCCGCATCCGCCCGCCGAGATCGTCGCTGCGATCCGCGCATCCCGCCCCGACTGGCAACCCGACTGGACTTGACGCAAGATGACCTACACGCCTCCTTTCCGTCTGGCCCATGGCGGCCGCCTCATCGACCGTGCCTTCCAGGTTCCTTTCCGCTTTGACGGGCGTCACCTGCGCGGGGTGCGGGGCGATACGCTGGCCTCGGCCATGCTGGCCAATGGCCAGATGCTGCTGGGCCGGTCCTTCAAGTATCACCGCCCGCGCGGCCCGCTCGCCTCGGGCGCGGAAGAGCCCAACGCCCTGTTCGGCCTTGGCCAGGGCGGTCGGTTCGAGCCCAACCAGCGCGCCACCACCACCGCGCTGATTCCCGGCATGGTATTGAGCAGCCAGAATTGCTGGCCCTCTCTGGATGCCGATATCGGTGCGGTCAACAACTGGCTGTCGCCGATGTTCCCGGCGGGGTTCTATTACAAGACCTTCATGCAGCCGCGCCCGTTCTGGAAACATGTGTTCGAGCCGATCATCCGCCGCAGCGCCGGGCTTGGCCGCGCGCCGAAGGATCGCGACCCCGACATGTATGAACAGGCCTATGGCTTTGCCGATGTGGTCGTGGTCGGCGGCGGCATCGCGGGGCTGACCGCCGCACGCGAGGCGGCGGAGCAGGGTCAGCGCGTGATCGTGCTGGAGCAGAACCCGGTCTGGGGCGGTCGCAGCCCGGTCGATCACCGCGACGGAGAGGCCACCATCGACGCGCTTCTGGCCGATCTGCGCGGGCGCGACAATGTCACGCTGCGCCGCAACTGCATGGCGACGGGACTTTACGATCACGGCTATCTTCTGGCGCGCGAGGCGCTGGCAGATCACGATCCCGACCGGGGAATCCCGCGCCAGCGGCTGTGGCGTATCCGGGCGGGACAGATCGTCACCGCGACCGGTGCGCTGGAAAGGCCGCTCAGCTTTGCCTGCAACGATGTGCCGGGCGTGATGCTGGCCTCGGCGGTACGGGACTTCATCAGCGATTACGGCGTGGCGCCGGGCCAGCGGATCGTCGTCGTCACCAATAATGACGATGCCTATCGCACGGCGCTCACCGCCTCGGATGCCGGTCTCGACGTGGTGGCGATCATCGATGCCCGCGCCGATGCCTCGGGCGATCTGCCGCAGGCGGCGCGGGCCCGCAATATCCCGATCCTTCTGGGCACCGGTATCGCCAAGGTCAAGGGCAGCCGTCATGTCGAGGGCGTGGCGCTTTGCGACCAGTCCGGCGATGGCACGATCAGCGGCGGGCTGGATTGCGATGTCGTCGCCATGTCCGGCGGCTGGTCCCCGGTCGTCCATCTGTGGAGCCATTGCGGCGGCAAGCTGCTCTGGGACGAGGGGCAGGCCATGTTCCGTCCCGATCCCGCCCGCCCGCCCCTTGGGGCGGATGGGCGCGGCAATGTGCTGGCCGTTGGCGCCGCGAATGGCGATTTGCGCTGCGCTGGCGATCTGGAACGTCCCGAGGGCGCGACAATGCCTGTCTGGGTGATGCCGCAACATGCTCCCTACAAGCTGCGCGCCAAGATGTGGCTGGATTTCCAGAACGACGTGAAAGTGAGCGATGTGGAACTGGCCGCGCGCGAGGGCTATGCCAGTGTCGAGCATACCAAGCGCTATACCACGCTCGGAATGGCTACGGATCAGGGCAAGGTCAGCAATATCAACGGGCTCGCCGTGCTGTCCAAGGCATTGGACCAACCGATCCCGGCGACCGGGACCACCACTTTCCGCCCGCCCTATACGCCGCTGACGCTTGCCACCATCGCCGCCGATGCGCGGGGCGAGGCGTTCCAGCCGCTGCGGAAGACCCCGATGCATGGCTGGCACGAGAAGCACGGCGCGTCATGGGAACCCGTGGGCCATTGGCGCCGCCCCTATTGCTATCCCCGCGCGGGCGAGGATCGCCATGACGCCGTCAATCGTGAGATCAAGGCAGTGCGTGGAGGCGTGGGAACGCTGGACGCCTCGACCCTTGGCAAGATCGTCGTCAAGGGGCCGGATGCCGGGCGGCTGATGGACATGCTCTATACCAACATGATGTCGAATCTCGCCATCGGCAAATGCCGCTATGGGCTGATGTGCAGCGAGAACGGTTTCCTGATGGATGACGGCGTGGTCGCGCGGCTGTCCGAGGACACATGGCTGTGCCACACCACCACCGGCGGGGCGGATCGCATCCATGGTCACATGGAAGACTGGCTGCAATGCGAATGGTGGGACTGGCAGGCCTATACCGCCAACCTGACCGAGCAATATGCCCAGATTGCCGTTGCTGGCCCCAAGGCTCGCGACCTGCTTGAACGCCTGCCCGGCAGCATCGACCTTTCCGCCGATGCCTTCTCCTTCATGACCTGGAAAGAGGGCGAAATCGCCGGTATTCTCGCCCGTGTCTATCGCATCAGCTTTTCGGGCGAGCTCAGCTACGAGATCGCGGTGCCCGCCTCCCGTGGGCTGGAATTGTGGGAAAAGCTGCACGAAGTGGGCAGTGATCTCGACATCACCCCCTATGGCACCGAGGCGATGCATGTCATGCGCGCCGAAAAGGGCTTCATCATGATCGGCGATGAAACCGACGGCACGATCATCCCGCAGGATCTGGGGCTGAACTGGGCGATCTCGAAGAAGAAGACCGATTATATCGGCAAGCGGGCACAAAGCCGCAGCCATATGACCGACCGCTCGCGCTGGCAGCTTGTCGGGCTGGAAAGCCTCGATGGCCGGGTACTGCCCGACGGAGCTTATGCGGTGGACGAGGGCCGCAATTCCAATGGCCAGCTCAAGACGCAGGGGCGCGTGACCTCCAGCTATCATTCGCCGACCCTGAACAGGCCGATCGCGATGGCGCTGGTCCGGCATGGGCCGGACCGGATGGGACAGGTGCTGGAATTTCCGCTGCCCTCGGGCGAAGTGATGAAGGCGCGGATCTGCGATCCGGTCTTCTTTGACAAGGAAGGGAGCCGTCTGAATGGCTGACGCAATCGCTACCGTCACCCCGGTCGAAGGGCTGGGCATGGTCATGATCCGCGCCGATCTGACGCGCGCGGGCAATGCCATCGCCGAAGCCGCCGGCCTCGCTGTTCCCGAGATGACGCGGATCACCACCGATGGCAGCCGGAGCCTTGGCTGGATGTCCCCGGACGAGTTGTTGCTGGTGTTGCCCGGACCCGAGATTTCCGAGGCTATCTCTGCGCTCGAACAGGCGCTGACCGGCGAACATGCGCTGATCGCGGATGTCTCGGATGCCCGGGCGGTCTTCGACATCACCGGTCCGCATGCCGGGGACGTGATCGCCAAGCTCTGCCCCGCCGATGCCGCCGCCCTGCCGCCCGACGGCCTGCGCCGTACCCGCGCGGCACAGACGGCGGCCGCCTTCTGGCGGATCGAGAACGGGTTCCGCATGATCGGCTTTCGTTCGACCGCCGATTACCTGGGCCTGATCCTGCGGAACGCGGCGATCCCCGGCAGCCAGCTTGCCCCGAACTGAATGGGGCATGTGGTCCCGGCCCCTCTTGCGCATATCCCGCAAGGGGCCGGCATGCGTCATCGGTTCGGGAAACAGCGGCCATTCAATGGAAATTCCGTCCCTTCGGCAAGACCCGCATATTGCGGGGATGCCGCCAGAGATTTTGCGCAGGCATCGGCTGTGACCCCGTTCCGGGATCGGCCATGGCCTCCATGAGTTCGGGGGTCAGGTCGATAAGCCTGTGGGCGATCACGTGGATGACCTCCTGCTCTTTTTGCAGAACTCCTTCCACCCCGGTCATCCGGGCGCCGAAAACGATGCGTCGGAATTTCTTGAAAACATTTTCCCATATGACGACATTGGCGATGCCGGTTTCATCCTCCAGCGTCATGAAGATGGTTCCTTTCGCCGTGCCCGGCCGCTGCCGGACAAGGACAAGGCCCGCGATGCGCACCGGCTGCCCGTTCGGGATGTCGGCCAATGCCCCGGTTGGATGGACGCGCTGCCTGACCAGACGCTGACGCAGGAAGGATACCGGATGCGCCTTGAGCGACAGCTTGAGCGTGCTGTAATCCTCGATCACATGCTCGCCCGGGGAAAGCCGGGGCAGGGCGACGCTCTGCTCGGCCTGGAATGAGACACCGCCGGGCGCTTGCGCGGCAGCAAAGAGCGGCAGGTCCTCGGCTGCCGCCCGCACGCCCTGATGTCCGCTCAGCCCCCGCACCTCCCAAAGCGCGGCACGCCGGTCAAGCCCGACAGAGCGGAAGGCATCGGCTTCGGCCAGACGGCGCAGCGAGAACATGTCGATCCCGGCCCGGAAATAGAGATCGCGCAGGCTCGTGAATCCCGTGCCGCGCGCCTGCGCGATTGCCTTGGCGGTATCCGCGCGCATTCCCTCGATCTGCCGCAGGCCAAGGCGAAGGGCGAAACGGATATTGCCCGGCTTTTCCGCCGGCTCCAGGCTGTGATCCCATTCACCGTGATTGATATCGGCGGGCCTCACCTCGCCACCATGGTCACGGAAATCGCGGATGATGGAGGATGCGGAGTAAAAGCCCATGGGCTGCGAATTCAGCAGGGCGCAGGCAAAGACATCCGGATAACGGCATTTGAGCCAGGAAGAGGCATAGGCCAGCAGGGCGAAGCTGGCCGAATGGCTTTCGGGAAAGCCGTAATCGCTGAAACCCTTGATCTGCTCGAAGCAGCGCTCGGCGAAGTCGAGTTCATATCCGTTCGCGATCATGCCGTTTATGAAATCCTCGCGAAACCGGTCGATGGTGCCCGTATGCCGGAAAGAGGCCATGGCGCGGCGCAGCCTGTCCGCCTTGGCAGGAGGAAAACCGGCAGCGACGATGGCCATCTTCATCGCCTGTTCCTGGAACAGCGGCACACCGCAGGTCTTGCTGAGAACCGCCTTCAACTCGGGCTTGGGATATTCGATTGCCTCCAGTTTGTTACGCCTGCGAAGATAGGGATGCACCATATTGCCCTGGATAGGGCCGGGCCGGACGATGGCGATTTCTATGACCAGGTCGTAGAAATTCTTGGGGCGCAGGCGGGGCAGCATCGACATTTGCGCCCGGCTCTCGATCTGGAACACACCGATCGTGTCGGCCCGCTGGATCATTTCATAGGTCGGGTCGTCATCACGCGGCACGGTGGCAAGCGTCCGGTCCTCGCCGTAATGGTCCCGCAGCAGGTCAAAGGCCTTGCGCAGGCAGGTCAGCATGCCAAGGGACAGGACATCGACCTTCAGGATATCGAGGGCGTCGAGATCGTTCTTGTCCCATTCGACCATGGTGCGGTCCTTCATGGCCGCATTGGCAATCGGCACGATCTCGTCCAGCGGCGAATCCGTCAACACGAAGCCGCCGACATGCTGCGACAGGTGCCGTGGAAAGCCGATGAGCTGCCGGGCCAGTATCAGCGTCTGGCGCAGCCGGGGATCGGTTGGATCCAGCCCGGCCTCGCGTATCCGCCCTGTCTCCGGGGTGTCAGAGGACCGTCCCCAGACATGGCCGGTCATGGCCGCGACGACATCCGGCGACAGGCCCATGGCCTTGCCTGTTTCTCGCATTGCGCTGCGGCTGCGATAGGTGATGACCGTCGCGGCCAACCCGGCGCGGCGGCGGGTATATTTGCCATAGATATACTGCATGACCTCTTCACGCCGCTCATGCTCGAAATCGACATCGATATCCGGGGGCTCGCCACGTTCGGCAGAGATGAACCGTTCGAACAGCAGGTCGATCTCGTCCGGATCCACCGAGGTGATGCCAAGGCAGTAGCAGACGATGGAATTGGCCGCCGATCCACGCCCCTGGCAGAGAATGGGCGGCTCTTGCGTGCGGGCGAAATGCACGATGTCATGCACGGTCAGGAAATAGGCGGCATAGTTCAGTTCCCCGATCAGTCGCAATTCATTGGCGATCTGGTCGCGCCGTTCGTCGCTGGGTCCCTTGGGAAAGCGTTTCCGCGCGCCAAGCCAGGTCAGGCGTTCCAGTTCCTCTTGCGGGGTGGCGCTTTGCCCCGCGGATTCCGCCGGATAGTCCTGTGCCAGCTCATCCAGCGAAAACCGGCAGGCCTCGGCCAGCTCCACCGAGCGCGCGACGGCGGCCTCGTGACCGTCCAGCAGCCGTGCCATTTCCATCGGTTCCTTCAGGTGCCGCTCGGCATTGCGTTCCAGCCGAAAGCCCGCCTCGTCAATGGTGCAATGCTCGCGGATACAGGTCAGCAGATCCTGCAATGGACGGCGGGCGGGGGCGTGGTAAAGCACGTCATTGCTCGCGATAAGGGGGGTGCCGCTGGTATCCGCCAATGCCGCCAGCCGCTGTTGCCGGGCGCGGTCATTTGCACGGCGATACGGGGTCAGCGCAAGATGGACGGCACCGGGGAAAAGCGCGGCCAGCCGGATCAGATGAGCCTCGAAATCTGCGCCGAAATCATAGGGCGGCATGGCGATGAAGCGGTGACCTGTTTCAAGCGCGGGAAGATCATCGAGGAAAAGATGGCATTCCCCCTTGGGCGCGCGGCGATTGCCTGTGGTCAGAAGTTTGGTCAATCGGCCATAGGCGGCACGGTCGGTCGGAAAGCACAGCGTCTCGAACCCTTCCATCAGCACCAGCCGCACCCCGACGACAAGGCGGATACCCCGCGCCTTCGCCTCTACATGGGCTCTCACGGCCCCGGCCAGCGAGTTGCGATCGGCGATGCCGATGGCGGCATGGCCTAGCCGCGCAGCCGTCGCCACCAGCTCTTCCGGATGCGAACCGCCACGCAGGAAGCTGAAATTGCTGGTGACGGCAAGTTCGGCAAAGGGAGGAGGCGAGGTCATGCGAAGATCCCATGAATGAACCAGCGCGGCGCATTCCCGGCACGCTCATACAGCCCGTCGCGAAAAAGCCAGAAACGGTGGCCTGCCTCGTCCTCGACCCGGTAATAGTCGCGGGTGGTGCGGCTGGCATCTTCATGGGTTCGCCACCATTCGGGGGCGATGCGTTCCGGCCCCTCGGCGCGGGTGACGCGATGCGGTTCGCGTCGCCATTCGAAACGCGCCGGGGGGCTGTCCGGCGCTTCTGCGATGGCGATAATGGGTTCGGGCGGGGCGAGCAGCAGAAGCGGACGCGCGAAATCCGCGCCATCCTGGACGGTCCGGGCATGCGCGGGCCAGTCGGGGGTGCCGGTTTTCTCCAGGACCGAAACGAAGCGAAAGGCGCGCTCGGGGATATGGCTGGGGCAGGGCAGGGCGCGGGTGACGCGATCCGGACCGAAGCGGTTGACGAGCCGGTCGAGTAGCGGGGAGATGTCATTCCGGCCAGAGTCATGCACGGGGCCATCCATATCCTCTTGCTGCGCGGGCTTGTCCTCGATCTGAATGGCGCTCAGCCGCGCCGCCTCGAAACCGAAGCCCGCCCGCTGCTCGATCCGATCAAGCCGTTCGCAAAGCAGGCGGCAGAGATGGTGGGGATCGCGCGTGGCGGTGCTGGTGGCAAGCGGCACAGTTTCGAACCAGCCATCGATGCGGAAAAGCCGCAATTCCACCCGCCGCGCGCCCTTGCCGGCCTTTTCCAGCATATCTGCGAGGTCGCGGGTCAGTCTTTCGACAGCGATCTCGACACCCTTCCGGGTTATGATGGGTTCGACAAAGCGGCATTCCGCGACATGCGAGACCGGGGGGCTGAGTGGAGTGAAGCTTTCCTCTTCATACCCCATCGCCGTGTCCAGACGGCGCATAAGCTGTGATCCGAAACGGGCGGCAAGAGGGGCGCGGGGCTTGTCCACAAGATCGCCGACCCTCTTCAGGCCGAGTTTCTCGAGCGCCCGGCGGATTTCCGGCGAAAGGCGCAGCGCGGCAATGGGCAGCGGCGCGAGATCGTCGCGCAGTTTGCGGGGGTGAGAGATATGGCAAGGATCCGGCGCATGGCGGGCCAGCCCCCATGCCGTGCCGATAGTGGGGGCGATGGCAAGCCGGGCGGACAGGCCGAAACCGCTCAGCCGCTTCGAGATATTCTCCATCATCCCGGCCTCACCGCCGAAAAGATGTGCGCAGCCGGTGATATCAAGGCTGATGCCGTCAGGGGGATCGGCGCGGGTGAAGGGGCTATAGCATTGGCACCACAGGGCGAGCCTGATCAGTGCCCGCTCATCGCCCGCCGGATCCGCATGCGCGACCTGAAGCGCCGGATGGATGGCGCGGGCATCGGCAAGCGTCATGCCGGGCCGGAATCCCATGCCTCGGGCGGCTGTGTTCAGGGCGGTGATATGCTGGCCGGTCTCTGATGTCGTGATCAGCACCAGGGGTTTGTCTTCACGAAGCCTTTGCCCATCCGCTGCCGTAAGTGCCATGCGCCCATGCCGGCGCTCGATCGGCCAGTGGGGCAGGAAAACGGAAAGAAAGCGTTTCATGATCCCATTCGACCTCCCATTGTCCGGGGGTTCCTTTCCTGCATTTGGTCAGTTCAATCCGCCATCGCGGCGCGCCGACCGGCCCGGCATGTTGCGCCGGGGCATTCGGCATGGCGCCGACCGACCAGCGCGTTTCGGCGGCCGTGGACATGGCCGGATGCGTCTTGCCGCGCAGGATCAGGGCAGTTACGCCCTGACGGGCCGCACGCATGGCAAGGCGGCGGCTGGCGGTGAAATCATAGCTTCGGTCACGCTCCGGCAGCACGCCGATCACCGCGCTGAGCGCCGGATGGCCCAGCCCCTCTTCCAGCGTCCAGAGGATGTCGGTTCCCTTGCATGCCTCGACCTGGATCAGATGGGCAGGGTCAAGGCCAAGCGCGGTCAGGCCAAGTGGGTAAGCTGCCCCCCCACGCCTCCCGCGATCCGCGGGCAGGGCCCAGAGGACGAAGCCCGGCCGCAGGCACGCAATCCGTGTCAGAAGGCAGGCGCCGAAGCCGATGCCGGCTGCGAGATCGCCGGACGCCGTCGGCACGATCTCATGCAATGCGCCAGTGGAAAGACCATTATCGGCAAATGCGGCGTCCAGCCTGTCGGGGCCCAGGGACAGCACCGGGCGCCGTATTGGCGACAGGCACTCCCGAGAGGCGATGCGCTGACGCAGGGCGTCTATGTTTTGGGGGCTGCTCATGGTCAGAACCTGGCCTTGACGCTATGACAAACCGCAGGAGGCGATGTCTTGCCCGGGGCGGGAAGCTATGGGGGGATCGTTGTCTTTCCGGCATGCCCGTGCCCTGAGCCAATCTTCGAGGCATTTTCCCCTCATCATCCACGGGACAGATTGAGCAGAGGATGCGCAGACAGGAGAAAATGGGCAGGAACAAGGGGATGCTTGCACGCAGAAGGTCTTTCCCAACCGCTTCATCAGCGCGTAATGCCGTGTCATGTCCGCAGCGTCCCATTCGTCCGGCAGCAGATGATCGAGCCGCCGCACGGTTTGCCCCAGATCCGCCTTTCCAGGGACCAGCCCCAGGCAGCGCGCGGCACGGCAATGGGCCCTGTCTACGACAAGCGCGCGCCTTTGCAGCGTGCTGAGATTGAGCGTGGCCGCACTGGTCTTGGGTCCGACACCATAGAGTTTTTCCAGCCAGTCAATCGCGGCCCCGACAGGCCAATCGGCCAGGAAATCAAGTGTCAGCCTGCCGCGCCGGGCGATGATTTCCCGGATTGCGCGGGGAAGGGTGTCCGCCTTGTCCTCCGGATGGGTGACGCCATGAAGCACGGGCTCGATCTCATCCGGAGACATTCGGGCCAGCATCTCCCACCGGCCGCAATGCTGCGCCAATCGCAAGAATGCAGGTCCGGAGGCCTCGTCGCGCGTCAGAGCGCTGATGATCGCCAGCACCATCTGGCTGACCGGATCAAGCCGCAGATGTTCCGGCGGTGTTCCGAATGCCTCGATCAGGCATTGATGAACCGCTGCAAGCCGGTTGAATGACGTAAGGGACAGGCTGTATTGCATATCGTCAGGATATGAACAAAACAAGAACATTGCAATGATTCGAAGTCCGGCCCCTTGCCCGGAATTCCGGGCGATAGGTGCATTCACGGAAGGGGTAAGGGGGCGAAAGAGCCCCCTTGCCTGCTCAGCCCGTAACCGGCGCCAGCCTTGCGCCTTCGGTCATGGCCGAGACGGCGCCGACGATCCCGGCGGTGTCGATGCCGTAATGGCGGTAGAGATCGCCGATGGTGCCGGTCTGGCCAAACTGCTCGACGCCAAGCGCGATGGTTCGGTGCCCGGCAACCCCGCCCAGCCATGACAGCGTCGCCGGATGACCGTCGATCACCGTGACCAGATGGCAATGCCGGGGCAGGGGCGACAGCAGGGTTTCGGCATGGCAATTCGCGGCTGCTCCGCTGCGCCGGGCGCGTTGCGCGGCGGTCCAGCCTGCATGCAGCCGGTCGGCCGATGTCACCGCCAGCACCGCCACGTCGCGGCGGTTTTCGGCGATGAAGCCGGCGGCGGCGATGGCCTCGGGGGCCACCGCGCCTGATAGGCGATGACCACCTCGCAATTCGGTCCCGGCGGGCGCAGCCAGTAACCGCCATCGATGGCGCCTTGCTGGAAATCTTCGGGCAGGGCGGCCTGTTCGATCGGCCGGGTGGTCAGCCGCAGATAGACCGCGCCGCCCCTGTCATCGGCCAGCGAGCTGCGCGGATCGGGCGCACCCCCGCCGTCACGCTGCATGTAATCGAAGGACCATTCCATGATCGCGGCCAGTTCCGCGGCGAAGGCGGGCTCGAAACTGGCCAGCCCGTCCTGCGCCATGCCGATCAGCGGGGTGGAGATCGACTGATGCGCGCCACCCTCGGGTGCCAGCGTCACGCCCGAGGGCGTCCCCGCGATCATGAAGCGGGCATCCTGGTAGCAGGCATAGTTCAGCGCATCGAGACCACGACAGACAAAGGGGTCATAGACCGTGCCGACCGGCAACAGCCGCTTGCCAAACAGCGGACCCGACAGCCCCGCCGCCGCCAGTTGCAGGAACAGGTTCATCTCGGCGATGCCCAGCTCGATATGCTGGCCCTCGGGGGCGAAATCCCATTTGGCGGTCGAAGGGATTTTCTGGCTGCGGAACAGGTCGGGGCGGGCATGCCGCGCCCAGAGCTTGCGGCGGTTCACCCATGGCCCCAGCCCGGTCGTGCCGGTCACATCGGGCGAGACGGTGACGATCCTTTCGGCCAGTTCGCTGTCGCCGCGCGCCAGATCGTCCAGCAGCTTGCCGAAGGCGGCCTGTGTCGAGCCCTCGGCCCCGCCGGGGGTAGGCATGGCAGGCAGCGCGATCCGTTCGGCGATATGACGGCGCGGCCCGGCGGCGAAGAACGGCACCTGCCGCAGGAAATCGCGCAAGCCGTCGGGATCGCGGACAGCGGCGAAGGGTTCCCATTCCTCGCCCTCTGGCACGCCCATATGCGCCTGCCAGTCCCGCATCTGCGCCTTGGTCATCAGCCCGCCGTGATTGTCCTTATGCCCGGCGATGGGCGTGCCCCAACCCTTGACCGTATAGGCCAGAAAGCAGACTGGCCGGTCATGCTCGATGGCGGCAAAATGTTCGGCCATCGTCTCGACGCAATTGCCGCCCAGGTTCTCCATCAGCGCGGCCAGTTCGGCATCGCTGCGCCGCTCGATCAGCGCAGAGACCTCGCCCTGATCGCCCAGATCGTCCATCAGCCGCTTGCGCCATTCGGCTCCGCCGCTGAAGGTCAGCGCCGAATAAAGCTGGTTCGGGCAGGCATCGATCCATTCGCGCAGATGCCCTCCCCCCGGCTCGGCAAAGGCGGCACGCTGCAACACGCCATACTTGATCCGCACGACATCCCAACCGAACGCCTCGAACAGCTTCTCGATCCGGTTCCACAACCCCTCGCGCACGACGCCATCCAGCGATTGCCGGTTATAGTCGATCACCCACCAGACATTGCGCAGATCGTGCTTCCAGCCCTCTTGCAGGCATTCGTGGATATTGCCCTCGTCCATCTCGGCATCGCCCATCAGCGCGATCATCCGGCCTATCCGCATATCCGCGCCCCAGGGCTTGCCGGCGATATAATCCTGGATGATCGAGGCGAACGAGGTCACCGCGACGCCCAGCCCCACCGAACCGGTCGAGAAATCCACGTCATCGGCATCCTTGGTCCGGCTCGGATAGCTTTGCACCCCGCCATAGCCGCGAAAATCCAGCATCTTCTGGCGGTCAAGATTGCCCATCAGGTATTGCATCGCGTGGAACAGCGGCCCGGCATGTGGTTTCACCGCCACCCGGTCCTCGGGCCGCAGCGCGGTGAAATACAGCGCCGTCATGATCGACACCATCGAGGCGCAAGAGGCCTGGTGCCCGCCGATCTTGATGCCGTCCTGCCTGGGGCGCAGGTGATTGGCATTATGGATCATCCAATGCGACAGCCACAGCAGGCGCTGCTCGACGGTTTTCAGGTGAGCGGATTGGGGCATGGCGCGGTCTCCTTGCTGTCTCCAGCATATCATGCCGCAAAATGAGGTGGGGTGTCCTTGCGTTCTCGGCTCCGATATGCCGTGATGACGAGATATTTCATGCCGTATGGGAGGTATCATGGTGGAATCCGCCAAGATTGATGATTTCGATCTCCGAATCCTGCGCATTCTGCGGGGTCACGGGCGGATGCCCCTGCAGGATCTCAGCGAGCGTATCGGTCTCAGCCCGACACCGGTGGCGCGGCGGGTCCGTAATCTCGAAGCGGCGGGAGTAATTACCGGCTATGCCGCGCTGATCGACGAGGCGGCACTGGGTTACCCGGTCTCGGTCTTCGTCTCGGTCAAGCTGGACCGGCAGGTGGATCGGGCGCTGGCGCAGTTCGAGACGGCGATCCGGGCCTTTCCCGAGGTGGTGGATTGCTGGCTGATGACCGGCAATCGCGATTACCTGTTGCGGGTCGCCACGGATGGGCTTGCGGGCTTCGAGGATTTCCTGACCCGCCGCCTGACAAGGCTGGCCTGCGTTTCCAGCATCGAAAGTTCGATCCCGATCCGGCGCGTCAAGTCGGGGATTTGCAGGCAGCCGTGATGCCTGTCACCGGCTTGCCGGCCATCGCGTTCGTTCCTTGAACAGGCGCACGGACAATCAAGGCTGGCCGATTGCCGGGGGGCTTAATCCTTTCCGGTGTCCGAGGATAGATGCGGCAACAATGGTGCCAGGGCTTGCATGTTTTCTATAATTTGATATTACATGAAATATGGAAAAGAATCATGCCATCGCATCCCTGTCGGCCCTGGCGCATGACATGCGCATCGATATCTTCCGCCTGCTTGTCCGGGCCGGGCCGGATGGTCTGGCAGCGGGCGAGATCGCGGAGGCGCTGGACCTGCGTGCCAGCACATTGTCCAACAACCTGACGATCCTGACGCAGGCCGGCCTGATCCGTGGATTGCGGGAGGGGCGCTCGATCCGCTATTTCGCCGCGATGGACGGCATGCGCAGCCTGCTGGGCTTTCTGCTGGAGGATTGCTGCGGCGGGCGGCCCGAACTCTGCCAGCCTGTGCTGGAACTGATCGCCTGCGATTCCCTGCCTTGCTGCACCGCGGAAACCTGAGGCAAGGATGACAGATATCACCGCTTCCGACGATAACGGCCTTGGAGCCTTCGAACGTTACCTGACGGTTTGGGTTGCGCTGGCGATGATCGCGGGCCTGGTCATCGGTGTCATCGCGCCGGGACTGGTCGAGGCCGTGGCCGGGGCCGAGATCGCCTCGATCAACCTGGTCGTGGCCGTGCTGATCTGGGCGATGGTCTATCCGATGATGGTCAATGTCGATTTCGGGGCCGTCGCCGATGTCGCACGCCAGCCGCGCGGATTGCTGATCACTCTGACGGTGAACTGGCTGATCAAGCCCTTTACTATGGCGGCGCTGGCGGTGCTGTTCTTCGACCATGTCTTCGCCCCATGGATCGCACCGGAAGATGCCGTGGAATATATTGCCGGGCTGATCCTTTTGGGCGCGGCGCCCTGCACGGCGATGGTCTTTGTCTGGTCCCAGCTTGCGCGGGGGGACGCGACCTATACGCTGGTGCAAGTCTCGGTGAATGACCTGATCATGGTCGCGGCCTTTGCCCCTATCGTTGCCTTCCTGCTGGGCGTCACCGATATCGCCGTGCCCTGGCAGACGCTCTTGCTGGCAACGCTGCTTTATGTGGTGCTGCCGTTGATCGCGGGGCTGATGACCCGGCGCCTGCTTGGTTCCCCCGAGGCCATCGAGGCGTTCTCGGCACGGATCAAGCCGTGGTCCATCATCGGGCTGATTGCCACGGTCGCGATCCTGTTCGGCCTTCAGGGCGAGGTGATCCTGAACCGGCCCTTTGTCATCCTGCTGATCGCCGTGCCGATCCTGATCCAGAGCTATGCGATCTTCGCCATTGCCTATGGGGCCGCGTTCGCCCTGAAGGTGCCGCATCGCATTGCCGCGCCCTGCGCGATGATCGGCACCTCGAATTTCTTCGAACTGGCCGTCGCGGTCGCCATCAGTCTGTTCGGCCTGAATTCTGGCGCGGCGCTGGCGACCGTGGTGGGGGTGCTGGTCGAGGTGCCGGTCATGTTGTCGCTGGTCGCTTTCGCCAATCGCACCCGTAGCCGCTTTCCGGCGACGCATCCCTGATCGTTATCCCGATGTAGAGGACTCACAGCTTGACCGGCCTGCCCAATATCAAGACCGACTGCTTTCATCCCGTGGATCCCGATGCGCTGTTTCCACGGCAGCGCAGCAGCCATCCACCGCGGATCCTGCTGCTTTACGGTTCGCTGAGAGAGCGCAGCTTCTCGCGCTTCGTGGCGGAAGAGGCCGGGCGTATACTGGAACGATTGGGCGCAGAGACCCGGATCTTCGATCCCCATGATCTTCCCCTGGCCGATGCGGTCGAGGCGGATCATCCCAAGGTGGCCGAACTGCGCGATCTGGTCGGCTGGTGCGAGGGCATGGTCTGGTCCTCGCCCGAGCGGCATGGCGCGATGTCTGGTGTGATGAAGACCCAGATCGACTGGATCCCCCTGTCGCTTGGCGGCGTGCGGCCTACGCAGGGCAAGACGCTCGCGGTCATGCAGGTCTGCGGCGGCAGCCAGAGCTTCAACACCGTCAACCAGTTGCGGATCCTCGGGCGCTGGATGCGGTTGCTGACCATCCCGAACCAGTCCTCGGTCGCAAAGGCATGGGGTGAGTTCGACGATTCCGGCCGCATGAAACCATCGCCCTATTACGACCGGATCGTGGATGTGATGGAGGAACTGACCCGCTTCACCCTGCTGACCCGCGATATCCGCGAATATCTGGTGGACAGGTATTCGGAACGGGTCGAAAGCCACGAGGCGCTGTCAAGGCGCGTTAACCAGTCACGCGCCGTCTGACGCCCGGCATTCCCATTGTCGCAGGGGCTAGCAACCGGGTGTTTCAAGCCGCGAGCTCGGTTGCCCGCCGGGCGATCAGTTCGATGCCTGCGGGTATGTCCTTTTCGGAAATCGAGGAATAACCCAAGCGGAAATAGGGGCAGACCGGCGGAGGAGACTCGAAGAACACCGCGCCGGGTTCGATCAGGACTCCGTCCGGTCGCAAACGCTCTGCCAGGACGGCGCTGTCCACCCCGTCCGGTCCCTTGATCCAAACGCTCGATCCGCCTGAAATGGGCGCACCGGCAATCGTCAGCGAGGTTCGATGCAGCGCCTGTTCCAGCACCGCGCGCCGGTTTTTCAGCGCCTGGCGCAGGCGGACGATATGGGCGTCGTAATGGCCCAATGCGAGGAAATAGGCGGTGATGCGCTGCAAATGGCTGGGAGGATGGCGCAACATGATCGAGCGAAGTGCGCGGGCCTGCGTGATCAGCGCCGCCGGGGCGACCATGTAGCCGATGCGCAGCCCCGGAAACAGCGATTTTGAGAAACTGCCCAGATAGATCACCCGCCCGGTATCGTCGAGCGATTTGAGCGCCGGGGCGGGAGGGGCGAGATAGGACATCTCGAAATCGTAATCATCCTCGATGACGACGAAGTTCTGCTCGCCCGCCCGCGCGATCAGGTCCTTGCGGCGGGCCAGTGGCATGGTTGCGCCGGTCGGGATGTGATGGCTGGGTGTCGCGATGACCAGCCGGGTGTTTTCCGGCAGATCGGCGGGATTCAGCCCCATCTCGTCGACCGGCAGGAAGATCGTCGGGCTTTGCGCGCGGCGCAGGGTTTCCGCGAAATCGGGATAGCCGGGTTCCTCGGTCACGGCCAGCCGGTCGGCGCGGCCCAGTAACTCGACCGCCAGGAACAGCGCATTCTGTGCACCCATCGTGACCAGCACCTCTTTGGGCTCGGCATGGATGCCGCGCCGGGGCAAGGTGTTCGAGCAGATGTAATCCACCAGCAGCGGATCATCGGCGCCGTATTGATCCGCGGCCAGCGCGGCAAAATCGCGGGTGCCAAGCGCACGCCGGGCACAGTCGCGCCAGGCACTGTGATCGAACAGGTCCGGATCGGCCTGGCCATAGATGAAGCGATAGCGGAAATCGCGCCAGTTTGCGGGCTTTCGGATAACCCGGCGCGGCAGGCGGTGATCGGAAAGCCAGTCCTGCCAGTCCGGCGGCTTTCCAACCTGACGGATGCCGGGCACGCGAAGGCGACGATGCGGGACCGTGGCGGCGACCGCGACACCGGAGCGTGGGAGGGTTTCCAGGTAGCCCTGGCTGACCAGTTCCTGATAGACCAGCGTCACTGTCATCCGCGATATGCCAAGCGATCCGGCCAGCATCCTGCTGGAGGGCAGGCGCGTCCCCGGACGGGCACGGCTTTCCAGAACCGCCCGCACGATGGCCGCCATGAGGCGCCCCTGCAATGTCGGTGCTTCATCTTCGCGCAGAAAGATGATGTCGACGGGAATCCGGCTGCTCATCTGGACCTATGTTCTGTTCAATCTGGACATATCCTTGAATCGCATCTGCTGCAACATTCCGCCGGGTCAACCGACCACAGCCAATGTGGCGCATCCATGCACAGGGAGAATTCCGATGACCTACCTGACCCGCCTGCTGACAGGAACCGCAGTAAGCCTCGCGCTGGCCTTGCCCGCCGCGGCGGCCGAATACCGTATCGCCGTGGGCGATGGCGCGGGCGGCACGCAAGAGGCGCTCGGCAAAGCCTTCATCGCGGCGCTGGAAGAGGAATCCGGCGGCGAGATGACCGGCAAGCTGTTTCTGAACGGCCAGCTTGGCGATGAGCAGGACACCGTGACCGCCGCTGCGACGGGCACGCTGGATTTCTCGATCCTCGCCATCAACAATATCACCCCGTTCTCGCCCTCGGTCGGCACGCTGACACTGCCTTACGTGATCCTCAGCCAGGATGACGCCGAAAAGATCACGCAGGGAGAGATCGGCCAGCAGATGATCGACCAGACCATCGAAGATGCGGGCGTGCGCATCATCGGTTGGGCCTATTCCGGTTTCCGGGTGCTGACCAATTCCAAGAAGCCGGTTTCGACCGTGGAGGATTTGCAGGGGCTGGTGGTACGGGTTCCCAAGAACGAGATCATGATCGAAACCTATAAAAGCTGGGGCATCAACCCGACGCCGATGGCCTGGGGGGAAACCTTCGCCGCGCTTCAGCAGAAGGTCGTGGATGGTCAGGACAACCCCTACATGACTGTTTACGCGATGAAGTTCGACGAGGTGCAGAAATATATCACCAATCTGCGTTATCTTTTCTCGATCGAGCCGATCATCGTCAGCGAGGCCCTTTTCGAAAGCCTGAGCGAAGAGGAACAGCAGCACGTGCTGGCCGCCGGCGAGGCCGCGACGCAGGCTTCTGCAGAGTTTCTGCGGAGCGAAGAAGCCAAGATCCGCGAGGAACTGGTCTCGCGCGGGATGGAGATCACCGATCCGGCGGATGACGAAAAGGAATTCATGGAACTGGCCACCACGAATGTCTGGCCGAAATTCTATGACCAGATCGGCGGCAAGGAAGTCCTGAACGAGGTGCTGACCGCGCTCGATCGTCCGACCGTCGAATAAAAGGGCTCTGGCGGCACGTCGCCGCCAACACCCTTTCCCCGGAATCCACCCTTAATCGCAGCCCCCTTCAGGAGGCCCGCCATGCCTGCGCTCTGGTCGTTTCTCGACAAGTTCGAAAGCCATGTCTGCCGTATCCTGCTGGCCGTCTTCGTGAGCCTGCTTTTCGTGCAGATTGTCGCCCGCCAGCTATTCGGCTTTTCGATTACCTGGATCGAGGAGCTCTCGGTCATCCTGTTCGTCTGGTTCGCCTATTTCGGTGCGTCCTATGCCGCGCGCATCGCGGCCCATAACCGGGTTACCTTCCACCTGAACGCGATGTCGCGCCACAAGGCGCGGATCGTCGAGGCGGTCGGAGACCTGTTCTGGATCGCCTTCAACGCGGTGTTCATCTGGTATTCGATCGAGTTCATCAGCCGCCTGAAGCCCTTCGTGAAGGCCCAGACCCTGGGATGGGAGATGCGCTATGTCTACCTGGCGCTGCCCATCGCCTTCGTGCTGATGACGCTTCGCATCCTGCAGGTGAACTACCTCAAGCTGATACGCGGCACCGATCCGCGCGACCCCGACCGTGTCGAGGTCGAGGACATGATCGAGCTGTCGCAGGACGAACAGCGCGCCTTCGACCGGGAGAAGCGCTGATGGATAACCTGCTGATCGAAATCATTTTCGGTGCGTTCTTCGGGCTGCTGGTCCTTGGTGCCCCGATCACCGTGGCCCTTGGCGTGTCGTCGCTGATCGCGATGATCTACCTGGGCGACAACCCGATCAAGATGGTTCAGATGGCATGGTCCTCGGTGGGATCGTTCCCGCTGATGGCATTGCCCGCCTTCATCCTCGCCGGTGCGCTGATGGAGGCCGCCGGCCTGTCACGCCGCCTGATCGCCGTGGCCGAAAGTCTTGCCGGACCGTTCACCGGTGGATTGTCGGCGGCCACCATCGTCGCCTGCCTGTTCTTCGGCGCCATCTCGGGATCCGGTCCCGCCACAACCGCCGCCGTGGGAATGCTGATGATCCCCGCCATGTCGCGTCAGGGTTACGGACCCGGCTATGCCGCCTCCGTCACTGCTGCGGCCGGAGGGCTGGGCATCATCATCCCGCCCTCGATTCCGATGGTCATCTACGGCATCTCGGCGATGGGCATGCAGCCCGACCCGGCGGCGATCGAGGCGCATGGCACCTTTCAGTCCGTCTCGATCTCGAAGCTCTTCATCGCCGGATTCCTGCCCGGCGTGGTGATGGCGGGCGGCTGCTGGTGATGAACTATATCCGCTGCCGGATTCGCGGCTTCCACGGCTCGGACGAACCGCTGTCGCTGCACAAGGTCGCCTGTGCATGCTACAAAGGCTTCTGGGCGTTGATGGCGCCGGTGGTGATCCTCGGCGGCATCTATAGCGGCTTCTTCACCCCGACCGAGGCCGCCATCGTGGCCATCTTCTACACCCTCTTCGTTGGTGCGGCGATCTATCGCGAACTGGACCTGCGCGAGGTGGTCAAGGCGCTGGACACCACCACCTGGTTGTCGGGGCGCGTGCTGCTGGTGCTGTTCACCGCCACGATCTTCGGCCGCATCCTGGTCGAGAACGACGTGCCCGGCACCATTGCGGGCGGCGTGCTGAGCTTGACCACCAATATCTACGCGATCTGGGCGATGGTCATAGGCATGCTGCTGATCATCGGCATGTTCATGGAGACGCTGGCCGCGATCATGATCCTGGTGCCGGTGATGCTGCCGGTGGCCTATATGGTCGGCATCGATCCGATCCATTTCGGGATCGTGATGATCTGCACCCTGTCGGTCGGCTTCCAGACCCCGCCACTTGGCGAGAACCTGTTCATCGCCTCGGGCATCTCGGGCGTCTCGATAGAGAGGATCAGCCTGCGCGCGATCCCCTTCGCGATCGCTTCGGTTACCGCAATCTTCATCATCGCCAGCTTCCCGGCATTGGCCCTGTGGCTGCCGCGGATGCTGGGCTATTAAGCAAGGAGTATCGCCATGTCCCCCAAACTGACCGCCGAGGATCTGAAGGCCACTTTCGACGCCTTCAACCGCCACGATATTGACGGGGTGATGACCCATTTCGCCGATGATTGCGTGTTCTACACCGTCGCGGGCGACCACGAATATGGCAACAAGATCGAGGGGCGCGAGGCCATCGCCAAGGCCTTCGAGGGTGTCTGGACCGCGATGCCGGACGTGCAATGGGCCGAACACAGCCACTTCATGTCCGAAGACGGCACGCGGGGCGTTTCGCAATGGACCTTCCGCGCGACCAATCCCGACGGCACGCGGACCGAGGTGCAGGGAGCGGACCTGTTCCGCATCCGCGACGGCCGGATCGTCGAGAAACAGGCGATCCGCAAGCAACGCCCAGCAGTTCCGGCGAAGTGAGACGGTCATGCAGATGATCGATAACCGTCCGGGATCAAAGCCCTTCGATCCGTTTTACGACCCGATGACCGCGCGCGCGCTTGGTCCGGGCAGCGACTACGCGCCGACCTACTGGATCGGGACCGCCGGTGCCGCGCCCGAGGATGACGGGCCGGTGAAGGCAGACATGGATGTGGATGTCGCGGTGATCGGTTCGGGCTATACCGGGCTTTCGACCGCCATCCACCTGGCCAAGATGCACGGCATCAAGGCCGTCGTGCTGGAAGCCAATGGCGTGGCCTATGGCTGTTCGACCCGCAATGGCGGGCAGGCGCAAATCAGCTCTGGCCGGCTCAAGCGAAGCCAGTGGATCAAGCGTTGGGGGCTGGATGTCGCCCGGGGCCTGCATGCCGAGATCGTCGAGGCCTTCGATCTGTTTCGCGGCCTGATCCGCGATCACGACATTGCCTGCGAGCCGCAGGATGGCGGGCATTACTACATCGCTCACAAGGCGTCGGTGATGCCCACGCTGGAGGCCGAGGCCACGCTCTTGCGCGACAGTTTCGGCTATGGCGCCCGGATGCTCACCCGCGACGAGTTGCACGAGACCGTCGCGCGCGACATGGAGGCGCATGGCGCGATGTGGGAACCCGACGGCGTCGGCATCCACGCGGCCAAGCTGGCTTTCGATTATCTGCGGGTAGCGCGGGAACTGGGCGCAAAGGTGCATACGGACAGCCCGGTGCAGGGCTGGGAATTCAGGGATGGCGTGCATCATCTGCGCACGCCCGGCGGCACGGTTCGCGCCCGGCGCGTGGCGGTGGCGACGGCCGCCTATGCGCCCCGGAACCTGCATCCGAGGCTGAAGGACCGGCTGATGCCGATCATGTCCAACAGCGTCGTGACCCGCGAACTGACCGGGGACGAACTGGAAGCGGTGGGCATCCGCCGCCTGTCGCCGCTGACCGATACCCGCACGTTGCGGCATTACTATCGCCTGCTGCCCGACAACCGGCTGCAGATCGGTTCGCGCGCAGCCATCACCGGGAAGGACGCGGCCAACCCCGCACATCTCAACGCCTTGTGCGAGGGGCTGGCACGGAAATTCCCGGCCCTGCGCGGGATCGAGCTGGATTACAGCTGGTGGGGCTGGGTCGATGTCAGCCATGACATGATGCCCCGGATCACCGGCATTCCCGACTTGCCGGGCGCTTACTACGCGCTTGGCTATGGCGGCAACGGGGTGATGTATTCCGCCATGGCCGGCCGCCGGATGGCGCAACTGGTCGCGGGGGAGAAACTCCCGAACCTGCCGATCTTCAACAGCGAATTGCCTCACGAGGGCTGGAAGACGCCGTTCCGGCGGCTTGGCCAGTGGGGTCTCTATCACCTCTATCACTTCCGCGATGAGCGTAATTAAGGAGCGACGCCGATGAAAATGACCACCGAAGAAGCTTTCGTCAAAGTCTTGCAACTGCATGGGATCGAGCACGCGTTCGGGATTATCGGTTCAGCGATGATGCCGGTCAGCGACCTGTTTCCCAAGGCGGGGATCAAATTCTGGGACTGCGCGCATGAGACCAATGCCGGGCTGATGGCGGACGGGTTCACCCGTTCGACCGGCAAGATGTCGATGGCGATCGCGCAAAACGGCCCCGGCGTGACCGGCTTTGTCACCCCGGTCAAGACCGCCTATTGGAACCACACCCCGCTTTTGCTGGTCACGCCGCAGGCGGCGAACAAGACCATCGGCCAGGGTGGGTTCCAGGAGATGGAGCAGATGCGGCTGTTCGCCGATTGCGTCTGCTACCAGGAAGAGGTCCGCGACCCGAGCCGCATCCCCGAGGTTCTGAACCGGGTGATCATGCAGGCATGGCGCAACTCTGCCCCCGCGCAGATGAACATCCCGCGCGACATGTGGACACAGGTGATCGATGTCGATCTGCCGCAGGTCGTCGCCTTCGAGCGCCCGGCGGGTGGCGAACAGGCCGTGACCGAGGCGGCGAAGCTGCTTTCCGAGGCCAAGTTCCCGGTGATCCTGTCCGGCGCGGGCGTGGTGCTGTCTGGCGCGATCCCCGATCTGGTCAAGCTGGCCGAGCGGCTGGATGCCCCGGTTTGCTCGAACTACCAGCATAATGACAGTTTCCCCGGTTCGCACCCGCTGGCCATGGGTCCCCTGGGCTATAATGGATCGAAAGCGGGGATGGAGATTATCGCCAAGGCCGACGTGGTGCTGGCGCTCGGGACGCGGCTCAACCCGTTCTCGACCCTTCCGGGCTATGGCATCGATTACTGGCCGAAGGATGCAAGGATCATCCAGGTCGATATCAATGCCGACCGGATCGGGCTGACCAAGAAGGTCACCGTTGGCATCCAGGGCGATGCGGCCAAGGTCGCGCGCGGCATCATGGCGCAATTGTCAGCCAATGCCGGGGATGCGGGCCGGGCCGAGCGCCGCGATCTGGTGGCGCAGACGAAATCGCGTTGGGCGCAGGAACTGTCGAGCCTCGATCATGAGGACGACGATCCCGGCACCGAATGGAACGCCGGCGCACGCGAGCGCGATGCCGATCTGATGAGCCCCCGTCAGGCTTGGCGGGCGATCATGCAGGCGGTGCCCGGGGACGCCATCGTCAGCTCGGATATCGGCAACAACTGCGCCATCGGTAACGCCTATCCCAGCTTTGAGGCAGGCCGCAAATACCTGGCACCCGGCCTGTTCGGCCCCTGCGGTTACGGCTTCCCGGCGATCCTTGGCGCCAAGATCGGCAACCCGGACACCCCGGTGATCGGCTTTGCCGGTGATGGGGCCTTCGGCATATCGATGAACGAGATGACCGCTTGCGGGCGTGACGATTGGCCGGCGATCACATGGTGATCTTCCGCAACTATCAATGGGGCGCGGAAAAGCGCAACACCACGCTGTGGTATGACAACAATTTCGTCGGCACCGAGCTTGATCGCGGCACCTCCTATGCGAAGATCGCCGAGGCTTGCGGTGTCCGCGGAATACAGGTCAACTCGCAGGAGGGGCTTACCCATGCGCTGCATGAGGCGGTCGAACGTCAGATGAAACAGGGTGAGACCACTTTCATCGAGGTGCTGCTGAACCAGGAATTGGGCGAGCCGTTCCGCCGCGATGCGATGAAGAAGCCGGTCGAGGTGGCGGGTATCGATTCAGCCGACATGCGCCCGCAGCGCGGTGCCGCGTAAAACGATCCATGCAATCCGGCCCGGCGGCAACTGCCCCGCCGGGTCTTTCCGTCCCGCAGGAGTTTCCGAATGACCCCCAGCCTTGTCATGCGCCTGTCCAGTGTTCCGGCGCTGAAGCCGATGTTTCCGGGCTTCGCCGTCGCCGTTCTCGTGGCGATCACCGCGCAATTCCTGTCGGAGCATTACGGCGCACCCGCCATGCTGCTGGCGCTGCTTCTGGGACTGGCGCTGAACTTCCTGGCCGAAGAGGGAACCCGCACCGCCCCGGGAATCGAGTTCACCGCCCGGACGGTGTTGCGTCTTGGGGTCGCGCTTCTCGGTGCGCGGATCAGCGTCGAGATGCTGGCGGAACTGGGTGCGGCGGCCATTGCGCTGGTCGTCGCGGGGGTGATCCTGACCATCCTGTTCGCGCTGCTGGTGGCCCGCTTCGTCGGTCGCCGCTGGCGCTTTGCCTTGCTGACCGGGGGTTCGGTCGCGATCTGCGGGGCCTCGGCCGCCATGGCCATCGCCGCCGTCCTGCCGCGGCATGAGAAATCCGAGCGCGATCTGGTCTTTACAGTGCTTTCGGTCACGGTGCTGTCGACCGTGGCCATGGTGCTCTACCCGATGCTGGCGCAGCTGTTCCAGTTCGACGCGCGCGATTCCGGCGTCTTCCTTGGCGGCACCATCCACGATGTCGCGCAGGTTGTCGGTGCCGGTTTCTCGATCGGGCCGGAGACCGGCGAGACCGCCACATTGGTCAAGCTGATCCGGGTCTCGATGCTGGCGCCGGTGGTGCTGTGCTTTTCTCTGGTCATCCGGCAGAGGGGGTTGGCCGATACCGAGGGCGGAGAGAAACCGCCGCTCCTGCCGGGTTTCGTGCTTGGCTTCCTCGTCCTGGCGATCCTGAACTCGATCGGTCTCATCCCGGCGATGATCGCGGATTGGGCCGGAGCCCTCAGCCGGTGGGCATTGCTGATCGCCATCGCCGCGGTGGGCATCAAGACCTCGCTTGGCCGCATGGTCGAGGTCGGGGCGGGCGCGATCGGGCTGATGGTGGCGGAAACCGTCTTCCTAGGCGCCTTCATCGTCATCGGCCTGCATTTCCTGGGATAAATCATGAAACCACTCGAACGCATCTTCGAAGCCGCCCGCGCCCGGCCGCGACATATCATCCTGTCGGAAGGGGGCGATCCGCGCGTGGCCGAGGCAGCCATGCGGCTGACCGAACAGGGATTGGCGCGCGTGACCCTGATGGATGGTCCGGAACTGTCCGGCGTCACTCGCCTGATCCCTGCCGAGGCGCCGGATCTTGCGGAACTTGCCGATCACTGGCACCAGATGCGTGCCTCGCGCGGCATGACCCCGGAACGGGCGCTGGAAGAGATGCGCGACCCGATCCGGCAGGCGGCCATGCGGGTGCGGCTTGGGCAGGCCGATGGAACGGTCGGCGGTGCGGTCGCGACCACGGCCGATACGGTCCGCGCCGCGCTGCAGATCATCGGGCGGGCCCCCGATGCCGGGGTGGTGTCGAGCTTCTTTCTGATGCTCTCTTGCGGTCCCGAGGCGCCGGTGAAAGGCGGCATGATCTTTGCCGATTGCGGTCTTGTCATCGAACCCGACGCCGAGGAACTCGCGGCCATAGCGCGCGCCGCTGCTGCCTCGTGTCGCCGTCTGCTGACCGAGACCCCGCGCGTGGCGATGCTGAGCTTTTCGACCGCCGGTTCGGCGGATCATCCGAGCCTTGGCCGTATCCGCGAGGCACTGGCCCGGATCCGCGCGGAGGAACCCGATCTTGAAATCGACGGCGAATTGCAATTCGATGCGGCGCTTGACGATGCCATCCGTGCGACGAAAGCCCCCGGTAGCAGCCTCTCGGGCAGGCCGAATATCTTCATCTTTCCAGACCTTGCCTCTGGCAATATCGGCTACAAGATCGCGCAGCGCCTTGGCGGGCTGATTGCCATCGGCCCGATCCTGCAGGGGCTCGACAAGCCTGCCAATGACCTGTCACGGGGTTGCACCGTCGACGATATCGTCGCCGCGAGCGCGATCACCGCGTTACAGGCGGAATAGGGGCCGCGAGGCGACGGGCAGCCGCCCTCTCGGCCGGTCAGCGCGAAAGCCCGCCGCTCACGCTTGGCATGTCGCCGGCGGCAAAGCCGTAATGGCGCAGCCAGCGCAGATCGGATTCGAAGAAGGCGCGCAGGTCGGGAATGCCGTATTTCAACATCGCGATGCGGTCGATCCCCATGCCGAAAGCAAAGCCCTGCCACTCGTCTGGATCCACTCCGGCAGAGCGCAGCACATGCGGATGCACCATGCCCGAGCCAAGCACTTCGAGCCAGCCATCTCCTTCGCCGACCTTCAGCGTGCCGCCTTCCCACGAGCATTGGATATCGACCTCTGCCGAAGGCTCGGTAAAGGGGAAGTGGCTGGCGCGGAAACGGGTTTTGACACGTGTGCCGAAATAGGCCGAGAAGAACTCCTCGAGAACCCATTTCAACTGCGCCATGGAAATATCGCGGTCGATTGCCAATCCCTCGATCTGGTGGAACATCGGCGTATGGGTCTGGTCCATGTCCATGCGATAGACCCGGCCCGGAGCGATTACGCGGATGGGCGCGCCCTGTTCCTGCAAGGAGCGGATCTGCACCGGGCTGGTATGGGTGCGCAGCACATGCGGCGGGCGGTTGTCGCCCTCGGCGCGGTGCATGTAGAAGGTGTCCATCTCTTGTCGCGAGGGATGTTCAGGCGCGATGTTCAGCGCGTCGAAATTGTACCAGTCGGTTTCGACCTGTGGCCCTTCGGCCACGGCGAATCCCATATCGGCGAAGATCGCCGTGACCTCATCGGTGACCTGGCTGATCGGATGGATCGTGCCGCGCGGACGGGGCCGACCCGGCAAGGTCACGTCCAGCCATTCCCCGGCCAGCCGTTTTTCCAGCGCCGCGTCCTCCAGCGACAGTTTGCGTGCGCGCAGGGCGGCGTCGATCTCGTCCCGCAACTCGTTCAGGGCGCGGCCCGTGGTCTGGCGCTCTTCCGGCGTCATCCTGCCCAGTTCGCGCATCTTGAGGCTGATCTCGCCCTTCTTGCCAAGGGCGGCAAGGCGCACCTCCTCGATGGCGGCGGGATCGGCCGCGGTTTTGATACGGTCAAGCCATTGCTGGCGAAGCGGGGTCAGATCATCCATCGGAAAGCCTCGGCGTCATGTCGGGGCTTGGGTTAGCACTTGTCGCGGCAATGGGAAAGCCTTGGTCGCCGGGGAAAGGTGACCGGCGCTGGCTTATTCACGCGCCGACCCGCTCCGCGCTGAAACCTGTAGCCAGACGCCTCCATGCGGGCGCAATGTCAGGATCATCCGGGGCTGCGGTTCCCGGCCGGGAACAGGATCGAAGCGGAACCTGTTCAGCAATGTGGCAAGGATGATCACGGCTTCCTGTATGGCGAAATTGGCGCCGATGCAGATCCGTGGGCCAGCGCCGAAGGGCAGGAAGGCAAAGCGGTCGGGCGTGGTCTCGAACCGATCGGGATCGAAGGCGTCGGGGTGCTCCCACAACAGGTGATGCCGGTGCAGCGCATAGATCGGCAACACGATGGTATCGCCGCGCCGCACCTGCCGCCCGCAGAGCAGGTCCGGCGCCTGCGCGGTGCGCGACAGGAACGCGGCGGGGGGATAAAGGCGCAGGGTCTCGTTCACCACCCGCTCGATATAGGGCAGGGCCTCGACATCATCGGCGGTTGCGGCGCGACCACCCAGGACCGAGCGGGCCTCGTCGGCGGCGCGCTCCTGCACCAAAGGGTCGAAGGCGCAGAGATAAAGCGCCCAAGCCAGTGTCAGTGCGGTCGTCTCGTGCCCCGCGACGATGAAGGTCAACAGGTTGTCGCGCAATTCCTCGCGGGTCATGCTGCGTCCGGTCTCGGGATCGGCGGCGTCCAGCAGCAGGTCCAGAAGATCGGGTGGGCCGTCCTTGGCCGCGGCCTGCGCCCGCTCGGCGATGGCCCGATCGGCCACCTGTTTCATCCGCTTCAACCCCTGGCCCGACATCAGTCGACCCGGGCGCGGGATCCATGCGGGCAGTCCCAGCACGTCCATGATCGACAGCTTGGCGGTCTGGGCGATATAGCCGTCGACGGCGTGATGCACCGCGTCGCGGTCGAAACCACCACTGCCCGAGAAGGTGACGTCCGAGATCACCTCGAATGTTGCGGCGACGGTCTCGGCGAACATGTCCGCCGGTCCCGTTGCCGTTGCAAGCCGCCTGCATGACGCCTCGGCTGCGGCGGTCATCACCGGACCCAACGCGGAAATATGCCGGGCGGCGAAGGCCGGGGCGGCGGCGCGGCGTTGCCAGCGCCAATGCGCGCCCTCGGCCACGAACAGGCTGTCGCCGATGGCAGGTTTCAGGATCAGCTTGGTGGTGACGGATTTCGGGTAATCCTCGACCCGGTCCTTGAGGATATGGCGCAGGCATTCGGGATCCATCACCATATGCCAGCGCAACCCGGTCCGGCCCGAGACGATGGGCTGCCGCAAGGCGATGCCGGGGATCAGTTCCAGCACATTGCGGCGGGCGGTCGCCACCGTGCCCAGAATACCCATCGGGCGCATGGTCAGCGGGACCTTGACGGGTTCGCGCGCGGTCATGGCTCCAGCACCAGCATGAGATAGGCCAGGAACAACACCAGATGCACCGCGCCATGCAGCACATTGGTGCGCCTCGTGCCGAATGTCTGAACGCAGACGATCAGGGTCAGCGCCAGCATCACCTGCATTTGCGCCCCAAGCCCCAGCACGACATTCTGCCCGGTGGTCACCGCGATCAGCAGAACGGCGGGCACGGTCAGCCCGATCGTGGACAGGGCCGCGCCAAGGCACAGGTTGACCGCCCTTTGCAGGCGATTGGCCAGGGCCGCGCGCACCGCGCTCATCCCTTCCGAGGCCAGCACGATGGTCGCGATGACGACACCGCCCAGGGCACCGGGCAGGCTCATCGCGTTGATGCCGTGATCGACGAAGCCCGCCATCTTCTTGGACAGCAACACGATAGGCAACAGCGTCGCCAGAAGCAGGAAAGCATGCGCCCAGGTGGCATAATGGGCTTGGCTGGGCGGGGTGGGCAGGGGCGGTTCTTCGGCCTCGGTGAAAAAGCCGCGATGGCGAACGGTCTGGATCGACAGGAAAACGCCGTAAAGCGCCAGCGTCACCACCGAAAAGAACAGCGCCTGCCCGGTACTGAAACTGTCACCGGGGTTGGAGATGGTATAGGCGGGCAGCGCCAGCCCGAACACGGCCAGTGGCACCAGCACGGTCAGAAAGGCCGAGGCACCGGCGAAATTATAACTCTGCTCGCCATGGCGCAGCGCCCCCAGCAGCAGCGACAGCCCGACCAGTCCGTTGAGCACGATCATCAGCACAGCGAACATCGTGTCGCGCGCCAATGTCGGACCTCCGTCACCGGACAGCATGACCGAACCGATCAGCGCGACCTCGATCACCACCACGGACAGTGTCAGGATCAGGGTGCCATAGGGCTCGCCCAAGCGGTCGGCCAACGCCTCGGCATGGCGCACCACGCAGACGCGCCCCAGATCATCACGGTGAAAAGCCAGATAAAGGGCAGCAAGGCCCAGACCGCCGTCGCGGGGTGCAGGAATGCCCATGGTATGGTGTCGAAAATCGCCAATGTGGCGATGACCGCCAGGATCGGCCGCTCTTGTGTCAGGTTCCGCAGAATGCGTGTCATGGCTGCAGGTTAGCCATCAACATGTCCTGCCACAATCGCAAGATCATGCGCAAAACGGTGATCGTTCCGTGATGGGCATATGAAAAAAGCCCGTCCGGGGACGGGCTTTTCGGTTCCGATTCGGCTCGAATCAGGCCGCGGCTTTCGCCTTTTCGACGATTGCGCCGAAGGCTTCGGGCTCGTTCACGGCCAGGTCGGCCAGAACCTTGCGGTCAACTTCGATCCCTGCCTTCGACAGCAGGTTGATGAAGCGGGAATAGGTCAGATCGGCATCGACCAGACGCACGGCGGCGTTGATCCGCTGGATCCACAGGGCGCGGAAATTGCGCTTGCGGTTCTTGCGGTCGCGGGTGGCGTATTGGTTTGCCTTGTCCACAGCCTGCGTGGCGGTGCGGAAATTGCGCGAACGCGCGCCGTAATAGCCTTTCGCCGCCTTCAGAACCTTCTTGTGGCGGGCGTGGGTGACCTTGCCGGATTTCACTCGTGCCATTGCTTACGTTCCTTCGATCAGCGGTTATAGGGCATGTATTTCTTGACGATCTTGGCATCCGCGTCCGACAGGACGGTGGTGCCGCGCGCATCGCGGATGAATTTCGTGGTGCGCTTGATCATGCCGTGCCGCTTGCCGGCCTGGGCGGATTTCACCTTGCCCGAGGCCGTCATCGAGAACCGCTTCTTGGCGGCCGCTTTGGTCTTCATCTTCGGCATTTTCGTCTCCATTCGTCAGAGTGAACGCACGACTCGGCAATGCCATCCGGGCCGGCCGTGCGGGATTGGAAGCGCGCCATATAGACGCGCCGGGATGATTTGGCAAGAGGGTGGCAGGCCCTTCTCAGTTGGCGGGCGCTTCGGCTTCTGCCGCGGTTTCGCCTTCTTCGGTCGCGTCGCCCCCTGCAGCTTCGTCCGCGGCCTCACCCCCGGTCACGCGTGTCCATGCCGACAGGATGTCCTGCGGATGGAACGGTTTTGGCGCGGTATAGGCACCGGCGAAGATCATCACGATCCCGAGCAGCAGCGTGATGACCGCGCCGCGCGGCGGCTCGGTCTGCAAAAGCTGCACAATCGCGGCGATGACCGAGATCACGCAAAGCGCGACACCGGCCAGCAGCATGTAATCGGACAGGTTGGACATCGGACCCCCGCTTTCTTGACCCTTCGAGCCTTATTCCGGATCGGTGGCGTAAATCAACCGCTCGTCGCAGGGCGCGATACGCAGGATATTGGTCGTCCCCGGCACGTTGAAGGGCACCCCGGCCATGACCACCACCTGCCGCGTCTCGTCGGCAAAGCCGTAATCGCGGGCGGCGCGCGTCGCGTTCACCACCGCCTCCTTGAAGCGGGTCAGGCGCGGCGTGATGACGCAATGGGTGCCCCATGTCAGGCACATGCGGCGCACGACCGATTCGATCGGGCTCAGCGCCAGGATCGGCACGCGCGGACGTTCGCGGGCGACAAGGCTGACCGTCGCGCCGGATTGGCTGAAGGCGCAGATCGCGGCGACCTCCGTGGTTTCGGCGATCTCGCGGGCGGCGGTCACGATCGCGTCGGCGACGCTGTGCAGCTTGGCGCTGCGCGAGGCTTCGATGATGTTGCGGTAATTCGGATCCGCCTCGACCGAGCGGGCGACGCTGTCCATCGTCGTGACCGCCTCGATCGGGTAATCGCCCGCCGCGCTTTCGGCCGAAAGCATCACGGCATCGGCGCCTTCATAGATGGCATTGGCGACATCGCTGACCTCGGCTCGCGTGGGAATCGGGCTTTCGATCATCGATTCCAGCATCTGGGTTGCGACGATCACCGGCTTGGCGGCGGCACGACAGCGGCGGACCAGCCGTTTCTGGATCGGCGGCACCGAATGGATCGGCAGTTCGACCCCCAGATCGCCGCGCGCGACCATGATCCCGTCCGAGGCCTTCAGGATCTCTTCGAATGCCTTCACGGCGGCGGGTTTCTCGATCTTGGACATCACGGCGGCGCGGCCCTTGGCCAGGGCCTTGGCCTCTTCGACATCGGCGGCGCGCTGCACGAAGGACAGGGCTAGCCAGTCCACGCCGAGCTCGCAGGCGAATTCCAGGTCCTCGCGATCCTTGTCGGACAGGGCGGCAAGCGGCAGGATCACGTCCGGCACGTTCACGCCCTTGCGGTCCGAGATCGTGCCGCCCACGGTGACCGTGCATTCGGCGAAATCCTTGCCGCAGCTATCGACCCGCAGCGCGACCTTGCCATCATTGACCAGCAGTTCCGCCCCCGGCTCAAGCGCGGCGAAGATCTCGGGATGCGGCAACTGAACCCGGCCGGCATCCCCCGGAGCGGCATCCAGGTCAAAACGGAACCTGTCGCCCTCTTCCAGTTCATGCCCGCCCGCAGCGAAGGGACCGACACGCAGTTTCGGCCCCTGCAGATCGGCGAGGATCGCGATGGGGCGCCCGACCTCCGCCTCGATCTCGCGAATCGTGGCATGCCGCGCGCGGTGATCGTCATGGTCGCCATGGCTCATGTTGAGGCGAAAGACATCCGCCCCGGCATCGAACAACGCGCGGATCATTTCCTTGCTGCTGGAGGCCGGCCCCAATGTGGCCACGATTTTCACGTTGCGGTGTCGTCTCATGTTGAATCCCCATGCAGGTTTAGCGCTATCTATGGCGCAAACGCCGCTTCGCGGCAACTGGCGTCTGTAGCGAGACTGGCTTAAACGGCGGTTAACATGAATGGTAACAACGGCATGACGGAACGCGCATACTGGATATCGGGCGAGGACAGGCCCTCGCGCTGGCTGATTACCTGCGATCACGCGACCAACCGGGTGCCCGGCTGGCTGAATGGTGGGGATCTGGGGATCGGGGCAGCGGATATGGCGCGTCATATCGCCTATGACGTGGGGGCGGCGGGGCTGGCGGACAAGCTGGCCGCGTTGCTGGACGCTCCGGCGATCTTTTCCGATTTCTCGCGCCTCGTGATCGATCCGAACCGGGGCGAGGATGATCCGACCCTGCTCATGCGCCTTTATGACGGCACGGTGATTCCCGCCAACAAGCTGGCCGACGGGGCCGAGCGGGAACGCCGCCTCGACCGCCTGCACCGCCCCTATCACGAGGCGCTGGAGCGGCTTGCAGGCCGGCATCCCGCCCGCTGCATCTGTGCCATTCACAGCTTTACCCCGCAATTGCGCGGGCGCCCGCCGCGCCCGTGGCAGGTCGGTATCCTCTATTCCCACCGCGATACCCGGCTTGGCCCAGCCATGGTTCAGGCCTGCCGCGAGGAGGGCTGGGTGACCGGCGAGAACCAGCCCTATACCGGCCATCTCGAAGGCGATTCGATCGATCGTCACGCATTGGACCATGGCCGCCCCAACGTGCTGATCGAGTTGCGCAACGACCTGATCGCAACCGAGGCGGGGCAGGCCGAATGGGCGGAGCGCCTCGCCCGGGTGATTCCCGGGGTTCTTGCTGCTGCCGAAACGTGAATCGGGGCGGCTGTTCCGGGGCGGTCCTCGCGTCCCGCGACGGCCGGGAATTTTTCACCCCGTCACCGGCAGGTCCCTTGAACCGATGGTGCGATCTACCGGTGACCCTGCAAGGTATTTGGACAAAGAAGAAGGGCGACGCGGATTCGGCCTGATAAGCAGGTCCGGCCCTACCAATCCCCGCAGGCTTGCGCTAGGAACCGGGGAAATCATAGCGGGCGCGGGCCCGAACGGACGGTTGCGACATGAAATTCACCCTTTCCTGGCTTAAAGAGCATCTCGACACCACGGCCACCCTCGACCAGATTACCGAGGCGCTGACCGATCTTGGCCTTGAGGTCGAGGAGGTCTCGGACCCCGCTGCGCGTTTGGGTGCCTTTACGCTGGCGCGCGTGGTCCATGCCGAGCAGCATCCAGATGCCGACCGGCTGAAGCTTTGCCGGGTGCTGACCGACGAGGGTGAGAAGCAGATCGTCTGCGGTGCGCCCAACGCGCGCGAAGGGATCACCGTCGTATTGGCCAAGCCGGGGGATTATGTTCCCGGCATCGACGTCACCCTGAGCGTCGGCAAGATCCGCGGAGTCGAGAGCCACGGCATGATGGCCTCGGAGCGCGAGCTGGAACTGTCGGACGAGCATGACGGCATCATCGAGTTGCCCTCGGGGGAGGTCGGCCAGAAATTCGTGGACTGGCTGGCACAGAACGCGCCGGAAAAGATCGATCCGATGATCGATATCGCGATCACGCCGAACCGCCCCGACGCGCTTGGTGTTCGCGGCATCGCCCGCGATCTGGCGGCGAGGGGTCTGGGCCGGCTGAAGCCGCTGCGCGAGGCCGGCATCACGCCTGTCTTCCCCTGTCCGATCGGCGTCACCATCGAGCCGGAGGTTGCTGCCAAGGCGCCGTTCTTCTCGGGGCGGGTGCTGCGCGGGGTCAAGAACGGCCCCAGCCCGGCATGGCTGCAGAAGCGCCTGACGGCCATCGGCTTGCGTCCGATCAACCTGCTGGTCGATATCACCAATTTCTTCACCTATGATCTGAACCGCCCGCTGCATGTGTTCGATGCGGCGAAGGTCTCGGGCAACCTGACCCTGCGTGCGGCGCAGGAGGGCGAAGAAATTCTTGCGCTGGACGACAAGACCTATCGCATGCCCGAAGGCGCCGTGGTCATCTGTGATGAGAACGGTCCCGAAAGCATTGCCGGGGTGATGGGCGGCGCGGCCACGGGCTCGCAGGAGGACACCACGGATGTGTTCATCGAGGCCGCCTATTTCGATCCGGTCAGCACCGCCGCGACCGGCCGGGTGCTGAAGATCAGTTCGGATGCGCGTTACCGGTTCGAACGCGGCATCGATCCGGAATTCACCCTGCAGGGGCTGGATCTCGCCACGCGGATGATCATGGATCTATGCGGTGGAGAGCCCTCCGAGGTGGTGACCGCCGGTGCCGTCCCCGATACCGCCCGCGCCTATCGCCTGGATCCGTCGCGCACTGCCAGCCTTGTCGGACTCGACATCCCCGAGGCGACTCAACGCGCCACGCTCGAAGCGCTCGGCTTCCGGCTGGAGGGTGACATGGCGCATGTTCCCTCGTGGCGCCCCGATGTGCAGGGCGAGGCCGATCTGGTCGAGGAAATCGCCCGTATCGCCAGCCTCACCGGGCTGGAGGGCAAGCCGCTGCCGCGCCTGAGGCCCGGTGTGCCGAAGCCAATCCTGACGCCCTTGCAGGTGCGGGAAAGCGCGGCGCGGCGGCAGGCTGCGGCCCTGGGTTACAATGAATGCGTCACCTACAGTTTCATCGATCAGGCAGCCGCCAGCCTGTTCGGCGGCGGTGCGGATGCGGTGCGGGTCGAGAACCCGATCAGCAGCGAGATGACCCATCTGCGCCCCGATCTGCTGCCCGGCCTGCTGGCCGCCGCTGCCCGCAACCAGGCACGCGGTTTCGCCGATCTGGCCCTGTTCGAGATGGGGCCTGTCTTTGCCGGTGGGGAACCGGGCGAGCAGGCGACGCAACTGACCGGCTTGCTGGTCGGCGCCACTGCTCCGCGTGATCCCTTCGGCAGTCGTCGCAAGGTGGATCTCTATGACGCCAAGGCGGATGCCGGGGCGGTGCTGGCCACCATCGGCGCACCCGCCAAGGCGCAGATCAACCGCAAGCTGGACGGCTGGTGGCATCCGGGCCGCGCGGGCAATATCGTGCTTGGTCCCAATGTGCTGGCGACATTCGGGGAAATCCATCCCCGGGTGCTGCGCGACATGGATGTCAAGGGCCCTGCCGTGGCTTTCACCATCCGCATCGCCAATATCCCCTTCCCCAAGGTGAAAACCGCGACGCGGTCGGCGCTGGATATCTCTGAACTGCAGGCGGTCGAGCGCGATTTCGCCTTTGTCGTCGACCCAATGGTCGAGGCATTGACGCTCGTGAATGCCGCCGCCGGCGCCGACAAGGCGCTGATCGAGCGTGTGACCGTGTTCGACCAGTTCACCGGGCTGGAGGATGGCAGGAAATCCATCGCCATCACCGCCCGCATGCAGCCGCGCGACAAGACCCTGACCGATGCCGAGATCGAGGCCGTCAGCCAGAAGATCATCGACAAGGTCCGGAAAGCGACGGGCGGCGCTCTGCGCGGCTAGCCCCGTTCAGGGGCGAACGGACCCGGCGTTGAATTGTGCGCCCCGCGAAGGATCGAGACCGCATTGCGGGACCCGTGGCTGCGGGCCTTCGCGAAAGATGCTCCGGGGAAAGGATGGAGCGGGTGATGGGATACGATCAAATGAATTTATTTAATGATTTCAATCCAAGAGTGTCCCATGGTAGGGATTTGCAGCCCGTTATGAATCAATGGGTTACGTAGAGGGTGTCCCACGAAATTCGCGGTCTGTTCACCATTCCATGCCTTCCAGGCGCTTCATCGCGTCTGCCGCCATCCGCCACCTTTCGACACCCTTGGTGTAGATCTCTGAGGTCTTTGCCTGAGTATGTCCGTGGATCGACATGATTTGATACTGGCTGCAACCTTCTTGGGCCAGGAGATGTCCCGCCGCCTTGCGAATACCATGACTTGACCGGTCGTCGAGCCCAGCTTCACGGCACCATCGCCGGAACATCTGTCCGAGACTGTCTGGAGTGGCGAACGGCTTGCCCTTGTAGTTGAGAAGGTAGGTAGGGCCCTGGACTGTGGTGGCCCGTGTGGCTTTGAAGAGGGGTGGCAGCATAGGGATTGCGACCGGAGCGGATCCACGTTTTCGCGGCTGCCAACCTATTCCCCGGATACCGTCACGGGTAAACTCATTCCCTCGGCCAAGCTCAATTGCGTCTCCGATACGACACGCGGTGAACATGAATAGCGTCAGGGCAAGGTGGGCCGTCGTTCCTGGCGGGTGTTTCTGACGATACTTCTTCAGGTCGGCCACGGTCCATGCCACGGCACCACCTTTACCGCGATCAATCGTTCCGATCCCGATAGCGGGGTTGATCTGGCAGATTTTGACATCGTCAACGGCCCAACGATACATGCTGCGAATACCTGCCACGACACTGTCCGCCCATGCTGGCGTGTCGATCATCTTGTCGCGGAGTTCGATGATTTTGATCTGCGGAACTCGCATGTCGTATTCGCCATACTCTTCCCGTAGTATCTTCATAACCTGGCGACGCTTCTTCAGGGTCAAGGAGGAGGCCAATCCGGCTTCTACCTGCCGCTCCAGGGCCGCTTCGTGCTTATATGTCAGCCAGGCAACCGAGTTCCTGACCACCCGGTCCTCCGGGGCGATCGTGGGCTCCAAAGCTACACCGCGTCGCGCGGCGCGGTAGTGTTCCATGAATTCGGGATGGTCTGGGGTGACGGTCAGCCTTATCCGGCGGGCTTTTTCCCCTTCGACTCTGACTCGATATCGGTATGCGCCTGATGGCAGCCGTTCCCTAAGGAGGCCGGGCAGGTCGAGTTTCATTTCGTCTGGCTCTACCATTGCTTGGGTAGGCCAAACTTGTCCGGTTCATTCACCTGGTCAACGATTCGTTCGTTCGGGACCAGGCGCACTGTGACACTCCCCAACACCAACTCAATCACGCTATTCGGATCAGCTTCACGTGCCCCCTGGACGGCGCGCTTGATGTCTGTCTTCGTAAAGGTTGCGCGCGGCCGTCCCATCAGATCGTCGCCTCCTGAAACTTCTCGGCTTCATTGCCCCAGATCACCCAGCCTACACGGCGCTGGCGACTGAACAGATCGAAGCCTCCAAAGGGACGCAGGTCGTGGAAGGTATGGAGCGAGCTCATGTCTGTCCCAATCTTGCCGTAGACAGCCAGCGACCGAACGCCTCGGACAGTGCATCTTGCGCGGCCTGGACCGATCTCGCGGTGCCGCGGTCATCGGTGAGATCGAGCGCCCAGGTCGCGCGGCCGTCGCCGAGAGGGTAGATACGGCCGACTGGTGCGTTGCCGCAGAACGCGATCACGCGGCCGAGCTCGTGCGGCTCTTGGAAAGACAAGATGCATGGCGACCGGTCCATCAGGACATTGCCTCCAAGGTTTCGTCGGTCAGATTGATGCGGGTGAACTTGTAAGCGCCAAGTGTCGTCGGTGACACAGCGCGGAATCGGCCCTGCCACCCTCGCGCCTTTACGATCGTCCGGATGGTCGAGACTGGCTCGCCGAGCGCGTCGGCCACTTCTGCAATGGTGCGATACCATCCGTGGATTTGGCAATTGGCCCAGATACGGTAAGCAAGCGCCATCGTTCGGGGGTTCTGACGAAGCCTGGTCATGCAGCCTTCCTCCCCCGAAGCAGCATCGCGAAGAACTCGCGCCGGCAAGCGGCCTTCGGACGACCATCTTCCGCAGCCAACCTGTCTGCAGCCTCGATCACCAGCCACGGACGTTTTTCGCGCAAAGCGGCAAGGCAGTTGTTTACATCGACCTGGCTTTCCGCGATCGCGCCGAGCCACGGCGTCAGCAGATCGTTTGAGAAGTTCGCGACAGAATTGGGATCATATTCCAGCAACGCGGTCAGACCCTTGGTCACCACTGCGTCCTGGTCGCGCTCGATCAGCTTCTTGATCAGCGATACAGCGAACACCATGCCGGGCTTCTTGGCCTTGGTCGTATAGTTGCTGGACATGAGCCTGCAGCCGGCATCGGAGACGGCCTCGCGGCACCGAAGTGCCCAGGTCTCACCGGCTGTCAGCGCGGCTCGATACACCGATTGCGTGTTGACCCTGATCTGCCTGGTATTGATCTCGATGAAGGCGAGCGCCTGTTCTTCGGGTGCGACCAGGGCGACCATGGCCGGGATCTTCTCGAAGCTGCATAGCGCTGCCGCATGTGCGCGATGTTGTCCGTCGATCAAGGCATATTTCCCGCCCTCGACAGGTGCGACCACGATCGGAGAAAATCGCGACCACCGAAAATCTCCTGCAATGCGGCGAATGGCGGCAAGATTGCCGCTGTTCAGTGGCCGCTGGTAGCGATCGTCGATCACGAGCTTGTCGATCTCGATCCACATCAATTGCGGCGCCGGCTGCGAAGACGGTGTTACGGGGAACATACCGTCGATGTTGATTTGTCGATAGTCGGACATGGTTCACTTTCCCGGCTGCTGAGCCAACCGCTTTTCGGCGGCGGCAATCCAGTTGCTGAAGGCACCATGCAGACCGCTCGTACTGGTCGAACTGATCCGCCGCATGGTGATGCAGTTGCCTTCGGGCTTTTCCGCGATCCGGGCGCCGTAGGTGGCGGTCAGGTAATCGCCGAGTTCGTTTGCGGCTTTCCTATGCCGACGGTGCTGATCCATGATGTCGCCATTTTCGTATGAGATCGTAGGCAACTGCGCGATGCGTGCGCGGAGATCGGCGATGATGTCGGGAAAATCGGGTGCGTCGGTCATGTTTGGCCTCCAAGATTCAGGAATTCGGTTTCGGCAGGCGCAGCGGTCCATCCGTCGTTGTGATTGCCTCCCCCACGCGCCGCCCGTCAGGCAGGTGGATATGAGGCAGGAAGGCTGCATCGGTGTCGAGGAAGCCAGCCGCCATCATCGCGGCCTGCGCCTTGATCCAATCGGCCATGATCGCCCAGGCAGCGCTTTCAGCCACTTTCCGCGCCTTGACGTTGTGATCCGACTCCTTCGTCCTCGGCCCACGCTTGTTCTCGCGCAGCCAGGCCTCCGCATAGGCGCCAACCCGAACCGGGATCGTTATCTCACGGCCATGCAGGCGGAATTGTGCGATGATCTGGTCGGCATCGTCATCGACCATGAAGCCGACAGCGGAAGCGCCGGTGCTGCGCAGCGTGTCGCGGATTTCCTTCTCGCGAGCCTGGCCGGCGGTCGAGGATGCATAGGGCAGTGCCATGATGGTCTCCACTGTTTCCTTAAAGCCGCCGACGTGCCTGGCGCTCGACGGCCGCTTTTCGTTCTCGGAACTCGCGACGATCGACGTGATCCATGTCGTCGAAAGCCTGCATTACGCGCGCGGCGTATTCTTTGCTTGAGACTTGGCCGTGCGCGCTTTTCACCGCTCGTCCAATTGCGATCGCCAACCTCTCGATCAGTTCGTCGTCGGCATCATCACCGGCAAGGTGCATCGCTGCAGCAGTGCGGCCCATGTCGCTGACATAGCCTTGGCGGACCTGGAAGGCGTAGGCCTCGCGGAGTTGGTCGGGGGTGAACGTCGTCATGCCCGCCCCTCCGCGTGGCTCATCGCCACGTCTACTGCGCGGTGCAATTGCTTGACCGCGTATTGCCTGCGAGCTTCAGCACCGGCCTTTGCCGCAGGCTTGTTCTTCGGATCCATGATGTCCGCTAGGGCGCGCAGCAAGATTGCCGTCGCACGCCCATCCTGTTCCGCGAGCTCGGCTGCCCAGATGCCAATACCCAACGTGACGAACGATGCGCCTGTGCAGCCCGCAACGCGGGCGCCGAGCCTGGTGCATTCGAGCAGATGAGCGTGGACTATCTCGCGCACGACGTCGCCGGATGCGCCGGCGCGATGGTGGGTGCCTTTGCGCGGGTCAGTCATTTCAGCCACCATGCGGCCAGCACACCGCCCGCGAAGGTGCCGAACATGCCCACGGCGATGTAGATCAGATCGCGAGCCTTGAGGGCTTGCAGGGGCGATGGTGCCTCATGATCCTCGACGGCCGGCAAGTCGATCGGCAGTGGGGCGTCTGGCGCTTCGCTCTCCGGCCCCTGCCAAGCGTGATACGGACTGATGCGGCGTGTGACGATATGCTCTTCCATCACCGTGCACCCTCGCGACCGATCGGCGGGCGATGACACTGCCGAAGAATGCGGCCTCGCGCATTCGATCGGATGTACCAGGCGAGCCTGCGTGCGACAGGGCCAGCGGCAGCGGCTGCCTCGGGGTCGGTCAGAACCTTCCGGACCTGATCATGGATCGGATGCCGGGCAAGGGCGTCGTCGGGAAGAAGTGACATTGCGATGGTCTCCATCGGGTTGCGATGGGCCAAGATGTATTCCAGATAAAATGGAATATCAACTATTCGATTACAAAAAAATGGAAATTGAGCCTGCATGTCTTGCAGCATCGGCAAATGTTCGCTTATTGTTCCATTTCCGGAGCGAGGAGGAAAGATGGATGAGCAGGGTCTTGTTCGTGATTGGCGGGTTGGCTTATCGCTTGGGTATCAACCTTAACTTGCTCTTTGATCCCATTCATTATTTGCGACTTCGAGCGCAGGGAAGAGGCGATCCTGCACGTCACCAGGTAGCTGAGAATAGTGACCGCTCATCAGAAAATTGAAGTCTATTCTGTGCTCTCGGAAAAAGTAGCTCATGATCTCCCTGTTGGGAAAGGTGAGGGCCTTTTCCATATTGCTGATGTTGGTCGTCCGCTTCAGGCCTAGACTGGTCGCGAGTTCGGTCTGCATTAAATCCGCAGCATATCTGGCCGCTTTCAGCCGAATTGCGCATGCAACAATGCCCATGTCGCCGGTGTGTGCAAGTGAATGTTTTTGTTCGCTGTTCATGCTGGATTTGTAATCCGTATTCAGAAATTCTGGAATGAATCTGTTCTGGATTATTGATATTCCAGAAAAACTGGATTATCTATCGGACATGACTCAGGTATCCGATATCACGACTGCCCATGTATGCGACGCGATTGGTCGATCGACCATCGCTCGTTCTCTTGGCGTAAAAGTCACTGCGGTAAGCAATGCTGTGACGGACGGCAAGTTTCCGGCAAGATGGTTTCTGGTCATCAATAAGCTTTGCGAAGGTGCTGGCATGCCGTGTCCAGATCGCCTGTTCAGCTTTGTTGGTGCGGATGCGGTGGGTCGGCAAATATCCAACCAAAGCGAGACCTCCCATGAACAGTCCCAAGATACGGACGCAGCCTGACACGCTGCCCGATCCAATGTCCCATGCCAATGCGTTCGACGGACGTGGCCGCAGCGCTGCCTCGGCCCGACGCGCCCATGTTCACGCGCATCATCCCGACCGCAGGGACTTCCTGCGCCGCTGGTCACTGCTGATGATCGCCAGCTTCCGTTGCCGCGAGGCCTGCGCCGTCCATTTCGGCGTGACCTTTCAGACGGCCTGCAACTGGTTCGACGGCTTCAATGCGCCCTACGGCCAGCATGTCGACTACGCGGTCGAGACTCTGCCGCGCTACGCGGAAATCATGAGGGGGAAGTGATGAAAAACCACGCAACGGAATCCGAAATGCCCAAGCTAGCCAAGCCCGCTGAAACCGATGCCGCTGTTCGTCAAATGAACGAATACGATAGTGGTCCCTACAGCTGGAAGCGCATGCAGCCTGAGGCAATAACTGAGCATCCTATCACTGAAAGTGATGCCCGTACGATTTGCAGGTCCTATGTCGGGATGGGGTGCGAGGCGAGATTCCGTCAACGCCATATCCACGAAAACTTCAGGAGATGCCGCGAAGCCTGGTGGGATTGCCTGCGGGCAGCAAGCGCACCGGAAGTACGGCTATCCTGTGAGCGCATGATCAACAACATCAATTTGGCCCTAGGGCTTCACCTTCACGATCAGGGCGCGGAGCTGGCCCGGCGGAACCATGAGCAGCGTGAACGTGAGAAAGAAGCGTCTCATCGTGCCGCAGTAGAAGCCGCCGAGGCGGCGGCTATCGATCGCTGGCGCTGAGGTCAGGCTTTGTCCATGAACGTGTCCTTGATGAACTCGATTGTCTGCCCGAGATCGGTTTTCGCCCGGTACTCTCTGTCTGGCGTCATGTTGTTTTCCGGGTCTTTATCGATGTCCCTGATCAGCTTCATCAGATCCTTGTATATGGCCGGGCGCAATTCGGAATCCTTCCGTACCGCCAAGGCCATCATTGCGACAACGACATGTTCCAGAGTCTCGACGCGGTCTGCAAGTTCCTCAAACGCTTCGTCTCGTTCTTGGATGATCAGTCGGCCTCTGTTTTCTTCATTCCCGGTTTCGGGACTATCCATAGGTGCCATGTTTTCTCCTTGCGTGGCATCTGGCGAATCAGTGGGTGCTACTTCTGATTCGCACTGGCGCTACCGTTTGCTAGGTGCGGTAGCTTCACCTCGGGGGAGCCTCACGGCAATAAGGCTCCCCCGCACATCCAGCTATGCGCGGGGGCCAAGCGATCGCAAGGTGGGTAAGCCGCCGAAGCACCGCATTCTCGACGGAATCGCCGCCAGTATCCCGAAATATCGGGACTTGACTCTGATGCGATGTGTCGGGGTGCCGTCATGACTTTCGGGCTTTCAGGTTGCCCGGGGCGGGGAGACGGTTGGGTCGCAGAACCTGTTCGTCCACTCGCCACGGTTCCGGCCGCCTCGGGCGGGACTTGTTCTGGGACCGTGGAACCTGCGGCTGGCCCGGCCGAGAGCCGCCTTATGGCGGCGGGGCAGAAGTTTCCATCGATGTCGACATTGCCTGTTCGGCACCGATGACTTGGCGGGGCGAGCTGCTCGCCGCCCCGTCCTTTTATTCGTGATCCGCACCGCCTCACCCACCACGGCGATGCGACCGCCCGGCCGCCATTCCTCCTCCCTTGGTGGCCGGGCGGAGATAGGAGGGACAGAGGATGACCGCACAGCACCGCGTCAGCGCCAGGATGATCACCATGGAACTCGCCATGAAGGCGCGCCAGGGCTTGCCTGACCCCGTGACGCTGGCCTCGGCGCTTTCGGCGGTCGGGCGCGCACTTGATGCAGGAGATCCGCTCGTGCGCGATCTCGACGAATTCGCCGAGCAGTTTCCGCGCTTTAGTCGTGACCCAGAACTTTTGAGCGATGCGGGCGAAAGGCTTTGGTCCTCGGTCGAGCGATCCACTTGGCCCCGGCCAATGTCGCGCTCCGATATCGAGGGCTGACCCATGAAGCTTTCCCACTATGACCGAACGATGATCCACGGGCTGGAGCTGATGAGCCGCACGCCGCTGATCGCAGAACCCGAAAATCACAAGATGATGGTCCGGATCCTCGAAATCGCCGCCGAGCGCTCCTCGGCCTACCCGGAGCTGCAGCCGCTTGTCCGGGAGGTAAAGCGGATCAGCGACAATCTCGGCCCGCATGTGAGTATCGAATATCCGCTGAAACTGGCGATGAACGAATTCGACCGGATGTGCATGGCCCTGCATTGGGATGCGGCGAAGGGGGCGCGATGACGGAGTTCCTGACCCCGGCGCGCCATGACGCCAGCAAGCATTACCACGACCCCTATACGGAATCCGGTGCCCGCAGCGTGCTGCGCCGGTTTCGCGCGGAGATGTTGCAGATGCTCGCCTTGATGGCGCGCAACAGCGCGGAATTCCAGGCAGGCAAGACATTCCTGGCCCAATCTCCCCTGCGCCGCAAACCTCATGTCGCAGCGGCCATGAAAACCCTCGGATGGGTCGAAGAGGTCCCTTCGGCGAATGGGGCCTGCGCCCTGGTGCTGACTGATCGCGGCCATCGCCAGATCGCCAATGCCCGGGCCATGGGATGGATGGAGTCTTCCGATGACTGATCCCGATCCCCGCATCGATGAGGCGCATGCCGTCCCGATGGCGGAGCTGGTCGATCGGCTGCAGATAAGTGGCCTGGTCAAGACCGCCGGTGAACTGGTCGGTCCGTGCCCCGGCTGTGGTGGCCGGGATCGCTTCGGGATCAACCTCTCGAAACAGATATTCAACTGCCGGGGCTGCGGCGCGAAGGGCGATCAGATCGCCCTGGTGCAGCTGGCGCTCGGTATGGGATTTCCGGAGGCGCTGGACTGGCTGATCGGCCCCCGGCAGGAATTGACGTCGGTGCAGCTGGCCGAACAGCGCCGGCGGAGGGAGGCAGCGGACCGGCAGCGCCGCGCCAGCGAGGAAAAGGCCCGCGCCCGTTCGATCCGCGCCGCCCGGGATCTCTTCTTCGCAGCCCGGCCCGCCGAAGGAAGCATGCTGCGCGATTACCTGACCCTGCGCGGTATATCGCCGGAGTTGTTGCCGGTGCTGCCGCCCAGCATCCGCTTCGAGCCGGAGGCGAGATATACAATCCCGGCCGAGGGCGCGTGCGACAAGTGGCAGGTCTTGCATAGCGGCCCGGCGATGATCGCGGCGGTGGTCGACCCGGCCGGCCGGGTCACCGCCGTGCATCGCACCTGGCTGGACCTGTCGCAGCCGAAGGGCAAGCTGATCCTGCCCGATCCCCGCAAGGAGGGCGAAACCCTGCCCGCGAAGAAGGTCCTGGGTTCGAAGAAGGGCGGCGCGATCCGGCTGGCCTCGCCGCCGGAGGCGAGACTCATGGTGATGGGCGAGGGGCTGGAAACCACGTTTTCGGCGCAGGTCGCGAATGCCTATCCGGAACCCGCCGCCTATTGGTGCGGGGTCGATCTCGGCAATATGGCCGGGCGACGCAAGCTCGGTCCCGGTCTCAAATATGCCGGCATTCCCGATATGGAGGATGACCGGGCCTGGGTGCCGCCTGCTGGGTGCGCCGCCTGGTCTTCGTCCAGGACGGCGACAGCGACCGGCGGCTGACCCGGGCGAAGCTCGAGGCGGGCCTGCGCCGGGCGATGCTGCTGCGGCCCGGCCTTTCCGGCGCCATCGCCTATCCGGGCGATGGCAGGGACCTCAATGACATTCTGATGGGAAGCGATGATGAATGAACGCATCGACCAGGCGCGCGCGGCGCTGTCCAATACCGACGATATCGATCTGCCCGAAGGGATGACATTTGCGCAGGAGGCCCCGGAACTTCCCGAGGATTACGCCCCGCCACCGCCGCCACCGGATGATGGCGGGCAGGGCAGTGATGATCAGCCACCCAACCCGTTCGAAGCGGCCGCCAGGCAACCCCTGAACGATCTCGGCAATGGCAGGCGCTTCATCATCCATTTCGGCGAGGATATCCGCTATGTCTCGCAATATGGCTGGATAGTCTGGGACGGCAAGCGTTGGGAGCGGGATGCCGAGATCAGCCGGGGTGTATCTCCGCGGATTCGGAGCCTGGCGCAGCGCATGTCCGGGTTGATCGAGCAGGAGATCGACTACATCCAGCCATCGAAACGGGATCGGAACCTGCTCAATGAGGAGCGTGACCTGCGCAAACGCCGCATCGAGATCGAGGCCATGCCGGGCCATGCCGATGACGAGACGTTGATGGAGGAACTCTCCAATATCGCCGGCCGCTTGCGCGGCATCGATGCTGCCCTGAAATCCCATAAGACCATCATCGGGCGCCGTCTCACACATGCGAAGAATGCGGGCAATTCCGGTCCGATGACCAACATGGCGGCCGAAGCATCGGTCATGGTGGCGCATACCGTCGACGAGCTGGACCAGGGCGATCTGGACATCAACACCCTGTCGGGCGTGCTGCGCTTCCGCCGGATTCCCCCGGACCCCGCCTCGGGCATGTCGGCCATGGCGGATTTCCAGCTCATTGCGCATGATCGAGCGCAATTGCTGACGAAGATCATGCCGGTCGAATATGATCCGGGCGCCAAATCTCCGCGTTTCGATGCGTTCCTCAAGGAAATTCAGCCCAATATCGAGATGCGGCGCTTCCTGCAGCGCTGGTTCGCCCTGTCGATGACCGGACTGGACGTCCAGAAACTGGCCTTCTTCCATGGTGGCGGCGCGAATGGCAAATCGGTGCTGGTCGATCTCATCGCCCGGATGCTCGGTGACTATTCCGCCACGGCGAAGATCGAGTCGCTGACCGGCAAGAACAAGAAATCCGGCTCGGAATCCCAACCCGATCTCATGCCGCTGATCAATTCGCGCATGGTCAGAACATCGGAGCCGGAGGAAGGCCAGCGGCTCCAGGAGGCCCTGGTCAAGGCCCTGACCGGCGGCGAGCCGATGATGATCCGCGACCTGTTCACGGGCATGATCACCTTCACGCCGTTCTTCAAGATCACCATCTCCGGCAACCATCTCCCCGATATCCGGGGCGGCGATGACGGCATCTGGCGCCGGGTCATGCTGGTGCAGTTCCCGGTCCAGATCCCGGAACACAAGCGGATCCCAAAAAAGGACATGGACGAGATCCTCTGGGCCGAGCGATCCGGGATCCTCAACTGGCTCATCGAGGGCCTGGTCGATTACCTGTCAGGCGGTCTGCAGGAGCCGCCAGAGGTGCTGGCGGCCACGGCCGATTACCGCAAGGATAGCGATCCGATCGGCACTTTCCTCGCCGATGCCACCGAGGTCACGGGTTATGAGGGGGATTTCCTGACCTCGCGCGAGCTGATCGAGGCATTCAATTACTGGATCGAGGAGCGAGGCGAAACCAGATGGGGCAATCGCACGGTCTCGATGCGGCTCAAGGCGAAGGCCGAGTCCTGGCGTCACCCGAATGGACAGAAGACATTCAGTCCGGCCAAGTCAGGAGTCACCGGATATCGGGGCATTCGCCTGACCGACGAGTTCGCGAGCCGGAAAAGATCGTCCGAGGCACAGGAGGCATGGAACTCATGGCCACGTTGACCCCGCACCCCGGCTTCATTTCCACATCGATCTGGCGGGCCTGCGGGCCCGTCACGCATGTCGGGGCACCGGTGTTGGGCCGGACGGGCGTGAAGCCTGCGGGCGGCGGGCGTGAGACCGTGCCGGGGTCTGGGGTGCCACCATGAATGATATCAATGAGTTGAAGGCATTTTTTGGGCTTGAGGGCCTGACGGGTCTGAAAATCCAAGGTATGTGCGCGCGCGTATATTCGAGGGGGCAGGGGGGAACCGTTTCCCCGCATAGGTTTCAATTTCAAGCCCTTCGGACCCTCAAGCCCAAAAAAGAGATGTAACCCCTTGATAACAAACAACCGAATTGCGTGATTTCCGGGAAATCTCAAACCCAACTCCTTCTATCTCAAGCCCGTCAAGCCCACCGAAAACAATCTGAACACAAAGGATAGTATATTGGCAGATAAGGGGCACCAATTGTTGAGCGCAGGCCGTGAAACGGCAATCGTCTACAGGGATCGGCGCGGCATCGGGGCCGAGGCGGATATCGCGAAACGGGCCGAGGCCGAGGCGAATCGCCTCCAGGCGATCAAGAATGCCGCCGCAATACCTGAATCTTGGGATTGCGGCCCCGATATCGCCCCGGCCCCGGCGCGCGGCGGCATCGCGCGGGAAGAGAATATCGAATTGCTGCCGGTCGGGGCCGAACAATGGATGCGCGCGCATCGCGGCTATGGTGGCCGCAAGGCCATTCGCGGAGCCGATGTATTCGATGCGATGATCGCGGCGGCGCTCAGGACCAAGCGGGATATTCCGCTGCAGCCCGGGCAGATCGCCATGGGCCGTCATTACCGCGACCTGGATGAATGGCTGTCTGCCGACGGCACCCGATTGTCACGGCTCGAGAGTTCCTTCGGCTCCGGCGGTAATGGCAACTGGATGGACCGGCGGCTGCAGCTTTCCAATGAACTGAGCGGCATTCGTCGCCGGATCGGCACGGCACCCGCCTTGCAGGTCCGCCGCATCCGACCCTCGCAACGCGGCGCCGATCAGCGCGGCTTGTTCACCTCGCGCGATCTCGTGGACATGGTCTGTCTCCAGGACTGCAGCATCAAGCAGGTCCTCGATCACTTCGGATGGCAGACCAATGGCCGCAACAGCAAAGCCGCCCTGGAGGCGCTCAGGGCCACGCTGGACCGCATGATCGGATATCGGGACGAAAAAAGCCCTTGACCGCTTATGGCGCTCTGTGCGAATCACATGGATAGTATCAAGACGTGCGCCCGCAGGGATCATCCCCTCGCGGGCGTTCTTCGCTCCAGAATGCCAGGATGTCAGGGAAGCTGCCACACTCCATACTTGTAGTTTCGATCCGCCTTGCAGGCTGGTCACCAGCTTTGGGTAGGTAATCTTACACATCTGCTTTTCCTTGACCGTGTTCACAGATGCACAGCTAATGTCGTCGGTTACAGTTGCATTGCGAAAAATCGGAGCATGGCTATGGTCACGATAACTGGTACTGCGGGAAATGATGTCCTTAACGGAACTTCCGGGGATGATGATTTCTATGGTTATGCCGGCAACGACACAATG
>NZ_PXNQ02000005.1 GCF_003007735.2 Paracoccus methylarcula
GTTGATCAGGTTCGGCTGCGAGTAGCATCCTGCGATGGCCGGGGGCGCTGCCCCCGGACCCCCGGGATACTTGCATGAAGAAGAAATGGGCCGGGGTGGACTCGATTAAGCGCAAACTGCTCTAAAGGACGGCCCTGCCCCAAGACTTCAGTAACCCGCCGCCATTCCATCCTTGCGACTGTCGGAAGCCCCGATCAGTGCCCCGGTTTCACCATCGATCCGGATGGCCTGCGCTCCGCCGATCGGTCCGGGCGCCCGGACAAGGCGATGGCCGCGACTCTCCAGATCCCGGCGGACATCGTCGGGCAATCCGGGTTCGAACTGCAATTCGCCGTCGAAGGCGAAAGTCCTCGGCTCTTCCATCGCGGCCTGGATGTCCAGGCCCCGATCCAGCACCGCCGACAGGAAACTTGCATGACCCGCCGCCTGGTAATGCCCGCCCATCACCCCGAAAGGCATCGTCACGCGGCCGTTCTCCCGCAGCATGCCCGGAATGATCGTATGCATCGGGCGCTTGCCCGGACCAATGGCATTCGGATGGGACGGATCGAGCCGGAAGGAAGAGCCGCGGCTATGGAACAGCACCCCGGTTTCGGGATCGAGCAGCGTTGACCCGAAAGCGTGGAAGATCGAATTGATAAAGGAAATCGCGTTTCCTTCCGCATCGACCACGCAAAGATAAATCGTATCCTTGTGCTCGGCCTCGGTCCACAGGACCGGCTCGGTCGCGCGCGACGGATCGATGCGCGATCTCAGCCCGTCCACCACCTGATCCGAAAGCAGTTGCTGCGCGATCCCCTCGCAATGCGCGGGATCGGCGATCAACGCATCGCGATGGTGGTAGGCCAGCTTGGTCGCCTCGGCCAGCAGATGGATGCGGTCCGCTTGAGGAACCTGCGCGCCCATCTCGAACCCCTCCAGGATACGCAGGATCAGCAGGGCGGCCAGCCCCTGCCCGTTCGGTCCGCATTCCAGCACCTCGTGGCCTCGGTAAGAGGCGGAAATCGGCTTTTCCCAACGGGCGATGGACATCGAGTCGTGAAAATCCTGCTCGCGATGCAGCCCGCCCAGTTCCCGCAGGTAGCGGCTCATCTTCGCGGCCGTCTCGCCCGTATAGAACCCCGCCGCCCCCTTCGCAGCGATCTCGCGCAGACGCGCGGCAAGCAATGGCTGCCGCATGATCGCACCGGCCCGTGGAGCATGGCCGCCGGGCAGGAACAATCGCGCGGCGTGGTCGCCCGGTTTCAGGGTGTCGCACGACATGGCCCAGTCACGTGCCACCCGGGCCGTGATCGGGAACCCCTCCTCCGCATAGCGGATCGCCGGGGCAAAGAGCCGGTCCAGCGGCAATGTCCCGTATTCGTCATGCAGCAGGCACCATGCCGAGATCGCCCCGGGGATGGTGACGGAATGCGGGCTGGTCTGGGCCAGCTCGGTGATCCCTCTTTCGCGCAGCGCATCCGGGGTTGCGGCGGCAGGAGCCACCCCGGATCCGTTCAGGGCCCGCACCTCGCCACCCGCCGGCGCATATAGCACGAAGCAATCGCCGCCGATCCCGGTCATATGCGAATCCGTAACGCATTGCACCGCGCAGGCGCATATCGCCGCATCGGCCGCATTGCCGCCTTCGGCAAGCACGCCAAGGCCCGCCGAAGTGGCCAGAGGATGCGAGGTCGCGATCATCGCGCGGCTGGCATAGCCGGGTGGGCGGCGTCCCGAAAGAAAGTCGAAATGCGTCACAGGATGGCCTCGCTTGGAAATGGTCCGGCTACGTGATCGCATCAGGCGGGGCATGATGCAACTCTGTCGCGAAACGGTCTTCCATCTCCGGGGGTCCGATCCGATAGCGGAACCGGGCGGGCAGCGGCGGGAAGACCCGGATCTTCCCGTAGGGCCGGTGCCGGGGGTTTCGCCCCGGCGCCGGAATGATTTACGCGGCGACCCCGTCAGGCACCTGTGCGCCGGTCATATAGGCGACCGCGTCCGACATCGAATGCTGCTTGGGGTCGATGATGGCGAGCCTGCGGCCCAACCGATGGATATGGATCCGATCCGCGACCTCGAAGACATGCGGCATGTTGTGGCTGATCAGGATGATCGGGATCCCGCGCGAGCGCACGTCCTGGATCAGTTCCAGCACCTTTCGGCTTTCCTTGACGCCAAGCGCGGCGGTCGGCTCGTCGAGGATGATCACCTTGGAGCCGAAGGCCGCGGCACGCGCCACTGCCACGCCCTGCCGCTGACCGCCCGAAAGGGACTCGACCGCCTGATTGATGTTCTGGATCGTCATCAGGCCAAGTTCCGACAGTTTCTCACGGGCGAATTTCTCCATCGCCGGCCGGTCCAACTGATGCAGCCATTTCCCCATGAAGCCGGGTTTGCGCAGCTCTCGCCCCATGAACATGTTGTCGGCGATGGAAAGCGCGGGCGACATGGCCAGGGTCTGGTAGACCGTCTCGATCCCGGCATCGCGGGCATCGATGGGAGACGAGAAATTGACTTTTTTGCCTTCCAGCCAGACCTCTCCCTCGTCAGGGATGACCGCACCGCACAATGCCTTGACGATGCTTGATTTCCCCGCGCCGTTATCGCCAATCACCGCCAGGATCTCTCCCGGCATCAGGTCGAAATCGCTGTGGTTGATCGCGGTCACCTTGCCATAACGCTTGACCAGCCCGCGAGCCTTGAGAATGGGTTCCATCACGCAGACACCTTTCTGATCCATTGATCCACGGTCACCGCACCGATGATCAGCGCACCGATCAGCAGATAGGTCCATTGCGCATCCGCACCGGCCATGCGCAGGCCCAGTTCGAACACGCCCACGATCAGCGCACCGAAGAAGGCGCCAAGGATCGAGCCGCGGCCGCCGAATAGCGAGATCCCCCCGATCACGACGGCGGTGATCGACTGGATATTGCCGAATGTGCCGGTGGTGGCCGATGGCGATACTGAACCGAAGCGCCCGATCATGACCCAGCCAGCCAGCGCGCAGATGAAGCCGACCAGCATATAGACCGACATCAGCGTCTGGTTGACATTGACGCCCGCGAGCTTGGCGGCCTCGGGATCGTCACCGACGGCATAGACGTGCCTGCCCCACGCGGTTGATCGCAGGCAGTAGGCCAGGACCGCGACCAGGATCACCATCAGCACCACCCCCAGGTTCAGCTTGGCGCCGCCCAGTTCGAAGGTGCGGCCGAGGAAATGCAGGAATGGCGCGTCGGTCGCGATATCCTGTGAACGGATCGTCTCGTTGGCGGAATACAGGTAATTGGCCGCCAGGACGATCTGCCACATGCCCAATGTCACGATGAAGGGCGGCAGCTTGACGCGGCTGACCAGCCAGCCGCTGATGGCGCCGATTCCCGTGCCGATGGCCAGGCCGCAGATCACCGCGGCCGGGGCGGGGATACCGTATCGGAAGGTGAACTGCCCCATGATGACCGAGATGAACACCGCGATGGCGCCGACCGAAAGATCGATCCCGGCGGTCAGGATCACCAGCGTTTGGGCAGCCGCCAGCACACCGACGATCTGCACCTGCTGCAGGATCAGTGTCAGCGCATAGGCCGAGAAGAAATTGCTGCCCACGACGATCCCGAAGATGACGATCGAGGACAGAAGCACGATCAGCGGCACCAGTGACGGCGTCGCATGCAGGGCATGATGGAAATGGCCGAGCAGGCCCTTGCCCTGTTCTTCGAAGCTGGCGACCTCGGTCGAAGCCGATTGCACGGCAGCCTCGTAATTCTCGTTATCCGACATGCGTTCCTCCCTTCTGTCCGCGGCCTGCGCCGCGGCGGAACGGTTGCGTAAAGGGGGCAAGCGGAGGCCTGCCTCCAATACCCATGGCGTTTGGATTTATCGGGCTCGCGGCATCAGCCCCAGCAAAGGTCCTTGCCCTCGGCGACAGAGATCGACTCGATCCCCTCGGCGGGCGCGTCGGTCACCAGCTCGACCCCGGTATCGAAGAAATTCTTGCCTTCCGTCGCCTCAGGCTTGGTGCCGTCCTCGACGAAAGCGGCAATCGCCTCGATGCCCTTGGAGGCCATCAGCAGCGGGTATTGCTGCGAGGTCGCTCCGATCACGCCGGCCTCGACATTTTCCACGCCGGGGCAGCCCCCGTCCACCGACACGATAGTCACCTCACCTTCGCGCCCGACAGCCTTGAGCGCCTCATAGGCACCGGCCGCTGCCGGCTCGTTGACGGTATAGACCATGTCGATGAAAGGCTCCTGCACGAGCAGGTTCTCCATCGCCTTGCGGCCCCCCTCTTCGTTGCCCTGCGTCACGTCATTGCCGACGATGCGCGGATCCTCCTCGTCGCCCCATTTGTCCGGATCGCCGACATCGATGCCAAAGCCGGTCAGGAAGCCCTGATTACGCAGCACACCGACGCTTGGCTGGGCGATGTCGATGTTGAGCAGCGCGATCTTGGCATCGGCAGCCGCATCCCCCATCGTCGCCTTCGCCCATTGCCCGATCAGTTCACCGGCCAGGAAATTGTCGGTCGCAAAGGTCATGTCGGCCGCATCGATCGGATCGAGCGGTGTATCCAGGGCGATGACCAGGATACCGGCATCGCGCGCCTGCTGGACGGAATCGACGATGGCCGAGCTGTTGGACGGCGTGATCAGGATCCCCTTGGCGCCACCGGCAATGCAGGTCTCGATCGCGGCGACCTGCGTTTCATTGTCGCCATCGAGCTTGCCGGCGAAGGTATCGAGTTCGAGACCGAGCTCCTCGGCCTTGGCGCTGGCGCCCTCGCGCATCTTGACGAAAAACGGATTGGTATCCGTCTTGGTGATCAGACAGGCCTTCGCAGGCTCCTGCGCATGGGCGAGGCCCGCGCCCGCCGCAAGCATGGATGCCGCCAGAGACAGGCGAATAACGGTTGATTTATGCATGACGTGATCTCCTCCACCACAAGCGGGCTGGCTGCCCGATCTGTCAGGAATAAGCACTACAGGGCATGGCTTGTCAATAACTCAATTACGTTTATTAATAGACAAAAGGGAGGCTCAAACATGCCAGATGATCGCGACCGTCTCGACGAGCTCAGCCGGAACGAGCGCTTGATCCTCGCGCTTGTCCGACGACATGGCCCGATGCCCCGCGCGTCATTGGCGCATGCAACGGGCGTCTCGGCGCAGGCCATGACAAACCTCACCAGGAAGCTGATAAAAAATGGTTTACTGGCAGAACAGGACGTTGTCAGGGGAAAGGTGGGGCAACCATCCACACCGCTTTCCCTCGCCCCCGACGGTGCCTTGTTCCTCGGCCTGAAGCTGGGGCGGAAACTTGTCGAGCTTGCCTTGGTGGACTTTGCCGGACAGATAAAATTCCACCGTCAGGAGGTATTATCGAATCTGACGCCAGATCGGGTCCTGAACTTTGCCCATCACGGAATCGCCACGTTCCAGTCCTCCTTGTCGCCCGAGATGCAGAAGCGAATCGCGGGATTGGGGATCGCCACCCCCTTCCGGCTCTGGGATTGGGGTAAGGAAATGGCCGATTGGCGCGGGTTCGATCTTCGCGATGAGCTGGGGCGCGATCTGCCTTTCCCGATCTTCCTGGAAAATGACGCCACGACAGCCTGCGGGGCAGAGCTGATTTTCGGGCGGCGCGACCTTCCCGCCGATTTCCTGCATATCTACATGGCGCATTTTCCCGGCGGCGGAATCGTTCTGGACGGCAACCTGCGGTTCGGGCCAAGGCGGAACGCGGCGGCTCTGGGCTCGACCCTGCTGCCCGGCGGCGAACAACTGCTGGACCGGGCCTCCGTCGCGAGGCTGGAGCACCGGCTCGGCAGGTCGCTACCGCCGGACGACTCGGGATGGAACCCGCCCGAAGCGATCGAATCCGAATGGGCAAGGGAGGCGGGGCAGGCACTGGCCTTCACCGCACTGACCGCAGTCTCGATCGTGGATTTGCCCCTGGTGGTCATCGACGGCGCGATCCCGCCCGCAACCCGGACCCGCCTGGTCGAAGCCACGCGCGAGGCATTGGCCACGCTTCCCGCCGAGGGAATTGACCGCCCGCAAGTCATCGAGGGCAGCATGGGACGAACGGCCCGCGTCCTTGGTGCGGCGGCACTCCCCCTTTCACATTTCTTCCAGCCGAACGGGATCTCTTACAAGGGCTGATTGCCGCCCTTCCCGCCCTGCATGTTGGCGGCCGTTCCGGGGCGGGGCGTCATCGGCATCTTATCACATGGTCGGAATCGTCTGGCATTCCGAAAGCGGCGCGTTCAGGAATTTCCGCACCGTCGGCGGCAAGTGACGCGAGTCGGCCTGCAGGATGCCGCAGTTTCGCAACAGGATTCGGTAATCGACATCTCGTCCCAGGTATCGCCAGATCATCCGCGAACTATAGGGGAGGTTTTCCTTGCGCCATGAAACGCCGATCGTGATGCCTTTCAGATAGACACGCTGATGCTCGCCAAATGGTGTCAGAATGGTTTCCGCGATCATCGATTGCGGGCCTGTCGTCCGTTCCACCACGAATATCCGCTGCCGCCAGAATGCGGCCAGGCCGACATACCTGGAAAACTGGCGGATTTCGTTTTCGGGATCATTGATGCGCTCGATGGATTTCACATGCACGGAACCGTCACGCTCATAGAGGCGCGCGCAGGAGCAGACGACGTGATCGGGCCAGGACATCGACCGGTGATAGGTCTGATAGAATCCCAGGTGGCGCCGCAAGCCGTCGATATCACCCGGGAATCCATCATTCAGCACCCTGTCTCCCGACAAGTTACCGCCCGGCTGGTTGAAACGATCACGGAATATCTCGGGCCTGAGTCGAAAGCTTTTCGCCTCCATGCCGAAATAACCCGCGATACGGGCGAGATTATAGGCTGAAGGCAGGGTCTCGCCACTGATATAGCGATTGAACTGCTGCCGGTTGACGCCGATCTCCCGGCATATCTGCGACACCGATGGCCGCGTGCTGCAGGCGAATCTGAGGTTTTCGACGAATGCCGGATCTTTCATGGGTCGGGCCTGATGGTTATCATGATAGCGTAAACAAGCTTAAATCAGCGTCAAGTCGCGAAGTTGACCAGGGGTCGATCAAGCCGCTACGGCGATGGAAAACCCGCAAAAGCGGCTCTCGGCGGAAATCCAGCCCGCGAGCACCACGAAACACCGTCCGCCCCGACCGTGGGGATAGCCGGCAGAACAGAACAAAAAAGGGGAGAAAAACATGACGCTCATCAGACGGCCTTTCGCGGGCCTTGCGAACCAGGGCTACAACCGCCGCCAGGTCCTGGGACAGGCGGCAGCCTTTGGTCTTGCAGCGGGTTCCGCCGCGACGATGTTTTCTCCATCCGCCCGGGCACAGGAACCCAAGCACGGCGGGCATCTCAAGCTCGGGCTTCGGGGTGGTGCGACCACGGACGCGCTGGATCCGGCCACCTATAGCGGGTCGGTCCTGTTCGTCGTCGGGCATTGCTGGGGCGATACGCTGGTCGAATCGCATCCCGAAACCGGCGAGCCCCTGCCCGCGATTGCCGAGTCATGGGAAACCTCTGCCGATGCGTCTGAATGGACATTCAGGATCCGCAAGGATGTCAGGTTCCACGATGGCATGGCATTGACGGTCGCAGACGCGGTCGCGACATTGAAACGCCATTCCGACGAGGCCTCCCAATCCGGTGCGCTCGGGCTTCTGGGTTCGCTCGACCGGATCGAGGAAAAGGGCGGCGACCTGGTCATCACCCTGAAAGAGGGCAATGCCGACCTGCCGCTGATCCTGACCGATTACCACCTGATCATCCAGCCGAATGGCGGCATGGACGATCCCAACGCGGCCATCGGCACCGGACCCTACAAGCTCCTGAGCCACGAGCCCGGCGTGCGTGCGACATTCGAGAAGAACCAGGACGACTGGCGCTCGGATCGCGGCTATGTCGACAATGTCGAGATCATCGTCATGAACGACAACACGGCGCGGATCGCCGCGCTGTCCTCGGGGCAGGTTCATTTCATCAATTTCGTCGAACCCAAGACCGTCGGGCTTCTGGAGCGCGCACCCAATGTCCAGATCCTGCAAACGCCCGGCAAGGGCTTTTACAGTTTCCTGATGCATTGCGACACGGCGCCTTTCGACAATAACGACCTGCGCATGGCGCTGAAGCTCGCCATCGACCGCGAGGCCATCCTGGAACGCGTCGTCGGCGGCTATGGCATGCTTGGCAACGATTATCCGGTCAATGAAAGCTACGCGCTGGCCCCGACCGGCATCGAGCAACGCGCCTACGACCCCGAGCAGGCGGCGTTCCATTACAAGAAATCCGGTCATGAGGGGAAAATCCTGCTGCGCACCTCGGATGCCGCATTTCCGGGCGCCGTCGATGCGGCGACCCTGTTCCAGGAAAGCGCCAAGAAGGCCGGCATCGAGATTGACGTCAAGCGCGAGCCGGAGGATGGCTACTGGTCGAATGTGTGGAATGTCCAGCCTTTCTGTGCCTCTTACTGGGGCGGGCGTCCGACGCAGGACCTGCGTTATTCGACCTCGTATCTGTCCACGGCGGAATGGAACGACACCCGGTTCAAGCGCGAGGATTTCGACAAGCTGCTGCTGCAGGCGCGCTCCGAGCTCGACAATGACAAGCGGGCGGCTTTGTATCGCGAGATGGCAGTGATGGTACGCGACGAGGGCGGCACGATCCTGCCCGTGTTCAACGATTACCTGAACGCGGCGACCAAGGATGTGAAAGGCTATGTGCATGATATCGGGAACGATATCTCGAACGGCTATGTCGCCAGCCGCGTCTGGCTGGAAGGCTGATCGCATCGCATGACCGGGTTTCCTGCAACTTTGCCGCGGCCCCGCCTGTGGCTGCGGCGGCGCTTTCCGCTTCTGGCCCGCATCGCCGAAAGGCTGCTGCTGAGCATCCTGCTGCTGCTGACGGTATCGGTGCTGATCTTCGCCGGTGTCGAGGCCCTGCCGGGAGATTTCGCCACCACCTATCTCGGCCAGTCCGCGACGCCGCAGGCGGTGGCGAATATCCGCGCCGAATTCGGCCTCGATCAGCCCGTGACCAGCCGTTATTTCGAATGGCTGGGCAATGCGCTGCAAGGCGATTTCGGTTCTTCCTGGGCCAGCGGGAACTCGGTCAGCGAGCAGATCGGCAACCGCTTGGGCAACTCGCTGTTCCTGGCGGCGGTCTCGGCGCTGATCGCGGTGCCGCTGGCGGTGGGGCTGGGCGTGGTGGCGGTGCGGTTCCGCGACCGGCTGCCCGACCGGCTGATCAATATCCTGTCGCTGGCGGCGATCTCGCTGCCGGAATTCTTCGTCGGCTATCTCTTGATCATGTTCTTCGTGGTCAAGACCAGCGCCGCAGCCTTCCCGGCGACGGTCTATGACAGCATGAGCCTGATCGAACGGCTGCAGGTGATCGCCTTGCCGGTGGCGACGCTGGTGCTGGTCGTGCTTGCGCATATGATCCGCATGACCCGCGCCGCGATCCTGGGCGTGATGTCTTCGGCCTATATGGAAACGGCAGAGCTCAAGGGGCTGGGCGCGCTGCGGTCGATCACCCATCACGCGGCGCCGAACGCGCTTGCGCCTATCATCAATGTCGTCGCGCTGAACCTGGCTTATCTGATCGTCGGCGTCGTGGTGGTCGAGGTGGTCTTCGTCTATCCGGGCATGGGGCAATACATGGTCGATGCCGTCACTGTCCGCGACCTGCCGGTGGTGCAGGCCTGCGGGCTGATCTTTGCGGCGATCTACATCCTTTTGAACATGACCGCCGACATCCTTGCCATCATCGCCAATCCGCGCCTGAGGCATCCGCGATGAACCGGCGCAGTATTCCCCTGACCGCCTGGATCGGTTTTGCAGGCATCCTGCTGGCCTTTATCTGCGCCATCTTCGCCCCCTGGATCGCGCCCTATGGCGAGACCGAGATCGTCGGCGATGTCTGGCAGCCCGCCGATGCGCAATTCCTGCTGGGGTTGGACAATCTGGGCCGCGACCTGCTCTCGCGGCTGATCTATGGCGCCCGCACGACGCTGTTCGTGGCGCTCAGCGCAACCGTTCTGGCCTTCTCGGTCGGCATCGCCCTCAGCTTCATCGCGGCGGTCTCGCGCGGGATGATCGACATGGTCCTGTCGCGGCTCAATGACCTGATGATGTCGATCCCGACGCTGATCCTGGCGCTCGTAGTGCTGGCCGTGCTGCCGCAAAGCCTGACCGTGCTGATCCTTGTCATCGCCGCGCTGGAAACGACCCGCGTCTTTCGCCTTGGCCGCGCGGTGGCGCTCGATGTCGCGGTGATGGATTTCGTCGAGGCGGCGGAGCTGCGCGGCGAGGGCAAGCTGTGGATCGTCTTTCGCGAGATCCTGCCCAACACGCTGTCGCCCCTGCTGGCCGAGTTCGGCTTGCGCTTCGCCTTCGCGATCCTGTTCGTCTCGACGCTGTCCTTCCTCGGCCTTGGCATCCAGCCGCCGACTGCCGATTGGGGCGGCATGGTCAAGGATAACAAGGACGGCATCATCTTCGGTGTCTCGGCGGCACTGTTGCCGGGGGCGGCGATCGCCGCGCTGACCATCTGCGTCAACCTTGTCGTGGACTGGCTGCTGCGGCGGACATCCAGCCTCAAGGGAGGGCGTGGCGATGGGTAAGCTGCTTTCGGTGCGAGATCTGAAGATCGAGGCGACAAGCTATCCACCCGGCGAGCCTCCGCGACGGATCTCCATCGTCAATGGCGTTTCCTTCGATCTGGAAAAGGGCCGGGTGCTGGGCCTGATCGGTGAATCCGGAGCCGGGAAATCGACCATCGGGCTGGCGGCGCTGGCCTATGGCCGTGGCGGGGTCGAGATCACCGGGGGTGAGGTGACGCTGGACGGCACCGACATCCTGAAACTGGGAAAATCCGGCATTCGCGGGCTGCGTGGACGCCGGATCTGCTATGTGGCGCAATCCGCCGCCGCGGCCTTCAACCCGGCGCATCGATTGGGCGATCAGGTGATCGAGGCGACATTGCGGCATGGCCTGCTGAGCCGGGACGCCGCACGCAAACGGGCGCTTGATCTGTTCCGCATGCTCGGCCTGCCCGATCCCGAGAGTTTCGGACGCCGCTATCCGCACCAGGTTTCGGGCGGGCAGTTGCAGCGGGCCATGACGGCGATGGCGCTATGCCCGAAACCCGACCTGATCGTTTTCGACGAGCCGACCACGGCGCTTGACGTGACCACGCAGATCGACGTGCTTGCGGCGATCAAGCATGCAATCGAGGAAACCGGGACGGCGGCGCTCTATATCACCCATGACCTGGCGGTGGTCGCGCAGATCTCGGACGAGATCATGGTGCTGCGGCACGGAGACATGGTCGAACATGGCCCTGTGCGGCAGATCATCGAGCAGCCCGTGCAGGATTACACGAAGGCACTGGTGAATATGCGCAGCATCCGGCACGACGAGGCGCCGGACCAGTCGGGCGCCTTGCTGAGGATGGAGAATATCAGCGCCAGCTATGGCGACGGGGTTCCGGTGCTGCACGATATCTCGTTGCATGTGCCGAGGGGTCAGACCCTTGCCATCGTCGGGGAATCCGGTTCCGGCAAATCGACTCTGGCGCGGGTGGCGACCGGCTTGCTGCCGCCAAGCGCGGGCCGGATCGAGTTTGGCGGGCAGGTCCTGCCGCCGGCGCGCAAGGCCCGCTCGCGCGATGATCTGCGGCGGTTGCAGCTGATCTACCAGATGGCCGACACGGCAATGAACCCGCGCCAGACAGTGCGCGAGATCATCGGCAGGCCGCTGACCTTCTACGAGGGCCTGCGCGGATCGGCACGGGTGGCGCGGGTCAAGGAACTGCTCGATCAGATCGAGATGGGCAGCGGCTTCATCGACCGCTACCCGGCCGAACTGTCCGGCGGGCAGAAGCAGCGCGTCGCTATTGCCCGTGCGCTGGCGGCAAAGCCCGAGCTGATCATCTGCGACGAACCGACCTCGGCGCTCGATCCGCTTGTGGCCGACGGCATTCTGAAGCTGCTCTTGCGGCTGCAGGAAGAGCAGGGGCTGTCATATATCTTCATCACCCATGACATCGCCATCGTCCGGGCCATCGCCGATTCGGTCGCGGTGATGCATGGCGGGCGGCTGGTGCGGTTCGGGCCGAAATCCCGCGCGCTGGCCCCGCCCTTTGACGATTACACCGACCTGCTGCTGAAATCCGTCCCCGAACTGGAGATCGGCTGGCTGGAACGGATCCTCGCCACCCGCCGCCGCGAAAGCGCCGGACATTAGGTTCGGGGGCGGTGCCTGCGGGCCGCCGAGCCGCCGGGATATTTGCATGAAGAAGAACCAATTCACGGATTCGGCACTGGTCAGTCAATATTTCCACCCGGTTCCAACGCGCATTGATCGAGAGCAACCACCCCAAGCTGCAAGGATCGTCATGTCACAACAGGCTTTCTCCGTGATCGAGAATGAATGGATCACCCTCAAGGACGGCACCCGGCTGGCCGCCCGCATCTGGATGCCCGGCAATGCCGGACAGGAGCCGGTGCCGGCGGTGCTGGAATTCCTGCCCTATCGCAAGCGCGGCGGCACCGATCCGCGCGACGAATCCACCTATCCGGTTTTTGCCGGGGCAGGGATTGCCGGGGTGCGCGTGGATATCCGTGGCTCAGGGGAATCCGACGGGGTGATCGAAGGCGAATACACGCCGCGAGAGCTGTCCGATGCCTGCGAGATTATCGAATGGATCGCCGCGCAGCCCTGGTCGAACGGTAATGTCGGGATGATGGGGATCTCCTGGGGCGGCTTCAACTGCCTGCAGGTCGCAGCGCTGAAACCTTCGGCGCTGAAGGCGGTGATTTCCATCGCCTCCACCGTCGATCGCTACAATGACGACATCCATTACAAGAATGGCTGCCACCTGTCGGCACAGCTTTCCTGGGCGGCGACCATGCTGGCCTATCAGTCGCGCTCGCCCGATCCCGAGATCGTCGGCGAAAGCTGGCGCGAGATGTGGCTGGAGCGGCTGGAGGGCGAGCCCTTCTTCATGGAGGAATGGCTGGACCATCAGCGGCGGGACGCTTTTTGGGAACATGGCTCGATCTGCGAGGATTTCGACGGTTTCCCGGTGCCGGCGCTGGTGATCGCGGGCTGGGCGGACGGCTATCGCAACACGCCGATCAAGGCGATCGAGGGGTTGGGAAGCAAGGCCAAGGCGCTGATCGGCCCCTGGGTCCATAAATACCCGCATTTCGCATGGCCCAAGCCCCGCGCGGATTTCCACGGCGAGGCCATCGCCTGGTGGAACCGCTGGCTGAGGGACGAGCCGAACGGCGCGGAGAAGCTGCCGCAAATGCGCGCCTATATCCTGGACGGGCCGCGCCCGGCCCTGCGGCGCGAGGCGGATCCGGGTTTCTGGATCGCCAAGCCGGACTGGACGGCTCCGGAGCGGGAAAATTTCGGCATCGACGCTTTCGGCTCCCTGAAACAGTGCGCGCGGGACGGTATCGGCGAGATGTTCATCCGGTCGCCGCTTGATACCGGCACCGCGGCGGGCGAATGGTTCACGCTCAAGCCCGATGCGGAGATGGCCGGGGATCAGCGGATCGACGACAGCGGATCGCTGGTCTTCGAGACTGCGCCGTTGCAGGAAGAGCATCTCTATCTCGGCCAGCCGGAACTGGCGCTTTGCCTGCGTTGCAACGCACCTTCCGCCAATCTTGTCGCCCGGATCGTGGATGTGCATCCCGACGGAACCGCAACCCGGGTCACTTACGGCACCCTCAACCTGGCGCATCGCAAGGGGAACGCGGCACCGGAGCCGATGCCGAAAGGCAAGACGGTGCCAATCGCAATGCTGCTCGATGCCTGCGGCTATCGCTTTGCACCGGGCCACCGTATCCGCCTGTCGCTATCGACTTCCTATTGGCCGATCATCCTGCCCGCCGCCGATGATCCGGGCCTGAACATCGACACCGCCAGCCTGTCCCTGGCCATGCCCATGTTGGGCGCGCATCAGAGGATCGATCTGCCCGCACCTGAAAATCCCGACCCGCTGCCCGAATATATCGAGCATCTGCCGGGTGAAACACGGCGAACGGTCGAGCGTGACATGGGCGCGGGAGTAACCCGTTACCGGATCCACGAGGATACCGGGCTGGAGGAACATCCCGACAATCACCTCGCGACACGTGAAATTCGCGACGAGATCTGGTCCATCCGACAGGGTGATCCGCTTTCCATGACCGGTGAGGCGTCATGGGTCTGCCATCTTCAGCGACCCGGCTGGTCCGTGCGCACCGAAATTGAAACGCGACTGTCTTGCACCCGGGACAAATGGCTGATCGAGGCATCGGTGACCGCGTTCGAAGGCGATGACCAGCTTTTCCACAAGACCTACGAGAAGCGTGTCGCGCGCGATTTCATGTGACTTTCCGGCGCTGTCAGCCCGGCGAGACCGCCGGGCTGACAATGCGGTCGCGACGGGTCCATGCGGCTCGGCTCAGGGGATCAGCCTCCAGAAATCATCGACAATCGCCCGGGTCGTGTCGCGGTGACGATAAATGCGGATCTCGAGAGGCAGGGTCCATTCGGGACGGTTGCTGGCACGGACCAGCCGTCCAAGTTCGAGATCACGGCGGATCAGCGCCTCCGGCAGCCAGCAGACACCCCACCCCGCCAGGGCGCATTGCCTCAGACCGTCGCTGATGGTGCTTTGATGAACGACCTGCCATCGCATCCCGGGCGAGCGAGAGAATATCTTTTGCAGGGCGACACCGAAAAAGGAACTGCTGCCATAATCCAGATAGGGGAGCGGCGCCCCGAGCCGGATCGCCAGTTCGATCAGGCCCTCACCATCCTCCCACGGACCCGCAGCCAGCCCGAGCCCCGGTGCCGCGACCGGAACCAGGGTTTCGGTTCCCAAGACGCGCCATTCGAATGCGGTCGGATCCAAAAGCATCGGCACGAAAGGATGGGCATAGGTCAGGAACAGATCGACCTCGCCGCTGACCAGCGCATCGAGATTCGCCTCGATCCCTCCCCGATCGGGGATGATCGCACTCAGCAGATCGGGCAGCATCCCTCGCACCTGTTCAAGCAGCTCGGGCAGGAAGGTCACCGTCAATGTATGCAACGCGGCAAAGGTGATCCGCTTTTCCCGCGCCTCCTGTTCGGGATGCAGATTGTCGCGCAGATTGTGCAAGGCGCGGATCGTTTCCTGTGCGACGGACAGAAATTTCCGCCCCTCCTCGGTCAGTTCGGCCGGAAGGCTGGCGCGGCTGACCAATGACGCCCCGACCCATGCCTCAAGCTGCTTGATTCGACGGCTGAACGCGGATTGGGTGACATGCCGCGCCTCGGCCGCGCGCGAGAAACTGGCCGTGTTCGCGAGCATGACGAAATCTTCCAGCCATTTCAGTTCCACCTCGAACCTCCGGATGCGGTTTCATCTGCGTTACCCCTTGATTAATAACATCTATGCAAAATTGGAATGCTCTTTGCCGGAACTGGCATTGGCCAATCCTTGTCCAAGGCTGGATTATCGCGAGACTTCGAAGCAAGGGGCAGGAATGACGCGGCAAATCTATGTGAACGGGGCTTATCTGGCCGAAAGCGAAGCTGTCATTCCCGTCATGGATCGCGGTTTCCTGTTCGGGGATGCGATCTACGAAGTGACCGCGATGATCGACGGGCGCCTCATAGACAATGACCTGCATCTTGCGCGGCTGGAACGCTCGCTGGCCGCAATCGACATCCCGATGCCATTGCCCCTGGACGGAATCCGCGAGGTGCAGGCCGAACTGATCCGCCGCAACGGCATGCGCGATGGCACCATCTATCTGCAGGTCTCGCGCGGGACGGCCGAACGGAATTTCCTGCCCGACGCCGGGATCGCTCCGAATTTCGTGGCTTTCACCCAGCCCAGGAACCTGCGCGACACGCCCGCTTTGCGCAACGGGATCGCGGTTGCCCTGATGCCGGATCCGCGTTGGGATCGCCGGGACATCAAGACAAGCATGCTGCTGGGACAGGTGCTGGCCAAGCAGGCCGCCCATGCCCTGGGCTTTGACGATGTCTGGCTGCATGAGGATGGGCTGATCACCGAAGGCGCATCCTCGACCGCTTTCATCCTGACTGCCGCGGGTGCGATCGTGACGCGGCCCAATTCCCATGCCACGCTTCCCGGCTGCACGCGGCAAGCGGTATTGCGGTTGATCGAGACGCGCGGGCTGCGTTTCGAGGAGCGGCCCTTCACCATCGCCGAGGCGCAGAACGCGGCCGAAGCCTTCCTGACCAGCGCCTCCAGCCTGGTTCAGCCGGTCGTCCGGATCGGCGAGCAGGTGATCGGCGACGGGCATCCCGGCCCCGTGACCCGGCACCTTCAGGAACTCTACCTGCAGGCGGCAGGAATACGGGTTGAACCGGTTGAATGAATCACGGAGCAGGCTTGCAATCGGATCGGTCGGCAGAAGGGAACAAGATGGCGCGCTATCGGGATTTCGCTGTGGGGCCGGGGCTCATGTCTCCGGGCGCGCGTAACGCGATCACCGATGTGCCGGGAGTCACCGTCGGCCATCGGACGATCCGTGGCGGCGCGGTGAATACCGGCGTGACCGCGATCATCCCGCAACCGGGCAATCTGTTCCGGCAGAAGCTGACTGCAGCCGCCGAGGTCGTGAACGGTTTCGGCAAGAGCGCAGGGCTGGTGCAACTGGCCGAACTGGGCCTGCTGGAAACGCCGATCCTGCTGACTAACACTTTCGGGGTCGGGCGCTGCGTCGATGCGCTGATCGGGCGTGCGATCAGCGAAAACCCCGATATAGGGCGCGAAAGCTCGACGCTGAATGCGGTGGTCGGCGAGTGCAACGACGGTGTCCTGTCGGACATCCAGGCAATGGCCGTGACCGAGGCCGACGCCATCGCAGCCATGGATGCCGCCGGGACGGATTTCGCCGAAGGATCGGTCGGCGCGGGCACCGGGATGACCTGTTTCGGCTTCAAGGGCGGGATCGGCAGCGCTTCGCGGCAAGTGAACATATCGGGCGAAACGCGGCATTTGGGCGCTCTGGTGCTGGCGAATTTCGGGCGCGCAGGGGACCTGGTCCTTCCCGATGGCCGCCGCCCCGATCCGCGCCAGCCATCCCGTCCCGAGAAGGGTTCGGTCATCGTGGTGCTGGCGACTGACATGCCGGTCGATCAGCGCCAGTTGCAGCGGATTTGCCGCCGCGCGGGGGCGGGGATCGCCCGGCTCGGGGCCTTTTGGGGCCATGGCAGCGGGGATATCGTGCTGGGCTTTACCACAGCGAACCGCGTTCCGCATGACGCCGAAAGCGATTTCCTCGCGATCCGGCGCCTGCATGACAGCCATATCGACGACATGTTCCGTGCTGCCTGCGAGGCGACCGAAGAGGCGGTGCTGAACGCGCTTTGCGCGGCAACCGCGGTCGAAGGACGGGACGGGGCGAGCCGCCCGCTTTTGTCGGATTGGTTCCATGCCGGTGCGTGACGCTTCTGCCGCCCCTGCCGCGAATGGAAATACCGGGTCGCGACAGGCCCTATCCGAAGGAATCCAGATGCCAGTAAGCCTCCAGGAATCTGCCCGGACGCCCATCGTCAGCGTCGAGAATGTCAGCGTCGATTTCGACGGGGAGGAAGGTAGCTTTCGCGCGATCAGGAACCTGTCCTTCAGCTTCGCTCCGGGCGAGACGCTGGCCGTGGTGGGGGAATCCGGCTCGGACAAGTCGACGACCGGGCGCAGCATGTGAGGGAAACTGGCGATGCGGATTTACATCTCGGCGGATATCGAGGGCGTGGCGGGCGTGATTTCGCCCGCGCAGGGACAGGCCGGTCATCCCGAATACGAAAAGGCGCGGGAGTTGATGGCCGCAGAGGTCAACGCGGTCGTTGAAGGGCTGGTCGAGGCCGGGGCGACGGAAATTCTCGTCAACGATTCCCATGGACCGATGACCAATCTTCTGCCGCAGCGCCTGCATCCCGCTGCGGACCTGATCCTTGGAAAGCCCAAGCCGATGAACATGGCCTGCGGTCTGACGGGCGAATTCGACCTGATCTTCATGACCGGGCATCACTCCATGGCGGGAAAGGGCGGGGTGCTGGCTCATACGACCAACGGTTTTGCCTTTCGCGAGATCCGCATCAATGGAACACCCTGCGGCGAACCGGCGATCTATGGCGCCTATGCCGGGGAACTGGGAGTGCCGGTCGGGCTGATCTCGGGCGATGATTGCACGCGGGACGAGAACGCGCCGATCTTTCCGCAGGCGGAATTCGTGACGGTCAAGCATGCCTATGGCCATCGCGCGGCACGGCAGGTCTCGGTTTCCCGGGCCCATGCCATGCTGAAGGAGGGGGCGATCCGCGCAGTGAAACGGGCCGGAGAGATGAAGCCGGCCCGGTGGCAGGGACCGTTCCGCGCCGAATTCGTCATGGGCAATGCCGCGCTGGCCGACCAGATGTCGGTGCTGCCGCCTTCGCGGCGGATCGATGCAATGACGATCGGTTTCGATTGTGCCACCATGGCCGAGGTAATCGGCTGGATGGCCGCCCTGTCCGCCATGAGTTTCGCCCTGCGTTGAAAGGAGTCCGCTTCATGACCTATATCACCCCCGTCATCGCGCTGCATGGCGGCGCCGGGACCATCCTGAAATCCCGCATGACGCCCGAGCGTGAGGCCGCCTTTCACAACGGGCTGCGCAACTGCCTGGCGGCGGGACTGGAGGTGCTGCAAAAGGGCGGCACGGCGCTGGATGCGGTAACCGCCTCGGTGATGGCGCTTGAAGAGGATCCGCTGTTCAATGCCGGACGGGGCGCGGTTTTCACCTCGGATGCCACGCATGAGATGGACGCCGCCGTAATGGACGGAGCAGCGCGGGAATGCGGCGCGATCTCGGGGATTTGCGGGCCGCGTCACCCGGTTCTGGCCGCCCGCGCGGTGATGGAGCAAACCGATCACGTGCTTCTGTCCGGCGATGGCGCCCGCCGCTTTTGCGAGGCTTCGGGGCTGGAGATGATGGAGCCGGGCTGGTTCGGAACCGAACAACGCCGTGCCGCGCTGCAGGCCGAACTGGAACGTCGCCGCCTCGGCCAGCCTGACGACGGCGATCCGGCGCGCAAGCATGGGACGGTCGGCGCGGTGGCGCTGGATCGTTCCGGCCATCTGGCGGCGGCGACCTCGACCGGCGGCATGACGGCGAAGATACCCGGCAGGGTCGGTGACAGCCCGGTGATCGGCGCCGGCACCTGGGCCGATGACGAGACCGCCGCGGTCTCTGCCACGGGGCATGGGGAATATTTCATCCGTTGGGCGGTCGGGCATGAAATCGACGCCCGCATGCGTTGGGGCGGTCAGGCACTGGCGCAAGCCGCCGGGGATGTCGTCGCGGAACTGGGCCGGATCGGCGGCTCCGGCGGGCTGATCGCGGTGGATCGAAAAGGCAATATCTGCCTGCCCTTCAACAGTCCCGGCATGTATCGCGCATGGTCCGATGCGGATGGCGGCATCCATACGGGGATATATGGCGAGGCATGAGCCTTGGTTATATCCGGGCTGTCTTGCGGGGTGACATCCGGCAAGCCCCGGTTGCACCGGGTCCGCGGCCTTGCAACTCGGCCCGCCAGCATGGATGATAACGTCGCTCAGCCCAAAGGAGGCGCTGCATCGACATCATGCCCGATTTTCCGTTACTGCCCAACCCGCATGACCCCCGCCTGACCCGGCGCATCACCGGCACAGATCAGACGGGCGCGGAAACCACGCTTTCAGTGGTCGAGGAACGGCCGCTGACGATCTATCTCAACCGGCAGGAAATCGTCACCGCGATGACGATCGGCGATTATCCCGAGTATCTGGCCCTCGGTTTCCTGCGCAACCAGGGCATGTTGCGCGCCGATGACCACGTGACCGGGATCGATTACGACGACGAGATCGAAACCGTCGTCGTGCGGACCGAACGCGAGACGTCATACGAAGAGAAACTGCAGAAGAAGACCCGCACCAGCGGTTGCGCGGTGGGTACGGTTTTCGGCGACATGATGGAGGGGCTGGACGGCCTGACCCTGCCCCAATCCGAGATCCGCACGAGCTGGCTCTACGCGCTGGCCAAAGAGATCAACACCACGCCCTCGCTTTACCTCGAAGCCGGGGCGATCCACGGAACGGTGCTGTGCCAGCGCGACAGGCCACTGGTCTATATGGAGGATGTCGGCCGCCACAACGCGGTGGACAAGATCGCCGGATTCATGTTCCGCCATGATATCGCGGCCGCCGACAAGATCCTGTATACCACCGGGCGGCTGACCTCGGAAATGGTCATCAAGACGGCGCTGATGGGGATTCCCGCGCTGGCCTCGCGCTCGGGCTTCACCGCATGGGGGGTCGAGATCGCGCGCCGCGTCGGGCTGACCCTGATCGGACGGATGCGCGGCCAGCGCTTTACCTGTCTCAGCGGCGAAGAGCGCCTGATCCGCGATGCCGATCCGAAAAGCATCCCCGAAGAGGATCGCAAGCTGCATCGCAAGGCCGCGACATGAGCGCCCGCTTGGCGTTATCCTGGCGGGTGGGCTCGCAACCCGGATGGGCGGCGGCGACAAGGGCCTGCTGCGGATCGGGGGCAGTCGCTGCTGTCCCGGGTGATTGCGCGGCTGGAGCCGCAGGTCTCTGGCATTGCGTTGAACGCCAATGGCGATGCCGCCCGCTTCGCCGATTACGGCCTGCCGGTTCTGCCCGACGGCATCGGCGGCTTTCCGGGTCCGCTGGCCGGGGTGCTGGCCGGGCTGGACTGGGCAGCCGGCAAGGGCGCGGACGCGATCGTGACGGCCGCCGCCGATACGCCCTTTTTCCCCGCCGATCTGGTGCCACGGCTCTTGCTGGCTGCCAAGGGCAAAGACCATCCTCTCGCCATGGCCATAACCCCGCGCGAGGAAGGCGAAGCGCTGAAATCCGGAGGCAAGCACATCAACCGCCATCCCACTTTCGGGCTCTGGCCCGTGGCCCTGCGCGATGACCTGCGTGCAGCCCTGCATGACGGATTGCGCAAGGTCGTCTTGTGGACCGATCGCCACGATGCTGCCGAGGCATTGTTCCCCGCAGATCCTTTCGATCCGTTCTTCAACGTCAACACGCCCGAGGATCTGGCACGTGCCGAAGCCCTGGCGAATGAGGCTGCGACATGAAGCTTTACGGTATCACCGGCTGGAAAAACGCGGGCAAGACCGGCCTGATGGAGCGTCTGGTTACGGAAATCGCCTCACGGGGGTTGACCGTATCGACGATCAAGCATGCCCATCACGATACCGATATCGACCAGCCCGGCCGCGACAGCCATCGCCATCGCGAGGCGGGGGCACAAGAGGTCCTGCTGTCCACACCGCGCCGTTGGGCCCTGATGCACGAGTTGCGCGATACCAACGAGCCCTCGCTGGCCGATTTACTGCCTCGTCTCTCCCCGGTCGATCTGGTTCTGATCGAGGGCTACAAGCATGAGCCACACCCGAAGATCGAGGCTTATCGCCAGGTCATCGACCGCCCGCTGCTTGCCTCGAAGATCGAAACCATCCATGCCATTGCCGCCGACGGGCCGGTTGACACCGCGTTGCCGGTTTTCGACCTTGATGACACCATCGCCATTGCCGATTTCATCCTGAGCGAGGTTGAACGATGAAGACTGACAATTTCGCCATGCCGCAAGGGGTGGATTGGATCCCGGTCGATACCGCCCTGGGCCGGTTGCGCGATATCCTGCAACCGCTGGCCCGCACCGAGACCCTGGCAACGGCGCAGGCGGCGGGCCGCGTTCTGGCCGATGCCTGCATCGCCCGCCGCTCCAACCCGCCGCAGCCCAATTCCGCCGTTGACGGCTATGGCTTCGCCCATGCCGCCACCGGAGACGGACCGCAACGCCTGCCGCTGGTCGAAGGGCGCGCCGCCGCCGGGCAGCCACGGGCGCAGCCGGTTCCCGAAGGCAGGGCGATTCGCATCCTGACCGGGGCGACCCTGCCCGAAGGCGTCGATACCGTGGTGCTGGAGGAGGACACCACCATCGACGGATCGGCGGTCAGTTTCGACGGTCCGGTCAAACGCGGTAGCAATACCCGCGAGGCAGGCGAGGACGTCACCGAGGGCAGCCCCGCCCTGCCCGCCGGTCACAAGCTACGCGCGCCCGATCTGGCATTGCTGTCGGCGGTCGGGATCGCGCATGTGACGGTGCATCGCCCGTTGCGGGTCGGGGTGCTCTCGACAGGTGACGAAATCATCGCCGCGCCCGATCTGCCCGCCCTGCCACATCAGATCTGGGACGCCAATCGCCCCATGCTGCTGTCGCTGGCAGCCGGTTGGGGATATGAGCCCGTGGATCTCGGCCATGCACCGGATAGCGACAATGCCGTCAGGGAGCGCCTGGACGATGGTGCGCGGCGTGCCGATGTCATCCTGACCTCGGGCGGCGCCTCGGCAGGGGACGAGGATCATGTCTCGGCGCTGCTGAAATCGCATGGCACCCTGTCAAGCTGGCGTATCGCGCTCAAACCCGGACGCCCGCTCGCCTTGGCGACATGGGAGGGCGTGCCGGTTTTCGGATTGCCGGGTAATCCGGTCGCCGCGCTTGTCTGTTCGTTGATTTTCGCCCGTCCCGCCCTTTCGCTGCTGGCCGGAGCGGGCTGGACGGAGCCACAGGGCTTTGCCGTGCCCGCCGCCTTCGCCAAGCGCAAGAAACCCGGGCGGCGCGAATATCTGCGCGCCCGGCTGAACGCGGAGGGCCGGGCCGAGGTGTTTGCATCGGAAGGCTCGGGCCGGATCAGCGGGCTGAGTTGGGCCGATGGCCTGGTGGAACTGCATGACGGGGCCGCCGAGATCGAGCCGGGCGTCCCGGTCAGATATATCCCCTACGCTTCGTTCGGATTGGTCTGAACCCTATCCTTTGCGAATCAGATAGGCCCGCGCCTCGCCCTCATCCTGCTGTTCAAGCAATTCATGCCCGGACTCCGCGCAGAAATGGGGTATGTCGATCACCGCAGCCGGATCGGTCGCCACTACGCGCAATATCTCTCCCGTCGCCATGCCCTGCAGGCGCTTGCGCGCCTTCAGGACCGGTAACGGGCATAGAAGGCCCCGCGCATCGAGTTCTTGATCCCATGTCATGGGATCACTGATAGGCCCGGTCGTCGAGGCTGTCCATAACCCCGGCTCGATAGAGAATTTCTATCAAACAACGGAAAGTCGATATTGACCAACCGTGGTATAATGTCTCACAAACCCACGACGTCCCACCCGCAACGGCAGGAAAACATGGCACTCGATCAACAAAAAGGCATCTGGAGCTCGGGCCGCGGAAACGGCAAGGGGCGCGGCACACCCAAGGGCCGCCAACTGGATGATACCGCATGGGATCAGGTCAGGGCGCTTCTGGGCGACCGGCCGCGCCGCCGTGACCTGCTGATCGAGTTCCTGCACCTGATACAGGACGAATACGGTCATCTGTCGGCCCCGCATCTGCGTGCCCTGGCCGAGGAAATGCGGCTATCGATGGCCGAGGTCTGGGAGGTCGCCACCTTCTACGCCCATTTCGACCCGATCACCGAGGACGAAACCCCTCCGCCCGACCTGACCATCCGCGTCTGCGATTCGCTGTCCTGCGAGCTGGCCGGGTCCGAGGCCTTGCTGGAGGCGCTGCAATCGGGCCATGACCCGTCACGAATCCGTGTGCTGCGCGCGCCCTGCATGGGCCGCTGCGATACCGCCCCGGTGGCAGAGATCGGGCACCGCCATGTCGATTTCGCCACGCCGGAACGGATCGACCAGGTTATTGCCGGCGGTGATCTGCACCCCGTCGTCCCGGATTATGAGGGCTTCGAGGATTACCGCGCCGGTGGCGGCTACACCAGGCTGGCCGAGCTGCGCGATGGCGGCGACTGGCAGGAGGTGCAGCAGGAATTGCTGGATGCCGGACTGCGCGGGATGGGCGGTGCCGGATTCCCCTCGGGCAAGAAATGGGGCTTCGTGCGCGCCAATCCGGGACCGCGCTACCTTGCCGTGAACGGCGACGAGGGCGAACCGGGCACATTCAAGGACCGCTATTACCTCGAACGCCAGCCGCATCTGATGCTGGAGGGCATGCTGATCGCGGCATGGGCCGTCGAGGCAGAGAAATGTTTCATCTACATGCGCGACGAATATCCCGCCGTGCTGAAAATCCTGAAAAAGGAAATCGCTGCGCTCGAACAGGCAGGTATCGCGGAACCGGGTTACATCGACCTGCGCCGCGGCGCCGGAGCCTATATCTGCGGCGAGGAATCCGCGATGATCGAGTCGATAGAGGGCAAGCGCGGCCTACCCCGGCTACGGCCTCCTTATGTGGCTCAGGACGGCGTTTTCGGGCGGCCAACGCTGGTGCATAATGTCGAGACCCTGCACCTGATCGCACGCATCTGCCGCGAGGGGCCTGAAATCTTCTCTTCGGTCGAGCATAACGGCCGCAAGGGGATGCGCAGTTACTCGCTGTCCGGCCGGGTCGCCAATCCCGGCGTCTACTTCCTGCGCGCCGGCACCACCATCCGCGAACTGATCGAGGCCGCCGGAGGCATGGCCGAAGGTCACGAGTTCAAGGCCTATCAGCCGGGCGGGCCTTCCTCGGGCCTGCTGCCCGCCTCGCTGGACGATGTGCCGCTGGATTTCGATACCTTGCAGCCCCATGGCACCTTCATAGGCTCGGCGGCGGTGGTCGTCCTGTCCGACAAGGACAGCGCCAAGGAAGCTGCGCTCAACATGCTGCGTTTCTTCGAATCGGAAAGCTGCGGGCAATGCACCCCTTGCCGGGTGGGCTGCGAAAAGGCGGTCAAGCTGATGCAGGCGGATCAATGGGACCAGCCGCTGCTGAATGACCTTTGCGACGTGATGATCGATGCCTCGATCTGCGGGTTGGGCCAGGCTGCGCCCAACCCGATCCGGTTGGTGATGGAGCATTTCGCGGATGAAGTCGGCGGCAGCCGGAAAGATGGGGGCAAGGCATGAAGGATCATATCGACATCAAGCAGGTGACTTTCACGCTCGACGGCGAAGAAGTCACCGTCCCCGAAGGCACCACCATCTGGGAAGCCGCGCATGGTCGTGGCATCACCATCCCGCATCTGTGCCACAAGCCCGCGCCGGGCTATCAGCCCGATGGCAATTGCCGTGCTTGCATGGTCGAGGTCGAGGGCGAGCGGGTGCTGGCGGCCTCGTGCTGCCGTGCCGCCGCTGATGGCATGGTGGTGAAATCTGCCAGCGACCGGGCCGAGAAATCGCGGCGCATGGTGATGGAACTGCTGCTGGCCGATCAGCCCGACCGCGCCGAGGCCCATGATTCCGGCAGCCATCTGTGGGACATGGCGGAACTGAACGGGGTCGAGGAAAGCCGTTTTCCGAAGATGGAAAAGAGCCGCATCCCGCTTCTGGACGACAGCCATGTCGCCATGCGGGTCAACCTGGATGCCTGCATCCAGTGCAATCTCTGCGTCCGCGCATGCCGCGATGTCCAGGTCAATGACGTGATCGGCATGGCCGGGCGCGGGCATGACAGCTTCCCCAGCTTCGACATGGACGATCCGATGGGCGACAGCACCTGCGTCGCCTGCGGCGAATGCGTCCAGGCCTGCCCGACCGGCGCACTGATGCCCGCCACGGTTCTGGATGACAGGCAGCATGGCGACAGCCGCGATTTCGATGAAGAGGTGCAGTCGATCTGCCCCTTCTGCGGCGTCGGCTGCCAGGTCTCGCTGAAGCTCAAGGACGGCAAGGTCAAATATGTCGAGGGCCTCAACGGCCCCGCGAATGAGGGCCGGCTCTGCGTCAAGGGCCGCTTCGGCTATGATTATATCCACCACCCGCATCGCCTGACCAAGCCCCTGATCCGGCTTGAGGGGGTAGAGAAGGGGCTGAATGTCGACCCGGCCAACCCCTTCACCCATTTCCGCGAGGCAAGCTGGGAAGAGGCGCTGGATTTCGCGGCGGGCGGCATGGCGCGGCTGCGCGATTCCGAGGGCGGCGAGTCGGTGGCCGGTTTCGGCAGCGCCAAATGCACCAACGAGGAAGCCTACCTGTTCCAGAAACTGATCCGGCAGGGCTTCGGTCACAATAATGTCGATCACTGCACCCGGCTGTGCCACGCCTCGTCGGTGGCGGCACTTATGGAGAATGTCGGCAGCGGCGCGGTGACGGCCACCTTCAACGAGATCGAGAATGCCGATGTCGCCATCGTCATCGGCGCGAACCCGATCGAGAACCATCCGGTCGCCGCGACCTTCTTCAAGCAGTTCACCAAGCGCGGCGGCAAGCTGATCGTCCTGGACCCGCGCGCGCAATCGCTGAAACGCTTCGCCACCCATCTGCTGCAATTCCGCCCCGGCGCCGATGTGCCGCTGCTCAACGCGATGATGTGCGTGATCGTCGAAGAGGGGCTCTACGACCAGGACTATATCGACGGCTTCACCGAGAACTGGGAGGTCGAGAAGCAGCATCTCGCCGGTTTCGCGCCCGAAACGCTGGAGGATCTGACCGGGGTGGATGCCGCGTCGATCCGGGCGGCGGCGCGCGATTTCGCCACTGCGGAACGGGGCATGATCTTCTGGGGCATGGGGGTGTCGCAGCATATCCACGGCACCGACAACTCCCGCTGCCTGATCAACCTTGCCCTGATGACCGGCAATGTCGGCAAGCCGGGCACCGGGCTGCACCCCTTGCGCGGCCAGAACAATGTGCAGGGCGCGTCGGATGCCGGGCTGATCCCGATGTTCCTGCCCGATTACCGCGATGTGACGGATGATGGCGTGCGCTCTGCATTCACCGAGATCTGGCAATCGGGGGATTTCAGCGCCCAGAAGGGGCTGACCGTGACCGAGATCATGGATGCGATCCATGACGACAGGATCAAGAGCATGTATATCCTGGGCGAGAACCCGGCCATGTCGGATCCAGACGTGACCCATGCCCGCGATGCGCTCGCCAAGCTGGAGCATCTGGTAGTGCAGGACATCTTCCTGACCGAGACCGCCAATTACGCCGATGTCATCCTGCCCGCAGCCGCCTTTTATGAAAAGAACGGCACCGTCACCAACACGAACCGGCAGGTTCAGATGGGCCGCGCTGCCGCTACCCCGCCGGGAGAAGCGCGCGAGGATTGGCAGATCACCATCGATCTTGCCCAAAGGCTGGGGCTGGACTGGAACTATAGCCATCCCTCCGAGATCTTCGCCGAGATGAAGCTGGGCATGGCATCGCTGGACAATATCACCTGGGACCGGTTGGAGGTAGAGAATGCGGTGACCTATCCCAGCCTTTCGCCCGAGGATCCGGGGCAGAGCATCGTCTTTGGCGACGGTTTCCCGCGCGAGAGCGGCCGCGCCCGTTTCACCCCGGCCAGCGTCATCCCGCCGGACGAGCAACCAGATGCCGAATATCCGATGGTGCTGACCACCGGGCGGCAGCTTGAGCATTGGCATACCGGCTCGATGACCCGCCGCTCGCGCGTGCTGGACGCGGTCGAACCGCAGGCCAACTGCTCGCTGCATCCCTCGACCCTGCGCAAGCTGGGCGTGGAGGCGGGTGGTTCGGTGCGGCTGGCAACCCGGCGCGGAGAGATCACCCTGATGGCCCGTGCCGACCGCGCGGTTTCACCGGACATGGTGTTCCTGCCCTTCGCCTATGTCGAGGCGGCGGCCAATATCCTGACCAACCCGGCGCTGGATCCCTATGGCAAGATACCGGAGTTCAAATTCGCCGCCGTGAAGGTGACGGCGGCGTAAGGCACGGGGAGCCTGCGTCCCGCGATGACCGGGGAGCTTCGCGCCCCCCGGACCCCCGCGGGATATTTTCATGAAGAAGAAGCAGGGCTTTCATTCATGAGGGCCAACCCTCAATCCAGCCGGACATTCGGGCCGGAATAGACCTCTTGCGACGAGAATCCCGTTTCTCCAAGCACCAGCCACGCGCCAAGGCTGACGCCGATCATCACGATGAACCCGGCCAGAATGGCTTTCATGGCAATCTACTCCGCAGGCGTGGCGGCGCCTGCCGCCCTGGTTTTTTCTTCCTCGAGCCAGATCGAATGGTGCTGATGCGCCCAGGCCTCGTCAACCTCGCCGTCCTTCATCGCGTCGAAGGCACCCTCCATGCCGAGCGTGCCGATATAGATATGCCCGATGATCACCGCCATCAGGCCGAATGCGACGATGGCGTGCCAGAGTTGGGCATATTGCATCTCTTCCTGCGGAGATATCCGGACCGGCAGGGGATCCATACCAAGCCAGCCCGGCAGGCCGATATCGTTCAGGATACCGAAGGTCTTGGCAAATAGCGGCAGTTCGAAGGGAAACAGCAGCGACAGGCCGGAAAGCGAGATCGATCCGCCCAGCAGGATCACCGACCAGAAAACGATCTTCTGACCGGCGTTGAACTTCTTCGCCGGGGGATGGCTCTTGCCGATGATGCCTCCTGCATGGCGAAACCATGTCAGGTCAAGGCGGTTCGGGATGTTGTGCCAGACCCACATGACGAACACCATCACGAGGCCAAGGATGAAGGCCCATGCGACATTGTTGTGGATGAATTTCGACGCGAGCAGCAGCGTCGCGTTGACCTCGCGGCCCAGAAAGGGCGCGATGAACATCCGGCCCAACAGGCTGAGCAGGCCGGTCAGTCCCAGAAGGATGAATGACCCGGCCAGCAGCCAATGCGCCATGCGTTCCACGAATTTGAACCGGGTAATGGTGCGGCCGGACATGCCGCCTTCGACCCTTACCCGGCCGCGCAGCAGGTAGAAGACCGCCAGCAGGACGATGGTGCCCAAAAGCAGCCAGCTTCCATATTTCACCAGCGGCCCCTGCCGGAATTCCAGCCACCACATGCCGCCGTCCTGCACAAGGATCTTGCCGGTCTGGTTCCGGGTCGAGACGGTGATATCGGCCTTGCCGTAACGCACCGCCCGCCACAGGTCCGAATCCGATGCGCCGCCCAAGGGGCCGAGTTCCGGCACAGTCGCGGCATCGCCGCCGATATTGTCGCTTCGGAAACTGTCATCGACAGGTTGCTGGTTCTGCCTGCGCAGAATGTCATCCAGCGTCTGCGCCCCGCCGGTGGCGGAGCGGTCGATCTCGGCCTCCTGCGCGGGGGCGCTGGCAGGCAGGACCAGCATGATGATCGCGAGAACGGCCAGCAGATGGCGCAGCATGGTCAACTCTCCCGACAGGACATCAGGGCGCCTTGCGTTCATAGGCGGTGCCCCAGCCCCATGCGCCCGATCCGAAGCCGCGGGCCACCACCCTTTCGCGATAGATCTCGGACACGGTATCGCCATCCCCTGCCAGAAGTGCCTTGGTCGAGCACATCTCGGCGCAGATCGGCAATTTACCTTCCGCGATCCGGTTGCGGCCATATTTGGCGAATTCGGCGGCGGAGTTGTTTTCCTCGGGTCCACCGGCACAGAATGTGCATTTGTCCATCTTGCCGCGCGATCCGAAATTGCCCGCCTGCGGATATTGCGGCGCACCGAAGGGGCAGGCGTAAAAGCAGTAACCGCAGCCGATGCACAGGTCCTTGGAATGCAGGACCACGCCATCCTCGGTCTGGTAGAAGCAATCCACCGGGCAGACCGCCATGCAGGGCGCGTCGGAGCAATGCATGCAGGCGACCGAGATCGAACGCTCGCCCGGTTTGCCGTCCTCGATCGTCACCACGCGGCGCCGGTTGATCCCCCAGGGCACCTCATGTTCGTTCTTGCAGGCCGTCACGCAGGCATTGCATTCGATGCAGCGTTCGGCGTCGCACAGGAATTTAGCTCTTGCCATGTCCCAATCTCCTTACGCCGGCATGATCTTGCAGAGAGTCGCCTTGGTCTCCTGCATCTGGGTAACTGAATCGTAGCCATAGGTCTGGGCCGTGTTGGAGGATTCCCCCAGCACGATCGGATCGGCCCCGTCAGGATATTTCGAGCGCAGATCCTCGCCCTCGAAATGTCCGCCGAAATGGAAGGGCATGAAGGCCACGCCCTCGCCAACCCGTTCGGTCACCATCGCCATGACCTTGACCTTGCCGCCCTCGGGGCCTTCGAGCCAGACCTGATGGCCGTCCCGCACCCCCAGGTTATTGGCATCGCGGGGATTGATCTCGACGAACATGTCCTGCTGCAACTCGGCCAGCCAGGGGTTGGAGCGTGTCTCATCGCCGCCGCCTCGTATTCGACCAGCCGGCCCGAGGTGAGGATGATCGGATAATCCTTGGAGAAGTCGTTCTTCTGGATCGAGGCATACATGGTCGGCACACGCCAGAAGGTCTTGTCCTCATAGGTCGGATAATCCGCCACCAGGTCGCGGCGATTGGTATAAAGAGGCTCGCGATGCAGGGGCACCGGATCGGGGAAGGTCCAGACCACGGTACGGGCCTTGGCATTGCCGAACGGTGCGCAGCCATGCGCGATCGCCACGCGCTGGATGCCCCCTGAAAGATCCGTTTTCCAGTTTACGCCTCCGATCTTGTCGGTCCAATCGGATGGGTATTCGCCAGTTTGCGATTGTTCGCCCACTTCGGCGTCTGCCGCCGGGAGTTCTTCAACGAACCCGGCAACATACTCGATCATTCGCCGTTCATAGGGCGTCAGGTCGCCATCCCAACCCAGGTCCTGGAGCATCTGCATGGTGAACTCGGGATAACCGTCCTGGATCTCCGATCCTGCCGAATAGACCCCTTCTGCCAGCAGGTTGTCGCCGTCGCGCTCCACCCCGAAACGGGCGCGGAAAGTCAGCCCCCCCTCGGCCACGGGGATCGACATATCGTAAAGCAGGGCGGTGCCCGGATGGTTCATCTCGGGCGTTCCCCAGCAGGGCCATGGCATGCCGTAGAAATCCCCATCCGCCGGACCGCCCACGGCACGCAGGGTCGTGCGGTCGAATGTATGCTGGTTTTCCATGTGCAGCTTCAGCCGCTCGGGCGATTGGCCGGTATAACCGACCGTCCACATGCCCCGGTTGAATTCCCGGGTGATGTCCTCGATGCTCGGCTCTTCGCCATCCATGGCGATATTGCGGAACATCCGGTCTGCAAAGCCGAACTTCTTCGCGAATTTCGCCATGATGACATGGTCGGGCAGGCTCTCGAACAGCGGGGCGACGACCTGTTCGCGCCATTGCAACGACCGGTTGGAGGCCGTGACAGAGCCCCGCGTCTCGAACTGGGTCGAGGCGGGCAGCAGGTAGACCCCGTCCTCGCGGTCATGCAGAACCGCCGAAACGGTCGGATATGGATCGACCACGACCAGAAGGTCGAGCTTTTCCATCGCCGTTTTCATTTCCTTCAGCCGGGTCTGCGAATTCGGGGCGTGACCCCAGAACACCATGGCCCGCGTATTGTCTGGCTGTTCGAGGTTCTCCTTGGCTTCAAGCACGCCGTCGATCCAGCGGCTGACCGGGATTCCCGATTGCTCCATCATGGGAACTTCCGCGCCGTCCGCCCCCTCCATGCTGACGAAACGGCCCTTGAGCCAGTCAAGTTCTTCTTCCCAGACCCGCGCCCAATGCGCCCATGCCCCCGGCGTCAGCCCGTAATAGCCGGGCAGCGTGTCGGCCAGCACGCCAAGATCGGTCGCGCCCTGCACATTGTCATGGCCGCGGAAGATATTGGTGCCGCCGCCCGCGACCCCCATATTCCCGAGCGCGAGCTGAAGGATGCAATAGGCCCGCGTGTTGTTGTTACCGTTGCTGTGCTGGGTGCCGCCCATGCACCAGATCACCGTGCCGGGACGATTATTCGCAAGCGTCCTTGCCACCCGTTCCATCTGGCTGCCGGGAACGCCGGTGACCCGCTCGGTCTCTTCCGGCGTCCAGCGGGCGACCTCTTCGCGGATCTGCTCCATTCCCCAGACACGGGTGCGGATGAACTCCTTGTCCTCCCAACCATTCTCGAAGATATGCCACAAAAGCCCCCAGACCATCGCCACGTCGGACCCGGGCCGGAAGCGGACATATTCGTCCGCATGGGCCGCCGTCCGTGTAAAGCGGGGATCACAGACGATCAGCGGGGCGTTGTTCTCTTCCTTGGCCTTCAGCACATGCAGCAGAGAGACCGGATGCGCCTCGGCCGGGTTGCCGCCGATGATGAAGATCGCCCGCGAATTGTGGATATCGTTGTAGGAATTGGTCATGGCGCCGTAGCCCCATGTATTCGCGACCCCCGCAACCGTGGTCGAATGGCAGATCCGGGCCTGGTGATCGACATTGTTCGTGCCCCAGTAGGCGGCGAACTTGCGGAACAGGTAGGCCTGTTCATTGCTGTGCTTGGCGCTGCCCAGCCAATAGACGCTGTCCGGCCCGCTTTCGTCGCGGATCGCCATCATCTGGTCGCCGATCTCATCGATCGCCTGATCCCATGTGATCTTCTTCCACTCGCCGCCTTCCTTCTTCATCGGATATTTCAGGCGGCGCTCGCCATGGGCATGTTCGCGGACCGAGGCGCCCTTGGCGCAATGCGAACCAAGGTTGAACGGGCTGTCCCAACCCGGTTCCTGCCCGATCCAGACGCCATCCGACACCTCGGCCATGACCGTGCAACCGACAGAGCAATGCGTGCAAACGGATTTCTTGATCTCGACGGCCGTTTCGGCAGCGGTCTGCGCGTTTGCCCTGGTGATCGAGCCGCCCGTGGCCGCGATTGCCGTCAATCCGCCGATCGCCAGCCCCGAGCCGCGCAGGAAGGCGCGGCGATCAACCGAAGTATGGCCCACCTCGGAAAGGATACTTGCCCGCAGGGGGCGCCGTGCAACCCCGTTGGTCTTTTTCCTCAACATCTGTCATCTCCCTTGCTGGCTTCGCCGCGAAGGCGTTGCTTGCTGGTCGGTTATACCCTTCCCGTCCGTTCAGAACCGGGCAGAGTTGTAATAGGCGCGGGTATGCGCGGTATCCTGCATCCTGTCCGATGACAGGTCGGCTTCATTCGCCTCTGCCTCCGTTCCACCGGCCAGGGTGGCGACCGCCGCGATGGGCGCCGTCGTCCCGGCCAGTTTCAGGAAGTCGCGGCGGCTGGTCGCCTCGTCGCTTTTCCCGGTCATAGAGATTCTCCCCTGTTGTCCCGGCGGCTGTCCGCCGGCGATGACGATTGCAAAGCGCCCATGCGGAACGCCTCGGCTTCGATTTCCATGAATGCCCTGCCGATCCTGCCGACCGGGGCATAGAAGACCGCGTTCCCGGCAGCTTCCAGATCGGTGAAGAAATGTGCCGCCCATGGCGCGATATGCCGGTTGAAGAAATCCCCTTGCGTGGCCAGATCGGCCGGCGCGGAAAACTGGCCGGAGATCAGCGCGCCCATCATCTCCATCAGGCTGGCGATATTGTCCTCGGGTTCGAAAACATTCTCGGCCCGGGCAAGACCCTGCGCGGCCATGTCCCGCCGCAACATCGCCAGCGGCTTCTCGTTCAGGAAACCGGTCAGGTAATAGCTGGCATAGGGCAGCAGCTCACCCCGGCCCAATCCGATGAAGAGCCGGTTATACTCGGCCTCGACAGTCGCCTGACCGGTCCGCCGGGCGAGTTTCGCCAGCGCGATCGTGGCCCGGCCGATCTCGCTGTCATCGCCGGTCAGCCCGGCGATCTGCGGCAGTAACGCCGCGTCGGGTGGACGCGCCAATACAAGGCCAAGGAAGTTATACAGATCGGCCCTCAGGCGATCTTCCTCGGCGATCCGGATCTCGCGGGCGACATTCATTCGTCGATCATCCATCTTCGGTTGCCTCGAACCGGAAACTCATCCGACGCCGGACCGCCATCGCTTCGGAGGGCTGCGCCTCCTCTTCCGGCGATGGGCAGACATTCTGCTCCGGCGGGGATTCCGGCAGGGGTATCGCCGCCTCATCCGTCCCGGCAGCTGCAACAGGCGCTATCCGGTCCGCCCCGGCCCCGTCACGGGCCGCCGACATCGCCTCTACATGAGCCAGCAACCCCTTGCCCACCTGGTAACTGGTCTGGAATGGCTTGCCCGCAGATGCGCTGACAGTAAAATCATCCGCATAATCGACCAGCCCGTCAAGATTGGCCAGCACCGGGTTCATGGTCCAGAGCCGTCGCAACGCCTGCTGCTTGAGCCGCTGCGGCAAGGCCGCGCGCAAATAGCGGCGAACCATGTCGGCACCGTCTATGGCCTCCGGCGCAGGCAAACCCAATTCCTGCAACAGTTCCTCGTCACTGCGTTCAGCAAGCTCTGCCTCTTGCGCCGCCTGTTCGGCGGCACAGGCCGCCGCATCCTCTGCGCGCGCCTCGGCCTCGACGGCGGCCTTTCGACGTGCCCAGAAACCGCTCACGACAACCGGCTCCGCATCAGGCGTGGAGAGGCGTAGACATCGGCGGCCTTGCCGATACGCGGGTCGCCGATGCCGTCCTGGCGCAGATCGACCCGCCGCTTGTCCCGCTGTCGCTTCACGAAGGACTCGCCCCTGTGAAACAGATCAACGAATTCCCCGACCCAGGCAACCAGCCCCGGTGTCATCGGCACTTTCTCGACGATGTCCTCTGCACTGTCGGAATAATCCTGCGCCTCGAAAGGCGAGGCCGTCACCAGCAGGATATCGAATGGATGCTGGCCGAGAACGGGCCGCATGACCACGTAGACACTCGGGATGCGGGCGGCCAATCCATGCATATATGCCTCGGTCTCGGCGGCATAGAGTTCCAGGGTCCGGGTGGCGGCATGGTATTCGATCACATCGCCGTCGCGGCGCAATTCCCGCCAGTCGGCCGAACCCGCCCCGGGCAGGACCGCCACGGCCTTCCAGGACCACCTCGCCCAACGGGTCACACCCGGCGTCCGGCGGAGCACAATCCCAAGCGGTATGGCGCGATTGCTTTTCGGGCTGACCGACACGGCAGTTATTCCTCCCAGGCCGATACTATGCTCTGCGACATCGGATGAGCAAAGGAAAATCTTCACAATTTCTGCCTTGTCCGGGAATTTTCGTCCCGCGATTTCGAGACGAAGGAGCTTATGCGATACTTTCCTCAACCCGAGTCTTTTCGTGCGAATTCGCGCCTCGCGAATCGGGCCGGGCCAAGTTGCCGATCCGGCCGAAACCGGTTGTATGCCGTGGCGATTTGGGTCTAGCCTTGGCTTGACCGAATGCTCATCCGGCCGTGAAACGGTCCGTTCGGCGAGGAATACGACATGGTCAAGACACTGGTAACATGCGATTGTTCAGGCAGCCAGACCATCGACGCAAAGGCGCTCTCGCAGGCGACCGGTCTCAAGATCGCTCCGCCCTGTTCGGCGCTGTGCACCACTCGGTTGCAACTGGCTGCGGATGCACTGGCCGATGGCGACGCGATTTTCTGCTGCACCCAGGAATCGCGCAGCTTCGAGGCGCTGGCGGCAGAGCTGGGCGTTGATCCCGCACCACTGCTGGACCTGCGCGACCGCGCTGGCTGGTCGGACGATCCGGCAAGCAAGCTGCCCAAGATGTCAGCCCTGATTGCAGAGGCCCTGCTGCCCGCGGCACCGGAGAAGGCCCTTGATGTCGTCTCCGAGGGGCTGTGCCTTATCCTCGGCCCGCCGCGTATCGCGCTTGAGGCGGCCACGCAGCTCTCCGACTATCTCGGTGTGACCGTCCTGCTTGAGGATGCGAAGGATATACCCGACACGCGCGATTTCGACCTGATCGCCGGCAAGCTTCGCCAGGCCAGTGGAGCCCTTGGCGGGTTCCGCGTGACAATCGACGCCTTGCAACAGCTTGAACCGGGCGGACGGGGTGGCTTCACCCTGGCGGCCCCGCGGGACGGCGGCATGTCGGAATGCGACATTATCCTTGATCTGCGGGGCGGCACGCCGCTCTTTCCCGCGCATGACAAGCGCGAGGGCTATCTGCGCGCCGATCCCGGTCATCCCGCTGCGGTGGCGGCGGCGGTACTGGCGGCCTCCCATCTTGTGGGCACATTCGAGAAACCGCTTTATGTCCGGACCGAGCCGCTGCTATGCGCCCATTCCCGCGCCGGTCAGACCGGCTGCACCCGCTGTCTCGATCTCTGCCCGACGGGGGCGATCAGGCCCGATGGCGATCATGTCGCGGTCGATCCGATGATCTGCGCCGGTTGCGGCGCATGCTCTGCCGCCTGTCCTTCGGGCGCCATAGGATATGACGCGCCGCCGGTCGATCTGGTCTTTCGTCGGGTTCAGACCCTGGCGAAAGCCTATCTCGATGCCGGTGGTATGGCGCCGCGCCTGCTGGTCCATGACGGCCACGGTGCCGAGATGATCCGCCTTTCGGCCCGCCATGGGCGCGGATTGCCCGCCGATGTCATCCCGCTTGAAATCAGGGCCATCGGTGCCTTCGGCCATGCCGAGGCGGTTGCGGCGCTGGCGGCGGGATTTGCCTCGGTGAGCCTCCTTCCCGGACCGGGAGCGGATCGCGATGCATTGGCCGCGCAAGTCGCGCTGGCGCAGGTCATCGGCGGCGGGGACCGTGTGCATCTTCTGGACATCTCGGATCCCGACGCCATGTCCGACAGGCTTTACGACGAGATCGCTCCCGCACCGGTGGCAAGCCCGGTCCGTCCCATGGGCACAAGACGGCAGATCACCCGGCAGGCGGCCCGCGCCCTGCATCCGGGCAAGCAGCAGCTTGCCCTGCCCGATGACGCCCCCTATGGCGCGGTGCTGGTCAATACCGAGGCCTGCACGCTTTGCCTGTCCTGCGTCTCGCTTTGTCCGTCGGGGGCGCTTGGCGACAACCCCGACCTGCCGCAGCTTCGCTTTCAGGAGGACGCCTGCCTGCAATGCGGCCTTTGCGCCAATATCTGCCCGGAGGATGCGATCGGCTATGAACCCCGGCTCGACCTTACTGATGCCGCGCTGAGCCAGCGGGTGCTGCACGAGGAAGAACCCTTCGCCTGTATCGAATGCGGTGCGCTGTTCGGGGTGAAATCGACCGTCGAACGGATTACCGAAAAGCTGCGGGGACATGCGATGTTTGCAGGCGATGACAAGCTGCGGATGATCCAGATGTGTGACAATTGCCGCGTGAACGCGCAGTATCATTCCCAGAACAACCCTTTTGCCCAGGGAGAACGTCCGCGCCCACGCGTCACTGACGACTACCTGAGCAAGCGGCGCGACCACTGAAAGGAAGATCGAATGACCGACGATGCAAATATGTCCATGCGCAAGTTCCTGAAACAGGTCGGCGTCACCTCGCAACAAGCCATAGAAGAGGCGATGCGCGGGACCGACACGGCGGGCAAGAGCTTTGCCGTCAAGGCCGTCATCACCATCGACGAGCTTGGATTGCGCCATGAGGTGACCGGCGAGATCAAGGGACAGGACTAGGCCGTGCCGATCAGCCGAGAGGCGGTGCTCGCTGTCCTGAAATCCGTTGCCGATCCGATCGCGGGCGGCGATATCGTCGCCAGCGGCGTGATGCGTGCGCTCAACGTCAACGAGGCCGGTGCCGTTCGCTTCGTCCTTGAGATACCCCCCCGCCATGCCGAGGCCTATCAAGCAGTCAAGGCCAGAGCCGAGGCAATATTGCAGGCGCAAGAGGGGGTGACGGGCGTGTCCATCGTCATGACCGGGCATACCGAGAAAGCTCCACCGGAACTTCGCGCCCGCAAACCCGAGCCGGCAGGACCGGAGCCTATCCCCGGCATCGCCCGGATCATCGCCGTCGCCAGTGGCAAGGGCGGTGTGGGCAAATCGACCGTTGCGGCCAATCTGGCCTGTGCCCTGGCGCAACAGGGGTGGCGTGTCGGGTTGCTGGATGCGGATGTCTACGGCCCCTCGCAGCCTCGGATGCTGGGCGTCTCGGGCCGCCCGGCCAGCCCGGACGGCAAGACCATCCTGCCGATGCGCAATCACGGCGTCACCATGATGTCGATCGGGTTGATGACCAACGAGGACCAGGCCGTGGTCTGGCGTGGCCCGATGCTGATGGGCGCATTGCAGCAGATGCTGACACAGGTGCAATGGGGCGCGCTCGATATCCTGCTGGTCGATCTGCCGCCGGGGACCGGTGATGTCCAGATGACGCTGTGCCAAAAGGCGCAGGTTGACGGCGCGATCATCGTCTCGACTCCGCAGGACATCGCGTTGCTGGATGCCCGCAAGGGGATCGACATGTTCCGCCAGATGAAAGTGCCCATCCTGGGCATGGTCGAGAACATGAGCACGCATATCTGCTCACGATGCGGCCACGAGGAACATGTCTTCGGGCATGGCGGCGTGGCGTCCGAAGCCGCGAAGCTGAATGTTCCCCTGCTTGCCGAGGTGCCGTTGGATCTGCAAATCCGGCTGGCCTCGGATGGCGGCGCCCCAATCACCGTCAGTCAGCCCGACAGCGCACAGGCGAGGGCGTTTCATGACATTGCCTCTGCGCTCGTCACCAGGGAGGTGGCGTGACTGCGGTCGAGGACCTTTCCTTTCCCCCGCTGCTGCGGGGTGAGTTGGCAACCGGCGATGCCATCCGGCATGCCTGCCTGCGCGCCGCCGAAGGCTGCGATGCGGGGCTGGTCTGTTACCGGCTGGCTATGGATGAATTGCAAGCCGCCCTCGTCTTTGCCCCCGAAGTGCCGTTGGCGCAGGCCATGGCGATGTTGCCGCTATGCGGGGTCGGGTTTCAGAATGCCCTCGGCGCCCTCGCCCCGCCGGAGATCGCGGTTCACCTGGACTGGGACGGCGGCATCCGGATCAACGGTGCAAGCTGTGGCCGGTTCCGGGCGATTTCCCCGGGAACTGACCCTCGGGCAGTGCCCGATTGGCTGGTGATCGGTTTCACCCTGCCGCTGATCCCCGCCACCGACCGCCCCGGAGACACGCCCGACCGCACATGGCTCTATGTCGAAGGTTGCGCCGATCTTTCGCCCGCCGCCTTGCTCGAGGCCTGGGCGCGTCATTGCCTGAACTGGATCGCCCGTTGGGAGGATGAGGGCAACCGTCCCCTGCATGCCGATTGGGAGGCGCTCGCGCATGGGCTGGGAGAGCAGACCAGCCAATCCGGGCATCACGGCGTCTTTGTCGGGATCGACGCGGATTTCGGCATGCTGCTGCGTGACGGTGACAGCACCCATCTGATCCCGCTCACCGATCTGCTGGAGGCCGCCCCGTGAACCTTGCCCGAGCAATCCATTTCGACGAAAGCGATCAGCGCGTCTATGGCAACCCGGCGAGGACCGGGGAATGGTGCATTTCCGGCGCTTCGAGTTCTCCGACTGGACCGAAGCCGATCTGACCGGCAAGGCGCGGCAGGCATTCGCCAATGGCTGGCTGGGGCTGGAAACCGGCGGTCGGGTGACCTTTGTCGCGGTCACCGCGGTCGAGCCGTCCGAGGTAGCCGCCCTGACCGATATGCTGGCTGAGCATTTCGTCACCTATTACGGCGCCCCCTCGGTAGATCAGGCCCGCCCGGTCGCCGCCGAGGAAATCGCCCAGATGGCCGATCTATGCGCGGATCATCCACCCAATACCCTGCTGACCGTCGCCCGTGAGCTGACCCAGGCCGGGGTGAGAGAGACCTATCGCGTCATCGAGACCAGGGAAGCCGGGCTGGAGCAATTCGCCATTCATGGCTCACCGGATGAGCCGGACTCCCCATAAGCCGATCTCGCGCGCTGGACATTCTCGCGCCCGCGCCCCGTCTCATCGCGCTTCGCCCCATCTGTCGCGGAAGATCAGGTCATCCAGGGGAAGCCGGGACGCCCAGCCCCGCGCCTGCAATTCGGGCTCCTCGTAAAGCTCCGCCACATGGCCGAGGCAGAGATAGGCGACGGGCATCACGTGATCGGGCAGATGCAGGATCGACCGCAGATCGGCGTCATCAAAGATGCTGACCCAACCGAGGCCGATCCCCTCGGCCCGCGCGGCAAGCCAGAGATTTTGCACCGCACAGACGGTGGAATAGATATCCGTGTCGCGGTTATGGGTCCGTCCCAGGACAACGTCCCCACCGCGTGAGCGGTCACAGGTAACGCAGAGATTCACCGGCGCCTCGGAAATACCTTCCAGCTTGAGCCGCGAATAAAGCGCGCGCCGCTCTGCCGGGAACAGCCTGACCGCGTCCTGATTGGCGCGTTCGAAAGCCTCCCGGATGCGCGATTTCACCGATGGATTCTCGATCACGATGAAATTCCAGGGCTGCATCAACCCGACCGAGGGCGCGTGATGCGCCGCCAGCAGCAACTGGCGCAGCAGATCGTCGGGGATCGGATCGGGAAGAAACTGGCCGCGGACATCGCGGCGGGTATGAATCGCGCGATACACCGCGTCACGCTCATCATCGGAAAATCGGCCCGCGGGGGCGGGGGCGGAGGATTGCTGCATGACATACTCCCCAGTCTCGGCAACATCGGCGACCCGCCCGTCGTCCGCACGGGAAAGGTCCATCCTGCCTGGCCGGTCTTCTGACTCGGTTTCTCGCGATGCGGCGCCTTCCCGACCGAAAGGTCAGTGGCCTTGCCGCACCATCCACCTCACAGCGTTGGGCACGTCGCGGATTCGCACCGCGTTCCCGATTCTCCCGGCCCTGCAAGGGGCCATGGCACCAGACGGACAGAGTCTAAAAGCCCCACCGCGCCGGGGCAAGCCACCGCGAACAGGTATTCGCTACTGGATATCCGCAGCGCGCGCGGCACTGACCTCTTGCTCGGCCAGCGTCACGGCTTCGGTCAGCGCGTTGAAGGCTTCCTCGCCACCATCGACATTCTGCTTGAACCATTCGTAAACCGGCTCCGCCGCCTCCGCGAAACCCGCCTTCTCTTCGGGGGTAGGCACGTAAAGATCCCCGCCCGCCGCAACAAAATCCTTGTAAGCCTGAATGGATTTGCGCTTGGGGCTGGCGAAGGTGGCCTGCTGCAACTGGTAGAACCCGTCCACCACGACTTGCCGCATGTCTTCCGGCATGGCCATGAAACTGTCATTGGACATGAACCATAACGCGCCCATATAGGCGTGACGATCCAGCGTCATGTATTTCAGGCCGGCATCCGGGAATTTCATGTTCATGATATCGGTGATGCCGTTCTTGGACCCTTCGACCACCCCGGTCTGGAACGAGGTGAACAGTTCCGGCCACGGGATCGGTGTCGGAGCGGCCCCGAGGGCGCGAACCAGTTCCTGCGGCAGATCGGCAACCACCGTGCGGATCTTGAGCCCCTCCAGATCGGCGGAGGTTTGTACCCGGTGCTGGGTATTCGCAAAGTTGCGCCAGCCGCCGGTATTTCCGATTGTCATCAGGCGAATCTTGCCGCCGCTATCCTCCAGCGCCATGTCGCGAATCGTGCGGGTGAAATCCCCGCTCAGCACATGTTCGGCGATCCGGTCGTCCGACATGACATAGGGAAGATCCAGCACCTGGACATAGGGAAAGATCCCCGCCGCCCCGCCCGAGGTGGAGATGAAGATGTCGATCGAACCATCCGCGAGTCCCTGCAGGCATTCGGCCCCGTTCGAACAAAGCTGGGTGCCGATGAACAGCTCCACCTCGATGGCGCCATTCGAGGCCTTTTCGACGTAATCCTTGAACACGACCAGACCGTCGTAATCCTCGTCCTCCTCGTTGGAATTCGCGGTCGCCCGCAGCGTGTATTCGGCTGCCGCAGCCTGCCCGGCCAGGCCGAGCACGGCCATCAAGGCCAGCGAAGCACAAGTTCTCTTCAGCATGTTATCCTCCCTTGGATCGTATGTTCATCTTAATTCGCGAAGCCGGTCAGCCGTGGGATCGTCATCGACAGGCCGGGGATGAAGGTAACGAGGAGTATCACCAGAACCTCCATGAGCAGGAATGGCAGGATCGCCCTGGCGATCGTCTCGACCCGCTCGCCCGAGACCGAAGAGGCGACGAACAGCACAAGCCCCATCGGCGGCGTGGCCAGCCCGACGGTCAGGTTGACGCACATGATGACCGCGAAATGGATCGAATCGACGCCGAGACCGGTGAATACCGGACCCAGCACCGGGCCCAGGATGATGATCGCCGGACCGGCATCCAGGAACATGCCGATGACGAATAGCAACAGGTTGATCAGAAGCAGCAGGACCAACGGGTTCTCGGACAGGCCGAGGATGATGTCGGCAAGGATTTCCGGCGCGTGGGACAGGCTGACGACCGTCTTGAACGCCATCGCGGCGCCCACGAGCAACAATACCACCGCCGAGGTGGCGGCCGAGCGCGACAGGACATCGGGCAGATCGCGCAGACGCAGCGTGCGCATCACGAACATCCCGATCAGCACGGCATAGGCGACGGCAACGGCGGCGGCCTCGGTCGGGGTGAAGATGCCCAGAAGGATGCCGCCCATGATGATCACCGGCGTCATCAGCGGAAAGAACGCCTTGAGGCTGGCCTGTCCGCGCTGGCGCCAGCTCGTCCGGGCGCTGGCGACCGGGAAATCATACCTGTCGGCCATGATCCGGACCATGACCATCAGCGACAATCCGATCAGGATGCCCGGCACGATCCCGGCCAGGAACAGCGCGGCGACGCTTTCGCCCATCACATAGGCATAGATGATCATGATCCCCGACGGTGGGATGATCGGCCCGATCACGCTGGAGGCGGCAGTGATCGCTGCGGCGAAACGGCGCGTATAGCCCTGTTTCTCCATCGCCGGAATCAGCATCGAGCCGAGCGCAGAGGTATCGGCCACCGCCGAGCCCGACAGCCCCGCAAACAGCATCGAGGACAGGATATTCACATGCGCCAGCCCACCGCGAAGATGCCCCATCAGGGCCTGGCTGAACTCGACCAGCCGCAGGGTGATGCCGCCGCGGTTCATCAACTCGCCGGCAAGCATGAAGAAGGGGATGGCCATCAGCGGGAAACTGTCCATCCCGTTATAGAGATTGCGGTATAGCAGCGCGACATCGCGTTCCTGCTCGTTCAGCCACAGCATGATCCCCGGTGCGGCAAGAAGCCCGAAAAAGACCGGCAGACCGATCAGCAAGAGAAACAGAAAGAGCGGCAGGAACCAGATCAGCATCACTCGGCCTCCGCCATGGGAAGTCCCGGAATCGGGGCGAGATCGTCTTCATGGCCCAGCAATCGCAGCAGCGCTCGCAGCATCAGCTCGATATTCACGACGCTCAGCAGCACAAAGCCCGCGAAGACCGACATATACATCCAGGCAAGCTTGACCCTCACAGCCTGAAACCCGATCAGATCCAGCGGCAGTTTCAGCGAGGAGGAATTGAACAGCCAGCCCGAGCCTATATGATTCCAGCCCAGTTGCACCGCCACGGCCAGCACCGCGAAAGATATGATCAGCTGCACCAACGACAACGCGGCGGCGGCCCGCCGGGGCAGAGCATATTCCAGCATGTCGATCGCCACGAAACCGCCGCGCCGATAGGCTGCGGGCGCGGCAAGCCCGGTCATCCACAGCATCAGGAAACGCGCGGCCTCCTCGGGCCAGGGCAGGGCATTGTTCAGTACGTAGCGAAAGAACACCTGCAACAATATCGCCAGAACCATCACCGCGAGCGCGGTGGATGCAAGCACGACCCCGACCGCCAGCAGGCGGTTGTTGATCCAGTGCAGCACGGCCTGAACGGCCAGCAGAAACGAACCCATCTTCCCTCCCTGCCCGTTCCGCCGATCCTCCCCGGCTTCGGGCCGCACACCCTGGGACTCAGTCCCGGCGCAAGAATTCGCCCAGGCTCCCCCGATAGAAAAGCAGCGGCGCGCCATCGGTTGTCGAAGCCCGCATCACCTCTCCCACGACGATCATGTGATCACCTCCCTCATATGTCGCACGGCGCCTGCATTCGAACCGCGAGAGGCAACCTTCGATCAGTGGCACGCCCTGCTCGTTCCGGACCCAGTCCAGCTTGTCGAAAGCATAGGCCGAGCGGCTGAAACCATGGCAGATCTGCTCTTGCCGGTGCGACAGAACGTGGATCGCAAAATGCTCGGCCGCCTGGAAATGCGCGAAGCGGCGCGACGATTTCGCGGGAGACCACAGGACCAGCGGCGGATCCAGCGAAACGGAAGAGAAGCTGTTGACGGTCATTCCGACCGGCCCCTCACCCGAAGCCGCCGTCACCACGGTAATGCCGGTGCCGAAACGCCCGAGCGCATCGCGGAACTCACGGCTGTTTTCAGGGGATGGGGTGAAACTATGCATTGCTTGCATCGGATCCTGCGCCTCCTCAGGGCACGTCATGGCCATTGGCGAGGCTGTAAAGCTCAAACCAGGTTTCGCGATCCAGAACGACATCCATCGCTGCGGAAAGCGCCTTGATCCGGCCGAGATTATTGGTTCCCAGAACCGGAAGAATACGCGCGGGATGCCGCAAAAGCCATGCGATGGCAATCGCAGCCTCATCCATCCCCGCCTTTTGACCCAGTTCCGCCAGCCGGGCCCGCAGGGCACCGTGCTCACCACCGAACAGCGCCCCGCCGCCAAGGGGTGACCAGGCCATCGGCGGAATGCCGCGCTCCTGCATGAAGGCCAGGTCGCCATTGCGGAACGCGCTGCTGTCCAGAAGGCTCATCTCGACCTGGTTGGTGACCAGTTTCGTCTGCATCGCCGATTGCAGCAAAGTCCAGTCATGCAGCTTGAAATTCGAGACGCCGATGGCCCGCACCTTGCCGCTGGCCACAAGCCCGTCCAACGCGGCCCCGGTCTCGTGCTGATCCATCAGCGGGTCGGGACGGTGGATCAGCAGCAGGTCGATCCGCTCGATATTCATCTCGGCCAGCGAGCGATCCACCGATGCCTCGATATGTTCCCGGCTGGTGTCGTAATGCTGCACACGCCGGTTCGGAAACTTGTCCGAAACCAGGGCGATATCGCATTTGGTGACGATCTCCATCCGGTCGCGCAAGTCGGGCGCCGCCTTCAGCGCCCGGCCCAGCACGATCTGGCTTTCGTAATCGCCATAGATATCGGCCTGGTCAAAGCTGGTGATCCCCTGTTCGAGACAGGCCTCGATCTTGGCCCGAACATGTTTTTCGCCGGTATCCGCGTCATCTGCCAGACGCCACATGCCATAGACGATGCGGCTAAGTTCCAGATCGGCATTCAGGCTGACGCGTTCCATCACTTGCGCTCTCCAACTCCAAGGGGTGTGTCCGGCACGTTACCCGGCATCCGGCCATATTCATGCGGCAGCGAACAGGTCTCGATATGCGGCATGATCAATCGTCCGAAATGCTCACATTCCTCGATATGCGGATATCCGGAAAAGATGAAGGCCCGGATCCCCATCTTGCGATATTCCTCCAGCTCGCCCAGCACCTGGTCGGCCGAGCCGACCAGCGCCGCGCCGCAACCCGAACGGGCGCGCCCCACCCCGGTCCAGAGATGCGGCTCGATGAAGCCCTCCATATCCGCAAGCTCGCGGTTCCGGGCCTGGTGCGACACCCCAAGCGAGGCCGCGTCCAGCGCCCGGGCCCGGATCGCTTCGCCCTTCTCGTCATCCAGTTTCGAGACCAGTTCCCGCGCATATTCGCGCGCCTCGGCCTCGGTATCGCGGACGATCACATGACAGCGCAGCCCGTAATCCAGCCTGCGGTCATATCTTTCGGCCACCGCGTTGACGGCCTTCATCCGGCCCGCAAGCTCTTCCTTGGTTTCGGGCCACATCAGGTAGACATCGCAATGTTGCCCGCAAAGTTCCAGCGCCGGGGGGCTGTAGCCGCCGAAATACAGCAGCGGTCCGCCATTCTGCTGATAGGGCCTGGCCGGGTCGGTGGGGACGCCTTCGAAATCGTAGATCTCGCCCTTGTAGGTGATCTCGTCCCGCGTCCATGCCTGTTTCAGGATCTCGACCACCTCGCGCGAGCGCTGATAGCGATAGGCGCTTTCGGCCTTTTCGCCGGGAAAGTCCGAGCTGATGATATTCACCGTCAGCCGCCCTTTCAGCATATGGTCCAGCGTCGCGATGGTCCGCGCCAGCATGATCGGCTGCATCTCACCGCAACGCACCGCCGCCAGCAGGTTGATGCGTTCGGTGATCGGCGCACAGCCGGCAACGAAGCTCAGCGTATCCTGCCCGACCTGGTAGGAGGACGGGCAGAGGATATTGCGGAAGCCTTGCCTCTCGGCGGTTCTGACGATGTCCGAGCAATGCTCCCAACTGGAGCGCAGCGCACCGTCGGGCACCCCAAGGTAGCGATAATCGTCCGAACAAAGCGCGGAGAACCAGGACAGCTCAACAGCCCGCAAATCCGGAGACGCTATCGGAACCACGCTCATGCCCACTCTCCTCCGGTTAAATTTCCCCTTGCGTATCAGTCTTGATCATGTAGATCAATAGTGTATCAATTTGCATCGAAGGACAGATGGAAACGCATTCCGCCCTTCCCCTCTATCTCCAAATCAGCGAGCTATTGGCCCGCGAGATCGCCGCTGGCCATCTGCTTGACGGGGAAAAGCTGCCCCCTGAACGCGATATGGCCGCCAGGCTGGGCATTTCGGTCGGAACGCTGCGCAAGGCCCTGGCCGAATTGACGAGACAGGGATTGCTGGAACGGCGGCAGGGATCGGGCAATTATGTCAGTGCCAAGACCACCGCACAGAACATCTATGCTTTCTTCCGCATCGAATCCCTGCGGGGCGGTGGCTTGCCCCGTGCCACGCTTCTGTCGGTGAAACGGGTCCGCAAGCCCGCCGATCTGCCGCGTTTCGGGACATCGGATGAAGGTCACCGAATCCGGCGCCTGCGCTATCTGAATGACGATCCCTGCGTGCTTGAGGAAATCTGGCTGGATGGCAGCTATGCCGACCATATCACACCGGGGGATCTGTCCGAGTCGCTTTATCTCTATTACCGGGAAGAACTGAACCTCTGGATCGCGCATGTCGAGGACAGCGTCACCATTGGCAGGGTGCCGGATTGGAAACCGGAAGAATTCGAACCCGCCATCGGCGCGGATACCGGTTATTTCGAACGCATCGGCTATGCGCAGCACAATCAGCGTGCCGAATACTCGCGAAACTGGTTCGACACGACCAAGGCGCGTTACGTCGCGCGGATTAGATAGGATCAGAATGGCTCGGAAGGTGAATTACGGCATTATCGGCTGTGGCATGATGGGGCGCGAGCATTTGCGGAACATCATGCTCCTGCCGGATACGAGGATAGCGGCAATCTACGAACCGGATCAACAGATGCGCCGGGCTGCCGCCAAGATCGCACCCGAGGCCATGCTTGTCGATTCGACCGAAGCATTGCTGAATATCGAGGCGCTGGATTGCATCGTCATCGCCTCGCCGAACATGGCGCATGTCGGGCAGTTGGAGCAGATGGCCCAGCTCCGCCCCCTTCCGGTTCTGGTCGAGAAGCCGCTTTTCATCCATCCGGAAGATCGGCCCCGCATTGAAAAACTGATGCGCGATTACCCCGCCCCCATCTGGGTGGCGATGGAATATCGCTATATGCCGCCCATTGCGCGTTTTCTCGAACGGCTCGACGAGGCGACCGGCGGGCTGAAAATGCTGACCATCCGCGAGCATCGCTTTCCCTTCCTTCACAAGGTTGGCGCCTGGAACCGCTTCAATCGCAGCTCGGGCGGCACGCTGGTCGAGAAATGCTGCCATTTCTTCGACCTGATGAGGCTGGCGATCCGATCGGAGCCGGTCCGCGTGATGGCCAGCGCAGGACAGGCCGTCAATCATTTCGACGAAACATATGACGGAAGAACGCCCGACATCTGGGACAACGGCTATGTCATCGTCGATTTCGCCAATGGCGCGCGGGCGATGCTTGAACTGTGCATGTTCGCGGAAGGCGCGCGTTACCAGGAGGAAATCTCGGCCGTTGGACCTGCCGGCAAGATCGAGGCGCTGGTTCCCGGCCCCGGACGCTTCTGGCCCGGCCATCTGGGTCCACCGCCCATCGCGCAGCTGATCGAAAGTCCGCGTGCGCCGAGAGGGCCGGTTGCAATCGAGATCCCGGTTGATCCGGCCCTGCTGGAGGCAGGAGATCACTACGGCTCCACCTTCTATCAGCATCGGAGATTCAGGGCGGCCCTGTCGGGGCACCAGCCTGTCGAAGTGACCGCCGAAGACGGTATAAAGGCCGTATTGATGGGACTCGCCGCACAGGAATCCGCCGTGACCGGCAAGGCTGTCGATATGGACCAGGGCATCAGGTCGAAACTCCCGGAGATCTGCTAGCGCCAGAACCTGCTGATTTCAGTCGATGAGGGGCTGCCATGGTGACAAGGTGGCCGGAAAGCCGGACCTGCTGCCGATACCGCAGCGGATGCGGCCTGTCCCGGCCTTGCTTTCCAACAGCACATGGTTGGAGGAGCTGCCATTGGAGCATCATCGGATCAAGCGCCGATGGCGAAACCCATGACGCCGTGTGGCCGCGCGTCATGAGCATCCCATCCTGTCGTGCCGATTGGAAGGGCATTGACGCTGCCCTGCAAAGGCGGAACAAGAGGTCCGCAACGAAGGAGGGACGTTTCGCCATGATCAAGCATATCAGCCGCCGGGGCCTTTTCGCAGCCGCCATCAGCATCGCTGCAGCAACCACACCCGCATTCGCGCAGGAATGGCCCTCGGGTCCGTTGCATGTCTATGTCGGCTTCCCGGCAGGCTCCTCGCCCGACACGATTGCCCGGCTGATCGCGGATCCCTTGTCCGAAGCATTGGGCCAGCCCGTCGTCATCGAGAACAAGCCCGGCGCAGGCGGGGTAATCGGCGTGCAGCAGATGCTGGCGCAGAAGGACGACGGGCACAGTTTTGGCGTGACGATCAACGGTCCGTTGACGACCGCGCAACGGCTGATCCCGGATCTGGGCTATGATCCCGCCACCGATATCGCGCCGGTCGCCCTGATCGCGACGACCCCGCTGGTCCTGGCGGTATCCAGCGAGAATCCCGCCGAAGATGCCGCAAGTTTCATCGAGGCCGCCAAGGCCAGCCCCGGCGATATCAGCTATGGTTCGGTCGGCCAGGGATCGGGTGCGCATCTGACCGCGGAACTCTTTGCCAGCGAGGCGGGGGTCGAGCTGTTCCACATTCCGTTCCAAAGCTATGCCGAGGTCACGACCTCGATCCTGGGCGGCGAGATCGATTCCGGTTTCATGGCTCCGTCCGCCGCGCTCCCGCATGTCGAGGCGGGCAAGATGAAGATGCTCGGCATCACCTCGGCCGAACCCTTCCCGCAGGTTCCCGACGTGCCGGTGCTGGCCGGTCAGGCCGGGTTGCCCGATGATTTCCGCGCCGAGCTGTGGGATGCCTTCATCGCCCCCGCCGGAACCGATCCCGAGATCGTCGAGCGGCTGAACAGCGAAATCGTCAAGATCCTTGGAGACGCGGAGATTCAGGACAAGCTGCTGGCCATCGGCTGGAAGGCCGAACCAAGCACACCCGAGGAATTCGCCGCCCGGATCGAAGAGGATACGGCCCTTTGGGGCGCCGTGATCGACAAGACCGAAGCCCAGGAATAAGCAGCACGAGCGGATGCGGCGCGATTACCACGATATCCTGTGGGGCGGGTTCCTCGCCCTTCTTGGCCTTGGCGTGGCGGGTTATGCCGCCATCCACTACGATCTGGGCAGCCTTCGCCGGATGGGACCGGGATTCTTTCCGGTCTCGTTGGGGATGATCCTGGCAGCACTTGGCGCCGCCATCGCCCTGCCCGCCTGCTGGCGCAGGGGTGAGCTGCGACCCTTTGCCGGGCGCGAATTGCTGGGCATCATCGCCGCGCTGCTGCTGTTTGCCCTGCTGATGAACCGCGCCGGTATCGTGATCACAACGGCCCTGGTGACGCTGGTGGCCAGTGCCGCCGCGCCGCGGCCCGGCATCCTCTGGCGCCTTGTTCTGGCAGCAATCGTCACCCTGCTCACATGGGCGGTGTTCGTCCTGGCGCTGGAAATGACCATCCCCGTCTGGCCATGGAGCCGCTGACATGACGACACTCGAAGGTCTGGGCCATGGCCTGTCGGTCGCCTTGCAGCCGGATATCCTGCTCTACAGCCTGTTCGGCGCGCTTCTGGGCACCTTCGTCGGAGTGTTGCCGGGAATCGGGGCGATGGCCGCGATCACCCTGCTTTTGCCGATCACCTATTACATCTCGTCCGAGGCGGCGCTGGTCATGCTGGCCGGGGTCTATTACGGCGCGCAATATGGCGGTGCGGTCGCCTCGATCCTGCTGCGCCTGCCCGGAACGCCACAATCGGCGGTGACGACGCTGGACGGCTATCCGCTGGCCCGGCAAGGCCGGGCGGGCGTGGCGCTGTTCACGGCGATGATCTCGTCCTTCGCGGGCTCGATCCTCGGCATCGTGATACTGGTCCTGCTGGCCGGATGGCTGGCCGGCATGGCCACGGCATTCGGCGCGGCGGAGTATGCCGCGATGATGATCATGGGACTGGTCGCAGCATCGACCATCGGCTCTGCAAGGCCAAGCAAGAGCCTCGCCATGGTGGTCGTCGGCCTGATCCTCGGCTGCGTCGGCACCGACGTGAATTCCGGCGTGCAGCGCCTGACATTCGGGCGAACCGAACTGATGGACGGCATCAACCTTGTCGCGCTGGCGATGGGGCTGTTCGGCGTGGCCGAGGTCGTTTCGAATATCCGCGATGCCGACCGGCATGGTCCGCCCGACCGGGTCACGTTGCGGCAATTGATCCCGACGCGGCAGGATCTTGGCCGGATGGTCGCGCCGATCACCCGGGGCACCGCGCTCGGCGGCTTTTTCGGCGCATTGCCGGGCACGGGTTCGACGATCTCCTCCTTCCTCAGTTATGCGCTGGAGCGGCGTGTTTCCCGCAATCCCGAGCGGTTCGGCAAGGGCGCGATAGAAGGGGTCGCGGGACCGGAAGCGGCAAACAACTCGGCCTCGATCACCGCATTCGTCCCGACATTGACCCTTGGCATTCCCGGCGACCCGATCATGGCGCTGATGCTGGGCGCCTGATCATCCACGGCATCCAGCCCGGCCCGATGATGCTTGAAGCCCGGCCCGACATGTTCTGGGGGCTGGTCGCCAGCTTCGGTATCGGCAACCTGTTCCTGCTGATCCTGAACCTGCCACTGATCGGCATCTGGGTGTCGATGCTGCGCATCCCGTTCCGCTGGCTTTACCCGGCAATCATCGTATTCATCTGCCTGGGTGTCTATTCGGTGCGCGGATCGGTCTTCGACATCGCCATGGTCGCGGGGATCGGCGCCGTCGGCTATGCGCTGGCGCTGGCCTCGTTCAGCCCGGCGCTGCTGTTGCTGGGCTTCGTGCTCGGCCCGCTGATCGAGACCAACCTGCGGCGCGCCATGCTGATCTCGCGCGGTGATCCGATGATCTTCCTGGAACGTCCCATCGCCTGCGGTTTCGTCATCGCGACGCTTGGACTGATCCTGGTTCCGGTGATGAAAACCGTTCTGAAGGCCAAGGCCGACCGCGCCGCAACCTGAGCCTCTGCTTCACTTCGGCCATCGGGAAATCCGATCTTTCGCAAGGCCCGAGTGTCCGAAGATTCGGCCGCGCGCGAAGCGGTGGCTATTCGGCCGCGCTCTGGATCAACGGGGGTAATACGACGATACGCCTGCGCTTCTCGCCCGGAAGGTCGGGCAGCCCCCGGCGAAAGACAAGCCGGGGCGGCTGGCAATGCAATTGCCGCCCGATCATGTCCATCCGGTCTGCAAGCAGCGCCTCTGCGCCATTCTCCGCACCATCGAGCCAGATCTCCAGCTCATCGCCGCGCTGGATCACGCGGTAATCGCGGATCCGGCATGGAAGGCAGGCGATGGCCGTGCGAAGCGCCTCGGCGGGAACCAGGATCCTGCCCCGCGCGCCCTGCCACCACAGCATATCGTCCTCGCGCCCCTCGATCCGCGCGATGCGCCTGCTTGCGCAGCCGCAGGGACAGGGACGGGGATCGGGGATCAGCACATCGTCCAGGCGGTAATTCAGGATCGGCAGGCTTTCGCGGGTGAAATCGTGGATGATCGGACAGAACGCACCGGTCGCGGGATCAATCACATCCGCATCGATCCGCATCCATCCTTCGTTGAGATGCAGGTTGCCCGCCGGGCAGGTCATCGCCAGAACACCTTCGGTCGCCTGGTAGACCTGATCGACCGGCCGTCCGAACGCCTCGTGAATGGCAGCCCTGTCATCTTCGGACAAGGTTTCGGCCACCGAGATCACACGACGCGGCGCAAGCGAAAGCTCGCCACGGGCTTGCAGGCCCGCCAATTCGGTCAGGATCCGGGCAGGAGCGATCAGGACCGTCGGATCCAACGCCTCCAATCGCGCCACATGACCCTCGAAAGACCTCAGAAGATCGAAGAACTCGAAACGGACCAGCGGATTCGACAGGCTCCGGTAAAGTGCGTTATCCGCCCGCATGAAGAACGCCACCCGTTGCCGGCGCCAGAGCTCGGGCCAATAGCGTCCCAGCATGATCGCCCCCCAGAGCCGTCTTTCCCGCGAGGATGCAAGGAACAGGCCCCGTTGACCCGAGGTGCCGGTCGAAAGCCCGACCGCGACATCCCCGACCAGGGGGCTGAAATCGCGGCTATGTTCGGCCCGCAAGGCGATCTCGATGGCTTCGTCACGTTCGATCCCGCAGGTGTTGATGACCGAGAAATTCTCCATCAGCCGCGCCTTGTTCATGCGCGGCAACCGGTCGAGCGGTGTATCCGCCAGTTCGCGGTAGAACGGGGAACGCGGCATGATCCGCTTGCGAAAGCGGGCGAAGGCGCGCTCCTGATGCCGGGTGATCTCTTCGCGCGAGGCGAAACCGCCGCCATAGCGCGAGGTCAGGAATACAGGCAGGCTCATGGCATGGTCTCGTGGCAATGGGAGGGATCGAAGGTGATGTCCGGGCGCGAGCGCATCAGGTTCCGCAGCGCCGCGAATGTCCGCCGATAGGCATGCGCGTCGCCGAGACGCGCGAGCACCGGCCCCGGCGGCATTCGGCCCGAACGCAGGGCGGCGCGGCCATAGGCGGCATCCGCGATCAGAAAACGGGCGATCTCGGGGATCCACAGCCCCGTTTGTCCCACGCCATGGCCCGGAAGTTCTACCGCCAGCAGGCGACCATCGCCCAACAGGTCATGACCAGCCGGGAACCCGGGCAAGCCGGTGGCGACATGGGCGCGCGTCTCGATGGGTGACGGCTTGCGCGCCAGCACCCCGTCACGCAGCAGCGGGGGGCAGGCGGCGGCAATGGCTGCATGGTCGGTGAGCCCGCACAGATGCGCGATCGCCTTACCGGAGGCGATCACCGGCATATCCGCAGGCAAATCCATCAACCCCGAGACGTGATCGCCATGCATATGGGTCAGCATGACCAGGTCCGGCATACGGGGCAGTTGCCGCAATAGTGTCTCGCCCTCGGGCAATGTCACGGGAGTCAGCCAGCGATAGATGCGCGCGGGAAACCCATCGGTCGCGGTAAAGAAGGCCGGACCGTATCCGGTATCGACCAATATCGTGGCGTCATCCGTCTCGATCAAAGTCGCCAGGGCAGGGAACCGGATGGCCGCAAGCCCGCCCATCCCCGCGCCCCAGCCCGGCGCGCGGCATTCCCCTATCTTCAGGGTGGTCACTCGAAGCATTCCGCCACTCCCTGTTCGAAGGAAACGGAAGGCCGGTAACCCAGGTCACGCCGGGCCGCCGAGATATCCAGGGTCAGGCTGCGCCCCAGTGAGGCGACCGCCTGCCGGGTCAGGCGAGGCTCCTTGCCACCGCCAACGCGCGCGAGGGTTTCGGAAAGAACGGCCAGCGCCTTGGCGACATGATAGGGGATCGGGATGGTCCGGAAGGCGATGCCGCTCCGCCGACCCGCGATCCCGACCAGTTCGCGGAAGGTGAAGGCCTCGCCGGAGGTGATGTTCCACACATGTCCGCCAGGCCCGTCCGCCGCCAGGATCATCGCCCGCGCCGCGTCCCGGCGATGCGTCACATCGATCAATGCCCGCCCTCCGGCGATCATCGGAACCTTTCCACGTCGCATCGCATCGATCAGGCGCGGCAACAGCGCCCGGTCATGGCGCCCATAGATGGCTCGGGGGCGGATCGCCGTGCATTGCATCGCTCCTTCGTGGTTCAGCACGATCCGTTCCGCTTCCCGCTTGCTCTGGGCATAAAGCGACATGCAGCGTGTCGGCAGTGCCGCGTTCTCGGCCAGGTTCAGCCGATCGGTCCCATCGGCATAGATGCTGGGCGACGAGGCGAAGACGAACCTCCCGACCCCGGCGGCCTCGGATGCCTCAACCAATCGCTTGGTCGCGCGGATATTGACCGCTTGAAATTCCGGTCTGCTGGCCCAGGCAGAGCTCAGCGCAGCGCAATGAAAGACCCTGTCGATCCCGGCAACGAGGGGCCGCAGATCATCCGTCACCAGATCGGCGGCGATGAATGCGGGCAAATCCACCCTCGCGCGCGCCGTGGTCACGACATCATGGCCCTGCCGGCACAATTCCTCCACCAGCGCCCGCCCCAGGCAACCGCTCGCCCCTGTCACCAGCGCGCGCATCAGAGCCGCACCACCGCGCCGCCGATCGAGATGCCCGCCGAGGTGCCGATGAGCAGCCCGGTATCGCCCCGCTTGAACCGGCCGGATCTTACCGCGTGATCCAGTGCAGTCGGAATCGAGGCGGCGATCTGGTTGCCAGTTCCGGCAAAGATGTCCACGACCCGGCCCGAAGCGAGGCGCAACATCTCGGCGGCGTGTTCCAGGGCCAGGGCGCTGGCCTGGTGGGGAATGACGCAATCGAGCTGATCCATCGCCTTGTCCGCCCGGCGCAAGAGGCGCGCGACGAAGCGCGGCAGATGGCGCGAGGCCACGCGATAGGCCTGCGCGCCATCCATGCGGAACCGGTCTTCGCCCGGCTTGATCCCACGCGCCGGGTTCACGCGGGTTCCCCCCGCCGCCAGCACGCAGGCGTCGCGACCTTCGCCATAGGTCCGGAAATCGCTGGCCAGCACCGCGCCGTTACCACCGGCCTCGACGACCACCGCCGCCGCGCCGTCTCCGAAGATGGCGGCCGCCTCGGGATGCGACCAGTCCAGCCCCACCGATGCGATATCAGACGAGAACACCAATACCCGCCGTGCACGGCCGCAGGATATCTGCATCGCGGCCAAATCAAGCGCCTGCAGGAAACCGAGACAGGTGGCATTCACATCATAGGCCGGAATGCCCGACCGTCCGAGCCCGAGCCGATCCTGCACCAGGACTGCGGTGGAGGGTATCGGCTGCTCCATCACACCGCAGCCGCCCAGGATCATGTCCAGGTCGGACGCACTGTAACCGGCCATGTCCAACGCAAGTTTCGCCGCCTCTGCCGCCATGAACGAGGTCGTCTCATCCTCTGCCGCGACATGCCGCGTCTCGATCCCGTAGCGGCTGAGGCATGTGCCCGGCGCCCAGTCGAAACGGATATCGATCTGTGACGATTCGAGCGTTTGACGCGGCCGGTAGCTACCGGTTCCGCGGATGGTCAGGTTGATCGGATCGGTGTTTGTCGCAGACATGGGAACCTACGTTTTTGAACGTTGTTCACTACCATTGACAAGCGAGATCAGATCCGTCAAGTATATTTTTGAACATCGTTCAGGATTAATGAAATGGCCCGACCACGACACTATGACCATGACGAGCTCCGAACGGCCATCATCGAGGCCGCCCGCAAGCTTCTGGAAGAGGGAGGGCCTGCGGCCCTGACCGCGCGCGCGCTTGCGAAAGCGGTCGGCACGACGCCGGGCACGATCTACAACCTGTTCAGCAACATGAACGCGGTTCTGCACGAAGTGAACCGCCGGACATTCACCGAACTGGCGCAGATGATCGATGCCGCGCCACCTGCTGCGCCCCGGGATCGCTTGCTGGCCCTGGCGGATGGTTATGTCGATTTCATGCTGGCGCGGCGGGTTGTCTGGCGCGGATTGTTCGAGGGACCACACCAGACCGACACCTTTCCGGGCTGGTACACCTCGCTGATCGATGAACTGATTGACCGGATCGCGGCGCCGATCGCGCAATTGCAGCCCCGGGCTTCGGCCCGCCTGCTGGCCGAGGAGCTTTTCCTGTCGGTTCACGGAGTCGTCGCTCTCGCCGCCATCGAGAGGCTGGATCTGGTCACCACGCAGGATCCGCACAGCCTTGCCCGCTCAGCCGTGGAACGGATGCTCAACTGGATCGAGGTGGACAGGAGATGAGCATATCCGCCCCGATGGCCGGTGGGCTGATCCTGGGCTCCGCGCGATGCGGCTCCACCCTCGTTTCGCGGATCCTGCGCAGTCACCCCGATATCCTGTCCATTTCCGAGCTGTTCTCTACCGTCGGCCCATGGGCCTTTCGTCCGGACAAGCTGGACGGCACACGCTTCTGGTCGCATCTGGCAACGCCTTCGCGCGCGCTGTCGCAGGTAGGCAATCCGACCCTCGCCCCCACGGAATTCCTGTATGGCGGGCCAGAGCATGATCCCTATTTCTGCCCGCCAATCCTCGCCATCACCCTGCCGCATCTGAGCAACGAGCCCGATGCCTTGTTCCGGTATCTCGAAACGACGGTCGGACAGCGCGGTGAGATGGGGTTGGAGGATCACTATCGCGCCATGTTCGCCGATCTCTCGGAACGGTTCGGCGGACGCAGGGTGTGGGTCGAACGCTCCGGCGGGTCGCTCGCCGCAGCGGGCACGCTGCGCGCGATGTTCCCCGAGGCGCGTCCGGTCCTGCTGCTGCGCGACGGCCCCGAAGCAGCATTGTCGATGCGGGATTACCCCGCAGCCCGGCTGGCTATCTGGATGTGGAAGAAACTGCGCCGCTTCGGCATCGATCTCTTGCATCCACGGCATCATTTCGGGCGCGGCGGCATCTGGCCTTTGATCTCGGCCATCGGCGGGCGCTTGGGTGTCTCCCGAATCCTCGAATATCGGCCCAGTCTCCATGACACCGGCGCCTTCTGGTCCGCAGTCACCAGAACTGGTCTGGATGGCCTTCGAGGCGCTTCACCCCTCGTGCTGCATTACGAAGACTTATGTCTCGACCCACGGAGCGAAATCGAACGATTGGGACGGTTCCTGACCGGATCGGCGCCCGGGAACTGGCTCGACCTTGCCCAGACATTTCCGCGGGAACCTTCACGCAGGACCGACACCCTGACGCGCCGGGAACACCGGGAACTGCTTGATGCCTGCGGACCCGGAAGACAGGCGTTGATCGCGGCGGCGATGTCAAGCGACGGCTGACAAACCGCATCCCGGAACGAAACGCTTTCTTCTTCTTTGCCCGAAATACCTCCGGGAGGGGCAAGCGCCCCCCGGCCATCGCGGGACTCAGAGATCCCGGGTAAGGATGTTTCCGCTATCATTCACCCCTCGCCAGAGCGCGGCAACTCGCCTAAAGATTAATCATGGACGGAATTGATCTGGGGGACTGGTTCGATGGCAATGCTGCTGGGAGATGTCGGAGGCACCAATGCGCGGCTGGCAGTCGCGCGGAACGGGGTGATCGACAATGCAACGGTGACACGGTTTCGCGGCGACGATTATCAAAGCTTTGAGGATGTCGTGCGGCAATTCCTGCAGGAGCAGGACAATCCCCATATTTCCTCGGTCTGTATCGCCGTCGCTGGCCCGGTCAGCGGCGGGAAGGCCTCGCTGACCAATCGTGACTGGGATTCTCCGAAGACCGGTTGGCGCGGCTGACCGATGCCGATCATGTCAGGCTGATCAACGACCTGACCGCCCTTGGTTACGCAACTCCGGCGCTGCGCGGGGACGGATTGTCCGTGCTTCGCGACGCACCCGAGGATCGCGCCCGCAACGGTCAGGCCCTGGTGGTGGGGCTGGGCACCGGCTTCAATGTCTGTGCCGTCCGCGCCCTGCCCGGTGGCGCTGTGATGGCCATGGAAGCCGAAGAGGGCCATACCCGGCTGCCCTCCAATATCCATCAGCGGCTGGTCGACCTGCTTGGACGCGAAGGCGCCGAGGCGTTCTTTTCGACCGAGGAAACCTTTGCCGGGCGCGGGCTGGCGCGGCTGCATGCGATGCGCACCGGGACCGATCCGATCCGCAGCGAGGCCATCGCCGAAGCCGCCGGACGCGGCGATGCAGAAGCGGTGGCGACATATGACCTGTTCACGGAACTGGTGGGGCTGCTGTGCCGCGAACTGACCCTGCGCTTCATGCCGCTGGAGGGGCTTTTCCTCGCCGGCAGCGTCGGGCGGAGCATTGCCGATCGCATGGACCGTTTCGAACCCGCCTTCCTGGCCGAATCCTATATGCGTCATATCCCGGAAAACACGCCGATTTTCCTGATCCGCGACGACATGGCGGCGCTGCATGGATGCCTGGCGGCATTGTCGTAAGGGTCCTGCCGTGACTGGTCCGATGGTCCCGTTGACAAAAAAACGATGGCCAATTGCTGGATCTTCACGTCTATAGCTGTTCATATTGCAGCAAGGAACCGGGGGCGGAGCGTGAAGATGCGGGCATATCTGAAGGCCATGCTTGTTGCAGGCTCGGCTTTGGGGTTTTGCGGCATCGCGCTGGCCCAATCATCCTCGCCGTTCTCGGGACTGTTCGGCGGCAAGACCGAGGATGGGCCGGTTTCGCTCGATTTCCGCGTTGCCGGGGATGAGAGCGATATCGAGAAGACCATCCGCAACACCTCGCTCTTGTCGGGCGCGCTTGCCGAGGATCGTATCAGCGGACAGGACCTGCTGGCCGCTGCCCGCGCCGATTATGCCCGCATCCTGGGCGCGCTTTACGACATGGGTCATTATTCGGCGGTCATCGATATCACCCTGGACGGGGTCGAAGCGGCCGAAATCGCGCCGCTCGACGCGCCGGAAGTGGTGCGATCCGTGGTGGTTTCGGTCGATCCCGGCCCGGTATTCAAGTTCTCGCGCGCTGCTATCGGCCCCCTGGCACCGGGCAGACAAGCCTCTGACGATTACCGTCGGGGCGAGACGGCCGGGACGGGCGTGATCAAGTCCGAGGCGCTGTCGGCGGTCGATGGCTGGCGCGAATACGGCCATGCCAAGGCCGATGTCAGCGGGCAGGAGATCGTGGCGGATCACAACCAGAACAGCGTGGACAGCCAGGTCGAGCTTGCCCCCGGCCCGGTGGTCACCTTTGGCGAGCTCCATATCTCGGGCCAGGAGCGGATGAACCTGCGGCGGCTGCGCAAGATCGCGGGCTTCCCCACCGGGGAGCGGTTCGACCCGGAAAAGCTGGAGACCGTCCGCAAGCGCCTGCGCCGCACCGGGGTCTTTTCGGCCATGACGCTGGAGGAGGCCGATCTGCTGGCGCCGGACAACTCGATGGATGTCAGCCTTGCGGTGGTCGAGCAGAAGCCCCGGCGGATCGGTGCGGGCTTCGAATTGTCGAATACCGATGGTGCCATGGTGTCGGCCTACTGGATGCACCGCAACCTTCTGGGCGGCGGTGAGAGGCTGCGGATCGATGCCGAGGTTTCCGATATCGGTTCGGATACCAGCGGCCGCGACGAGGAACTGACCTTTCGCATCGACCGGCCCGCCACGATCACGCCCGACACCACCGCCTATGTCGAGACCACGTTCGAGCGGATGCGCGAAGAGGATTACGATTCCGACAATATCGGTGTCGCCCTGGGCTTCAATCACATCTTCCGTGACGAGGAGAGCGACAAGTTGACAGCCGATATCGCCGTTGAATACGAGGTTTCGCGGGTCACGGACGCCAATGGCCGCACGGATTTCAAGGTGCTTTCCTTCCCGATGGCGGGAACATGGGACAGGCGCGACGATTCCAACAATGCCAAGCACGGCTTTTACCTGTCCGGCGAGGCACGGCCCTTCAAGGGATTCGGCGATACCGGATCGGGTGTCAGGGCGCTTGGCGAGCTGCGGGCGTTCCGCTCTGTCGGAGAGGATGACAGGTTCACCTTCGCGGGCCGCGCCCGGCTTGGCGCGATCGCGGGAACCGAGATCGAACGAACACCGCGCAATTACCTGTTCTTTTCGGGCGGCGGCGGGACGGTGCGCGGCCAGCCCTATGAATCGCTCGGCGTGCGCGAGATTTCCGGCCCCGACGGCAAGATCAAGACCGGCGGGATGAGCGTTGCGAACCTCAACGCTGAATTTCGTTGGCAAGTCCGCGAAAAGATCGGGCTGGTGCTGTTCGCCGATTATGGCAAGGTCTGGGCCGAAAGCGGTTTCGGCGGTGATAGCGACTGGCATTCCGGCGCCGGGATCGGCATCCGTTACAACACCCCGATCGGGCCGCTGCGTTTCGACGTCGCGGGCCCGACCGGGGGCGACACCGGCAATGGCGTGCAACTTTATCTCGGCCTCGGGCAGGCATTCTGATGCGCAAGATATTCATCCTCCTCTTCGCCATTCTCTTTCCGCTCGCGGTGCTGGCGCAAAGCGCCGCCGAGATCTCGGAACAGGCCGAGGATGACCGGGGCTTCCTGACCCGGTTGCTGGAGAACAACCTGTCCGGCGCTGGCCGGCAGGTCATCATCAAGGGGTTCGAGGGGGCGCTGTCTTCGCGCGCGACCTTTGAACAGATCACCATCGCCGATGCCGACGGCACCTGGCTGACGCTGAACAAGGGGGCGATCCAGTGGAACCGGTCGGCGCTGCTGCGCGGCAGCGTCGAGATCGCCGAGCTTTCCGCCTCGGAAATCCTGCTGCCGCGCCTGCCCGGCGCGGGCGGCGAGAAAAAGCCCCAGGCGGAAGCCAAGGAATTCGCGCTGCCTGAATTGCCGGTATCGGTCAATATCGACAAGATACAGGCCGACCGTGTGGAATTGGGTGAGCCGGTGATCGGCCTGCCCGCAGCGATCTCGGTGGCGGGCAGCATGAGTCTTGCGGGTGGCGAAGGCAAGGCGGACCTGACCATCGACCGGCTGGACGGCCCGCGCGGCGCATTTGTCCTGAGCGCCGGCTATGTCAATGAAACCAAGGTGCTGAGCCTCAACCTGTCGCTGGACGAGGCCGCCGATGGCCTGCTGGTCAACCTGATCGATCTTTACGACAAGCCCTCGGTTTCGGCGCAGATCAGCGGCGAGGGGCCGCTGGACGGGTTCACCGCCAATCTGCGGCTGGCGACAAGCGGCCAGCCGCGCGTGACCGGGAATGCCTCGCTGACGGCCGAAGCCTCGGAAGACGGGGCGCCGGGCCGCGCCTTTCGCCTGGAACTGGGCGGCGATATCGCCTCGCTTCTGCCACCCGACGACCGCACATTCTTTGGCCCGAACACGCAGCTTCTGGCCGAGGGTTGGCGCGGTGACGATGGGCGCCTTAACGTGCCGGTGCTGATGATCGATACCGACGCGCTGAATCTTTCCGGCTCGGTCGCCACCAATCCGCAGGGCGCGCCGCAAAGCGCGGTGCTGCTGATGACGCTTGGCAGGGACGCGGGCGCAAGCGATGTCCCGGTCAAGCTGCCGGGCGGGGGAAAGAATGCCACGGTCGAATCCGGACGGCTTGAACTGCAATATGATGCCGCCGAGGGCCAAGGCTGGACATTGGATGGATATGTCGGCCAGCTTGACCAGGGCAAGGTGAAAATCGGTCGGCTGACATTGGACGGCGCCGGACAGGTGGTGCTGGATGAGGACAATGCCCTGTCCGAGATCACCGGCGCGCTGGATTTCGGCGCCCGGCAGATGGAATTCGAGGATGCCGGGCTCGCGCAAGCGGTGGGCGAAGCCATCACGGGCGACGCCGTATTCACCTATGGCGGCGGTCAGCTTGAGGTCAGCGAACTTGCGGTGCACGGCGCCGATTACGGCCTGTCGGGCTATAGCCTTCTGTCCGACCTGACCGGCGGGCTGCTGCTATCACTGGATATGGAGGCCCGTTACCAGGATCTGGGACGGCTCTCGACGCTGGCCGGGCGTCCGATGTCAGGCCGGGCGGATGCCTCGATTTCCGGCTATTACACCATCCTGACCAAGGCTTTCGATATCGATGCAAGGGTCGAAGGCAACGATATATCGGTCGATCAGGAACAGTTGGACAACCTGCTTGCGGGGCAATCCCGAATCGTCCTGGGGGCCCGCCGGGACGAGACGGGGATCGATCTGCGCAATTTTTCGGTCAACGCGCATGGGCTGACTGCGAGGCACGGGGATATCTGAACAGCAATTCCAGCGATGTCACGGCACAGATCTCGATGCCCTCGCTTGCCGATATCGGGTCTGACTATGCGGGTTCGCTGCTGGCCGAGGCCAAGCTGAACGGGGCCGAGGGCGAGCGCCAGCTTTCGCTAAGCGGCGATGCAGAGGACCTGAGAATCGGCATCGACGCGCTTGACCGCGCCTTGCAGGGGCGCACCAACCTGACGCTTCTGGCGGGCGAGGTCGAGAATGGCTATGTGATCAAGAATTTCCAGCTCGCCAATCCGCAGCTCAAGGCAGAGGCCGAAGGGGATTTCATCCGGAACGCGTTGGATGCGACGGCCAATTTCTCGATCCCTGACCTGTCGGTGATCCAGCCCGGCTGGTCCGGCAATCTAAACGCCACGGCCGAGTTGACCGAAGCCGACGGCACCCGTTTCATCGATCTGACCGGCAAGAGCGATAATCTGGCTTCGGCCAGCAAGGGACGGACACGGCATCGATGGGCGCGACCGATCTGCGCGTGAAAGCCGAGGAAAAATCCGGCGTCATCACCCTGCGTGACGTGCAGCTGACGAATGACCAGATCGATGCCACCGCGACCGGCGTTTACGGAGAGGGCGTCACGGATCTTTCCGCCAGGCTCGATATTTCGTCGCTGACACCGCTACTTGCCGGATGGCATGGCTCGTTGAGCGCCGATGCCAGCCTGCGCGATACGGATGACGGCGCCCGGCAGGTCGAGGTCAACGGGATTGGCCGCGATCTCGCCTTTGGGCAGGCGCAGGTGGATAACGCGCTGGCCGGTGAGACGCGACTCAAGATCACCGGGACCGAGCGTGACGGGATCTTCGAGATCGGCCAGGCGCAGGTCGAGAACCCACGGCTGAATGCCAGCGCCTCGGGCAAGCTTGGAAAGGGCGTGACGGATATTGCCGCCGCGTTGAACGCGGGCGATCTGAGTTTCCTGGGGAACGGTATCAGCGGCTCGGTGGATGCCGAAGCGCAACTGGTCGAAGAGGGCGGGGTGCGCCGGATCTCGGCAACCGGCCGCGCGAACAACCTGTCGATCGGGCAGGAGAAGATCGATCCGGTCTTGCGCGGGCAGACCAGCTTTGACCTTGCCGCCACGCAATCGGAATCCGGAATTTCATTGCAGCGTCTGGATGTCGCCAATCCGCAGCTTCGGATCGGTGCGACCGGCAATCCAGCCGAGGCGCTGAATATCGACGCAAGGCTGAACGACCTGGCGCTGATCCAGCCGGGCTTTCCCGGTCCGGTCGAAATGCGGGGCACGGTGCGCGAGACCGCCCAGAACTTCGTGGTCGATCTGGGCGTTACCGCTCCGGGAAACACGCAGATGCGGATCGCAGGCTCGGCCGCGCGGGATTTTTCCACCACCGATATCGGCATCACCGGCAGCACCAATGCCTCGATCGCGAACAGCGCCATTCGGACGCGCAGCATCGAAGGACCAATTACGCTTGACCTGCAAGTGAATGGGCCGCCCTCGCTGGAAGCGGTCAGCGGGCGGGTGCATCTGCAGAACGGGGATGTCGCAGAGCCCGGCCTTGGGCTTCGGATCGAAGGGCTGGACGTGACCGCCGATCTGCAGAACGGGCGGATCCAGGTCGATGGCGCCGGTAACGTCGCCGCGGGCGGACGGATCGCGGTGAGCGGCCCGGTCGATCTGCGCGCCGGGACGCTGGATATCGGCGTGACGCTGGACAATGTCGTCGCGCGCGATCCCAACCTCTACGAGATCACGCTCTCGGGCAATGTCCGTATGGCTGGCCGCAATGCTGACGGCCCGTTGATCTCGGGCCGGATCGATGTGGGCCGGACCGAGATCCGCATACCTTCGACCGGGCTGGGCGGGGCCAAGTCGATCCCGGATATCAAGCATATCGGCGACAAGCGCCCACCCCGTTCGACGCGAGCGAAAGCGGGGCTTGAGCCATTCGGCAGCCCCGCATCGCGAGAGGCCGGGTTGGGAGGGCCGCCAGCTACTCCTCCGGCCAATCCTCCGAAGCTGGACCTGTTCATCAGTGCGCCGAACCAGATATTCATCCGCGGCCGCGGCGTCGATGCCGAGATGGGCGGAGATCTGCGCGTCACGGGCACGACGCGGAATGTCATTCCCATCGGCCATCTGGAACTGATCCGCGGCCGGGTCGACCTGCTCGGCAAACGCTTCACGCTGACCGAGGGGCTGGTCGAGATGCAGGGCAGCCTGGTGCCGGTGATACGGCTGGTCGCGGAGACCACGCAGGACGGGGTGACCACCCGGATCATCATAGACGGCGAGGCGCGCGACCCCGACATCACCTTCCTATCCTCCCCCGAGATGCCCGAGGAAGAGGTTCTGTCACAGCTCTTGTTCGGGCGCGGGCTGGACAATATCAGCCCACTTCAGGCCGCCCAGCTTGCGAATGCAATCGCCGTTCTGGCGGGCCGGGCCGGTGACGGTATCGTCGGACGCCTGCGCAACCAGGTCGGACTCGACGATCTGGACCTGGCGACGGATGACGAAGGCAATGTCCAGGTCCGGGCCGGTAAATACCTGACCGACAATCTCTATACCGATGTCTCGGTCGATGATGGCGGCAAGAGCACCCTGAACCTGAACCTGGACATCTCGGACACGCTGCGCGCGCGCGGCTCGGTCGCCAGCGATGGTGAAAGCACCATCGGTGTCTATTTCGAGCGCGATTACTAACGCGTTTCCGGAGAGAGCGGACGTCCGTCCCGCGTCCGGAAACGCCATGAGCGGTAATTACCTCTGGCGAACCGCCTCGGACGGGTGGCGTCAATAGACGCCGATCGCCTCGGGAAGCGGATCATCCGCGGGTTCCATCGATACCGTTCGGGCCACCTCGTTCACTCGGAAGCGCAGCATCTTCTGCCCACCGCCGATTTGCACAACGCTCCAGCCGATCAGTTGCCCCCCCGGTCCGGAGATGGCGCCGTTGTTGCGCGGATTCGTATCATCCGGAATCAGCAGGGATTCGCACAGGGCGTCAAATCCCGGCTCGATCTTGATCCGGGACTTCCAGCCTTCGATGGCCTCGCGCACCGTTTCCGCCTCGTCCCCCCAGAGATCGCGATATGTCCGATTGGACAGCACCAGCTTGCCGCCCGGATCGAACACGGCCAGAGCGTCATCCAGCCCGTCCAGAACGGTCCTGCCCAGCATCAGCTCCCCCCGGAATTCCCGTGTCGTCGAAATTTCCGTGGAGATGTCTTCGAACAGAAAGGCAATGGCCCCGTCGGGATGGGGACAGCCGGTGACCCGATAGGTCTGTCCGCCGGGAAGTGACCATTCCTCGACGTGATGGCCATTTGCGGCAGCCGCTTCGAGATTGCTGATCCGCTTTCGCCAACTGCGGTAATCCCTGGGCTCTGGCATCATGCGCCGTTCCCGCAACTGATCCAGGAAATCGGTCAGTCCGGGGCGTGCGGCCAGCATCTCGACGGGCAAGCCGGTCAACTCGACCAGTGCCGGATTGAACAGTTGCAGATTTCTTTGATGATCAAAGATCGCCAGTCCGGCATGGAGCGCCGCGAAAGTCTTGGTCAGCGTCTGGACAAATTCGCGCAGGATCCGCTCCGCCCGCACGGCGGCATCCGCAGGCAGGGCGAAAAATATCCGCTCGTCCCCGTATTCATGGCTGTAGCAATCGAACCAGAGGATCCGGCCATCGATCTCCAGCTTTGCACGGCAAAACCCCGTCTCGGTTTCCGAAACCGTTTTCGGCAGATTCAACAGGGACGGCAGCGGCCAGACATGGGAACCGGCCATTTCTTCCGCACGTCCCAGATAAGCCGCGTTAGCCCAGGTGACACGATCTCGGGCATCCTGCCGCCAGATCATCGTCGGCGTATGGTCAAGCACATCGCGCAACAGGCCCAGCTCTTCCATCATCGCCTCATGTGACAATGCGTCGAGCCGGGGAGCCGGTCCATTCCGGCCTATATTTGACAATGTGATTCGGGTCAGATCCCGCTCCAACCATTCAATCAGAAGGCGAATATCTGCACCGTCAGGCCTGTTGCTTCCGATCAGTTCGATCCGGCCCGGCCACACCGGATGTGCCAATCTCTCGATTGCCGCCGGGAAACGGGGCTCGATCCAGCGTTGCAGGTCATGCCATTCGCCGCCCTGGACGCATCGATGGCTTAGCAGGCCCCGTGCTGACGGCGTTGCATCAATCAGTTCTTTGTTTTTGAAAAGAAATATGACTGGTGGATACTCGTTTCCATGAAGGTTCCCATGCTTCTCGAAGCGAGAGCGGCGCCTGCCATCCCAAAGCCGGATCAACGCGACGGCGAATATGACCGATAGAGTCCCGATCACCAGAGCCAGTTCGGCCATCCAGATGCTATAGGTATCCACGGAGACTTCCTTCAACAACACAACTCAACCATAAGATGAATTATGTTGAAAGAAGGTAAAGAATCAAGGGTCAGCTTTGCTGGTGCGGATTTTCCCCGAGCGCGGCCCGGTCATCGACGCGCAGCCGGTCGAGCGGCCATTCGACATCGACGACGGCTCCCGGCCCGCCATTCGAGAAATTCAGATGCGCACCTGATCGTTCCAGCAATGTCTTGGCGATGAACAGGCCCAGCCCCATCCCTTCATAGCCCTCCCTCTGCGCTCCGGCTCGGCGGCTGGTCAGAAAGGGATCGCCGATCCGGGCGAGCAGACCGGGTGAATATCCCGGACCATCGTCCCGGATACGGACGGAAAGCGCGTGATCGTCATGTGTCGCTTCGATCACCACGTGCTTGTTCGCAAAATCGACCGCGTTCTGAATCAGGTTGCGCAGCGCGTGAATGATGGCCGGATCCCGTCGAATATTGATATCCGTGGCGTGAATGTCCAGCACGGGGCCCCGATCGGCATGCGGGCCAGCCGCATCCTCCAATATCGTGACGAGCGGCGCGGAATGCAGCAGCAGGTCATCCTTTCCCGCACGTCCCATGCTACGCAGGATATGCGCGCATCGATCGGCGGAGTCGCGCAAACTCGCCAGGTCCTCGGCAAGCTCGGGACGATCGTCGAGTTCGTCGATCAACTCCGAGGTGATGAGCTTGATGGTCGCCAGGGGGGTGCCCATCTCATGCGCGGCGGCTGCAACCACGCCGCCCAGATGCTGCAGGCGCTGCTCTCTCGCCAATGCCATCTGCGTGGCAAACAGGGCATTCGAAGTTGCCGACAGCTCGACCGTGACACGATGGGCATAGCCGGAAAAGAAGAATACCCCGATGACCAGGGCAAGCCAGTGCCCGATATTCAGCAGGGGATCGGGCTCTATGGCGCTTCCATCCGGATAAAGCACCGGAATGGCCAGCAATGCCGATAAAGTGATCAGCGCGACGGTCGCGATGCCCAGTGCGAAAGTATGCCGGGCGTTCAGCGCCGTTGCGGCGATCGTGACCGGGGCAAGCACGAGAAGCGCAAAAGGGTTCGCCATGCCGCCGGTCAATCCCAGCAATGCCGAGATCTGCGCCACGTCGAAAAGCAGCTGGAATACCACGCTATCCGGAGAGTTTCGCGCCGGAGCCTGCAGGAAAAGCCAGAGATTCATGCCCCCTGCCACCGCGATCAGCAGCAATGCCGGGAACACGGGAAACTCCATTCCCATGCTCGACGCGGTGATCACCGCGGTCAATTGGCCCGCGATCGCGAACCAGCGCAGCAATGCCAATGTGCGCATTCGGATCGGCTCGACCTGGGGAATTTTTTCCGCGATGCTTATTGGCTCGGTTTGCGACATGAAGGTTTTCCGGTGCGACAATGCGCTCCTTGATACTGTTCGACGGATAAGCAATCAATGTGTGCATCAATCTGGATCGGAGCTGATAAATGGTAGACCGCAAGGTCCTTTTGACGGGAACCGCCATCGCAATTGTCGTTCTGGTTGCGGGCGCAGCTATCTGACCCTTGGAAAGAATGGCGATCTTTACGCGCAATGCAGCAACAGCACCGTTGCGGGTGGCATGGACAGTTTCGGCACCTCGTTCACGCTTACCGATCAGGATGGCAACCGTGTCACCGATCAGGAGGTTTTCTCGAAACCCTCACTGCTTTATTTCGGTTATACCTTCTGTCCCGATGTCTGTCCTCTCGACAGTGCCCGTAATGCGGAAACCGCAGAGATTCTCAAAGATCGCGGCATGGAATTGCAAACCGTGTTCATTACGGTCGATCCCCGCCGTGACACGCCCGAGGTATTGGCCGATTTCACCGATGCCTTTTCGGACGACATGATCGGCCTGACCGGTTCCGAGGAAGAGATCGCCGCAGTCAACAAGGGCTGGCGCAATTACTACAAACTGAACGATGAGGAAGACGACGAATATTACCTGGTCGACCATATGACGAACACCTATCTCGTCATGCCGGGTAACGAGACAGTCGAATTCTTTGCGCGCAACGAATCCCCCGAGACCCTGGCCGATCGCGCAGCTTGCTTTATTGACGCCGCGACATAAATGATGTCTCTAGATTGAGGCCCAACTCGATTGGGTCCATTCGCTTCGATCAAAGGCAGCGCATGTCGGATAACAACTCGGACAAGATCGGACCGGACCCTTCTCTCCTATTGGTTGATGACGACGCCATTTTCGTGAATCGGCTTGGCCGCGCGATGGAGAAGCGCGGTTTCAAGCCGCGAACCGCCCTGAGCGTAGCCGAAGCCGAACAGATGATTGCCGAGGCGCCACCTGCCTATGCCGTGGTCGATCTCAGGCTCGAAGATGGCCACGGATTGGATATCGTCGATCATCTGCGCGAACGCCGTCCGGATGCACGGATCATCGTTCTGACAGGTTATGGCGCCATCGCCACTGCAGTTGCCGCCGTGAAGATGGGCGCAACCGATTACCTTGCGAAACCCGCGGACGCAAATGACGTGACGTCTGCATTGCTTTCGACCAAGGAAGCACTACCTCCTCCGCCCAATAACCCGATGTCCGCCGACAGAATTCGTTGGGAACATATCCAGCGCGTTTTCGAGCAATGTGATCGGAATGTCAGTGAAACTGCGCGCCGACTTCATATGCATCGAAGGACATTGCAGCGAATTCTTGCCAAGCGAGGGCCCAGATAATAAATTGAATGGATTTTGAGAACCTCAATCGTATAGTGCATAAACTGTGAGGATTATTTGTGTGGAAACAACAAAAATGGATATCGAGTTCGATAAACTGTCGTTGAAGGAATTGCGCGACCTGCAAGCGAAATTGGAGCGGGCCATCAATTCCTATGAGGATCGCAAACGGCGTGAAGCCCTGACGGCTGTCGAGAATGCAGCGCGAGAGCATGGCTTCAACCTGGCCGAGTTGACGGGCAGCAAACCTAAGCGTGCGGGGACTGTAGCCCCGAAATATGTCAATCCGGACGATCCGACATTGACCTGGACCGGGCGTGGCCGCAAACCCCGTTGGGTTCTGGAGGCGCTGGAACAAGGCAAATCCCTGGACGATCTGCTGATTTGATCAAGAAAAGCGGTTGCGGCATCCATCGCAACCGCTTTTTATTTTACTGGCTTCGCGCGATCAATATCATGAAGAAGCTGGGAAACACTGGATGCGAATTCTGCGCGCACCGCTGCTGGCGGACGTATTTTTATTTCCAGATCGCTTAGAACTCGCTCGTTCGATATCGGAAACAGCCGTTTCGCCTCCCCCGGTGTGAAACCGGCGATTTGAACTGCCTCGAGTCGTGCGGATATGCGGTCCGCCGATTTTATACGTTTCTTGATCGAGACCGGTATTTCGGTCGGCAATCCGAAACGGCGATGGATCGCTATTGTCAGTCTCTCGTCCATGGCGCCGTATTCCTGACCCAATGCCGCCTTGACCGGTGAAATCATGTCCCCGATGACATATTCCGGTGCGTCATGCAGCAGGGCAGCCAGCCGCCATACCGGTTCGGTTTCGGGATTAAGGCGATGGAAGATATGCTCGACCAGTAGCGAATGCTCGGCCACTGAATAAGGCCAGTCACCGCGCGTCTGGCCATTCCACCGCGCAACAAAGGCGAGACCATGCGCGATATCTTCGATCTCGATATCGACCGGTGTTGGATCGAGAAGATCAAGGCGGCGCCCGGACAGCATCCGCTGCCAGGCGCGCCGTTGCTTGGCAGGCATCGCCCTTCGCCCGTCAGGACGATTTCGAGCCGTCCGCAACGGCCTGCTGTTCGGTCTTCTGCTGCTCCGCCCGTCGCGCCAATTCCTGGCGATACAGTGCGACGAAATCCACCGGCTCCATATTGAACGGGGGGAAACCGCCGTCGCGGGTCAGATCCGAGATGATGCGGCGCACGAAGGGAAACAGCATTCGCGGGCATTCGATCATCAGGAAGGGATGCAGCTGCTCTTCGGGAACGCCTTCGATATGGAACACGCCGCCGTAATCCAGTTCGGCGAGAAACAGGGTTTGTCCGTCGCCCTTGTTCTTCGAGGTCACGCGGAATTTCGAGATCACTTCATATTGATGCTCGGTCCCGCGCTTGCGGGCATCCAGGCTGACCTGCACGCTTATCTCGGGCTGTACATCCCCGGTCGGCGCACCTTTCTGGGCCACCGCATTCTCGAAAGACAGATCGCGGATATATTGCGCCAGGACCTGCATCCGCACCTGTGGCTGTTGGGCTTGTCCCGCTTGGGCGGAGCCATTCGACTGGCTTTCATCGGCCATATTCGTAAACCTCTCTATTCGGACTCAGCCGCGCTTCTAGCAGGCGGATTGTTCGGCCTCAATGCTGTGTCCAACCCGAACTGCCGCGCTTTTTATCATTCGCAGGCGAAATGTCCGGTGGCGCGGGCATGTTCTGCCTCGGCTCGTCCTCGACCACGTAATCGCCATCTATTACGCCGTCGCCATAAGGCGGGCGATGCGGTTCCCGGTGTTTTCTTCCATCCATGGAGTTCACATGCGCGACATGAATGCGGCTGGCGAGCTTGCGCATGACCAGTTCGCGTATGCCCGGGATCAACAGCAGCAAGCCGACCGTGTCGGTGAAAAATCCCGGCGTCAGCAGCAGCATGCCCGCGATAACGATCATGACCCCATGCGCCAACGGGCGGGTGGGGTCACGCAGTTCCGCGAAGCTTCGGTTCACCTCGTTCCAGGCCTGGGCCCCCTGACTGCGCATGAGCGTGCTGCCCGCCACGGCGGTCAGCACGACGATCCCCAGGGTCGGCCATAGGCCGATCAGGCCGCCGACCTGTATGAACAGCGCGATCTCGATGATCGGAACAGCAAGGAAAAGCCCGAATAGCCACATATGAATTCCCTTTCCTGCCGAGGCGGCAACTGGACTTGCCCCGGCCTAGTCCCTACATAATGAAGGAGTCCGAAGATACAAACCGATGCGCACAGAATTGAGGTTCCCTGAATGTCAAATCCGATGATCCAGTTGCTTGTTCTGGCCGCGATCGCGATTTTCCTGATTTTGCGGCTGCGCAACGTGCTGGGCACGCGCGACGGGTTTGAGCAGACCAAGCCGGAACCTCCCCGGACGGATCGCCGGACCTTCGAGGTGATCGATGGCAGCGCGAGCGAGATCGATCACGATATAAACGATCATGTCGAGCCTGACAGCCCCAATGCCGATGCCCTCGCCGCGATGAAGCGTGCAGAGCCTTCCTTCGTTGTCGGAGATTTCCTGACCGGTGCAAAATCCGCGCATGAGATGATCCTGCTCGCATTCGAGCGCGGCGATATTTCCGACATACGCCCGTTTCTCGCCGACGAGGTGGCGAGCGCGTTCCAATCGGTTATCGACTCCCGCAATGCTCAAGGCCAGACGGTCGAAGCGCAATATCTGGGAACGCGTGAAACGGCCATTTCAACCGCCGAATTCGACAGGCCGACAGCAACGGCCGAGATCTCGGTGCAATTCGTGGCAGAACTGATCGTCGCGACCCGGGATGCCGGCGGGAATGTCGTCGAGGGCGATCCCAAGGCTTCGCGCAAGCAGCGGGACGTCTGGACCTTCAGCCGCCGCATGGGGCAGGACGACCCGAACTGGCAGCTTGTCGCGACCGGGTGACATGGCACGCCGACGCAGGGGGCTGACGCCCGAGGAGCGGGAGTTATGGTCCCGCGTCACCCGCTCTGCCCAAGCCCTGCATCCTCTCGGAAAAGCCTCCCCTCCCCAGCCGGAGCCGTTGGCCAAGCCGGATCCCGGCACCAGGGCGAAACCGGCCGTGGCGCCGCATTTCCGCATCGGACAATCCGCCCCTCCTCCTCCCAAGGCCATGCATAGCAAGGCGCCCAACCCGGCTGAGAACCTGGCGGAATCGTCGCTGCGTATGGACCACAAGGTCTACAAGCGCATGGCACAGGGCAAGCTGCGCCCGGAAGCCCGTCTCGATTTGCATGGGATGACCCTGGCGGCGGCTCAACCGGAACTGGTCCGCTTCATCCTGTCATGCCACGCGAATGGATTGCGGCTGGTTCTTGTCATAACCGGCAAGGGCCGCGGCGATCACGGCCCCCTGCCCACGCGGCCCGGAGCTCTTCGGCATCAGGTGCCGCACTGGCTGCACGGCGCACCCCTGGGCAGCGTCGTTCAGCAAGTCACCGCCGCGCATTACCGGCATGGCGGCGAGGGTGCCTATTACGTCTATCTGCGGAAATGATCGCCTCAGAGTGAGACATTCGATCTTGGCCCCATGAAATACCAGATGATCAGCCCCAGAATCGGCAGTATCGCGATGATGGCGATCCACAGGATCTTCTTGTTCATCGGTTCATCCGTATTGATAACCTGTGCAATCGCCCAGACATCCAGCACGAAGATGATAATCCCGAACACATAGTCCATTTCCAAGACTCCCGTTTGGCCTGACAGGGAAACACCCGGCCCGCCCATCGGGTTCCTGTCACTGGCCCATGAAGTTTCGGCCCGAAAAGCGAAACCCCGGCGCGTGAGCACCGGGGCATCAGAGAGACAGGGAGATGTGGCCGCATCCACCGACCACTGGGCTTCGACAGCAAAACGCGGCATCGCCCATTCGGTTCCAACCATCCCGTCATTGGTGAAACCTTGCCATCACGCGCGGGTATCCGTCTTCGGATCAGGCGATCAGGCGATAGCTCCGGATTCGGTCACCAATAGCCGGGCATTCGAAGGATCGGGCTCGATCTTCTGGCGCAGGCGATAGATATGGGTTTCCAGCGTGTGGGTCGTCACGCCGGCATTATATCCCCAGACCTCGTGCAGCAGGATATCGCGCGGCACGACGCCGTCCTGTGCGCGGTAAAGGAACTTGAGGATATTGGTTTCCTTCTCGGTCAGCCGGATCTTGCGGTCCTTCTGATCGATCAGCATCTTCATCGCCGGCTTGAACGTATAGGGCCCGAGCTGGAAGATCGCATCCTCGGATTGTTCGTGGGTGCGAAGCTGGGCACGCAGCCGAGCCAGCAGGACCGGGAACTTGAAGGGCTTGGTCACGTAATCATTGGCCCCCGCATCCAGCCCCAGGATCGTATCGGCATCCGTGTCATGGCCGGTCAGCATGACGACCGGGCATTTGACATTCAGCTTGCGCAGCTTCTTGCACAATTCGCGGCCATCGGTATCGGGTAGCCCGACATCGAGAATCACCAGGTCATAGATCGCGTTCTTCGTCGCTTCGACCGCCTCGGCGCCGGTTCCGGCCTCGATCACTTCGAAGTCATCGGTGGCCGCCAGTTGCTCGGCCAATGCTTCGCGAAGATCGTCTTCGTCATCGACCAGCAGGATTTTTTTCAGTCCAGGCATGTTGCCTCCTTTGCGTCATTGCGCAAAGGAGTGGGGACAAGCCTGCGCTCCGTCCAGCTTCATGTCAGAATTCTCACATGGAGTTGTCGGAATAAGGCATTATGTTTCAAAATGTTTCAAAAATGACCCGCCATGAGCCTGATACCGACCCTTGCCGAGACCATCTCCCGCGCCCGCGCAGATCTGCGCATGGGGCTGCCGGTCGTGATTGGCGGCTACCTTGTCGCGGCCGTCGAAACGCTGTCGGCAGAGCGGCTTGCTGATATGCGCGCCCTGGGTCAGGCCGTTCTGGCATTGACCGGCCGCCGGGCCGAAACCCTGAAGGCCCGCGTCTATGACGACGGTCTCGCGCGGGTTCTGGTGCCGCAAGACGGCGATCTGCACTGGCTCAGGGCACTGGCCGATCCTGCGGGCGACCTAATGACCCCGATGAAGGGTCCCCTGCTCACGCAGCGCGGCGGAGAGGTCCAGCCCCATCAGGCCGCGCTCGCATTGGCCAAATCCGCACAGCTTCTGCCCGCGATGCTGATGGTTCCCGCAAAGGCACAGCCCGGCCTGACCGTTCTGGCGGCGGGGCCGGTGCTCGCGCAACTGGCCGGAGAGGCCGCGATGGCGCCGGTTGCCGCCGCCCGGTTGCCGCTCATGGCGGCGGAGCATTCGCGCCTCCATATATTCCGGCCCGATGACGGCGGCACCGAGCATTATGCCATCGAGATCGGCGATCCGCCCCGTGACGCGCCCGTTCTGACCCGGCTGCATTCGGCCTGCTTCACCGGCGATGTGCTCGGCAGCCTGAAATGCGATTGCGGTCCGCAACTTCAATCGGCGCTGATGGCAATGGGGCAGGCCGGGGCCGGTGTGCTGCTTTATCTCAACCAGGAGGGACGGGGGATCGGTCTCGCCAACAAGATGCGCGCCTATGACCTGCAGAACCAGGGTTTCGACACGGTCGAGGCCAATCATCGGTTGGGTTTCGAGGATGACGAGCGCGATTTCCGTATCGGCGCGGCATTGCTGCGGCGGTTGGGTTTCGGCAGCGTGCGCCTGATGACCAACAATCCACGCAAGGTCGAGATGCTGGAAGGTCAGGGGATCGGCGTCACCGAGCGGGTGCCGCTGATCACACCACGTAACCGCTTCAATACCGGTTATCTCGACACCAAGGCCCGAAAATCGGGGCATCTGCTGTGAACCCGAAGGATCTGGTCCTGACGCCTGCGGGGCTCCGCTTTCTCGGACGCATTTTCCCATGCAGCATCGGCAAGACGGGTTTGACGACAACCAAGCGCGAGGGCGACAGCGCCACCCCCGCCGGAACGCATCAGATCACGGGGCTTTGGTATCGCCCGGACCGGATCGCCTGCCCGGCGCCATGGGCGCGTCCCATCGGTCCCGGCGATCTCTGGTGCGATGATCCCGGCCACCCGGCCTATAATCGGCATATCCGCGCTCCGCTGGCAGCGAGCCATGAACGCCTGCGCCGCCCCGATCCCTTGTACGACCTGATCCTGACCACGGACTGGAACTGGCCCGAGGCAATTCCAGGAAGGGGATCCGCCATCTTCCTGCATCAATGGCGCCGCCCCCGTTACGGCACCGAAGGCTGTATCGCCTTTGCGCGCCCTCATCTCATCTGGATCGCCGAGCGCGCGATCCCCGGCACGCGGCTGATCGTGCCGGCCTCGCTTCCTTGCAGCCGGGGAATGCCTCAGCCGTAATCCCGCGCGCCGAAAATGGCCGATCCGACGCGGATATGCGTCGCGCCCTCGGCAATTGCCGCCTCGAAATCCGCGCTCATCCCCATCGACAGCAAATCAAGGCCGCTCTCTTCCGCCAGGCGTCGCAGCAGGCGGAAATGCGGAACCGGATCCTCGCCTTCCGGCGGAATGCACATCAGCCCTCGTGGCGATAGCCCCAGATCCCGGCAGGACGTCATGAATCCGGGCAGATCATCCGCCAGCACCCCGGCCTTTTGCGGCTCGTTCCCGGTATTGACCTGAACGAAGAGTTGCGGGCTTTTCCCCTGCTCGGCAATCTGCGCGGCCAGCTTGCGGGCCAGCGAGATACGGTCCAGCGTATGGATGGCATCGAAAAGCTGCACGGCGGCTTTCGCCTTGTTCGACTGCAACGGGCCGATCATGTGAACCGAAACACCGTTGAAACGATCACGCCAGCCGGGCCATTTGCCCTGCGCCTCCTGCACGTAATTCTCGCCGAAAATGCGCTGCCCCGCGTTCAGCACGGCCTCGACCCGCTCGGCGGGCTGCACCTTGCTGACGGCGATCAGCGTCACCGAGCCGGGTTCGCGCCCGGCCGCCTGCTCAGCCGCGGCAATGCGGCGCTTGATGTCATCCAGTTCCATGATGCGACAAAACAAAAAGAAAAGAGCGGGCGCAAGGCCCGCTCTTTGTAACAATGGTGTTTGTTTCGATCAGAAGTCGAAGCGAACACCCATGTCGGCAGTGACGTTCTCGTTATAATCACGCTGCAGCGAAGCACCAAGACGAGCGCCGCCCAGATCGTAGTTCACGCCGACGCCGAAAGCATTGTCGGTCTCGTTCCAGTCTGCATCGTTGTTGGCGATATAGGCTTCGATCTGAGTCAGACCGTCGGCCAGAGCATAATCACCGTACAGAGCGATGGTGTTGCCGTCATCAGCAGCCGAGTCGTTGCTGGCATCGACATAGTTCAGACCGATACGAGCATTGTCCATGACCGCATAACGGGCACCGACGAAGAACACGTCATTGTCTTCGATGCCTGCGCCATCGGTGACATAGGCAGCCGACAGTTCCAGGCGATCGTTCCAAGTGTAGTCAACCGACAGACCATATTCTTCTTTGGTGCCGAAAGCGACCTCGTTCAGACCGGACTGGTCGGGGTCAACATAGGACCCTTGAACGGTCAGGTTGTCGATTTCATAAAGGACGCGAACGCCAACACGGTCGACATCGGCATAGGCATCCGACTTGTAGCTGAAGAACGACCCTGTGCGGTCACTGAAGCCAACCGAACGGTCAAATGCACCAAGCTCGGTCGCGTAGAGCAGGCCGTTCGAGTCGAACGCGGTATCGACGTTACCAACTTCGACGGTCAGGCCGTTCGAAGTGACATACAATTTACCTGCGTTGGTCGACGCACGATCACCGCGGGTGTTGCTTCCCTGATCCCACTGCAGACGGAAGCGGCCACCGAACTCAACGCCTTGGTCGGTCGAAGTCGACGCGTCGAGGTTCATCCGCAGGCGCGACACGATCTGCGACTCGTTCTCATTCGTGTCGTTTTCATAATAGATCACACCGGTCCGGCCGTAGCCCGAGATGGTCACGTCGGCAGCGGCGACGCCGGCGGTCAGAACCAGCGCGGTGGAGGCGATAAGAGCCTTTTTCATGGTCATGTTCCCTCTTGTCTCTCTGATGCCCAAACCGGCATTACCGCCTTGGGTATGCAATGTGTTTCCTATTTTCACATTCGCGATGCAACGGAATCACCGTTTCCGGTAACTGATTAACGGATTTTGTGATGCACTTGCGCCACACTTCCCGGTTGCACCGTGGCCATCTTGCGGATGCGGGCCCGATCACGCTTTTCCAAGGCGCTTGTCGCAAGGGGGGAATCCGCGCTAAAGCTGCGTTCAACGCGAAGAACCGGGGGATTTCATGAAGACGACAGGCGCAGCGCAACTGATGATCGTTTCCACGCTTTGCCTCGGCCTTGCCGCATGCGGCGGCAACCGTCAGGGCACCACTAGCAACGCCCGGCTTGAACCGGACATGCGTGCCGATGCCCGCCAGACCACGATCTGGGATGTCTTCGGCAACAGGACGAATCCCAACACCACTGTCGCGGTCAACAAATACCTGTGGAATGCCAGCCTCGATGTGCTGAACTTCCTGCCGATCCAATCCGTCGATCCGTTCACCGGGGTCATCGTGACCGGCTATGGCACCCCGCCGGGCGGCGGACGCTCCTATCGCGCCACGGTCAAGATCAGCGATCCGGCGATGGATGCCCGCGCGCTCAAACTGTCGCTGCAGGGTCCGGGCGGCGCGTCGGTCGCTCCGGGAACGGTTCGGGCCGTCGAGGATGCCATCCTGACCCGGGCACGGCAATTGCGTATCCGCGACGGCAGGCTATAGCACCGAGTTGCGCCACTGGACCTGACCTCGCCTGCCGTATACATCCTGCGGCAAGTGAATGACGACGCCCGAGGTCCGATATGCCCTATGATCCCTCCAGCAGCGAAGCCCGATGGCAAAAAGCCTGGGCCGATGCCGGCAGCTTTACCGCCATCCGCGACGAGCGGCCGAAATATTACGTGCTGGAGATGTTCCCCTATCCGTCGGGGCGCATCCATATGGGTCATGTCCGCAATTACACGATGGGCGACGTGGTGGCGCGGTTCAAGCGCGCCCAGGGCTTCAGCGTGCTGCACCCGATGGGCTGGGACGCGTTCGGCATGCCCGCCGAGAACGCCGCGATGGAACAGGGCGGCCATCCGCGCGACTGGACCTATGGCAATATCGCCACCATGCGCGAGCAGCTCAAACCCCTCGGCCTGTCCATCGACTGGAGCCGGGAATTCGCTACCTGCGACGACGATTATGTCGCGCAGCAGCAGGCTTTGTTCCTGGATTTCCTTGATGCCGGGCTGATCACCCGCAAATCGGCCATGGTCAACTGGGATCCGGTCGACATGACCGTGCTGGCCAATGAACAGGTGATCGACGGCAAGGGCTGGCGCTCGGGCGCGCCGGTCGAGCGAAAGGAACTGACGCAATGGTTCTTTCGCATCTCGGATTATTCCGAGGAATTGCTGGACGCGCTGGACGGGCTGAAAGGCTGGCCCGACAAGGTGCGGCTGATGCAGCAGAACTGGATCGGCAAGTCGCGCGGGCTGCAATTCGGCTTTGCCACCGAGGATGCTCCCGAAGGTTTGATTCCATCGAGGTCTACACGACCCGGCCCGACACGCTGATGGGGGCGTCTTTCCTGGCCTTGTCGCCGGATCATCCGATGATCAGGGCATTGGCAAGGGACAACGCGGATATCGCGCCTTCTGCGAGGAATGCCGCCGCATCGGCACTACGGAAGAGGCGATCGAGACCGCGCCCAAGATGGGTTTCGACACCGGGCTGACCGTTCGCCACCCGCTTGATCCGGAATGGAAACTGCCGATCTGGATCGCGAATTTCGTGCTGATGGATTACGGGACCGGCGCGATCTTCGGCTCGCCCGCCCATGACGAGCGCGACCATGAATTCGCCAGCAAATACGGCCTGCCGATCCGCGCGACCTTCGGTGAACGCGGCATGGATCTGGCCCAGGCCGATGCGATGGTCGCCAAGGCGCCCTATGTCCCGCTGAAATCCGAGCCCGTCACCTATGTCCGCGGTTTCGCGGGCGAGACGGATCAGACAGGAGAGGCGGCCGTCGACGCTGCCATCGCCCATGCCGAAGCGAACGGCTATGGCGAGGGCGTGACGAAATTCCGCCTGCGTGACTGGGGCATCTCCCGTCAACGCTATTGGGGCTGCCCGATTCCGGTCGTGCATTGCGAGGCTTGCGGCACGGTGCCCGAGGCAAAGGAGAACCTGCCGGTATTGCTGCCGCAGGATGTCAGCTTCGATCAGCCGGGCAATCCGCTGGACCGGCACTCGGCATGGCGGCAAGCCACCTGTCCGAAATGCGGGGGCAAAGCCCTGCGCGAAACCGATACGATGGATACATTCGTGGATTCCTCGTGGTATTACGCCCGCTTCACATCGCCCCATGCGGATAAGCCGACGGCACGGGCGGATGCCGATTACTGGATGAACGTGGACCAGTATATCGGCGGAATCGAACACGCGATCCTGCACCTGCTCTATTCCCGCTTCTTCGCCCGAGCGATGGTCAAGACGGGTCATCTGCCCGAGGCGGCGAAAGAGCCTTTCGATGCGCTGTTCACCCAGGGCATGGTGACGCATGAGATCTACCGGACCCACGACCAACGCGGGCGCCCGGTCTATCACTTGCCCGAGGACGTGACCGACGGGAAGCTGGCGGATGGAACCGAGGTCGAGATCGTTCCTTCGGCCAAGATGTCGAAATCCAAGAAGAATGTGGTCGATCCGGTCAATATCGTGTCCAGCTTTGGCGCCGATACCGCGCGCTGGTTCATGCTGTCCGACAGCCCGCCCGAGCGTGACGTGGAATGGACCGCTGCAGGGGCCGAGGCCGCCAGCAAGTTCCTGTCCCGCGTCTATCGGCTGGCCGAGGAAAGCGGCGATGGCAGTGACGATCCCGAACTGGCACGCGCCGCGCATCGGGCAATTGCCGATGTGACGAAATCAATCGAGGGATTCGCGTTCAACAAGGCCGTGGCCAAGCTGTATGAACTGGCCAATGCCGTAGGCAAATCCCGGGCAGGTGGTGAGGCGCGAAAGGCGGTGCTGCGGATCATGGCGCAGCTGATGGCGCCGATGGTGCCGCATCTGGCCGAGGAGGTCTGGTCAATGGCGGGCGGTCAGGGCATGGTTGTCGATGCCGGATGGCCCCAACCGGATCCGGCGATGCTGGAGGATGATACCGTGACCCTGCCCATCCAGATCAATGGCAAGCGCCGGGCCGAGATCAGCGTGGCCAAGGACATGCCCAAGGATCAGATCGAGGCGCTGGTGCTGGCGGATGATACCGTGAAACGGTTCCTCGACGGCGCCGCACCGAAAAAGCTGATCGTCGTCCCGGGACGGATCGTCAATGTCGTCGCCTGACCTCCTTCCCCGCCGCGCCGTCCTCTTGACGGTGCTGGCCCTGGGCGCCTGCGGGCTGACCCCGGTCTACGGGCCGGGCGGGGCCGGCGACAGGCTGCTTGGCAAGATCCGGCCCCGCGATCCGAAGACCTACGAGGATTTCGCCTTCAATCGCCGATTGGCTGAAAGGCTGGGACCGGACGGGCAAGCGCCTTTCGATCTTGACTACCTGATCAGCATCGGCGTGGTGCCGCAAGCGATCACGACCGATGAGGTCACCACCCGCTACTCGCTGAACGGAACTGCGGATTTCTCGCTCAAGGACAGATCCGGCAAGGTGCTGGTATCGGGACGGGTCAGCAGCTTTACCTCTTACTCGACCACCGAAACCACCATCGCAACGCTCAGCGCCGAGCGCGATGCGCGGGAACGCTTGGCCCGAATGCTCGCCGATCAGGTGGTCACACGCCTGCTGGCTGCCTCCGACACATTGCCCGAAACATGAATCTCAAGGGCGGAGAAATCGCCCGGTACCTTGCGCGACCCGATCCGTCGCGGCCCGCATTGCTGATCTACGGTCAGGATGCGATGCGGGTGGCCCTGAAGCGGGCCGAAGCGGTTGCCTCGCTGGTTGGCGAGAATGCCGAGGAAGAGATGCGGCTGACCCGGCTGGCCGGGGCGGGGCTGAAAAAGGATCCCGCAACCCTGATGGACGCCATCAAGGAAGTCGGCTTCTTTCCCGGCCCGCGCGTCGTGTTGGTCGAGGACACACCCGATAGCGGGACCGAAGCGATCCGCGCCGCTTTGGAGGCATGGCAGCCCGGTGACGCGGTGATCGTGGTGACCGCCGGCGGATTGGCGAAATCCTCGGCCCTTCGCAAATTGTTCGAGCCGCACAAGCAGGCCGTCGCCGCACCGATCTATGACGATCCGCCCGGCGAGGAAGAAATCACCCGGTGGCTGGAGGCCTCTGGCCTGCGCGAGGTGCCGCGCGATGCGATGCGCGATCTGATGACATTGGCCCGCGCCCTGGATCCCGGTGACATGCGCCAGACAATCGAGAAGATCGGGCTTTACAAATACGGCGATTCGACGCCCTTGACCCCCGCCGAAATCGCCCTGAGCGCGCCCGCAACCATCGAAGCGGAAATCGACGAGTTGCTGCATGTGGTGGCCGAGGGACGATCGGACGAATTCGGCCCCCTGATGCGGCGAATCGAAGGACAGGGCATAACACCGGTCAGCCTGTGCATTGCCGCGCTCAGGCATTTCCGGGCCTTGCATATGGCCGCGGCCGACCCGCAAGGGCCTGGAGCCGGCCTGTCACGGATGCGCCCTCCGGTTTTCGGCCCCCGGCGCGAGCGAATGGCCCGTCAGGCCCAGAACTGGGGCATGGCCCCGCTGGAAGAAGCGGTTTCGCAACTGCTGACCACCGACCTGACATTGCGAAGCTCCAGCCGGGCGCCGCAGATGGCCCTGGTGGAGCGGACATTGATCCGGTTGGCGATGAGCCATCGGGGCAGGCGGTGACCGAGCAGGTCGATGCGCTGGTCATCGGCGCCGGACCTGCCGGGTTGATGGCTGCCGAGAAGCTTGCCGAAGCCGGACGGCATGTCGTGATTGCCGAGGCCATGCCGACACCCGCCCGGAAATTCCTGATGGCGGGCAAATCGGGACTCAACCTGACCAAGGACGAGCCGATGCCGGATTTCATCGGGCGTTTCAGTGGCGGTGCCCGTGAGGCATTGGGATATTGGGATACCGGGGAACCCGATTTCGGACCAAGCGAGGTCATGCACTGGGCCGAAGGGCTGGGGATCGAGCTGTTCACCGGCTCGACCCGGCGTGTGTTTCCGGTCGGCATGAAAGCGTCGCCGATGCTGCGCGCCTGGCTGGCGCGATTGCGCGCGGCGGGGGTAGAATTGCGGACGCGCTGGAAATGGGTTGGTCTCGGGGACGGCTTCCGGTTCTCGACTCCCGATGGCGACAGGGTGCTGAACCCGTCTGCAACGGTCCTGGCCCTGGGTGGCGCGAGCTGGCCGCGCTTGGGTTCCGATGCTGGCTGGAAACCCCTGCTGGAGGCCGCCGGGGTGGAGCTTACCCGGTTCCAGCCCGCGAATATGGGGCTGCGGGTCCATTGGTCGGACGCCATGGACCGGCATTTCGGATCGGCCGTCAAAGGGGTCGCGATCCATGCCGGAACCCAAGTTTCCCGGGGGGAATGGGTCATCACCCGCTCCGGCATCGAGGGCGGCGGGGTTTACGAGGTTGCCGCCCGGATCCGGGACGGGATGGAGGCGAAAGTCGATCTGTTTCCGGATCTGGATGAAAGCGCCGTGGAGCAGCGCTTTGCAAGGCCCAAGGGCAAGCTTTCGATCGGCAACTGGCTGCGCCGGGTGCTTGGTGAACCGGTCAAGATCGCGCTGTTGCTGGAATGGGGTCGGCCCTGGCCCATGACGGCATCGCATTGGGCGAAACGTGCCAAGGCCCTGCCGCTGCGCCATGACGGCCCGATGGGGTTGGAGCAGGCGATCTCGACCGCCGGAGGCATTTCCGAAAGCGCCATAACGGCCGATTTGCAATTGCGGGCACTTCCCGGTGTTTTCGTCGCCGGGGAAATGCTGGATTGGGAGGCGCCGACCGGTGGTTACCTGATTACCGGATGCCTCGCCACCGGGCGGAGAGCGGGACAGGCGGCTGCCATCTATCTCGACAGGACCGAGCAAGCTGACGGCTGGTCACGGTAGCGGCTCAGTCGTCCGAAACCTTCAGGACGATCTTGCCGATATGCCCGCTGCTCTCCATCCGGCGATGAGCATCGGCAGCATCCTTCAGGGCGAATTCGCTGTCGATGGTTACATTCACCGCGCCTGATTCGATCAATGGCCAGAGCCGGTCGCGCAGCACTTGCGCGATCTCGGCTTTGGCCGTGTCAGATTGCGGACGCAGGGTCGATCCGGTGACGGTCAATCGTTTCACCATGATCTGGGCGAAATTCTGCTCGACCTTGGGACCTTCGAGAAAGGCGATCATGACCAACCGGCCGTCATTTGCCAATGCCCTGATATTACGCGAGATATAGCTTCCGCCGACCATGTCGAGGATCAGGTCGGCACCACCTTCAGCAGTCACCTTCTCGACGAAATCCTCTTCCCGGTAATTGATCGCGTTCGCGCCGATCTTGCTGATCGCCGCGCATTTCTCGTCGCTTCCGGCGGTCGCCCAAACGCGCGCGCCAAGCGCACGCGCGATCTGGATCGCCATCATGCCGATGCCGGAGGTGCCACCATGAACCAGAAACCGCTCCCCTGCCTGCAACCCGCCACGGGTCACGACATTGGACCACACGGTGAAAGCCGTTTCGGGCAGGCAGGCGGCTTCGCGCAGGTCCATGCCCCGGGGAATCGCCAACGCATGATCGGCATTGCAGACCGCATATTCCGCATAGCCGCCTCCCGGCAGCAGGGCAGTCACCTTGTCGCCCTTGCGCCAGCGGGTAACCCCGGCACCGATCCCGACGACCTCACCCGACGCCTCCAGCCCCGGCAAGTCCGAAGCGCCCGGCGGGGGCGCATAGGCACCCCGGCGCTGCAGGACATCCGGGCGGTTCACACCGGCATAGGCGATCTTGACCAGGATCTGATCGTGCCCCGGCACCGGTACGGGCCGTCCGGTCACTCGCAATGCATCCGCGTCACCCGGCGTGGCGATCTCGATAGCTTCATCGTGTCGGAGAACATGGCGCTTCCCTATCTTGTCTGCATCTTTCCAGGCAGGTTACGTCGGCGTGGCGCACGTATCCAGCCGAAAGCCAGATCGCCAAGCGACGCGGCGCCCGGAATCCTGCGCAACGATGCCTTGGCTTTCTCGAACCGCATCACCCCGTCGATCCTGCGGTCAAGAAAAGCCCGGGTCTCTGCCTGATGCGCGGATGCGTCTCCCAGCCAGAACAGGACCGTCGCCCCGATCACCGCCGATAACGTCGCACGCTTCGTATACCAATTCGCGTCATCCGAGCGGTCGCCAAGCCCGGACCAGATCGTATCCGCCGTCTCCCATAGCAGGCGTGTCCCGAGCGCCGCATGTCCCGGCAGCGCCAGCGTTGCGGCTCCGGCGCGCACCAGCTCGGGCTGCACCAGCGAAAGACGGTGCCAGACTGCCTCCGCTATCCGGTCGCGAAAGCGCTCCTGCGGTGGCATGGTCTCCATCCATTCACGCAACCGGGCATCCGCCCGGCGGTGATAAGCCGCGGCCAGCCCGGCTCCGCCTTGCGGAAAATGCACGCGAGCCAGTGATTCGGGCATATGGATATCCGCGGCCCCCGCCAGCAGGGCACGATCGTTCATTCCCTCGAACGGAACATGGTCAAGGGCCGCATTCAGCAGGGCTTCGCGATCTGTTTGCATGGTTTCCGGGCCTTTATCTGGACAAGGATGCGCTTCGCTGCTAGAAGAGCGCCTCCTGCAATCAGATCAACTCTAACCTAGGAAGGTGGTGACAACCACATGCAGGTCAATGTTCGCGACAATAATGTCGAACAGGCGCTTCGTGCCCTGAAGAAAAAACTTCAGCGCGAAGGTGTATTCCGCGAGATGAAGCTTCGGCAACATTTCGAGAAGCCGTCGGTCAAGAAAGCCCGTGAAAAGGCCGAGGCCGTTCGCCGTGCCCGCAAGCTGGCCCGTAAAAAGGCACAGCGCGAAGGCGCACTGTAAGACAACGCGATCACGCGTATTCAGCGACCCCCGCAGCCTTGCTGCGGGGGTCTGCCTTTGAAAGCGGCGGCTTTCGTTCAGGAATTGTCTCTGGCTTGAACCCTCCGCACCGCTTCGCGGTCCTGGCAACGCGCGACCCATGCATCAATGGCCGGAGTCGATGGCAATTGATCCCCGAACCAGGCGAAAGGCCCGGAACAGAGCAGGTCAACCGCGCTGAAATTCTCGCCCAGAAGATAGGGCTGCTTGCCGAGCACCTCGTCCAACCGTGTCAGCATCGTATCGTAGTCGCGCAGTGACGACTCGATGGCGGGATGGCTGAGCTGCACGAAATGCAGGATCGCGACGGGCTCCATCACCCCCTGGTAATAGAACAGCCAAGACAGGTATTCGCCCCGCTGCGGATCCCGACAGAGCGGCCTAGCCCGCTTTCGGGGAACATATCCGTCAGATAGGCGATGATCGCACCGCGTTCCCGGATATAGTCGCTTTCATTGACGAGATACGGCACCTTGCCCTCGGGATGCGGGTTCCGGGGATCGCGGCTGCCCGAGCCATCCTGCCGGGGGATGGTGACAGAAACGATATCGACCTGGTCGGTCAGCCCCATCTCCTCGATCAACTGGACGATGCCGGTCGAGCGGCTGTTGGGAGCATGATAGAGCGTCGGCATGGGTTGTCTCCTTGGCAAATGATGTTCAAGGATTAACGGACCCCCACTGACAGAAAGAGGCAGCATGGCCCGAACCGATCGCCTGATGCGTCTTATGGATCTGCTACGCCGGCTTCCGGCACCCGTCACCGCCACAAGATTGGCCGAGGAAACCGGCGTTTCACGGCGCCAGCTTTATCGTGACATCGCAACGCTGAGGGCCGGCGGCGCGCTGATCGATGGCGAAGCCGGGCTGGGCTATACCCTGACCGAAGATCCCGCGCTGCCGCCGCAAAGCTTCTCGCGTCTCGAGATCGAGGCGCTGCGGCTGGCGGTCGATGCGCTCGGCCGCATCGGTGACCCGGACCTGAACTCGGCGGCACATGACGCGCTCGCCCGCATCATCGCCACATTGCCCGAGCGCCAGTCACGGCAGGCCCTGCACGCCGTCATGCGCAGCTTTGACACCGGCCCGGAACGCGCGCCGCCACGGATAGATCTCTCCGTGATCCGTTCAGCATGCTGGGATGAGATGGAGCTTGAGATAGACTATATCGACCTCAAGGGTGCACCGACGCGCCGGCCGATCTGGCCGCTTGGCCTGTCATATTCGCAGCATACATTGATGCTCCTGGCCTATTGCCGCTTGCGGATGGATTTTCGCGTGTTCCATGTCAATCGCATCGAGACCCTGCGCAGCACGGGTAACAGCTTTCGCCCGCATCGCGTGGTGCTGGTTCGCGAATATGCCGCCACGCGCAAGGCGCATCCGGTTCGCGCGTGACGATCACGCCGCGACCGGATGGAAAATCGCCGTCGCCGGATCGCAGGAATAATGTCTTGTATACTGCGGCGCATTTCTTGCCAGATCGCAAATAGCGTCGAGGATCGCGTCAATATCGGCCTCGGGGGCTGCCCAGCACAGGTTCAAGCGCACAAAGCCGGGTTTCTCCACCTCCTCGCCCCGCAGGATCGCTGCTCGCAATCGGGCCGATGTTTCCTCGTCTATGTTCAACAACCGATGGACATAGGGCCCGGCACAGGCACAGCCACCGCGCGCCTGAACCCCATGGAGATCGGACAGCATCCGGGTCGCAAGTTGCTGATGGATGAAGCCGCCCCGACCGTCGCGGACTCGAAACGCGAGGATCGGCAGTCGCCCCGCCGTCGGATGCCCAAGCATCTGCAACTCGGCAACCGAATCCAGGCACGCCGCCTTGTTCAGCCAACGGGAATGGATTTCGTCGATCTGCCGCTGCCCTATCGCATCTTTCAGCGCAAAGACCATGGCCGCCCGGATATCGCCGATCACATTGGGCGTTCCGCTTTCCTCTCTTGCCTCGACGGCCGACGCATAATCGTGGCCTGCAGCATTGACGAAGCGAACCGTGCCGCCACCCGGATGGGTCGGCCGCGTCGCTCTCACGGAATCGCGGCGCAGGATCATGACCCCGGATGCCCCCGGTCCACCGATGAACTTGTGGGGAGAGGCAACAACAGCGTCCATTCCCAGCCCCATGTCGATTGGCAGATATGGCGCGCCGCCCGCATAGTCCCACAGGATCTTGGCGCCGTTTTGCTTCATCAGCCGCGTTACCGCAGCCACGTCCGTGACCACCCCCGTGACATTGGAGGCCGCCGAGAACGCGCCAAGAATAGGCCCGCCACGATCGAGCTCCGCCTGGATGGCAGACAGGTCCGGACCGCCATTCTGCGCTTCGGGTATCTCCACCACCCTTGCGCCGCTTTCACGCCAAGGCAGGATATTGGAATGATGCTCATATGGGCCGATCAGGACCGTCCATCCCGGCCCGATACCGAATATGTGAACCAGCCGATTCAGAGCAGCGGTTGCGCCGGAGCCGGTAAAAACAACCGCATGTTCATCGCCACCGCCAGTGCAGCGCAGGATCTCGGCCCGCGCGGCTCGCCGCAGGCGGGTCATCATGCCGCCGCAATGGCTGGCCTCGGTATGGCTGTTGGCATACCAGGGCAGCACCTCTTCGATGATGGTCTCCTCGACCTGGCGCAGGGCACGCCCCGAGGCGACGTAATCGGCATAGATCAATCGGCGTGGACCGAATGGTCCCGAGATCACCGCATCGCGGCCGATCAACCCCTCATCCAGCGCCCGGACATCGCCCAAACCTTCCCGGAATTTTTCGAAGAAATTCACGTGTCACCTCCGTCGTTCTCTATAGAATGACACGTGATCTTGCGAATGATGTGCTGTTTATTTCTGGTTTTCTCATAAATTTTGTGTCAATTGATCGGTGTTATGTCAGATTTAGATCAGATCGACCACGATATCCTGAAGGCGCTGCAACAGGACGCCTCCCTGTCGCAACGCGAATTGGCAGAACGAATCGGATTGTCGCAGAATGCCTGTTGGCGGCGATTGCAAAAGCTGACCGAAGCCGGGATCCTGCGGGGAAGCCGCGCTTCCATCGATGCCGCACAGGCCGGGTTGCATCTGACCGTGTTCGTGATGATCCGGACCCGGCATCATGATGATGCCTGGGCCCATCGCTTTCGCGCCCGCGTCGAATCGATACCGGAAATCACCGAGTTTCACCGGATCGGCGGCGAGTGGGATTATATGGCCAAGCTGGTGACCACATCGATGAGCGGTTATGACCGATGCTACAAGGCACTGATCGAGGACATGAATCTCGAACGTGTCACCGGCGTGTTCTCGATGGAGACCATATTCGAGGGCCGTCCCCTGCGATTGCCGTGACAAACCCGCCAGGGGTCAGATCAAGAAAAAGGGCCGGCGCGTGAACACACGGCCGGCCCAAAATCTTCCTGGTTCAAACCATCAGAAACGATAGTTCACACCGACTTTGACATTGTGGTGCTTCGGAGTGGCTCGCGTGCTGAGCGTGCCCGCGTCCGTATCGAAAGCGACATCGGTCTTTCCGAAATGGCGGTATTCCCACTCTGCGAACATCGACAGGTTTTCGTTCAGCTTACGCTCGACGCCCAAGCCCGCCGCAACGCCGGTATCCGAGAAACCCTTGGTCTGGGAACTGCTTGCATCCGAAAGCGTGTAATCGAAGTCGCCATGGGCAACCCCGAAGGTTCCATAAACCAGCGTGTTCGGACTGACCTCGTAGCCGGTCTTCATCCGCAGCGAAACGAGATAGTTCAGTTCGGACTCGATCTCGCTGTCGGTGCCGAACGGGCTGATATTCTCGCTGGCATCGACACTGCCACCCTCGATACCCAGTTCCGGACCGAAAACCCACTTGTCCTTCTGCCAGCGATAACCGGCATGCAGCCCGGCATTGACGCCTTTCAAATCCAGGTCACCAAGATCCGTGTCACGGGCACCTGTGTCACTGTTCTCAAATCCAACAGAATCATCACTGCCGAGCACATAGCCCAGCGATCCACCGACATATGCACCAGCCCAATCGGAAACCGGAGTCGGCTCGACGACCACCGGGGTTGGTTCGATCACGGGGGCAACAAAGCCGCCAGCATATGCCACACCACTGATCAACGTCGTAACACTTGAAACAGCACAAACCGTGGCAAGAAATTTTCCACGCATTTCGAATCTCCAATACTCTAGGGTGCCGCATGCCACGCATTTCCCGCAAACATGTCGGCAAGGTAAGGGCAGATAACGCCCTGCGAATGCAAATTGCAATCTGGCAATAGCCGCAAATTCGACAACTGGCATGAATATGCCGTCGCAAGCGACAGTTCTACAACACCCTGGTTCCTCCGAGGTCTCAGATGTCGAGATTTTCAACACTTAGAGCATTCTGCTGGATGAATTCCCGCCGCGGCTCAACGACATCACCCATCAGTTTGGTGAACAGATCCTCCGCCTCGGCAACATCCTCGATACGCACTTGCAGCAGGGTCCGTGCAACCGGATCGAGGGTGGTTTCCCATAGCTGATCGGGATTCATCTCCCCCAAGCCCTTGTATCTCTGGAGGGAAAGGCCCTTCTCTCCCTCAAGGAAGATTGCCGCAAGCAAACCGAGCGGTCCGTAGATCGGCAATTCGCGATCCTTGCGAATCAGCCGGGCAGGCTTGCCGTAAACATCCTGCAAGGCCTTCGTCATTTCCGCCAGACGGCGGCTTTCGCCGCTCCTCAGCATCTGGCCGTCGAGCGTTCTGCTTTCCTCCACCCCGCGCAGCATCCGGGTCAAGCGGATGCCGCCATCCTGGGTCGGACGCCCACCCCATCCACGCTCATATTCCTCGGCCACCATGTCCAGGCGCTCGGCAACCGCATCGGCGGCGCCCTGCGCATCCGAGTCGATCCTGCCCGGCATCAGCGCCCCGGCGATCGCGGCCTGCTCCGTGATATGCGGCGGGTAATGCGTCGGATAAGCCCGCAGAATGCGCCGGGCAGTGCGCGCTTCTTCCACGACCCGGGCAAGATCGTTGCCCACGATTTCCTCGCCCGATCCAAGCCGCAACGCCGCGCCGTCGACACCCTGCTGAATCAGGTAATCCTCCAGCGCCGCCTCGTTCTTCAGATAGACCTCGGACCGACCCCGACCGACCTTGTAAAGCGGCGGTTGAGCGATATAGAGATGCCCCGCCTCGATCAGTTCGGGCATCTGGCGGAAGAAGAACGTCAGCAACAATGTCCGGATATGCGCGCCGTCCACGTCTGCATCGGTCATGATGACGATCTTGTGATAGCGCAGCTTTGACAGGTTGAACTCGTCGCGTCCGATCCCCGTCCCCAGGGCCGTGATCAGCGTGCCGACCGTTTCCGACGACAGCATCCGGTCGAACCGAGCGCGCTCCACGTTCAGGATCTTGCCACGCAGGGGCAGCACCGCCTGATTCTTGCGCGAGCGGCCCTGCTTGGCCGAACCACCCGCCGAGTCACCCTCGACGATGAACAATTCGGACAGGGAGGGATCCTTTTCCTGGCAATCGGCCAGCTTGCCGGGCAGGCTGGCAACATCCATCGCGGTCTTGCGGCGGGTCAGTTCGCGCGCCTTCCGGGCAGCCTCGCGCGCCAATGCCGCCTCGATGATCTTGCCGACGATCTGCTTGGCCTCGTTCGGGTTTTCCTCGAACCATTCAGCCAGCTTCTCGTTGACCATGCCCTCGACGGCCGGACGGACCTCGCTTGAAACCAGCTTGTCCTTGGTTTGGCTGGAGAATTTCGGGTCAGGCACCTTGACCGACAGCACGCAGGTCAGCCCCTCGCGCGCATCGTCGCCGGTGAAATCGACTTTCTCCTTCTTCGCGATCCCACTGGATTGCGCATATTGGTTGATCACCCGCGTCAGCGCCCCGCGAAAACCCGCCATATGGGTGCCGCCATCCCGCTGCGGGATATTGTTGGTAAAGGGAAGCACGGTTTCATGGTAGCTGTCATTCCACCACATCGCGACTTCGACCCCGATGCCGTTGCGCTCGCCGGTGATGAAAATCGGCTCCGGCATAACCGGTGCCTTGGAACGGTCGAGATATTTCACGAATTCGCGCACGCCGCCTTCATAGAACAACTCGGTGCGCTGCAAATCGGCGTGGCGGCTGTCCTCCAGGATGATCCGCACGCCGCTGTTCAGGAAGGCCAATTCCCGCAGGCGGTTTTCCAGCGTCTTGAAGCTGTATTCCAGGTTGCTGAAGGTGCCGTTCGGGTCGTTCGTCTTGGCCGAGGCAAGGAAACGGACTTCGGTTCCAGTCTCACCTTCCGCCGCATCGCCGACCACGCGCAGATGCTCAACGGTATCGCCATGCTCGAAGCGGGCGTAATGTTCCTTGCCATTGCGCCAGATACGCAGCTCCAGCCAATCGCTGAGCGCGTTCACAACCGACACGCCGACGCCATGCAGACCGCCCGAGACCTTGTAGCTGTTCTGGTCGAATTTCCCGCCTGCGTGAAGCTGGGTCATGATGACCTCGGCGGCGCTGACCCCTTCGCCGGAATGCGTCTCGACCGGGATGCCTCGGCCATTATCACGGACGCTGACGCTGTTATCGGCGTGGATTTCGACCTTCACATAGTCGGCATAATCGGCCAGCGCCTCGTCGATGCCGTTATCGACGACCTCGTAGACCATATGATGCAGGCCGCTGCCGTCATCGGTATCGCCGATATACATGCCGGGCCGCTTGCGAACGGCTTCCAACCCCTTGAGAACTTTAATGGAATCTGCACCGTAATCTGCTGGCTGCGGGGCGGTGTTGGTCATGTGCTATGGTTCCTGTCAATCTGATGATGATATAGCCATTCGCGAAGGGAAAGTCACGGCGAACACTGGGTTTTTTCCACCGCACCGGCCGGGTTCAGCCGGCCAGCATCTGGCCCAGCCCGATGACGCATCCAACCGCGATCAAAAGCCCGCCCGAGACCAGGTTCATCCGCCGCAAGCCGGTTGGGCTGGACAGCCTTGAACGGGCGGCGGCGATCGCTCCACCCATGCCGAGATTGAGGCAAAAGGGAATTGCGCAGGACATGACAACAACGGTGGTGACATCCGGTCCGGTCAGTTTCGTGACATCGAAAAAACCAGGCAGCACACCGACATAGAACAGCGCCGCCTTGGGATTCCCTGCGATGGCCAGGATACCCGCCGAAAATCCAGCCCATGTGCCGCTGCGGGTCAGGCGCGAGTCGCGTTCGACCGGCTGTGATGCCTTGCGCAACAGCATGATGCCCATGCCGATAAACACCGCCGCCGCGATCCAGCGCATCGCCTCGATCAGCATGGCGTTTTGTGCAACGATCACGGCCAGCCCGAAAATCGCGATCAGCGGCCAGATCGCGTCGCCGATGGCGACTCCGATCGCCAGGGGCCAAACCCCCTTGAAGCCCGAGGCGAGCGCACGCGCGATGATTGCCACCCAGACCGGACCCGGCGTGAACCAGATCCCGACCATGGCGATGGCGTAAAGCCAGATCGACTCGGCTTGCAATGTCATTCAATCTCCTCGGCGCTGGACGCGCCGCCATCCTTGCGAACCGACAGCCGCCGAGTCCTTGCGCCGAAATCGGTGAACAATTCCGGACCTGTTCCCGTCAGCAATGTCTGTGCGGGCAAGGCCGTGATCCGGTCATACAATGCCGCGCGCCTCTCCGCATCGAGATGCGCGGCGACCTCATCCAGCAGCAGAACCACCGGCTGATCCGACAGGGCGCGGGCATTGGCCAGAACCAGCGACAGAAGCAACGCCTTCTGCTCTCCGGTCGATGACAATGCCGCAGGCATCTGCTGCGGCCCCCAATGCGCGCCCAGATCGGCGCGATGCGGTCCGGTCAGGCTGCGCCCCGCCGCTAGATCTCGCGCCCGCATGGCGGCCAATCTCGCGGCAATGCTCTCTTCGTCCGGATCGTCGGCCTGCCCTTCGCCGGGCATAAGGGTCAGGACCGCCGCCGGAAACCCTGTTGCGTCCTGATCCTGCGCCGCCATGATCCGTGTCAGTGCCGCTTGCCGGTTGCGGGTCAGGGCAGCGCCCGCCGCAGCCATTTGCGCCTCCAGCGCCCGGTACCAGCCGGGATCGGTCACCTGGTCCTTCAGCAGGCGGTTCCGTTCACGCATGGATTTGTCATAGGCAAGCGCATGTTCGGCATGATCCGGAAACAGGCTGAGCGCGACCCGGTCCATGAACCTGCGGCGCGTTTCGGGCCCATCGGACCAGAGCCGGTCCATCGCCGGAACCAGCCAGATCACCCGAAGCAACCGCCCCAAAGTGGTTTGCGGCACCTGCTTGTCATCGATCACGACTCCGCGGGACTGGCCGGGCGGTGCCGTGGTAGCGACCTCATGATCGCCGATGCGCGCCCTGATCCGCCAGCCGGCATCACGCCCCTGCCGGGCCTGGTCGGGGGCGGGAACCGCCCGAAGCCCGCGCCCTGGGGCCAGCATGGACACCGCTTCCAGGATATTGGTCTTGCCTGATCCGTTCGGGCCAAAGATCGCCATGGGGCGCCGGTCAAGTTCCAGATCCAGCCGTGGCCAGGACCGGAACTGCGCCAGCGACAGATCCCTGACCGTCACACCCGCATCGGCATGACGACATAAATCGCGCTTTGATCGCTGCCTTCGCGGATCAGCGCGGCGTCGCCCGAGCCGTTGAACATGAACACCGCATTGTCACGATCGACCTGGCTGGCGATTTCCTGCAGGTATTTGGCGTTAAAGCCGATCTCCAGCGGTTCATCGGAATAGGCCACGATCAGCTCTTCCTCGGCGGCACCGGAATCGGGCGCATTCACCGACAGGACCAGCCGATCGGATTCAAGCGCCAGCTTGACGGCGCGCGAGCGTTCGCTGCTGACCGTCGCCACACGATCCACGGCGCGGGCGAAATCGCTGGCATCGACCTCGAGCTTGCGGGTGTTGTTCGCGGGAATGACACGGGAGTAATCCGGGAAAGTGCCGTCGATGACCTTAGAGGTCAGGGTGATCTCGGGCGTGGCAAAGCGAATCTTGGTCTCGCTGACGGACACCGCGATATCGGCTTCGTCGTCATCCAGCAATTTGCGCAATTCACCCACCGTCTTGCGCGGAACGATCACGCCAGGCAGATCCGCCGCGCCTTCGGGCAACAAAGCATCAATACGGGCCAGCCGATGACCGTCGGTCGCCACGCAGCGCAGCACCTGACCATCCTCGGATTGCGCCACATGCATATAGACACCGTTCAGGTAATAACGCGTCTCTTCGGTCGATATGGCGAATTTCGCCTTGTCGAACAGCCGCCGCAGCACCGAAGCCGGAGCTGTGAAATTGGCGCTGTATTCGGTCGCTGCCAGAACCGGGAAATCCTCGCGCGGAAGCGTGGCGAGGCTGAAATTCGACCGTCCGGCCTCGACGGTCAGCCGCCCCGCCGCATCGTCCGAGGTGATCTGGACCAATGCGCCATCGGGCAGCTTCCGGGCGATCTCGTTCAGCATGATGGCGCTGACGGTGGTCGCGCCGGGCCGCTCGACCTGAGCGGGCGCGCGGTCCACCACTTCGACATCGAGATCGGTGGCGCGGAAACTGACCCCGTCTGGCTTCGCCTCTATCAGGACATTTGCGAGAATGGGGATTGTGTTGCGCCGCTCAACGACCGATTGGGCCTGCGATACGGCTTTGACCAGAACGGCGCGCTCGATCGAGAATTTCATCGCTCTTCCCTGTCCCTTCAGGCCATGCGGCCCATTCCACGGACCTGATTTGTAACCGCCTGCCGTGGCGGTCACAAGGATTTCATGACACTGTCTGCTTCAGGCTTCGAGTTGCCGTCTGAGAAGGGCGATATCTTCCGCCAGCCCCGAGTCTTCGCCAGCCAGTTCCTCGATCTTGCGCACGCCATGCATGATGGTGGTATGGTCGCGCCCGCCGAACCTGCGCCCGATCTCTGGCAGCGAGCGATTGGTGAGCTGCTTGGACAGATACATCGCGATCTGGCGCGGCCGCGCCACGTTCCGCGCCCGCTTGGGGCCCATCATGTCGGCAAGGCGGATATTGTAATGCTCGGCCACCTTACGCTGGATATCGTCGATCGAGATCTTGCGGTCATTGGTGCGCAGAATGTCGGTCAGGCATTCCTGGGCCACTTCCAGCGTGATCTCGCGGCGCAGAAGGCTGGCATGGGCAAACAGCCGTTGAAGCGCGCCTTCGAGCACGCGGACATTGGTGGTGATTCGATTTGCAAGGAATTCCAGGACCCCGTTGCCGATCTGCAGATCCGGCTGCTGCTGGCGAAATACCTCGGTCTTGGATTGCAGGATGCCCAGGCGCAGCTCGTAGGTGGTGGGATGCAGATCGACGATCAGGCCACAGGAAAGGCGTGATTTTATCCGCTCTTCCAGGCCCTTGATTTCCGCCGGCGTGCGGTCCGCCGAAATGACGATCTGCTTTCCCTGATCTACCAATGCATTGAAGGTGTGGAAGAATTCTTCCTGCGTGCTGTCCTTTCCGGCAATGAACTGGACATCGTCCACCATCAGCATGTTCACGTTCCGGAACATGCCCTTGAAATCCATGATCGTGCTTTCACGCAGCGCCTGCACGAAACGATACATGAACTGCTCGGCCGAGAGATACAGCACTCGCGCCGAGGGATCGCGCTGCTGATAATCATGTGCAATTGCATGCATCAAATGGGTCTTGCCCAAGCCCACACCACCATAGAGAAACAGCGGGTTGAAGCCGACCGGGCCGCCCTCGGATACACGGCGGGCGGCGGCATGCGCCAATTCGTTGGGCTTGCCGACGACGAAATTGCCAAAGGTAAAGCGCGGGTCGAGCGGCGCACCAAGTTCGGGCCTTCCCGCATCGGAGGCATTCCGCGCCGCCTTCGCCGTTGCCGGGCGGGAGGCGCCCTTTTCGCTCGCGGGGCGAGGCTCGCCGCTTTCCTGCGGAATAACGTCGAAACGCAGCCGTTCGATATGCTGGCCGTGGCGTGAAAGTTCGCCCATGATGTCATTTGCGAAATGACGGCTTACCCAATCCGAAATGAAGCGTGTCGGGCTGGCAAACCGTGCCACGCCCTCTTCCAGAGCGGTCAGACGGAGAGGCTTGATCCAGTGATTGAAATTATTCGGTCCGACGGATTGTTCCAGTTTGATACATGCCTGCCCCCAAATTTCTTCCATCTCTTCGTCCAGCCTTTATCCTGTCTGATCCCAGCCAAATCGGGAGGCCGGGACTCCCTGTTTTTCCTTGGGGAGCTTGATAGGCAATAGAACACCGGGTGCCCGCAACGCGGTCACCGGATCGGGTCCTTACCCGTACCAATCAAACGACAGGGACGCACAGAGGCCGGTGGCAGCCGACCGCCGCGAGTCCAAGGGCAGAAGAGATGGTCCCTTTCAGCGCCCGATCGCACCACAGATACCGAATCAATTTCCGGTTTTCGGCGCGACCTGTCCCCCAAAGAGCGACGTGAATCGCAGACTAAAATTTGCATCAGTGAAGCCCGTCGTGCAACTGAACTATGCGCTTGACAGGCATTGTTGGTCAGCGAATCTGCAAGGCCTTTGACTCATAAGTGAAAAATTCAAAACCGTTCAAAATGAATGATTTAATGGCTTTCTGCAGATGCACAAACAAACAGCGGGCGCGCAGGGAGACTGCACGCCCGTTGTTGGAAACAGGGTCTTACTATGCCGTATCAAAGCGCTTTTTGCGTATCGTGCAACACACGATTCAGGCTGCGGCAAGCGCCTTCACACGAGCCGACAGACGCGACATTTTCCGCGCTGCAGTATTCTTGTGATAGATACCCTTCGTGACTCCCCGCATCAGTTCGGGCTGAGCGGTTTTCAGGGCTTCGCGAGCACCCTCGCATTGCCGGCGGCAATTGCCTCTTCGACCTTGCGCACAAAAGTACGGATGCGCGACCGGCGGGCTTTGTTGACCTCGGTGCTGCGCAGGGTCTGGCGTGCGCGCTTCTTGGATTGGGGCGTATTGGCCATGTGTATGCGGTTCCGACTGTTTTCGGGTAAATTCTTGAAGCCGCGCTTCTACGCGCGGCCCCGCTCCAAGTCAACAGTTGCTGGCTGATTCTTTTGCCTGCCCTGTTTCCCCCCTCCGGGTTCGCGGTCAAAATGCGACTTATTTGTCGCGGAACTGTGCCTCGCGCTTCTCCATGAAGGCCGCCATGCCCTCTTTCTGGTCTTCGGTCGCGAACATCGAATGGAAGGTGCGGCGCTCGAACAACAACCCTTCGCGCAACGTGGTTTCATAGGATCTATTGACCGATTCCTTCACGGCCTTGATGGTGATGGCCGATTTTTCGGCGATCTTGCGTGCCGCCGCCATTGCCTCGGGAATCAGCTTGGGCGTCGGCACCACGCGGCTGACGAGACCGGAACGCTCGGCCTCGGCGGCATCCATGAAGCGGCCGGTCAGGTTCATGTCCATCGCCTTGGCCTTGCCGACGAATCGGGTCAGCCGCTGCGTTCCGCCGATACCCGCGACGACGCCCAGATTGATCTCGGGTTGTCCGAACTTGGCGTTCTCGGCGCAGATGATGAAATCGCAGATCATCGCCAGTTCGCAGCCACCACCCAGGGCGTAGCCACTGACCGCGGCGATGATCGGCTTGCGCACGCGCTGGATCGCGTCGATCTTTTCGCCGAAGAGATCCTCGCCATAGACATCGACAAAGCTCTTCTCGGACATCTCCTTGATATCCGCGCCTGCGGCGAAAGCCTTTTCGCTTCCGGTCAGAACGATGCAGCGCACCTTGTCGTTCCGGTCCGCCTTGGTCAGCGCCTCTGACAACTCGCCAAGCAGCTGGCTGTTGAGCGCATTGCGAGCCTCGGGACGATTCAGCCGAATCAGGGCAATCTCGTCCTCGATTTCCACGATAATCGTTTCGTAAGCCATTTGAGTGGCCCTCGTTGCTGATGAGCATTGCAGCGAGTCCTAACAGGAGGTTCACCACGAGGCCAGTATTTGAATTCCCTTTACTGCAATCCGCAGGGGTCCCGTCAGTCGAGATGGCTGGCGATGGCGCGGGCAAGGGCGAAGGCGCGCTGCTCTAGGATCACCGGCGTTTCACAGACATAGGTCAGCGATTGCTGGCGCTCGGTAAAGATGCGCTGATCCCAATCGAGCGCTTCCTCCTCGGCATCGATCGCATCGAAATCCGGATTGTCGGCGGCCTCCAGCTCGGCCATCTTCGCGCGGCGGCTTTCGATCTTTTCGGACAGTTCGACCTGTTTCTGACCATAGCGCGCGATACCGGCAATGAGCGCGCTGCGATCCGGTTCGATCCGGTTGAAGATTGCCAGCATCAGCGCCGTGAGTTGCTCGGGATCGGCCTCTTTCGCGAATTCGGCGATCTCGGCCTCGGCCTCTTCCAGCGGCAGGCGGCGCTGCTCCAGCCGGTCGGCCAGAGCGGCGATCTCCGGGTCGCGGGCCAGCTCCCCGGCCGTCTCGTCCGGAACCGGACCGGACCAGATTTGTCCCAGAGAGAGATGAGGCTGCTTGCGCTGGATACATGGCCAGGTCGGATCGGTCCCGCTGGCTGCCAGCGCCGGTCCCGCGGCCAGAAGAAGGATCAATGTCAGGACATGCTTCATGCCACTCCCTTTCTGCGGGCCCAAAGCCCCTTGGCCGGATCATACATGAACACGGCGGCCCCGAAGAACCCCGCCAAACAGCCTAGGACCACGGCCAGCGACAGCCAGTTCACCTGCATATAGAGCCCGAAACGGATCAGTTCGACGGCATGGGTGAACGGGTTCACGGCGCAGATATCGTGCAGAAGCGTCGAACTTTCCCGCATCCGCCAGAGGGGATAGAGCGCGGAAGAGGCGAAGAACATCGGGAAGATGACGAAATTCATCACGCCCGCAAAGTTCTCCAATTGCCGTATGGCCGAGGACAGGAACAACCCCATCGCACCCAGCATCAACCCCGACAGGATCAGGGCTGGCAGGACGGTCAGGTAACCCAATGCGGGCGGACTCACGTCCCAGAACCATGCAATGGCAAGGAAGGTATAGACCTGGATGACCGATACGACCACGCCGGCCACAAGCTTGGAGCCCAGCAGGAACCAGCGTGGGAAGGGACTTACCAGCAGCGTCCTCATGGCCCCGGTTTCGCGGTCGTAAACCATCGAGAGCGATGACTGCATGCCGTTGAAAAGCTGGATCATCGCGCAGAGACCGGGCGTCACATAGACCTCGTAAAGCACATAGGTCTGGTAGGGTTCGGTGATCGACAGGCCGAGAACCGCGCGAAAACCGGCGGCAAAGATGAACAACCAGACCAGGGGACGGACCAATGCGGCAAGAAACCGGCCGCGCTGATTGACGAAGCGCAGCGTTTCGCGGCGAGCGATCCCGAGAAAGGCCGTGATCCAACTTCGAAGGGGGAAGGCGATGTCGCTCATATCGCGACTCCCGTGAGATCCAGGAATGCCTGGGTCAGTCCCTGCCCCTCCGTGATCTCCGATGCACGCCCCTGCCGCAAGACTTGCCCCTGATGCAGGATCACAAGATCGTCGGTGGGCTGGATCTCGTCCATGATATGGGTCGCCCAAAGCGCCGAAACCCCTTTTTCGGCGATCAGGCGACGGGTCAGGTCCAGCACCTCGGAGCGGGACTTCACGTCCAGCCCCACCGTCGCCTCGTCCAGAAGCAGGATATCGGGGCTGTGGATCAGGGCGCGGGCGATCTCTGCCCGGCGTTGCTGCCCACCCGAAAGGGCCGCGACGCGATCGCCCGATTTCCCACTCAGCCCGACCTGCGCCAGCACTTCTTCGATCCGTGCAGCCGAATCCCGGCGCGATATCCCGTGCAGGCTCGCATGATAGGCAAGGTTCTGGCGCACGGTCAGATCGGCATCCATGGCGCGACTTTGAAAGACCACGCCCAAGCGGGCCAGTGCCTGCGCAGGCTGGCGGCGCAGATCATAGCCCGCAACGCGGATACTCCCTGAACTGTTGTCGTATAGCCGGGTAATCAACGAGAACAGCGTGGTCTTGCCCGCACCGTTGACCCCCAGCAGCGCCGTGAACCCGCCACGCGGCACGGTCAGCGAGACTTCCTTCAGCGCCTGCACGCGTCCGAAATTATGGCTGACCCGATCTATTTCCAGCGCGGCTGTCACGGCTTCTTCTTTGTCCAAATACCTGTTTCACCTATTGGATGTTGAACACGGCCTGCTGGGTTTCGCCAGAGGATCCGGGAATCGACAAGGTGTAACGGCCGGGAACGATGGCGATAAAGCTCATGCTGGCGGTGCCAGCATCGTCGAATTCAAGGCTATGCACACCTATCGGCCGAATCTCGATATCGTTGATGACAACCTCGTTGACCCAGACCGCGCGAAAGAAATCGCCACCCGACAGCGCCAGTTCCTGGCTGCCATCGGCGTTGATGTCGATGCGGTAATAGCCACCCGATTTCAACGTATATTCGCCACCAGCGACCGGCTGGCCAGAGGCCAGCGTCAGCGGCGCCAGATCGGTCCGATTGTCGCGCGCCAGCACGCCCGCGAAGCCGTAGTCATACTTGCCCGCAGCCTCGTAGGCGCCTTCTCCGCCGGCGGCTTCCTCCTCGTCATCATCATCCTCTTCGGCCGCGACGGCCCCGGCTTCAGTGGCCTCGGATGCGCTCGCATCATTGCTGGCTGCCTCTTGCGCGGCGGCAGGGACCGCCAAACCGGCCATGATCATCAGGATCGTCAGCAAACGGATCATATTGTTCTCCTCCTCGATTTCTTGCTGGCCGCCGATTACTCCGGTGCGACGACGACACCCCAGGGCTGCTGGCCAACGGGCACGGATTTCACCACTTCCGTGGCCTCGACATCGATCACAGAGACGTCGTTCGAGTTGCCGTTCGTGGTGAACAGGTATTTCTCGTCCGGCGTGAAGGCCATCTGCCAGACACGCTGCCCGACCAGAAGATAATCCAGCACCTCGTCCGTCTCTCCATCGATGACGGCAACACGGTTCGAAGGGCCGAGGGCCACGAAGACCTTCTTGCCGTCAGAGGTCACGCGAACCCCTACGGGTTGGATCGCCTCGGGCAGTACGCCGGGGATCTCGAAATTGATCTTGTGGACGATCTCCTGCGCCTGCGGATCGATCACGCTGACCGTTCCACCGATCTCGGCGCTGACATAAAGCTTGCTGCCATCGTGGTTGTACTCGGCAAAGCGCGGACGGGAATCGACCAGCACATTGGCGAAAATCTCGAATGTTTCGCTATCGATGAAATGCGCCATATTGGTGGTTTCCGAGGTATTGATGACCACCTTGCCGTCGGGGCTGATCCCCATGCCCTCGGGCTCCACCCCCACGGGGATCTCGGCCAGCACCTGATGGGTTTCGGTATCCACCACGGTCACCAGGTTGTCGTCCTCATTGGCGATATAGAGCGGATTGCCCGAGGGATGCAGCACGAACAGTTCCGGGTCGGGGCCGGATGGCAGCGTGTGCAGTTCCTGCATGGTCTCGGGATCGAAGACCCGCACCAGGTCGTCATCCGAAGCGCAGACATACAGTTCCTTGCCGTCGGGACTGATGGTGATGCCGCGCGGGCGGTTGCCGACCGGATAGGTGCCGATCACCTCAAGCGTCTCACTGTCCAGAACGGTGACATCATTGCCCTTCTCGTTGCTGACAAAGACACGGTTGGCCAGCACCGGCGTGGCGGCAAGGCACAAGGCAAGGGTCAGGATATGTTTCATGTCGGCTCCCGGAATTCGCATTCGGTTTCGGGGCGGTCGATCCCCAGGGTGTCGAGTTGGCTGATCCGATGCAGATATTGCTCTTGCGGGCTGACCGAGGCCAACAGCAGGCCCGTCGTCAGCAGGATCGGCTGGCGAAGCTGATGGTCCCAGTCACGCATGGTCAGTTTTTGGCCCTTGAAGCCCGCCACCTCGAAATTCTCGGACAGCATGAATTCCTTCAGCACTTCGGGATCGGCGGACTGGCTGCGCGTCGCTGCCTCTCCGATCATGCGCAGCGCCAGCCATGTCTGGTAATCCTCTTCCCGCATCGGACGGTTGGCCAATTCCTCGAAGCGGTTCTGGAACTGGGTCGCACCCCAGGCCTCCATCGCCGGATGCCATGTGCGCGGCACCAGCCCGGCGGAGCCGGTCACCGGGCGGGGATCCCATGTCTGGTAAGGCAGGTAGGCGGCGAAGACATCCGCCTCGTCCGCGGCGACGACCACGTCGTGACCGGGTGCGCGTTGGGTAAAGACCGGCATCTGCCTTTGCACCTGCACATGGCCTGAATCGGTGCGACGGGCGCCGCCGGTATCCTCGTAGACACGCTCCTCCACGATCCGGGCTCCGAATTTCACGGCAGATCGCTTGAGGGCTGCCGCGAAGGCCGCGTCCTCGGGATGGCTGCCCTCTATCAGGAACCAGCGGGGCCAGTTCTTCCACATCAGGAATTGCGCCAGACCGTCGGCGAGCATCGCATGGCTGGGTGCGACATGAATGGTGTTGGCCCGGCAATCCACGCCCCGCAGGTTGTCGCCCCGGGCGGCGGCATTGAACAGCATCGCCCGGTCGCCCGCCTGATCCGCGAGGGCCAGCATGGTTTCGTCATCGGCAAGGACCACGATGAACGCGACACCCTCGCCGATCAGGCGCTCCAGTTCCTCCACCGCGGTCTCCGGCGTCGCGACGACCTCCTCGGCCTCGAAATCCTGGCCCATGAACCGGCCGGTCGTGTCGTTGTCCTCGATCGCAAGCCGCGCGCCTGCGAAGCCCAGATCCTCCGCCGGCAGTTCCAACCGGGATATCGGCGGCAGGCCGGGCCTGTCCACGCGCAGAACCGCGGCGCCGATCACCGTCGGCTCTGGCCGTTCCTGCGCCGGGGCCGGGCTGGCGATCAGCCAGATACCAGCCAAAAGTACTATGATTCCCTTGAACATTTCTTTCCTCTCCCGGCCCGTATGTTGAGTGTCGCGACGTCCTTCGGCAACCCGTATTATCTTCCCGGTCCAGGCGGGAAGATTTGTCTACAGCTTTCGTCTGATAGACGTGGCAAAGCGGCGCAGGGCATGGTTGCCCCATCAAGACGCCCGCCCGTGGCGCGGGCTTTCGCGGGAGGAATTGGGAATATGAAGCTGAAACTGCTTGCCGTCACCCTTGGCGCGCTTCTCGCCCTGGCGGGGATGGCAAATGCGCATGGTCCGTCACGGCAGAAGGCGCAGATGAGCGTGACACTGGATGCCAGCCCAGACGAGGTCTGGGAGGCGATCGGGCATTTCGACGACATGGGCTGGCACCCCGCCATCGCCTCGACCGAGATGATACCCGAGGGTGCGCCGGTTGATATTCCTGACGAATCCATCCGCATGCTGCATTTGAAGGCCGATGAGGGCGATCCGACGATCACCGAGCAATTGATCGGATGGGATCCGGAAAAGCGCATGTACAAATACATGATCACCGATGTCGCGGTCGAGGTTCTGCCGGTGACGAATTATTCCTCGACGCTGCAGGTCAAGGACAAGGACGGCAAGGCCGAGGTGATCTGGAAAGCGGGCTTCTATCGCGGCTTTCCGAATAATGACCCTCCTGCGGAACTGAATGACGAGGCTGCGGTCGCTGCGGTCGAGGGTATCTACCAAGCCGGTATGGACGCGCTGGCCGAACGATTCGGCAAGCTCGAATAGCCCCGATAGGCGGCGTTGCGCCATCATGCGTTGCGCCGGTGCAGCGGATGGAATAGCAAGCCGTTCTTGACGAGCATTCACTGGGAACCCGGCCGTGACATCCGCATACCGCACCTGCACAGGGCATACACAATCCCGGCGCAGGCAGCCCGCGTTGCACTGCTACTGGCGGCAGATTGCCGCTGGTTGGCCCGCGACCGTCGCAGGGCGCAAGCCACTGGCTGTGACGATACGCAGGGCGATGATCTCGATACTGGCGCTGTTCTTGCCGCTCTCTTCCGCCTTGGCCGCGGATCTCGCCTTCATCACTTCGCAGAACGGAAATGCGGTCTCGATTCTCGATTTGAACAGCCACGAGATCGTTGCCCAGACCCCTCTGGACGGCGCGCCCGCCCCGGTCGCCTATGATCCCCAGACCGGACGCGCCTATGTCATTTCCGCCGACACCGGACGATTGAGTGTGCTGGACGAAAAGGCTCGGATCGTCGACCGCAGGGAACTGGGCGAAGGCGCCTTTGGCGTCGCAGTGGCGCCGAATGGCGGGGTTTTCGTCACCGACTGGTTCAGCGGCAAGCTGATGCGCCTGGATGGCGAGCTGAAACAGGCATGGATCGCCGAGACCGGCGCCGCACCGGCGGGAGTCGCCGTCAGCCATGACGGCCTGCTGGTCGCCACCGCGGATCGCGACGACAACCAGGTCAGCATCTTCGATGCCGGAACGGGGCGGCTGATCCGCAGGATCGGAACCGCGGGCGAGCATCCCTTCGCCATTACCTTCCACAATGGACGGCTCTGGACCGCCGATGTGATGAGCGATGTCGTCTCCGTCATCGATCCAATCGGGGGAAAGCTGGTCGGACGGGTCGAAACCGGCAGGCATCCCTATGGGATCGCCTTCGCGCAAGGGCGCGGTTTCATCAGCAATCAATATGATGGCACCCTGACCGTATTCGATCCGGAAAACCTGGAGGTCCTGGACGAGATCGAGACCGGCGATTATCCCGAGGGTATAGCCCCCCTGCCCGATGGCAGCGGTGTCGTGGTTGCCAATTGGGATTCCGATACGGTGACCTTGGTGGACGCGAAAAAGCTCAAGACAAATGCCGAGATCGAGATGCCTGCAGGTCCTCGCGCCTTCGGCCAGTTCACGGGGCGACAGGTTCAGCCCTGACCAGGTCAGGACCCATCGCCGCCTGCCAGTCATCCGTACCGCCGGGGAACCAGATGACCCGGCTATAACCCATCGACACGGCCCGCTTCGCGGCGTTCCAGCTCATCCAGCAATCCGCGCGGCAGAAAATGACGACCGGCGCGGCCTTGTCGCCGCCGGTTGCCCGCTCCAGGCCATCCCTCAGCCGCGTCTGCTCGGTTTCGGACAGTTCTTCGTAACCGGTATCCCATAGCCAGATTGCGCCGGGAATCGTATCGTGGCGCGGTTCCCGCCAGACCGAATCCTCGGGCAGGTTGTCGGGTTTTCGGGTCCGGGGAAGCACGTCGACGAAGGCGGTGCCATCGGCCTGCAATTCGATGGCGCGTTCGGCATCGATCACCTCCGCCCCCGCCAGCGTATCCGGAACCGGGGCCCTGTAAGGCGCGCCCCGGTATTCCGCCGGCTCGGGCACCTCGGCCAGAACCGGGACGGCGGCAAGCGCGAAAACGGCCATCCAGCGCATCATGGCAGGAGTTCCTTGCCATAATCATCCACCAGGGGCACGCCCGCCTCTTTCAGGATGGCGTTGATCTCTTCCTGGTGGCGGCGGATCAGGCTGTTAAGTTCCCGTTTCCATTCCTGTTCGCCGGGACGCACGCCCATGGTGATGCGGTAGAACATCCTGGGGCCCGTTGTCTCCTTCAGGAGCGGCATGAACCGCATCTCGGGATCGTCCTTGATCCTTGGTCCGGCCATGGGCCCCCACAACACGGCTGCATCCAGCGTGCCGTTGCGGACATCCTCAAGCAAATCGCCGACCGGATCCTCGACCCGGCGGTCGACCATCAGATCGGCACCGTGCATATCCTTGGCCAATCCTGCCCGCGCCATGATCGTGGCCGGCGGCGTCCCCGCGACCACCCCGATGGGGTGATCCTTCAGCGCCGGATCGGTGAGGTGATCGACAGAGGCGAGATCGCCATCCTTGCGGGTGACGATCCCATAGACCGATGTGTAGTAGTGATTGGTGTTCTGCACCAGCTCGTCGCCCTGCGCATAGCCCATCACCACGTCGCAGGTTCCCGCCCGCAGCGTCCTGGTGATGAAGCCCATGCCCGAGGGAAACCAGCTATAGGTCACCGGCCTGTCCAGGAGTTGGCCGAACAGATCGGCCAGCTCGTTCTCGAAACCGGTGCCATCCTTGACCGACATCGGTGCATTGGCGGGATCCGCGCAGACGCGGAACTGCGTCGTCGACCGCAGATCGGCCACCTGCGCGGTTGCCAGCCCGGATGCGCAGAGCCAGGCGATGAAAGCGTATGAGGCGACGAACCTCATGCTACATCGACATGCAGGAATCTTCCTGCGCGATGAAATCGTCCGATTTTTCCGCCTTTTTCGCCGGACGCCCCCGCGGAATCGAATCGGTGCCACGCGCAAGCAGATAGACATAGATATCGTCGATATAGCACCACACGTTCTTGTTGGTACCGAAAGCCGGCATCACCTGGTTCGCGGAATTGCTGACTTCCTGCTTGCCGGACGCGACGATTTCCTGGAAATCGTAATAATCCATCCGCAGAACCGATTTCTTCAACGCCGGCGCATAGGTCGAACCCTCGCCATCCGGGCCGTGGCAGACATGGCATTCGGCATGGTAACGGCGGAAGCCCGAGAAGGTGGCGTAGTCGACGGTGCCGTCATCCTCGATCTTGAAAGTCGGTATGCCTTCCTCGTTGTACCAGCGCCCATCCATCATTTCGGACGGGGTGATGTCATGACCGCTTGGCATGACGGACTGGTTTTCCTTGATTTCGACTTCCTCATCGGCTGGCGCAGCGTTTTCGCCGGTACCCTCTTGCGCAAAGGCCAAGCCGGCCACGGTTGCGCCAAGGACCAGCGCCGCAAGGCTGGTGATGGTTTTCATTGTCGGACGTCCTCCAAAAATCAATGTCTGCTCTCCTCAGACAGAACCGCCCCAGTCTATCGCTGGGGCGGTCCTTTCACAGATCACTTTTGCTCAATCGGAACGAAAGTATTAGCCTTCGTTCGTCTCTTCCTCCGTGGCTTCGTCGGCAGGAGCCTCTGCCACGTCACCCGGAACCTCGAACACGGTCAACTGACCGCCGAGCTCGGTATAGTCGCTGAGCGAGGCATAGCCCCCCACGGCGCCCAGACCATCGTTCGGGTTGGTCAGGCCAGCCGCAAGGCCGATCCCGGCCCAACCGCCAACGCCCGACAGCACCGCGACATATTGCTTGCCGTCATGCATGTAGGTCGTGACATTGCCGATGATGCCCGAGGGAGTCCTGAACTTGTAAAGCTCTTCGCCCGACTCGGCATCCACAGCCTTCAGATAACCTTCCAGCGTGCCGTAGAAGACCACGCCGCCAGCGGTTGCCAAGGCCCCCGACCAGACCGAGAACTGCTCGGGCAGCGACCATTTGATCTCGCCATTGATGTTGTCCCAGGCAATGAAATTGCCCATGCCGCCATGGCTTTCGGGCGCGGGATACATCGACAGGGTCGCGCCGACATAGGGCTGACCGGCGGTATAGGCGACGCGGAACGGCTCGTAATCCATGCAGACATGGTTGGTCGGCACGTAGAACAGCCCGGTATCCGGCGAATAGGCCGCCGGTTGCTGGTCCTTGGAACCAAGTGCCGCCGGGCAGACGCCGGTGGTATTGGTGTCCTCGCCATTCTGCTCGGTCGAGAATTCGGCGATCACGTCCGGACGGCCATAGTTTTCGGATTCCGGATCCATATCGACGCCATTGGTCCAGTTCACCGCCGGGTCGTATTTCTCGGCCACCAGAAGCTCGCCGGATTCGCGATCGAGGGTATAGGCCAGACCGTTCCGGTCGAAATGGGTCAGAAGCTTGCGCATCTCGCCATCGACTTCCTGATCGGTCAGGATCATCTCGTTCACGCCGTCGAAATCCCATTCGTCATGCGGCGTCATCTGGTAGAACCACTTGGCCATGCCGGTATCGGCATCGCGGGCCATGATGGTCATCGACCACTTGTTGTCGCCCGGACGCTGCGAGGGGTTCCAGGTCGAGGGGTTGCCGGTGCCGTAATAGATCAGGTTCAGTTCGGGGTCATAGGAGTACCAGCCCCAGGTGGTGCCGCCACCGATCTTCCACTGATCGCCTTCCCAGCTGTTCAGCGAGCTGTCGGCACCGATCGGCTTGCCAAGGACAGTGGTGTTCTCGGGATCGACCAGCATTTCCTCGTCCGGACCGGTCGAATAGGCTTTCCAGACCTCGGAGCCATCGGCAAGGCTATAGGCCGTCACCCGGCCGCGCACGCCGTATTCACCGCCCGACACGCCGACGATGACCTTGTCGCCCACCGGCAGCACGGTGGCGGTATTGGTCTCGCCTACCGCCGGATCGCCGGTCTTAACCTTCCACTTCTCTTCGCCGGTCTTGGCATCCAGCGCAACAAGGGTGGTGTCGGCCTGATGCGTCAGGATCATGCCATCCGCATAGGCCACGCCGCGGCTGACGGTATCGCAGCACATCACCGCTATGACTTCGGGATCCTGCTGCGGCTGGTATTTCCACAGGATCTTGCCCTCATCATTCAGATCCAGGGCATAGATATTGTTCGGGAAGGGTGTGTGGACATACATGATGTCGTCGATGATCAGCGGACCGCCCTCATGGCCGCGCAGCACACCGGTCGAGAAGGTCCAGGCGACGCGCATATCGCCGACATTGTCCTTGGTGATCTGGTCCAGTTCCGAATACCGGGTATTGGCATAATCGCCGGTCTGGATCGCCCATTGGCCGGTATCGCCAATCGCGGTCGTGACGCTTTCATTCGCATAGGCCGCTGCGCCCGAAAGCAGCAGCGCGACCGCAGCGCTGTTCAATAGTCGTTTCATGGATGTATTCCTCCGCTTCTGGATCATCCGCCACGGTCAAGTCCTCCCCCGCAGCTCGTCCATGAAGCCAGTTTTGGACGCGGGCACGCCTGCGTCAATCTGCCGCCCTGCCACTTGCCCCTAAAGTCTGATGGCTATTTGGCAGGGTGGCCGGGAATGATCGGCAATCGCGTAAACAACTCCGGTCCTTGCCGGAATCGCCGGTTGCTGCCTGCCAAGCGGGCGCATGCCCCTTCCTGCATGAAAAAGAAGGATCGGGTCATTCCCGTTCCGATCCAATCAAGTATGTTTTTCATACTGCGGCTGGCACAGCAGTTCCCGGCTCTTGCATCGGATGCCACTTCTTCGGCGCGAAAACTGGTGCTACCTATCGATCTGTCGGCTTCGACACGGAACTATTCCGCCGCGTAACTTTCGAGCGGCGGACAGGTGCAGACCAGATTCCGGTCGCCGAAGACATTGTCCACCCGGCCAACCGGGGGCCAGTATTTATCCACCCGGAACGCTCCCGGCGGAAAACATCCCTGCTCGCGGCTATAGGGCCGGTCCCACTCGGCAACGAGATCTTCGACCGTATGGGGGGCATGGCGCAATGGGCTGGACTCGACCGCGATTCGCCCGTCGGCCACCTCGGTGATCTCGTCGCGGATCGCGAGCATGGCGGTGACGAAACGGTCGATCTCGGCCTTGGTTTCGCTTTCGGTCGGCTCGACCATCAGCGTTCCCGCCACCGGCCAGCTCATTGTCGGAGCGTGGAAACCGTTGTCGATCAAACGCTTGGCGATGTCGTCCACGGTCACGCCATGCTCGGCGAAGGGGCGGGTATCCAGGATGCATTCATGGGCGACCCGTCCCCGGTTGCCCATGAACAGGATCGGATAGCTGCCGACAATCGGCTGGCGATGTAATTCGCGTTCAGGATCGCCACCCGCGTCGCCTGTGTCAGCCCCTCGCCGCCCATCATCAGGCAATAGGCCCATGAAATCAGCAGGATCGAGGCGCTGCCACAGGGTGCCGCGCTGACCGCGCCGGATCCATCTTCGCGCGGATCGCCCGGCAGATGCGGCGCCAGATGCGCCTTGACCCCGATGGGACCCATGCCGGGACCGCCGCCGCCATGGGGAATGGCGAAAGTCTTGTGCAGATTCAGATGGCTGACATCGCCGCCGATCTCTCCGGGCTTCACCAGACCGACCAGCGCATTCATGTTCGCACCGTCGATATAGACCTGCCCGCCATGATCATGGGTGATCTTGCAGACGTCGCGAACGGTATCCTCGAACACGCCATGGGTCGAGGGATAGGTGATCATCACCGCCGCCAGCCTGTCGCCCGCCTTGCCGGCCTTGTCGGCGAAATCCTCAAGGTCGATATCGCCATTGGGTGCCGATTTCACCACCACGACCTTCATCCCGGCCATCTGGGCCGAGGCCGGGTTGGTGCCATGCGCACTGACCGGGATCAGGCAGATATCGCGCTGATCGTCGCCATTGGCGCGGTGATAAGCCTGGATCGTAAGCAGGCCCGCATATTCGCCCTGCGCGCCGCTATTGGGTTGCATGGAAAAGGCGTCATAGCCGGTAATCTGGCACAGCTTCTCATCCAGATCGGAGATGGCCTCGGTATAGCCTGCCGCCTGGTGACGCGGCGCAAAGGGATGCAAGGCGCCGAATTCCGGCCATGTGATCGGCATCATTTCGGCCGCCGCGTTCAGCTTCATCGTGCAGGAGCCAAGCGGGATCATCGCCCGGTCCAGCGCCAGGTCCCGATCCGAAAGGCGGCGCATATAGCGCATCATCTCTGATTCGGCGCGGTTCATGTGAAAGACCGGATGGGTCAGGTAGTCGCTTTCGCGCAGCAATTCCCACGGGATCGCCGGAACGGTGGCGGATTCCGCTGCCTCCCCAATTCCGAAAGCGTCCAGCAGCCCTGCGATCACCCCTGCATCACTGGTCTCATCGACCGAGATCCCGACCCGGTCGCGCCCCACCTTGCGCAAATTGATCCCGCGCTGTTCGGCCGCCGCGAGGATACCCGCCTGCCCTACGCCGACCCGCACCGTGATGGTGTCGAAGAAAGCGTCCGGCTCGACTTCGGCCCCGGCTGCGCGCAGGGCATTCGCCACCGTCACGGCGTTCAGATGCACGCGCTGCGCGATGGCGCGCAGCCCTTCCGGCCCGTGGAACACCGCATAGAAAGAGGCCATCACCGCCAGCAATGCCTGCGCCGTGCAGACATTCGAGGTGGCCTTCTCGCGCCGGATATGCTGCTCGCGCGTTTGCAGCGACAGCCGGTAAGCCTTGTTGCCCGACGCATCGACGGAAACGCCTACGATGCGCCCCGGCATCGCCCGCTTCAACTCATCCCGGCAGGACATGAAGGCCGCATGCGGGCCGCCATAGCCCATCGGCACGCCGAAGCGCTGCGCGGATCCCACGGCGATATCAGCCCCCATCGCACCCGGCTCTTTCAACAGGCACAGCGCCAGCAGATCCGTCGCGAGGATGGCCAGCGCCCCGGCCTCATGCAAGGCTGTGCATTCGGCGGACAGGTCGCGAATTTGGCCATATGTCCCCGGATACTGGAAGATCGCGCCGAAAACCTGCGTCGGATCCAGGTCATCCGGCCTGCCCCGGATCACCCGGATCCCCAATGGCGCCGCCCGCGTCTCGATCACTGCGATGGTCTGCGGATGCAGATCCTCGCTGACAAAGAAGCCACCCGCCTTGGATTTCGACTGCCGCTTGGCCATCGCCATCGCCTCGGCCGCCGCCGTCGCCTCGTCCAGCAGGCTGGCATTGGCAACCGGCAAGCCGGTCAGGTCGGCCACCATGGTCTGGAAATTCAGCAAGGCCTCCAGCCGCCCTTGCGCGATTTCGGGCTGATAGGGCGTATAGGCCGTGTACCACGCCGGATTCTCCAGGATATTCCGCTGGATCGCCGGGGGCGTCACGGTACCGTAATAGCCCTGCCCGATCAGGCTGGTCATGACCTTGTTCTTCGCCGCGACCTCTTCCATCCGCGCCAGCAAGCCTGCCTCGGACAAGGCAGGCCAGTCGAGCGGCTCCGCTTGCCGGATTGCCTTGGGCACGGTCTGGTCGATCAGCGCATCCAGGCTGTCGGCCCCGACCGACCGCAGCATCTCCGCCATCTCGGCGGGCGATGGGCCGATGTGACGGCGGTTCGCGAAATCGTCGGGGTTATAGTCGGTGGGATTCCAACGGGTCATGCGTGCCTTCAACTCCAATTACGCGCCCTGACACTGAATAATGGCCAAGGATCATCCGGCTTCTTCTTTGCAAAAATACCTTCGGGGGTGCCGCTGGTTCGAGAGACCTGCCGGCGACGGGGACAGGCAGCCCCCATCCATCGCCGGGCCGAATGGCCCGGCAAACCGTCACCCGATCAGCTCGTTATAGGCACCTTCATCCATGAACCCGTCCAGAACGCCTGAATCGGCGGGCTTGATCCGAAAGAACCAGGCCGCCATCGGATCCTCGTTCACATTGCCCGGATTGTCGGCCAGATCGCCATTCACCGCCGTGATCACGCCTGCGACCGGAGCGGTGATGTCGGAGGCGCCTTGACCGATTCGATCACGACGATCTCTTCGCCGGATCCGACCTCCCTGCCCTCTTCGGGCAGTTCGATGAACACCACGTCACCCAGTTGCTCACTGGCATGTTTGGTGATGCCAACCACGATCTCGTCACCCTCGGCGCGCAGCCATTCGTGGTCCTCGGTATATTTCAGCATAGGTTGCTCCTCAGCGTTTGTAGGACGGCGTGATGAAGGGCAGCGCGGTCACGGCGACAGGCAGGCGCTTGCCACGCAATTCGGCATAAAGAATGGTTCCGTCCGGAATGGCGGAATCGATCATCGCCATTGCGATGGGTCCGCCCACGGAAGGGCCGAAACCGCCCGAGGTCACTTGTGCGATGGGCTCGCCTCCGCTTTCCCCGGCAAATATGGTCACTGCCTCGCGGATCGGCGCGCGGGATTCGGGGCGCAAGCCACGGCGGGTAACGGAAGGGCCATCCGCCAATTCGGTCAGAATCCGTTCCGCACCGGGAAAGCCACCGGCACGTTCGCCGCCCTTGCGGCGGATTTTCTGGATCGACCAGTCCAGTGCAGCCTCGGCAGGTGTCACCGCCTGGTCCATGTCATGCCCGTAAAGCGGCATCCCCGCCTCCAGCCGCAGGCTATCGCGCGCGCCAAGCCCGATCGGGGCGACCTCGGGATGCGTCAGCAACTCTTCGGCGAAGGCGGTCAGGCGGTCATTGGGAACCGAGATCTCGAACCCGTCCTCTCCGGTATAGCCCGAGCGCGAAATCCACAGCTCGGTCCCCTGCCAGTCGAAAACGCGGCTGTCCATGAAACGCATGTCACCCGTATCTGGAACCAGCCGGGCCAGCACCGAGGCCGCCTCGGGCCCCTGAAGCGCCAGCAATCCGCGATCCGTGACGGGGCGGATTTCCACATCGGCAAGCTTCCGCAGATGGGCGATGTCCTGCTCTGCGCAGGCGGCGTTGACGACCAGCAGATAGTGATCGCCGCGATTGGCGAACATCAGGTCGTCCAGGATGCCGCCCCGATCATTGGTGAACAGGCCATAGCGCTGCCGCCCCTCGGCCAGGCCAAGGATATTGGCGGGGATCAGGCTTTCCAGGGCAAGAGCGGCGGTCTCGAGCTTGCCATCTTTAGGAAAAACAAGCACTTGCCCCATGTGGCTGACATCGAACAGCCCGGCATGGGCGCGGGTATGCAGATGCTCTTGCATCACGCCCATCGGATATTGCACGGGCATTTCCCAGCCCGCGAAAGGGACCATGCGGGCGCCCTTCGCCACATGCAGGTCGTAAAGCCCGGTCCGGCGCAGTTCCTCGGCCATACGGCCTCCTTCTGTCTTGCCGGCGGGCCGGCATCGGTTAAGCGGGCATGGATTGCCCGCGTGACGATGCCCCCTCTGTCCCTGCCCGTATGGGGGCGCCTGAGATCATTATCCCTTCGGCGGGCCGGAACACGGCCACTCTCCAGAGTTCTTCACGGAAAACGGTCCTTTTGCCTGAGAGTTCGCCGGGGCGGCTGCTCCTTCGGCACCGGCCGGGGCCGGATTCTCCCGAATTCCGTGATCCGAGTGCTAGCCGCAGCGCAGCGGCAAAGCAAGCCTTTTGTCGTAGATCCATCTCCGATGACAACTGCTTGATCCGGGTGGCGCTTCGATTGACAAGGCAGGCCACCTGACTCAGAAATCCCGCGTTTCAACCCGATCCCAATCTCCGCGGCAGTCCAGGTCTTCATGCCTCGCAAGTTCTTTCAAATCGGCTTCAACAAATGCGGCACGACCTTCATCGCGCGGCTTTTCGACATGAACAACATCCCGGCGGTTCACTGGCTGGAAGGCGATCTGGCCGAGGATATCGCCTATTCCAAGCTGGTCGGGCGCCCGCCCCTGCAAAGATGGGCCGCCGACACGGTCGCCTTCACCGACATGGAATCGGTCCGCTACCTCAACATGCCGGTGGTCGAGGCGTTCAGGGAATATGCCTTTCTCGACCAGAGCTTTCCGGGCTCGGTGTTCCTGCTGAACACGCGCCGGGTCGAGGATTGGATCATCAGCCGGTACATGCATCGCGGCGGCAGCTATGCCAGGGCCTATGCCCAGATCCTGGGCGTGTCCGTCGGGGATCTGGCCGATATCTGGAAGGAGGATTGGGACGCGCATCTCTCGGGCTGCCGTGCCTATTTCGGATCGCGGCCCGAATTTATCGAAATCGACATCGACGAAGCCACGCCGGAGGATTACCGCGCCGCGCTGTCGCCCTGGTTCGACCTGCCGCACTGCCCCACCCTGCCCGGCAAGAAAGTCCGGCAGAAGCGCGCATCATATCTTCCGAAGCTGGAAAGGATGCTGACCACATCCGATCCGGGTGCCGCCATTCCCGAAAAACGGCGCGAGGCCGTCGCGAAGGAACTGGCTCGATTTGCCCGCCCTGCCCGTCTCGGGTTCGAGTCTGTCGGGTTTCGTGCCTGCTCGGGCTTGCTGGTCCGTTTCGACGCGGCCAAGGGCGAGATCCGCGACCGCGACAATCAATTGCTCCCGATTCGGCGCGGGGCAGGCGGGCGGTATCACGCCGACCCGGCCTTTTCGGAAATAAGACCAGTCATTTCAACGGTTAACGATATTGCCGAAGTCACGGATGACGGCGTCTATCATCTGGATATGCGCCGGGCTTGCCTTGCCGGAAGTACCGATGAGAAGGCGGTCGCCCATCCGATCATCGCCCCAAGCCGCCGGAGCGGGGCCGAGAATGTTTTCCTTTGGCCGATGCCCTGGCAGCACAGGCTCGGAAGCGACGGACTGCCGGGGATGCCCTTGCGAAAAGAGGCGCCCTTCGCGGAAAAGCTGGATCGGGCAATCTGGCGCGGAGGATTGTCCGGCTACGCACTTGGGGAAGACGGACCCGACCTGGCGCGACCGGTGAGAGATGCGATTGAGGCAGTTCTTGGCGCGCGCGATAATTCCTCTAGTTATATCAATGGCTTGATTTCATTGCGAGACAGCTCGCGTATTGCATTCGTCGCCGCTCACGCGGATTCAGCGGATGTGGACGCAAGATTCACGCCCGACGCCCATTCGGAAAAGGCGTTGCGCAAGGCAGGACTGGATTCGCTTGTCACATCGAAAGCGGATGATGACTTCCTGTTTTCTCATCGTTATATCATCGCGCTCGGCGGATCTGCCGGAACCGAGGATTTTCTTGTTGCGGCGAATAGCCAATCCGTTGTTCTGAAAGAGGAAGATGGCTGGAAACTGTTTCATTCCAGCCTGTTCCGGCCATGGGAACATTACGTTCCCCTGCAATGGGCGGCCGCGGATCTGGAGGAAAAGCTGGATTGGGCGCGCAGCAACCCGGATGCCTGCCAGGCAATGTCGGACGCCGCGCGAAAACTCTGCGAGGCGCTGGCGGATCCGGCGGGGCGGCGGATGCATCTGGAACGGGTCCTCAGCGACTATCGAAGCGCCATGGGGCAGGCCGGACAAGGCGAATCAGGGCGGACTTGAGAACCGCCCTTCCCGACGTTCATTCCTTCGGAAACACGAAAACCCGGTCACGGCGCAGCATCAGCCACATCGGGGTATCGGCAGGCGGCAGGAAAACGCCCGGCACCACGGCATTCAGCGCAATCCCCCCCTGATCGGTCGTGAATTCGACCAGCGATTCCCGGCCCAGATAGCGGGCGCGCACCACCCGTGCCAGCGCAGCGGTGCCGTTTTCATGTGTCGGCGCGGGGCCTTGACCGGCACGGTCGAAATCTATCTTCAGGTGCTGGGGACGAATGACGATCTCGACCTCGCTGCCATCGGGAATGCCCGGGGTCAGGAAATCGCCAAAGGGCGTTTCAGTCAGCGCGCCCTGCACCACGCCATTCAATATATTGATATCACTAAAGAATGCTGCGGCCTGCCGGTCCGCGGGCGCGTTATACAGGTTATAGGGCGCGCCCTGTTGCACGATCCGCCCATCCCGCATGAGCAGGATCTGGTCGGCCATGCGCATCGCCTCGTCCGGTTCATGCGTGACCAGCAGGACGGCGGTGCCTTCCTCTTTCAAAAGCGCCAGCGTCTCGTCACGGATCCCGTCGCGCAGACGCTCGTCCAGGCCGCTGAAGGGCTCATCCATCAGCAAAACGCGCGGCTGCGGCGCCAATGCACGGACCAATGCGACGCGCTGTTGTTCTCCGCCTGATAATTCATGCGGATAGCTGTCGATATGGGACGACATCCGCACGCGTTCGAGAAGTTCGGCAACGCGGGCGCGATTGGCGGAATAGCCACCCTTGAGCCCGAAAGCGACATTCTCGCTGACCGAAAGATGCGGGAAAAGCGCGAAATCCTGGAACATCAGGCCAACGGAACGCCGCTCGGGCGGGATGTGGAGCTTGCCGTCGCAAACCGGCTTGCCATCCACGAAGATCTGCCCGCTATCGGGTCGATCCACCCCCGCGACCAACCGGAGCGTGGTGGATTTGCCGCAACCCGAAGGGCCGAGCAGACAGGCGACCTGCCCGGCTTCGACCGCGAAAACCACCCGGTCCACGACCCGCTGCCCGTCAAAGGCGCGGATCAGGTTCTGGACCTCCAATCGGGGTGGTGTCGTCACGGGGCAACCAATTCTTTCACTCAGGTTTCCCTTGCCCTAGCAGGGGCCGCAAATCGCCGCAACTGTTCTAAGACCGGGATTTGTGATCACAAGGACTTATCCGGCGGTGGAACCGGCATCGCCGGTGTTCTTTGCGGGCGAAAGAATGGCGCTCCAGTCGTGATCGGGAGCCAGTCGGGACAAGGCACCCGCCAATGTCTCGGTCTCGCTGGCGGCAATCTCGGCCAGCGCGGCGGAGACGAGCTTCAGCGCCTCTGCGCGTGGCATGTGTTGGGAAAGGTGAAAACCGGCGGCCTCGGCCATCATCGCGCCACGATCATTGGCGAAAGTCGCCTCGATCCGGGCCGGGCAGGGGGCAAGCGTGTCGGCCAGTTCCTGCGCCAGGCGCAAACCCGCGCCGGTATGGACCACCATGCCGGGCAGGATCTGCCATTCCAGCGCCAGTGCCGAGCCGTCGCGTTCCTGCGCATGGATCATCGCCTGATGCAGCGTGCCCACCGCCCCGGCATTCAGCCGGGCGAGGCTGACCAGCGCCTCGGCCGCGACCGGGTTGGATTTCTGCGGCATGGTGGAAGAGCCGCCGCCGGTTCCCGCACTGACCTCGCCGATCTCGGATTGACCCAGCAGGATCAGGTCGGCGCCGATCTTGCCAAGCGAGCCGGTAACCAGCGCCAGCCAGCCGCCAAGTTCCACGATCGCGTCACGGGTGGCGTGCCACGGCACAGCGGGCGCACCCAGATCCAGTTCGGCCGCCATCGCGGCACGGACCTCGCCCATGCGCGGAGCCAGCGCCGCACCGGTGCCTGCCGCCCCGTAAAGCGAGACATTCGACAGGCGCGGGCGCAATTCGGCAAGCCGGTCCAGATGCCGGGACAGCGGCGCGCGCCAGACAGAGATCTTCGCGCCAAGCGTCGTCGGTGCGGCGAGTTGAAAGCGGGTGCGGGCAGGGACGGGCAGGGCGGCATATTCCACGGCCTTGGCGGCAAGCCTGCCGTCCAGTGCCCTGATACGCGCTTCGATAAGCGTCAGGGCCTCGCGCAATTGCAGGATCAGGCCGGTATCCTGAATATCCTGCGAGGTCACCCCGAAATGAACCCATCCGGCATGATCGCCACAGGCGGTTTTCAACACCCCGACAACGGCCTGCGCCCCGATCCCGGCCCGTGCCGCGGCCTCGGACAGGCCGGCGGGGTCGGGATGCAGGGTCCCGGCGATAGTGGCGATGGCTTGGGCGGCATCCCCGGGGATGATCCCGAGCCGCCCTTGCACCCGCGCCAATGCAGCCTCGGACAGCAGCATGGCGGCGATCTGGGCTGGCGTGCCCATCACGCCGCCCAGTTCCTCGTCGCCAAACAGCCCGTCGGTCAGCATCATGCGGCGCGCAATCCCAGAATTTCTCTTGCCTGCGTGCAGCTTGCCACGGGACGGCGATACTTGTCACATAGTTCCGCCGCTCGTTTCACCAATGCCGCGTTCGAGGGTGCCAGCCTGTCGCGGTCCAGCCGCACATTATCCTCCAGCCCCGTGCGGGCATGCCCACCCGATGAAATCGTCCATTCGTTTAACACGATCTGGTTCGGACCGATCCCGGTGGCGCACCAAGGCGCGTCCTCGCCGAAAAGGCGTTTGACCGTGTGGATGTAGAAGTCGAACACCTCGCGATCCACCGGCATGGCGTTTTTCACCCCCATCACGAATTGCACATAGGGGATTCCACGGATCCGACCGTCCTTGTGCATCTTTGCGGCCTGGAAGATATGGGACAGGTCGAAAGCCTCGATCTCGGGCTTGACGTCATAGGCGATCATCTCCGAGGCCAGCCAGTCCACCAGATCGGGCGGGTTTTCATAGACCCGCGTCGGGAAATTGTTCGACCCGACAGAAAGCGAGGCCATGTCCGGGCGCAGGGGCAGCATCCCGCCCCGCGCCTGTCCGGCCCCCGAGCGGCCACCAGTGGACAACTGCACGATCATGCCGGGGCAATGTTTCTCAATTCCCTCTTTCAGCGCGGCAAAGCGGTCGGGATCGCTGGTCGGTTTGCCCTGATCGTCGCGGACATGGCAATGGGCGATACTCGCGCCGGCCTCGAAAGCCTCATGCGTGGATTCGATCTGCTCGGCGACGGTGATCGGCACCGCCGGGTTGTTCTCCTTGGTGGGAAGCGAGCCGGTGATGGCCACGCAGATGATACAGGGATTGGTCATGATCGGGCCTCAGATATCGAAGAAAACGGTTTCGTCATCGCCCTGCAGGCGGATGTCGAAGCGATAGACCGGAATGCCGCCGAGATCCGAGCGTTGTGCGATCAGGGTGGCACGGCGTTGCTCCCATTCGATCAGGCTGATCACCGGATCTGCGGCATTCGCCTGTTCCTCATCGCCGAAATACATCCGGGTGTTGAGCCCGATATTGATCCCGCGCGAAACGATCCACAGGTTCAGATGCGGTGCCATCATGCGGCCGTTCCGGCCCATCACCGCACCCGGCTTGACGGTGTCAAAGCCCCATTCGCCGGTCTCGAAATCGGTGATCACCCGGCCCCAGCCACGAAAACCATCCTCGACCGGGCCGCCGCCTTCGGGATGGGCATAATGCCCCTCGGCATTGGCCTGCCAGACCTCGAGCAGCACATCCTTGACCGGCGAGCCCATGCCATCGATTACCAGCCCCTCGACCCGGATGCGTTCGCCCCTGGCATTCGGCCCGGCGATGTCCTGGCCCAGTTCCTGCCGATATATGTCGAAACCCGCAGCACCCGGCGCAAGGCCGATATGGACATAAGGGCCAGCGGTCTGCGAAGCGGTTTCGCGCAGATAGTTCAGCGTCTGCTTCATGTCAGTTCCCCTCCAGCCGGTTCTCGAACAGCGTCGAGCGACGGCCCCGCAATACAATGTCGAACTTGTAGGCGATGGCATCGAGCGGGATCGTCGCGTTCAGGTCCAGCCGGGCGATCAGTTGCTCGATGGCCTGCGGATCCGGGATCGTCTTGACGATCGGGCAATGCGGGATCAGCGGATCGCCCTCGAAATAAAGCTGGGTGATCAGCCGCTGAACGAATGCCGCGCCGAAAACCGAGACATGGATATGCGCGGGCCGCCAGCTATTGACCCAGTTCCGCCACGGATAGGCGCCCGGCTTGATGGTACGAAAGAAATAATAGCCGTTCTCGTCGGTCAATGTCCGCCCACATCCGCCGAAATTCGGATCGAGCGCGCCCAGATATGTATCCTTCTTGTGCCGATACCGTCCCGAGGCATTGGCCTGCCAGATCTCGACCAGCGTATTCGGGACCGGGCGGGCATTCTCATCCAGCACCCGGCCATGCAGGATGATTCGCTCTCCCACTGGATCCGCATCCTTGGCGTAATTGCGGACCAGATCATTGTCGAGCGGGTCGATATCGTTATGGCCGAATGTCGGGCCGGTGATCTCGCTGATCGAATTTTGCAGCGAAATCATGGAATAACGCGGACTGCGCGCAGTCGTCGTCTTGTAATCCGGAGTCAGCGCAGGGGGGTGCAGGGTCCGGTCGCGCTGGTAATACTCGGCTGGCTTCATCGGCTGGCCTCCTCTTGCTTGTCCATTTCGGCATAGGTCTGCTTTGCCAGCTTCAACGCATGGTTGGCGCGCGGCACACCGGCATAGATGGCGACATGCTGAAACGCCTCCAGCACATCTCGCCGGGACGCGCCGGTGCGGGCGGTGGCGCGTATATGCATCGGAATTTCCTCGAAATTCCCGGTCGCCGCCAAAAGCGCCAGCGTCAGCATCGAACGTTCGCGGCGGCTGATTCCGTCGCTTGCCCAGACCATTCCCCATGCAGAATGGGTGATCAGGTCCTGAAAGGGCTGGTCGAATTCGGTCTTGCTTGCCTCGGCGCGATCAACATGGGCGTCGCCCAGCACTTCGCGGCGGACCTGCATGCCTTGGGCGTGACGGTCAGACATGGCCAACCTCCTTGAGAAAACGGGTCAGGATATCGGCATAGGCGGCGGGCGCCTCGACGCAGGGCAGGTGGCCCACGCCCGGAATAACGTCGAGCCGTGCCCCTGCAATCAGATCGGCGGTCGATTTGACGACATCGGGCGGGGTGGCGCCGTCCAGATCACCTGCGATCAGTTGGGTGGGCAGGTCAAGGCGCGGGGCAGCCTCGCGCAGATCCGCGGCGGCAATCGCCTCGCAGCAGGCGATATAACCGCCGACCGGCTGACGCTCTAACATCCGCTGCCAGGGCGCTGCCGCCCCGGAGGCGCGGAAACCGGGGGAGAACCATCGCTCCATCGTGGCCGGGCCGATACTGGACAGGCCGTCCTGGCGAATGGCGGCGATGCGATCCTGCCACATGGCGCTGTCACCGATCTTTGCCGCGCTGTTCGAGATGACCAGCGCCCGCAACAGATCCCCGTGATGCACAGCGAGGGACTGCCCGATCAGCCCGCCGATGGAGAGGCCGATGAACACCACATCCGAGAGATCCAGATGCCGGATCAGCCCGGCCGCATCATCGGCTAGCTGGTCAATGCTGTAGGGGCCGGGGGTTTCCCCGGACAGACCATGGCCGCGCTTGTCGTATCGGACCAGCCGCAACCCGTCCGGTAGATGCGGCAGAAGCGCATCCCACAGCCGGAAATCCGTCCCGAGCGAGTTGGCGAAGACCACCGCCGGGCCGTGTTTGGGTCCATGATCCGCGTAATGCAGATCGACTCCGTTCACATTCGCTGTCTGCATCAGTATGGCAACCCCACGTAGTTTTCCGCGAAAGCCCGTTGCTGCGCCTCGTTGTCGCGCAGAAAGGCGATATCGGCCTGCTGCATCTTCAGATCGAAGCGGCTTTGATCCGGATAGCGGTGCAGCAGCCCGCTGAACCACCAGCTGAAGCGCTCGGCCTTCCAGACCCGCAGCAGCGCCCGTTCAGAGTAGCGGTCGATGCCTTCGCTGTCGCCCTCCTCGTAGAACTGGCGCAACCCGTTATAGAGGTAATGCACATCGCTGGCCGCCGTGTTCAGCCCCTTGGCACCGGTAGGCGGCACGATATGGGCGGCGTCCCCGCACAGGAACAGCCGGCCCCACCGCATCGGCTCGGTCACGAAGGAGCGCAGCGGGGCGATGGATTTCTCGATGCTCGGCCCGGTGACCAGCTGCTCGGCCATATCGGCGGGGATGCGGCGCTTGAGCTCCTGCCAGAAGGCGGCATCCGTCCAGTCCTCGGGGTGATCCGACAAGGCGCATTGGACGTAATAGCGCGACAGGTTCTCGTTGCGCATCGAGCAGAGCGCGAAACCGCGTTCGGAATTGGCATAGATCAGTTCGTGATGCACCGGAGGCGTGCGCGACAAGACCCCGAGCCAGCCGAACGGGTAGGTCTTTTCATATTCCCGCCGTGCCGTCAGCGGGATGCTCTGGCGGCTGATGCCGTGAAAGCCGTCGCAACCCGCCACGAAATCGCAATCGATCCGATGCTCTTGCCCGTTCTGCTGATAGGTGACGCATGGCCGGTCGCTATCGGCGTCGTGAATGGCGACATGATCCACCTCGAACTCCGTGCGCGCTCCTGCCGCCTCGCGCGCGTCATAAAGGTCATGCGTCAGCTCGGTCTGGCCATAGACGATCACCGGGGTTCCGGTCAGGCGCTTGAAATCGATATGGAACATCTCGCCCGAAACGGCGATCTGCGTGCCGTCATGAACGATCCCCTCGCGATGCAGCCGGTCGGCCACGCCCGCCTCTTCCATCAGCCGCACCAGGCCGGTTTCCAATACCCCGGCCCGGATCCGGCCCAGCACATAGTCACGGGTCTTGCGTTCCAGCACAATCGCATCGATCCCCCGGTGATGCAAAAGCTGGCCCAGCAACAGGCCCGATGGCCCGCCGCCGATAATGGCAACCTGTGTGCGCATGATGTTCTCCTGTCTGGCGCAGGATTACATATGGAAATCACCAAGTAAAATGAGATAATTGTCTTGATTGTTATCAAATTGGACAAGCATGGACCGCCGCATCAAGATCCGCCATTTGCAGGCCCTGACCGAAATCGTGCGACAGGGCAGCCTGAAACGCGCCGCCGAACGGCTGTTCCTGACGCAGCCCGCCATATCCCGCACCCTGTCCGAGCTGGAAGAGATCGTCGGCGCCGAATTACTGACTCGCAGCCGCAGCGGGGTGGCGCTGACGCCGCAAGGCGAGTTCTTCCACGGTTTCGCGCAGAGCAGCCTGTCGGCACTGGAACAGGGGCTGGCCGGGATCGAAGAGGCCGGGCGCGAGGGCGCCATGCAGCTGCGGGTCGGGGCCCTGCCATCTGTGGCGGCCCGGCTGATGCCCGAGGTGGTCACGCAGCTTGCCACGATGGCGCCGGAGATACGGCTGACCATCGCCGATGGCTCGCATGGGCATCTGACCGGGTTGCTGCGGGCAGGGGATCTGGACCTGGTCATCGGCAGGCTGGGCGCGCCCGAAACCATGCGCGGTCTCAGCTTCACCCAGCTTTACCTAGAGGAGGTCGCGGTGGTGGTGCGCCCCGGCCATCCGATCCTGTCGGATCCCGACCTGCGGCGGATTACCGATTGGCCGGTGATCTACCCCGCGCCCTGGGCCGCCATCCGGCCCTTTGTCGAGCGGCTGCTGATTGCCGAGGGCGTGCCAGTGCCAGGCAGGCGGATCGAGACGGTTTCAGGTGCGTTCGGGCGCGCCTATCTGCCGGGCAGCGACGCGGTCTGGTTCATCTCCGCCGGGGTGGTCGCGCGCGAGGTGGAGCAGGGGCAGTTGGTGCGCTTGCCGATCGCCACCCATTCCACCGAGGGGCCGGTCGGATTGATGGCCCGCGCCGACCAATCCGAGACCGCTGCCCGGCAGCTATTCATCCAGGCCGTGGGACGAGCGGTCTCGCGGCTGGAACTCACGTGATACCAAGGGGCAGGGGGTTTTGCCGGACACATGGACGTGACTTCGCATAATCTCCATATCGGCTAGGATTCAGGCATGAGACATGTTGCCGCTTTGATATTCTGCCTCTTGCCGCTGCGTGTCCTTGCCGATCCCCCGGTCGTGGAAGATGTCCGGGCGGAGCGGCAAGGCGATGGCTGGCGCTTTGACGTCACCATATCGCACCCCGATACCGGGTGGGATCATTATGCCGATGCCTGGCGGGTGCTGGATATGGATGGAAACGAGCTTGGCCTGCGAATCCTTGTCCATCCGCATGTGGACGAACAGCCATTCACACGGTCCCTCACCGGCGTCGAGATTCCTGACGCTGTCACGATGGTCGAAATCGAGGCGCGGTGCCTCGTAGATGGCTGGTCCGGCGTCAGGACCAAAGTGGAACTCGATTAGGCTGGGAATAAAGCAACGCCGGCCACGGAAAATCCATGGCCGGCGTCGATCTCACGCACAGATCAGCGCGATGCCTTGAGAATGCGTTCAATCACCTTCTCTGCCGCTTCTTCGGCGGTGAGTTCGACCGTGTTCACGATCAATTCGGCGGTCTCGGGCTCCTCATAGGGGCTGTCGATGCCGGTGAAGTTCTTCAACTGACCCGAACGTGCCTTCTTGTAGAGACCCTTGACGTCGCGCTCTTCGGCCACCTCCAGCGGGGTGTCGACATAGACCTCGAGGAACTCGCCATCGGCCATCAGGTCACGCACCATCCGGCGCTCGGACCGGAAGGGCGAGATGAAGGCCGTCAGCACGATCAGCCCGGCATCGGTCATCAGCCGCGCCACTTCACCGACGCGGCGGATATTCTCCACCCGGTCGGCATCGGTAAAGCCCAGGTCGCGGTTCAGCCCGTGACGCACATTGTCGCCATCCAGAAGGAAGGTGTGCTTGCCAAGGGCATGCAGTTTCTTCTCGACGATATTGGCGATGGTCGATTTGCCCGAGCCCGACAGGCCGGTGAACCAGACCACGGCGGCCTTCTGGTTCTTGAGCGCAGCATGGGCGTCGCGGTCCACATCAACTGCCTGCCAGTGGATATTCTGGCTGCGGCGCAGGGCGAAGCGGATCATGCCCGCTGCCACGGTCGCATTTGTCAGCCGGTCGATCAGGATGAAGCCGCCCAGATCGGGGTTCTGATCGTAGGCCTCGAAGGGAATCGCCCGGTCGGTCGAGATATTGACCACGCCAATGGCGTTCAGCCCCAGGGTCTTTGAGGCCAGATGCTCCATCGTGTTGACGTTCACCTCGTATTTCGGCTCGGTGACCGTCGCAGTGACACTTTGGGTGCCGATCTTCAGGATATAGGGACGGCCCGGCAGCATTTCCTCTTCGGACATCCAGACCAGCGTGGCCTCGAACTGGTCGGCAACCTCGCAGGGCTCGTCCGACTTGACGATCACGTCGCCGCGCGAGCAGTCGATTTCGTCCTCGAAGGTCAAGGTGACGGATTGCCCGGCAACTGCCTGGTCGAGATTGCCATCGAAGGTCACGATGGACTTGACCTTGGTGGTCTTGCCCGAAGGCAGGACCCGGATCGGATCGCCCGGGCGCACCACGCCTGCGCCGATCTGACCGGCAAAGCCGCGGAAGTCGAGATTGGGACGGTTCACCCATTGCACGGCCATGCGGAACGGATGGTCCTGCAACCGCGCTTCGCTGATCGGGGCATCTTCCAGATGACCCAGCAGGGTCGGACCCTGGAACCATTCCATGTTCGGGCTCTTGCTGACGATATTGTCGCCCTTCAGGCCCGAGATCGGGATCGGCTGGAAGCTCTCCATGCCGATCTGCTTGGCGAAATGCGAGTAATCGCTGACGATCTCGTAGAACCGCTCGGCCGAGTAATCGACCAGGTCCATCTTGTTCACTGCCAGCACCACGTTGCGGATGCCAAGCTGGTTCACCAGATAGCTGTGCCGACGGGTCTGGGTCAGCACACCCTGACGCGCATCGATCAGGATCACGGCCAGGTCGGCGGTCGAGGCGCCGGTGACCATGTTGCGGGTATATTGTTCATGCCCCGGCGTGTCGGCGACGATGAATTTCCGCTTGTCGGTTGCGAAAAAGCGATAGGCGACATCGATGGTGATGCCCTGCTCGCGCTCGGCGGCAAGACCGTCGACCAGAAGCGCGAAATCGATCTCGCCCGCCTGCGTCCCGACATTCTTGGAATCGCTTTCGAGGCTGGCAAGCTGATCCTCGAAGATCATCTTGCTGTCATAGAGCAGCCGCCCGATCAGCGTCGATTTGCCGTCATCCACCGAGCCACAGGTGATGAAGCGCAGCATGGTCTTGTGCTGGTGCTTCAGCAGGTAGGCGTCGATATCCTCGGCGATCAGCGAATCCGTGACGTAGACGGGATCTTTGGTATCAAGGGTCATCAGAAATACCCCTCCTGCTTCTTCTTCTCCATCGAGGCGGCCTGATCGTGGTCGATCGCGCGCCCCTGCCGTTCCGATGTGGTGGTCAGCAGCATTTCCTGGATGACCTCGGGCAGGGTGCTGGCCTCGGATTCCACCGCGCCGGTCAGCGGATAGCAGCCGAGCGTGCGGAAACGCACCGATTTCATCTGCGGCACTTCGCCGTCACGCAGCGGGAAACGGTCGTCATCGACCATGATCAACAGCCCGTCACGCTCCACCACCGGGCGCGGTTCCGAGAAATACAGCGGCACGATCTCGATATTCTCGAGATGGATATACTGCCAGATATCCAATTCGGTCCAGTTCGACAGCGGGAAGACCCGGATCGATTCGCCCTTGGCCTTGCGGGTATTATACTGCCGCCACAGCTCGGGACGCTGGTTCTTGGGATCCCAGCGGTGATTGGCCGAACGGAACGAGAAGATGCGCTCCTTGGCACGCGATTTCTCTTCGTCGCGGCGGGCACCGCCGAATGCCACGTCGAAATTGTACTTGGTCAGCGCCTGTTTCAGACCGTCGGTCTTCCACATGTCGGTATGCAGGCTGCCATGGTCAAAGGGGTTGATCCCCTTCTCCATCGCTTCGGGATTGTGATGCACGATCAGTTTCATGCCCGCGTCTTCGGCGGCACGGTCGCGCAATTCATACATGGCGCGGAACTTCCATGTCGTATCGACATGCAAGAGCGGAAAGGGCGGCGGTGCAGGGTAAAAGGCCTTTTTCGCCAGATGCAGCATGCAGGCGGAATCTTTTCCAACGGAATAGAGCATGACGGGGTTGTCGGCATTGGCCACAACCTCGCGCATGATATGGATACTTTCAGCTTCGAGGCGCTGCAAATGGGTCAGCGTGGCCGGGCTGATTTCGGTGTCAGTGGCGGGCTGGGTCATCATGGCTATGAACTCGTTTCTTATGCGGGGTGGCATTTGGCAGATCTCGGCGACAATACCAAGAGGGGCGGCGGAATAACGCCCAACATTCTGTTGATCTGCGCAACGGTCGGGCGATTTTCCCATCTATTCAGGTCGGACAAGAACGAAAATCGTGGCGGGGCATGAGGCACTGCTCAACCAAAGCGCCTGACGTCGATTCCGCTCTCAACCAATGCTTGCCGGACCCCTGCCGCCATGGCCACGGCTTGGGGCGAATCACCATGCACGCAGATCGTATCGATGCGGCAGGAGATCCGTTTTCCGCTGCCTGTGATGATCGCGCCTTCGCGAACCATCTGCACCATGCGCCGGCCCGCCTCTTCCGGGTCATGCAGCACCGCGCCGGGCTGGCTGCGGTCAACCAGAGAAGCGTCATCGTTATAGGCTCGGTCGGCAAAGATTTCTCCCGCATAGGTGGCGCCAAGGTCGCGCGCGGCGGTCTCCATTCCGGTGCCCGCCAATACCACGAGGATCAGCTCCGGAGCGACCTTGAGCGCCGCCTCGTAGCAGATGCGGGCGATCTCGGGCTCATCGGTGGCCATGTTTGACAAGGCGCCATGCAGCTTGAGGTGCCGAAGCTCGGCCCCCGCCGCCCGCGCGATGCCCTGCGCCGCCCCCAATTGATAGGCGACCATATTGGCAAGCTCCTCGCCGCTCAGGCGAATGCGACGGCGGCCGAAGCCTTGCAGATCCGCAAAGCCCGGATGCGCCCCGATACCCACGCCCTTCGCATGGGCGCGGGCCATGGTCCGGGCCATCACATCCGGGTCCCCGGCATGAAATCCGCAGGCGATATTGGCCGATGTCACGATATCCAGCAGGGCATCGTCATCGCCCATCTTCCACGGCCCGAAGCTTTCGCCCATATCCGAGTTCAGGTCGACACGCATCATTGATCCTCCAATTCGTTGCCTGCCGTGACGCCGCTGATAAGCTGAAAGCCCAACAGGTCGGTCATCATCGCCGGGTCGCGGACCAGCGGGCGGCAGCGGGCAAGGGCTGCCCGCAATTGCCCGGTTTCGGTCTGCCAAAGCCTGTCGGCCTCGTCCAGCGTTATCCTCCGGAAGCGCAGCTTCATGCCGGGAGCAGCCTGTGCCGCAATCGGCAGATCGGCGGGAATGATCGTGCCGAGGCGGGGATATCCGCCGATGGTCTGGCATTCGGCCAGCAAGACGAAGGGCACGCCGTCCCCGGTCATCTGCAGATCGCCCGGCCCGATCAGGTCCGAGGCAAGGCCAGACGCATGTTCTGACGCGAATCCCCGGTCGGCATCGAATCTGACGCCCTGCCGGTTGCCGCGATCCGAGCGGGTGAATTCAGTGCTGAAAAACGCGGACAGAACCTCGTCGTCGAACAATCCGGTCTGCGGGCCATCGATGATCCGGACCGTGCCACCGTTGAATCGTGGTGCCGGATCGATCACCTGCGGTGGCATGTCGGGGCAGGTATCCTGTCCGGTCGGCAATTCGCCCGGAGCCAGGGGCGAGAAAATGCCGATGCTCAGATGCGCCGCCCGACTGTCAAGCCATTCATCACTCGCCATGCCGCCGGCAGGGGTCAGATAGCCATAGCTTCCCGCCTGCACCCCGCCGATTAGCAACTTCTGTCCAGGGGCCACCTGATGCGACGCATGCCAGCGCAGCGGAGCGCCGTCCAGCGTCGCCGTCATCGGCGCTCCGGTCAGGGCGATGCGCATCGGCTGTTCGACCTCGAATATGCCGCCCGCACCGGCCATCTCTATCCCCGCCAGCGGCCTGTCTGCGCCCAGCAAGGCCGCGGCCTCGATCAGCGCCTGCCGATCTACGGCGCCTCCGCATGACAGCCCCTTGGCCAGATGGCCCGGTCGTCCCATGTCCTGGACCGTCAGGATCCCATCGGCGCGGCGCAAGATCAGCGATGTCATCGCAGCACCTCCAGCCGCGCGCCGCCAAGACCGTCGTCAGCCTTATCAAGCGCCTCGATCTCGGATGCAGGCACGGGGACGAAGCGGATCGCATCGCCCGCCCGCAACGGCATCGGCGTATCGCGTTCGGGGCGAAAGCTGCGAAAGGCGCTGCGGCCCACCTGCCGCCAGCCGGTCGCGGAGGCCGCGCCGAACATCACGATCTGCCGCACTGCGACGACGATTGCCCCCGCCGGAACGGTCGGTGTCAATTCGGATTGGCGCGGCAGATCCCATGCCTCCGGCAGCAGGCCGATATAGGGCTGACCGGGGGCGAAGCCGATCACCAGCACCCGCAGATCCGCCTCGCAGATCTGCTGGATGGCGGCGTCGGGGCCGCAACCCACCGCCTGCGCCACCTCGGCAAGCTGGGGACCATCGGCATCGCCGAATGCCACCGGAATCGTCCAGCGCCTTGCCGGAGCCGGACGATCGAGCGGCCCCTGCAGGATATGCGCCGCACGCGCCGAGATCTCCCTGGCCAGAACATCGCGCCGCGTTGTCACGGGATCGAACCGCAGCAGGACAGAGACAAGCCCCGGCGCAATTTCCACGGTGCCGGCGGGGGGACTGCGCTCCAGGTCGGCGGCCAGAAGCTGCGTGGCCACCATCGCCTCGGGTTCCGGCGTCAGGGCGAAGCGCAGCAGCACCCCGTCCATTCCGGCCCAAAGCACCCGGGGACCGGGTTCGACGTGGAAATCGCTTTCATATTCCATCAGCAAAGCTCATCGGGTTCAAAGCGCATTGCGCGGCATCGGCAATTCGCCCCGGTTATACGGCCCCCAATCCTCGATATCGGGATAGAATTGCCGCCGCCAGGCACGCACCCTCGGGTTCATCCGCCGCCGCCACCATGGCGGAACCATGGCCACGAAGGTCATCGCCGGATATCCCAGGGGCAGTTGCGGCGCCTCGACCTCGTCATAGGTCTGCAACAGCGGAAACCGCCGGTCCGGCTTGTAATGGTGGTCCGAATGGCGCTGCAGGTTGATGAGCAGCCAGTTCGAGCCCTTATGCGATGCGTTCCAGCTATGCCGGGGCAGGATGCGCTCATACCGGCCTTCGCCCAGATAGCGGCGGGTCAGCCCGTAATGCTCGACGTAATTGGTCAGTTCCAGCTGCCAGACGGCAATGAAGGCCTGGAACAGGAACAGGAACAACCCCTGCAAGCCGCCCAGCAGCAATGCCAGCGCCAGCATTGCCAACTGTATCGCCGCATAGCGCCAGAACGGGTTACGCCGATCGAACGGCCCCTTGCCGCCCCGCGCGAGAAAGCCGGTCTCGGCCCGCCACGCGCTTGCCGGGCCATGGCGCAGCACGCGCCAGAAAAAGCGATAGAACCCCTCGTTATAGCGGGCGGAGACAGCATCCCGGGGCGTGGCGACCCATGAATGATGGACCAGAAGATGCTCGGTCCGGAAATGCGAATACAGGACCGAACCCAGCAGCAGATCACCCAGCCACCGCTCCAGCATGGTCTTCTGGTGCAAAAGCTCATGCGCATAGACGATCCCGATCGAGCCGGACAGCACGCCGATGCCAAAGAACAAGCCAAGCTTTTCCAGCCCGGACAGATGGCCCGAGGAGGTCACGTAGCAGATCGCGCCGAAAATCGTCGCGAATTGCAGCGGGAACCAGACGATGGTGACCGCGCGATGCCAGAACAGTTGCGCGGTCCCGGTTTCCGTGTCGGGATTGTCTTCGTTCAGGCCCAGCACGCCGTCCAGCGCCGTGGTCAGATACCAGGCATATGCGGGCAAAAGCATCCACCAAAACCCGCCCTTCACGGCGGCCAATGCGACAAGCGGCGGCATGACGACCGACATCCAGAACGGAGCGGCGGCGGGTAGGGTATTGGGTGATTTGCTGCTCATGGCCGCGATATTACGCCACGATTTCAGCATGTGCCACATCCCAGACCTTGCGCATCAGTCCCGGCAGCCCGTCCCGGTCGATTTGCCGCAGGGGGACGAGATGCCCGCGCTGTGCCGGACCGGTCAACTCGCCCAGCATCACCTGCAGCGACAGGTTGAAATGCGTGAAGACATGGCGCACCTCGCCAATCTCGCGCCAATCGGCCTGGCCGGGCGGCGGCAGGTCGCGCCCGTCCCAACCGGCTGAGGGAAAGGCCAGCATTCCCCCAAGCAGACCCTTGGCGGGGCGTTCCTCCAGCAGCAGCCCGTCTCCTTGACGGGCCACCCAGACAATACCGCTCCGGTTCGGTTTGGCGGTTTTCGGAGCCTTGCGGGGAAGAGTCGCGGCGATGCCAAGCCGGTGCGCGTCGCATTCATCGATCAGGGGACATATCCCGCAGGCCGGATTGCGCGGCGCGCAGATCGTTGCACCGAGATCCATCATGGCCTGGGCGTAATCGCCGGGCCGCGCTTGCGGGGTCAGCTTCTGCGCCAATGCGACAAGTTCGGGTTTCGCAGCAGGAAGTGGAGTCTCAACGGCATGCAGCCGCGCCACGACTCGCTCGACATTGCCATCGACGACGGTTTCGGGCTGGTCATAGGCGATCGCCGCGATGGCCGCCGAGGTATAGGGGCCGATGCCGGGCAGCGCCTGCAATGCCTCGCGTGTCCGGGGAAACCCGCCAGCTTTCGACACGATCCGCGCACAGGCCAGCAGGTTGCGGGCACGCGCGTAATAGCCCAGCCCGGCCCATTCCGCCATGACATGCGCATCCTCTGCCGCCGCCAGGTCGTCCACGGTGGGCCACAGGCCAGTGAAACGCTCGAAATAAGACTTCACGGCGGCAACCGTGGTTTGCTGCAGCATGATCTCGGACAGCCAGACGCGATAGGGATCGGCCGCGCCCCCGCCCGGCGGAACGCGCCAGGGCAGGACCCTTCCATGCCGGTCATACCATTCCAGAAGCCGTTCCGCGATCACCTTGCTGTCACGCAATTTTCAGAACTCCATCCTTTCGGCGCGCTTTCATCCGGGGCTCCTGCTGGTTAAGGATATATACGTGATAACCGATCAGGCAGGCATGGCCCAGACTCCGCAACGCCAGGAAAAACGGACACCCCGCCGGAAGCGGGGCTTCGAAGCAGCCTCTGCCCTGCTGGCGCAGCGCGTCCAGAAAGCGGCGGAAGGCCGGGGCTTTGCAGTCACCCGCCTGTTGACCCATTGGACCGAGATCGCCGGCGAGCAACTGGCGCGCGCAACCCGTCCGGTCCGGATCAGCCACAGCCGGGGCGGGTTCGGCGCAACATTGACCCTGTTGACCTCGGGTCCGGCCGCGCCCCTGGTGGAAATGCAGCTTCCGCAGCTTCGTGAAAGGGTCAACGCCTGTTACGGCTATAACGCGATACAGAAGATCGTTCTGACTCAAACGGCCGCGACCGGCTTTGCCGAAGGGCAGGCGCAATTCACCCCCGCGCCACCGCGCAGCACGGCCCCCCCCGACCCGCAGGCAAAGGCCAGGGCCCATGAGGTTGCCGCGCAGTTCGAGGACCCGCAACTGGCCGAGGCGATGGCCCGGCTGGCACTGAATCTCTCTTCCCGAACAAACCGAAAGGACTCTTGATGTTGATCCGCTCCGTTGCCGCCGCTCTGGCGCTGTCGCTGGCCACACCCGTTCTGGCGCAGGACGCCACGGCGACCGAGGAAACCGAAACCAGCGAGGCGCAAACCCTGCCCGACATCGCGCTCGGGGCCGAGGACGCGCCGCTGACCATCGTCGAATATGCCAGCTTCACCTGTGGCCATTGCGCCAATTTCCACGATCAGAACTGGCCAAAGCTGAAATCCGAATATGTCGATACCGGCAAGGTCCGCTTCATCCAGCGGGATGTCTATTTCGATGCGGTCGGTTTGTGGGCCGGGATTCTCGCCCGCTGCGGGGGCGACGACAAGTATTATGCCGTCTCGGACATGCTGTTCGACGAGCAGAAGAAATGGCTTGAAGGCGACTCGGGCGACCAGATCGCCGAGAACCTGCGCAAAATCGGCCTGAAGGCAGGGATGACCGAAGAGCAGATGACCGCTTGCTGGAACGACAGCGCCAAGGCGGAAAGCCTGATCGCGACCTTCCAGCAGAACACCACCGCCGATGAGATCGAGGCCACGCCGACCTTCGTCATCGGCGGCGAGAAGGTGCAAAACCAGCCTTGGGACGAGTTGAAGAAGATCATTGACGACAAGCTTGCCGAGGCTGACACCGCCGCGGAGTAAAACGACGGCCCGGTTCCGGTTCTACCGGAGCCGGGTGGCCTAGCTTTCTGTCTTCCGCTCGCGGTGAAAGACATAGATACCCGAGCCAAGGATGATAGCGGTTCCCAGCCATGTCAGCGCATCGGGAAAATCGCCGAAGACAATCAGCCCCACGATGGTTGCACCGACGATTTCGAGATATTGGAAAGGCGCCAGCAGGCTGGCCTCGACCTTGCTGAAAGCATGGGTGATCAGCAGGAAGGTCACTGCCAGCAACCCCCCGGCGCAGATCAGCGCCGGCAAGGTCCAGCCTGGGGCATCGGCCAGCGAGGTAGCCTCCTGTCCCAGCATCACCCCACCCGCATGAAGTGTGAGCAACCCGATCGCCGCACAGAAGGTCGCCCCGATCTGTAGCGTCAGCGCCGAGTGATCGCGGGTAGCGCGGCGCAGCACGATCATGTTCAGCGCATAGGCGATGGCCGCGCCGACCGGAAACAGCGCCACGGGCCCGAAGACCGCGAAATTCGGGCGGATCACGATCAGCGCACCGATCAAACCCACGCCAACCGCCACGAAACGGCGTGGACCCGGACGCTCGTTCAGGAACGGCCATGCGAGCAGGGTCAGCAACAGGGGTTCGATGAAGAAGATCGCGATGGCGGTCGCGATGGGCATCTTCTGAAAGGCGCTGACCAGGCAAATCATCGTCACCGCGAAAAGCGCACCCGACAACAGCGCGGGCCGGGACAGCAGCGATCCCTTCAACCGGCGGCGCCACAGGATCGCGACGGGTATGAAGAACAACGCCTGCATCGCGATGCGCCAGACACTCACCTCGAAGGGCGAGGCTATCCCGGTCAGCAGCTTGGCGATGGCGTCGCCTATCGGTAACAGCCCCATGGCCGCGATCATGGCCAGCATTCCCGCGCGCGAGTCCCGCCCGGCATCTCCTGTCGTCGTCTCGATCATGGCCCCTCCTGCACCGAGCGATAGCACAGGCAAACGGGGAGGTCAGGGTCTTTTCTTGTTAATATTTATTTATATTTTTCAATAAATTGAACTGATTCAGGTCAATCAGACACATGGGCCGACCAGCCCGGTCAGGTTGCCTTTCGATCGACCCCGTGCTAATCGGCAATTAATGGCCGAGAGAGATCATAGCAGCTCTCAAGTGCGTCAAGGCGCTTCGACGCGGCAAACAGCCGCGCCGGGTTTTATGCTATCATATTCCCCCGTTTTCACCGACCGGGCCGCGACATGTCGCTGCGTCCGGCCATCAGTATCATGACAAGCTGAAGGAAAGATCATGCTCAGAATGACCTCGATCGCCGCGATTGCTGCGGCCGGATGCTTTTTCTCACTCCCTGCGAATGCACAGGATGGCGACAGCCAATGCGGTGATGTTTCCATCGCGCAGATGAACTGGGCCGCCGCCGAGGTGACCACGGAAGTCGCCAAGTTCATGCTGGAACAGGGCTATGGCTGCAACGTTTCGCTGGTGAAATCCGATACCATCCCCGCGATCACCTCGGTCGCGGAGAATGGCGAACCTGACGTCGTCACCAATCTGTGGCTGAACTCGGCCGGCGACGCCTATACGAAACTGGAAGACGAAGGCAAGATGGAGCGCCTGACCAGCGTTCTGGATCCCGGCGGGATCGAAGGCTGGTGGATTACGACCGCCATGGCCGAGGAGCATCCCGAATTGACGACCATCGAAGGGATCATGGAAAATCCCGACCTCGTGGGTGGGCGCTTCAACAACTGCCCGGATGGCTGGGGCTGCCGCGTAGTGAGTGATAATCTCGTGCGCGCGTTGAACCTGGAGGAGTCCGGCATCGAAGTGTTCAACCACGGATCCGGCGAAACGCTGGCCTCGTCGATGGGTGCCGCCGTCACCGATGGCGAACCCTGGTTCGGCTATTACTGGGGCCCGACCGTGCCGATGGGCAAATACGACATGACCCGGGTAAAGCTGGGCGAATATGACGAAGCGAAGTTCGAGCCGCTGCAGAACCCGGATACGCCCGATCCGCAGGTCTCGGATTTCCCGGCCGCACCGATCCTGACCTCGGCTACCACGGAGTTCGTAGAAAGCAACCCGGAAATCACCGAGTTCTTCCGCAACATGAGTTTCAAGACCGAAACCATGAGCGCTCTGCTGGCCTGGCAGGACGAGAACTCGGCCTCTGCCGAAGAGGTCGCGGTCCATTACATCACCGAGAATCCCGATGAGTGGCAGGGCTGGCTGTCGGACGCCGCGCGCGAGAAGCTTTCGGCGCTGGTCGAGCAAAACTGATCGGGACCGCTCGATGAGAAGGGAGGACGGCGTCGGGGGTCGGCGCCGTCCTTTGCAATCGGTCAAGGTGGACGGGCAGGCGGCCCGGGAGATTCATGGCAATATATGACAGCGTGTTCGACAGTCTGGGCCTGCGGGAATGGTGCGATGGCGGCGGAAGCGGCGAAGGGCCGATGTCGATGGCCGAATTGCTTGCCCGCAGCAGGGGCGAATCCGGTGGCGGGACCGGCGGTGCCTCGCTTTGGGATTTACCCTTCCCGTCGCTCGATGCACTACATGACGCCTGCGGGGTGATCCCGGAATCGCGCGACCTGACCCTTGGGCTGGAGCGGGGCTTCCTGTCGATGCGTGACGCGCTGCGGGTGGTGATCGATCCGGTGACGCAACCGCTAAGCTGGATGCTGCGGGAAAGCCTTGCGGTGATGACCAACACACCATGGTGGATCATGATCCCGCTGCTGCTGGCGGTCACATGGCTGGTCAGCAAGTCGTGGCGGGTCGTAGTCTTCGTGGCCATCTCGCTGGCGTTGCTGGCCTTTGTCGATCATTACAATGCGGCGATGCAGACGCTGGCGATCATATTCGTCTGCGCCTTTATCTGTGTACTTTTCGGTGTGCCCATCGGCATCGCCATGTCGCGCAGCGACAGGTTGCAGCGGATCGTCATCCCGATCCTCGACATGCTGCAAACGCTGCCGCCATTCGTCTACCTGATCCCGCTGATCTTCCTGTTCTCCGTGACCGAGCCCAAGCTTTACGGGATCGCAATCATCCTTTACGCGATCGTGCCGGTGATCCGGCTGACCGACCTGGGGATCCGGCTGGTCGACAAGGACGTGATCGAGGCCGCCGATGCCTTCGGCATGACCAATCGCCAGAAACTGTTCGGCGTGCAGATCCCGCTGGCATTGCCCAATATCATGGCGGGCGTGAACCAGACCATCATGATGAGCCTCGCCATGGTCGTCATCGCCTCTCTGGTCTCGGCCCCCGGACTCGGTGTGCTGGTCCTGCGCGGCATCCGCAGCCTGGAACTGGGCGTCGGCCTTGTGGCGGGCTTTGGCATCGTGCTGCTGGCGATCATGCTGGACCGGGTGACCAAGGCGTCACTGGCCCGTATCGATGCCAGCCAGGCCAGACGATAAGGGGGGATGGATATGAACGATCAGGTCAAGATTTCCATCCGCAACCTCTACAAGATCTTCGGCGATACACCGCAGGCCGCGCTGGCCGATGTGCGGGCCGGGATGGGCAAGCCGGAACTGCTGGAAAAGCGTAACCACGTGCTCGGGCTCAGCGATATCAATGTCGAGATCCGCACGGGCCGAATCACCGTCATCATGGGGCTGTCCGGCTCGGGCAAATCCACCCTGATCCGGCATCTGAACCGGCTGATCGAACCGACGGCGGGAGAAGTGCTGGTCGATGGCGAGAATATCCTGACATGGGACGAAACGCGGCTACGCAGGTTACGGCGCGAGACCATGTCGATGGTGTTCCAGAAATTCGCCCTGCTGCCACATCGCACAGTGCTGGAGAATGCCGGAATGGCGCTGGCCACGCGGGGGATCTCGCGCAAGGAATTCGAGGCCGATGCCAATCGCTGGCTGGATCGCGTAGGGCTGGAAGGCTATGGCGGTCATTACCCGCATCAGCTTTCGGGCGGCATGCAGCAACGGGTGGGGATCGCCCGCGCGCTGACCTCGAATTCCGGGATCATGCTGATGGACGAGGCCTTCTCGGCGCTCGATCCGCTGATCCGCACCGATATGCAGGATCTGCTGATCGAATTGCAGGCGGAATTGCACAAGACCATCGTCTTCATCACCCATGACCTGGACGAGGCGCTGAAACTGGCCGATCACCTGGTGATCCTGAAAGACGGGGCGGTCATCCAGCAGGGCGAGCCGCAACAAATCCTGCTGGAACCGGCCGATCCCTATATCGAGGATTTCGTAAGCGATATCAATCGCGCCCGGGTTTTGCGGGCCCGGTCCATCATGGAGGAAGGCCCCGCCGAGGGCGAGATTTCGGGCGAGATCGACCATAATGACAATCTCGAAAGCGTCATCGCCATGGCAGAGGGTGCGCTGGACCGGCGATATCGGGTCATGCGGGATGGCGAAGCGGTCGGTTCGCTGGAAATGCCCGCCATCATGCGTGCCCTTGTTCCACGGCAGGCCTCGCGCAAGACGGCGCGGAACTGAAGCGGGCAGGTTGATTGTGCCCTGCCATGGCCGGGGCGCTTCGCCCCCGTCATCGGCAAGTTTCTTGAAGCAGTGGCGGCAGAACCGGCGACTCCGGAGGATAGCATGAAGAAGGGGCGATACGGATCGCCTCCTTCGGACAAGCGGGAATGTCAGGCCTGCAGGCTGCGGACCCCAACCTCACCTTCTTCGCGCGACTTGATGGCCGCGACCGCGGCGATGCTGCCTGCCGCGGTGGTGAAATAGGGGATCTTGTCGTACAGGGCGACGGCGCGGATTTCGCGTGAATCGGCAATAGCCTGCGCGCCCTCGGTCGTGTTCAGGACCATGGCGATCTCGCCATTCTTCAGCCGGTCGACGATATTCGGCCGGCCTTCATAGACCTTGTTCACACCCTGCGCCTCCACGCCATTGGCGGCCAGAAACTCTGCCGTGCCGCTGGTCGCGACGATCCGGAAACCCATCGCGACCAGGTCGCGGGCCGCATCCGCCATTGCCCCGGTCTTGTCGGCATCCTTGATCGAGATGAAAACGCGTCCGTCATGCGGCAGATTGGTGCCCGCCCCAAGCTGTGCCTTGAGGAAGGCGCGTGGGAAATTGCGGTCCCAGCCCATCACCTCGCCCGTCGAACGCATCTCGGGGCCTAGCAGCGTATCGACGCCGGGGAAGCGGGCGAAGGGCATCACCGCTTCCTTGACCGAGAACCACGGCGTGTTCGGATCGGCCAGCGTCAGCGGATCGGCAAAGGGCAGATCATCCTCGGGGCCGACGCCTCGGGATAGGGGTCGCGGGTGGCGAAGTTCGACATCGGCTCTCCGGCCATCAGCCGGGCGGCGATGGAGGCAATGGCGCTGTCGGTCGCCTTGGCCACGAAAGGAACGGTCCGGGAAGCGCGCGGATTGACCTCCAACACGTAGATCTCGCCATCCTTCAGCGCGAATTGCACATTCATCAGCCCGACGACATGAAGGGCGCGGGCCATGGCGACGGTCTGGCGCTTCAGCTCGGCAATCGTCGCCGCATCCAGCGTATGCGGGGGCAGCGAGCAGGCCGAGTCACCCGAATGCACGCCGGCCTCCTCGATATGTTCCATGATTCCGGCGACATGGACATTCGTGCCGTCGCTGAGAGCATCGACATCCACCTCGATCGCGCCGGTCAGGTAGCTGTCCAGCAGAACCGGATTCTTGCCCGAAACGCTGACCGCCTCGGTGATATAGCGTTTCAGGTGATCCATGTCGCGCACGATCTCCATCGCGCGGCCGCCCAGGACATAGGAAGGACGGATCACCAACGGAAAACCGATCTTCTTGGCAATCGCGATGGCTTCGGCATCGCTGCGCGCGATGCCATTGATGGGCTGCTTGAGATTCAGATCGTTCAGGAGCTGCTGGAAACGTTCGCGGTCCTCGGCCAGATCGATGGCGTCGGGAGTGGTGCCGAGGATCGGGATGCCCTCCGCCTCCAACGTGTTGGCAAGCTTCAGCGGGGTCTGGCCGCCGAATTGCACGATGACGCCATGCAGGGTGCCGTTCTCCTGCTCGACGCGCAGGATTTCAAGGACATGCTCCAGTGTCAGCGGCTCGAAATAGAGCCGGTCCGAGGTATCGTAATCAGTGCTCACCGTCTCGGGATTGCAATTGACCATGATGGTCTCGTAACCCGCGCTGGTCAGGGCAAAACAGGCGTGGCAGCAGCAATAGTCGAATTCGATCCCCTGGCCGATACGGTTCGGGCCACCGCCGAGGATGACCACCTTCTTGGCCCCGGTCGGACGGGATTCGCATTCCGCCTCGCCCATCGCGGGGGATTCGTAACTGGAATACATATAGGGGGTCTGGGCCTCGAACTCGGCCGCACAGGTGTCAATGCGTTTGAAGACCGGGCGGATATCCAGCGATACCCGGGCATGGCGGATATCGGCCTCGTCCCGGCCGGTCAGGGTGGCGAGGCGGGCATCGGTGAAACCCATCATCTTCAGCGCCCGAAGGTCCTCCTCATCTTCGGGCAGGCCGGATTCGCGGATCCGGGTTTCGGTATCCACGATCTCGCGCAAACGCTCCAGGAACCAGGGATCGAAATGCGTGATGCGCTGGATTTCGTCATCGGTCAGGCCGAAACGCATGGCTTCGGCAATGACGCGCAGCCGGTCAGGCGTCTGCCTGGACAGCGCCGCGATGACGGCGGGTTTGCCCTGTTCGGTCACGCCTTCGATGGCAATCTCATCCAGGCCGGTCAGGCCGTTTTCCATCGAGGTCAGCGCCTTTTGCAGCGATTCATGGAAGCTGCGGCCAATCGCCATGACTTCGCCCACCGATTTCATCGCGGTCGTCAGCTCGGGCTTGGAACCCGGGAATTTCTCAAAGGCGAAACGCGGGATTTTCGTCACGACATAATCGATCGAAGGTTCGAAACTGGCCGGGGTGACCTTGGTGATATCGTTGTCCAGTTCATCCAGCGTGTAGCCAACCGCCAGTTTCGCGGCGATCTTGGCGATCGGAAAACCCGTGGCCTTGGAGGCCAGAGCAGATGAACGGCTGACCCGCGGGTTCATCTCGATCACCACCATGCGGCCATCCGCGGGGTTGATCGCCCATTGCACATTCGATCCGCCGGTCTCGACCCCGATCTCGCGCAGGACCGCGATGCTGCCATTCCGCATCCGCTGATATTCGCGGTCGGTCAGGGTCAGGGCCGGGGCGACGGTGATCGAATCGCCGGTATGAACGCCCATCGGATCGACATTCTCGATAGAGCAGACGATGATGGCGTTGTCGTTGCGGTCACGCACGACTTCCATCTCGTATTCCTTCCAGCCCAGCAGGCTTTCATCGATCAACACCTGCGCGACCGGCGAGGCATCAAGGCCCGAACGCACGATCCGCTCGTAATCGTCGCGGTTGTAGGCGACGCCGCCGCCCGTGCCACCCAGGGTGTAGGCGGGACGGATGATCGCGGGCAGGCCGATCTCCTCCAGGACTTCCATCGCCGAAGCAACGCCCGCGGAGACATCGTATTTCCCGCTTGTCAGCTTTGGCGCGGCAATGATCGTCGCGCGGGGATTTTCCAACCCGATCCGGTCCATCGCCTCGCGGAACAGCTTGCGGTCTTCCGCCATCTCGATCGCGGATCGCTGCGCACCGATCAGTTCGACGCCATATCGATTCAGCGCACCTGAATCAGCCAGCGCCAATGCGGTATTCAACCCGGTTTGCCCGCCCATGGTCGGCAAGAGCGCATCGGGCCGTTCCTTGGCGATGATCTTCTCGACGATCTCCGGGGTGATCGGCTCGATATAGGTCGCGTCCGCCATCTCGGGATCGGTCATGATCGTGGCGGGGTTCGAGTTCACCAGGATGACCCGGTAACCTTCCTCGCGCAGCGCCTTGCAGGCCTGTGCGCCGGAATAGTCGAATTCGCAGGCCTGCCCGATGACGATGGGGCCGGCACCGATGATCAGGATTGATTTGATATCGGTTCTTTTTGGCATGGTCCTGCCTCCGGGCTTGTCATGGAACGGCGCAAATCGTCCGGGGTTATAGCCATGCGCAGCCTGGGTGCAAGGTCAGATCCGCCCGGAACGAGGCGTCTCGCGCAACATCAGCCTATCGCGACAAGAGGGTCAACGCCACGCTGAAGCGGTTTTGACCGCTCGTCGTTGCGATTTCCGACCTGATCAGAAAGTTTCGGGTGATTTTCTCGATATTCTCGGGCTTCGAGATGGTTTTAAAGGAACTGCTTCCGAAAAGCCGCCGGGACGCCTTGGTGAGCTCTGCCAATTGCCGGTCTACGGGTATCTTCGCGAAATAATCGCCGAATCCGAAAGCTTTCTCGAATACTTTCCGCAATGGCTGGTTCCCAAGCACTTCATACCACAGTGCCTTCTCGCTCGAATCCCGGCTCGCAAACGCCTCGATCTCTCGCTTGGCGTTCAGGGCAAGGCGCAGATTCTCATCACCAAGCCCAACGCGGCGCTCGTACTCCCTATCCAGATAGGCACGGGAGATCCGCTCGGCAAAGCCGGGATCACGAGATGCAGCAGATGCTTCGGATGAAGTTGCATCCTGAAAACCGAATTCTTCCGCCAAGCGGAGATATCGTTTATCGGCAAGCCGATTCGCCAGGGATCTGCGATCATCGAGATCGGACTCCAGCACCTTCCTGATGAACGCCTTGTTACCGATATCATCTTCCAGGCCAAAGGCACCCAAGGCGACGCTGAGCATCCGGTAATCACCGACCAGATCCCTTGCCATCTTCGTGAGTTCTATGCGGTCGCGGAAATGCCTGGTTTGGCGTTGAATGATGGGATCCTTGGCCAGAATTGCTTTCTGGCGGCCTTCCAGGCGCTGCAGGATGCCCCATCCTGCGATTCCACCAAGTCCAACTGATATGGATATCATCATTGTTCTCCTGCAGCGAAAAGGCGGGCTTCGCGGGGAAGAAGCTTTTTCAGTTGGCGCAAGACCTGATACGCGTTCCCTGCGATCGCATGTTCCGTGGCCGAGGACAGTATTCTGCGGCTATCGAAATCCTCGAAGACCTGGCTGAGCTGTTCGATGGCAACAAGAAGCTGCTTGCGGCCCTTTTCGGGTTCGGCGTCGCCAGAAAGAATGAGCTGCGCGATGTAACAGGTGCGGGCAACCGGGGTGTTCGCCATGTCGGGATGGATGGCATCCTTCAAGCGTAGCACATGCACATTCGGCGTCTTGATCGAGAGTTTCGTCCGGCGATCACAGTTCTGGATAACGGCACCATTGATCAAGACACGCTCATTCGGTCCGAGTTTCAGAATGAGCCCGCTCATGCGCCGGCCTCGCCTCGCAAGCCTTTCATAATCGACATGTTCACATCGATCAGGGCATTCACGGTTGCCTTGCGAACCAGCACGGCGTGACCATGGCGCAGGGAGAAACTCGCCAGAGAGAGCAAGCGAGCACGCAGATCGTCGGGAAGGGCGTTTCCTTCGGATGCAAGATCGGCGGCCAGGATCGTCCATAGCTGGTTATTCTTGCCCACCGCTTCGATCTGAACCCTGATATCGCCGCTGGCGGAAGCCCGGCGCAGCATTGAGGTGACGCGCGAAAGCATGGCATATTCGGTATCCCGGTCAGAGCGTACGGGATTATTTCCATAGCCGTGCGAATAGTCGGATGCTAAAGCGTTCAATGACCCGGTTCCCTGTCATTTGGTTGAAAGATCGGGGCGCGACTGGTCCGCGCGCCCCGAAGATTGTTGCTGACAGTGGCCTTAACGGAAAAGGGCCAGAACCGACTGCGGCGCCTGGTTAGCAACCGACAAGGCTTGAATGCCAAGCTGCTGCTGAGCCTGCAGGGCCTGCAAGCGCGCGGAGGATTCCTCAAGATCCGCATCGACCAGCGAGCCGATACCCAGCTTCAGAGAATCAGCCAGATTCGTAACAAAACTCACTTGATCTTCGATCCGCTTCGCCGCATTGCCCAACGCAGCCGTGCCCTTAACAGCAAGGTCGTGCATGAGTGTGAGTTGAGCGAGCGCCTGATGCGCGGAGGCCGTGTCCGTCACTTGAGTGATACTGCCGGAGAATCCAGTCGTGGCCGTAGCAGGCGCAGCGCCCGTAGCAGGTGCAGTAGTACCGCCACTAGGGGTCGATGGGGCGGAATCCCCACTGTATACAACCGTTGGCGCGGAAGCCACATTTTGGTCAAAACCAAGTCCATTCACTACGATCGTACCGATAGCCGGTGCGCCAGTGCCGGACGATCTATCCAACGAAGCCAGAATCGTGAAATCCGTCTTGGTCCCACTGACATTCTTTTTCAGCAGGTTCACACCGTTCATCTGCGTACCGGAAATGATAGCCTTGATTTGTTTATGCTTATTGGTGATCTGGTCGTTGACGGTCGCGAAATCAAACCCGTCGGTACCCGCGTTCGTAGCAAGGTCCATCATGTCCTTCAGAACATCGGTTATTTCGTTCGCGCCAGCCACGGCGGTTGCGACAGTCTGACCGGCGGCATTCAAGTTGTTCTTGATCGCCCGAAATCCAGTTTCATCGGTTTCCATGATCTTGGCGATTGACCACAATGCTGCATTATCCTTGGCACTTCCGATTTTCTTGCCGGTGGAAATTTGCTGTTGCGTCTTTTCCAGATGCATATTCGTCATCTTCAAGGTCTGAAGAGCGACAATGGCGCCGTTATTCGTCAGAATGCTGGTCATAAAGACCTCCATTTAGTTGCGGCAGGTTTTACGCCGCGGTTTCGTTTGATATGGCCTTCTGACCGGCGGGGAATTTCTATTCATACGCGGCCCCGCATTGACGGGTTATGCCTGCGTGGGGTTGATAAAACACGAATGCCCAAGGGCTTACAAACAATGTTCGCCTTGCATTTTACTCAATTTCGGCACATCGCCGCGACGAAATACGGGGCAGGCTGCCCCCGCCAGTTCATCGCAAGCGAATGCAGGCCGCTACGTGCCGCTGTCACGGCAGGGCGACCGTCATTCGGATTGCATTTGAACGAATTTACAGATCGAAGCTGGCAAAGACCGGCGCATGGTCACTGGGTTTTTCCCAGCCCCGCACATCCCGCAGCACCCGGCTGCCATGGCCCGCATTGGCGATGTCGGTGCTGGCCCAGATGTGATCCAGACGCCGGCCCTTGTCGGCCGCGTCCCAATCCCGCGCGCGATAGCTCCACCAGGAATAAAGCTGCCCTTCGGGAATGTCCTTGCGCGTGATGTCCACCCATTCGCCCGCTGCCTGGGCATCCAGAAGATGCTCGACCTCGATCGGGGTATGACTGACGACCTTGAGAAGCTGCTTGTGCGACCAGACGTCATCCTCGCGGGGGGCGATGTTGAAATCGCCGACCATGATCGACCGCTTTGGCCGGTCGGCGTGAAAGACATCCCGCATCTCGGCCACGAAATCCAGCTTCTGGCCGAATTTCTCGTTCTGCTCGCGGTCGGGGATGTCACCTCCTGCCGGGATATACATGTTGTGGATCACGACGCCATTCTGCAGCCGTGCCGCAACGTGCCGTGCATGCCCAAGCCCCGCATAGTCGCGATCACCCGCATCCTCGATTGGCAGGCGCGACAGGATGGCGACGCCGTTGTAACCCTTTTGCCCGCGCGCGACGATGTGATCGTAGCCCAGTTCCCGGAAAGCCTCCATCGGGATCTTCTCGACCGGGGACTTGCATTCCTGCAGGCAGAGGATGTCGGGGCTTTCCTCGCGCAGCAATCTTGCGACAAGGCCCTCGCGCAGGCGGACCGAGTTGATGTTCCAGGTGGCGAGTGTGAACATGGGCGGGCTCCTTTGCGGCAGAGCCTAGCTGCGACGCCAGAACATGTCGAGCCGCACTGACCTGACGGAAACCGCTTTTTCGACGGGATGTCCCTTGGTGAAGGCGGGCGCTGCGGTTATCCATGCATGAAGACATCGGGGCCGGAGAGCAGATCATGCAGATGACCGTGGACGACGCCTTGGCGCAAGGCGGAACCGGGCGCTTTCAATGGCGGCTGCTGGCGATCTTCGGGCTGGTCTGGGCGGCGGATGCGATGCAGGTGATCGCGGTCGGTTTCGCAGCGCCAAGCATCGCGGCGACTTTCGGGCTGGAGCGGGTCACCGCGCTGCAGATCGGCACGTTGTTCTTCCTGGGCATGTTCGTCGGGGCATTCGCCTTTGGACGGCTGGCCGATCGGATCGGACGGCGCAATGTGCTCTTGTTTACCGTGGCGATGGATGCGGTATTCGGCCTCGCCTCGGTCTTCGCGAATGATTTCACCTTCCTGCTGGCGCTGCGTTTCCTGACCGGCATTGCGGTCGGCGGCACGCTACCCGTCGATTACGCCATGATGGCCGAGTTCCTGCCGCCCAGGAACCGCGGCCGCTGGCTGGTCTGGCTGGAGGGCTTCTGGGCGGTTGGCACCATCGTGATCGCGTTGACGGCATGGATCGCCTCCACCATGGGGGCGCCCGCCGCGTGGCGATGGATATTCGCGATCGCGGCACTGCCTGCGCTGATCGGGTTCTGGCTGCGCCTCTGGGTGCCGGAATCGCCAATGTACCTGATCCGGAACAAGCGTCAGCCCGAGGCGCGACAGGTGATCAACCGGGTATTGGCGGCCAATGGCGCAGAGACACTTGGCGATGACGTCCAAATCGTTCCGGCACCGGTTCCCGCCTCTGCGGAACGCTCGATCTTCGCGCCCGCATTGCGCAATCGCAGCCTTGGCGTGCTGGCAGTCTGGTTCCTTGTCTCGCTGTCCTATTACGGTGTTTTCATCTGGGTGCCGGGGCAGTTGGCAACCGAAGGCTTCGGTTTCGTGCGGGGCTTCGGTTTCCTGGTGATCCTTGCCCTTGCGCAAATCCCCGGCTATGCGCTGGCCGCCTGGGGAGTCGAGGCAATCGGCCGCCGTAATACATTGATGGGATTCCTGCTGCTCAGCGCGGCGGGATGCTTTCTGTTCACCATTGCGGATTCGACCGGGCTGATCGCCGCCTCGCTGATCCTGATGAGCTTTGCGCTGCTGGGAACTTGGGGCGCGCTTTATGCCTTTACGCCGGAACTCTACCCGACCAACCTGCGCGGCACCGGCATGGGAACCGCAAGTTCCATGGCGAGACTGGGGGGTATTCTTGCGCCGAGCCTGCTTGCGGTGGCCTTTGCCCGCGGCTTCGGCTTTGCCATCGGAGTATTCGCCATCCTGCTGCTTCTGGGAGCCGCGGCATTGATGCTGATCAAGACGGAAACGCGGGATCAGGCCATCGGTTAGCATGGCGCGGGTCATCTCGGGGCGCGGCGGACAGATCCGGCGATCAAGGTGGGTCTAGCGGAGCGCCCGCGCCCCAAATCGATCACGCTTGAGCGGCAAAAGCAGACCCATGACGAACCCGGCGATAATCCCTCCCAGATGGGCCTGCCAGGCAATTTGCGGCACCAGCAGGGTCAGGGCGATATTCAGCCCGCCGATGATCAGCACGGCGCGCCAGATCGGCCTCATCGACATACGGCGGCTGCGCCGCCATTTGATCGCCTGCCCGATCAGCGCACCGGCAAGGCCGAAGATCGCCCCCGACGCGCCGACCATCGGACCCGGCGCCGGGGAGATCAGGGCGAAAAGCACGCCCGCTGCAATCTGCGAAACGAGATAGACGGCAAGCATCGGCAACGGCCGCAGGAAACGCGCAAGTTCCCGCCCGACCGCGGCGAGCGAGAACATGTTCATGGCCAGATGCGCCAGACCGCCATGCAACAGCCCGTATGTCACGAACATCAGCACCGGTTGGCCGGGATAGAGTCCACCGCCGCGCCATAACAGGGGAGACCAGAATCCCCCTGCGAGGTTCACCGCGACGCGCACCCCGCCATATCCCAGCATCGGGGCGAGCCAAAGGCCCGCCTCGATCACGCAACAGACGAGGATCAGCGCGATCATCCAGTGGGGAAGGCTCGGTCTGGCCTGTTGGGTCATGACACCGTCAGTCCGCCTTGATCTGGCGGGCCTCATCGATCAGCATGACCGGGATACCCTCATGGATCGGAAAGGCGAGGCCTGCGGTTTTGGACACCAGTTCCTGCCGTTCCGCATCGTAATGCAGCACCGCATGGGTGACCGGGCAGACCAGGGCTTCCAGCATGTGGCGGTCGAATCGGGGGTTGGGAATGTCGGTCATTGCATAGGTTCTTCGTTTTCGCCGCCATGCAGCGCATAATCCATCAGCCCTTCCAGCAGCACACGGCGGTCGGTCAGGGTGCGGGCCTCCAACAAGGCCTGCTTCTCGCCGGATGAAAAGGGCAGCATCATTGAAAAGGCGTTGATCAAGGTTTCGTCGGCGGCCTTTGCGGCGGATTCCAGATCTGCCGAAAGCTGTAATGCCTCGGCATAGCGGCGCAGCTTGTCCAGCAATGCCGAACGGTCAAGTCCGGGATCCGTCTCGGGACCATCGAGATCCCGTTCGAACCCCGCCCAATCAACCTCGCCCTGCCGGTAAGGAGTAAAGCCGTCCTCTATCCCCGCCAGCCGAAAGCGCGAGACCGCACGAAGCGAGATCATCATCCGCCCATCCTCGCTTTCCGAAAAGGCGATGACCCGGCCCGCGCTGCCGATGGCGGCGAGCCGGTTTCCATCGGGCTGGATCATGCCGATCAGGCGATGATCGGTCTTGAGCACATCGTCCAGCAACTGCAGGTAACGCGGCTCGAAGATATGCAGTGGCAGTTTGGCGCGAGGCAGCATCACCACCTCGCAAAGCGGAAACAGCGCGATTCGCGTGGGCAGATCAAAGCGAAAGCCCATCAGGCGAAGATCAGCGAGGACAGCCTCCGGCGACCCTTCTGGCCGATCGGGTCATTCGGCTTGAGGCTGTCGAAAATCGTCAGGAGCTGAGCCTTTGCGGCACCGTCGTTCCAGTCGCGGTCGCGGCGGAAACTGTCCAGCAGGATCTCGACCGCCTCCTCGACCTCTCCGGCGGCATGAAGCGCCTGAGCATATTCAAGCCGCGCCTGCTGATCCTCGGGATTTGCCTCGACCCTGGCCTGCAGATCGCCCAACGGGCCCGCGTTCTCGGCCTGTTGGGCCAGTTGCAGCTGCGCCCGGGCGGCCTCGATCGGCGCGGTCCCGGCAATCGAGGCCGGAACCTGCTGCAAGCTCGAAGCCGCGGCGGCGGCGTCGCCTGCCGCCAGATGCGCGCGGATCAATCCGCCCCATGCCTCGGAATTCTCGGCCTCTTCGCCGATGATGGCAGCAAAGGTTTCGATCGCGTCGGAGGCGGCACCTTCCTCGAGCATGGATTCGGCTGCGGCCAGGGCCTCGGTCAGCCCGCCGTCATCGCCGCCAAGTGCGGCCAGCTTGTCAATGAACTGCTTGATCTGGCTTTGCGGGACAGCGCCCTGGAAGGCATCCACCGGACGGCCCTGAAAAAAGGCATAGACGGTCGGAACCGATTGCACCCGCAATTGTGCCGCGATCATCTGGTTCTCGTCGATATTGACCTTTGCCATCCGGACCCGGCCCTTGTGCCGCGCCACCTCTTCTTCGAGCTGGGGCCCCAATGTCTTGCAAGGACCGCACCACGGTGCCCAGAAATCCACGACGACGGGAATCTCCATGGATTTCTCGACCACCTCGGCCATGAAGTCGGCTTCGGTCACGTCGCGGATGAAATCGCCAGACTGCGGCGCGTCCTGCGCAGCGTCGAAAAGCATGGTCATGTTGCCCCCAAAAACGGCTGGTATCTGTGGTTGGTCGCAATATGGGGGGTCGAAGCCATGAACGAAAGGGTTGATTGGCCCCGACCGGTCAGAAGATGGGATCCAGTGCGAACGGATCGGAGCTGGCTCGCGTGGCGATTGTCCGGCCCGGCCCGCCGAGCGTGGCGATCTGTTGTGCAAGCTGACTTATCGCCTGCGACATTGCCCCGGCGATGGCCGAAGGCTGATCGCCGGACATCGGTACGGAAATGTCAAAGCTGCGGGCGTGATTGGTGCCTCCACTTTCCTCGTCCGAAACGAAGTAACGTCCGCTCAGCCGATATATTCCATCCGCCTGCGCCAGCGCCTTCTCGACCCTCACCTCCAGGACGCGCTGAGGAGGCTCGGCCAGGGGCCAGGGCTCCCCGATCACCGTCGCGCCCGAGATGTCTGATATCTCGCGTGCAAGCGCCAAGGTGAAACCGCGTTTGGGATTGTCCGCCCAGAGATTATCCGGATTGGACCGGACAGCACCATCTTCGGTTTGCCACATCACTTCCTGATCGGCGGCATAATCGGGCAGCGACACGTCCTTCAGCTCCGCCGTTCCCAACCGGTTGGGCACCTGCGCCCGCGTCGAGGGCGGGTCGATCAGGAAGCGCCCGGTCTTCTCCGGGTTCGAGCAGGCCGACAGGATCAGCAACAGGCCAAGAAACGGCAGAGCGGATACTTGACGGGCGGAAAAGCGTCTCATGATCATGTCATCGTCCCAAGATAAAGGCGCGCGGATTACGTTCGATCATCCTTGCCAGAGATCCGAAGGATTCCGTCGCGCGCCGCAGTTCGCGCAACATGCCCACAGCCTCGCTGTTGAAGGCCGAGCGGTCGCCGTAAGCGGCCAGCACCGCATCGGCCCGCGCCGCCGTTGCCTGCAGCCGCTTGATCAGGCCGGGCAGATCCTGCACCGCTTCGGCAATCTCATCCGCCGCAACACTGGCCGAATCCAGCGCGTTGTTCAGACTACCGGCCGCATTGCCGTCGCGCAGATCATTCAGCAGACCGGCAGCAGCTTCCAGCGTATCCGACAGGTTGCGAGGCAATGCCTCGGCATCCTCGCTGCCCAGCATGGCGCGCAAATCGGTCAGTATTCCCTCCAGCTGCGTGCCAATCGCGGCGAAATCGATCTCCTTGGCCTTGGCGGCTACCTCTTCGATATCATCAACCATGCCGGGAACATCCTCGGCAGCAACCTGGACCGATTCAAAGGCGGCCGTCGCCTCATCGATCATCTTGCCCATGTTCGCGCTCGCCCCGGATTGCTGGATCTCGCTTGCGAGCGTATCGATCTGGGTTGCGGCGCTGTCCAGGGTATCCACCAGAGTGCTGATCTTGGCAGGCAGCGCTTCGGCTTCCGGCGTTCCGATCACGTCGCGCAGATCCTGCAAGGTCGCATCAAGCTGCGCACCGATCGACGCGAAATCCACATCCTGCACGGAGGCCGACGCCTTTTCCAGCGACTCGAGAATCGCTGGCAGCCGATCTGCGGCAGTGTTCAGCTTGTCTGCGATCTCGCTGGCCGAGGCGAGCGCCGTGCCGGCATTATCGACCGCACCGGCATCGCGGAATTCCTGAACCATCTCTCGAAGATCGGTCAGCGTCGTCTGGGCCTCGTCAACGGTCTTGCGCAGGCTCTCCGGGATCGCCCGCGTGTCTTGCGAGCTGGTCAGGGCGGTAACGCTGTTCATCATGTCGGTCGCGGATTTCAGCACCTCCTCGATCGGCAATTCTCCGATACGGCTCATGAAACCCTCGGCCGTTTCCGTGAAGTCCGAAATATCGCCCTCGACCGCAGGAATGATCGGGTAGGGCTCGGCATCCATGTCGATCTCCGCCGCCGGGGCGGTCGGGATATTGACCAGTTCGATCATCAATGCGCTACCGAAGAAACCGGTGCTGGCGACTCTTGCCCGCAGCCCCGACTTGACCGAATCCCGAAGGAATTCGAGCGCGTCTTCCGCAGTGGCGTCGGTCGATAGCCCCATCCGGCTAGGCGAAACCGCGATAGTGACCTGTTGCAGCGTCACGGGTCCGGCCTCTTCTTCGTCCACATAGACGGCAAGATCCGTGACCGTGCCGACCTTCAGCCCGAGAAACTGGACATCCGAGCCCTTCGTCAATCCACCGACGGAATTGTCTACCAGAACATTCAGGTGCAGTTGCCTGGACTCGTCTTCGATAAACAGGTTGCTTCGGGCGGTCTCTTCATCCGGCTGGACCGTGAAGATCTGGCCTGTTTCAACCGGCTTTCCACCGCTGACGAGCGTGTCGAAGGCGACACCGCCCTGCAGAAGCGACGAGAGAGAGTTCACGTTGAACGAAACCCCCCGCGTTCCCAGTGACAGGGAGAAGCCGGAAGTATCCCAGAACACCGTCGCACTGGTAAGGCGCTTGTCATGCGGGGCCTCGATGAAGGCATTGGCGATCACCCGGTCATCATCTTCGGACAGGCGAATATTGTCCATCCGTCCGACCTGAACCCCCCGATACAGCACCGGAGCACCTTCTGTCAGGCCATCGGCGCTATCCATGGACAATATGATCCAACTGCCCTTGGCATCGCTCCGGACGAGCGGCGGACGGTCCAGGCCGACGAACTCGGCCTGTCTTTTGCTGACCTTGGAATCCCAATAGCCCTCGATGAATGCCCCGGTCAGCACCGTGTCCAGCCGGGTAACCCCCTGTGCGGTGACCTGCGGGCGTACGATCCAGAAACTGGCCTCGTCATCGATATATTTCGCAACATCGGGATCGACGCGCAGTTCGACGCTGACCCTGGAAAGGTCGGGGGTGAACTTCACCGCCTCGACCTGCCCGACCGTGATCTCGCGAAAGCGCAGCGCCGTTTCGCCTGGTGTGATGCCCGTCGCGTCAGCGAATTCCACCTCGATGAGAGTGCCGCGATTGGAATAGGAATTCCACGCCACACCGAGAGTCACGACCAGCGCCAGAATGGGCACCAGCCAGATCACGTTGACTCCGGCCCGCGCCGCCCTTGCGGCAGTCTTGCGAACCGGGCTTGCCGGTTTCAATGGCGGTTGGGTTTCGCTCATCCTGCCTGTGTTCCCCGACCATCGTTACTGTTACCACGGCTGCGCAGAGGAAGCCCCCGCCAGATCAGCCTTGGATCGAAGCTTTGCGCCGAAAGCATCGTGAAAGCAACTGATAATGCAAAAGAAACCGCAGCGGGGCCCGGATGGATCGAGGCCACGAAGCCCAGTTGCACCAGGGCCGAGAGGATCGCCACCACGAAAACGTCGATCATGGACCATCGCCCGATGAATTCGACAATCTCGTAAATCTTGAGCCGGGTATGCGCCTGGTCAACCGTTGCGGGCCGTCCCGCAACCAGCGCCAACCAGGTGATCGCCACGAATTTCGCGATCGGCACGATGATCGAGGCGACGAACACGATCGCAGCAATATCGTAGCTGCCATGATGGATCAGTTCCACCACGCCTTCGAGAATGGTCGCTTCGGAACTGCCTTGCAGTCCCGCGAAGGTCTGCGTGCGCATCATCGGGAAGATATTCGCCGGGATATAGGTGATGATCCCCGCAAACAGCCACGCCCAGACATATTGCAGCCGCCGCCGGTCCGGCGGGACCAGATGCTCGCCACAGCGTTTGCAGACCGCCTGCTCGGCGGGCCAGACCCGACCACAGCTGCGGCAGCCGATCAGCCCCGCGCGATGGGCGGTCAAAACGGGTCCGTCATCATGCGGATCCGGCGCATTGCTCATGACTGCGCCGTTTCGGGTTTTGGCGTCTCGACCATTTCACGGCCATCCGTCCGGCCGCCGCTATCCTCGATCGCATCCCAGATGGTCGTCTGGCACATGAAGCCGCGTGACACCAGATTGACGAAGATCAGTGCAAAGAATGCCCAGAACGCCGGGCCCAGATGCACATTCGCCAACCCCGCCACCTTCACCAGCGCAACCGAGGTGCCGATGACGAAGATCTCGGCCATCGACCATGGGCGCAGATGCTCGGACAGGCGAAAGGCGGTCGCGGCATGGCGGCGGGCGGGCCTACCCTGGGCAAGAGGCACCAGCGTGTAAAGCAGCAGGAAGGACCGCAGCACCGGAAGCCCGACGATCATGATCAGAACGGCAAGAACCAATGGCAGCAGGAATCCGTCCGCAAAGGCCAAGGCCACGCCGAATAGCGAGGTCGCATTGCCGATACCCATCCGCGAGATTTCGAGGAAGGGAAAGAAGACCGCACCCATCATCAATACCATGGTGGTGAAGGCCAATGCGATAAGCTGCACGAACGCCCCGCTGCGCGGATTTGCCAGAACCGTTCCGCAACGAATGCAGCGGGCTCTTTCGCCGGCGGTCAGCTCTTCCTCGACATGCAATGCGTCGCAGCGCGGGCAGGCCATCAGCCCCTCGCCGGTCTGCAGATCATATCCGTCCTTGCTCTTCATCACACTCATCAAGATAGGCCGACTGCCAACCGGTGCAAGTACAGGTTCACGAATGGGCTAAGTCCTTGTGTTTTTTCCCTCAGTGCTGGGCGCCGCCCCGTGCGGCGGAGGTCAATACTACATTCTTGATATCCGGTTGAACATTCGGTTTCGGCATCTCGATCCGGAATGGCAGGCGCATGACGAAAGTCTTGCCTTCCACACCAAAGCTGGTTTCACCCTGGAGCTGAGTCGAGAATGCTTCGATCAATTGACTTCCGAGACCGGTTCCCTCGGCCTCATTCTCTTGCTTTCCGATAGAGTTGACGATTTCCAGAACACCCGCGTCATCCGCCGCCTTGGTCAAGCTCACCCGCACCCATGCCGCGCTTTCGTCATCCGGTTTTCCAGCGTATTTCAGCGCGTTCGTGAAAGCTTCGGTTGCCAGCAGCGACAGGGGAACCGCCTGGTCGGGCAAGAGCGTCAATGGTTCGAGCCTGGTATCGACCCTCAAGTTCGATCCGGGTTCGACGGATACATTCACCATCTGGTTGATGATGTCGCCCAGCAGGCGGTCGGCTTCGACGGCATCGAGATGCTCGGCCTGGTAGAGATTTCGATAGATCGTGGCCAGAGCGGCCACCCGGTCCTGAACCGAGCGCAGGACGCGCTTGGCGTCGTTATCCTCGATGACGCGGCTTTGCATGTTGATGATCGAGCCGATCAGCTGGAGATTGTTCTTCACGCGGTGATGGAGTTCCTTGAGAAGCACGGTCTTCTCGGCAACCGCTGCCTCCATCGCCTCTTCGTCCCGGATCAGGATGCGGGCCATGTTGTGGAAGGTCTGGCTGACATCGGCGATCTCCGTCGGTGCGTCGGACAGAACCGGGGGAGCGATGTCCCGATTACCGATGGCAAAGCGGCGCATCTGGCCGCGAAGCTCGCTGATATGGCGCAAGACAAGGCGGAACACGGCGAAATAGGCAACGGCCAGCGACACCAGCCACAAGGTGACCGGAAACAATACGGCACCGAAACGCGACAGTTGCAGCACCCCCACACCGGCGATCTTGGGGCTCCAACTGCCAAGCGCATAGACCAGGCCCGGAACGACCGGAACCACGGTAAAGACGCGCAGCTCTCCGGTATTGGAATAATCGCGGAAGGTTGTCTCGGTCCTGGACAAGAGACTGACCAATTCGGTTCCCTGCGGCAGGATATCGGTCGCGCTGTCGCCGGAACCGCTATCGGCGGTCAGAATCTCGCCCCTGTGATTGAAGGTGGCAATCTTTGCGCCTTCCGTGCCGAAGCTGATCGAATGCGTCGAACGCAGCAATTCATGGGTCAGCGCGACAGCGATATATCCGAGCAGTTCCCGGTCCCGATAGAGCGGCTGCATGACCTGGATCACCGATGGATCGCCGTCGGAACCGTCGTCCAGAGAGGTGACAAGCGTCCCGGGTTCGTTGACGAAATTCTGGTAGGCAGGGGATTCGCGCATATCGGCGACAGCATCGGACAAAGGTCCGGAATGACAGGTGCTTACCCCGTTCAGAGGCACGAAGCCGGCATAGACATAAGTTGCGCTGCGCTCGATGAAGTTCCGCATGAGATCGGAACAGTTCCGCTGCTGATCCATCGCATCCAGCACGCCCGGACCCAAGGCATCGGCCGAACCCAATGCGCTTTGCAACAGCGCCCTCTCGCCCGATGCAGCGGATGCGGTGCGGCCGAGAAGCGCGATCTCGGCGCTGCGTTCCGCTTCCCGTGACAGGTTGAGGTTCTGGATCAGTGACATCAGGCCGATCGGCAGGATCGCGACGGAAAGCAGCATGCCAAGGCGGAAACCAAGCCGCTTGGTGAACTCCAGTCCTTCGGTCAGACGGCGCAGCGATACCACTTGAACAAGGTCAGCGGCGCACGGGTTGATTCGGTGCCATTACGGCGAGAGTGACCTGATCGTTCATGCTCAACTCTTCGTTTTCTTCCAGATGCAACAGTTCGGCCAGTTTGCGCCGACCACGATTTGCGCGTGATTTCACGGTTCCGATAGCCACCCCGGTCATCTCGGCAACTTCCTCATACGAGAAACCCGACGCTCCCACCAGAATCAATGCCTCGCGCTGTTCATCCGGCAATTGTTCAAAGGCCACACGGAAATCGCGCAAGGCCAGACGCCCGTCATGATCCGGACGTGTCGAGAGGCGCGCGGCGTGAAGGCCATCGCTGTCGCTGACCTCCCGCTTCGTCTTGCGGCGGGCGGAATAGAATGTGTTTCGCAAGATTGTGAACAGCCATGCCCGCAGATTCGTCCCGGCCTGGAACTTGTCCATATTTGTCCATGCCTTGACGATGGTGTCCTGCACCAGATCATCCGCGGATGCACCCTCGCGTGTCAGCGACAGCGCAAATGCGCGCAACGCGGGAAGATGTTCGACCAGTTCTTCGCGCGGATCGGTCTGGGCGATGGCGTCTTTGCGCTCACCGCCGGATTTGTCGGCAGGTGTCATCTGTTACTCCTGCTCGCGCAATTTTTGCAGCAATTCAAGAAAACGATCGGGAATTTCGTCGGAACTGTCCTGTTCATACACCCGCCGCAAGTTCTCATCGATCTGCTTCTGGATCGCGTCCCTGCGGTTGTCTTCTCGCTTAGGTGTCATCTTTTCGTTAGTCCCGGTAATCTTGTGCGCCATCCTTCCAACATGTAGGGGTGGGTGATGGTTCCGCGCAACCTGCGAAATTCGAGGATAGACGTCATGTCCGCTGCAAATCTTGCCCAATCCGTCGGGCGCGAACTTCCATATCTGCGGCGCTACGCGCGCGCATTGACCGGCAGTCAGAAGGCAGGCGACACCTATGCCGCCGCGACCCTGGAGGCCATTCTTTCCGATCGCTCGGTGCTGGACGGAGAGAATGACACGCGCATCGGCCTGTTCCGCGCCTTTCACGCGATCTGGCAAAGTTCTGGCGAGCCGGTCGAGGAATCCGACCTGTCGGCCCGGGAAAAGGGCGCCCAGGACCGTTTGCGCAAGCTGACACCGAATTCACGCGAAGCCCTGCTCCTGCGCACCATAGAAGAGCTGCGTTACGATCAGATCGCCCATATCATGGGGATCGGCCAGCCAGAGGCAGAGGAACTGATCCAGATCGCCTTGAACGAAATGAGCGACGCGATTGCCGGCCGGGTCATGGTGATCGAGGATGAGACCATCATCGCCATGGATCTCAAGGGCATCGTGCAGGCGATGGGGCACGATGTCACCGGCATTGCCCGAACCCATTCCGCCGCCATCGAACTGGCCGAAAGCGAGAGACCCGATCTGATCCTTGCCGACATTCAGCTTGCCGACGGATCTTCGGGGATCGATGCGGTCAATGACCTGTTGCGGGACCTGGGTGAAATCCCGGTGATCTTCATCACCGCATTCCCGGACAGGCTGCTAACCGGCGACCGGCCCGAACCGGCCTTCCTGATCTCGAAACCCTATAACGAGGAACAGGTCCGCTCGGCCGTGTCTCAGGCGATGTTCTTCGCCACGACCGAGGGGCTGGAGGCCTGAGGCCGTTCCGGCAATCGCAGGGGTGGTAACAGGCCCCTTGCCTCACCCCGTCTCGATCGGTTGCCGCGCCGCGCGCGCGATCCGCAGGCGTTTCCTGTGGGCAAGCTCGATATTGATCACCGCACCCAGAAGCACGGAAAAGCCAGCGAGATAGAACCACATCAGAAGTGCGACAACCGTGCCGATGGAGCCGTAGATCCTGTTATAGCTGTTGAAGCTGCCAAGATATGCCGAGAAGCCTATCGACGCGGCGGCCCATAGGAGCGTGGCGAACAATCCGCCCCATGTCAGCAGGGGGGTTCGCGACGCCTTCACGTTCGGGCCGTAGCGATACAGGATGCCTATCCCCAGAATGACCAGCAGGAACATTCCCGCCCAGGGCAACGCGGTCAGGAACCATGCGCGGACTTGCCCGATGACCAGGAAGTTCAACAAGATGGGTATGATGACGATGGTGGCCATTCCGGCCAATGACACCCCGACAATCGCCAATGTCAGCAGATAGGCCCTGATGAAGCGAAAGATCGTGGAGCGCCGACGCACCCCGTGAGCCGCGTTCAGCCCATTGATCAGGGCATCGACTCCCGCCCGCGCCGAGATGGTCGCGACCAGGAAGGAGACAAGGGACGCCCATCCGATGGAGGTGCGACCGGCAGCGGTCAGCGATCTGATCTGGGTGTCTATGATTCCCGCCGCGCCATCGGGAAGAAACTCGTGGGCGACTTCCACATAGGCCATGATGACATTTGGATCAAACCACAGGCTCCAAAGCGCAATGATCGCGGCAAGGCCGGGAAAAACGGCAAACATCGCATAGAAGGCCACGCCCGCAGCGATGAGACCCATATGGATCTTGTCCATCCGGTCAAGAACCGCTTGCCAGAAGGACCAGAGCTCTCGGAACGCGTATAGCATGGGCTTTTCCTCGATCTTGTCCGACTTTGCCCGGTTCCAGCTTCGACTGGATCTCAACCGGTGTAACGCGCCCAAATGGATGCATCGCCCATTTTCGAAACAAGCTCGGCATGCGCTGCCGCCTCGGTCTCGGTCAATCGAGACGGTAGCGGTCTCGGCCGCGACAGGGGGCGTATCGTGGTTGGAGCGGCCTGGTCTTCGTCTTCGGATTTCTCCTCGCTTGGTTGATCGAGCACGAGGTCGGGTTGCCGCCCTCCGATCAGTTCGAGATATACCTCTGCCAGAAGCTCCGAATCCAGCAGGGCGCCGTGTAGCTCGCGCCCGGAATTGTCCACGCGGAAGCGTCTGCAAAGCGCATCCAGGGACGCCGGGGCACCGGGAAATTTCTCGCGAGCCAAAGCCAGGGTATCGAGAGCGCGGCCCCATGGAAGGGTGGGCAGACCCGCGCGCTTCAGTTCCGCGTTCAGGAACTTCATGTCAAAGCTGGCATTATGGATCACCAGCTTGGCGTCATCCCCTACGAAATCGAGGAAATCCTGGGCGATTTCCGCGAATTTCGGCTTGTCGCGCAGGAGATCGTCGCCAAGGCCATGGACCTCGAACGCCTCGGTAGGCATGAAACGTTCCGGGTTGATATAGACGTGAAAGGTCCGGCCTGTCGGCAAATGGTTGAGCAATTCGAGCGCGCCGATTTCGACGATACGGTCATCCTTTTCCGCATCGAAGCCGGTGGTTTCGGTATCCAGGACGATCTCACGCATTCGTCACAATCTCCCTGCAAATTCGTTCGACGGCGGAGCGGGCGCCTTCCAGCGTATCGGTCGGAATGATCCAATCGGCACGCGCACGTTTTTCCGCATCGGGCATCTGGCGCGAAAGGATCATCCGGAAATGCTCTTCTGTCATACCGGGCCGCGAGAGTACACGCTCGCGCTGGATCTCCGCATGTGTTGAAACGACGGCCACACCGTCCAGCTGCCGTTCCGAACCGCCCTCGAAAAGCAAGGGTATATCCAGCACCACGATCTGCCTGGCGGCATGTTCACGAATGAAATTTTCCCGGTCTTGCGCAACGAGCGGATGAACGATCGCTTCCAGGTCTTTCAGCGCATCGGGATCCTCGGCCAGGATCCGTTTCAATGCTTCGCGATCAATACCGTCATTGCCGAGGCTTCCTGGAAATCTGGCTGCGATCGGCTTTACCGCCGCGCCTCCGGGCGCATAGAGCCGATGCACCGCCTCATCGGCATCCCATACCGGGTATCCGAGATCGTGAAACATCCTTGCGGTGGTCGATTTCCCCATGCCAATGCTGCCGGTCAGGCCAAGCTTGTAGGTCATTCAAGAACGATCCGGCGGGTTTCGTCATCAACGGTCGGACGCTGACCGAACCAGCGCTCGAATCCCGGTGCGGCCTGGTGCAGCAGCATTCCCAACCCGTCCACTATGCGGCATCCGCGCGCCTGCGCTTCGGCCAGAAACGGCGTGATCAGCGGTGTATAGACGAGGTCGGTGACCAGAGCGTCCGGCGATAGCGCATCGAGCGGGATTCGCAACGGCTGCTTGCCCCGCATCCCCAAGGATGTCGCGTTCACGACCGTCGCGGAACCTTCCAGCATGTTACCCGCCTGTGCCCAGTCATAAACGATGACACGTGCGCCGAATTCCGAACGGATCTGCTCGGACCGGACCCTGGTTCGATTGGTGATCCGGAGTTCACCCACGCCGCTGTCGAGCAGGGATGCGACTACGGCCCGCGCTGCGCCACCGGCCCCGATAATGGCCGCGGGTCCGCGATCCGGAACCCATTCAGGCGCGGATTGCCGCAGATTGGCGATAAAGCCGTAGCCGTCCGTATTGTCGGCGTGGATCTTGCCATCCGGTCGGAAAATCAATGTGTTCGCCGCCCCGATCAATGCGGCACGATCCGTGACCACATCCGCCAGCGTAAGCACCGCCTCCTTGTGGGGGATGGTTACGTTGATGCCGACAAATCCCAGCCTGGGAAGCGCCCGTAGCATCTCGGCGAGATTTTCGGGCATGACCGGCATGGGGATGTAATACCCGTCGATCGCGTAGCGCTTCAACCAATGTGCATGGAGTTTCGGTGATCGTGAATGCGCAATCGGCAGCCCGATCACGCCGGCGAGGGGGGCGTGCCGGATCTCGCTGATAGGCGTGTCTTCAGTCATTTCTCACTATGCTTTGCCATTTTTCGGGATTGTAGCAGAGTGTCGACCGATCGCGTGGGGGAAATGAGATCCTTGCCGGAGTCGGGACCGTGGTTGTGGCGCAATGGACTCACCCTTGTGGATGAAACATGCGGATATCTTCGGGAGAATCCGTTGATAAGGCCGACACCCCCGCGGATCTTCCCTGAACGGCCTGGAACCAAGCATGAACGGTCCCGGATTGTCCACAGGTGGACAAAGCTGTCCCGCCAATCTGCCACCTGTTGATAACATTCTGATCAGGATTGATTCCCCAGATTTATCCACAATTTAATTGTTTGTTTTTAAATAATATTTATATCAATTACCGAAGCTTGTTCCTGCTTATCCACAGTCGTGGAATCTTTGGAAGGAGATGTAGACAACCGGATGATCCCATTCTCCCCAGCCCCTATAACAACAACATTCCTTTCTATCTTCTTCTTATTTAGATAGGGCTCAGCGGGAGAATTTTCATGACCGAGCTATTCCTGACCATCTATCCTTATGTGAAAGCATTCCACGTGATGGCCGTGCTCTCCTGGATGGCTGGTCTGTTCTATCTGCCGCGCTTGTTCGTCTATCATGCGGAACGCGGCATGGAGGATGGTGAGCCCGGGCGCAGTTTTTCCATTATGGAAGGCAAGCTTCTGGCTTTCATCATGCGTCCGGCAATGATCGCGGTGTGGATCAGTGGGTTGTGCTTGGCATTTACCCCCGGAATCGTGGATTGGTCGTTGATCTGGCCCTGGGTCAAGATGGCATGTGTTCTGGCGATGACCTGGTTTCACGGATGGTGTGCGACTCAAAGGCAGTGTCTGGCGCGTGGGGAGTCGTCTGGAGGCAGACGCTATCGCATGATGAACGAGGTTCCGACATTGCTGATGATCCTGATCGTTCTTTCGGTGATCGTGAAATACTGACCCTGATGATTGACTCGAGGTCCATTGAAGCTTATTTGACGCTCAAACCCGGCCGTCCGGTGCGGGATTCTCCATTATATTCATGATTGCGCCGGGTCTCATTCTCTGGCGTTCACGAGGTTACAAGATGAGCGAAGAGCGCCTTAACCTGTCCGAGCTTAAAGCCAAGAGCCCGGCCGATCTGCTATCGATGGCGGAAGAGTGGGAAATCGAGAACGCCTCGACCATGCGCAAGGGCGAGATGATGTTCTCGATCCTGAAGGAACATGCCGAAGAGGGCTGGGATATCGGCGGAGAGGGCGTTCTGGAGGTGGTACAGGACGGGTTCGGGTTCTTGCGCTCGACCGAAGCCAATTATCTTCCCGGCCCTGACGACATCTATGTGAGCCCGGATATGATCCGTCAGTTCTCCCTGCGAACTGGCGATACCGTCGAGGGTGTGATCCGTGCGCCGGGGGAGAACGAGCGTTACTTCGCCCTTACGAAAGTCGAGCGGATCAATTTCTCGGATCCCGAGAAGGCCCGGCACAAGGTTGCCTTCGACAACCTGACCCCGCTTTACCCCAATCAGCGATTGAACATGGAGATCGAGGACCCGACGATCAAGGACCGCAGTGCACGGATCATCGATCTGGTCGCGCCAATCGGCAAAGGACAGCGATCCTTGATCGTGGCACCCCCCCGTACCGGTAAGACGGTACTCCTGCAGAATATTGCGCATTCCATCGAACGTAATCATCCGGAGTGCTACCTGATCGTTTTGCTGATCGATGAGCGTCCCGAAGAAGTTACCGATATGCAACGGAGCGTGCGTGGTGAGGTCGTTTCTTCGACCTTCGATGAACCGGCGAGCCGACATGTTGCCGTGAGTGAGATGGTAATTGAAAAAGCCAAGCGTCTGGTTGAGCATAAGCGAGATGTTGTTATTCTTCTCGACTCAATCACAAGACTTGGTAGGGCATTTAACACAACCGTTCCGAGTTCGGGCAAGGTGCTTACTGGTGGTGTCGATGCGAATGCGTTGCAAAGGCCCAAGCGATTCTTTGGCGCGGCGCGGAATATCGAGGAAGGCGGTTCCCTGACGATCATTGCCACTGCGCTGATCGATACGGGTTCGCGGATGGATGAGGTCATCTTTGAAGAGTTCAAGGGGACGGGCAACAGCGAGATCGTGCTTGATCGCAAAGTCGCCGACAAGCGCGTGTTCCCGGCAATGGATATTCTGAAATCCGGCACTCGGAAAGAGGAACTTCTGGTCGAGGCGAGGGATCTGCAAAAGACATATCTTCTTCGGCGGATCCTCAATCCGATGGGAACGACCGATGCTGTTGAATTCCTGATTTCGAAATTGAAGCAAACGAAGACCAATTCCGAGTTCTTCGATTCAATGAACGCCTGACGAGATTACCATGGATCTGATTTTTGCCGAAGCCACCTCGCCTGGGCGGGGGGGCGTTTCGGTCATCCGACTGAGCGGTGACGGCGCAAGAGAGGTGGCGGAACGGTTGGCCGGACCATTGCCCGATGCCCGGCATGGATATTTGCGATCCATCCGGGATGGTAGGGAGGTGCTTGATCAGGCATTGGTCATCTGGTTCCAGGAAGGTCGCAGCTTTACCGGGGAAGAGGTTGCCGAGTTCCATCTGCATGGTGCTCCGGTTGTTGTGCGCCGCGTGGCGCAGGCGCTCGCAACATGCGGGGCGCGGCAGGCCGAGGCTGGTGAATTTACGCGCCGGGCATTCCAATCCGGCCGCATGGACTTGGCTGAAGTGGAAGGTCTGGGCGATCTTCTGGAAGCAGAAACCGAGGCGCAGCGGCAGTTGGCGGTTCGAGCTGCGAATGGGGAGATCGGCGGTAAAGCGGAAATCTGGCGCGGAAAATTGATTCGCGCTGGCGCCCTTGTCGAGGCGAGTGTCGATTTTGCCGACGAAGAGGTTCCGGAGGAAGTCCCGCAGGAGGTTTTCTCCATACTCGCGGAGCTGAAGGTTCTTCTCGATCACGAGATTGGTGGTTTCCCTGCGGCCGAGCGCTTGCGGAAGGGATTCGAGGTCGCTGTCATTGGGGCTCCGAATGTCGGTAAATCGAGTTTTATCAATCGAATCGCGCGGCGGGATGTTGCTCTGGTTTCGAATATTGCCGGGACGACGCGGGATATCATCGAACTGCGGCTGGATTTGAACGGCTTGGCGGTGACTTTCCTTGATACTGCTGGATTGCGCCTGTCCACTGACGAGATTGAACAGATGGGTGTTGATCGTGCCAGGCAGAGAGCCTTGGCAGCAGATCTCAGGCTGCATCTGTCGGAAACTGGTGAAGCAGATCAGGATCTGTGGCGCGATGGAGATATAACCGTCACGACCAAGCTTGATCTTGATCCGGACAAACGGTGCGAGAATGCCGTATCTTCCGTTACCGGTGAAGGAATGGACGCACTACTTTCACATATACATGATAGGTTGTCGTCACGGGTTGCCGGGGCAGGTATCGTCAGTCACGAACGCCAATTGAACGCCTTGGTTGAAGCGCGAAACGCTCTTTCCGACTTGGAGCGGCTTCCACCGGAGCTTTTGGCTGAAGCAATCAGGCAAGCGGCCGCATCATTGGACCGGCTACTTGGCAGAATCGGCGCAGAAGAGTATCTGGATGTTATCTTTACGTCATTTTGTATCGGAAAGTGAGGATGTTTCACGTGAAACATTTTGATGTTGTCGTGATTGGCGGCGGTCATGCCGGGCTGGAGGCTGCTGCGGCAGCCGCCCGCATGGGCGCGCAAACCGCACTGGTGACGATGCGCAAGAGCGATATCGGGACGCTTTCATGTAACCCCGCAATTGGAGGGCTTGGAAAAGGCCATCTGGTGCGCGAGATCGACGCTTTGGACGGCGTGATGGGGCGTCTTGCTGATCGGGCCGGAATTCAGTTTCGTCTCTTGAATCGCCGTAAAGGCCCGGCTGTACAGGGGCCTCGAGCCCAGATGGACAGGGCACTATACCGTGACGCTGCGTATCGTGAAGCCTTAACAATTCCGGGCTTGGAATTGATTTTTGGTGAAGTTGCTGCACTTTCGGGAAATTCGCACGAGGTAGACGGTGTTCAGCTCGCTGACGGGACGAGCATCGGGGCATCTGCCGTGATCCTGACAACGGGGACTTTCCTAAACGGCATTATCCATATTGGTGACGTAAGTCGCGCCGCGGGCCGGTGGGGCGACGACGCTTCGAACAGCTTGGCGGAATCGCTTGAACGCTTTGAACTGCCTCTTGGTCGCCTTAAAACCGGTACACCGCCGCGTATTGATGGCCGCACCATAGATTGGGCTGCGCTGGAGCAACAACCGGGCGACGACGATCCGGTCATGTTCTCGTATCTCAGCGAGGCTCCGTCACAACGGCAGATCAGTTGCGCTATAACCCATACCAACAGTCAAACCCATGACATCATACGCAATAATCTTGAGCGTTCCGCCATGTATGGCGGGAGCATATCGGGAAGGGGACCTCGTTACTGCCCGTCTATAGAAGATAAGGTGGTGCGGTTCTCGGACAAACAATCCCATCAGATATTTCTGGAACCGGAGGGCCTGGACGACTACACCGTCTATCCGAATGGTATTTCGACCTCCTTGCCGGCCGAGATCCAGGTGGCTTATGTTCGATCAATCCGAGGCTTGGAGCAGGCTGAAATCCTGCAGCCAGGTTACGCGGTCGAGTATGATTATGTCGATCCGCGTGCACTCGATTCGACATTGCGTCTTAAGGCTGCGAAGGGACTCTATCTTGCCGGGCAAATCAATGGCACGACAGGCTATGAAGAAGCAGCGGCCCAAGGCTTGGTCGCCGGCCTCAATGCAGCGCTTTTTGCGAAAGGCGAGACTCCAGTTCTGTTCAGCCGAACCAACAGCTATATCGGTGTCATGATTGACGATCTGGTTACGCGCGGTGTCAGCGAGCCCTATCGCATGTTTACGTCACGCGCCGAGTTCCGGCTGACCCTCAGGGCGGACAATGCGGATCAGCGTCTGACCCCTGTTGGTATCGCCATTGGTTGCGTTGGAGATACGCGAAAAGAGGCTTTCACAAAACGGCAGGGACGCTACGAGGAAGCCCGGATGAGGGCTGAGCAAGAGCGATATTCGCCGACGGAATTGAAACGAAAAGATATCCATGTTCGGCTCGACGGACAATCACGCTCCGTTTTCGCCTTGCTGGGCATGGCCGATATCCCGGACCGTAAGATGCGCGATATCGCTCCATGGCTTGACGATCTTGCGCCGGAGACATTGCAGCAACTGATCAACGATTCCCTATATCACCAGTATATTGATCGCCAGAGCAGGGACGCGGAAGCACTGAGAGCCGACGAGGCGATCACACTCCCCGTCGATATGGATTATGCCGATATTGCGGGCCTGTCTTCGGAACTCCGCGGCAAGCTTTCACAGGCGCAGCCCGCGACTCTGGCGGCGGCGGCAAGAATCGAGGGAATGACACCAGCTGCGCTGACATTGTTGATCGCGATTGCGCGGCAGGCAGGACGAAAGCGCGCATGATCGAGAATGTTTCACGTGAAACACAGGATCGCCTGGATGCCTATCAGGATCTACTGATACGATGGAATCCTCGAATAAATCTCGTTTCTCCCTCCACTATTCCGCAGCTCAGGTCTCGCCATATAGATGATTGTCTGCAGATCTGCGCAAATGCAGATCCGGATAAGGGCATATGGGCGGATCTGGGCAGCGGAGGCGGGCTGCCCGGAATCGTTCTGGCCATCGCTTTTGCCTCCCGCCCCATTCAATTCGTGCTTCTTGAGAGCGACCAAAGGAAAGCGGCATTTCTTCGCTCCGTGGTTCGTCAACTCGGCCTCAGCAACACCAGGATAGATAACATCCGAATCGAGGCGAGGGATCCGCTGGATGCCGCCTATCTGAGTGCACGAGCACTTGCTCCGCTACCACGCCTTATGCCATATCTTGATCGACATTTGGCAAAAGATGGGCAGGCTTGGCTGATGAAGGGCGAGAAATGGCAAGCCGAAGTGGATGAAGCGCGTCAGCATTGGAAATTTGAGCTGGAAACAATAGCCAGTAATACTCAGGCGGGGGCCGCCATTCTCAAGATAAGCGAGGTTTCGGATGCCTGACCACTATATCGTGGCGATTGCAAACCAAAAGGGTGGGGTCGGAAAAACCACCACGGCAATCAACCTTGGTGCGGCCCTGGCCCAGGCAGGGCACCGGACGATTCTCATAGATCTGGATCCACAGGGAAACGCATCGACCGGCCTCGGCATAGATCCGGACAGGCGTCATCATACGGTTTACGATCTGTTAGTAGGGGAGGAATCCCTTGAGGCAGTGACTCAGGATACGGATATCGAGAATCTGCAAATCGTCCCCGCGACCCCGGATCTCGCCTCCGCAGATGTCGAACTATCCAGTTCCGCAGACCGCACCCGGCTCTTGCGCAGAAAGCTCCAGAACGCAGCGCCGGGCAAGATCATCCTCATAGATTGCCCCCCTGCACTCGGTCTCCTCACCGTCAATGCCATGGTTGCGGCCGATGCTGTGCTTGTTCCGCTTCAGGCCGAATTCTATGCACTCGAAGGGCTTTCCCAATTGCTCACATCGGTTCGGCAGGTCCGCCAGACAGCCAACCCGGCGCTGCGCGTGAACGGGGTACTACTGACAATGTCGGATTATCGGAATAACCTGTCGCAGCAAGTGGAGGCTGATGCAAGGGCGACTCTTGGCGAACTGATCTACCCGACGGTGATACCGCGCAATGTCCGCGTGTCCGAGGCACCGTCCCACGCCCTGCCTGTGCTGATCTACGATCCGAATTCAAAAGGCAGCGCCGCCTATCGCCAGTTTGCGGCCGAATTCGCCGCACGTCTCAACCTTACGCCGGAGGCCGCATGACGTCCGACAGCAAAACCGCCAAACGTGGTCTTGGCCGCGGCCTTTCCGCCCTGATGGCCGATATGGATGTCACCACCCCCGAACCTCAGGATCGTTCGATGATCCCGATCGAGCAGATCACTGCGAATCCGGATCAGCCGCGCCGTCAATTCAAGCCTGAGGCTCTCAGCGAACTCGCCGACTCCCTCAAGAGCCGTGGGGTCCTGCAGCCGCTGATCGTGCGCCCGCATCCCAAGGACCGGGGTCTTTACCAGATCGTCGCCGGAGAACGCCGCTGGCGTGCGGCGCAGATGGCGCAGCTCCATGAGTTGCCTGTGATCATACGCGAGCTTTCCGATGCCGAAGTGCTCGAAGTCGCGATTATCGAGAATATCCAGCGCGCCGATCTGAATGCGATCGAAGAGGCGACGTCCTTCCGCCAATTGATGGATCGCTTCGGTCATACCCAGGAAAAATTGGCCGAGGCGCTCAACAAGAGCCGCAGCCATATCGCCAATTTACTGCGTTTGCTGAATCTTCCGGATCCGGTTCAAGAACTGGTCAAGGGCGGACAACTCAGCGCGGGACATGCGCGTGCACTCATAACTGCGCCCAATGCGGTACAGCTTGCGCGCAAGATCGTCGAAAAAGGCCTGTCCGTACGAGAAACCGAAGAACTGGTGCGCAAGCAATCGGAGCCCGCTGCCAAAGAGAACAAGGCAAGCGCTCGTAAGCAGGAAAAGGATGCGGATACGCGAGCGCTGGAATCCGACCTTTCGGCACATCTGCGAATGAAGGTCGCGATCAAGCATGCCGGTATGGATGGCGGGCAGATCTCCATCACCTATCGCGATCTCGATCAACTCGATCAGCTTTGCCAGATTCTGGGCGGGAACAGGTGAAACACTCCTGTCTGCCTCCTCCCCAAGGGGGCAGATGATGTCCCCGGCTTGACTATGTTTCCGGGCGTGTCACCACATAAAGCCCGACCGCCGCACAAATCGTGATCTGCATCGCAACAAGCCAGAGCGGCAGGCCGATCCATATCGCCATCGCAACACCAGTGCTCATCGCTGCAACCGCCCAGAGTTTGGCAGTTCGGCCGATGGCACCACGCTCCTGCCATGCCCGGACATAAGGACCATAGGTTGCGTGATCCAGTATTCTCTGCCGTAACCGAGGCGAAGAACGAGCGAATGCCCAAGCGGCGACCAAGAGAAAGGGCACTGTCGGCATGACCGGCAAGATCACCCCTATAGCCCCTAAACCTAGAGCCAATATGCCAGTAAAATACCAGATGATGTTCATTCAGGCGACCAATTCACGCAAAATTGCATTCAGAACAGGCCGTCCGGCAGAACTGGCCCGCAATTGTCCATCCGATCGATGGATCATCCCCCATTCCTCCAACCGGACCAGCGCCCCGGCATCAAGAGATTGTCCGGCAAGTCGCGAATATCTCTCCTCATCCAGACCTTCCGCCAACCGCATCGCCATCAACAAATACTCCACCGCCAGATCCTCTGACGACAGCAACACCCGCGGCAGTTCCCCCGTTCCATTCCGCTCGACGGCCTCCAGCCACGCACCGGGCGCGCGATGTGCTTCGGTTGCCATACGGCCTTGGGGCAGGGTGATCCGGCCATGCGCACCGGGGCCGACTGCGGCCCAGTCTCCCTGCCGCCAATAGACCAGGTTGTGGCGGCTCTCGGACCCGGCTGCCGCATGATTGGATATTTCGTAACCAGCCATGCCTGCGGCGGTGCAGAGCTCCTGGGTCTCCAGATACATGTCTGCGGCCAGATCGTCATCGGGTAGATTCCGCAATTTACCGGCTTCGGCCCGCGCTCCAAATGCCGTTCCCGGTTCGATCGTCAATTGATAAAGCGACAGGTGATCGACGGCCATGGCCAGCGCCTCGCGCAGCTCTGTCCGCCACGCTCCGATGCTCTGCCCCTGCCGCGCATAGATCAGGTCGAAGCTGACGCGCCCAAAGCAATCCCGGGCCACATCGAAAGCCGCCCGCGCCTCGGCGACCGAATGCAACCGCCCCAATCGTTTCAGATCTTCGTCATTCAGTGCCTGTATGCCCATCGAAAGCCGATTGACTCCCGCCTCGGCATAGCCGCGAAAGCGCCCCTTCTCGACACTGGTCGGGTTGGCCTCAAGGCTGATCTCGATCTCGTTGGAAAATCCCCAGCCTGCCCTTGCGGCCCGGATCACCCTATCCACGGTTTCGGGCATCATCAGAGACGGAGTGCCGCCGCCGAAAAAGATACTGTCCAGATGCCGGCCCGGCAATTCCTCGGCCAACCGTGCGATCTCGGCGCATAATGCATTGGCCCAACGCTCCTGGTCGACACGCTCGACAACATGGCTGTTGAAATCGCAATAGGGGCATTTGGCGGCGCAGAACGGCCAGTGGACATACAGGCCGAAACCCCCGGCCCGCCAATCCTCCTCCGGCGTGAAACATGACCGTGTCAGCGCAGCATTGCTCATTCGCGCATCGCGGTCACTTCAACCTCGACCTTCATCTCTGGCCGGATCAACCCGCAAACCACCATGGTTGCCGCCGGTCTGATCTCACCCAGGTTCTTGCCCAGTACCGGGGTAATCTCCTCCACCAAAGCCGCATCGGTTACGGTATATTGCACCCGGACGATGTCGTCGGGAGCAAAGCCAGCCTCATCCAGAACCCGGAAAATCGTGTCAAAGCAGTTTTGCGCCTGCTCGGCCGCTGTCTCCGGGATGGCCATCGTGGTGTAGTCATAACCTGTAACGCCCGATACGAAGCACCAGTTTCCCTTCACCACGGCACGGCTGTAGCCCATCGTGGCCTCAAACGGCGAACCTGTGGAAATTTTATTCAAAACAACCTCCTATCATGTTCTCAACGGCCAGTGCCCGATGGCTGAGGCGGTTCTTCATCTCCGGAGCCATTTCCCCCAACGTGATCCCATGCCCGTCCGGCATGAAGATCGGGTCATAGCCATGCCCCTCGGCCCCACGAGGAGGCCAGACGACACGTCCCGGCAATACCCCCTCGAAAACCTCCTCATGTCCGTCAGGCCACATCAGGACAAGCGTGCAGCGAAACTGTGCAATGCGCGGTTCGGGCGCCTGCCGTGCTTCCAGCGCTTCCCAGGTCTTCGCCATCGCCATGCCGAAATCGCGGCCATTGCCGGTTTCGGCCCAATCCGCCGTGTAGACCCCCGGAGCACCGTTCAGGGCATCGACGCTGATACCGCTGTCATCCGCCAGCACCGGTAATCCGGTCGCCTCGACCGCGGCCTGCGCCTTGATACGCGCGTTGCCCAGGAAACTGTCCTCGGTCTCGACAGGCTCGCTCAGACCCTGCTCGGCCGCGCCCACGATTTCGACGCCATAGGGAGCCAGCAGTGCCCGCATCTCGGCCAGCTTCCCGGCGTTATGCGTCGCCACCAGCAGGCGCTTATCTGTGAACTTCCTCATTCCAATGCAGCCTTCTGCGCCGCCACCAACTCGGCCACGCCTGCCTCGGCCAGATCGACAAGCTGCCCCATCTCGTCGCGCGAAAATGTGGCGCCTTCTGCCGACATCTGCACCTCGATCATCCGGCCCGCGCCGGTCATGACGAAATTGCCATCCGTTCCCGCCTCGCTATCCTCGGCATAATCCAGGTCGACCACCGTCTGACCCGCATATATCCCGCAGCTTACGGCCGCCACGTGATCCACGATCGGATCGCTGGTCAGCACCCCGGCCCCCAGCAGCTTGTTAACAGCAAGCCGCAGTGCCACCCAGCCTCCGGTGATCGAGGCGCAGCGCGTGCCGCCATCCGCCTGGATCACATCGCAATCCACGGTAATCTGCCGCTCTCCCAGGGCAACCCGATCGATCCCGGCCCGAAGGCTGCGCCCGATCAGCCGCTGGATCTCCTGTGTCCGCCCCGATTGCTTGCCCTGTGCCGCTTCCCGCCGGTTGCGGGTATTGGTCGCGCGCGGCAGCATCCCGTATTCCGCCGTCACCCAGCCAAGGCCCGAACCCTTCAGGAAGCGCGGCGGGTTATCCTCGATCGAGGCGCTGCACAGCACATGAGTGTTGCCGCAGCGGATCAGGCACGACCCCTCGGCGTGCCGCATCACCCCGGTTTCGATTGAAATCGGGCGCATTTGGCTTAAGTTCCGGCCAGAAGGGCGCATGGGTAATCCTTTCATTGATGATTGGCTGCCCAATACCGCCCCGCGCCCCGGTCACGCAAGCCCGTGAAGGTCATGAGTCAGGAAACGCTGCTGTCAGAACTGAACGACCGCTCCCGCGAAATCTTTCGCCGGGTGGTCGAGACCTATCTGGAAACCGGAGAGCCGGTGGGCTCGCGCACCTTGACCCGGGCCTTGTCCGAGAAGGTGAGCGCCGCCACCGTCCGCAATGTCATGCAGGATCTCGAGTTCATGGGCCTGCTCGACAGCCCGCATGTCTCTGCGGGGCGCCTGCCGTCGCATATGGGTCTGCGGCTGTTCGTGGACGGAATGATGGAGGTCGACGCCGTCAATCCCGACGATCAGGCGATGATGGACCGCACGCTCGGCAATGACGATTCGGATACCAGCGCTTTGCTGGGCCGGGTCAGCACCGCACTCAGTTCGATCACGCATGGCGCCTCGCTGGTCCTGATGCCCAAGCACGAGGCCCCGATCCGCCATATCGAATTCGTCAGCCTCGCGCCGGACCGCGCCCTTGTCGTGCTGGTCTTCGCCGATGGCCATGTCGAGAATCGCATCTTCATCCCGCCAGAGGGCCAGACCCCGTCCTCGATGCGCGAGGCGGGCAACTTCCTGAACGCCATGGCCGAAGGCAAGACATTGGCCGAATTGCGCAGCCACATGACCCGTCAGCTCGCCGAAAGACGGCGCGAACTGGATATCCTGGCCGCCGATCTGGTCCAGTCCGGTCTCGCCCTGTGGGACAGCGAGGAAACCGATCCGCGCCTGATCGTGCGGGGCAGGGCGAATCTGCTGGACAGCGAGGCCGCCGATCTCGACCGCATCCGCGTGCTGTTCGACGATCTCGAACGCAAACGCGATATCGTCGAATTTCTCGAACTGGCCGAGCAAGGCGATGGCGTGCGCATTTTTATCGGCGCCGAGAACAAGCTTTTTTCACTTTCGGGTTCCGCTCTGGTGGTTTCACCCTATATGAATGCCGACCGAAAGATTGTAGGCGCGGTTGGCGTCATCGGACCGACTCGGCTGAATTACGGCCGCATCGTGCCGATCGTCGATTATACCGCGCAGCTGGTCGGGCGGGTGCTGTCCGGCCGGAAAGGATGAGATTTGGAATGAACGAGCAGAACGAACAGCCGACCGAAGACATCACCGAAGAGGATCAGCTCGCCGAGATCGAGGATCTGGCCGACGAAATCGCACGGCTGACGGCCGAACGGGATGAATTCCGCGACAAGTTCATGCGTGCGCTGGCCGACGCGGAAAATTCCCGCAAGCGTGCCGACAAGGACCGCCGCGACGCCGAGCAATATGGCGGCTCGCGTCTGGCCCGCGACCTGCTGCCCGTTCATGACGCGCTGACCCGTGCCCTGGATGCCGCCGGGGAAGAACAGCGGGAGGCCGCCAAGGCCCTGATCGAAGGGGTCGAACTGACCCTGCGCGAATTGTCGAATGTCTTCAGCAAGCATGGGATCACCGTGATCCGGCCCGAGCCCGGTGAGAAATTCGATCCCACCTATCACGAGGCGATGTTCGAGGCCGCCGTCCCCGGCACCAAGGCCGGAGAGATCATCCAGGTCATGGATAATGGCTTCCGCCTGCATGACCGCCTGCTGCGCCCGGCCAAGGTGGGCGTCTCCTCGACCCAGGAAAGCTGAGGCTTTCCTGGCCACAAGCTTCTTGCCCGGAATCGGGGTCCAAGGCTCCCCGGGCAAGCATTGGTGCGCCTGTCCCAGAAGTAATGTCATATCCCGGCGATCCAGCCCTCCGACATCCTTCCGGCATTACCCTCAATGAAACCAGGGCCTGATCGCGGATCCACGCGTGACATCGGGCGTTACCTCGGCAACATGCGTTGCCTGCGTGCAGCCGTTGCCGCCTCGTTCTGCGCCTCCCTGCAACCGCGATGCTACAACCTTCCGCTGACTTGCCGTTTTTTCCCGTCCGCGCGACGCTTGGGAAGGTAATAGGTCATCGGAGGAGGGGACCATGGCAAATCCAGCAGGGGTGAAGATTCATCCTGCCGTCGATAACGGCGTCAAATCAGGAAACCCGAACTTTTCCGGTGGTACGCTCAGTTGTCACTGCGCCCGCAATCCGGTCAAGGTGCGGGTCGGCGCACAGACCGCGCATAACCATGTCTGTGGCTGCACCAAGTGCTGGAAACCGGACGGCGCGGTTTTCAGCCAGATCGCCGTCGTGTCGCGCGATGCGGTAGAAGTCACTGAAAACGCGGACAAACTGGAAGTCGTCAATGCCGAGGCACCGATCCAGCGCTATCGTTGCCGCGATTGTGGCGTGCATATGTATGGCCGCATAGAGAACAAGGATCACCCGTTCTACGGCCTCGATTTCGTTCATACGGAATTGTCATCCGAGGACGGCTGGTCTGCACCTGAATTCGCCGCCTTTGTCAGCTCTATCATCGAATCGGGTGTCGATCCGTCGGAGATGGACGCTATCCGGTCGCGTCTGCGCGAGCTTGGGCTGGAGCCCTATGACGCATTGTCGCCACCCCTGATGGACGCGATCGCGACCCATGTGGCAAAGAAATCCGGCGCGCTACCCGCTTGACGGCGGTCCGTCCGGCTGAAACCGAAATGCGACGGGGCCGCAGCAGCCGGCCCTTTCGGCCATGACAAGAAGCTGTTGAGATTGATAGGAGAACTGCGATGAAAACTCGTGCAGCCGTAGCCCTTGAGGCCGGCAAACCGCTGGAAGTGATGGAGGTCAATCTCGAAGGGCCGAAAGAAGGCGAGGTCATGGTCGAGATCAAGGCGACCGGAATCTGCCATACCGACGAATTCACCCGCTCGGGTGCCGATCCCGAAGGGCTGTTTCCCTCGATCCTGGGCCATGAAGGCGCAGGTGTCGTGGTCGAGGTCGGCCCTGGCGTGACCTCCGTGAAACCCGGTGATCACGTGATCCCGCTCTATACCCCGGAATGCCGCGAATGCGCGTCCTGCCTGTCGGGCAAGACCAATCTCTGCACCCGGATCCGCGCGACACAGGGGCAGGGGTTGATGCCCGACGGGACCTCCCGTTTCAGCCTGCCCGACGGCACCCCGATCCATCACTATATGGGCTGCTCGACCTTCTCGAACTACACGGTGCTACCCGAGATTGCCGTCGCCAAGGTCCGCGAGGACGCGCCTTTCGACAAGATCTGCTATATCGGCTGCGGCGTGACCACCGGCATCGGCGCGGTGATCAACACCGCCAAGGTCGAAATCGGTGCCAAGGCCGTGGTCTTCGGACTGGGCGGTATCGGCCTCAACGTCATCCAGGGCCTGCGCCTGGCCGGAGCGGACATGATCATCGGCGTCGATCTGAACGACGACAAGAAGGAGATGGCCGAGCGTTTCGGCATGACTCACTTCGTCAACCCGAAGAATGTCGATAATACCGTGCAGGAAATCGTCGAGCTGACCAAGACGCCCTTCGACCAGATCGGCGGCGCGGATTACAGCTTCGACGCCACCGGCAATGTCAAGGTGATGCGCGACGCGCTGGAATGCACCCATCGCGGTTGGGGCCAGTCTGTCATCATCGGGGTCGCACCCGCAGGGGCCGAGATCAGCACCCGTCCATTCCAGCTTGTCACCGGCCGGGTCTGGAAAGGCACTGCCTTTGGTGGCGCGCGGGGCCGCACCGATGTGCCGAAAATCGTCGACTGGTACATGGATGGCAAGATCGAGATCGACCCGATGATCACCCACACCATGCCTCTGGATGACATCAACAAGGGCTTCGACCTGATGCATCACGGCGAGTCGATTCGTTCGGTCGTGCTTTACTGATCCTTCACGGCTGCTTAGGTAGTGAAACGGCGGGGCTCCGGTCCCGCCGTTGCCATGCGAATGAAGGAGAGCGGTCCCATGCGGCACCAATGGCTGGACGATGACGACGACGATCAGGAAGAGGACGAACCGCAAAAGGGCGACAAGGACGGGCTGGGCCTTCCGGAAGGCGACAATATCGGCAAGCTCTATTTCAAATCGCGCACCGTGATTGTCGCGGGCACGATCAACGACAAGCTGGCGCAGCGCACCGTGGCGCATCTGCTGGCATTGGCCGAGGATGGTGACGATCCGATCAATATGCTGATCAGCTCGCCCGGCGGCCATGTCGAATCGGGTGACATGATTCATGACGTCATCAAGTTCATCCGTCCCACCGTGCGCACCATCGGCTCGGGCTGGGTGGCAAGTGCGGGCGCACTGATCTTCGTCGGCGCGCAGAAGAAGAACCGCTTCTGTCTGCCCAATACCCGTTTCCTGCTGCACCAACCCTCGGGCGGGATCGGCGGGACTTCGTCCGACATGATGATCCAGGCCGAACAGATCCGTCAGATGCGTCAGCGCCTGAACGAGATCTTTGCCGAGGCGACGGGCCAGACGGCCGAGCGGATCGAGCAAGACACCAAGCGCGATTTCTGGCTGAACACGCAAGAGGCGCTTGAATACGGGTTGCTGGGCAAGGTCATCCGCAGCGTGGACGAATTGAAATGAACCCGCGCGGGGAGGTCACGATCCGCCCCGCCCATGAAGCCGATCGCGACGCGATCTGGGCGATCCTCGAACCGGTCTATCGCGCGGGGGAAACCTATTGCATCCCGCGCGATATCGGGCGCGAGGATGCTCTGGCCGACTGGTTAGCGCATCCGTTTACCGCTTTCGTGGCGGAGATCGATGGCAGAATCCTTGGCACCAGCCATATCGGCGCGAACCGGCCCGGAGGCGGGGCGCATGTCGCCAACGCTTCCTTTGCCACGCATTCGCAGGCACGGGGCAAGGGCGTTGCCCGCGCTCTGGTCGAACACGCCAAGATCTGGGCAAGGGAGCAGAATTTCCGGGCGATGCAGTTCAATTTCGTCGTCTCGACCAATGCCGATGCCGTCCATTTGTGGCAGAAAGCCGGATTCGAGATTGTCGGACGGCTGCCACGCGCGTTTCTTCACCCGCAGCAGGGGCCGGTGGATGCGCTGGTCATGTTCCAAGAATTGAAGGGAGAATCCGATGAGCCTTGAGACCCTTTCCGAGAACCGCAGCTTTGGCGGCACGCAGGGCGTTTACCGCCACAGATCGCAGGCTACCGGGACCGATATGACCTTCGGCTTGTTCCTGCCCGAAGAAGCGCAGCATGGCCGGGTGCCGGTGCTGTGGTATCTGTCGGGGCTGACCTGCACCCATGAGAACGCCATGACCAAGGCCGCCGCGCAGGAATGGTGCGCCGAGGCGGGCATCGCCATTGTCTTTCCCGATACCTCGCCCCGCGGCGATGACGTGGCGGATGACGAGGCCTATGATCTGGGCAAGGGCGCGGGCTTTTACGTGAATGCCACGCAGGATCCATGGAAGCCGCATTTCCAGATGTGGCATTATGTCGTGCATGAACTTCCCGAGCTGCTCAGCGACAATTTCGCCATCGACCGCGATGCGATGGGCATCACCGGACATTCGATGGGCGGCCATGGCGCGCTGACCATCGCCATGACTCATCCCGAACGTTACAGATCCGTCTCGGCCTTTGCGCCCATTGCGAATCCGACCGAGTCGGATTGGGGTAGGAAGCAACTGACCGCCTATCTGGGGGATGATCGTGCCGCATGGCGCGCGCATGATTCAACCGTCCTGATGACGGAAAGGGGCTATCCCGGCGAGATTCTGATCGACCAGGGCAGCAGTGATCAGTTCCTTGACCTGCTCAAGCCCGAATCGCTGGCGCATGCGATGATGGCCCGCCGCCAGCCGGGGCAGTTCCGCATGCAACCGGGCTATGATCACAGCTATTTCTTCGTGCAGAGTTTCATGGCTGATCATGTCATGTGGCATGCGGAGCGGCTGATCTGAGGATTTCAGCTCATGGTTTCGTTTCGATCCGGGCGGGTATGATCGGCAACTGCGATCCGGCCTGTCCCGGAGGTGTCGCATTACTTGAATGCGCTCACCATCCGGTCCATATGCCGTGCCAATAGCCAGGCATCGCCCGCAATGGCGACGAATTCGATCCCGTCGGTTTCGAAATAACCCCTAGCGGTTTCTTCGCCATAGCCGAGGATACCGGCGGGAAGCCCCGCTTCATGGATCAGCGACACGGCCTCGACGATCTTGGCGCGCACCTCGGGGGCGGAGACGTTTCCCGCATGCCCCATCGAGGCGGCAAGATCGCCCGGTCCGATGAAGATCGCATCCACGCCCTCCACCTCGGCAATCCCGGGAATACTGGCGACGACCTGCGGAGTCTCGACCTGCAGGATGATGGTCATGTCCTCGGTATAGGTTTGCAGGTAGTCCTTTTGCCGCGCATAGCGATTGGCCCGCACCGTTGCCGAGATGCCGCGAATGCCGCGAGGAGGATAGCGCGTCCAACTGACCGCCTGCTGCGCGTCCTCGGCGGTCTGGATCATCGGGAACATCAGGTTGCGTACGCCGATATCGAGAAGCCGCTTGACCATCACCGGTTCGGAAAAGGGTGGGCGGACGACGACCTCGGCCCCGCCACCGGTCGCGGCGCGCAGATGATCGGAGATCTGCGACAGATCGCCCGGCGAATGCTCCATATCCACCAGCAGCCAGTCCGCGCCGGATTGCGAGGCGATCTCGGTTACCGTGGGCGAGCAGAGCGAAAGCCAGAAGCCCGGTAACTTGCGACGCTCCCGCAGCGCCGTCTTGAAAGGATTGCGCGTCATGCCAAAAATGTCCTTTCGCCTGTGCGGGCCGTTCAGCGCCCCTTGTCCTGCCGCCATTTCTCGAATGCCGCACGATGTTCGTCCCGCGTGCAGGGATAGAGGCCGATGATGCCTTCGCCGTCGCGCACCCGCTCGATCACGAAATCCTCGTAGATGCTCATCTCGACGGCTTCCTCGGCAACTTCGCCGGCCAGATGCGCCGGGATCACGATGACGCAATCGGCGTCGCCCACGATGATGTCGCCGGGAAAGACCGGGGCATCGCCGCAACCGATGGGCACGTTCAGTTCGATGGCTTCGTGCAGGGTGAGGTTGGTCGGGCTCGAGGGCCGCTGGTGATAAACCGGCATGTCCAGCTTGCCGATGGCGTCGGCATCGCGGAAGCCGCCATCGGTGACGGCCCCCGCCGCCCCGCGCTTCATCAGCCGGGTCAAGAGGATGTCGCCCGCCGAGGCGGCGCGGGCATCCTTGCGGCTGTCCATGACCAGCACATGGCCTTCGGGGCAGGTTTCGATGGCCACGCGCTGCGGATGTTCGGGGTTGCGGAACTCGGTCAACTGGTTGCGGTCCTCGCGCGCGGGCATGTAGCGCAAAGTGAAGGCGGGGCCGACCATGTTGCCGCCCTTATGCGCGATGGGATGCACGCCCTGGATCACCTGCTGACGCAGCCCACGCTTGAATAACGCCGTGGCCAGCGTCGCTACCGAGACGCTTTTCAGCTTGTCGCGAATTTCATTGTCCATTCCGGTTTCTCCTGCGTTCATGTCAGTCCCACTGAAGCCAGGAATTCGGACATCTTCGCTTGCTGCGCACTGGTCAGCGGCCATGCGGAAGGTGGGCGGGTCGGGCCGCAATCATGGCCGGTTGCCTGAAGCGCGGCCTTGACGCCGGTCACATTGGTGCCGTTCAGTTCCTCGGCGCGGATATCCTCGAAGGGTTTCATTCCGGCGATCAGGGCATTTGCGCCCGCGTAATCGCCTGCCTCCAGTGCCACGTGGATAGCCATCGAGCGTTCGGGCCAGATATTGATCAGCCCCGAGGTGAAGCCCCGCGCCCCGACGGCATAGAAGGCGGGGGCCCAGATCTCGGCCAGTCCTCCGACCCACACGATCGAGGGATCGCAGGCTGCCTTGGCCGCCGCCAGCTTCAGCGGGTTCGGCGTCGCCCATTTGACGCCTCGGACGCCGGGCAGGGCACAGAGATCGGCGATAGCTGCGTGCCGATGGCGTCGTTGCGCAGGTAGAGCATGATCGGCAGCCCGTCGCCCGCATCGCTGACGGCCTTGAGGTAATCCACCGTTCCGCGTGGCGAGACGAAGGGATCGGGCGGCTGATGGACCATCAGCGCCGCTGCCCCGGCTTCGGCCGATGCTTTCGCCAAGCGCAGGCGTCGCGGATGCCGCGCCCCACCCCGGCCAGAAGCGGTGCGCGTCCGGCGACCATCCCTGCCACCTCGCGGACCATGGTGATGGCTTCCCCGGTGGTCAGGGCATAGAATTCGCCGGTATTACCGTTGACCACGGGGATATGCATTCCGGCTGCAAGCGCCCGGTCGATGATCGGGGGCAGGCGGTCCGGCGCGATCTCTCCATCCGCGTCATAGGGGGTCACGAGAATGCCGGAAATGCCGGTGAGGGCCTGATCGAGATCCTTGGTCATCCGCTTTTCCTTCAGAAAATATCCGGCTCATCGGCGGCATGCCCGAATCCGGCTTCGAGGAAGTTGAAATCGCAGCCCTTGTCGGCCTGCGTGACGTGGCGCTGGAACATATAGCCATAGCCGCGCTGATAGTGGGGTTGGGGTGGGGTCCATTCGGCGCGGCGACGGGCAAGCTCATCTTCGTCCACGAGCATGTCCAACCGCCGCGCGGGCAGATCCAGCCGCACGGTATCGCCTGTTTTCAGCAGCGCCAGAGGCCCGCCGACATGGCTTTCGGGGGCGACATGCAGCACGCAGGCCCCATATGACGTGCCGGACATGCGGGCATCGGAAATCCGCAGCATGTCGCGATGGCCTTGCTTGATCAGGGCCTTGGGGATCGGCAGCATCCCCCATTCCGGAAAGCCCGGGCCCCCCTGCGGCCCCGCATTGCGCAGCACCATCACGTGATCCGGAGTCACCTGCAGGCTCTCGTCATCGACCGCCTTCTTCATCTCGGGATAGCTGTCGAAAACCAGCGCCGGGCCTTCATGGACATGGAACTTGGGATCGCAGGCGGCGGGCTTGATGATCGCGCCATCCGGGGACAGGTTTCCGCGCAAAACGGCCAGCGAGCCCTCTTGATAGACCGGGTTCGACAAAGGCCGGATCACATCGTCATTATAGACCTCGGCCCCCTCCAGATTGTCGGAAAGGCTGCGGCCGGTCACGGTCAGGACACTGCCGTCCAGCCGGTCCTCGATCTGCTTCATCAGCGCGCGCAGCCCGCCCGCCTGGAAGAAATCCTCCATCAGGTAATCCTTGCCCGAAGGCCGGACATTGGCGATCAGCGGAGTCACCCGGCCCAAGGCATCCAGATCGTCAAGCGTCAGGTCGATGCCCGCACGCCGGGCCATTGCGATCAGATGCACCACGGCATTGGTCGAACAGCCGGTGGCCATGGCGACGATGGCGGCATTGCGGACGGACGCCTCGGTGACGATCCGGTCGGGGGTCAGATCCTCCCACACCATCTCGACGATGCGCCGCCCGCAGGCCGAACCCATGCGCTGATGGCCGCTATCCACCGCCGGGATCGAGGAAGCGCCGGGCAGGGTCAGCCCCATCGCGTCAGTGATCGCCGTCATGGTCGAGGCGGTGCCCATCGTCATGCAGGTGCCCGCCGAGCGTGCGATGCCGCCCTGCACACCCAGCCATTCCTCGTCCGAGATATTCCCGGCGCGGCGCTCGTCCCAGTATTTCCACGCATCCGAGCCCGAGCCGAGGATCTTGCCGGCATAATGGCCGCGCAGCATCGGCCCGGCCGGCAGGTAGATCATCGGCACCCCTGCCGAGATCGCGCCCATGACCAGCCCCGGCGTGGTCTTGTCGCAACCGCCCATCAGCACCACGCCATCCAACGGGTGCGAGCGGATCATTTCCTCGGTCTCCATCGCCAGCATGTTGCGATAAAGCATCGAGGTCGGCTTGGTGAAGCTTTCGTCCACCGACAGCGAGGGCAGTTCGACCGCAAAGCCGCCCGCCTGGAAGACGCCGCGCTTCACGTCCTGCGCGCGTTCGCGGAAATGGGCATGGCAACTGTTGAGTTCAGACCAGGTATTGAGAATACCGATCACAGGTTTGTCGCGGAAATCCTCTTCGGCATAGCCAAGCTGCATCAGCCGTGAACGATGCCCGAAACTGCGCAGATCATCCGGCGCGAACCAGCGCGCAGAACGCAGATCTGCCGCGGTTTTGACCCTGTCTCCCATGCTGACGAACCTCCCTCACCTCGGCCAACGCATCCATGTATGCGCTTTCATAGAGAGAGGGTCAAGGCGGATCAACTGCAGATTACCTCAACATTTGTCTCATATATGGTTTGATTTTGAGGTTTGAGGGGTGATTTCAGGCAGTCATGATGTATACGTTATCATCAGCCTGAACCATCACTCCGCCATGCCTGCTGTTCCAAGTATCGTCGCCAATCCGGCATAGAGACCTCGCAGGGATTCTTCCGTCTCGACATCGATCCATTCGTCCAGCGAATGCGCGCGCCCGCCCGTGCCTCCGGAGCCAAGCCGGATTGCGGGGATGCCAAGGCTCATGGGAATATTGGCATCGGTCGAGCTCGCGCCCGTGCTGGGTTCAAAGCCGAAATGCGGAAGCGAGGCGAAAGCCGCCTGTGCAATGCGGGAATCATGCGCCGTGGCCCCGGCCGGACGATTGCCGATCTGCGTGATCTCGGCCGAGATCGCGCCATCCGATATGTCGGCGCGTGCATTCTCCACCTTGACTGCCCGATCGACCAGGCTCCGCATCGCGGTATCGAGATCGTCTAGTTCCTTCTGTCCTTCCGAACGCAGATCGATTTCCACCCAGACCTCCTCGGGAATCGCGTTGATCGAGGTTCCGCCCCCGAAGGTCGATGCGCAATAGGTCGTGCGGGGCGTCTCTGGCACCTCGAATCGGGACATGCCGTCCAGCAATGTGCCAAGCGCATAGGCCGGGTTGACCGTGCCGAATGCCGACAGGGAATGCCCACCCGGCCCCCGGAAACTGACGCGGTACCGGTAAGAGCCGACCGCGACGGTAGTGATTTCTTCCAGGCTGAGCCCGTCTACCGTGAAGAAACCGGCGATCTGGTCCCGGTATTTGCCCTTGGTGAACAGGTAGCGAATGCCGCGCAGATCGCCCTTGCCCTCTTCACCGACATCCCCGACGAAAAGCAGATCCTGCTCGGTCGTGATCCCGGCACCGTCGAGGGCGCGAATGAAGGCCAGCAGGACGGCCAGTCCGCGCGTGTCGTCGCCCACGCCGGGCGCGAAAAGCTTGCTGCCCTCGCGGCGCACGGTGCAATCTGTTCCCTCGGGAAACACCGTGTCCAGATGGGCCGCCACCACGATCATCTGGCCATTGCCGCGTCCGCGCCGGACGCCCAGCACATTGCCTTCCTCGTCGCGATGAACCCCATCAAGTCCGAGTTCACGGAATTTCTGCTCGTAATGTCTTGCCCGGCGCTCTTCCTTGAAGGGCGGGGCGGGGATCTCGGTCAGTTCGACGATCTCCTCGACGAAGAGATCATGCTGGCGGCGCAATATGTCCTGGGCTTTCTTGAAGGCGTCGGAAGAGATGATCTCGGCCACGTCATATGTCATTCGCTATTCCCATTCTGGTTCCGGCAGGCATTGACCGTGGTTTGATATTTGCGGATGTGTCAGGCAAGCCCGAAATCGCATGCTCACCCTGCCGGTTCCCGTTCCCGGAATCCGGTGGCATCCCGACGAAACGGATCATCCCGCGCGGGATATGAGCAGGGCTCACGCCTTGTCCTTTTTTTCCCTGCCCATCATCCCCTGGGGCAGGAGATCGACGGGAAGCGGGAACACGATCGTATTGGTTTTCTCGGTCGTGATGTCGTTGAGCGCGTTGAAAAATCGCAGTTGCATGGAGTTGGGCTGCGTCGCCAGCATCCTGCCGGCCTCGACGAGCTTGGCCGCCGCCTGCTGCTCGCCCTCGGCATTGATCACCCTTGCCCGCCGCAATCTCTCGGCCTCGGCTTGCTTGGCGATTGCCCGAACCATGCTTTCGTCGATATCGACATGCTTGATCTCGACATTGGCCACCTTGATGCCCCAGGCCTCGGTCTGACGGTCGAGGATTTCCTGGATGTCCACGTTCAGCTTGTCCCGCTCGGCCAGCATCTCGTCCAACTCGTGCTTGCCGAGGACCGAGCGCAGTGTCGTCTGCGCCAACTGGCTGATCGCGACCGCGAAATCGGCGACATTGATGATGGCGCGCTGAGGATCGACGATCCGGAAATAGATCACCGCATTGACCTTGACCGAAACATTGTCGCGGCTGATCACGTCCTGGCTTGGTACATCCTCGACGAACATCCGCAGATCGGTCCGCACGACCTGCTGAACAAAGGGGATCAGGAACACGAGGCCCGGCCCGCCAACCCGTGTGAACCGCCCCAATGTGAAGATCACACCGCGTTCGTATTCGCGGAAGATATAAATGGCGTGGTAGACAACGAAGACCACCAGCACGATGGCCGCAAACTGGAATATCCAGTCGAATATGTCGATCTGCATGATTAACCTTTCCTTTCCGGAGCCTTTGCGTCGGGGTCGGCCTCGACGATCAGCGTCAGGCCCGCGACCTCACGCACACGGACTGTCTGGCCGGGAACCAGACCGGCGGTACCTTCCGCGTGCCAGCGTTCACCATCGGCCCAGACAAATCCCTCCGTGCCGGACCATTCCTGAACGCTGGCGGGGCTGTTGAGCATCCGCGTCCGGCCGCTGACCACCGGCACGGCCCGATAGAAGCGCAGGGTGAAGCCCAGAAGCAGTATCAGAACGGCGCCGCTGACCGCCGCCATGGTGCCGATCATCCACCACGAGATCTGGTAGGCGGGCTCATCCGTGTCGATCAGCATCGACGCCCCCAGAACGAAGGCACCCAGCCCGCCGAAGCCGAGTATGCCGAAGGTCGGGGTCAATGCCTCCACCACCATGAAGGCGATGCCCAGCCCGATGAGCGCAAGTCCGGCATAATCGAGCGGCAACTGATTGAGCGCATAAAGCCCAAGCGTCAGGCTGATCGCACCCACCACGCCCGGCACCACCGCTCCGGGATTCCAGAACTCGAAGATCAGCCCGTAGATCCCGATCATCATCAGGATCAGCGCCACGTTCGGATTGGACAGGACGCTCAGGATACGGGTGATCCTGTCCATCTCGATGGTTTCCACGGGCAGGCCGGCGATGTTCAGGACCCGTGACGCGCCAGCGATCTCGACGCTTCGCCCATCCGCCGCGGCAAGGAGTTCCTGCACATCTCCTGCCACGAGGTCGATCACGTTCATCTTAAGCGCCGCATTTGCCGAAAGGCTGGCAGCTTCGCGTACGGCGCGCTCTGCCCAATCGGCGTTGCGGTCATGCATCTCGGCCAGGCTGCGGATCAGTGCCACGGCATCATTTGTGGCCTTGGCGGTCATGGCATCCTTTGGCCTCAGGTCATCTTTCTCTTGTTCCGAAGTTTCTTTCCCGGCTGCATCGTCACCTGTCTGCCTGTCATCCGTTCCGGGTTCTTCTTCGGGCGAAGAGCCGGGAAACCCGTCGGGCATTCCGCCGATCTGAACGGGGGTGGCTGCGCCGAGATTGGTGCCGGGGGCCATGGCGGCCACATGCGTTGCATAGAGAATATAGGTTCCCGCACTTGCAGCATGCGCGCCCGAAGGCGCGACATAGCCAATCACGGGCACGTCCGAGGCAAGAATCTCCGAGATGATCTCTCGCATCGCATCCGCCAGGCCGCCGGGTGTGTTCAGCCGCAGCACCACGGCCGCCGCCGCCCGGTCCTCGGCAAGGCCGATGACACGATTGATATGCTTGACCGTCGCCGGTCCGATGGGACCCTCGATCGCGGACATGAGCACTATTGAACGGGCGTCGGCTTCGTCGCTCTCTTGCGCCGCCACGGGGAATACGGCCATCATCGATACGGCAATGGTCGCAGCGAGGCGACGCAGTCGCCTGAAATGTGGCACTTTCGCCTCCCTCGTATCAATATAGGCGCCGCCGGGGTGCTCAACAATGCCCGGGGCCAGGCAATGCGGTCGCGGCAGGGGCAGGATTTTCCGTGCCGATGGTGGCCAGCGGCACCGCTTGGTGCTATCTCCCGCGGGAAATTCGGCCGGCACCCTCGCCAGCAACCACCCTGCAAAGCGTTTTACAAGGAACCCGTTGTGACCCAGGACATATCGCCAGCACCGTCCCGCATTGCAGCAGTTCTTGTGACCTATAACCGGCTGGACCGGCTGCGCGAGACCCTGCCCCTATTGCTGGACAGCGGCCCCGCGCGGGTCGTGGTGGTCGATAATGCCGCGACCGACGGCACCGCCGAATTTCTGGCGGCGCAGGACGATCCCCGTCTCAAGATCCTGACCATGGCCGAGAATTGCGGTGGGGCAGGTGGTTTCGAGGCCGGGATGAATTGGCTGATCGCCGAGGAGGAACCCGATTGGATCCTGCTTCTGGACGATGATGCCTGGCCGGAGAGAGAGGCGCTGTCGATATTTGCGGAAACGGCTTCGGCTTTGCCGCCCGATACCGGAGCGGTGGCGGCGGCCGTCTTTTCCCCCAATGGAAGCCCGGCCGAAATGAACCGGCCCGGCCATAACCCGTTCTGGCATCCAGGAATGATCTGGGCGACGCTGACTCGAGGCAATCGCGCCGGTTTCAAGCAGCCTGACAAGGCCTATATTCCCGCCCCCGGTCCTGCCGCAAACCGGCTTGTCGAAATCGACACGGCTTCCTTCGTCGGCTTTTTCGTGTCCCGTGAGGGATGGCGGAAGGCCGGATTGCCGGAAGGCGGGTTGTTCATCTATGGCGACGATATCCTGTACAGCCTGCGGCTGCGCCGGGCGGGGCTGAGAATGTTCTTCGATCCGGCGACCCGCTTCGTGCATGACTGCGGCTCGATGGACCAGAATTTCGTCTATCATCCGCTGTGGAAGATCTATTACCACTGCCGTAACGGCGTCGACATTGCCCGTGCTTCGGCCGGACCGCTGATCTTTCCGCTGGCGCTTGCCTGGTATGTCGTCATATGGGCGCGCCGCGCCCGCCATGCCGCTCCGGCGCAGCGCCCTGCCTATCGGCGCCTGATGTGGATCGGGATCCGCGACGGGCTTTTGCGCCGCCGCGGGCGAATGGACGAGGTGCATCGCATGGCGGCAGTGATCTCCGGAACGGATCGCGAGCGCTAAGGCTGTCCCGAACGCCTCAGGCCCGGATGGCGGGCACGAGATCGCCGAGGCGGCCGGCAAGCCCGTCGTGGCCGATCAGCCGCGCCAGTTTCGCGGGCAGGCCTCGATTTCCCGCCCGGTGCCATTGTTCCTGCCGGACTCCCCAGTAAAGCGTCCTGGCCATGCCAAGCGGGAGGCGCTCCCCGAATGAAAGCCGATAGCTGCCGCTCGCGGTGAACTCATAGGGGTGCAGATAGATATGCGGAGCGAACCCGGCCTTTTCGGCGTCGGCGATCAACCGGCGGGCCATCACGCCGGGAAACAGCTTCAGATAACTGCCGCCAAGCCTGAAATGCCGCCCCATGACCCGCCCGCGATAGATCGGCAGGATCGGGAAATCGCCCAGGCCCATGGCGGCGCGGAAGGCGGCGACCTCTTCGCGGCTTTCGGCCGGAAAGGAACTGTCATAGTCGAAATGCCGCATCACGGCCTGATATTGCGCAGGCCCGGTTCGGTCGATCCGGAACTGGGGGGCACGGAAACCCCGTACGCTTGTGCCCGACGCATCCTCCAGCGCGGTCCTGGCCCGTCCGAGCATGCGGTCGATCGTGGCGACATCCTGCCCGTCCATCCGGTCGTGGAAATGGTAGTGGCAGGCGATCTCATGCCCATCGGCGGCGATCCTGGCGATCAGGTCGGGCGCCTGCTCGGCGATCAGGCCGGTGCAGAAGAAAGTGGCCTTCCGGCCCCTTGCCCCGCCATGTGCCCGAAGGAAATCGTCGATATCGTGATAGCTTTGCCAAAGCGCCTCGGTGCGGATCGGGCCGGTTTCCCACAGGCCGAGATCGCGCTTCATGTCATGGGCCATATCCTCGAAATCGATGCTGAGGATCAGGGGCACGTCAAATCCTCGCGCGTGATCACGTGATCGCCGATGACAAGGGCATCGACGCCAGATGCGGCAAAGGTCCGCAGGGCATGCTCCGGAGAATAGACGATCGGTTCCTGGATATTGAACGAGGTGTTCAGAAGCACCGGCACGCCGGTCAATTCGCCGAAACGGGAAATCAGCGCATGATAGCGTGCGTGCGCATCGCGGCTGACGGTATGAACGCGCGCCGTCCCGTCGACATGGGTGACGGCGGGGATGGAGGTGCCGATCACATCCGCGACGATGTTCATATAGGGGCTGGGCTGGTCCAGCTTGAAAAACGATGGCGCTGCGTCCTCGGTCACCGAGGGTGCGAAGGGGCGAAAGAGCTCGCGCTTCTTGATCTTGTCATTCAGCGTTTCGCGAATCTCGTCGCGGCGCGGATCGGCAAGGAATGACCGTGCGCCAAGCGCGCGGGGACCGAATTCGGCACGGCCCTGGAACCAGGCGATCAGCTTGCCCTCGGTCAGCATCTGCGCGGTGGTCTCGATCAGCCGGTCTTCGGGCAGGGGTTGCGGAGGCGTTTGGCAATACGCGGCAATCGCCGCGGCGATCTCGGCGGCGGAATGGTCGCGGCCCTGGTAGGGGCTGCGGATGGATGCGCGCTCGGCATCCGGCAGAACAGCAAGTGCTGCGCCGATCGCGCAGCCCGCGTCATGGGGGGCGGGCGGAATGATGATCTCGTCGAACATCCCGGCCTGCAACAATCGGCCATTGGCGGTGACATTCAGCGCCGATCCGCCCGAGATGACCAGCCGGCGCAGGTCGGGATGCAATTTTTGCCCGTAGGACAGCACATGGGCCTGCGCCGCTTCGAATGCCGCCTGCAGGCTGGTGGCCAGATCGATATGCGCTTCCGTTGGGGGGGCGTCGGGCGCGCGCGGCGGACCGAAGAGTTCGCGCAGGCGCGGATGGAACCGGCCTTGCAGGGCGGCGTGGTAATCGCAGATCCGCGTGTTGAGCCGGTAGCGTCCCTCGGGTTCCAGCCGCAGTATCTCGGCCAGGATCGCATCGCGCCAGCGCGGCTGGCCATAAGGCGCGAGCCCCATCAGCTTGTATTCGCCCTCAAGCATCTTGAAGCCGAGATAACCCGTGAAGGTCGCATAGTAATGACCGAGCGAATTGGGCCAGCGATGCTGGCTGAGGACCTGTCTCTGCCCGCCCCGGACGGCGGCCAGAACGGTGGAGTTCCGCTCACCGCCCCCGTCATAGGACAATGACAGGCAGTCGTCCCAATCCCGCATCGCCTCGCCATATAACTGGTGGCTGTCGTGATGATCGATGAAGCAGAGGCGGGCGGCGGTCGGGCCGTGACGGCTGGTCAATATCTTGCGCAGCCGGAACAGATCCCGCCAGGACCCGGGGGGTGGATCCTGCCGGGCGGATCCAGTTCCCGCCATGTCCCGCAGCCGCGCCAGGATCGCCCCGCGCGCAAGCGGGGCCGAGACGAGCTTTCGCAGGGTGCCCGAGATCCGGACATCAAGCTGCCACGGTTTCCAGTAAACCGCGACAGTGGTGATGTCCGACAACCCTATGCCAGCGATATCAAGCACCTCGGCGATGGCAAGATGCGGGAAGCTGCCATCGTTCTTGATCCGGCTCAGCCGTTCCTCCTCTATGGCGGCGACCAGCCGGTTGCCTTGAAACAGCGCGGCGGCGCTGTTGTCCATCGTGGCGAGCCCAAGAGTATACGACATCCGTTCCGATCTTTCTCAGCCCCGCTGCCGGGGCATGCCTTTCGCCACAACCATACTTTCGCCGGTTCGGTGGATACAAGCGGGCCGGATCATGAGCCGCCTTTACCTGCCCTTGCGTTGCCTGCGGCATTTCGAGGGATTGCGAAACCCGTCTGCACAAGTTGTTCGAAAGCATCAGGTCAGGCTGGGTTTGCCGCTCTTTCCTTGTATAATTTTTGCGAAAGGAATAAATGAACGTGCTGTTATATCATCGTATCGTTGTATCACCACCGCAGATCCGGATGATGAAGTTTCTTGTGCTTTGTCTTCTGTCAGTGAGGCTGTAGCATATGCCGCATCAGTTGGCCAACTGGCTCGTTGGCTTGAGTCTTGGCAAGAAGCGCCTCATCCAGCTTTGCATGGATGCGGTTCTTATCGCGCTCAGCCTTGTATTCGCGATGCTGCTATATCACGAAAGACTGGGCTTTCTGGTTGAACTGCCGTTCTGGGGAATACTGGGGATCGTCATCCCGATCAGTCTTGCGAGTTTCGTCAAGCTCGGCTTCTACCGTGCGGTGATACGCTACATCACCGCGCGGGCCTATAAGACCATCATGACCGGCGTCGTGTTTTCGACGCTCGTGCTTGGTCTGGTCAGCGGCATTTCCGAAACGCGCGTTTCCCTGTCCGTCCTTGTCATCTATGCGCTTCTGGCCCTGGTCTCGATCGGCGGCTTGCGGATTTTCATGCGCCGCATGCTGATCGGCGTCCAGCAAAGGCCGAAAACCCGGGTCATCATCTATGGCGCGGGAACGGCGGGGCGGCAATTGCAACTGTCGTTGCAGACCGGCTCCGAATACCTGCCGGTCGCCTTTGTCGATGACGACAAGAGCCTGCAGGGGCGGACGATCAGCGGCTGCCCGGTTCATGCGCCCCAGAGCCTGCCGAGGCTCATCGACAATTACGGCGCCAAGAGCCTGCTCCTGGCCATGCCGAGTATCAGCCGGACGGCACGGGCGAAGGTCTTGCGCCGGCTCGACAGGCTGCCGATCCATATCCAGACAATCCCCGGCATGACCGATATCGTCTCGGGGCGAACGAAGATCAGCGACATCACCGAGGTTTCCGTGGATGACCTGCTGGGCAGGGATCCTGTTCCACCGCGCCGCGACCTGATGAACCGGAACCTGCGCGGCAAGGTGGTCATGGTCACCGGAGCCGGGGGAACCATCGGCTCGGAACTCTGCCGCCAGATCCTCGAATACGGTCCGAAGCGGATCGTGCTGTTCGAGCTTTCGGAATTCAATCTCTATGCGGTCGATCAGGAACTCCAGGCGCTTACGCGCGCCAGATACCCTTCGGTCGAGATCATTCCCGTCATCGGATCGGTGCAGAATCCCGGCCGCGTCTCTGCCATTCTGCGCAGCCATGGTGTCGAGTCCATCTATCACGCGGCGCCTACAAGCATGTTCCGCTTGTCGAAAGCAATGTGGTCGAGGGCATTCACAACAACATCTTCGGAACCGAGGTTCTGGCCGAGGCTGCCGTCAAGGCCGGAGTCCGCGCCTTTATCCTGATTTCCACGGACAAGGCGGTTCGACCGGCAAACATCATGGGCGCCTCGAAGCGGTTGGCCGAACTGGTCTGCCAGACCATCGCCGCGCGCCAGGATGACACCCTTTTCTCAATCGTGCGTTTCGGGAACGTGCTGGATTCCTCGGGTTCGGTGATACCGCTTTTCCGCCGACAGATCGCGGCCGGCGGTCCGATCACCGTGACCCATCCCGAGATCACCCGCTATTTCATGACCATCTCGGAGGCCTCGCAACTGGTCATCCAGGCTGGCGCCATGGCGAAGGGAGGGGATGTCTTCGTGCTGGATATGGGGGCTCCGGTGCGGATCGTGGATCTGGCGGTCCGCATGGCCCAGCTTTCCGGGCTTTCGCCAGTCGTGGTTCCGCCGGGCGCCAAGCCGTCCCCGAGCCGGGATCAGAGCGATATCGAGATCTGTTTCACCGGTCTGCGCCCCGGCGAGAAGCTCTATGAAGAGCTTCTGATCGGTAACGAGGCGATGCGAACCGAGCACCCGCGCATCATGACCGAAACCGACATGTCGCAGCCCCCGGAGAATCTCGCCGGTGTTCTCGAACGGCTGAAGCAGTTTTGCAAAAGCATGATGTCACCGCGATTCGGTCCTTGCTGGCCGACACCCTTCCGATGGACCAGCGCCGCAGGGATATCGCAGAGAATGAATATACGGTGGAGAAATCCATCGTCCCCGAGAGAATCCGCGCCGGGGTTCTGCCGACCAAGCAGGGAACCGCCTGACTTTCGCCGGAATCACCGCAGGCGCTTGAACACCGTCTTCAGCATCAGAGCCATGTCGAAGCAGAGATTTCGCCGCTTCTGATAGATCAGGTCCAGCCTCGCCTTGCGCGGAACGCAGGCCCGGCAATAGATCTCGTCCGTTTCTTCGGCCGACGAGGACCGCGCCAGCAATCGCTCCTCATGCGCATGGAAATAGATGCTGGCCAACCCGGTGATCCCCGGCCGGGATTTCAATACCTCGCGGTAGAGATGCGGAAATCGCTCCACATATTGCCGAAGCGGAGGCCGGGGGCCGACAAAGCTGATATCGCCCTTCAGGACGTTCCAGATCTGGGGGATCTCGTCCAGCCTGGTTCGGCGCAGGAAGCGGCCGGTCGGGGTGATCCGCGCCGCCTTGTCCCCGCCGGACACGCCGTTGTCCCCGGCCATTTCCGTCATCGTGCGGAATTTCACGAGGTTGAAACCCTCGTCGAAGCTCTTCATGCGCTCGGATATATGGAATACGGGGCGTCCGTCGCGCATAAGCAGGACCACGGCGATGACGAGGATGGCCGGTGACAGGATGCAGCCGAGGATCAGCGCAAGCAGGATGTCGAAACAGCGCTTGGTCAAGGTCATTTCGGATCCCTCAACCGGAGCCATTGCCGAACCATTTCAACGGGATCGCTGTCAGAGGCCGTGAAGGAATGCAATTTTGCGAGGCGTCCGCAATCGAGCGTGATCCTCTGGAGGGCGCTGGCCGGCGCGAGTTTCCACGTCCAGCGCATATCTGCGGCGCTGGCGAGATCCGTCATCGCGACGGGTTCCGGCGCAGCCAGGTTCAGGGTCTCGGGCAGGGGGGCCGGATGGCGGGCAAGCGTCTCGATCACGCGGGCCAGGGTTGCCGGACCGATATAGGACCGTTCCGGGCCTGTGCCGTCATCGAACCGGTCGATATGCAGCATTTCTCCCGCCGCCGCACGGCTGCTGTTGGTGAAGAGCATATCCGCGCCGCATACATTCCCGATTCTCAGGCAGCAGATCTCCATCCCGCGTGTGCGCCACGGGGCACAAACGGCCTCCATCTCGGATTTCGCCTCGCCATAGGCGTTGCGGGGACCGGGTGGATCCTCCTCGCGGAAGGCATGGCGGCCCTTTGCTGCGCCGTAGACGGCAGAGGAGGATGACAGCAGGACCCGCGCTACGCCCATGTCATGGGCGGCATGCAGGATCGCTTCGGCAAGGTCGCGGTTGAGCCGCAAATCCGATCCGGTGCCGGGCACGATCCCTGCGAGCCCGATGAAACATGAAAAGCCGCCATGTTGGCGCGGGAAGGGGGACCGCAAGGGATCCCACCGGATTTCCGCTGCCCCCCACCGGCTTTGCCGAAGCAGCTCCGCCCGCTTGGGCGGTTCCACATCCCAGTGACGCGCCAGCATACGGCCGACGCGTCCTGTCGAACCGATCAGGAGCCAGTGGTCAGGCACGGGTTGCCATGGGGTCTGGGTGTGTTGTCATCAGGGCTGCGTCGGGAATACCATTGTTGCCGGATCAGATGTGGATAATCAGCCCGGTCATGACAGGCAAGAACGGAAAAGGGGCCGTGAGCTTGCGGTTCTTGCATTTCCGGGGCGATGACGGTCGCTCTTGCATATCGGCCCGCATCGGTCGGTGCCAAAAGACATTGCGGCGCCGGTGTCTCGATAGGTAATGCTGTATCGATGGTTTCTATGCGTTGTGAAACCCTCCTATATTGAAACCGGGTTCGGCCATTTTCTGCCGAACAACCATTTTAAGACCAGAGAATGCGCAGGGAATAACAATATGACCAAGATCGTGAAGCCCGAGATCAAGCTGACCCAGGATCCCCATGCCCTGCGCGAAAGCCGCGAGAAGAATCTCGAGGTCGCCATTGGTCGGCAGGTGCGCGAATTGCGCAAGCGTCAGCGCATGACGGGTTCCGAACTGGCCAGTCAGGCCGGGCTGTCGGTCGGCATGTTGTCGAAGATCGAGAACGGGGTGATCTCTCCGTCATTGACGACATTGCAGACGCTGGCCAACGCCTTGCGGGTGCCGCTGGTGCAGCTTTTCTCGGGATACGAAGAACCGCGCGGGGCCATGCATGTGAAGGCGGGCACCGCAGTCGAGGTGGAGCGGGCAGGAACCCGCTCGGGGCATCAGTATCACCTTTTGGGGCATATCGGATCGAACAATTCGGGCGTGGTGGTCGAGCCCTATCTGATCGTTCTGAGCACGGAAAGCGACCGTTTCCCGACATTCCAGCATGAGGGGATAGAGCTGATCTACATGCTTGAGGGGCATCTGGGCTATCGGCATGGCGACCGGCTCTATGATCTCGAGTCCGGCGACAGCCTGCTATTCGATGCCGATGCGCCGCATGGCCCCGAAGAGATGCGCCAGTTGCCGATTCGCTATCTGTCGATCATCACCTATCCGCAAGCGAAGTAGGACAGGATAAGCCGCCGTTTTGCGGTACTCTATCAAGCAGCGACAGGCAGCAAAAGCGGGCGAATGGGCCTGGGCGCAAAAAATATCTTGTCAGGCAATAAATTTTCCTATTAGTTAATCCGTGAGGGCTTTGAGCCAAGCTGAACGGAGGTGACTATGTGTGGCATTGTTGGTCTGTTCCTGAAGAAGGACGATTTGCGTCCGCGTCTCGGGGATCTTCTGACGGATATGTTGATCACCATGACCGACCGTGGTCCGGACAGTGCCGGGATCGCGATCTATGGTGACGATGCGGACGGTCTGAAGATGACCATTCAATCGGCGACGCCGGACGAGCATTTCGCCGGGCTGGAAGAGACCCTGACGGAGCTTTTGTGCGCTCCGGTCCGGATGCGGGTGATCGATACTCATGCGGTCCTGACCCTGCCCGAGGGCAGCGAGGCAGAGGTGCGTGCCTTCATGACCGAAAAGGGCATCCGGGTGATGGGCGTCGGCAATTCGATGGAGATCTTCAAGGAGGTCGGCCTGCCCAGGGACGTGGCGGCCCGTTTCGGTATCCGCCAGATGGCCGGCAGCCACGGCATCGGCCACACCCGGATGGCGACGGAAAGCGCGGTGACCACGCTTGGCGCCCATCCTTTCTCGACCGATGGCGATCAGTGCCTTGTCCATAACGGCTCGCTGTCGAACCACAACCGGATGCGGCGGGAACTCGCGCGCAAGGGTTTTGCGCCGCAGACGCAGAACGATACCGAGGTTGCGGCCTGCTATATCTCGTCCCGCTTGGCCGAGGGCGCCAATCTGGGCGAGGCGCTGGACGGGACGCTGCAGGATCTGGACGGTTTCTTCACCTTCGTGGTCGGCACAAAGAACGGTTTCGGTGTCGTGCGCGACCCGATCGCCTGCAAGCCCGCGGTGATGGCCGAAACGGAGGATTACGTCGCTTTCGGCTCGGAATACCGTGCGTTCGCCAACCTGCCGGGCATCGAGACCGCCCGGGTCTGGGAACCCGAACCCGCAACCGTCTATTTCTGGGAGCGCTGATATGCAGACCATCGATATGGCTTCGACCGAGTTGCGCGAGCTGAACAGCACGCTTCAGGCGCAGGCGGGGAATGGCGATGAGGCCGAATGGGTGATCGAGAATTCCCGCGGATCGCATGCGCTGGCGGTCGGACTGGATGCGCCGATCAAGGTGACGGTGAAAGGTTCGACGGGCTATTACTGCGCGGGCATGAACAAGCAGGCCAACGTGCATGTGACCGGCTCGGTCGGGCCGGGCGTGGCCGAGAACATGATGTCGGGCTCGGTGATCGTGGAGGGCGACGCCAGCCAATATGCCGGGGCGACCGGGCATGGCGGGCTGCTGGTCATCAAGGGCAATGCCAGTTCGCGCTGCGGGATCTCGATGAAGGGGATCGACATCGTGGTGCATGGCAATGTCGGTCACATGTCGGCCTTCATGGCGCAGTCGGGTAACCTGGTGATCCTGGGCGATGCCGGGGATGCCTTGGGCGACAGCCTGTACGAGGCGCGGCTTTTCGTGCGCGGCAACGTGAAATCCCTCGGTGCGGATTGCATCGAGAAGGAGATGCGCCCCGAGCATCTTGAGCTGCTGGCCGATCTGCTGGAGCGCGCCGGGGCCGATGCCAGCCCGCAGGAATTCCGCCGCTATGGTTCGGCCCGCAAGCTTTACAATTTCAACGTCGATCACGCAGACGAATACTGAGGAGAGAAGGCGATGGACAAGACACCGCAAACCCTGCCTCGGCAGAACTGGACCTTCTCGAACGAGATCAATTCCGAGATTCGTCGTGCTGCCGCGACCGGCATCTATGATATTCGTGGCGGCGGGGCAAAGCGCCGGGTGCCGCATTTCGACGACTTGCTGTTCCTGGGGGCCTCGATCAGCCGCTATCCGCTGGAAGGCTACCGCGAGAAATGCGACACCTCGGTGGTGCTTGGCACCCGTTTTGCCAAGAAACCCATCGAGCTGAAGATCCCGATCACCATCGCCGGAATGTCCTTTGGCGCGCTGTCCGCGAATGCCAAGGAAGCATTGGGGCGCGGGGCGACGATGGCCGGAACCTCGACCACGACCGGCGATGGCGGCATGACCGACGAAGAGCGCGGCCATTCCGAGAAGCTGGTCTATCAGTATCTGCCCTCGCGCTATGGCATGAATCCCGACGATCTGCGCCGCGCCGACGCCATCGAGGTGGTGGTCGGGCAGGGTGCCAAGCCGGGCGGCGGCGGGATGCTGCTGGGTCAGAAGATCACCGAGCGGGTTGCGGGAATGCGGAACCTGCCGGTCGGGATCGACCAGCGCTCGGCCTGCCGTCACCCGGACTGGACCGGGCCCGACGATCTGGAGATCAAGCTGCTGGAACTGCGCGAGATCACCAATTGGGAAAAGCCGATCTATATCAAGATCGGTGGTGCGCGGCCCTATTACGATACCGCGCTGGCGGTGAAGGCGGGGGCCGATGTGGTCGTGCTGGACGGCATGCAGGGCGGCACGGCGGCGACGCAGGACGTGTTCATCGAACATGTCGGCCAACCGACGCTGGCCTGTATCCGCCCGGCGGTGAAAGCGCTGCAGGACCTGGGCATGCATCGCAAGGTGCAGCTGGTGGTCTCGGGCGGGATCCGTGGCGGTGCCGATGTCGCCAAGGCGTTGGCGCTTGGCGCCGATGCCGTGGCCATCGGAACGGCGGCCCTGATCGCACTTGGCGACAACGATCCGCGTTGGGAAGAGGAATACCAGAAGCTGGGCACCACTACCGGCGCCTATGACGATTGGCACGAAGGCCGCGATCCGGCCGGGATCACCACGCAGGATCCGGAACTGATGAAGCGGCTTGACCCGGTTGCGGCCGGACGCCGTCTCCGCAATTATCTGAGCGTCATGACCTTGGAATGTCAGACGCTCGCGCGCGCTTGCGGCAAGAGCCATGTCCATAACCTGGAGCCCGAGGACCTTTGCGCGCTCACCATCGAGGCGGCGGCAATGGCAGGCGTCCCGCTGGCCGGAAGCAACTGGATCCCCGGACAATCCGGGTTCTGATCGTCACCCAGAAGGGCGGGGCACCGACCCCGCCCCGGGGATACACATATACGCAACAGGGGAGCCGCCGATGACAAATCTTGCCGCCTTCGCCCGTGAGAACGGGATCAAGTATTTCATGATTTCCTACACCGACCTGTTCGGCAGCCAGCGGACCAAGCTGGTGCCGGCCGCCGCGATTTCGGGCATGCAGGAGGATGGCGCCGGTTTCGCGGGTTTCGCGACCTGGATGGATCTGACGCCCGCGCATCCCGACATGCTGGCCATGCCCGATGCCTCTTCGGTGATCCAGTTGCCGTGGAAAAAGGAAGTGGCCTGGGTGCCCTCGAATTGCGTGATGGAGGACAAGGGGCTTGCCCAGGCTCCGCGCAATGTGCTGGCGCGGCTGGTCGCGGAGGCCGCCGAGATGGGGCTGACCGTCAAGACCGGGATCGAAGCGGAGTTCCATCTGCTGAATGCCGAGGGGACCGAGGTGGCCGATCCCGCCGACACGGCAGTCAAGCCCTGCTACGACCAGCTCGCCATCCTGCGCCGCTACGACATGATCGCCGAGATCTGCGACTACATGCTCGAACTGGGCTGGGAACCCTATCAGAACGACCACGAGGATGCGAACGGCCAGTTCGAGATGAACTGGAAATATGACGAGGCCATGGCCACCGCCGACAAGCACAGCTTTTTCAAGTTCATGGTTCGGGCGATCGCCGAAAAGCATGGGCTGCGCGCGACCTTCATGCCCAAGCCGATCATGGGTCTGACCGGCAATGGCTGCCATGCGCATATATCTGTCTGGGACAGCGAGACCGGCGAGAACGCCTTTGCCGATGACGGCAAGGAACTGGGCCTGTCCGATCGCGGGCGGCATTTCCTGGGCGGGATCATGAAGCACGCCGAGGCGCTGGCGCTGATCACCAACCCGACGGTGAACAGCTACAAGCGGATCAACGCGCCGCGCACCACCTCGGGGGCGACATGGGCGCCCAACAGCGTCACATGGACCGGCAACAACCGCACCCATATGGTCCGTGTTCCCGGCCCGGGCCGGTTCGAGCTGCGGCTGCCGGACGGGGCCGCGAACCCCTACCTGTTGCAGGCTGTCATCATTGCCGCTGGTCTGTCGGGACTGAAATCCAAGGCCGATCCCGGCCCGCGCCACGACATCGACATGTATGCCGAGGGTTACAAGGTGAAGGATGCGCCGAAACTGCCGCTGAATCTGCTGGACGCGATCCGCAGCTATGATGCCGACGAAGAGTTGAAAATCGCGATGGGAGAGGATTTCTCGTCTGCGTATATCAAGCTGAAAACCCAGGAGTGGAACAATTACTGTTCGCATCTCTCGGATTGGGAACGGGCCAACACCCTCGACATCTGAACGACGATCAAGCGGTTCTCCTGTCTCCCCCAAGGGCTTTGATCGTCTCTCAAATCCGCCGACCCTCTCCCGGTCGGCGGATTTGGGCATTCATGACCCGGGCCGATCCTTTTACGGTCGGGGCCGGGCGCGGCGGGCCGAGGGGGGGTGTCCGAATTGCTCCCGGAATGCACGGGAAAAATGGCTGCGGGAGGCGAAGCCAGTGGTCAGCGCGATATCGGTCAGCGGCAGGCTGGATTGGCCCAGCAGCTCATCGGCCTTGTCCAGCCGCAGGCGGCGGTAGAACTGCATGACGCTCTGGCCCATCTGCGCCTGTGTCAGCCGCTCCAGCTGCCTTGGGCCGATACCGCAGAGATGGCCCAGATCCTCCAGCCGCAGGGGATCGGCCAGATGGCTGGTCATCAGGTCGATCATGGCCACCAGCGCCGGGTGGTGCAGATCGTATTTGCGCGCCGGGTCGAGCTGCTGCGGAGCTTCCGCCTCGCGGATGCCGGTATGGATGAACCAGTCGCTGACCGAGCGGGCCAGGGCCGAGCCATGATCCGCCGCGATCAGCGCATGCATCATGTCCAACGGCGCCATGCCGCCCGCGCAGGTGAAACGGTCGCGGTCGATGACGAAAAGCCGCCGTTCGATCAGCGCGTCGGGATAGGTTTCGCGCATCGCGTCGATATGCTGCCAGTGGATGGTAAAGCGGCGCGCGGTCATCACCCCCGCCGCCGCGAGAATCGCCGCCCCGCCCGAGATCCCGCCAAGCGACACGCCATGCCGGGCCAGCCTCCGCAGGATTGCAAGCACCGTTTCGTCCCGCTGCGCCAGCGGATCGCCACCGGCGACGACGAAGAGAATGTCGAACCCCTCCCCGGTATCGGCGATGGGAGCGGTATGGAATCCCCCCGCGCCCGAGCTTTGCATCCAGCCGCCATGGACCGAAAGGAACCGCAGGTCATACAGTGTTCTTCCACTGAGCAGATTCGCGGCCCGCAATGGCTCGATGGCCGAAGCGGTGGACATGAGCGCATAATCCGGTAACAGCAGAAATCCATAACGTGCCGGGCGCCGCGGATCGGAAACAGGCAAGATGACACCTTTCTCGTTGCATATTCAGCCTGACATGAATGACCTGTTTGGGCAATGGAATGTCGCATACAGGCACATTATTCACTCGGTGCTGTGCCAGATTGAATTTTGAACAAGAAGTGCCGTGCGATGCTTCACCCTGGTTTCCGCATCAACGGTGGCATCGCGATGAAGTCTGGAGCGCGTCGGAGCAATCCGCAAGAACGCCTGAAGGAGAGTTGGAATGAGTGGCTCAATCACCGACCGTGAAGCCTTGATCGACGGAAAGGCGTTCTCCGCAGATGTCCGGCAGCGGGTCGCCGCACAGGTGGCCAATCTGAAGGAACAGGGGATCACCCCGGGCCTGGCGGTGGTCCTGGTGGGTGAGGATCCTGCCAGCGAGGTCTATGTCCGCAACAAGGGGATCCAGACCCGCGAGGCGGGGATGAATTCATATGAGCACAAGCTGCCCGCCGATACCACGCAAGAGGCGCTGATGGCACTGGTCGCACAGCTCAATGCCGATAAGGCGGTGCATGGAATACTGGTTCAATTGCCGCTGCCCGGACATCTGGATGCCGAGGCGGTGCTCAATGCGATCGAGCCGGCCAAGGATGTCGATGGGTTCCATATCCTCAATGTCGGGCTTCTGGCGACAGGGCAGAAGGCCATGGTGGCCTGCACGCCGCTTGGCTGCCTGATGATGCTGCGCGATCGCTTGGGTGATCTGGCGGGGCTGAACGCGGTGATCGTGGGGCGCAGCAATATCGTCGGCAAGCCGATGGCGCAGCTTTTGCTGCGCGACAGCTGCACCGTGACCATCGCTCACAGCAAGACCCGGGACCTGGGCGAGGTCTGCCGCCGCGCTGATATCCTTGTCGCCGCAGTGGGGCGGCCTGGGATGATCCCCGGCGATTGGATCAAGCCGGGCGCGACGGTGATCGACGTGGGCATCAACCGGATCGAGGAGGGCGGCAGGACACGCCTTGTCGGCGATGTCGATTTCGACAGTGCCCGTGCCGTTGCCGGTGCCATCACCCCGGTGCCCGGTGGGGTCGGACCGATGACCATCGCCTGCCTGCTGGCCAATACGCTGACCGCCTGCTGCCGTGCCGCGGGATTGCCCGAGCCCGAGGGGCTGACTGCCTGAGACCGGCATTCGAGAAAATGACATGAAGACGAATCGCGGGCCTGCAAACAGCTCCGACCCGCTCACGACAGGAGATGCAAATGACCAAGTTCTGCCTAACAGTTGCCTGCGCTTCCACGCGGGGCATCGTTGCCGCCATTTCCGGCTATCTCGCCGATCAGGGCTGCAATATCACCGCCAGCTCGCAATTTGACGATCCCGAGACGGGCAAGTTCTTCATGCGTGTCAGCTTCGCCTCGGAGAAGGGCGTCACACTGGACAAGCTGAACAAAGGTTTTGCCGAGACCGCGAAGCCATTCGGGATGACATATGACTTCCACGACGAGGCAAGGAAGATGAAGGTCGTCGTGATGGTCTCGGGCTTTGGCCATTGCCTGAATGACCTGCTGTATCGCTGGCGGATCGGCGCATTGCCGGTCGATATCGTGGCGGTGATCTCGAACCATCTGACCTATCAGAAGGTGGTGGTGAACCACGACATCCCGTTCCACCATATCAAGGTCACGAAAGAGAACAAACCCGAGGCCGAGGCGGCGCAGATGCGGATCGTCGAGGAAGCCGGGGCCGAGCTGGTCGTGCTGGCGCGCTACATGCAGGTGTTGTCGGACGAGATGTGCCAGAAGATGTCGGGACGGATCATCAATATCCATCACTCCTTCCTGCCCAGCTTCAAGGGCGCCAATCCCTACAAGCAAGCCTATGAGCGCGGGGTGAAGCTGATCGGGGCGACTTCGCATTACGTCACTGCCGATCTGGACGAGGGTCCGATCATCGAGCAGGACATCATCCGGGTGACGCACGGGCAGTCTCCCGAGGATTATGTCAGCCTTGGCCGCGACGTGGAAAGCCAGGTCCTGGCGCGCGCCATCCATGCCCATGCCAATCACCGGGTTTTCCTGAACGGCAACAAGACGGTGGTGTTCCCCGCCTCGCCGGGATCGTTCTCGAGCGAGCGGATGGGCTGAGGCCGCAATGACGGCTGGATTCCCCGGCGAGGGGTAAGCTATCCTCCCTCAGCCCACCTGACCGGGCGTTTCGGAGGAGAGCAAGGTGCCGCCTGCCAGTCATATTACCGCGAATCCGGGCCGTGCCGAGCCCGTGCTTGGCGCGACCGTTCAATATGTGATCGATACGCTGACAATGCGGATCGTGTCGCAGGAATACGGACTGGACGAGCGCCTGCCCTCCGAGCGGCAACTGGCGCAGGATCTGGGCGTGGCGCGCAATACCGTGCGCGAGGCGCTGGACATGATCGAGGCGCGTGGCATGATCCGCCGCCGCGCGGGGGCGGGTTCCTTCGTCATCTATGACCCGGACGGGGCGAGCGAGTCGCTGGCCCCGGTCGCGGCGGAAACCGGGCCGCTGCAATTGCAGGTGATGCGCGGGATCATCGAACCCGAGATGGTGCGGCTGGCGATCGTCAACATGTCGCCGCGTCAGATCGAGGCGCTCGGCAAGACCTTGTCGCAGATGGAGGCGGTGCAGATCGACGCGATGGCCTTCGTGCGGCTGGAGGAGGAGTTCCACCGCCAGATCGCGGCGGGCACCGGCAATCCGTTGCTGATCGCCTGCTATAACCTGGTGATCGATGCGCGCCGTCAATCGTTCCGGGCGCCAATGTATCGCCGCCACCTGACGCCAAGCCGCATCGCTACCTATCAGCGCGGCTACAACTCGCTGTTCAACGCGATTGCCGCGCGTGACATCGAAGAGGCCAGCGAATTCATGAAGCTGTCCCTTATCGAGGATCAGAAGCTGCTGCTGCAGGACGGCTGAGCGGATCGCCGAGCCGCTGGTGCCAGAGCTGACCCAGATCTCCGAGCTGCTGGATCAGCTTGTCGCCATGCTTTTCCAGCCAGTCCGGGACCGAGCCGAATTCCTGGATCCGGGCGCGGCCTTCGCGGATCGCCACCACCGGCCAGTCGCCGACCAGCGCGTTGTCGATCCCGAAAAGGTCGCGCCCGCTCCAGATCGCGGGGCCGAAGGCGTGGGGCATTTGCTGGGCGTGTTTCATCGAGGCCAGGACCGAGACCGGCTCGACCGTGTCGGCGATCTCGACCGCGTTGTGCCATAGATCCAGGATCGAGGCATATTCCCAACTGACCGCGCTCCACTCTCCCGGAAATCGTGTGTTATAGGCGTCGAAGAAGGCGCGAGGCTGACGAAAGAAAAACGCGGTATCGGCCAGTTTCGGGTCGTCGAAATCCGGAAACTGGAAGATGTAGCGTTCCATGAAATCGAGTGATGTGTGCGCGATCATCTGCGGATAGTCATCCGCCGTGCAGGCAAGGATATGCCCGTCGAAGCCCAATCGGTGAGCGGCCTCCGTCAGGGCGAACATCATCGGCGGTGTGGACGAACACCAGCACAGGATATCCGGCTTGTCCGCCATCATCGCGGTGACGATGGCTTCGGCGTCGGTTTCGCCCGGATCGTAGCGCAGCTCCTTGATACGGGACCAGCCCACGACATCGAAAGCCGCACGGTAAACCGCGAGAGAGGGCAGGCCGAGGCTGTCGCGCTGACTGCATAATGCGACGCGGCGGGATGGCGGCAACTGCCGGGCGAGGTATTCGACGCCAGTCACGTTGAACAGCGGGTGCACTTCGGCCGGCGCGATCAGGAAGGGCGTGTCGGGGGTCAGATCCGAAGGCAGCAATGTGGCAACCAGCGCCCGGCGCTCCATCAGGTAGCGCAGGGCGGGGGCGAAACTGTCGCCGCCAAGCGTCAGGATCAGCCTCACATGCAGCCGCTCGATCATGTCTCGGGCGGCTTCAAGCGTCTGTTCGGCCCCCTGGGCGCTGTCGAATTCGACGATCTCGACGCGGTGACGCTTGCCCGAGACCATCATGCCGCCACGGTCGTTGATCCAGTCGGTCCAAATCCTGCAACCGTCCAGTCCCGGCCGTCCCCAATATTGCTCGGCCCCGGAAAGCGGGGTCAGGACTCCGATTCGGACAGGGGAGCGATTCGTGGCGCCAAGGCGGGGTAAGGAACCGCTGACGGCCAATCTCTGGGCAAAGGTCGATCTGTTCATGGAGTCGCTTATAGCCTGATTCTTGCGGGAAAAACGCAAGAAAACGTGAATCTACATTCCTGTGAAGAAAAATTGTTGCCTAGGCGGACGGTCTTGTGGTTGTATAGGTTCAAACCGAATGAACCAGTTTTCAATACTGGTCTGACCACAAACAGGGAGAAGCTAGGATCATGACCAAGCGGATTGCCGTCATCGGTGCGGGGCCCTCGGGGCTGGCGCAATTGCGGGCCTTCCAGTCGGCCGCCATGCAAGGCGCCGAGATCCCCGAGATTGTCTGTTTCGAGAAGCAGTCGAACTGGGGCGGGCTCTGGAACTACACCTGGCGCACCGGCGTCGATGAGAATGGCGATCCGGTCCATGGATCGATGTATCGCTACCTGTGGAGCAACGGCCCGAAAGAGGGGCTGGAATTCGCCGATTATTCCTTTGAGGAGCATTTCGGCAAGCAGATCGCCTCTTATCCACCGCGCGCCGTGTTGTTCGACTATATCGAGGGCCGGGTGCTGAAGGCCGGGGTGCGCGACTGGATCCGCTTCAGAAGCGTGATCCGCTGGATCGACTACGACCCCGGAACCGGGCAGTTCACCGTTACCGTCCATGACATGGCAAAGGACCATGTCTACAAGGAACAGTTCGATCACGTGATCTGCGCCTCGGGCCATTTCTCGAGTCCGAACGTGCCGGAATATCCCGGCTTCGCGCAGTTCAACGGCCGGATCGTTCATGCACATGATTTCCGCGATGCCCGTGAATTCGCCGGCAAGGATGTGCTGCTGCTCGGCTCGTCCTATTCAGCCGAGGATATCGGCTCGCAATGCTGGAAATATGGCGCGAAGTCGGTGACCACGTCTTATCGCAGCGCGCCGATGGGCTTCGAATGGCCGGACAACTGGCAGGAACTGCCCGCGCTTGAAAGCGTCGAGGGTCGGACCGCCCATTTCATCGATGGCACCAGCAAGGAGGTCGATGCGATCATCCTTTGCACCGGCTATCGGCATTATTTCCCGTTCCTGCCCGACGATCTGCGACTGAAGACTGCCAACCGGCTGGCAGCCGCCGATCTGTATAAGGGCGTCGTCTATGTCCACAATCCGAAGATGTTCTACCTGGGCATGCAGGACCAGTGGTTCACCTTCAACATGTTCGATGCCCAGGCATGGTGGGTGCGCGACGTGATCCTTGGCCGCATCGGCCTGCCCAGTGACAAGCAGGAGATGCTGGCCGATATAGAGGAGCGTGTTGCACGTGAAGAAGCATCGGATGACGCGAAATACGCGATCCAGTACCAGGGCGATTACATCAAGGAACTGATCGCCGAGACGGATTATCCCAGTTTCGATGTCGATGGCGCCTGCCAGGCCTTCTTCGAATGGAAGAAGCACAAGGCCGAAAACATCATGACCTTCCGGGATCACAGCTATCGCTCGGTCATCACGGGCACGATGGCGCCTGTCCATCATACGCCGTGGAAGGATGCGCTGGACGACAGCAAGGAAGTCTACCTGCAGAACTGACGATGAATAGCCGGGGGCGCCATCCGGCGCCTCGGAACCTTTTCCCAAGGTGAGGCGAAAGATGTTGTCATTACCGCCAGACAGCCTGTTCAGACCGGGTCCGCCGGTTGCGACGCGCCCGCGCCGGGCCGCGGGCTATAACCTTTCGCCGGCGACCGAGCGTTATGCGGTTCCCGGCGGCGGCGCCGTCCTGGTTCAGATCGCTACCGGCGACCGGATCGAGATCATGAATGACGAGGGCGGACAGCCTGCAGAAATACTGGCCGCGCATCGCGATGGCCGGGTGGATGGTCAGATCCTGGGGGTCAAGGCGGATCAGCCGGCAAGAGGGTTGCGGGCACTGCTTTCCTCGGATCAGCCCGGTCTTGCGCGTTTGCGCAAGGGGCTGGCCGCGCGCGGAATCACGGTCGAACGCTCGATCGGACTGTTTGGCACGGATGCTGCCCCGGGCGACAGGGCCGAACTCATTGCTGCGGCCGAGGGCTGGCTGGTGGTTGCGGCCCCCGGCAAGCCGATGGATTTCGAGCGTCAGGACACGACGACACCGCTGACCCTGCGCATCACCCGTGCCGCGCCGCGCCAGAATGCCGGTTTCGCCCTGCCCGATCCTCTGGCCGATCCGATCCTTGATCTGCGGGTGAAATCGTCAACCGCCAAGGCATACCTGGTTCGCAAGGGCGAGTTCATCCAGATCATCGATGTTGATGGCCGCCAATGCACCGATTTCCAGTGTTTCGACGCACGCAAGCTGGATCGCGGCATTGCCCATCCGCTGGATGTCACGACGACCCGGACCTATCAGGGCCACGCCTATCCGATGCCGGGTCTGCATGCGAAATATTTCGACCAGGACCTGACCCCGCTGGTCGAGGTGATCCAGGATACCTGCGGACGGCACGATGCCTTCGCCATGGCCTGCTCGGCCAAGTATTACGACGATATCGGCTATCCCGGCCATGTGAACTGCACCGACAATTTCAACGCGGCTCTGGCACCCTATGGTGTGCCGGGGCGCCCGGGCTGGATGGCGGCGAATTTCTTCTTCAACACCAGCATCGACGCGCATGGCGTCATGTATGCGGACGAGCCCTGGTCACGCCCCGGCGATTACGTGCTGCTCAGGGCGCTGACGGACATCGTCTGCGTATCATCGGCCTGCCCCGATGACACGTCGCCGGCCAATGGCTGGATGCCGACCGATATTCACATGCGCAGCTATGCCGCGACCGAGCGCCTTCAACGCGCCGTCGCATGGCGAGCCACACCAGATTCGGAGCCGATCATGACGCGCGAGACCGCCTTTCACCAGAAATTCGCCGGGATGACACGTGATTTCGTCGAGTATCGCGGCTTTTGGCTGCCGAATTCCTTCCCTGAATGCGACCCTGTCGAAAGCTATTGGGCCTGCCGCGAAGGCGTGGTGGCGATGGATCTGTCGGCCTTGCGCAAGTTCGAGGTTACGGGCCCGGATGCCGAAGCCCTGCTGAACTGGGTTCTGACCCGCGATGTCAGCAAGCTGGGCCATGGGCAGGTTGTCTATACCGCGATGTGCTATCCCCATGGCGGCATGATCGATGACGGCACGCTGTTCCGCTTGGGCGAGCAGAATTTCCGCTGGATCGGGGGATCGGACGAGGGCGGTGTCTGGATGCGCGAAGAGGCCGCCCGGCTTGGGCTGAACGTGATGATCCGTTCGTCCACCGACCAGATGCATAACCTGGCGGTGCAGGGGCCGAAATCGCGGGAATTGCTGTCCGAGATCATCTGGACGCCCCCGCATCAGCCCGCCTTGCCCGAGCTTGGCTGGTTCCGCTTTACCGTCGGTCGGATCGGCGGAGAGCAAGGCCTGCCGGTCGTCGTCTCTCGCACCGGCTATACGGGAGAGTTGGGTTACGAAGTGTTCTGCCATCCGAAAGACGGCGAGGCCGTGTTCGACGCTGTCTGGCAGGCTGGGCAACCCCTTGGCATCAAGCCGATGGGCCTCGCCGGGTTGGACCTGGTGCGGATCGAATCCGGGCTGATCTTTGCGGGTTACGATTTCGACGACCAGACCGATCCGTTCGAGGCTGGGATCGGCTTTACCGTGCCGCTGAAATCCAAGACTGCCGATTTCGTCGGGCGCGATGCGCTGATCCGGCGCAAGGAACATCCTTCACGCAAATTCGTGGGCCTCGAAATCGACGGACAGGAGCCAGTGGCGCATGGCGATTGCATCCGTATCGGGCGCGCGCAGGTGGGCGAGGTCTGCTCGGCCATGCGGGTGCCTCGGACGGGGCAGATGATCGCACTGGCGCGGGTGGATATCGCCCATTCCGAACCGGGGACCGCTGTCGAGGTGGGTCGGCTGGATGGGCATCAGAAACGCATCGCGGCGAGGGTGGCCCCCTTCCCGCATTACGACCCCGAGAAGAAACGGCCCCGGTCGTGACGGGATCAGGAATCAACAGGATAGAAGGACATATATCATGACCGCATCATGGAGATTTTCGGCCTTGGCGACCGGCACCGTGCGATGGGCTCGGAGCTGGAGGACTGGAGCGGGATGGGAACCGCCTGGAGCTATGACAAGGACCAGATCGAGGAATATATGGCGATCCGCACCAGGGCGGGTGTCATGGACGTGTCCGGGCTCAAGAAGGTTCACGTGATTGGCCCACATGCGAGCCATGTGATCGACCGGGCGGTGACCCGCGACATCGAAAAGCTCAAGCCGGGCCGTTCGACCTATTGCTGCATGCTGAACGATGCGGGCAAGTTCGTGGATGACTGCGTGGTCTACCGGATGGGGCCGCATAGTTTCATGGTCGTACACGGTTCGGGCCAGGGGCATGAACAGCTGACCATGGCGGCGACCGGGCGCAACGTGAACGTGCTGTTCGACGACGACCTGCATGACATCTCGCTGCAAGGACCGCTCGCGGTGGATTACCTGGAACAGCACGTGCCGGGCATCCGCGATGTGGTCTATTTCAGCCATATTCACACGACGCTGTTCGGCAAACCGGTGACCATCTCGCGCACCGGCTATACCGGAGAGCGCGGCTACGAGATTTTCTGCCGCCGCCAGGATGCGCCCGAGATCTGGGACACCATCGTGGCCGAGGGCCGCGAGATGGGGATCATCCCGACCCGCTTCACCACGCTGGACATGCTGCGGGCGGAAAGCTACCTGCTGTTCTTCCCCTATGACAATTCCGAGATGTACCCGTTCGAGAACGAGCCCTGCGGCGACACGCTGTGGGAACTGGGCCTCGATTTCACCGTCTCGAAGGGCAAGACCGGCTTCCGTGGCGCCGAGGAGCATTACCGCCTGCAGGGCAAGGAGCGCTTCAAGATCTATGGCGTCAAGCTCGAGGGCACCGAGGCAGCCGAGGAAGGCGCGGCGATCCTGCGTGACGGCAACGAGGTCGGCGTCGTCACCATCGGCTTCTACAGCCCGCTGAACGAGCACAATGTCGGCATCGCCCGGATGCCGGTGGATTGCGCGGTCGAGGGCACGAAGCTGACAATCCGCAACTCGGGCGGCGAGATCCGCGCCGTCGCCCATCCGATGCCCTTCTATGACCAGGACAAGAAGCGCCGCACCGCGAAGGGCTGAACCATATTCCGGGCGAGAGGCGGCGTCAGATCGCCCCGCCCGACCGACAGGGAAGATGTAGCCGATGCCAGCCACGAAATTCACCCCCTCGATCACCAGCCGTCCGGTCTATGACGGGCTGACGCCGCATGGTGCCGTGCCCGCGCTGATGCTGGCCAATGGCCCGGGCGGCGAGGCGCTGCTGGAACTGATCAAGACCGATCCGACCATACCGGGTCATGCCCATGTGATCTATATCCCGGAAGGATGCGGGTTTGGGAAAACGCTAGAATCCAAGGGATTTGCCAGCTATTTCGAGGCTGCCAGCTATGCCTCGGTCCTGCCGCGTTTCCGCAAGCTGCTGGCGGAGGCCGGGATGAACACCCGGCTCTACCTTGCCGGCACCGAAGGGCTGATCGGTCAGGCAACCTCGGAGGCGCTGGAGGCGGGAATGCTGCCCGAGGCGATCGATGCCGAACATCGCGGCAGCCTGGCGCGGCGGATGCAATGCGTCCACTGCAAGGGCATTACCGAGAACGTCACCACCGACCCCTTCACCTGTTCGCATTGCGGGCTGTCGCTGTTCGTGCGTGACCATTACTCGCACCGCCACGCCGCGTTCCAGGGTGTCTGCGTGGATGCCGAGACCCCCGGCGAAATCCCCCCAAGGCAGGAGATCAAGGCATGAGCGCCCAGATGCTGCGAGTCACCGAGATCGAGGCGCTGTCGCCGCTGGTCAAGCGTTTTCGCTTCGAACATCCGCACGGCGCGAAGCTGCCGCTATTCTCGGGCGGGGCGCATGTCGTGGTCGAGATGCCGGATGGCGACATGCTGCGCCGCAATGCCTATTCACTGATCTCCGATCCGCAGGACGGCTCGGGCTACGAGATCGCGGTGCGGCGCGAGGATGGCGGGCGGGGCGGCTCACGCTTCATGCATGCCTGCGTCAGGCAGGGTGACATGCTGCGCATCTCGACGCCCCTGAACCTGTTCTCGCTGGACATGCGGGCGCGCAAGCATGTGCTGATCGCGGGGGGAATCGGCATCACCCCGATCATCGCCCAGATGCAGCAGCTTCTGCGGATGCAGGGCCGGTTCGAGATCCATTACGCGGCCCGTTCGCGCCGCGAGGCGGCCGGGCTGCGGCTATTGCCCGATCTTCCGCATATCCACGCCCATATCTCGGACGAGGGCAGGCGGATGGATCTTGGCGCGATCCTCGACCGCCAGCCGATCGGCACGCATGTCTATACCTGCGGCCCCGAGGGGCTGATCGCGTCCGTGGCGCAATGCACCGAACGCTTGGGTTGGCCGAAGGGGTCACTTCATTCCGAGGTGTTCCTGGCGCCGCCGCCGGGGCGCGCCTTCGAGGTGACATTGGCGCGCTCGGGCCGCACCATAACGGTCGGCCCGCATCAGAGCCTGCTGGAGGCGCTGGAGGAAGCGCAGGTCGAGATTGACTGGAGCTGCCGGGGCGGGGCCTGCGGGCGCTGCGAGACCGAGGTGGTCTCGTGCCATGGCCGGATCGAGCATCACGACCACTGGCTGTCCGAGGACGAGCATTCGTCACAGACCAGGATCATGCCCTGCGTATCCCGATTCCGGGGCCGCGAACTGATTCTCAACAGGTAGCGCCATGCCCCGCAATTGCCCGCCTCTTCTTCTTCTTCACGCAAATATCCCGGGGTTGTCGGGTGGTGTGCCACCGGTTCGAGAACCAACCGGCGACGGGGTGGAACCCCGGCTCGCATCCCACCCATCCCGATCCAGGAGGTTGCCATGACCATCCAGTTCAACGACGAGACCTTCCGCGACGATTACAGCTATCACAATTCGGCCGAGGCGATCCGGCGCTTTCCGTTTCCATTCGACAAGGACGACTACATGTATGCGGTCAACATGGAGCCGCATGCCGGGGGCCGCGAGGGCAGCCCCTTCGAGAACCGCTTCGATGTCGATGAACATTACGTCGCCGAAATGCGGGACCGCGAGATTACCCTGAACGAGGACCCGCTGCGCTGCCAGTCCCTGCCGCATATGGAACTGGCGGGGTGGGACCTGCTGGAACTGATCATGGAGTGCAAGGCCGAGGATTATCCCGAGCTGTTCAGCCTGCACCGCGACGGCGACCGCTGGCACTGGATCAACCGACCGCTCGGGATCGACCACAAGTTCACCTTCCTCGATCCGACCACGCTGCCCTATGGCCCGATGGAATATATCACCCGCCAGGCGCAGGGCGATTTCGCGCTGCTGGATCAGCGCGAGGGCAACCTGTGGATGGAGGCCGGGATGGTCACCAGCCAGGCCGACTGGAGCCTGGATTTCGACATCGGGATGAACTTCTTCGAATGGCACGCGCCGGTGCCCAAGGCGCATGAGATGGGGATATTCCAGCGGGCGCTGAAATTCCTGCTGGCGATCCAGCAAGGCGCGCCCTCGCGGCGGCTGAACTGGACGATGACGGTCAATCCGCGCCTCGATACCAGCCCCGAGAATTACCATAAATGGGGTCCGGAAAAGCGCACCCTGACGCCCGAAAATGTCGGTGAAAAGCAGTTTCTGCGGGTCGAGCTGCAGACCTTCTTCCGGCTGCCGCGCTCGAACGGGCTGGCCTTTCCGATCCGCTGCTACCTGATCTCGTTGCAGGACCTGGTGACGGTGCCGAAATGGGGCCGCCGCCTGCACCGCGTCATCCGCGACCTGCCCGACGAATTGGCCGAATACAAGGGCTTCGCCGTCAACCGCCAGCTTATCATCGACTACCTCGCACAGTTCGACGACGGAAAGCCGACATCGCCGGGGATATTCCCCGATGAATAGAAAAATTACCGTTCAATGCTCAGACGCGGGCGGAGATCCTGCATGCCCGGTCGAACCCGCTTGGGGGTTTTCTCGGCCTGACAACGAATTTCATCGCCGGACGCGCGAGAGAACGGAACGCCGATCATCTGATCCGGCGGGGCTGGCGGCTATTCCGGACCAAAGAACGATGCCGGTCGGCCGAAGGCCGGGAAACGTGACGAGTCTCGTGGTTCCCGAACAAGAGAAAGACCTCAAAAAATAACCGAACTCTATAACAGGGAGTAAGAAATGGAACACGCAGCCATGCTCTATCCAGAGCAAGTAACATTGAGTTCGCTGGTGCAGAATCTCGTCTATGGTTCGGGCACGGTCGGGGCGATCCTTGTCGTGGTTGGGCTTCTGATGATCGACGCCGGCACGACCCGTAGCGAGAACCTCTATAATTCCACCATCGAGAAGCTGGTGGGATTTTTCATCGGCTTTACAACCTATTTCCTGATCGGTTTCGGTTTCTGGGCGGCGCAGTATTACATCATGGAAGGTGCGACGCTTGGCGATGCCATCAGCGACTGGTGGCTGGGCGGCGCCTTGACCAACAGCCTGGCGAACCATACCGATCCGGCGGTGTTCCCGGGGTTGAACAACTTCCAGATATTCGTGTTCTTCCTTGCCAGTTTCGCGGGGATCATCAATGTGCTGCTGCATTTTTCCGTATCCGAGCGGATGAAGCTTCCGCCTATTACATCACTGCGGTCGTGGCGACCGTCGTGTCCTCGGTCCTGAGCTGGTTTACCTGGGGATCGGTCGGTCCGCTGACCAATGCCGGGTTCCACGATTTCTTCGGGGTCGGTTTCGTCTACCTGTTCCCGGCGGGAATGGCATTGGTGCTGGTGCCGAAACTGGGTCAGCGGCCGGGCATGTTCGAGCCTCATCCGAAGGTGCCGTCCTATAATGCGCCCAGCATCGGACTTGCCGCGACAGGGCTGATGACGATCTTTGCCGGTCTGCCGATGGTGATCCTGTCATGCCTGTTCTTCTTCGATCCCGAGGCGCTGGCCGTCAGCGTGACCATGGCCGATACCAGCGTCGGCATCGCCTTCAACAATTACGGCCTTGCATGGGCTGGCGGGGCGATTACCGGCGCGATCATCTCCTACCGGACGAAGAACTACGCTTATCTGCTGCTTGGACCTCTTGCGGGCTATGTCGCCAATGCATCCGGTTTCGATGTCTTCCTGCCGTGGCAGGCGTTCCTGGTGGCGCTGTTCGCTCCCATTACCTCATGGGCGGTTTACGAGTTCACCCTGAAGCGCGGCATCGATGAGCACAAGCTGTTCCCGCTGTTTCTCGGCGCCGGTATCTATGGCCTGATCATGGTCGGGCTGATCAAGGCCGGGACAGCCCGGGGCGGTTATTTCGGTATCGAAGAAGGCGCCTTCGCCTTCCAGCATGGCGAGATCGGCATTGTCATGCAGCTTGTTGGCATCGCCGTTTGTATCGGAGCCGGTGCCCTGACAGCGGCCATCCTCGGCTTTGTTCTCGACCGGACGGTGGGGCTGCGTGTGCCGGTCGAGGATCAGGCCGCCGGATTGGACCAGCTTTACTGGGGTCTGCAACCCGATGAGAAGAATGCCGGACAATCAGCGGCCGATATACCTGCGGATTTGGCGGGGTCGCTCAAGTAAGACATCCCTTCCTCGGGCAACGACGCCCCGGGGACGGTTTCACGGCAAGAAGGGCGGGCGGGTTCAACCCCGTCTGCCCAATGCCGTTTCGATGGTACGCGCCGAATTCTGCACCTCGCGGGTCAATTCGTCATAAGCGGAACGGGCGCGGGTTTCGGGCAGCACGATGGAGATGGTCGCAAGGCAGGCGCCGCTGTCATCACATATCGGCGCGGCGATGCAGGCGACCGCGAATTCGGACGCGCTCATCTGCACCGCCAGCCGTGCCTCGAATTCCTCGCGGGCCAGCCGCGACAGCCTGGCCGGGTCGGTTTCCGCCTGCCCGGTCTCGGATGGGCGCGCGCTTTCGGTGAAGATGCGCAGCCGCGTCTCGTCATCGAGATGTCCCAGCAGGAGCCGCCCCGAGGCCGTCCAGTTGAGCGGCACGCGGGTGCCGACATCCGAGGCGACGTTGAAATGCCCGCCGGCGCGAGCCATGCCGATCACGGTCATCATGCCTTCGTCGCGGGCGCATATCTGCACCGTTTCACCAAGATTCTCCGATAGCCGGTTCATCTCGCGCCGGGCTTCGGCAAAGACGTCCATGCGGGCGCGATAGGTCAGGCCGTAGCGCATCAGCCGCGGCCCGAGCCAGATGCCGTTTTCGCCGATTCGCGACAGCATGGAACGGTCCAGAAGCTCTTCCACGAGCTTGTAGATCGTCGAAACCGGGGCGCCGGTGCTGCGCGCCAGATCATAGGCGGTCATCGGCTGGCGCCGCTCGGTCAGCAGGTCGAGAATCTGCAGGCTGCGATCGATCGCGCCGACTCGGGTTCTGGTTTTATCGGTCATTTCGGTATCCTGCGGAGCGACTTCTACAATTATGGAATTGAATATCGTCCAATGGAAATGAAGGCAAGGCTGAAACGATCTGTCGCGGAGAGCCGTGCTGAAGACATTATCTTGACAAACTCCCGACCGGGAACTATCAATATAAGAGAATACATTACATAATAATGGAGGTATGAATGGAAACCCGGCTGCCCAAACGCGCCTCGCTGCTGGCCGCCTTTCTGGCGGGTACTGCCTTGGCTTCCCCGCTGGCTGCTCAGACCACGCTGGATGTCGCCATTGTCGGCGACCCCGACACGTTCGATCCGATGGTCTCGACCAAGGATGTCGTTTCCATCGTCACCCAGCATTTCGTCGAGACGCTCTATACGTTCGATTCAGGCTGGAATGTCGCGCCGCTGCTGGCCACCGATCTGCCGCAGATCAGCGATGACGGGCTGACCTACAAGATCGGCATCCGCGAAGGCGTGACATTCCATGACGGCTCATCCATGGACGCCAAGGATGTCGTGGCGTCGCTGGAGCGCTGGCTCGAGGTCGCCTCGCGGGGGAAACTGGTGGCCGACAAGGTCGCCTCGGTCGAAGCGACCGGCGATTACGAGGTGACGATCACCCTGACCGAAGCCTATTCGCCGCTCTTGTCGCTTTTGGCCTTCTCCAACTCGGCGGCGGCGGTCTATCCCGAGGAAATCATCGGCGACACCATTGATCCCGTCATCGGCACCGGACCCTACAAGATCGCCGAGCATGTGCCGGACCAGTATCTGCAACTGGTGCGGTTCGACGAATACAGCTCGCGCAGCGAAGAACCGGACGGGGCGGCGGGCGCGCGCAAGCAGACAGTGGACGAGATTCGCTTTGTCCCGGTGCCCGATCCCAATACCCGCGTCGAGGGGCTGCTTTCGGGACAGTTCGATTTTGCCGACGGATTGCCTGCGGAAAGCTATGACCGGCTGGACTCCTCGGATGCGGCTGATCCGATGCTGTTGCAGCCTTTCGGCTGGCCGGTTTTCGCGATCAACCACAAGGACGGGCTGATGACCGACAAGACCATTCGCCAGGCCGTGCAGGCGGCGCTGCCGATGGATGACATGTTGTTCGCGGCCTTTGGCGACGACAAGTTCTTCCTGACCGACGGGCCGCTTTATCCCGAAGGCTGGGCATGGCGCAACGAAGCCGGAATCGAGCTGTTCAACCAGAACGATCAGGCTCGCGCGGCCGAATTGCTGCAAGAGGCCGGTTATGACGGCACGCCCTTGCGGATCCTGACCTCGCGCCAATACGAGTTCCATTTCAAGATGGCCGAGGTGGCGCGGATGGCGCTTGAGGCGGCCGGGTTCACCGTGCAGATGGACGTGGTCGATTGGGCGACATTGGGCGAGCGGCGCAACGATCCGGCGCTGTGGGATATCTATATCACCCATTCGCCCTTCCTGCCCGAGCCGTCCCTGACCGACATGTATTCCAAGACCTCGCGCCTTGGCTGGTCGAACCCGGAAAAGGACGAGATCCTTGCCCACTTCACCAGCGAGACCGACCCCGAGAAGCGCAAGGAGCTTTATGCCCAGTTGCAGGGACAGGTGTTCGAGGATGTCGGTTTCATCAAGATCGGTGCGTTCAACGCCCTGTCGGGCTTGGCCGAAGGGCTGACGGGCGTGACCGAGACGCCTTGGCCGTTCTTCTGGAACGCCGAGTCCGCCGAGTGATGTGATGTGCCCGGGGCGCGGGTCACAGCCCGCCCCCGTTTCCTAGCCAGCGACCGGAGTTCTCGGATGGCCCGCTATATCTTCAAACGCCTGATCGGCATGATGATCGTGATCTTCATCGTGCTGACCATCGCCTTCATCATCGTGCGCCTTGCACCGGGAGATCCGGCGGCGCTGATGCTCGGCCCCGACGCGAGCGCCGAGGACGCCGCGGCATTGCGCCAGCAACTTGGCCTCGACCGGCCGATCATGGTGCAATACCTGTCATTCGTCGGAAACGCGCTGCAAGGCAATCTGGGCGAGTCGCTGTTCTTCAACCAACCGGTGACGCAAGTGCTGGCCGGACGGGCCGAGCCGACGATATTCCTGTCGCTGTTCTCATTGCTGATCGCGCTGGTGATCGCCACGCCCATCGGGATCTATGCCGCCTATCGGCGCGGGTCGTTTCTGGATCAGGCGGCGATCACCACGGCGATGCTGGCGGCCTCGATCCCCAGCTTCTGGACCGGGCTGATGTTGCAGCGCTACCTTGCCACCGATCTGGGCTGGTTTCCGGTGTCTGGCTATGGTGGCCCCGATACCGGCTTTCTGGAGAGGATGCGCTACCTGCTGTTGCCCTCCATCGTGCTGGGCATCGTCAATTCCGCGCTGATCCTGCGTTTCACCCGTGCCTCGATGCTGGACATCCTGGGTGAGGATTATATCCGCACTGCACGTTCCAAGGGGATGGGAGAAAGGCGGGTGGTGTTGCGCCACGCGCTGAAGAATGCCGCTATTCCGATCATCACCGTCGTGGGCCTGACCTTTGCCCTGCTGGTATCGGGTGCGGTGGTGACCGAGCGGGTGTTCAACATTCCCGGCATGGGAAACCTGGTCGTCAGCGCCGTCCTGCGCCGTGACTACCCGGTGATCCAGGGGGCGCTGATCGTCGTCGCATCGCTTTACGTGCTCATCAACCTGTTGACTGACCTGCTGTACCTGGTCGTCGACAAACGCGTGAAATATTGAGGGAGGAATGCCGTGACTGCCGCAAGCGTTACGAATGAACCGAAATTCCTTGCCCTGCTGTTTTCGCGCCGGGCGGTGCTGATCGCGCTGATCGTCTTTGTGGCGATTGCCGGGCTGTGCCTGTTGGCTACACTGGTGGCCCCGGCGGATCCGGCCAAGATGTCGGTGCGGGCGCGCCTGTCGCCGCCGGGCGGAGATTTCCTGTTGGGCGCCGATGCCTTCGGGCGCGATGTCCTGTCACGGCTGCTCTTTGCCGGTCAGGTGTCGCTGAGCATCGGGCTGGGGGTGGCCGCGCTGTCATCGGTGATCGGGGTGATCATCGGGCTGATGGCGGGTTTCTTCCGCAAGCTCGACGCGCCGATGTCGCGGCTGATCGACGCGATGATGGCCTTTCCCGACATTCTGCTGGCGATCGCGTTGGTCTCGATCCTTGGCGGTTCGATCGTCAACGTGGTGATCGCGCTGTCCATCGTCTATGCGCCGCGTATCGCCCGGATCGTGCGGGCCTCGACGCTGGTGATCCGTGAATTGCCCTATGTCGAGGCCGCCGTGGCGCTTGGGTCGTCGACGCTGACCATCATGGTGACGCATGTGCTGCGCAACATCCTGTCGCCGATCATCGTGCAGGCCACTTTCATCTTCGCCTATGCCATGCTGGCCGAGGCGGGGCTGTCCTTTCTTGGCGTCGGGCTCGACCCCACGACCCCAAGCTGGGGCACGATGATCAATGAAGGTCGGCAGTATATCGATCAGGCGGCTTACCTGATCCTCTTTCCGGGGCTGGCGATCTCGATCTCGGTCCTGTCCCTGCAACTGATTGGCGACGGGTTGCGCGATGCGCTCGATCCGCGGCTGGCGAAGGATATGTGACATGGCTCTGCATCTCATCAATTACCGCCCCCTCGGGCTGGACAATGCCCCCGGCGAGATCTTCGTCGGCGATGACGGGCTGGTCTCATCCGGTCCGGTCGCAGGGGCAGAGACCGTCGATTGCGGCGGTTCCTACCTGTCGCCCGGCTGGTGCGATTTGCATGTCCATGTCTGGCACGGGGGCACCGACATCTCGGTCCGCGCCTCCGAGGCCGGGCGGGCCACGGGCGTGACGGCGATGGCGGATGCGGGCTCGGCGGGCGAGGCGGCGTTCCACGGGTTGCGCGAATATGTCATCGAGGCGCAGCAGGAAACCGTGCGGGCATTCCTGAATATCGGTTCCATCGGGCTGGTTGCCTGCAACCGGGTGCCGGAACTGATCGACCTGCGCTCGGTCGATGTGGACCGGACGCTGGAGGTGGCCGAGGCCAATCGCGACGTGATCTGCGGCATCAAGGTGCGGGCCAGCGGGGTCATTTCCGGGGCCTGGGGCATCACCCCCGCCAAGATCGCCAAGCGGGTGGCGGAAATCCTGAACCTGCCGCTGATGGTGCATATCGGCGAGCCGCCCCCCCTGATCGACGAGGTGTTCGATATCCTGACCGAAGGCGATATCGTCACCCATTGCTTCAACGGCAAGCGTGCCGGTTCGATCCGGGACACGGCGGCGCTGTTCAGACAGGCGCAGGAACTGGCCGGGAACGGGGTGCGGATGGATATCGGTCACGGCGTGGCCTCGTTCAGCTTTGACACCGCGCGGGACGCCCTGGCGGATGGGCTGAAGCCCTTCTCCATCTCGACCGATTTGCATCTGCGCAATATCGAGGGGCCGGTTTACGACCTGGCCACGACCATGTCCAAGCTGCTGGCCGTCGGCATGGAGTTCGACGAGGTGATCGCGGCGGTGACCGAACGCCCGCGCAGCGTGCTGGGCCTTGGCGCGCGGAATGGGGCCGCGCCGGGCCAGAAGGCCGATTTCACCCTGTTCGACCTGAAGGACAGTCAGGCCGAAACCATCGATTCCCAAGGCGCCCGCCTGACGCTGGAGCAGCTGTTCGAGCCGCGCCTGACGGTAATCGGCGCCAGCGCCCAGAAGGCGCAGCGGAGGGGCGGATGACCGGGCCGGTTCTGGATGTCAGCAATCTGCAGGTGACGTTTCGCGCGCGCGGGCGCAGCGTGACGGCCCTGCGCGATGTCAGCTTCACGCTCCATCCCGGCAAGACGCTTGCACTGGTCGGCGAATCCGGGTCGGGGAAATCGGTCTCGTCGCTGGCGATCATGGGACTTTTGCCCAAGAACGGCGCAGTGGCCGGGGGTGAAATCCGCTATCGCCGTCCCGATGGCAAGGTCAGTGACCTGACCACCTTGCCCGAGCGGGAAATGCGCAAGCTGCGCGGGTCGAGCATCGCGATGATCTTCCAGGAGCCGATGTCGTTGCTCAACCCCCTGTTCACCATCGGCGACCAGATCGGAGAGATGCTTCTGCTGCATGATCCGCTCGACGCGCAGGCGCGGCGCAAGCGGGTGCTGGAGATGCTGGAGCTGGTGGAAATTCCCGCCGCCGCCTCACGCCTGGACAATTACCCGCACGAGCTTTCCGGCGGAATGCGGCAGCGGGTCATGATCGCCCTTGCGCTCGTGTGCAACCCCACGCTGCTGATCGCGGATGAGCCGACCACGGCGTTGGACGTGACCATCCAGGCGCAGATTCTCGACCTGATGCGGCGGCTGCAGAAAGAGATGGGCATGTCGATCCTGTTCATCACCCATGACATGGGCGTGGTGGCGGAAGTGGCCGATGACGTGGCGGTGATGTATGCCGGTGCCATCGTCGAACAGGCCGCGGTGGATACGCTCTTTGCCCGACCCTCGCATCCCTATACGCGCGGATTGCTCGGCTCGATCCCGATGCCCGGACGCCCCGAGGGCGAGCGGCTGGTGCCGATTCCGGGCACGGTGCCCCCCTTGCACGCCATGCCGCCCGGTTGCGCCTTTGCGCCGCGTTGCAAGCGGGCCGATCATGCCTGCGAACATCCGGTGACATTGTCGGAGTTGGGGCAGGGGCACCGGATCGCCTGTTTCCACCCGGTCTCGCAAGAGGTGGAACATGTCTGAACCGTTGCTTCAAATCCGCAACCTTTCCAAGCGGTTCGAGACGCCGCGCGGAACGGTCCATGCCGTGAACGATGTCAGTTTCGACATTCCACGCGGCTCGATCACCGGCCTGGTCGGCGAATCCGGCTCGGGCAAGACGACCTTGGGGCGATCCCTGCTGCGCCTGATCGAACCGAGCGAGGGGCAGACGATCTTTGACGGGACCGATCTGAACCGGCTCGACAAGTCCGGGCTGCGGGCCGCGCGCCGGCGCATGCAGATCATCTTCCAGGACCCGGTCTCGTCGCTCAATCCCCGCCTGCGCGTGCGCGACGTGATCGCCGAAGGCTTGCGCGCCCATGGCATCGGCAATGCCCGTTCCCGCCGCGACAAGGTGGCGGAACTGCTGGAGGAGGTGGGGCTGAGCGCCGATCACATGAACCGCTTTCCGCATGAGTTCTCTGGCGGTCAGCGGCAACGCATCGGCATTGCCCGGGCGCTGGCGCTGGAGCCCGAGTTCATCGTCGCCGATGAAAGCGTCTCGGCCCTGGACGTGTCGATCCAGGCACAGGTGCTCAACCTGTTGCTCGACTTGCGGGAAAAGCGCAACCTGACCATGTTGTTCATCGCGCATGACCTGTCGGTGGTTGAATATCTCTGTGATCAGATCGTGGTGATGTATCTGGGCCGGGTCGTCGAGAAAGGCCCCTCGCGGCCGCTCTACCGCAATCCGTCGCATCCCTACACGCAGGCGCTGCTGTCGGCGATTCCGATGCCGGATCCGGGGCTGGAGCGTAGCAGGACGCTCTTGAAGGGCGACATCCCCAGCCCGTTGCACCCGCCCTCGGGCTGCGTTTTCCGAACGCGCTGCCCCAAGGCGGCGGAGATCTGCGCCGCAGGCACGCCCGAGCCCGTCACCGTGGGCCAGTTCCACCAAAGCTATTGCAAGAGAATAGAAGGACGTCATGCCACAACCTGAGATTCTGGGCACCGTCCCGATCGCCGCACGATTGCAGCGCCTTGGCGTGGAACTGCCCGAGGCCGCCCCGACCCCGATCGGCGCCTTTCGCAATGTGCGGCAAAGCGGCAACCTGGTCTATGTCTCGGGTCAGGGGCCGGTGCTTGCCGATGGAACATTGCTGCGCGGCAAGGTGGGCGCAGAGGTCAGCGCCGAGACCGCCCGCGACCATGCGCGGCTTGTGGCGGTGAACATCCTTGGCGCGTTGCGGGATCATTTCGGCGGGCTCGACCGGCTGCGGGGCGTGGTCAAGCTGTTGGGGCTGGTCAATGCCGTGCCGGATTTCGACCGCCATCCCTTCGTGATCGACGGCGCCTCGATCCTGCTGGCGGAGCTGTTCGGCGAAGAGGGAATCCACGCCCGTTCGGCCTTCGGGGTCGGCTCGCTGCCCAACAATATCACCGTGGAAATCGAAGCCATATTCGAAATTGACGCGTAGGAGATCGAGATGACAGGAAGCTTGTGGGATTGGCACGACGCGAACGGGTTCACCCGGCTGATCAATGTCAGCGGGACGATGACGGGGCTGGGGGCCTCGGTCACCGGCCCGGCCGCGCAGAAGGCGACGGCCGAGGCGATGGGCCATTTCGTGAAGATGCACGAGTTGCAGGAACATGCCGGACGGGTGATTTCCCGCCTGACCGGGGCCGAGGCGGGTTGCGTCACTGCCTCGGCAAGCGCGGGGATCTCGCTTTGCGTTGCGGGTTGCATGACCGGGCTGGACCCGAGCCGGGCAGAAGCCCTGCCGGCTGATCCGGGGCCGCGCGACACCGTGGTGACCCAGGCAGGTCACCTGTGCCATTACGGCGCGCCGGTCGAGACCGCCGTTGGCCTGACCGGGGGCAAGCTGCGTGTCATCGGGCAGTCCACGCAATGCGCCGACCATCAGCTTGAAGGCGCGCTGGACGACAGCGTGGCAGCGGCGCTGTATGTCGTGTCGCATCACGTTGTGCATTACGGCCAGATCCCCTTTGCCCGCTTTGCTGAGATTGCCCATCGCGCCGGGGTGCCGGTGATCGTCGATGCCGCGTCGGAATATGACCTGACCGGCTTTATCGAACAGGGCGCGGATCTGGCGATCTATTCGGGGCACAAGTTCCTGTCCGGTCCGACCAGCGGCATCATCGCCGGACGCCGGGACCTGGTGCGCGCCGCCTATCTGCAGAATATCGGCATCGGGCGCGGCATGAAGGTCGGCAAGGAAAGCATCATGGGGCTGGTCGCCGCAATGGAAGCCTGGATGAGCCGCGATGCCGCCGCGATCCGTGCCGCCGAGCGTGCCGCACTTGACGAATGGCAGGCGGCGGTGGCCGATCTGCCCGGCATTACGGCCCGTATCGTTCCCGACCCGACCGGCAATCCGCTTGATCGCTTGCAGATCGACGTCGATCCGCAGGAAGCCGGTGCGAATGCTGCCGTCTTCGCAGCCGCCTTTGGACAGCAGAATCCGGCGATCATCGTGCGCGATCACGAGGTCGAACTGGGCTATTTCCAGCTTGATCCCTGTAACCTCCTTCCGGGCCAGCAATCGCTGGTTACCGATGCACTTCGCCGTGTGCTTGGAGCTGGGAGTGAAGGGATGGATCAGGCCGAGGCGGACCCGCGCAATGGTGCAATTCGGGGATACCTGGAATGGGGGCTTGGCTAAGACATGAGCCGCGGGCGGCTGGATTGTCGTGATATCCAGCCACTCGCAAATTCGTTCATGGATCGCCCGCGATCATGCTTCAGGGCAGCAAGAGCACCTGAACATCCGCGACATTGGTGCCAGTCGCGCCGGTGATCAGCAGGTCGCCTGCGGCCTTCAATGCGGCAAAGCTGTCATTGTTGGCAAGCAGCGCCTCGGGATCATTTCCGCTGGCCCTGATACGGGCGATGGTGCCGCCATCGACGATGCCACCCGCCGCATCTGTGGGACCGTCCCGGCCATCGGTGCCGCCGCTGAGAAAGACCCAGCCTTCGGGCAGGCGGTCGCCTTGCATCGCGATTCGCAGGGCAAGCTCCTGGTTGCGGCCTCCGCGCCCGGTTCCGCGTAGATGCACGGTTGTCTCGCCGCCAAAGATGAGGGCGGTCGGGCCGACATGATCGCTGTCCCATGCTGCCTCGACAATCCGGGCGGCAGCATCGCCCACATCTCCGATCAAGCGGTCACTCACGATCCGGGCGGTCCAGCCGTCACTCACGGCATCGCGCATTGCCTCCAGTGATTTCTCGTTGCTGCCGATCAGGTGATTTTCTGCCGTGTAATGCGGGGCGGATGGCTCTGGCGCCTCCAGAAGATCGCGAGTGGGCACAGGCAGGGCTGCCAGCAACCCACGGTCCCGCAACAGGGCCAGCGCTTCGGCACGATTGCCAAGCGGGGTGGTTGTCGGACCGCTGGCGATGGCGCTTAGCTCGTTGCCGATCACGTCCGACAGGATCAGCGCCGTGACCGGGGCGGGAGCGGCGTAGCGCAGGAAGCCTCCGCCTTTCAGCTCGGAAAGCTGCTGCCGGATCAGGTTCATCTCGGTGATCCCGAGACCGTTTTCCAGCAGAAGCCGGTTGACCGCCCGCTTGTCCGCCAGCGTCAGCGGCGGTTTCGGGGCGGGCACAAGCGCCGAACCTCCGCCCGAGATCAGCGCATAGACCTGATCACGCGGCCCGGCCTTTTGCAGCAGGGCGATGATTTCGCGACCCGCGTGCAACCCGGCCTCGTCCGGTTCGGGATGGCCCGCCGTGAGGATGCGGGCACCGGGGACGGTTTGGGCGTTCTCGTGGTGAGTGACGCCCAAGGCTGTCACCGGGCCTGGGATATGGCGCAATGCTTCACCCAGCATGGCCGGAGCGGCCTTGCCGATGGCGATCACATAGCTATGCCCGCCCGCCGGAAGACCGGCAGGCGGGTGTTTGGAAAAGTGCTGATGCACGGCTCGGGCGGGGTCAGCCGCGGCAACGGCATGGTCATAAAGCTGCCTTGCCAAGGCGCGCATATCAGCCAACTCCATCATTTACGCGGCAATCTGCCGGGCTTTTTCAACAAGCACCTCGGCCTGCCGGATCGAAGCATAGTCGATCAGGCGCCCATCCAGGGAAACAGCGCCCTTTCCAGCCGCTTCGGCTTCGGCCATGGCGGCGAGGATCTTTTCGGCGCGGGCGATTTCCTCTGCCGAGGGGCTCATCACCTCGTTGGCAAGCGCGATCTGGCTGGGATGGATGGCCCATTTGCCTTCGCAGCCAAGGACGGCGGCGCGATAGGCCGCAGCCTTGTAGCCGTCGGGATCCGAGAAATCGCCGAACGGGCCATCAATCGGGCGCAACCCGTTGGCGCGGGCGGCGACCACCATGCGCGAGAGCGCGTAATGCCACATGTCGCCCCAGTGAACCTGCCGGTTACCTTCGGGATCGGGGTCGGTGAGCACGGCGTAATTCTCGTTCACGCCACCGATCACCGTGGTGCGGGCGCGGGTGCTGGCGGCATAATCGGCCACGCCGAAATGCAGGCTTTCGTTGCGCTTGGATGCGGCGGCGATCTCGCTGACATTCTGCATGCCGAGGGCGGTCTCGATGATATGTTCGAAGCCGATGCGCTTCTTATAGCCCTTGGCGTCCTCGATCTGCGTGACCATCATGTCCACGGCATAGACATCGGCAGCGGTGCCGACCTTGGGAATCATGATCAGGTCCAGCCGCTCGCCGGCCTGTTCGACGACATCGACGACATCGCGATACATGTAATGCGTGTCCAGGCCATTGATTCGAATCGACATGGATTTCTTGCCCCAGTCAATCTCGTTCAGGGCCTTAATGATATTCTTGCGGGCCTGCGCCTTCTCATCTGGCGCGACCGCGTCCTCGAGGTCGAGAAAGATTACGTCGACGTCGGAATCCGCTGCTTTTTGAAACATTTGCGGCTGACTGCCCGGAACGGCGAGCTCGCTCCGATTGAGACGCGCGGGGGCCTGTTCGATAGGGTGGAAACTCATGGTGGAATGCTCCTGCGGTGAAGATTGGATCGGTGCGGCTTATACAAAGGAGAAATAATATTTCCTGTCAAGAAATAATATTTCCCGAAAGTTTCGCGCCGGATGATATCTCAAGATCACTGGTTGTCCTCGAATTTACGCTCGCCGGGTATTCTACTTGAGTAGTAGAAAGCGATGGCCTGGGCCCGATTCTTGACCGAAAGCTTGTCGTAAAGATTCGACAGGTGGAACTTCACGGTATTGGTCGAGATCTCCAGCTCTCGCGAAAGTTCCTTGTTGGTCAGTCCCTTGGACAGAGCTTCCAGCATGGCGGCCTCGCGGCGGGACAGGGACTGGATGGGATCCCGCTGCAATTCGCGAACATCGAGATAGGGGAACACCATTTTTCCCGCCGCAACGGCGACACAGGTATCCAGCAGGGTTTCGACCGGGCCGTTGCGCGCCACGAAACCGGCGGCGCCCACGCTCATCGCCGCACGATGGGCATCGCTTCCCTGATCGGCATAGACCACGATGCGCGGCGCGCTTTCCTGTTCGCGCAGGACTTCGAGCAGTCTTGCCCCGCCCAGAACCGGCAATGCCCAATCGATGATGCCGACCTGGCAGGGAACGCGCATGACCGTTCCCAGGAACCCCTCGGCGGTTGCGGAGGTGGCGACCAGAGAGAATCGGGGATCGCGCTCGAAAACCTCGGACATGGCCGACAGGACCAGCGGATTGCTGTCTGCCAGCATGACCGAGACTTTGGTGTGAGAGCTGCCAGTCATTTGCATTCCCTTGGTTTTTTACGAAAACCTACCCTTTTGGGTGAGGCCGCTCGCGGTATACATTCGCATCCTTACCAATATGGGTAGGTAAATCCCCATCCATATAGATACCTGAAAGCAGGATTAACTTACGTTGCGGAAGTTGTCGAGATCCCGTCCCCTCGGGTTAAGCAAATTGTATCTGGAGGAAATAAGCCGATGGCCGACATCACGATCTTCCCGCAGCTTGAGATTCCCGAGACGATCGCGGCTGGCCCCGGTCCGGGCAACACCGATCCACGAGTCCTGCAGCGCTTTGCCAGCGCCGGTGTCGCGGATCACATGCAGGCAGATGTCCTGCGCGGCATGATCGAAGCCAAGCTCATGTTACGCGAGATCATGGGAACCAGCAATATTCATACCTTCGGCGTGGCCGGAACGGGGTGGAGCGGTCTTGACGTCATGTTCAGCGCGGTAATGCCCGGCGACAAGGTGGTGGTGTTCACCAATGGCACCTTTTCGGGCATCGACGGTCTGACGGTTCGCATGAAGGCCGCCACAGCCGAGGAACTGGCTGCCAATTCGCTGGACCCGAAACCGGCCTCGGTGACGATCATCGATGTGCCGCATGGCGAATCCGTCACCGGCGAGATCGTTGAGGCGGCGCTGGCCAGGCATAAGCCGAAATGGGCCGCGATGGCGCATTGGGAAACCGGCTCGGGCCGGATCAACGATCTTCGGGGCTTTTCCGATGCCTGCGAACGGCACGGGGTCATGGGGCTGATCGACGCGGTGTCATCGCTCGGGGTCGAGGATTTCCGGATCGACGACTTCCCGGGCGTGCATGGCTGGGCCTCTTGCCCGCAAAAGGGCATCTGCTGCCTGCCGCTGACATATGCGCCGGTATCCTTCACCGACCGATATATCGAGACGCTCCGTGCCAGCGGGACCCGGACCTTCGTGCATCACCCGATCATGGAGGCTCGGCATTGGGGCATCATTGACGGCAAGGATGTCGATAAGGGTAGCTACCACCGCACCCACAGCGCCTATGCGGTCGCCGCCTTCCACGAGGCGCTGCGTATCCTGTTGCAGGATACCGTTGCCCGGCGTGCCAAGGATTATGAGTTCCACGAGGCCGCGCTACGCGATGCCGTCACGGCAATGGGCTGCAAGGTGACGTCGAACATGACCTCGCTGGTCGTTCTCAACCTGCCCGACAAGCTGGCCGGTCGCGAGATGGAACTGGTGCAATCATGCCGTGCCGCCGGTTTCGGCATCTGGCCCACGCTGTCCGAGCCGGTTCAGGTCCGGATCGGCATTCTCAACCTGCTCAATCAGGCGGCGATTGCCGATATCGTCACTCGCTTCGGGGCGGCGATGAACGCGATGGGGGCGGATATCGACATGAATGAGATCACCGCCCGGCTGGACCGGCATTTCGAGACCGCGATGGTCGCCCAGTAACGGCGCTCAAGGGAGGAGCAAAGATGGATATCCATGAATACCAGGCCAAGGAAATTCTCAGCAATTTCGGTGTGGCCGTTCCACAGGGCGCATTGGCCTACAGCCCCGAACAGGCCGCCTACCGTGCCCGCGAGATGGGCGGCAGCCGTTGGGTGGTCAAGGCGCAGGTCCATGCCGGAGGCAGGGGCAAGGCCGGGGGCGTCAAGGTCTGTGACAGCGACGCCGAGATCCAGGCCGCGACCGAAGGCATGTTCGGCCAGAAGCTGGTCACGCATCAGACCGGCCCCGAGGGCAAGGGCATCTACCGCGTCTATGTCGAGGCGGCGGTGCCGATCGAGCGCGAGATCTATCTGGGCTTCGTCCTGGACCGCGCCAGCCAGCGGGTGATGATCGTCGCCAGCGGCGAGGGCGGGATGGAGATCGAGGATATCTCGGCCGAACGTCCCGACAGTATCGTCCGCGCCACGGTGGAACCCGCCGTCGGCCTGCAAGAGTTCCAATGCCGCGAGATCGCCTTTGCCCTGGGGATCGAGGCGGGCATGGTCCAGCAGATGGTGCGCACGCTGCGCGGCTGCTATCGCGCCTTCCGCGAACTCGACGCCACCATGGTCGAGGTCAATCCGCTGGTGATCACCGGCGATAACCGCATCCTCGCCCTGGATGCCAAGATGACCTTCGACGACAACGCCCTGTTCCGGCATCCGCAGATCTCGGAACTGCGTGACAAGTCGCAAGAGGACCCGCGCGAATCCCGCGCCGCCGACCGTGGTCTGTCCTATGTCGGGCTGGACGGCAATATCGGCTGTATCGTCAACGGTGCCGGTCTGGCGATGGCGACGATGGACACGATCAAGCTGGCTGGCGGTGAACCGGCGAATTTCCTGGATATCGGCGGCGGCGCGACGCCCGAGCGGGTCGCCAAGGCGTTCCGGCTGGTCATGTCGGACAAGAATGTGCAGGCGATCCTCGTCAATATCTTCGCCGGGATCAACCGCTGTGACTGGGTCGCCGAGGGTGTCGTGCAGGCGCTGCGCGAAAACCCGGTGGATGTGCCCGTGATCGTCCGCCTTGCGGGCACCAATGTCGAGGAAGGGCAGAAGATACTTGCGCAAAGCGGGCTTCCCCTGATCCGCGCAACCACACTCAACGAAGCTGCCGAGCGGGCCGTCGCGGCCTGGCAGAGCGACATGAAGAACAATCCCAACCTGAGGGCCGTCCAATGAGCATTTTTCTGGATCGCGATACCAAGATCATCGTTCAGGGCATCACCGGCAAGATGGCTCGGTTCCATGCGCGCGAAATGATCGAATACGGCTCGAACGTCGTGGGCGGCGTCGTGCCGGGCAAGGGCGGCGAGATGGTCGAGGGCGTGCCTGTGTTCAACACGGTCAAGGAAGCCGTGGCCGAGACCGGGGCCGAGGCCACGCTGGTCTTCGTGCCGCCTCCCGCTGCCGCCGACGGGATCATGGAAGCTGCCGATGCGGGGATCCGCTACTGCGTCTGCATCACCGACGGCATTCCCGCGCAGGACATGATCCGCGTCAAGCGCTACATGTACCGCTATCCCAAGGAGCGGCGCATGGTTCTGACCGGCCCGAATTGCGCAGGCACCATCAGTCCCGGCAAGGCGCTGTTGGGGATCATGCCCGGTCATATCTATCTGCAGGGCAATGTCGGCATCATCGGCCGGTCGGGGACCCTGGGCTACGAGGCGGCGGCGCAGTTGAAGGAACGCGGCATCGGTGTGTCCACCAGCGTCGGCATCGGCGGCGATCCGATCAACGGGTCCTCCTTCAAGGATATCCTGCAGCATTTCGAGGATGACGACGAGACGCATCTGATCTGCATGATCGGGGAAATCGGTGGCCCGCAAGAGGCCGAGGCCGCCGAATATATCCGCGATCACGTCAGCAAGCCGGTGGTCGCCTATGTCGCGGGCCTGACCGCGCCCAAGGGTCGGACCATGGGCCATGCGGGCGCGATCATCTCGGCCTTCGGCGAAAGCGCCAGCGAGAAGGTCGAGATCCTGAGCGCGGCGGGTGTCACCGTTGCAGAAAATCCGGCCGTGATCGGCGAAACCATCGCCAGAATCATGCAATAGGAGGGGCGAATGGCAAAACCCAAGGTTCTCGTCACCCGGCGCTGGCCTGCGGCCGTCGAGGCGCAGCTATCGGACCTGTTCGACACCGATCTCAACATGTCGGACAAGCCCCTGACGCCGGAAGACTTCAAGTCGGCACTGCAGAACTATGACGCGGTGCTGCCCACGGTGACCGACAAGATCGGCGCCCCGGCGCTGGAACTAGCCAAGCCCCAGACCCGGATCCTTGCCAATTACGGGGTCGGATACAGCCATATCGACCTGGATCGGGTGGGGCGGCACGGCATGGTGGTGACCAACACGCCGGATGTGCTGAGCGAATGCACCGCCGATCTGGCCATGACGCTCATGCTGATGGCGGCCCGCCGTGCCGGAGAGGGCGAGCGTGAATTGCGTGCGGGCGAATGGACGGGATGGCGGCCGACGCATCTGGTTGGCACCAAGGTGTCGGGCAAGACCCTGGGCATCATCGGCTTTGGCCGGATCGGGCAACAGATGGCAAAGCGGGCGCATCACGGCTTTGGCATGAAGATCATCGCCTATAACCGCAGCAAGGTAGCCCCCGACATCCTTGCGCAATGCGACGCCACGCAGGTGGACAGCATCGACGAGTTGATGCCGCTTTGCGATTTCATCTCGCTGCATTGTCCGGGCGGGGCGGAAAACCGGCACCTGATCGATTCCAGGCGCCTGAACCTGATGCGGTCCGATGCCTTCCTGATCAACACTGCCCGTGGCGAGGTCATCGACGAGATGGCCCTGTCGCAGGCACTGTGGTTCGAGACCATCGGCGGCGCCGCGCTGGACGTGTTCGACGGAGAGCCGAACATCAACCCGGCTCTGCAGAACAGTGACAACCTGGTGATGCTGCCGCATCTGGGCAGCGCCACCCGCGAGGCGCGCGAGGCGATGGGTTTCCGGGTTCTCGACAATCTGCGCGACTTCTTCGATGGCCGCGAACCTCGTGACAGGGTGAACTGATGCAGGGGGACGCCTCATATGTCGCAGCCGGGCAACCGGATGGGGCGGACCGTTCCTATGCGGGCGGGCTGCGTCTGGAGTTGCGCAGGCTCTGGCTGAATGTCATCGGCCGGCGTGCGCCCGCCATCCTGCCACTATTGTCCGGAGACCGCGAGGATCTGCCCGAGGATGCCGATCTCACGGCCTATCTTCAGGGGCTGAACATCTGGTTCCAGCTTCTGAAGATCGTCGAGGAGAATGCCGGGATGCGCAAGCGGCGCATGACCGAGACCGGGCAGGGCCCTGCGGCGATCGGAGGCAGCTTTGCCAGGGTGTTGCAGGGCAGCCCCGAGATCTCGCTGAGCGCATTCCGGCGGGTGGCCGACAAGCTGTCGGTCGGCCCCACCCTGACCGCCCATCCGACCGAGGCAAAGCGGGTCACGGTCCTTGAAATCCATCGGCGCATCTATCGGACCCTGGTGGCGTTGGAGACGCAGCGCTGGACGCCCCGGGAACGGGCCGAGCTGTTGTCCGACATCGAGAACGAAATCGATCTGCTATGGCTGACCGGCGAGTTGCGCCTGAAGCGGCCTTCGCCGCTGGATGAAATAGACTGGGGGCTGCAATTCTTCCGCGACGGCCTGTTCGATGCGGTGCCCAATCTGTACCGGCAATTCAGTGATGCGGTGACGCAACGTTTCGGCTGTCCGGGGGATTTCAAGCCTTGCCTGCATTTCCATTCGTGGATCGGCGGCGATCGCGACGGCAATCCCAATGTGACGGTAGACACGACCCGGGCCGCTCTGGACAGGAACAGGACGGCTATTCTTGAAAAATACCTGTCCGTGCTTGCCCTTGCGGCACAGCATCTGAGCATCAGCAGTTCGATTTCCGGCCTGCCCGACGATGCCCGGGAAAACCTGGCGGCGGTCATCGGCAATGCGCCGCCGGGAGAGAGGGATCGGCACCGCAACCCGGGGGAGCTGTTCCGACAGGCGATGAGCGCGATGCACAGGCGCGTCAATGCCATGCTTGAAGGCGATGGACCCGCCTATACGCATGTGGGCGAGTTCATTTCCGAACTTCGCATGGTCGAGGCGGCTCTGACGGCGATTGATGCCGACGGGCTGGCCGCGCGTTTTCTTTGTCCGATCCGCTGGCAAGCCGAAGTTTTCGGCTTTCGGACCGTTACGCTGGATGTCAGGCAGAATTCGTCGGTCACGACCCGGGTCCTGTCGGAAATCTGGGGTCTGGGCGGGGCCGCGCCCGATTATGGGACGGCAGAATGGTCCGGGCGTCTGCGCGCCGAACTGGTGGCGGCTGGATTGCCTTGGATCGACCGTGGCCGGTTGAGCGATCAGGCCCGGGAATTGCTTGACCTGCTTGAACTGATGCACAAGACCCGGCTCGGTCCGGATCCACAGGCCATGGGTCCATTCATCCTGTCGATGACCCGGTCCTGCGACGATCTTCTGGGGGTGTTCCTGCTGGCCCGCTATGCTGGCTTCGGGGCAGAGCGGCTGGATTTGCAGGTGGTGCCGCTTTTCGAGACCATCGATGATCTGCGTGCCGCACCGCAGATTCTGGACAAGCTGTTGCGGGTGCCCTTGGCACGGCGCAGCCTGACCGCCGGAAACCGCCGGATCGAGATCATGCTGGGCTATTCCGACAGCAACAAGGATGGCGGTTTCCTCTGTTCGAGCTGGGAACTGGAAAAGGCGCAGCGCAGCATTACCCGTATCCTGGCGGCGCATGATCTTGTTCCGGTGTTTTTCCATGGCCGCGGCGGATCGGTCAGCCGAGGCGGCGCTCCGACGGAGCGTGCGATTGCCGCGCAACCCCGGGGCACCATTAACGGGCAGTTGCGCACGACCGAACAGGGCGAGGTCGTATCTTCGAAATTCGCCAATCGCGGCACCGCGCAGCACCAGTTGGAATTGCTGGCCTCGTCGGTGCTTGCGCATTCGCTGAACTCAAGGCCGGAGCCTGCGCGCCCCGAATTCAATGACAGTTTCGAGGCCCTGTCGGGCATGTCGCAGACCGCCTACAGCACGCTTCTGCACGAGCCCGGTTTCATCGATTATTTCCAGCAGGCCAGCCCGGTCGAAGAACTGGCGATGCTCAAGATGGGCTCGCGCCCGGCGCGGAGGTTCGGAGCGCAGAGTCTTGACGATCTGCGTGCGATCCCCTGGGTCTTCGCCTGGTCGCAGAACCGCCACCTGCTCACCGGCTGGTATGGCTTCGGCTCGGCCGTGAGCTCGTTCCGCCGGTTCCGGCGGGACGAGGGCGACGAATTGTTGCGCAGGATGTTCAGCGAGTCCCGCCTGTTCCGGCTGATCGTGGACGAGGTCGAGAAGTCGCTGTTCCAGGCGGATATGCGCATTGCCGAAAAATACGCGGCGCTGGTTTCGAACCACGTGATCCGCAGCGAGATCTTCGGGCGGATCCGGCAGGAATACGAGCAAAGCTGCGAGGCGATCTCGTTTCTGAACGATGGCGCGGAAATCGGGGCGCGTTTTCCCAACATGTCCGCCCGTTTCGGCCGGGTCCGGCACGATCTGGACCGGGTTCACGACCTTCAGATCGAGCTGTTGCGTGACATTCGCGGCAATTCGGAACGCGGCGTATCGGTGCCACTGATGCAGTCGATGAACAGCATTTCGGCGGCGCTCGGCTGGACCGGATAGATATAACAGGAGGAACGACATGAACGAACAACAGATGATCTCCGGCTTTTTCACCGAGGATCTTGCCACGGGCGACCCGCAGATTTTCGAGGCGATCGAGAAAGAGCTGGGCCGCCAGCGCGACGAGATCGAGCTGATCGCGTCCGAGAATATCGTCAGCCGCGCGGTGATGCAGGCGCAAGGCACGGTGCTTACCAACAAATATGCCGAAGGCTATCCGGGCCGGCGCTATTATGGCGGCTGCCAATTCGTGGATATCGCCGAAAACCTCGCCATCGACCGCGCAAAGCAATTGTTCGGCTGCGATTTCGCCAATGTTCAGCCGAATTCAGGTAGTCAGGCCAATCAGGGTGTCTTTCTGGCCCTGTGCAAACCCGGTGACACGATCATGGGGATGAGCCTTGATGCGGGGGGGCACCTGACCCACGGAGCCGCTCCGAACCAGTCGGGGAAATGGTTCAACGCGGTGCAATACGGCGTGCGCAAGCAGGACAACATGATCGATTACGATCAGGTCGAGGCGCTGGCGAAAGAGCATCAGCCAAAGCTGATCATCGCCGGGGGCAGCGCCATTCCGCGTCAGATCGATTTCGCCCGCATGCGGCAGATCGCCGATATGGTCGATGCCTATCTGCATGTGGACATGGCGCATTTTGCAGGTCTCGTGGCGGCGGGCGAACATCCCAGCCCCTTCCCGCATGCGCATGTCGCCACCACCACCACGCACAAGACCCTGCGTGGCCCGCGCGGCGGAATGATCCTGACGAATGACGAGAGCATCGCGAAAAAGGTGAACTCGGCGATTTTCCCCGGCCTGCAGGGCGGGCCGCTGATGCATGTGATCGCCGCCAAGGCGGTGGCATTCGGCGAAGCACTGCAACCCGGCTTCAAGACCTATATCCGCCAGGTGGTTATCAATGCCCAGGCCCTGAGCGATCAGCTGATCAAGGGTGGGCTGGACACGGTGACGCATGGCACCGATACGCATGTGGTGCTTGTGGATCTGCGGCCCAAGGGCGTGACCGGCAAGGCGACCGAGGCGGCGTTGGGCCGCGCCCATATCACCTGCAACAAGAATGGCGTGCCCTTCGATCCGGAAAAGCCCACCGTAACCAGCGGCATCCGTCTTGGCAGCCCGGCAGGCACGACCCGGGGCTTCGGAGAGACCGAGTTCCGCCAGATCGCGGATTGGATCATCGAGGTGGTGGATGGCTTGGTAGCCAATGGCGAGGACGGCAATGGCGAGGTCGAGGCAGGGGTGAAGGCCAAGGTCGCCGCGCTTTGCGAACGCTTTCCCGTCTATCCGGGGCTCTGATCTTCCCGCGTCAGGATGTGCCGCGCCGTCTCGGCCATCTCGCGAAGGCGCGATCCTGCGGGCGTGATCTCGTTGATCCCGCCCGCTCCCTCACCGGCAAAGAGAGCCATGGCTTCCAGGTCCCCGGTCGTTGTGCGCAACGGGGAATCGGTGCTGAAACGCAACCGGGGCTGGTCTTCGTCCCATGCAATGGTTTCACGGGGCAGGGTGGCGGGGTCATGGCCGAAATAGCGACCCTCCAGCGCCTCGGTCACGCTGTTGCCGATCACCCGCACGGCGGCCCCCTTGGGCCAGTTCAGCACGAAGGCATCGGTCAGGACCGTGTCGGTGCCAGTCGCCGCCGTCACGTGGGTCTTGTGATAATCATGGGCGAAGGATTCATCGGTGGCCAGAAAGGCAGTGCCGCATTGCACCCCGTCCAGCCCGGCACGAAGCGCGGCGGCAAGATCCCGGCCGGTGGATATGCCGCCCGCAATGGCAACGGGCAGCTTGCTGATGTCGCGGATGGATTGGGCCAGTTCCAATCCGGCAGTCCGGCCATGGACATGGCCTCCGGCTTCGACGCCCTGCGCGACCAGGACATCCACCCCGGCCTGCTCGGCCCTTGATGCGGCCTCCGTCGTGCCGACCTGGTGCAGCACCAGGCATCCGGCCCGTTTCACACGGGCGATGACATCGGGCATGACATCCCAGAAAAAGGAGAAGGCGCGGATCTCCAGATCGAGGCAGCACTTGATCTGGGCATCCAGCAAAGCCGGATCGGTTGCGGCGGGGATCAGGTTGACCGCAAAGGGGCGGTCGGTGGCGGCACGCAGGGCGGTGACCTCTGAAGTGATCAGCGCCGGGTCTTCGCGGACCATGCCGAGCGTTGCATAACCTCCGGCCCCGGCGACCGCGGCGGCCAGTTCCCATCGCGCAACCCCTCCCATCCCCGCCAGCAGGATCGGCACTTCGCAGCCGAGCAGATCGCAAAGCGGTGTATGCAGAGGATCGATCGTCATGTCATGCACTCCCGTGGCCTAGCCGTTCCTGTACCGCCAGACCGCATGGCGGATGCGGGCATGGCGGTAGGCGTCGAATATCGCCATTGCATAGACAAAGACGCCCCCGGCGAATTTTCCCAGAAGCGAGACATCCGGCGCGGCGGTCTTGAGCGTATAGCCTCCGAGCAGGAACATGAAGAACAGGAACAGCAATCCGCGAAAGGGCTGCCGGTTCAGGACCTGTCCGGTTCCAGGCAGGATGATGGCCGAGGCAAGGACGAGATAGGGGTTCGGGGGGTGATCGGAAAGGCGTTTCATGCGGCTTCTCTCGTGGCATGGCGGCTGTGGCGCTCGATATCGGCCTTGATCGCCAACAGCCGGTCCAGCACCGGCAGGATCCGGTCCGGTGAAATCGCTGTCCGGCCCATTTCGGCGTCGCGGAACAGCAGATAGCGCGAGCGGTTCGCCTCTTCGGCCAGGAACACGATCCGCAGGCCCTTGGGCGAGATCACCAGTTCCTTGATCCGGGGATCGTCGAATAGCGACAGATGCGGGCGCAGGACATGTTCCGGCAGCAGATGCCGGGGCTGATCCGTCCGGATGGCGCAATCCTCGGGACAACCGCCGGGAAGGGCGATCTGTTCGGGCAGGCGGTGGAACCCCGAGAGGGACTCGACACCCGTCGGCCGGATCATCAGGTCAAGCGTCGCCCGGACCGGCAGCGGGCAGGGCAGGGAGATCAGCACCCACAGGGCGGGCAGCTTGCGGAAGGTCAGCGTGTCGGGAACGACCTGCAGATCGCATTCGCTTCCCTTGCAGAGCCCCGACAGGCGCGGAAAGCCGGTCGCGCCCTTGCCGAAACGGGTCGCCGTCAGCAATGGTTTGCATCGGTCGAAATAGGCGAGCCGCGACAGGCGTCGCGCATGTGCCGCGCGGATGGTCCGGTATAAGAGCAGGGCGAGGCCCGTGCCCGCCAGAACCAGCAGCGGAGTCAATGCGGTTTCCGACATGGATGAGACCTCTGGAAGGGGCTGGCCGCCTGCCTCGCGGCAAGCGGCCGGCGGGGTTTCAATAGCCCTTGGGCTTCGGCCAGGGCATGGTAAACTGGGCTGCCCGGTATACGAAGCGGTAGCGCCAGAAATGGAACCACAGCGACACGACGATATAGAAGGCGATCATCGCCACCAGTTGCGTCCCGTATCCGAGGAAGACCGCGAAATAGGTGATCCCGCACAGGCACAGAAGCGTGATCGCCGGGATCGGGTGGAACGGATGCTCGTAGCCGCGCTTGATCGAATCCAGCGGCCATTTGCGGCGGAACAACATCATGTTCAACGGCATGAAGGTATATCCCAGCAGCCCCGACAGGATCGAGAAGGTGATCACCTGGTCCAGCGGCGCGCCAAGCGCGAAGATCAGCGCGATGGGCACGAGGAAGATGATCGAGCGATAGGGTGTCCGGTAAGCCGGATGCACCGCGCCGAACCACGAGGGCAGGTAGTGGTCGCGGCCCATCGCGAACCATGCCCGCGAGGCGTCATTGATGCAGCCATTGGCCGAGGCCAGCGTGGCGAACAGCGTCCCGATGCCCAGCAGCACCGCCAATGAGGTCGAGCCCGACAGCCTGGCGGCATCGAACAGCGGCACACCCGATTGCCCGAGATATTCCCACGGCATCAGCCCGACGCAGACATACCATGTCAGGGTCGCCGCGATGGCCAGCGTCATGACGCCCGCAAGCGTCCCGAAGGGCAGCGACCGGGCGGGCGAGCGGACCTCTTCGGCGGCCTGGCAGGTGCCCTCGATACCCAGGTAATACCATAGCCCGAAATGCATCGCCGCTAGGACGCCCAGCCAGCCATAGGGAAGGTCGGTCATCAACTCGACATGTCTCAGCGGGCTCTCGCCGAAGACGGGCGATGTGGCCAGGAACAGGATCAGGATCGCCGAGAAGGCAATGGCGGTGATCACCAGGCTGAATGTCAGCGTCGCCAACACGCCGCGATAATTGAGCCATGCCAGGAACATGATCGAGAGGACGATGAAAGGCCGCGGATCGAGCCCCTCGTGACCGCTCATTCCCGCCACGGTTTCGACAAGAAAGCCGACGGTGATCGCGTTGGCGGCCTCCAGCATCGTATAGGCGAAAACGAGGTAAAGTCCGACATTGAAGGCCATCAGCGGCCCGATGATATGCTTGGCCTGCGTATATTGCCCGCCCGCGGCGGCGACGGTCGATGTGACCTCGCTGTCGAGCATGGCGACACAACTGTAAAGGATGCCTGCGAACCAGCAGGCGATCAGGGCCGCATAGGCGCCGCCTTTGCCGACCGCGAAGTTCCATCCCATATATTCGCCGACAAGCACGATCCCGACGCCGAGCGCCCAGATATGCGCCGGCCCCAGGACCCTGAGAAGCCCCCCATTTTGCACGGCCGTGCTTTCGGCCTCGCCGGCGATGCCGGGAGTATTGCTGACTGTATCCGACATATGATTGTTCCTCAAAGCTCGTGCTGTTCGGTCATCGCTTCGATCTGCCCCTCATGCGAGGAGGTGAGCTGTTCCTCGCTGTAGCGGCTGTCGGTTCGAAGCCAGTCGATAACGATATGGATGCCAAGCACGGCAGAGAGTGCCCAGGCGACATATTCCGCGAGATTCCAGATAAGCATTGCCTTCTCCCTATTCCTTGCCGAACTTTTCCGCGATGACCTCGCGATATTCCTTTTCCGACAGTTTCAGCATCATGATGTAATAGCCGACCACCGTGACGATCACGGCGATCAGGGCCGGGATGCTGAAGGAATAGTCGAACCTGGCAGTGATCAGCGGCGCGGCCGCTTCGGCATCGGCGAAGCCCAGCTTGCCCCATTGCTCGATCATCGCGGCGTTTTGCTGCAGGCTTTCCCAACTGGGGGCATCGACCGCCTCATGGATCTGGTCGCTGCCCGCCAATCCCAACCATAGCGGGATGTAAAGCGCGCCCACGGTCAGGATCAGAAGCACCAGAACATCGAAGATCTGTCCAAGCTTGCCTTGCGGCGGAGGTGTGTATCGTGACATCTCACGCTCCCTTCCGCTTGGCGCGGGCGGCATCCAGGAACTTGATGTCCAGCCCATACATGAAATCGCGATCCTCGCGGTAATGGCGCAGCATTGCCAGGATCGCGGCGGTGTTGAACAGCAGCACGACGGCTCCTCCGATCAGCAGGACGATGCGTGCGATGCCGCTGGGCGCGAGTGACCAGGTTGCGATGGCGACGAAGATGATCGAGAACCATAATCCGACAACGAAAGCCCATGCCACGATGATATCACGGCGATGCATGGCCATGATCCGTCGGTTGAGATCAGACATAGCGCTCCTCCCTATGTTGATGCTCCACGGAAGACCGCCGGAAAGGCGACCCCTGTCATTCCGCGGAATTTATGTCCCGGCGCAGGGAATCTGTGCTGGCCATGAAACACCATCGAGGCACCCGGGAGCAAGAAAAAATTTACAAGGGAGAAAAATTACTTCCTGTGCATCAATTTACTGGAAGGGGAGCGATCGCAACGGATCGGGCGGAATCGCATCTCTCGCTTGCTGGTCGATTTGAAGTCTTGTTAATTTAAATAATTGAATAATAAAAATATTATTTCATGTAGGCGGTGCCGGAGAGGTGAGCGCAACGCAAATGTAGTTTCTTTACAGGAATAATTATTCTCTTTAAGGAAACAATGTCGTCGTGATGGACCCGAGGTGAAATTTCCAGGGAGGGGGACATGTATCTTGCCGCACAGAGCAGGCAATCGCTTTATCAGCAGCTGGGAGGAGATGACGGGATTCGCGCCCTGGTCAAGGAATTCTACGATATCGCCGAACAGGATCCAGAGGCCAGAGAGCTACATCTTCTCCATCTTCGGGGGGCCGGGATAGCCCAGTCCAGGGAGGAGCAGTTCAATTATCTTTGCGGCTTCTTTGGAGGACCTCAATACTACGTCATGAAGCATGGACATTCGCGGCTTGCACAGATCCACGAGCATGTGCCTATTGGCCCGGAGATGCGCGATCTCTGGCTGCGGTGCATGGCAAGGGCCATCGGGAAGCTGGGTATCGGGGACGATCTTGCCTGCATGATGATGCGGAATTTCACCACGGCTGCCGAAGCTGCCAGAAACATGGACTGATCAACGACAAGCAAGGCGATATCTGTCGCAACGGGGGTTGGAAATCCCGCCGCGATCCTGCAGCTTGAGCGCAAATTCGGGAGGGCGATCGGCGCATGGTCGATCTTTGGGACGGTCTCGCGCAGGCTTTCTGGCTGGTTGTCACGCTGGATGCCGAGCTGATCGAGATATCGTTGCGATCTTTGCAGGTGACTGTCAGCGCGGTGCTTGTCGCCGCGCTCGTGGCCATGCCCCTGGCCGCCTACCTTGCCGTCTATCGTTTTCGCTGGCGCCGCAATGTCGTGGCACTTCTGAACGCGATGATGGGCCTGCCCCCGGTCGTGGTAGGGCTGATCGTCTATGTGTTCCTGTCGCGCTCGGGGCCTCTTGGGGTGTTTGGCCTGCTGTTCACGCCGACGGCTATGATCATCGCGCAGGTCATCATCGTCGTGCCCCTGATCGCCAGCATAGCGCATCAGTCGATCCGGGAATTGTGGCAGGATTATCATGACCTGCTGATCTCGATGAATGTCACGCAGGCGCAGAAAATCCGGACCCTGCTATGGGACTCACGCCGAGGTCTGCTAACCGCCGCTCTTGCCGGTTTCGGACGGGCAATCGGCGAAGTCGGCGCCATCATGATCGTGGGCGGCAATATCGACAATGTCACCCGCGTCCTGACCACCGCCATCGCGCTTGAAACCGGCAAGGGGGAATTCGCCCTGGCATTGGCGCTTGGCTTCGTGCTGATCGCGCTGGCCATCTCGGTCAATATCGCGATCCATTGGCTGAGCGGGACCGAGCGGGAGGCGGGATGGTGAACGATCTCTTTCCGGTGACGATGACCGGCGCCCGGACGTCGCGCCGCGGAATCGTGCTCGTCGCCCGATCGACCTGACGCTGGCGGGGCGGGGAACCTGTGTCGTCATCGGGCCCAACGGCTCGGGGAAGACCTCGTTTCTGCGCATGTTGCACGGCGCGGCGCGGCTGACCGGAGGGGCGATCACATGGGCCTGTCCGATCCAGGAGGCGCGGCGGCAGCAGGCTTTCGTCTTCCAGCGCCCGATCATGCTGCGGCGCACGGTCGAGCATAACCTGATCTATCCGCTGGTGATCCGTGGCACATCCCGCCGCGATGCCAGGGCACGGGCAGGGCAGTGGGCAGAAAAGGTCGGCCTGGACGGGATGCTCGACCGGCAGGCCTCGATCCTTTCGGGGGGCGAGCAGCAGAAACTGGCCCTGGCCCGGGCACTGATCACCGATCCGAGGCTCGTATTCCTCGATGAACCCTGTTCGTCGCTTGATGGGCGGGCGACTAGGGAGATCGAGGAAATCCTGCGCGCGGCCAAGGCACAGGGAACCCGGTTGATTATGTCAACCCATGACATGGGGCAGGCACGGCGCCTGGCCGATCAGGTCCTGTTCCTGCTGCGGGGCAAGGTTCATGAAAAGGGCGAGGCCCCGGAATTCTTCGAAGGGCCCGCCACCTCACAGGCGCGGGCGTTCCTGAAGGGAGACATTGTCGAATGACACGCTTGCGGATGGCCGAGACCGGAGGCTGGCGCACAGGTCGAGGAGCTGCGGGCAGGATCATGCCGCCATGCCGCGCCGGACGGAAAAGCAACAAATAATCTTGGGCATTCCGGCTTTATCTCGTGACGAGAATGGGAGATACAGAGCCGCAAATCGGACGGCTAATGTGGGAAGTCCAGGACATGAAGATAGTCATTCTCGGCGGCGACGGATTCTGTGGCTGGCCTACTGCTCTCCATCTGTCGCGTCGCGGTCACGAGGTGATCATCGTCGATAACCTCAGCCGCCGGGCCATCGACCTTGAACTCGAGGTCGAAAGCCTGACCCCGATCCGGCCCATCGGCGAGCGGTTGCGCGTGTGGAAGGAACTGACCGGCAACGAGATCCGGTTCTGTAATTTCACGGTCGGAGAGCATTATCACCGGCTTCTGACCCTGTTCAGGGAAGAGCAGCCGGATGCCGTGATCCATTTCGCCGAACAACGCGCCGCGCCCTATTCGATGAAATCCAGCTATCACAAGCGCTACACGGTCAATAACAATCTCAACGCCACCAATGACGTGCTGGCCGCGATCGTCGAATCGAAGCAGGATATCCATCTCGTGCATCTGGGCACGATGGGGGTCTATGGATACGGCACCGCCGGGATGAAGATCCCCGAGGGTTATCTCAAGGTCAAGGTGGAGACACCAAGCGGCGATGCCGAGCAGGAGATCCTCTATCCCACCAATCCCGGCTCGATCTATCACATGACGAAAAGCCAGGATCAGCTGTTCTTCGGCTTCTACAACAAGAATGACGGGGTCAAGATCACCGATCTGCATCAGGGGATCGTCTGGGGCACCCAGACAGAGGACACCAAGCTGGACGAGCGGCTTATCAACCGCTTTGACTATGATGGCGATTACGGTACGGTTCTGAACCGTTTCATCATGCAAGCTGCGGTCGAGTATCCGATGACCGTTCACGGCACCGGCGGACAGACCCGCGCCTTCATCCATATCCAGGACACCTGCCGCTGCATCGAGCTTGCGCTGCTGAACCCGCCGCAAAAGGGAGAGCGGGTGAATATCCTCAACCAGATGACCGAGACGCACCGGGTTCGCGATCTTGCGCAGATGATCCACGAGCAGACCGGGGTCGAGATCGCCTATCTGGACAATCCGCGCAACGAGGCCTCCGAGAACGACCTGCATGTCATCAATGACCGCTTCATCGGCATGGGGCTGGAGCCGATCAGGCTGCAGGCAGGAATCATGGAAGAGGTGAGCGAGATCGCGCGGAAATATGCGGATCGTTGCGACCGGACCAAGATCCCCTGCGTGTCCCGCTGGCGCTGATTGTCAAGGCGGCTGCGGTGGACCGGTGACCCGGTTTGCCCGGATCAGCCCGCGATCCGGGCAAGCGTGAAGGGCGCGGTCGTCTCGCGCAGCATCAGTTGCGGTTCCAGGAGCGTCACGGGGTCCACTTCTGCCCCCGCGATGCGCTGGAGGATCGTGCGGGCGGCCTGACGGCCGAGCTCGCGCTTGGGCTGGCGGATCGTCGTCAGGGCAGGCGCCAGATGCGAAACCAGTTCGATATCGTCGAAACCGACAATCGATATGTCGCGCGGCGCGATGATGTCGCGGCGCTGCAGGCTGGCCATGAAGGCGCAGGCCATCTCGTCGGAAAAGGCGAATATGGCGCTTGGTCGTTCTTCGGGTGAAAGCCGTTCCCAGTATTCCGCCGCCTTTCTTCCGGCCTGCAATGTGAAATCGCCGTCGAACAGGGTCAGGCGAGCCTCGCCTGCGGCATCATGCACACCGGCGAGGCGGGACTTGTGCAGGACGTTCCGTGTCGGTCCGCCGATCACGCCGATATGCCGGTGGCCCAGTTCGCGCAGGTGGCCGATGGCCAGACGTGCGCCCGCACGATTGTCCAGCATCACCCGCGGCAGGTGGATTTCCTCGACCCATTCGCAGGCGGTAATCAAGGGGGGCAGGTTGGGCCGTTCGCCGATGCGATCCATCGGAACCATGCCGTCCAGCAGGACGATCCCGTCGGCGCGCGATACATCCATGAAGCGACTCAGGGTGGTGTGCCTGCCCGCTTCGTCCAGCGTATCGGCCACCAGCAGGTCATAGCCCGCCCGGGCCAGTTCCCTGCCCATCCCGTCAAGGATCTTGGCGAAGAACGGATTGCCCAGATTGGGAACCAGCGCCACCACGCAGCCGGTGCGCTGCTTGCGCAGGTTTCGGGCCGCGTGGTTCATTCGGTAGCCGGTTGCCGCAAGCGCCTCGGCCACGGCATTGCGGGTCGATTCGGCCACGACATCGGGATGCGACAGCACCCGGCTGACGGTCGAGGTCGAAACGCCCGCCAGTTTTGCCACATCCGAAAGCCGCGCCCGGCCGGGTGAAGACAAGCTCTTGTTCATCGTGGAATCCTATGCCGCCGGAATGCGGCCCGCAAGGACGCGAAGAAATTATTTGCAATCGATTGCAGGCCAGTGCAGATTGCCCGCAAGCGAGGGAGGACTCATGCAGACCATCAAGGGGCCGGCATTGTTTCTGGCGCAGTTCATCGGTGATGAGGCGCCTTTCGACAGTTGGGACGGGATCACCAAATGGGCGGCCGAATGCGGCTATGCCGGGGTGCAGGTGCCGACCAACGATCCCCGGATACTCGATCTCGACCGGGCCGAGGATTCGCAGGATTACCGCGACGAATTCCTGGGCATCGCCCGGCAGAACGGCGTCGAGGTGACCGAGCTTTCCACCCATCTGCAAGGGCAACTGGTCGCCGTGCATCCCGCCTATGACGCGGGCTTCGATGCTTTCGCGCCCGCCCGGCTGCATGGCAATCCCAAGGCAAGGCAGGAATGGGCTGTCGATCAGGTCGCCCGTGCGATCCGCGTCAGCCGGTTGCTGGGGCTGAATGCGATGGCGACATTCTCCGGTGCCCTGGCCTGGCCCTATCTCTACCCGTGGCCGCAGCGCGCGCCGGGGCTGGTCGAGGCGGCTTTCGACACGCTGGCCGAGCGTTGGCGGCCTCTGCTGGATCTGGCCGAGGAACAGGGTGTCGATATCTGCTACGAGATCCATCCGGGCGAAGATCTGCATGATGGCGTGACCTACGAGATGTTCCTTGATCGCGTCGGCGGCCATGCCCGCGCGAACATGCTTTACGATCCGTCGCATTACATCCTGCAGCAACTGGACTACCTGCAGAATATCGACATCTACCACGAGCGGATTCGCATGTTCCACGTCAAGGATGCCGAGTTCCGACCGACCGGGCGGCAGGGCGTCTATGGCGGCTATCAGGGCTGGGCCGACCGGGCGGGGCGGTTCCGCAGTCCCGGCGACGGACAGGTGGATTTCGGCGGGGTGTTTTCCAAGCTGACCCAATACGGATTCGATGGTTGGGCCGTGGTAGAGTGGGAATGCGCGCTGAAACATCCCGAGGACGGGGCGCGTGAGGGGGCGCAATTCGTGCGCGATCACATCATCCGGGTGACGCCGCATGCCTTCGACGATTTCGCGGCATCCGGCTTCGATCGCGCGGCAATCGACAAGGCATTGGGGTTGACATGAAACCGATACGTTTAGGCATGGTCGGCGGTGGCAGCGGGGCTTTCATCGGCGCGATCCACCGCATCGCCGCCCGGATGGACGGGCATTACCAGATCGTCGCGGGTGCTCTCTCGTCGGATCCCGAGCGGGCGGCGGCAAGCGCGGCGGAACTGGGGCTGGATCGCAGCTATGCCGATTTCAACGAGATGGCGCAGGCCGAGGCCGCCCGCGAGGACGGGATCGAGGCCGTCAGCATCGTGACGCCGAACCATCTGCACGCGGCCCCGGCCATCGCCTTCCTGAACGCGGGCATTCACGTCATCTGCGACAAGCCCCTGACCGCGACGCCCGAGCAGGCGCAGGCCCTGGCCGAAGCGGTCCGGGCATCGCGCGTGCGATTCTTCCTGACCCATAATTATTGCGCCTTGCCCATGGTGCGCGAAGCCCGCGCATTGGTTGCAGAGGGGGCCCTCGGGCAAATCCGGCTGGTGCAGGCCGAGTATCTGCAGGGCTGGCTGACCGACGAGGTGGACAACAAGCAGGCCGCGTGGCGCACAGATCCGGCGCAGGCCGGGGCGGGAGCGCTTGGCGATATCGGGACACATGCGTGGCAATTGGCGCAATTCGTCACCGGCTACACGCCCAGCCATCTGTCGGCCGAGGTATCCAGCATCGTTCCGGGGCGTCCTATCGACGACGACGCGCGCGTGTCGCTGCGTTATGCCTCTGGCGCCAAGGGCGGGCTCTGGGCCAGCCAGGTCGCCGTGGGGCAGGAAAACGGGTTGTCGTTACGGCTGTTCGGGACCGAGGCGGCGCTGGAGTGGCGCTTGCAGGAAAGCGAAAGGCTGATCCTGACGCCCAAGGACGGCCCGGCGCAAATCCTGACGCGGGCGCAGGATCGTTCCGCCTCCTATCGCACCCCGCCGGGCCATCCCGAGGGCTATCTGGAAGGTTTCGCCAATCTCTACAGCGATATCGCCGCGATCATCCGGGGCGACACCACCGATCAGGATCGCGTGCCGGGATTGATGGCGGGGCTGTCGGGGATGAGCTTCATCGCGGCGGCCAAGGCATCATCCGCACAGGATGGTGCCTGGGTCGAACTGGGCGAATGACGATCCTGCGCTGCAGGATGTCTCGAAAAGCTTCGGTCCCATCGAGGTTCTACACAATGTTGACCTAGCCCTTGAACCGGGAGAAGTTCACGCGCTGATCGGCGAGAACGGCGCGGGCAAATCGACGATCATGAAGATCCTCGGCGGGTTCCTGGACCCGACCGGGGGGCATGTCTTGCTGAACGGTCAACCGGTGGCTTTCGGCAGTGGCCCCGAGGCCGAGGCGGCGGGAATCGTCGTCATCCACCAGGAATTCAACCTTGCGCCCGATCTTTCGGTTGCCGCCAACATGTTCCTGGGGCGCGAGATCGGCGGTTGGCGGCTGGATCACGCTGCCATGCGCAAGCAGACAGCAGCGCTGCTGGAACGGCTGCACAGCCCTATCGCACCGGAAGCCCGGATCCGCGAATTGTCGGTTCCCGACCGCCAGATGGTCGAGATCGGCAAGGCCCTGTCGCGCAATGCCCGTGTCCTGATCATGGACGAGCCAAGCGCCGTGCTGACCCATCGCGAGGTCGGCACTCTTTACGAGCAGATCGACCGCTTGCGGGCCGAGGGTGTGGCGATCCTCTATTGCTCGCACCGGCTGGACGAGGTCGCGCATCTGGCCGACCGCATAACGGTATTGCGTGACGGCAGCGTCGTGCGCCGTGCCATGCGCGGGGAGTTGGACGAGGACAGCATGGCCGCCGCCATGGTCGGGCGCGAATTGCAGGATTTCTACCCGCCCAAGGGCCAGCCATCCGACGAATCCGCGCTGGAGGTCAGTGGCCTGAGCATTCCGGGAAAGGTCCGCGATGTCGGCTTCACCCTGCGCAAGGGCGAGGTGCTGGGCATTGCCGGGCTGGTCGGCTCCGGACGGACCGAACTGGCCGAGGGGCTGGTCGGTCTGCGCGCTGCCAGCGGTGAGATCCGGGTGAATGGCCAGCCCGTTGCAATCAATAACCTGCGTGATGCTTTCGCCTCCGGGCTTGCCTATCTGACCGAGGATCGCAAGGAAGCGGGCCTTCTGCTGGACAAGGGGCTGCGCGAGAACCTGACGCTGGCCACGTTGGAGCGTTTCGGCAGGTTCCGGCTGGATACCGCGGCCGAGGACGCCGCACTGGACAAGGCGACCGGGGATTTCGACATCCGTGCCCCGCGCCGCGACATGGTGGCTGGCAAGCTGTCGGGCGGAAACCAGCAAAAACTGCTTCTCGCCAAGACCATGCTGCCCGATCCGCAGATCATCATCATCGACGAGCCGACACGCGGCATAGATGTCGGCACCAAGAGCCAGATCTACGCTTTCATCCGCAATCTCTCGGCGGAAGGCCGCAGTGTGATCGTCATCAGCAGCGAAATGACCGAGGTGATCGGCCTTTCCGACCGCGTGCTTGTGATGCGCGAGGGGCGGCTGGCGGGACAGGTCGAAGGGGACAGCATGACCGAAGACAATATCGTACGCCTCGCCATGGGCGTTTCCGGAGAGGCCGCATGAGCAAACCCGATCTTCACACTCTCGGCCCGCTGGTCGCGCTGATTGCCCTGATCGTGCTGGGCGCGTTGCTGAACCCCGCCTTTCTCGCGCCGGGCAATATCACCAATGTGCTGGCGCGCTCGGCTTTCATCGGCCTTATCGCTGTCGGGATGACCTTTGTCATTACCGCCGGAGGGCTGGACCTGTCGGTCGGCTCGATGGCGGCCTTCCTGGCCGGAATCGCCATCATCGCCATGAATGCCGCCCTGCCGGGAATGGGCGAGAACTGGGGCACGATCCTGGTTGGCATGGGGGTGGCGGTGCTTGGTGGGCTGGTCGCCGGTTACCTGAATGGCGCGCTGATCACCAAGGCGCGGATCGAGCCCTTCATCGTGACCCTGGGCACCATGGGGATCTTCCGTTCGCTGGTGACATGGCTGGCGGATGGCGGCACGCTCAGCCTCGATTACGGGCTGCGCACGCTGTATCGGCCCGTCTATTACGGCGGTATCGGCTGGATCACATGGCCGATCATCACCTTTGCCCTTGTTGCCTTCGCAGGCGAATGGATCATGCAGCACAGCCGGTTCGGGCGGCATGTCGAGGCCATCGGCTCGAACGACCGGGTGGCGCGCTATTCGGCCATCGACGTGAACCGTATCCGGCTGATGACCTATATGCTGCTGGGCCTGCTTGTTGGGGTGGCGACGGTGCTTTACGTGCCGCGCCTCGGTTCGGCCTCGGGCTCGACCGGGGTGCTGTGGGAGCTGGAGGCGATCGCCGCCGTCATTATCGGCGGCACCGCGCTCAAGGGCGGCACGGGGCGTGTCTGGGGCACGGTCGTGGGCGTGCTGATCCTGTCGCTGATCGACAATATTCTCAACCTTGCCGACCTGGTCAGCCCCTATCTCAACGGGGCGATCCAGGGGGTCATTATTGTTCTTGCTGTGATCCTGCAGCGGGAGAAACGCACCGCGGAGGAGCGGTAAAACCGGGAGGAATAAAAATGAAACGCAGGAACCTGATGAAAGCTGCCGCATTGATGGCGGTGATCGGGCTGTCCGCCGGAGCTGCTACGGCACAGGAGGCCGAGAAGAAGGTGATCGGTGTGTCGATCCCGTCTGCAACGCATGGATTCATGGGCGGGCTGAACTGGCATGCGCAGGATACGATCAAGCGCTTGGGTGAAACTATCCCAACCTCGAATTCGTGCTGGCGACGGCAGGGGATCCCGCCAAGCAGGTCAACGATATCGAGGACATGATGGCCACCCGCAACATCGATGGGCTCGTGGTTCTGCCTTTTGAATCAGAGCCCCTGACCGCGCCGGTCGCCGCCGTGAAAGAGGCGGGCAAATTCGTGACCGTCGTGGATCGCGGGTTGAGCCAGGAAGGGATCGAGGATCTCTATGTTGCCGGTGACAACACCGCTTTCGGTCGCGTCGCGGGCGAGTATTTCAGGGACAATCTCGAACCCGGCTCGAAGATCGTGGTGCTGCGCGGCATCCCGACCACGCTGGACAATGAGCGGGTCGAGGCGTTCCAGGCCGCTTTGGAGGGCTCGGAAGTCGAGATCCTCAGTATGGAACACGGCAACTGGAACCGTGACGATGCCTTTACGGTGATGCAGGACTTCCTGTCTAAATACCCAGAAATCAACGCAGTATGGGCGGCTGACGACGATATGGCCATCGGTGTGCTCGAAGCCATCGCGGCAGCCGGGCGCGAGGACGAGATGTGGGTGATCGGCGGCGCGGGATGAAAGAGATCGTCAAGCGGATCATGGATGGCGACCCGCAACTGCCGGTGAACGTGACCTATCCGCCGGCGCTGATTTCCTCGGCGATCGAGATGACGGCATTGAATTTCGTGTCGAACGCGCCGATGACCGGGCGGTTCATCATCGGCTCGCAGCTGATCACCCCCGAGAACGCCAAGCAGTTCCACTTCCCCGACAGCCCATTCTGATCGCAACCGAGTCCGTGGCCGGCCCTTTCGGCTGGCCACGGCATGGCTTCGTTAATGATTTCCCTTCATTCGCGACTTGGTCTAGAGCGTGACGGCAACTCACGCCGGAGGCCCGCCCCATGTATACCGTTTCGCTGATCGCCGCGCCGAAGCTTGCCAATCTGCAGACCGGACTGCTCAACGAACTGGCGAGGCGCTGGCAGGGCGGCACGGCGCGCTGGCTCAATCCCGGGATTGCGGCCGAATTCGACATCCCGGCCATGCCCGGGGATCTCGACCAGGTTTGGGGGGATTTGCAGACAATCGGGCTGGATCTTGTCATCCAGCCTCGCAGCGGGCGGCGCAAGAAGATCCTGCTGGCGGATATGGATTCGACCATGATCGAGCAGGAATGCATCGACGAGCTGGCCGATATGGCCGGCGTGGGCGCGCGGGTCGCCGAGATCACCTCCCGCGCGATGAATGGCGAGCTGAATTTCCACGAGGCGCTGGTCGAGCGGGTCGGCCTGCTGGCGGGGCTGCGGGAAACCGTCATAGGCGAGGTGCTGAAGACACGGATCACCCTTGCTCCGGGCGGGCGGGAACTGGTCGCCACGATGCGCGCGAATGGTGCTTATACTGCGCTGGTCTCTGGCGGGTTCACGGCATTCACCCGGGAGGTGGCGCAATGGCTGGGTTTCGACGAGCATCGTGCCAATACGCTCTTGGCCGAGGACGGGGTGCTGACCGGCCATGTCGCCCTGCCGGTGCTGGGGCGGGAGGCCAAGACCGAGGCGCTGGAAGAGATCACCGCCGCGCGCGGCCTGGCATTCGGGGATGTGCTTGCCGTGGGGGATGGCGCGAATGACCTGGGCATGCTGCAACGGGCCGGGGCGGGCGTGGCGCTGCATGCCAAGCCTGCGGTCGCCGCGCAGGCGGGGGTCCGGATCAATCACGGTGATCTGACAGCGCTGTTGTATCTGCAGGGCTATTCAGCGGCGGATTTCGTTACGGGCTGATCGCCGCTACTGTCTCGGCCGCGGGGCGAGCGATGGCGCTTGCCCCGCCCGTGCCTGCCCAGAAAGCGCCGTAACCCGTTTCTCCCGCCACCAGCGACGCCGCGTTCAGCGCCTTTCCGGCATCATAGGCAATCGGGTAATCCGCTGCATCCGTCCCATCGATCGCCGTGAACAGATTTTCCATGCCGCGCGCCGGGCGGCCCGAGATCGCGCGGGTCATGGCTGTCCTGCCATTGGCCAGCGCCATCCGATGCGCCGCCGAGGTCGCGGCCTCGGGAGCCAGCAGGAAGGCCGTCCCGCATTGCGCCGCCACTGCTCCGGCCTCCATCGCCTTCCGCGCATCCTCACGGGTCATGATCCCGCCCGCCGCGATCACCGGCAGGCCCAGCCCGGTCAACCGGCGGATCAGCGGCAGGGTTTCGAGGCGCTCGTCCCGGGTATCGGGATCGAACATGCCGCGATGCCCGCCCGCCTGCCATCCCTGCGCGACGATCCCGTCCAGCCCGGCTTCCGCGATGGCCCGTCCTTCGGTCTCACTGGTCGCGGTGGCCAGCAATACGGCGCCGGTGGCCCGCAACGCCTGCAACTGCGCAGGTTCGGGCAGGCCGAAGTGAAAGCTGATTGCTGCCGGGCGCGCCTCGATCAGCGTGGCCAGCATGGCAGGGCTGGCGCGGAAACTTTCATAGATCTCGGCCAACCGGTCCGGCGGAGCGCTGCCGAAACGCTCGAATTCCGGTCGCAGACGGTCCAGCCATGCCGCCTCGCGTGCATGGTCGCGGCGGGCGGGCCGATGGCAGAACAAATTCACCGCAAAGGGCCGTGCGGTCAGCGCCCGTGTCTTCGAGATCGCCTCTTTCGCCCCCGGGATATCCAGTGCCCCCAGGGCCACGGAACCCAACCCGCCTGCTTCGCTTACCGCCGCCGCCAATTCCGGTGTCGAGACGCCCGCCATCGGCGCCTGTATCAGCGGATGCCGCATATCCAACCGGTCCAGCATGGATCTTTCTCCCTTCTTCTTCATGCAAATATCCCACGGGGGTGCGGGGGTGTGAAACCCCCGCCTTGCCGCAGTCTTTACAACATCCGCCAAGAGGCGCATTGCCCGGCGCGAAACCGATCCCCTGTTACCGGACATCCTTCATGCTCGACATGTCATTCGATCTTGTCATGGTCCTGCTTGCCGCGGGATTCGTCGCCGGATTCGTCGACGCCATCGCCGGTGGCGGGGGATTGATCACGGTGCCGGCGCTGATGCTGGCCGGCGTGCCGCCGGCGCAGGCTTTGGCGACCAACAAGGTGCAGGGGGTGTTCGGCTCGGCGACGGCGGCGATCAGCTATGCGCGCCGTGGATTGGTCGATCCGCGGACGCAATGGCGGGCCGCGCTGATCGCGGGGCTTGGCGGGATCGCGGGGGCGGCGCTGGTTACATACCTGCCGACCGACGGCCTGCGGTTGGGACTGCCGGTGATCCTGATCGGCTTCTATGACGGGCTGGTGGGGCCGGGGGCGGGATCGTTCTACATGATCGCCTTCGTGACGCTTGCCGGATATGGCGTGCTGAAGGCGACCGCCCATACCAAGCTTTTGAACCTGTTCTCCAACCTGGGAGGATTGCTGAGCTTCGCGCTGATCGGGCAGCCATTATGGCTGCTGGGGATCATGATGGGGATAGCGCAGATCGCGGGCGCGGCCCTGGGGGCAAGGCTGGCCGCGCGGATCGGTGCCCGGCTGATCAAGCCGCTACTGGTCCTGACATCGGGCGCGCTGGCATTACGCCTGATCTGGGACATGGTCTGAAACGAGCATTCCGGGCGGTCAGACCGGGGATGCGTGAGGCGGAGTGGCGGGCCGGCACCCGCTCTGCCAAGGGATGCCGGCCGAACGGTATCCAGAGGGCGATTGGGGGCGTGGCCCTCATGGCGGTATTCAAACAGAAAAATGCGTCGGATTCGTGACGTATCAGCCGGGAAATCCCGGCGCGGTCCGCATTTCTCCGGTGACGATGCCGCGCCAGTTCCGGATCGGGCCGGTCAGATAGGTCGATACCACCGGATCGTCCCGGTCCAGCACCTGCAGATGCAGCAGCAGCGCAACGATTGCCGCTTCGCTGGCACGGCTGGCACCGTCCTGCGCCTTGAGCGCGATGCCCAGCCCCTGTTCGGGCAGGATGGCGACGAAAACGCCTTCGGCGCCGGTCTTGACCGCGACCTTGCCACGCATCGCGCGCATCAGGCTGGTACAGGCACGCCCCTCGCCCGCGACCATTTCCGGATGAGCGCGCATCGCGTCGGTCAGGCGCCGCATCGCCTGCCCCCTCCGGTCGCCGCCGGAACTGGCGAATGCGGCCATCGCACTGGCCAGCCCGGTGAGGCTGCAAGCATGGTTTGGTGCCGAGCAGCCATCGATGCCGTAACCGGGGCTGTCCTCGCCGGTGACCTCCTCGAAGGCGGCTTTCGCGGCCTTCTGCACCGGGTGGTCGGGCTCGACATATTCCGGCCCGCCGCCCAGATGCCGGTTGAGGGTCAGGAAACCGGCATGCTTGCCCGAGCAGTTGTTATGCCGCTGGTCCGGCTTCTGGTCCGAACAGGTCAGGCGGCGGTTTTCCTCCGTGTCCTTGGGCATGTGGCAGCCGCAGCGCAGATCCGTTTCCTGCAGGTCAAGCGCGGTCAGCCAGCGATCGACCGCCTCGACGTGAATATGGGCGCCGTTATGGCTGGCGCAGGCCAGGGCAAGCTGGCGGTCGCTGAGGCCTGCGGCATCCGCGGCGCCGCTTTCCACCAGCGGCAATGCCTGGATCATCTTGCAGGAGGATCGCGGGAATATCACCTCGCCCGGGCTGCCCCAGGCCTCGACCACCCCGGCGCTGTCGCAGATCACGGCATGGCCCAGATGAAGGCTCTCGCGCCGGTCTCCGCGCCATAGCTCGATCATTTCAGCCGCTCGCATCGCGATTTCCCCCTGACAATTGCGCGATTTTACGCATGTTCCCCTTTTTCATGCGGTGATTTTCGTTATCCTGTCCACAGGTGGTTGAAAAGACCAACGCAATCGGGAAAAGAACGTCGAACTGAGCGGCGAAACATGGCAGGAGACCAGAGCATGAAGAATATCACGCTGCGCGGCATGGCCGCAGTCGCACTCCTGATGGCTGGGCTGGGGACAGCGGGCGCACAGGAATCCAACAATGTCGTTGCGACCGAAGGGGACTGGACCGTGTTCGCGGCAACGGATCCGCAGGAATGCTGGGCCGTGTCGCCTCCGAAATCCACGGTGAACACTGATTCGGATGGCAGTCCCAAGGAAGTGACCCGTGGCGATATCCGCCTCTATGTCGCTTACCGCCCGGGTCAGAACGGTGAAGTGTCCTTTACCGGCGGTTATCCCTTTGCGCCCGACTCGACGGTCGAACTTGATGTGGGTGGACAGAAATTCAACCTGTTCACCGAGGGTGAGAGCGCCTGGACCGGCAGCCCCGAGGAGGATCAGAAACTGATCGGTGCGCTGCGGGCAGGGTCGAATGCGACGATCACCGGCCGGTCGTCGCGCGGCACGGTTACCAAGGACACTTTCAGTCTTTCGGGCATCACCGCCGCGACCAATACCGCGAAAGAGCGCTGCCAGTAAGGCAGCGAAGACAGTTTGATCACGCAGGGCCGGCGGTCCTGCGCGGGGCCTGTTGATTTACGGCCCCGTTTCGCTTATGTGCGGGTCCTTCAATCAATTTGCCGGTGACCCCGATATGTCCGCTCCGATCACGCAGGATGTCCTGACCATCCCCCGGAAACTGCCCGAAGGCGGCCGGGTGAATATTGTCGGCCTGACGCGCGACCAGCTGCGTGAGGCGATGATTGCCGCGGGAACACCCGAGAAGCAGGCCAAGATGCGGGTCGGGCAGGTCTGGCAATGGGTTTATCATTGGGGCGTCCGCGATTTCGCGCAGATGACCAACCTGGCCAAGGATTACCGCGCGCTCCTGGCCGAGGCATTCGAGATCGCCCTGCCCGAGATCGTGAGCCGCCAGGTCAGTGCCGATGGCACGCGGAAATACCTGCTGCGAATCGCCGGCGGGCACGAGGTCGAGACGGTCTACATTCCCGAGGAGGGGCGAGGCACGCTTTGCGTTTCCTCGCAAGTGGGTTGCACGCTGACCTGTTCCTTTTGCCATACCGGCACTCAGAAACTGGTGCGCAACCTGACCCCGGGCGAGATCGTTGGCCAACTCATGGTGGCGCGCGATGATCTGGAGGAATGGCCGGTGCCGGGGGCGCCCCGGGACGAGACGCGGCTGGTCAGCAACATGGTGCTGATGGGCATGGGCGAGCCCCTGTATAATTTCGAGGGCGTGCGCGATGCGATGAAAGTGGTCATGGATAACGAGGGCTTGAGCCTGTCGCGCCGCCGGATCACCCTTTCGACCAGCGGTGTCGTGCCCGAGATCGCGCGTACCGCCGAAGAGATCGGCTGCCTTCTGGCGGTCAGTTTCCACGCCACCACCGACGAGATACGCAACAAGCTGGTGCCGATCAATCGCCGTTGGAATATCCAGGCGCTTCTGGAAGCGCTGCGCGAATATCCGCGCCTGTCGAACAGCGAGCGGATCACCTTCGAATATGTGATGCTGGACGGGGTGAATGACAGTGATGAGGACGCCCGGCGCCTGGTCAGACTGATTCGCGGCATCCCGGCCAAGATCAACCTGATCCCCTTCAACGAATGGCCCGGCGCGCCCTATAAGCGGTCAAGCTGGGAACGGATCGAGGCATTCGCCGATATCGTCCACAAGGCCGGTTACGCCAGCCCGATCCGCACCCCGCGCGGCGAGGATATCATGGCCGCCTGCGGTCAGTTGAAATCCGCGACCGAGCGGGGCCGCAAGAGCCGGGCAGAGATCGCCGCCGAAGCGGCGGGCTGAGGTTCCCGTCTGCGGATCGGGATGGCTCGAAAGGGCTGCCCGGATCGAAACGCGGGCAGCCGGCCGGCCATGTCAATGCGCCAGCATTTCCTCGACAATCTGCTCTTTGCTGAGTGACGACGGGTAATAGGTCGGCCAGTTGGTCACTTCTTCCAGCAATGCCGCGCGGTCATCGCCCCAGTAGAGGTGGTAGTGATCGGATTTCTCGGGGGCGATGCGGTGATCGCTGAACTGGAAGAAGTCCGGGGCCTCGTTATCGCCTTCGGTCTTCTGGAAAATGAACCGAACGCCACGATTGCCCTTTTCGTAGGTCAGGATTTCATAGCCGTCATATGCATAGGTTCCCTGCACCGATGCGTCGCCCTCGTAAAAGGTCGCGCTGTCGCCCTCGATGACGATCCGGTCGGTATCGGTTTTATATCCGGTCGCGTAATAGGCGTGATATTCCTCGGCGGTCTTGTCGCCATGTGCGGCCTTGTCGGCCATCACCGGGTCGAGAGTGCCATCCATCAGGTAGGGATAGACCGATTGCCAATCGCCTTCCCAATCCGAGAGCGGGCGGTCTTCGACCTGGCTGTCTTCGAAATAGCCCTTGTAGACGGATTTGTCGGTGTCATGCGCGTGATCATGTTCATGCGAATGATCATGTGCCGAGGATTTGTCGGCGCTTTCGTTCGCCTGCGCCTGCACGGCGAAAAGCAGCATCGAGCCGACCGCCATTGCGCCAAGATATTTGGTGATTGCCATTTGCATCGTCATGGACCTCTTCCGGTTAATGCATCCAGGGAGGGATGTTTCGTGTTTGTTACGTTATACCGTAACAATCTGGGCGTAGCGAAATCCGATCCCGCTGACAATCGGGAATTGAAGCTGTCTCGATGTAAATTACCGCCGTGCAGAGGCGGTGCGTTGGGCAGCCCTTCTCAGTCGCGGGGCGTTTCCCAATCGTCGATGATCTGGACCGCCTCGTCTGCGGTTTCGACATAGCGGAACAGGTCAAGGTCCTCGTCGCTGATCGTTCCGGCCTTGGCGAGGGCCTTCCAGTTTATGACCTCGTCCCAGAACTCCCGGCCGAACAGCAGGATCGGAATGCGCTTCATCCGCCCGGTCTGGATGAGGGTCAGTGTCTCGAACAACTCGTCCATGGTGCCGAAACCGCCGGGAAACACGGTGACAGCCCGCGCGCGCATCAGGAAATGCATCTTGCGGATGGCGAAGTAATGGAAATTGAAGCACAGATCCGGGGTGACATAGTCGTTGGGCGCCTGTTCATGTGGCAGCACGATGGACAGGCCGATGGATTGGCCGCCGGCCTCTTCCGCGCCCATATTGCCCGCCTCCATCACGCCCGGGCCGCCGCCGGTGCAGATCACGAATTCGCGGCCATAGGTCGCGAGGCTGCGTTCCGTCATGATCCGGGCGAAGCGGCGGGCCTGTTCGTAGTATTTGGACAATGCGCCAAGGGTCGGGGTGCGCGCCGTATCCGCATGTTCGGGCGCGGGAATTCGTGCACCACCGAACAGGACCACCGTCGATTCTATCCCCCGCTCATCCATGATCATCTCGGGCTTGAGCAGTTCGAGTTGCAGTCTTACGGGGCGTAGTTCTTTGCGCAAGAGAAACTCCCGGTCTGTGAAGGCGAGCCGATAGGCCGGGGCACGGGTCTGGGGCGTGTCCGGAATACGCTCGGCGCGCGCGGCATCTTCGTCGCTATGGGGCATGGAATGGGCGCGTTCTTCCTTGTCGGTCATCGGGTCCTCGGCGCGATTGGCGGCCTGTGCGGATTGCACGGGGCTTTTCCTACGCTTATAGCGCTGAAGAAACAGTTTCCACCCGAACGCGACAGATCAAGGAAAATGCCAAGATGACCCAAGCCCTGGAAAAAGCCATCGAAGCCGCGTGGGAGAAGCGGGCCGAGATCACTCCCGCCACGCAAGGCGAAGCCCGCGAAGCGGTCGATGAGGCGCTGCAACGGCTGGATAGCGGCACGCTGCGCGTTGCCGAGAAGCAGGGCAATGACTGGCATGTGAACCAATGGGCCAAGAAGGCGGTCCTGCTGTCGTTCCGGCTGCGGGATATGGAGGAAATGGCCGGTGCTCCTCAGCGCGCGAATTGGTGGGACAAGGTCGATAGCAAGTTCAAGGACTGGGGCGACAATCAATGGCGCGCCGCAGGGTTCCGCGCGGTGCCGGGTGCTATCGTGCGGCGCAGCGCCTTTATCGGCAAGGGGGCGGTGCTGATGCCGTCCTTCGTCAACCTGGGCGCCAATGTGGGCGAGGGAACGATGGTTGATACATGGGCCACGGTCGGATCCTGCGCGCAGATCGGCAAGAATGTCCACCTGTCGGGCGGCGTCGGGATCGGCGGCGTACTTGAACCGCTGCAGGCCGGGCCGACCATCATCGAGGATGACTGCTTCATCGGCGCACGCTCCGAGGTGGTCGAGGGCTGTATCGTCCGCGAGGGCTCGGTGCTGGGCATGGGCGTTTTCATCGGCCAGTCGACCAAGATCGTGGATCGCGAAACCGGCGAAATCATGTATGGCGAGGTTCCGGCCGGTTCGGTCGTCGTGTCGGGGTCGCTGCCCTCGAAGAACGGGGTGAACCTCTATTGCGCGGTGATCGTGAAGCGGGTGGATGCCCGGACCCGCGCCAAGACCTCGGTCAACGAATTGCTGCGTGACTGATTGCATACCCTGCCGGGGAGGGGGGGCCGCATGACCACCCTGTATATCGATGCGGATGCCTGCCCGGTCAAGGCAGAGGCCGAGCGGGTCGCCACCCGATTGCGCGTCCCGATGATCCTTGTCTGCAATGGCGGATTGCGGCCCTCGGCCAATCCGCTCGTGTCGCTTGTCATCGTTGACGAGGGGCCCGATATCGCCGACCGCTGGATTGCCGAAAGATGCGGGCCGGGCGATATCGTGGTTACGGCGGATATCGTGCTGGCTGATCGATGTCTGAAGGCCGGGGCGCAGGTCATGCAGCATGATGGCGACATGCTGACCATGGCGAATATCGGCCCGCGCCTCGCGACCCGCGACTTGATGAGCGATATCCGCGCGGCGGATCCATTCCATCGCGGCGGCGGCGCGGCGTTCACCAGGGCCGACCGGTCGCGCTTTCTGCAATCCCTCGACAAGGCAATTCAGGCGGCGCTGCGTAACCGGTAGGCGATGCTGCGGATCAGGTGCCTATACGGTTGCGTTCCAACTGATCGATTCGTATTTGCGCGTCGTGAAATTGATCAGCAATCCGATCATCAGGAGTGCGATGAACACCCAGATTGCATAATGGTAATCCGTCTTTTGCGGCGTGTAGTTGACAAAGAGAAAGCCGCGAGTCTGGTCGATCAGATGGAAGAGCGGATTCCATGAAAACCATGGCAGCATGATGTTCGGCAGGGAGTTGGCGACGAACATCTTTCCCGAGGCGATCATGTTCGCACGCTGGTATATCATGGTGAGCAGCCCGGTGGTCTTGGGGGACCAGGGCCTGATTCCCAGGAAAACCAATCCGACGCAGACGCCGCCGAACCAGGACAGCAGGAACATCGCGAGACAGCCCGGGAAGAAATACACCGAGACCGGCTCCATCAAGATATGGTAGAGGATCATGATCGTGGCGCCACCAATGATCTGCTGATACAGGGTGGAAAGCGCCGCCGCGGCAATCAGGATGGCGGGATTGAGAGGCTCGTGCTTGCCCAGGGCGCCGCCGATGGAATGACTGTTGGCGACAGCGGCCACTGTCTTCACATGCGTCATGAATGTGAAGATGCCTGACATGACATAAAGCATGAAATCGCCGCGAATGGGTGAACTGCGCAGCCCGATCAGCATATACAGCAGCAGGAAGATGGCCACGAAAATCGCCGTCTGAAGGATCGTCAGCAAGAGCCCGATGATCGCGTTGCTGTGACTGTTGCGCAGGCTGTAGACCGTCTGATGGTATATCAGGGTCAGCGTCGTGCCGGTTGCTTCCAGCAGGTTGCGGTTTCGGCGTTGGGTAAACAATGTGAAAATCAGCCGTGTTGTGGTTCGGACAATGAAAAACGCGATATCACGCCAAGTTTGTTGGAGCCTTGTCCAACCGATGTTGCGCGAGCATAAGTGAATATGTAAGCCCGCACAATCGGGACGAGGGGCGGTTGGTAACGAAGTGAAGGAAAACTGGATGCAATTTGATCGACTCATCACCGAAATGCGCCGCCTCGCGTTGCAGGCTGGGCAGAAGATCATGGAAATCTACGAGGCGGATGACTTTGATGTTCGTGCCAAATCCGACGATTCGCCGGTCACCGCCGCCGACGAGGCCGCGGATGCGCTGATTTCCGCCGGGCTGCGCGAGTCCTTTCCCGATATCCCGCTGGTGACCGAGGAGCAGGCCGCGACTCATGCACAGACCGGCGGGACCTTCCTGATCGTCGACCCGCTGGACGGAACGAAGGAGTTCGTGCAGCGCCGCGGGGATTTCACCGTCAATATCGCCTATGTCGAGAATGGTGTCCCGGTGCGCGGTATCGTTTACGCGCCTGCGAAAGGCCGCCTCTTCTATACGACCGCGGATGGCCGTTCCGTCGAGGAGCGGGGGCCGTTCGGAGATCAGCCGGGAGAGCAGCATTCGGTCGGCGTGAACCCGACGCCCGACAATCGCGGGCTGATGGTGGTGGCCTCGAAATCCCACCGTGACGCGGCAACGGACGACTATATCGCCCGATACGGCGTCAGGGACATGACGAGCGCCGGCTCGTCCCTGAAATTCTGCCTTGTCGCGACAGGCGAGGCGGATCTGTATCCCCGGCTTGGTCGCACCATGGAATGGGACACGGCTGCGGGCGACGCGGTATTGCGCGGCGCCGGCGGAGAAGTGGTGCGCTTCGACGATCACAGCCCGCTCGCCTACGGAAAGCCGGGCTTCGAGAACCCGTTCTTCATTGCCTATGCACCCGGGGTGCTGCTGGTGAAGACCTGAAGATGTCGGTCCTGATCGTCATTCCGGCACGCCATGCCTCGACGCGCTTTCCGGGCAAGCCTCTGGTTGAATTGAAAGGGGTGTCGGGCGAGTCCCGCAGCCTGATTCGCCGCAGCTGGGATGCCGCGTCGGCGGTATCGGGCGCGGACCGGGTCGTCGTGGCGACCGAGGATGAACGGATTCGCGATCATGCCGAGGATTTCGGCGCCGAAGTGGTCATGACCTCGCAGCACTGCCGAAACGGCACGGAACGCTGTGCCGAGGCCGTGGAGATCCTGGGAATCTCACCCGAGATCGTGGTGAACTTCCAGGGCGACGCGCCGCTTACACCGGCATGGTTCGTCGAGGATCTGGTGGCGGGGTTGCGTGCCGATCCCGGTGCCGATGTGGCGACCCCGGTTCTGCGCTGCACCGGCCGGATGCGCGCGGATCTGCTGGCGGATCGCAAGGCGGGACGGGTTGGCGGGACAACGGCGGTCTTCGGTCATGACGGGCAGGCGCTGTATTTTTCCAAGGAGGTCATCCCCTATGCCGCCGACGAATTCGGCGCGGATGATCCCAGCCCTGTTTATCATCATGTCGGGGTCTATGCTTACCGTCCCCCTGCGTTGAAGGCCTATCCCCGGTGGTCCGAAGGGGTGCTGGAAAAACTGGAAGGATTGGAGCAATTGCGTTTTCTGGAGCGTGGTGGCAAGGTTCTCTGTGTCGAAGTCGAGTCGCGCGGCCGCCAGTTCTGGGAACTGAACAATCCCGAGGATGTTTCCCGGTTGGAAGCGATGATGGGAGCCATGAAGCTCGACTGACGGTGTGGTCTCGGCCTGTGTTAAAGAGTGGATTTGTGTGATGAGTGGAAACCGGCTTATGCCTGATATTTACAAGAACCGTCATCTTTCTTTGAGCAATTGAACGAACTATCGTGTCTGCGACGCGTTAGGACGCGATGGGGCTATACGCCCCGAACTTTGCCGTATCACATGTGTGATCAAGCAAACTGCAGAAAAAAGGGTACTATGCATGAGTCGTAAAGTAACCAAAGCCATTTTCCCGGTGGCCGGTCTGGGAACGCGCTTTTTGCCCGCGACCAAGAGCATTCCGAAAGAGATCATGACGCTGGTCGACCGGCCGTTGATCCAATATGCTATCGACGAGGCGCGGGCAGCCGGGATCAAGGAGTTCATCTTCGTCACCTCCCGGGGCAAGGGCGCGCTCGAGGATTATTTCGATCACGCGCACGAACTGGAAGCCAATCTCAAGAAGGCCGGCAAGGACGCATTGCTGCGGACGCTGCGCGAAACGAACATGGAATCGGGCGCCATCGCCTATATCCGGCAGCACAAGGCCCTGGGACTGGGACATGCGGTCTGGTGTGCGCGCCGCTTGCTGGCCGATGACGAACCTTTCGCGGTTATCCTGACCGATGATGTGATCATGGGCGAGCCGCCCTGTCTCCAGCAGATGATCGAAGCTTATGGCGAGACCGGCGGCAGCATGGTCGCCACGATGGAGGTTCCCGAGGAAAAAGCCTCCGCCTACGGTGTGCTGGACGTGGCCGAGGATATGGGCGCCATCGTCCGGGCCAAGGGTATGGTGGAAAAGCCCGCGCTGGGCTCCGCCCCGTCGAACCTTGCCGTCATCGGTCGCTATATCCTCGCGCCGAGCGTGATGAGGAATCTCAACAGCCTGAAGCAGGGCTCGGGCGGCGAGATTCAGCTGACGGATGCGATCGCCGATGAGATCGAGAATGGCCATGACGTCTTTGGCTTGCGGTTCCGTGGGCAACGGTTCGACTGCGGTTCGAAGGCAGGTTTCCTGCAGGCGACGGTCGCCTTCGGCCTGGAGCGCGATGAGCTGAGGGAAGAATTCCTCGATTATCTGAACGGTGTTTCGGCAACACGGCGCGCGGCGGAGTAATTGCATGCCCGATAAAGTGTTGGTTACCGGCGGGGCCGGTTACATCGGCTCGCATGCTTGCAAGGCGCTGGCTCGGGCGGGATATGTGCCGGTGACACTGGACAACCTGTCGACCGGGTGGGCCGATGCGGTGAAATTCGGACCGCTGGTCAAGGCCGACCTGATGGACCGGGCCGCGCTCGGTTCGGTTTTTGCCGAGTACAAGCCGGTTGCGGTGCTGCATTTCGCGGCTCTCAGCCAGGTGGGCGAGGCCATGGCGGAACCCGGAAAATACTGGCGTAACAATGTCTGCGGCTCGCTGAATCTCATCGAGGCGGCGGTTGCGGCGGATTGCCTGGATTTCGTCTTCAGCTCGACCTGTGCGACCTATGGCGATTGCGATGGCGAGGTGCTGGACGAGCATTCGGCGCAAGCGCCGCTGAACGCCTATGGCGCCAGCAAGCGGGCGATCGAGGACATGCTGGTCGATTTCGGCGCGGCGCATGGGCTGCGGCATGTGATCTTCCGCTATTTCAACGTTGCGGGTGCCGATCCCGAAACCGAGATCGGCGAGTTTCACCGCCCCGAGACCCATCTGATCCCGCTGATCCTCGATGCCGTGGATGGCCGCCGCGAAGCCTTGACGATCCACGGCACCGATTATCCGACCGCCGATGGCACCTGCATCCGTGACTATGTTCATGTGATGGATTTGGTGGACGCCCATGTGAAGGGGCTGGAATGGCTTCGGTCGGGCAAGGAAAGCCAGGTCTTCTGCCTGGGAACCGGCGATGGTTTCTCGGTTCGCGAGGTCGTGGATGCCACGCGCCACGTGACCAACCGCCCAGTGCCGATGGTCGATGGGCCGCGCCGCGGTGGTGATGCAGTCAAGCTGGTCTGTGGAAGTCAGCGGGCCAGGGATGAGCTGGGTTGGCGGCCCGACCGCTCGACCATGGAACAGATGATCCGTGATGCCTGGCGCTGGCATCAAACCGGCAATTACCGGGCTTGAGCACGGAATCGGGTCAGACAACCGGCCGCCTGCACCGGGCCTGGATCGCATATCGCCTGCGCTGGAAACGGCGCGAGTTGCTGTGGCGGGCGATCCGGACCGGTCGCAGGCTGTCGCCGCTTTCGGATCGCACCGCGTCGATCGGAAAGGGTGATATCCTGCTGTTTGCCTCGATCCGGAACGAGGCCGCCCGTTTGCCCGAGTTCCTCGCGCATTACCGGCGGTTGGGGGTTCAGCATTTCCTGATCGTGGACAATGACAGCAATGACGGCTCGACCGAGTTCCTGCTGCGGCAATCCGATCTGTCGTTATGGCGCAGCCGCGACAGCTACAGGACAACCAGATTCGGGATGGACTGGGTAGGGGCGTTGCTGCTGCGCCATGGCCATGACCATTGGTGCGTTACGGTCGATGCCGACGAGCTACTGGTTTATCCGGACTGGGATCGTCGCAATCTCTCTGACCTGACGTCACGGCTGGACGGCCGGGGTCAGCGTGGCATGGGCGCATTGATGCTGGATCTCTATCCACGGGCTCCGCTCGGACAGGCGGATGCCTTGGCAGATGCCCCTTTGACCGAGCGTTTGCCTTGGTTCGATGCCGGTCCCTATCGATGCACGATCGCACAGCCCAAGGGCAATCGCATCGTCAGGGGCGGTGTTCGTGAGCGGGTTTTCTTCTCGTCGGAGCCCGATCGTGCGCCGACCCTGAACAAGCTGCCCCTGATCCGCTGGCATTGGCGATATGTCTATGTCAATTCGACCCATTCCCTGCTGCCGGCAGGGCTGAACGACCTGTATGACGGCCCCGGCGATTCCCGGCTTTCCGGTGTGCTTTTGCATAGCAAGTTCCTGCCTGAGATCGTCGAGAAATCCGTCGAGGAGCTTCAGCGCCGGCAACATTTCACGGATCCCGATAGTTTCGTGGATTATCACCGGGCTATCGCCGATGCGCCGATTCTGTGGCACGGCGGTTCACTGCGTTATCAGGGATGGAAGCAGATGGTTGAACTGGGCCTGATGGGAACCGGCGAGTCACCGCCGGCGCCGGCGATACCTGGCGACGTGGAGGCGGGCTTGCCTCTTGCGGCGGTGGAAGGCATGGCGGAAAATGAATGAATAATAAAGTGATCGCAGTGATAGGTACCATAACGTGCGGACTCTCGAACATCTGCCAATACCGGGCCGACTCCGCCGCCGCATAGAACGGCAATGGCTGATCGGGCGCGCCATCAAGCGCCGCCACGCGCTGACCCTGCTGACGGATCGAACCAGGCAGATCGCATCGCGTGACATCCTTGCCTTTGTCACCCAACGCAACGAACGGGTGAGGTTGCCCTATTTCCTGGACTACTATCGCAAGCTCGGTATCCGGCATTTCCTGTTTGTCGATAACAACAGCGATGATGGAAGCACCGAATATCTGTGCGAGCAGCCGGATGTGTCCCTGTGGTGGACGAAAGCCGGATACAAGCAGTCGCGGTTCGGGATGGACTGGCTGGGCTGGCTGCTGTTCCGTTACGGACATGGGCATTGGTGCCTGACCGTCGATCCCGACGAGTTCCTGGTTTATCCGCATTGCGATGATCGTCCGTTGACCGCGCTGACGGATTGGCTGGAGGATTCGGGTCGGCGGTCATATCCGGCGATGCTGCTGGACATGTATCCCAGGGGTGCGCTGGATGAGACCGTCTATCGGGAGGGGCAGAATCCGTTCGAGATCGCATGCTGGTTCGACCCGGCCAATTATTCCATCCGCAAGAACAAGTATCTTGGCAATCTGTGGATACAGGGCGGCCCGAGAACGCGAACCTTCTTTTCCTATGATCCCAAATCGGGACCCGCATTGAACAAGATTCCATTGGTGAACTGGAACAGGCGATACGCATATTACAGCTCGACCCATATGCTGCTGCCGCGATCCCTGAACTGGGTCTATGACGAGGATGGCGGCGAGATGGCGTCCGGATGCCTGCTGCATGCCAAGTTCCTGTCCACATTCGCAGAAAAATCCGCGGAAGAGCTGGATCGTGGCCAGCATTATGCGAATAGCCAGGAATATCGCGCATATCATGCCGGGTTGCAGGAGGGTGCGCATCTGTGGTGCAGCGAGTCGCGTGAATATCATGATTGGCGGCAACTCGAGGATCTCGGTCTCATATCGAGCGGAAACTGGCCATGATCGACGAGGTGCGCTTGGGCGTGGTGCTGCTCTGCCACGCGAATCTGCCGATGGCTGCGCGGATGGCGCGGATCTGGGCCGATGGCGGGGCAAGGGTCGTGATCCATATCGACGCCAAGGTTCCCGCCGCCACCGCGGACAAAATGAAGCGCGAGCTGTCGGATCTGCCGGGCATCCTGTACTCGCGGCGGATACGTTGCAATTGGGGCCGGTTCAGCCTGATCGAGGCGACGCAGCATGCCGCAAGCCAGTTGCTCGAAGCATATCCCGATTGCACGCATGTCTATCTTGCCTCGGGGTCTTGCCTGCCGCTGCGGCCGATTGCCGACCTGAGCGCCTTCCTGGCGGCGCATCCCGGGCGCGATTTCATCGAAAGCGTCGATACGAACGAGGTCGGTTGGGTTATCGGCGGTCTAAACGAAGAGCGTTTCACCCTGTATTTCCCGATAGATTGGCGCAAATACCGGAAGCTGTTCGATCGCTGCGTCGCAATACAGCGCAGATTGCGTATCAGGCGCAAATTGCCCCGGGGCCTGACGCCTCATCTTGGCTCGCAATGGTGGTGTCTCACGGCCAGGACCTTGCGCGCGATCCTGGACGATCCTCGCCGCGATGAATATGACCGCTTCTTCCGCCGCACCTGGATCCCGGATGAAAGCTATTTCCAGACATTGGCACGGCGCCATTCGAGTGGAATCGAAAGCCGCTCGCTGACATTCGCGCGATTCGATCACCGGGGCCGCCCTTACCAGGCCTATGACGACCATTTGCAGGTATTGGAGGAAGCCAATTGTTTCGTCGCCCGCAAGATCTGGCCGGGTGCGGCGCGATTGCTCGAACATTTTCCAAGACCGGCCGACGCGACACCCGATCCGGCACCGCCGCAACCCGCCAATATCGAAAGATTGATCGCGCGCACCCTGAGCAGGCGCATCCTGGGAAGACCGGGGCTTTACATGCAGAGCCGTTTTCCCCGCAAGGATGCGGAAAACGGCAAGACCTCTGCTCCATATGCCGTGTTTCAGGGCATGACGGACATATTCCCGGATTTCGAGAACTGGCTGCGCGACCATATGCCGGGCGATGTTCACGGTCATCTTCTGGGGCCGGAAATGGTGGAGTTTGCCGGACGCCCCGAAATCGGGCCCGGTGCGCTTTCGTCCAGCGCCGTGGTGCGCGATTACGATCCGCAGCGTTTCCTGACCGCCCTGATCCGCGTGACCGAGAGAATGCAGGTATTTCAGTTCAGCCCGCGCGACAACCAGGAGCTGAACTGGTTCATGGCAACGGATCCGAACGCATATCTGTTTGTCGTCACCGGGGCATGGAACCTGCCCCTTCTGGACATGGACATGCCTTTCGACGATGTTCGCCGCATCACCGCGATGCTGCAACGCACCGAAATGGAGCAGTTGCAGGTGCTGAATTCGGTGTGGGTAAAAGCGCGGGTGCAGCTTTGGGAGTTCAACGATTTCATTGCCCGGCCACAGGCGATCCTGGATAAGGTCTTGAGTCAGATCGATCCGGATGCCAACCCGGTGACGGAACTGCCCCCGATGCGCGACATGACCGGGCTGCCGGAACATTTGCAACGGCTGCGCAATTCCGGGCTGCATCCTCATCTGACCGGCGATCAGCCGATCACGAAAGCGTCTCATATTCTGGCGAGGAACAATATTTGATGGCCGAGACTTTCCGTAGTTTTGTGATTTTCGCCGAGATGCGCACCGGTTCGAACCTGCTGGAGGCGACGCTGAACGCCATCAAGAAGGTCACCTGCTTCGGTGAGGCGTTCAATCCCTACATGATGGGCTGGCCCGACAAGGACGAGTTGCAGGGCGTCACGCGTGAAGAGCGCGAGGCCGATCCGATGCTGCTGCTGAACAAGCTGTTCGACAAGCCGGGGCATTTGCCGGGTTTCCGCTATTTCCACGATCACGATCCGCGGGTATTCGACGCGATCATGGACGATCGAAGCTGCGCCAAGATCATTCTGACCCGCAATCCCTTGGAAAGCTATGTCTCGACCCGGCTGGCATGGGAGACCAACCAGTGGAAACTGAACGAGACCGAGACGCCGATCCCTGCATCGATCGAATATGACGGCGAAGAGTTCCGGCAGATGCTGTCGGATATCCGGGAATTTCAGCTCAGCGTCATGCATCGCCTCCAGACCAGCGGCCAAAGCAGCTTCTGGCTGGGATATAGTGATCTACGGGACAGCGAGGTGATGACCGGGCTGATGCATTGGCTGGGACGCACCGATTTGCAGCGGGTCGATCCCGCCAGCGACCAGGTGCCGCAGAACCCGCGCTCGATGGAGGACAAGGTCTCGAATTTCCAGGAGATGCAGGCCGACCTGCACAAGCTGGATCCTTTCGCGCTCAGCCAGATCCCGAATTTCGAGCCGCGCCGGGGCCCGGCCGTTCCCAGTTTCATAACCAGCGAGGCAGGGGCGGGGCTGATCTATATGCCGGTCAAGTGCGGTGTGGCGATCAGCCAGCAGGAATGGTTCAAGGCCCTGGGTGCGGTGACGCGCGACTATACGCAAGGCAGCCTGCGTCAGTGGAAGCGGCAGCATCCCGGGCATCGCAGCTTCACCATCCTGCGGCATCCCCTGCATCGGGCCTGGGACGCGTTCCTGCATCTGCTGTCGGAGGCCAAGCCAGAATTGCGGCAATTGATGCGCGAGACCCATCGCGTGCCACTGCCCGAGGATGCTGCGCTGGCCGAGATGGGGGATGATCAGGTCATACCCCTGTTCCGAGATTTCCTGGAGTTTCTGGGCCGCAACCTGAATGGCCAGACAACCTTGCCGACGCATCCGCATTGGGCCAGCCAATCGGCGGTTCTTGCCGGTTTCGGCCGTTTTGCCCAAGCCGATATGCTCCTGCGCGAGGACCGGCTGGAGGAGGATATCGCCTATCTTTGCCGGACCGCCGGAATTTCCGATCCACAGGCGGAAAAACTGGAGCCGGGCAGCTATCCGGCGTTCTTGTCCGACAAGGACCTGATCTCGGCGGCTCGGGCGGCCTATATGCGGGACTATGTCGCCTTCGGTTTTCCGAAATCTCCGAAGGAATAGGCTGCGCCATGGCTGGCGCAGCCCATGCGAACGGGGTTCAGCCCTTCAGCAATGCGGCCAGTTCGGCCTGTTTCTCGGCAACCAACGCGGCATCGCCATCGGATTCGAGATTCAGGCGAACCACCGGCTCGGTATTCGACTTGCGCAGGTTGAAGCGCCATTTGCCGAAATTCAGTGATACGCCGTCCAGGTCGTCCCGGCTGTCGGCCTGCGCCTCGTAACGTTCGATCAGGCGGGCAATCGCGGCATCGGGATCCTCGATCGTGTAATTCGTCTCGCCCGAGGAAGGGTAAAGCGTCATCCGCTCCGACAGCAATTCGGCCAAGGTCTTGCCCTTGCGTGCCAGAAGCTCGACCATCAGCAGCCAGGGGATCATGCCGCTGTCGCAATAATAGAAGTCGCGGAAATAGTGATGCGCCGACATCTCGCCGCCATAGATCGCGCCGACATCCCGCATCTTGCGCTTGATGAAGGCGTGTCCGGTCTTGCTGACGACCGCTTCGCCACCGGCCTCTTCGATCATGGCGCGGGTGTTCATGATGACGCGGGGATCATGCACGACCTTCTCGCCCGGAGATTTTTCGAGGAACGCGGCGCCCAACAGGCCGACGATATATTCGCCGGGGATGAAGCGGCCATTCTCGTCAAAGAAGAAGCAACGGTCGAAATCGCCATCCCAAGCGACGCCGAGATCGGCATTCTCATCCTTGACGGCCTGAACCGTGGGCGGCTGGTTTTCGGGCAGGAGCGGGTTCGGAATGCCGTTCGGAAAGCTGGAATCGACATTGTGATGCAACCGCACGAAGGTCAGCGGAGCACCCCGGCGCTGCAATTCCTCGGCTATCGCGTCAAAGGTCGGGCCGGCGGTGCCGTTCCCGGCATTGACCAGGATTTTCATCGGTTTCAGCGCGCCGATATCGACGAAATCCGCCATTGCCTTGGCGTAATCCGCCCGCGCATGGCTGAAATCGGTGACCTCTCCCTGTTTCGCCGCCGGCGCAAAATCGCCCGATGTCGCCAATTCGACGATGGGCGGCAATTCGGTGGCCGGATCCAGCGGGGCAGAGCCGCGCCCGACGATCTTCATGCCGTTGTAATTGATCGGGTTATGCGAGGCGGTGACCTCGATCCCGCCATCAGTGTCATGGAAGCCGGTATGGAAATACACCTCTTCGGTGCCCGCCAACCCGATATCCAGCACATCCGCGCCGCCATCGGTCAGCCCGCTGATCAGCGCCTTGGCCAGTTCCGGAGAACTCGCGCGGCTGTCTCGCCCCACGACGACCCGCTTGGCGTTCCGGGCTTGGGCAAAGGCCCGGCCGATCCGGTAAGCGACATCCGCGTCAAGATTGACGCCCAACTCGCCCCGCACGTCATATGCCTTGAAACAGGTGATCTCGCGATGGCCAAGCTTGTTTCGATCGTTCATGAGCGCGTTCCCTTTTTACGCAGCAGTTATTAGTAGCGCTAACAGCTTGCGTGCAGAATTCAAGCCTTCTGGTCCCTTGGGCGGAGGTGACGCGAGCGCTTGGGAACGCTAGATCGGGCGGGAAAACACGGAGATTCGCATGGACACCAAATCGCTGATCGCGGCCTATTTCGAAGCCTTCAACGCGGGCCGGACCGACCGGATGCTGGAACTGCTGCATGATGAGGTCGAGCATCATGTCAATGAGGGGCAGATCCGTAAGGGCAAGGAACTGTTCGCGGAATTCAATGCGCATATGAGCGAATGCTATCACGAGAACCTGACCGACATGGTGATTTTCGCCAATGACGCGGGGGATCGCGCGGCGGCGGAATTCGTCGTGAACGGCACCTATCTCAGGACCGACGAAGGGTTGCCACCCGCGAATGGCCAGACCTATCGCCTGCCCGCCGGGTCGTTCTTTACCATCCGCGACGGCAGGATTTCGCGCGTCACGACCTATTACAACCTTGGCGAATGGACCCGGCAGGTCAGCGCATGAGCATCACGACGCGGGTTCTGACCGGCGAGGCGCTTGAGGCGGCGCTGGACGATGTCGCCCGTCTGCGCATCGCGGTGTTCCGTGCCTGGCCTTATCTCTATGATGGCGATCTGGATTATGAGCGGAACTACCTGAGGGCCTATCAGTCACCGGGCGCCGTCGTCGTGGCTGCCCTGGACGGGACCAGGATCATCGGCGCCTCGACCGGGGCGCCGATGACCGATCACGCCGATGATTTCGCCGCCGCGTTCAAGGACCGCACCGAGCCGCTGGAGGATATCTTCTATTGCGCGGAGTCGGTATTGCTGCCGGAATATCGCGGCCATGGTCTGGGCCATGCCTTTTTCGACGCGCGCGAGGATCATGCCCAAAGGCTGGGCGCGCGCTATTGCGCCTTTTGCAGTGTCATGCGCCCTGTGGATCACCCTGCACGGCCTGTCGATTATAGGCCTCTGGACGGTTTCTGGCGCAAGCGGGGCTATGCGCCGTTACCGGGTGTCACCGCGCATTTTTCGTGGAAAGATGTCGGGGATTCGGTTCAGACCGAGAAATCGCTGCAATTCTGGATGAGGCAATTGTGAAAATCGCCGCCGCCGCCTATCCGATCGACTGGTTCGAGGATTTTGCCGAATACGAGATCAAGCTGACATCCTGGGTCGAAAAGGCCGAAGGAGCGGATCTGCTGGTCTTCCCCGAATATGGCGCGATGGAACTCGCCTCGCTTGGCGGGCGCGAGGTGGCTGGCGATCTGGAAGCGTCCCTGCACGAGGTTGCCCGCCATGCGGATGCAGTCGGCGAGTTGCATCAGAGACTGGCGGCCCGGCATGGCTGTCATATCCTAGCCGCCTCCGGGCCGGTATTTACCGGGGAACGGCCGGTGAACCGTGCGGTTCTCTATGGCCCCGGTGGGCTTGTCGGTCACCAGGACAAGCAGATCATGACCCGCTTCGAGCGCGAGGAGTGGAATGTCACCGGTGCCTCGGGCCTGCGGATCTTCGATACGGCCCTGGGCCGGATCGGTATCCTGATCTGCTATGACAGCGAATTTCCCCTGTTGGGACGGGTTCTGGCCGAAGCGCAGGCCGAGCTGATCCTGGTGCCGAGCTGCACCGACACGATCGCGGGTTTCCACCGTGTCCGCATCGGCGCGATGGCGCGGGCGCTGGAAAGTCAATGCGTGGTGGTGCATTCCCCGACCGTCGGGTCCTGCGACTGGAGCCCGGCGGTGGACGAGAACCGGGGCCGTGCGGCGATCTATGGCCCGCCCGATGGCTTTTGGCCGGAAACCGGGGTCATAGCCGAGGGCGAGATGGACCGGCCCGGATGGGTCTTCGCCCGGATAGACTTGTCGGAAGTAAGCCGAAGCCGCCGCGAGGGTGCCGTTCTACCATTTGCGCACTGGCCCGAATCCACGGCAGCCAAGCTGCTTTCGGATTGAGGAATCCCCGGAGTCGTCAAGCTTTGCGGAAGCCGCGTGACAGATGAGGAACGGAAGGCCCGTCCTTCTTCATGCAAATATCCTCTGGTGACGGAGGCGAAGCATCCCGGCTTTCGCAGAACACAAAACCCTTTCTTGCCACCGAAGCCGATCTAGCCGGGTTTCTTCCGCGCCCGTATCAGCGTGTGCTGACTCAGGATCTCATATCCCATCCGCTCGACCATCTCCTGCCGCAGCCGGGTGATCTCGTCGCTGCTCAATTCGATCACCTCTCCGCTGTCGATATCGATCAGGTGGTCATGCTCGGCGACGGGGGTGATCTCGAAACGCGAGGGCTCGTTCTCGAAACTGAGCTTGCGGACCAGGCCGGCCTCTTCCAGCGCCGACAGAGTGCGATAAACGGTGGCCAGGGAAACCGAATCATCGATTGTCTTGGCGCGGGCGTATAGCTCGTCCGCATTGGGGTGATCCGCCGATTCCATCAGGATCGACAGCAGGACCGTCCGCTGCTGGGTCGCCCTTAGACCGGCATTGCGCAAGGCCTGGGCAAGATCGGTGATATCGGCGCACATCCCGCATTCTCCTGTTCCGGATACATTCCTTAACCCGATCCGTCCGGGTGGACAACAAAATGCGAATGCGTCGCATTCTTCTTGACTATTGCGAATGCGTTGCATTTACATGGCGGTGATCCCTCGACCCATGAAAGGACATCTGATGAATTCTTCGGTGAGGCGGCTTCTCGCCACGGTGACGGCTTCGGCCTTGCTGGCTGGCGCGGCTTGGGCGGATGACAAGATGAAGGTGGTGACGACCTTCACCATTCTCGCCGACATGGCGCAGCATGTCGCCGGAGATGCCGCCGAAGTGGTGTCGATCACCAAGCCGGGGGCCGAGATCCACGGCTATGAACCGACACCGCAGGATATCGTCCGGGCGCAGGATGCGGATCTGATCCTGTGGAACGGGCTGAATCTCGAATTGTGGTTCGAACAGTTCCTGTCCAACCTGGGCGATGTCCCGTCGGTCACCTTGACCGAAGGCATCGATCCGATCTCCATCTCGTCCGGTTCCTATGAGGGGAAGGCGAATCCCCATGCCTGGATGGGATTGGATAACGCGCTGGTATATATCGATAATATCGAAAAGGCCTTCGCGGAGCACGATCCGGACAATGCCGCCGCTTACGCAAGGAATGCCGAAAGCTACAAGCAGAAACTGCGTGCCACGCTGGAGCCCCTGCGCCAGCGGATCTCCGAGGTGCCCGAGGCTCAGCGATGGCTGGTCAGTTGCGAAGGGGCGTTCAGCTATCTCGCCCGTGACTTCGGCATGAAGGAGCTCTATCTCTGGCCGATGAATTCCGATCAGATGGGCACGCCGCAACAGGTGCGGGCGGTGATCGACGGGGTGCGAGAACATGACATCCCGGTGGTATTCTGCGAAAGCACGGTGAACACCGCACCGGCAGAGCAGGTCGCACGCGAGACAGGGGCGCAATATGGCGGGGTTCTCTATGTCGACAGCCTTTCCGAGCCTGACGGTCCCGTGCCAAGCTATCTGGAACTGCTGAACGTGACTTCGACGACGATTGCCGAGGGCCTGGCAGCCAAGATGAACTAAGTCCGGAAGACAGGCCTTCCGGCGGAAAGATTGATATGATGCGCGACAATCAAGCCGTTCCCGTTGACGCGGATGCCGATCCAGGCAGTGGCATCGACGCCCGTGACATCACGGTCATCTACCGAAACGGACATACCGCTTTGCGGCATTCGAGCTTTCAGATTCCCCGCGGGACGGTTACCGCGCTTGTGGGTGTGAACGGGGCCGGGAAATCGACGCTCTTCAAGGCCATCATGGGCTTCGTTCGCGTGGCCGAGGGAAAGATCAGCCTGCTTGGCATGGATGTGGTGCAGGCGCTGAAGCAAAACCTGGTGGCCTATGTCCCGCAAGCCGAGGAGGTGGACTGGTCGTTTCCCGTGCTTGTCGAGGATGTGGTGATGATGGGGCGCTATGGCCATATGGGTTTCCTGCGCCGCCCGTCGAAGGTGGATCACGCAGCGGTGGATGCCGCATTGGCCCGGGTGAACATGCAGGATTACCGCCACCGCCAGATCGGCGAATTGTCGGGTGGCCAGAAAAAGCGCGTTTTCCTGGCCCGTGCCCTGGCGCAGGACGGACAGGTGATCCTGCTGGACGAGCCCTTCACCGGTGTCGACGTCAAGACCGAAGAGCAGATCATCGGATTGCTGCGCGAATTGCGTGACGAGGGGCGGGTGATGCTGGTCTCCACCCATAACCTGGGTTCGGTGCCCGAATTCTGCGACCGGGTGGTGCTGGTCAAGGGAACGGTGCTCGCCCATGGGCCCACCGAGACGACCTTTACCCGCGACAATCTGGAAAAGGCCTTTGGCGGGGTGCTGCGCCACTTCACCCTGGGTGGTGATGCGCTGCATGACGATGCCGATCCGCGTCACGTCACCATCCTGTCGGATGACGAGCGGCCGCTGGTGCAATATGGCGACCGTACCCATACGCGGGAGGAGTCCGAATGAGCATCCTGCTCGAACCCTTCGCCTATGGTTACATGACCAATGCGATGTGGGTTTCGGCCCTGGTGGGCGGGGTCTGCGCGTTCCTGTCGTCTTACCTGATGCTGAAGGGCTGGTCGCTGATCGGGGATGCGCTGTCCCATTCCGTCGTGCCGGGCGTGGCCGGAGCCTATATGCTGGGCCTGCCCTTTGCCCTGGGGGCGTTCCTGTCGGGCGGACTGGCGGCGGCGGCCATGCTGTTCCTGTCCGACAGGTCGGGGCTCAAGGTCGATGTGGTGATCGGGCTGATCTTCACCTCATTTTTCGGGCTGGGCCTGTTCATGGTGTCGATCAATCCCATGGCCATCTCGGTCCAGACCATCACCATGGGCAATATCCTCGCGATCACGCCCGAGGACACCTTGCAGCTTGCCATCATCGGTTTCGTTTCGCTGGCCGTTCTGCTGCTGAAATGGAAGGACCTGATGGTGGTGTTCTTCGATGAAAGCCACGCACGTTCCATCGGACTTCGTCCCGGGTTGCTGAAAGCGGTCTTCTTCGTCCTGCTGTCGGCCTGTGTCGTGGCGGCGATGCAGACGGTGGGGGCCTTCCTGGTCATCGCCATGGTGGTGACCCCGGGAGCCACGGCCTATCTGCTCTGCGACCGTTTTCCGCGCCTGATCGCGGTATCGGTGGCCATCGGCACGATCTCGAGCTTTACCGGCGCCTATCTCAGCTATTTCCTCGACGGGGCGACGGGCGGGATCATCGTATGCCTGCAGACGCTGATCTTTCTGGCGGTATTCGTCTGGGCACCGAAACATGGATTGCTGGCTGCCAGGGCCAAGGCGGCTGCGTCATTGCGCAAGGGCAAGGTGGCGCCATGATCGACACGCTTCTGATGCCGCTTCAGTTTCCCTTCATGCAGAAGGCGTTCCTGATTGCCGCCATGGTCGCCGTGCCGACGGCGCTGCTGTCCTGTTTCCTGGTGCTGAAAGGCTGGGCATTGATGGGCGACGCGGTCAGCCATGCCGTCCTGCCGGGCATCGTGCTGGCCTATATCACGGGATTTCCACTGATCCTCGGAGCTTTCGGGGCCGGGATGTTGACCGCATTGGCCACCGGCTATCTGTCGAACAACAGCCGGGTCAAGCAGGACACGGTCATGGGGGTGGTGTTCTCGGGCATGTTCGGGCTGGGGATCGTCATCTATACCTCGATCACCACGGATGTTCATCTCGACCATATCCTGTTCGGCAATATGCTCGGAGTCGGGGCAGGGGATCTGTGGACCGCCGGTCTGATCGCGCTGGCCGTGTCGGTGGCGCTGCTGCTCAAATGGAAAGACCTGATGCTGCACGCCTTCGATCCTGCCCAGGCCCAGGCATCCGGGCTGCCGGTGGCGGTGCTGCATTACGGGCTGCTGACCATCCTGTCGCTGACCATAGTCGCTACGCTTTCGGCAACCGGCCTTATCCTGGCGGTCGGCCTGCTGATCGCTCCGGGCGCCATCGCCTTCCTGCTGGTGCGCAGCTTTGGCCTGATGCTGGCGGTTGCGGTGCTGGTCTGCCTGATCGCGATGCTGAGCGGCGTCTATCTCAGTTTCTTCCTGGACAGCGCCCCCGCGCCCACGATCATCCTGATCCTGACCGCGTTTTTCGTGGCGGCATTCATCCGCAGGATATGGCAGGTCCGAACGAAAAGCGCCGGGACCGCCGGGGGCTGACGACAGTTCCCCTATGAATCGCCCATCGCCTCGGAGTGGCATAGCCGCTCCCCGGCTGCGATCTTGCGGCACAGCTTCAGGAATATCCGGCGTTCCCCGTCATCCAGCGCGCTGAACATCTCTTCCTGACGCTCAAGGGCTTTCGCCTTCATCTCGCCGAGCAGTTTCTTTCCTTCCGCCGTCGGCATCAGGCTTTTGGCGCGCCCGTCCTGATCCGAGACGGTTTGCCGCACAAGACCCCGGCGTTCGAGAAGCGCCACGACCCGGCTGATCGTGTTCTGGGGGCGGGGAAAGAGATGCTGGATATCCTTGGCGCGCAAACCGGGATAGGTGACGATGGCATAAAGCGCGGACCAGGCATGCACCGGCATATCGTATCGGCGTTCGATATAGCGGTTCGTCACCTGGTTATTGGCCAGCACGACATAACTGACCGCCATCAGGTAACGCAGATCCGAGGACAATGTCTGGTCCAGCATCCGCTGTCTGTCCAAAGGCGTTCCGGTTTCCATGACACCCTCCACCACGTCTCGACGAATCTGCCTTGAGCAATACCGTTATTGTATCTGGTAAGCGATTATCCATTGCAAAATACATCCATATGGATCAAAAATCACGCATTCCTGATCGGTCGCAACCCGTTTCCGACCATCTGCCCGTGATCGGCCTCCGGACGACCGGCGGTGCCACCAGCCCATGCGGAGGCTTTTGAACGATGCCACAATTGCTGGCCTTTGCCATTCTTGCGCTCATTCTCTATATCGGCGACGTCGTCTCTACCCGGACAAAATCCTGGCTGCCTTCGGTCTTTGTCTGCGCCGTGCTGTTCCTGTTCGGATATTGGACCTTCTTTCCCACCGATATCGTCGAACTAGCCGGTTTCCAGACGCCCATCGTGTTCCTGGCGATGTATCTGCTGATCACGAATATGGGCACATTGCTGTCCGTAGAGGAACTGATGAAGCAATGGCGCACCGTGGTCGTGGCTTTGGCGGGGATAGCGGGGATCGTGGCGATCCTGTTCACCGTCGGATTGCTGGTGCTGGATTATCAGACCGTCGTGGTCGCCACGCCGCCATTGGTGGGCGGCATCGTTTCATCCCTGATCATGTCGCAGGCCGCGACCGAGGCGGGGCTGGAAAGCCTCTCGGTGTTGGCAATCCTGATCTATGTGATGCAGGGCTTCGTCGGTTACCCCCTGACCGCCGTGATGCTCAAGCGCGAAGGCAAGCGGGTATTGGCGCGCTATCGCGCCGGCGACTGGACGGTCCAGGGTGCCGCACCGATGGATCACGGCGGCGAAGCGGATCACCCGCCGGCGCTGTTCTCGGCCATGCCGGCCGCCTACAATACCTATTATTTCAAGTTCCTGCGCCTTGGCGTCGTCGCATTGCTGGCCTGGAGCGCGGCCGAGCTGGTCAAGCCGGTTTTCAGCATCAGCCCCTTTGTACTCTGCCTCGTCTTCGGGGTTCTCGCAACGTCGGTGGGGTTCCTGGAGCGTCAGCCGCTGCGTGCCGCCAATGCCTTCGGCTTCACGATCCTGATTCTGATGGTCTTTGTTTTCGACGGGTTGAAGCGCGCCACGCCCGAGATGCTGCTTGAACTGGCAGTGCCGATGGTTGGCACCATCGCGATAGGTGTCTTCGGGATGTATGTGTTTGCCTTCATCGCGGGTCGGTTGGTGGGGAAGACTCCCGCCATGGCATTCGCTTGCGCGTTGACTGCACTCTACGGGTTCCCGGCCGATTACATCATTACCAACGAGGTCGTGAACACGCTCACCGATGATCAGGATGAGCGCGAGGTGCTGACCGCGCATATGTTGCCGTCGATGCTGGTTGCGGGTTTCGTGACCGTGACCATGGTATCGGTGGTGTTGGCCGGAATCTTCGTGGGGTTGCTCTGATGACGCGCATTGCCAGGACCGAACGTATCCAGGATCTGATCGAGGGATTGGATCGCTTCACGGCCACGCCGGGCAACGGCACGACACGGCTGACATATAGCCCGGAGTTTCGCCAGGCACGTGATTACCTGTGCGATCAGATGGTCAAGGCCGGGCTGATCGTGCGCGAGGATGCCGTCGGCAATATCTTCGGACGGTTGGAGGGACGTAATCCGGGACTTGCCCCGATCATCGTCGGCTCGCATTTCGACTCGGTGCCGAATGGCGGCAAATTCGACGGTCCCGCAGGGTGATCACGGGCATCGAGATCGCGTTCCTGTTCCAGGAGCAGGGGCTGGTTCCCAACCGCCCCATAGAATTCATCGCGATGATCGAAGAGGAGGGCGCGCGTTTCGGTGGCGGGCTGTTCGGCTCGCGTATCCTGACTGGCAAGATCGATATGGATGACCTGTCCGATCTTCGCGACGATAACGGCATTTCCGTGCCCGAGGCGATGCGCGAATATGGGCTTGATCCTGCGAATGCAGGTCATGCGGTGCTGTCGCCCGGCGCGATCCATGCCTTTCTGGAGCTGCATATCGAACAGGGGCCGGTGCTGGAAACACATGGCGAGGATGTCGCCATCGTGGACCGCATCGTCGGGTTGTCGCAACTGAAGGTGACGATCCGGGGGCAGGCGGGCCATGCGGGCACCACGCCGATGAATGCCCGCCGGGACGCGCTGGTCGGCGCGGTCTCGGTGCTGTCCGAATTGCCCGATCTTGCCCGCAGTATTGGTCAGGACGCCGTTCTGACCGTCGGCAAGGTCGAGGTCCTGCCCGGCGGTGCGAATGTCATTCCCGACCAGGTAACCTTCAGCGTCGATATCAGGGCCCCGAAGGAAGAGGTCGTGCGCGAGCTGATCTCGCAGACCCGCGCCGTGGTCGAAAGGGTGAATGGTAACGGCTTGACCAGCGAGGTGGAATTGCAGCTTTTCGCGCAGCCAACGCTCCTGTCTTCAGAGATCCACGGCGCGTTGTCGCGGCATGCGGATGATCTGGGCCTGAAAAGCCGGGTAATGGTCAGCGGCGCGGGTCATGACGCGATGATCATGGCCGATTTCGCTCCGACCGGCCTGATCTTCGTTCCCAGCCATAATGGCATCTCGCACGCGCCGGAAGAATGGACCGATTTCGATCAACTGGCCCGTGGGATCGATGTCATGTTCCGGACCGTGCAGGAGATGGCCGGCTGAGTTCAGCCGACCATCCCCCTTGTTTCACTGTGCCGCCAGCCGGTTTGCCAGATCCTGCTCGGACCAGTCCGCCAGGGCCAGATCGGCGGTCTCGTCACGGATGTCGATCCAGGCCGGATCCGCGCCGAAACGCGCATCGAGCCGGGCCATGAGCGAGCGTGCCGGGCTGTCTCCGGCAGCAGCGGCCAATGACGCCAGGCGCCAGGCCAGCGCATAGCTGCGAGGCGCCCCGGCACCCTCTTCGCGTGCCAATGCCGCATCACGCAGCGCAACGGCCGAGGCAAAGACGGAATCCGGCAAGTCGCTGTCGGCGGCCGGTTGCGCGGCCAGCAGATCGGCGGTCGACATCCGGGCCTCGATGCGATCCAGCATGCTCAACGCGCCAGAGGTCCCGGTCTCTGCCGCCGTCAGTGCATGGGCATAGGCAGCAGCCGGGTCGCTGGCGGTTTTCAGATCCGCAAGCGTCAGGGCAACCTCTCCGTCGTCCTGCATCGGGGTCAGCAATTCGATGGCGCGGCTGATATTCTGCGGCACGCCTTGTCCACGCGCCAGCGCGAGGCCGAGCGCGCGCGGGTCTTCGCCATCCCCTGCGGGATCGACGATCAACGCGACGGGCGGGGTCGGCAGGGCATTGGAGAAGCCGGGCTTGAACAGCGTCGCGGCATCCAGCGGGGTCTCCCATTCGGTGCTGTCGAAGGCGATCGGCTGATCGGGCCGGATTTCCGCGGTGACCCGTGCCGGTTCCGCGATGAATGCCTTGGCGGTCTCGGCGAGATCCTGTTCGATGCCGTGCAGCTCGGTGCCGGGTTCTGCACTGACGATATTGTCGATTGTCGCGGGATCCAGCATGTCGGGCGGGATCATCGGCTGCATGCGTTCCCACAGACCGAGATTCTCGACCGACAGATGTGCCGAGCGCAGGGTTCCGCGAAGGCCCATCTCGGGGGTGGGTTCCTCCGTATCATCGCTTTCGGTGCCGGGATATTCGTTGATCTCGGGATCAATCAGGAACGAGGACTGCTCGTCCTTCACTAATTCCTGCAATATTCCGGGGGCGAAGAACGAGACATAGTCGAAATCCGCCGTTCCCTCGATCCGGGCGATGCCCGGGCTGTTGATCTCGATATCCGCGATGAGCGCCCCCCGGCCCATGGATTGGCGCGTGTCGACGGCGAGGTCAGAGACCGGGATGGCATCACCCCCGGTCACCATGCCGATCATCGCCGCATTCGCGCCGAAGCAGTTATTCGCCACCGATATATCGCCCGCATCCAGCCGCGTATGCGAATTTTCCGCACCCCAGATGGAGATGCCGGACAGGCGCATCCGTCCCAATGATACACGGCAATTGGCATGCGGACCAAGGCCTGCGATCGTCAATTCGCGGATGACCAGTTCGCCACGCTCCGGATCGATTTCCAACGCGTCATAACGGATATCCGCGATCATACGGCCATAGGATACGGCCATGCGCAGAAAGCCTGCGGCGATATTCGAGGGAGAGAATATACTGTTCGAGGCGGGTGCGGGTTCTGCCATCGCCGAGCTTGTCAGCAAGACCGCAAGGGCTGTGCCGGTTGTCAGGCAACGGATAATCGGGGACATCGAAATACTCCTTGGGCGAGAAATGAAATGGCAGGAAATCCATAACCGGCGGAGATGTGCATGTCCAACGGTCGCGAACCGGCGCTTTCCCGCCAATGATCTTGCCGCCGCTTCGAAAGTTGCTTTCTGCCCGCGCCTCTTCTATGAGCGCGGCACCGGTCGCAGCCTACCCGGTCATCAAAACAAGGACTGAAACATGAAAACAATTGTCATCTGCTCGGGCGGGCTCGATTCCGTTTCACTCGCCCATATCATCGCGGCGCGGGGGGAGCTTTCCCGTCTCGTCTCTTTCGATTACGGCCAGCGCCACCGCAAGGAGCTGGACTATGCTGCCGCCTGCGCCAAGCGCCTGGACGTGCCGCATCACGTCATAGACATGCGTCCGGTCGGTGCGGCGCTGACCGGATCGGCGTTGACCGAGGATATCGACGTCCCCGACGGGCATTATGCCGAGGAGACGATGAAGATCACCGTCGTCCCCAATCGCAATGCCATCATGCTGACCATCGCCTATGGCATCGCGACGGCAAATGGGGACCAGGCCGTGGCCACCGCCGTTCATGGCGGCGATCACTTCATCTATCCCGATTGCCGCCCGGAATTCACGACGGCCTTCGACCGGATGCAGCGCGCCGCGCTCGACGGCTATGCGGATGTGACGCTTCTGACCCCGTTCGTCCATCGCTCCAAGGCCGATATCGTCACCGAGGGCGCGCGCGCGGGCACGCCCTTCGCGGAAACATGGTCCTGTTACAAGGGCGGTGCGAATCATTGCGGGCGCTGTGGCACCTGCGTCGAGCGGCGCGAAGCCTTTCACCTTGCCGGGATCGACGATCCGACGGTCTACGAAGATCCGGATTTCTGGCGCGAGGCCATCGCCAGCAAGGCGGAGGCGTGATGTACAGGATCGCCAAGGAATTCCACTTTTCCGCCTCGCATCAACTGTCCCATTTGCCGCCGGAGCATCAATGCGCGCGCCTGCATGGGCATAACTATGTCGTCATTGTCGAACTGGCCGCGCAGGAGCTGAACGCTGCGGGTTTCGTCCGGGATTATCACGAGCTTGGGTTGCTCAAGGCCTATATCGATGAAAATTTCGATCACCGGCATCTCAACGACATCATCGACGGCCCTTCGACTGCCGAGAATCTCGCGAAGCATTTCTTTGACTGGTGCAAGGCGCGCTGGCCGGAAACCGCAGCCGTGCGCGTGTCCGAGACGCCGAAGACCTGGGCCGAGTACCGGCCATGACGCTGCGCATCGCCGAGATCTTCGGACCCACGATCCAGGGCGAGGGTGCGCTGATCGGAGAGCCGACGGTGTTCATCCGGGCAGGCGGTTGCGATTACCGCTGCTCCTGGTGCGACTCGCTGCATGCCGTGGACAGCAGCTATCGCCATGACTGGATGGTGATGACGCCCGAGGCGATCTGGCAAGAGGTGCGCCGGCTGTCGGGCGGACGTCCGCTCACCATATCCATCTCGGGCGGCAATCCGGCGATCCAGGATTTCGCCCCGGTGATCGCGATGGGCAAGGCGGAAGGATACCGTTTCGCCTGCGAAACCCAGGGCTCGATCGCCCGGCCATGGTTTTCTGCACTCGACACGCTGGTTCTTAGCCCCAAGCCGCCTTCGAGCGGTGAAAGCGTGGATTGGGCGGGTTTCGGGCGTTGCCTGACTGCTGCCGAGGCCTGCCCGAATGTCATGATGAAGATCGTGATCTTCGATGACGAGGATTACCTGTGGGCCAGAGCGGTTGCCGGGAAGTTTCCCGACCTGCCGCTCTATCTCCAGCCCGGCAACCCGGAGGTCGATCCGGATCGACCCGTCGATCTGCAAGCCTGCACCGACCGGCTGCTGTGGCTGATCGAGAAAGTCACGGGTGACGGCTGGTTCGCCCCCCGCGTCCTGCCGCAGCTTCATGTGCTGGTCTGGGGCAACAAGCGCGGCGTCTGAAGTCTGAAACCGTTGGCACCTTGTTGGTTGCGGCGACAGGGGCAGTGAGTACACTGGCTCCCGAATACCGGCATCGCCCGCCTCTCTATCCGTGGAAAGGGGCTGCTGCCTATGGTTGCGGTTATCGCCGCGCCCGAACCTATCCCGTCCCGCGACAGATTTCCCGGGGTGGGCAATAATCAAGAAAATCGAGTCCAACCATGGAGTGTAAAATGAACGCCTTCGCGAAACTGGGAATGACCGCCGCCGCCATCTGCCTTGCCTCCGCAGCCAGCGCCGAGACGAAATGGGTGATGGCTTCGGGCTATCCCGAGGACAGCTTCTTCACCCAGACCATCCGTCAATTCATCGAAGAGGTCGAAACCGCGACGGATGGCGAGGTTCAGATCGACCTGCGGCCCAATGGCGAATTGATCAAGCTGGACGCCATCCGCCGCGCAGTGCAGTCCGGGCAGGTGCAGTTGGGCGAGATCCGTTTCGGCGTCTATGGCAATGAAAACCCCATGTATACGCTGGACAGCGTGCCGAACGTGGCCAGCGATTACGACGAGGCACGCCTGTTGATGGACGCGCAGAAACCGTGGTTCGACAAGACATTCGCCGATGCCGGTATGCGTGTTCTCAGCTATATGCCCTGGCCGGGGCAGGGTTTCTACACCAAGTTCGAGGTCACCGACGGTTCTGAATTCCAGGACGTGAAACTGCGCATATATTCCCCCGCGACGCAGCGCATGGGCGAATTACTGGGTTTCCAGGCGACGATCCTGCCCTTTGCCGAGGTGCCGCAGGCCTTCTCGACCGGGCTGATCGAGGCACTGTTCACCTCGGCGCAGACGGGGGTGGATATCCAGGCATGGGATTACGCGTCGCATTTCACCTATAGCGGCTCGATGCATAACAAGAACGCCATCATCATCAACGAGCGCGCCCTGTCGCTGCTTGACCCCGAGATGCAGGAAGCGGTGATCGCTGCCGGGGAAAAGGCGACCGAAACGGCATGGAAGCTGAGTCAGGAAGCAGGCGAAGCGCGGCTGAAGGAGTTGCAGGAAAACGGCATGACGACGACGGACGCCTCTCCCGAACTCCAGGCCAGGCTGGCAGAGATCGGCGAGCAGATGACCGCTGAATGGAAAGAGAGCGCGTCGCCCGAAGAGGTCGAGGTGCTGGACAACTACCTGGCCTCCAAGGAGTGAACCCGTCCCCTGAGGCGGCCGGTAAATGACCGGCCACCTCTTTTGCTAGATTGGAGGTGTTCATGTTCAGGGCTATCGCTCACAGGCTTTACCTGTTCTGCGGCTATGCTGCGGGTTTCTTCCTGGCCGCGATCGCGGTGGCGACGTTATGGCAGATCGTTGCGCGGCAGATGGGGCGGGCGGTCGAGACGACCGAACTGTCCGGTTTCTGTCTGGCGGCATCCACTTTTCTGGCGCTGGCCTATACTTTCGTGAATGGCGGGCATGTGCGGGTCGGGATCGTCCCGCAACTGTTCTCGGGCGGGATCAGCCGCGGTTTCGAAATATGGTGCTGCGCCATTGGTATCCTCATTACCGGCTATGCGGCCTATCACATGACGCTGTTCACACTGGAAACCTATCGCTTCGGAGAGCTGAGCCCCGGCATGATGGCGATCCCGCTCTGGATTCCGCAAAGCGCCGTGGCCTTCGGGCTGGGTGTGATGTGCATCGGGATCATCGAACAGGCGGGGCTGGTCCTGTCCGGGCGGGCTGCCGATTACGAAACCAATATCGACAGCACGGCGGAGTAAGCCTCATGGACAGTGTAACCGTCTCTGTCACCGCCCTTCTACTGAGTCTTCTTGTCTTCCTTGGCTCCGGTGTCTGGATCGCGCTCTCGCTGCTGGCCGTATCGCTGGTGATGTTCTTCTTCTTCACGCCGGTCGAGGCGGGGCCGATCCTTGCCTCGACCATGTGGGACGCAAGCTGGAACTGGGCGCTGACCGCGCTTCCGCTGTTCATCTGGATGGGCGAGATCCTGATGCGCTCGGGCCTGTCGGCCAACCTGTTCCGTGGGCTGTCCCCCTGGGTCGGCAGGCTTCCCGGAGGATTGCTGCATGTCAATGTCGTCGGCTGCGGGGTGATGGCCGCCGTTTCCGGGTCATCGGCCGTTACCTGCGCCACGGTCGGGCGGATGACCGTGCCGGAACTGCGCAAGCGCAATTACGATCCGCGCATGATGGTCGGTTCACTGGCGGGGGCAGGGACCTTTGGTCTGCTGATCCCGCCATCGATCATCATGATCGTCTATGGCGTGGTCGCGCAGCAATCCGTGGCGCGCCTGTTCGTGGCCGGGATCGTCCCGGGGCTGGTGTTGATCCTGCTGTTCTCGGGCTATATCGCCTTGTGGTCGATCCTGAACCCCGAACGGCGCGGTGAAAGCCCCGAGCGCGTTCCGTTCCTGCAAAAGCTGAAGGCATCGAGGGATCTGGTCCCGGTGGTAGCGCTGATCGTGGCGATCATCGGCTCGATTTATCGAGGCCTGGCCACGCCGACCGAAGCCGCCTCGATCGGCATCATGGGGGCGTTCCTGCTGTCCTTTCTGAACGGCACGATGAGCCGTCACATGTTCATGGAGAGCCTTCTGGCGGCCACGCGTATCTCTTGCATGATCTCTTTCATCATCGCCTGCGCGGCCTGCCTGTCCATCGCCGTCGGATTCGCCGATATTCCCCGGATGGTGGCGACATGGGTTGAAAGCCTGAACCTGTCGCCGATGATGCTGATCGCGGTGCTGACGCTGTTCTTCCTGATCCTCGGTTGCTTCCTTGAGGGGATCTCGATCCTGGTTCTGTCGAGCTCGGTGGTTCTGCCGATGGTGGATGCCGCAGGGATCGACCTGATCTGGTTCGGGATCTTCGCGGTGATCGTGATCGAATGCGCGCAGATCACCCCGCCGGTCGGCTTCAACCTGATCGTGCTGAAATCCATGACCGGCAAGGGGATCGGGGAAGTCGCCCGGGACACGCTGCCCTTCCTGCTTATCCTGCTTGCCGCGATTGTGCTGTTTACGCTGTTTCCGGGGTTGGTGACCTTCCTGCCGAATTTGATGTATCGGTAGATTGGCGGGTATGCGGGCTTTGCGTCCCGCGATGGCCGGGGGCTCCGCCCCCGGACCCCCGGGATACTTGCATGAAGAAGAAGGGGCGCGGGAATCGACTGTTTGCCGCGGCACCCTGTGGCGTTCCCGCTCTGCTATTCCTTCGCGTTCCAGTCTGCGACGATGACCTTGGCGATGGCGGCGATCTCGGCATTCCGGGTCTCGATGGAGGCCGGGGTTTCCGTCATGTAGATGGCGACGATCCGCTCGGGTCTGCCTTCCGGACCCAGCACTCCGGTGATGGCTCTTGAACCTCGTGCGCCAGCGCCGCTCTTGTCGGCGATATACCAGCCTTGGGGGAGCGAGGCGCGGATCAGGTCATCGGCGACGAGATTGTTCTCCATCCATGTGACCAGGGTCTTGCGCGCCGATTCCGACAGGATCCCGCCAAACAGGAGCCTATCCAGGGTCGCGACCATCGCCTGCGGCGTGGTGGTGTCGCGCGGATCGTCGGGCAGGGCTTCGTTCAACTCGGTTTCCCAACGGTCCAATCGGCTGATCCCGTCTCCGGTCGCGCGCAGGAATGCCGTCAATCCTTCAGGCCCGCCGACCGATTCCAGCAAGAGATTGGCGGCGGTATTGTCGCTCATCGTGATGGCGGCCTCGCAAAGATCGGACAGGGTCATGCCGCTTTCGACATGCTGTTCGGTCACGGGCGAGTATTCAACCAGATCGGCGCTGGAATAGGTGATGCGCCGGTCCAGATCCTCTTCTCCGGCATCGACGCGGGCAAGCACTGCGGCGCAAAGCGGTACCTTGAACGTGCTGAGCATCGGGAAGCGCTCGTCAGAACGATAGCCGGCGGTTTCGCCCGAGGTCAGGTCCAGCATGCTATAGCCGACACGGGCCCGCAGTTTCTGTTCGGCCTCGATGACGCGATCGGTGACGGCATCCTGCGCCGATGCGGGTTGCAGCCAGAGCAGGCCGGTCAATGCCACCGCCGCAATCCGAATACTGTTCGTTTTCATTTCGTTGTCTCCGTGGCGGGGGATGTTTCCAGATCCAGCAGTTGCTCGATCAATGACAGGCTGGTATCGACGCGGGCATTCAGCGGATAGTTGCGATTGGCGAGCACCACGATCCCTAGATCATGTTCCGGGACAAGCGCCACGTAACCGCTGAAACCATTGGTCGCGCCGGTCTTGCCAAGCATCACGCCCCGGCGTTCCGTCACTGCCGTTTCCAGAATCTGCGCAGGCTGGCTTTCCAGCACCATTGAGGAATCGCTGCCGGCCAAAAGCTGCGCATGATCCGCAGGCCATGGATAACGCTCCCAGATCATGGCCTGGGTGAAATGGTCAGTCTGGGTTCGCCCTCCATGGGTTGTTTCGATGGCGGCACGCAATTCGCCGGGGATATCAGCCTGTCCCAGATTGGCATCCATGAAACGCAGCATGTCCGAGAGGCTGGATTTGACGCCATAGGCTCGGCATCCAGCATGCCCGGATTGACCCTGATGGGCTGATCGTCCTCGCGGGAATAGCCATAGGCATAGCGGTTCTCTGCCTCGGCCGGGACCTGGATATATGTGTTGTCCAGCCCCAGCATGGGAAACAGTTCGCCTTGCAGGGCATCGCTGTAATCCTGTCCCATGGCCTTGGCGGTGATGCGCCCCAAAAGACCGATGCTGATATTCGAATAGGACCTTTCATGCCCGGGCACGGGATCGGGGTGCCACTCGGCCAGCCAGCGCATCAGTTCGGCGTCATTGTCCAGCTCGTCCGGCACCTGCAGTGGCAGGCCGCTGGTCTGGTGCGTCGCCAGATCCATCAGGTTGATCCGGTCGAAGGCGCTGCCTGCCAGTTCCGGCAGATGCGCCGAGACCCTGTCGTCCAGTGACATCATTCCGCGCTGTTCGGCCAATGCGGCCAGCGTGACGTTGAATGTCTTGCTGATCGAGCCCAGCTCGAAGATCGTGTCCTTGTCCACGGGCGTTCCCGTCTCGCGATTGGCCATGCCTGCCGTAAAGACATAGTGCTGTCCGTTCAGTGTCACCCCGACGGCCAGCCCTGGAATGTCGTAATCCGCCATGACCGGCGCAAAGATTTCTGCCGCGATGCTACGGAAGTCCGCCTCCATCACCGCCCGCGCCTGCAATGGCGCGAAGGCAGTCATTGCGCTCAGGCATATGCCTGCGCATCCATAACTCCACTTCATGCTTTGTCCTGTTTCTGAAAGTCCTGCGAGCCTGCATCCCGCTGAAATTTGAATAACTCACCAAGGGTGCAAATCACAAACGACGATACTTCACTTTCGAGATTAGAAAAACTAATCCATTGTCATGGACCGTCCACAGCTTCCCCTGAACGCCCTTCGCGCCTTCGAGGCGGCAGCGCGGCATTTGAACCTGACCCGAGCGGCCATCGAGCTATGCGTGACGCAGGCCGCGCTCAGCCACCAGATCCGGGGGTTGGAGGAACGCCTGGGCGTGACCCTGTTCCGGCGGGTGCCGCGAGGGCTGGTGCTGACCGACGAGGGCGCGTCGCTGGTGCCTGTGTTGACGCGGGCTTTCGACGGCATGTCGGATGCGCTCGACATCGTGGTCAGCGGCGAGAGCCGCGAGACCGTCAACCTGGGCGTGGTGGGCAGTTTCGCGACCGAGTGGCTGATGCCCCGGTTGCCGGAATTTCGCGCCCGGCATCCTTCGGTCGATCTGCGGATCCATGCCAATAACAACCGCGTCGATATTGCCGGGGAGGGGTTGGATCTGGCCATTCGTTTCGGCAGCGGAAGCTGGCACGCAACCGAAGCAATTCCCCTTATGCCGGCACCGATGACCGTGCTGTGCAGCCCGGCCTGGGCGGCGCGGCTGGCATCGGCCGAGGATCTGGCGCGTGCGCCGTTGCTGCGATCATATCGTGCCGCGGAATGGGAGCAGTGGTTCACCGCGCAAGGAATGTCCTGTCCTCCGCTGCGCGGGCCGTCTTCGACAATTCGCTTGCCATCGCGGAAATGGCGGCGCGGGGGCATGGGGCCGGGCTGCTTCCGCTTATCCTGTTCCGCAACTGGGTGGCTTTGGGCCGCCTTGCCCAGCCATTCGCCGAGCAGGTGGATGCCGGGGGCTATTGGCTGACCCGGCTGCAATCCAGTCCCGAGACATCGGGGCAGCGAGCATTCAGGGAATGGCTGGTGGAGATGTCGGGCTGATTCCCTGCTCACCGATCGGGGATCAGCCGCTGCAATCCCGCGATCTCCTCTGCGCCTTCGCTCAACAGAACCGCTTCCAGCCTTCTGAAGCGGACCAGCACTTCCCGTCCCGTATCGGTCAGCAGCGCGCCGCCGCCGCCGGGGCCTCCCCGGCTGCTCTCCACCACCGGCAGGGCGAAGGCGGCGTTCATCTCTTCGATCAGGGACCAGGCGCGCTTGTAGCTCATCCCCATCTCGCGTCCCGCTGCCGAAATCGATCCCAGTGTCTCGATCAGTTCCAGCAACCGGGCCTTGCCGGGGCCGAGCGTCAGAGGCGCGTCGAATTCCAGGCGCAGTTTCAGGCGGGTGTGATGGGGTTGGCTCATCCGTATTTATTGCGGCGATTGCCCCTGCGGCGCAAGTGCCGCAACGGCACGGCGGCGCTACCGGGGATTATCATTGCCATGCGGCCCGCGGCTTCTAAGATCGTGGTAACCAGTTACGAGGAGGAACCCATGTCCGCAAATGAAATCGTGATCCTGTCCGGGGCACGCACCGCCATCGGCACTTTCGGAGGCAGTCTTGCGGCCACCCCGCCAATCGATCTGGCGGCGCATGTGACCCGGACCGCTCTGGAGCGGGGTGGCGTATCGCCCGACAGGATCGGGCATGTCGTCTTTGGCCACGTGCTGAATACCGAGCCGCGCGACATGTATCTCAGCCGTGTCGCCATGCTGGATGCCGGGATTCCGCATACGGTTCCGGCAATGAATGTGAACCGGCTTTGCGGTTCGGGTGCGCAGGCCATCGTTTCGGCCACGCAGGTGCTGACGCTTGGCGATGCCGATTTCGCCGTGGCGGGCGGCGCCGAAAGCATGAGCCGGGCACCCTATGCGCTGACCTCGGCCCGTTTCGGCGCCAAGATGGGCGATCAGAAGGTGCTGGACATGATGACCGGCGCGCTGACCTGTCCGATGGGCACCGGCCATATGGGCGTGACGGCCGAAAACGTCGCGGCCGAACATGACATCAGCCGCGCCGCGCAGGACGAATTCGCCATGGAATCGCAGCGCCGGGCGGCGGCCGCGATCACGGCGGGCCATTTCAGGGACCAGATCGCACCCTTCGAGATCAAGACCCGCAAGGGTGTGGTCGCATTCGATGCCGACGAGCATCCCAAGGAGACCAGCCTTGAGAAACTGGCTGCGCTGAAAGCGGTGTTCCAGAAGGACGGTTCGGTCACGGCGGGCAATGCCAGTGGCATCAATGACGGTGCGGCGGCGCTGGTTCTGGCGCGGGCGGATGCGGCGGAAAAGGCCGGGCTGACACCGCGCGCCCGGATCCTGGGCTACGCCGTGGCCGGGGTGCGGCCCGAAGTGATGGGTATCGGCCCGGTCCCGGCGGTCGAGGCGCTGATGCAACGTACCGGGTTGAAGGCGGATGATTTCGATGTGATCGAATCGAACGAGGCCTTTGCCGCGCAGGCTCTGGCGGTGAACAAGGGGTTGGGGCTCGACCCTGCCCGCGTGAATCCCAATGGCGGTGCCATCGCGCTTGGCCATCCGGTCGGGGCCACCGGCGCGATCCTGACCGTGAAGGCGCTTTACGAACTGGAGAGGATCGGCGGGAGAAAGGCGCTGATCACCATGTGCATCGGCGGCGGTCAGGGCATTGCCATCGCGGTGGAGCGGATCTGAGGCGGCCGGTCCCGAAAATGGAAACGGGCCGCCCAGATCAGACGGCCCGCGAGTTCCACGGAGATGGTCCGGTTAGGGTTGGAAAACCGTCCGGTCCCAATCAGGGTTTACGACCTTCGGGACTGCCCTCAGGCCACGGCCCCCCTGACTGTTCCGACACCTCTCTCCAATATCACTCTCGACACTGGACCACCTCCTTTCAATAAGTTGCCGTTGTATTTGAAAGGGTGCCACAGATCGAAAATCTGTCAATCAATTTTCTTGGGGTATTTGCAACAAATTGCGCACGATGATGCGGAAAGGCACAAGGGCAAGTAGGGCGAGGCCCAGTTTGACCAACCAATCGGCAACCGCCAGAGAGACCCAAAGCGGGATCGCAGGCCCCAGTCCCAGCATCGGCACTGCCTCGTTTGCCCATCCGGTATTTGCGTCGGCAGGCAGGAATGCCGCGAAGGCGATGGTGAAGAACAGGGCGGTATCGACCGCAGACCCGACCAGTGTCGAGGCCAGCGGCGCGACCCACCAGCGCCGCTCGCGCAGATTGTCGAAGATCGTGACATCCAACAGTTGCGCGGTCAGGAAGGCCGCGCCCGAGCCGATGGCGATGCGCAAGGTGGTCTTGTCCAGCCCGGCGGCAATGAAGGAGCAGGCGACCCCTACCGCAAAGCCCGCCAGCACCACGCGCCGCGCCGCTGCCGCGCCATAGACGCGGTTCATCACGTCGGTGACGAGAAAGGCGAGCGGATAGGTGAAGGCCCCCCATGTCAGCCAGTCGCCGATGACGAATTGCACGAGGATGTTCGAAGCCACGACGATGGTGGCCATGGCAAGAATGCCGGGCAGATGGCGGGTCATGTTGAATTTCCGTTTTACAAGGTGGCGGAACAACTCGGCCCCGTTGCGGGGCAGCAAGGCGCATACGCCCGTTGCGCGCCGCTTGTCAATGATCCGCTGTCACTCGCGCAGCCGGTATTCGACCAGTTCCGTCCGCTGCACGAACAGGAAATTATCGTCCGATATCATGGTCAGCCGAATGCCCTCTCCGTCGTGCCAGACCGAAAGACCTTCGAGATTGTCATATTGCAGCGGACGGGTTTCGAGCAGCAACTGCTCTTCCGCGACGCCGGTTTCATCGAAGTGGAAACGGCTGACGCGCGACGAAAACCCCAGGAGCCCCTGAAAGCCGCGCTCCAGCAGGTAGAACCAGCCGTCCGGTCCGATATCCGAGCCCACGGGCAGCCAATGATCGCTGCGGCGAATGGTGAAAGGCTGATCCCATTCACCGTTCTTAAAGCGCAAGACCGGGAAGGGCTGGTCCGGTCCCGATGAGCGTTCGGGGATGGTGTACAATGCGCCCTCCGCATTGATCGCGAGGGATTCGAAGCCCTGATTGGGCCTGAGCTCCGGCAACGCGGGCGGACGCGGCAGGGGCTGGGCAGGCGCGTCGGGATCGGGATAGGCGACCACCCGGTTCAGCCCTTCGAAACTGATCCAGATCCGGCCGTCATCGCCGATCGCCAGCCCTTCGCTGTCACCCAGATATCCCTTGGCAAGCTGCTCGCCGCCGCTGGCTTTCAGATGCGCCCGGCCGGCAATGTTCATGTGCCGGATACGCCCAGCATTATCGCGTTCGATACTGCCCCAGAACAGGTTGGTGCGGTCCGAGACAGCGTGAAAGCTGTTACCGTCATCAGTGATCTCGATGCCGGAAAAACCGCCGAAGCGCGGATCGTCATCGGTCCAGACATATGTTCCGATATAATCCAGTGTCGCGGCCGGCGTGGGGGCGCCGGCCGTGATCAGGATCGCCGTGACGGCCGCGATCAGGGTGCTGCGGCGACTGTGCGGCATTGATTGGGCAGTTCGCTCAGCCGGTAGCTGCGCGGATGGCGGTAATTCGGATCTGGAGGCACGGGCTTGACGCTGCTCGGGTCGATCCGGTTCTTGATCCATTCCGCCGCCTCGGCGCAACCATCGCCCGGAGGGGGCGGATCCTGCTCGCGGCAGATCGAGCCCCTGGGACAGGACAGCCGGACATGGAAGTGATAATCATGGCCGTTCAGCGGGCGGATCTTGCGTAGCCAGCTGCGATTGCCGCGCTCCATCTGGCACATCGCGACCTTCACGACGGGATCGGTGAAGATGCGCTCGACCCGGGGATCACGGGCGGCGGCGCGCATGATCGCCATATGGCCCGGATTCCAGTTGCCCGATAATTGCGTGCCGCCCCTGGCAACCACCGAAACCGAAGAGATGTTCTCGCGTTGGCCGGGCGTCAGGCTCAGTGAAGATGGCGGCAACATCCAGATATCGGCGTCGAGCCCGATCTGGTGGCTGGCATGGCCGGTGATCATGGGGCCGCCACGCGGCTGGCTGATATCGCCGATGTAAAGCCCCTTCCAACCCGCTTGTTGCGCGGCCTGCGACAGGCCGACCAGGAAGCTGATCAATTCCGGATGTCCCCAGTTGCGATTGCGCGACAGGCGCATGGCCTGCCAGCTTGGACCGCTTTCGGGAAGTTGCTGGAAGCCCTGGCCGCAGCCTTTGGAGTAGAAACCGATCGAGACTGCCGGACCTTGCGATGCGCCCTTGAAATGGCCGAACACGTCCTTGGCCAGGGGTTCGGCCAAGACGGGAGATACCAGCCCCGCGATCAGGGCCGCTGCGGTTAAAAACTTACGGATCACTGCTCTGCCTCTCCTTCAGGTTTGACCCAGATTAGCAGAACCAACGCGAGAAGAAACATCAAGATCAGGGGAGAGATGCCGATGCGCTGATTTCCGGTCAAACCGGTGACGGTGGCGATCAAGAAGGGTGCGAGAAAGGCGGTGGCCTTTCCCGATAACGCATAAAGACCAAAGCCTTCGGTCGCGCGCTCCTCGCTCGTGTGGCGCACCATCAAGGTGCGGCTGGCGGCCTGAAGTGCCCCGCCCGCCCCGCCGATCAGGGCCCCGCAGGCAAAGAAGATCACGTCGGGCAGGCGCAAATTCGCGATCAAAGGCGTGTCGGGAACGGGCATGCCGAACAGGGTCTCGCGATCCATGCCGACCACGGTGACACAGACGCCCATCAGTATCAGCGTGCAGCCGATAATGACGGGTTTCGGGCCCCATCGACGGTCGGCCCGGCCGCCCAGCCAACTGATGACAGAGGCTGAAACTGCGCTGACGACCCCGAATACTCCGGCCAGGACTACCGGCCAGCCCAGCACCGTGCCCGCATAGACCCCGCCGAATCCGTAAAGCGCGTTCAGCGCATCACGTGACAGCATCGACGAGACCAGCCAGCTTGCGAGGCTGCGCCGGTGGCGCAGGCTGCGGATCAGTGCCCAGAGATCGCGGAGGGCGTATCCGATGCGGATCGGGTGGCGGGGGCCGGGCGGCTCCTTGACCCAAAGGAAGAAGGGGATCATGAAAAGGATATACCAGAGCGCGGTGAAAGGACCGACAAAGCGCGTGCCTTCGCGCTGCGCCGGATCGAGGCCGAAGAGCGGTTCCAGCCCCGCCAGCGTCTTGCCGCTTGGAGTTTCCGCGAAGAGCGCCAGCATCACCGCCAGCGAGACCACGCCGCCCAGATAGCCGAAGGCGAATCCCGATCCGGATAGCCTGCCGATCTCGTCGCGCGGGGCGAGGCCGGGAAGCAGGGCATTGGTGAAGATGGTGGCGAATTCGACCCCGATCATGCCGATGCCGAACAGCGTGACCGCGCGGATCAGCGCAGGTTGCTCGGGCATCAGATACCACAAACCGGCCGCGCCGACGACATAGAAGGTCGAGAAGAGCCATATCCAAGGCATCCGCTTGCCGGATGTATCGGCGATCGCTCCGAGGATGGGCGCAAGCACGGCGATCACCACGCCGGTGATCGAGAGGCCGTAACCCCACAGGGTCTGCGCATGCGCGCCCGCGAGTGTCGCGCTGTCTCCGAGGGTGATGAAATGGCGCTTGGCGATCTCGGCGAAATAGATCGAGAAGATGAATGTCACCAGCAGCGTGTGATAAGGTTGGCTGGCCCAATCGAAAAACCACCAGCCCCAGATGCGCTTGCGGTTCATGTGCTGCCCCTCTTTCCTTATGCGCGCCTATAAGGCCCGAGGCCCGTCAGCCTGACAAGTGCCGTTTCGTCTCTTCGGGTAATTCGGGCGGCCATGGCCTTGCCGTATCGGCCTCGATCCAGGCCTTTACCCAGGCAGGCAGTTCCGGGCTTTCCGGAGGATGGCCAAGCGCGGCGACGACTTCGGATGGTGGCACGATCCCCTTGGCTGACGTGACGGCGGAACGGATCAGGACCTGGTTGCAGCATTCGCCGCCCTTCCACATGGATTGATCCATGTAGATGAAGCGATGATCCCAACCGATCATCCGTGAAATCATGGTGAAGCGGTCGAACATGCGGATACGGCGGCGGTAGCGGGTCGAATTTCCGGCCACGGTGATGCCCCAGCCCTTCTGCTTCAGGATCGGGATCAGCCCGCTGCGCATGGCCAGCGGGATCCGGCCCAGATCATACAGCGTCAGCGTCCGGCCATTGTTCAGCTCGATCCACGGATCCAGATCCCATGGCCAGCAGATATGCGTCGAGATATGCGGATCGAGCGGCCCCAGGGCGGGCGCGTTACGATATTTCAACATTTCCTTGGCAAAGCGGATCAGCGGATACATCGGCCACCCCATGTCTGGTTCCGGACAGGGGTGGCCCCTGCCCGCGCCAGCGTCAAGCAAGACGCTGCGGCAACCGGCTTGCGTGCGGGCGCTCGCAAGGTCATACAGGGCGCAATCGCGACGAAGAGGGGAAGATGGGAACGCTGTACGAAGCCTTGCAACTGATCCTGCAAGTGGTGTGGTTCGTGATGATCGTCCATATCATCATGTCGTGGCTGATCAATTTCCAGGTGCTGAACCTGCGCCAACCCCTGGTCGCGTCGATCTGGGACGGGCTGTCCCGATTGCTGGAGCCGGTCTATCGCCCGATCCGCAATATTCTGCCCAATACCGGCGGGTTGGATCTGGCACCGCTGGTGCTATTCGTCATCATCATCATCCTTCAGCGCGCATTGGCCAATAACGCGGGCTTCTTTTACGGAATGTGATGCCGACCGATCTTCTGCGACAGGTTTGGGGCTTTGACGGCTTCCGCCCCGGCCAGCGCGAGATCGTCGAGGCCGTGGCCGGGGGCCATGACGTGCTGGCCATCATGCCGACCGGGGGCGGCAAATCGCTGTGCTACCAGCTGCCCGCCCTGATGCGGGATGGCGTGACCGTGGTGATCTCGCCGCTCATTGCCCTGATGCGCGACCAGGTCCGGGCGCTCAGCGAGGCCGGGGTTGCGGCGGGGGCGCTGACCAGCGGCAATACGCAGGAAGAGACTGACGCGGTGTTCCAGGCGCTGGGGCAGGGCGGGCTGAAGATCCTCTACATGGCGCCCGAGCGTCTGGCCTCGGGCGGGACGATGAACCTGCTGCGCCGGGCGGGCGTTACGGCGATTGCCGTGGACGAGGCGCATTGTGTCAGCCAATGGGGCCATGATTTCCGCCCCGATTACCTGCGCATCGGGGAGTTGAAGCGGGTGCTGGATGTGCCCCTGGCCGCCTTCACCGCCACCGCCGATGCCGAGACGCGGGCCGAGATCGTCAACCGCCTGTTCGACGGCCAGCAGCCGACCAGTTTCCTGCGCGGCTTCGATCGTCCCAATATCCGGCTGGCCTTTCAGCCCAAGGACAGCCCGCGCAAGCAGGTCCTGACTTTCGTTGGGGCCCGGCGGGGACAATCCGGTATTGTCTATTGCGCCAGCCGTGCCCGGACCGAGACCCTGGCTGCCGCGCTGAACGAGGCGGGGCACAGCGCCGTTGCCTATCATGGCGGCATGGAGGCCGGGCCCCGCCGCGAGGTCGAGGGCAGGTTCCAGCGCGAGGACGGGCTGATCGTCGTGGCGACCGTGGCCTTCGGCATGGGGATCGACAAGCCGGATATCCGTTGGGTGCTGCATGCCGATCTGCCGAAAAGCATCGAGGCCTATTACCAGGAGATCGGGAGGGCGGGGCGCGACGGCGATCCGGCCGATACGCTGACGCTTTATGGTCCCGACGATATCCGCCTGCGCCGCATGCAGGTGGACGAGGGCCTGGCCGAATCCGTCCGCAAGACCGCCGATCACACCCGGCTGAACGCGCTTCTGGGTCTGGCCGAGGCGACCGGCTGCCGGCGCAAGCGGTTGCTGGCCTATTTCGGCGAGGAACTGGCCGAGGATTGCGGCAATTGCGATTTATGCGAAACTCCGCCCAAGCTGTTCGACGGAACTCAATCGGTGCGCAAGGCGCTGTCGGCGATGCTGCGGACCGGCGAATGGTTCGGCGCCGGGCATCTGATCGACATCCTGACGGGGAACGCGACCGAAAAGATCCGGGGACGAGGTCATGACCAGTTGCCGACTTTCGGGGTCGGGCGCGATCACAGCCGCGGACAATGGCAAGCGATTTTCCGGCAGATGATGGGGCTGGACCTGTGCCGCCCCGATCCCGAGCGCCATGGCGCGCTGCATCTGACCGACGCTGCCCATCCAGTCCTGCGAGGTGAGGAAAGCGTCACCTTGCGCCACGACACGACCTTGCGGGCCAAGGGCAGCACGGTTCTGCGCACGCAGGTCGCTGAAGAGGACGAACCCTTGCTATCCGCGCTCAAGGCCAAGCGCCGGGCGCTGGCCGAGGCCGCCCGTGTTCCCGCCTATGTCATCTTTCCCGACCGGACACTGATCGAGATGGCCGAACGGCGCCCGCAGAACCTGGACGAGATGGCGCAGGTGAACGGTGTCGGGGCGAAGAAGCTGGAAAGCTATGGCCGCGATTTCCTGTCGGTCATCGCCGGGGATCAGCCCGAGATGCATCCCCATCGCCGCGCATTGGCAGGACGTCCCGCAGGAGATCTGTTCGACCGCCTGATAGGGGTGCAGAACCGCCTGATGCGCGGAGAGGACGGCATGGAAAAGCCGCTGTCATGCTCGACCGCCCAGATCCGTCGCATTGCCGAGGCGCGCCCCACGGATCCGGCGGCCCTTGCACGGCATCTGGATTCGGTGCGGCTGGAGCGTTTCGGAGAGGCATTTCTGGGCGAGATTTCCAGCGAGTAAGCTTATTCCGGGAATATCGCCGTGATCGCTTCGGTAAGCGTCATGTCATGATCGAAACGTCCTTCGCGCAGGAAGGTCAGGGTCTGGGCGATGACCATCGGGTTATTCATCATGAATGTATGGGTCGCATGCACCACGAGATGATCAGCCATCCCGTCAAGCTTCGTGCTTTCGACCGAGACCTTGCCGTCATTGGGCCCGTCGAAGCTGGTTGACAGGATCGGGTTCACGCTCCGGTCGCCGGCAATGATCCCCAGCTCGAAATCGGCCCTGGGCAAGCGGTTCGGGAGGCTTTCGGCATCGGTGCCAAGCTGCATCCCCGCAGGGCCGTTCAGATATTCGTAGATCGCGAGATCGCCGTAATCATCCGTCACCTCCGACCCGTGATTGGGGGGAGCCAGCATCACGGTCCTGCCCAGCTCATTGGGGCGATTGTCGCGCAACCAGCCGCGCACCAGTATTCCCCCCATGGAATGGGTGACGAAATGGAACCTCTTGCCATCGCATCCGGCAACCGCATCGCTGACATGAGACAGGAGGTTTTCGATCGGTTGATCGGTCGAGGGATAGCTTGCGCTGACGACCCGGTATCCCTCGCGCTCCAGCACATGTTCCATCACCGCCAGTGACGCCTCGGTTCGGGCGAGCCCGTGCACCAGGACGACGCATTCTTCGGCAAGAGCAGATGCCGGAAGCAGCAGCAAGGTCAACCGAACGAGAAATCCCAACATCAGATCTTCAGTTATCGGCCTAATCCAGCATCAAGGCATCGGCCAGGATACCGTCCAGCAAGTCCTGTGCGGGTGCCATCGATCCGCCATAGCTGGGATGGCCGACCGTTATCCTGCCCGGCGCATCCGGCGTCTCGAACAGGAAGATCGAATAGGGGCAGGACTGGATATTCATCGGGTCGGCTTCCATCACCTGCCGCGAGACCGTGGCCGAGCAGAATGTGAATATCTCGGCATGGGTATAGATATCCTTCTTGCCGCCGACATCCTCCTTGGTGCGGGCCAGCATCTCGCCCACGTGGCTACGGGTTTCGATCACCAGCCCGGCATTGATGATCGCATTCTCGACGCCAAAGGCGATATCGTCGAATTCAGCCTCGACTTCATGGGTCACCGGCGGGATCACCGGGATGTCATCGGCGTTGGCTGTAACGCCCAGCCCCGCCCATACGAAGAGTAAAGCGATTGTGATGCGCATATCGGCCTCCATCAGCGTGACTATGCGATGATGGGTCAGCAAGCCCGGCCGAGCAAGACATATCGGAGAGAGAATATGAAACTTAACTGGTCTGATGTTACCCCCAAGGCTGATTGGCTGAACCGGCGCAGCTTCATCGCCGCGGGGGCCGCGCTCACCGCCTCGCCGGCCGTGGCGCTGACCGGCAAGCCCTCGCCGCTATCCACGGATGAGAAGCCGAACAGCTTCGAGGAGGTCACCAATTACAACAATTTCTATGAATTCGGCACCGGGAAAGAGGATCCGGCCCGTTACGCCGGTGCGATGACGGTCGATCCGTGGTCGGTCGAAATCGACGGGTTGGTCGAGCGCCCCGGCAGTTACGGTGTCGAGGAACTCGCCCCCGACAGCGCGCTGGAGGAGCGGATCTACCGGCTGCGCTGCGTTGAGGCCTGGTCGATGGTGATTCCCTGGATCGGCGTGCCGCTGGCCTCGGTGTTGAACAAGGTCGGCGTGCAGCCTTCGGCCAGGTTCGTGGCCTTCGAGACCCTGATGCGCCCCGAAGAGATGCGCGGGCAGAGCTATCCGATTCTCAACTGGCCTTATCGTGAAGGACTGCGGCTGGACGAGGCGATGCATCCGCTGACGATCCTGGCGACCGGCCTTTATTCCGATCCGCTGCCCAATCAGAACGGCGCACCGATCCGGCTAGTCGTGCCGTGGAAATACGGGTTCAAGTCGATCAAGTCGATCGTGAGGATCACACTGACCGACAAGCAGCCATTCGCGACATGGCAGGATACGGCCCCGTCGGAATACGGCTTCTACGCCAATGTGAACCCCGAGGTGGATCATCCCCGCTGGTCTCAGGCGACTGAACGGAAAATCGGTTCGGGCCTGTTCGGCGGACGGCAGGAGACGCTGAAATTCAACGGTTATGGCGAACAGGTGGCTTCGCTCTATGCCGGGATGGACCTGACGAAGAACTACTGATGAAACGACAATTGAACGATATGCTGCGCCGCCTGCCGGTCTGGGCGGTATGGCTGGGTGGCCTGCTTCCCCTGGGATTGCTGATCTGGGACATCTTCACCGGGGGGCTCGGGGTCGAACCGGTCCGCGATGTCGAACACAGGTTGGGCCGCACCGCGCTGTATTTCCTGATCGCGAGCCTTGCGGTGACGCCGCTTTTGCGAATCGCGGGAATCAGCCTGATGAAATTTCGCCGGGCGCTTGGGCTGCTATGTTTCACCTATGCTGGGCTGCATGTGCTCAGCTGGGTGACGATGGACATGGCGTTCCTGTGGTCGCAGATGGTGAAGGATGTGGTCAAGCGGCCCTACCTGCTCTTCGGGATGTCGGCCTTGCTGCTGTTGCTGCCGCTGGCGATCACCTCGAACAACCTGTCGATCCGGCGCATGGGCGGGCAGGCGTGGAGAAAGCTGCACAAGCTGGTCTATATTGCCGCGCCGCTGGTTGCGCTGCACTGGATCTGGGCGCTCAAGACATTCCCGGTCACGCCCGGGTTCTGGTTGGTCGTGATTCTCACGCTTCTGGGCTTGCGAGTCGCGATTCCACGCCCCATTGGACGGGCAAAGCCGAGGGGGGTGGCAAAAGAAATAGGTTAAATCAGTGTGTTAATGAAAATATGGCGCTTCTGTGAAAATTTCCGC